>CAVRIR010000001.1:0-28963 GCA_963721305.1 uncultured Acidimicrobiia bacterium
TGGTCGTCGGAGACGAGCCGTGCGACATGGCTTCGACGGCGTCGTCCGTTACGAAGACGTGCTTGCGTCTGCTTCACCTGTCCGCGACTTCAATCCGCGCGACGACGGCGACATCTACATCCTTTACACCGGCGGCACCACGGGCTTCCGCAAGGCGTCATGTGGCGCCACGAGGACGTGTTCCGCACGCTCGGCGGGGGCATCGACTTCGTCACCGGCGAGCGAGTCGAGGACGAGTACGCGCTGGCGCGATCTGGTGCCGAGAACCCGCTGGGTCATGCGCTCGTGCTCGCCCCGTTGATGCACGGCGCAGCGCAGTGGACCACGTTCGGCGCGCTGTTCCACGGACGAGCATCGTCCTGCTGCCGAAGTTCGACGCGCAGGACGTGTGGGCCGCGGTCGAGAAGTATCGCATCGGCGGCCTCGCCATCACCGGCGACGCCATGGCGCGCCCGCTGATCGAGGCCTTGCTCGAAGGCCCTCGGAACGAGTCGGTCGCGCGCAGCGAGGGAAGCGCCAGCGACGAGTCGGTCGCGCCGGCGAGGAAGCGCCAGCGACGAGTCGCACGGAGGCGGAGACAGCGAGCGGAGCGAGCGCTCGGAGCCGACCAGGAACTACGACACTTCTTCGCTGTTCTCTGTCAGCTCGACGGCTGCGGTGTTCTCGCCGGTGATGAAGGAGCAGTTCCTGGAGCTGTTGCCGAACGCGTACATCAGCGAGGCGGTGGGCTCGTCCGAGGGAGGGTTCAACGGTCTGCGCCTCATCGAGCGGGGCTCGGCGATGAGCAGCGGCCTGATCAACGTCCCACCTGGGCCCGACACCGTGGTCATCGACGACGACAACCATCCGGTCGAGCGCGGTCAGGTCGGCCGGCTCGCCCGAGGTGGCAACGTGCCGCTCGGCTACTACAAGGATCCCGTCAAGACCGCGGCCACGTTCATCGAGGTCGACGGGAAGCGATTCTCGGTACCCGGTGATCTCGCCCGCTTCGAGGAGGACGGCACCATCACGCTGCTCGGCCGTGGCTCGCAGTGCATCAACTCCGGCGGCGAGAAGATCTTCCCGGAGGAGGTCGAGGCCGCGCTGAAGGCACATCCGCAGGTGTACGACGTCCTCGTCGTCGGCGTCGCCGACGAGCGATGGGGGCAGAAGGTCAGCGCCATCGTGCAACCGCGTGACGGTACGCAGCCGACACTGGAGGATCTGGTCGAGCATTGCCGCGGCCGCATCGCGGGCTACAAGGTCCCGCGTGCGCTGCATCTCGTCGACGAGATCCCCCGGCAACCGTCCGGCAAGCCCGACTATCCCCGCGCGCAGCAGCTCGCGAAGGAGCCAACGACATGAAGAACCGTCTCACGGAGATGTTCGGGATCGAATTCCCGATCTTCGCCTTCTCGCACTGCCGCGACGTGGTCGCCGCGGTGACGAACGCCGGTGGCATGGGCGTGCTCGGCGCGCTCGCGTTCTCGCCCGATCAGCTCGAGCTCGAGCTCAAGTGGATCGACGAGCACGTCGGCGGCAAGCCGTACGGCGTCGACGTCGTCATGCCGGTGAAGACCGTCGACCGCGATGCGGGCATCCACGAGGTGTCCGACATCGGCGCCCAGCTCCGGGCGATGATCAGCCAGGACCACTGGGACTACGTCGACAAGATCCTCGCCGACCACGGCGTCGACGTCGGCGATCGAGCAGCCGCTCGAGTCGGGTGCCGGCCTGGGTGCGGGCGTGCTCGGTTGGACCGAAGCGACCGGCGCGCCGCAGATCGAGATCGCGCTCGCCCATCCGATCTCGTTGCTCGCCTCCGCGCTCGGGCCGCCGCCGAAGTCGGCCATCGACCAGGCGCACGAGCAGGGAGTGAAGGTCGCGGCGTTGATCGGACGCGTCGAACAGGCCGTGCGCGACGTGCAGCAGGGCGTCGACATCATCATCGCCCAGGGCTACGAAGCGGGCGGTCACACCGGCGAGGTCGCGACCATGGTGCTGGTGCCGGATGTCGTCGACGCGATCGCACCGGTGCCGGTGCTCGCGGCGGGCGGCATCGGGTCGGGGCGCCAGATGGCCGCGGCGATGGCCCTCGGCGCTGACGGCGCGTGGACCGGCTCGATCTGGTTGACGACGATCGAGAACGACTACGGCGGTGTGATCACCGACAAGCTGCTCGCGGCGACCTCGACCGACACGGTGCGCTCACGCTCGCTGACGGGCAAACCGGCGCGCCAGCTCCGCACCGCGTGGACCGAGGCGTGGGAGGCACCCGAGTCGCCGGGCACGCTGCCGATGCCGCTTCAGTTCATCCTGAACTCGTACGCCACCCGCAAGATGGGCGCGAGCCCGCCCCGCGAGCTCGTCGGCATGCCGGTCGGTCAGATCGTCAGCCGGATGAACAGCGTTCGCACCACGAAGCAGGTCGTCCTCGAGATGGTCGAGGAGTACATCGACGTCACCCAGAAGATGGCCGCTGATCTGGACGACTGACCGCTACTTCGCGGCGCGGTAGCCCGTGACGTCGAACGTTCGCGCCACCGTGAAGCCGAGCTTCTCGTAGAGGTGGATCGCGTTCGTGTTGTTCGCGCTTGCGTGCAACATCGGTGTCTCACCGCGGGCCTCGATTCGGGCGACGAGATGACGCGTGAGTCGCGCTGCGATCCCTTTGCCGCGGTGAGGCTCGTCGGTGCACACCGCGCTGATCTCGCGATACGGCGAAGGGAACATGCGCTCACCGGCCATCGCGATCAGCGCGCCGTCGTCGTCACGGATGCCGAAGTACTCGCCGAGCTCGATCGTGCGCGGCTCGAACGGGCCGGGCTCGGCGCGCCGCACCAATGCGATCATGTCGGGCACGTCCTCGACGTGCAGCCGGACGATCTCGCCGTCGAGCTCGCTGTCGACCGAGGTCGCGACCATCTGGAGCGCCGCCAGCGAGAACACGATCTCCCATCCTTCCGGTGCTTCGAGCGTGTCGCGCGGGAAGAACGCGTGGCCGCCGGGACCGACGAGGTCGCGCAGCTGTTGCCACGCGGCGGGCGTCGGTTCGTCCGGCAGGGCGGCGAAGACGGCGACGTCGGGCTGGTAGCGCAGGGCCAGCGGGCCGCCTTCCGCGAACGCACCGTGCGGGCCTCGCAGGGCGTACCAGGCCGGGTTGGCGAGCTCCACCACAGGATCCTCGCACGGCCAAACTAGAACGCGTTCTTGTTTCGGCATCCTGTCCTCCGTCAGACTGATCGGAACGGGGCCTGACCAGCGGGCACCCGGGGAAGGACGCCACCCATGGCCGCAGCGACCGGAGTCGCGGACCGCTACACGATCATCTCCGCCGACTGCCACGCCGGCGGGAGCCACGCTGCTTACCGCGAGTACCTCGATCCCGCCTACCTCGAGGACTTCGACGCGTGGCGAGGCAAGTACAAGAACCCGTACAAGGACCTCGGTGACAACCGGCGCCTGCGCAACTGGGACAACGAGATGCGCAACTCGCAGCAGGAAGCCGACGGCATCGTCGGCGAGGTCGTGTTCCCGAACACGGTGCCGCCGTTCTTCCCGAGCTTCGTGCTGTTCGCCGGTCCGGCCGAGCCCGAGCACTACGAGCACCGTCTTGCCGGCATCCGCGCCCACAACCGCTGGCTCGTCGACTGGTGCAACGAGTTCCCCGAGCGGCGTGCCGGCATCGGGCAGATCTTCCTCAACGACATCGACGATGCGATCGCCGACGTCAAGTGGATCAAGGACCACGGCCTGCGCGGCGGCGTGCTGCTCCCGAACATCCCGCCGTCGGCGACGTGGATGAAGCCGATCTACGACCCCGAGTACGACCGGTTGTGGAGGGTCTGCGAGGACCTCGAGATCCCGATCAACGTCCACGGCGGTACCGGCGCACCGGACTACGGGCCCTACCCGGTGTCGATGCTGCTGTACATCACCGAGGTCAGCTTCTACAGCCAGCGCCCGTTGGTGCACATGATCCTGTCGGGAGTCCTCGAGCGCTTTCCGCGACTCAAGATCGTGCTGACCGAGCAAGGTTGCGCGTGGGTGCCACCGTTGCTCAACCGACTCGACGACGTGATTCGTGGCATCCGCAAGACCGGCGCGACCGGTGAGATCCGCTACGGCGCGGACCACATCCTCCCGAAGGACGCGACCGAGTACTTCCACCAGAACGTCTGGATGGGTGTGAGCCAGCCGGGTCCTGCCGACGTCGCGGCGCGCGACGAGATCGGCGCCGAGAGGTTCATGTGGGGAAGCGACTACCCGCACGACGAAGGCACGTGGCCGTACACACGCGAGCACCTGCGGTCGCGCTTCCACGACGTACCCGAGGTGGAGATGCGCGAGATCCTCGCCGGCAACGCGGCGCGCCTCTACGACTTCGACCTCGAGGCGCTCGCGCCGTTGGCCGCGGAGTACGGGCCGACGGTTGCGGAAGTGGCCGAGCCGATCGATGCGGTGCCCGACAAGGAGCTGCAGCGGTTGTCCCCGGACATGGACCCGAAGGCGATCAAGTGAGCGACCTCGTCCTCGTCGACGAACCCGCGCGCTACGTTCGGCGGCTCACCCTCAACCGTCCTGAGAAGCGCAACGCGCTCAACAACCCGTTGCGAGGCGCGTTGTTCGAGGAGTTGCACAAGGCGGACGATGACGACGACGTCCGCGTGACGATCATCCGCGGCGCTGGTACGTGCTTCTCCGCGGGTTACGACCTCGGTGGCGGCAACGAGGGTCACGAGCTCCCGTTCTTCACTGCGAAGGGCGAGGGCCAGTGGCCCCGGCACGTCACCGAAGGCTGGATGAGCATCTGGGACCAGGCCAAGCCGGTGATCGCGCAGGTGCACGGTTACTGCCTCGCCGGCGGCAGCGAGCTCGCAACGGGATGCGATCTGGTCTTCGTCGCGGAGGACGCCAAGATCGGTTATCCCGCAGTGCGGTTCGGCACGCCGGACATGCAGTTCCACGCGTGGTTCCTCGGCATGCGCACGGCGATGGAGATGATGATCACCGGCGACTCGATCTCCGGCATCGAGGCGGCGGGTCAAGGATGGGCGAACCGCGCGTTTCCGGCAGAAGAGCTGGACGAGCGAGTGCTCGAGGTGGCACTGCGCATCACGAAGCTTCCGCCGGACATCGTGCAGCTCAACAAGCGCACCGTCCATCGGGCGATGGACGTCATGGGACTGCGCGCTGCGATCCGCTCGGGCACCGAGCTGTGCTCACTGGCGATCCATCAGCAGAGCTTCCAGGAGTTCATGGAGAGCATGCGGACCCAGGGCCTCACCAAGGCCCTGCAAGATCGCGACGAGCCCTTCGGCGACTACCGCACCACCGAGTCCCACTGACCCCGTTGGGAATGTTGGATGGAAACGGGCGCCATAGCGCCCGTTTCTCCCCGGAGTTCGCAGCGGGTGGCTGCGTTCGCAGGGGGTGGCTGCGTTCGCAGGGGTGGTTACGGGAGGATGAGCTCGACGTCGCCGAACTCGTGCCAGAGGTAGCCCTCGGCAAGGGCGGCGTCATAGGACAGCTCGACGAGGTCGCGGCCGGCGATCGCTTCGAGCATGTCGAGGTGTGACGCCTCGGGCTCGTGCCATCCGGTGAGCAGCCCGTCGACGGCGCGCACGCCGCGGTCCGGGGTGATGACGGTCTCGGTCCATCCTTCACCCGGATGGACGCGCCCGCGCTCGTCGGCGACGGTCTCGAGCGCGCGCACCACGGTCGTACCGATGGCGATCACCCGCCGGCCGAGCCGGTGCGTGTCGTTCACGAGATGTGACGTGTGCGAATCGACTCGGAAGTACTCGGCGTACGGCGCCTCGTGTGACTCGAGCGACGACACGCCCGTGTGCAGCACGAGTGGCGCAACACCGACGCCCTTCGCGACGAGACGGGTGACGACCTCCGGGGTGAACGGTCGCCCCGCGCTCGGCATCTCCGCGCTGCCGGGCTCGGTGGCGTACACGTTCTGGTACATCGAGATCGGCCAGCTGCCGTGGACGTACCCGTAGCGGATCGGCCGGCCGTGCACGGCGAGGTACGTGAGCAACGGCTGCGGCAGTTGCAGCGACGCGACCCACAAGCGTCCGTTCGAGCGCTCGTACGGCGACAGCAGCTCGACATGACCGCCCTCCGGCAGCTGCACCGTCGACCCGGGTGACGCGTTGCGGAACGGACCACCGTCGCGGCGCAGCTCGACGACCCACAGGTTGGCCGGCAACTGCGTAGACAGGTGCACCTGCAACGCGACGCCGTCCGGACTGACGCCATCGACCTCGGCGGCGAGCGTGGCGGACGTGTTGATCACGACGAGATCGCCGGCGTCGAGGAAGCGTGGGATGTCGGAGAAGTTGGCGTGCACCAAGCGCTGCTCGGACTTGTACGCGACCATCAACCGCACCGCGTCACGAGTGATGCCACGGGCCTCGGGCGGCACCGACGCCTCGAGCTCCTTCGGCAGCTCGAACTTCACTCGTCCGGGTACCGACGGCCGTTCGACTGCAGCGACGGCGGTCATGCCGGAACCAGCTCTTGTGCGCGGTACCGACCGCTCGGCTCTTCGCCTTCGAGCAGTCGGACGAGGCCAGGCACCGCGACCTGCGGCAACGGACGATCGGAGATGTCCTCGCCGGGGAAGGCTTCCTGGTGCATCTGCGTGCGCAGGTCACCGGGGTCGACGCGGTACACGCGCAGGTCCGGACGCTCTTCGCCGAGCACTGCGGTCAGCTGCTCGAGCGCCGCCTTCGACGACCCGTACCCGCCCCAGCCCTCGTAGGCCTCGATGGCAGCGTCCGACGTGACGTTGACGATCCGGCCGCCGGGGCGGAGCGACGGCAGCGCGTCCTGCACCAGCGCGAGCGGCGCGAACACGTTGACCTCGTACACGCGACGGACGACGTCGAGTGGGTAGTGGGCGAGCGGCGGCTGCGGGCTCGGACCGAGGTAGCTGGCGTTGTTGACGACCGCGTCGATGGCTCCGCCGAGCTCGATGGCGGCAGACACGAGCGCCCGCCGGTGGGTCGGGTCGGTGACGTCGCCGGGAATGGCACGGATGGTCGTCCGTTCCGCGAGCGCCGCTGCGGCCGAGGCGAGTGCATCGCGATCGCGAGCGTCCATGACGAGCGCCCAGCCACGGTCGGCGAGCGCTTCGGCGAGGGCGAGACCGAGACCCCGGGACGCTCCGGTGATGATGGCTACCTGCATGACGACCCTCCCTCTGTCGTTCTCACAGTAAAGATAGGTTCTTCTTACTTTATTCCGGTGACGGCGTCAAGGGGCAACGTCGGTAGGGTTCGAGACCATGACGATCAAGGTTGGCGACAAGGTCCCGGACGTCGAAGTCCGCACCATGGGCGCGGAAGGTCCGACGAGCGTGCGCACCGGCGACGTGCTCGGCAGCGGGAGGGTCGTGTTGTTCGCCGTTCCCGGCGCCTTCACTCCAGGCTGTTCGAAGATCCACCTTCCGGGTTTCGTGAGCGGGGCCAACGAACTGAAGAAGCGCGGCATCGCCACCATCGCCTGCATCGGCGTGAACGATGCATGGGTCATGGACGAGTGGGGCAAGGCGCAGGGCGCCCAGGGCAAGATCCTGATGCTCGCGGACGGCAACGCCGAGTTCGCCAACGCAATGGGACTCGCCTTCGACGGATCCGGCTTCGGTCTCGGCACCCGCTCGCAGCGCTACTCCGCGGTGATCGAGGACGGCACGATCGTCAAGCTCGACGTCGAGCCAGGTCCCGGTGTCGACGTGAGCACGTGCGAGAACGTGCTCAAGCAGCTGTAGCCCGCGCCGTGAGCAGCAGGGGCGCAGGGCTCTACCTCACGTTCCGCACTCGTCCCTTGACAACGGGTTCAGAAGAGGCGGGCGGTCGCGAGGTCGGCGCCGGCGCGCAGGGCGTGGAGCTTCTCCCACACGAGTGACGGCGCCACGTCGCCGAGTCCGGCTGACGTGTCGAAGCCACAGTCCGTCCCGGCGATGACGCGTCGGGGATCGCCGACCGCGGTGGCGATGCGCTCGAGCCGGTCGGCGACGACCTCTTCGTGCTCGACGTAGTTGCTGGTCGTGTCGATCACGCCGGCGACGAGCACCATGCGGTCGGGGAGCGGCTCGCGGGTGAACAGCGCGTACTCGTGGGCGTGCCTCGCGTTCGCCATCGACAGGACGAGCGCGCCGACGTTGGCCTGGTACAGGCGAGACAGGATCTCCTTCAGCGGAACGTCGAACGTGTGGGGACCCTCGTAGTTCCCCCAGCACACGTGCAGGCGCACGCTTGCGGGGTCGATGCCCGACAGTGCTTCGTTGATCGCGCCGATGACGAGCTCGATCCACGCAAGGAACTCGTCGAGCGACCGGTCCGCGAACAGGGTGTGGCGTTCGAGCGCGAGATCCGGCGCGTCGATCTGCAACAGCAGTCCCTGTCCGACGATGTACTGGTACTCGGTGGCGAGCGCGCGGGCGACGGCGCGGACGTACTCGTCCTGCGATGCGTAATGGCGGTTGTTCATCGCGGCGACGACGATGCCAGGTGACGCCGCGGTCATGAACGTCTGCGGGAAGGGAGCGTCCGCCACCAACGCGCACTCCGCCTCGAGCTCGGTGCGATCGCCGTAGGTCACCTCCGCAATCGCCGCGGGGGCGGCCATCAAGTTCACCTTGACGCGCGCGAGCCGGGGGATCATCAGCTCCATGAAGTCGGGGTGATCGAGCAAGTCGCGCATGAGCGCGCGCTGGCTCGAGCCGCCGAACCCCGTCATCCGGTGTTGGACGTAGGTGAAGAAGCTCTCGCGCGCCTGCTCGCCGTCGTTGCCGATGTCGATGCCTGCGTCGATCTGTGCGGCGATTGTCGCGGCCGTGGCCTCCTCCACTACCTGGCGAAGCTCGTTCGGATCGACCGCCTCGCCGCTGTTCCGACGGCCGTGCATTTCGGCGAGGGCCTTCGGGCGCGGGAGGCTCCCGGCATGCGTCGTGAGGATGCGGTCTTCGCTCGTCAGCACCGCGCCGGCAACCCCGTGTCGAACCTCACAACCGCCCCTCAGGCCGGATGTCTTCGGGTATCCAGTTCGGCGCGCGCCGCTCGGCGAACGACTGCCAGCCCTCGACGTACTCGTCGCCGCGGAAGCTCGCATCCATCGCCATGCGGTCGTACATGCCGTACTGCGCGTTGATCGCCCGCTTCACCTCACGCCGGGCGGCGGGCGCGCCCCAGCAGCACTCGGTCAGCACCTGTGTCGCGGCATCGAGAAGCTGGTCGTGCGGGACGACGCGCGTCACCAGTCCCCACTCGCACGCCACTTCGGCGGTCAGCGTCCGCGCCGACAGCAACAGGTCGCGTGCACGGGCGATGCCGACTTGGTGGGGGAGGATCTGCGCGTAGTGCGTGTCGGCGATGCCGCGGTAGATCTCTGGAGAACGGAACGTCGCCCGGTCGCTCGCCACCGCGACGTCAGAGAGCATCGCGATCATCATGCCGCCGCCGTGCGCCAGACCGTTGACCGCGCTCACGACCGGCTTGGCCGAATGGCGGACCGCGTCGAACGGCGTGACGTCCATGTGCAGGAGGTCGCCGAGGTCGGTCCAGCCGTCGTCGTAGCTCGAGCTCATGTCACCGCCCGGGATGAACACGTCGCCGGTCCCGGTGATGAGCAGTCCGGCCAGCGTCGCATCCCGATTCACGAGATCGACAGCCCTCCGTACACCGAAGTACATCGCCGGCGTCATGGCGTTGCGCTTCTCCGGCCGGTCGATCACGCACCATGCGAGCGATCCGTGGCGCTCGAGCCGCAGGTGCGACGTGCCGAGCCAGTCGCCTTCGGGCGCGGCGTGGCGTCACGACCGCGCTCGCAGGTCGTACTTGAGCACCTTGCCGGACGCGTTGAGCGGCAGCACGTCCACGATCTCGATCGTGCGCGGGTACTTGTAATTCGCCATGTTGTCGCGGCACCACGCGATCAACTCGTCGACGTCGAGCTGTGTGCCGGTCGTGGGGATGACGAAGGCCTTCCCGACCTCGCCGAGTCGCTGATCGGGCACGCCGATCACCGCCACCTGCGCGATCCCCGGATGCGCGGTCATGATCCGTTCGATCTCCGCGGGATAGGCGTTGAAGCCTCCGACGATGAACATGTCCTTCTTGCGATCGGTGATCGAGAGGTTGCCGGCTTCGTCGGCGGTCGCGATGTCGCCGGTGTGCAGCCATCCCTCGTCGTCGATCGCCTCGGCGGTTGCCTCGGGATTGTCGAGATACCCCCGCATGATGTTGTAGCCGCGCACGAGCACCTCGCCCGGCTCGCCCACGCCGACTTCCTTGCCGTCGTCGTCGATCAGCTTGATCTCGACGCCGGGGATCGCACGACCGGACGTCGTCGCGATGGTCTCGGGATCGTCGTCGTGGCGGCACATCGCGGCGATGCCGTGTGCCTCGGTCAGCCCGTAGCCGGTCACGACGTTCTGGAAGCCGAGCTTCTCGCGCATGGCGATGACCATCTCTGTCGTGATCGGTGCGGCGCCGGTGACCGACAACCGCAGCGACGACAGGTCGTAGTCGTCGAGATCCGGATGGTTCAGGATCGTCTGGAAGATCGCGGGCGGTCCGGGAAGCATCGTGATGTGCTCCTCCGCGACGCGGCGCATCACGGAGGGAACGTCGAAGACCGGATGGGGCACGAGGGTCGCGCCCTTCAACAGCGCCGCGAGGATGCCTGCTTTCAGCCCGAACGTGTGGAAGAACGGATTGATGACGAGGTAGCGGTCACCCTCCTGCAAGCCGACGATGTCAGACCACGAGTCGAAGGCTCGGATGCTCGCAGAATGGAAGAGCATCGCTCCCTTCGGCGCGCCGGTGGTACCGCTGGTGAAGAGGATGTCGCAGAGGTCGTCCGGCCGGATCGCGTCGGCGCGCGCCGCTGATTCCGAGGGGTCAACGCTGTCGGCGCGGGCCAGGAAGTCCGTCCACGACGTCGTGCCTTCGGGGACCGCGCCGCGCAACACGATCGTCTCCTCGATCGACTCGGAGCCGGGCGCGTCTCGCAGCAGTTCGACGTAGTCGGTGTCGAGGAAGCCGGTGACCGTGAACAGGAAGCGAGCGCCAGCGGCGCCGATGACGTAGCCGGCCTCCTTGCCCTTGAACCGCGTGTTCAGGGGGATGACGATGCCGCCGATCCGGTGGACGCCGAGCGCCACGACAGCCCATTCGTACATGTTCGGTGCCCAGATGGCGACGCGGTCGCCGGGGTCGACACCCGTGGCGATCAGCGCACGCGCGGCGCGGTCGATCTCGCCGGCGAACTCGACGAAGGAGAGGCGAACATCGCCGTCGACGACGGCCTCTCGGTCGCCGAAGCGCTCGACGGCGCGGGCGACGACCTGCGGGATGGTCAGCGGAAGGTCGGGCATCGGCCGCGCATCCTAAGTGGCGTCAGAGCGCGGCGATTCCGGTCTCGATGAAGGCGAGCGCCGAGGCCACCGGGTCCTGTCCGTCGAGCGCTTCGTACGGTTGGTAGGCGCCGAACGGCGCGTTCCAGTACGCACCTTCGACTCCGGTCATGTCGTGCGGTCCGACGTACACGTACGGATCGGTCTCGAACCCGTCACCGGCCGAGAAGCCGAGGTTCACCTTGCGTCCGTCCGGCAGGTCGACGGTGACGGCGAGGTCGAAGTGCTCGGGCCACAACTGCGCCTCGGAGATGGTCGCTTCGTTGCCGATGCGCACGCCGAGCGCGTCGAGCGTCTGCTGCCCCGTCCAGTACCACGACCCGAGCGCGAGTGACGACGCGGCATCCACGTCCAGCGCAGCATCGGGCTCGAACGGCGGGAGGTCCGACCCGACGCCGGGGTCGGCCTGCAACGGGATGCCCAGGAACTCGGCCGCCGCCCGAACGGTCGTGATGTCGATTCCTTCCCCCGGCGTGACTTCCAATCGATCGCCGCGCACCACGATCTGCGTGCCGTCGTCGAACGGTGGCGTGCCGATGCCATCGCCGGTCGGGCGCAGGCCGATCCGCCCGGTGCGAGCCTTGCGCGCCGGCGCGATCGAATAGCAGGCGAGCGCGTGCAACGAATCACGCGTAGGGCGAAAGGCTGACGGCAGGGTCATCCCCAAAGCTTGGCCTCAGATCGCGCCAACGAATTGGTCTGACATGCTGGAACCTCCATGCGCCTCCCCTGTGCTGCCATCCTGCTCGCCGTCGCACTGATCGCGCTCGGCGTCGCGCCGGCGCCGCGCGCATCGGCTGCGGTCGCTTCGCCGTCCCTGCAGGTCGCAACGGTGCTGTCCGGACTCGACCACGCGTGGGACGTCGGGATCGCGTCCGACAGCACGATGTTCGTCACCGAGCGGCCGGGACGGCTCTGGATGCGGTCTCCGGGCGGCACGTTCCATCAGCTGTCCGTCGACATGAGTGATCTGTGGGTCGCAGTCGAGACGGGCTTGATGTCCGTGGAACCCGATCCCGGCTACCTGACCAACCATCGCATCTACACATGCCAGGGCACGACCGACATGGACTTCTCGGTGCAGGTCGTGGCCTGGCAAGTGAACCCGGCCGGCACCGCGGCCACCCGCGTCAACGATCCGCTGGTCGGCGGCATCGACGGTGAAGCCGGTCGTCACGGCGGTTGTCAACTGCGCGTCGACCCGAGCGGGGCGCTGATCGTGGGAACCGGCGACGCCGCGCTCGGCACCAACCCACAGGACACCCACTCGCTCGCGGGCAAGACGTTGCGCGTCGACCGGTTCACCGGCGACGGTCTGGCGGGCAACCCGTTCTTCGGCAACCCTGCGGCCGGCGACCCTCGCATCCAGACGCTGGGCCATCGCAACGTCCAGGGCCTCGCGCTCCAGCCGGCGACCAACATCATGTGGTCGGTCGAGCACGGGCCCGACCGCGACGACGAGATCAACCAGTTGATCAACGGCAAGAACTACGGCTGGAACCCGGTCAGTGCCGCCCCCGGGGGCTACAACGAATCGGTCCCGATGACGGACCACAGCATCCCGAACGTGCAGGACGCAGCGTGGTCGTCGGGCATCCCGACCCTCGCCACGAGCGGCGCCACCTTCTTGCGGGGCACGAACTGGGGACCGTGGCAGGGCGCGCTCGCAGTCAGCACGCTGAAGGGGTCGGCGCTTCAGATCTTCTCGGTCGACGCGGCCACCAACACCGCCAAGATCATCGCCACCCCACCGGAGTTGAACGGCACGTTCGGGCGCCTCCGCGGTGCAGAGCTCGACCCGAACGGGATCCTGTACGTGACCACGGACAACGGCAACGGGACCGACCGCGTGCTGGCCGTATCCGCTCGCGGGCCGGGCTCGCCCTCGCCGTTCGGTTCGTTGGACGTGGTGCAGGGTGGTCCTGGTTCGGTGCGAGTGGCGGGCTGGGCGATCGATCCGGATTCGGCGTCGTCGATCGCGGTGCATGTGTATGTGGATGGTCAGGGGTTCGTGTTGGGCACGGCGTCGTTGTCGCGGCCTGATGTGGGGGCGATGTTCCCTGGTTACGGGTCGAGTCACGGTTTCGATGCGCAGGTGTCCGGTATCCCGCCGGGTACGCACACCGTGTGCGCGTACGGGATCAATGTGGGTCCTGGTCAGAACAACGCAGTGGGTTGCCGGTCGGTGGTGGTGCCGTCGGGTTCGCCGTTCGGATCGCTGGACGTGGCGCAGGTCGGTCCTGGTTCGGTGACAGTGGCGGGCTGGGCGATCGATCCGGATACCGCGTCACCGATCGCGGCTGCACCTGTATGTCGATGCTCAGGGCATCCAGTTGGGCACGGCGTCGTTGTCGCGGCCTGATGTGGGCGCGATGTTCCCTGGTTACGGGTCGAATCATGGTTTCAGCGCGCTGGCCGGTGTCACACCGGGTGCTCATACCGTGTGCGTGTACGGGATCAACGTGGGTCCTGGTCAGAACAACGCAGTGGGTTGCCGGTCGGTGGTGGTGCCGTCGGGTTCGCCGTTCGGGTCGCTGGACCTGGCGCAGGGTGGTCATGGTTCCGTGAGGGTGGCGGGCTGGGCGATCGATCCGGATACGGCGTCGTCGATCGCGGTGCATGTGTATGTGGATGGTCAGGGGTTCGTGTTGGGCACGGCGTCGTTCTCCCGGCCTGATGTAGGCGCGATGTTCCCCGGTTACGGGTCGAGTCACGGTTTCGACGCGCCGGTATTCGGAGTCGCGCCGGGTATGCACACGGTGTGCGCGTACGGGATCAACGTCGGTCCCGGACAGAACAACGCCGTCGGCTGCAAGTCCGCCACCGTCACCTGAGCGCGCTCCCGCGCCGATCAGGACGGTCGACGTGCAGTCGGCCGATCGTGCCGGCCGCGGATGATCGGATCTGCGACTCGTGGCGATGGCATTCGGACAACGCACGTCGTCACGATCCGTCGTGATCGGCTCGCCGATGCCTCAGAGCTCTCGGAGCCCGCCGACGTTGCGGTTCACGAAGTCGCGGCCACGCGGGAAGGGGCGTCGACGTGGGGGCCGTGGTGTCCATACGGCCGCGGCGTTCCCTATCCGCGAGATGCCCAGTGTCATGCACCTTCACTGATTCTCCGGTGGATCACCAGGACGCTGCAGTCGTCCTCCATGTCGCGGGTGCAGAGGCCGTCGACGATCTTGTCGGCGAGCGTCCCGGCATCGCTGACGGCGCCGGAGGCGATGGTCTCCAGTCGGGCCAGTCCCGTGTCCAAGTCGGCGCGTCGGCGCTCGACGAGTCCGTCCGTGTAGAGCACGAGCGTGTCGCCCGGTCTCAGATCCACCCGATGATCCGGAAGTATCTCGTCTTTGACGTTCTTGATGCCGAGCGGCGGGCGCCGCGGGAGCGAGACGAACGCCGGCGGCGCTTCCGGGCGGAGCAGGAGCGGCGGAGGGTGCCCCGCCAGCGCCCACCAGCCCTCACCGGTGGAGGGGTCGAGCCGTCCGTAGGCCGCGGTCGCGAAGCTGTCGACGACGTTGAGCGCGGCCAAGGCCGACAGATCGTCGAGCAGGCGCGTCGGGCGTTGTCCCGCGAACGCGAGACCGCGCGCCGCGTTGCGCAGCTCCGCCATCAGTGTCGCGGCCATCAGCCCGTGGCCCGCGGCGTCACCCACGCCGACGAGCAACTGCCCGTCCGGAAGCGACGCGACGTCGTACCAGTCACCGCAGACCGTGTCGCCCGCGGGCATGTAGCGCGCCGCGATCGACCAGCCCTGCACTTGCGGCAGCCGCTCGGGCAAGACCGCGGCCACGAGCGTCGCGGCGGTCATCCGTTCACGCTCGAAGCGCCGAGCGACGTCGAGCGCGACTCCCGCGCGCGCCGCGAGCCCTGACGCCATCGCCAGCAACACCTCGTCGTAGTGGCGGCTCGACGTCGTGAAGGCGAAGGTGATGACGCCGACGCGGGTACCGCGCGCCATGATCGGGCACGCGACCAGATCGTGCCATCCACGGGACAGCACCTCGGGTGCGAGCTCGCCGAACATGTCATGCGCGAGTTCGGCCGTCGGCGTCGGGACATGGACAGGGTCGCCGCTGCGCCATGCGAGCGCGATCGGCATGTCCGACATGAGTGGAACGTCAGGTGCGTCGCGCAGGATGCGCGCCGAGAAGTCTTCGTCATGCGCGATCTTCACCGCGGTGCGTCGAAGCACGCCTTTGTCGTGCACGAAGACGCAGCACCAGTCCGCGACGAGCGGAACCGCGTACGTCAACAACTGGTCGAGGACGACCTCCGGATCGAGCGAGCCGATCATGAGGCGCGTCGCCTCGGCGAGGAACTCGAGTGTCTGGCGCGCCTCGCGCTCCCGGTCGAGCAGGCGAGCGCGATCGATCGCGAGCGCGCACTGGTCGGCCGCCGTGAGCAGCCGCGCCAGCTCGTCAGCATCGACGTCCCGTTCGACTCCGAACCCCACCGACAGGCAGCCGATGACCTCGTTTCGGGCGACGAGCGGGAGGATCACCGAGGTGGCTGTCGCGCTGCGCACCCCTTCGAGGTCGGGCCAACGAGCGTTGCGTTCGGTGTTCGACCGGTAGACGATCGGCTCCCGGGTGGAGACGGCGATCGTTCCCGGGAGGTCGGCCTCGAGCGGCAGCCTCGAGAAGTTCTGGATGTCGTACGCGATCACGCCGGCGCCGCCGGTGTACTCGAGTGCCGAGGCGTCGTCGGTGATGAGCCACAGGCTCACTGCGAGCGCGCCGAGCTCACGCAGGCCGTGTTGCAGGATCGCGTCTGCGACCTCGTCACTCG
Source organism: uncultured Acidimicrobiia bacterium (assembly GCA_963721305.1). Lineage (GTDB taxonomy): Bacteria > Actinomycetota > Acidimicrobiia > Acidimicrobiales > JACDCH01 > DATAES01. The sequence continues at coordinate 16,205 of CAVRIR010000001.1, forward strand.
TGATCGCCGACCCGAGCGCTGCCGTCAGGCGCCGAAGCGGGTTCGTGTTGAGGTCAGTCACCGATCGGACGCTGCGGCAAGGCCGGTGTCCTCCTGGATCGCCGGTCGTCGCTCACCGCGCCCCCTCCCCACAGATGTGCCCGGAAGACCGGTGGGTCAGCAGTTGAGCAGATTCCGCCGTTCTCCGCTCGTTCGCAGCTCACCCGACATTCGGGTCAGTGGTAGGCGACCGTCTCGAGTCCGGGGCGGTCGGCGCCGTAGCGGTCGATCTCGCGAGCGAGGTCGAGGGGAAGCACGTTCGCCATCGCCTTGCGCAGATCGTCGTCGACGAGGTCGGCGGGGACGAGCCAGCTCACCTCGAACTCGATGCCGTCGGGGTCCTTGGCGTACAGGGCCTTGGTGGTCGAGTGGTCAGACGCGCCCACGAGCGCGCCCATGCGGCTGAGGCGCTCGGCCACCTCTTGCAGCTCGCCGAGCGTTTCGACCTCCCACGCCAGGTGATACAAGCCGACGGCGCCGCGCCCCGCGGGACTGTCGGCCGCCGCCTCGCCGATGGCGAACAGGCCGAGGTCGTGGTCGTTGTGCGAGTCGGGCACCTTGAGGAACGCGGCGCCGGGGAACTGCACCGCGACCGTGAAGCCCAATGCCTCTTGGTAGAAGCGGGCGGTGCGATCGACGTCGCGCACGTAGAGCACCGCGTGGTTCAGACGCTTGACTGCCATGCGGGCCTCAACGGTTGTTCGTCATGCGGCTATTCCCGACGGCGTGCTGGAGGTGGAACGTTGCGCGCGGATCCGCGGCGGATGCCTTGCCCGCTTCCATCACCGCCACCTTGACCAGCAACGAGCCGGCCACGCCGGTCAGCGCTGCGAGTTGCTCGCGCCGACGCGCACGCCGTCGGGGCAACGACAGGAGCAGGCTCACCGTCGTGCACGCGTGGGCCGCTCGCCACAGCGTTGCGGATCGGCCTTCGTGGTACGGGCGAGCGACGGCTTCGACCGAGCCGACCTCCTGCTCGAGCGCGAACGACGCCGCGAGCTCGCCCACCTTGCCGAAGAGCCCGTAGCGGCGCAGCACCGCCGCCTCTCGGTCGTCGTGGGGCGCCAGTGCGAGGATCGACGCCGCGCCGGCGACGCCCGAGGCCGTGAAGAGCGCCGGCAACGCCTGCCCGGCCTCCTGCCAGGCCGGGACGGTCGTCGCGGCGACGAGCACGCCGGTGTAGCCGGCCACCGGAAGGCCGGCGAGCCCCGCCACCGCGCCGGCGGGATCGGCGAGTGCATCCGGCAGCACTGCGGCCGCACCGGCGGCCGGACCGAACAGCGCCAGCAGCCAGGAGCCCACGCTCATCGGCGACGTCGGCCGGAGCACGCGCAGCATGTTCGCGAAGCGAGACGGACGACCGAGGTCGGCGACCAGTGCGGCCGTGCCGAAGCCGATCGACACGAGTGACAGTCGCCGCGCTCGGCGGCGCAGGGTCGGGAACCGACTCGCGACAGCAGCGAGCGTCGACGCTGCGCCTGCGACCCCGCCGAAGAAGAAGTACGCCGGGATGTACCACTTCCACACCGGTTGCTTCAGGACCGGGACGTCGTAGTAGGTCACGTCGTCGTGACGGACATCCTCGGAACCGGCGACTGTCACCGGCGCCGCCCGGCGACCGAGACGACCGCGGCAACCGCCATTGCGGCCGACGCCGCCGCCATCGATCGCCACGACCGTCCGATGTGCTTGCGTGGCGCGACCGGTGCGGGCGGGAGGTTGTACGCCTCCGGCCGATCCAACAAGAGGAAGAACGCGTTGAGCCCGTCGGTCCCCGGTTGCTCGTGCGGGTCCGCGCCGTACAGATAGGCGTCGGTCACGCCGGCATCGTGCAGCGCGCGCACCCGATCGCCTGCTCGTGCGCGCAGCTCGTCGATGTCACCGAACTGGATCGACTCGGTGGGGCATGCCTGTGCACACGCGGGAGTCATGCCTGCATCGAGCCGGTCGTAGCAAAGCGTGCACTTCCACGCGCGCCCATCGTCCTCGTTGCGGTCGATGACGCCGAACGGGCAGGCCGACACGCAGTAGCCGCACCCGTTGCAGATGTCCGGTTGCACGTAGACGCTGTTGAACTCCGTTCGGATGATCGAGCCCGTCGGGCAGGCATCGAGGCACCCCGCGGTCTCGCAGTGCTTGCACACGTCCGACATCAACAACCACGAGAACTTCGTGTTCTCGACCGTCGGCCGCTCGACGAACGCAACATGTCGCCATGTCGACGCGCCGAGATGCACCGTGTTGTCGTACGACATGCCGGTGAACATCAAACCGTCGTCGGGGAGCTGGTTCCACTGCTTGCAAGCGACCTCGCATGCTTTGCAACCGATGCAGATCGTGGTGTCGGTGAAGAACCCGACGCTCATGTGTGACCTCCATCGCTTCGACGCTGGCGGCGACCTGGACGGATGTCAGCGGTCAGCGCCTTGGATTCCTGGATCGATACGTTCGGGTCGGCGACGAAGCTGATCAACTCGTTCACCGTGTCACCGGTCGAGAGTCCGTTGCTCGACCAGTGGTACGGAAGTCCGATCTGGTGGATGGTGCGCTTGCGGAGGCGTAGCGGTGGGATCCGGTCGGTCACCAGCACCCTGGCCTCGATCTCGCTGCGCAATGTCGAGATCGTCGCCCAGCCGCCGTTGGTGAGGCCGCGCTCGGAGGCGAGGGCGGGCGAGACCTCGCAGAACAACTCGGGCTGCAACTCGGCGAGCCACGGGAGCCAGCGGGACATCCCGCCGGCGGTGTGGTGCTCGGTCAGCCGGTACGTCGTGACCACGTACGGGTGCTGGGGGTCGTTGAACGACCGGTGATACGGGTTGTCCGACCGCTTCCACTCCATGCGCGCCGGGTTGTGCTGCTGCACGTACAGCAAGTTCTCGACCGGTGACTCCTGTGGTTCGTAGTGCGTCGGCAACGGGCCGTCGACGATCCCGGTGGGCGCATAGATCCAGCCGCGTCCGTCCCCTTGCATGATGAACGGCGCCGCACCGCTGATGGTGTCGATGCCGCTCGCATCTTCGCCGGGTCGATACGACGGAGGACGGTCGGCGATGAAGTCGGGGACGTCGTGTCCCGTCCACTTGCCTTGCTCGTCGTCCCACCACACGTAGGACTTTCGCTCTGACCACGGTTTGCCGTCCGGATCCGCCGAGGCGCGGTTGTACATCAGGCGCCGGTTCGCGGGCCACGCCCATCCCCAATCGGGTGCGACCCAAGACTGCTCCGACGCGGGCTTGCGCCGAGCGGTCTGGTTGATTCCGTCCTTGACGCAGCCCGAGTAGATCCAGCAACCGCACGCCGTCGAGCCGTCGGCCTTCAAGTCGGTGTAGCCGGTCACCGGCGCGCCGTCGGACACGGTGAACCCGTTGATCTCCTTCAGGATCGCGTTGACGTCCGGCTCCGCCTGCTCACCGATGGTGGGGTAGTCCCACGTGAGCTCGAGCAGCGGCGCGTCCTTCGGATCCGCGGAGTCGCCGTACAGCGCCCGCAGCTTCTGCCCGAGGTGGAACATGAACCAGAGCTCGCTGCGGCAATCGCCCGGAGGCTCGACGGCCTTGTGGTGGAACTGCAACAGCCGTTGCGTGTTCGTGAAGGTGCCGTCCTTCTCCGTGTGCGTCGCGGCCGGAAAGAAGAAGACCTCCGTGTCGATCGCGCCAGGATCCTCTTGCCAGAACTCCGCGGTCTCGATGCGCACGAAGTCGCGCACGACCAGCCAGTCGAGCTGTCGCATCCCCTGCTTGTGCAGCTTCCCGTGCACCGAGCCGACGACCGGGTTCTCACCCATGACGAAGTAGCCGCTGAGCTTGCCGTCGGCCATGTCGGCCACCGTGACCATGTGCGAGTGGTCGCCCGTGAGCCGCGGCAGGTGGCCGTAGCACCAATCGTTGGCCTCTGTCGCGTTGTCACCCCACCACGCCTTCAGGATCGACACCGCGTACTTCGGGAACTCGCTCCACCAACCCGAGCTCGATCCGTTGTTGGTCAGGTACTCGTGGAACGTGGCGTCGTTCTTGGCCTTGGGCATCGGTAGGTAGCCCGGCAACAGGTTGTAGAGCGTCGGCACGTCGGTCGAGCCCTGGATGCTGGCGTGTCCCCGCAGCGCGAGGATCCCCCCGCCCGGGCGGCCGATGTTGCCGAGCAACAACTGGATGATCGAGGCCGTCCGGATGTATTGCACACCGACCGTGTGTTGCGTCCAGCCGACCGCATAGCAGAACGCGGACGTGCGCTCTCGTCCTGAGTTGTCGCACAGCGCCTCAGCGACGCGGAGGAACTCCTCGCGAGGCACACCGCACACGTCCTCGACCATCTCGGGCGTGTAACGCGAGAAGTGCCGCTTCAACACCTGGAAGACGCAGCGAGGATCTTCCAGGGTCGGATCGAAGTGGATGGCAGCGTGCGCCGTGCCGCGCGCGGAGTACGGCTCGCTCGTGAACTCTTCACGTTGCCCGGCGGCCGGCGCGACGTCGACGCCCTCGTACGCCCACGAAGTCGGGTCGTACGAATGCTTCTCCTCGTCCCAACCGCTGAAGAGTCCGTCGCCGTCCTCGGTGTCGCGGAACTCTTCGCGAAGGATCGCCGGCGCGTTCGTGTAGTGCACGACGTAGTCGCGGAAGAAGCGATCGTTCTCGAGGATGTAGTTGACGATCCCGCCGAGGAAGGCGATGTCACTACCGGCGCGCAGCGGTACGTGGATGTCGGCCACCGCGCTCGTCCTCGTGAATCGCGGATCGACGTGGATGATCGTGGCGCCGCGCGCCTTCGCCTCCATCACCCATTGGAACCCGACCGGATGGCACTCGGCCATGTTCGAGCCCTTGGATGACGATGCAGTCGCTGTTCTGCAGATCCTGCTGGAACGTCGTGGCGCCACCGCGACCGAAGCTGGTCCCCAGACCGGGGACCGTCGAGGAGTGTCATATGCGCGCCTGGTTCTCGATCTGGATCGCGCCGAGCGCCGTGAACAGCTTCTTGATGAGGTAGTTCTCTTCGTTGTCGAGCGTGGCGCCGCCGAGATGGGCGATCGCCATCGTGCGCTTGAGCGGCTTGCCGTTCTCGTCGCTGTCCTGCCAGTGGTCGTCGCGAGCCCGCTTGACCCGCGCTGCGACCATGTCCATCGCTCGGTCGAGCGGAATCGGTTCCCACGACGTGCCCTTGGGCCGCCGGTAGAGGACCTGGTGCTCCCGATGGTCACCGGTGACGAGCTGGTACGTCGCCGCCCCCTTCGGGCAGAGGCGTCCTCTCGAGATCGGCGAGTCGGGGTCGCCCTCGATGTTGGTGATCCGGCCGGCCTTGACGCTGACGAGCTGGCCGCAACCGACAGCGCAGTAGGGGCACACGGAAGGGACGGTCTGATCGGCTTCCTCGGTCCGGGCTGTCAGCTGCTCGGTTCGCGGTGACTGCGCGGTGGAGCCGAGACCGTGGAGGTCGCCTTCGAGTAGCTGGCGGACGACAGGCCAGTCGCGCAGTGCCATCGGAGGGAGTGTTACCCCACCGGGGTGGCGTCACGCTCCATGAGTTCGTCGAGCTCGAGATCGAGGTCCGCCTCGCCCTCGAAGTGGACCTTCGGGAGGATGCGATCGAGCCAGCGGGGCACCCACCAGTTGGCGTCGCCGAGCAGCTCCATGGTTGCGGGCACCAGCAGCATCCGGACGACCGTGGCGTCCACGAAGATGGCGACGGCCAGCCCGAGGCCGAACTCCTTGATGACCCGCTCGTCCCCGAACACGAACGAGCCGAAGACGGTGACCATGATCAGCGCGGCCGCGGTGATGACCCTCGCCGTCGAGGAGAGCCCGTCGGCGACCGCCTCGCCGTTGTCGTGCGTGCGGTCGTACTCCTCCTTCATGCGGGACAGGAGGAACACCTCGTAGTCCATCGACAGCCCGAACAGGATGGCGAACAACATCATCGGCAGGAAGCTCTCGATCGGGCCGCTGCCGACACCGAAGACGCTGGCGCCGTAGCCCTTCTGGAAGACGGCCACGAGCACGCCGTACGCCGCGCCGATGGAGAGCAGGTTCATGATGACGGCCTTCAGCGGAACCAGCAGCGAGCGGAACACGACCATCAGCAGCAGGAAGCTCAACAGCAGAACGAGCCCGATGAAGTAGGGAAGTCGTTGCTGCAACAGCGTGCTCACGTCGTCGAACGCAGCCGTGATGCCGCCGACGTGGGCGGAGACCCCCGTGCCGCTCGTGGCGGCAGGCAGAGTCTTGGAACGCAGTTCGTGGATCAGATCGACGGTCTTCTGGTCCTGGGGTGAAGTGGTGGGGAAGACCTGCATGACCGCGGTGTCGTGCTGCGGATTGAACTGCGCCGACCCGACGGAGGCCACGCCCGGCGTGGCGGCGATGGCGTCGTGTATGCGCGCCGAGCGCGGCGGTGTCGGCGCCGGGTGGCACCTCCATGGCGAGCAGGAGCGGGCCGTTGAAGCCCGGGCCGAAGCCCTCACCGAGAAGGTCGTAGGCGCGCCTCGTCGTGTCGCTCGTCGGGCGGCTGCTCGCGTCGGAGCTGCCGAGCTGCATCGCGAACACCGGCGACGCGAGCACCAGGAGGATCAGCAGTCCCGCCGCCGCGGCCGGCAGCGGGTGGCGCTGGATGACCCGGCTCCACCGGTACCAGAAGCCGTCGCGGTGATGGTCCGAGCGGCTGACGAACGGCACGTGCAAGCGGTCGATGTTGTTGCCGACGAAGCCGAGCACGGCGGGGAGCAGGGTGAGCGAGGTGAAGATCGTCATCGCCACGGCGAGGATCGCTCCGGTTGCGAGCCCGCTGATGAACTCGATGCCGACGAGGTACATGCCCGCGAGCGAGATGATGACCGTGCAACCGGCGAAGAAGACCGCCTTGCCCGACGTCGACACTGCGTTGGTCACGGCGCGTTGGGGGTCGATGCCCGCGTGGATGCCCTGCCGGTAGCGGGCGACGATGAAGAGCGTGTAATCGATGCCGACACCGATGCCGATCATCTCGGCGAGCTGCGTCGAGAACTCGGGCACCGACATGAGGTTGCTGACCAGGGAGATCGCGGCGAGCCCGACACCGAGCCCGAAGAGCGCGTTCATGATCGGCAGGCCCATCGCGAGGACCGAGCCGAACACGACCATCAGGATGATGATCGCGGCGAGGAGGCCGAGCGCGAACGTGCCGGGCGGCTTGCCCTGCTGGAAGTCACCGGAGAGCTCGGCTTGGACGTTCGGCGAGTCGGCGGCGGAGACGATGTCCTCGACCTGGTTGCGGACGGAATCGGGAAGATGGTCTCCCGTCTTGCCGCCGAACTGGATCTCGGCGTACGCGATCGGCTTGGTCGCCGAGACCTGATGACCGTTGCCTTGGTCGAACGGCGACCGGACGGCGATGACCCGCGGGACCTGCCGGAGCTGGTTCAGCGTCTGGTCGATCTGCGCCCGCACGGCGGGGTCGTCGAGTGAGGGGTTTCCCTTGAACACGACGGACGCCGTTTCGCCCGCCCGGGCCGGGAAGTTGCGATCGAGGAGATCGGACGCCTTCTGCGAGTCCGTGTTCGGGAGGTGGAACGTCTGGCTGAAATCGGAGCCGATCGCGCCCGCGACCACGTTCAGCGAGACGAGCAGCACGATCCAGGCGATGAGAACCCGCCACCGGTGGCGGTAGCAGATGTCCGCGGTGCGCTTCAGCACGACGAGATGCTGTCGGGTCCGGTGGCCGATTGTCGAAGCAGGGGGACGTGACTCTCGTCACGTGAGCGCGAAGGTTCCTGCTGCCGGGGATCCATGACGCCTCTACTCTCTCAGTTCGTGGGGGAGCCGGTGCCGCACCCGTGGAACACGTCGTTCACCTGGCAGAGCCCGCAGCCGCCGTTCGGGCGGGTCAGCGAAGCCGACGCTTCGCAGTTCGACCGCGAGGGTTGGTTCGTCGTCGATCGCGTCGTCGACGACGGCACGCTGGCTGCCATCACCGAAGAGATCGACCGCCGCGAGGCCGAGGTTGAAGCCTTCCTGCGCCAGCAGCCCGACGAGCGGCACACGATCGCCGAAGCCGGCGCGCTCACGTTCGCAGTCCACCTCGCGGCGCGGTCGGCCGTGCTTCGTGACGTGGCCGGCTCGCCGGCGATCACCGCGCTGTGCACGGATCTGCTCGGCCCCGACGTCAACCTCTACTGGGATCAGGCCGTCTACAAGAAGCCCGAGAAGCCGCGGCGGTTCCCGTGGCATCAGGACAACGGCTACACGTTCATCGAGCCGCAGCAGTACCTGACGATCTGGCTGGCGCTCACCGACGCCACCGAAGCCAACGGCTGTCCCGTTGTCGCACCGGGTGTGCATCGCCTGGGAACGCTTGCGCACACGTACGTCGAGCCGCTCGGGTTCGAATGCTTCAGCGACCCGCCCAGCGCGGTGCCCGCGCCCGTTGCCGCCGGCGGTGCGGTGGTGTTCTCGTCGCTGACGCCGCACCTCACTGGTCCGAACACGACAGGCGAGGCGCGCAAGGCGTACATCCTGCAGTACGCGCCGGCGGGGGCAGAGACGCTCGTCGGTGATCCGGCCGCGGGCCCGCCCAGGTCGCGCCGCCCGTGCGACGACCCCGACCGGCAGTTCGCGGTGGCGCGAGGAGGGCTTCCGGTATGACGGTCCATCCGCTCGAACCGCTGACCGCGGACGAGATCACGCGCGCCGTCGAGATCCTCCGCACCAAGGCGGGCAAGGTCGACGATTCGATGCTCGTCGCGCGCGTCGTGCTCGATGAGCCGTCGAAGGACGAGCTCGAGCACCCGAACGTGGAACGTCGTGCCGCGATCACCGTGGTCCCAGGACCGGGTCCGGTACTGCTCGAGTCGGTCGTGTCGTTGACCGACGAGACGGTGACGAGCTGCGACGAAGTCACCGACGTGTACCCAGCGCTGCTGTTCGAGGAGTCGTTGAACGCGATCGTCGCCGTGAAGGCGAACGAGCAGTGGCAGGAAGCCATGCGCGCGCGTGGCATCGAGGACTTCGCCAAGGTGCAGCTCGATCCGTGGCCCGCGGGCCGGTTCGGCATCGCGCACGAGACGAACCGCCGCATCACGCGCGTGCTGTCGTACCTACGTGACGAGCCGACGGACAACGGTTACGCGCGGCCCATCGAAGGCGTGTTGGTGTTCGTCGATCTCGCCACGACCGAGGTGCTCGAGGTGCAGGACCACGGTGTCGTACCGGTGCCTCGCGACAAGGGTTCGTACCTGCTCGCGGACAACGAACCGGTCCGCGCCGGCTTACGCCCCCTCGAGATCGTGCAGCCCGAAGGCCCGAGCTTCACCATCGATGGCCACTCGATCTCGTGGCAGCGCTGGTCGATGCGTGTCTCCATGGATCCGTACGAGGGCCTCGTGCTGCACGACGTCGGCTACGAGGACGACGGCCGCACCCGTTCGATCCTGCATCGCGCCGCGATCAGCGAGATGGTCGTGCCGTATGCCGATCCCGGTCCGATGCACGGGTGGAAGAACGCGTTCGACGCAGGCGAGTGGGGTCTCGGGCGCATGGCGAACTCGCTCGCGCTCGGGTGCGACTGCCTGGGAGAGATTCGTTATCTCGACGCCGTCTTCTCGGACGAGCACGGCAACCCGTACGACGATCACCAACGCCGTGTGCATCCACGAAGAGGACTACGGGATCCTGTGGAAGCACTGGGACATGCAGGGCGGCACAACCGAGGTGCGACGTTCGCGACGGCTGGTGGTGAGCTCGATCGCGACGGTCGGCAACTACGACTACGGCTTCTACTGGTACTTCTACCTCGACGGCTCGTTGCAGCTCGAGGTGAAGCTCACCGGGATCATGTCGACCATGGCGTACGACCCGTCGGGTCCCGCACCCACGCACGCGAACGTCATCGCGCCCGGACTTGCTGCACCCCATCATCAGCACATGTTCTGCATGCGGCTCGACATGGATGTCGACGGCCCGGTGAACGAGGTCTACGAGGTCGACGTCGTCCCCGATCCGCTCGGCGACGACAACCCGATCGGCAATGCGTTCCGGCCGCACGCGACGCGGCTCGAGCACGAGCGCGACGCGCAGCGCTTCGTCGATCCGTCGCGCAACCGCACGTGGAAGATCGTGAACCCGTCGGTGCGCAACGGTCTCGGCGAGCCGGTCGCGTACAAGCTCGTCCCCGGTTCGACGCCGACGCTCCTGGCGGACTCCGTCGTCGTCCGTCGGCCGGCGCGCCGCGTTCGCCACACGGAACCTGTGGGTCACGCCGTACGCGCCCGACGAGCGCCGAGCCTCCGGTCCGTACCCGAACCAGTCGACCGGCGAAGACGGGCTGCCCCGCTGGACCTCGGCGGACCGATCGCTCGTGGGCACCGACGTCGTGCTGTGGTACTCGTTCGGCGTCACCCACATCCCCCGTCCAGAGGACTGGCCGGTCATGCCGGTCGAGTACGCGGGCTTCCATCTCGTGCCGTACGGCTTCTTCGATCGCAATCCCGCGCTCGACGTTCCTGCTCCCGAACACTGTGTGTCCGAGCACGGCGCACCCAAGGAGGGATGAGTGGCATACGACCTCGCCGGCAAGAAGGTGCTGATCACCGGTGCGTCCTCGGGCATCGGTGCCGGCCTGGCGCGAGCGTTCGCCGGCGCGGGCGCGACCGTCGGCATCTGCGCGCGGCGGTCTGACCGCCTCGCCGAGGTGTTGGCCGACTGCCGGAAGACCGCGCCGGATTCGCGTTCGTGGACGATCGACCTCGGCGAGCTCGACGCCATCGAGGCGTTCGCCATGCAGGTCGAGGACGAGCTCGGTGGGATCGATCTGCTCGTCAACAACGCAGGCATCCCGAAGCGCAGGCATGCGCTCGACCTGACGCCCGACGTCGTCGAAGAGGTCATGCGGATCAACTACTTCTCGCCGGTACGCCTCACGCTCGCATTGCTGCCGCGCATGGTGGCGAGGGGCTCGGGCCGCATCCTCACGATCTCGTCGGTTGCGGCTCGGCTCGGTCCACCACGCGAGGCGGCATACAGCGCGACCAAAGCGGCGATCAGCGCGTTCATGGAGTCGCTGGCCGTCGACCTCGACGGCACCGACATCCGCATCCACTTGGTGAACCCCGGCATCATCGACACCGAGCTGTTCCATCTGCCGGACAACGAGCAGTCGCTATCGGATCTCGAGGCGTTGCCGGTCGAGACCTTGACCGACGCCGTACGCAAGCAGCTCGATGCCGACGTGTTCGAGATCTACGTGCCCGAGTGGTTCGTCGACATCGTGTCGGGGCGGTATGCCAACATCGGCCCATTCATCGAGGGCAGCCGCGAGTACGTTCGTGAGCGCGTGAAGCAGATGGAGGCGGGTGGATGAGCGATCTCGTGGAGCAGCATCGCAAGGCACTCGACGCGACCGGACGCATCGTGCGTGGCATCGATGCAGCCGACATGGACAAGTCGACGCCGTGCGAGGACTACGACGTGCGCGCGCTGCTCAACCACGTGGTGAGCGGCAACCTGTGGGTCGAGCCACTGGTCGCGGGTAAGACCATCGCCGAGGTCGGTGACCGCTACGACGGCGACGTCGTCGGTGACGATCCGGGCGGCACTATGACGCATCGGCGACAGCCGCGGGTGACGCGTTCGCTGGCGCCGGCGCGATGGAGACGCCGGTCGCGGTGTCGTACGGTCCGGTTCCGGGCGAGATCTACGCCGGCCATCGCTTCATCGACGTGTTGATCCACGGCTGGGACCTCGCGGTCGCCACCGGGCAGGACACGACCTTGGACCCGGAGCTGGTGGAGACGTGCTGGGAGATCGTGCGTCCCCAGCTCGACCTGCTCCAAGGCAGCGGCGCGTTCGGCACGAACGTCGACGTCCCCGACGACGCCGACAGCCAGACCCGCCTCCTCGCCGTCCTCGGCCGCCGCACCCCCTCCTGACGTCGTCTCCCCGCACCCCCTCTCCGCACCCACCCCCCCTCACCCGACCCCCTCACATTGATGTTTCAGCCACCGAATCGGTGGCTCGGACATCACAGAAGGGACGGCGCCGGCTTCTGGGCGCGCTGAGCCACCAAAACGGTCGGTCAGCCATCAATGTGACGGGCGGCGGATGGGCGGCTGACGGGCGGCCGTCGGGTTGCGGATGGGCGGCGGAGGGGAGACGGACGGCCACGGTCGGGCCGTGGGCGGGACGCGCACTACGGTGGCGGCTCGCGTCATCGAAGGGTGGGGGCACCGGATGCGCGTTGGAGCACTCATCGGGCGCGTTGCGCTGGTCCTGGCCGTCGGTTTGTCCACTGGCGCATGCGCATCCGCAACGATTCCGTCCGGCAGCGGTGACAACAGCCAGTCCGCGCCCACGAGTGACACCGGCCAAACCACTTCGGAGAGCACCGACTTCGGGACCGAGGTCTCGTCCGACAACAGCGCCGGCGTCCCGACCGTAGACGGCACCGATGCCCAGACGGATGCTCAGTCGGACAGCCAGGTGGCCAACCAGAGCGACTTCACCACCGACTTCGGGACGGACGATTCGTCGACCGGCGCAGGATCCGACTTCACGTCCGGGTTCGACTCGCTCGACCAGAGCCAGCTCTCGAGCCTGAGTGCGTTCAGCTCTTGACCTTCATCAGTTGCTCGGCCCCTGGAAGCCGTCGCCTGGGCGTTCCAGTCATCGAGCAGATGACGGAACGCTCACGCGTGGGCTCTGACCTGCGCTTCGATGTGGTGGTCGGGACCGGCGTCGATCCGGTGACCTTTCGCTTTTC
>CAVRIR010000002.1:0-484272 GCA_963721305.1 uncultured Acidimicrobiia bacterium
TGGGGATTATTTCGGCTCTGAGTTGAATCGGGCGGCCCGGTTGATGGCGGTCGGCCATGGTGGTCAAGTGCTCCTCAGCGAGGTGACGCATGGGCGCGACTCCGAGCGTGCGCGGCGTTCGATCTCGGCAGTCATCACCTGAAGGATGTCGGCGAGATTTCAGGGTGCTCTGGCAGCTCACGCATCCATCGCTCGGGCGCGACTTTCCTCCCTTGCGCACGGTCACGAGTTCAACGACCTGCCCGCGCCGGTCGATTCGTTCGTGGGGCGTCGAGCCGAGCTCGCCGATGTGCTCGACGCGCTCGGAGACGGGCGACTCGTCACCTTGACGGGACCGGGTGGTAGCGGCAAGACACAACTACGCGTTGGAGGCGGCCACGGCGGCGCGGGCCTGGGCGTGGTTCGTGAGTCTCGCCGTAGCGGGAAACGGTGAACAGGTTGTCCCGTTGGTGGCCTCCGAGCTGGGTGTGCCGGAAGCGACGGATGAGTCGATGGCACGCACGCTCGAGCGCTGGCTGCGAGACCGTGAGTTGTTGTTGGTGCTCGACAATTGCGAGCCGGTCGTCGGGGCGGTAGGCGTCGTTCGCCGAGCGCTACTTGGGGCGCTGCGCCAGGGTGCTGCGTATCTTGGCCACGAGCCGCGAGGTTCTCGGAGTGCGAGGTGAGCGGGCACTGGGCACACCGCCCCTCCACGTCACGGACGATCCGACGCGCGCAAGTCGATCCCGATGATCATGCTTCATGGTGCGGGCGTCGGCGGCCGCTCCAGCTTCGATGCAGAGGCGGCCGATGTTGCCACTGTCGCCCAGATCTGCCGGCGCCTCGATGGCCTGCCGCTCGCTATCGAACTCGCCGCTGCTCGCCTGCGGGCCCTCTCACTCGAACAGGTCGCGACTCGCCTCGACGACCGGTTCCGGCTCTTGGGAGCGGGTGAGCGCACGCTCTACGGAAGCAGTAGTCAGGCGTGGAGTTACGACCTCCTCACCGATACGGAGCGGGAGGTGTTCGTGCGGCTGGCGGTTTTCCCCGCCGACTTCAGCCTCGAGGCGACGGAGATGGTCGTGTCCGATGCCGTCGTCGAAGAAAGCGACGTCCTCGATCTGCTGACGCGCCTCGTGGAGAAGTCGCTCGTCACGACGGTGATGTCGGGCGACACCTGCCGGTACCGGCTGCTCGAGACGCTGCGGGTCTATGGGCTCGCCCGACTGGATGAGCGCGGCGAGATCGATCGTTGGAACGATCGGCTGCTCGACTGGGTCATGACGCGGTGTCGAGTACGTGGAGGCGTCGCTGCGCCGACCGGCACAAGACGCGGCGCTGGAATCAGTCCGCGCCGATCTCGCCACATTGCGGGCGGCGATGGACTGGGCGAACCGCCAAGGCGACCTGCTCGCCGCGTTGCGGATCGCCACGGCGGTACCCACAGGCCTCGTCGGCGAACGCCGCCAGATCATTGGCGCACTGCTCGAGCGACTCGAATCCCGGAGTCGAACCGTGGTTCCTGGCGGACGCCTACTCACGGCGCTCGGGAACCTCGCGTTCGAGCAGGCCGATTGGGCGGCATCATCCGAAATCCCACGCGGCCGCCGCCGAGCAGTTCTTGCTCGCGGGGTCCGCACGGGGACGCCGCGTGCAGGGCCACGTACCTCGGTGTCTACGGGGCTTGGGGCACCGGCGACTTGATCAAGGCGGACGCGCTCCTCCGGCAAGCAATCGACGGGTTCCGCAGTGATGGCGACACGATGGGGCTCGGCTATGCGCTGTCCGACGCTGCGACTCTGACGACGGATCTCGACGAGGCCCAGCGACTCGTAACAGAGGCCGACGAGCTCCTGCGTGCGTCCGGCGCGCCGAGGCCATCGCCCACACGGTCGATGGTGCGGGATCATCGCCTACGACCGCGGCGAGTTCGCTGACGCGGCCGCGTTCGTCGCCGAGGCCATTGAGATCTTCAGCAGGTACGACAACGTCGCCGTGCTGCGCTCACGCCCTCGACTCGGCGGCGGTAATCGTCGGTCGGGACGGCCAGCTCGTGACGGCGACCGAACTGCTCAGCGCTGCCGACGAATTCCGTCGCAGCACCGGCGTCAGCCGCAAGCCATGGGAGAGCGCGCGCGTTACGGCATCGAGGATCACATCGCGCCGCTGTCTCCTGTCGCGCGCGAGGCCGGCGCTGGCCGCGGGAAGGCAGCACACCCTCGAGTCGGCCGCCCGCGCCTGCGCCTCGATGCGCTCTCGACAGCAGCGCGGGAGTGACGACCTTCCGCTTGAACGCGCTGGTCCTTGCCGTCATCGAGGCAACCACAATCGCCAACCAGAGCCAAGTCGCGACCGCCGCATAACACCCGGCGAGAAGCCAAGAAGTTGCATCCCAAGAAGTGTCGGTCAGGGACGCGCCCATCACGGACGCGGCTGAAATCGCGCGTCGCTTCGACCATGGCCCGGTCCCGCCACCGGCGCAACGCGCCGATGAGCGCGTCGACCTCGCCCGGCTCGCCTTGGATCGAGTGCCGCCCATGCGCCCGGCGGCGGCCGCACGTTCTCGCGGGCGAGCAGCGTTGACTAAACGTCGCAGGTTGATGGGCTCTGGGGAGTGCTGATCGGATCGACCCGGAGGCGGCTATGCAGTTCGCCCAGCTCGTCGGGTTCACCGCCACGAGGTACGACGGGATCCGACTTCGGGCGATTCGTGGGTACGTGGCGGACAAAGCGCGTGGGTGTTCTCCGAGCGATTGACATGAACGCACAGCCCTTCCGGGACGGTGTTGATTGGCACTGTTTTGGGTGTGGTCGTCTGAACGATCACGGCCTGCAGATCAAGAGTCGGTGGGACGGCGATGACGTCGTCTGCCGATGGCAGCCGAGCCCCTTCCATGTCGGGCCGCCCGGCCGAGTTCAAGGTGGGGTGATCGCTACCGCCATCATCTGCCACGCGCTGTGGACCGCACTGCCACCGCGTGTCGCAACGAGGGCATCGAGATCAAAGAGCCGATGACGTTTGCGTTCAGCACGACTTCGTTGAACCTCGAGTTCCTTGCCCCGGTCCCTGTAGACGGGCTCATGGCCTTGCGGCACGCGTGATCGCGATGGATGAGGAGAACGCGACCGTCATGTGTTCGGTCTTCGTCGACGATCGCGAGACGACCCGTGCTCACAGTGAACACCGACGGATCCGACTGACGTAATGGTTCCGTCCGCACCACGACACCTCACCGTTCGGCAGATCGGCGCTCCTGTGCGAGCAGGAAGAGTGCGAAGCTGCCCAACAACAAGCTTTTCCCAGGGACAGGAGAAGTCAAATGAGCTGGAACCCCTACGACAACCTTCCACCAGCGGCCTCTTTCTCCTTGACCAGCAGCGACCTGCGAGAAGGTGAGAAGCTGAAAATGCCGCAGGTCAGTGGCATCTTCGGCGCCGGCGGCCAGGACACTTCCCCACAGCTCTCCTGGAGCGGCTTCCCCTCAGCCACGCAAAGCTTCGTCGTCACGATGTGCGACCCCGAAGCTCCCACGGTCACCGGCTTCTGGCACTGGGCCGTGGTGAACATTCCCGCCAATGTCACCGAGCTCCCTGCCGGTGCGGGCGACGAGTCCGGCTCGGCGCTCCCACCTGGCGCCTTTCAACTCCCGAACGACGCCCGGATGGCGCGCTACTGCGGAGCCGGGCCGCCGCCGGGCCACGGGCGGCACCGCTACATGTTCGCAGCCCTCGCCCTCGACACCGAAAAGATCGAGATTGACAAGGAAGCAACGCCGGCCTGGCTGATGTTCAACCTCTTCGGCTGCACCCTTGGGCGCGCCTTCCTCGAAGGCTGGTACGAGCGATAAGACCCGCTACCGAGGCGACTAACGCATGGTGCCCGTTCTGGAGCGCCCGCCGGACCCGCACGTAGTGAAGCGGGCTACGTGTTGTCGGTGCGACGTATCGAGACCGGCGACGACCACGCGAGATTGCCGGGTCTCGCGAGCGGAGGCGAGCCGCCGATCCGTCCGGTAACGCTCGAGGCACCTAAAGGCTGAGGCCGAGGCCTCGTTCGGGACCCGGTCGGGTGACGGTTGGCGGCTGCCTTCGTTCGAGTGTCTGCGCGATGCGGATGTGTCGGTCGAGCTGGTCGAGGCGCTGGAGCTGTGGCGCGTGAACGTGTTCCCAACGTTGCAGTGCTCGCTGTTCGACCGTCAGTTTCCGGTGCTCGACCGCGAGTCGCTCGAGCTCCTGCGCGGAGTGCTCGGCGACGCCGCCAATGTGTTTGAGTCGCTGTGTGATGTCGCGGTGGCGCTCGGGATGAAGCCGGCGGCTGATCCGGCCGACGCCTTCGAGCTCGTGTTCGAGAAAGTCGAGCCTCGCGAGCGCTTGGCGGTGGGTCTCCCGGTTTAGGCGGATCTCGTGCCCGAGCCCGGCGAGCCGACGACTGTGGTCGATCGGGCGAGGTCCGAGCTGGCGGAGCAGCTGGTCGCGTTCGGCGCGTAACGCGGCGGCCGGCTGCAGTCCGGTCGACCCTTGGTCGATGGCGAGCGGCTCACGCATCGTGCGACTCAGCGACGCGGTGAGACGTTGAACCGTTTCGGGCTGCGCGGGTTCCCGAGCGTGGGTCTCGCGGGCAGTGACTGCGTCGTCGAGGTACAGGTTCGTGCTGTGGGTGGCGCGTGAAAGAGCCGTATAGCCGAGCTCGGCGGTGAACGTCTCCGCTCGGGCAAGGACGAAGGCCCGTTCGAACGTCGCGCCCTGTGCTTTGTGAACCGTCATCGCATAGGCGTGGGCGAGGTGCCCGGCTTCGGCGTAGGCGAAGTCAATACTCACGGGCCGGCCGAGGTCGTCGACCGAGCGCAGCTGGCGCGCCTCGACGTCGATCGCAGTGACGCGAAGGCGTGTGCCGTTGAGGACACCGTTGGGGTAGTCGTTGCGCAACGCCAACATCTCGTCACCGACCGCGAACCCGCGGCCATTGATCACCACCTGATCCGATCGGAGCTCGCCGCGGCCGCGCATCGCTTGGCGGGCGCGCTGATTCAAGTCGTCGACCTCGATATGCGTCGAGGCGAGCATGACCGACTCCGCGCCGTCACCGCGGGCCGCGATCCAATCGGTGACGAGGTGGTCGCGTGTGTTGCCGGTGTCGTGGATACGACCCTCACGCCGGTACAGCTCGAGCGCAGGGTCGACGTCACCGTGGCGCAGGTGACCGAGCGCCTCGCGTTCCCACGGCTCGACCTGCCGGCGGTTCTGCGACAGTTCGTTGGCTCCGAGGGTGCGTTCCAATGCTTCGAAGGCGCCACCGGCTTCGATCTCGGGCAGCTGACATGGATCGCCGATCAGGACCAGTTTCGCCCGCGCATGGCCCGCGTGGTCCAGGAGGCGATTGAGTTTGCGGGTGCCGATCATGGCGGCTTCGTCGACGACGATCACCTGACCCCATGGGAGCGCGGCCCGGCCTCGCTCGAGCCCCTGCAGCAATCGGTCGACGCTCATGGATGGGATGCCGGTGGCGTCTTCGAGTCGAGCGGCGGCTTTGGCGGCGAGCGCGCAACCGATGACCGGATGGCCAGCAGCGCGGAACGCGTCGGCCGCCGCGGCGAGCGCGTAGGTCTTGCCGGCGCCCGCGATTCCCCGGACGATGTCCACGCCGTTACCCGACGCGCACAGGGCGCGGACCATCTCCACCTGCTCCGCACCGAGCGTCGGCCGCGCCGCAGTCGCGTCGTCGACGAGCTCGACAGCGACGACTGCGCCGCGCTCGAAACGGCGGGCGACGGCTCGTTCGAGCAGACGCCGTTCGCTCTGGATCATGTCGGGCGTCGTGTATCGGGACAGGCCGTCACCACCCGGCACCAGACGCCGATCACCCGGCCGCAGCGACACGGGCCGCATCAGCTCGGGCCCGTCGAGAACCCGTACATGCTCCGACGCGAGGAACCCGGCCGTCAGCTCGAAGACCTCCGCGACCCGGGCGCCCTGCGGGAACTCGTCGCAAATCGCTTCGATGACGTGGCGGGCGTCGAACGTTGACCGCTTCGCCGTCAAACCGTCCGGCGACGCCAGACGCTCGAACAGCGCCTCCGCCTCGGGCGAGCCGAGCGTCGGGACCAGCGGACGATCAAGAGTCGGGTCACAGATGCGGTCCAGGTAGGTCGGATCGAGACCATGTTCGTCAGCGAGTGCCCGCCAGTGCCCGACCAGCGTCTCCGCGTCGAGCGAGAGGTCCTTCGGAGTGCGGGTGTTGTACGCCGCGGCCTGGGCTGCCTTGGCCGAGTGCACACCGGCGCGGTCCATGGCCGCTTCGATCTGACGGCGCCGCGTCGAGAACGCCTCGATCGTCGATCGGTCGATCCCGTCGATGTCGGCCAAGCCGTTGCGGACCGGCTGCCACCGCACCCCCAACCGCGCCGTGAGCTCGGCCCGCAGCTGCGCGTTGTACAGATGCCCGACCGCTCGGGCCCACGCGAACACCGGACGACCGTCCAACGCCGACCACCGCCCATCACGCTGCGCGTGCACGAGGTTGGCGATCACCACATGGGTGTGCAGATGCGGCTCCGCCGCCCGCGAGCGTCCGATGCCGGTACGCGGCAGCCACGAACCCGTCACCCTCGACGATCTCGCGGCCGGCTTTGCCGCGCCGTCCCTGCGCCGCCTCCTCGTAGAAGCCGACCGCGGCGCGCACGGCGGCGTCGTGCGCGTTGCGGACCTCGTTCGACACCTCGCCTCGGCCCAACGCGTGCAACAACGACACCGACTTCGGCGCGCAGAACGTGGCGTCGATACCCACCACCTTCGGATCCGACCGACCATCCGTCAGTTTGCGGCCGGTGAACGGGTCGGCATGAGCCAACACGCGCGGAACGCGTCACCATCGACCTCGCCGTCGAGGCCCAACAGCTCCGCGCCGGCCGAGCCACTGGCCGGGCGCTTCCTTGCCACCGAGGTAGTACTCCTCGATCCCCTGGGCCACGGTCTGCTCGAGGTAGTCGGCCACGCCCGGCGCCAGCGTTGCCAAGCTCAACACGACGCTTCTCCAGCGCTGGTGAACCGGATGCCGGCAGGTCACAAGAACGGTCCCCAACCAGGCCCGCACCCCAGGTGCAAGTGTGTCGGATTGCTGTCGGGGTTCGACGTGGATGTCGATGAGGTGGGACACGTTCGACGCCGTGACGGAGCGCGTGCGCGGTGAGCTCATAGCCGGAGTGGTCGAGAGGGAGCGTCATGCGGGGTTCTGATGCGTCGAGGGCGGCGTCGAGCATCGCCTCGATCGCGCGACGTGGGACCACGATCCGACGACCCAACCGCAACGACGGGATCTCGCCCCGAGCCACCAGCTCGTAGCCCAGCGCACGAGACACGCCCAACAGTTCGGCCGCCTCCTCCACCGTCAACGTCAACCGCTCAGCCATCAGTCAGCTCTCCTTTGACGAGTCGCCGATGCAGCAACACCGGTCCGTCCACGACGACAACCGCGCTCAACCCGAATCGCCGCTCGTCGACAGCCGTGCGCTCCAATCCCCTACACGTGCAACTGGGAAGGCCGAACGCGACAACAAACCCCGAATGGGAAGGCAATGGGAAGGTCGCGGGAAGGGGGCGCGCCTCGTCAGCCGTTGCGGATCACGCGGCGAACGAGCTCCGCCGGGCGCAGGACGAGCACGTCCTCGACGTCGGAAAGATCGTCGTCGCCCGAGCAGATAGCGCTCGCGCCGGTGGCGCGTGCCAATGCAACCAAGTAGTCGTCGCCGGGATCCCTCGTCGCTGATGGGATGTCGGTCGGATCGTCGACGATCTCGGCGAGCGCGCGAACGTCCGTCAGGAAGCGGTCGAGCTGCTCGCGGGTGCGCCATCGGAGGAACCGATCGCGGCTGAGCACGCGCTCGAGCTCATCGAGGAGCAGCGGACAAGCGAGGACGCGAATGGCGCCAACCGCGGCGAGCTCGACGACCAACCGCGGATTGCCGGCGGCGATGGCTGCCGAGACCAGAACGTTGGGGTCGACGACGACTCGCCAGACTCCGGCTTCGCCCGCGTCCTCGGTCAGTGACGACCCTCGCGCACGGCGGCCAGCTCGTCGTTCGCGAGCGCGAGTGCGGTTGCCTCGTCGAGAGCATCGGAGGACCCGGCATCGTCGCGTCGGAACTCGTCGAGCAGCTGGCGCAGATCAGCGCCGACGACGAAGCGCTGCACGGCCTCGCCGACGACGACGCTGACGTCGACGCCGCGACGGTCGGCTTCACGCTGTGCCGCAGCCAGCAGGTTCTCGTCGAGCTCGACGCTGGACATCGAGAAAAGGGTACTGCCGGCCACGGTCGGCTGGCTCACGGTTCTCTCTCGTCGAGGACGGAGGCGAGCGTCGACGCCACCGCCACGTCGGCCGCGGCGATCGCATGGGCGTAGGTCTTCAGCGTGATGGCCGCGTTCGCATGACCGAGGCGGCCGGCGACCGTGCGGACGTCGTGGCCGCCACCTATGGCGAAGGTCGCCGACCAGTGCCGCAGGTCGTGCAGACGCCACTTCGTGGCGATACCTGAGCGCCGGCGCGCCTCGCGCCACCAGTACCCGATCCGGTCCGGGTTCGGCGGATCGACGTCGAGCGCGAAGAGCCAAGGCCCCGCGCCGGCGGCCGACCGCTCCGCCTCGAGCGCGCGCCAACGCTCGATGGTCGAGGGATCGAGCGTCACGACCCGGCGGTTCGCGGTCTTGGTCGGCTCGTCCCGCAGGTCCGGGTCGCCACGGTGCTCCTCGCTCCGGACGATGACGATCGCGCGCTCGATCGTGAGGCGATCGCCGCCGAGGTCGGTCCACCGCAACGCCGCTAGCTCGGCGCGCCGCGCCCCGGTCATCGCGGCCAGACGAAGCGCGAGCTCGGCCGCGGGATCGATGTCGTGCGCAGCCGCGAGTACCCGTCGCACCTCGTCGGGCGTCATGGCGCCACGCGGCGCTGTCTTCGGTTGCGTCAGCTTCGCGAGGGCGGCGGGATTCGAGGTGATCCAACCCCAGCGCATCGCCTGCGCGAGCGAGGCCCGCAGCACCATGTGGCGGTTTCGGATCGCCTGCTCGCCGACACCCTCGTGGCGCATCCGGGCGTGCCAGTGCTCGACCTCGTCGACGGAGAGGCGGGCCACGCGGCGCGCTGCGATCTGGTCGGCCTTGATGAGGGCGGCGCGGCTCTGCTGGTCGCGAGCAGAGTTCGGCGCCCACGTCGGCAGGTTCGCCTCGACCCACGCGTCGAGCGCGTCGGCGACAGTGCGGTTCGTCGCCTTCGGCGACGGCTTGATCGTCAGCTCAGCGGCAACGCGCTGCGCGTCGCGCTTGGAGCCTCGGACGGTCCGGCTGATCTGCGTCGGCCGGCCCTTCTCGTCGCGTCCCGTGAAGACGCGGATCTCCCAGACGCCTTTGCCGCGCTCGCGGATCGTCGCCATTCCGACGACGCTACCGCCGCACGACATCCAAGTAGTAGGGATTTTGTAGGGATGGAGCCTCAGACGAGTCCCCGCCGACTGACGTCAGCGGCTGCGGTCGCGCTCCGCCGTGACCGTAAAACCGCAGGTCAGACTACTCGATGCGCATCCCGGAGATCGCCCGGGCGATCACCAGCTGCTGGATCTGCTCGGTGCCTTCGAAGATGTCGTAGATCTTCGCGTCGCGGTGCCAGCGCTCGACCGGGTACTCGCGGACGTAGCCGTAACCGCCGAGGATCTGGATGGCGCGCTCGGTCACCCACACGGCGACCCGTCCGGCCTTCAGCTTCGACATCGAGCCCTCGCCGTTGGAGTACTGGCCGTTGCGGCCGAGCCACGCGGCGCGCCACACCAGCAAGCGGGCAGCATCGATCTCGGTCGCCATGTCAGCGAGCGTGAACGCGATCGCCTGGTTCTCGATGATCGGCTTGCCGAACTGCTTGCGTTCCTTCGCGTACTCGAGCGCGTACTCGTACGCGGCGCGTGCGATGCCGATCGCCTGCGACCCGACGATCGGGCGCGACGACTCGAACGTCGACATCGCCGCCTGCACCCGCCCACTCTTGCCTTCGCGCGCACGAGCGAGACGCTCGTCGAGCTTCTCCTTGCCGCCGAGCAGGCACGAGCCCGGGACGCGCACGTCGTTGAGGATCACCTCGGCGGTGTGCGACGCGCGGATGCCGAGCTTCTTGAACTTCGATCCCTGCGACAGGCCCGGCGTGTTCGGCGGAATGACGAAGCTCGCCTGGCCCCGCCCCTTGAGCGCAGCATCGACCGACGCGACGACCACGTGGATGTCGGCGATGCCGCCGTTGGTGATCCACGTCTTCTGGCCGTTGAGAACCCACTCGTCCTTCGCCTCGTCGTACACGGCGCGGGTCTTCAGCCCCGAGACATCCGATCCGGCATCCGGCTCGCTCACGCAGAACGCGGCGAGCGCCAGCTTGTCGGGCGTCCCGAAGCACTGCGGCACCCACTCCATGATCTGGTCGGGCGTGCCGTTGCCGAAGATGCCCGCGACGCCGAGCGTGGTGCCCACGATGGCGAGGCCGATGCCGGCATCGCCCCAGAACAGCTCCTCGTTGAACACCGGCATCATCAAGCCGGTCGGGTCCGAGAAGGCGTTTGCAATGAAGTCGAACGAGTACAGGCCGATCTTCGCCGCCTCCTCGATGACCGGCCACGGGGTCTCCTCCCGCTCGTCCCATTCGTGAGCGGCCGGACGGATGACGTCCTCGGCGAAGTCGTGGACCCATTTCTGGATCTGGAGCTGGTCCTCGTTGAGAGCGAGGGAGAAATCGGGCATTGCTGCTACCTCAGGGGTGAAGACGATCCGCCCGCCCGGCTACCCAAGTTACCGGTCGGTAACCTTCAAAGTTAGAGGTTCGCCCCTACGTGGACAACATCGGGCTGGCGTGACCTCGGCAACAGCGCAAGGGCCACGAGCACGAGCGCGGCGCCGAAGATGTAGGGCGCCGGGACCGATCGCCCGAACAGCACGCCGGCGACCGCCGGCCCGACCGAGCGAGCGAGACCGCCGACCGACTGCTGGAACCCGAGCGCGGTGCCGCGCCGGTTGCGCGCCGCCCGTCCCGCCACCATCGACGACAGCGTCGGCGACGCGAGGCCCTGGCCGATGACGAGGAGCACGAGCGCGGGCACGAGTGTGAACCACCCGTCGTCGACCGCGATCAGCGCGAGCCCGAGCGCGTTGCAGGTGAGGCCGGTGCGCACGGTCCTGATCTCGCCGAGGCGGGCGACGACGGGATGGATGAATCCCCCCTGCACGAGCACGAGCCCCATGCCGATCAGGAAGAACACGCCGTAGGTCGCGCTCTCGGACAGGTTGAAGCGCGCTTCGGTGAGCAACGAGAACGTCGCCTCGAACCCACTGAACGCGACGAGCGAGACGAACGTCGCGAACAGCACACGGCGCAACTCGCTCGCCCGCCCGCGCCCGGACGACTGTGGTTGGTCGGCCGGTTCGGCGGTCGCGGTCGCCGACGCCGTTTCCGGCGCCGCTTGATGGGCCGACCGGGGGTGGGTCTCGGGAAGGCGCCGGATGGCGACGATGGCGTTCGCCGCGGCGATGGCAGCGGCGATGAAGAACGGCAGGCGGTGGTTGATGAGCGCGGCGATGCCGCCGATCGCCGGTCCGAGCGCGAAGCCCGCACCGAATGCGGCGCCGAGCAGTCCGAGGAGTCGGGCTCGGTCTTCTTCCGGCGCGACATCGGTCACCGCGGCCTGCGCGACCGAGACGCTGGAACCGCTCGCACCGTCGACGATCCGGCCCAGGAACAGCAGCAAGAGAGAACCGGCGAGCCCCGTCAGGAGGCTTCCGACCGCGGTGCCCGCCAGCGACAGGATGATGATCGGCTTGCGGCCGAACCGATCCGACAGCCGGCCCGTGATCGGCGAGAACACCACCTGCGCGATGGAGAACGACGCGACGAGGAGTCCCGCGACTGCAGCGGAGGCACCCGCGTCGCGTGCGTAGCGGGCAAGGACGGGGAACAGGATCCCGAAACCGACGAGGTCGAGGGCAACGGTGGTCCAGATGACGCCGAAGCCCTTGGGCAGCGGCCGCCGTTCCCGTCTCTGTCTGGTCGACCGTGAGCCGCGCACGGCGGCCAAGCCCATGCCGTCAGGACGCCAGTCGTCAAGTCGGACGTCCGCGCCGCCGTCCGTTCCCGGTGTCCGTTCCGTCGCTCACATTGATGGCTGAGCCACCGATTCGGTCGGTCGGGCTTCACAGAATCGAGCGGCGGTCGTTCTGTGAAGTGCGTGCCACCGATCCGGTCGGTGAGACATCAATGTGAGGGAGGGCGACGGGCGACGGGCGACGGGCGACGGGCGACGGAAAAAGAAAGTCAGCGGGGGCGGATCTTGGTGCCGTCCGGCGTGTCCTCGACGTCGTAGCCCATGGCGACCAGGTCGTCGCGCAGGGCGTCGGCACGAGCCCAGTCCTTGTTGGCACGGGCCTCGTCCCGCCCCCGGGCGACATCAAGGGCGTCTTCGCTGACCTCGCCCGCCTCGCTGTGCAGCTCGAGCCCGACCGCGCCGGCGATCTCGAACGCGGTCGCGGCGGCGGCGAGGTCATCGTTCTTGTTCGCCCGACCGACGAGGTCGAAGAGCAACGCGATCGCGGCCGGCGTGCCGAGGTCGTCGTCCATCAACCCCCGGAACCGATCGAGCGCGTCCGCGTCCGGCGCCGCATCACCGACCAGCGGTGCGAACCGGCGCGCGAACGAGTCGAGCCGCTTCAGCGCCTTCTCGGCATCGGCGACTGTTTCCTTCGTCACCTCGATCGGTGCCCGGTAGTGCGAACGGAGGACGAGCAACCGGTAGGCGCGGGCGTCCGACGACGCCACGAACTCGAGCAGATTCGTGAAGTTGTCGAGGGACTTCGACATCTTCTCGCCCTCGACCATGACCCAACCGTTGTGCACCCAGTGCCGCGCGAACGGGCGGCCCTCGGCCTCGGCCTGGGCGCGCTCGTTCTCGTGGTGGGGGAAGGCGAGATCCTGTCCACCGCCGTGGATGTCGAAGCCCTCACCCAACAGATCGAGCGACATCACGACGCACTCGGTGTGCCAGCCCGGACGCCCGGGACCCCACGGCGACGGCCACGACGGCTCGCCCGGCTTTGCCTTCTTCCAGAGCGCGAAGTCGACGGGTGAACGCTTGTCCTCGTTGGCCTCGACGCGCGCGCCGGCGCGCAACGACTCGATCGACTGCCGGGCGAGAAGTCCGTAGTCCTCCACCCGGTCAGCCTGGAAGTACACGCCGTCGGCGGTCTCGTAGGCGACGCCGCGCACGACGAGGTCACCGATGAGCTCGACCATCTCGTCGATGTACGCGCTCGCGTGCGGATCGACCGTCGGGCGCTTGACCCCGATGGCATCCATCGCGTCGTACCAGACCCGCTCCCAGTAGGTCGCGACCTCCGTCCAATCGACGTTCTCGCGGTTGGCACGGTTGATGATGTTGTCGTCGACATCGGTGATGTTCGAGACGTAGCGGACCTCGGCGCCGGTCCACTCGATGTAGCGGCGAAGGACGTCGAACACCAGCGAGAAGCGCCCGTGCCCGAGATGCGGCGGGCCGTACACCGTCGGACCGCACACGTACATCGACACCTTGCCGGGATCCCGTGGCTCGAGCGGACGGGCTTCGCCGCGCGCGGTGTCGAAGAGGCGCAACACGCAGCCGAGGGTACTGCCGGGTCAGTAGACGACAGGAAGGGCTTTCAGGCCGCGCAGCACGAAGTGCTCGCGGTACTCGACCTCGTCGGCGTCGACCGCGAGCCGAAGTGTCGGATGGCGCGTCGCCAGCGTGTCGAAGACGACCTGTCCTTCGAGTCGGGCGAGCGCGGCACCGAGGCAGTAGTGGATGCCGTGACTGAACGTCAGGTGCTGGTTGTCCGCCCGGCCGATGTCGAGCACATCGGGGTCGGGGAAGCGCTCGGGATCACGGTTCGCGGCGGCCAGCAACGTGACGACCTGCGACCCCTTCGGGAACTGCTGACCGGCGACATGGAGGTCTTCCGTGGCGACGCGTCCCGTCACGTGGACGGGTCCGTCGTAGCGCAGCAGCTCTTCGACCGCGGAGCCCACGAGCGAACGGTCGGCGACCAACCGGTCCCACTGGTCGCGGTGCTGCATGAGCGCGAACAGTCCGTTGCCGATCAGGTTCATCGTCGTTTCGTGGCCGGCGAGGAACAGCAGCAGCACGATGCTGCGCAGCTCCTCCTCGCTCAACACGTCGCCGGCCTCTTCGACGGCGAGCAGCCCACTCACGAGGTCGTCACGCGGCTCGGCGCGGCGCGCCTCGAAGAGCGTGTTGAAGTAGTTGATGAAGTACATCGCGGCGAGGATCCCCCGCTGCATCGTGTCTTCGTCGATGTCGCCGTCGAGCAGGCGAGTGGCATCGGACGACCAGCCTTCGAACAGATGGCGGTCCTCGACAGGTACGCCCATCAGCTCGCAGATCACGATCACAGGCAGCGGGTACGCCAAGGTCGAGATGGCGTCGAACGGCACGCCCTCTTCGACGTCGGCGAGCAGTTCGTCGGTGATCTCGCGGACGTGCTCGCGCAGTTGCTCGATGCGACGGGGCGTGAACGCCTTGGACACGAGCCGCCGCAGGCGCGTGTGGTCGGGCGGATCGAGGAACAGGAGCGTCCGGACGTTCATGGACGCGAACTCCTGCGCCTGC
The DNA here is from genome assembly GCA_963721305.1 of uncultured Acidimicrobiia bacterium. Taxonomy (GTDB): domain Bacteria; phylum Actinomycetota; class Acidimicrobiia; order Acidimicrobiales; family JACDCH01; genus DATAES01. Next base: position 14,658 of record CAVRIR010000002.1, read on the forward strand.
GGTCCGTTGAACCGCTGTTCGCCGCGATGCTCGGGACTGCTCGACCACTTCGGGTCGCGCAGGACCGCCTCGCAGTCAGCCCAACGCGTCAGGATCCACTCGTCCACGTCGGGGTTGTATGCCAACGGCTGCTCGGCCCGGACGCGGTGATAGAGCGGGTGCGGGTCGCGTCTCACCTCGGGAGAGAAGAGCTCTTCGCCGGTGATGCCCGTCGTCGCTTCGGACATGTTTGGACGGTACGTCCGACCTCGCGACGGGGCAATGGCCGAGCCGGTGACTCCAGTCACGGCTGTGCGATCCCGATCAGGGCGGGCGATCGCGTCTGACCGGTGCGACAGGGACTCACTACCCTGCGATCGCAAGATGACCAGTGTTCCCGACAAGCCGTCGATCGACGGGCTCGAATCGAAGTGGCGCGAGAAGTGGGCTGCGGACGGCACGTTCCGCTTCGACCGCACGAAGACCCGCGACGAGATCTACTCGATCGACACCCCACCGCCGACTGTGTCCGGCAGGCTGCACATCGGGCACTGCTGCTCGTTCACCCACACCGATCTCGTGGCGCGGTACCGGCGGATGCGGGGCGCCGAGGTCTTCTACCCGATGGGCTGGGACGACAACGGGCTCAACACCGAGCGGCGGGTCCAGCTCATGCTGGGCATCGCCTGCGATCCGTCGCTGCCCTACGACCCCGACTTCGTGGCGCCCGACAAGCCGCCACGCGAACCGATCCGCGTCAGCCGACCCAACTTCGTCGAGCAGTGCGAGCGCATCACGGCGCAGCTCGAGGAGGCGTACTTCGATCTGTGGTCGACGCTCGGACTGTCCGTCGACTGGTCGCAGTCGTACACGACCATTGGTGATCACGCGCGGCGCACGTCGCAGTACGGGTTCCTGAAGCTGCACGAGCAGGGCCGCGCCTATCGGGCCGAGTCACCGACGCTGTGGGACGTCGACATGCGCACTGCCGTCGCGCAGGCCGAGCTCGCCGATCGTGAGTTGCCCGGTGCGTACCACCGTCTGCGCTTCCTCCGCACCGACGGGCCGAGCGCGGGCGAGCCGTTGATCATCGAGACAACGCGACCCGAGCTCCTCGCCGCGTGCGTTGCAGTCGTCGCGCATCCCGATGACGTGCGCTATCAGCCGCTCTTCGGCACGGAAGCAGTCACGCCACTGTTCGGTGCGCGCGTTCCCATCGTCGCCCACGAGCTCGCGGATCCCGAGAAGGGCTCGGGCATCGCGATGATCTGCACGTTCGGCGACACCACCGACGTCATCTGGTGGCGCGACCTCTCGCTGCCGGTGCGCGCCATCGTGGAGAAGGACGGGCGGCTGTCGATGCAGGCGCCGGCGGGCCTCGACGAGGCAGGGCGGACCGCATACGGCGAGATCGCCGGGCTCACCGTCAAGCAGGCGCAGAAACGAGTCGTCGAGCTGCTCGCCGACTCGGGCGGCATCGACGGCGACCCTCGCCCGATCATCCACCCGGTCAAGTTCTGGGAGAACGGCTCACGCCCGCTGGAGATCGTCACGAATCGCCAGTGGTTCATCCGCTACCCGCCCAAGGAAGAGCTGCTCGAGCGTGGGCGCGAGCTGCACTGGCATCCGGACTTCATGCGCGTTCGCTACGAGAACTGGGTGAACGGGCTCATCGGCGACTGGAACATCACGCGCCAACGGTTCTTCGGTGTTCCCTTCCCGGTCTGGTATCCGCTCGACGAGGACGGCAACGTCGTCAACGAGCACCCGATCCTGGCCCGCGCCGATCGGCTGCCCGTCGATCCGTCGAGCGACGTGCCCGACGGCTACGAGCGCGACCAGCGGGACAAGCCAGGCGGGTTCACCGGCGATCCGGACGTCATGGATACGTGGGCGACGTCATCGCTCACCCCGCAGATCGCGGGCCACTGGATCGACGACGCCGACCTGTTCGCCCGCGTCTTCCCGATGGACCTCCGACCGCAAGCGCACGAGATCATCCGCACGTGGTTGTTCTCGACCGTCGTGCGCAGCCACTACGAGTTCGGCTCGTTGCCGTTCGCCAACGCGGCCATCTCGGGCTTCGTCTTCGACCCGGACCGCAAGAAGCTGTCGAAGTCGGCCGGCAACTCGCCGGACGATCCGAACGCGGTCATCGCCGAGTACGGCTCGGATGCCGTGCGCTACTGGGCCGCGGGCGGTCGTCCCGGCATGGACGTCGCCTTCGACCGCAACCAGCTCAAGGTCGGCCGACGTCTGGCGATCAAGCTGCTCAACGCGTCGAAGTTCGTGCTGTCGTTCGGTGAACCGGATGCCGCAGCGGTCCCGTCCCAGCCGCTCGATCTCGCCGTGCTCGCGCAACTCGCCGACGTCGTCCGTGGGTCGACGACCGCCTTCGAGGCGTACGACTACACCAAGGCACTCGAGCGCACCGAGCCGTTCTTCTGGTCGTTCTGCGACGACTACGTCGAGCTCGTGAAGTCGCGCGCCTACGCGGGCGACGAATCGGCACTCGTCACCCTGCGCACGGCCTTGTCGGTCGCACTGCGACTGTTCGCGCCGTTCCTCGCGTTCGTGACCGAAGAGGTCTGGTCGTGGTGGCAGGACGGTTCCGTCCATCGCGCCGCGTGGCCGTCGCCGGCCGAGCTCGGGTTCGGCGACGTCGATCCCGCGATCTTCGACGTTGCCGGCGCGGTGCTCGCCGAAATTCGCAAGGCGAAAACCGCGGCGAAGAAGTCGCTGCGCGCTGACGTCACGCGCGCCGTCGTCACCGCGCCCGAACAGCAGCTCGCCGCCCTCGAAGCGGCACGCACCGACGTCGTCGACGCTGGACGCATCGCCGAGCTCGTGACCGAGCGCGGCGACGAGCTAGCGGTCGACGTTCTCCTCGCCGACTGAATCCTCGGGGTCGGTCGGCGACGATGCGGAGTCAGTCGCGGACAGTTGGTCGTCGACGCCGTCGTCGCGCACCCACACCGGCCACTGCATCGGCAGCCCGATGTGCCGCGCGTCGAGCGCCTCCTTGATGCGCGTGCGCAGCTCGCGCATGACCGTGAACTGCTCGGCGGGCTTCGTCTTGATGACGACGCGGATGTCGATGCCGCTCGGGCCGATCTTCTCGACGCCCCAGATCTCCGGTTCCTCGAGGAGCAGCAGCCGCCATTCGGCGTCGTTCCACAAGTCGTCGGCGACTTCCTTGATCGCCTGCTCGGCCTCGCGCACGTTCGCGTCGTACGCCACGGTGACGTCGAGCAGCGCACGCGACCACTCCTGGCTCTTGTTGCCCACTCGCTCGATCTGACCGTTCGGCACGTACCAGACGGTGCCGTTGACGTCGCGCAAACGGGTCGTGCGCAGGCCGACCGCCTCGACCACACCGGAGGCCTCGCCCACGTCGATGATGTCACCGACGCCGTACTGGTCCTCGACCAACATGAACATGCCGGTCAGGAAGTCCTTGACGACGCTCTGTGCTCCGAACGCGAGGGCGACACCGGCGATGCCGGCGCTCGCGATGATCGGGCCCAAGCTGACGCCGAGCTCACCGAGGATCGTGATGCCGGCGATCGTGTAGATGACCGCGGTGCTGAGGCTGCGCAGGACCGATCCGATCGTCTGCGCCCGGGACGCAGCCCGTGCTGACCCTGCCGGCGGACGGAGCCGGGCCGGGGCCCGCTCACGGATCTTCTCCATGCGCTCGCTCGACGCGGTGCCGGCGATGGTGTCGGTGAACCGCCGGATGGCGCGCCGGACGAGCCGGCTGGCGATGAACGCGACGACCACGATCAGCAGGATCCGCAGCGGCGCGCCGAACAGGAAGTCGACGAAGCCGGCGAGCGCCTTGTTGCCGGTGGCGTCGAAGACCGTCCGGCAGGCCCAGCTCGGCGACGATCCGCAGGCGTCGACCAGCTCGGGCGATGGGGTCACGTCGAGCAGCACCGCCGGGACCATCGAGCGACCCTACTGTCCGTTTTGGGCGGTCTTGGAGGGATCGTGAGGCAGGGGTCGATCGCCGATCCACTCGATGAAGATGCACTCGCCGGGACAGTCGTCGGCGGCCTGGATCACCGCATGTTCGAGCGCGGGCGCCACGGCCGCCAGGCTGCCCGAGCTGCCGGGGTCGTTGAGCACTCGATCACCCTGCTTCACGTAGGCGATGCCGTCCTCGAGCAGGGTGAAGACCGCGGGCGCGTGATCGGTGCAGAGGCCGTCGCCGGTGCACAAGTCCTGATCGATCCAAACCTTCACGGCGTCACCACTCTGCCGACATCGCCGCGTCCTCCCAAATCCGCGATTCGACACCACGCCAGGGGGAAGGGCTGCTTCCAACACCAGTACGCCGTGGGTAAGAATGCGGTACTCCCCATACGTTGCACGACCTGACAGGTCCCTGTCCGGAGGACCGAACGCCATGGCCATCGACTACGCGGCTGACGCGCACGTTTCTGCGCGCCCGCGCAGCATGGTCGGGCCGTACCCGGTCCTCGGGTTCCTCGGCGCCCTCCTGATCGCGGCCACTGCGCCGAGGTGGCGACTCGACCTCAAGACCTGGCGACTCACGCTGCCCTTCCTGCCGGACAACGGCACCCGGCCCTTCACCGCGATCGCGTTCGTCGCGGGCGTCGCCGCGCTCGGCATCGCCTGGCTCGGCCTGATCTCACGCATCGAGCGGAGCGACGCCTCGGACCGTGATCGCATGCGGACGGTCATCGCTACCGCGCTGCTGTGGTTCGCCCCCGTGATGCTCGGCCCGCCGCTGTTGAGCAGCGACCTCTACAGCTACGCGGCCGAAGGCGACATGATCACGAAGGGTCATGACCCGACGACCGAGGGGATGTTCAAGCTGCAGTTCGGCGAGTACATCTCCCACGTCGACCCGGTGTGGCGGGTGCCGTACGGCGGCAACCCCTACGGTCCGGTGCAGATGGGCATCGCCGCAGGCGCGGTCGAGGCCACCGCGCACTCGTGGCAGTTGACGATCTGGCTGCTGCGATTCATCTCGCTCGCGGCCGTGCTGCTGTCGGTGTGGGCGATCGCTGATCTGGCGCGACAACACGGCGTCTCGCCACCGGTCGCGGTCGCGATCGGCATCGCCAACCCGATCGTGGTGCTGCACCTCGTCGGCGGCGGTCACAACGACGCGATCCTGATGGCGCTCCTGGCCACCGGTTTCGCGCTCGCGGGACGGGGCCGATTCTGGCTCGGGGTTGTGTTCGTCGCGCTCGCGACCGCGGTCAAGCTGCCGGCCGCGGCAGGACTGGTGTATCTCGGCTGGTTCCAGCCAGGCGTCGGCGCGGCGGTGAAGGATCGACTGAAGGTCGTCGCGAAGGCGTTCGCCGCGACCATCGGCATCATCGTCGCCGGGTGCGCGATCGCCGGCATCGGGCTGTCCGGATGGATCCTCGCGATGAAGAACACGGGCACCACGACCGGAACGTTGTCGCTGCCGACCCGGCTCGGGTTCGTCCTCGGTGGCCTGTTGCACTCGCTCGGGGTGCCGGCCACCGCCCAGTTCTGGATGGGCGGCGTCCGCCTCATCGGTCTCGCCATCGCCGCGTACATCTGCCTTCGCCTGCTCGGCATCGTCGAGCGCATCGGACCCGCCGCAGCCACCGGGCTCGCGCTGCTCACGGTGATGTTGCTCGGTCCGGTGGTGTGGCCTTGGTACCTCGCACCCGCGTTCGCACTGCTCGGCGCGACGCAACTCGGCCGTTGGCGCGCCTCGGTCCTCGTGTTGTGCGCGTTGTACGCGGCCGAGGTGTTCCCCGTGGGCGCGAGGTCGAAGCCGGTGCTCGAGACGAATCACCTCGTGAGCCTCCTGCTCATCGTGCTCATCGCCGCGGTCTGCGTGGTCGCGCCGCTCGCCGTCGAGCGGTGGCACGACGGGTCGATCCAACGATGGATCAACACCCGGATCGAAGGCCGCAAGGTCGAGTCGCTCCCGCCGGCCCCGCCGCTCCCCCCGACCTCCGAGTCGTTTCCGGCGCCATAGCGCCGCAGATGCACCAACATTGGCGCGGTCGCCGATCAGGTCAGACGGCGACGGAGGCGGTCACCGTAGAAGCCGAGCGCGTTGGCGCCGAGGACGCGGCGCTCGTCGTCCGGGTCCAGTGCCCGTGACCTGACCGCGTCGACCGCGCCCGGGAAGAGGGCGTCGTAGTGCGGGTAGTCGCTGGCGAAGCACACGTTGTCGCGCCATCCGAGATCGAGGACGGCCGGCAGGGTGCGCTCGTCGGTCTCGAACGTGACCCACGCGCGCGCCGGCAGCGTGCCGTGCGGGTCGCCACCTGCGAAGTCAGCGGGCGCGAGCTCGAAGTGCTCTTCGATGCGTTCGACCCAGTACGGCGCCCAACCACAACCCGCCTCGAAGAACCCGAGGCGAAGCCCGGCGTGACGCTCGAGCACACCGGCGAGACAGAGAGCCAGCATCGCTGACATCTGCTCGAAGGGATGGCTGATGACGTGCGCGCCTGCGTAGGTGCGTTGACGATCTTCTCCGACGGTGTCGATGCCGCCGAAGTAGGCCTCGTGCAGCACGATCGGAACGTCGAGCGCGGCGGCGGTCGACCACAACGGCTCGAAGGCGGGATCGTCGATCGTTCGCCCGCCGATGCGGTTCGGACGCATCACGCCTCCGACGAACCCGTGGTGCTCGACGCCGCGCACCAGCTCGTCGACTGCAAGCACTGGATCCTGCTGGGGCAGCAACGCGACCCCGATCAGCCGGCGCGGATCTGTCTCGCAGTACGCCGCGAGCCAGTCGTTGTTCGCGCGACAGAGCGCGGCAGCCGGCTTCGGGTCCTCGTACAAGCCGTACATCAGACCGAGGCTCGGGAACAGCACGGCGGCGTCGATTCCCTCCTGGTCGAGCACGCGCACACGCTCGACCGGGTCGCGACCACCGGTGCGGTCGACCCCTCCCGCCGCGACATGGGTCTTCGATCCCCGCGGGAGCTTGAAGGTCGGCCTCCACGGCTTGCCCTCGATGAGGTTGACGAGTCGGCCGTCCGCGTCACGTTCGAACCGTGGCGCGAGATCGCGCAGCGATGGGTCGATGTGCTCGACGATCCAACCGAGGTCCTCTTCGACGTGGCCATCGGCGTCGATGACGGGTGACGATCGCCGCGTCGAGGTCATGGTGGCGCGCTGGTCTTGATGTAGATGTCGATGTGAGCGATCAGCCCGTCGCCGTCGAGCTCGAAGATCAACGACTCGTCGGTTCGCAGCGGGCTGCCGTCGACCGTGACCGTCTCCGCCAACTCGGCGAAGGCGAGGCGGTCGCCTTCGACGTATGTGACCCTGGTGATGTCCATCGAGTAACCGGGCAGGGATGGCATGAGCCCCTCGAGGAACGCGACGTAGCTGTCGCGACCGCGGTACTCGTCGCGAAACGGACCGTTGCGCACGACGTCAGCGCGCAAACACGCGCGCAGCGCATCCCAGCCGTGGCTGGTGACCGCGGCGAGGTAGTCCTCGACGATCGTCGTCACGGCCGTTCGACCGACTTGCCGTCCGACCACTCGCGCAGCACGAGGTACGGCCCCTCGAGCGCGCCGTGGTCCCACGTGCCGAAGCCCATCGTGGTGCCGTCGAGGCCGCTGCTCGCGGGCAGTCGCTTCACCCGCTCGAGTCCCTCCACCACGCCGGCGCGGGTGAGGTGGTCGGTCCGGGTCAGCGCCTCGCCGAGCAACCTGCCGATGTCGTAGCCGGCGACGCCGAGCGGTCCGGCTGCCGTCTTGGGACTGCGCTCTCGTAGTTGGTTGCGCTGCCGGTTGTGGTCGCTGATCGTGTCGACGTAGACCCAACCCTCCCACGGTGAGCGCCAGTCCTTGCGCGCATAGCCGAACATCAGGGCCGAGTTGGCGACGACGGGGACGGACCAGCCGATGGCGTCGACCGCGACGGCCACCGTGTGGGCGGCGACGCCGAGCCCGAGATACACGAGACCGTCGGGTTTCGAGGCCGAGAGCCGGCTGACCAGTTCGGTCGCTTCCTCGGCGAGTGGGTCGATGCTTCCGGATGCCGTGACCTCGATGCCGATCGTCGTCCGGGCGAGGTCGAACCAGCTCGTGTAGTGCCGGCCGACGGGAGAGCGGTCGTGGACGACCGCGACGCGCTCGATGCCGCGTGACTTCAGATGCGCGGCGAGCACCGCGGGCTCTTCTTCGAGCGATCCGACCTGGTACTGGAACATGCACGCGCTGCGTGTGATCGCGCCGCCGGTGTAGTTGATGCAGGGCAGGCCGGCGCGGTCCGCGAGGTCGCTCACGATCAAGCCGTTGTCGGTGATCGACGGACCGACGATGGCGAGGACGCCTTGCCCGTCGAGCGACGCGAACTTCTGCTCGACGTCGAACGCGGTGCCCGCAGGAAGTCCCGCGGCGAGCTCGCGGACGAGCTCGAATGGCCGATCGAGCGCGACGGTGTCCAGGCCGAGCCCGACCGCGGTGGCGAAGCTGTCGCCGTCGTCAGGCTGCGGGAAGTCGAACAACAAGCCGATGCGAATGGGGGCCGCGCTCACGATTGCGACTCGTCGAGCTCGAAGAGCGGCAAGGCCGCTTGATCCGATACCTGCTCGAATCGAACACGCACCCGCGCGCCGATCGCGACCTCGTCAGGATCGCAGCCGACGACGTTGGTCATGAGGCGCGGTCCCTCGTCGAGGTCGACGAGCACGACCGGCAACGGCAGCAGATGACGGAACGACCGGCTCGGGTTCTGGCGGATCAGGGTGCGGCTGTAGATCGTGCCGCGGCCGCTGACCTCGACCCAGTCGAGGGTGTCGGCGTGGCAGTTGGTGCAGCGCGAGCGTCCGTACAGCTGGTTGTGGCCGCAGCTCGTGCAGTGCTGCACGACGAGCCGGTCCTCGAGCGACGCCGACCAGAACGGTGCGGACTCGAGGTCGGGGATCGGCGCGGGTCGCGGCTTCGCACCCTCCGGCAGCTCTTCGGGTTGATGAGGGCTCACGGTCGATCCTTCCCCAGGACGAGCGTCGCTCCCGTGGAGAGGTAGCCGCCAGTGCCGTGACACACCGCGATCTCCACGTCGGGCACCTGGCGGGCGGGTCCCTCGCCCCGCAACTGGCGGACGGCTTCGACGATGAGGAACATCCCCCGCATGCCCGGATGGCACGCCGACAGCCCACCCCCGTCGGTGTTCGTCGGCAAGGGACCGTCCCAGCGCAGTCGCCCGTCCTCGACGAACGGGCCACCGTCGCCTTTCTTGCAGAAGCCGAGGTCTTCGAGGGTGAGCAGCACCGTGATGGTGAAGGAGTCGTAGACCTCCAACACGTCGACATCGTCGGCGGTGATGCCCGCGCGCTCGAATGCGAGCGGACCGCACTGTGCCGCAGCAGTGACGGTGAGGTCGGGCATCTGGCTGATGTTGAAGTGATGCGTGAGCGCGTGCGCGGCACCGAGCACGTGCGCGGGCGGCTTCGGGAGATCGCGCGCGCGTTCTTCGGTCGTGACGACACACGCCGCGCCACCGTCGGAGATGACGCAGCAGTCGAGCACGTGCAGCGGATCAGCGACGAGGCGCGACGACAGCACGTCGTCGATCGTGATCGGATCGCGATACTGCGCGAGCGGGTTGGCGCTCGCGTGGTCGCGCATCGTCACCGCGATCTCGGCGAGTTGCTCGGGCGTCGTGCCGAACTCGTGCATGTGACGGGACGCGGCGAGCGCGTAGTTGCCGACGAGCGTGTTGCCCCACACCGCGTCCGCGGCCGCAGGCCCGACCGGCGGCAGCGCGCCGCCGCCCGTGCCGAGCCGCCGGCCCATCTGCGACAGCTGCACGCTGCCATAGGTGACGAGCACGACCTCGGCCTGCCCGCGCTCGACCGCGTCGGCGGCGTGCTCGACCAGCACCTCGAACGACGCGCCGCCGATGTTCGTCTCGTCGAGGTAGTGCGGGCGGATGCCGAGGTACTCGCACGCCTGCACCGCATGCAACGGGAACATGCCGACGGATGCGTAGCCGTCGACGTCGTCCCACGACAGGCCGGCGTCGGCGAGCGCCCGCTGTGCGGCGATGCCGTGCAACGCGAGCTCGGTGACATCGGGATGGTTCGGGTAGTCCGTCGTCGCGACCCCTGCGATGACGGCGCTGCGCCCTGCCGCGGTCGAAGGGTTCACCACGGCGGCGGACACTACCCTGACGCATGCGTCAGGTTCGACGCCGGAGTGCACGGGGGTGTGCATGCAACTGGACGATCTGGTGCTCGTGAGCGTCGACGACCACGTCGTCGAACCACCCGACCTGTTCGAAGGACACATCCCCGAACGGTGGCGCGACCTGGCGCCGCGCATGGTCACCCGCGACGACGGCGCCGACGTGTGGCAGTACGACGGCAAGGAGATCGTCAACATCGGCCTCAACGCCGTCGCCGGCCGCCCACCCGAGGAGTACGGGATGGAGCCGACGTCGATGCACGAGATGCGGCCCGGCTGCTACGACATCCACGAGCGCGTGCGCGACATGGACGCGAACGGCGTGGTCGGATCGATGTGCTTCCCGTCGTTCCCGAACCTGTGTGGCCAGTTGTTCGCGCGGTCGAAGGACAAAGAGGCGGCACTCGCGATCGTCAAGGCGTACAACGACTGGCACGTGGACGAGTGGTGCGGCACCTATCCGGGCCGCTTCATCCCCTTGATGATCCCGCCGCTGTGGGACCCGGAGGAGATGGCGTCCGAGGTCCATCGCATGGCCGCGAAGGGTTGCCACGCGGTGACGTTCTCCGAGAACCCCGAGAAGCTCAAGCTGCCGAGCCTGCACTCTGAGCACTGGGATCCGTTCTGGCAGGCGTGCAGCGACGAAGGGACGATCGTCTGCCTGCACATCGGCTCGTCGTCGTCGCTGGTGATGACGGCGCAGGACGCGCCGATCGACGTCCTGATCACGTTGCAGCCGGTCAACATCGTGCAATGCGCGGCCGATCTCATGTGGTCGCCGGTGCTGCGCAAGTTCCCCGAGCTGCGCATCTCGCTGAGCGAGGGCGGCATCGGCTGGATCCCGTACATGCTCGACCGGCTCGATTGGATCTACACCCGCCATCACGCGTGGACGGGTCAGAGCTTCGGTGGTCGCCTGCCGAGCGAGGTGTTCCGCGAGCGGATCGTGACGTGCTTCATCGACGATCCGGTTGGATTGGTCGTGCGGGACCGGGTCGGCATCGACCGCATCTGCTGGGAGGCCGACTATCCGCATTCCGACTCGACGTGGCCGACGTCGCCCGAGTACTTGATGAAGTCCCTCGACCAGGTTCCGGGCGGCGTTCCCGACTCTGAGATCGACGCGATCACGCATCGCAACGCGATGAATCACTTCCGGTTCGATCCCTTCGTCGCGCGTCCACGGGAGGAGTGCACGGTCGGCGCGTTGCGGGCGCGAGCGGCGGCCGCTGGTGTCGACACCGCGCCACTGAGCGTCGAAACCCGACGCGAGGGACCGCCTGACACGCAGGCCAACTACCTCTTCAAGCGTCACTGATCCGGGCTCGCATGAACACACTGACGAACGATGAGCTCATCGACCGTGGCATGGTCGTCGCGGTCTACGCCGCAGAGGTGCCCGATCGGCTTGCCGTGATCTCGCACGCGGGCAACCGGACGTTCGCCGAGTTGAACGCGCGTGCGAATCAAGTGGTGCGCGCGCTGCGTGCACGAGGAGTCGGTCCCGGATCCACGATCGCGCTCGTGTGCTCGAACCGTCCCGAGTTCGTCGAGGTGTACGAGGCGGTCGTGCGCGGTGGCATGCGGCTGACTGCCATCAACTGGCACCTCACCGCCGACGAGATCGCGTACGTCGTCGACGACAGCGAGGCCGCCGCGCTGATCGGCGACGTCCGCTTCGCGGACACGCTCGCCAAGGTCGGCGCGGGGATCGGGGCCGACGTGGTCCGTCTCGCGATCGGGGGCGACGTCGACGGGTTCATGCCGTACGACGATGCGATCGCGGCGGAGTCGGGTGACGACATCGACGATCCGCAACCGGGGACGACGATGCTGTACACGTCCGGCACGACCGGACGGCCGAAGGGTGTGCGCCGCGAGATCAAACATCCGCCGGGCCTCTACCGCGTCTACGCACGCATGGGCAGCGAGGCAGGCGAACACGAACGCAGCCTCTGCACCGGTCCGCTGTACCACGCCGCGCCGCTCAACATCTCGCTGACCGCGCCGCTCGCCGCGGGCGCCGGCGTGGTGCTGATGGACGGTTGGACGCCCGAAGAGACGCTCCAACTCATCGACGAGCACCGGATCACCACCACGCATCTCGTGCCGACGATGTTCCATCGCATGCTGGCGCTGCCCACGGACGAGCGGGCTCGTTACGACATCTCGTCGCTGCGATTGGTGGTGCACGGCGCGGCGCCGTGTCCGGTCCCCGTGAAGCAGCAGATGATCGAGTGGTTCGGGCCGATCATCGACGAGTACTACGCCGCCACCGAGGGCGGCGGCACGTACGTGCGATCAGCAGAGTGGCTGGAACGACCGGGGACCGTGGGAAAGGCCGGGGTGGGCCAGCAGGTCGTGGTGCGCGACGCCGATGGCAACGAGGTTGCGCCGGGGACCGTGGGGATGGTGTGGCTGCGGCGATCGCAGGACGAGCCATTCGAGTACCACGGTGATCCCGAGAAGACCGCCAACACGTACGACGGCGATTTCTTCACGTTGGGCGACATGGGTTGGATGGACGAGGACGGCTACCTGTTCCTCAGCGGCCGCACCGCCGAGCTGATCATCTCGGGCGGAGTCAACATCTACCCCGCTGAGATCGACGCGGTGCTGCTCGAGCACCCCGCCGTCGCCGACGTTGCGTGTGTCGGCGTGCCGGACGAGGAGTGGGGCGAAGCGGTGAAGGCCGTCGTCGAGCTGCGCGACGGATTCGACCCGAGTGACGACTTGGCGGACGAGCTGATCGAGTTCACCCGCGAACGGCTGGCGCGGTTCAAGTGCCCGCGCTCCGTCGACTTCGTCGACGACCTCCCCCGCTTCGAGACCGGCAAGATCTACCGCCGCCTCGTCCGCGACCGCTACTGGCCGTAGGTCTTCCGACATCGTCAGGTGTCGGCGACCTCGGGGACTTGCTCGCCGGTGCGGAACGCGTGCCACGCGATCTTGGGGCGCGGCGCCAGCCCTCGGCCTTGACGGCGCGACCGAACTCGCTGCCGGCGAGGGCGATGCCGATGATCCCGAGCAGGATCTCGAAGCCGATCGTGACCGGGATCCACTCCGCCGGGACACCGAGGATCACGCCGTACGGGATCCACGACAGGATCCACAGCGTCACGCCCACCCGCATCCTCATCGCATGATCCTGTCAGGCGGCGTCGGCCGGAGGATCACGGCGTCGGCGACGCACCACCAAGAGGGCGACGCCGAACAGGACGAGGGCGAGCACGGCCACCCCGATACCGAGCGCGATGGCACTGTGTGAGTCCGAGCTCGACGCCGGCATCGTGAGCTCGGGCAGGCTCGTCGCCGCCATGTACGTGCCGGGCGCCGCGAACGAGGCCGTCAGGCTGAGTTGACGCGGCGGAAGGACCTGCGAGGTGACGGCGGTCCACGTGGTCGCGTCAGGCGACAGGAACAGGTTGTTGCCGAGCTCGGGGATCTCGACGAGCAAGGTGCCGGGCACCGCGATCGCGACCGGGTGATCGGACGGCGCGTACGTCATCTCCACGCGGTACGCGTTGCCGTTCGGGCGCAGCCCTCCCGGGACCGGCGGCAGGTGACTGGGCCCGAGTGGCGTGATGTGGACGGCGACGGATGTATCGCCGTTCGACGTGCCGATGGCGCCTTGGGCCAGGTCGATCACGAACTGCCCATCGGGTGTGGCGATGCCGGCCGCCTGGGATCCGTCGGGCCCGAGCGCGATCGTCGTCGACATCGGGGCCGGTTGGACGTTGCCGGATGCGAAGAAGCTCGGCGGTTCGACGAAGTGATACGAGGACGGAGGGACGAAGCCGTCGTACAGCGGCCGGACACCGTCGCCGCGAACGAACATCGTCGCAATGGCAGCCACGAGATACGTGCCGACGAGGGCGAGGGCGACGAGCGACCCCTTCCGCCGCGTCACAAGAGCACGAGGACGTTGCCGATCGCGTGGGTCACCGCGGACGCGCCCCATGAGCCGCTCACCGCTCGTTGCCATCCGAGCAGCGCGCCGGCGGCGAGATCGAGCGGCAGGATCCAGAACCCATAGGTCGCCACGTGAACGGACGCGAACAGCACAGCCGAGCCCGCGATGGCGATGACGGGTCCGGCCGGGGCGAGCAGGCCGAAGCACAGCCGGCGGAACCAGGCCTCCTCGGCGACGGCCGCGAGGGTGTTGGCCAGCACCACCTGAAGGGTGAACCGCGCCGGCGCGTGTCCTCCGGCGAGCAGCCGGGCTGCACCAAAGGCTGCGACACCCAGCGCGATGGTCATGGCCGTGATCCGCGGTGACGCTGTGATCGTCGATGCCGCGCCCGGCAACGGGACCAGGGCGCCCGCGATCAGCAACACCGAGAAGACGATCGCCAGGGCAGTCGCGGGTTGTCCGGCGGACGCGAGCAGCGCCGGCCGGGCCGCGAGAAGCCCGCAACCGAGCGCGGCGGCGGCTCCGACGAGAAGTGTCGTTGTCGGCGTGGGTTCGTGCGAAGACGCAACCGCGACCGTCACGGCTGCACTTGGAACGTCACCGCGGCCACGACCCGGTTGCTGAAAGGCAGGTGATCGGCTGCGACGAACTCCGCCTCGACGGTGTGGCTGCCGGGGACCAGATTCGTGACCTGGTAGGAGGTCACGAGCGGCATGGCGACGAGCTGGCCGTCGACGGAGACGTGGATGTGGCCCTCATCACCACGCAAGGCCCCACCGACCTGCGTCGGAGGCACGAGGTGGGCGCCGTCGAGCTGCATCACGAGAACCACTGCGGTGCCGGTCGTCTCGTTCGGGGCCGGGGAGACGATCTGGAGGGACGCGGTCGTCGAAGGTCGAGGCTGCGTCGACGAGGTGGACGAGGCGGTCGATGCCGACGACGATGAGCATCCGGCCGCTAGGAGCAGGAGCGCGAGACTGGCTACCTTGGTGATCACGGATCCGAAGCCCCGCCTGGGGAGCGTCACTGGTCGAGCATAGGATCCTGCTCACAGGTGGCCGGCGCGGCACGGGGGAACCGACGTGACATCGGAAGACGAGGACGTACCGCCCGATGAGGAAGCGGGTGTCTCGCTGACACCCGCGCTCGAAGCGTCGGGCGGAGGCGGCCGCAAGCGCCGCCTGGTCCCGCGCCACTGGCTGTTGTGGACGATGGGCGTCGTCATCGTCGTCCTGACTGCGGGCGGCCTCTATGTGTGGCGCGAGTACCGCACGCTCACGTCGTCCAAGTACAGCGTCGTCGACTACACCGTGCCGAACGCGCCCCATCTCGCCGCCAGCACCGGTGAGACGGTCTACCGGATCGACCCGAGCGAGTCCCAGGTCGGCTACTCGGTCAGCGAGAACCTGTTCGGACAGAGCGCGCACCAGGCCCAGGGAACGACGAACGGCATCGCGGGTGACATCGCGCTCGACACGAGCAACCCGGCCGCGAGCCGCGTCGGCCAGATCGTCGTCAACGTCGAGCAGCTGCATTCCGACAACAACCTGCGCGACGCACGGATGCGGCAGGCCAACCTCGACTCGCACGACTTCCCACTCGCCTACCTCTCGGTGCTCGACTTCAACGGCATGCCGGCAACGATCACCGACGGCAACTCGTACCACTTCACGATGGACTCGCAGCTCACGGTGAAGCAGACACCGGGTCCTGTGACTTGGAACGCCGACGCGACCGTCGCCGACGGGCGGCTCTCGGTGACCGCGACTGCTCAGGTGAAGATGTCGACCTTCGGTGTCGGGCCGATCTCGATCGCCGGTCTCGTGAGCACCTCCGACGACGTGACGCTGACGTTGAAGCTCACGGCGCTCGACCCGTCGAAGTTCACCATCCCGACCGCGATCGCGGCACCACCGTCGGCACCGCGTGACACGAACAGCCCTTCGTTCGAGAAGGTCGTCATGCCTGCGCTCGAGGCCAACTGCGCCTCGTGCCACAACCCCGGCCAGGTCGGTGCGGCGCACTGGACACTCGACACCGCTCAGGATGCCGTCAACATCTCGGACGGCATCGGATCCGTCGTGCAGTCGGGCTACATGCCGCCATGGCCGGCGTCGCCGCACGGCGTCGCGCTGATGAACTCGAAGGCGCTCGATCAGCAGACGAAGGACGCGCTCGTCCAGTGGTCGCGCGCCGGGGGTCCGCTCGATGTTCCCGCTACGACGAAGATCACCCCGAAGGGAGGGCCGCCGGTTCCGGCGCCTCGGCAGGATGTCGTGCTCCAGATGCCCGACGCGTACGCCGGGTCGCTGAGCGTGCCGAACGACTACCGGTGCTTCGTCCTCGACCCGCACGTCACGCAGCCGACCTACATCACCGGCTACCAGGTGACTCCCGATCATCGCGAGGAGATCCACCACGTCCAGATCTTCCACATCGACGCGTCGCAGGTCGCCGCGGCCGGGAGGATCTCAGGGAGTGACGGCAAGCCCGGATGGAGTTGCTACGGCACCGTCAACCTTCCGACGGCAAAGCGAGATCGGTCACAGCACACCGTTCCCGGCTTCACGGGCCAGGCCGGCCTGATCGCCGGCTGGGTCCCGGGGCAGGATCCCGTCGTCTACCCGAACGACTCCGGGATCCTGATGCAGCCGGGCGACGCGCTCGTGCTGCAGGTCCACTACCACTACGACACGACGCCGGTCCCTGATCGCACGACCGTCGCGATCCAGACCAATCCCGGAAGCGACAACCTCAGGCGCATCGACATCATCAACCCGATCGCTCCGGTCGAGATCCCGTGCATGCCGGGCGACACAGCGCCGTTGTGCGATCGCAACGCCGCGCTCGCAGAGGACAACACCGCTGTACGGCCCGATCGGCTCCGCGGCGGAGGCGGGCCTGCTCGGACTCTGCGGACAAGACGTCCGACTCGCTTGCCGCGAACTTCAAGGACGGGGTCGCGTCGACGACGTTGCGACTACACGGTGCCCGAGTCGGGAACGATCGTGACGGTGTTCGGCCACGAGCACACGTTCGGGAAGAGCTTCCGATTAACACTCGATCCCGACACACCGAATCCGACGGTGCTGCTCGACATACCGACATGGAACTTCGACTGGCAGATGAACTACGGGCTCGCGCAACCGATTCACGTCAACGCGGGCCAGAAGATCCAGATGGACTGCTCGTGGGACCGGTCGCTCGACCCGAACCGAGCGTCGAAGTACATCGTGTTCGCCGAGGGAACCGAAGACGAGATGTGCTTCTCGACGTACGCGATCATTCCCGACAGCCAGTCGCCATAACTCACATCGACTACCTGGCCGCCAACCAGGCGGCATGGACCGCGAAGGCGGAGTCCGAACAGGCGCTCGCGCGTCGCAACTGGGACGGCGAACCGAACTGGGGGATCTTCAACGTCCCCGAGGACGACGTGCACGTGCTGCCCGACGATCTCGAAGGGCGCGACGCGGTCGAGCTCGGATGCGGAACCGGCTACGTGTCCGCGTGGCTCGCTCGACGCGGCGCGCGACCCGTCGGTGTCGATCCGACCGCGAGCCAGTTGCGCATCGTCCAACGAATGCAGTCGACGCACGACCTCGCGTTCCCGTTGGTGCTCGCCGCGGGCGAGCAGGTGCCGCTGCGCGACGCGTCCTTTGATCTCGTCATCAGCGAATACGGCGCCGCCATCTGGGCGGACCCGTACCGGTGGATCCCCGAGGCGTACCGGCTCCTGCGCCCCGGCGGCGAGTTGGTGTTCCTGTGCAACGGGCTCATCCTCATGATGTGCGTGCCAGACATCGGCGAGGACCCCGCGACGAACGAGCTCGTGCGGCCGCAGTTCGGCATGCACCGCGTCGAGTATCCCGACGACCCCGAGGTCGAGTTCCACCTGAGCCACGGCGACTGGATCCGGCTCCTCCGAGCGAACGGTTTCGATGTCGAAGAGCTCATCGAGCTGCGACCCGCGGCGGACGCGTCGACGAACTACCCGTTCGTGACGGTGGAGTGGGCGAGGCAGTGGCCGTGCGAAGAGGTGTGGCGAGCCCGCAAGCGCTGACGCTCGAGCCCCGACCGCTGAGCGGCGGTAGCCTCGCGCGTGGTACCGCTCCGCTGGAGAAGGGGGCACCATGCGTCGCATCCTCATCCTTGCTCACAAGACCCTCGGAGGCGAGCACCTGAGAGAGGAGGTGAGCCGGCGTCTCGATGAAGACGAGTGCGCCTTCCATCTCCTTGTGCCCGAGCGACATCCGAACGATCACGCGTGGACGGATGGGCAGGTGCACCGAGCCGCCGAGAAGGTGCTCGAAGAAGGACTGCACTCGTTTCGAGAGCTCGACCCGACCGGTCGGGCGTCGTTCACCGGCGAGGTCGGCGACAGCAATCCCGTGCACGCCGTGGGCCAGTTGTTGCGGCGCGGCGAGCAGTACGACGAGATCATCCTGTCGACGCTCCCGCCGGGGCCGTCGCGCTGGCTGAAGCAGGACGTACCCAGCCGGATGATGCGCGAGTACACCATCCCGATCACCCACGTCGTCGCGGAGCGCGTTCCTGCTCGGAGGGCGTAGCGACCTCGCTCATCTCGCGACCGTGACCGGCGCGCTCGTCTCCGTTCTGGCGTCAGATCCGGCGGATATCCGCCGGGTCTGACGCCAGAACGGCTTGGGCCGTCTCCAACTCGTGCGCGACAGCGGCGCGCAGCAAGCGCAGGTCGACCCCGACGGTGACCATGCGGAAGCCCATGGCCGCGTAGCGCGCTGCGTTACCTCCGTCATACGAATGGATCGCGGGGACGATGCCATGTGCGCCGCATCGGTCGAGGACATGCTCGACCGCCTCGGTGTGGCGGCCGGGGATGAGCCCGCCCGGCGTCTCACCGAGGCTGATGGCGAGGTCGGCGGGCCCGATGTACACGCCGTCGACGCCCGGGGTCGAACAGATCTCGTCGGCGTTCGCGACGCCCTCCTCCGTCTCGATCATCACAAAGCACATGACATGGGCATCGAGGGTCGCCGTGTCGGCGGATCCGATGGTGGCGGTGGCGCGCACCGGTCCGTAGCTGCGAATGCCAGCCGGCGCGTACCGGCAGGCCGACGCGACGTGTGCGGCTTCGTCACGGGTGTTGACCATCGGGACGACGATCGCGTCCGCTCCTGCGTCGAGCGCTTTGCCGATGACGCTGGCGTCATGGCCGGGAACGCGCACGACCGTCGCGACGCCGGTTCGCGCCATGGCCTGGAGCATCTGCACCATGGCGGCGTGGTCGATCAGCCCGTGCTGGCAATCGATGCAGACGTAGTCGGGGTCGAGCAACGCGAGCTGTTCGGCGATCACGCCGCTCGGCACCGTGCACCACACGCCGAACGCCGTTGCGTCCGAGGCCACGCGGCGCACCCTGTTCTCAGTCACGTCAGCTCCTCGGCACCTGGTTCCATGGGACGTCCTTGTCGGGTCGCGGCTCGGGCGGCAGGCCGAGCACGCGTTCGCCGAGGATGTTGCGCATGATCTCGGACGTACCGCCCGCGATCGATGCCTGCACCCCGCTGACGAAGCTGCGTTGCATGCTCGGCGGAGGCGGATCCTCGTCGCCTCGAACCGTCTCGTACGTGTCGTAGAGCGTGCCGGTCGGGCCGAGCAGATCGACGGCGAGCGCGGTGACGCGCTGACCGAGGTTCGCCAGCCCGAGCTTGCCGACGGAACCCTCCGGTCCCGGCGAGCCCGTGGCACGCTTCTCCGCAGCGCGCAACGCGGTCAGACGGGCGACCTCGGCTCCAACCCACGCCTGCATCAATCGGTCGCGCGAGTCCGCGCGATGGCCACTGTTGCGCCACGCCATGACGGCGCCCGCGATAGCGCCTTCACCGCGTCTCGGCGGCGTCGGCATGTTGTAGCGCTCGTTCATCAGCGTGGTGGTGCTCACCCGCCAGCCGTCCCCCATCGCGCCGAGCCGCTCGGCGTCCGGGATACGCACGTCGGTGAAGTACACCTCGTTGAACTCCGCCTCGCCACTCATCTGACGCAAGGGCCGGACCTCCACACCCGGCGCGTGCATGTCGACGACGAAGTACGTCAGGCCCTTGTGCTTCGGAAGGTCGGGGTCGGTGCGCGCCAGCAACATCCCCCACCGGGCCTTGTGGGCCAGCGTCGTCCACACCTTCTGGCCGTTCACGATCCACTCGTCCGCGCCGACGTCAGAAGTGATGCGCGTCGCGCTGGTAGCCAGCGACGCGACATCGGATCCCGCTCCCGGCTCGCTGAACAGCTGGCACCACACCTCTTCGCATGTGAAGTCGGGACGGAGGTAGCGCGCCTGCTGGTCCTCGCTTCCGTGCGCAAGAACGGTCGGGCCGCCCATGCCGTAGCCGATCGGATTGAGGAAGAAGCCGTCGGGCGCGCCGGCCTCGTCGAGCCGCCGCTTCACGAGCGGCTGGAGACCGGCCGACAGCCCGAGCCCGCCTTTGCCGCGAGGGAAGTGGATCCAGGCGAGGCCGGCGTCGAACTGCGCGCCGAGGAACTCGACCAGAGGCGCGCCCGCCGGCGGATGATCGGCCAGCAACCGGTCGATCGCGTCGTTCACGACCGCTTCGTCGTCCTGCATCCCCCGAAAAGTAGGGTGCGCGCCATGGCTGACGTCGAACGCATCCCCTACGACGAGTTCTCGCTGTTCCACGAGAACGCCGAAGAGTTCGGCATCCCCTATGCCAGTCCGCCCGTCGTACGCCGTGAAGCCGTCGAGATCGAGCCCGGCCGATCGCTCAGCGCGCTCGTGTGGGGCAACGCCGACCCCGAGCTCGTGTTCCTGCACGGCGGCGCGCAGAACGCGCACACGTGGGACACCGTCGCGCTCGCGCTCGACCGTCCACTCGTCGCCATCGACCTGCCGGGACACGGCCATTCCGACGGCGGTCGAAACGGCTCACTCGCGGTCGAGGACAACGCCGACGACGTCGCCAAGGTGATCGCGGCGCTCGCGCCGGAAGCAAAGGCCGTGATCGGCATGTCGCTCGGGGGCGTCACCACGATCGCACTGACCGACCTCCATCCCGAGCTGGTGCGTCGGGTCGTGCTGGTCGACATCACGCCGGGCGTCAACCGCGAGAAGGCTTCGACGATCACCGCGTTCATCAACGGACCGGAGAGCTTCCCCGACTTCGACGAGATCCTGGCGCGCACGATCGAGTTCAACCCGACCCGCACGGAGTCGTCGTTGCGGCGCGGCATCCTCCACAACGCGGTGCAACGCGACGACGGCAGCTGGGTGTGGCGCTATCAGCGGTTCCGGGCGCTCGAGCCACAGGCGGAAGGCGGGCCGACCGGCCATCCCGACTTCGGCTCGCTCTGGGACGCCGTCGAACGGATCAAGGTGCCGCTGATGTTGGTGCGCGGCATGCTTCCGCAGTCCGTGGTGGACGACGACGACGAACAGGAGCTACAGCGACGGCAACCGGGCGTTCGCGTCGAGCACGTCGAGGAGGCGGGCCACAGCGTGCAAGGCGACCAACCGGTGGAGCTGGCACGGCTGATCGACGACTTCGTCAAGGGTGACGGGTGATGCCGCCGTCCACCTTCAACAACGCACCGGTCGTGTAGCGCGACGCGTCGCTGCCGAAGTACAGCGCGGCGCCGACGATCTCGTCGGGCTGGCCGAGCCGCTTCAACGGGATCATGGCGCCTTCGCGCATCTCCGGCGTCCACGCCTTCGTGATGTCGGTGGCGAATGCTCCGGGAAGGATGCAGTTGACCCGCACTTTGGGTGCGAACGCATCCGCCAGCCCGACGGTCAGCAGGTTGAGGCCTGCCTTCGCGCACGCGTACGGCAGCTCACGCACGCTCGCCATCAGCGAACCGACGGTCGACACGTTGATGATCGATCCGCTACCGGCTTCGTACATCCGCGTGCCGGCCAAGGTCGCCAGCCGGAACGGTCCCTTCAGGTTGACCGCGTGCGTCTTGTCGTACAGATCCTCGGTGATGGACGCGAGGTTCTCGTAGAGGGGCGACATGCCGGCGTTGTTGACGAGGACGTCGATGCGTCCGAACCGGTCGTAAACGGCGTCGACAAGCCGGTCGCACTCGTCCCAGTGGCCGACGTGGCACGCGACCGGCATCGCGGTGCGTCCCGTGGCCTCCTCGACCTCGCGCGCCGCCTTCTCGCAGTTGTCGAGCTTGCGGCTGGCGATGACGACGTCGGCGCCCGCCACAGCGAACGCTTGCACCATCGCGCGGCCGAGTCCCCGGCTCCCGCCGGTGACGACGGCAACCTTGCCGGAGAGGTCGAACAACTCGGTGTCGGTCACGCTGCCAGGTCTAGCGCGAGGGCGCTGGACACTCGACGACGGCGGCACCGCTAACGTCGCCGGCCATGGCGATCGACCCGTTCGAGCCCGCCCGCCTCGGTCCCGTCACGCTGCGCAATCGCGTCGTGAAGGCGGCCACGTTCGAGGGACTGACCCGCAAGCACGTCGTGACCGACCGCTTGATCGACTACCACCGCGCCGTCGCCGACGGCGGCGTCGGCATGACGACGCTGGCGTACTGCGCCGTGTCGGAGGAGGGACAGGGAGCGCCGGGCGAGATCATCGTGCAAGACGAGGCAGTGCCCGGCCTCGCCGAGTTCGCCGAGGCGATGCACGAACAGGGCGCGGCCGCGAGCATGCAACTCGGCCACGCCGGTCCGGTCGCGGCAGGTACCGGTCACCAGGGCCTAGCGCCGTCACGCGTGTTCGCACCGCAGGCGTTGAAGTTCACGCGGGCGACCACGGAGGACGAGATCACGCGCATCGTGAGCGACTTCACGTCCGCCGCCGAACGAGCGGTGCGCGCCGGTTTCGACGCGGTCGAGCTGCACTTCGGTCACGGTTACCTCGTGAGCGCGTTCTTGAGCCCGAAGCTCAACAAGCGGACGGACCGTTGGGGCGGCGCACTCGAGAATCGCGCGCGGTTGGCGCGCGAGATCGCGACATCGGTGCGGCAGGCGGTCGACGGAAAGATCGCCGTCCTCGCGAAGCTGAACATGGCGGACGGCGTGCAAGGCGGGTTCTGGGTGGACGAGAGCATCGCCGTCGCCAAGATGCTCGAAGCCGACGGCACGCTCGATGCGATCGTCTTGACCGGTGGAAGCTCGTTCCAGAACCCGATGTACCTGTTTCGGGGTGACGCGCCGATCGCGGAGATGGCCGAGACGTTCCCGCCGAAGTTGCGGCCCGGTTTCAGGCTGACGGCGAAGCACTTCTTCATCACCTATCCGTTCGAAGAGGCGTACTTCCTTCCGTACGCGCGGCAGTTCCGTGCCGCTCTCCACATGCCGCTCGTGCTGCTCGGCGGCATCAACCGGCTCGACACCGTGCAGGCCGCGCTCGACGAGGGATTCGACTTCGTTCAGATGGGCCGCGCTCTCCTACGCGAGCCCGACCTCGTGGCCCGTTGGCAGAAGGGCGACGATCACGAAGGTCTGTGCATCCACTGCAACAAATGCATACCGACCATCTACCGCGGCACGCACTGCGTCCTGGTCGATCCCGAGGAACGCCCCGGCCGGCGACGCGACTGACTCATCCTTCTGGTGCGGCTTGGGTGAGGCCGCCCTTGTCGTCCTTCTCGTAGCGGCGACCACAGGTGGGACACGTCGAGGTGTCGGGGATGGCGGTGCCGCGACCGCCCCGATGAACCGGCGTGCCGCACCGGCACACGAACCCGAGCGATCGTGCGGGATTGCCGGCGACCAGCGCGAAGTCGGGAACGGCTCGGGTGACCACGCTGCCCATGCCCACCATGGCGAACCGCCCGATCACGAGATCGTTGCCGACGGTTGCGCCCGCGCCGATGGTCGCGCCGTCGCGCACGAGCGTCGGCAGCGTCTCGTCCTCTCGGTCGCTCGGCTGCAACGCATCGAGCTCTGGGGTGGTCGCGCGGGGGAACCGGTCGTTGGTGAAGGTCACGTTGGCGCCGACCATCACGCCGTTCTCGATCGTGACGCCCCTGCACACGTAGACCAACGCGTTGAGTTTGCACATGTCGCCGATGACGACATCAGGGGCGATGTACGTCTTCTCGCCGATGATGCAGTGCTGCCCGATGCGAGCGCCGGCGCGGACGTGCACGGTGTCCCACACGGCCGTGCCCGATCCGATCGTGACGCCTTCTTCGATCAGTGCGGAGGGATGGATGCGTGCGGGCGATTCGGCCACAACGTCCATTTGTATCGCACGCCTTGCCCGCGCCGACGGAAGCGATCGGCGAGAAGGACAGTCAGACGGCGGTCGCGGTGTGCCGGCGCCACCGCCGGCCGAGCAGCACGAAAAGGCCGCCGACCGCCAGCAGCGCGATGGCGAGCCGAGCCAGCGGGATCGAGCTGCTCGTACCGGTGCGAGCCAAGGGCTGGGTCTGCTGCGTCGCCTCGACCGCCGTCGGCGCGCAGCTCGAACCGGTCGTCTGCCCGCTCGGCGTGCAGGTGCTGGTGTAGTCGTTCGGGTTGGTCTGGGCCTCCGCAGGAGCAGCCGCGACCAACAGACCCACCATCAACAGAGCCGCGACCAGGGCCGCGCGCGGAAGCTTCATCGTCACTGTCAGTTCACCCAGTTTCCGCCGTATTGTCCCCCGCAGGACCGCCGTCAAAGCCAGTGTGGACCACGCAGGGCGGTGTGTCTAGCCAGATCAACACGCTCAGTGGTGGAGATGATCGGTGAGGACCGTCAGCCGGTCGGCGTCGACGGTGGTCCCCGGACCAGGCGAAGCGCCCTGCTGGCCGGCCGCCTTCCAGCCACCGGTGCCGGCGACGCGGACCTCGATCGTGGTCGGGTTGACGGCGGGCTGGCGCACCACGGTCATCTCGTAGTCGTTCGACGGCTTGATCGTCCCCTGCAAGTCGAGCTGGACGTCCTGCGTGGCGCCGGGCGGGATCTCCACTTCGACGAAGTAGGCGTGGACGCCGAACCGGTCCACCGTCGTCGTCGGCGCGGTGGCGCCACCGGCGGTCGCGCTCGTGAGCGACAACGGTGAGTACACGGTCAGGATCGACTGGTTCGTCCCGGGGGGCAGGCCGTGGATGTTGTCGAGCACCACATCATCGAGCCCGCTCGCCGGCGCCGTGTTGGTGAGGCTGATCGTCACCGTCGAGGCGACGGCGCCGGTGTCAGGCCGGTAGGAGACCTGATCGGTGATCGACCTCTGCAGATAGGCGTCGATCTTGTTCGCCCCCTGGTTGCTCTGGGTGACCTCGAGGAAGTCGCCGTCCTGTCGCGCGGGGACGGCGCCGTCCATGTCGAGGTCGTGGAACATCGCTTCGACCTTGGGATCCTGACTGAAGGCGAGCAGCCGGCCGTCGGTGACCGACGGGCTCATGACCGACGCGATCTGCGCCGGCTTCGGGAGGTCGCTCCCCGTCAACTTGTTGAACGTGAGCCGCGTCGCCTCGTCGAGGAAGTCGAACCGCTGCTGCGTCTGGCCGCTCCGGTTGTACTGGTCCACGAGCAGTTGTTGCGCGGCGTTGCCCGAGTTGAGGGTGACGCCCGCGTCCGGCAGGTCGATCGGTCCCGTGAGCTGCAGCAGCGACGCAAGCGCGTACGGGTCCATGTAGAAGACCCCGTCGAGCTGCACCCCGGTCGCCTCCGGATAGATCTGCTCGGTCACGTTCGCGACCTCGGGGAAGTCGGGCGACGCCGTCACGTTCTGGAAGAACCGCGTGACCTGGTACGAACCGAACGGTTCGAGGTAGGGGCCCGGCTGCAGGGTGAAGGCGGGCTGGCCGTTGGCGGGGGTGAGCTCGGGACTCCGACCCGAACGGGTCATGACGAGCTTGCCCTTGTCGGCGGTGATCTCTGCGTAGTTGCCGGCGAGGCCGCCCAGCTCACGGCTCTCGGACGGTGTGCCGAGGAGGACCAGGTAGTGCTTCGGCGTCGTCGCGCCGAGCAGGTCGGGTCCGAGCGCGACCACGGCGCTGGCGTTGCGGGCAGGCGGCAGCGTCTTGTCCACCTCGTGCTCGAGCTGGTCATACCGATCGCGCAGCGGCGGCGCCAGCCAGTCGCGGCTCACCGATCCGAGCCGGCGCGATGCCGCGTCGAGCGCGACGACGGCGTCGGCGATCGGCGCTTGCGCGGAACGGAGCACGTCGAGATCGAGAGTGCCATCGCGCACTCGCAGCGCGTCGTAGTCGATGCGCGCAACGCCTTCGGATGCGGTCGTCGTGAGGGCGTGGCCCTCATCCGCCATGACCTGGACGGCCGCCATCTGCTGGCCTGCGATCGGGACGCTCCGCACAGGCTCTGCCCACCACGCGTCCGCGAGGTTCGACACCCGACCGAACGACGCCTGCGCCGCGGACAGTTGCGCCACCGCGGTGTCACGATCGCCGTTCTGGGCCGCGTCGAGCCCGGCCTGGGCCTCGCTGACCGCGGCCTGGATGTCGTGCCGGGCCTTCACCCCGGCGAGTCCCGCCGCCGTGAGGGACAGGAGAACGACGGCGGTGAGCGCATACCCGATCCGCCGGACGACGCGCCGGCCGCGCCTCGATGACGACCGGTACGCGGAGAAGAACAGCGGGGTGACGGCGAGCAACGCGACGGCGCTCGGGACGCCGAAGTGCGAGAAGCCCCGCATGCGCAGGAGCGACTGCACCGCGAGCCCGGCGACGATGGCGCCGACGAGAGCCGACGGCCGCCTGCGGACCGTCCAGACGAGCGCGAGCGCGACTGCGACGACCGCGCACGCGGTCGGGAGTGGAGTGGATGGCACGACCACCGCAACGCCGGCGACGACGAGCCACGCCCACCGCTGGCTCTTCGCGCCGGCGAGGGTGACCGCGCCCGCGAAGGCCCCGGTGAGCAGGACGTCGGCAGGCCGCCAACCTGCGGGGTGCGCACCAACGGTGGCACCGGCGACGGCCGCAAGAGCGGCCACCGCCCAGACTCTGAGGGACATGGGAGGGACCAGTATCGCGAATCAGCGCGCCACCGCGGCCGCGGTCGCGGCGTCCGCCGGGAAGAACTGCTCTATCGCCAGCTCCGCCACGGTGACGTCCAGCGCTGTCCCGAACGTGGCGATCGTGCTGAAGAACGTCAGCCGCGGTCCGTCTTCGACCTGGAGGACGAGCGGCGCGAACAGGCGGTCGGCGATGTCGCCGTGAGCGACCGGTTCAGTCGGTATGTCCGGATACGACCGCAGCTCGCCGGCGAGCGCCGCGATCTCGTCGCTGCCGAGGACCGCGGCCTGGCGGTCGAGTCGGGCGAGCAGGTGGTCCGCGTACTCGGCGAGATTCAGGATGTGGGGCGCGAGCCCATCGGGATGCAGCGTGATGCGCAGGGCGTTCGCCGGCGGCTCGAGCAGGTGCGGGCTCACCACCGGGGCGACCAGCGCCAGCAGGGGCGCGTTGGCGGAGACGATGTCCCACCGGCGATCCACCACCACGGCCGGGAACGGCTCGTGCCCTCGGAGGATCTTGTCGAGCGCCTGGCGGACGGGTTCGAGCTCGTCGGTCTCGAGCGAGCGCTCGCGGTAGGTCGGCGCGTAGCCGGCAGCGAGCAGGAGCGAGTTGCGCTCGCGCAGCGGTACCTCGAGATGGTCCGCCAGGTGCAGCACGAGCTCGCGGCTCGGACGCGACCGGCCCGTCTCGACGAAGCTCAGGTGCCGCGCCGAGACGTCCGCCTCGACGGCCAGCTCGAGTTGGCTGAGACGCCGGCGCCGGCGCCAGCCCCGCAGCAGATCGCCGACTCGCGGCGCGGGCGACGTGACCGTCATCGCGGGCGACGGTACCGCCGGTTGATCCGCCGGGCGCTTACCTGGCAGGTAATGGCCTGGCCGCGGGAGAGGGCGCAGGGTGGACCCCATCGCTTCCGACCTCTCACACAAGGAGCATTCAGATGAGCGATGTGACCAAGACCGTCGACACGTACCTGTCGATGTGGAACCAGACCGACGCCTCCAAGCGGGCCGACACCATCCGGGCGGCATGGACGGACGACGGGCACTACGTCGACCCGTTGATGGAATCGAAGGGGCATGACGACTTGAGCGCGATGGTCGACGGCGTCCAGGCCCAGTTCCCCGGATCGCGGATCCGCCGCACGAGCGAGGTCGACACCCATCACGGCCTCGTGCGCTTCGAGTGGGAGCTCGTCGGTGGCGACGGCAACGTCGTCACGGGCGGCATCGACATCGGCGTCCTCGCCGACGACGGCCGCTTCTCCCGCATCGCCGGCTTCCTCGGTGACCTCCCCGCCGTCGCCGCCTGACTCGACTGACTCGAATGTTGGATGGAAACGGGTGCTCTGGCGCCCACTTCCATCCAACATTCGCCGGTGGGGCGGGACAGAATCGCCGCCATGGACTTCGAGCTGCCCACGGATCTGTCGGAGTATCTCGTCGAGCTCGACGAGTTCATCGAGCGGGAGATCAAGCCGCTCGAACAGGAGAACGACAACATCCGCTTCTTCGACCACCGGCGAGAGGACGCGCGCACCGACTGGGACCGCGGCGGCCTTCCGAGCCACGAGTGGGAGGAGCTGCTGCGCGAGGCTCGGCGTCGGGCCGATGCGGCCGGCCACTACCGCTATCCGTTCCCCAAGGAGTACGGCGGCAAGGACGGCACGAACCTCGGGATGGCCGTCATCCGCGAGCACCTCGCCCGCAAGGGACTCGGCCTGCACTGCGATCTGCAGAACGAGCATGCGATCGTCGGCAACAACGTCGGGCTGTTGCTGATGATCAACTACGGCACCGACGAGCAGAAGGCCGAGTGGATCGACGACATCGCGGAGGGACGGCGGGGCTTCGCGTTCGGCATCACCGAGCCGCAGCACGGGTCGGACGCGACGCACATGGAGACGTCGGCCGTGCGCGACGGCGACGAGTGGATCATCAACGGTGAGAAGACCTGGAACACCGGCATCCATGCCGCGCAATACGACCTGATCTTCGCCCGTACGAGCGGCAACGCGGGCGACGGCGAGGGCATCACTGCGTTCCTCGTACCGACGGACAGTCCGGGATTCGAGATCGTCGAGTTCCTGTGGACGTTCAACATGCCCACCGACCACGCGCACATCCGTCTCACCGACGTGCGCGTCCCGCACGGCGCGATCTTCGGCGGCGAGGGGCGCGGGCTGCAGGTGACGCAGCACTTCTTCAACGAGAACCGCATCCGCCAGGCGGCGTCGAGCCTCGGCGCGGCCGAGTTCTGCATCGACCAGGCGATCGAGTACGCCAAGGTGCGGGCGCCGTTCGGAAAGCCGCTGTCACAGAACCAGGCGATCCAGTTCCCGTTGGTCGAACTGGCGACGCAGTGCGAGATGTTGCGCGCCCTGGTCCACAAGACCGCGTGGTCGATGGACGAGTACGGAGCGTTCTCCGTGTCCGACAAGGTCTCGATGTGCAACTACTGGTCGAACCGACTGTGCTGCGAAGCGGCCGACCGCGCCATGCAGGTGCACGGCGGTCTCGGTTACTCGCGGCACATGCCGTTCGAGCACATCTACCGCCACCATCGCCGCTACCGCATCACCGAGGGCAGCGAGGAGATCCAGATGCGCCGAGTCGCCGGCTACCTCTTCGGCTTCATGAAGCAACAGGCCCCGAAGGGCGTCGCTTCGATCACCGGCTGACGACCGAACTCCGGGGTGAAACGGGCGCTATGGCGCCCGTTTCCATCCAACATTCCCTCGGGCGAGGATTCAGTCGAGAAGGTCGTAGTCGTCGGGGTTCGGCTCGAGCGTGCGCTTCCAGTACTCGAGCAGGGTGAACGGCCAGTTCTGTGCGACGCGGCCGTTGGCGTTCTTGTACCAACTGTTGACGTCCGACCATCCCCACGCCATCCGCCTGTTCTCGGCGTCGACCTGTTCGTTGAACTCGTCGTGGACGTCCTTGCGGATGTCGAGCGCCCGGTGCCCACCGGTGAGCAGCAGGTTCACCAGGCCGAGGATGTAACGCACGCCGCACTCGGAGAAGTAGACGATGCTGCCGTTGATGACGATGTTGGTGTTCGGTCCGTAGAGGCAGAACAGGTTCGGGAAGCCGGGCACCGTCACACCGAGGTACGCGCGGGCATCACCGTTCCACTGCTCGTGCAAGTCGATGCCCGAGCGGCCGGTGATCGTCATCGGCGTCAGGAACTCCGATGCTTGGAACCCGGTGCCGTAGATGACGACGTCGACATCGTGCGCGACACCGTCTTCGGTGACGATCCCGGTCGGCGTGATCTCGCGGATCGGTGTCGTGATCAGCTGCACGTTGTCGCGCTTGAGCGCGTTCGGCCACACCCCGTTGTCGCGCAACATGCGCTTCGCGCCCGGCGGATAGACGGGCATGACCTTCTCGAGCAGGTCGGGACGCTCGGCGAACTGCACGTTGATGTACTCCGCGAGCAGCATCCGCACGATCTCGTTCACCAGGCTCACGACCGCACCCTTGGGCTCGTAGTCCGGATCGACGCGCACGCCGTCGAGCACCCCGTCGCCCATCCGCCAGAAGATCCAGAATCGATTCCACTCGCTGTACGACGGCACGTGCCCGTACAGCCATCGCTGTCCGGGCGAGACCGCGTCGTGATAGTCCTCGGTCGGTCCGAACCACGCGGGGGTGCGCTGGAAGACCAACAACTCGCCGACCTCGGGCGCGATCTCGGGGATGAACTGCACGGCGCTCGCGCCCGTACCGATGACCGCGACCCGCTTGCCCTTCAGGTCCACGTCGTGACGCCAGCGCGCGGAGTGGAACGAGATGCCGGCGTACGAATCGCGACCGGTGATGTTCGGATACGACGGCTGGTTGAGCTGGCCGACCGCGCTGATGACCGCGTTGGCCTCGATGATCTCCTCGTTGCCGTCCGGCGTCCGCACGACGACGCTCCAGCGCTCGTCCTCGTCCGACCAGGTCGCCGACAGCACCTCGGTGCCGAGCCGGATGTGTGGCCGCAAATTGAACGCGTCGGCGCAGCGCTCGAGATAGTCGAGCAGCACGTCCTGGGTCGAGAAGTGCAGCGGCCAATCGTGTCGTTGCGCGAACGAGTAGCTGTAGTTGTGGTTCGGGTTGTCGACGCGGCACCCGGGATACTTGTTCTCGTACCAAGTGCCGCCGACCTCGTCGTCCTTGTCGACGATGGTGAAGTCCACACCGGCCTGCTGCAACCGATGCCCGGCGAGCAGTCCGGACATCCCGGCGCCGATGATGACCACGTTGAAGTCGACATCAGGTGCGACGTCGGCCTTGCGCCATGTCGGGGCCCGTCGATCTTCGCCGCGCGCCGCGAGCTCTTCTTCGAGCAGCGGCAAGTAGTCGCGCATCTCCGCGCCGCCGACCGCGTACTCCATGATGCGGAGGATGTCGTCGTCCGAGGGGATCGGTGCCGGCCGGCAGCCGCCGTCACGGAAGCGGATGAGGACGTCGAGGGCGAGCGCACGAGCCGCCGCGAGCTGGTCCTCGGCCAGCCCTCCCTGGGGCATGGCGATCAGCAGCGGATCGGGTCGAAACTCGTCGCGCAGCAGTGAGAGGTCGCCGGTGACGTAGGCGAGCGCCGGCAGCAGCGGCGGTATCTCGGCCTCCTCGAGCGCTCGACGGATCTCGTCGTCCGACTCAGTGATCGGCTCGACGGCGCCGACGAACGGGCTTGGCGTCAACGTGACTTCGCTCACTACGTCATCCTCTCGGATCGGACGGGCCGCGGTTCCGTCAGCGTACGGTGCCCGTGGCCCCGGGCCAGCGGTCGAGCACCGAGCGCTCCAGGTCCGCAAGGCCCTCCACGGTGAATTCGTCGGTCTGGCAGTACGAGAAGATCTCGGACTCGAGCGCGTCGATCCGGTTCGCCGCCTCGACGAGGACGTCGACGGCGATGTCGGGAGGTAGCTGGAGGACGCCGTGACGGTCCGCCACGATGACATCACCGGTCTCGACGGGGAGACCGGTCACCTCGACCGGATCGCCGTAGCCGACGAACGCGCCGTAACCGTGCCCGACGGACACGGACGTCGAATAGGTGTGGAACCGCAGCCGTTCGAGCGCGTCGAGGTCGCGCACCGCGCCGTCGGTGATCGTGCCCACGCAACCGAGCGCGAGATGCACGTTCGCGTTCCACTCCCCCCACATCGCACCGCCGGGCACGTCGTCGAGGTCCTGCACGACGACGACCTTGGGTCCGGGCCGCGCTTCCAGCCATCGCCAGTAGGCATGCTCGTCCATCGGCGGCGGCGCGTCGCTCGGCGGGCGCGCTGTGCACGCGGTCACCGTCACCGCGGTCGCCACCGTCATGCCGAAATCGGGCCAGTGGCACGTGATCGGCTGTCGCGTGTAGCCGGCGGTCGGGGCGCGCACCTCGAACGTCTCGATCGCGTTCGCGAGCGTCGGAACGGACGACGTACGCAGCGCCGCGATGTCGCGAGGCGTGAGACCTTGGCTCATCGTGTACGTGTCAACCGGCGATGCGGAACCGCGTGCCGAGCACCACCTGCAACGGGCGTTCGTCGTCGGTCCACTCGTGGTAGAGCGCAACGATCGTGCCGTCGTCGAGCACGGTCACGCTCGGATAGCCGATGTGCTGGTAGCCGCCGGGGTTCTCCCAGTCGATCCGCGGATGGTTGCGCGGTACGCCGCCTTCGCGAATGGTGAACTCGTTGGCCGGATCCCACGTGGTGCCGTCCTCGGACACGCAGCCGCGCACGCCGTAGGGCGGGCGGCGGTAGCCGTAGATCATGAGGATGCGCCCGTCCGGCAACGTCGAGAACTCGGCCGGATAGCCCCAGAGCTTCGTGAACTTCGGCGGCGACCACGAGAAGCCGTCGTCGTCGGACACGACGAGCGCCATGTTCTTCGCGTCACTGCTCGGATTCACGTGCGTACGCAGCATCCCGACCACGCGGCCGTCCGCGAGACGGATGATCGCCGGCTCCTCGTAGTCGATGATCGACGCGGCGTCGTACGCCATCGTCGAGTAGTACTCCCAGTTGTCGCCACCGTCGTCCGATCGCAGCAACGACGAACGCGTCGTCTCGTTCTCACCTTCTTCCCCGTAGCCGCGGATTCGTCCGTACACACCCATCAGCAGCGCGCCGTCCGGTTGCAGCCAGCAACCGAGCCGGCAGCCCGCATGCTTGAGTGGACGCGAGTTCACCGGGATCGGCTCGCCCCATGTCGCACCGCTGTCCGTCGACTTCACGACGTACGTTCCGAGCCATGACATGAGCCGGTACGACCACGTCCAATCGCCCCACGTCGCATCCATCGGGCTGCGACTCCACGACGGTTGCTCCGGCCGAATGCCGCGCTTGAAGTAGCCGGCGAGCGTCATGTTGACGAGGAGCGTGCCGTCGTCGAGCTCGCAGATGCCGCAGTCCCAGTTCCCCGTGGTCTCCGTGAACGGCAGGACGACCGTGCGGCCAGCCCACGTCTGACCGCCGTCGCTCGATCGGACGAGGACGGTCTGGCCGCTGTCGTGGTGGAACGGGAAGCGCTCCTCGTTGTAGACGGCGACGAGCTCGCCACTCCGCAGCTTCCGGACGTTGACCTGGTTGAAGCAGTGCGCCTGGTTCTCGTCCCGATCGACGAGCACGTGTTCGACGTCCTTGACCTCGATCATGTATCGCGAGTCTGGTTTCTTGCGAACCGCGGGTCCATTGCGGCGCTCTGACACCGCAAAGGCACCAGATCGTTGGCGCCCGTCATCCGTGTTGCCCGAGATCGGGGACGGCGCCGCGGGTCAGGACGTCGGGGTGGAGGGCGTTCTTGATCGGGTTACCGGCCATCTCGAGCCCGTCGAGCCGCTCGTCGTCGACCGTGACGACCATGTTGCGCGCCCGGACCTGTGGGTGAGCGAGGACGGCAGCGACGTCGTTGATCCGGCCGCACGGCAGGTCGGCTGCCTCGAGCTTCGCCAACCACGCACCCACCGTGTCGGCGCGCAACGCGACTTCGAGCTCGACCTGCAACTCGACGTGGTGTTCGGTGCGCAACGCGTTGGTGGCGAACCGCGGATCGTCCGCGACCTCCGGACGGCCGATGACATCGCACAGCCGACGGAACAACACGTCGTTGCCGGCCGCGATCACGAACCAACCGTCGCTCGCCTCGAACGCGGCGAACGGCGTGATCGACGGATGGCGCGCGCCGAGCGGACCGGGCACCTCGCCGGTCGCCGCGTAGCGCGCGATCGCGTTCTCGAGGATCGCGACCTGGCAGTCGAGCATCGCGACGTCGATCTTCGTCGACTCACCCGTGCGGTCTCGCTCGTACAGCGCGCTGACGACGCCGATCGTCGTGAACAGGCCCGCCGTGAGATCACCGATCGACGTCCCCACACGCGTCGGTGGTCCGCCCGGATGGCCGGTGATGCTCATCAGGCCGCCCATCGCCTGCACGACCATGTCGTACGCAGGACGTTCGGCCAAAGGTCCCGTGTGCCCGAACCCCGACACCGCGGCGTAGACGAGGCGCGGGAAGCGCGGATGCAGGTCGTCCCATCCGTAGCCGAGCTTCTCCATCGTTCCGGGGCGGAAGTTCTCGACGACCACGTCAGCGTTGGCGAGCAACGCCTCGAACCGCGCGCGGTCGCCCGCCTCCTTCAGATCCAGCGCGTACGACTGCTTCCCGCGGTTCAACGACGAGAAGTACGCAGAGATCCCGTTGATGAACGGACCGATGTGACGGCTGTCGTCGCCGCCCCTCGGATGTTCGATCTTGATGATCTCCGCGCCGAGGTCGCTGAGCACCATCGTGCAGTAAGGGCCCGCCAGCACTCGCGTCAGGTCGACGACCTTGATGCCGGCCAGCGGTCCGGTCGAAGTGGCCACGTCGGCAACGTACTAAGCAAGGGCGATGATCAAGCTGAGCTTCGCCGTGCGGAGGCGGGCGGACGTCGAGCCGGACGAGTTCCATCGCTACTGGCGCGACGAGCACGGACCGCTCGTGCGTTCGTTCCAGGAGACGCTCGGCATCCGCCGCTACGTGCAGCTCCATCGTGTG
The DNA here is from genome assembly GCA_963721305.1 of uncultured Acidimicrobiia bacterium. Lineage (GTDB taxonomy): Bacteria > Actinomycetota > Acidimicrobiia > Acidimicrobiales > JACDCH01 > DATAES01. The sequence continues at coordinate 49,662 of CAVRIR010000002.1, forward strand.
GAGACACCGTTCAACGACGCGTTGCAAGCAAGTCGCAATGCGCTCGAGCCGTTCGACGGAGTGGCGGAGCTGTGGTGGGACGATCTCGACGCGCTCGCGGCAGGCGCATCATCTGCGGAAGGTGTCGAAGCGAGTCGAGCCTTGCTGGAGGACGAAGGACGTTTCATCGATCTCGCCCAATCGTCGCTCTGGTTGGGCGAAGAGGTCGAGATCATCCCGACGGCATGACCCGGCGCGGCGCTTATCCGGGCACGTTCGATCCTCCGACGATCGCACACGTCGCGATCGCGGAAGCTGCACACCGGCAGTGCGGTCTGGATCGGGTCGAGTTCGTCGTCAACCGGGAACCGCTGGGCAAGCGCGGCGTACGCCCGCTGGCGACGCGCATCGCAATGCTCGAGGCGCTGGCACAGACGCGACCGTGGATCGGCGTGGCGGTGACGGACAACCTCCACCTCGCGGACATCGCACAGGGATACGAAGTGCTCGTCCTGGGCGCGGACAAGTGGGTGCAGGTGCTCGACCCGTCGTTCTACGACTCCGCCGCGGCACGGGACGCCGCCGTGCGCCGGTTGCCGCGCCTGGCCGTGGCACCGCGCGACGGGCTCGGGGTACCTGACGGGTGCGACGTGCTCGACATCGACCTGTCCCACGTGTCGTCGACCGCGGCTCGGGCCGGCTGGCACGACCTCGTCCCGCCCGAGGTGCTGCCCCTCCTCTGACGTGCCCTCTGACGTGCCCTCGAACGCGTCTCCGCGTGCCGTTTCGACGTCGCACGCGCGTGGGCGCGACGGCTTGGTTTGCGGGGCTACGCGGTGTCGCGGTCGAACAGGAGGCGGTTGCGGAGGACGGTGGTGCGGTGCTGCCGGGGCAGTGGCGCGTTGCCGGCGATCCGCTTGGCGAAGATCACCGTCACAACAGCAGCGGCGGCCAGAGCACCGCGCCGCCCGTGTGCTCGCTGCACGATCGGCACCAACGCGAGATCAGCCACGAACGAACCGAGCGCGGTCTGGTGCGCGAGCCGCCCGAACGCCATCCCTGTCAGCAGGACCGCGGCGCCCGCGGGCGCCGTCACCAGCAGCGCACCGGTCGCGGGCGAGATCCCCCGGCCACCGGCGCCACGGAGGAACGGCGACCAGTTGTGTCCCACCACCGCCGCCGCGCTCGCGGCCGCGGCCAGGACCGGACGATCGGGTCCGGCCAACAACGGCCCGACCGAGCCCTTCGCGACCTCGAGGACACCGAACGCGGCGAGCGGACCGAAGCCGGCGACCTCGTGCAACGACGTTCCCGACACGGTCCCCGTCCCCACGTCTCGCAGGTCGACGTCCCTGGTCAGGCGGGCGCCGATGTTGCTGAACGGAATCGAGCCGAACGCGAATCCAGCCGCGAGAACGAATGGTGCCGGGAGTGCGTCACTATGGGCGAGTGCCCGAAGCTGGCGTCCGCGCATCTGAAGCCTCGACGTTAGAGCCGGCAACCCTCGTCACCTCGGACGGCTGCCACCTCGCCGCGGACCTCCGCCCCAGCGACGGCGCCGGCACCGCAGTCGTCGTCGTCCACGGATTCACTGCCCACCGCCGCCATCCGTCGGTCACGGCGATGGCCGACGCACTGCACGGTGAGGGCCACGCCGTCGTGAGCTACGACGGCCGCGGGCACGGCGAGTCCGACGGCATGTGCACGCTGGGCAACGACGAGGATCTCGATGTCGCCGCGGCCGTGTCGACGGCGCACGAGCTCGCCGAGCGTGTCGTCGTCGTCGGCGCATCGATGGGCGCGATCGCCGCGCTCCGGTACGCGGCCGACCACCACGACCTCGACGGCGTCGTGACCGTGAGCTGTCCTGCGCGGTGGCAGCTGCGCACGCTGCGAACGGTGTTCGCAGCCGCGGTGACTCAGACATGGCCGGGCCGCCGGTTCCTCGAACGGTCGGCCGGCGTTCGCGTCGCCCCGACGAAGATGCGGCTCGAGTCACCTGAGGTCCTCGCCGCGAGGATCACCAGCCCGCTCGCGATCGTGCACGGGCTGGCGGATCGCTTCATGCCAGCGCTCGAGGCGTCCAGGTTGCACGACCAGGCGACCTGCCGCCGCCGGCTCGACCTGGTGCCGGCGATGGGCCACGCGTTCGACGAGGCCGGGACGAAGACGATCCTCGCCGCGGTCGGCTGGTGCATCGCCGGTCGACCGCCGGAGGACGCGGCGCTACTGGACGAAGAAGTGCCAGCCGGTGAAGGCCCAGCTGATCAGTAGGGCCCAGCGCATCACGCGGTGACTCCGGAGCCAGCGACCGATCTCGGTCATCGTGGCATGCGGATGCCCGGCGCGACGGGCCCGCGATTCCAACCCGATGACGCCGAGTGCGATCAGCGCGAAGACGGTGACGCCGAGAACGGCTGTCACTTGCCCCGCTCGATCAGCCGGTAGCCGAGGACGAGCCACACCAGGAAGGCCAGCGCGTACACCGGACGGAAGGTCGTGACCGTGCCCACGATCGAAGAGACCGTGGGATAGCTCACTCGCGGCGAGTTGGTGAGCTCGTGCACTTCCCATGCGATGAGCAGGGCGGCAAGGCACGACCACATGAAGACCGCCCGGCCATGGATGCCCCCGAAGCGAGGACGGGGATGCACCGCCGTGGCCTGGCGAACCCGATCGTGGTGCATCCACGACTGGAGCGCAGCCACCGCCGCGGCCACCATCGGCACCCCGACCAGCACGGGCTTCAACCGGGTCAGATCGAGCTCGGAGGCGAGCCCGCTGTACGCCGCGGCGGCCAGGAGGGCGGCGGCGAACAGTCCTCGGCGACGCAGGGCCGAGCGCGCGACAGCCTCGGTTACGGGCGTCGACGGCGGCGCGGGCGCAGGCAACGAGGTGATCGACGCAGGCTGCGGACCGACCGCGGCCGGCTCGAGAGAAGGAAGCGAGGTGTCGGGCATGGAAGGTGGCGAGGTTACTGATCGGCCGGAACTTGTAGGTATCGCGGGATTTGCGTCAGTTGTCAGGGATTTGGGGAGCAAAATGGGCCTGTGAAGGAGGTGTTCCGGCGCCCCGCGTTCCGTGCCCTGTTCATCGGGCAGGCAGTCTCCGGGTTCGGCGACTGGATGGTGACCGTCGCGCTGATGGCGCTGGTGCTGCAGCTCTCGGGGTCGTCGACCGCCGTCGGCGGGGTCCTGCTGCTCCGGCTGCTGCCGGCGGCTGCCGCCGCGCCACTCGCCGCTCGCGGCATCAAGGGGTGGGATCGACGGCGCCTCATGCAGGCCACCGACCTGGTGCGGGCTGGGATCGTCATCGCGATCCCACTGATCACCGCACTGTGGTGGGTGTACGTCTGCGCCTTCCTGCTCGAAGCCGCGGGCATGGTGTTCCTGCCGGCCCGCGACTCGCTGATCCCCGACCTGGTCGGCGAGGACCAACTGCCTCCCGCCAATGCCGCGATCCTCGCTTCGTCGTACGGGACCATCCCGTTCGGCGCCGCTGCCTTCGGTGCCGTGGCGTTGCTCTCACCGAAGGGCGGCTGGATCAACGGACATCCGTTCGCGCTCGTCTTCTTCGTCGACGCGATCACGTTCGTCGTCTCGTTTCTGTTCGTCTCGCGCCTTCCGCAATCGACGGAGGCGGTCGGCGGATTGAGCGACGAACCGAACGGACGCTTCCGCGACGCGATCCGAATCCCGCTCGTGCGCATGGTCATGACCCCGGTCGCTGCGATCGTGCTCGCGCTCGGTTCCCTCTTCTCACTCGGCGTCGTCTACGTGCGCGAGGTGCTCAACGCGTCCGACACGCAGTTCGGGTTGTTGATCGCGCTGTTCGGGATCGGCGCCGCGATCGGGCTCGGGTTGCTGCAACTCGTCAAGGGGCGGGACGAGATCTCCAACATCCGTCGGGGCGTGATCGTCCAGGGGGCGACGATCGGCGTCATGAGCCTCGCCAACGGCATCGCGCTGGCGTTCATCGGAGCAGTCGCTTTCGGCGCCGCCACCGCCTTCGTCCTCGCCAGCGGCATGAGCGTGTTGCAGTCGACGCTCGATGGGCAGGACCGTGTCGTGGCCTTCACCGCCTTCCACGTCATCATCCGTGCAGGGCTCAGCATCTCGGCCATCGCCGCTGGAGTCGCAGGCGATCTGATCGGCACCGTGCACGTGCCGTTGCTCGGCGACCTCCAACCGGCTCGATTGGTGCTGTTGTGCGCCGGTGCGATCGTCCTCGTGACCGCGCCGATGCTGCGCACCACCGCGAAGAGGAAGGAGAGCCAGAGCCTTGCCAGTCTCCATACTCACTGACAGCGCCTCGTCCCTTCCGAAGGAGACGGCGACGGCGGCCGACGTCACGATCGTCCCGATGTGGCTCACGATCGGCGAGACGTCGATGCACGACGGCGACCTCAGCCTGGAAGAGGTGCTCGCTCGCATCGACGAAGGCATCACGACATCGGCGCCGACGCCCGGCGAGTTCACGGTCGCGCTGGATGAGGTGGGAACGGATGACGGCGCCCTGATCCTCACGATCGCCGGCACCATGAGCAGCACCGCGCAGTCCGCCCATCTGGCCGCGCAGTCGTTGGACAGTGAGCGAGTGCACGTGTTCGACACCGGGACTGCAGCCGGCGCGGAAGGGCTCGTGGTGCTCGCGGCCGCTGAAGCTGCCGCGCGTGGCTTGTCCTTACCGGAGGTCGAGGCGGTGGCGCGGCGAGTCGCGGCGCGCGTGCACCTCATCGCGACGATCGCCGACCTCGACCGCCTCGCGAAGAGCGGGCGGGTGCCCGAAGCGGCCGCGTGGGCAGGACGGTGGTTGGGTCTACAGCCGATGTTCGAGTTCCGTGACAGTGGCGCGCACGCGCTGCGTCCGGCGCGCAGCCGGGCCAAGGCGCTCGATCGGATCTTCGAGAGCTGGTCTCGCAGCGCGCCCGAGCACTCGCCCGGTCAGAGCCACGGCGGTCACGTTGCCGCGCTGCACGCGCTGTCGCCTGACACGGCCGAAGACATGCTCGACCGCGTCCACGAGGCGACGAACCCGGTCACGTCGTTCGTCGGGTCGTTCAGTCCGGTGATGGTGGCACACACGGGGCCGGGGCTGGTCGGACTCGCCTGGTGGTGGGACGCCGAGTCTCCAGCGTGACGCGCGTGCGTCATCCCTGTGGTCAGCGCTGCCGTCAGCGCGACGAGCGGACGAAGACGTGCCAGCCGAGCCAGAGCCAGCCGATGAGGCAGATGACCCGCACCGCGGGATGACGTACCGCGCGCCTGACGACGTCGGTGACGGATGGGATCCGATGCGTCGTCATGGAGAACACTTGCGCGCCGATCAGCGTGAGCGCGATCAGCGCCCACACCGCGAACGAGAGCCCGCGCGACGTCATGTCGCGAGCAACCAGCCGAACCCGAGCCAGCCACCGAACATCAACCATCGCACGACGTGCTCCGCTTGCAGTGGGTCGGTGATGCTGCTGATCGTCGGGTGCGCTTCCCGGGGGTGGCCGACGAACGTGATCAACTCCCACACGACGAGCGCGCCGATGATGGCGATCCACACCCACTGGCCGCTGAGGTCGGAGTCCACCGGCTCGGCGCGGCGTGACACACGGGCCAAGACGATCAGGGCCATACCGGCGACGAGTACGCCGATGGTTCCCGACGTGCTGAACGGCGGCTGCGCCGTGATCCACCAACCGAACGCCATGAGCATGGCGAAGGCAGCGACGAGTCCCCATCGCGTGCCGGCCATGGGGAATGAATACCCTGTCGCCCCCCGACCCTCACATTGATGGCTCAGCCACCGATTCGGTGGCTGACACATCACAGAAGCAAACGCGCCGCGTTCTGTGATCGTTGAGCAACCGATTCGGTGGTTCAGCAATCAATGTGACGGTGGGCAGGCCGGGCGGTGGGCAGGGCGGGGCGGGGCGAGCGGGTTGACTCTGGGGATGGAAGCACGGCCGGCGACGATCGAGGATGCGAGCGAGGTGGTGCGGCTCGCGGCGGTGATGTACGAGACCATGGGGATCGACGTGGCGGTTCCGGCCTGGGTCGAGTCCGCCGGCGACACGTTCCGCTCACGACTCGGACACGACCTCGCGGTGTTCGTCGTCGACCGTCCCGACGGCAACGGACTGGCGGCATCGTGCGCAGGCACGATCGCCCCTCGACTGCCGGCACCCCACCGCCTCGACGCGAGAACGGGATACGTCCAATGGGTGGCGACGGATCAGGACATGCGCTCGCGCGGCTTCGGCCGGGCGGTGATGGTCGCGCTGGTCGACTGGTTCGACCAGGAAGGCGTGTGGGCGGTCGACCTGCACGCCACCGCCGATGGCGAGCCGCTCTACCGCGATCTCGGCTTCGTCGAGAGTCACACCGTCGCCCTGCGCCGCATGGCTGCTGATCGACGCGAGTGACGTAGGGTCCCGTCGATGGGGGCGGAGGAGGACGATGAACGACATCCGTGAGCACACCATCTCCACCAATGGCGTCGACCTGCACGTGCTCGAAGCCGGCGACGGAACGCCGGTCGTGCTCGCGCATGGCTTCCCCGAGCTCGCGTACTCGTGGCGTCATCAGCTTCCTGCGCTCGCGGCCGCCGGCTGCCGCGTGATCGCACCGGATCAACGCGGTTACGGCCGCTCGAGCCTCCCCGATTCGCTCGAGGACTACGACATCGAGCACCTCGCCGGCGATCTCACGGGACTGCTCGACGCGCTCGGCGAGGAACGAGCGATCTTCGTCGGTCACGACTGGGGCTCGATGGTCGTCTCGAACATCGCGATGCTCGCGCCCGAGCGCGTGACCGCCATCGTCAACATGAGCGTGCCGTTCCTGCCGCGTGCACCCATGCCGCCGGTGGAGATGATGCGCAATGCGTTCGTCGACATGTTCTTCTACATCGTGTACTTCCAGGATCCCGGCGTGGCCGACGCCGAGCTCGGCAACGACCCCGCTCGGACGATGCGCCGGCTGCTCACGAGCGTGCGATCCGACGACGGTCCGCCCGACCCCGCCGTGTTCGCGAACGACGGCCGCGGCTTCGTCGACCGCATACCCGAGCCCAGCGGACTTCCTGACTGGCTCAGCAAGGATGAGTTGGACCACTACATCGACGAGTTCACCCGCACCGGTTTCACCGGCGGTCTCAACTGGTACCGCAACATGGATCGCAACTGGATTCTCACCGAACGAATCGCCGACGCCAAGATCGACGTGCCGTCCTTGTTCATCGGCGGCGCGCTCGACCCGGTCCTGGCGATGACACCGCCCGAGAACTTCGTCGATCGGCTGAACGACCATCGCGGCAACGTGCTCGTCGACGACGGGGGCCACTGGGTCCAGCAGGAGAAGCCGAGCGAGGTCAACGCCGCGCTCATCGAGTTCATCCACGATGTCAACGAAGGCAGGAGCTGACATGCGCGCTGCGGTGCTACGAGGGGGCGCGATGGTCGTGCGCGACGACGTCCCCGACCCGCGACCGGAGTTCGGTCAGGTGCTCGTGCAGGTCAAGGCGTGCGGCATCTGCGGCTCGGACCTCCACTTCGCCAAGCACGGCGCCACCATGCTGGCCCTCGGCGCCGAGATGGAGGGCATCCCCGACATGGGACGCACCCCGCCCGATCTCGGCCGCGACATCTTCATGGGCCACGAATTCTCTGCCGAAGTGCTCGACGTCGGGCCTGACACGGTTGCACCGAAGGCCGGGACGCTCGTGACTTCGATACCGGTCATGCTGACCATGACCGGCGTCAAAGACCTCGTGTACAGCAACGAACTACCTGCCGGCTACAGCGAGCGCATGCTCCTGTCGGCGCCGATGCTCGTCGAGGTGCCGAACGGGCTCGACGCCGACCGGGCCGCGCTCACGGAACCGATGGCGGTCGGGCTCCACGCCGTCAACCGATCGGGCATCGAAGCAGGCAACGGAGCGCTCGTGCTCGGCTGTGGTCCGGTGGGCCTTGCGGTCATCGCCGGGCTGAAGCTGCGCGGCATCGAACCGATCGTGGCGAGCGACTTCTCCCCTGCCCGCCGCGCGCTCGCGGAGCGCATGGGCGCGCACGTGTCCGTCGATCCCATGCAGGAAGGCGCGTTCGACGCGTGGGCGCGCGAGGGCGGCGCCCGTCCGTTGGTGGTGTTCGAAGCGATCGGCGTGCCCGGCATCATCGACGGCGCCCTGCGCTCGGCGCCGCCGCAGAGTCGCATCGTCATCGTCGGCGTGTGCATGGAGCGCGACGCGATCACGCCGTTCTTCGCCATCGGCAAGGAGCTCAACCTGCAGTTCGTGCTCGGCTACGACCCGATGGAGTTCGGCGCCAGCCTCCAGGCGATCGCGGATGGCGCGATCGACGTCGAACCCATGATCACCGGGCGGGTCGGACTCGACGGTGTCCCGGGTGCGTTCGACGCGCTCGCCAACCCGGACGAGCACTGCAAGATCCTCGTCACGCCGTAACCGTCAAGCATTTGGGAGCGCGCCGGTGTTGGCGATGCCGGCGGGCAGATCGAAGCCCACGGCCGGTGGGTCGGGAAGATCGCCGTCCGGACGCGGCCACACGATCGGCGTGACGTCGCCGTCGATGACCTGACCGACTTCGATGTCGCAACGGTCGACGGCGAAGTGCGGGAACGGATAGCCGCGCGTGCTCGTCGACGGCAGGTAGATGATCGTGTGCACCGCACGATCGCGGTCGGTCGTGTTCGGCCCGGCGAGGTGCACGGTCAAACCATGGTGGAATGCGACCGAGCCCTTCGGCACCTCGACGAACACAGGCTCGATGGCCGCGACCTCGGGGTCGGCGAGGATGTCGTGCGGCTCGCCGAAGAAGATGTTCACGAACTTGCGCAGGCCGACCGCATGCGATCCCGGCAGGTACGCCATCGCGCCGGACGCCAGCGTCGAGCCCTCGAACGGGATCCAAGCCGTCACCGACGCGGTCTCCTTCACCGGCCAGTACGGCTGGTCCTGGTGCGGATCGGTCGCCCGACCACCGGCCTGCTTGTACAAGGCCTGGTCATGCCAGAGCCGGACCGAGTCGACCCCGAGCAGCTCGGCTGCGACTTGGCCCAGCCGCGGATCGAACGTCAACGGCCGGACGTCGGAGAAGTCCTCCCAGAGGTTCATGCATTGGATGAACGACTGTTGGTACCGGCTCTTCTCCGCCAGTGGCGTCGAGTCAGCGGCCGTGCGACGCGCCACAGCCGCCGTCACGAGCGCGCCGTAGTGGTCGAGCTCGTCATCCGACAGGAGGTCGGGCACGACGACGTAGCCATCGCGCTCGAAGCCCTCGATGAGCGCGCCGGTGATCACGCGGCCGCCGCGTTCAGACTGCACCCGCGTCCTGGAGGCGAGCGATGTCGTCCCACGTGTAACCGAGCTCGAGCAGGACCTCTTCGGTGTGCTGTCCGAGCTCGGGCGCGATCGAGGCCGGTGTGGCCGGTGTCGCACTGAACGCGACAGGCGCGGCGATGCAGTCGATGCCGTCGACTGTCGCCAGGTAACCGTTGGCACGCACGTTCGGATCGGCGAGGACTTCGGCGTGATCGCGCACGGGCGCGTTGCGGATGCCGGCCGCGCTTAGGCGCGTCGCCCACTCCTCGGTCGTCACCGCCGACATCGCCTCGTCGAGCAATGGGAACAGCGCCGCCTTCTGCTCGTCCCAGTACAGGGTCTCCGAGAACTGTTCGTAGAGCTCGGGCCGACCAACGAGCTCGAAGAACGTCTGGCGCATCCGCCCGACGACACCGACGACCGCGATCCAACCGTCGGCGGTGCGGAACACGCCGTAGAGCCCGGGGATGAGCGGATGGCCGCGGTTGGCCCGACCCGCAGGTGCGCCACGCATGAGACAGCCCGTGTATTCACTGGCCTGCGCCCAGATCTGCCCGCCGAGCAGCGACGTCGTGATCTTCTGTCCACGGCCCGTCTGTTCGCGCGCGTAGAGCGCGGCGAGGATGCCGGCGACCATGTTCTGCGACGCGACATGATCGGCGATGGTGACCGCGACCGGCGTTACTTCGCCGCCGTCGAGTCCGGTCGTGCTGATGAGTCCGCCGGCCGCTTGCCCGCTGAGGTCCGCGCCTTCGCGGGTGGCATCGGTTCCCTCGGTTCCGTACGTCGATCCGGCCGCGTAGACGATGCGCGGGTTGCGGGCCGCGACGACGTCGTAGCCGAGCCCCCAACTGTCCATCGTCCCCGGTGCGAAGTTCGTGATGACGACGTCGGCCCACTCCATCATCCGCAGGAACACATCACGACCGTCGTTCGTGCGCAGATCGAGCGTGACGCTGCGCTTGCCACGGTTGCAACCGATGAACCATGCACTGCGCGCGTCGTCGGGCTGCAGCGGCAGCCAGCGCGACTGATCGCCGCGGCCTGGCAGCTCGACCTTGATGACCTCGGCGCCCCACTCGCGCAATGTCGCGGCGGCCTGCGGTCCCTGCACGAGCAAGCCCGCCTCGACCACGTTCACACCGTCGAGTGCTCCCATCCCTCAGCCTTCGAACGGTCCCTTGCCCATCTGGTCCCGGACGGTCACGACCGGCGGGTTGGTGAGCGTGCGCCGCTGCCAGTTCGCGCCGTCGACGACGAGCGTGTGCCCGGAGATGAAGCGGGCGTAGGGCGACGCGAGGAAGGTCGCCGCCCAACCGAGCTCTTGGCGCTGGCCGACACGCATGGCGGGCTGGCAACCGTCCTTCTCACTCGTCCGGTCGAGGTTGCCCTTGATGTCGTCGGTCATGTCCTCGTGCGGGAACAGACCCGGAACGAGCCCGTTGACCTGGATCCCGTACGGTCCCCACTCGACGGCGAGCGTCTCGGTCATGTTCTTCACGCCGGCCTTGGCCGCCGCTGAGTGGGCGAAGCCCGGACCGCCTGTCCACGCATACGACGCGCCGACGTTGACGATCGATCCCGGCGTGCCCGCGGCAAGATGGCGGCGGCCGAACTCGCGCGAACACAGGAACGTGCCGTTGAGCGTGATGTCGACAACGGTTCGCCACGCGTTCGGTGACATGTCCTCGCTCGGGACCGGGAAGTTGGCGGCCGCGTTGTTGACCAGGACGCCGGGAAGTCCGAACGCCTCCGTCGCCGCGTCGAACGCGCGGCTCACAGCGTCCGCGTCGCGGATGTCGCACGGCACCGCGACGACGTCGGCTCCCACCACTTTCATCGCCGCCCGCCCAGCTTCCAGGTGCTCGTCCTTGCGGCTGGCGATGACGATCGACGCGCCGACGCGCGCGAACTCCACGGCGATCGCCTTGCCGAGCCCGGTGCCACCGCCGGTGACGAAGACCGCCACGCCGTCGAACGTCCCGGGAGCAAGCGCGCTCGCCCCGACCGCAGGCGGTGCCGGGAGTCCGATCATCTCGCTTCGCTCACTCATCTGCCCTTCAGCTCCCCGTGTAGCGCGGCGGCCGCTCCTCGGCGCGCGCCGCGCGCAGCTCGGCCATGTCGTCGCTCTTGTTGATGAACGTCTGGTAGATCAACTCGTCCGCCATGGACGTGCGGACCGACGGCAGCGAGAGGTGGCGGATCACTTCGCGCGCCATCTTGATCGTGACCGACGGCGCGGCCGCGATCTGCTCTGCCATCTCACGCACGGTGGCGTCGAGCTCGTCGCCGGGCACGACGCGACTGACGATGCCGTGGGTGAGCGCTTCGTCCGCTGACAGCACCCGACCGGTGAGGACCATGTCGCCCACCAGGCCGGGTCCGCACATCTCGTGCAGGACGGCGACGCCACCCGTGTCGGGGATGACGCCGTACGTCGTCTCCGGAAGACGGAAGCGCGCCCCTTCCGCCGCAACGCGGATGTCGCACAGCAAGGCGCGCTGGAACGACCCGCCCATGACCCAGCCCTTGCAGGCGACGATCACCGGCGCGTCGAGCTCCCACAACTGCTGGATCCCGCGGTGACCGCGGCGCATGAGCTCGTGATGGGAGAGCGGCACCTTGAGCGTCCCGATCGACGCGACATCGCGGCCCGACGAGAAGGACTTCCCCTCGCCTCGCCAGATCACGGCGCGTACCTCCGGCTCGTCCTTCAGTCGTCCGAGGATGTCGAACAGCTGCGCGTCCATGTCGTCGTCGAACGCGTTGTGCTTGTCCGGATTGTCGTTGGTGATCGTCGCGATGTTGCCGTCGATGTCGAGGCGAACCGTCCCGGGCATCGCGCGAACCTATCCGTTGCTGCCGGGTCTGCCCTTGCGGTACGAGCGAACCGCGAGCACGGCGCGTTCGGTCGCCGCATGAGCATCGAGAGCGCTCGCTCTCGCGACGAGTGCGTCGCGCCGGGAGCGGTCGTCCGCGTTCGAGAAGTCGAAGCGCCAGCGTCGGACGCGCGCCGCGATCGCCACCTTGTCGGCATCGTCGTCGAGGTCGACGCCCGTGGCGGCGAAGATGCGGCAGTCATAGGTGCGGCACGTCCGCGGCCGGTGCTCGTAGATCGAGCACGCGCCGTCCACCAGCATCGGGCAGCGTCCGTGCTCGTCGTAGCCCATGACGACGTGATCCCGTGGACGCAGGGGCGCCGGGAACAGGAGGTGGCGAGGGATGTGGGCGAGCGTGTCGACCTCATCCGGCTCGATGTGGACGAACTGCGACGACGTGCAGCACGCGGTGCAGCCGTTGCAAGGGACGTCGGCATCCGCGTCACCGTCGAGCGCCCGGGCCGTGTCGTCGAGCCACTCGGAGAACGTCCCGGCTGCGAGCTCGTCGTCGCCCTTCCCCATCGGTCCCATCCATCCAAGTCTCGCCGTCCCCCCGTTCGATCGCACGTGGGGATTGGGGGGGACTACGAAGGCTTCTGGCCGAGGATGAGCTCGAGCGGCATCGGGCCGGGAGGCGGCACGGTGTGGACGGACTCGCAACCGGCGTGCTCGAGGACCTCAGTGGCGCGCTTCGCGTCCAGATCGCTTCCGCCACTGCGGATCGTCCGCAGCGCCGCGGTCGCCTCGACGAGCGGATCAGGCGACGGGCGGAACCGTCCGAGCGCGAACCAGCCACCGCGTCGCAGCGCGCGGAACAACGACGGCATCGCGTCCTCGAGGCTCTGCTCGCTCAAGAAGAACGTCGGCAACCAGATGCAGTCGTAGGTGTCGACGTCATCGACGTCCTCCACGCGTTGATCGCGCACTGTGATCCGGTCCCCGAGTTGCGCTTCCGCGATGTTGACGCCGGCGCGGTCGAGCGACGGCGCCCACGTGTCGACGCCGACGATGGCAGCGCGCGGCCACACCCCCGCGGCGGCGACAGCGAGCAGGCCGACCCCCGTGCCGACGTCGAGGAACGACTCGACGTCGGCGAGGTCCGGATGAGCGCCGGCGATCAGCATCGGCACCATCATCGAACCGCGGCCCCAGCCGTCGAGGATCACCGGATCGGTGAACGTCCAACCCGGCTCACGGCTGGGCGCCTCGAGCAGGTCCAGCGACTGGTGCAGGTACAGGCGGATCAACCCGATGACCATCGCCCGCTGTGGCGGCGCGAGGTCGGAGAGGTCCGGCAGACCCGCGGCCGTCGACACGGCGTGCAAGGCGTCAGCGATCTCGGGCGGCGCCTTCTCACCGGTCTGTGCGAGCGTCAGCTCGGCCCCGAGCGCGGCGAGCGCCTCGGTGCTGGTGGTCCAACCCATCACTGCACCCATCACTTCTTCGAACGCCATCGCAGTGCTCCTTGCTCAGGACTCCGTGTCGATCGCGATCATCCCTCGCCGCGATCGTCCGTGCATCCGTGGAACCACGTGTGTTAGTGCACCCGAGCGGCCACAGCCTCCCTGCGTGGCCGGGGAACGCATTGCTATCGCGGGCAGACTGGGCGCGTGCGCACCGGTGGGGGTCTTGCCCGGGCTCCGGTGGTGGTCGGACGGGAGACCGAGCTCGAAGCGCTCCGGCGCGCCGTCCGCGAGGCGCGCGCCGGTGAGACCTCGTGCGTCTTCCTCGTCGGCGAGGGCGGCATCGGCAAGACCAGGCTGCTGGCCGAGGCTGCCGTCGCGGGCCGCCGGCTCGAGCTCGCCGTTCTGTCCGGTCGCTCGCCGATCGCGACCCCTGTCGCATTCGGGTTGCTCGCCGACGCGCTGCGCTCGTGGTTGCGCGGTCATCCGGCACCGGAGGCGGACGCGTTCGCCCGCGGCCTGGCGATGGTGCTGCCCGAGTGGCCGGTCCCCGACGGTGGCGCAGAGCTCGACAGCGGGCAGCTCCGGCTGCTCGCCATCGAGGGAGTGACGCAGGTCGTCCGCGCGCTTGCGTCGAGCAACGACGGCGGGGTCCTGCTGCTCGACGACCTCCACGACGCTGACGCCGAAAGCATCGAGCTCGTCCGCTACCTCGCCAACGCCACGATCGACGGCCTGACCATCGTCGCATCGATGCGTCCGAACGAGTCGCTGCTGTCGGATGAGTTGCTGCGGTCTCTCCGCCGCGACGGCGTCGTCGAAGTCGTCGACGTCATGCCGCTCGGCGAGCGCGACATCGGCGATCTCATCACCGCACTGCTCGATGCTCGTCCACCGGAAGAGCTCGTGGCCGATGTGGTGACACGCAGTGACGGCGTCCCGTTGCTCGTCGAAGAGGTGTTGCTCGCGCATCTTCGTTCGGGAACCGTCGAATCCGACGGTGCGGAGATGATCTGGCGCGGCGGGGTCGCCAGTGTCCCCCTCACCATCCGCGATCTCGTCGGCTCGCGGCTGTCCTCGCTCGACGACGCGCAGCGCAACGTGCTCGTCGCCGGCGCGGTGGTCGGCGACTTCAAACCGTCACTGATGACAGCCGTGGCCGACGCAGACGACGCGGTCGTGTCCGACGCGCTCGCCGCGGGTGTGCGAGCAGGTGTTCTCGAGACGTCGGGCGGCGCGATCGCGTTTCGTCACGCGATCATCCGTGAGGCCGTCCTCGACGCCGCCGTCCCGCACCTGATCGACACGATGCATCGGCGTGCGGCCGCGGCGCTACAGACGTCTTCCGTTGTCGACGCGCAGGTCCTCGAACGCCGAGCACACCACCTCGCCGCGGTATCCGAACTCGACGACGCCGCGTTCGCGCTGGCGGAAGCCTCGTCCCGCCGCCTCAGCGAGTACGCGCCGCTCGCAGCTGAGCAGGCGGGCAGGTCCGGTCTCGAGCTCGCCCGGTCGGCGCCGGCGCGGGCCGCGGCTGCTGACGCGCTCGCCCGATCGCTCGTTGCGCAGGGACGATGGGCCGAGGCGTGGCAGCTCTACAGCGCCACCGTCGCGGAGCACGGCGACACCCCCGAGCGGCAGCTGGGCATGGCATCGACCGCACTCGAAGCAGGCCGCCCCGAGGATGCCGACCCGATCATCGCCCGTGCGCTCGCGGCCGGGAGCCCGTCGTCACTGATGATGCTGACCGCAGGTCGCGCCGCGCTCGTGCGAGGCGACGGCGACCGTGCGCTCGAGTATGCGGTGCGGGTGCGTGACGAGTCCGCAACGCCGGTCGATCTCGACGCGCGTCTCAACGCGCTCGACTTGGAAGGACGCGCTCGCGACTTCCTCGGCGACCGTGACGGCGCGGAGACCGCGTGGAACAAGCAAGCAGCCGAGGCCGAGGCCGCGGGACGCACACAGGCGCAGCTGCGCGCGGTGATCCAGCTCGGCAAGGTCGAGCTCTTCGCCGGCCGACCACCGCAGCAGCTGTACGCCGCTGTCTCGCTCGCACGCGAGGCCGGCGCGCTCGTCGAGCTGTCCTGGGCCGAGGAGAACCTCGCCATCGGACTGGGAATCCATGGTGATGTGGCCGCGGCGCGGGAAGTCCTGGCATCAGCGATCGTCAGGTGTCGCGAGCTTCGCCTGGACCAACTCGCCTATCTGCTGGTGTCGCAAGCGATGGTGGACAGCTTCTCGACGGACAACGTCGACGCCCTGCTCGATGAAGCTGAGGCGATCGCGCCGACCGGCGACCTGCGCATCCACTCGACGTCCGTGCGGGCCGACATCGCCTGCCGCCGAGGCCGCTATGACGAGTGCGCCGGATGGTTCGAGACCTGCGTCGAGCTGATGCGGGGCATGCCGGGTGTGGTGCCCAACGACGCGCCGTGCTGGGTCATCTGGGGCCTCGCCGCGGCAGGCCGAACCGACGATGCGGCGACGGCTCTCGAAGAGGCACGCACCTGGCCGGATCTGGCTCGCTGGTACGGCCGGCCGGTGGTGCTCGCGGCTGCGGAGGCGTTGCTCGCCGGTGACGAAGACGGCATCGACGCGGCGATCGCATCCGCTCCCGGCCCGATGCCGATGGACGTAGCGCAAATGCGAGTGATCGCAAGCCATGTCATCGGCGGACCGGCCACGGCCCGCTGGCTCCGCGAAGCGCTCGATACGTACGACGCCGTCGGAGCGGTGGTCGACAACGAACGGGTCCGGGGCCTGTTGCGCCACGCAGGGGGCGCGGTGCCGCGGCGACGCCGATCCGCGACCGGGGTTCCCGAGCCGCTGGCGAAGGCCGGGGTCACGGCTCGCGAGACCGACGTCCTGCGACTGGTGGGCGACGGTCTCAGCAACGCGGAGATCGCCGAGCGGCTGTTCGTGTCCGTACGGACCGTGGAGTTCCACGTCTCGTCGCTGCTCACGAAGCTCGACGCCCGCAACCGTGCGCAGCTGAGCGCGCGCAGCGCCGGAATCACCTACACCGCCTGAACACGACGGCTTAGGACTGGTGGTCTCACCGGTGTCTCGCGACCGGCGATCGCGGATGATCACGACACACCCCACGAACAGCCGGAGGTACCCATGTCCGACACCGCCGTCATCGACCCGCAGGAGGTCGAAGCGTTCGCCGGTCGAATCGTCTCGATCTACGCCGGCTCGATGTTGAACTACATGATCGACATCGGGCACCGCACCAACCTGTTCACCGCGGCAGCCGCCGGAGCCGCCACGAGCGAAGAGCTCGCCGACCGTGCCGGACTCAGTGAGCGCTACGTCCGCGAGTGGCTCGGCGCGATGGTCACGGGCGGGATCTTCGACTACGACCCCGTGACGAAGACGTACGTCCTGCCGCCGAGCCATGCCGCGCTGCTGACCGCGGGACCGATGAGCCTCGCGCCGATGGCTGCGCTCGGCACCCATCTCGGCAAGCACGTTCATCAGGTCACGCGCGCGTTCCGTGAAGGCGGTGGCGTGCCGTACGAGCAGTACCGCCCCGAGTTCACCGACGTGATGGACGGGATCAGCCGCATCTTCTACGACGGCCTGCTCGTCGACGCGTGCCTGCCGTTGGCCCCGGGACTGACCGAACGGCTCCGAAGCGGCATTCGGGTCGCGGACATCGCCTGTGGAACCGGCCATGCGATGGTCGTACTGGCCGCCGCGTTCCCAGCCTCGTCGTTCGTCGGCTACGACCTCGACGATGCCGCGATCGCCCGCGCTCGCGCCGAGGCCGCTGATGCGGGCCTCGACAACGTGCGGTTCGAGGTGAACGACGTGGCGCGGCTGAACGTGAACGAGCCGTTCGATGCCGTCTTCGTGTTCGACGCGATCCACGACCAGGTCGACCCGTCGACCGTGTTGCAGCGCATCCATGACGCGTTGGCGCCGGATGGTGTCTTCGTCATGAAGGAGCCACATGCGGCAGACGCGCTCGAGGACAACATCGGCAATCCCATGGCGCCGATCCTGCTTCGGGTGCAGCACGCTGCATTGCATGACCGTGTCGCTCGCGCACGATGGTGCCGGCATCGGGACGATGTTCGGTGAGCAGCTCGCGCTGCAACTCGTGCGTGACGCGGGATTCACCGACGTGCAGATCCATCCTGCGCCTGGCGATCCTGGTGATGCGGTCTACGTCTGCACGAGGGCGTAATCCGCGATGAAACGCTCCATCGCGTCGTCGCATCCTTTGCGATCACCGGTGGCGAGCAGGTCGAGCAGCAGTCCACGGACGACGGCGAGGCCGAGGCGAGCGTTGGCGCGCGCCTCGCGCTTCGTCAGCCCCGCACGGCGGCCAACCGCGGTGGCGGGACCGAGCCACGACTCGACGACGGTGTCGAGCAATCGGGCAGTGTGTGCGCGTCCCTGCAACGCCTGGCCGTAGACCTCGAAGAAGAGTCGCTCGTGCGGCCACATGGCGGGATCCGCCAGCTGCCGCCACATGAGACGCAACAGATCGTCGGCCGGCATGTCCGGATCCGCGTCGAGCATCGCCATCTGCTCGCGCTGGCGCGCCTCCATCTCGTCGACGATCGCGACGAGCAGTCCTTCTTTGGAACCGAAGTGATAGATGAGCATGCGATGGCTGGTGCCGAGGGCATCGGCCATCTGCCTGAGGCTCACACCGCTCAATCCGTGCTCGGCCGAATACTCGATCGCCGCCTCGAGCAGCGTGGCCTTTGTCACTGACATCTCCTCTTGCCCAACCATGTACCACATGGTACATGTACCACACGGTACATGTGTGCATCCCAAGGAGGTGCGGTGATGGGCAAGAAGAAGGAGATCGACGAGCAGGCGTGGTCGGCGGCCGATCCCGACCGGGTCTACGCCTTGTTGGCTGACGGCTCGACGTGGCCGACGTGGTCACCGATCGGATCGTTCGAGTTGCAAGAGGAGGGCGAAGGCGCCCCGGAGGGCCTGAACGCGGTGCGAGTGTTCCGGACCGGTCGCACGAAGAGCGTCGAGCGACTCGTCGAGCTGCAGCCCGGTCGCCGGCTCAGCTACGCGCTGCTGCAGGGCCTGCCGCTTCGTGACTACCGAGCCGACGTCGATCTCGAGCGCTCGGACGGCGGCACGATGATCCGCTGGCACTCCACGTTCTCGCCGAAGGTGCCGGGAACGGGATGGCTCTACCGGCTCGTGCTCGCCAAGTTCATCCGCCGCTGCGCTGCCGGATTGGCGTCGCACGCGGCGACCATCCAACGCGTGACCTGACGACATAGGCGTGCTGTCGACTCGCAGCACGTGCGCCCCTTCCGACTCACATTGATGGCTGAGCCACCGAATTCGGTGGGTCAGCCATCACAGAACAAGTGGCGCGTCGTTCTGGGTCGCCTGAGCCACCGGATCGGTGGGTCAGCCATCACAGAACGAACGTGCCGTGTTGTGGCACGGCGACGAGAACGCCGTGTTCCTCGTCGTCCGCCCGGCCCGTCCGGCGGCGCGGCCCGACCTCCGCGCCGCCGTCAGTGGTCGCTCGGGGTGCGGACCAGCGGTGCTTCCTCGGTCGCTTCGGAATCGGCGCCGTTCGAGGCGACCGTGGCCCCGGCAGCCGCAGGGCGCAGGTTCGGCGGCGCCTCGACACTGATGCGCGGGACGATGCGATCGAGCCACCGCGGGATCCACCAGTTCGCCCGACCGAGGAGCTCCATGGTCGACGGCACCAGCACCATCCGCACGATCGTCGCGTCGATGAAGATCGCGACCGCGAGGCCGAGGCCGAGCAGCTTCAGCACTCGCACGTCACCGAGCACGAACGACATGAAGACGGCGATCATGATGGCGGCAGCCGCGGTGATGACACGCGCGGTGGACGCGAGGCCATCCGCCACCGCGGTGCCGTTGTCACCCGACACGAGGTACTCCTCGCGCACACGAGACAGCAGGAACACCTCGTAGTCCATCGACAGGCCGAAGAGCACGGTGAACAACAGCATCGGGACCCAGAACTCGATCGGTCCTGGGCGTCCGATGTTCACGACATCCTTCAACCATCCCCACTGGAAGATGGCAACGATCACGCCGTAGGCCGCGCCGATCGACAGCAGGTTCATGATGCCGGCCTTGATCGCCACCAGCACCGAGCGGAACACCGCGAGCAGCAACAGGAACGACAGCAGGATCACCGCCGCGACCATCCACGGCAGACGCGCGCCGACATGATCTGCCGCGTCGATCGCTACTGCGGTCACGCTGCCAACGTGCACGTCGAGGCCCTCGCTGCGAATGCGAGAACGCAGTCGATGCACGAGGTTCTCGGTGGACTTGTCCTGCGGCGCGCCCTTCGGGATCACCGCAACGAGCGCAGCGTTGCCGGCGTCGTTGGTCTGGATGGGCGCGACGAAGGCGACATCCGCATCTCCGCGCGCCTCGGTGGCGAGCCGGTTCACCTGATCGGCGGTCGTCGTGCCGGACAGGTCTGCGGCCAGCAGGATCGGACCGTTGAACCCGGGCCCGAAGCCCTTGGCCAGCAAGTCGTATGCGCGCCGCGTCGTCTGGGAGGTGGGGTCGTTGCCCTGGTCCGCGACGCCGAGACGGAGGGAGAACATCGGGATGGCGAGCACCAGCAGCACGACGAGACTGAGGGCAGCCATCGGCACGGGACGCCGCTGGATC
Source organism: uncultured Acidimicrobiia bacterium (assembly GCA_963721305.1). GTDB lineage: Bacteria > Actinomycetota > Acidimicrobiia > Acidimicrobiales > JACDCH01 > DATAES01. The sequence goes on from CAVRIR010000002.1 coordinate 69,913, forward strand.
TCGCGGCTCCACCGGTACGCGACCGTGTCGCGGTGGCTGCGGCGCCGGCGCTTCCGATCCTTCTCGGCGAGCTTGGTACCCGCGAAGCCCATGATCGCCGGCACCAGCGTGACCGACGCGAGCATCGTCATGAGCACCGCGAGCACGGCGCCGATCGACAACCCGTAGATGAAGTCGATGCCCATGATGAACATGCCGAGCAACGAGATGATCACCGTGCAACCGGCGAAGAGCACCGCTCGTCCCGCGGTGGTGAGCGCGAGGACGTTGGCGTTCTCGGGATCGAGCCCGTCACCGAGCCCGGTGCGGTAGCGCACGACGATGAACAGCGCGTAGTCGATGCCGACGCCGAGGCCGATCATGAGCGCGACGTAGGGCGCGAACGACGGCACGGTGATGAAGTGACTGAGCAACGTCACGAACACGAGGCCGATGCCGACGCCGGCGATCGCTGCGACGATGGGAAGGCTCATCGCCAGTAGCGATCCGAACGCGATGAACAGGATGATGACCGCCGCGATCAGACCGATCGCTTCGGTGCTTCCCATGGGCGGTTGGATCGCTCTGGCGATGACCGGTCCGCTCAACTCGACGTCGAGGTCGGCGACCTTTGCGTGCTTCGCGGCGTCGATGACCGGCTGTCCCGTGCTCGCCGGCATGTCGCCAGACTGCTGATCGAACGTGACCGTCGCGTAGGCGATCGTGCCGTCCGGGCTGATGCGCCCGGGCACCGAGTACGGCGAGTCGAGCGCCACGACGTGCGCGACCTTGCCCGGGCCGACGTCGGCGAACATCGACTCCATCGCCGCACGCACCTGCGGATCCTTCACGCCCTTCGGCGACGTGAACACGATGTCGGCGGTGTCGCCGGCGCGGGCCGGGAACCGCGACTTCAGCAGGTCGAAGGCTTGGATTGAGTCGGACTTCCCGCCGCTGAAGTTGTCGCTGTACGCGTCACCGATCATCCCGCCGATCGCGTTCAGAACGACGAAGGCAACCACCCAGAGCGCGACAACCATGCGCCGCCGCCGATAGCACCACCGAGACAGTCCGGCCAGCGACATGCGAGTTCCTCCCTGATTGGGACGAAACGACGCTATCCCGACCGCACATCGTCCGGAATTTCCCTGCAGGTACCACGGAGAAGAAAGCGGGAAGGCATCGGGAAGGCGAGGTCCGTACAGTCAGCGTCGTCAACGCAGTGCATCAGAAACCACAAGGAGAAGACCGTGGCAGACGCAACAACCATGCCGGCCATCGCGCACGTCGCGGTGACCGTGTCCGATCTCGCCCGTAGCGAGGCTTGGTACACCAAAGTGCTCGGCTCGGACCCCGTCCTCGACGAGGACACGGGCCCGTTCCGTCACATCGTTTATTCCGTGGGCGGCACGCTTCTCGGATTGCACGGCTTCCCGGATCTGACGACGAGCGAGGCGTTCGACGAGCGCCGGCCCGGTCTCGACCACATCGCGTTCGGTTGTGCGAACCGCGGCGAGCTCGAGAAGTGGGAAGCCCGTCTCAGCGAGCTGGGCATCGCCAACGGCGGCATCGTGGACGCCGGGTACGGCTCGGGTCTGTCGTTCCGTGACCCGGACAACATCGCACTCGAGCTGTTCTGCCCGCCTTCCTGACGTACGTCTGAGCGCAACGTGCCGGGCAGCGGCTGATCCGCTGCCCGGCGTTGGCGCGCTCCTCCGCCGCAGCAGCAGCAGGGATCAGTAGGCGGCGACGGCGAGGCGGCAGCGCTCGGCGTCGAGCGGTTGGCCGGCGCGTTCGAACTGGTCGGTCGCCTTCTGCATCCGCTCGAGCGCGGTGTCGACGTCGCCCGTCGCGGCGGCGAACTCTGCCTGCGCCTCGGCCACCGCGGCCTGCCAGGACGTTCCCTGCCACAGCTCGCCTGACCGCTCCGCGATCGCGAGGTGGCGTTCGGCGCCTTCCATATCGCCCGCACGCACGCATGCGATCGACGCGGGCACGGACATCATGATCGAGCAGAACGCGCAGTCGTCTTCCCAACCGAGCGTGGACTCGGCGCGGTCGACGATGGCACGGGCCTCGAGTGGATCGGCCGCCGCCTGGATCATCGTGCCGAAGATGCGATGCAGCAGGTGCTTGGCGATCACGGACGCGCGCGCCAACGGCAACGCCTGATGCAGCAGCTCCATCGCCGCTTGGCGGTCGCCCTCGGCGACGCGCACCTCGGCGAGTCGTTGCAGCGAGTGCGCCTCGCCCGCCGGCGAGCCGACCTCGCGGTGCAGCGAGCTCGCCTCCGTCAGTTCGGCGGCGGCGAGCTCGAGATCGCCGGACAGCAGCGCCGCCTCACCGATCAACGCTGACGAGAACGCGGCGGCGCGCAACGCACCGCTTCGCTTGGCGGTCGTCTGAAGGTCACGGGCGACACTGATGACTTCCTCGTACGGCGTCGGCCCGTACAGCAGGTACTCAGCCGGGCACAGGTAGCCGTCGAAGATGGCATGGGCGATCTCGGGGCTGTCACGGGTCTGGCGGATCTCGACCCGCATGCGGTCGAACCAACTACCCGAACGGTGCGCGAGCATCGCCTGCAACGCGACAAGGTCGAGCACCTGCCAGTTGCGTTCACCCGCGAGCACCAGACGCTGCGCCTCGTCGCTGGCTGCTTGCGCGCCGTCGAAGTCCGACGTGAAGAACGCGTACTTGCCGCGGGACAGGAGGATGTCTGCGTCATCGGCGCCACCGTCGACGTCGAGCCCGTCGAGCGCAGCCGCGGCGGTCTCGAGGTCCCCGGTCATCACCGAGCTCCGCGCCAGCCGCACCCGCAGGCTGCGTGCCTCTTCCGGTTCCGCACCGTCGAGCGCTTCACGGAAAGCGGCAGCGGCGGTCGGATCGCCCATCGCGTTGAGCAGATCGCCGCGCAGGGCCAACGTCCTCGTGCGCAGCGGCCCGGTGGCGTAGACGCGCACCGAGTCGATGAGTGCGAGCGCGTCACGGTACGCGCCCACCGCCGCGTCGGTCTCCGCCGCGCTCAACAGGTACGGCACCGCTTCGCTCGGTGCGGACTGCAAGAGGTGGAAGCCGATGCGCGCCGGCGACGCCTGCAGCTCGATGAGCCGGTTCGCGGCGTCACGGTGGATCCGGCGCCGGCGGTGAGGCGGCACCTCCTCCAACAGCGCGTCGCGCACGAGGCCGTGACGGAACCGGTAACCGGCGCCGAACGGCGAGGGTTCGATGACGCTGGCGTCGAGCGCGTCGTCGAGTCGATCGAACGCTTCGTCCTCGGACAGCCCGGACAACGCAACGAACTCGTCCGTGTCGAACCACGATCCGACGACCGCGACGCGCTGCAGCACCCCGCGGGTCGCCGGCGCAATGCCACCGATCATGTTGGCGTCGAGGCGGCGGACCCACTGCGGCTCGTTCGCGGCGCGCCGTGCGAGCTCGTTGACGGAGAAGGGGATGCCACGGCCGAGCCCCGCGATCTGATCGATCAGCTCCGCGCTCGGGTCGGCGACGTGCCGGCGCACCAGCGTGACCACCTCGCCATGGTCGAGCGGCCCGAGCTCGATCTCGGTCGCGCCGTGACGGCCGAGCAGACTCTCGCGAGTATCAGCGAGCGCGACCGTCATGGGCGCGGGACGGTGGGCGAGGACGATGCACACGCCTTGATCACGAGTCGAGCGGGCGATGTAGTGCAGCAGGCGAAGGCTCGCGTCGTCGGAGTCGTGCACATCGTCGATCGCCAGCAGCAGCCCGTTCGTCGCGGACGCGAGCCGCACGAGCTCCGCTGCCGCGACGAACAGTCGCTGGTGGGAGCTGCCACCAGTCCACGCGACCTCTGCACCGGACAGGGCGCGGTCGATCTCTTCTCGATGGTGGTCAGGCAGCCCGTCGAGCAAGGTGGGATGGCGACGGCACACGTCTGCGAGAGCTTCGACGACAGGCGCGTACGGCCACGCCCCTTCGACGGGCGCAGACGTGCCCTCACCGACACGGAAGTTCAGCTCGCGCGCGCGGCCGACTGCGACCTCGAGCAGTGACGATTTGCCGACGCCCGCGGGACCGACGATGAACACGGCACTGCTGCGTCCTGCGTTGGCGTCGAGCAGCGCCTGCTCGACGCGCGCAAGTTCCTGATCGCGCCCGATGAGGCCGCCGTCTTTGTGCCCGATGACGTCGTGTTGTGCGAGCAGCCGATCGCGCAGCGCGATCGCGTCGCGGCCGGGCGAGACACCGAGCTCGCGCCGCAAGCTGCGATCGAGCCGCTCGAACTGCCGGAGCGCCGCGTGCCGGTCGCCGTTCGAGGCGTGCCGTCGCATCAGCTCGAGATGCGCGATCTCGTCGCTCTCGTCGAGCTCGACCACCGCGTCCCAGCGGCCATCGAGTCGCAGCAGCTCGAGGTGGCGCAGCCGAAGCTGCTCGCGACGGTCTTCCGCCCACGTCTCGTACCTGTCCTGCGGCAGCAGCTCGCCGGCGTAGAGCTCGAGCGCGCCGGCAAGGGCCGCCGCGTCCTCGTTCGCCAGCGCGTGCCGAGCCAGCTCTTCGAACTCGATGACATCGACCGCGGGGTCGGCATCGGGGAGCAGAACGACGTTGTCGCCTCGCAGGATCACCGAATCCGGTACGCCGATGGCGCGCCGTGCGAAGTGGGCGGCCTTGTGCAGCTTCGGGGCCGCCTCTTCGAGGAGATCGTCGGGCCACAGCAGGTCGATGATCTGCTCGCGGTGCAAGCGACGACCGGGGGCCATCGCGAGCACCTTGACGAGCGCGGCGGCGTGGCGGCGCGCCCAGCTGCTGTCCGCAACGGGAACGTCGTCGACCGCGACCTCGAACCGGCCGAGCATGACTATGCGGATCATCGACATCGCCCGATCGCCCTCGAGTCTCCCCATGGTCATCGCACCAAGAGATCCACCACGATGATCGAGCAAGCGTAGACGGTGCCCCCGAAAATCAGGACCCGAATCATCGACGCACCGCGAGCCGCGAGAACGGCACCCAGCCCAACGGCGAGCAACGTCGGCGCGGTGGCGTTGCCGGTCGCGCTCTGCTTCGTCGAGGCCACGATCAGCGCGGTGATCGCGGCGGCGCCCGCATGACGGATGAGCTGATCACTTCGCTCGGACAGCGTGACTCGTTCGAACACGAGTTGCGGCACGATCCGGAACGCAAGGCTTCCGAGTCCGACCGCGAGGATCACCAGCCATGTGGTCATCGTTCGACCCGCTTCGTCTGCGTGGCTCCCGCAACGCACCCGAGCACGACTGCCGCGAGCAGTCCGGTACCGGAAGGCCAATGCGCGGTGACAAGTGCCACAACCGCGGCAACAACGATGACGGATCGCGAGCTGCGATCGCGCAAACCCGAGCCCAGCAGCGCCAGGAGGCAGAGCGGGATGGCGACCTGGAGGTCGACCACGTCGAGGCGGGCACCCATCAGCGCGCCGACGGCGATGGTCGCAGACCAGCCCGTGGCCAGCGTGAGCGCGGCGGCCATGAAGTAGCGCCGCTGCTCACGCAGATCCGCGGACTCAGCCGCGTGGCGCTGTCCGACCGCCCAGGTCGGATCGATGACGAGTGTCGCGGCGGCGAGCCGGAACCATCGCGGTTGATCGACCCAAACGCGGGCGAGCGACGTACTGAAGACGATGAGCCGCGCGTTGATCAGCAGTCCGGTGAAGATCGCCGCGATCGCGCCAGCCGAGTCGATCGTGCGGATCGCCGCCAGGTGCGCGCTCCCGCCGAGGATCAGCCAGCTCCCCGCCCATCCTGCGAGCGGATCACCGTGATCCGCGGCCGCCGACCCGATGACCAGGGCGAACGGGATGAAGGCGACGAGCAACGGCAGCATCGTGAGCACGCCGGCTCGGACCGCGGACCGCTCGAACACCTGCGACCGCTCGTCCAACTGCGAGCGCTCGGGTGCCGTCCCACGCACCGTCTCGGCCTCGCAACCCATGCGCCGATCGTCGCCCTCGGTCCTTCCTCGGACCTTCCCTTCTCGATCCCCGCTCAGGGAAGAGCCGAGGAAGGCGGCCTTCGTACGGTCCTCGCATGTCGGCCCCACCCGAAGCCCTTCGATCCGGAACGACCCACGACGTGATCGTCGTCGGAGGTCGGGCCGCGGGCGCGGCGACGGCGATGCTCCTCGCTCGCAGCCGGATCCGTACGGTGCTGATCGAGGCCGGCGAGCCCGACGGCGACCAAGTGGCGACGAGCGCGCTGATGCGCGGCGGCGTGATCCAGCTGGCGCGGTGGGGGCTGCTCGACGAAGTGATCGCTTCGGGAACCCCGCCCGTGCGACGCCGGATCCTCCGCTACGGCGACGAGACCGTCGTCGTGCGGGTGCAACCGTGCGACGGCGTCGATGCCCTCTACGCCCCCAAGCGGATGATGCTCGACCCGCTCCTCCTGCGCGCCGCGATCGATGCGGGTGTGGAAGTTCATCACGGCACCTCCGTCACCGATGTCGTCGTGAACGACGGTCGCGTTTCCGGGGTGCGTGCGCTCACGGCGGACGGCAGAGTCGTCGAGCTCGGCGCCACGCTCGTGATCGGCGCGGACGGCACTCGCTCGACGATCGCCGCGCGCGTCGGCGCAACGTTCACCCGAGCCGGTGAGCACGCCAGCGCGATGACCTACTCACTGTGGTCCGACTTGGGTGACGAGGGTTACGAATGGACGTACCGCCCGAACGCGTGCATCGGTGTCGTCCCGACGAACGACGGGCATGCGTGTGTCTACGTCAGCGCTTCGCCCCGGCGCATCGGCGCAGGAGGCGTCCCCTGCATTCGGGACATCGTCGCCGAGAGCGCGCCGGAGCTGGCCGACCGGCTGGGCGCGGCGACGCCGCGTTCCGCGTCTCGTACGTGGGCCGGCCGGCGCGGCTACATCCGCCGCTCGTGCGGGCGCGGCTGGGCACTCGTCGGCGATGCCGCGTACTACAAGGATCCGATCAGCCACCACGGACTGACCGACGCGTTGCGCGATGCAGAATTGCTCGCTCGGGCGGTGGCACACGGATCGAGCGATGGTGATCCTGCGGTGTTGGATCAGGCGCTCGAGGACTACCAGTCCACTCGCGATCGACTCAGCATGCCGCTGTTCGACATCGTCGATCGCATCGCAAGCCAGCAATGGACCGACGAAGAAATCGCGCGGCTGCAGCGCCAACTCTCCTCCGCGATGGCGGACGAGGTGGAAGCACTCACCGCGCTCGAACCGGGAGCACTCACATGAGCCAGCGCACGTTGCTCGGCGTCTGGGCCCATCCGGACGATGAGGCCTTTCTCTCTGCGGGACTGATGGCGGAGTTCCGCAAGCGCGGTGACCGCGTGGTGATGATCACCGCAACCCTCGGCGAGCACGGGACGGACGATCCGGCCCTGTGGCCTCCCGACGTGCTCGCCGAACTGCGCGAGGTCGAGTTGCGCAACGCGCTGCGTGCCGTGGGCGTCAGCGAGCTGCGTCTCCTCGGGTTCGAGGACGGCACGCTGGACTCGTACGACACCGCCGACGGCTGCGATCTGCTCACCGCGCACATCCGCGACATCGAGCCCGACCTCATCGTCACGTTCGGTCCCGAAGGGATGACAGGCCATCCGGACCACAAGGCCATCAGCCGGTGGACCACGGACGCGTGGATGGAGAGCGGGTACGAGTCCGAGCTCTGGTACGCGACGCTGACGCCGAGCTTCCATCGCCGATGGGGTGGTCTCAACGAAGAGGCCGGGCTGTGGAGCGAGCAAGCGCGGCCGCCGTGCACCGAGCTCGACGAGCTGGTGCGGACGTCGAGCTTGCTCGATGACATCCTCGACCAGAAGATCGCGGCGCTCGAGGCCCATGAGTCGCAGACGCGACCGCTGATCAACCTGGTCGGGCGGCCGATCTTCCGGGAGTGGTGGCGCATGGAGTCGTTCCGCCGAGCGGAGCCGGTGTCGGTCACGCAGACGTGGTACGCCGCCTGACGCACCCGCGATGAGTTTCGAGCGACCGGATCGTCCTTTGCGCAAGAGTCGAACGAGGAGACGGTCATGCCCAACGTCGTCGTGCGCTATCGCACCAAGCCCGAGCGAGCGGCTGAGAATCAGGCGTTGATCGAGAAGGTGTTCGCAGAGCTGAACGAGCTCGGCGAGACCGGCTTCTCGTACACGTCGCTTCGCCTGGAGGATGGCGTGTCGTTCGTCCATGTCGTCGTCGAGCACCCGGGCGGCGCGAGCGTCTCGCTCAACGACCTTCCTGCATTTCGATCGTTCACGGAGAACATCGCCGAACGGTGCGACGAAGCGCCGGTCGCGATGGGCGCGACCGTGGTCGGCGCCCACCGGATGTTCGGCTGATCATCTGCGCGTCGTTCTGGCGTCGAATTCGGCGGATATCCGCCGGATCTGACGCCAGAACGGGGCCGGGGGTCTCAGGAGGCGGTGACGTCGATCGAGACGGGAACGCCGTTGGTGACGATGTCGAACACGGCGGACCGGGCCCGGGACTGCTCGACCACCTCACGCAGTCGCTCGGGGGACGCGTTGCCCTTCATGTCGAAGCTGACCCGGATCTGCTGGAAGCCGTTGCGCACTTGGTCGTTGAGGCCCAGTATGCCGTTGAGATCGATGTCGCCTTCGACGGTCGAGGTCACCTCGGTCAGCTCGACGCCGCGGGCCGCGGCGATGTTGGCGATGCCGGCGGTGAGACATCCTGCGAGCGCGTGCAGCAGCCACTCGACCGGCGTCGGCCCCTTGTCCGTCCCCACGAGCACGGTGGGATGGTCGACGTCAGCGGTGTAGCGCTGCCCGTGTTGACGCTCCTCACCGACACCGAAGAAGCCGTGGACCGACCCTCGGCTGTGCGTGCCCGAGATCCATCGATTGCTCACCCGGAACTTGAAGTCGGCCGCCTCGGGGTTTTCCCGTACGGCGTCGAGCGTGACGAACAACGCGGTGGTGTCGACACCGTTCCGTATGCCATCGTCAATGACTGTCATTCGAGGTCCTTTCGGAATGTTTGATTCGGGTTTGATTCGGATCGTTCAGGCCGCGGCGACGCGATCTGGCTGCGGGATGAAGGGACGCGACGCCAGCCACTCCGCTTCCAGCTCGAGCAGCAGGCTCAGCTCGCGTTGCGTGTGTGCGAACTCCTCGCCAGGCGGGAACTTCGCCAGCTTGCAGGTGGCATCGAATATCGGACGCACGGCGCGCAACCGCTCGTCGTCGTAGTGCGCCATCGCGTCGGACTCACTCGACCGACCAGCCAGCGCGCGGCCGAAGTGGTACGCCAGCAGCTCGGCATCGCGGAACGCATCGGTGATGCCGTGTCCCGTGATCGGATCGCGGTGATAGCCCGCGTCCCCGGCGAGCGCCCAGCCCGGCCCGGTCGCCTGCAGCACATGGCACGGGAGTCCAACCGCGCCACGGATCGGCGCAGTGAACTCGGCGCCCCGCAGTCGACTCGCCAGTGATGGCGCGATGCTCCGCAGCAGCTCGACGAAGCTCTCGTGCCGCGCGCTCGCACCACGCAGGGCCCGCGCCTGCGGCACGCACAGCCACAAGCAGACCTCGTCGTTGTGTGTCCGGAACGCACCCGCCAGTCCGTCATCGCCGACGTGGAACTCGACGCCTTCGGTCTGGAGTCCGCCGACGTACGTGTAGTGCGTGCCACCGGAGGGCCGGCGCACGTCGAGCGTCACCGCATCGACGGAGCGAGCGATGCGCGATCGAACGCCGTCGGCACCGACGACGAGCCGAGCGGTGATCGACCGGCTACGCCCATCGCGGTCGCGAACGTTGACGCCGGTCACGCGGTGCGAACGATCGGTGGTGACATCCGTGACCGACACGCCGGTTCGCACATGCGCACCAGCGGCGCGTGCCGCATCGACGAGGATCTCGTCGAGGACGTAGCGCCTCGGCGCCAGCAAGTGGTCGACGCCCAGCCGATCTTTCACCATCCTGACGACGGGCTCGCCCGCCAGCGGATGGAACGCCATCGTGCGCAGCTCGGGTGCACCGCTGCGGACGACCGAGTCGAGAAGCCCCCAGCGGGCGAGCTGCACGACGCCACCTCGTGCGATCGAGTGCGTCGAGAGCGTGTCGCTCGGGAGCTCACTGCGCTCGACCACGAGCACGTCGAAGCCCTGCCGGGCGAAAAGCATCGCGGTGGCCGCGCCCGCGCATCGTGCGCCGACGACCACCACGTCGTGATCGGTGCCGGCGGCGGGCGCAGCAGCGTGCGGTTGTGACGGTGGGTGCCTCGTGTGGATCGCCATGCACGCATCGTCTGCTTTCCGACCGGCCGAAAGCATCGGGCACATGCCTTATTTCCCGCCCTAAGTCACGGCGCGCGCAGACAGATCCGTGGCAATCTCGCCCTCGTGTCGGGGCTAGTCACCGTCGTCGGACGCGCCGGTGACTTGAATCGGATCGAGACCGCGCTCGATCGTGCGCTGGGCGAACAGCCCGGCGCCGTCTTGGTGCTCGGCGAAGCCGGTGTGGGGAAGACCACGATGCTGCAGGCGTCGATGCAGCTCGCCGCGGATCGTGACTTCGCGACCGCGATCGGCAGCTGCGCCGAGGGCGCTTCCGGGACGAGCTTCGCTCCGTTCCGAGCAATGCTGCGCGCGATCGCAGCGACGTACCCGAACGAAACCGTGTCATCGGTACTCGACGCCAGCCCGGCGGTGGCGACGCTCATGCCCGCGGCCATCCGCCCGCCTCACACAGGAAGCCACCCGCCCGACCCGGGCGAGCTCTACGACGCCGTGCTCGAGGCGCTCGGTGCCTTGGCGGGCGAACGTCCTCTCCTGCTCGCGTTCGAGGATCTGCACTGGGCCGATCGGTCGACGCTCGAGCTCCTGTCGTTCCTCGCGCGGAACCTCACCGGAGAACGCGCGGTCGTGATGGGCACCGTGCGGATCGAGGATCTTTCCGCTGAAGACGCGACCGGACGAACCATCACAGAGCTCGGCCGGCTCAACACGACGACCCGGATCGACCTGCGTGGTCTCGACCTCGACGAGCTGCGCGAGCTCGTCGAAGCCACCGACGCGGCGCTCGACATGGGAGAGATCGAAGCGCTCCATCGCCGCACCGGGGGCAACCCCTTCTTCGCACTCGAGCTGATGGCGACGGGTGCGGCGACGTCAGGGCCGCTGCCACCATCGGTTTCGGACGTGATCGAGATCCGCCTCGGCGCGCTGGATGCGGATGCGCTCGCAGTCGTGCGAACGGCCGCGGTCGCCGGCTCGGTCGATGCCGCGACGCTCGCGAACGCGCTCGACCGCAGCGAGGAAGACATCGAGGTCTCGTTGCGCGCGGCGATCGCCACCGGCGCATTGGTGGCCGACTCGACATCCGGCGTCGTGTCGTTCCGTCACGCGCTCGTGCGTGAGGTCGCGTACTCGGGGTTGTTGATGAGCGAGCGCCGACGCCTTCACGACAGCGTGGCGTCCGCGCTCGAAGCGCTCGGAAGCGACGACGCCGCGCTTCTCGCGCACCACTACAGCGCCGCCAACCGCCATGCCGACGCGCTGCGGACTTCGATCGTCGCGGCCCGCGCCGCGGCGGGCGCGTACGGATCCGTCGACGCCGTCGATCACTACATGCGTGCGGTGGGTGCCTGGAACGTGGTGCCGACCGCGGACCGGCCGCTCGAGCCCCGTTACGAGGAGCTGCTGCAGGAGGCAATGGTCTGCGCGTTGAACGTCGGGACCGTCCAAGAGGGCGCCGAGGTCGGGGCACGCTTGCTCGACGGGCTCGATCCCATCAGCGATCCCGAACGATGGGCGCTGTACGCGGCTCGCCAAGCAGAGCTGCGATGGGAGCTCGGTGACGGCGCCGGCGCGACCGAGCTCGTCGACCGCGCCGACCACTATCTCGTCGGACGCGGCGACAGCGTGGCGCGCGTTCGCGTTTTGGAGCGGCGAGCGTTCCAATGCATCGTCAGCGGGCGCCAGACCGAGGGGGCGCAAGTCGCGCGTGAAGCCCTCGAGGTCGCGCGACGGACGGGCGATCCGGAAGCGGTGGTCGTCGCGCTCAACCGCGTCGCGCTGGCGACCACTGCGCTCGGCGAGCGCGACGGTCGGGCCCTGTTGATCGAGGCGTTCGAGGAGGCGTGGCGGGCGCGACTGCCGCACGAGATGACGCGCGCCGCGATCAACATGCTGTTGCTGCTCCACACCGGTTGTCGTCTCGGCGACGCTGTCGCGGTTGGCGAGCGTGTGCTCCAGGCGGCGTCGGATCTCGCCGTCGGGCCGTCGTATCGGTCGGCGCTCGAAGCGTTGTACGCGCGCGGCACTGATCGACCTCGGGGAGTGGGAACGAGCCGATGACCTGCTCGCCGGCGTGCGTTTCCCGAACGCGCAACGGCTGCGTACTTCCGTCGCGGTTTCGGTCGCCGAGCTCGCGACCGCCAAGGGGGACGTCGATCTCGCTCGGCGCACCCTCGCCGAGGGACGCTTCGATCTCATCTTCGTGCTGTTGCTGCGGCGGGCGTGTCTCGAAGCTGAGCTCGCGCTGCTCGAAGGCGCGCCGCATGTCGCACGATCAGTGGTCGACGAGCACCTACCCCTCGCCGAGTTCATCCTTGATTCGTCCTACGCCCGGCTCAGCGCACTCGCGTTGCGATCGCTTCCGCTTGGTGACCGAGCGTCTGCCGACTCGTATCTCGTGGGAGCTGAGCGGCGGTCGGTGGCGGTCTGCGCCGCGCCGGTCGGTCCACCCGTCGACCAGCCGGGCTGGCTCTCGGCGACACGCGCCGCACACGCACGCGTTTGCGGCCAGCCTGCGAGCGGACTGTGGGGCGACGCTGTCAATGGGTTCGGCGCGGCGCGACTCGTGGTCCGCCGCTGCTGGGCGCAGTACGAGCAAGCCGGCGCGCTCGTCGACGAAAGTGGGGATCGCGAGCGCGCGGCAGCGCTGGCCGCCGACGCACATGCCGTCGCCTCCCGCCTCGGAGCGGAACCGTTGCGGCGGTCGATCGAATCGCTCGTGCGCCGCGCACGGCTCGATGTTCCGGGCGTGGAACGTCTCGCCGAGGGCGACCTCGGCCTCACCGCACGAGAAGCCGAGGTGTTGCGACTCGTCGCCGCGGGGCGCACGAATCGCGAGATCGCCGGCGCGCTCTACATCAGCACGAAGACGGCGAGCGTCCACGTGTCGAACATCTTGCGCAAGGTCGGCGCGACCAACCGGGGCGAAGCCGCATCCATCGCGCATCGGGAGGGACTGATCGAGTCGCCGTGACGCTGTCGCACGTGCGACGCGCAACAGCCCCTCGGGAGGGATGGTGGGGTCAGATGGCGAAGCCGGCGCGGAGGCGGCGAAAGGCCTTGTCGAGGAGGTCCTCGAGGTCATGGGCATCGCCGTCGCCATCACTCGAGATCCACGCTTCGACGGCGACCCGGAGCGCGCTCGTGGCGCTGGCCACCACCAGACGCAGTTCGAGGTCGCTCATCCGCCGGGCCCGAGCCGACGTCGCCCGCAACTGCTCCACCACTTCCGCCTCCCACCCCTGCTGGCGCTCGGAGACGCGCGTCCGTAGCGACGGGGTGCAGGCCACGATCTCCTTGCGAGCGCACAGCGTGCCGCGCTCGCTCGCGTAGTCCGAAGCCACGACACGCAAGGCCGACTCGAGCACCGCGAAGGGCGCCTCGCCGGACTCGTGCTCTGACAGCGCCGCGAGCAGCCGGCGCCGGTGCGCATCGCTCTCGGCGAACAGAACGTCTTCCTTCGACGCGAAATATCGGAAGAAGGTACGGGGCGAGACCTCGCAGGAAGCGGCGATCTCCTCCACCGTCACGTTGTCGAACCCACGCTTCTGAAACAGACGAAGGGCAGACCGCACGAGCGCGTCGTGCGTCTTCTCCTTCTTCCGTTCCCGCAGGCCGGCAGTCACCCGGCCATTGTCGCAGCTTCCGGATTCTGACACAACCTGCCAGATGCCAGGTTGTGTCACACGACACGACCCGCCATACTCGATGCGGTGACGGACGAGCAGGTCTTGTACGACCGCAGGTGGTGGACGCTCGCGGTCCTGTGTATGAGCCTGCTGATCGTCTTCGTCGGCAACTCCAGTCTGAACGTCACCATCCCGACGCTGTCACGCGAGCTCGGTGCCACGACGTCCCAACTGCAGTGGGTGGTGGCGGCGTACTCGCTGGTGTTCGCCGGTCTGCTGTTCACCGCCGGCGCGATCGGTGACCGCTTCGGCCGCAAGGGCGCGCTCCAACTGGGTCTCGTCGGCTTCCTCATCGGCGCCGCGCTCGCGTCGGCATCGAACTCGATGTCGCAACTGATCGCGTGCCGGGCACTGATGGGTGGATGCGCCGCGTTCATCATGCCGTCGACGCTGTCGATCCTGGTCAATGTCTTCCCAGCGAATGAACGGGCGAAGGCGATCGCGATCTGGGCGGGCGTTACCGGCGCTGCCGGCGCGCTCGGGCCGCTCGCGAGCGGCTGGCTGCTCGGTCATTTCTGGTTCGGATCGGTGTTCCTCGTCAACGTTCCGATCATCCTCCTCGCGCTCGTACTCGGGGCGTTTCTCGTACCGACGTCGAAGGATCCGGAAGAAGCACGACTCGATCTCGTCGGCGCGGCGCTTTCGATCGTCGGCGTCTCATCGCTCGTGTACGGACTCATCCAAGCGCCGGACAAGGGATGGTCGAGCCCACAGACATTGGCTTCCTTCGCGCTCAGCGCGCTCGTCCTGTTCGTGTTCGTGGTGTGGGAGAAGCGCACCAGCGATCCGATGCTCGACATGGCGTACTTCCGCAATCGGGCGTTCAGCACCGCCACCGGCGGGATGATCCTCGTGTTCATGTCGATGTACGGCGTGATGTTCCTGATCACGCAGTACTTCCAGCTCGTCCTCGGCTACACCCCGCTGAGCGCGGCGCTGCGGTTGCTGCCCATGGCGCCGATCATGATGATCGTGTCGCCGCTGACGCCACGGATCGTCAACCGCATGGGCGCCAACCGCACGGTGTCACTCGGCATGAGTCTGGTCGCCGCCGGTTTCCTGTTCTTCTCGTTGCTCGGCGTCTCGTCGTCATACCCCTACGTGTTGTTCTGCGTCTTCTTCCTCGTCACCGGCATCGCGCTGACGATGTCACCGATGACCGCCGCGATCATGTCCGCCGTACCGCCGCGGCGGGCGGGCGCGGGGTCGGCGATGAACGACGCGAGTCGCGAGCTCGGGGCCGCGCTCGGGGTGGCCGTGCTGGGAAGCGTCGCCGCCTCGCGCTACTCGGCCGGCATCGGCACGGCCATCTCGCACCTCTCCCCCGCTGACCAGGCCCACGCGAGCTCGTCGCTCGGCGCCGCGCTCGAGACGGCCGCGACGTTGCCCGCGCAGGCAGGCAACGAGCTCATCTCCGCTGCGCAGCACGCGTTCATGTCCGGCCTGCACTGGGCTTCGCTCACCGGCGCGCTCCTCGCGGGCTGCGCCGCGCTGCTCGTGAGGCGCTACCTGCCGAGGCACATCGAGCAGCACGGCGCCCTGCACGACGCGGCTGCGTCGGCCGAGGACATGGCCGAGCTCGCGCTCGCCGGAGTGCCACCGGTCTTCGCCGACACCCCCGATGACGCCACCCGGCTTCGCGCCAGAACGGACGGCGATCACGAACCGGCCGTCGCCGAAGCCGTCTCGACGCCACAGACGTAGCGCGACCTGGCGCGACCGAAGCGACCGGGGCGTAGCGTCGGCGCCATGGACTACCGACATCTCGGACGCTCCGGCCTCCAGGTCAGCCCCCTGTGCCTCGGCACGATGAACTTCGGGCCGCAGACCGCCGAGGAAGACAGCTTCGCCATCATGGACGCCGCGCTCGATGCCGGCATCAACTTCTTCGACACCGCGAACGGCTACGGCGGCGGTGAGACGGAACGGATCGTCGGCCGCTGGTTCGCGCAGGGGCAGGGCCACCGCGAGAAGGTCGTCCTCGCCACGAAGGTCTACGGCAACGTCGCCGGTGAGTGGCCGAACGACTCGAAGCTCTCGGCCCGTCACATCCGCGATGCCTGCGACGCGAGCCTGCGCCGGCTCCAGACCGATCACATCGACCTCTACCAGATGCACCACGTCGATCGAGGTACGCCGTGGGAAGAGATCTGGCAGGCGATGGATCTGCTGGTCGCGCAAGGCAAGGTGATCTACGTCGGCAGCTCGAACTTCGCGGGCTGGCACATCGCGGCGGCGAACGAGGCGGCGAAGCGGCGCGACTCGTTCGGTCTCGTGTCCGAGCAGAGCTTGTACAACCTCAAGACGCGCACGATCGAACTCGAGGTGATCCCTGCCTGCGAGGCCTACGGCGTCGGCATCCTGCCCTGGAGTCCCTTGGGCAGCGGGCTGCTCGCGGGGTCCGTCGGGTCGGGCGGCGGTCGGCGATCGAGTGACGGCATGAAGGCGGCGGCGGATTGGCTGCGCGACACGCTCGACGCATGGGAAGCGCTGTGCGCGGAGATCGGTGAACGCCCTGCCGATGTGGCACTCGCGTGGCTGCTCGCCAACCCGGTGGTCACCGCGCCGATCATCGGCCCGCGGACGATGGAGCAGCTCACCGGCGCGCTGCGATCCGTCGAGATCGAGCTCGATGGCGACGTGCTGTCGAGGCTCGACAAGATCTTCCCCGGACCGGGCGGGACTGCGCCGGAGGCATATGCCTGGTGATCCGACGGGGTTCTCGGGTTCGGCCTCAGCGGTGACGCCCGGCCGCGTCGTCGTGCTCAACGGCACGTCGAGCGCCGGCAAGACGACGTTGGCCATGACGTTGCAGGCGCGGCTCGCGAGCGAAGGCGACTGCTGGATCGTCCTCGGCATCGACGACGTCTTCCTCAAGTTGCCCGACGACTGGATCCGCATGCGCGACTGGGTGGGCGCGTACGCGGAAGAAGGCATCGAGTTCGAGATCATCGACGGAGAGGTCGAACGACGTGTCGGACCCATCGGCACCAGAACTCTGGCCGCGTACCGCGCCTGGGTCAGCGCGGCCGCACGCACCGGTCTGAACGTGATCGTCGACGAGGTTCTGCTCGACGAGTCGGACTGGATCGGTTGGCAGGACGAGCTCGATGGACTCGATGTGATCTGGATCTGTGTCGACATCGCGCTCGAAGCGCTCGAGGCGCGCGAACGCGCACGCGGCGATCGCATGATCGGCCTGGCCCGTTCGCAGTACGACCTCGTGCATCGCTTCCCCGACTACGGCCTCCGCGTCGACACCGACCTGCTCGATGCCGACACCGCGGCCGATGCGGTGTTGGAAGTGATTCGACGTCAGCACTGACGTCCACGCGCACGACTCGCGCAGCGACGCATGTCACACGTTCGGGTGGGTTGAGGGGAAGGCCCGCGGAAGGTCGCGTTCGTAGGTTCCGGTCACGGCGCAGAGCAGCGCCACGAACGGAGGAGCGGGGATGCATCAGCGACGCAGCACACGGGCAGGCATGAAGCGGACTTGGCGAGGCGCAGTCCTAGCGGTCGCGACGACAGGATTCGTGACCGTCGGATTGGGAACCGCAACTGCGTTCGCGGCGACCGGGGTGACCGCGTCCGTCGTCAACGGACACTTGGTTGTCACCGGCACATCCGGCGATGACCAAGTGGCGATCCGCTTGCAGGATCCGTCGACCCTTGCCGTCGACAGCAACAACGACGGCACCGCCGAGTTCCTCTTCCCGCGCTCGCAGGTCGGCGCGATCGACGTGAACCTCGGTGCGGGCAACGACCTCGGGCGCATCGATCAGGTCAACGGCCTCTTCACCGACACGATCCCGACGACGCTGGCCGGTAACGCGGGCAACGACACCTTGATCGGCGGCGATGGATCGGAGACGCTCAGGGGCGGCGCGGGCAACGACTTCGTCGACGGCAACCGCGGCAACGACATCGTTTCCATGGGCGACGGCGACGACACGTTCAACTGGGACCCGGGCGATGGCAGCGACGTCGTGGACGGCGGCGCGGGCAACGACCGCGTCGTCTTCAACGGCAGCAACGCCGCCGAGACCTATGACTTCTCGGCCAACGGCAACCGCCTCGCCCTCCACCGCGACGTCGCGGGCGTCACCACCGACGCCTCCGGCATCGATCAGGTCGACCTGACCACGCGCGGCAGCGCCGACGTCGTGAACGTCCACGGCCTGACCGGCACTGACGTCAAGCGGATCAACGTCGACCTGTCCGGCTCGGACGGCCAAGGCGACCAGGCCGCCGACCAGGTGAACGTCGAGGGCACCGCTGGCCCCGACAACGTGCAGGTGACGACCGACGGCACAACCGCGCACGTGGCTGGTCTCGCGGCTGCGGTCACCGTGTCCCACGGGGAGCCGTCGCTCGACACGCTGAACGTCAACACGCTGGGCGGTGACGACAACGTCACATCCGATCCAGCCGTGGGCGCCGCGATCCACACCGTCATCGACGGTGGTGAAGGCAACGACACCGTCACGACCACGGGAACCGACGGACCGGACACGTTCTCGGCGGTTCCGTCGGCCGGCTCCCTCGTGGCGGTTGCGAACGGCGCGAACCAGTTCTACGAGATGACCGCCGAGTCGCTCGTGCTCAAGGGGCTCGGCGGTGACGACACGCTGCGCGGCTCCAATGGACTCGACGGGCGCACGACACTCACGTTGGCCGGCGGCGCGGGATCAGACACGCTGGTCGGCGGTGACGGTGCTGACGTGTTGCGGGGTGGCCCGGGTAACGATTTCGTCGACGGCGGTCGCGGCAGCGACGTCGTTTCCATGGGCGACGGCAACGACACGTTCAACTGGGATCCCGGCGACGGCAGTGATGTCATCGACGGAGACGCCGGCAGCGACCACATCGTGTTCAACGGGAGCAACGCCAGCGAGCACATCGACCTGAGTGCGAACGGCAACCGACTGCGCCTGGTCCGGGACGTCGCGGGCGTCACGATGGACGCGGGCTCCGTCGAGAACGTCGATGTCGATGCCAAGGGCTCACCTGACAACATCGCGGTGCATGACCTCACCGGCTCGAGCACCACGGCCGTGAACGTCGACCTCGCCGGCATCGATCCGACCCAAGGCGACGCCGCAGCGGACACCGTCACGGTGGACGGCACGAACGGCGTCGACGCCATCGAGGTCAGCGCGACCAACGGTGTCGTCAAGGTCGGCGGAGTGGCCGCAGTGGTCAAGATCGCCCACGCCGAAGCGGCGCTCGATCTGCTCGACATCAACACGCTCGACGGCAACGACGCCGTCAACTCGACGCTGCCGCCGGGAATCATCCAGCTGTTGATCGGTTGACAGCGAGAGCCATGCGACTGCTCACCGTTTGCGGGAGTCTCCAGCGCCGCTCGGCCAACCGAGCGGCGCTGGCGGTCGCGACCGGAGTGGCGGCCGATGCGGGCGCGACCGTCGTCGACTTCGAGTACCTCGCCGACATCCCGCCCTTCAATCCCGAACGGGCCGGCGACGACGCCGACGCCGTCGTGCTCTGGCGCCGGGTGCTCGAGACGAGCGATGCCGTTCTCGTCGCCGCGCCGGAATACGCGGGTGGGCTCGCCGGCACCGTCAAGAACTCGTTCGACTGGGTCGTCGGCTCGGGCAGCATCTATCGGAAGCCGATGGGAGTGATCAGCGCGGGCACGTCGGGCGGTGAGCACGCTCGGCGCGCGTTGGTCCAGACATTTACGTGGCAGGGCGCGTACGTCGTCGCCGAGCTCGGCATCGGCTTCCCACGCGCGAAGTCCGATGACACGGGCAGGTTCACCGACGCGATCACGCTCGACGCCATCTTCACCATGACCCATCGCCTGCTCGACGCGGCCGGCACGCCCATCGGCGTCTTGTCCGAGCAAGCCAGCGAGGTCGTCCGATCGCTCGGCCTCGACGCGGCCCATGTGTTGGTCACCGACAACTGAGCGCGCCGCAAGGACGATTGCTACCGTCGGCTCATCGAGGTGATCAGCGACCGGTACCGCCGTGCTGCCGCCGGGTTCACGGCGCGGGTGAACGACATCCACGGTGAGCTGTGGCAACGACCAGCGCCGTGCGAGGGCTGGGTGGCCCGCGATGTGGTTCGTCACGTCGTGGACTGGATGCCTGCGTTCCTCACCGCCGGCGGCGGTCCGCAGATCGCGGCCGGACCGTCCGTCGACGACGATCCCGCAGGTGCGTGGATCGCGCTCGATGGCGGAATCCAAGCGCTGCTCGACGATCCGGCTGCCGCGGCGAGCACGATCGCGCACCCGTATGCGGGAACGCATCGTTTGGACGACGTCGTGGCCACGTTCTTCCTCGGCGACATCGTGGTGCACACATGGGATCTAGCCCACGCGACCGGACTCGACGAGACGCTCGAGCCCGATCTGGTGCACGACATGCTCGTCGGCATGCTGCCGCTGGACGAGGTGTTGCGCGCCAGCGGCCAGTACGGCCCGAGCATCGACGTGCCCGACGATGCCGACGAGCAAACGAGACTCATCGCGTTCACCGGCCGGAGGCCGTAGCGCGGCCGTCCCGATAGGTTCGGGCGCATGCGAATCGGACTCACGGGCGCCGCCGCAACCACCGACCGCATCGTCGAGCAGGCGATCCGAGCAGAACAGGACGGGTTCACGAGCCTGTGGTTCGCGAGCGCGGTGCTGGGCGACCCGCTCGTCTCCATGGCGCTGGCGGGACGGGCGACGACAACGCTCGAGCTCGGCACGTCGGTGCTGCAGACCTACACGTGCCATCCGGTGTTGCAGGCCAACCGGGCCGCGTCGACGGCAGCGGCGATGGGACGGCCCGGGCTCACCCTCGGCGTCGGTCCGTCGCACCGACCCGTCATCGAGGACGTCTACGGGCTGTCGTACGACCATGTCGGCGCGCACACCGAGGAGTACGTGACCGTGCTGGCACAGCTTCTCCGCGGCGAACCGGTCAGCCACCACGGCGCGCATTTCGACGTCGAGGTTCCGTCGCTCAGCGTGCCACCCCAACCGGCCAGCGTGATGGTCTCCGCCCTCGCGCCTCGACTGCTGCGCGTTGCGGGCGAGCAGGCCGACGGAACGATCCTCTGGATGGCCAACGCGCGCTCGATCGAGACGCACGTGGCACCGAAGATCAATGGGGCTGCGGCGGCGGCCGGACGCCCCGCGCCGCGCATCGTGGCCGGACTGCCGGTCGCGGTGCACGACGACGTCACGGAGGCTCGCGCCACCGCCGCCGGCTCGTTCGCCGGCTACGGCGAGTTGCCCAACTACCGACGGATCCTCGATCTCGGCGAAGCGCCCGGCCCGGGCGACGCCGCGGTCGTCGGTGACGAGACGTCGGTGATCGCGCAGGTCCAGTCGCTGTTCGACGCCGGCGCGACGGACGTGTGGGCGGCGATCTTCCCGGTCGGCGAGGATCGCACGGCGTCGCGCCAACGCACCCGCGCGCTGCTCGCCGAGCTCGCAGTGGCGTAGGCCCAGCCGGCGCACAGTAGGGTCGCGGCGACCTCAGGAGGTTTCGGTGCTCATCCTCGCCATCCTCGTGTTCGGCTTCCTCGCCGGCTGGCTCGCCGGCCTGTTGCTCGGCCGCGGTTCGCGTCTCGACGGACGCACACTGATCGCCGGGCTCGCCGGTTCGTTCATCGGCGGATTGCTGTTCAGCCTCATCTCGGGAGACGGTTTCGAGCTCCGCGCGAGCGGCATCGTCGGCTCCGTCATCGGCGCCGTCATCGTGCTGGCCATCTGGGGCGCCCTCGAACGCAAGGCCGCGTAGCCGTTCGTCCCCTCCCCGGGGACGGCTGGTCAGGCGTGCGCGAGCGCGGATTCGGTCGAGGGATCCCCCGCGATGCGGGTGTGGACCATCACCCGCGGTTCCGACAGATCCCACTCGCACGCGCGGTGCAGCACGCACCGGTTGTCCCAGACGACGAGATCGCCCGGCTCCCACTCGTGCCGGTACGTTCGAGGGGGCTGCACGGCCGCCGCGAGCAGGTCGGCCAGCAGTGCGTCCGACTCGCCCGGATCGAGTCCCGGGATGGCATGCGCGTGCCGTCCGATGAACAGCGCGGGCCGCCTCGTGACGGGATGCACCTTCACCAACGGACGGAGCTGGGCCGGCTCGGTCATGCCGTAACCGAACTCGGTCGTGAACCCGGCCTTCGCCTGTGAGTACGCGATCGAGTGGTACGCGCTCAGACCGCTGATGCGCGTTCGGGTCGTGTCGTCGAGCGCTTCGTACGCGGCTCGCATGTCGGCCCACTCGGTCTGGCCGCCCGTGCTCGCCGGCACGCGCGCCGACAACATCGACGCCTTGGCCGACACCGGCATGTACGAGCTGTCCGTGTGCCAACCCTGATTGCCGCGCACGACCTGCATGACCGGGTCGTCCGCGTCCATCACGTGGCCCGATCGGTCGAGGGTCGAGATCGGCACGGCGTCGTAGCCCTCGAACAGCTCCTCGATGCTGCCGAACCGGCGCGCGAACGCGATCTGCTCGTTGTTCGAGAGCTGTTGGCCAGGAAAGACGAGCACGGCGTGTTCGTGGAACGCCCGCTCGATGTCGCTCCACTCGGCGTCCGTCAGCTCGCCGAGGCGCACGCCGGTGACGACTGCGCCGAGTGTTGCGTCGACTCTCATCACCTCCATCGCGACATCGAAGCCTACAGGCGAGGTGTCAGCCGATCTCGACCGGATCCCCGACGCGCACCGTGCGGGCGTACGGACCCACACCAGACGCCGAACGAGGCCTTGCGCTTGTCAGAGCGAATGTCCGCGGCTAAGAACCTCCGGCTGTGGGCGATCCGCAGGCTCGTGAGGCCGCGCGAGCTCCGGTGTTGACGACGACGACGATCCACAACGACGTCCGCACCGTCGATTGCGAACGGCAGGTCGTCCTGCGGTATGTCGTGTCTCGATTCTTCGTCATCGCGGTCGCAAGCCTCGGTCTCGTTGTCGGACACGACGCCTCCGGCCCGTGGCCGAGCTACGACGGTCCGTCCGTCTTCGGTGTGTTGGGTCGATGGGACGGTGCCTGGTACGTGTCGATCGCGTCGGGCGGCTATCCGTCGGACGTGACGACGACCGCGAACCTGGCGAAGTACGCGTTCTTCCCGCTGTTTCCGATGTCGGTCGGTCTGCTCTCGCACTTGGGACTGAGCCCGCTCTTCGTCGGGCTGGTGATTTCTACGCTGGCGGGCGGCGTCGCGTCCGTGCTCGTGTACCGGCTGGCTCTGCACTACGCACCGGCGCCGATCGCGCTACGCGCCGCCACCTTGTTCGCATTTCTGCCCGGCTCGTTCGTGTTCTCGATGCCCTACGCAGAGGGCCTGCTCGTCGCCGGATGCGCGGCTTGCCTGCTGTTTCTCGAGGAGCGCCGTTGGGTGGTCGCGGGACTCGCAGGATGCCTCGCCGTGACCGCGCGGCCGACCGGAGCCGCGATCATCATTCCGTGCGCGCTCTGCGCGCTCGCCGCCATTCGCAAAGACGACGACTGGCGCGCCTTGGCTGCTCCAGCGTTTCCGATGATCGCGCTGATCGGCACGAACCTCTATCTGTTCGCTCTGTCCGGACGGCCGATGGTCTGGTTCGACTCGGAACGAGAGGCTTGGCACGACCGGTTCACGTTCTCTGCGGTGTTCCATCACGTCTCGTCGCTGGTCCACCACCACCCCTCGCTCGGTGACACGGGACTCAACGATCTCGTCAACGTGATCGGAGTCGTTGCCGTGATCGCCGCACTGGTCGTTGTCAGACGCTCGACGCTGCCGCGGCCGCTTCGACTCTTCACCTACGCGTCATTGCTGATTCCGCTGTTCTCGGCCGCGGTCGGCCCGCGTCCGCGGCTCTTGCTCGCGGCATTTCCGATCGTCATCGCGATCGCGCAGCAAACCACGACGCGTCAATACAAGTACGTGTTCGGAGCGTTCGTGGCCACACTCGCGCTGAGCATGGTGCTCATCGCGACGACCACGGCTGTCACGCCTTAGCCGACCGGAAGGGCGCTCGGGAGCTGTTGCGGCTGCGGCCGAGGTGGAACGGAACGCGGCCGCGTCAAGAGGTATGCCGCGCCGGCGAACGCGAACAATCCCGCGAGCAACTCGGCGTTCCCGATCAAGCGCTCCCACCCGTGCCAAGTCCGCTCGAAATTGTGCGTGCCCAGGGGAACGAACCAGATGACACCTTCCGGAAGCACCGGCAGGTGGTGGCCGAGGCTCCTCGGCCATGCGAAGAACACGAGACTGAGCGCAGCCACCACGAACCAGTACGAACGGTTGCGATCACGCACGGCCCAGCCGATCAGCAGGGCAAGCGCAGGCACGATCCACACCCAGTGATGCGACCACGACACCGGCGAGATCAGCAGCGCGGTGAGCGCGCACAAGATCGTCCCGAACACGTCGTCGCCCGCAGCCCACGCCCGCCGCGCCAGCGCGAGGCCCGCGACGCCGATGCCAAGGGCGAGCATGAACCACAGCGCGCCGGCAAGCGAACCGTTGCCGAATGTCCGCGAGATGAAGGCGCGCAACGACTGATTTCCGACGTAGCCCACGCCTCCGACCCGCTTCGAGTCCATGAAGAGCCAATCGAGCCAATAGCGGTGCGATTGCGACGGCAGCAACGCCCAACCGACCAACAGCGAACCCGCGAACGTCGCGACCGCGACGAGTGCAGCTCGGATGCGCCCCGTGAGCACGAGGTACGGGATGAAGATCGCGGGCGTCAATTTGATGGCAGTCGCGATGCCGATGCCTGCCCCCTTGAACCGGCGATCGTCGCGTTGCCAAAGGTCGGCCACGATCAGCAACATCAAGAACGCGTTGATCTGCCCGAACGCGAGCGTCTGCTGGACGGGCTCCATCCAGATCGCCAGCGCGCACACGGCGAACGTCAATGTCAACCGTTGCCGCAGCGGAAAGGCGAAGGCCCTGTCGAACACGAGCCACACCGTCACCCCGACCGCGACGAACGTGCCCACGACGATGAACCCTTGCGCCACCCCGAGTGGGATGAACGATGCCGCGGCGAAGATGACAGCGGCGAACGGCGTGTAGGTGAATGGAAGGCCGGGCCCCACGAGCGAGTCGTACAAGGCGCCGCTGTGCAGCGCGACGTCACCGCCCGACCGATAGACGTGCAGATCGATCATCCACAGCAGCGCGTCCTTCTTGACGAACGCGTACACCACATAGCTGCCGATCGACACCACGAGCAGCGTGAGTGCGACCCACACCCGACGGTCGAGGCGGCGCTCGTCGAGAGAATCCGGTTCAACTGTCTCGGGCTGAGTTCCCGTCATCGTGATGGAGGTGCTCGATTCCCCGCGAACACACGACACTACCGCCGCCCACCTTGCCCGCCATGCGCATCACGACTGCATTGGATTTCCCCGGTTACGAGACGCTTGCCGTCCAGGGCGAGCTGTTCGGGCTGACCGTTCGCTCGAGGAACATCGGCGCCGGGTGCCTGGCCGGCCTCCGTTCAATCGGCGGCGGCGAGCTCCCGGGAGTCCCGCCGCAGTAGCGATGCCGCGGCGGCGCGGCGTTACGCCGCGGAGAGCTGCGTGACTTCGGCGAGGAGCGAGGCCGCGCGCAACCGGTTCTCGAGCGTCGGGGACATCAGCGTGACGATGAGCTCATCCGCGCCGGTGTGGCGCGCGAACTCGTCGAGGTATCGCTTCACAGAACCCGGCTCACCCACCGCCGTGTACTGCATCATCTGCCGGATCTGCTGGCCGGCTCGCGAGGACAGCAGCGCGTCGGCCTCGTCGTCCGTCAGCCGGCGTCCGTCGGTGACGAACCGCGCGACGCGACGGCGCTGCGCATGCAACAGATGTGCCTCGGCTTCGGCAGATGTCTCCGCCGCGACGACGTTGACGCCGGCGATGACATAGGGAGCATCGAGCTGCGTCGACGGTTGGAAGTCGCGGCGATACAGGTCGATCGCCTGCTCGAGCGCATCGGGCGCGAAGTGCGATGCGAACGCGAACGGTAGACCCAGCGCAGCCGCGAGCGAGCCACCGAAGAGCGACGAGCCGAGGATGTACAGCGGCACGTTGGTGCCCTTGCCCGGCACCGCTTCGACGCCGGCGACCCGGGTCTCGTTGCCGAGATAGCCCTGGAGCTCGAGCACGTCTTGAGGGAAGCGCTCGGCCGCCATCGGGTCTCGGCGCAACGCGCGCCACGTGGTCTGGTCGCTCCCGGGCGCACGCCCGAGCCCGAGATCGATGCGGTCGGGATGCAGCTCTGCGAGCGTGCCGAACTGCTCGGCGATCGTCAGCGGCGAGTGATTCGGCAACATGATGCCGCCTGCGCCGAGACGGATGCGCTCGGTGTGTGCGGCTACATGCGCGATGAGCACGCTCGTCGCCGACGAGGCGATGGACGCCATGTTGTGATGTTCCGCGTACCAGATCCGCGTGAAACCCAGCTGCTCGGCGTGTCGTGCGAGAACGACGGTCGCGTCGAGGCTCGAGCGCACGGTCTGCTGCTCTCCCACGATGGCGAGGTCGAGGATCGACAACGGCGGTGTCATCGCGACGACCAACGGCTCGCGTGACGGGTGTATTTCCCTCCCGCGCCCTCGGGCGCGTCAGACAGCCGGCTGCGTGGAAGCGGAGACCATCCACGGCGTGCCGAACCGGTCGATGCACATGCCGAAGGCAGTCGAGAAGAACGTCTCGCCGACCGGCATCTGCACCTGGCCACCCTCGGCCAGCGCGTCGAACACCCGCTTCGCATCGCCTGCATCCGGAACGCCGATGTTGACGCACATGCCGTGGATCGAGCCGTCGAAGCCGCCGGTCGGGTCGTCGGCCCCCATGAGTAGCCCGTCGCCCGTCATGAGCGCGGCATGCATGATCGCGTCGGTCGCCACGCCGGGTCCTGGCGATCCGGCGTCCGCGGGTACGTCGGCGAATGTCAGGAGGACGAGCTCACCACCGAAGATCTGCTGGTAGCGGGTGAACGCGTCGCGGCAGTTTCCGGCAAATGAGAGGTAGGGCTGGATGGACATGGCGATCGTCTCCTCGAATCGGCTTTCCCGTGCTGGCGAGGGAAGGGCGCTTGGACCCGTCCGGTCATTCTCTCCGACGAGCCGCCGATCGGAAACTCATCGTCAGCGGGAGAGTCGTCGTGTACGAATGTTGGATGGAAACGGGCGCCATGGCGCCCGTTTCACCCCGCAGTTCGGCCGTGCGTGGGACGCCGGCCGTCGTGAGACGGCGGCCGTGCGTGCGACGCCAGGCGTCTTGCTTCAGCGGGGAGCGGATTCGAGGAACTCGACGACGTTTCCCTCGGGATCTTCGATCATCGCGATGCGAGTGCCCGGCATGATCTCGGTGATCGGGACGTGGATCGGTGCGTTGGCCGCCTCACACTGCGCGACCGCGGCATTGATGTCGTCCACGCCCATGGTCCAGTAACGCAACCCCGTGCCGCCGTGCGAGCCGCCGAGTGGATTCGTCGCGTCAGGCGTGGGCTCGTGGGTGACGAGCTTCACCATGCACGGACCGCACGCGAGCATCCACATGTGCGAGCCGCCGGGGAGCTTGAAGTCGGCGATGAACTTCAGTCCGATCACATCGCGGTAGAAGGGAAGGCATGCGTCGATGTCGCGAACGACGATGCCGATGTCGATGTGCGTGTCGGTCTTCGCCATGGTCGAGATGTTCTCCTCGTGAAGGGTTGATCGTCAGGGGTCGACGCCGAGCAGCTCGGCGAGGACTTCGTCGGTGTGTTGGCCGAGACTCGGCCCGGGATGCCGAATCGTCCCGGGCGTCGCGCTGAACCGAGGCACGACACCCGTCATCGGGACCTCCCATCCCTGCGTCGACACGACGCGGCGGACCATCTCTCGGGCAAGGTACTGCGGATCGGTGAGCATGTCCGGAGCGGTGAAGATGCGACCGGCCGGGACGCTGTGCTCGTCGAGCGTTGCCAGCAGCGCGTCACAGGTCGAGGTCGCGGTCCACGCGCCGATGATGGCGTCGATTTCGGTCATGTTCTCGCCGCGCGCCTGGTGCTTGGCGAAGCGAGGATCGGCGGCCAGCTCCGGACGTCCCATCGCCTCGCACAGCCGCCCGAACACGGAGTCGGCGTTGCCGGCGATGACCACCTCCGCGCCGTCGCTCGTCGGGTACACGTTCGACGGCGCGACACCTTTGAGCACACTCCCCGATCTCGTGCGCACGACGCCGCCGAGCTCGTAGTCGGCCATCGTCGACTCCATCGAGCGCGGCGACCGCTTCGTAGATCGCGACGTCGACCTCCTGCCCCTCGCCGGTCGCGCGTGCGTCGACCAGCGCGGCCAGCGTGCCCATGACGGCGAACACGGCGGCGAGAGCGTCGCCAAGACTGATGCCGGCACGCGAGGGCGGGCGATCCGGACTGCCCGTGGTGTAGCGGATGCCGCCCATCGCTTCGCCGACGCTGCCGAACCCCGCTTGCCCGCCGAGTGGCCCGGTCTGGCCGAAGCCGCTCACGTGAACCATCACCAGCCGTGGGTTGCGGGGCGAGAGATCCGCGAGCGCGAGGCCCCAACGCTCGAGTGTCCCGGGACGGAAGTTCTCCAGCACGACGTCGCACTGCTCGGCGAGCTGCGCGGCGGTTCGTCGCCCGGCGGCGTCACGCAGGTCGACCACGATCGATCTCTTGTTGCGAGCGATGGTCGGCCACCAGAGGCTGTCGCCGTCGCGGGTGACGCCCCAGTGCCGCATCGGGTCGCCCCCGTCGGGAGACTCGACCTTGATGACGTCCGCGCCGAAGTCGCCGAGCAACTGGCCCGCGAACGGACCGGCGATGAAGTTGCCGAGCTCGAGGACGCGAACCCCGTCGAGCGGTCCGGTCAACTCGTGCTGCCGCCGGTTTCGTCCTCAGCCGCGGCTTCAGCGGCGCTGTACGCGATCTGGCGGCCGAGGTTCTCCGGCTTGTAATCGTCAGGAGCGGCGATCTCGACGATCGGATCGTCGCGGTTGTCGAACTCGAGCCGCAGGGCCACCGAGATCACGGCGTGCATCGTGTACATCATCGTGATGTAGGTGAACTCGAGGATCTCCTCGTCGCTCAGGTGCTCGCGCAACGCGTCGAACACGCGCGTCGTCGACCCGACCGAAGCCCTGCACCAGCGCGTCCGTGTAGGCGAGCAACGTCCGCTCGAGCGGCGAGAAGAGGTCAGAGATGCTCCACGACTTGAGCGCTTCGATCTTCTCCTCCGAGAAGCCGAGCGCGCGGCACGACTTGCAGTGCTGCGAGAACACGAACTGGCTGCCCACCAACCAACCCGCTCGGGTCTGGCCGAGCTCGCGCAGCTTGGCCGGCAGCTTCCGGTTCGGGCTGGCGTAGAGGCCGAACCCGAGGCAGGCGTGCTCGAGCACGTCGGGCGAGTTGGCGAACACGGTCCACCAGTCGCCGGGCGTGCCGGTGGCGGTGCCCGGCTCGGCGACCGGGTCGCGGTCGCCGAACAGGCGCTTGTACATGGCCAGGACGATGGGTGCTTCCGCGTCGGCCCGGGCTATCTGTTGGAGTCGCGGCATTGCCGGTCTGTATACGAAACCGCGCCACCAAGACGCAAGGAGCCTTTGCTCGTAACCTTGACCAGGGTGACCGCACGGTGTCCAATGCGGTCCTGGCGCAGGGGAGGCTCACATGGCCACGTCCGGCACGAACACCAATCCCGAGTTCGAGTTGCTGGGGTTCAACCACCTCGCCCTCGTCTGCCGGGACATGGCCGAGACCGTCGAGTGGTACGGGGACAAGCTCGGGATGAAGCTGGTCAAGACGCTCGAACTGCCCGACGGCAGGGGTCAACACTTCTTCCTCGACATGGGCAACGGCGTCGACGGTGTCGCATTCTTCTGGTTCCCCGACGCGCCGAACGGTGTGCGCGGCGAATCGCTGCAGGACCGGCGAGGCGTGACCGCCATCGGGACGACGAACCACATCGCGTTCGACGTGCCCGCCGAGCGGTTCGACGAGTACCGACAGCGTTTGGTCGACAAGGGCGTCGACGTCACGCCGATCATCAATCACGCCAACTCGCTCGATGGCGGGCACAAGGCGGACTACGACCCGGCCACGGACGACGGCGACGTGTTCATCCGCTCGATCTACTTCCGCGATCCCAACGGCGTCACGCTCGAGTTCGCCTGCTGGACGCGAACCCTCGACGAGTCCGATGTCCGCCACGCGCCGGCGACGACCCGTTCCCTCGCGCACAGTGTCGACTGAGCGACCTGTTCGCGCGGGTCGCTGATGGGGTCGGACTTCGAGGCGCTCCGCTACGAGGCGAGTGACGGACTTGCTCGCTTGACGCTCGATCGTCCCGACGCCATGAACGGGATGACGAACCGGATGGTCCGCGAGGCTCGGGATGCGCTCGAGGTCGCCGCGTCGGACCCGACGTTGCGCGTCCTCGTCCTGACCGGTGAGGGACGTGCCTTCTGTCCGGGCGCCGACCTGAAGCACTTCACTTCGGGCGAGAGCGACGAGCGGTTGACCTCGCGTGAGTTCACGATCACGACGCTGCTCCACGAGATCCCCGCCGTGACGGTGGCCGCCATCAACGGCGCGTGCGCCGGCGCGGGACTCGGCTGGGCGCTCGCCTGCGACCTGCGAGTCATGGCCTCGTCGGCAAAGCTGAACACCGCGTTCCTCGACGTCGCGGTCGCGGGTGACATGGCGATCCCGTGGTCGTTGCCGCGACTGGTGGGCGCGGCGCGGGCGCGCGAACTGTCGTTCATCCCTCGCAAGATCGATGCCGAGGAAGCGTTGCGGATCGGACTCGTGGCGCGCGTGTTCCCAGACGCGTCGTTCCGCACCGACACCGAGGACGTGCTGACGGCACTGCTGAAGAAGTCCCCGACCGCGTTGCGCGGCCTGAAGGAGAACTACGTCTCGGCGGAACGCATGACACTCGCCGACTTCGTCGATTTCGAAGCCGAGCGTCATCTCCAGATCGCCGCGAGCGCGGACACGGCGGAGGCCTTCCGCGCGTTCATCGAGAAGCGCGAGCCACGGTTCTCGTGAGCTGGATCCGTCTCCGACAGGTCGCGCTCGTCGCGCGGGATCTCGACAACGTCGTCGGCGCCCTCCACGACGCGTTCGGCCTGGAAGTCGCGTTCCGTGACCCCGCAGTCGCGACCTTCGGTCTGAAGAACGCGGTGCTGCCGGTGGGCAACGAGTTCATCGAGGTCGTGTCACCCACGAAGGAAGGGACGGCCGGCGGCCGGCAACTCGATCGACTCGGCGGCGACGGGGGCTACATGGTGATCTGCCACACCGACGATCACGATGCCGTGCGCCGGCGGGTCGATGATCTCGGCGTGCGAACGGTCGTGGATGCGGACGACCACGGTTACCGCATCATGCAGCTCCATCCGAGCGACACGAGCGGGTCGTTTCTCGAGATCGACTACCAACCGGGCGGCGACGATCCGGCCGGTCCATGGATGCCTGCGGGCAAGGACTGGCAGCACGCACAGCGCACCGATGTCGTCGACGGGATCATCGCGGTCGAGGTGCAGTGCAAGGACCCGGATGCAACAGCGACCCGGTGGGGCGCGATCACTGCGTGCGATGTCGCGGACCGAATCCTTCGACTCGACAATGCGACGGTCACGTTCGTCGACGGCCCGCTCGACTCATTGATCGCCGTCACGCTCCGAGCCACGGACGGTTCCACGAAGGGCGAGCGCCGCGCCATCTGCGGCGTGTCGTTCATGCTCGCCTGACTGGCCCTCCGCCCGCCGTCTGGTCCACGCCACCGTGTCGTGTCCCGATTGGGTCGGTCGCCACCGAGGGTCACGTAACCTCTGCGGATGCCATCGGACCGATCGCCGGTGTCGTTCCCCACGTTCGACGACGTCGCCGACGAGCGCAGGCACCGCAAGCAGCGCCTCGCCGCTGCCTTTCGCCTGTTCGGACGCTTCGGCTTCGACGAAGGCGTCGCCGGGCACATCACGGCGCGCGACCCAGAGCTGCTCGACCACTTCTGGGTCAACCCGCTCGGCATGTCCTTCAAGCAGATCCGAGTACGAGACCTGATCCTCGTCAACGATCGCGGCGAAGTCGTCGACGGCACGTGGCCGGTGAACAAGGCCGCATTCGCCATCCACTCGCAGGTCCACGCGGCGCGGCCCGACGTGGTGGCGGCCGCGCACGCTCATTCGGTCCACGGCAAAGCATGGTCGTCGTTGCGCCGCCCGCTCGATCCCCTGACCCAGGACGCCTGCGCGTTCTACGGCAACCACGCGCTCTTCGACGACTACACCGGCGTCGTCTACGACATCGAGGAAGGCAAGCGCATCGCGCACGCGCTCGGTGCGAACAAGGCCGTGATCCTGTCGAACCATGGTCTGCTGACGGTCGGCCAGACGTCGGTCGACGAAGCCGCGTGGTGGTTCATCACGATGGAGCGCACATGCCAGGCGCAGCTCCTCGCGGAGGCGTCGGGCAAAACCGTGCTCATCGACCCCGAGGAGGCCGCGAAGACCGCGCCGATGGTCGGGCGTCCGATGGCGGGCTGGCGCGCGTTCCAGCCTCTCTACGACTCGGTCGTCGCGACGCAGCCGGACTTCCTCGAAGAATGAGCTGAGCATCGGTCGCGTCACTAAGTTGCGGCGATGCGCTTCGGGCTGGACATCGCACAACAACGGATGCCGTGGGACGAGGTCGCGAACCGGGTGCGGTTCGCCGAGGACCTCGGGTTCGAGGGCGCATGGGGTTTCGACCACTTCGAGCCGATGTATGGCGACGGGCCGGGTGAGGTCTTCGAGGGCATGACGACGCTCGCCGCGCTGGCCGGCATGACCTCGCGCATCCGCCTGGGGCTGCTCGTGGCCGGGGTGACGTACCGGCATCCATCGGTGTTCGCCGCCGAAGCCCTCACCATCGACCACGCGTCGCACGGCCGGCTGGACCTCTCGATCGGCGCCGCATGGTTCGACAAAGAGCACACCGAGCTTGGCATCCCGTTCCCGCCGACGGGCCGGCGGTTCGATCTGCTCGAGGACGCGCTCGAGATCATGATCCGGCTGTTCACCGGCGAGGTCGTGTCCTACGACGGGCGGATGGTGTCGTTGCACGATGCGCAGATGCGTCCGGTGCCGGTGCAGCAGCCGCATCCACCCATCTGGATCGGGGGCAGTGGACCGCGACGCACGCTCCCCCTCGTCGCGCGCTTCGCCGACGTGTGGCACACGTGGGGAACGCCCAACTCGCTGCGCCAGACGAACGAACGGCTCGACGAGCTCACGACCGAGGCAGGTCGAGATCCTTCGTCGATCATGCGCGCCAGCTCGCTCTCACTCGACGACATCGACACCGCCCGCAAGCACGCCGGCAAGTGGCGCGATGCCGGCTACGGCTACCTCGTGTGCGGCTGGCCCGACGGCGGGCGGCCGCAGATCGAGCGCTTCGTCCGCGAGGTGATGCCCGACTTCACTTCGGCGTGAACTCGAGGTTCAGCCGCGTCAGGCCGCGCAGGATGTAGGTCGGCACGTACTGATAGCGCCGCTCGCCAGCGGGACCGTGGTGCGCGTCGGAGATGCGGATGTCCGTCGTCCGTTCGAGCAGACGTTCGAGGCTGACCCTCGCCTCCATGCGAGCGAGCGACCCGCCGGGACAGCTGTGGACGCCGCGACCGAACGCCAGGTGCTCACGGGAGTTGCCGCGATCGACGCGGAACTCGGACGGATCCTCGAAGTGGCGAGGATCGCGGTTCGCGGCTCCGTTCAGCACCATCACCGTCGCGCCGGCAGGGACATCGAACCCGCCGACGGTCGTCGCCTGTCGCGCGAGGCGGAAGTCGCCTTTCACCGGAGACTCGATGCGCAGCACCTCCTCGACGAAATCAGGGATCAGGCCGGGGCGGTCACGCAGCAGTTGCTGTAGATCTGAGCGCTCGGCGATGAGCTGCAACGCGGTACCGAGCAGCCGCACCGTCGTCTCCTGTCCCGCGGCGAAGACGTTGGACGCGACACGGACGACTTCGATGACCTCGGGCAGATCACCGTTGGGGAACGTCGTCGTGGCGAGCGCAGTGAGCACGTCACCGCGCGGCTCGCGCCGGCGATCCTCGATGTAGCGACTGAACCGGTCGTAGAGCCACGCCAGTGGGTTCTGCGACATGGCCTCGCTCGTGCTGCCGACTGCGTCCGTCCGCGGTCGGTGACTCAATGCCTCGCGGAACTCGGCGTGCTCGTTCTCCGGGACACCGAGAAGATCGGCGATGACGTACAGCGCGAACGGATTCGCGTAGTCGGCGATGAACTCACACTCGCCGTTCGCGATGAACTCGTCGATCTGGCGGTCGGCGATGCGCCACACGAACTCTTCGTTCTCCTTGAGGCGCTTCGGTGTGAGCTGGCGCATGAGCAGGTGGCGGTGATCGCGATGCTCGGGGGGATCCATCGTCAGGATCTGATCGCTGAACGGCAGCTCGTGACGATGCTGCTCGATGAGCTCGGGCACGTCGTCGCGCCCTTCGAGCGGCACCGGGAAGCCGGGGAACGGTCCGGTCACCGAGTTGCACGACGAGAACGTGTCGCTGTCACCGTAGATGGTGCACGCCTCTTCGTAGCCCGTGACCATGAGGACGCCGTGCTGGTGCTCGCGCTGCACGGGGCACTGGGCGCGCAACCAGTCGAAGTACGGATACGGATCGGCGACGAACTCGTTGCCGCGGAAGAAGTCGTAGGCGTCGTAATCAGTGCCGGCGTCGGTCATGCAGGCTCCTCGCGCGGTGCGACCTCGGTGACGAACTCGGCGGTGCGGCGATGGAATCGCCAAGCGCCGTCATCGCAATGGAGGATGTCGTGGTAGCGGCCGACGAGCTGGATCGTCCAGCCGGACTCGCCGAGCAACACGAACACGACGTCGCTCGTGGCCTTCGCCTCGTCGTCGCTCCAGTCGGTGACGAGCGTGTTCAGGACGAGATGACGTTGCGGAAGGCGCGGCTTCCACCGCCCGTACGCGTGCTTCAGCGCGTCGTGGCCGTCGTAACTGCCGAGTCCCGGGATGTCACAGCCGCCATCGGTGCAGAACGTGGCGACCACGTCGTCGGTGCGGCCGTCGTCGAGCGCGTGCGTGTAGGCGGCGATGGTGGCGCGCACCCCTTCGGCGACCTCTGCGTAGGCCCGACCCACGTCCGTATACTAACCGGTCGGTACAATGGCATTCTCCGAGGAACGCAAGCCCATTCTCGATGACGAGGTCGACGTGCTCGTCGTCGGCGCGGGCATCACCGGCATCTACCAGCTCTTCCGCGCCCGCGAAGCGGGATTCTCGGCGCAGCTCGTCGAGGCCGGCGGCGGCGTCGGCGGCACCTGGTACTGGAACCGGTATCCCGGCGCCCGCTTCGACTCCGAGAGCTACACGTACGGCTACCTGTTCTCGCAGGAGCTGTTCGACGAGTGGGAGTGGCAGGAGCACTTCGCCGAGCAACCGGAGACCGAGCGCTACCTCAACCACGTGGTCGACCGGTTCGACCTGCGACGCGCACATCCGATTCGGTGCCAGGGTCACGTCGGCGGTGTTCGACGAGTCCTCCACGACGTGGACGGTGACGGTCGACGACGGCCATGACGACAGCCACGGCGGCGCGCAACTGCGCGCCCGCTTCCTGATCGCCGCGACCGGTGTCCTGTCCGTGCCCTACTTCCCCGACGTGCCCGGACGCGAGAGCTTCCGCGGCGAGTCGCACCACACCGGCCTGTGGCCGGCGACGCCGGTCGACTTCGAGGGCAAGCGCGTCGCGGTCATCGGCACCGGGTCGAGCGGCGTGCAGGTGATCCCCGCGATCGCGAACGAGGTCGCGTCCCTGACCGTGTACCAGCGATCGCCGAACTGGTGCACGCCCCTGAACAACGGACCGATCACGCCGGCAGAGCAAGCCCGCCTCCGTGCCGACTTCGAGGCGATCCGCCACACGCTCAACACGTCCGCCGCCGGGTTCCTGCACGAACCACACGACCGCGCCGCGTTCGACGACTCCGACGACGAGCGGCGCGCCTTCTTCGAGCACATGTGGACGAGTCCCGGCTTCTCCAAGCTCACGAGCAATTACACCGACCTGTTGTTCGATCCGGCGGCGAATGCAGCGTGGTGCGAGTTCATCGCCGAGAAGATCCGAGGCCTGGTCCACGATCCCGCGACCGCGGCGAAGTTGATCCCGAAGGACCAGCGCTTCGGCGAGAAGCGACCGCCGTTCGTCACCGACTACTACGAGACCTTCAATCGACCGAACGTCTCGCTCGTCGATCTCGAAGCGACCCCGATCATCCGCATGACCGAGGAGGGCATCGAGACCTCCGAGGGCCTTCGTGCGTTCGACACCGTCGTGTGGGCGACCGGCTTCGACTTCGGCACCGGCGCGCTGTTGCGGATGGGGATTCGCGGCCGCGACGGCGTTGCCCTCGAGGACCACTGGGCCGACGGCCCGAGGACGTTCCTCGGTGTGCAGACGACGCAGTTCCCGAACTTCTTCTTCCCGGGCGGCCCGCACGCGGCTGCGGGCAACAACCCGCGCTACAACGGCGATCAGGTCGACTTCATCACCGACACCCTCGAGTACGTGCGCGAGCACGGGTACGACTCGATCGAGGTCGATCCCGCGGCCGAGGACGAGTGGACGGCCATGGTCGACCGGGGAGCGACGAGAGCGCCGTCGTTCGGCGAGAGCAGCTACTACTTCGGCACGAACATCCCCGGCAAGCCGCGCAAGTACCTCCTCAACGCGGCCGGCAGGCCGAAGTTGTTCAAGGAGATCGCGAGGGTCCGTGACAACGACTACAAGGCGTTCAGACTGTCGCGACCGGGGTGACGGGCGAGCCGACGATGCCCGGCATCCGTAGCGGGGGCGCGGTCAGGAGGAAGCGGCTGCGGTTGTGCTCGCGCAGCCAGGTCGCGAGCTCGTGCAGGTACCACATCTCGCCGAGCGGGACACCGAGCTTGAACAGGCAGAGGTTGTGGATCGGCAGGAACGAATGCCGACCCGGATCTCGGTCCTTGCCGAGCAGTCCTTCGACCGCGTAGTTGTCGGCCACCAGGGCCGCGATCTGCGAGTCGGCGATCCATTCGAGCAGCGAGTCGTCGCGCGCGTCGAGGTACGCGCACATCGTGTGGATCTTCACCGGGTCGGGATCGCGCTCCCACTCGAGCACCTTCGTCGCGAACCCGGTGTGGAACAGCAGCATGTCGCCGGGCTCGATGGCGATGCCGTCCGCGGCGAGGATGTCCTCGAGGGTGGCGCGATCCACCGCGCGCCAGTCGTGGCCGAGATGGTGGGCAAGGTCCACGAGCACGCCGCGACCCTGCACGCCGTGGAAGGCCATGTGCTCCAGCCCGAGGTGGTGCGCGAAGCACCGGTGGCGGCCGCCGTCACCGCGCGCATCGTCCTGCGGTCCGACGAGATCGACGCCGGCGCGGTAGCCGTTGTAGTACACGGGCTCGTCCGCACCGTCGCCATCGGCGTCGAACTCCGCGCCGACGTGCGCGAGCGAGTCCCACTGCGTCGAGTACTGCAACGACAAGGTGACGACATCGTCGGCCCACACGTCGACGTAGCGCGGGTCGCCCCAGTCCTCCATCTCGCTCATGTGGATGTTGTAGAAGCGCGCCGCCTCGCCGTTCATGTCCTCGGTGGGCGCGAGCATCGGCGGGTGCCGGCGCTGGTTCAACGCGGTGCCGCCCGGATAGTCGAGCGGCAGGCTCAGGCAGAAGCTGATGCCCGCCTGCACCTCCCGTACGCCCTGCAGAACCTTCTCGGGCGTCACCAGGTTGACCCG
The DNA here is from genome assembly GCA_963721305.1 of uncultured Acidimicrobiia bacterium. Classification (GTDB taxonomy): domain Bacteria; phylum Actinomycetota; class Acidimicrobiia; order Acidimicrobiales; family JACDCH01; genus DATAES01. Next base: position 107,606 of record CAVRIR010000002.1, read on the forward strand.
CCCGAGCTCGTCGTCGTCGCCCCAATCCCCCCACGTCGAACCGGGCGGCCGCTGCTTCCAACGCTTGGTCACGCCGTTGCACTGTACCGACCGGTTGGCTTAGCCTCGCAATGCGGGTTCGCGCTGGGCGCGAAGCACGTTTCCGCCCCGGGGGAGGATCCCAACATGACGCAGAAGGACTTGGTCGTCTCAGCCGACGGGCACCTGCTCGAACCGACCGACCTGTTCCGCACCCGCCTGCCGAAGAACCTGCGCGACCGCGGCGTCTGGGAGGAGGACTTCGAGATCGAGCCCCTCGTCGAGGGTGGCGCTCGCATCTTCCGGCGCCTCCACACCCCCGGCTTCGAGGGCTGGACGATCTCCCGCTACCGCCAGACCGGCGGGCGGATGCCGGAGGGCGATCCCGACACGATCCTCGAAGACATGGATCTCGACGGCGTCGACGTGCAGGTGATGCATCCGAACCTGTCGTTGTTCGGTCTGTACTCCGACGACCACGAGCTGTCGATGGCGCACGCGCGCGTGTACAACGACTACGTCATCGAGCGGTTCGGCCCGTACTTCTCACGGCTCGCGCCCACTGCACCCGTACCGATCACCGACATCGACGACGCAGTCGTCGAGATCGAGCGCGTCGCCGCTGCCGGCTTCCGCGCCATCCTGCTGCCGGCGGTGCCGCCCAAGCCGTACTACTCGCGTGACTTCGATCCGGTGTGGGCCGCGGCGCAGGCGAACGGCGTGCAGGTGTTCATCCACACGCAGACAGGCGGCGTGAAGGTCAATGATCCCGCCTCGACGACGCTCAAGGTCGTCATGGAGTCCGCGGCGCAGGTCAACCAACCGATGACCGAGAAGTCGGCATCGAAGCGCATGATCACGCAGTCGATCTACAGCACGATCGTCCCGCAGCAGCTCATCTGCGAACTCGTCGGCGGCGGCGTGGCCGAGCGCTATCCCGACCTGCACTTCGCGCTCATCGAGTTCAACGCGCACTGGCTGGCATCGCTCGTCGGCGCAATGGACAAGTGCTGGGTCACGGGCATCGGTCAGGACGCAGACTGGTGGCTCGGCTATTGGGACGACACCCGCCCCGCGAACGACCAACCGAGCATGGCCCAACTGTTCAAGCTCAACGAGAAGTGGCCGTACCCGCTCACTCCGAGCGAGTACGTGCGCCGCCAGTTCCACGTGTCGTTCCAGGACGATCCCGTCGCGATCGCGTGCCGTCACATCACCGGCGTGTCGACCATCGTGTGGGGCAACGACTACCCGCACGCGGAAGGCACGTTCCGCGGGAGCCGAGAGCTTCTCGCGAGGCTGCTCAGCGATGTGCCGGCCGACGAGCGGAAGGCCATGGTCGGCGGCACGCTGGCGGGCATCCTCGGTTACGCCGTGCCGGTGGCAGCCTGAGCGCCCTGAGCTCGCACCGCTTCGACGGTCGCGTCGCCGTCGTCACCGGCGCAGGACGCGGCATCGGACGGGCGTACGCGCGCCTGCTCGCCGAGCGGGGTGCCTCGGTCGTCGTCAACGACGTCGGCAGCGAGATGGACGGCACCGGCACGGACGACGGACCCGCGTCCGACGTTGCGCACGAGATCGTCCAATCGGGCGGCACCGCGATCGCGGACGCCAGCGACGTCGCCACGGTCGAGGGCGGCGCCGCGCTCATCGCATCGGCGGTCGAGCAGTTCGGCCGCATCGACATCCTCGTCAACAACGCGGGCATCATCCAGTGGGCGGGCATGCCGGACGTCGACGAGGACAACCTCGCCCGCCACCTTGCCGTGCACGTCGGGGGCTCGTTCAACACGACACGCGCGGCATGGCCGCACCTGTCCGGGCAGGGTTACGGGCGCATCGTGATGACGACGTCGTCGGGGATCTTCGGCCTTCCCAACAACACGTCGTACGCCACCGCGAAAGGTGCGGTCATCGGGCTGGCGCGCAGCCTCGCGGTGGCCGGCGCCGCGCACGGCATCAAGGTGAACCTCATCGCACCAGGGGCGATGACGCGAATGGCCGGCACGCCAGGCTCGCCGTCGCCCGAGATGTCACCGGATCTGGTCGCACCGATGGCGGCGTTCCTCGCGCACGAGGCGTGCCCGGTCACGGGTGAGATCTACACCGCCGGCTTCGGCCGCTTCGCCCGCGTGTTCATCGCGTCGACCGAGGGCTACGTCAACACGACGCCCGAGCCGACGGTCGAGGACATCGCCGCCAACTGGAACGCGATCAACGACGAGACCGGCTACTACGTCCCGAACGACCTGATGGCGTGGTCGACCGCGTTCATGGCGCACCTCTGAGTCATGGATTTCACGCTCACCGAAGCCGAACGCGATCTCGCCGGGCTGTGTCGCGACTTCGCGCAGAAGGAGATCGCGACACGAGCGCCGGCGGCGTGGGACGACGCGCGATGCCCGACCGATCTGCTCCGCGAGATGGGCGAGCTCGGCCTGCTCGGCGTGCTCATCCCCGAGGAGTGGGGTGGCATCGGCATGACGACGATCGGCTTCGTCGCGGCGATGGAACAGATCGGCCTCGCCGACCAGTCGGTGGCGGCCGCATGGCAGGCGCACGTGACCATCGGATCGCTGCCGCTGCTCCTGTTCGGCAACGACGAGCAACGGGAGCGGTGGCTGCGGCCGCTCGCGGAAGGACGAGCGCTCGGCGCGTTCGGACTCACGGAACCCGACGCCGGATCCGACGCGCGCGGCATCAAGACGCGCGCCGAACGGCGGGACGGCGGCTGGCTGATCAACGGTCGCAAGACGTTCATCTCGAACGCGGGAACCGACATGTCGTTCGGTGTAACGCTGCTGGCGCGAACCGAGTCGAACTACGCCACGTTCGTGGTCGAGAAGGACACACCCGGGTTCACGATGGGCCAGAAGATGCGCGGCATCGGTTGGCGCGGACTCGACACGCGCGAGCTGTACTTCGACGACGTGTGGGTGTCCGACGACCATCTCGTCGGTGATCCCGAGCTCGGCCTCGGCCAGTTCCTGCGGACGCTGGAAGTCGGGCGGATCTCGATCGCCGCGCTGTCGCTCAGCCTCACGCAAGCGGTACTCGACCTGGCGACGGCGTACGCGCGCGAGCGCGTGCAGTTCGGCCAGCCGATCTCGAAGTTCCAGGCGGTGCAGTTCAAGCTCGCCGACATCGCCACCGAGCTCGAAGCGGCCCGTTGGTTGACCTACCGCGCCGCATACCTGCGCGACAACGGCCAGCCCTTCCAGAAGGAAGCGGCGATGGCGAAGCTCAAGGCGAGCCGCGTCGCCACGTGGGCGGCGTCCGAGGCCGTGCAGATCCACGGCGGTCTCGGCTACATGCTCGAGACCCCGGTCGCCCGCTTCTACTGCGACTCGAAGGTGCTCGAGATCGGCGAAGGTACCAACGAGATCCAACACCTGGTGATCGCCCGCGCCCTCGGCTGCTGACGCCCCAGCAGGGAATGTTGGATGGAAACGGGCGCCATGGCGCCCGTTTCACCCCGGAGTTCGCGGGAGGCGGGCGCTTCAGGTCGCCGCGAGGCGGCGGATGGCGGCGGCGATGTCGGTGCGGTCGGGGAGCCAGGCCCGCTCGAGCTCCGGCGCGTAGGGCGGCGGGGTCGCGGCGGCGCCGACGCGTTCGATCGGGGCGTCGAGATCCCAGAACGCGTCGCGAGCCACCGTGGCCGCGATCTCGGCACCGATGCCGAACGGAACGACCGCCTCGTGCGCGATCAGCAACCGATTGGTGCGTGCGACCGATTCGAGGACCGGCACGACGTCGAGCGGTGCCACCGTTCGCAGGTCGATCACTTCGGCCGAGATGCCTTCGTCCGCCACCATCGCCGCGGCGGCCACCGCCTCGTGCACCATCCGCGACACCGATACGACGGTCACGTCGGTACCGGGGCGCACGACCGCAGACACGCCGATCGGAACGATGTGATCCTCCGGCGGCTGCGGACCCTTCATCCCGTAGAGCAGCCGGTTCTCGATGAACACCACGGGGTTCGGATCCTGGATCGCGGCACGCAGCAATCCATACGTGTCTGCCGGTGTGGACGGCATCACCACGCTCAATCCCGGGATGTGTGCGAGCAGCGCTTCGAGGCTCTGCGAGTGCTGGCTCCCCGACGACCGCCCCGCGCCGAACTGCGTGCGCACGGTCAACCCCATCGACGCCGCACCGCCGGTCATGAACGGCAGCTTCGCGGCCTGGTTGAGCAACTGGTCGAGACACACGCCGAGGAAGTCGAGGTACATGACCTCGACAACGGGTCGCATGCCCGCCATCGCCGCCCCGACGCCGACACCGACGATTGCCGTCTCGGAGATGGGGGTGTCGCGGACGCGGTCACCGAACCGGTCGCGCAGGCCGCGCGTCAGCCCGAACACGTTGCCACCGGCACCGACGTCGATGCCCGCGACGAACACACGGTCGTCGGATGCCAGCTCGACCTCGAGCGCGTTGTGGATCGCGTCCATCGCGCGGAACACCGGCGCGTCAGCGGGAATCGTCGCGGGTTCCTCACGTACAGGTCGCGGACGGACCACGAAGTCGTGCAACGTCGCGGACGACGGACTCGCGAGCCGGCGCGCCGCTTCGACTGCCCCGTCGAGCTCGGACGCGACCAACGACTCGAGCGCCTTGATCTCCTCGTCGCCGACTCCCGCGTCGCGCAGCCGGCGCTCGTGCGCGGTGAGAGGGTCACGCGCCCTCCCACTCCTGCACTTCCTCCGGCGAGCGATAGCGCTGCGGATCGCCTTCGTAGTGCCCGTGCCACCGGTAGGTCGCCGCTTCGACGACCACGGGACCCTGTCCCGCCCGCGCCGCCAGCACCGCGTCGTCCATGGCCGACGCCGTCGCGACGACGTCGTTGCCGTCGATCGCAACGAAACGAACGCCATAGCCCGCGGCGCGGCTGGCCAGCGATGCGACGTGTTGCGTCGAAGCCGCGGAGAACTCTGCGTAGCCGTTGTTCTCGCAGAAGAAGATCACCGGCGTGCGCCACACCGCGGCGAGGTTCAGCGCCTCGTGGAACGCACCTTGCGCCGGGGCGCCGTCGCCGAAGAACGCAACGGCGACACTCCCGTCCGCTCGCAGTTGCGAAGCGGTCGCCGCGCCCACCGCGATCGGCAGCCCGGCGGCGACGATGCCGTTGGCGCCGAAGATGCCGAGCTTCGGATCGGCGATGTGCATCGAACCGCCGCGCCCCCGGTTGGTGCCTTGGTCCTTCCCCATGAGCTCGGCGAACATCCCGAGCGGATCGAGGCCTTTCGCCAGGCAGTGACCGTGCCCGCGATGCGTCGACGTGATGACGTCCGCTGGACGCAGCGGCCAGCATGCACCGACTGCTGCGGCCTCCTGTCCGATCGACAGATGGACGAAGCCCGGCACCTCGCCATCGCGGTACAGCGTGGCGACCCGTTGCTCGAAGCCGCGGATCACCAGCATGCGCCGGTGCATCTCGACGAGATCGGGGGTCGAGAACACCGCCGTGTACTGTACTGGTCGGTACAAACCCGTCATGACCGAGCAGATCGAGATCCCCGAGACGTTCCCCGAGCCCGGTGCGGTCTCCGGCAAGCGGGTCGTGATCACCGGCGCCAGCCGAGGCCTCGGCGCACTGCTCGCCCATGCGTTCTCGCGGGCCGGCGCCTCGGTCGCACTCGTCGCCCGCACCGAAGCCGACCTGAAGACGGTTGCGGGCGGGCTATCCGGACCGACGCTCGTACTGAGCGGCGATGTGACCGACGAGGACTGCAACGAGGCGGTCGCCGACGCGGTGGTGTCCGAGTGGGGCGGCGTCGACGTGTGGATCTGCAACGCCGGCATCTCGCCGATCGTCGCCGGGCCGCGAGAGACGAGCGTCAACGTCTGGCGCAGGGTGCTCGACGTGAACGTCACCGGCGCGTTCCTCGGGGCGCGCGCGGCGGCGCGCGTCATGCCGCGCGGAGGACGAGTGATCTTCACCGGTTCAGTGCTCGGCGAACGCCCTCGAGCGGGGCTCACCGCGTACAGCGCCTCGAAGGCCGGTCTCGTCGGGCTGGCGAAGGGACTCGCCCTCGACCTCGCAGCGGCAGGCATCACGGTCAACGTCGTCGAGCCGGGCTGGTTCGACTCCCCCCTGGCGGACGGTTGGAAGAACGACCCGGCACTCAGCGCCGCGATCACCGGCCACACCGCGCAGCAACGATGGGGTGCGCCGGCCGAGCTCACCGGCGCGTATCGGTTCCTCGCGTCGGACGCGTCCGCGTTCGTCACCGGCACGGTCCTCGCAGTCGACGGCGGCTATCTGCTCGTATGAACGACGCATGACAGAGGCAGAACAACCGCGACGAGTCATCGCCATCACCGGTGCAGGTGGCGCGCTCGGAGCCGCCATCTCGAAGCGACTCGCGAACGAGCCCGCGACCGACTTGGTGCTGAGCGACGTCAGCGCGCGGTCGCTCGACGCGACCGTCACAGGTCTCGAAGCGACGAACGGCACTGTCGAGACGGTGCTCGCGGACGTCAGCGACTTCGACCAGGTGCAGGCCGTGGTCCAGCGGGCCACCGACCAGTTCGGTCATCTCGACGCTTTCATCAGCAATGCGGGCGTGCTCGCCCCGAACGGCCGCATCCACAACCTCAGCACCGAAGACTGGGAGCGCTCGTTCCGCATCAACGTGCTCGGCGCGGTCAACGGCATCCGAGCCGCGGTGGGCGTCATGCGTCCGCAGCACTCGGGCTCGATCGTGTTGACCGCATCCGTGTCCGGACTGACGGCCTGGTCGCACGCCGCGCCCTACTGTGCGACGAAGGCGGCAGTGATCCAGCTCGCGAAGGTCGCGGCGATCGAATACGCCCGTGACGGCATTCGGGTGAACTGCGTGTGCCCGGGCACGTTCCGCTCCGCGATCCACGACGACCTCCCCGAAGAAGCGCTCGACGCGATCGCGTCGCGCCATCCGCTCGGCCTCGGCTCCGCCGATGACATCGCGGGTACGTACTCGTACCTCGCGGGTGATGCCTCACGCTGGACCACCGGATCGGCGATCGTCGTCGACGGTGGCTACTCCGCGCCCTGAGTCGACGCTTCGATACCGCGCATGAAGATCTGCGCGAACGGCTTCGCGACGTCGCGTGCCGAGAGCCGTCCGTCCGCCTTCAACCAGAGGTACGTGTAGTTGTGCATCCCGAGCCACGCTCGTGCGGTCAACCACGGGTCGACGTCTCGGAACTCGCCTGACGTCACTCCGGCTTCGAGCACGGACTCGACCCGTCGCTCGTAGTCCCGCCGGCGCACCCGGAACTGCTCGGCGCGTTCGCCCGTGAGGGCGGGGAACTCGTGCAGGAAGACCCACACGTGATCGGGATAGCGATGGATCACGTCGACCAACTCTTCGCCGAGACCGGCGAGTTGCTGCGAAGGCGTCCCGCCGGTGGCAGCAACCCGATCGGCGCCGGCCATGACCTCGTCCATCACACGGTCGTGGATCGCGGCGAGCAACGCCTCCTTCGAGCCGATGTAGTGGTACAGCGCGCCTTTGCCGAGGTCGTTCTCGGTGCACAGCTCCGTGATCCCGGTGGCGTGATAGCCCCGTTGCGCGAACACGCGTGCCGACGTGTCGATGATCGCGGCGCGGCGCACCTCCCAGTTCGCCCGACGCCGGGAGCCGCGGGTGGTCTCCGTCTGTGACACCGGCGGCGACGCTAGCGGGCGTGGGCACGCACGGTCCCGGCTCAATAGGCTGACTGGTCGGTACAAACAGCGTCGACGGCATCGACCGAGCCGAGTGGAGAGCGCCGAGTGACACCCACCATGCAGGCGGACATGAACTGGTTCGCCGTCCTCGCGCACCACGCCATCCGCACGCCGGACAAGGCGATCACCGTCTTCGAAGGACAGCCGACGACCTATGCCGAGATGGCCGGCCGCGCGGCCGCGCTCGCCGGCGGGCTGGCCGTCCTGGGCGTCGGTCGAGGCGATGTCGTGGCCTTGCTCTCGTACAACTGCCCGGAGTTCCTCGAGACGATCTTCGCCACGAACCACCTCGGAGCCATCGCCATGCCGATCAACTGGCGGCTCGCCGCACCTGAGGTGCGCTACATCCTCGAGCACTCCGGCGCCGCCGCGCTGGTGTGCGACGACTCGCTCGTCGAGCTCGCCAACGACGCCACCAAAGGGATCGAGTCGACGCTCGTGCGCGCGTGCGTGTCCTCGTCACCAGACGGTTGGACCGCGCTCGCCGACCTCCGCGCCGACGCGACTGCGATCGAGCGGGTAGGAACAGCCGCGGACGACATCCACCGACTGATGTACACGTCGGGCACCACGGGACGCCCGAAGGGCGTGATGCTCACTCACGCGAACCTCGCGTGGAAGAACCTCGCGCACCTCGTCGAGTTCGGCTTCACGAACGAGGATCTCGGACTCGCGTGCGGGCCGCTGTACCACGTCGGCGCGCTCGACCTCACGACGACGACGCTGATCGCCGCCGGCGCGACGACGATCATCCATCGTGCGTTCGACGCCGCGAGCGTCGTCGACGAGCTCGAACGGTCGCGGGTCACGACGGTGTGGCTCGCACCCGCGATGGTCAACGCGATCATGGCGCTGCCTGACATCGAGCAGCGCGACCTGTCGTCGGTGCGGGTGATCATCAACGGCGGCGAGAAGATGCCGATCCCGCTCATCGAGCGGCTGCAGCGGACGTTTCCGTCCGCCTGGTTCGCCGATGCGTACGGCCTGACCGAGACCGTCTCGGGCGACACGTTCCTCGACCGCGACAGCATCGTGACCAAGCTCGGCAGCGTCGGCCGGCCGTGCCTCTACCTCGAGCTCGACATCTGGGACGACGACCAGCAGTCGGTGCCCGCGGGCGAGCGCGGCGAGATCGTCATGCGAGGACCGAAGGTGTTCAAGGGCTACTGGCGTGATCCCGACGCGACCGCGACTGCGTTCGCCGGCGGCTGGTTCCACACCGGCGACATCGGCGTACGTGACGACGACGGCTACCTCTTCATCGTCGATCGCCTCAAGGACATGATCGTGTCGGGCGGCGAGAACATCGCCGGTTCCGAAGTCGAGCGCGTCCTCTACGAGCACGAGGCGGTGCTCGAGGTCGCGGTGGTCGGCCGAGCCGACGACCGTTGGGGCGAGGTCCCGGTTGCGTTTGTTGTCCTACGCGACGACACAACGACCACCGCTGACGAGCTGATCCAACACTGCGGTGCGCAACTCGCTCGCTTCAAGGTCCCGAAGGACGTCACGTTCTTGGATGCACTCCCCCGCAACCCGTCCGGCAAGGTGTTGAAGCGAGACCTGCGCGCCGCGATGTGACTCAGCGACGGAAGAGTGCTCGCAGTGCGATCGCGATGCCGGTGCCCGTCGCGGCGAGAGGACCGAGCAGCTCCTCCAGCGGGATGCCGGCGATGTGGGCAAGCGTCATCGGTAGCTCGCGTCGTACTGGTCATGGCGACGGAACCACGCAAAGTCGCCCTCGTTGCGGCCGGAGGGTGTCCGGTCGAACCACTGCCACATGTTCCAGAGCGCATCGAGTCCGCGCGCGTACGCCGAGTACGTGTGGTAGACGACGCCGTCGTCGAGTGCGAACGCGCTCATGCCCGGCAACTCGTACGGCAGCTGCGCTGGATCGGCCCGCGAGCCCTCGAGCGGCTTGAAGTTGTACGACCCGCCGCGCGCGACGGACTCCTTCGTGAACGACACGTTGAAGTCGAAGTTGAAATCGCTCGGCGCCGACGAGACCCACGGGAAGCTCCATCCCATCCGGTCTCGGTAGGCGAGCAGCTTGTCGAGCGAAGCCCGCGACACGGCGGTGAACGCCACGTCGTGGTTCTGCAGATGCTGATGCATCTCGTCGAACCCGTCGGCCACCGCGGAGCAGCTCGGGCAGCCCTCGTCCCAGTCGGGGCCGTACATGAAGTGGTACACGAGCAACTGCGGGCGTCCGTGGAACAGGTCCGCGAGCGATGCTTCGCCGTCCTCGGTGTCGAACCGGTAGTCCTTGTCCGTCCGAACCCACGGCAGCTCCCGTCGCCGACGGGCGAGGTCGTCGTTGAGGCGCGTGAGCTCCTTCTCCGCCTTCAGCAGCTCGAGCCGTTCATCGAGCCACTCGTCGTGGGTGCCGGTGCGGTGCTTCGTCATCGATCCATCTCCTTCACGCACTCGCCGGATCGGCCGGCGCGGTGTCGGGCCCCGGCTTGCCGCCGGTCGCGGCAACGGCCAGGCGATTGAGGTAGTGATCCCAACCGTTGCGGTGGTCGCCCATTGCGTCGTCGGGAAGATCGCCGTGCACCAGCCGTACGAGCGTCTTGTCGCCCTCGCGATGCAGTGAGATCTCGATCGTCGTGGAGCCCGCCGGGACCGGATGTCCTTCCTGATCCCAGCCGAACGTGAACACCACCTTCTCGTTGGGCACGACTTCGACGTACTCACCGGCCGACGGGAACTCGCCCCGCACGAGGACTCGATAGACACCGCCCGGCCGCGGGTCGATGTCGACCGCGGTTCCGAGCCATTCGAGGTGCTTCGTCGGGTCGGTGAGGAACGGCCAGATCGTCTCGGGCGTGGCGTCGATCATGATCTCGCGTACGAGTTCGGCCATCACTTCCTGCCTTTCTTGTCCTGTCGCTTGCGGGTCGCTTGTCGTCTGCGGGTCTCCTCGGCCTCGGCGGCGTCGCGCAGACGCTCGAGGCCGGAGGTCCAGTACTCGTCGAGGAAGGCGCGCAGTTCTGCCACGGTGTCGGTGTTGGCGCGGTAGAGGCGCCGTGTGCCGTCGCGCCGCTCGCTCAAGAGCTTTGCGTCCTTGAGGACGGCGAGGTGCTGCGAGATCGCCGGGCGGCTGACGTCGGTGAACCGGTCGGCGATGTCGGTAGCCGGCAACTCCTGCGACCAGACCAGCCGGAGGATCGCCCGGCGCCGCGGCTCGGCCAACGCTTTGAGTGCCGCATCCACAGCACTGATGTTAAGCCTATGCTTACGTAAGTGTCAACTGACAAATGCCCGGCACGCGGCCGGAAGGGTTCAGAGGAAGTGCTGCGCCGCCTTGAACATCGTGAAACCGATGGTCACGACGAGCGCGATGCCGCCCGCACCGATTCCGGCGCCGATCAACAGCATCACGATGTCTTCTTGGATCAACGCGAGCGCGATGACGACGGCGCCGAGCGCGGGAAGGGTGTCGAGACCCGAGAACGGCGGCGCAACCGCGGCACCGAGCGCGAGCACGAAGAACAACGCCCCGACCAGCCGCAGCATCCACCGCCGGTCGAACAGTTCGGGCTTACGCGGCCGCGAGATGCGCTCGAAGGTCCGCAACCGGCGGACGATGAAGGGAATCGCCTTGCCCGTCATGATGTGACCGAGCTCGCGACGCTGCCAACGGTGCGGCAGCCAGGGAGTGCGCAGCCCGATCATCATCTGCACGGCCAGGGTCATCGTGATGAGCTCGAAGAGATGGGTCACGCCTCCGGTGGGCGCGGGCAGTGCCGGGATCAGCATGAGCACGAGGACCAACACCGCGAAGCTCTTCTCCGCGAACACCCGCTGCAGCTCGCCGAGCGTTTTCGGTTGCTCGCTCCGCAGCCAGTCTTCGAGCTGCTGGCTGAAGCGCGGATCGGTCATCGGATCGCACACTTCTCGCATCCCTCCGAGGCGTGGTCCTGCCCGATCGGCCGGCGAAACATCCACCCGTGACCGGCGGTCAGTCAACCGACGTTCGGAGTGGACTCACCGGACCGAGGGAGGCCGAAGGGACGGCCGCGCGGCGGCGGATCACTTGGCGAGAAAGCGGAGCCGAGCGGCTCGGGCGTTCCACGAGTACACGACCGCGGTCCCCGCGATGAGGTCGTGAAGCGCGCGCCGATCGCGGTTGACGAGGATCAAGAGGAAACCGACGCCGAACACGAGGAAGCTCAACGGGAACGCCAATACACGGAGCACCGCGTGCCATCCGTCGAGATCGCTCCCGTCCACGCGTGTGGCCCGTGTACCGACGGCGGCCATCCCGAATGTGCGCCCCGCGACGGCCAGGGGGTACGCGCAGTACACGAATGCCCAGATGACGAGCAGCACCACTGAGCCCACCCGCTGATCGGAGAATGAGAACCGGTCACCCCGCAACGTCGAGAAGAGCCACTCGAAGACCTCGCCGGCCAACGAGAACAGAACCATGATCGCGACGAGATCGACGACGAACCCGCCGAGGCGAGTCACGATCCCCGCATGCGCGCCTTGGAGGCTGATGTCTCGATCGATCGTTCCTGGCGACGTCGTCACGACGACACCGGTTCGTCGACGACGACCGCGGCGACACGGGGTTTTCTGGTCGCCCCCGACCGGCGCAGGACTCGATCGACCCACCGCTGGACGAATCCGTCCAAGCCCACGCCGGCGCTTCGCATCGCGTCGATTGCCTCTCCGGCCACTCCGCCTGTCGCGCGCGACACGACGGTGCCGAGCTCGGTGCGCTGCACCAAGCCGTTCACGTCGACTCGCTGCACCAACGCGTTGACATCGATCCGATCCACGAGCCGCTCGAGGTCGACACGCGCCAGAAGCGAATCCAGATCGACTTGTTCGAGGAGTGCCTGGATGTCGATCTGATCGAGCAACGCTTGGACGTCGATGCGCTCCGCGATGGCGCTGACGTCGAGCACGTCGACCACGCCCGGAACGACCTCGTTGACGACGGATTGCAGCACGGCCGTGGCATCGTCGACCAGCGTCGACAACCGGGGATGGCGGTTGCGATAGGCCCCTGAAGGGCGGACACCGTCGTCGGCCATCGGTGACTAGGTGGTCTCGGCGTCTGGTGGCGGTGCGTTCCCGTCGTCGACGGACGAAGCGAAGCTCTCGAAAGCGGCCGTGATGCAACTGAGAAGAAGATCCGGGTCAGCGACCGCGGCGGAGTCGATCGTGATCCCGACGTCGAGCCGGTCGCCGACACCGAAGCCGGTCACGTTGACGAGACAGCCGAGGCGCGGTCCGAACGGATAGATCTGCTGCACCTCGGTGCCGCAGATCGCTCGCGCGTTGCGGATACCTGGGAGGCACGTCGCGGCGAAATCAACCGCTCGAGCCTGCGTCTGAAGCGCAGGGAGCAACACGCGGTTGGGCAGCCGCGCCAGCACCGACGCGATCGGAGCCGTGACCCGAAGCGCCGGCTCACGACGCGCCCGCTCGAGACGCTCGCTGACGACACCGAAGTACGGGCCCGGATGGTCGGCCGCGCTCGGCACCTTGACCCGAATGGGTGCGAACCAGTTGAGGTCCGATCGCTCGTCGCCTCGGTTGGACAACGCGGGCATCGCGACCCGGAGCTCCGTCGCCGGTAGGTCAAGGCTGCGCTGGTAGGCGCCGATGCCCGCCGCGCTGGCGGCGACCAGCAGATCGTGACGGCTCCCACCGAGCGCGATGGCGGTGTGGCGTGCACCCGGCACGGAGATGATCTCGAACCGGTTGTGTATCGAGCGAGTCAGCGGGAGGGCCGACAGCGAGCCCTCACCGACGACCACCTGGCGCGAAACCGAACTGGCCGTGTCGAGCCCGCCCTGCACCGCTCGCACGATGCTGTGATACGGGTCCACGCTCCTGAGGGCCGAGACCGCGGACCGTGCCGCGCCCGCTGCCCTGGTGAGATCGAGCGTGACGTTGATCGTGCCCGGCGGGCGCCGATCCTGTGCCGGCTCCCCGTCTGCCACCGGGGCCGGACGCTTGCGGGCCGCCGGTCGTTTGGCCGGCCCGTCCGGCTGATCGAACAGCGCGGTCATCAGCCCCCGCCCGCCGAAGCCGTCCGCGAGCGCGTGATGAGCCCGCAGGTATAAGGCGGCACGGGACCCGTCGAGGCCGTCGATCAGCGTGACGTCCCACGGCGGGCTACCCGGGTCGAACGGCCGCAGCTCGAGCATGGCGACCATCTCGAGGAGCTGGCGCTGATCGCCCGGCTGGGCGATCGAGAGCGCCTGGACGTGGTCCGCCGCGTTGAACTGGTCGGTCACCGTCCACCACGGCCGAAGCTGCTGGTGCGAGGCGTCATCCGGCAGGACGCGAAGCCTGCTCGCCTCGCCCGCGGCCTTGTCGAGCCGCTCGATCAACGCATCGCGATCGACCGGACGACCGAGCAGCACGAGTGCCCCGACAGTCATCCGCAGGTTCGGGTCTTGGCCCGCCCGCCACATGATCGCTTCGATAGGAGTCAGGCGCCCGTCCACGTCACGCCCTCCCACGCCAAAGGGTGGTTCATGCCCGCAGCGTATTGATCCGCGGCCTCACCGTCGACAGCGGGGCGACAATTGACGCCGCCCCGGGAGACTCAGAACCCGATATCGACCACTTCTCGGTCGAGCGGGTTGACGTTCACGAGCGACAGCGCGTGCACCAGCTGGTCGGAGGGCAGCTCACTGAGGTAACCGTCGATGAGGCGGTGGTAGTTCGAGATGTGACCCTCGAGCTTCTCGGACAGCCGCATGTACTCGAACGTTCTGGCGTGCAGGCCCCGTTGTTGCCTCGGCAGGTTCGAGAAGTCCTGCGTCGGGATCGGCGGGACTCGGGGATCGTCGCACTCCCACGCCTCGGGCACGGGCAGCTTCACCGGCTCGCTGCCCTCGGGGAATCGGGTCAGCGACCAGATCTCCATCAGCGTCTCCTCCGGTCCGAGCGGCCGGAAGCGATACGACGACGCGCTGCTGTACATCGGCAGGACGAAGAAGTGCGGGAAGCAGTAACCCATGGGCTCGTTCATGCCGTTGGCCTCGAGCTCGTTGAGGTCCGGGACGTCGTGCCCTTCGCCGCGGTGCCACTCGACGACGGCGTCGTTCAGCGTGTGGTCCCACGTCGCGCGCGCCAACAGGGCGTCGGCCGGCAGTTCGATGTTCTGGAGCCCTTCGGCGACCCGGACGTCGTTGGCGCTGACCATGCCGGCCATGCCTTCGTTCATCACCCGCAGGTAGTGCAGCTCCGAGTCGAGGAAGACGTTCGGGTCGAACGATCCGTCGCGCGCGGGGAACCGTCCCGGGATCCGCAACTGCGGGTGCGTCTCGAGGACGTGGTACTGCTCCATGAAGGCTTCTTCGGCGAGCTTCCAGTTGACCGGGAGACGGAAGGCGTACCACCACTCGGCGCGCATCGAGCCGAGCTTCCACGCGTCCATCACGGTGGCAAAGGGTTCGATGCACTCACGCAACGCCG
Organism: uncultured Acidimicrobiia bacterium; assembly: GCA_963721305.1. Lineage (GTDB taxonomy): Bacteria > Actinomycetota > Acidimicrobiia > Acidimicrobiales > JACDCH01 > DATAES01. The sequence continues at coordinate 122,790 of CAVRIR010000002.1, forward strand.
GAGCGTTCACGTCGAAGTTGATCCAGGCGCAGCCGCCCCACACCTCGCACTTCACCGGGACGAGGTCGATCTCCCCCGGTTGCAGGTTGTCCTCCGTGAACGTGCCCGGACGTGAGACGAACGTGTTGCGGCCGTCCAAGCCGTAGCACCATCCGTGGAACGGACAGGTGAACCCGCTCTCGCACGTGCCGCGCCCTTCGACGACACGAACACCGCGATGCCTGCACGCGTTCTGGAACGCGCGCACGGTCATGTCTTCGCCCCGGACGACGATCACGGACTGGTCGAGGATCACGTATTCGGCGAAGTCGTGCGGGTTCGGGATCTCCTCGAGCCGGCACGCCATCTGCCAGATGCGCGGCCACAACAGCTCGGCTTCCATCTGGAAGAACTCGGGATCGAAGTAGCGCTCCTTCGGAACGCGGTCCTGCACCGTCATCGCATGCGGAACGATCGTCATCGGATCACGCCACGTCCGCTCGGGTCTTGCGCGGGCTGCGGCCGCTGTTGCCCGCTTGCCGGGAGCCGAGCTCTTCGATGACTTCGGGCGAGCGCTCGACGTTGAACTCGTTGCCACTGGCACGAAGGTCTGCGAGAAGATCGACGAGCTGTTCGCGCTGCTGCTCGGACAGGCCGATAGGTTCGTACACGGTCGCGTTCAAGTCGCGTGTCGCGTTGGACGCCACTCGACGGCCCCGCGGCGTGATGACGGCCAGCGTCGTGCGCGCATCCGAAGGATGCGGTACGCGGCGCACGAGCTTGTCGTTCTCGAGCCGGTCGATGATGTTGGTCACCGTGGCCGGCGGGATGCGCAGCGTCTTGCTGATCCAGCTCAGCGTCAGCGACGACTCCGGATCGGTAGCGAGCCACGTCAGCACCTCGTACCTGGCGAAGGTCAGGTCGTGCGCCGCGCATCACCCGGCTCACCCCTTCGCTGAGCAGTTGGTGCGAACGGAGAATGGCCGTGAACACCGCCATTCCTGACGCGGCCTCGGGCTCCCAGTGCTCGAGCCAGACGCGACGGGACGCCTCGACGACGTCGAACGGAGCCGGCTCGAATCCCACTGACGGCGAGGATCTTGCTCTGCCGCCGCTCACTGGGGTTGTCCTTCGTGCACGAGCGAGCGTCCGATGATGCCGTCGGCTTCGAGCGCGTCGATCTCCGTTTGATCGAGACCGAGCTCGCTGAGCAGCTCGGTGTTGTGCTCGCCGAGCAGCGGCGCGTGCCGTCGATGCAGTGTCTCCTCATGGCGCGAGAACCGCATCGGGATCGTGCTGTAACGAGATCGTCCCATGACGGGATGCTCCAGTTCTTCGAAGAAGTTGCGGAACTCGAACGGCGCGAGGTTCGGCTGGAGATGCGGCAACATCACCTTGCCCACAGGAACACCGGCGTCCCACAGGGAGTCGACGATGTCGTCGGCTGACCGCTCACGGCACCATTCCTCGAGGAAGCCGTCGATCCGGTCCTGCTCTTCCCGCCTTGCTGCCGCGGTCGCGAAGGACGGATCCTCCGCCCACTCCGTCCGGCCGACGGCGCGACACAGCGACGCTCCACTGCTCGTCGGTTGCTACCGCGATCGCGACCCAGGAGTCGTCGCGGCCGTAGTCGTCGGGACCCGCCGCTTGGTAGAGGTTCTGCGGGGCGGCGCAGGGCCCCCGGTTGCCGTCGCGCTCGAGCAGCGCGCCGTAAGCGGAGTGCTCGATCACCTGCTCGGCCGCGACGTTGAGCGCGGCGTCGACCATCGCCGCCTCGACGAGACAACCTTCGCCGGTCCTGTCTCGGTGCTCGAGCGCCAGCAACAACCCGACGAGCGCGTGCAGACCCGCGTTCGGATCGCCGACGCAGTACGGCTCGATGGGCAGCAGGTCCGGATGGCCCGTCAGCCACGTGAGTCCCGACGCGTCCTCGATCACGAACGCAAACGCCGCGAGTTCGCGCCATGGACCGTCGAGCCCGAACCCGGGCATCCGCACCATCACGAGATCGGGCCGCGACTCCCGAAGCGACGCGTAGTCCAGACCGACCTGGTCGAGCACGCGGGGCGTGTAGTTCTCGACCACCACGTCACAGGTCGTCACGAAGCGACGCACGAGATCGGCACCGTGCGGGTTGGTGAAGTCGATCGTGAGGCTCTTCTTGTTCGAGTTGAGCGCGGCGAAGATCGGGCCGCGCTCCCAGAACCGATCTGTCGTCTGTGGCACGCCGCCGACGAGACGGGCGCCATCGGGGCGAGCGGCGGACTCGAGGTGGATCACTTCCGCGCCGAGCAGTCCCAGCATGTGCCCGACGAACGGACCGGCCCAGTAGCCCGTCATGTCGAGAACGCGGAGGCCGGCGAACGGCCGCGCGTCATCTACGGGCCGAGCGCGCCGCTGACCCGGCTCTGCGACCGCCGTGCGCGTCATCCGGTACGGCGGGCCGGGGTTGACCGCTCCGTCACGGGGATTGGTCACGAAGGTGGCCCGCTCGCGGAAGTGCGTGAACGTCGTCGCATTGGCGCCGTTCACGATCGGGGCGTTGGGGATGCGGAACGCAGACGCCAAGTCGAGCACGTCGTCGACGGTGTGCTCGGCGACCCAGGCCTCGATCGTCGGTGCCAGCGCGGTCCGCTCGAGGAACAGCGACTGGTCCTCCATCCACTCCGGATGCCCGACCATGGCGCAGAAGTCCAACCACTGCTGCCCGGTACCGACGCCCAGCCCGACCATGCCGTCGCTGGCGGCCGCCACGCCGGGCGTCGGGACGAAGCGGCGCTTGCGCATCGGGCGCCCGAACTGATCGTGGTACGTGACCGGGTAGTAGGTCAGGCACATCGCCATCGCTTCGAGCATCGAGACGTCGACGAGCTCGCCGCCTCGATCAGCACCCGAGCGGCGACTCGACGCGAGCGTGCCGATCGCCGCGAACGCGCCGGTGATCCACTCGCCGATCTGACCGGCGACGTACACGGGCGCGCGGTCTGGTGTGCCCCGTCCGAGGCCGACGACCGCGCCCGACCAGGCCTGCAACGTGAACTCGGTGGCCGGCTTGTCGGACCAAGGGCCCTCGAGCCCGAACGGAGTGATCGAGGTGACGGTGAGGTGCGGATGGTCGCGCCGGATGTCGTGGGGCGTGAACGGCGAGGCTTCCGCGACCGCGGAGCCCTTCGACCACACGACGGCGTTCGCGGACGCGAGCAGATCGTGCAACGACGCGACGTCGTCGTCCTGAGTGTGATCGACCGCGAGCGTCTGCTTCGCGACGTGCAGGAAGTTGAACAGCGCGCCGTCCGACCCGGACGGAATGGCCGCGCCGGAGCTGGACCACCCACGCAGCGGATCGCCGCCTGGCGACTCGACCTTCGTGACGTCGGCGCCGCCGTCCGCGAGCAGCTTCGTGCAGTACGAGCCCGCGATCCACGTCGAGAGATCGACGACGCGGAAACCGTCGAGTGCCGGCGAGGCGGTCAATCCGTTTCGGGCTTCCGGCGACCGGACCGGCTCAGCCGCCACTCAGGCGGGAACTGGCTGTCGTTGTCCTTCACCGCAGTGTTCAACCCGGAGTCCATCGTCTCGTTGCTGAGCGTCGCGAGCCGGCCGTCCTCATCGGCTCTGAGAACGCCGCCCATCGATTCGAGCCACGCGCTGAGCAGGCTGCCCATGTACTCGCCTTGGTGCTGCTTCATCACCTCGAAGAACACCTTCTGCATGAAGACGGTGTCGGTCGGGCGCGTACGCGCGCACGCGAGCGCGTACTTCTCGGTCTCGGCTTCGAGGTCGTCGCGTGGCACGACGCTGTTGACGAAGTTGCACTCGTACATCTGCTGCGCAGTGAAAGGTCGTCCGGTGAAGACCATCTCTTGGAACTTGCGCATCCCCATCATCATCGCCCACTGCCACATGCGCGGCGCATAGCCGACGTAGCGGAACGCGGGGTGCCCGAACAGCGCGTCGTCGGACGAGACGATCAGGTCCGCGTCGGCCGCTTGGTAGAAGTGCCAGCCGTAGCAGTAGCCCTTGACCTCGAGGATGCTGATCTTCTTGAAGTCCTGGAGCGTGCGGCATCCCGACCGGGTGTTGCCGTACCAGTGCAGCAGCGACGCGCCGGCGCGGTACGAGCGTCCGCTCGGCATCGTGACGTCGTCTTCTTCCGTCAGCCCGAACTCCTCCTGCAGCGCGACGCCGGCCTCGCGCTTCGCCATGAGCTCGTCGAGGTCGGCCCCGGTGCCGAGATGGTCGCCGACACCGCGCACGACGAGCACCTTGACGTCGTCGTCGATGCTCGCCTTGAACAGCAGATCCGCGTACCGGCGACGGGCGCCGATCGTCGGAATGTTGAGCTGATCCGGACGATTCAACGTGATCGTCGCGATGCGAGTGCGCGGATCCTTCTCGTAGAGGATGATCTCTTCGGGCGGTGGGACATCGACGTCGGTCACGTGATCGGACTCCTTGCATCGCGGAACGGCTTCGTCGACAGAAGCTGCGGGCCGGCGTCGGTGACGACCACGGGCTCGTGGCCGTAGACCGCACCCACCCCTTGCTTCCACACATATGCGGTCAGGGCGAACACCATGCCCGCCTCGAACCGCTGCTCGGCTGCCGTGCGCCGGAGCGCGTCCGTCACGAGCGGAACGTCGAACCCGAGACCGAGTCCCCGAGCGATCGGCATCGGCGCGGCCGGAACTCCCGCGGCGTCGTACGCGTCCAGGAGATCGGACAGCGGCGCGCCCGGACGGCAGGCGCCGAGCAGCCGATCCCACAGGTCGTCCCACTGGCCGAGGAGGTCGGCGCCGACCACGTCGACGCCGTCGATCGCGACCGTGCGGCCGACCTCGCCGAGGTAGCCCTCATCGATGACTCCGGCGTCGAACGCCACGAGATCGGTCGGCGCGATCGGCACGTCGCGGCTCGAACGCTGCCATGGCTGCTCGCGCGACGTGATCCACACGATGTCTTGTGTCGTCGGTGTGGTGACGCCGGCCGCGGCCATCGCCTCCATGAACACGCCGGTGAGTTGGCGTTCGGTGACGCCCGGAACCAGCGCGGCCTCGGCCGCGGCGAGCGCGCACTCGGCGATGCGCACCGATGCTCGGATCGCGTCGATCTCGTCCGACGTCTTCACCTGCCGAACGCGGCGCATGAGCGCGTCGCCGTCCACGATCGTCGCCGACGGGAACGACTTCGCCAGCAGGGGCGCCGACGACGGGGTGAGACCGTCGGTCGCGACGGTCGTCGCGGTCGCCGCACCCTCGATGTTCTGGAGGACCTTCAGGAAGTTCATCGAGTTGAACGAGATCCCGTAGAGGTTCTCGTGCGGGATGTCCGCGGGAACACCTTCGTCCCACGTGCTCAACAGATGGACGGCGCCGCTCGACCGCACGAGCACACAGCCGGGACCGAACGCCCGAGACCCCGCGGTCCACAGCCGGCGCGCACCGGAGACGTAGCGAGCGTTCGCTTCCCGTCCGACGATCAAGATGTCGATGCCGTCGGCTTCCATCTCGGCGAGGACGCGCGCTCGACGCGCCACCCGCAGCGCTTCGTCGTCCGGACGAACCTCAGTCGCTGTCACTGCATCCTCAGAACGGGTCGTAGGGGTAGTCGGTCATGGGCTCCCAGCCGTCCTCGGTGATGAGGAGCACCTCTTCGGACCGGTAGCCCGCGGCCCCGTCGTCCCAGACGATCGGCTCGAGAACGAGGACCATGCCCGCTTGGAGCACGAGCGACGCATCGAAGGCCTCACCGATGTCACTGCCCACGTAGGGCATCTCCGCGCTGTCGATGCCGAGGCCGTGGCCCAGGTAGAAGTGCGGCATCCAGGGCTTCTGCCCGCCGGCCGTGGCCGTGGCGGCAGCAGTCAGGTCGGCTGCCGTCGCCCCTGCCCGAGTGACATCGAGGACCGCGTCCATGATCGCTCGCCACTGGTCGAACTGCGCGCGCTGGCGTGCGTCGGGCTCACGGCCGACGATCCAGGTGCGGCCGAAGTCCGAATGGAAACCGGCGTAGCTGATGCCGGTGTCGACCCAGAGGACGTCGCCTTCGGCCAGCTCCCGCTCTGTCGTCAACAGTGGGCACGCGAGATCGCCGGTGGTCGTCCAAGGGCCGTCCTCCATCCGCGCCGGCATCAATTGCCAGATCGGATCGAGGATGTTGGCGTCGGCACCCGTCTCGAAGATCGTGCGCAAGAAGGTGGCGGTGAGATCGATCTGGCGAACTCCGGGCGCGAGTCGCCCTTGCACGTCAGCGATCGCCCGCTCGGTGATGCGCAACGCCTCACGCATGCATGCCAGCTCGTCGGGGGTCTTGACGAGCTTCGCCCGGCTGATCACCTTGCCGCTGTCGGCGGGCGCGTCCTGCGCGAACAGGATCGAACGCTCGCGGCGCATCGCGTGCGTCCACTCATCGATCGCGACCACGGCGCCCTCGGGCGCGAGGACGGCCAACTGAGACGCGAACTGCTGCACGCCTTCGTCGAAGTCGAGGTACACCGGTCCGTGCACGTGGTCAGCCGGAAGCACGTGACGAAGACGATCGTCCTGCTGCATGTGCGTGAACAGGTGCGGTGTCTCGTCGTCGGCGAGAACGACCGCGACCGGCTGCTCGAAGTTCGCACGCCCCGAGTCGCCCAATGGCCAGATCGCGCCGGTCGCGTAGACGACGTTGGTATTGCCCATCAGAACGAGCGCGTCGAGGCCCTGCTCACGCATGACGCCGCGGATGCGTTCGATCCGATCGCGCTGCATGCGATCGCGATCGGCGTTCGCCGGGAAGTGCGTCGGCGGCGCTTCGGTCATCAGCCCTGCGGACATCAGCTCACCGGTCCCAGGCCGAGGTAGCGCCTGATGTTGCCCCCGACCACAGCGGCGGCCGCTTCCGGACCGACCGCGCTGACGACCGACGCGAGCGACTTGTCGGTGTAGCCGTACGTGCTCTCGTTGTGCGGGAAGTCCGTCGACCACATCACCCGCTCGATCCCGATGCGATCGACGAGCTCGAGCCCGAGAGGGTCGACCACGAAGGACGCGCACATGTGGTTGTCCCAGTAGTACTGCGGACCGTGCTGCAGCTCGAGGTTGTTCAGGTGACGGAAGGACGCCGCGATGTGCTCCGCGTCCTGGATCGCCGAAGGCACCCAGTTGATGCCGCCCTCGAACCAGCCGACCTGCAGGCCCGGATGGCGGTCGAGGATGCCACCGAGGATGTACTTGCCGAACATGTCGCGGAACGGCGCCACGTTCTGGAGCATGCCGATGCCGACCGGATTGAACTGGTTCGGCGTCGCGGGCGGGCTCTCGCCGATGTGGTGCGAGACGGGGATCTGCGCGTCTTCGATCGCCTCCCACACGCCATCCATCGCGGTGCTCGCGATGTCGATCGGCACCTTGTCCTCGTTCTTCCCGGGCGCCAGCGGCATCAGGAAGGTCTTCAAACCCAGGGCCTTGAGCTCGTCGACCGTGCGGCGCGTGCCGGCTGCGTCCCACCAGTTGATGAGACCGACGCCGAGGATGCGGCCGTTGGACCGCTCCTGCACATCAGCGATGTGTTCGTTGTAGAGGCGGAAGCAGCGCTCACGGACCTCGCGGTCGGGCCAGCCGAAGAGTGCGAGCACCGAGTTCGGGAAGGCGAGCTCTCGGGACACGCCTTCGGAGTCGAGCGCCGCGAGCCGCGCGTCGACGTCGCCCGTGTGTGACCCCGACAACGGGTCGTACTGCGTGAGCACCTCGATGAACTCGCGCACGAGGACGGACTTGCCGTCCATGCCGATCACCCAGCCGCCGTCGACGTTCATGACGCGCGGCGCGCGGTCCTTCATGTCGTCGGGAAAGCCCTCGTAGAAGACGTCCTCCGCGAGCGAGATGTGGTCGTCGGCCGAGAACACCTCGGTGCCTGCAGGCAGCCCGCTGTCGGCCGACGATCCAGGATGTCGATCCTTCGGGGCGCCCAAGCCGTCGCGTGGATACGTCAGCGTGGTCGAGTTGCCGGCCATGTTCCCCCTACCTCGTCTGCGCGGTGCCGCACATTACTTCGGCTTCGTAGCAATCGTCAACGGCGCGCTCGCCTGGCCACCGCCCGACCAGTGTTTGCTACGTTACTTCGACACTGAAGTAAATGTCCCGGGGGTGAGGAAGGGCGTGACATGACCACGTGGGACTCCACCGTCGACTTCGTCATCGCCGGATCCGGTGGCGGAGGCATGGTCGCCGCGCTCGCGGCGGCGGACGTAGGCGCGAGCGCGCTCGTGCTCGAGAAGCAGGCGCTCGTCGGCGGATCGAGCGCGATGTCCGGCGGCATCGTGTGGATACCGAACAACCCGGTGATGCGCGAGGACGGCGTCGCGGACTCGTACGAGGACGCGATGGCCCACTTCGATGCCGTCGTCGGTGACGTCGGGCCGGCTTCGTCGTTCGAGCGGCGCCACGCGTTCGTGACCATCGGTCCGGAGATGGTCTCGTTCCTGCAGGAGCGCGGTGTTTGCTTCGAGCACTGCGCCGGCTACAGCGACTACTACTCGAACATGAAGGGCGGCCACGACATCGGCCGTGGCATCGAGCCGATCCCCTTCGACGGACGCGTGCTCGGCGACTGGTTGCCCAAGGTGCAACCCGGGCTGGCGCAGAGCCTGGGACTGTCAGTCAAGACGAACGAGGCGCGCTCGCTCTCCCACTACAACCGCAGCGTCCGAGCCTTCACCACGTCGGCGCGCGTGGTCATCCGTACATACGCCGCTCGTGTACGCGGGCAGGCGTTGCTCACGAACGGTGCGTCGCTGATGGCGCAGATGCTCCAGATCGCATTGGCGGATCAGACGCCGATCTGGACGGAGGCACCCCTCGACGATCTGGTCGTCGAAGAGGGCGTGGTTGTCGGTGTTCGCACGGTGCGCGACGGCGCCCCCGTGTTCGTGCGTGCCCGTCACGGCGTGCTGCTGTCGGCCGGCGGGTTCGCCCACAACCGAGAGATGCGAGAGACGTACGGCGGCGACCAACCGAACCGGGCGCGGTGGTCGATCGCCAACCCCGGCGACACGGGCGAAGCGATCGCGACGGCGATGCGCCTCGGCGCCAAGACCGACCTGATGGACGAGGCATGGTGGTTGCCGTCCCCGCGAACCGGCCGGTTCGGCCAGTCGACGCTCGACCAGGCGCGCCAGCGTCCTCGCACGATCTACGTCGACGCCGCAGGAAAGCGGTTCGTCAACGAGTCGAACTCGTACATGGAAGTGGGCAAGGCGATGTACGAGCGTGACAAGACGAGTCGCGCCGTGCCGTGCTGGTTGATCTTCGACGACCGCTACCGCAAGCGCTACGCGCACTTGCGTTCGAGCCCCGGCCGCTTCCCTCGCAAGCTGCTCCAGAGCGGCATGCTGAAGCAGGCCTGGACACTCGACGACCTCGCCCGCATGTGCGGCATCGACGACGCCGGCCTGCGCGAGACGATCGAGCACTTCAACGAGTACGCCAAACGGGGTCTCGACCCCGAGTACGGGCGGGGCGAGTCGGCGTACAACCGTGCGCTCGGTGATCCGAACCACAACGTGCATCCGTGCCTGGGACCGATCGAGGAAGCGCCGTTCTACGCAGTCGAGGTCGTGCCGGGCGACATCGGGACGTGCGGTGGGCTTCTCACCGACGAACACGCGCGGGTGCTCGATCAGGACGACCGCCCGATTGCTGGTCTGTATGCAACGGGCAACACCACGGCCACCGTGATGGGGCGGCACTACCTCGGACCGGGCGCCAGCATCGCCAACAGCATGGTGTTCGGCTACATCGCGGCGCGCCACGCCGCGGCTGCGGGGTCGGGCCGCGACGGCACGTGACGCGATCAGGTCACCGGTTGACCATCGCGCCGAACGCTGATGGCGCGCGACGGGCACCGGCGCGCCGCGGTCAGGATGTCATCCTCCGACGCGGCCGACGGATCGACGACCACGGCAACGTCGTGGTCGTCGAGTTCGAACGTGCCGGCGGCGAGGAAGACGCAGTTGCCCGAGCCGATGCAAACGTCGCGGTCGATCTCGATCTCGATGGCCACGCGACGATCGTACGACGACGCTGCAACAGGGAACGAGGGTGAGGATGGAGTTCGAGACGGTCAACTTCTTCAGCGACCGATCGATCCAGGACGATCCGTACCCGTACTTCGACTGGGTGCGCGAGCAGGGTCCGGTGTGGCAGGAGTCGCGGTACGGCGTCTACATGATCACCGGCCATCCCGAGGCGATGGCGGTGTACGGCGATCCCGCGACGTTCCAACCGCACGAGGAGCCGTCGGGGACGTTCTCGTCGTGCAACGCGGTGAGCGGCCCGTTCGTGAAGTTCTCCGAGCCCTTCGCGGGCGACGACATCAGCGACCTCATCATCCGGTACCGCCACGAGCTGCCGTTCAGCGACCAGTTGCCGTCGTTCGATCCGCCGAACCACACCGCGCATCGACATCTCCTCATGCGTCTCATCACGCCGAAGCGCCTGCAGGAGAACGAAGCGTTCATGTGGACGTACGCGGACCGTCTGCTCGACCGGTTCGTCGAGCGGGGGTCGTGCGAGGTCGTCGGTGAGTACGCGGAGGCGTTCACCCTGACCGTCATCGCCGACCTCGAGGGTGTGCCCGAGTCCGACCACTCGCTGTTCCGTGACCGCCTGTCCACCGTGCACGAGGCCATGGAGCACAAGCCGCTCGAGTTCCTCTACGAGCGGTTCACCGAGTACATCGAGGATCGCCGCCGCGAGCCGCGCAACGACATCCTCACCGGACTCGCCACCGCGACGTTCCCCGACGGGTCGACGCCCGAGGTGAACGACGCCGCGTTGATCGCCGCAAACCTCTTCGCCGGCGGCCAGGAGACGACGGTGCGGTTGCTGTCGTTCACGTTGCGGATGCTGGGCGAGCGCCCGGACCTTCAGAAGCTCGTGCGCGACGACCGCGACCGCATCCCCAACTTCATCGAGGAGACGCTTCGACTCGAGAGCCCGCTGCGGACACAGTTCCGCATGGCGCGCGTGCAGACGAATCTCGCCGGTGTCGACATCCCCGCAGGCGGCACGGTCATGCTCATCCCCGGGGCCTGCAACCGCGACCCGCGCCTGTTCGACGATCCGCACGAGTTCGACATCGAGCGAGCGAACGCACGGCAGCACATCGCCTTCGGGCACGGCATCCACACGTGCGCCGGCGCGCCGCTCGCACGAGCGGAGGGCAAGGTCACGATCAACCGGTTCCTCGACCGCACCGACGACATCAGGATCTCGGAGGAGGACCACGGTCCCACCGGCGACCGGCACTACGACTACCTCCCGACGTTCTTCCTGCGCGGCCTGAAGCGCCTCCAGATCGAGTTCACGCCCACCGGCTGAGGCGATTCCCCCGTTCTGGCGTCAGATCCGGCGGATATCCGCCGCTCGTGACGCCAGAACGAGCTGGTCTGGCAGAATTCGTGGTGATGACCAGTACGCCGCGGATCCTCGAGCCGCAATGCGAGTGGACGTCGACCGACGTGGCCGACGAAGAGGCCTGGACCGAGCACCTGTCCGAGGTCGAGCAGGCCGAGCTGGACGCGGCGTTGCGTCATGCGCTGGCGAAGAGCGACGACGTGCTCGCGATCGAGCGCGGGGACTTTCCGCTCCCCACGCTCGACGCCCGCCTGAACGGCATCGCGGACGAGCTCATCAACGGGCGCGGCTTCGTCCGGCTCCGGGGGGTCGATCGGGACTCGTACTCGCAGACGGAGATGGAGCTCATCTACTGGGGCATCGGCACGCACCTCGGGCTCCCGTGGCCACAGAACAAGTACGGGCACGTTCTCGGCGACGTCACCGATCAGGCGAAAGCAGCGAACGACCCGACGGCGCGTGGCAACGAGCTCGGTGGCGTCGCGCTGCCATTCCACTGCGACGGCTCCGACCTCGTCGGACTCATGTGCCTCGCCAACGGTCTCGAGGGCGGCCTGTCGGCGGTCGCCAACTCGGTTCGCATCCACAACCAGCTCGTCGTCGATCGACCGGATCTCGCCGCCGCGCTATACGAGCAGTTTCCGTACGACTTCCGTGGTGAGCAGGCCAACGAGGGCAAGCCCTACTACTCGTTGCCCGTGTTCACCGACTGGGACGGCCGGCTCTTCGTCCGCTGCATCCCGCCCTACATCTACGCATCACAGCGTCATGCCGACGCGCCGCGCCTCACCGAGGTGCAGAAGGAGGCGTTGGAAACCGTGGTGCGCATGGCGAACGATCCGAGGAACCACGTACTGATGGAGCTGTTGCCCGGCGACATGCAGTTCATCAACAACTATCACGTGCTCCACGGTCGCACGGCGTACGAGGACGACCGCGGCACCGGCCGCATCCGCCATCTGAAGCGGCTGTGGCTCGAGACGACGATCCTGCAGAGCCGTCCCGCGTACTTCGACAACAACCGGTCGCACTGGTCGGAGAAGCGCACCGCCAGCCGCATGCACGTCGGCTGATCGCCGGCGAATCAACCCGCGCAGTCAAGCGTTCTCGGGGACGAAACGCCACGCCTCCTCGAAGGGCACGATGCGCCCCACGGGTCGCGTCGGGAAGTGGGTGGCGAACACGAGCGCGCCAGACGTCGCCGCTTCGTCGAGCATGCGCCGGCGCGTGACCCGAGCCTCGTCCGGATCGCTGTCGCCGAGCTCCGCCCATGACGGAACCGCGCACTGGACCGGATGGTGGAAGAAGTCGCCGGTCAACAACGCCGTCCGGTCGTCTGACTCGATCCAGACCGAGACATGACCGGGGGTGTGGCCGCTGCTCGGCGCCAGCCGCAGCCCTTCCCCGAGATCGGCGTCCTCGTCGACGATGTCGGCCAGTCCCGCGTCGAGGATCGGCTGGACCGACTGCGCGAGCACGTTCGCGTTGTCGTAACCGCCGGGATCGCGCAACCACGTGAGCGCGGCATCGGTGTAGAGGTGCCGAGCCCGCGTGAACGTCGGCTCCCACGCATCGTCGACGAACCGCGTGTCCCAACCCACGTGATCGGCATGCAGGTGCGTATGGACGACGAGGTCGACGTCATCCGCCGAGAACCCGGCCTCGGAGAAGCGAGCCCAGAACGGCCAGTGCTGGTCGTTCCAGAACGGCATGTCGAGCGTCTTGCCGTTCCCGACGCACGGATCGACCACGATGGTGCGCGTCGGTGTCTCGACGACGAACGCCTGGATGCTCAGCCCGATGCAGCCCTGCTCGTCGGCGAACTCGGGGATCAACCAGTCGTGCGCAGCAACTGCTTCCGCAGTCGCGTCGGGGAAGAACAACTCGGGCGGGATGTGGTCGGTCTGGTTCTCGAGCACGACGGTGACCCGTACGTCACCGATATCCCACGGCTTCCCGGTCACACCGGTTGCTTCACTCATGTGGACTGCTGTTCGGGCGGCCTCGCGGTCGCCATGATCAGCTTGGTCTGTGCGTAGGGCGGCCCGGCGGTGGTGCCGCCGTCGATCGGTAGGACGATGCCGGTCACCTGGGCGGCTCGGTTGCTGGCGAGGAACACGACTGCGTTCGCGACGTCCTCGGGCTGCGCTTCGCGCTCGAGGGGCTGCATGTACTTGAGCACGGGGCCCATGTCGTAGTTGGTGATGCCGGTGCGGATGTGTGCGGGCGTCAGGCAGTTGACCCGGATGCCGTACGGGGCGAGGTCGATGGCCATGCACTTGGTGGCATGGACGATCGCCGCCTTCGACGACCGGTACGAGATCATGCCGGCGCCCGCGTTGATCGCGGCAATGGATGCGTTGTTGATGATCGAGCCGCCGCCGTTGTGCTTCATGTAGCGCGCCGCGCGTTGGCTCCCGGCGATCACGCCGAAGAGGTTGACGCCCATGATGCGGGCGAAGTCCTCGAGGTCATCCGGCAGGAACCGCTTCAACGGACTACCGACGCCCGCGTTGTTGAACATGATGTGCAGGCCACCGAAGCGCTCGACCGCGAAGTCGACCAACGCCTGCACCTGGTCGATGTCGCTCACGTCGGTCTGGTGGAACGCAGCGTCGTCGCCCAGGTCGGCGGCAACCGCTTCGCCGCGCTCCGCATCGACATCGGCGATGACGACCTGCGCGCCTTCGGAGATCATCATCTCGGCCGTCGCCCGTCCGAGATCCCCCGCGCCGCCCGTCACGATCGCCACCTTGCCGGCGAGCTCGTCCGTCCTCATGCGCCGCACCCTACGGTTCCCGAGTGCGTCGCACGTGCAATCACTCGTCACGACGACAACCCATCACGCGTGCGACGTCCCGCGGCTTGGCGCGTCCACATATTGGTGCCATAGTACTGGCACGAATATGTCGGGGTCGTGGGGGGTCCACGCGTGACTGCGGGCCGGTACGTCGGAGCGCGGGTCAACCGCGTCGAGGATGCGCGGCTCGTCAGCGGCCACGGTGTCTACGTCGACAACATCGCGCTGCCCGGGTTGCTGCACGCCCGGTTCGTGCGCAGCCCGTTCCCCCGCGCCCGGATCCGATCGATCGACACGTCCGAGGCGCTCACGTTGCCGGGTGTGCGATTCGTGTTCACCGCGAAGGATCTGAACCCGCACGTCAAGGAGCAGTGGCACACCGCGACGGGCGAGCTGAGCCCGGAGACGCCGCGGCCACCGCTCGCGGAGGACGAAGTGCGGTTCGCAGGCGATGCCGTCGCGCTCGTCGTCGCGGAGAGCGCCGCACTCGCGGCCGACGCGGCCGACGTCGTGGACGTGGACTTCGACCCGCTCCCCGCGGTCGTCGACTACATGACCGCGGAAGCCGCCGGCGGGGCCGGCACGCTCGTGCACGAGGCGCATGGCTCGAACGTCGTGGGCGAGATCCCCGGCCTTCCCGAGTCGTCACTGTCGGACATCTACGACAACGCAGCACACGTGGTCCGCGAGACCGTCTACCAACAGGCGTGCGCGGCCGCACCGATGGAAGGACGGGCGCTGCTCGTCGACTGGGCGCCCGCCGCCGGCGAGTTGACGATCTACGTGTCGACGCAGGTGCCCCACGAGGTCCGCTCGTTCTGCTCGCGCCTGCTCGGGATCCCGGAGCACTGCATCCGCGTCATCGCCCGTGACACCGGCGGCGGTTTCGGCCAGAAGGTGATGGTCCAGCGCGACGAGATGTGCATCATGCTGGCGGCGTCGAGAGTCGGCGGGCCGCTCAAGTGGGTCGAGGAGCGACGCGAGAACCTGCTTTCCGCCGGCAAGTCGCGCCACGAGCACGGTGTCGCGACGATGGCCTTCGACGACGACGGCCACATCACGGCCGCGTACATCGACTTCGTGCAGGACTGCGGCGCGTATCCCACTCCCTGGCCGGTCGGAACGGCGGCCGCCACCGGACTGCTGTTCCCCGGCCCGTATCGCGTTCCCAGCGCGGGGTTCAACACCAAGACGATCTACACGAACACGGTGGGACGCACCGCGTACCGCGGCCCTTGGCAGTTCGAGTCGCTGGCGCGCGAGGTCCTGCTCGACATCGCCGCGCGCCGCATGGACATCGATCCGATCGAGCTGCGACGGCGCAACGTCCTCGGCCGCGACGACCTCCCGTATGCGAACCCGAACGGGATGACCTACGACAGCATCTCGCCGGCGGAGACGTTGGAGCAGGCGCTCGAGATCCTCGACTACGACAGCTTCCGCGCCGAGCAGGCAGCCGCCCGAGCCGAAGGCCGCTACCTCGGTGTCGGCATGGCGAACTACGTCGAGCCCTCGACTCCGGGCTACGGCACGTACGGAACCGAAGCGGCGACGATCCGCATCGAGCCGTCCGGCAAGATCAACGTCTACATCGCGGGTGGGTCGAGCGGGAACAGCCTCGAGACGACCGTGGTGCAGCTCGCCGCCGACGCGCTCGGCGCGCGCATCGAGGACGTTCACACGATCCAGGGCGACACCGCGGTCACGAGTTACGGCGGTGGTACGGGCGGCAGCCGGAGCGGGTCGATGACCGCAGGCGCCGTCCGAGACACAGCGACGATCCTGCGCGAGCGCATCTGTTCGATCGCGGCGCACAAGCTCGAGGCCGCGGTCGAGGACATCGAGCTGGTCGACAGCCGAGCCATCGTGCGCGGCTCACCGGCGGCCGGCATCTCCCTCGGCGAGATCGCGCGGGCTGCCTACTTCGAACCTCACTCGCTGCCACCCGACACTCCCCCAGGCCTCGAAGCGAGTGCCGCGCTACGCCGCCGCCAGCGGAGTCATCTGGGTCAACGCCACCCACGTGTGCACGTGTGAGGTCGACATCGAGACCGGCCGGGTGAAGCTCCTGCGCTACATCGTGAGCGAGGACTGCGGGCCGATGATCAACCCCGACATCGTCGAGGGCCAGATCGCGGGCGGCGTCGCGCAAGGCATCGGCAACGCGCTCTACGAACACCTCGCTTGTGACGAAGAGGGAAACCCGCTCGCGACCACGCTGATGGACTACCTCGTGCCGAGCGCCGTCGAGATCCCAGCGATCGAGTACGGCCACATCGAAACACCCAGCCCCGGCCCCGGCGGGTTCAAGGGTGTGGGCGAAGGCGGTGCGATCGGCGCGCCGCCCACGGTCGTGAACGCGGTTGCCGACGCGCTCGCGCCTTTCGGCGTGAACCTGACGCGCTTGCCGATCACTCCCGAACGGATCGTTGCACTACTGAAAGAGGCAGGACATGGCTGACGTGTACTACGACCCCTACGACGTCGACATCTACGCCGACCCGTATCCCGTGTACGCGCGTCTGCGCGAGGAAGCGCCGCTCTACTACAACGAGCCGTACGACTTCTGGGCCGTGAGTCGGTGGACCGATGTCGAGCGCGGGCTGGTCGATGCGAAGCGCTTCATCTCGGGACGGGGCGGGATCCTCGAGCTCATCAAGGCCGGCATCGAGATGCCACCAGGGACGCTCATCTTCGAAGACCCGCCGGTCCACACGATCCACCGCAGCCTGCTCTCACGCGTGTTCACCCCGCGCCGGGTGTCCGCGCTCGAGCCGAAGATCCGGGAGTTCTGCGCGCACAGCCTCGATCCCCTCGTCGGCTCCGACGGCTTCGACTTCATCGCCGACCTCGGCGCACAGATGCCCATGCGGGTCATCGGGATGCTCTTCGGCATTCCGGAAGCCGATCTGGTGGCGGTGCGCGAAGGCGCCGACGCGAAGCTGCGCACGCAAGGCGGGCCAGCCGATGACCGTTGGAGACAACCCGTCCTTCGGCAGCGAGATGTACGCCGACTACATCGACTGGCGGATGGAGCACCCGTCCGACGACCTGATGAGCGACCTGTTGCAGACGGAGTTCGAAGACGAGAACGGCGTCACGCGCACACTGACCCGCGATGAAGCGCTGCTGTACACCACGGTCGTCACGGGCGCGGGCAACGAGACGACGACCCGACTGATCGGATGGGCCGGCAAGGTGCTCGGCGACCATCCCGACCAGCGCCGCAAGGTCGTCGAGGACCGTTCGCTCATCAACAACACGATCGAAGAGCTCCTGCGCTACGAACCTCCCGGGCCGGCCGATCGGGCGCTACCTGCCGGAGGACGTCGAGCTCTACGGACAGACGATTCCCGCGGGCAGCGCCATGATGTTCATCGTCGCCTCGGCCAACCGCGACTGACCGCGCTTCGACAACGCGGACCAGTTCGACATCACTCGCGACATGGGCCAGCACCTGACGTTCGGGTACGGCATCCACTTCTGCCTCGGCGCCGCGCTGGCGCGACTCGAAGGCCGCATCGCACTCGACGAGGTGCTCAACCGGTTCCCGGAGTGGGAGGTCGACACCGATGGGGCCAAGCTGGCATCGACGTCGACGGTGCGAGGGTGGGAGACGCTTCCGGTCTCCGTGCCGTGACGGAAGCCGCGCCGGCACCCGCTCGCCGGCGCTACGACAACACGTTGCGGCGCGAACGTGCCGCGCAGACTCGTGACCGGATCGTCCTCGCAGGCGCCGAGCTCCTGCAGGACTCGTCCATCCGCGACTGGCGAGCCATCACGGTCCGCGGCGTCGCCGAGCGGGCCGGCGTCAACGAGCGCACGGTGTTCCGGCACTTCGCCAACGAGCGCGCGCTGCGCGACGCGGTCATGCGCCGGCTCGAGGAGCGATCCGGCATCGAGCTGTCCGACCTGCGGCTGCAGGACATCGGCGCCGCAACGGTCGCGATCCTCGAACAGGTGGCCTCACATCCGCTCGATGCCCGACCGGCGCTCGATCCCACCCTGGCCGACGCCAACCGGCGGCTGCACGAAGCGCTCGTCCACGCGGTCGAGGACGCGACGGCACGGTGGTCGTCCGCTGACCGCACGCTTGCGGCGGCGATGTTCAGCGTCCTGTGGGCGGTGTCGTCCTACGAACGATTGGTCGTCGACTGGCAGCTCGACCATGACGAGGCCATCCGCGGCATCACGTGGGTCATCGAGATCATCGAGCGGTCCATCCTCGACGGACGTCGACCGCGCCGCAAGACGGCCGCCATGCGCAAGAGGCGAACGAGTGGCGTGAGCTGACCTGAACCGTCAGCTCGACGGCTGCGGCTTCGATGTCAGCTCGACCGGCAGGTACTCGGGATCGTCCTCCGACAGCATGCTGAAGCGCCACTTGCAGCACACGTCGTCAGGATCCTTGCGCGGCGGGATCGCGAGGATCTCGACCTTCATGTTGGGGTTGTACATCTTCGTCGTGACGATCATCGACTTCGGACATGTCGAGTGGCAGTTCTTCTCGAGGATGTCCGGCCGTCCCATCGCCTCCCACTGATCGACGGCAACGCAGCGGTTGAAGGTCATGATGCCGACGTCCGGCTCGGGCATCTCGAAGGACAGATCGAACGCCTTGCCCGGAAGCGCGGTCGCGTCGACCTGCAGATCCTTCATCCAGTCCTCGATGGTGTTGCCGTCGATGCCGATGTACTCGGCCTTGAGCTTCTTCGCGCTCGGAAGGACCGTGTCGCCCCACAGCGTGTACTGGATGTCGAACATCGTGTCGAGGCTGTAGCGAACCGTGATCTGCGTCGCCCACGCCTCGATGCACTGCAACAGGAACTCGTGGCCTCCGAGGAACCACTTCACGAGTTGTTCCTTCGAGAGCTCGCCGGCGTTCGCATCCGGTGTGAACAGCGCCCGTGTAGGTCACGCGTGTCGTCGGTCGTTGGTCCTCCGGAACCCGCTGGTTCGGATCCTCGTACGCGGCGATCGGCAGGAAGGAACTCGGTCCGCATGCGCTCGATCTCGGGCGCGACCTGGTCGTTCCATGCCGTCCACTCGATCTCCGCCATGGTGTCGGCGCCGTAGCGCTTCGCGACCTCCGTCCGCCCACGCGTCGACGCACAGCTGCAGGTAGCGCTCGCTCCACGGCAGGAAGCGCGTGGCGAGCGCTTCTCTCGAGAAGTCGGTGAACCGCAGGTCCGCACGGTAGGGGCCGCTGTAGTCCGGCAGCTCCGCACGCGAATCGACGTCGAGCTGCTGACGGATGTCGAGATTGGTCTTCGGATAGGTGACGGCGTCGTCGACACGCGAGAACTTCGGGTAGTTGACGAGGTCGACGCCGAGCATCAGCACGAAGTCGTCAGCGACCACGCCCTCGTCCAGATGCGCACCGGGCTTGCGAATCTCGAGGAACTCGTCGAACTGAGCGTCGGTCACGTCGTCTCCCCTCGCGGCCTGATCGATCTGTACGCGAGGATAGCTGAGCTCCTCGCTGCTCAGGGAGCGACGAGCACTCCGGCGCGCCGCGACCGGTTGACGCCGAGTCGGTCGAAGATCGCCTGCGCTTCTTCGCCCATGGCCGGCCTGTCGCTGCGAGCATCCTCGGGAATGTTGGCCACGATCAGCTCGAGCGTGAGCGCAGTCTCGTAGTCGGCCCCGCGCTCGCGGCTGGCGGCGAGACTCCGTTCCCACGCCGACCACGCGCCGTCGGCATCGCCACTGCCCGCACGCGCGGAACCTTCGAGGCGATCGAGCAGGATCGTCACGTGCGCCAGCCCGAGCTTGGCGACCAACGGTTGGAGTTCGATCGCTTGCGTGAGCGCGGCTTCGTGCTCACCGGCGAGCACGAGTCGTTCGACCTCGCGTGCATCGGTCTCGAGCAAGAGCGCCTCCGCGCCGATCGATCGGAGCAGGTCTGCCGCGCTCGCCAGCCGCTCCGCGGCCTGCTCGAATCGACCGTCACGCGATGCGACGCGCCCGAGGTTGCTCATCGCCCAACCAGCGCCGATCTGCCAGCCGGCGCCGGCCCAGAGCAGACGGGCCTCTTCGAGCAGGGACTCGGCCTCGTCGAGCCGGCCTTGATCAGAACGGATCTCCCCGATGTTGTTCAGGTGGATCGCGTTGTTGACGAGGACGCCAGCGCGGCGATCCGCCTCGCGCGCGACCTCCCAGAACGACACGGCCTCCTCCCAGCGACCGTGCCAGTAGGCAGCGATACCTATCTCGATGTACGCCACGGCCTTGCCGCGCTCGTCACCGAGCTCCTCATAGATCTCCGCGGCGCGCTGACTGTTCTTTGGCTCGTCCAGCCGGCCGAGGTCGCTCAGCACCTGATCGAGCACGAAACAGGCATGCGCGAGCGCGGCCCGGTCGCCGCTCTCCTCCGCCTCGCGTACCGCGAGCTCCATCACCGAGACGGACCGTGCGTGGCGCCCCTGTCGGAGCGCGCTCGAAACCGCGCTGGTGCGCAACTCGGCCCGCAGACCGCCGACCGCGGAACTGTCGGGAAGCGCTTCGAGCTCGCGCAGCCCGCGACGGAACCATCGCTGCGCCTCGGTGTACCGACCCTCGTGGTCGCGCACCCAACCGATCTTGCGGCACAGTCGCGCCCGTCGAACCGGGTCGGTTTCACCGAGGCGTCGAGCGTTTAGGTAGATCGCTCGGGCCCGCTCGTACCTACCGGCGAGCTCGAGGCAGTCACCGAGGTTCTCGGCGACGTCCGCCCGCGCATCCACATCGAGGTCCTCGAGACGGCGGCCTGCTTCGAGCGCGCTCGTGTAGAACGCCGCGGCCTCGATCGGAGCGCCGTTGCGCACCGCGCGCTCGCCGGCGACGCGTGAGTACCGCCATGACTCGCGGAAGCTGCCGGCGCGGTGAAAGTGGATCGAGAGCAGTTCGGCGAGCGCGTCCACGTCGTCGCTCGACTGCTCGAGTATCCGCGCCGCCCGGTGGTGCAACGCACGCCGCGCCCGAAACGCGAGCCCCTCGTACGCGACATCACGCAGGAGCACGTGACGAAACCTCACCGTGCCAGAGTGCTCGGGCGTGAGGAAGTGCGACAAGCGCCCGACGTCGTACTCGACCCTGTCTCGTGACTCGTCGACCATCGACGCAAGTACGTCGATCGGGAATGACGCGCCGAGCACCGCAGCGTGACGGAGCAACGAACGATCGGTTCCCGGGAGGGTGTCGATGCCGGATGCAACGACGGCTTCGACGGTGTCGGGCAGCTCGTCGAGATCGCCTCGCCGGGCCGCGTTGAGCAGCTCCTGGAGGAACAAGGGGTTGCCGCCGCTTCGTGCGACGAGATCGTCGATGACGCCTGGGGGCAGTGCCTCACCGTGGATGGTCGCCGAAGCGAACGACGACGACGCCTGGGTCGAGAGCGGGGCGAGTCGCAGGGTCACGACGTTGGGATGCTCTGCGAGGTCGAGGCCGCCGGTGACATCGCGTCGCGTCACGAGCACGGTCCAGGGTCGTGTGGTGACCTGCTCGAGAATGACTGCGAGCAGCTCACACGACGCAGTGTCGAGCCAATGCGAGTCCTCGATGTGGAGGAGCGTCGGCGTCGACAGGAGGCGCGGCAGCAACTGGGCGACGGCGTGATGCATCGTCGTCTTGCGCATGGCGGGGTCGAGCAACGCGATCTCGGGCGAGTCGTCCAGCTGCAAACCGAGGGGGATGCCGATCAGTGGGATCCATGGCTCGAGGTCGGGAGCGAAACCTTCGACCGCGCTCCGAAGCACGCCCTCGACCTCGTCGGCACTCGCATCGACGGACAGTCCCACCGCTTCGCGGAACCCGTTGCGCAGCGCGAAGTACGGCGTGGCGAGGCTGTAACGACCGGCCTCGACCTTGAGCCGGAACAAGCCGTGGTCGAGCGCGGCTGCGGTCGCGATGAGCTTCGACTTACCGATGCCCGGCTCGCCCACCACCTCGATGATGCGGCCCTCGCCTTTGTGCGCGGCCTCGAGCGCGGCGCGCATCGTTGCGATCTCCGCGTCGCGCCCGATGAGCGGCAGTGCCAGGTCGTCCACCGCTTCCCGGCGACCCTGCACGACACCGACGCTCTGGGCGTTGATCGGCGCCGACTTGCCCTTGACCATGAACGGTTCCAACGGGGCCAAGGTGAACTCGGTGTGGCGGCGGTCGATCACATCCTGCGTGGCAAGCAGGTCTCCCCATGTCCCATGACCCATCACGCGCGCCGCCAGGTTCACCGCATCACCCATCACGGTGTACGTCCGCCTCGCAGGGCTTCCGAGGTCGACGGCGAAGATGCGACCGCGATTCACACCTGCACGCACCGGAAGGCTCTGCACCTCGTCGAGCACCTCGCGGAGCGCGAGCAACAGCCGGTCCTCGTCATCCGGCGTGGCCGACGGCGTTCCCGCGGCGAGCAGGACCTTGCCCCCGTTTGCATCGACGTCGGTGCCCAAGAAGGTCACGGTGTGCCGCGCGCATGCGGCCTGCGTCAGCGAGATCAGCTCCGCCAGAGCCGCGCTGAGCGCGTCGACCCCGTCGCGTGCGAGCACCTCGTCCGTCGTGCCGAATTTCAGGAAGCCGACCGCCGCAAGGCGGTGCTCACCTTCCTTGTGGCCTCGCGAGAGGTGATCGCGCAACTGCTCGGAGACGCCGATCGATGGACGCGCGACAGGCTGGACGACCACGGGGCCGTCGTCTGTTTCCGGAACGGACGGAAGCCGGACGAGCGGCCGCCCGTGCTCCGCGGCGGCGCCGACGTCGTCAGGGTCGAGCGCCGCGGCGGTGGCGTCGCTCACCAGGATCTGACCGGCGTTGGCCGCGGATTCGAGCGCCAGCGTCGCGGAGACCGCGGGACCGGACACCAGAAACTCTCGGTGCGTCTTTCCCACGAGGAACGCGTGGATGTCCCCCGAATGCACGCCGAGCGACATGCCGAGCTTCGACAGGCCGGCGCTTCCGCCCTGCCGCCGGAGCGACTTCAGCGCGGCGAGCATGCTGTACGCCGCGGCTGCGCCTCGGCGCTCGTGACATGGCCCGGTGAAGAGCAGGAGCAGCGCGTCGCCGCCGAACTTGAGGCAGTCGCCGCCAAATCGCCCGGCCACGTCGAGCAACTCGGTGAACACGGTGTTCAACGTGTCGGTGAGCTCTTCTGCGCCGACCTTGCCACGACGGGCCAGCCGTTCGGTCAGGGGCGTGAATCCGGAGACGTCAGCGAAGACCAACGTCCCGGGTAGCTCGCGCCACGCGGGACCATCCTCGTGCTCGAGCCACGATGCGTGGACCCTCGACACATACGGCAAGAGCGAATCCAGCGACTCGGACGCACGCGCAGGTTGGTCTGCCTGCGAACGCGGAGCCCGCAAACGACTCACGAAATGATGCCTGCCGAATCACTGCTCGCGAAGTACGGCGGTGTCAGGTGGAACGACGCGGTGAACCCGCCGCTGAACGCGTCGGTCACCAACTCCGACAGCGTCACGTTGCACGTGGCGCGACCGTCGGACCCGGTTGTCACACTGCCGTCCGTGTTCGCGTTCAGACATGGCACCGCGACGCCGTTGCCGCTTCTGCCACGACTGAGGTAGAGCTTCTGGCCGGCCAGCGGATGGCCACCGCTGTCCGTGAGCTTGGCCTTGAGCGTCGGCAACGTGCGGATGAGCCCCTCGGCCGTCACGGTCGTGTTCGCGTAGACGTGCCAGTTCCATGTGCTCGTCGTCGAGTTGCCGGCTGGGTCCGTCGCGGTCACCGCGAAAGCGTAAGCCAGGACGCGCGGCGTGAGCCCGCTGACCGACGCGCTGGTCGAGGTGCAGGGCGCAGCCACGCCGTCGAGCGTGCACTTGAAGGTCAGCGCGGCGGTGTCGGGGGGATCGACGACCGTGTAGGCGAACGCGGCCGACGTCATCGCGGTCGGATCTGCCGGCCCGATGAAGTCCTTGAACGTGGGATTGGTGGTGTCGATACGCCAACTCCAAGCAGTCGACGTGGTGTTGCCCACGCGGTCGGATGCGACCACGGTGAACAGGTGCGTCCCGTTGACGGGCGTGGGGACGGTCACGGTGACCGGTGATGTGCACGGCACCGGAGCAGCGGAATCGAGTTGGCAGGTGAACGTGACGGGATACGTCAGCTCGTCCGGATCAGTCGCGGAGAAGTTGAAGACGGCCGTGCGCATGTTGGTGAGTGTCGGCGGAGCAGAGTTGAAGGCGAAGGTAGGCGGAGTGCCATCGACGTAGTACGGAACATCGACCGCGGTCGTGAGCCCGAACTGGTCCGTGGCGACGAAGTGCGCGGTGTGGTTGCCGTTGGTCGACGTGTCGAGCTGCGCTGGACCAGCACAACCGGTGATCTTCAGCGCGCTGGTGCAGTTGAACGTAGTCGCGACCACCGTGTCGGGCTTGTACCTCGACGACCCGTCGGCATTCGGTGACGTGACGATCGGGACGGGCGGATGCGCGTCGATCGGGATCGCCGCCACCGAGGTCGTTCCGTCCGGAGCGGTCAGCGTCACGACGTTCGGACCGTCGGCTGTGACGGTCACGGTGCATGTGGTGACGCACGAGGTCGGCGTGCCGCCGTTGAGGTTGACGCTGAAGCTGCCTCCCGCTGGGCCGTTCGCCTGCACGGTGGTCGGATTCGGGTACACGCCGTTCGCGGCCGGCCCTGGGTTGATGCTGAAGGAGTAGCCGGACGTGCTGGCGCTCGCCGAGTAGTTGCGAGCCTTGTTCGAGCTGTACCCGCAATTGCCCGCCCCGTCACACAGGGTGACGAAGAACTGACCGATGCTGGTCGTACCGGGTTGCACTTGTGCAGTGCCGGTCCATTCGCCGGAACCGCTGCTGACCAGTTCGACGTGTGTCCACGCTTGCGGGTTAGGTCCTCCGCCGGGGAGGAACAGGAGCACGCCGCGGGTGACGTCGGTCGAGGATGTCGTCACGCGGAACGACGCGGTCGTGCCGGCCACTGTCCCGGAGACCGTGCCGATGGATGGCGGGGTGAACTCAGTGCTGGTCGACCAGTTCACCGTGAGCTGCGCGCTGGTCACGTTGCGCTGGTTGCCGTTGCCGGTGCCGGACGAGTCAGTCGAGAACTGACCGGGAACGAGCACGAGGTTCTGCTGCTGGCCGCCTGGTAGGTACGACGTGACCACCTGTTGCAACCGTGATGGGAACGCCGCGACGGTGACCGCCGGCTCGTTCACGGTCGAGCCACCGGCAGGACTCACCGCTGCGTAGGCAGGATTGAAGTTGGGGACGTCGTAGGTCTGGATTTGCTCGATGACCGCGTCGTGGGCGACGAGGTTCGGTCCTGGCGGGGTGAGCGGAAGTACGGTCCTCGGCTCGATCGGCTGGTTCGCGGTGACCTGGGGGGCCTGACCGTCGACAATGAAGTACTCACCGTCCGGCGTCTTCACGTCGGAGGATGGGTCCTGCCACTGGGCTTGCGTTCGGTTGAAGGATGCCGACGTCGTCCCCGTCGCGGGTGGAGCCGTCGAAACGGCGCCGGGCGCGACCGAGGGAGAGACGCTCCCGTTTACGCCTAGCCGGTAGTTGGGCAAGCCGTAGAAAGTCGCTTCTTCGACAGCCTTCGCGTCGTACACGCTGGCCACACCGAGTTGCACGTAGCTCTGCTTCGCGAACATCAGCGCCTGACCGACGGACGCCGAACCGTCGAGCTTGTCGGCGAACAGCGCCAGCACCCGGCTGGAGTAGGCCAGCGACGACTTCTCACCGATGCCGTACCCGGTCGGTCCCTGGAACACGCCGCCGTTGCGCGAAACGGCCTCAGACCAGTCGAGCAACGCCGCCTGTTCGTTCGGGTCGGGGTTCGCGATGTACGTGTCCGCGACGCTCAGACCGGCGTGGCAGCCGATCGTGAACAAGACCCCGTTGCTCAGATCGGGCGGTAGGTCAGCCGTGCTCAGAGGGTTCGGTGTCGCGGTGCCGCTCGTGAAGTCACCAGCCGGCAACTGCTGTGATGAATTGGAATGCGCGTTGATCGAAACGAAGCCATGAGCCGCGAGCTGCAGGCCTTTGACCGCGTCCTGCCGTGTCCAACTGTCGTTCAGCTGTGAAGTCGCACTCCCCGACGGAACGTACTGGCTCGTGGCGGCATCGACGGCTTGACCGGTCCCTGTCATCCAGTCGTAGGCCGCGTTGAACGACGCGTTCGGCGTGCGCACTCCGTTGCTGCCTGTGTACGCGTCGATGGCCGACGTGATGTCGTTCGGCGTCTCGACGAGTCGGCCGACGGCGACCTGCGGAACGTACAGCGGATCGGCGCCCGCGGTCATCGGATCGAGATCGCCGTAGGGATTGTCACTCAATACGTACCCACTCGCCAGGGCAGACGACGACGCGTTGGCCTGGCCGCGAATGGCAATGTCGCCACCGGCTTCGCTCTCGTTCGCCTCCGCCGAACGATCCGGCACACGCCCGAATGGGATGACCTCGTCGTCGCCAATGACCACGACGTACCGCAGGTCGGTGAGATTGTCCCTCTGCCTGAACCCGTCGACGACGTTGTTGATGTCGGTGACGATCTTGTTGGCGCCGGCGACGTCGCACGCATTCCTGTCCCAGGCGGTGTAGTCCGCTGCGACGGTCGGATCACCGTCGACCGGAACGACAGCGCCACGCACGTCGAAGTCGTGGTTGCCGCCGAGGTCGGTGTACGACGCGTAGCTCTGGAGCTTGGCCATCACCGCGTCGGCTGCCGCGGCGCCGTAGATGTCGCCGAGCCGTTTCTGGTTGACGAGGATCAACGTGCGAGTCGACGGGTCGATATCCGCCGGCAGCGAGCCCGCGGTTCCCCCACCGGTGTAATTCCGGGCCGAGCACGGCAGCGTCGCGTCGGGAGGCGCGACGACGGTGACCCGGAGGTAGTAGGGCAGCGGGCTCGACGCACCGTTGAAGCCGCTTACCTGGATGGTGAGCGGGGACGTGTCGTCCGTCGTGATGGTCGTGAACACTGCCTCGTTGGTGGTCCCACGTTGGACGGACGCATCCCGAATCGTCGCACCAGGCAACTGCGGAACGTCCTGCAACAGCTCAGGCGGCGTGATCGACCCGTCATCCACCGGCGAGCTCGAGGAGTCATCTTCGAGCGTCGGCGTGTCGCCCCCATGGAACGGCCCATGGAACGGCCCATGGAACGGCGCAGAGGCTGGCCCTGATCGCAGCGACTTCGTCGGGTTTCCGTACAGCACCAGGTCGTAATCCGCGGGAAGGTGACTGAGGGTCACGATCACTTGGGATCCGACCGGGACGTTCTGGGTGGACAACTGGAAGTAGTCGACGTTGCCCGGACTGCCGATGTGGTCGGTGTACACCGTGTCGCTGGCAACCGAGGTGCCCGACGGATTCGAGATCGTCGCCGCTGGGTCGGGGGTCGCGTCCACCACGGTGACCGGCGCTTGATTGGAGATCGTCAGCGCTTCGCCGGTGTTCCGCACGGTCACACTCGAGGTGAGCGGGCCGCCGAGTGTTGCGGTCGGCTCGGCCTGCACCACCACGGTGACGTGCTGCGTGCCACTGCAGCTGATCGGACTCTGCGGTCGGATCGAGCCGTCCGGCGCGACCTTCACCGGCGTCGGCGTGGTGCCGACGGTCATCGTTGCGTTGGCGGACAGCTCGCGGAAACCGGTCGGCAGCGAAGGTTGGATCGCGAGGCCCGACGCGGCGCTGCAGATCAAGTCGAAGCCGATCGTGTACGAGGCAGTGCCAGTCGGCTGCACCGGCGATGTTGCGAGCACGAGGGCTGTCGGCAGTTGCTCGAACGGCAGGGCAGTGCGGGGAATGAGACCGACGAGGAGCGCCCCGAGCGACAGAGGGCCGACAGCAGTTGGCGAGTCAGCGAGCAGACTGCCGATGGTGGCGCTGTCCGCGTCGACGAGTTGGTTGTTCGTCTGCGCCTGAGCCAGTGTCAGAGTGCCAGGGCATGGCGAAGTGCCACATGACACGAACGTGCTGGCATGCACGAGTGAGCCAGCGGTGATCGCACCGAGTGGGGTGTCGCTGAGCCTGATCTGGGAAAGCAACACGTCGGGCAGCAACGAGTTCGACAGGTCCAACCCGTTCAGGTTGATGGTGACGGCGGAGTAGTACCTCGACAGGTTGTCGCCCTGCAGTTCCAGATCCAGCAGACTCGTCTTCGTCAAATCGTTGTTGTCGCAGGTCGCAGGCTGTCCGGTCAGATAGCTGCACGGCGATGGAAGCCGCGACGCCGGCGTGGCCGACAGCACGTACGCCGCAAGGCTGACGTTTCGCAGCGCCGTGTTCTTGACGTCGACCTGGTCGAGCGTGATGGATTGCACCGTGGCCGCGCAGTTCGCGAACACGTACTGAACGGTGAGGGTCTGTTCCGGGATGTCCGCACAGGGCGAACCCGCCAGGACCTGCTGCCACGTCAGCGGCGGCGACAACGGAATGTTCGACAGCGTTGTGGCCTGCAGGACCTGCGAATCGAACGGCGACTGGATCGACCCATGGAACGGCCCATGGAACGGCCCATGGAACGGCCCATGGAACGGCCCATGGAACGGCGCATCGTCATGGAGTTGGCTACCGGCGAACGCGCCGGCGATCGCGGTGAGCACATTCGCCGGGATGCTCGACAGCGGAATGGTCTGGTGCCCGGCCGCCGCCGTCGGTGACGTCGCCGTCATCGTGAGGTTGCTGATGTTGCCGGGGTTGAGACGGGCGACCTTGAGCGCGCCGTTGCAGCTCCCGGCGAGAAGGATCTGCTGATTGGGTTGCAGGGCAACCGTTCTCGCCCGACCGTTCCCACTGCCGCAGTCGACGCTCTCCCGCCCCGGAGACGTGCTCAAGCCGAACGCGGCGTCGTACGGAACTGCACCACTGGGCAGCAGCCGCTCGATTCCGAGCGCGTTGCGCTCGATCGGTCCGGAACCACCAGCCGTGAGCAGTCTTCCGCTCGAGTCCAGCGCTATGCCGTTGCTGGTCGCGGCTCCGCCGCCGAACGTGCCCTTCAACATGCCGTTGGTGCCGAAGCCCGGGTCGACCGTGCCCGTGGAGTTCAAGCGCAGGACATAGGCCGTCGGCGGGATGGACGCGAGCGTGCCGGTGACGTTGACGTGGCCCGCCGAGTCGAGCGCGAGCGCAGACGGATACTCGGTGAGGCCGTTTCCGACGTCGAAGCTGATGGAGCCCGCGCCGGAAGGCGCGGGAAACGTCGTGTCGGGCTGGCCGGCGGAGGTGAACTCGAGGATGCTCGTGTCCGTGTTGCCGCTCAGGCTGCTGATGGCGACAGCAACCACCCGGTTGTCCGGCGTCAAGGCCAGGTCCTGCACCTGCACGGATCGACCGGGGATCGCCAGCTGTGCCACGCCCTTCGACCCGAAGGAGCTGTCGAGCGCACCCGTCGACAGGTAGCGCAACACGGTGGCCTTGCACCCGGTGCCGTTCCACGCGCCGACGAGGATCTTGCCGTCGGGCTGGATGAGGACGCGGCTGCCGTGCGTCGGCGCGCTGCCGCACATCGTGCCGAACGACGTCGTGACGATGCCCTTCGACCCGAACGTCGAGTCGAGACTGCCGTCGCTGTTCAGTCGCGCGACTGCGACGCCGGTACCCGTTGTGTCAGAGCTCGTGACGATGATTCGCCCGTTCGACTGCAACGCGATGTCGCCGCGGTTGAGACCCGAGACGGACCACCCGCTCGTCGCATCGGACACTCCCGAGCCGAGTCCCGGCTTCACGTATCCGGCGCCCGCGCCGAACGTCGTGTCGAGCGTGCCGTTCGCATTGAAGCGCGCCACGATCAGGCTGCCCGCGGCGTCGGTCTGGACTGCGCCGATCAGCACCTTGTTGTCCGGTTGCACGAGGACGTGCATGAGTGGGGTCAGCGTCATGCCGGCGATCGACAACGTCGCGACGCCACCGGTGCCGAACGTCGTGTCCAACGAGCCCGCTTGATTCACCGGCGCGGTGGCGGCACTCGCGTCCTGCGACGCGCTCACCAACGAGCCGATCAGCCCGATGAGCGCGAGCATCGCAACCGCGCCGCGACGCAAGCTTCCGGACTTCCGTGCCACGCGTCGCCCCATTCGCCGCTGAACCCTTCGCTCGGTCACCGCATACACGGCACCCGAGTCTCCGCTCGCCCTACGCTCCGAACACTATTGACGCTCAGGGTAGCGATGTTGTGACATCCATCACAACATCGTCGAATTGCGCCAAGAACCGGAATCTGTTCGAGTCCGGGCACGTCGGGCACCGCGAATCTGCGCGATCTGGCCTGCATCTCTGGAGGATTTGAAGCGGAGACGCGCGACGCTGGGCTGGTGCCCGAACCCCGCTACGGCTTCGACACGCTCGCCATCCACGCCGGGCAACGTCCCGATCCGGAGACGGGCGCCCGGGCGATGCCGATCTATGCCTCGACATCGTTCGTGTTCGACGATGTGCAACACGCCGCCGACCTGTTCTCGCTGCAGACCTTCGGCAACATCTACAGCCGGCTGTCGAACCCGACCAACGCGGCCTTCGAGGAACGGATGGCTGCGCTCGAAGGCGGGCTCGGCGCGCTGGCGGCAGCGTCGGGTTCGTCCGCGCAACTCGTTGCCCTGCTCGCATTGGCGACCGCCGGCGATCACCTGGTCGCGTCGAACGCCCTCTACGGCGGGACGTACACGCAGTTCGACGTGACGTTGCGCCGACTCGGCATCGAGGTCACGTTCGTCGACCTGAGCGCGCCGGATCAGGTCGACGCGGCGATCCGCCCGAACACGAAAGCGCTCTACGCCGAGACCGTCGGCAATCCGGGCTGCACGATCCTCGACATCGAGGCGTATGCCGATGTCGCGCACGCGCACGACATCCCGCTCGTCGTCGACAACACGTTCGCCACGCCGTACCTCTGCAGGCCGATCGAGTGGGGCGCGGACATCGTCGTCCATTCCGCCACCAAGTTCATAGGTGGTCACGGTGCCGTCCTCGGTGGCGTGCTCGTCGAGTCCGGACAGTTCCCGTTCGACAATGGCCGCTTCCCGGTGCTCACCGACCCATCCCCCGCCTACCACGACCTCAACTTCTGGGAGAACTTCCGGGAGTACGGCTATCTCATGCGCGCCCGGGCCGAGGTCATGCGCGACATCGGTGCCGCGCTGTCGCCGTTCCACGGCTTCCTGCTGCTGCTCGGTCTCGAAACACTGTCGCTGCGCATGCAACGTCACGTCGAGAACGCGGCGACGGTCGCTCGCTTCCTCGCCGAGCATGCGCAGGTCGCGTGGGTGCGCTATCCGATCTTCGACGACAACCCGTGGACGCCGCTCGCCAAGAAGTACCTCCCACAGGGTCCCGGCGCGGTGTTCACGTTCGGCCTCGAGGGTGGTTACGACGCGGGCGTGCGATTCATCCAGACGGTCGACCTCGCGTCGCATCTCGCCAACGTGGGCGACGCCAAGACACTCGTGATCCATCCCGCCTCCACGACGCACCAGCAGGTGCCGTACGACGAGCGCGATGCGATGGGTATCGGCAACGACATGATCCGCATCTCGGTCGGCATAGAAACGATCGACGACATCATCAGCGATCTCGACATCGCGTTGCAGGCGACGCCATGAGCATCGCACTGACCGAG
Organism: uncultured Acidimicrobiia bacterium; assembly: GCA_963721305.1. Classification (GTDB taxonomy): domain Bacteria; phylum Actinomycetota; class Acidimicrobiia; order Acidimicrobiales; family JACDCH01; genus DATAES01. The sequence goes on from CAVRIR010000002.1 coordinate 154,542, forward strand.
GCAACCGCCGTCGAACGGCTCCACATCCTGCAGACATCGCAGTCCGTCGCGCTGGTCGGTGTCTCGCCGAACCCGCTGAGGGCGTCCAACTTCGTCGCCTCATACCTGGTGCGGACATCGTTCCGCGTCTACATGGTGAATCCCGCCACGGACGAGGTCCTCGGCCGACCGGCCTACGACTCACTCGCTGATCTGCCCGAGGTGCCCGACATCGTCGACGTCTTCCGCCGCGAGGACGCCATCCCCGGCGTGGTGGAAGAAGCGATCGCGGTCGGCGCCAAGGTCGTGTGGCTCCAACTCGGGCTCCGGCACGACGAGGCGGCGCGGCGCGCGCTCGACGCCGGCCTCGCGGTCGTGCAAGACCGTTGCCTCAAGATCGAACACGCCCGCTTCTCCGGGCGACTCCACCTCGCGGGCTTCAACACCGGCCTCGTGTCCTCGAGGCGCCACCGCCCGCTCTGACCTCCGAGGGTCCACGAGTCAAGGTTGGTTCCAGAGGTCGAGCGCCCATTGTGCGAGCGGGATGTGGGTCTCCGTCATGGGTATCGCACCGCCGCGACGAGCACGGGCCGCGTTGCCGGCGCCGATGATCGTGAGCTTGAAAGCAGCGAGCACGATGTAGAAGACGATGTGCTCGACGGGCCGTCCCGAGACCCACGCGTAGCGCTCCGCGACCTCGTCAGCGGTGAACATGCCCGGGCGGTCGGCGCACTGTTGCGACGAATGGATGGGAGGACGGTCCCTTGTTCCCCAATAGAGCATCGTGTAGCCGACGTCGGCGAGCGGATCACCGATCGTTGCCATCTCCCAGTCGAACACGCCGACGATGTCGCGGCGCGTCGGTGCATCGAGCATCACGTTGCCGAGCCGGTAGTCGCCGTGAACGATCGTGGACGACGGCGACTCGGGGATGTGAGCGCCCAGGATGACGGCAAGCTCGTCGATGACCGGGTCGTCGTCGACCTTGGCGCGGTGCCACTGGTCCGTCCAACGGCGCACCTGACGCTCGAGGTAGCCGGTCGGTTTGCCGACGTCGCCGAGTCCGACCTCGCGGTAATCGACGTCGTGGATGGCGGCGAGCACCGCGACGAACCGTTCGCACAGAGCCGTGGCGTCGAAGGACGTGATCCCGTCGAGCGCGTCGGGCTCGTGGGGGACGACGCCATACAGCCGTTCCATCACGTAGAACGGCGCGCCGATGACCGACTCGTCCTCGCACAACGCGAAGGCGCGCGGCGTCGGCACGGCGGCCTCGCCGAGCGCTGAGTAGAACCGGTACTCGCGGCGAACGTCGTTGGCCGTCGGCAGGAACGCCGTGACCGGCGGCCGGCGCACGACGAGATCTCGGTCGCCGATGCGCACACCGATGGTCACGTTCGAGTGGCCGCCGCTCAACAGCTCGGTTGCCATCGGCCCGTCTTCGAGGCCGTCGATGTTGTCGACGAGCCAGGCGCGTAGCGCCTCGGGGTCAGCGTCCGACATGCCGCGGCGCGCGATCGGTCACGGCTTGGTACCCGCGAGCGTGTCGCGCAGCTCGCGCTTCAAGACCTTGCCGCTGGCGTTTCGGGGCAGCTCTGCGTAGACGAGCCACACGTGCGTGGGCACCTTGAACGACGCCAGCCGCGTTCCGACGTGATCGCGGATGTCGTCCTCGGAGACGACGGCCCCGTCCCGGATCCGAATGACGGCGCCGACCTCTTCACCGAGTCGATCGTGCGGGACGCCGATGATCGCCGCCTCGGTGATGTCCGGGTGCTCGTACAGCGTGGCTTCGACTTCGGCGGCGTAGATGTTCTCGCCGCCGCGGATGATGACGTCCTTGAGTCGATCGACCACGTACAGGTTGCCGTCGTCGTCGAGGCGTCCGGCGTCTCCGGTGTGGAACCAGCCCTCGGTGAACGCGTTCTTCGTCTCCTCGTCGAGACCGAAGTAGCCGCGCACCACCGTCGGTCCCTTCAACCAGATCTCGCCGACCTCGCCCACGGGCAGCGGATCGCCGAGGTCATCGGCGATGCGCACCTCGATGACCGGGGAGATCGGCTTGCCGACGCTCTCCGGGTTGTCGACGTAAGCCCTGCCGAAGTTGGCGATCGCCGCGCCGGATGTCTCCGTGAGCCCGTAGCCGTTGCCCGGTGCCGCGCGCGACTGCGTCTGCTCGTCGATGCGACGGACGAGCTCGGGCGGCACCAGCGTGGCGCCAGACGAGATGCCGCTGAGCGACTCGAGCTCGACCCCTCGCTGGTCCGCCACCTCGAGCAGCTGGAACAGCGTCGTCGGCACGCCGGCCACCGCCGTGACCTGTTCGCGCTCGATGAGGTCGACGGCCTGCTCGGGGTCCCACTTGTACATGAGAACGACCTTGCCGCCAGCCGCGGTGTACGGAAGGAGAAACGACTGCAGACCGCCGACGTGGAACAGCGGGAACGTCAGCAACGTCGCGAGCGGAAGCGGCGCCGGGGCGCTCGCGATCGCGCGGCGGCGCGTTCTCCGCCGCCGCCATCGTCAGGTAGACGCCCTGCATCAGGAAGTTGCCGAAGTTTCGATTCGTCTGCACCGCGCCCTTCGGCCGTCCGGTCGTGCCGGACGTGTACATGATCGTGGCGTCGGCCTCGACGTCGATGGCGACGTCGGGCAGCGGTGGGTCGTCGCCGTTCGCGACCTCGGACCAGGCGACCGAGTCCGGCACGTCGAGGTCGGTGCGAATCAACACCGTGGCGCGCACGTTCGTCTCCGAGAGATGCGGCGCGACGCGCTCGGCCCGCTCGTGGTCCGCGAACAGCACCACGCTGCCCGAGTCGGCAAGTCCGTACGTGAGCTCGGGTCCGGTCCACCACGCGTTGAGCGGAACGGCGACCGCGCCGATTGCCTGGACGGCCCAGAAGGCGATCGCGTACTCGGGATAGTTCCGAGTCGCGATGGCGACGCGGTCGGCGGTGTGCACGCCTTGTTCGGTCAGCCAGCGCACGACCGAACGCACCATGCGGTGCGCCTCTGCGAACGTGATCCGTTCGTCCTCGTAGACGAGGTAGACGTTGTCCGCGAAGGCCGCGCTCATCTCCCAGATCGCACGGAGCGACGGCGGTGCGTTGACGAACACCTTCGTCGGCACGCCTCGGACGTCCACGGTCTGGATCTCGAACATTCCCCCCGAAGTGTCCACGACCGAGAACTTAGCGTTCGTTAGGTAACGTCTTCCCGTGGCGGTGCCGACCAAGCGTCCGGGGAAGGCGGCGATCATGCGCGCCGCCATCGAGGTCATGGGCGAGGACGGCTACGAAGGCGCGTCGATCCGAGACATCGCGGCGCGTGCACACGTGTCCGTGGCCGCCCTCTACTACCACTTCGACTCCAAGCACGATCTGCTGCGCGAGTTCCTGGACGAAGCGCTCGACGTCGCGCTCGCCCGCATCGAGCGACGCATCGCCCGTCGCGATGGTCCGGTCGCGCAACTCGAAGAGATCGTCGGAACGATCATCTGGTCGAACCTCCACGACGACTTCGCCCGCCGCGCCGCCGCCGTCGTGTCGAGTGAGTACACGCGGCTGAACCCGCCCGAGCGCGCCGCCATCGAGGTGAAGCGCAAGGCGTTGCTCGACCTCGTCGAAGGTGTCGTGCGCGACGGGATCGCCAAGAAGAAGTTCGAGACCGACGAGCCACGCGAAGCAGCAAGGGCGATCGTCACCCTTGCCCAGTCGACCGTCGGCGCCGAACGAGAGATGAACCGCTCGCTCGACGACATCATCGGGCTGTACCAGGCCTTCGCGGTGGCGCTCGTGACCTAGCTGGTTGCTAGACGTTCACCGGTTCAGATGTTTCGGGTTGGCGACGGCGAGCTTGTCGCGGACCGCCATCGCCGAGCGCGGCCCAGTCGTCGCCGATGTGCTCGGGTGTGTCCTGTGCGAGTTGACGCTCGACGATCGCCAGCATGTTCGCCGCGACCCGCGCGTGGAACGAGAGGCGTCCGGTCGTGCCCGGCATGACGTCCTCCGTGAGAAACCCACGCACCGCGTCGAGGATCTCCCGCGCCGTCGGGCGACCGAAGAGCCCTGGTTCGTCGGGGAGCTCGTCGGGCGGCGGCGCCCCGCGAGCCGCCTCCCACTCCTCCGGCGCGAGGAGCTCGACGAGGTCCCACTCCTGCTCCGCGGTCCGCCGGCCGATGGCCGCGAGCTCGTGCGACCGGACGAACCCGGCGAGGTGCACGGCGGCCTGACCCATGCAGCCGATCCCCCATTGCAGCGTCTTCTCGACGAGCCACCAGTGCAGGGCCTGTCGGTCGACGGATCGTCCACCCGCGTCTTCGTAGGCGGCGACGAGTTGGTCGATCGTGCCGAGCCCGCCGACCTCGAGCGGTTCGCCGAAGCGCCACGCCTTCACACACAGCCACGCGAGATCCTCGAGCGGATCGCCGAGGTGCACGAGCTCCCAGTCGAGCACCGCGGCAAGACCGCGCTCGTCGATCATCACGTTGCCGAGGCGGAGGTCGCCATGGACGATCGTCGTCGCGCTGCGATCGGGACGGTTGGCGATGAGCCACTGGTATGCCTTGTCGAACGTCGGGCTCGAATCCTCGATCGTCTGGTAGCTGGCCCAGTACTGCGCGAGCGCGTCGACGTCCTGCGCGCCCGGACACTCTGCCGGATCGATCGCGTGCAACCCGGCGAGGAAGCGACCGAGGTCATCGACCAGCAACTCGCGTGCCTTCGCGAACTGCTCGTCGCGCAAGATGCGACGCGCCAGCGTCTCACCGGGCACGCGACTCATGACGAGACCAGCCGTGCCGAGCACGCCGCCGTCGTCGTCCACCAACACCTCGGGGGCCGCGAGACCCGCGCGCTGACACGCGCGCATCGCATCGGCCTCCAACCGCATCGAGCCGGGAAGGCCCGGCCGGCCCGGCGGATCGCGCCGCAGGATCAGCGACCGCCCGTTCGCGCTGAACGACCACGTCTCGCGCGACGCTCCACCGCTGAGCCTCTGCAGTTCCTCGATCTCGACCGGTCCCAAGACCGGTTCGAGCAACGCGCCGAGCGCGTCAGATACCGACGTTGGTTCCAACCGGCGTGTCCTCGATGATCTGGTCGAGGTACTCGGAGAGCCCGGCGCCCTTCAGATCGCCGTACGACCAGTGCGTCATCCCCTCGGTGATGCGCGTGACCATCCCTTCTCGCCGATTCCGCAGCGGGATGTTCGACCAGACGTCGCCTTTGACGTCGTAGGTGTGGTCATCGGTCGTGACGAGCACCCGGTTGGCCGTCGGGTACCACTCGGGGTCGTAGTCCGAACTGAGCTCGACCTTGCGGATGGGGACGTAGCGATCGTCGCCGTAGCGCTCGACGTCGTACAGGAACCCGTGGGCGGTGCGGTCGTCCGGGTCTTCCTCGCGACCCGCGACCGTGAGTGCGAACCCGAGCTTCGGCCCCAGGTTGACGGTCAGCCAGCGGTACCACCAGATGTTCTGCCAGAACCGCGGTCCCCACGAGTGATCGCGCAAACCGAGCGCGTCCGTGAGGTCGAACGTCTGGTCGCCGACCGTGATCGTGCCGGTGCTCGACATGTGCTGTTCGGTGTGTCCTCGAGCGAACATCTTCTCGGGATCGAGGTCGGGCTTCACCTCGCCCTCTTCCCACTCGGGCTCACCACCCCACGCCGGCCCGACGTTCTTCAGGTTCAGATCGAGCGTGCACTCGACGTGGGGGTTGTTCTGGAACGCCTCTCGGGGCTCGGCCATCTCCTTCGGATGCTCGAGCATGCAGACCTTGCCCGTGTACGTGATGCGATGCTCCTCGTACGGCTTGATCACCTCGAACCGCAGGCCGCCGGCGTTGTGTTCGGCGTGGCCTTCGATCTTGGGTCGCTTGAACATGAAGCCGATCCGGCCGTCCGGCAGGTAGAGGCAGACCGTCATCTCGGCGTAGCCCTCGTTCGGCCGGTTGCCCATTCGCACCCAGCCGCCCATGTTCAGCTTCTGGTCGAAGAAGTTGTAGTAACGGCTCTCGTTGAAGTTCGAGGCCTCCTCGGCTGCGTGGAGGTAGTCGTCCTGGGGTTCCCGTCGCATGCGCACCATGGCGCAGACCATAGCCACCGAACTGAACGGACGTTCAGTAGAAGGCCTCGAAGGCGTATCGTGCGCGCGTGAGCTACGAGCAGATTCTCTACGAGCAGCGCGGCGACGTCGCCCTCATCACGCTCAACCGGCCCGAGAAGCTGAACGCGTGGACGCCGCTCATGAGCCTCGAGATGCAGCAGGCGATCGAGGCGGCCGGGGCTGATCGCTCCGTGGGCGCCATCGTCCTCACCGGCGCCGGCCGCGGGTTCTGCGCCGGCGCTGACATCAGCGCCGTGTTCGACGCGCAGCTGCAAGGTGATCAAGCAGCGTCGAAGCCGTTGTCGACGCGCGATTGGATCGAGCTCATCCGTTCGAGCAAGCCAATCGTCGCCGCGGTCAACGGTGCCGCGATCGGCATCGGCTTGACGATGATCCTGCCGTTCGACCGGATCGTGTGCGCAGAGGGCGCGAAGTTGAGTGTGCGATTCGTGAAGATGGGGCTCGTCCCCGAGTTGGCGAGCTCGATGTTCCTTCCCGCCCGCTGCGGTCTCGGTGGCGCGTCGGATCTGATGCTGTCCGGTCGGACGATCCTTGCCGAGGACGCACTCGCGATCCGGCTGGTCGACGAGGTGGTCACGCCGGATGCGCTGCTCGACACTGCGCTCGAACGGGCGCGCTCGTACGGCGAGAACTCACCGTCCGCAGTGCACGCGATCAAGCAGTTGTTGACGCAGAACATGAGCGAAGTCGATCCGATGGTCGCGCAGCAACGCGAGCTGGCCCGTCTCGCCGAGGCGTACAGGTCTCCCGAGCACAAGGAAGCCGTGACCGCGTTCCTCGAGAAGCGCAACCCGGTCTTCCGCTGACGGCGTCATTCCGATTGCATCAATTTCAGTTGATACATCTATCTCAGTAGATGTAATGTCGAACACGTGCCAACGGCAGCACCTGAACTCCCGGCGCTCGAGTTCCTGCAACTCGCCGGCGACCCGATCCGATGGCAGTTGCTGGACGAGCTCGGCCACAGCGATCGGCGTGTCGGCGAACTGTGCGACCTGGTCGGCAAGCCGCAGAGCCTCGTGTCGTACCACCTGCGGGAGCTGCGGACGGGTGGCCTGGTCTCGGCCCGGCAGAGCGCGGCCGACGGGCGCGACACCTACTACCAGGGCAACATCCGCCGGTTCGCCGAGTTGCTGAGCGCGACGGGCGCCATGTTGCATCCGGCGATCCGCTTCGTCTGTGCGGAGGGGCAACGCCCGACCTTCGGGCCAGGGCGCAAGCCGCGGGTGCTGTTCCTGTGCACCGGTAACTCCGCTCGCTCGCAGATCGCCGAGGTGTTGCTGCAGCAGCGCACGCGCGGCGCGGTCATTGCTCGCAGCGCCGGCAGCCATCCCAAGCCCCTGCACGCGAATGCGGTGCGAGTGATGGCCGAACGCGGGGTCGACATCTCGAACCACCGTTCCAAGCATCTCGATCGCTTCGCGGACGATCAGTTCGATCGCGTCATCACGCTGTGCGACAAGGTGCGTGAGGTCTGCCCCGAGTTCCCGGGCCATCCGAGCACCGCGCACTGGAGCATGGCGGACCCTGCGGGTGAGGACACGGACGCAGAAGGCAGTTATCGCGCATTCGTACGCGCTGCTGACGAGATCGAAGCGCGCATCGCGCTACTGATCGCGCAGCTGATGTCCGAGAGACGCAACGAAAGGAATGACGAGTGAGCGACGACGAGACAACACACGTGCGGTACATGGTGAACGACGTCAGCGAAGCAGTTGGCTTCTACACGAAGCACTTCGGATTCGACGAGGTCGGTCCATCGTCACCCGCCTTCTCAGCAGTCACCCGGGGGAACCTTCGCCTGCTGCTCAGCGGTCCGCAGAGCTCGGCCGGCCGCGCCATGGCGGATGGCGCACAACCCGGACCCGGAGGATGGAACCGGATCCACTTCGTCTATGCCGACCTCGACACCGAGATCGAGCGTCTGCGGAACGAGGGAGTCTCGTTCCGGAACGACGTCGTCACGGGTCCCGGCGGCAAGCAGGTCCTGGTCGAGGACCCGAGCGGCAACCTCATCGAGCTGTTCCAGTCCGCCTGGTAGGTCCCCCACTCCTCTCGCGACGAGTGTCAACGATCACACGTCGCACGAGATCTCCTCGGTCGGCTCGTCCGTAGGGTCCTCCGTGACCGAGGTCGAGGGCTGGTGCCTGGAGGGTGAGCTCGAACGGTTCCGTGAGGCGGGCCTGTACGACCCGTCGTCGCCTGCCGCCGACCAACGCCAGGAGCTCCTCGAGCACCTCCTCGAGCAGTTCTCGGTCGACGAGATCCTCGAGTGGCTGCAACACACCAACCTGGTCGGGGTTGCCGCGCGCTCGATCGACCGTCCGCCCGCGTTCATCAGCGCGGAGGAAGCCGCGACCCGCGCCGGCGTGGCGCTCGATGTCGTGACCGACATGCGCGCCGCGTTCGGTCTCCCGGTCCTCGATCCGGCGTCCCGCTCGATACCCGAGACCGTCGTCGACGACGTGAAGACCTTCTTGCTCGGCGAGGATCTGTACGGACGGGAGAACGCGCTCGCTTTCGCACGCGTGCTCGGATGGTCCGCGACTCGGATCACCGAGGCCGCACGGTCGCTGTTCGCCGGAAGCATCGAGTGTCGGGACCACTGCGCTCGGACCGAGCTCGAGACCGCGAAGGCGAACGAGGTCGCGATCGCGGCGTGGACGCAAGTGCAGTTCGTGGTCGATCACCTGCTTGCCGAGCAGCCGCTGCACAACACCGGCTTCGCGGAGGCGCTGCTGCGCGGCGAGCTGGACATGGCGGTCGCGTTCGTCGATCTCGTGGCGTCGACCGAATGGGCCGAGTCCGTCGACCCCGGCGACCACTCGGATGCTCTGCGCCGATTCGAGATGCGGTCGTTTGCGCTCGCCGCGGACCATGGAGCGAGGCTGGTCAAGTTGATCGGCGATGCGGCGATGGTCGTCACCGATGATCCGGTTGCGCTGTGCCGTGTCGCGCTCGCCATCTGCGAGATGGCGCGCGCTGATCCGATGCTGCCCGACGCGCGGGGCGCGGTCGGGTACGGCTTGGTGACGGCGCGGGACGGCGACTACTTCGGGCCGCTCGTCAACGTCGTGGCTCGGGCGTCGAAGGTCGCGGCCCCGGGAGGCATCGTCGTCACCACGGAAGTGGCCAGGTTCCTCGATCCCGTGGCCTGGTCGACCGAGCCGATGGGGCCGCAGGATCTTCGCGGCGCCCGGGGCAAGGTGGACTTGCTTCGGGTCACACCCGCAGCGAGTTCGACGCGCTGAGCCCGAGCGCTGCCGCTCGTTCGATCACATTGATGGCTGACCCACCGATTCAGGTCGCTCAGCCGTCACAGAACGGCGTGCCGCTCGAACATTGATGGCTGACCCACCGATTCGGTGGCTCAGCCGTCACAGAACCGAGCGCAACGAATGACCCAGGGACTCCGTCGCGCGCCCCTCGAGCCACGTCGTGACACTCGGTTCGACGAGAACCGCGAGCAGTACGCCTACGACCAGCGCGAGCACGAGCGCGCCACGACGGATGCCGGCGCCTCGGAGACGTGGCCCGCGCGCCCTCCAGTCCCGCGGCGCGAGGCGAACGGTCTCGACGAAGTGGCCGAGGACATGAACTGTCATCGCCGCGAACCACACGATGAAGCTCGCCTTGTGCAGTTGGAACCACGGCGATCGATGGTCGGGACCGAGCAGCAACAACACGATCCCCGTCGCGAGCACGACGACCGTCAACACCACCACGACCGGCCCGAGCAGTCGCAGCACCAACGGTGGCGGACCGCGCCGTTGATACGCCGACGCTCGCAAGTAGTAGCGCGCCGCTCGATAGGTCGTCGTCGCCACCTTGAGCAGCACCACCGGTACGAGCACCATGCCGAGGATGACGTGGAGCCGCAACAGCGAGTGGACTCGGAGGACAGTCACTCCCTCGGCGGCGAGCAACACGAAGATGATCGCTCCGGTGGACGCGGTCAGTCTGCTGTTCGCCTCGACGCCGTCGTCGCTCGGGTCGTGCGCGGTCCCGTCACTTTGAAGGCTCACGGACACGGTGCGTCAGGCCGCCCGATGGTCGTCGAAGCCGGTTGTCGTGACGACTTGCCGGTCGTCGGTGATGCCGAGTGCCTCCACACCGGCAACGCCGGCGATCCAGTCCATCCCCTCAGGCCCGAGCACCACAGCCGCCGTGGCATAACCATCGGCAAGAGCGAGGTCGTCGCCGATGACCGTCACGGACATGAGTCCAGTCGGATGGCTTCCGGTTGCAGGCGAGATGATGTGCTCGCCGCGCTCGTAACGACCTGACGTCGCGACTGCGAGGTCCGTGCCTTCCACCACGGCGGCGACAGCGGCGCGCGTCCACGGATGTTGGATGCCGACACGCCAGTTCGTGCCCGGCGCCGGGCGACCGCGGGTCAGGACGTCACCACCGGCATTGATGGTGAAGTTGCGCCCACTGGCTGCCTCGATCATCTCGGCAGCACGTTCGAGCGCCCATCCCTTCACCAGCCCGGACGGATCGATCGCAGCCAACCCCGGGCGCCATTCGACTCTCGGGTCCGCGCCGACCGTCACGTCGAAGGCACCTCGACTCTCGATCTTGACGACATCACAGAGACGGAGGACCTCGCGCACCTCGAGACTCGCGTCGTGCACGCGCATCTCGCCTCGCGCCAACCTCATGACCTCCGTGTCCTCTCGCCACGTGGAGAAGAGGTCGTCCACACGGCGAAACCACGCGAACACATCGTCGAGGATTCGCGACCGGATCGGGTCACGGACGTCGACACCGATCGCCGTTCCCCAGATCTCTTCGACGCGAAGCGTGCGGGGAGAAACGGCCACGTGGATCGGCGTGGTCACTTGCCCGCTTGGTCGAGCGCGCCCTGGAGCGACTGCGCATAACCGTCGCTGGTGTAGCTCGCACCGGAGACGAGATCGATGTTCGCGCTCTGCGCCTTCAACGCCTCCTGGCGCAGCAGCGGCCCTGCGGACTGGCTTATCCGTGCCGATCGCGATCGATCGGACGGCAGTTGCAGCGACTGGACGTCAACGATCTTGGTGCCCTGCAGCGTCACGCGGACCTGCACGTTGCCGTAATCCGTGCTCACCACCGGGCCGTCGATCGTGCGGTTGCCCGTCGGAGGGGCAGACGTCGTGGTCGTCGAACCCGACGACGTCGAGGTCGATCCTTGCGTCGGTTCCGGCGCGGCGGGCGCCTGCTGGGCCGGTGTCGAGCTCGGCGCGGGGCCGGCGGCGAGGTTGAGCGACGCGGGACTCGTGTGGAAGCCCGCGAGCAAGGCGAGTCCTCCGACGGTGGCCGCGACGACAGGGATGGCGCGATGCATGATCGTCTCGTTCAGTAGGCGAAGCGTTCGAAGTGGACCCGGCCGTGGGGGACGCGGAGGATGTCGAGCCGCCGCCGGACCGCGTCGACCATGGCGGGTGGTCCGCACACGTAGACGTCGCGGTGCGCGATGTCCGGCACGAGCGCTCGCAGCGCCGGGACCCCGAGCCGGTCGGTCCGGTCGTCGCCGACCTCGGGGCCAACAAGCACGTGCAGCTCGATGCCGGTGCGGCCCGCAAGCGAAGCGAGCTCGTTGCCGAACACGACATCGGCGGGGTACGCGGCGCGGTAGAGCAACGTCACATCGCCGGGCTCGGCGGGAAGGCTCGCGACCAACGCACGGATCGGCGTGATCCCGATGCCACCGGCGATCAACACGACGCGCCGGCACGTCCGGCGGTCGGCGGTGAACGTTCCATACGGGCCTTCCGCGAACACCCGCACGCCGGGCCGAAGCGCCTGCACCCGATGACTGTCATCGCCGACGTCCTTGACCGTGATGCGTAAGAAGCGGTCCTTCGGCACGGCAGAGAGCGAGTAGGGATGGGCGCGCGCCCATCCGGTTCCGGTCAGGAAACGCCACAGGAAGAATTGGCCCGGCCGCGCCGCCACGCCCGCGAGGTCGTTTCCCGACACATACACCGATGTGACCCCATCGGCTTCAGGGCGCACCGCCTCGACTCGCAGCCGGTGATGGAGGTTGAACCAGATCGGGCGACCGACGCGCCAGGCGAGGATGGCGAGGCCGACGGCGACGTAGAGAGCGACCCACCAGAAACGCGCCACCGGGTCATCGACGAAGTCCGATCCGACGGCAAGCTGATGCGCGAACGACAGCGCAACGGCCAGGTACGCGTACAGATGCAGCGCGTACCACGCCTCGCGCGAGAGCCGTTGGCGCGCGAGGCGCACGGACGTCACTGCGATGGCGAGGAACAGCGCGAACCCGACGATCGCCATGAGGACATCGGGATAGTGCTCCACGAAGTCGCCGATCTGGGTCGGGATCGACTGACCGCTCGACGCGGCGTAGCCGAGTGTGGTGCAGACGACGTGAGCGCTCAGCAGCGTGACCGCCGCGAATCCGGTCCAGCGATGCCAGACCGCGAGACGGTCGAAGCCGATGTAGCGCTCGAGCCAGCCGATGCGCGACATCAGCAGCAGCTGGACCAGTACCGCGTACGTGCCGACGAGCGCGGTCAGTTGACCCGCGGCCATGAGGCTCCCGCCCGGCTGATCGAGCGTGCCGAGCCCGCCGTGTCGAAGCCACAGGCCGACGACGACGACCGCATTGACGGCCACGAGGACGCCGACGTTCCATGCTCGATCGGCCGATCGACGGCGCGCTGTCGATCGCCGCGAACCGTGCGCGACCGGCACAGTGGAAGGCAGCGTCGAGGTGGCAGTCATGACGTCCGAGCGACGGTACGACCGATCTGACCAGCACTGGTGCAGGCATTGGTAAAGGAATTGCCAAGGCGACCCGAGAGCCCCCGGTCCCTCGTCCATGCTGATTGGATGCACCTGCTGGTCGTCGAGGACGACGAGGCCATCGCCGTTCCTCTGGTGGAGGGGCTCGAACGAGCAGGCTTCACGACGACATGGGCCGCCAACGGAACCGATGCCCTCGTGCAGGCGCCGCGAGCGGACCTGGTGCTCCTCGACCTCGGGTTGCCCGACATCGACGGCTCCGAGGTCTGCCGGCGGCTGCGTGCGACTTCGGCAGTGCCGATCATCATCGTGACGGCGCGAAGCGACGAAGGCGAGCGGGTGCTCGGGCTCGAGCTCGGCGCCGACGACTACATCGTGAAGCCGTTCGGTTCTCGAGAGCTCATCGCACGCGTCCGTGCCGTCGCTCGCCGCAGCAACCCGTCCCCGAACGTCGAGCTCCCCCAACGTGTCGGTGGCCTGACGATCGACCGCCGAACCCATCGGGTCCACATCGATGAGCAGGAGGTCGTCCTGACGCCCAAGGAGTTCGACCTCCTCGCGCTGTTGTCGGAGGATCCGGGGGCAGTCGTCAGCCGGCAACAGATCATGGACGAGGTGTGGGATCCACACTGGTACGGCGCGACGAAGACGCTCGACGTCCACATCGCGACATTGCGCAAGAAGCTGGGTGATCCCACGCTCATCGAGACGGTCCGCTCGGTCGGCTTTCGACTACGGATCGACTGATGAGACGGCGACTTCTCATCAGCACGGTCGTTCTCGTGACACTCGTGTTGCTGGCGCTCGAAGTGCCGCTCGCCTTGGTGTACGCGCGTCACGAGCACGACTCGTTGAACGGCGGCGTCCAACGTGACGCGGCCTCGCTCGGGTCGCTCTCGGAAGAGGTCATCGAACACCAGGGCGAGCACGACGCCGGCCAACTCGCTCAGCGTTTCACCGCGGCCAACGGCACCGATGTCGTGATCCTCGATCGCGCCGGCAACCTTCTCTCCTCCGCCTCATCGGCCGCAGCCGCTTCCACGTTCTCCGGTGTCCTCGACCAAGCGCGCCGTGGGCAGTCGGTCACCGGCGAACGCGACGGGCGCGTGTTCGCAACTGTTCCCGTCGGCGGCGCCGGTGACACGCACGGCGCCGTCCTCATCGCGCGGCCGGACGACGCCAGCCGCCGCGTCCATCAGTTCTGGGTGATCCTGTTCGTCATCGCGGTGGCGGTCCTCGCCTTTGCGATGCTCATGAGTCACCGTCTTGCTCGCTGGGTCGTCGATCCTCTGCAGCGGTTGGACGACCAAGCAGCGGACCTCGGGCGGGGCGACCTCCACGTACGCGCCGACATCGACCACGCCCCGCCGGAGATCGCAACTCTCGCCGAGACCTTCAACGAGATGGCCGATCAGCTCGACCAGCTCGTCACCTCGCAACGCCGCTTCGTGGCCGACGCCAGCCATCAGTTGCGAACGCCGCTCACCGCGTTGCGACTCCGGTTGGAGAACCTCGACCCGAGTGATCCGCAGCAGGTGATCGCAACGCGCGACGCGGCGTTGCACGAGACCTCGCGCCTCACTCGTCTGGTCGACGGATTGTTGGCCCTGGCCAGGGCGGAGCGGACCAAGCCGGTGCGCGAGCCGGTGGACGTCTCTGCCGTGCTCGTCGAGCGCTACGAGACGTGGGCACCCTTGGCAGCCGAGCGCGGCATCGATCTCCGGCTGGACACGAACGGCGCGCATCCGGTGGAAGCGATGGCCGTCCCCGGACAACTCGAGCAGATCCTCGACAACCTCATCGACAACGCGATCGACGCGACGCCGCAGGGTCGAGGCGTGCGCCTCCGCGTCGCGCGGGCGACCGAAGCGGCGGAGGTCCACGTCATCGACGACGGCCCGGGGATGACCGAGGAACAACGGCGGCACGCGTTCGCTCCGTTCTGGCAAGGGTCGCGGCATGGAGCCAACGGGAACTCGGGTCTCGGACTCGCCATCGTCGAGCAACTCGTCCGCAGCAGCCACGGCACTGTCTCACTCGAGCGCTCCGAATCCGGCGGCATCGACGCAACCGTCCGGTTGACCCTCGTCTCCGACTGACCGTCCGCGTCCAGGACGGATCGCACCGGGGGGATTCCGCGACCGTCGTTACTGTTGCACGATGCCAGACGGGGCCGCGATCCGGTTCCTGCGCTTCGCCGGCCGCCGGGTCGCGTATGCCGTGACGGGTGATGGGCCACCGGTCGTCGTGCCCGCGTGGTGGGTCAGTCACGTCGAGCTCGACTGGTCCGACGACTCCTTTCGCAGCCTGTGGGAGACGGTCACGCGCGGCCACTCGATCGTGCGTTACGACCGGCTCGGTGTCGGCATGTCCGATCGTGACGTGAGCAGCGATGATCTGACGCTCGACGGTGACCTCGCGTTGCTCGAGGCGATCATCGACGAGCTCGGGTTGGACACCGTGTCGTTGTTCGGTGGTTCGTCGGGCAGTTGTGCCGCGATCGCGTACGCCGCTCGGCACCCGCAGCGAGTGAGTCGCCTCGTGCTCTATGGCGCGTACGCCGACGGATCGTCGATCACCTCGCCCGACGTGCGCGAGGCAATCTTGTCGACCGTGCGCTCCCACTGGGGACTGGGATCGCGTCTGCTGGCCGACATGTTCCTGGGCGATGCCTCGCAGCGCGGAACAGGAACGGCTGGCGCGCTACCAACGGGCCGCGGCCGACCCGGAGACCGCGGCGGCGCTACTCGAGCTCGTCTACCGCAACGATGTCCGCACCGAGTTGGAGTCGGTGCGCGCGCCGACATCGGTGGTCCACCGGCGAGGTGATCGCGCCATTCCCTACCAACTCGGCCGCGAGCTCGCGGCGGCGATCCCGGGGGCAACGTTGATCCCGTTGGAGGGGAGCGCGCACTTCGCGTGGGCCGGCGATGTGCCCTCGGCCGCCCGTGCGTTACGAGCTGCTCTCGCGCCGGAGGCTCCACCGGCGATCGACGGTGAACCGGCGGCCGTGCTGCTGTCCCGACGGGAACGCGAGGTGCTGGCGTTGGTTGCCGCCGGTTTGAGCGATCAGGAGATCGCAGACCAACTCGTCGTGAGCTATCACACCGTGCACCGCCACGTCGCGAACATCCGCCACAAGCTCGGGCGCGGCTCGCGGACTGCGGCAGTCGCCGAGGCCGCCCGGCTCGGCTTGCTCTGACGCACCCGGCGATCCTCGGCGCGGGCCATTTCGCGCGAGTGGCCCGGACGGGCGATGCGCACATTCGGCGGCATCCGTACGGTCGATCACATGGAAGTCATCGAGACACAGGTCGACTCGCCGTCATCGTCCGGTGCGTGGGCGCGCGATGTTCGCTGCCATCTACAACCCCTTCCTCGCGCTCGGCGAGCGAAGAGGCATGCGTGCCGCGCGTCGGGAGCTGCTCGGTCACGCACGCGGTCGCACTGTCGAGATCGGCGCTGGCACCGGATTGAACCTGCCGCTCTATCCCGATGACCTCGACGAGCTGATCCTCACCGAGCCGGACGCGGCGATGCGCGCCCGACTGGAGGCGAAGTCGCGAAGGCACCACGGCAGACGAGCGGTGCGCGTGGTCGACGCCCCAGCAGAGCGACTGCCGTTCGACGATCAGTCAGTCGACACGGTCGTGTCGACGCTGGTGCTCTGCACGGTCGACGCGCCCGACGCCGCACTTCGGGAGATCGCACGCGTCTTGCGATCGGACGGCCAGCTGCTCTTCATCGAGCACGTCCGGTCCGAGTCCTCCACGCTCGCTTCGTGGCAGGACCGTCTCGTCAAACCATGGCGCAGCTTCGCGCGGGGCTGCCGTTGCAACCGCGCGACGGGTGAGTTGATCGTCGCCTGCGGGTTGGAGCTCGAACACGTCCGCGACGAGTCATGGCACGCGGTGCCACCGATCGTGCGGCCGCTGATCATGGGCCGCGCGCACGTCCGAGGAGATCTGATCAATGGCTAGCGCCCGCGTCGGTTTGTTCCCGCTGGTCGGCGAGCGTGCGGGTGGCCCTCCACTCGCGGCGCTGCTCGCCCAGGCTGCCGCCGAGAACGTGGACCATCTCTGCGTCGGCGATCACGTGAGCTTCTTCGTCGGTGCGGGCTCCGACGGACTGATCACGGCGACGTCGCTGCTCGCGGCTCAGTCCGAGTTGCCGGTCTACGTGGCCGTCTACCTCTTGCCGTTGCGCCATCCCGTTCCCGTCGCCCGCCAGCTCGCCACGATCGGCGAGCTCGCTCCCGGGCGGCTCACACTCGGCGTCGGCATCGGCGGCGAAGACCGCCACGAGGTCGAGCTCTGTGGCGTGGATCCCGCAAGCCGCGGCCGGCGGATGGACGAGTGCCTCAGGGTCCTGCGCGGCCTCGCCGAGGGAAAGCCGGTCGACTTCGACGGCCAGTTCGTGTCGTTGCAGGACGCACAGATCCTGCCCGCGCCTTCGCCGTCGATCCCGCTCGTGGTCGGTGGACGATCGGACGCCGCAGTCTTGCGCGCCGCGCGGCTCGGTGACGGTTGGCTCGGGATCTGGATCTCACCACGCCGGTACGCGGCGGTGCGCGACCAGATCGCGGCCGAGGCCACAAACGTCGGGCGAGATCCGAGCGAGTTCGAACACGCGCTCAACGTGTGGTGCGGCTTCGGCAGGACGCGCGATGCGGCACGCGGGCTCGTGGCCGCGCGGATGGAGGCCTTCTACCAGATGCCCTACGAACCCTTCGAGCGCTACTCCCCCTACGGCACACCCGAGGAAGTCGCCGAGTTCCTGTCGCCGTATGTCGAGGCCGGATGCTCGACGTTCAACGTCATCCCCTGTGCCGAAGACGACGAGGCCGGGATCGCAGCGGTCGGCGAACTTCGACGGTTGCTCGTGAGCTCGGCATAGCGAGTCTGCAACACTCTCGGCGTGTTGTCGGACGCATGGGCGGCGTTGACGGCAGACGCTCCGGCGAGCCGCCCGTCACTCGACCTCGTCGGCGCGGCGTCGTTGCCATCACGGTTCCCGGTCACGGAGGCCGCGACCGCGTGTGTCGCGACGGCACTGTGTGCGGCGGGCGCACTGCAGCGAACGCGGACGGGAGCAGCGCCGTCACTCAGTCTCGATCGAGCGCATGTCAGTGCTGCGGTTCGCAGCGAGCGTTTCTTCCGGGCGGGTGATCGATCGACAGGCATGGGGTTCGCGCCGTTGTCCCGGTTCTGGCTCGCGCGCGACGGTTGGGTCAGGACGCACGGCAACTATCCGTGGCATCGACACGCGCTGCTCCGGTACCTCGATGTTTCCGACGAACCCGATGCAGTTGCTGCCGCGATCGCCGAGCGAACGACGACCGAGCTCGAGGACGGGATCGTCGCAGCCGGTGGGATCTGCGCTGCGGTCCGCTCCCGCGACGAATGGCTCGCGCATCCCCAAGGCGCAGCCGTCCACGCCGAGCCGCTGATCGCGCACCGGAACGAGCCGAACGCACCACCGAAGCAGCACACGTCCGGGAACCGGCCCATGAGCGGAATGCGCGTACTCGACCTCACCCGCGTCATTGCCGGCCCGGTGTGCACTCGTTACCTCGGCGCGCTCGGCGCAGAGGTGTTGCGGTTGGATCCACCGCAGCGGCTCGACATGAAGCGAGACGAACCCGCCGACACGCTTCTCGCCAAGCGCAGCGCACTCCTCGACGCGACGACTGAAGGGGGTCTCGACACCTTGCGAGCGTTGCTCGGCGGCGCGGACGTGGTCGTGACCGGCTATCGACCGGGCGCGCTCGACCGCTTCGGTTTGTCCGAGGAGGCGTTGGTACGCGACCACCCGGGTCTCGTGCTCGTCATCCTCGATGCGTGGGGGCAGAGCGGGCCGTGGGCACACCGGCGAGGGTTCGACAGCGTCGTCCAAGCCGCGACCGGCATCGCCGTTGGCGAATCGACCGACGACCTACAGCCGGGCGCGCTGCCGTGCCAGCTCCTCGACCACGGCACCGGCTACCTCGCGGCTGCCGCCGCGCTCGATGGCATGCGATGCCAGCTCGAGGTCGGCGGCACGCACGTCCGGCGCCTCTCACTCGCGCGCACGGCGGCATGGCTCGCGTCGCAAGCAACGTCGCAGTCGCAGTCACAGTCGTCCACCGCCGTAGACAGCGACGACCAGCACGCGCACCTCCAGGTCATCACGACACCCGACGCCACCGTCACGGCTGTCGGCCCACCGGGCACGATCGACGGCCGTCCGCTGGAGTGGCCGACACCCCTCGCCCGCTACGGCGCCGATGCTCCCGACTGGCCCAGCGCGAATGTTGGATGGAAACGGGTGCCATAGCACCCGTTTCTCCCCGGAGTTGCTCAGGGCGCGCCCGCAGTGACTGACTTCAAGTCGTCGAGGGACTCGCGCAACAGGCGCGGGAGGTTGCGCCGTTTCGGATCGGCGGCCCACTGCTCGTACGCGACCTTGAAGGCGGCGATGCCCGCTTCGGCCGTGAGGCGCGCCGTCCGATCCTTGACACCGCGTTCGCGCAGCGCGCCGGCGAGCGCGTCGGCCAGGAACGCCAGCTTGATCAGTTCGCGCTCGAGCAGTTCGGGGTGCGACGTGATGAGGGACTGTCGCAGCGGCACGAAGTCGCGGCGCGCGGTCAGCAATTCGCACGCGGCCTCGAGGCCGGCCGCCACCGCGGCCATCGGTGACAGCTCGTTCGGAGCCGCCGCGACGGAGTCGACGAGAAGCTGCCGGAGCGCATCCGACCCCGAGAACAGCACTTCGCGCTTGTCCGCGAAGTGGCGAAAGAAGGTGCGCTCCGTGAGCCCGGCCTTGTCCGCGATGTCCGCCACCGTCGTGCTCTCGTACCCGCGGTCGACGAAGAGTTCGAGCGCCGCCTGCTCGAGACGGCCGCGAGCGTCCGGCTCCCATCGCGCCACGGATCCATCCTAGGTGATGACAGCCACTGACATCCGTGTTATCGTGATGTCAGCAACTGACATCGGCTGCCGCCGGCAGCGAGTCGTCCTGGAGGTTTCGACATGCGCGTGTTCGTCACTGGCGCGTCCGGATTCATCGGCACGGCCGTCGTCCCCGAGCTGCTCGCGGCGGGACACGAGGTCGTCGGATTGGCGAGATCAGACGAGTCCGCCGCGACGATCGCCGCGATGGGCGCGGAGGTGCAGCGAGGCGATCTCGAAGATCGAGACATCTTGCGAGCGGCCGCGGCCGCGTCCGAGGGCGTGATCCATCTCGGGTTCGTGCACGACTTCAGCCGCTTCGACAACTCGGTGCGGATCGACGCCGAAGCCATCGAGACGTTCGGAGACGCGCTCGAGGGGTCCGATCGGCCGCTCGTCATCGCGTCGGGGATCGCGGCGGTCCGAGAAGGCGACTCGCCGGCGACCGAACGCGACGCGCCGGCTCCTGTGTTCCCGCGCGCTCCGGCAGCACAGCGCACGATCGCGTTCGCCGATCGAGGTGTCCGCTCGTCCGTGGTCCGGCTTCCACCGACGGTTCACGGCGAGGGCGACGCCGGCTTCGTGCCGACGTTGATCAACATCGCGAGGGACAAGCACGTGTCGGGCTACATCGGCGACGGAGCCAGCCGCTGGCCGGCCGTGCATCGGTTCGATGCCGCGACGTTGTTCGCGCTTGCGCTGACGAAAGCGCCGGCAGGATCAGTGCTGCACGCGATCGACGACGAAGGCGTGCCGACTCGCGTGATCGCCGAGGTCATCGGACGTCATCTCGACGTCCCTGTCACGAGCATCGGCCCCGACGAAGCAATGAACCACTTCGACTGGCTCGGCATGTTCTTCGGCTTCGACGTGCCCGCATCCAGCGATCTCACACGCGCGTTGCTCGGCTGGGAGCCGACGCAACCGAAGCTCATCGAGGACCTCGAAAAGGGCCACTACTTCGACGGTTGACGCGGGTCGTCACCGTTCGGCGCACGCGCCGCCGTTGTGGGACGAAACGATCACACGCACCGGTTCCGGATGGTGCCGATGCCCTCGATCCACGACTCGAGCACGTGGCCTGACCGCAGGAATCGAGGAGGCTTGCGCGTCGCGCCGACCCCCGCAGGGGTTCCGGTGAAGATGATGTCGCCTGGGAGCAACGGCAGTACGGCGGAAAGCTCGGCGACCAGCTGCGGGACGTCGAAGATGAGGTCCGACGTCCGCGCGTCCTGCACGGTCTCGCCGTCGACCGAGCAACCGAGCGCGAGGTCGTCGGGATTCGCGAACTCGTCGAGGGTCACGACCCACGGTCCCATCGGTCCGTACCCGCGACGCGACTTGCCGAGCGAGAACTGCGACACCGGCCGCGAACTGAAGGGTGCCGGTCGCTGATGTCCTGACCGACGGTGAGACCGGCGACGTGTGACCACGCGTCCGCCTCGCGCGACCCGATCGGCCCGCGTGCCGATGACGACGACCAGTTCGACCTCCCAGTCGACGGTGTCCTCGACGATCTCGACGTCGTCGAACGGACCCGCCAGCGACGCCGGGAACTTGGTGAACGTCGCCGGCACGCTCGGCACGGCCATGCCCGACTCCTCGGCGTGGCTGCGGTAGTTGAGGCCGATCGCGAACACCTGGCGCGGCGCCGGCACCGGGCAACCGAGGCTGCCGTCGGTGAGCGTTGCCGTGCCCGACGGTGACACCCGCGGCCCAAGCGGCGAAAGCCGTCCAGTCGTCGTACACACGCATCGGGTCGGGGCCGAACCGCCCGCCCGACACCTCCTCGATGTCGGCGACGGCGTCGTCGATGACGAGCACGGCACGTCCGTCATGGTTGGCGAGCTTCATGTGGTGGCTCCTCGTGCGAGGTGTTGGCGGAGATCGTCGAGCAGCGCTGACGCCGATGCGGCGGTCGTCGCGGTGCCATAGAGATAGAAGTCAGGACGGGACAGCGCGTACTTCGTGTCGTGCTCCTGGAACCAGCGCTCGAACGTCGGATCGGGTTCGGTCAATGCGACGATCGCGCCGCCGATCGTGGTGAACCAGCCGCGCTGCTCGTCACCGACGCCGGACGGATCGACGTCGACGACCACGAGCCGCCAGCCGTTGCCGTGCACTTCGTCGAAGGGCCGGCCCCCGACCTTGCCCTGCACGAACTGCCGTCCCGCGTGCGGCGCGGTCGGATGGATGAAGCCCGCGTCGAGGTCGGGCAGTCCGGGTGCCGGCGCCGGTTCGTCACCGACGCCCGAGGCCATGGCCTCGTCGCGCGCGGCGGCCTCCGCAGGGTCCGGAACGCATATGACCTTGCCGAGCTCCATCGAGAACTCGATCGCAGCCCGCGCGCTCGGCAACCGCTCCTCTTCGTACGAGTCGAGCAGCCGATCGGGCGCGCGGCCGTCGAGAACGAGGTCGAGCTTCCACGCAAGGTTGGCCGCGTCGCGCAAGCCCGAACACATGCCCTGCCCTGCGAACGGGGGCATGAGATGGGCTGCATCACCGGCGATCAGCACGCGTTCGGCGCGCCACTGCTCCGCACAACGAGCATTGAACGTGTACACGGCGTGCCGTTCGAGTCGGGCATTGCCCGGATGCACATCCCACGGCGCGAGCAAGTTCCCACGCGCGTGCTTCGTCGTTGAGCTCGTCGAGGGACTCGTGCGGCAGACGCATGAACTCCCACCGACGCCGACCGGGACCGCCCGACACCACGGTCGTCGGCCGCGCCGGATCGCAGATCTGCAGGTTGATCGGATCGAAGACGCGCGGTTCGTCGAGGAGCACGTCGACGATGAGCCAGTCGTAGAAGAACCCGAGGTCGGTGACGGGGAGGTCGAGCTGGTCCGTACCGTGCTGTTGGCGCCGTCGCAGCCGACGACGTAGCTCGCCGTGGAGGTCGAACCGTCGGCGCCGCGCACGACCGCTCTCGACTCCGACTGGTCGATCCCGGTCACCTCGACACCACGGCGCACGCGCGACGCCGAGCTCGACGGCGCGCCGGTCGAGCAGCGCCTCGAGCCTCGGCTGGTTGAACATCGACGATGCCGGCCAGCCCGATGGCCCGTCCCCCGTTCGGCCGAAGCGCAACAGCGTCGTGCCCGCCGCGTTGCGCCACTCGTAGATGTCGGCGGGCTCGCTGATCGCACGTACCTCGTCGCCGATGCCACATGACTGCAGGATGCGGCCGACTTCATGGTCGAAGTGCACCGCACGCGGTAGCGGGTACGGCTCGGGCCAGCGTTCGATCACCGTCACCGACCGGTCGAGTTGCGCGAGGAAGATCGCGAGCGCGCTCCCGACCGGTCCGCACCCGACGATGGCGACGTCGGCGTCACGATCGGCGTCGAGGTCGCGCGTCATCCCTGCCGCAGCGGCTGGTGGCCCCACGCGCTGATGCGGTCGTAGCTTGCGGTTGCCGTCCCAGTGGTCGCCGACGACTTTCGCGCCGTGGCCGACCTCGACCTGGAAGCCGGCCGGACTCGCGACGTAGAAGCTGAACATCCCGTCGTTGTCGTGGCGTCCGAGACCGTTGGGTATCGGCAGCCCCGATGCCCACGCACGATCGAACGCGGCACCGACGTCGTCTCGATCCTTGGTCTCGAACATCACGTGATGCAGGTGCTGCGGCAGCTCGAATGGCGCTCGCGCCAGTGCGATCGTGTGGTGTCGTGCGTTGCAGTGGTAGAAGCGGACCTCGAGCTCGATGCCCTCGGCGATCTCCATCTCCAGCCAGTCCGACTGCTCGAGCCCGAGCCCTTCCACGACGAAGCGGTGTGACTCGTCGAACGCGGTTGTCGCGAAGACGGCGTGCCCGAAGCCGACATGCTGGGTGAGGAACCCGCCCGGCACGAGCGGCGATGCGAACGGGGTCGATGCCTCGGCGAGGCCGACCGCGACCTCGACCGGGACGCCCCAAGGGGCGGCCGAGCGGACGAGCCGTCCGACGCCGCGGGCTCGCGCATCGTCGTCGGATCCGTCGATGGCCTCGAAGCCCGCGGCGCGAAGGCGGGCGGCGGCGCGAGCCAGTGCGTCGTCGTCGACGGCTTCGAAGCCGACGAAGACAGCGTCGTTGGCGTCACCCTGCTGCACGATCACGCGCCGCGCTTTGTCGTCGTCGCGCCAGGTATGAGCGCCGTCCCCGGGCACGAGCCCGATCACGTTCCCGAAGAACGAGTCGAGCGCGGCAGGGTCAGGCACCTCGATACCGAGGTATGCGAGCTCGATGTCGCGATTCATGTTCTGCCTTCTTTCGTGAAGAGCCGCTCGGAGTTCGCGCACAACGTCGAGACGAGATCGTCGACGCCGTCGATGCGCGTGGCAAGGCCAGCAGCGACCGGCTCGGGGGTGAACGGATAGTCGCTGCCGTAGTGCAGATGGTCGATGGTGGTGATCGTCAGAAGCGCGTCGAGCTGTCGAGGCACCGAGTAGCCGGCCAGATCGAAGTGCAGCCGCCCGAGGTCGCGCATCACATCGACGTCCGGGCTGACCAGACTGCCGAACGCGGTGACCCGATCGGCGAGCAGCGGGAGTGCCGCCCCGGCGTGCGGGACGATCAGCTCGAGATCCGGGTTGACGGCGACGGTGCCGCTCAACACCAGATCGACGATCGCGCGGGTCGTGTCGAGGAGGAACTCGATCAGCGGGCGCGGCCGGCCGAACGACGTCTGCTCCCAGCACACGGGCGACGTCGGATGCACCAACACCCGTGCGCGGCGACGACCGAGCTCGCGCAGCACGGGGGCGAACAAGACATCGCCGAGGTAGGTGCCGTCGAAGTTCGTGAGCAGGACGAAACCGTCCGCGTCGAGTTGGTCGCAAGCGAACGCGATCTCGGCCATCGCGCTGTCGACGTCCGGCAACGGGAGCGATGCCAGGAGACCGAATCGACCGGGATGATCGACGACGGCACGACGTCCGTCCTCGTTCACCGCACGCGCCAGCGCTGCGTCGCCGAGCACACCGGGAGAGGAGACCGACAAGTACGAGCGCGCGATGTCCAGGCGGTCCATCAGTGCGACGTGTTCTGCGGCGGACCACTCCGGGACGTACGGCATGCCGTCCGGCGCCTCGTGTCCCGACTGCCGGAGCGCTTCTCGGTAGAGCTCCGGCAGGTAGTGCGCGTGGATGTCGATCTTCACAGGCCGAGCGTGCCGACCCAGTCGACCAACGTGTCGACGTAGAGATCCGGTTCGGTGCCGTGCATCGAGTGCGCGACCGCCGGGAACGAGCGGTAGTCGACGGTGACGCCGACTTCGCGCAGCAGCGCCTGCACGCGCTCGGCTTGCACATCGGCGAGCGCGCCCATCAGGACGCCCGTGCTCTCGTCGACGACGCGCATGTGATGCGTGAGGAGCACGTTCGACACCTTCACGCTCCGGAGCATGCGCTCGTGATCGCACGACGCCGAGACGGTTCCGCTCCAGAACGCGCGTCCCCACTCGGGGTCGTATTCCTTCAACTCCTGCCGAGGCTCATCTGGGATCGGCATGAGCTGCAACCATTGCGGCAACCGATCAGGCGCGGCCGCGCGCATCTCGTCCCACGCGCCGATGGACCATTGGTCCCCTAGGTACGTGCTCCACAGATCGAAGATCGGGCCGATCGACTGCTGGATGCCCGGCGCGATCGCGGGGCGCACCTCCGAGGAGAACAGAGGCGGATCCTCGTAGCACGCGGCCACGACCTGGCCCGGCTTCGCGTACGCCGACAGCCACGCGGACAGCACGCCACCGGACGACAAGCCACTCACGATCGCCGGCCGTGCGATCACGATGTCCATGAAGCGGACCAGATCGTTGCCCATGTTGTCGAGCGTGTAGCGACCCGGCGTGCGCGTGCTGCGGCCCTGCCCGCGAAGGTCGACGGCGAACACCTCGAAGTGCTCGGCGAGGCGAGGCAGCGCCGCTTCGTACCCCCACCACGACTCGGTTTGTCCGGGGATCAACAGCAACGCGGGGTTCGCCGGGTCACCGGCGGTGGCGTGGTTGAGCTCGACCTCACCGAGGGCGACCAGCTTCTCGGGGAAGGCGTGCGTGACGTAAGTCACGTCAGGGGCGTGCGGGCCGTACCGACTTCGATGTTCGTTCGCCATGCCGCGCCCAGCCTGGCACTGCGTCGTGGATCCTGAGCGAAATCACAGCTTTCTCTGTCCGCACTCTGGGCCACAGACCCCAGAGTCGACTGTCATGGACAATCGAATCGAGTACGCGCTGTGAGCGCGATGCCCCCGTATCCGCCCGAGGACGGCGCCGGCCCGGCCATCACTCCCTCCCCCGAGCCTGCGCCGTCCTCGTCGCGCCCGGCGTGGCGCACTTGGGTGATCGCGGCCGTCCTTTCGGCTGTCGCGGCGGGCCTCATCGGATTCGTCGTCAGTCGTTCCGGTAACTCCAGCGCGACGACCCTCGCCGGCACGGGCAGCAGCGCGTCGAGCAACAGCGATAGCGGCTCCGGCAACGGCGCGCCTTCCGGGTTCCGCAACGGCACGAGAGGAACCGTCACGAAGATCGACGGTTCGGACATCACGATCCAGTCGACCGACCGCAACGGCACGGCGTCGACGGTGACCGTTCGCACCGCTTCGGACACGACGTTCACGAAGTCGGCGACCGGAAGCGTCAGCGACGTGAAGACCGGCGACAACGTGCTGGTCAGCGGAACGGATTCTTCCGGCACGGTTGCCGCCACGTCCATCACCGACAACGGCGACATGACATTTGGTGGCCGCGGCGCGAACCGCAACGGGTCGCAACCTGGCACGCCGCCGGACAACAGCAACTCCACGCCTCCCAACAGTGGCGGGTTCACGCCACCGTCCGGGGGGAACGGGGGCAACGGCAACGGCCGTCCCGGCGGCCCCGGCGGTGGCGGGTTCCAAGCCGGACAGGTCACCGCGGTCAACGGCTCGACGCTCACCATCTCGACCTTCGACGGCAGTTCGGTCACCGTCACCACGGACGGCTCGACGACAGTCAACGTGACCCAGACCGCCTCGATCGCCGACGTGAAGACGGGCGACACGATCATGGCGACCGGCACGAACGACAACGGCGTCGTCACCGCGACCTCGGTTCGGATCGGCGGCGGTGGGTTCGGCGGCGGCGGGTTCGGCGGCGGCTTCCCCGGCGGTAACCCCCCGGGCGGCGCGCCGAACAGTGACGCCAACGGCGCGGAGAACTGATCGCGATGGCGCGTGTCAAAGCGCTGCTCACCAAGCCGTTCGTGGTCATGCCGCTCCTCGCGGTCGTCGTGCTCGCCGGCTGGGCCGTGTTCCAGGCCCATTCGTCGTCGAGCGACGCGGCCGCGCAGCCAACCGACCAGACCGTCGCGGTGACGAGCGGGACGATTGCAGAGACGGTGTCGGGGCAGGGCACCGTTGCTTCCTCGCAGTCCGCCGACCTGAACTTCGGATCGTCCGGCACGGTGACGGCGGTAAACGTGAAGGCCGGTCAGAAGGTCAGTGCGGGTGACGTGCTCGCCCAGATCGACTCGACCTCACTGCAAGCCGCCCTGAGCACGGCGCAGTCGTCGGAAGCGCAGGCGGAAGCCAAGCTCTCCGACGACGAGTCGGCCGGCGCGTCGGCCGCGCAACTGACCGCCGACCAGACGAGCGTGACGACCGCGCAGGACAAGGTCGCCACCGCGTACACGGCGCTCGGAGGCGCGCAGCTCGTTGCGGCGTTCGACGGCACCGTTTCGCAGGTGAACCTGACGGTGGGCGAGCAGCTCGGCAGCAGCGGTACCGGCGGCACGAACACGTCGGGCAGCCAGAGCCCATCCGGCGGATCGACGTCGGCGCTCGGCTCGAGCTCCACGAACGGCTCGAGCAGCGGAAACGGCTCGAGCGGCGGAAACGGATCGAACAGCACGGGTGGCTCGAACACAGGCAGCAGCTCGACCCCTGAGCTCCAGGTGATCACCGCGTCGTCGTTCACGGTGCAGCTCGGCTTCGACGCAAGTGACGTCGCCAAGATCGCCGACGCGCAACCGGCAACGATCCAACTGTCGACGACGAGCTCGAACACGAGTGGTTTCCCCGGCGGCGGCTTCGCCGGAGGCGGAGGGTTCCCGGGTGGCGGAGGTTTCGCCGGCGGCGGGTCTGCCGGAGGCGGGACCCAAGGCGGGAACAGCACGTCCTCCAACGGCACCACCAACACCGTGACCGGAGCATCGAGCGCCACCGGCACGGTCACCGACGTCGGGACCGTGGCCACCGTCAGCTCGGGGGTGGCGAAGTATCCCGTCACCGTCACCTTCTCGGATGACACCGGAACCTTCAATCCCGGCGCGACTGTTGTGGCTCGCATCACGTACGCGGAGAAGCAGAACGCGCTCCAGGTGCCGGCCGCGGCGGTCACGACGACCAACGGCGTGTCCACTGTGACGGTGAACGACAACGGCTCGAAGCAGACACAGACCGTGACCACGGGCTTGACGTCCGGGAACATGGTCGAGATCACGTCCGGTCTCCAAGCAGGCGACCAAGTCGTCATCTCGTTCCCGAGCTTCCAGTTCGGCGGCAACCGCGGGACGACGGCCGGCGGGAGCGGGTCGACCGCTCGCACCGGCACAGGAACGCGCGGCGGCGAAGGCGGCCAGAATTCGAGCGCCGTCATCGAGCTCGTGGGCGTCACCAAGACGTATCGATCGGGCTCCCTCGAGGTCGAAGCGCTGCACGGCATCGACATGCGCGTCGACGAAGGCGAGTTCGTGGCCATCGTCGGACCGTCGGGCTCAGGGAAGTCGACGCTGATGCACATCGTCGGCTGCCTCGACGTGCCCTCGACCGGACAGCTGCTGCTCGCCGGTCAGGACGTCGCCGACTTCGATGAGGATCGGCTGGCGGACGTCCGCAACCGCTACATCGGCTTCGTGTTCCAGCAGTTCAACTTGCTGCCGTACATGACCGCGGTGCGCAACGTCGAGCTGCCGCTCGTCTACGCCGGCGTGGAGCCGGCGAAACGACGTGAGCTCGCACGCGCGAGCCTCGAACTGGTCGGCCTCGCCGAACGGGGTGAGCATCGTCCCGGCGAGCTGTCCGGCGGCCAGCAACAGCGAGTCGCGATTGCGCGTGCGCTCGTCACCGAGCCGGCATTGCTTCTTGCGGACGAACCCACTGGGAACCTGGACGCGGCGTCGACGCGCGACATCCTGAACCTGCTGACCGACCTGCATCGCGCCGGCCGGACGATCGTCCTCATCACGCACGAGGCGAGCGTCGCGGCGCGTGCGAGCCGCGTCGTGCACCTCTTCGACGGCCACATCGCGGACGACGAAGACGCGCTCGCAGGCGCGGGGCCGACGTCATGACCTGGCGCGACACCATCCGAACCGCGGGCGAGTCGGTCCGTTCCCACCGGTTGCGTTCCGCACTGACGATGCTCGGGATCATGATCGGGATCACTGCGGTGATCCTCAGCGTCGGCATCGGCAACGGCACCAAGGCCGAGGTCCGCGACCAGATCAACGAGCTCGGGACGAACGTCCTCGTGGTGTCCCCCGGGAGCAGCACGACGACGAGCGGTGTGCGGGGCGGCTTCGGCAGCTCCTCCACCCTCACCATGCAGGACGCGCAAGCGTTGAACGACCGCACCGTTGCCCCAGACATCGAGTCGGTCGCGGCAACCGCGTCGACCAACGCCGAGCTCGCGGCGGGATCGACGAACTGGACAACGCAGCTTCTGGGCACCACGCCGTCGTGGCAACAGGTCCGCTCGCGCGGCGTCACCAGCGGACGGTTCATCACCGACGCCGACGTGCAGAACGCTGCACCTGTCATCGTGCTCGGCCCCGACACCGCGCAGGAGCTCTTCGGCGGCCGCAACGCCGTCGGTCAGACAGTGATCTACAACGGCACGACCCTTCAGGTGGTAGGCGTCCTGCAGTCGCTCAGCTCATCGGACAACGCTTCCAACAACGACCTCGCGATCGTTCCGTTCACCACCTACTCGCAGGCATTGGTCGGCGGTCAGAACCGCAACTCGGTGTCGTCGATCTACGTCAAGGCCACGTCCGAGGGGACGCTGAGTGCTGCCTATCAAGAGAGCGACGCGTTGCTGGTCAACGTGCATCGTTTGAGCTCGACCAGCTCCGCTGACTTCACGATCGCGACGGAGCAATCGATCCTCTCGGCCGCGACGACCGTGAACAAGACGATGAGCCTGATGCTCGCCGGCATCGCGATCATCTCGCTCCTCGTCGGGGGCATCGGTGTCATGAACATCATGCTGGTGTCCGTCACCGAGCGGATCCGCGAGATCGGGCTGCGCAAGTCCTTGGGAGCGCGACCGCGTCTCATCCGTCGTCAGTTCTTGGTCGAGGCGAGCGCGCTCGGGTTCGCCGGTGGCCTACTCGGTGTCGTGGTCGGCATCGCGATCGCGGCCGTGGTCCCCCACTTCGTCGACACCCGCTTCATCCTCTCGGCGAGCGCCTCCATCGCCGCGATCGCGATCGCGATCGGCGTCGGCGTGCTGTTCGGCGTCTACCCCGCGTCGCGCGCTGCTCGCCTCGCCCCCATCGACGCGCTCAGGAGCGAGTGACCGGAATGCCCCTCGACCTTCCCGACTCGACGCACGCTGACGCGGCACGGGCCCGCCGCCGGCGCATCACCATCGGTGTCGGCGTCGTCGCCGCTGCGCTGATCGCGTGCACCGGCATCGCCTTCGCCCGCTCGAGCGACGACAGCAGCTATCGCACCGCCGTCGTGGCCGCGCACCCCGTCGACCAGACGCTCACCGGCGTCGCCACCATCGAGCCCGTCTCGCAAGCAACCGTTGCCTTCCCGTCCTCGGGCACCGTTGCCACTGTTGCGGTCCACCCGGGCGACCAGGTGACGACCGGCGCGGAGCTCGCATCGCTCGACCCGACGTCGCTGCAACAAGCGGTCGACACCGCGCAGGCCAACCTCGCGCAGGCTCAGCTCACGCTCGAGCGCGCGGAGAACGGTCAGTCAACGAACGCGACAGGCGGAACCGGTGGCTCGGGAACGGCGACGACGGGTTCCGCGCAACCGACGTCGTACCGCAGCGACGGCAGTGATGCCACAACGCAGGTCGAGTTCATGGCGGCCACACCGAGCAACACGCTGACCGCGGCCCAGCAAGCAGTGACCGACGGCCAGAAGCAAGTCGACGCTGACCTCGCCGCCGCCGACCAAGCGCTCGCCGCCGCCGGCAGCACGTGCAACGGCGTGACGGACGGCGGTTCGAGCACACCACCGGCATCGTCGACGTCGAGCGACTCATCCGACCGGTCGTCATCGTCCTCATCATCGTCCTCGACAGACCCGACAACGGGCAACGTCGGCGCCTGCTACAGCGCGCTGGCGGCAGTGCTCTCCGCACAGCAGCAGTCGCAAACGGCACAGAAGTCATTGGCCCAAGTCGCCACCGCGCTCGACGCGCTGCTCGCGCAACAGACGTCATCACCCGGTCAATCCACCGCACCGTCGTCCGGCAAGGCACCCTCCGCGAGTGGCGGTGCGCAGTCCCAATCCAACTCGGGTGCGACGACGACGCAGTCCGGCTCTCGTGCGACGGGATCCCAGTCGAGCTCGGGCACGACGGCCGTCACGAACACACCGTCATCCGCGGATCTCATCGCCGACCAGAAGGCGGTCGACGCCGCCAACGACGAGGTCGCCGCCGCGCAGCAAGCGGCGCTCGACGCCACCATCGTGAGCCCGATCGACGGCACGGTCGTCGCGGTGAACCTCACCCCCGGCAGCACGGTCTCCGCGAACTCGAGTACGGCGAACGTCGTGATCGCCGGCCCGGGCGGCTACGAGGCCGTCACCATGGTGAAGGTGACCGATCTCCCGAACCTGAAGGTCGGCCAAGCTGCATCCGTCACTCCCGACGGCCTCGGTCGCACCATCACCGGGCAGGTCATCGCCGTCGGCCTCGTCAGCACCACCGGGACGACCGGCACCACCTATCCGGTGACGATCGGCCTCACCGGCAGCACGGACGGGCTGCACGACGCCGCGACCGCGACCACCGTCATCACGACCTCGAGCTCGGGCAACGCGCTGGCGGTGCCCACGTCAGCGGTCCATGCCGACAACGGCCACTACAGCGTCGACGTGTTGCACGGCGACTCCGTGGACGCGGTCACCGTCCAGGTCGGACCCATCGGCGCCACGTGGACAGCGATCACCAGCGGGCTGAGCGCCGGCGACACCGTCGTCCTCGCGAATGTCGGACAGCCGCTGCCGAGCAGCGCGACCTCGTCGACCAACGGCCAGCAGACGAACCGGTTCACCGGCACCGGCGGACGAACCGGCGGCGGCACGTTCGGTCCCCCCAACTGATCCGATTCCGCCCGACGCCTCAGGGTCGTCGAGGTCGGCAATCGATGGTGCGGTGCGTCGACACAGCGCCGCCCGCCCTTGCCCTCCGTTGCGCAAACCCTGAGCGGATGGGGGTTGTGGCATCGTGTGACATCAGTCAGGACCACGGTACGTGAACTCAGACAGAAGCTGACTTCTCGGCGACGGTGGCGAGATGACGCAGCGTCTCCTCCATACCTGTGCGGTTGTGGGCGGATCTGTCCTTCACGCCCGTTGCCAGCTTCGACGCAAGTCGCATCGCGCCGCCGCGCCGATCGGTCCAGCTCTCGCTGACGCGACAGCCGGTGCCGGTCGCCTCGATCGTGTAGCCCCAGTCGGCGACATTGAACGGCCCGACCGTGATGCGGAACGCGACGGCTCGGTCCGGTTCGAAGGCGGTGATCTCGCCGACGCTCTTCCACGACCTCTTGCCGTTGCGATTCGTGCCGCGGAACTTCGCCCCGAGGGCCGCTGTGGTGGCGCCGCCGATCCACTCGATCTGCTCGTTCTCAGGCGACCACTCGGGCATGCGCGCCAGATCCGCGAGCAACGCCCACGCGACCGCCGGCGGTGCCGCGACGTCTCGGCTGACGGTGACGTCGGCTGGGCTGACCATGGCCGGCACCCTAGTGACCTCGGTTTGGCCGGCGCGACGATGAACCGTGCCTTCGCTCGTGATCCTCGCCGCAGGACTCGGCACACGGTTCGGCGGGGTCAAGCAACTCGCACCCATCGGCCGCAACGGCGAGGCGATCATGGACCTGCTCCTCGCTCGCGCGAGCACCGCGGGCTACGACCGCGCCGTCGTGGTGATCCGACCCGAAATCCGCGACGTCGTGCAGGCGCACTTCGGGCGCTACCCATCGCCGATCGCCGTGGAGCTCGCCGAACAGTCCGAGCCAATCGGGACGGCCGATGCGGTGCTCAGCGCTCAGCGCGTGGTCCATGAGCCATTCGTTGTAGCCAACGCCGACGACCTGTACCCGGTCGACGCGTTCGCGGTGCTCGCGGAGCACATTCGCCGGACGGACGAGCATGCGATGGTGGCCTTCCGCGCCGGACGCACGATCGTGAACGATCAACCCGAGCGACGAGCCCGCCTCGACATCGGCGATGACGGCCGCCTCGAGGGTGTCGAAGAGAAAACCCTGCGTCCCTCCGAAGGGTTCGACAAGGACGCATGGATCTCGATGAACCTCTGGGGGTTCCAGCCGTCGATGTTCGACGCGTTGGCGCGAGCAGTTGCGCGTCGCGCATCGGGCGAGGTCTATCTGCCGGATGTGATCGGTGTCTTGATCGCCGATGGAGCGGTCATTCGAGTCCTCTTCTCCGAGTTGCCGTGCATCGGCATCACGCGCGCCGAAGACGTCGACGCAGTCCGCCGGACGCTCCGATGAGCCAACTCGAAACCGCCGATCGCGTCGCGGCTCAGTTCGTCGACCGCGTGCTCGGCGTGAAGCCCTTCGGAAAGGGTCTCATCAACAAGACGTTTCTGGTGACGGGATCGACTCACGACATCGTGTTGCAGCGGCTGAACCTCGAAGTGTTCGCAGATCCCGATGCAGTGATGGCGAACATCACCAAGGTGTCTTCGTTCGTCGGCGACACCTTGCTGCCGAGACCGCTACGCACCATCGCGGGCGACTGGCTTGCGCGCGACG
Source organism: uncultured Acidimicrobiia bacterium (assembly GCA_963721305.1). Lineage (GTDB taxonomy): Bacteria > Actinomycetota > Acidimicrobiia > Acidimicrobiales > JACDCH01 > DATAES01. The sequence goes on from CAVRIR010000002.1 coordinate 188,325, forward strand.
GGGGTGAGGTCTGGCGTGCGTGGCGGCGAGTCGCCCGCGCGCACACCGAGTCGGTGAGCTCGCCCGCGATCGCCCGGGAAGCGGGGTTGCTGCTCGGCCGGTTCCACGCGTCGGTCGCCGGTCTCGATCCCCGGTCGCTCGTCGAGACCATTCCGTGCTTCCACGATCTCCGCCGCCGGTTCGATGCACTGCAAGGAGCCGTTGCCGCTGACGGTGCCGGACGGGCTGCCGCGGCCGCCGAACTCATCGACGTGGCACTCGCGCATGAACCGCTCGTCGAGCTCGCGTCGGACACGCTCGCACGCGTCCCTCGACGCGTCGCCCACAACGATGCCGCGCTCGCCAACATGCTGTTCGTGCAGGACGAAGCCGTGTGTCTCGTCGACCTCGACACGCTGATGCCCACGGCCTGGTTCTGGGACGTCGGTGATCTCGTTCGCACGGCGGCTACCACTCAGGCAGAGGACGACCCGTCGGCCGAGGTCGATCGAGATCTCTACGCCGCGATCCACGAGGGATACCTCGCGACGGCGCCGTCGATGACCCCCGCGGAGATCCAGGCCCTCGACGTCGCCGGGATCATCGTCGCCTACGAGCAGGCGTTGCGGTTCCTCACCGATTGGCTCGAAGGCGACGTGTACTACCGCATCGTCCGTCCCGACCAGAACCTCGATCGCGCCCGCGCCCAGCTCGGGCTCGTGGCATCGATGACCGATACCGTCGCGGAACGATGAGCGAGCGGAGCGATCAGCTCCCGCAACTGGGCCGTGAGCATCTCGACGACATCGCCGCGCTCTGCACTCGAGGGGTCGTGGGCGCACCGACGATCGAGGAGCTCGACGGCGCGCTGTTCTGCGACGAACAACCGGCTGTCGTTCGAGGCGATCCTGCCGTCGGGATCGTCGCAACCGTCACCGCCGACAACGGCGGTCATATCCGACTTCTCGTCGTCGACCCCGACCACCGGAACCGAGGCCACGGCAACTCGCTGGTGAACGCGGCCGAGTCCGACGCCCGCGCCGCTGGACACGATGCCCTTTCCACCGGCGCCGACGCGCCGTACTTCCTCTGGCCGGGTATCCCGAGCACGGACACGCCGATGATCTGCTTGTTCGAGCACCACCACTACTTCCGCGCCGAGACCAACTTCGACATGACCGTGGACCTCGCCGCGATCCCCGACGACCCGGGCGGCCACGTGCGCGCGACCGCGGCGGACGCCGACGAGCTCGACGCATGGATGACGGCGCACTGGGCGAACTGGCGGGCCGAGGTGATACGGGCGCTGCACAAAGGCAACCTCGTGCTCGTCCGCGGCAGCGACGGCATCCAGGCGTTCTGCGCGTTCGAGGTCAACCGGACCGGGTTCCTCGGCCCGGTCGCCGTGCGGCCCGATCTGATGGGACAAGGCATCGGCCGTCCAGCGCTCATCGGCGCGCTCCACGAGTTGCGGCGCCGCGGACGAACGCACACCGACGTGTGCTGGGTCGGCCCAGTGATTCCGTATGCACTCGTGGGTGGGCGCGTCACCAATGTGTATTTCGTCTACCGCCGGAACCTGAGATGAACCTGCTTCCTCGTCCTCGATTCGCCGACTGCAGCGACGTGCGCGTACCGAACGCCGCGCCGCGCGAGCGCATCGACGCGTCGCTGCCGGCCGAGGGTTACGAGCTTCGCATCGGCGCAGACGGCATCGACCTCGCGGCCGCCGATGACGCGGGCACGTTCTACGCGCGCAGCACACTCGCACAACTCGCACGCATCCACGACGGCTCACTGCCCGAGGGCGTGATCCGCGATCATCCAGACCTCCCCGCTCGCGGGGTGATGCTCGATATCTCGCGCGACAAGGTGCCGAGCATGGCCTCCCTGCGCGATCTCATCGATCGCCTCGCGTCGTGGAAGATCAACCAGGTCCAGTTGTACAGCGAGCACACATTCGCCTACCGCAACCATCAGATCGTGCACGAGCACGCGAGCCCGCTCACCGCTGACGAGATCATCGAGCTCGATGCGTTCTGTCGCCAACGGTTCGTCGAGCTCGTGCCGAACCAGAACTGCCTTGGCCACATGAATCGCTGGGTCGAGCACGAGCCCTACCGCGCGCTCGCGCTCGCGCCGGACGGATTCACCGATCCCTGGGGCATGTTTCGCAACGCGATGACCCTCGACCCGGTCAACCCTGGCTCGCTCGAGCTCATCCGTGAGCTGCTCGCCGAACTGCTTCCTCTGTTCACGAGCAGACGCGTCCACCTCGGACTCGACGAGGCGTGGGAGCTCCCACCCGAGCGGATGGACGAGTTCATGGCCTGGATCGACACGCTGCGTTCGCTTCCAGAGCTCGCCGACCACGAGCTGTTGATCTGGGGCGACATGATCGCGGGCGACATCGACCGGTTGCGACAAATTCCCGCCGGCGTCACCGTCTGCGAGTGGGGTTACGACGACTGGCATCCGTTCGATGAACGCGTGTCGATGCTCTCCGACGCGGGCGTGCCGTTCTGGGTGGCACCGGGGACGTCGAGCTGGCTGTCGGTGGTGGGTCGCGTGCCCAACATGATCGGCAACTGTCACGCCGCGGCGAGGGCGGCACTCGCACACGGCGCGGTCGGTTACCTCAACACCGACTGGGGCGACCAAGGACACCTCCAGCAACATCCGATCAGCGACCCCGGTTTCGTATATGGCGCGGCGGTCTCATGGTGTTTCGCCAGCAACGCCGACCTCGATCTCGGCGCCGCGTTGAGCACGCATTGTTACGACGATCCGAGCGGCAACATGGCCGACGCGGTGCTCGCACTCGGGCGCACGTACCTCGACATCACGCCGCAGTTCCCGAACATGGCGACCATCGTGTTGCACCTCTACTTCCCGCAACTCACGGTCGGACGTGGCCTCACCCGCGGAATCACCCTGGACCAACTCGACGGTCTCGCCGAGCACCTGGCCGACGCACGCGCCCTCGCGCGGACCGCGAGATCGGCTCGCGCTGACACGGAACAGCTGACGCGCGAACTGGAGTGGAGCGCCGACATCGTCACGCTGACGACCGACGACGCGCGAGCCCGCCTCGAAGGTGACGGCACGATCGGTTCGATCGACGAGGAAACGAGGAAGCGGCTTGCGGCGCGCTTGGCGGACCTCACCGAGGAACACCGCGCACTCTGGCTCCAGCGCAATCGCCCTGGTGGCCTCGAAGACAGTGCAGCCTGGCTCGACAACCTCTTTGCCGCCTACACGAGCGGCAAGCCCGATCCGAACTGGGGAGGTTGGCGTGTGCGCGACTCGTCGCACCCGCAATGACGACATCTGCACAGGTGATGGGAGGATGCAGTGCTGACGCACGAGAACGAGCTCACCTCGCCGGTCGACCTCTGCACGACTGACGGCGATCGGCTCGACCGGGCCGCACTCGGCTGGTCACGGCGGCCACTGCACCGCGCGAACCTCGCGGGCCGATTCGGCATCAACAAGCGGTGGGACTACTGGGCGGTCCTGGCCGGCGACCTCGTGCTGTCGTGTTTGTATGCCGACGTCGACCACTTCGGGGTGTCGGATGTGTGGTGGGCCGATCTCGCGAGCGGCACGACCGGGGGCAACGGCATGATCACGGCGGAATGGGGCGGAAGACCGGCACCCGACCGCGCCACCGCTAGGGCGAAGGTCGTTCGCGCCACCTACTCCCTCAGACGAGGTGACCCCCTGACCGCACAGCACCACGGCGAAGAGTTCGTCGTCCGCCCGGGTTCCGCGGTCTCATTCCCCGGCAGCTACCGCACTCACGACACACCGTCACGCCGCCCGGCCAATTGAGATGACTCGGCGCGAGGGCCGGCCGCCTCGAAACGCTTGTGATACCAGAGCGCGTCGGTTCCCGATGGAAAGTCCTGGACTCGACCGACGAGGTCGTAGCCGTTTCGCTCGTAGAGAGCTCGAGCCTGAAAGTCGTAGGTGAAGTGGACCGTCTGTGAGCAACCGCGCGTGACCGCCTCGGCCTCGGCCGCGGCGAGCAGCCGGGTTGCCAGCCCCCGACCTCGGAGGTGCGGCGCGACCCAGAGGCTCTGCAGCTCGCAGCAGTCGCCCCAGGTCCACCCGCTGATGCCAGCGACGATCGTGCCGGCGTCGCGCACGAAGATCGCCAACTCCACTTCGTCACCGAGCCCCTTGACGGTCGAGGCCTCGGAACGGATGCGCTCTTCTAGGAGCTCGACGTCGAGCGGATCCGGATGGTCCTCGACCTGGAACTCCATCGAGAACGACTCGTCACACGCCGACGATCTGCTCGATCATCGAGAGGTCATCGAAGTAGGTCCGGAACGAGCGGATCTTTCCCTCACGGAAGTCGGCCACGCTGACGCCTGCCAGCTGAACATGCCGACCCGTTGCCTCCAACACGACATCGTCGTCCAGCACGAGTGGCCCCGTGTGATCGGCTTCGATCAGCCACTCGGCGTACGCCCTGTTGCCGACCTCATCGAGTCCTCGCAAAAAGATCACCACGTTCGAGAATGCGATTTCACGGAGGGCGGACAACTCAGCGAGCGCAGTCAGCCCTGAAATGGATGCGTATGGCGACCAACCGACGACATCGTCTGTGAAGAGCGTGTCGAGATCCACCGAGGTGCTACCAACCTCGGCCTCGAGCGCCTTCGCCATCACGTCTTTGCGCGATTCAGTCATTGCAGCCCTTCGATTGTGCCGTCATCTGCCGTGACGTCGCTCGGGGATCCGACGTACGTCAGGACCCGATGATCTTCGCCTTGGCCGACGCGAACTCCTCGTCGGTCAGCACGCCCGATGCATGCAACTGTGCGAGGTGTTCGATCTCGTCCGCCGTGTCGGCGGGAGCCGGTGCATATTGCGTCTGATCTACAGGCTGCGGCTCATCTTCTTGTCCGGAGTGGTGACGAGCGACCGCAGCTCCCGCCGCGGCTCCGACGATGAGCCCGCGACGCCTTGACCTTCGCCTCATTCCCATGAGCCCACCCTAGACGAGCAAGCTCGCCGCGTCGCGCGGCCACCCGAACCACGAAGCCCTTCGGTCCAGCAGAAGCCGAAGCATTCGTCCTGATGTCGCTCGTCTTCCGGGTCGCCCACGTCGTCTGCGAACAGGATCGACGTCGCGTGCCGCGACGACAGCACGCGTTATGGTCGCGCGCTTCGCAGATTCTGGCATCCAGGGGATCAAGGCGAGAACCGACAATTGAGCTGATCGACCTCTTCGTCGATGCATCAGCATTCCGCGCTCGCTTCACTTCGGTAGGGACGCTCAGCGACGAATCACTACGATCCACCGCGGACGCCACGAGCCTGGATGGTCTTCAGGTCCACGTCGCGGGTCGCATCGCCCTGCGCACGTGTACCTACTGTGGACACAGGTCAATCGTCGCCATATGTTGACAACGTGTGTCGGCCCGGCGGGGAGGCCCCGCCGCCACTGGGGGCAGCCATCGTCATGGGGACGGGTCACGATTTCGGACTTGGTGTCGGTCCGTATTCGCCAAGACCATCAACCCGATCCCTGGCGGCCCCGATCTCGTGCACGGCGGCGGATCTGCGGACGCGGGCATGAAGTCCTTGGCCGAGGAAACGACTCGGCGACGCTGGCCTTATCTTCTCGCCTTCTGGACGGCGTGGTTGGTGCTGTATCTGTGGTGGCCGTGGTTGCTGGGCTGGTTCTTCCCTGCCGTCCTGATCGGCTTGGCGGCGAAGACTCTGATCTGGGGACCACCTGCTCCCCGTCGGGTGCTGCTGTTGACGTTGGGCACTATCGCCGGATGCCTGGTGGTCGTTGGGCTGTTCGCTCTGTTGATTGCAGCCACGTCCGGTTCGGCACCGTGACCGCTCAGCCGTTCACTCACGTAGGGCGTTTTGATCTTCAGCAACATCGCGACGGTGGTGCTCACGCTCGGGTTAGGCCACCGCCAGTGCTCGCAAGGGCGTCAGGTCCACGACGCCTTGCTCGACTTTGTCGAACGCGATCGTGACTTGCCTCGGATTTCGACGTGTCGGCTCCAGCTTGAACCCTCCGGCGCGACGCACGCCTACCGCGTGAGCGTGAGCACCTCGAAACGCACGAGCGGTGGTAGCTGCGCCAGTTCGTCGACGGAGATGTCCCGCGTCGCGAACACCGACAAGCCGTAGGTGCCGTAGACGGCTTCGTAATCCTGCGCGTCGGATCGCAACCGCTCAGCATCGAGCTCCCCGCCACGATGACGATGACGATGTCGTCGTCGTCGAGCTCATCGCCCTCGCCCAATCGACGCTGCTTGGCCATCTTCTTCGAGTCTGATCAGGTCCAGCCCTTCTTGTCGATCAGCGCCATCAGGTTGCGCTTGCGGGCATGCTCCGCTGACACGGCATCAAGCAGCTCGGTGAATCGCCCGGGTTCGCCAGCCTTGTCGGCCAACGTGCGGATGCGAGCGAGGAGGTCGACCGCGGCCCGGTAGCCGCCATTCTTCTTCGTGTCGATCTGCGCGACCATGGCGCGTTCGTAGATCGGGATGGCGTCGAGGGGATGTGTCGCTTCTCGGGCCCTTGCCAGCGTGATCCACGTACGTTCGTCGCAGCCGTATGCCGACGCGGCTTCCCACGCGTCGTCAACGTCGCCTTCGTACAGCAGGATCTCCACGAGCGTCGGCGCCGGGCCTCGGTCGAGCAGCGGGTTCCGCGTGTGCGCTTCAATGTCGCCGGCGTCGAGGCGCGCTCGCAGCAGGCCAATTGCCTGGCTTCGGCGGGCGCCAGCATCGGCACTCTCGGCGAGGAGCTTGCGGTATCCGTCGAGCGAAGGGTGTCGTTCGAACGCGTCCCACCACAGCTCCTCGGCGCCCTTGTCGTCGCCGGTGGCGCGCAGCTGCGCAGCGAGGAAGTCGCACAGAGGCGGCGTCTGCCAGTGCCGGTCAGCGAACGCGGCCAAACCGCGGCGTGCCCAGTCGACCGCATCGGCCTGGCGGCCCGCCTCTGCAAGTTCGGCCGCGATCTCGAGGTAGGCGTCAGGTGTGCGCATGTCGTCGCCGCGGATCGCGATGAGATCGTCAGGGTCGCCGCCGGCCTGCGCGATGCCGATCATCGCCTCGCGTGCCCGGAACGCCACGTGCGAGTGCGGATCCTTCGCGTTCTTCGAGGCCTTCCACTTCGGTTCGACGATCTTCCTGTAGGCGGCGATGCCGTCTTCGCCAAGGACGTCCGCGTAGGTGGCGGCAGCCCGGTGGAAGGAGTCGAGTTCGCTGGTCAGCTCGAGCTCCGCAAGGCGGCGCGCCAAGTCCACCGGATCCGGCCGCGAGTGCTCGCACGCCCGAAGGTGCAGCTCGCCGAGACGGCCGGAGATGTCGGTGAGCCAGCCGTCGCTGTCATCGACGAACTGCACGGCGGCATCAGCGCGGCGGTGGGCGTGCTCGACGAGGCCGACGACCGCGGCCGCTTGGCCTGCGTCGGCGAGATCGCCGAGCGCATCGATGACCTCGAAGATGTCCTGCGCCCAACCGCCGGCCTCCGCGTAAGGAACGAAGTAGCGGCTGTCGCCGAACACAGCGTCGATTCGCGCTTTCCAGGTACGAACATCCAGCACTCCACCTCCAAATGCGAGGGCCCGAGCGATCAGCCGCTCACGGAGGCGCCAGTCAGCGTCGACCTGCTCCAGCAGCAGCTCGACCAGCTCGTCGCTCTTGAGACTCGACAGAAACCTGACGAGGTCCGGGCCGTCGTCGGGCTTGGCGCGCGGAGACCGCCGCTGGCCGGGCTCCTCGCTGGCGACCTCGAGCGCAACCGCCACGCAGTGCTTGCAGAAGGCCCCGTCCTCCCCGACTGGGCACGTGCAGGACCATGTCAGCTTCGGTGCTCGGCGCAGCTCGACGCGGTACGGCATCGAGCCACGGACGGTTGCGGTCACGACGTCGGCGCGTTGGCCTTTGACCTCGACGCGGCCCTGGTGCTGGTAGGCGAGACCGCGCACGAACGACCGCGGGTCAGCCAATCCCTCGATCTCATCTCGAGTCCAGGCGGCCGGCATCTGCTGATTCTCGCCGCGTGCCCGAACCTGTTTCCGGCCGTCGACTCCTCTCATTGCCCCAGCGGCGGCGCGCCGGCCTCCTCCACGCCGGCGGCAACGAGGCGGCGGCACGCCCGCTCCCATCGTTGGGTGTCCTCGACTACGAGGTCCTCCACCACCTTGGCCCAACGCAGGCTCAAGAAGTGGGCGAACTGGTTCTCATAGGGCTGACCGTCGACAGAGCCGTGGATGTGCACGTGCGCGGCGAGCTGCTGGTTCCACGGCGGGCCGCTCACCACCACCCGCTGTACCTCGAAGCGCGGGCTCGGCAGTAGGCGAGCGAAGCGTTCGAACCAGCGACGAATGTCGGCGTCACGGACCGCGGTGGCACCGAGCGGGGTGTCGCCGACGAACGTGAGGGTGCAGCCCGCGGCGAACCGGCCGAGGAGGGCATCCAGGTCGCCCCGCTCCAGGTCGGTGAGCCCCCGCCGGTACATGCGACGGCTGATGGCTTTGATCAACGTTCCTGACTCCTCGTGCTCATAAGATTGACACTGTCAACCTTCGCGAAAGGAGATAGACACTGTCAAGGAGCAAGCGGCCCGCGCCCCGCGCCGTCGGCGAGCACTTTGTCGGCGATCTGCGCCGTGCACTACTCGACACGGCCGCGGCCGCGCTCGACGAGCGCGGCGCCGACGCCCTCAGCCTTCGCGACGTCGCGCGCCGCTGCGGGGTGTCGCACGCCGCGCCCGCCCACCACTTCGGCGACAAGACCGGGCTGCTCACCGGCGTCGCGACCGAAGGCTTCACGCTGTTCATCGAGCATCTGGCGAGCGCACTAACCAAGGGCACACACGACCCCGTCGCCCAGCTCGGCACACTCGCACGCGCCTACGCGGACTTCGCCGACCGCCACCCGGGCCACGTGGAGGTGATGTTCCGGCCCGGCCTCACACGAGTCGACGATCCCGACTACGACGCCGCCAGTCACGCGGCGTTCGGTCTCCTCCACGCCCACATCATCCGCTGCCAAGAAGCCGGGTGGAACCAAGACGAAGACTCCCGCGCCCTCGCAGCTGCCGCCTGGTCTCTGGCACACGGCATCACCGTCCTGCGCGCGCAGGGGTCGCTCGGCAAGCACTACCCCGACGACTCCCTCGACGGTGTCGTCGCCATCGCGTCGACCCTCGTCACGAGATGACCTCGTGGAGCACGTACAGCTCGAAGTCGGCTAGGCGCTCACTTCGAAGCAATCTGGCCGCGCCTGTCGCAGGCCAGCGCGCAGCTACTTGACCGTGAACGACACCGACGCACTCGGCTGGTTCGCGAACGGGGCATGGTCGGACGCCACGAACACGCCCTCAACGACGTGAGGACCGGGCGGGACGTCGAAGAGGGGCACCTCGGTCGTATCCACGACCTCGAGCTGCCTGTTGTCGAGGGAGAGATGGATGAACCCCTCGTCGGGTTTTATGTTCGCCGTCGTCTGTGGTGCGAATTTCGCATCAGTCAGCTTGAACACGATCGTTGGGTTGGCGTCGGTGACCTGGTTCGGCGTGGGTTGGACGATCTCGAGTTGAGCGGGCGTGGTGGGTCGGCCCCCAGCGGGGGAGCTGATCGGACCCGACGCATTCGTCGAATTGGAGCTCGAACCGCTCGCGCTCGAACCACCGCCACAGGCGGTCAGCATTGCGGCGAGCAGGAGGGACGGGCCGAGTCGAGAAAGCCGGGTTCGCGTCATGGAACAACATTCTCGCGTGCCTGGCGGGCGGTGGGCCGCGGTCCGCAGATAGACGCCACCGCACTGCCAACTCCCGCGACCGCCGGCCTGTTCGATGAACCCGCCGCGCTTCATCTGTCGACGTTCCGATGCTCGGCGACGCGCTTGGCTGCCTTCTTGACCCCTGAAAGTGCGTCGTCCGGCGGGTATCCTGCGGGTTCGGGCGCGCCGGGAAGTCTGTCGGCATCCGGCAGGCGACCCTGAGGCTTCCGTGGAAAGGCGTCGCACATGACCCGCTGGTCCCCGTCGTTCGGCGTGGCGCCGCGACGCCTTCCATACGAACCCTTGAGCTGTTCGAAGGGCGGCCACACTGCGCGCACAAACCGCCATACATTGTCGGCACCGCAAAGCGAGAGGACCTCGCCGTGACATTCGCATCCGACCCGCCCGTCCCCCTCGGCAACGACCAGGAGCTCGATCCCGCGCCCTCACGACGCGAGCTGCCATCGGTGGAGTTGCTGAGGATCGCCGCAATTGCCTCGATTGCCGCGGGCATCGTCAACTCCGGAGCGATCGCCGCCCACAGCGATCACCGTGCGGCCGTGTGGACGTTCCTCGTCGTGGCGGTCGTGCAGGTCGGTTGGGGCGCATTCGCCCTCGCCCGCCCGCTCCGGTGGGTCGCCCTCGTCGGCGCCGCGCTCGGACTCGTGGCATTCGCCGGATGGGTCGTCGCCACCACGAACAGTCGCGGCATCTGGTTCATCAGTGGGCTCAACACGAAGCAGTCGATCCAGTTCGCCGACGGGCTGTGCGCCGCCTTGGCGCTGATCACGTTGCTTGGCGCATCTGCGTCGTTGACCGTCCGACTTCGCGACCTGCCGCGCGGACTCGTCTTCGCGGTTGCCGTTGTGCTGCTCATCGTCGCCGGACCCGGCACCGCGTCAGCCGTCAACCACTCGCAGAACGAGAAGACCGTGGTGTCGACCGCAGCCGCACCCGTCGCATCGGCGCCGGCCGTCACAACGCATCCTTACAACCCGTTGCTGCCGATCGACCTGAGTGGAGTCCCCGGCGTCACGCCTGAGGAGCAAGCGCGCGCCGAGAACTTGGTTGCCGCGACGGTCGATCTCCTGCCGCAGTGGTCGGACCCCGCGTACGACCAAGCGCACGGATTCTTCTCGATCGGCGACGGTGTCACCGGTACGGAGCACTACCTCAACATGCAGTTCATTCAGGACAACGCGATGCTCGACCCTGACCGGCCCGAGTCGCTGGTCTTCGACACGACCGTCCATCCGAAGAAGCTCGTCGCCGCGATGTACATGGCCACGCCGGGCATGACCCTGCAGACGGTTCCGGACATCGGTGGACCACTGACGCAGTGGCACATCCACGACAACCTCTGCTTCACTGCGGCCGGAAAGGTCGGCGGGCTCACCCAGCCGGACGGAAGCTGCGCTGCGCCCCTGACCAAGGGCGCTCTGATACCGATGATCCACGTGTGGATCGAGCCGCACAAGTGCGGACCGTTCGCGGCGCTCGAGGGCGTCGGCGGCGGCCAGATCGCGGCCGGACAAACAGTCGCCTGCGACCAATTGCACAGCGGCTGACATCGCTGCTCGGCTTCGGGACGTCACGCACGGACCAAATTGAGCGATTCAGCTGACTTTTACGATGTCGCGGCCGGCCGGTGCCGTGGGTCACGCACCCGGATCGGTTCGTGAGCGCTGGCCCACTTCGTCCGGACCAGCCGCGGCCCGCCTCCGCTGGTGCGTTCGATGCCCTGAACCAACATCCAGAGAGGAGAGACATGCGTGACCATTTGCGTCGATGCGTCGTCGCGTCGACGGCGCTCGTGGCGGGAGTGTTGGTGAGCTTCGCGATGGCCGGTCCCGCGTTCGCGCACGAGCAGCGAACAGTCGGCAGCTTCCACGTCGAGGTCGGTTGGGGCGACGAGCCGACCTACGCCGGGTTCAAGAACAGTGTCCAACTCATCCTCACGGACGCCAACGACCAGCCGGTGACCGACCTCGGCGACTCGTTGAAGGTCGAGGTGAAGTCAGGGGACCAGACGATGACGCTGCCGGTGGAGCCCGACTTCTCGGTCGGCGATGACCCGTCCGGCGTACCCGGCGACTATCGGGCCTGGCTCATCCCTACCGCCCCCGGGACCTATTCGTTCCACTTCACCGGGACGATCCACGGGGAAGCGGTCGACCAGACGTTCACGTCGTCCGACACGACGTTCGACGACGTCGGTGATCCCGCGAGCATCGAGTTCCCGTCCAAGGACCCGACGACCGGTCAACTCGCGGACCGGCTCGACCGCGAAACGGCCCGGCTCGGTGACACGGCCAACGCGGCGGCGAGCAAAGCGAGCAAGGCCAAGGACGACGCCGCCCGTATCCAGTTGATCGCGATCGCGGGGCTCGTCGTCGCGGTCGGTGCGTTGGCCGTCGCCATCATCGCCGTCCGCCGGCGGCAGCCGGCGTAGTCGGATGTTCCGTCGCGCGCTGGCAGCGCTCGGGCTGATGGCCGCCGTCCTCGTGCTCACGACGACGGCGGCATCGGCCCACGCGCTGCTGGCGCGCTCGGAACCGGCGCCCGGCGCGGCGCTCGCGTCCTCGCCGACCGAGGTCGTCCTCCACTTCACCGAACAGCCGGATTCGAGCCTCTCGCTGGTGCACGTGGTCGACCAGTCGGGCAAGGCGGTCGAACAAGGTCCGGCGTCCGTCGATCCGAATGATGCGCAGACGTTGCGCGTCGGCGTCCCGACGCTGTCGACCGGGACCTACACGGTGACGTGGCGCACGACGTCCTCCGTCGACGGTCACACGACGGCCGGGTCCTTCGCCTTCGGTGTGGGGCAGGCACCTGCGGCGGGCGCGGCATCGGTGACCGCCACCGGGTCGACGCCGTCGCCGACGGTGCTCGGCGTCGTCGGACGCGGGCTGCTGTACGCGGGGCTCGCGCTGCTCGTCGGTGGTCCCGCGCTGATGCTCGCCCTCGGCATCCGGCGCATCGAACCGTGGGCCGTTGCGCTCACCATTGGCGCGTGGTGCGCGGCGACCGGCGGCGGTGTGATGGTCGGCCTCGACGAGTATCGGTCGTCCGGCGCGTCGCTGAAGCTGTTCTTGCAATCAACACCCGGCCGGCACTGGACGCAGCTGTTGCTGGTGTTGTTCGTCACCGCGATCGCCGTGGCCGTGTTCGCGCGCAGTCGCCGCCGCGGGCCACTCGTCGGCGTCGGCGTGCTCGCGCTGGTTGCAATGTTGTTGCGCGCCGACGCGGGACATGCAGCCGCATCGACCGCGGTTTGGTTCACCGTCGGCACCCAGTGGCTGCACTTCGCGGCCGTGGGCGTGTGGCTCGGAGCACTCCCATGGTTCGCGGTGATGCTGTGGCGGACACCGGCCGACGCGCGGGGTGCACTGGCGAAGCGTTTCTCGCTCGTGGCGACAGTCGGCATCCTCGTCGTCGCCGCGACGGGCACGGTGCGGGCCTTCGACGAGGTCAGCAGTTGGGGACAGCTGCTGCACAACTCCTTCGGACGGACGCTGTCGATCAAGGTCGGACTCGTCGCGGTGATCGCCGCGGTCGGCGCCCTGAACCACTTCGTCCTGACGCGGCGCCTACCCGCGCGCACCTCTGCGCTCCGGCGATCTGTCGTGGTCGAGATCGCGGTCGGCGTGGGGGTCGTCATGGTGACCGGTCTGCTCACCGGGCTCGCGCCCGCGTCGTCGCTGGCGGCCGCGACGACACCCCCTGCAACCGCTCAGATGACGGTCGAGGGTCATGACTACGCGACGACGACGCGTGTCGAGCTCGTGGTCACGCCGGGCATCGTCGGTTCCAACCGCTTCACCGCCACGGTCACCGACTACGACACACGCCAGCCGGTCGACGCCCGAACGGTGAAGTTGAAGTTCGCGCTCTCGTCCCGTCCCGATCTCGGCAACACGTCGCTCGATCTCGCACCTGCAGGGAGCGGCCGATGGGAGGCGTCGGGCGCGACGCTCGCGATGCCGGGCGTGTGGCAGCTCACGGCGGTCGTGAACGACGCCAATGGTGGCGTCGAGGTGCCGCTCCTCGTCACGCCGACGATCGCCGGTCAACAGACGACGGTCACGCCCGGGGCGCCGACGATCTACGACATGCGCACCATCGAGGGCTTCCGCCTCCAGACCTACGTCGACCCCGGCCATGCCGGGCTCGACCAACTCCACGTCACGGCCTTCGACAGCGCCGGCAACGAGCAGCCGCTCGACACCGTTGCCATGGTCGCGTACGCGCCGGATGGAAGCGCGACCACACTGACGCCGACCCGACTAGATGCTGGCCACTTCGTGGCCCCGGTCACGCTGACGGCGGGCACGTGGACCTATGTCATCACTGCGACCTCGGCGGGACGCACCACCACCGCAATGTTCCAAGATCCCGCAGCGGGACAATGACTTCGCGCGCCGCCCGACCAGGGACGTGCGCGGTTCGAACTCCCATGGGTCCTCACATTCGTCGTACAGCCGATCCGCCCGCTCCTCTACGTATACGGGGACGCTGAGGCGAGAGCCCATTCGGGGTTGCCGCGAGGTCTCGGCCGATCGTTGGGTTGCTCAGCGCGAGAGAACAATGAGTTCGATGGCGATGACGTGGACCCAGGCGACCCAGGAGTCTTCGAACAGGCGTTCGAAGACTCCGAAGATGTGTTTCAGTCGCGGCCTCGGATCGCGACGGCTGTCGCGATCGCCGTTCCGGTGATCAGCCATTGGAGGACGTTGAGGAGCCATACGGCAACGGGCCGGACTCGACAGTCGCGAGTGTTCGGCCGTCTACCGAGATCACGTGAGTGTTGGCGGACGCGTCCATATCGCCATGCACAGGTCCGCCGACCCAGACCTCGCCAAGCTTCTCGGCCACGGACTTCGATCGAACCCAACGGTTGCGATACCACTCGGCGCGGCCCTCGCGGAGCCGAACCCCGTGCACCATGCCGCTCTCGATGAACCAGTGGGTCGGTGATCAGGGGCTGAGCGGTGGGGATGTCGAATGGCTGGCTTAGGAATGCCGCGCTGACGCGGCGCGCGCCGGCTCGAAGGTCGGGTCGGCCCGACGCATCGCATCGAACTCGCGCTGAATGGACAGGAACCGGCCGTGTGAGCTGTCTCCCAATCGCCGAGGGCGCCTTCACCCTGCTCGATGATCGTCTGGATTGCGAGGAGTGCCGACTCGAGGTCTGTGACCGAGACGAGCTGCGGCCATCGGAAGAGCTCCGGTGTGGCCTGCGCATGCGGGGAGCCAACGAATACGGCGCGCTCGCCGTACGAGACGAGAGGTTCCGCAACCCATCGGCGATGCCGCGATATAGATGACCGATGGTCGCGTACTCCTGGTCGCGCGGGAGCGTTTCGTTTGGGTCGACCGGGTCGCGGGGTGACGCGGTCTCGACGAACTGGGAGCCGTCGTCTCGCTGCATGCCTTCGGGTCGTTCAAGGAACAAGAAGTGATCGAGGGCCTCTTCGCCGAACGGCAACAGGTCGAGTCGTACCTCTGCCGGGAAATAGCCCGATCGCTGCGGAAAGTTCGGACGTCCGAGATTGGAGGCGGCTCCGATTGCGGACATCAGGTTGCCGACGAGCGCCATGTGCAGCATCTCCTCGATGGCGATCCCGCGCACTTTCGTGCGCCACCGGTCGACGGCGTTGGACTGCTCGGCGGTCAAGCCATCGCGAGCGCCGTCCTTGAGGCTGAACTGTGCGAACAGGTATTGACACATGATCATGTGCTCGAGCTGCAGCGCCTCCGAGAGGAGCTGCGACAGGTGGTCGCGGTGTGCGATGACGATGTTGGGCTCGGAGGTGGTCATGCGGTCCTGTCGCCGATTGCGGAATGGGTCCTTGCTGGAGGCGTTGGCCGATTCGTGGTGCCACCGTCGCACGACTGCTTGGTCGATCCCCTCCGTGAGACTGTGGCTGCTTGCTTTCAGTAGCCGACCGTAAAGCGCTGCCGAACATGGGTGGGGCGTTCCAGTTCGTCGATCATCGCGACGGCGTAGTCCTGAACCGAAATGGTGCTCTGGCCGGTCGCGTCTACCAAGAGCTGGTCGGTTCCGAGGCGGAACTTTCCCGTTCGCTGTCCCGGGTTCAATTCTGCCGAAGGGCTCAAGTAGGACCACTCAAGTTCAGACTCTTCTCGCAGTTGCTCCAGAGCATCGATCATCGCCAGAGAACCTGGCTTTACCCAGTCCGGCATATCCGGGCCGTCGACAACACGCACTCCAGGTGCGACCTCCAACCCACCCGCTCCACCCACCCACAGCGCCCTCTTGAGTCCCGCCGTCTTGATCGCGGCGATGATGGACGCTGTTCCTCGAACCTGGTCGTCATAGAGGTTCGGGTTCTTCCATCCTGCGTTGAAGGCGCTGATAACAGCCTCGTGTCCCCGGATCAGCGTCGCAAGAGCAGCGGTGTCGTAAACATCGCCAACCTTCGCGGTAGGACCTTCGCGTTTTTCAAGCTTCTCCCCGTCCCGCACAATCGCTGTCACCACATGCCCTCGGTCGAGCGCCTCGGTAAGCAACGCGGAGCCAACGAAACCTGTGGCACCTAACAGCACTACCTTCATTGCATCCTCCTTGTGTTCGGTAGCGGCAGCATTTGCGCTAACTGCCGCACTCAGGGACACCCATCACGCGGACTGGACGTCCGCCAACGCTCGCCTGGCTCGCATAGGCGCTCCTTCTTGTCGTCGCGCCGCAGTCTCAGAGACCCGACTCGGCTGCCTTTGCACTAGGCCACACAGATGCCTGGCACCGCGACCTTCTGAAAGAGGTGCGGCGTGGCGACCACGGAGGACGGATACACGGCGAGGCTGGACTTGAACTCGGGATGGGTGAAGGCGGCCCAATAATGCGCCGTCGACTCCCACACTGCGGTGTTCAGATAGGTCGAGCTGTCCCCGATGACGCGGTGTAGCTGAGTCGAGATGAACCCCGGTTGGCGCTTCATGAAGGCCGCGTCGTTCTGCCTGCCTCGAGGAAACGTGGCTCGTCGGCTTTGTCCAGCGTGACCAGGTTCACGAGTACGACGGCAGTGGCGTCCACCGCTAGCTGTCGGTCGATCGGGAACGCAGGGTCGAGGGGGCGAAGTAGCGGCATGACAGGCTCCTTGCGGGCCACGTTGGTTGTATGATGTCAACGCGGTGCGATGGAACCTATCAAGGTTGGTGCTATGATGTCAATCCAACAGTGTGGTGACAGATGACAACCAAACGCACGCCGGCCGCTGACGCCTTGACGGACCTCGTCATCGACCTACTCAGGCTGAACGGTCTCCTAGTGCTGGCAGGCGACCGGATGGTGGAGGGGCTCGGGCTGACGAGCACCCGCTGGCAGGTTCTCAGAGCCATCATCGACGCCGAGCAGCGCCCAGCCCGTTGCGTGGCTCGCCCGCGACATGGGCGGAAATCGCCAGAATGTGCAGCGAGTCGTCAACGATTTGCAGAAGATGGGGCTCGTCGCACTCGAGGTGAACCCGCATCACCGCCACCGCGTCACTCGTCGTGTTGACCGACAAAGGACGCCGGACGTACGACGAGGCCAGCCGTCTGCAAGCGCCATGGGCGAACACGCTCTCCAAAGAAGGACCTGACGATCAGAGAAGGCGACGACTCGCCGCTTCGTCGCGGAGCTGCGGAACAAGCTCGTCGAGCTGAATGGCGAACAGGCTTCGACATGACCTGATCAATGGATCATTGTCCACGAGTGGACGGCTCGCACGAGAGGGATCCCTCAGCCCTATCCCAGAACGCGCACCCCCAATATGTCCAGCCCTGGGTCCGCGCCTCTATACAGAGGTAGCAAATGGACGCCGGCATCGCCGCCGCCGTCCTTGTTCCACGCCGGGTGCGCGCATCCGTGAGGTTCTTGGCCTCAGGCCACTACGGAGCCGGGAAGGTCACCGGTGAGGGATGCCCGTTGGGAGATCTCGAGCCACACGCCGTCGGGGTCGCGTACGAAGCTGATCATCGCAACGTCGCCGAGCCTGACCGGCGACATGGCTTCATCCCAGCCGAGTCCGACCAGCCGGTCGTGTTCGAGGTTGACGTCGGTGACCTGCACGGTGAGGTACCGGAACCCGACCGCTCGTTGCGCGCCGTGCTGCGCAGCGGGGTCATGGACGACGTGGAGCAGGGTCGTGCCGACTCGCCACGCGTTGACACCGACGTCGGTTGCGCCGAGTCCGGCGGTGAGCAGTTCACCGAGACGGACTGGATCGCGGGACGCCCATGTGACGCCGACGGTCTGCACACCGGCGTGACCGACCGGAACGAGCCGTACCGGCACGCCGTCGGGATCGTGGAGATCGATCGGCGTGGTGACGTGCTGGCGTGGCGATGGTGAGGTCGCGAAGACATGTGTGGTCCTCGGCCAGGGTCTCGCGCGATGCGTTGAGCTTGAGGACGGCGCCTCGCAGTCCGAGCCGGTGTTGGTGGATGCCGCCGCCGACCTTCAGGAGCTCTTCGTAGGGAAGACCGACCGACTGCTCATAGAACGTGCGGCTCGCGTCGACGTCGCGGCAGAACAGCCCGACGTCAAGGTGAGGCTTCGCGAGTTGCACGTGGACTCCCCGGTTCGCTGAGGACGTGTCGATGCAGGTCGGTCGTCAATGTATGGATCTGACGTGTGAGCTCGGTGTTGAGGCGCAGCTCCTGTTCCTCCGATGCGAAGTCGTGATCGGCCTTGGCGCGCTGGAACTCGGCTTGACGGTTCTGGCCGATCATCACGAACGTCGACAGGAAGATCGCTTCGAGCGAGACGATCAGCGTCAGCCTCGGCCAGGGGTCCGATTCGACGAACAGCATCCAGCACGCGAAGACGGCGGCGTGGATGTAGACGAACGGCATGGAGCCGGCGAACGCGGTGATCGCATCCGCGATGCGGAGCTGGGCGTCGGCCGCGCGTCGTGCCGCGTGCTCGACGACGACGGGATGATGCAGTGGCGGCTGTGTGGCACGCACCTCGGCGCCGGGCATCACGTCGCCTCCCCGACTGGCTTGTCGTCGACCGGCTCAGCGGGCTGTGCGCGACCTGACCTTCGGAGCAGGAGCGTGGCGATGGCCGCGCCGACGCCGAGCGCGATGCCGGCAACGCCCCACGCCGTCGACCAGTCGAGTCCGAGCGCGTGATCAACCGAGATCGACCCGGGACCGGTGAGCGCGATCGCGGCACCGACGGTCGCGAGCACGACGGTGTACTCCCAACCGCCGTTGATGATCCACGGGCCTCGGTCGCGCAGTGACGACGCCGCGTTGAGCATGACGCCGATGATCGCGGCGCCGGCGAGGGGCGTGAGAAAGCCGAGCGCGAGCAGCGAGCCGCCGCCGGCTTCGCTCAGTCCGGCGACCACTGCGAACAGCAGACCGGGCCGGTAGCCGAGCATCTCGAAGAACGTGCCGGTGGTGCGCGGGCCGTGCCCGCCGAACCAGCCGAACAGCTTCTGGGTGCCATGTCCGACGAGGGCCAGGCCGACGACGACCCGCAGGAGCAACAGACCGGTGGCCATCGCCATCACCCCTTGACCGCGGCGATCGGTATCACGAGGACGGGCGCGGTGGACGTGTGGACGATCTCTGCCGCACCGGAGCCGAACACGAGATGCGCGAGCGGATCACGGACATGGCTGGTGACCGCGACGAGGCCCGTGGGATGCGCGGCCAGGTAGTCCTTCATGCCGGACGCGGGGCCGATCGGGTCGTAGACGACGGTCGTGTCGAGACCCGGAGCAGCGAGCGCCCAGCGTTCGCCGAGACGGCGGACGTACTCGTCGGCGTCCTCGTTGGGTCCGTGATGGCGTCGCCACGGCACGCCGATGCGCAGCGGCGGCGGGCACGGCTCGGCGACGGTCACGACGGTGACCTTCATCCCGAGCGCGTCCCCCCAGGCGGCGACAACAGCGAGACCGAGCTCCGAGTCGGGCGTGCCATCGACACAGGCGACGAGGTGATCGACGCCGAGCGGTCGGATCGCGGTCTCGTCGTCGGGGTCGGGATGCACGACCAGTGGGCCGGCGACGACGACAGGCTGGCGGCAGCGTTCGATGATGTCTCGCGCGGTGGATCCGATGAGCGTCCCTGGTACGCGTCCTCGCCCGTGCGTCGACAGACAGATCAGACAGGCGTCGAGGTCCGAAGCGCAGCGGTGGACCGCCGCCGCGTACATCGGTGTCGACCTCGACGTGGATGCGTGGGTCGTCAGGGTCGGTGCCGAGAGCCTGCGCGGCTTCTCCTCGGATGCGTTCCAACTCGAAGTCGGAGAGCGCGACGGTGACCGTGTGGATGGTGGCTCCGAACCGTGCGGCGAGGGCACGTGCCGTCGCGAGCGCGCCGGTGGCGAAGTGGGAGCCGTCGAGCGGAACCAGGATGGTGCGGTAGGTGGGCTCGGGAGCCCGATCAACGGGGTTCATGGTGTTCCTTCCTCCGAGGTGGAGTGGCCGTGGCCGCCTGCGATCGTTCGGGCGAGCGCGAAGACCCACAGCGCCACGAGGAGCCACGCGGTGGCGGTGGCCTGTTGGCCGGGGGCGAGCCAGTCGTGGTCGACGAACGACGCGATGCTCACGACCACGACGATGACGGCGATCTGGATGTCGAAGCGGATCAGCCAGCGGTCCGGCCGCCGGTTCGTGGTGGCGATGGTTCGGGCGTTGGCGAGGACGAGGCCGGCGACGGGCAGGAGCGCGAGCGTCGCGAGAAGCTTGGCGGCGACGAAGACGGCGAACACCGCTTCATCCGCGGACGAACGGTCCGCCAGCAGCGTTGCAGTCGCGAGCATCGCGCCTGCGAGCGACACCATCGCGACACCGATGGCGCCAACGACGAGGGTGACCGTCAAGCGCCATTGGCCGACGTCGGTCCGGCGACTCGTGAACGAGCGCAGGCTGGCGAGGAACGGGACGAGGAGCAGGGCCGCGATCACGGTCGTGTCAGGCCGCCGCCGTGGTGACCGTGTAGTGGTTCGCCAGGTAGTCGCGTACCGCGGCGGGGGTCGAGTTGACCGACGGCGTCGAGGACAGGATGCAGGTCGCCACGACGAGCGCGGTCGCGGCGACGACGCCCGAGATCGCGCCGACGAGCTCCCACGCCGCCGGACCCTTGGTCCGACGGCGTGGGGTGCGCAGCGTGTGCGTCGCGGCTGCGGTGCTGGTCATGTCAGCCGACCGCGTGTTCTGGATGTGACGCCTGGAAGCCCTGGGGCTTCTGCAGCTCGTGGGTCTCGTGCCGGACCTCGAATGCGAGCGACAGCTCGACGGTGCCGAACAGGAAGGCGAGCCAGCCGATCGCCCACGTGATGCCGATGGCGCCGGCGCCGGGGTTGACGACGAGGATGACACCCAGCAGCACCAGGAGGGCACCGCTGAGCGCGATCGACCACGCCCCGGGGACCTGCTTGCGTGCCGAGATGGCGAACGCGATCCGGGAGCCGCCGATGAGCAGCGACCACGTCGCGATGACCACCAGCAGCGCCAGCGCGGTGATCGACGGCCACAGGAGGGTGACGATGCCGGCACCGATGCCGGTCACGCCCCAGAAGGCGACCCAACCGCGGTGCACGAGCAGCCGATCGGCGATCGCAGCCGACAGAGCAGTTACGCCGTCGACGAAGGCGAACGCGCCCCACAGCAGGACGAGGGCCGAGAGCGTGATGCCCGGCCACACGAGCGTGCCCAACCCGAACAGCACTGCCGCCACGCCGTGGACGGCGAGGCGCTTCCAGCTACCGACGTACGGGCGCATCATGACGTCGCTCCCACGGTCGTGGTCGGCGCGGCCTGTGCGAGGTCGTCGGCGGCCATGCGGGCGAGGACGGCATCGATGACGGCGTACTCGGCCACGTTCAGGAAGTACGAGGCGAGCTCGACCGCCGCCGCCGCGTCTTCCTCGGCCGCGTCGGCGGTGCGGAGCGCGTGGTGCAGCTCGTGCTCGGACTGGCGCTTGTCGACGCGTCCGCGGAGTTCGTCGAGCGGGCGCTTCATCGACGTCTTGGTTTCGTTCCACCAGGTGCGGCCGGCTTCCGCGGCCTCGCGGACGGCGGACTCGGCCTGGCTGACGTCGCTCTTGAAGGCTTCGTCGATCTCGTGACGCCGCTTCTCGAGCTTGGCTCGATCCGCTTCGAACGTGGCGGTGGCGGAGTCCTCGAGGATCTCCACCCGACCGGCGAGCGTTTCGAGGGATTCGGACAATGGTTTCATGGTTCCTCCGTTTGACGTTGGCTTGTGGTGCGAACGTAAGACGGAAGGGGGTGTCGGCGAATCCCCGAAAACCCCAGTCCTCACTGGGGTCGGCGCGACGGTTCAGGTGGGGAGATCGACGTGCGAGAGCTGGGTCCGCGAGGTCACGCCGAGCTTCACGAACACCTTGCGGAGGTGGTACTCGACGGTGCTGGTGGTGATGTAGAGCTGCGCCGCGATCTCGCTGGTTGCGCGCGCCGGATGCCGCGAGCCGGGCGATCTGCGCCTCCTGGGGCGTGAGGACGTCCGGCGGCGCGGAACGGCTCCGGACGTGCTCACCGGTCGCGGCCAGCTCGGCGCGCGTCCGTGCCGCGAAGCCGGAAGCGCCGATGGTCTCGAAGAATTCGAGCGCCTCGTGCAGCGGGTCACGCGCTTCCTTGCGGCGTCGTTCTCGTCGCAGCCACTCGCCGTACAGCAGCTGCGTCCTGGCCGTCTCGGTCGCGACCGTGGACCGTGACAGCTCGTCGAGGGCGAGACGGAACTGTTCGTCGGCGTCGTCGCCGTTCGCGACGAGCGCAAGCCCGCGCGCGAGCAGGCCACGAGCCCAGGGTGTGTCGGCCGCGGACGCTCGTTGCGACAACCGGTCGAGAGCCCGTCGCGCGAGCTCCGCGTCGTCGCCGCGGGTCGCGGCCTCGATGACGTCCGGCAACGCGATCGTGCCCAGCACGACGGTGTCGTGATCGACGAGATGTCGCGCCGCTCGCAGCGCGGCGTCGTACCGGCCGGCGCCGAGCTCGAGGACGAGAAGCGCCGCGTACGCGTGATCGATCCCGAGGCCCTGTCCGCGCTCGTGCGCGTCTTGCATCATGCGCCGTGCTCCGGTTCGCGCCGCTTCGTCGTTGCCTTGCCACGCGTCGCGAAGGACCTGCGCGGGAGCGGGTGACCCGAGCAGCCCTCGTGACCCAGTGAGCGTGACGACCTCCTCGATCTCCGCGAGGTGCGAGGCAGCAGACCCGAGACGTCCCTGGAGGACGTCGAGCCAGCTGCGCATGCTGAGCGCAAGCGGCAGCGCGGAGAGCGCCCCGATGCGGCGGCCGACCAGCGCCCACTGGTCGGCCAGGTCGGCCCAGGCGCGGTCGTCGAGAACCTCGGCCGCCGCCATCGTCGTGTCGTAGTAGACGACGTGGACTCGCCGTCCGGCGACCGCCTGAAGATGTGTGTGGTCTGCGACCGCGGTGGCCACGGCGGAGCGCAGCATCTGGAGGGCGGCGACCTGCTCGCCCCGCAGCCGCGCTGCGAACCCCGACACGAGCTGCGCGACCGGCTCCGCGATGTCGCACCGGGTCACGGCATCGCCGGCCGCAGCGGCGATCGCTTGTCGAGTCGGCTCCTCGATGAGGTGCCCGCCGGTCAGCGTCGCCGCCATGGCCGCGACGCACGCGCCGACGGCGACGTCGGATTGGCCGGCATCGATCGCGGGCAGCGCGTCGGGCATCACCGCGGCGGCCTGGCGGACGTCGCCCGTGACGATGTGGATCAACGCCTCGGTCCACGCCGCCTCCGCCCGATGCCGTTCGCCGAGCCCGCTCGCTCTGGCCTGACCGAGGATTTCGAGCGCCCGCGAGCTGCGGCCGCCGACGAGCTCGGCGCGTGCCGCCTCGAGCAGCCGCTCGGTGGCTCGTTCGCGGTCCGGTGTCAGCTCGGCGGCGCGCCACAGGAAGAAGGCCGCGGCGGACGCACCGCCTCGCTGGCGGGCCCGCTCCGCCGACGCCTCCAACGAGCAGGCGATGTCCTCGTCCGGTTCCGTGACGGACGCGCCGAGGTGCCACGCGCGTCGATCGGCGTCGAGATCCGTGTCGAGGACCTCGGCGAGAACCGCGTGGGCGCGCCGCCGATCGGCCGCAGGCGCGGCGTAGTAGACGGCAGATCGCACGAGCGGATGGCGGAACTCGACCTTCGGGGTGAAGGTGACGAGCCCGCTCGCCTCGGCGTTCGCGACCGCGTCGTCCCACGACACGCTGCCAAGGGCCTCCGCGGCGCGCCGCAAGGAGCATCGGATCGCCCAACCGTTCGGCCGCGGCGACGAGCAGCAAGCATCCGCGCGGCGGTGTCGAGTGCTCGTACCCGCGTCCGCGAAGATGCCGGCGAGGCGCTCGCCGATGCGGCAGCGGGTCGGGCAACGGCGTGCACACCGCGAAGCTGCTCAGGTGTCAACACCGCAGGCAGCTCGACGAGCGCAAGCGGGTTGCCGTCGGTCGCGGCGACGAGACGGCTGGCGACGACCTCGTCAACCGGTCCTTGTGCACAATCGGTCAGCAGCTGGTGAGCCTCTGGTGGTGACAGCCCGCCGAGGGTGACCGAGCGGAGGCCCTCGAACCGCGCCACCGCGTCCGGGATGTCGCGGCTCGTGAGGATGGAGGCGACGCGCTCGGCGTGGAGACGGCGGCCCACGAACGACAACACCATCGCCGACTCGTCGTCGACCCACTGCGCGTCGTCGATGACGGCGAGCACTGGCTGCGCACGGGCTGCCTCCTCGGCGAGACCCAGGACGGCGAGACCGACGCGAAACGGGTCGAGCGCAGCGTGCTCCGCGTCTGACACCGAGCACCGCATCGAGGACCGTTCGTTGCGGATCGGCGAGCGCGTCGATGCAGTCGTGGAGCAGGAGCGCGAGTTGGTGGACCGCTGCGTACCCGAATCCCATCTCGGACTCGACGCCGACCACGTGGACGACACGGAAGCCGGATGCGACTTCGATCGCGTAGTCGACCAACGCCGACTTGCCGATGCCGGGCGGACCACGGAACAGGAGCGCCCCGGCGGTGCCCCGCTCGGCGTCTCGGAGAAGCGTCATCGATGGCGGCTCGTTCGTCGGCGCGGCCGACGAGGAGCTGGCTCGCCTGCGTCACTTGTCCGGGATCGTCCACGTCCGTCACGTCACCCCCGTCCACTCGCGCCTCACATCGACATCAACGTCATCACTGCAAATCAGGTGGTAGAGCCGATGGTCCCTTCCGGCCGCCCGGCCGGCGCGGCACCGGCCGTCGGACGGTTCGGCGGGCCGGCACACGGACCCGCAACGTCTTCGGACTCGACTCGAACAGGAGCGGCGGCTCCATCACCACGCTCTCACCATCGATCCCGAGAGCGACCGGTGCGTCGGAGTCGACTCGGAACATCGTCGTCGTCCACTCCGCCAGGCCACGCGGCGGCGGGCCGGTCACCGCGATCACCCCGAGCTGGCCGCTGTCGATGTTGGCTCTCGTGCCCTGTCCCCGGCCGCGGGTCGAACAGGTACGGGTTGTTGGACACCAACACGAGCACGGCCGTTTCGAACGTCCGGCCGCCCGGCCCGGTGAAGCGGAGGTCGAACGGTTCGGCGTCGGGGCCCAGCAGGTCCGGCAGCATCTCGACGACAGTGCGCACCTTGTGGTCGCGGTACTGCGGCGACTGCACGACGGCGCCGTAGAGACCCATGGCGACGTTGTTCACGAACAGACGGCCGTTGACGCGCCCGATGTCGATGCGGCGTTCGTCTCCCTCGACGAACGCGTCGAGCGCGCCGACCACGTCGTTGCGGTCGATGCCGAGGTCGAGCGCGAAATGGTTGCGCGTGCCGGCGGGCACGCAGACGAACGGGACGTCGTGCTCCGCGGCGACCGCAGCGACCGCGGCTTGTGACCCGTCACCGCCCGCCATGCCGAGGGCGTCGGCGCCGTCGTCGATGGCCGCTGCCGCGAGCTGCCGCGAGGTCGTCATCAGGTTCGAACGGGATGGCCTCGATGTCGCGTGCGCCGGCACTCGCGTCACGAGGTCGTTGCGCACCGCCTTGCCGCCCCCCGATCTCGAGTTGACGATCAGCACCGGGTGGACCGGCGGCACGGTCATGCGGGCACCGCATGACCGGTCGACCGAGCGACCGCCAGGGAGCCGGGTGACGACGGGGCCCGGGGGCGCGGCCCCCGAGAGAACACAGTCATGACGCCAGGTTGACGTCGGGTGCGATCGCTTCGAGGTGTTGCGCCGTCGTCTCGAGGTGTCGGGTCACGAGATCGACGGCGCGGTCGGCGTCGCGTGCCAACGCTGCTTCGAAGATCGCCCGGTGCTCGTCATCGACGTGCTCGCGAGTGGGATGGTGCGGCAGGTTGCTCGACCACATGCGGTACAGCTCGGCCGCGTCGTAGAGCTGACGCCGAAGCCGTTCGAGGATCGGACTGCCGGCCGTAGCGGTGAGCTGCCGCGTGGAAACCGCTGTGCGCGGTGAGCCAGTCGAGGTTCCCGGTGCCGTCCTCGACGTACGTGGGCGTGACCGCCAGCCGGTGGTGCGCGGCGACGAGATCGGCTTCCCAGGAGACGTCGCCCTTCGCGATCGACTCGCGCAGCGCGAGGGACTCGCAGCTGGACCCGGACCACGTGAGGTCCTGGAGGTGCTCGATCGAGAGCGGCCGGACCCGAAAGCCGCGCTGAGGCGTCGCTTCGACCAGCTCTTCGGTGGCGAGGCGGGTCACGGCTTCACGGACGACGCTCAGGCTCACGCCGTGGTCGTCGGCGATCTCGTTGAGCTGCACGCGCGAGGCAGGGAGCCGGCGGCCGAACAGGATCTCGGCGCGGAGCGCGCCGTAGATGTCTTCGGCCAGCGATCGTCCTCGCCGTTCACGATCCACGTGGCACCCTACTGCACGAAAATCGACTTCACGGGGCGGTGACTTCGCTGCGCGGAGTGCCAAGTCATCGGTGCCAAGTCATCGATGCGCTGACAAAACGCTGACAATGCACCGAACACGACGAGAACTCGTTCTACCGGCACCCGTCGCGACCAGCCCTTATTGGTGGCGGGGGCGGTGTGTGATGTCAGGACATAGGAAACACCTGTCGCGCGTCATGGGAAACACCTGAGGTCCACCGTGGCGGCGATGCAGGTCTTGACGCTCGGGCATGTCACGTGCCCGGCTTGTCATCACTGCAGTGGTCCTCGAGGGCCGTGGGGTTCGGGAGGTCGGTCGTGACTATGGCGTGTCGCCGGGCTGGGTGTCGCGGCTGGTGGCCCGCTACCGCGACGAGGGCGACGCCGCGTTCGAGCCGAAGTCACGGCGGCCGAACAACTCGCCGAGGGCGACGCCGCTCGATGTTGTCGCGCTGATCGTCGAGCTGCGGCGTCGGCTCGTCGAAGCCGGCGACGACGCCGGAGCGGAGACGATCCGCTGGCATCTCGCGCACCACCATGGCGTGTCGCTGTCGGCCGCCACGATCGGGCGCTATCTGCACCGTGCGGGACTCGTCACGCCCCAGCCGCACAAGCGTCCGCGCTCGAGCTATGTGCGCTTCCAAGCCGAGCAGCCCAACGAGACTTGGCAGGCCGACTTCACCCACTACCGCCTCGCTGGCGGCGTCGACGTCGAGGTCCTGTGCTGGCTCGACGATCACGCCCGCTACGCCCTGCGCCTCACCGCGCACCACCGCGTCACCGGACCGATCGTGCTCAACGAGTTCCGCGCCGCCATCGCCCACCACGGCGTGCCCGCGTCGACGCTGACCGACAACGGCATGGTGTTCACCACCCGCTTCGCCGGTGGCAAAGGCGGCCGCAACGGCTTCGAGGCCGAGCTTCGCCGCCTCCGCATCACGCAGAAGAACTCCCGGCCCAACCATCCGACAACCTGCGGGAAAGTCGAACGCTTCCACCAGACCCTCAAGCGATGGCTCGCCGCGCAACCCGACCAGCCCGTGACCATCGCCGAGCTACAAGCACTGCTCGACGCGTTCGCCGAGCACTACAACCACCAACGACCGCACCGATCCCTACCGCAGCGATGCACACCAGCCGACGCCTACCACCGGCGACCCAAAGCATCCCCAGGCGACCGCGACGACAGCCACGACCGCGTCCGCCACGACACCGTCGACCACAGCGCAAAGATCACTCTGCGCGTCAACGGGCGCCTGCACCACATCGGCCTCGGCGCCGAACACCGCGGCACCCGCGTGATCGTTCTCGTCCACAACCTCGACGTCCGCGTCGCCCACGCCACCACCGGCGAGCTCATCCGCAAACTCACCATCGACCCCGCCAAGAACTACCAACCCCTCGGACGGCCACCAGGACCCAAACCCCGCCAGCCACCGAGATAAGGGTTCAAGGTGTTTCCGATGTCTCGCGACATCACATTGGTGGCGGGGGCGGGATTTGAACCCGCGACCTTCGGGTTATGAGCCCGACGAGCTACCAGACTGCTCCACCCCGCGGTGAAGGGAAGCAACCCTACCAGCGGGTCCACGAGCGGCCAACCGCGGCCTGGCGCTGTCGATGGGGAGTCCTGTCACGAGAAGATGACGCAAGGCCAGGCGCCGGCAGGGCGCGCTTGGCGCGCGCCTATGCGGAGCCGCCGGTGGGAACTGTGGTTGTCGTCGTGGTTGTGGCCGCCCCGCCCGCCAGCAACGCCTGCGCCTGCTGTACCAACGCCTGTGCCTCGGACAGCTTCTGTCCGTACGTCGCGTAGTCCGCAGGCGACTGCTTCAACGCGGCATCCGCAGCATTGAACGCGTCGAGGGCTTGTGACAGCAGCTGGTCCGGCGTCTGCCCCGGCTGCGTCGGTTGTGTGGGCTGGGTCGGTTGTGTGGGCTGGGTCGGTTGCGTCGGTTGCGTCGGTTGGGTCGGTGGCGGCGTCTGCACCTGCAGATCAGCGAAGTTGGAGAACAGCTTCAACGCCTGCGGCAAGGTGTCGGACACCTGCACCTGGCCGTTGTATTCGACGATCACCTTGCGCAAGAGCGGTGGGTTGGTCTCACCGGTGGCTTGTACGTACACGGGTCGCACGAACATCAGTGACTGCTCGATGGGCACGATGATCAGGTTCCCGAACAACACCTCCGACCCACCACCGCGCACGCCCAGCAGCGTTTGCAGACCCGCGACCGTCGGATCGGACGTCATCTGGTTCGCTACCAACGTCGGTGACGGCGGCAGGTTGTTGCTCGGCATCTGGAACGTCTCGAGCTGGCCGTAGTGCCCTGGATCGGACTTCGCGATCATGAACGCGGTCATCTGCTGGTTGCCGCTCTGCGTCGGCACGAACGGGCGGAACAACATGAAGCCTTGTTGTTCCTCGTTGGGCAGGCTCAACAACACGTAGTACGGCGGTATTCGCCCAGTGGGCGAGGGCGGTACCTGACCCTGGTCGGCGTTGTTGTCCGTCGGCAGCGTCGACGCGGTGAGCCCGGTCTGCGTCTGCGTCCCGGGGTCGGGGGCGACGGTCCACACGTTGGCGTTGGTGTAGAACGCGTCGGGGTTGTCGAGGTGGTACCGGCCCCACATGTTCGTCTGCGTGCGGAACAGATCCTCGGGGTACCGGAAGTGCTGGGCCAGCCCGTCGGGTGCGTCCGACTTCGAGAACAGGCTCGGGAACGCCTTCGAGTATGCCTTCACGATCGGATCGTTGTGGTCGACGATGTACAGCGTCGTCGTGCCGTCGTACGCGTCGACGACGGCCTTCACCGAGTTGCGCACGTAGTTGAAGCGTTGCCCCGACAGTCCGCCGCCGCCATCGGTCACGGCGCGCTGCGCGTACGGATACTTGTCGGTGGTCGTGTAGCCGTCGATGATCCACTTGGTGCGCCCGTCGATGATCACCGGGTACGCGTCCGCGTCCCACGACATGAACGGCGCGATGGCGGTCACGCGCGCGTAGATGTCGCGGTTGATCACGATCTTCGACGAAGGCGTGATCGTGCCGGACACCAACGGGTTGAAGTCACCGAACCGGAGCGCGAAGGCAGCGCGCCGGATCCACGAGCTCATCTTGATGCCGTCCTGGCCGGAGTACGTGGTCGGGACGCTGTTACCGCTGGCGTCCTGGTAGTCGATCTCGGCGCGTTTCGTGTTCACCACGACATAGCCGTCGAGGTGTTCGCCGAAGTAGATGTCGGGTTGCGTGACCGGGATCCCCGCGGTGTTCGAGAGCGGGATGTCCTGGATCTGGAAGTCCGGCTGGCCTTCGGGCGTCTGCGCATTCGAGGGAGCGAGCACGAGCCCGTAGCCATGGGTGAACGCGAGATGGGTGCCTTCCCACGATGCCTGCGGAACGCCATCGGTGTTCAGCTCGCGAGGCGACAGCAGCACCTGGGTGATCTGTCCGTTGATGTTGTACCGATCGACGTCGACGTCGTCGATCTTGTAGAAGGGCTTCAGCGACTGAAGCTGCTGGTACGTCTTGAGCGAGATGTTCGACGACGGATCCCACAGACGGATGTTGCTCACCGTCGTGGCGTTCTTCTGGATGTCGGTCGTCGTCAATGTGTTGTCGTTCTTGAAGTCGTTCGTCGTGACGTTCGAGAGGTTCATCGCCGCTTTGGTCGCTTCGATGTTTCTCTCGATGTACGGACGCTCCTTCGACGACTCCGACGGCTCGACGCGGAACTTCTGGATGAACGCCGGGACGATGGTTCCCGCCACGACCGCGACGAAGGCCCACAGGCCGACGCCGAGCACCGGCAGGATCCAACCGCGCCGGAAGATGTTGTAGAGGAACAGCGCGACCGAGAAGAGCGAGATCACGAGCAGCAACCGGATCGCCGGCAACTGCGCGTGAACGTCCGTGTACGTCGGTCCGTCGACCGTGCCGCGCGTCGACGTCGACAACGTGAACTGCTGCAGGTAGTAGCCGCCCGCCTTCACCAGCGCGAGCACGGCCAGCAGCACGGACAGGTGTGCCTTGACCTGCGGCGTCACCCGCTGGAACGGCGTCTGCACCCGGATGCCGCCGTTCAAGTAGTGCGCGACCGCAGTGACGATGAACACGATCACGAACGCAGCGAACAACCAACCGACGACCCAGCTGAGGAACGGCAGTTGGAAGACGTAGAACCCGACGTCCTTGTTGAACTGCGGGTCCTTGACGCCGAACGACACGTAATTGCGGAACAGCAGGTACTCGTTCCACTCCCCTGACGCACCTGCGCCGGCGATGACTGCGAACAGCGCCGCGATGCCGATGCGCAACAGCCCCTGTCGGCGACCGACCAACTCGTGGTAGCGCTCGATCAGTTCCTCTTCCGGGCCGGCAGGACGGAACTTCGGCGCGAGCCGGTCGGCGATCAGCAGGTTGACCCACATCAGGACGAAGAACAGGCCGATGAACACGACCGCGAGACCGATCTTCGTGCCGAGCACGCCCCGCCAGACGCCGGTCTGGCCGATGGAGTCGAACCACAGATAGTCCGTGTAGAAGGACGCGATGCTGCGAACCGTCGTTATGAGGATGAACAGGGCGATCGCCGCAACGACGAGAACGACTCGTCCTCGTCCAGGTCTGCGTTCCCGACGTCGCGTCCGTCGATCTCCGCGGGGCATGTCGTCGCCGGCGCGCATTGCCCGAGGACTCTAGTGAGATGACGGCACGAGGAGGCAGCGGCACCCTGGGTGCGCCGGCGGATGGCAGTGGCCGGTGGGGAACGGTTCGCCCCGCACGACCAGCCCCGCGAGTGAGTTGTCCTCTGCGTCCGGGCAGGGCGAGCCGCCGTTGTCGACCAGCCACCGCATCTCGGTGCTCGGCTCGGTGGTGTCGAACAAACCCCGATTGAACGCGGTGAGAACGGCATCGCGGGCCTGGGTCGCGACCTTGTGGGTCTTCCAGTCGCGGTACGCCGCCCGCACGCCGTCGGCCATGGCATCGTCGTCGCCGGCCGCTTCGCGCAGCGATCCCTCGATGCGATCACGCAAGGGCAGGGTCAACCCCTGTCCGAGCTCGACGGCGACGTCGCCGACGTCGGTCTTGGCCGGCTCGGCGCCGTAGAACCCCCCGCCGCGCTGGGCCACGTCGTCGAGGTCGCTCCGTACGGCGGACGCGTACCGCTCCGCATGCTCGCCGGCGTCGGGAAACAGATCGCCGAGACCCGACTTCGGATTCCGCCGCAGGCGGTCGAGGACCTCGTTCTGCTCGTCGGCGAGCACCCGCTTGAGCTTCCGGACCGCCTGTTTCTCGGCCGCGTCGGTGATGCCGTCCCGTCGCTCGAGGAGGGCCTCGTCGTCGGACGAAGCGCCGGTCACGACCTCGAGCTCGGTGTCGGCCTCGCTCTCGTCAGCGGTGGCCTCGGGTCCGGCCGCAGCCTCGACCGTGGGCGGAGCGGTGTCCGCCTCCGTCTCGGCCGCAGCCTCCGTCTCCGCCTCAGCCTCCGTCTCGGCCGCAACCTCGACCACGAGGGAATCGGCATCCGCAACGTCGTCCGGTGCCGCGTCGGCCGCCGCGAGCACTTCCTGCGCCTTGGCGACCTCCGCTTCCCGCGCGGCGCGGATGCGGGCGAACAGCTCGTCGACGTCGACCGACGGTTCGTCGTCGTCTTCGTGGTCCGCGCCGACCGCCTGCGTGACCGCGACCACTTCGACGATCTCGACCACTTCGACGTCGTCTTCGTTGGCCATCGCCTCGCGGGCCGCCTCGACTTCACGTTCGAGCTCGCCGATTGTGGGGAGCGATTCTGACTCGACGCGCCGTGCGGCCGCGTCGGCCGCGATCTTCGCCGAGGTCAACGACGTCCGCAGCTCTTCGTTGGCCTCGTCGAGCGTGCGCTGCACGATCGCATAGGAGTCGAGCAGACGAGCGCGTCCGGCTTCGAGACGTTCGAGCTGCACACGCGACGCTTTGCGCTTGCGTGCCAGGTCTTCGAGGACACGCGTCCGGACGACGATCGCTTCCTCGACCACTTCGCGTCCACGGGCGGTCGCCGCCTCGGCCTCGGCCTCGCCGGCTCGCTCGGCCTCGACGCGGATGCGGTCGGCGTCGGCGCGGGCAGCCTCGAGCCTCTGCGCGGCTTCGACGTGCACTCCCTGAACGGCGGCCTCGGCCTCGGCGCGGAGGCGAGCCCCCTCGGCCTCGGCTTCCTCGGTGCTCCGGGTCATGATCGCTTCGGCTTCGCTGCGCAGTGAGGACGCTTCCTCTTGCGCTTCACGGACCATCTCGGATGCGCTCTCGGACGCCTTCGACCTGATGTCGGCCGCGGCCTCGCGCGCCACGGTCAACACGCGCGCCGTCTCTTCGCCGAGTGCCGCGGTCAGGCGATCCTCGTCGAGGTACGAAGCCTCCGCGAGCCGGGACTCCAAGGACTCGAGCTCGGTTCGGAGGGCGGCCTCGCGATCGCGGGCCTCACGCAACTCGTTGGCCACGTTCTCGAGGAACACTCGCACCGCGTCCGCGTCATAGCCGCGGAAGCTCGTCGGGAACGTCGTGCGGGCTATCGCTTCGGGACCGAGTCGCGCCGCGCGACGTTCGGCATCACGATCAGAAGAAGACATCACCTTCGATCGTACGACCGCGCCACCGAAACGTGGCGGACTCGCTCCGCCGCGTCGCGCTACCCCGGAACGGATGTCGGGGTGGTGACCGGCGGCGGGAGTCCGCTGCCGCCGAGCGTCGACAGGAACGCGAGCGCGTCGTCGAGCGTGTGGACCGGCACGATCTTCACGTCAGGAGGCGCGCTCTTCTCCGCGTCGGCGGCGTTCTCGACGGGAACGAGGAAGTAGCCGATGTGGGCGCGGTGCACGGTGGTGACCTTCTGCTCGATCCCACCGATCTCCCCCACGGTGCCGTCAGCCGAGATCGTGCCGGTGGCCGCGATGTCCTTCCCGCCGGTGAGGTCGCCTGGCGTCAGCTCGTCGAGCACCCCGAGCGTGAACGCCAGCCCGGCGCTCGGGCCGCCGATCTGCTCGGAGTTGATCGTCACGTCGAACGGGAGCGACGGATAGGAGAGGCGGTCGGTGGCGCCGACGCCGAGGAAGCCGGTCCCGGGCTTGTCCGGGTGGTCGGCCAGCGTCACGGTCGCGTCTCGCTTCTGACCGCTCGAGTTCTCGATCGACAGCGTCACCGTGTCGCCGGGCTTCTTGGCTCCCAGGACGTTGACGAGCGCGTCGCGGCTGGCGATCGGTTGACCGTCGACTGCGACGATCGTGTCGCCGACCTGGATGACACCGTCGGCTGGCGCGCCGTGCTGGATCGATGTCACGAGCGCGCCGGTCTGCGTCGGTGCCACCTGGTAGCCGAGCTGGTCGAGAGCGACGAGCGTCGCCGCGTCCTTCGACTGACGCATGAGAACCTGATTGAGCTGGTCGTTCTCCTGTGGCGTCTGCGTCCCGAGCACTTCCTTCGCGGGGACGAGCGTCTGATCGGACGAGTGCTGCGCTCGGAACTTCTCGAACAGCGTCACCTGCGTGTCGACCGTGACCGTGACGAGATTGATCTGGTCGGGGGTCGGGAAGGAGTGATCGGGCGGCACGGTGATGAGCGGCTCGACGGGGTCGGCGCTTCCCGGTGCTTCGATCACGTACGGCACGTGGACGAGCACGGACACCACGAACACCGTCGCGAGCAACGACATGACCATGCCGATGACGACCAGCCACCACCAGCGGCGCAGGACATGACCCAGGCCGCGCCGTTGCTCCGACGGAGGAGCCTCCGGACCCCCGGATACGATCGGGTTCGGCGTGTTCACGTTCGTCATCAGTCTGGTGGTGATCGGCGCCGCTCTCGCGATCGCAGCCCGCATCGTGATGAACGGGGCCCCTCAGCCTGCCACGGACGGGCCGCAACGCGACCGCGAGTCGGTGAGCCGCCGTCGAGACCGGGCGGCCCGCACGACTGCCCGTCAGAACCGGATGAAAGAAGCCGGGCCCGTCCCCTGGTGGGTACGGGCCCGAGCTGTGGTGCTGCTGAGCACGCTGGTGGCGCTGCTCGGCGCCTTCCTCGCGCTGCTGATCGTCCTCGGCGGTGCGCTCGTGCTCACCGGCCTGCGGAACGCAGTCCAATGACGCTTGGACCGAGAGAGCCTCCCGGTCCAAGACATCAACGACCGAAGAGACCCCCGCGGACGTTGGCGCCGACTTCCTCGCCGTCGACCACGCCTTTCGAGCCGTTGCATCTCGCAAGGGTGATCGGACTGTCTCCAACTTTTCTCGAGTGCCACGATGAGTCGCGGTGGGTAAATCGCGTCGATTGAGCGGGAACACCACGCGTCGCCGTGCGATCGCGCTCGCGGGGCACACCGGCGATGTGGCCACGGTCCGCGGCGGGACTCGCGGATGCGGACGCACACGTGCGTGCCACCGCGCTGGGCGCGCTCGCACGCGCCGGCGCGCTGCAAGCCGACGATCTCGCCACCGCGGCGCGCGATCCCGACCCGGTCGTTCGCCGTCGTGTCGCCGAGGCCGCGGCTGCCGCGCAGCCTCGAGGCGCGAGCACATCGGTGCTCGGGCTGCTCGACGATCTCGACGCCGGTGTCGTCGAGGCTGCGGCGTGGGCCTGCGGCGAGCTGGCTGACATCATCGACGCAGGCGATCCAACCGACGCGCGGCCGCGAGCGGTCGAACGACTGGCGCGTCTCACCACCGAACACGACGATGCCCTCGTCCGCGAAGCCGCGGTCGCCGCGCTCGGTTCGATCGGCGACGAGCGAGGACTCACGGCGATCCTCGCGGCGACGCAGGACAAGCCCGCCGTACGCCGGCGCGCCGTGCTCGCGCTGGCGCCGTTCGACGGCCCCGAGGTGGACCGAGCACTCGAGCGAGCGAAGTCGGATCGGGACTGGCAGGTCCGGCAGGCGGCCGAAGACCTCACGAGGCCCGAGGATTAGGTTCGCTGTCGATGCCCGCCGACGAGGTGCGCGTGACGTCGTGGTCCGACCACGTCGGCGCGCGCAACGCGTCGATCGAGTCCACCGGCCGGTGGCGAACGATCCGGACGCTCGACGGGGGCGGTCCCGAGTTCACCCTTGACGACGGACGCTCGATCGTGTCGTTCGCGTCGAACGACTACCTCGGGCTGACGCAGCACCCTTCGGTCGTTGCCGCGGCACACGCGGCCATCGACCGGTTCGGTACCGGCTCCGGCTCGGCGCGCCTGATCGTCGGCGGGCGGCCGATCCACCGAGAGCTCGAGGACGAGCTCGCGTCGTGGAAGGGCACCGAAGCGGCGCTGCTGTTCCCCACCGGCTTCGCCGCGAACCTCGGCGTGCTCACGACGCTCGCAACCGATGGGGTGCTGATCGTGAGCGACGAGCTCAACCACGCGTCGATCATCGACGGCTGCCGGCTCTCGCGCGCCGAGGTCGCGATCGCTCGCCATGCTGACGTCGACCATGTCCACGAGTTGCTGGCCGGTCACGACGGACCGTCGATCGTGGTGACGGACACGGTGTTCTCGATGGACGGCGACGTCGCCCCGTTGGATGACCTCGTCGAGGTGTGCGGGCGCCACGACGCACTGCTCGTGCTCGACGAAGCGCACGCGGTGCTCGGCCCCGCTGGTCCGGATGACGCGCGACGAGCGGGGTCACTGCGCTGCGGGTCGGGACGCAATCGAAGACACTCGGCGCGCTCGGCGGTTTCGTCGCCGGACCGCGCGCGTTCGTCGACCTGATCGTCAACGCCGCACGACCGTTCATCTTCACGACGGCGCCGACTCCGGCGGACACCGCAGCCGCGCTGGCGGCTGTGCGGGTGCTGCGCTCGGACGAAGGCGATCGGCTCGTCGCGCGACTGCGCGCGCATGTCGAACGGATCGCTCCGGGACATCCGTCGCCCATCGTCCCCGTGGTGCTCGGCGACGAACGACGTTCGCTCGACGCGTCCGCCCGCCTACTGGACGAGCATGGCCTGCTCGTGCCCGCGATCCGTCCTCCGACGGTCGCACCCGGGACGTGCCGGCTGCGCATCGCGCTGTCGGCCGCGCACACCGACGACCAAGTCGACTGCTTGGCCAAGGCGATCGCCGACCTGTGACGCTCGTCGTCTGCACGGGAACCGCTACCGAGATCGGCAAGACGTGGGTGGGGGCGGCCGTGCTGTCCGAGTGGCGCGCCGACGGCGTGACCGTGGCGGCGCGCAAGCCGGTGCAGTCCTTCGACAGCGACGACACCGGTCCGACCGACGCCGACGTCCTCGCTTCCGCAACGGGCGAACATCCCGACGACGTCTGTCCCGGCCACCGGTCCTACGGCGTCGCGATGGCACCGCCGATGGCCGCCGCAGTCATCGGCAGCGAACCCTTCACGATCGCCGATCTCGCCGGCGAGATCCGATGGCCGTCCCCCGAGCCCGCCATCCGGTGGGTCGAGACCGTCGGCGGGCCGCGGTCTCCCATCGCGTTCGACGGTGACTCGAAGGACCTGTGCGACGCGCTCGAGCCGGACCTCGTCGTCCTCGTCGCCGATGCGGGACTCGGCGCCATCAACTCGGTCCGGCTGTGCGTCGCCGCGCTGGACCGTCACCGCGTCGTCGTGATCCTGAACGGCTTCGATGCGGACGACGACCTCCACGCCCTGAACCTGGCGTGGCTCACCGACCGCGAGAGGCTCGGCGTGGCCACCTCCCCCGCCGAACTCCAGGTCATGTGCGGCGCCACAGCGCCGCACATGCACCAACATTCGCCGCCTAGCGGCGGGCTCCCATGAACATCATCTTGAGCCGGTCGTAGTTCTCGATCACCTTGCCGGCGCCGAGCACGACGCACTCCAATGGCGCGTCGACCAGATGGACGGGGATCTCCGTCTCCTCGGCGATGCGCAGGTCGAAGCCCCGCAACATGCCGCCACCACCCACGAGGTGCATCCCGCGCACGATGAGGTCCTGCGCCAGCTCGGGGGGCGCCTGGCCGAGGCACGCGATCACGGAGTCGATCACCGCGACGACCTGTTCGTCGATGGCTTCGCGCACTTCCTCCGGGGAGAGGATGACCGTCTTCGGGAGTCCGCTCATCAGGTCGCGCCCGCGCACCTCCGCCTTGAACTCGTCGAGGGTCGGGTACGCGGATCCGATCGCGACCTTGATCTCCTCCGCGGTGCGCTCGCCCACCGCGATGCCGTACTCACGCCGGACGTAGATCTGGATGGCG
This sequence comes from uncultured Acidimicrobiia bacterium, assembly GCA_963721305.1. GTDB lineage: Bacteria > Actinomycetota > Acidimicrobiia > Acidimicrobiales > JACDCH01 > DATAES01. Next base: position 226,131 of record CAVRIR010000002.1, read on the forward strand.
TTGTCGACATCGAACGAGCCGACCCGCACCGCTTGCAGCGCGACGATGCCGCCGAGCGAGATCAGGGCGGTTTCGGACGTGCCACCGCCGATGTCGATGACCATGTTGCCGACGGGCTCCTGAATCGGGAGGCCCGCACCGATGGCGGCCGCCATCGGCTGTTCGATGAGCTGCGCGTCGGCTGCACCTGCACGGCGCGCTGCTTCCGTGACCGCGCGTCGCTCGACCTCGGTGATCGCAGACGGCACGCAGATGACGACGCGTGGACGGTTGAATCGGTTGACGCCGACGCGCTGCAGCAGCAGCCGGATCATCCGTTGGGTGATGTCGAAGTCCGTGATCGCGCCACCGCGCAACGGACGGACCGCGACGATGTAGCCGGGCGTGCGCCCGATCATCTGCCACGCCTCGTGGCCCATCGCGAGTACATCGCCCGTCCGGCTGTTCAGCGCGATGACGGACGGCTCGTTCAGGACGATGCCGCGCGAAGCGCTCGTACACCAGCGTGTTCGCGGTGCCGAGGTCGATGGCGAGGTCGCGTGCCAGAGCGGCGGCCTACCCGCGCTTGCGCTGTTCGCCCTCAGGCGACAACGCCTTCATCTCGCGCTGGAACGAACGCATGCTCGTCTTCATGTTCTGCGGCTTGTGGTTCACCGCAGTGAGGACCAGCGAGCCGACCACGATCACCGCGAGCGGAATCAGAAGGAACAGAAGAACGCCCATGAGCGCGCCTCACCTCCCCAGTGCATGTTGGACTGCTTGTGGGACTTCCTGTGCCGGGACCAGATCCTGCGTGTCGTCGCCCCAGGCCTCGCCACCGTCCCACACCTCGTGCTTCCAGATGGGCACGGACGCCTTGATGGCGTCGATGCAGAACCGCGCCGCCGCGAATGCGTCAGGACGGTGGGGGGACGACACCACGACGACGACCGCGGACTCGCCGATCGGCACGACGCCGACGCGGTGCAGCAGCGCGATCCGCCCGATGGCGGGCCATCTCGTCCGTGCCTCGTCGGCGACTGCCCGAAGACGGGGTACCACCTGCTCTTCGTAGGCCTCGTACGCCAGTTCACGCACACCCGGTCGATCGGGTGCGTGATCACGGGCGGTACCGCTGAACAGTACGAGCGCGCCGCAGTCGGGCCGCACGGCCCATTCGGTGGCGAGGCCGACTGGCAACGCTTCGGTGCCCAACCCCAACCACTCGTCCGACGTCGGTGGTCGCATCGGCCCCAATCGTAGGTGAGACTGGGCCGCGGTCCCTCGGAGCAGGACGATGTCTATCTTTTCGACCGTGCCCGACGACGAGAGTGACGACGAAGCGCCGTCGTTCGGCGTTCCGTTGCCACCTGATGACCGCCTGTGGCGCCATCCGTCCGAGCTGGGTCCCGTTGGCGGCTCGACGTCGGTCGCCGGCGACGAAGAGTCCCGCAAGCGCGCGAACATGTGGAGTGTCGCCGTCGTGGCGGGACTGGTCGGCGCCGCGCTGTCGCTCGGTGTCGTTGCCATGGCCGGTGCGTTCTCAGGAAAGGTCGTCGAGAGGCCGGTCGTCGAGAAGGTGCCAGTTCGTACCGTTAGTGACCTCGCGTCCGCCCCGTCGGGCGTCGTCGGTGTGACCAAGTCGATGGCACCCGCGCTCGTGAGACTCCAGGTCGACTCCAGCAAAGGCCCGGTCGTCGGGTCGGGCGTGATCTTCCGCAACGACGGCTACCTCGTCGCCGACTCGCACCTGGTGCAGTCGGCAGCCACGGTCCAAGCGATGCTGTCCGATGGGCGTACGTTGCCCGGCACCGTGCTCGGCACCGACAAGTGGACCGGCGTGGCTGTGATCAAGATCGACGCCGCGCAGTTGCCGGTCGCGATGTTGGGATCCGCGACGGACCTGCAGGTCGGACAGACCGCGATCGCGATCGGCGCGCCGGGAGGGACGACGGGGGGCCCGTCCGTCACCGTCGGCGTCGTCAGCGGTCTCGGCAAGGAGATCAAGAGCGTCGACGGCGTCGCGCTCCACGACATGGTCGCGACCGACGCGGCGGACGCGAGCGGCTCGACGGGCGGCGCGCTGTGTGACGAAGACGGCGTCGTCGTCGGGCTTCTCACCTCCGTCACGCAGCCCGACGACACGAACCTCGACTTCGCCGCGCCGATCGACGTCGTGAAGTCCGCAGCCGAAGACATCATCGCAACGGGAACCGCGAAGCACACGTGGCTCGGGGTCGAGGGCGCCGACGACGGCGGCGGCGCGCGCGTGACCAAGGTCGTGGTCGGAAGTCCCGCGGCGCAAGCAGGTCTCGCCAACGACGATGTCATCGCGGCAATCGACGGAACCAAGGTCACATCGATGTCGGCACTACGGGTTTCGCTGCGAGGACACCACGCCGGCGACACGATCACGCTCGTGGTCATGCGGTCAGGTCAAGACATGACCGTGACGGCGACGCTGATCGACAAGACGCCGAGCTGACGCGGCTCGCCGCGCCGCGGGTCAGCCGTGCCGCGCGTTGCGAGCGCGGCGCACGAGCGCGACCACACCGACCGCTCCCGCGGCAAGGGCTGCCGCTGCACCTCCGAGCGCCAGCTCTTGACGGCGTTGCGGACTGACCGTCGCCCACGGCGCGGGACGGTGGCCGGCAACGTACGCCTCCTCGTTCGTCGACGACGGCGACCAGCCCGCGGCCTTCAACCGGTCGTTGGCGATGACCCAGGGATGCACCGTGTACGGCACCAGTCCCGGAGGGGTCGCCGCCAGTCCCAGCTTCCAGCGTGTCCACGCGACGCGGCGGGCGACGGGATCGGGGACCCGCAGCCGCGGCACACCGGCCAGGGCGCGCAACTGATCGCCGGGGATCCAGCCGTCCGGCGCGACGTTGAACGGACCGTCGAGCCGCTGGCGCCAGGCGACCACGACGGCCGACGCGAGATCGTCGAGGTGGACGTATTGCGCGGGCGGATCGTCCGATCCGGCGGGGCGCACCGCGGTCGTCGCTCTGACTGCGGCGGCCAACCATCCCTGCGCGTTCTCCGCGACCGGGATCGCAGGGCGCAGCACCGCCACGGTCACGCCGGGATGATCGGCCTTCCACTCGACGGCGAGGCGCTCGCGCTCGGCCGCCCGCACCGCGAACTCGAGCTCGGCGTTGGGTCGTAGCGGCGCGTCCTCGGTCAACGGCACCGGGTTCGAGGGCCAAGCTCCGTACACGGTCGCGCTCGACAGCAGGACGATGGTCTTCGCCTCGATGCCGGCTGCGGCCTCGAGGAGCATCCGGGTCTCGGCGACGCCACCTTCGAGCTGAACGACTGCTGTCGCGCCTTCGAGGGAGGCTTTCAGCTCGTTCGCGGCACGGGCGTGATCGCCGTGATCGCCGTGATCGCCGTGATCCTGGTGGGCGTTGACCTCGATGATGCGTGGGGCACCGTCTGCGTCCGCCAGCAGCGCCTTCACCCGTTGGCCGAGTGCGTCGGTCGAGCCGCTGAGGACGATCGTCGACATCGCCCTACCATGCCAATGTGAGCGATCGAGGTCCATTCGATCCCGAGGGCGAGGATCCGTTCAAGGGCATCCCACTGTTCGGCGACCTGGCCCGGATGCTCCAGCAGCAGGGACCGGTGAACTGGGATGCGGCGCGCCAGTTGGCGGCTTCCATCGCCACCGAGGGCACATCCGAGCCCAACGTCGATCCCATCGATCGCATCCAGCTCGAGCAACTCACCCGGGTCGCGGAGCTACAGGTCGCCAACGCGACGACGTTGCCGACGTCGACGTCGGGGCGAGGGCTCACGGTCGAACCGGTCACGCGCACGCTGTGGATGCAACGCACGCTCGACGCCCACCGCGGCCTGTTCGAATCGCTCGCCGGATCACTCTCGGGCGGCATGCAGGTCGCCGGCCTCCCGGATGCCGACGATCCCGACTTCGACGATCCGATGGCGAAGATGCTCGGCGGCATCATGCAGGCGTTCAGCCCGGTGATGCTCGGCATGACGATCGGCTCGCTCCTCGGCCATCTCGCCCGTCGCTCGTTCGGCCAGTACGACCTGCCTATCCCGCGTCCGCGCAGCGACGACCTGATGATCCTGCTCGCCAACGTCGACGAGTTCGGCGGCGAGTGGAGCCTGCCGAAGGACGATCTCCGCTTGTGGGTGTGCGTCCACGAGGTGGCCCACCACACGGTCCTGTCCGTGCCGCACGTGCACGACCGGCTGAACTCGTTGCTCAACCGCTACGTCGCGGGATTCGAGCCCGATCCGAACGCGCTCGAGACGCGGTTGGGCGATTTCGACATGTCCGATCCGTCGGCGCTCAACAAGCTGCCGGAGCTGCTCGGCGATCCCGAGGTGCTGCTCGGCGCGATGCAGTCACCGGCACAACGCGAGCTGCTGCCGCAGCTCGAAGCGATCGTCGCCGTGGTCGTGGGCCACGTCGACTACGTGATGGACGCGATCGGTGAAGGTCTCATCGGTTCGTACCGGATGGTGACGGAGGCGCTGCGCCGCCGGCGGGTGACCGCTGATCCTTCCGACCGGTTCGTCGAGCGACTGTTCGGGCTCGAGCTCACGCAGGCGCACTACGACCGCGGCAGCGCCTTCATCCAGGGCGTGGTCGAACGGGCCGGCACCGGGGCGCTCGAGCGGCTCTGGGTGTCCGAGCGCGAGTTGCCGACCCCGGCCGAGATCGACGCCCCCGGACTCTGGCTCGCCCGCATCGACCTCCCCCAGTCCTGACCAACACGGGCGTCGCAAAACCTACGGGCGTCAGACGTCGAGGATGTCGGCCCGCACGAGACGGCCGTGGGACGCTTCGAGGATGCCGATGGTGTGGGTCGGCGCCATGCGCCGTTGCGTCGGCGAGCCGGGATTGAACAGCAACTGGCCCTCGATGCCGCGTTCGTTGAGCGGCATGTGGCTGTGTCCGAACACGACCACGCGCGCGCCGGGGAAACCGTCGGTGCAGGCGCGCCGCCCGTCCGGCACGGGGACCGCTGTCGTGGACCATCGCGACCTCGATCCCGTCGAGGTCGATCACACGGCTGTCAGGCAGCACTCGGGCCAACCCGTAGTCGTTGTTGCCGAGCACGGCGTGCACCGGCGCGAACCCACGGAGCTCGTCGAGCAGGTCCTGGGCAAGCACGTCGCCCGCGTGGAGGATCACGTCAGTGTCACCGAGCGCGTCGTACACGGCGGCGGGCAACCGGCGCGCCCCGGAACCGGCCCGCACGTGCGTGTCCGCCAGGACGACGGCCCGCATCAGAACGTGGTCGTGCCGACAGCCGGCGTCGAGGGCGGCGTCGAGGGCGACGTCGAAGCCGAGGACGGGGTCGACGTCGAAGCCGACGGCGAGGTCGGCGGCGGAGCCGGTGGTGCGGCCGAGTCGACACGCCACGCCCGGCGGTACGCGTAGGCGCCGAACCCCGCGGTGATCGCGACGATGACGAACCCGACCCGCGCCGGGATGGGCACGATCACCGGCAGGAAGCCACCGATGACCCACAAGAGCTGGAACCGGGTCTCGAACCCCGCGAACGAGCGGCCGTAGTTCGCGTCGGGCGCGTCGCGCTGGACGATGGCGTCGAACGCCAGCCGCCCTGCGCTCGCACCGAGGCCGACGACCAGTGCGATGACGACCGAGCCGAGCAACCCGCCTTCCAGCGAGCAACCGACGGCGATCGCCCCGACGGCGAGCAGGCAGGCTGCGAGGATCCGCTCCTCTGACACCACCCGGCGCAGACGCGGCGCGACGAGCGCGCCCGCCAGCGCGCCGGCGATGCTCGCGACCAACACCGCGCCGAAGTGCCACGTGGGCGCGGTCGCCGGATGTCCTGTACCGACGTTCGGGAACCCGGCGGCATGTCGCACCGCTCGACCGATGGACAGTCCCACTGGCACTGGCGCGTCGTTGCCACCACCCTTCAGAGCGAAGGCGAGCAGGAACGTCAGGAAGCCGACGATGCCGCGGAGCAGTCCCATCGCCTCGGCTGCGTGCACGATGCCGGCACCGCGCAGCTCGACCTCCTCCGCCGTGTCCGGCGGCTCGGGCGCGACCGCGGCCCGCGACAGGCGCGTCGCGAGGATCGCCGCGGTACCGGACGTGATCGCGGCGCACACGAGCGCGGTCTCCGGACCGACGAACCTCACGATGAGCGCGGCCGGCGCGCCGACGACGAGGCCAACGATGCCCGACACCAACGACAGGCGCGCGTTGGCGCGGACGAGCTCGGTGTCGTCGCTGACGACGGTCGGCACCAGCGCCGCTTTCGCGATGCCGTACGCCTTGCCCAGCACGAGTATCAGGAACGCGGCCGGGAACAGGAAGAGGTCGTTGACGTGCGAGACCATGAACACGCACACGAGCGCGCGCACACCGGACGCGAGCATGACCATGAACCGACGACCGCCCTTGATGCGGTCGATGGCAGGACCGACGAGCGGGGCGACGACGGCGAACGGCGCCATCGTGAGGACGAGATACAGCGCCACCTTGTCGCCGCGCCGCTCCGGAAGGGATCGAGAAGAACAGCGTGCCGGCGAGCGACACGGTCACGAACGTGTCGGTCGCGACCGAGAATGCGTGCACGCGCGCCAGCCGGGTGAACGGCGTGACGGTGAACGCCTCGGCGACGCTCCGGCGCGGCGGCGTCATCGGTTGCCACGAGCCGGAGGCAGTCACGCCGTCAATGGTAAGTGCGCCCCGAGGAGCGCCGAACGCGTCCCCGACGTGGTGCGATCAGCCGGCTTTGGGTTCGGCTGACGCCCCGTCGCGGGCATCCGATGCCGGGAGTGCGGGGCCGGCGGGCAGCACGAGCGAGAACGTCGATCCTTCGCCCTCGCTGGACTCGAGGCGCACGTCGCCACCGAGGCTGTCCGCGACGTGGCGGACGATGGCGAGGCCGAGACCGGTTCCCGGGGCGTCGGTCCGTCCGCGGTCGACGCGGTAGAAGCGCTCGAAGACGCGCTCGTGGTCGCGGGTGGGAATGCCGGGGCCATGATCCCGGACCTCGATCGTGATCGTCTCGGCGTCCTCGCCGGACATGACGCGGACGTCGACCGACGAGCCCGGCTCCGAGTACTTCACCGCGTTGTCGAGCAAGTTGAAGACGGCCGACACGAGTTGGCGGCGGTCACCCGTGACCGTGAGCGTGCGCCGCGCTTCGGCCACGTGAACGTCGATGCCGTGGTGCTCTGCCGACGGACGGACGTGCTCGACCGCCTCGGCCACGACGAGGTGGACGGGCACGGGCTCGCGCACCGGAGCCTGCTCCGCCTCGATGCGGCTCAACTCGAGCAGGTCGTCGATCATCCGCGCGATGCGCATGGCGTCGTGCACCAGGCGTTCCGAGAGCCGGCGGGCGACCACCGGATCGTCCTCCATGACGAGCGTCTCGGCCACCAATGACAGCGCGGCGACCGGCGTCTTCAACTCGTGGCTCACGTTGGCGACGAAGTCGCGCCGCACGGCCTCGAGACGGCGGCGGTCGGAGACGTCGTCGATGACCGCGAGACCGCCGACGGTTCGACGTGCGTCGTCGATCGGGGTCACCGAAACGACGAGGGTGCGCCGCATCGGCCCGAACAGCTCGAGCGTGCGCTTCTCCGTCTTCCCGTCGACGGCGCGCCGCAACATGTCGTCGACGATGGTGCCGACCGGCCCGTCGCCGTACCGCTCCGCTTCGTACTCGATGGCCTGTTGATTGCGGGTCAGGACATCGCCGTTCTCGTCACAGATCACGACACCCTGCGTGACCGCCTGCAGCGCGTTCGAGAGCCGGCCGGCCGATACCGTCGCTTCGCCGCGGGCCAGCACGGCGGCGTCCACCGCATGCTCGAGCCGCGTCATGTTCTTCTCCAGCCGCCGGCTCTCCGGGGACGGCGACGAGTCCTCGAGCCGCAGCGCGACGCCGATCACGCGCTGCACCTCCGCGCGACGGGCGCGCCACGCGAGCAGCACGACCGCGAGGAGCGCCAGCCCTGCAACGACCGCGATCGCGATGGCCACCGCTTCGTTGATCCGTACGGTCACCGCTACAACCTTCTCACGTGCGGCAGGCGATACGAATGCACCACTTCCACATCGCGGTCGTAGGTGAGGAGCTCAGCCACGTCGTCGACGCGGACCCAACGCAGCTCGTCGGTCTCGTCCGCCGGTTCGAACGGGGTCGCGTCCTCGATCGTCATCGCCCAGTAGCGCACGACCTTGGCGCGCCCACGCCCGTCTGTGTAAGCGGTCGGGAGCAACTCGGCACCCAGCCGGCACCGCAGCCCGGTCTCCTCCTCGACCTCTCGCACCGCGCACTGCTCGTCGGTCTCGCCCGGATCCCGTTTGCCCTTCGGCAACGACCAGTCGTCGTACTTCGGGCGGTGGACGAGCAGGATCTCGACGGCACCATCGGCTGCCGTCCGCCCGACGACACCGCCGGACGCGCGCACGGTGGCGCTCAGCTTCCTGACCACCGTCCGCGGTTCGCCGCCAGCTCTTGCAGGCGGATGTGGGTGTCGACGCTCGTCCCGTCGGTCGCGGTCGGCACCTTGTCCCACGTGCCATCGGGTTGCAGCGTCCACGCGAGGACGTCGTCGGCGAAGTCGACGGCGAGGATTTCGCGCAGCCGGTCCTGCAGACCGGGGTCGTTGACCGGAGTCAGCGCCTCGACGCGACGATCGAGGTTGCGAGGCATGAGGTCGGCGGAGCCGATGTAGAAGCTCGGGCGCCCGGCACCGCCGCCGTTGCCGAACTCGTAGATCCTCGAGTGCTCGAGGTAACGACCGACGATCGAGCGGACACGCACGTTCTCCGACATGCCTGGAACCCCGGGACGCAGGCAGCAGATGCCCCGGACGACACAGTCGATGTGCACGCCCGCCCGCGACGCCGCGTAGAGCGTCTCGATCATGTCGGGATCGACGAGGTTGTTCAGCTTCAGGCGCACCCGGCCGCTTCCCGGTTCGGTGCGCTCGGCATCGGCCTCGGCGAGGATCATGCGCTTGATGCGGTGACGCAGCGAGTGCGGAGCGACGAGCAGCTTCTCGTACTTCACGTTGCGCCCGTAACCCGTGAGGAAGTTGAACAGGTGCGTGAGGTCGGCACCGATCTCCTCGTCCGTCGTGAACAGGCCGAGGTCGTCGTACAGCTTGGCGGTTGTCGCGTTGTAGTTGCCTGTGCCGACATGCACGTAGCGGCGGATGCCATCGGGGTCGTCACGTACCACGAGCGCGGTCTTGGTGTGCGTCTTCAGACCGACGAGCCCGTAGACGACGTGCACGCCCGCCTCTTCGAGCGCGCGTGCCCATTCGATGTTCGCCTGCTCGTCACCGCGGGCCTTCAACTCGACGAGCGCCGCGACCTGCTTGCCCCGCTCGGCCGCGCGGATCAGGTAGCGGACGATGGCGCTGTCGCCGGACGTCCGGTACAGGGTCAGCTTGATGGCCAGCACCTGCGGGTCGGCGGCGGCCTGGCGCACGAACTCCTCGACCGTCGCCGCGAAGCTCTCGTACGGATGATGGACGAGCACGTCGCGGTTGCGAATCGCCTCGAACACATCCGCTCGCTCGTCCTCGCCCGGCAGGAATTCCGGCGGCGTCACCGGCAGGTAGACGGGGTCCTTGAGGTCGGCACGGTCGAGTGCGTGCACGGACCACAGTCCACCCAGATCGAGCGGGCCGACACCGAGGTAGACGTCATCGTCGTCGACGTCGAGTTCGCGCTGCAGCAGCTCTCTCACCTCGTCACTCGCGTCGGCATCGAGCTCGAGCCGCACCGCGCGGCGGAACCGGCGCCGGCGCAGTTCGAGCTCGACCGCGGCCAGGAGGTCGTCCGCCTCTTCCTCTTCGAGCGTGAGGTCCGCGTTGCGCGTGACGCGGAAGCTGTAGTCGTCCACGACCTCCATGCCCCGGAAGAGCTGATGCAGGTGGGCCCCGATCACCTGCTCGAGAGGGACGAATCGCTCGCCGTCGGGCATCACCATGAAGCGGGGCAGCAACGGTGGCACCTTCACGCGGGCGAACCGACGCTGCGCGGTGACGGGATCGCGCACGACCACCGCCAGGTTGAGGGACAGGTGCGAGATGTACGGGAAGGGATGACCGGGATCGACCGCGAGTGGGGTCAACACCGGGAAGATGCGCTCTTCGAACACCTCGTCGAGCCACTTCACGTCGTCTTCGTCGAGGTCCGCGTACGAGCTGAAGATGATGCCGTGGTTCGCGAGCCGGGGCGCGAGCTGCTCGAGGAACGTGCGCTCGGCCCGGGCCATCATCTCCTCGACGACATCGCGGACCTCGAGCAGCTGCTGCGCAGGCGTGCGGCCGTCGGGCGTCGGCGCGGTGATGCCGGCGGCAACCTGATCCTTCAGGCCGGCGACGCGGACCTGGAAGAACTCGTCGAGGTTCTGGCTGAAGATGGCGAGGAACTTGGCCCGTTCGAGCAGCGGAACGTCTTCGCGCTCGGCCATCGCCAGGACGCGTTCGTTGAATTCGAGCCAGGAGAGCTCACGATTGAGGAGCCGGGCGCCCGGCGACGTCTCGGTGGCGGGCACCGAGCCAGCGTAGTTCGCTACGCCTCGTCCTCTTCGGGTAGCCCGAGGTCCCAGTCGAGCAGCAAGTGCTCGCGCTCGGCATCGCGGACGACTCGTTCACGGTTGCGCCGGAACTGGGGATCGTGGGGCGGCAGCAGCTCGAGGCGAGCCAGCACCCGGGCCCGGAACTCCTCGATCAGCGCCCGGTCGCCGAAGTCGGAGTGGACCTCCCAGTGGGGCACCACCGGGCCGAGGTAGACGACGCGGACGTGACCCCGTGGCGGCTCGTTGGCATCTGGTGCGTCAGCGGCGAGCGACATGGAGGTGGACTCTAACCGGTCGTCGAAAGGAGGAGCCGTAGCCGAAACCTTCACTTGGGCCCGTTTCTTGATGCCCACCTTCGGTCCGTTGGTGTCTCATCTCTGCAGAGCGGCGACTGGCAGATCCTCGGAAGCTTTCCGACGATCCGCTCCGTAGAAAGTCTGAACGGAGGGACTGACTGATGGAGACCGAGTGGATGCGACTGGGACTGTGTCGTGAGATCGCCCCGTCGACCTTCTTCCCGAGCGACGGGGTAGGAGTCGAGGTCGCACGTCGCATCTGCGCTGATTGTCCGGTCCGACAGGATTGCCTCGAGTACGCGCTCGAGAACCGCATCGACCACGGAGTGTGGGGCGGCTGCTCGGAGCGTGAGCGTCGCCGGATCCTCAAGCGCCGGCGGGTCGCCGTCAGCTGATTCGCCCGTCGCCTCTCGGGCGACGCGAAGCAGTCGCGGCGAGCACAAGGGGACGCGATTGCTGGAATGTGTGGTGAACGTGAGCGAGGGCCGAGACGGCCCGGCGCTGGCCGCCATCACTGCGGCCTGCGCTGACTACCTGCTCGACGTCCACCGCGACACGGACCACAACCGCGCCGTGCTGACGCTCGCCGGTCCGACCGTCGAGGTCGCCGCCCGTCGGGTGGCGCAGGCCGCGGTCGAGCAGCTCGATCTGCGAACTCACGTCGGCGTCCATCCGCGGATCGGCGTGGTCGATGTGGTGCCGTTCGTGCCGCTGGACGGATCGACGCTGGTTGACGCAATCGCCGCTCGCGACGCCTTCGCGGCGTGGGCGGGCGAGGCGCTGGGACTGCCCTGCTTCCTTTACGGCCCCGAGCGATCCCTGCCGTCGGTGCGCCGTGACGCCTTCGGCGTGCTGCCACCGGACACGGGGCCGCGGCAGCCGCATCCGACCGCAGGCGCTTGTGCCGTCGGAGCGAGGCCGGTGCTGGTCGCCTACAACCTGTGGCTTCGCGACCGGGACCTCGACCATGCCCGCCGCCTGGCCGCATCGGTACGGGGAGACCATGTGCGAGCCCTCGGCCTTGCCGTGGGCGACCATGTCCAGATCTCCATGAACCTGCTCTCGCCCCTGGATGTCGGCCCGGCGGACGTGTTCGACGCGGTCGGCAGGGAGGCGGCGATCAGCCGAGCGGAACTGGTCGGCTTGGTGCCGATGGCCGTGCTCGAGGCGACGCCTGCCGAGCGTTGGGACGAGCTCGATCTGCATGCGGCTCGCACCATCGAGGCGCGAGTCGCTGGACGGTGGTGAGTACCAGGCGGTCGCCGGTCAGGCCGAGGCGCCGGCAGCCCGCCGAGCCAGCGCCCGCTGGCGGCGGATGCGGCGGCGTTCACGTTCGCTCATGCCGCCCCAGATGCCGAACTTCTCGCCGTTGACCAACGCGTACTCGAGGCATTCCTCGCGCACGATGCAGCCCCGGCACACCTCCTTGGCCTCCCGCGTGGACGTGCCACGCTCAGGGAAGAACAGGTCGGGATCGACACCGAGGCAGTTGGCGAAGTCCTGCCAGCCCTTCGTCTCGGTGTCGATCTCGCTCGGAATGGTGATGCGCATGTCGAGCCTCCGCGACCCGATGGACGACGTGGCTCCGCGTGCCCCCATGTCGCTCGGACAACGGCGACCGGGTCAATGCCACCGTTGTAACTACAACGGTGTGATCTTGCCTGCGTCCGCCAAATCGCGCAAGGGGCAAGATCGTGTAATGGAAATCCGGGTGGTCCGTGGCGACATCACCGTCCTCGACGTCGACGCTGTCGTGAATGCCGCGAATTCCTCCCTTCTGGGGGGCGGCGGGGTAGATGGGGCGATCCACCGGTCGGCGGGTCCCTCCCTGTTGGAGGAGTGCCGGAGCCTGGGCGGCTGCGCCACCGGCGATGCCAAGGCGACCGGTGGTCACGGCCTCGCGGCTCGGTGGATCATCCACACCGTCGGACCGGTGTGGCACGGCGGCACATCGGACGAGAAAGCGCTCCTGACCAGCTGTTATCGTCGCTCGCTCGAGGTGGCCGACGAGCTCGGCGCCGCCACGATCGCGTTTCCCGCGATCTCGACCGGCGTCTACGGCTATCCCCGCGACGAGGCCGCGGAGGTTGCCGTAGCGACCCTCCGGCGAACGTCCACCCGTGTGCGCGAAGCGCTGCTCGTGGCCTTCGACGGTTCGACCGAGACGACGTACCGGAGGCTCCTCGAGAGCTGACCGTGCGTGGCCGGCACGCGCTCTGCGAGACCGCACGTCGAGAGCTGTTGCCAGACAGCAGGAAATGGTCTCAACTGGTGCGAGGACAGCTGGGAACAGGCCATCTCGGCGGAGCAGCCTTGGTATGTATCGACAACTGGTCGAGACGGGTGCGAGCGTCGCCTGCGACGACACCGACTGCACCGGCATCTCGTAGTACAGGACTCCTCTGGAGGGAGTTGGCTCGGGGGGTCGTGCCGCCACTGGCGCGACCCCGGAGCCATCGTGACGACGCTCCCGTTCTGAGTCAGCGCGAGACGCGGCTGCCGCGGCGTTGCGTGCGATGTTCGACGAAATCGACCAGCACGTAATCGCCGAGCGTCTCCGGCGTGGTGAAGAACGCCCGGCCGCCGTTCATCTGCGTCAGCTTCTCGACGAAGGCCTTGAGATAACTCGTCGCGTCGAGCATGAAGGTGTTGATGCGGATGGCTTCGCGTGTGCAGCGCGCCACCTCGCGGAGCGTCGCATCGACCGTCTCGCGGACCGGCGGGTAGCTGAAGAACGGCTCACTCATGCCCGGCTCGAAGTGCGCCGTCGGCTCGCCGTCGGTGATCATGATGATCTGCTTGGTGCCGCCCTGGCGCGCCAGCAGGCGCCGGCTCAACATGAACCCGTGCTGCATGTTGGTGCCGTAGACGAAGTCCCAGGAGACCTCGGGCAGATCCTCCGGCTTCAGCTCACGCGCCACTGACGAGAAACCGACGATGCCCAAGTAGTCGCGCGGGAACTGCGAGCTGATCAGCGAATGCAACGCCATCGCCACCTTCTTGGCGGCGAGGAAGTTGTCACGCATCGGCATCGACAGCGACAGGTCGAGCATGAGCACGGTGCTCGTCTTCGTGAGGTGCTCGGTGCGCTCGATCTCGAAGTCGTCAGGAGACAACCGCACCGGCGTGCCCTTGCCCGTGCGTGTCACCGCGTTGCGGACCGTGCGCTCGATGTGCAGGTTGAACGGATCGCCGAACTCGTACGGCTTGGTGTCGTACGCGCGCTCGTGCCCGGAGCCGGTCTTCTCGAGGACATGTGAGCCCATGCGATCGCGACTGAGCTTCTTGAACAGGTCGGACAGCGCGTTCGATCCGATCTTGCGGATGCCGCGCGGCGTGAGCTCGTAACGGCCCTCGCGGTTCTCGATGAGACCTGCCTCCTCGAGCATCTTCGCGAGCTCGCTCATCCGATCGAGGCTGTTCGCGGCGTCATCGCCGAGCAGCTCACGCGCGCGATCGACGTCGACCTCGGCGAGGGCGCCCGGGCTGCTCGCACCCCGCAGCAAGTTCTCGAGCTGATCCATGTCGCCGAGGTCCTGCATGAGCGAGGCCGCCTCTGCGAACCCAAGCGGATCCTGGCCCTGGAAGTTGTACCGCTTGTCCCATCCCATCTGCGGGAACAGTTGCTGCAGGTTGCTCGACAACTGCTCGACCTGCCAGCGCAGGTCCATGTCCTCGAGCAGCTGCTCGGCCAAGCCCTGCAACTGCGCGCGCTGCTCGGGCGTCATCGAGTTGAGCAGGCTCTGCATCGCCGCCATGCGTTGCGCCATGATCTCGAGCAGCTCGTCGAGCGTCTGTGGGTTCTCGGGGAAGAAGTCGCCGTAGCGATCCATGAACTGCTCGAACGCCGATTGCGTGTCCTCGCCGCGCTCGCGGATCTCGAGCATGTTGTTGAGCTCGGCGAACATGTCCTTCATGCGCTGCATGTCTTCGGGCGAGATGTTCTGCATCGCGCCGGACATCTGGTTGAAGTAGCTCTTCACCAGCTCTTCGCGGAGCTGCTCCGTGAGCTGCTCGAACTTCTCACGGGCTTCGCTCGACGTGAACTCGTACTGCTGGAGATCGCGCACCTGACCGGCGAGGTCTGGCGGCAGCATGTCGAGCTGCAGGTTCTTGTCCTGCACGACTTGATCGGTGATCTCCTGGCGGCGCTGATCGCCCGACTCGCGTGCCTCTTGCGCCAGGTCGTCGAGTCCGTGACGCTCCATGTCGACGACGTCGCGCAGCTCTTGCGCGATGTCGTCGTAGACGCCGCCGAGGTCGTACTTCTCGAGCTCGTCACGCCGACGGCGGCGGAGCTTCTCCATCAGCTCACGCATGCCCTGCACCCGGTCGCCGTTGCGATCGCGGAACCCTGACTGCATCAGCCGCCGCAACGCGGCATTGAGGTCGCCGTGGTAGAGCAGGTCGTCGGTGATCTCGCCGAAGACGGAGTCGGCGTCGATGTCGAACCCCGTCTGCGTCCCGTCCCAGCGCGAGTACTGGAACTGGGGAGCAGGACGACGCCACAGAGCCATGTCTTTACGCCCGCTCGCGTGCGGCTCGTCGCTGCCTGTCCATGCAGATCGGCGACAAGTCGAACGCGATCCTCTGGGGGTCACCGATCTGCATGGATCCCTCGCCACGTGATGGTTTCGTCGAGCAGTGCCTCCGGCATGTTCAAGAGGCTACCGGTAGGTTCGGGGCGTGACTTGGCCCGAGGGTTTCTGGTGGGGCACCGGCGCATCGTCGAACCAGTGCGAGGGCGCCGCGCCGGCGTCGACCTGGGCGCGTTGGGAACGACTCGGCAAGGCGCCCGCCTCAGGCGAAGGCAACGGATTCGGCGCCAGATACGCGGAGGACTTCGCCCTGCTCGCCGATCACGGACTCACCCATCACCGCCTCTCGATCGAGTGGGCCCGCATCGAGCCACGCCAAGGTGAGCGCGACGACGACGCCGTCGAGCACTACCGCCGCGTGCTCGAGGCCGCCCGCGACGCCGGCGTTCAACCATGGGTGTGCCTCCACCACTTCACGCTGCCCGGCTGGTTCGGCGACGACCTGCGCGGCTTCCTCGACGACAAGGCGGCCGGGTACTGGTGGCCCCGCCACGTCGACTTCTGCGCCGAGACGTTCGGCGATCTCGTGTACGGCTGGAAGCCGATCAACGAGCCCGTCGCCTACGCGCTGACCAGCTTCCTCGCCGGGCAATTCCCTCCCGGACGACGCGATGTCGACGACTTCCACACCGTTCTGCGCAACATCCATCGCGCCAACGTCGACGCGGCGCGTCTGCTGCGCGGCGCGGGCGCGCCCGTCGCCACGATCCACAACCTGTCGCCCGTGTACGCCGCCGATCCGTCACCCGAAGCGCACCAACGAGCGGCGCGGGTCGACGACGTCATCTGGCACTCATGGTCCGAGCCCGAGTTGGTCGACCCGTTCGACATCATCGGCTTCTCGTACTACAGCGCCCTGGCGATCGGACCGACCGGCAGGTTCGGCCCCTATCCCGCCGATGCCAAGGTCGGACCGATGGGTTACGCGCCGTGGAGCGCCGGCCTCGGAGAGGTGCTGCACCGGCTCGCGGAGGAACACCCCGATCGTCCGTTGCTCATCGACGAGTGCGGCATCGGAACGGACGACGACGAATGGCGCGCGACCTATCTACGCGAGTGCCTCACCGAGGCCCAGCGCGCCATCGACGACGGCATCGACCTGCGCGGGTTCTTCCACTGGACCGCGGTCGACAACTACGAATGGCTCCGCGGCTACGACGTGCCCTTCGGTCTGTTCGATCGCGATCGCAACGCACGCGACTCGATCGAGGTCTTGGAGAACGCGATCAGGTCGTAGACGCCGTCGGTCAGCCGCGGGCGCGGTAGGTGGCGCGGGCGCCGACGGCGTCCTTGTTGAGCCGCTTGCTCAGGTGGAGGCCCTCGAGAACGAACTCGACGGCGCTCGCAACCGCTGCCGGCGACTCGTCGCCGCCGGTCAGGCTCGACACCGGTTGGCGCAGCGCGGGGATGTCGGAGACGAGCTTCGCCTCGTCGGCCGACACGACGTCGTCACCGGCATGGACGACGGTGCCGCCGTCGAACGCGGCGATGACCTCGCGCACCGATTCCGTTCCGACTCGTTCCTTGAACACCGTGAGGACCGCGCTGTGCAGGAGATGCTCGACGATCTGCTCGTCGCGTCCCTCTTCCAACGCTTCGATCTCGACCTTGCCCGAGGTCGACGACGCGAGCGCTTCGAGATCGCTGACACGGGGCACGACTTCCTTCTCGCCATGTCGAAGCGCACGCCGCGTCGCGTTCGCGACCAGCGTCTCCGCGTTGGAGACCGTGAGTCGCACCGACACACCGGAGCGCTGGTTGATGTGCGCGCTGGACCGAGCGAGATGCGACAGGGTCGCCACGATCTCGGTCATGAAATCGGGAACCGACACGCGAATGCCAGGCGCTTCGAGCGGCCGCACCTCCTGCTTCGCGATCGCGACTTCCGTCTCGACCTCGAGCGGGTAGTGCGTGCGGATCTGCGCACCGAACCGGTCCTTCAACGGGGTGATGATGCGGCCGCGGTTCGTGTAGTCCTCAGGGTTCGCCGACGCGACGAGCAACACGTCGAGCGGGAGTCGGATCTTGTAGCCGCGCACCTGCACGTCGCGCTCTTCGAGCACGTTGAGCAGACCGACCTGGATGCGCTCGGCGAGGTCGGGGAGCTCGTTGATGGCGAAGATGCCGCGGTTCGTGCGCGGCACGAGCCCGTAGTGCAACGTCAGCTCGTCGGACAGGTACCGGCCCTCGGCCACCTTGATCGGGTCGACCTCGCCGATGAGGTCGGCGATCGACGTGTCGGGCGTCGCCAGCTTCTCGCCGAAGCGCGTGTCACGGTGCACCCATTCGATCGCAGTGTCGTCGCCGTGCTCGCGCACGAGATCGCGCGCGTACTTGGAGACCGGATCAGCCGGATCGTCGTTGATCTCAGAGCCGGCGATGATCGGCAGCCATTCGTCGAGCAGGCCGACGAGCGAGCGGATCATGCGCGTCTTCGCCTGGCCGCGCTCGCCGAGGAAGATGACGTCGTGCCCCGCGAGCAGCGCGTTCTCGAGCTGCGGGAGCACCGTGTCGTCGTAGCCGAGGACGCCTGGGAACAGCGGCTCTCCCTGCTGGATCTTGGCGATGGCGTTGCGCCGGATCTCCTCTTTGACCGGGACCGACTGCCATCCGGACTCGCGCAATTGACCGAGCGTGGCGGGACGAGACATGGCGCCAACCTACCGGGCGATGGCGATCAGTTCCCCGTCGACCAGAATTGGCGCGTGAACCTCGATCTCGCCGGCACCTGGCAAGCCGCTGTCGCCGATGCGACGCTCCGTCGGCAGTTCACGGATCCGGATTACGAGGTCAGCGGGTGGGAGCCGGTCGACGTCCCGAGCCACTGGCGCTCGAGCGCGGCGTTCGCCGACTCGGACGGTCCCCTGCTGTACCGCACTGCGTTCGGGTTCGATCCGCCCGGCGACGACACCCGCGCGTGGCTCACGTTCGACGGGCTCTTCTACCAAGGCGACGTGTGGCTCGACGGCACGTACCTCGGCGACACGGAGGGGTACTTCTTCCCGCACACGTTCGAGATCAGTGAGCAGGCCCGCGACCGTAGCGAGCACGCGCTCGCGGTCGAGCTGTCGTGCGCGCCGCAGACGGATCGCACGGCGAAGCGCAATCTGACAGGTGTCTTCCAGCACTGGGACTGCTTCGATCCCGACTGGAACCCAGGGGGCATCTGGCGGCCGGTCCGCGTCGAGCACACCGGTGCCGTCCGTATCCGAGACCTGCGCGTGCTGTGCCGCGACGCGACGCCCGAGCGCGCGCGTCGCGGTGTTCCACGCCAATCTCGAGACCGTCGAGCCGCGATCGGTCCGCGTGAAGTCCCAGGTCGGCAACGTCGACCACGAGCTCGAGCAACCGCTCGCGGCGGGCGAGAACCACGTCGAGTGGACGGTCACCATCGACCAGCCCGCGCTCTGGTGGCCGTGGGCGCTCGGCGATCAACCGCTGCACGACGCGGTGGTCGAGGTGTGGACGGACGAAGACCTCAGCCACCGGCGCGCCGTCCGAACGGGACTGCGCCGCATCGAGTTCCGCAACTGGATCTGTTCGGTCAACGGCGAGCGATTGTTCCTCAAGGGCGCCAACCACGGTCCGACCCGCATGGCGCTCGCCGACGCGACACCTGAAGAGCTCTCGCGCGACGTGAAGCTGGCGAAGGACGCGGGACTCGACATGCTCAGGCTGCACGCGCACGTGACCCGGCCCGAGCTGTACGAGGCGGCCGACGAAGCCGGGCTGCTGCTCTGGCAGGACATGCCGCTGCAGTGGGGTTACGCGCGCGGCGTCCGCAAGCAGGCGATCCGCCAGGCGCGATACGCGGTGCAGGTGCTCGGTCACCATCCGTCGATCGCGATCTGGTGCGGACACAACGAGCCGATGGCCATCGACGTCGAGCCGGGAGGCGAGATCGACAGTGCCGTCGGCGGCAAGGCGATGCGCGCGCAGATGCTGCCGACCTGGAACAAGACGATCCTCGACCGGTCGGTGAAGCGGGCTCTCGAACAGGCCGACGGATCACGCGAGGTCGTCGCGCACTCGGGTGTGCTTCCTCATCTGCCGCAGCTCGACGGCACGGACAGTCACCTGTACTTCGGTTGGTACTGGGGCGACGAACGCGACTTCCCGAAGCTGTGCGCGCGGCTGCCGCGGCTGGCGCGGTTCGTCACGGAATTCGGTGCGCAAGCGGTACCGGCTGACGCGTCCTTCTGCGAGGCGGACAAGTGGCCCGACCTCGACTGGGAGCACCTCGGGCACGCGCACGCGCTGCAGAAGCCGATGTTCGACCGGTACGTCCCTCCGGCGTCGTACGCGACGTTCGACGAGTGGCGCACGGCGACGCAGCGCTATCAGGCGAGGTTGGTGAAGCATCACATCGAGACGATGCGACGGTTGAAGTACCGACCGACGGGAGGCTTCGCCCAGTTCTGCTTCGCTGACGGCATGCCGGCGGTGACGTGGTCGCTCCTCGGCCACGATCGCCAGGCGAAGGCCGGCTACGACGCGCTCGCCCATGCCTGTCAGCCGGTGATCGTGGTGGCCGACCGCCTGCCCGCGACCACACAGGCCGGTGACGCGCTGGCCCTCGACGTCCACGTGGTGTCCGACCTCCGCGAGCCGTTGGCCGGATGCGTCGTGACGGCGCGGCTCGCGTGGACCGATGGTGACCACGAATGGCGTTTCGCCGGCGACGTCGGCGTGGACAGCTGCGCGCGGGTCGGCACGCTCCAAGCTGTCGTGCCCGACTCACCAGGCCCGCTGACGCTCGTGCTCACCCTCGACGGCCCCGTCCACGCGTCCAACGCATACGAGTCCGTGGTCCTGGCAACGACCACCCCAGATGTCCGAGGTATCTGATGCCCAGAACAAGCAGAGCGGCGCGGGCTTGTGAAACGGTGCACGTGATCTTGTAGGGCGAACGCGCTCATCCCAGACTCGTATGGGCAATTCCCGCTGGTCAGCGCCTTGTCGTTGTAGCTTCCGCAGTTGATGGTGACGACGCAGCAGGACCTCAGTAGCGCGCCGACGCCGCTGGTCAACAGCGCGACGAAACGACGCCGGTGGTGGCCCCTCGAGTTCTACCGATCGGCCCTCGGCAAGAAGTACGTGATGGCGATCACGGGCATCATCCTCCTCGGCTACGTGCTCGCCCACATGATCGGCAACCTCAAGGCCTACCTCGGGCCGGCGGAGGTCGACAGCTACGGCGAGTTCCTGCGCGAGCTGCTCGTTCCGATCGCGCCCCGCACCCTCGTCCTGTGGCTCATGCGCTCGGTGCTCATCGCCGCGTTCGCGTTCCACATGCACGCCGCCTACGAGCTCACGAAGATGAACCACCGGGCCCGTCCCGCGAAGTACGCGAGCCAGCGTGACTACGTCGCCGCCAACTTCGCGTCGAGGACCATGCGTTGGAGCGGCATCATCGTCATCCTCTTCGTCGCCTGGCACCTCGCCGACCTCACGTGGGGGTTCGCCAACCCCGACTTCGTGCGCGGCGACCCGTACAACAACATGGTGCAGAGCTTCGAGCGGGTACCCGTCGCGATCCTCTACATCGTCGCCAACATCGCCCTCGGCATCCACATCTTCCACGGGGCGTGGAGCCTGTTCCAGAGCCTCGGGTGGAACAACCCGCGCTTCAACCGCTGGCGCTTGTACTTCGCCCGCGCCTTCGCCGCCGTCATCGTCGTCGGCAACTGCAGCTTCCCGATCCTGGTGCAGGCCAAGGTGCTGACGTTCAATCAGGCGCAACACGACGTCGTCGTGGCGCAGCAGAACCGGGAAGGAGGCCACTGATGATCGAGCTCGACTCCAGAGTTCCCGACACTCCCATCGAGCAGATGTGGGACCAGCACAAGTTCGACATGAAGCTCGTCGCCCCGCACAACCGGCGCCGGTTCAAGGTCATCGTCGTCGGTACCGGCCTCGCCGGCGGCGCCGCGGCCGCGACGCTCGGCGAGCTCGGCTACGACGTCCACGCGTTCACGTTCCACGACTCGCCCCGCCGCGCGCACTCGATCGCCGCGCAGGGCGGCATCAACGCGGCGAAGAACTACAAGGGCGACGGCGACTCGATCTACCGCCTCTTCTACGACACCGTGAAGGGCGGCGACTACCGCGCCCGCGAGGCCAACGTCTACCGGCTGGCGCAGATCTCGGTCGACATCATCGACCAGTGCGTCGCGCAGGGCGTGCCGTTCGCCCGCGAGTACGGCGGGCTGCTCGACAACCGCAGCTTCGGCGGCGCGCAGGTGTCGCGCACCTTCTACGCCCGCGGCCAGACCGGCCAGCAGCTCCTGCTCGGCTGCTACCAGGCGCTCGCCCGCCAGATCGGCGCCGGCTCGGTGACGATCTATCCGCGGTCGGAGATGCTCGACCTCGTCGTCAAGGACGGGCGGGCGTGCGGCATCGTCGTGCGCAACCTCCACACCGGTGAGATCACCAGCCACAACGCGCACGCGGTGATCCTGGCCACGGGCGGTTACGGCAACGTCTTCTTCCTGTCGACGAACGCCAAGGCGTCGAACGCCACCGCCATCTGGCGAGCGCACCGGCGCGGCGCGCTGTTCGCGAACCCGTGCTTCACCCAGATCCACCCGACCTGCATCCCGGCGAGCGACGACTTCCAGTCGAAGCTCACCTTGATGTCCGAGTCGCTGCGCAACGACGGGCGGGTGTGGGTCCCGAAAGACATGGATGAGCCGCGGTCGCCCGATCAGATCAGCGACGACAACCGCGACTACTTCCTCGAGCGGCGCTACCCGTCGTACGGCAACCTGGTGCCACGCGATGTCGCCTCGCGCGCGATCAAGACCATCGTCGACGAGGGTCGCGGCGTCGGGCCGTTGAAGAACGGCGTGTACCTCGACTTCGGCGGCGCCATCCAACGATTCGGGCACGACATCATCGAAGAGCGCTACGGCAACCTCTTCGAGATGTACGAGCGCATCACCGACGAGGACCCGTACAAGGGTCCGATGCGCATCTACCCGGCCATCCACTACACGATGGGCGGGCTCTGGGTGGACTACGAGCTGCAGTCGACGGTGCCCGGCTGCTTCGTCGCCGGCGAAGCCAACTTCTCCGATCACGGCGCCAACCGGCTCGGCGCGTCGGCGCTGATGCAAGGACTGTCGGACGGGTACTTCGTACTGCCGTACACGGTGCCGAACTACCTCGCCGGTCTTCTGGGCCAGGCGCCCGTGTCGACCGACGATCCCGCGTTCAAGGAAGCCGAGCAGGCCGTCCACGATCGCACGAGACGACTGCTCGACGTGGGCGGCACGCGGCCGGTGGACTACTTCCACCGCGAGCTGGGTCGCATCATGTGGGACAACTGCGGCATGGCCCGCTCGCAGCAGAGCCTCGAGAAGGCGTTGAGCGACATCCCGCCGCTGCGGGAGGAGTTCGACAAGGACCTGCGCGTCCTGGGTTCGGCCGACACACTCAACCAGTCGCTCGAGAAGGCGGGACGGGTCGCCGACTTCTTCGAGCTCGCGGAACTGCTCGTCCGTGACGCGTTGCAGCGCGAGGAGTCGTGCGGCGGCCACTTCCGGGTCGAGCACCAGACCGAGGACGGCGAGGCGCTCCGAGACGACGATCACTTCGCGTACGCGGCCGCGTGGGAGTTCAACCCCGATGGTGAACCGGTGCTGAACAAGGAGCCACTCGACTTCAAGTACGTGCACCTCGCACAAAGGAGCTACAAGTAAGTGTCCGCAGGCCGATCGCTGCACATCACGCTCAATGCCTGGCGCCAGGCGGGCCCGCACGAAGCGGGCCGCATGGTCACCTACGACGTCCCCGACGTGAACTCCGACATGTCGTTCCTCGAGATGCTCGACGTGCTCAACGACCGGCTCGTGAGCGAGGGCGAGGAACCGATCGCGTTCGAGCACGATTGCCGTGAGGGCATCTGCGGCTCGTGCGGGATCATGATCAACGGCCAGGCGCACGGTCCCGAGCGAGGAACCGCCACGTGCCAGCTCCACATGCGCAAGTTCAGTGACGGCGACGTCATCAACGTCGAGCCGTTCCGGGCTGCCGCGTTCCCGGTGGTCCGCGATCTCGTCGTCAACCGCAGCGCGTTCGATCGCATCGTCGAGGCGGGCGGCTTCATCAGCGTGACCCCGGGCTCCGCCCGGGACGCGAACGAGACGTTGGTGCCGAAGCCGGTAGCCGACGCCGCGTTCGACGCCGCCGCTTGCATCGGTTGCGGCGCGTGCGTCGCGGCGTGCCCGAACGGCGCGGGACAGCTGTTCACGTCCGCCAAGGTGTCGCATCTCAACCTGCTGCCGCAGGGACAACCCGAGCGCTACACGCGCGTCGAGGCGATGGTCGACACCATGGAGGAGTACTTCGGCTCCTGCACGAACCATGCCGAGTGCGAAGCGGCGTGCCCGAAGTCGATCTCGATCGACTACATCGCGCTGATGAACCGCGATTACTTCAAGGCGAAGTTCCGGAACGCCCGAATGGCCTCCCGGACCTGAGCCGTGCCGGCGGTCCGGCCGGCGGCCCAAGGGTGGACAGAACCGGCTGTATCTTGCGATCGAGCCAGGGTTCGTACTAGTAAATAACGGGTTTTACCCTTCTGAAACCTGACCCGCGCCACCCCTGGGAGACCACCCGAGATGTTGCATGTCCTGGCCGCGGAAGGCGGCTACCAGCAGTTCCACCTCGGCGGGGCCGAGTGGTTCTGGCTTTTGTTCTCTGCTTTCACCGCCATCCTCGCCCTGCTCACTGGCCTGTACCTGATGCGCGGCGTCCTCGCCGCCGACCAGGGCACGCCCAAGATGATCGAGATCGCCAAAGCGATCCAGGACGGCGCCCAGGCGTACCTACGGCGCCAGTTCCGGACGATTCTCGCCATCCTCGTTCCGGTCGGGATCATCGTGTTCCTCACGTCGACCAAGGTGGTCAACCAGGCCGGAGTCGTGGAGCTGACTCGGGCGCAGAGCGGCACCTTCCGCACGCTTGCGTTCATCGCCGGCTGCTTCATGTCGGGCCTCACCGGCTTCATCGGCATGAGCCTCGCCACCCGAGGCAACGTCCGTACCGCCGCGGCGGCGAAGACGGGCTCGATGCGCGGCGCCCTCCACGTGGCGTTCCGCACCGGTGGCGTCGCGGGCATGTTCACGGTCGGGCTCGGCCTGCTCGGCGCGACCACGATCATCATGATCTTCCAGAACACGAGCTCGGCGATCCTCATCGGCTTCGGCTTCGGTGGCTCGCTGCTGGCGCTGTTCCTGCGGGTCGGGGGTGGCATCTTCACGAAGGCAGCCGACGTCGGCGCCGACCTCGTCGGCAAGGTCGAAGCCGGCATCCCGGAAGACGACCCGCGCAACCCCGCCACCATCGCCGACAACGTGGGTGACAACGTCGGCGACTGCGCCGGCATGGCGGCCGACCTCTTCGAGAGCTACGAGGTCACGCTGGTCGCGTCGATCATCCTCGGCGTCTCGGCGTTCAAGTCGATCTACCCCGACGACCCGCGCAAGTGGGTGCTCGGGCTCATCTTCCCGCTGATCGCCCGCGCCATCGGCGTGCTCGCGTCGATCGTCGGTGTGTTCGCGGTGCGCGCCACGGACAAGGACAAGTCGGCCATGGCGCCGATCAACCGCGGCTTCCTCACCGCGGGGCTCCTGACCGTCGTCGGCACGCTGGCCGTCGCCCTCGGCTACGTCGGCAACGACAAGGGCACGGGTCCGAACACCTTGTCCAACCCCGGTTGGCGCGTGTTCGCAGCCGTCGTGGTCGGACTCCTGCTCGCCCAGGTCGTCAGCCGCCTGACCGAGTACTTCACGTCGACCGAGAGGGCGCCGGTCCGCGAGATCGCCGAATCCGCCCGCACCGGACCAGCGACCACCGTGTTGTCGGGCATCTCGTCGGGTCTCGAGTCGTCAGTGTGGGCGATCATCGCCATCGCCGCTGCGCTCGGTGCCGCCATCTGGCTCGGCGGCGGCAACATCCAGTTCTCGCTGTACCTCGTCGCACTCACCGGCATGGGCATGCTCGCCACGACCGGTGTGGTCGTGTCCGAGGACACGTTCGGCCCGGTCGCCGACAACGCCGCCGGCATCGCGGAGATGTCCGGCGAGTTCCACGGCGAGCCCGAGCGGATCATGGTGAACCTCGACGCCGTGGGCAACACCACGAAGGCGGTCACGAAGGGCTTCGCCATCGGCTCGGCAGTCATTGCGGCCGTCGCGCTCTTCTCGAGCTACATCGAGACGATCGGGTCCGAGCTCAACCTCAACAAGGAGGGCAGCGACCTCTTCCACGACGCGGCAACGCAGATCAACGCCGCCGACCCGAAGGTGTTCATCGGTCTGCTCATCGGCGGCTCGATCGCCTTCATGTTCTCCTCGCTGGCCATCCGCGCCGTCGGCCGCACCGCCGGTGTGGTCGTGCAGGAGGTCCGGAACCAGTTCGCCGACGGCAAGATCATGTCGGGCGAGAAGAAGCCCGACTACGGCCCCGTGATCGACATCTGCACCGCAGCGTCGTTGCGTGAGCTCACCACGCCCGCACTGCTCGCCGTGCTCACCCCGGTGATCGTCGGGTTCGGCATCAACTACCTCGCGCTCGGCGGCTTCCTCGCCGCGGTCATCCTGACCGGCCAGTTGATGGCGAACTTCCTGTCGAACGCCGGTGGGGCGTGGGACAACGCGAAGAAGTACATCGAAGACGGGCACGAGGGCGGCAAGGGCTCCGAGGCGCACAAGGCCGCTGTCATCGGCGACACCGTGGGCGACCCGTTCAAGGACACCGCCGGCCCCGCGCTCAACCCGCTCATCAAGGTGATGAACCTGGTGTCGCTGTTGATCCTGCCTGCGGTCATCAGCCTGCGCGACAACAACTTCCGCTTCGTCATCGCCGGCGTCGCACTCGTGGCCCTGATGTCGTCGATCGCGTTCTCGAAGCGCAAGACCGTGTCGTTCACGGACGACGCCGGCCTCGACAAGATGGTCCACGAAGCCATCGACGCCTGACCCCGCACGAATGTTGGATGGAAACGGGCGCTCCGGCGCCCGTTTCTCCCCGGAGTTCGCTCGTAGGGCTCAGGTGAGCCCCCGCACGAATGTTGGATGGAAACGGGCGCTCCGGCGCCCGTTTCTCCCCGGAGTTCGCTGGTGGGGCTCAGGTGAGGAGCTTCTGGGTGCCTTGCTTGGCGATCCCGATGGCGTCGGGAACAGCGGACTGGCCGGCGCTCGTCGGGAATTGAAAGATGTACGTCACGTTCGCGTTGTCGAGTTGGACACCGATCTCGATGACCGAGAACGGGTCGACCTGGAACTGCACCTCCGTCGCAGTGAAGCCCATCTGTGACGACACGTCCTTGACCGACGAGACCGAGAACGAAGACGTGCTGTCGCTGCTGACGATGGTGCCCTGCGTGCATTGCTTGACGCTGTTCACGCCGGCAGCGAACGCCTTCTTGGTCGTCGCTGCGTCATTGTAGAACTCGACCTCTTGCTGGAAGAACTCGTTGTCAGTGGCATTCTGGACCGCCGAACCGACGTCCTTCGTCGGCGGGAACTGCGCCTCGGACGTCGGCTTGCCACAGGGATCGGTCTGGTTGGTGTTCGGCGTGAATTGCGCGTCGGTGAATCCGGACGGGAAGTCGGCCGCCGTCAGCAGATTGCCTTCGACCGTGTTCGGATCGACGGTCTGCTTCGACGCAGAGGACGACGACGTCGACTTCGACGACGACTTGGTCGAGCTCTTCGACCCGTTGGTATCTGAACTCTGCTTGGTGTCGCTACTCGCCGACACGTTGCTCTTGCTGCCGTTGTCACGAAGCAGCAGGAACGCGGCGATGGCGATGATCACCAGCGCGATCGCGCCACCGATGATCCACTTCGCGTTGCTCGACCCACCGGTCGTGCCGGGTGCTCCCGGCGGCGGGCCTCCCGGTGCGCCCGGCAATGCGCCCGGAGGAGGCATCGGCATCGCCTGCGTCGGCGGGACAGCTTCACCCGGTGGGACAGGTGCGCCCGGTGGGGCGAGTGGCGCCGGTTGCGTCGGAGCTGGCGTGGGCTCGGTCGGGGGCGCCGCTCCTGCGGGCTCACCGGGTGGCTGAAAGTCAGGATGTTGCTCGGGGGCGTACCACTTGCCGTCGGACGCCTGCCACCATCCCTCGCCTTGGGACGTCTCGCTCATGCGCCGACACTACGACGCAGCCCCGATCTAGGCGGCGACATCCGTTCGTGAGCGCTCCCGGCGGCTCCGGACGACCTCGACCCCGATCGGGATCAGCGACAAGAGGATGATGATGCCCTCGATCACGAAGAGATGGTCCTCGGCACCCGGAACGGTCTTGCCCAGGACGAAGCCGATCATGGTGACGGTGACGACCCAGAAGGCCGCGCCCACGACGTTGAAGATCGTGAACTCACGGACCGGCATCTTCGCCACGCCGGCGATGGGGTTGGCGAACGTCCGCACAATCGGGATGAATCGCGCGATGACGATGGTCTTCGCTCCGTACCGATCGAAGTAGTGCTGCGCCTTGTCGACGTGCTCCTGCTTGAACAACCGGGAGTCGGGTCGTCGGAACAGTGCCGGACCAGCCGTCATCCCGATGAAGTAACCCGTCTGCGCCCCGATGACTGCGGCGACGAAGACGCCAACCAGCACGAGGGCGAGGTTCACGTGGACGTTCAGGTTCGAGTCCGCCCCGACTGCGGCGACCAGCCCGGCGAGGACGAGCAGCGAGTCGCCGGGCAGGAAGAACCCGACCATCAATCCGGTCTCGGCGAAGATGATGCCGAAGAGGCCGAGCACCCCGAACGTCTCGAACAGGCTCTTCGGATCGACGGGACTGGCCGCCAAGACGGTCGAAAGCATTCGGGCGATGCTACGTGACGGGTGGGCGGTGACCTAGCCGGGCTGGTTCCACTCCGTCCATCCCAGGCCGTCACGACCGTCGGCTGACGAGAACCGGCACAGCGCCCTGGGAAACCGGCTCACCTTGCCCTCCCAGGTCAGGAGGGCCGGCGCGAACGCCACCGGTCGGATGTCGAGACCGAGATCACCGATCGTCACCGATCCCTCCTCGGGAAATCCCTCGGCATCGGTTCGCTCCTGAGCCACGACCGCGTTGGTGGTCGTCATGTCCCCGCCCGGGCCGCCCTGCACGTAACCGAAGCCGATGTCCACATCGGGGATCCGGATGTCCGAGCCGTGGAAGCGGGTGCCGTCGCCGAGCCGGCCGCTCGTCCAGCACCAGCCGAACTGCCACCAGTCCCGCACCCCCCACGAGTGATCGCGCTGGCCGTAGCCGTCGATCGTGAGCTGCTCGTCCCCCACGAGCACCTCGCCGTGCACCTTGCACGGGATCTCGTAACGGGTCGTCGCGGCGTAGTGGTATGGCCTCCCGTCGGTCTCCCACTCGAGATCGAGGCCGAGCGGCACCCGATCCCCCACGGGCACCGGGGCGTACAACGCCGTCGGCTCATCGACGCCGAGACCGAACGCCTCGTTCGCGACGGTCCAGTGCTCGAGCGCCGTCTCACAGGTGTGGTCGGCCCACAGCCCGTGCGTGCGGATCTCGAGCCCCGGCGCCGCAGGCAACGGCACCTCGAGGTCGGACACCGCGATGATCCGGCGCGACGGTCCGACCACGAACGCGTGGTACCAGGCAACACGCAGGTTCGGGTACAGCCCGATGCGAATCCATCCACCGACGGTCCCGGCGTCGTCGAAGAAATCGAAGTACCACGACTCGCTCCACAGGGGTTCGGTGCCGGGCTCGTGCCGGCCCTCGTCCGCGGCGACGATCAGATCATCGGTCACGGAATCGGCGCGTAGTAGTCGCCGCCATCGTCCATCGCCGAAGCGTTGTCGCCCTCGATGGCCGAGAGCAACTGGTAGGCGACATCGGGAAGGTCGCGAGGAACCGTCCAGTCCAGCGAGTCCGCGACCCCTGCTTCCTGCGCGAACGGACGCAAGAACGTGAAGTACACGTACGCGCCACAGCGGATCTTCTCGTCGCGATCCATCGCCGCGATGCGCCGGTAGTGCTGGGCTTGCGCAGTGCGCACCGCGCTCGCGATGGCGTCGATCTCGTCGAGCGACACCGGCTTCAACTCACCGGGCGCGCAGCCGTCGGTGGTGAACAAGCCGAACGACACCAGATGATCGAGGTAGTCGATGGGCTCGTGGTTCGACGTGCCGAAGTCGGTCACCGTGAAGTCGACATCCTCGAGCACGAACGCCGCCGTCAGGTTCCGGTACGGAACGTTCTTCGCGACATCACTCCACCAGAAGTCGCTCTGCGCGAGCCGATAGAAGTCGCGCACCAGCAACCTGCGTTTCGGGTGGCCCTCGACCGCGTACGGGCCGGTGTCGCAGTAGCCGGCGCGCGTGTCGAAGTACAGGAGGAAGAGGTACGTGACGAGGGTCGCGTTGAGGCGCTTGATCGACGCCCGCTGTTCCTCGTCGATGTCCGCCGCGCCCGCGAGCAAAGCTTCACGGACATCGTTCTCGTACGGGGTTGCGGAGCCGGTGTCCCACGCTTGTCGCGTGCCGTCGCCGCGATAGGCGAGTGCAGCGCGCTCCCAGAAGTCCAGAACGGTGTACATGCGATCCGGCGTGTCGAGCGACGGGTCGAGCATGGCGTAGACGTTGCGTCCGACCAACGGGAAGTTGGCGATCGACCACAAGAAGCACGAGTCGATCTGGCAACCGGGACGGCGGGCGCGGCGGCCGATCTCCTCCGCAGGCATGGCGGCGTCGATGGCTCGCATCATCTCCGGATAGCGAAGGTACGACTCCGAGCACGCGACGACGATGTACGCGGTCACCGGGATCAGCGCGGACTCGAGCGCAGTGCGCTCGGCGGTCAACGCCTGGCTGATCGGACTGTGGTAGGCGATGAGCTCGTTGGCCCGCCCGCGCTGGTCGTCGACGCCGAGCTCGCTCACGGCAGCCTCACGATCGCTTCGTCACCGGAGCAGTCGAGCTCGACCTCGGCGCCGTCCGCCGGTTCGTCACCCTCGAACACGCATCCCATCACACACGGGACCTGGAACTCGCGGCTCACGATCCCGATGTGGCTGCGGGGCGTGCCGCTCGTGCAGACGATGCCCGTCAGCTCGTGGTAGATCGGCGCGAGGAACGTCGCACCGGCGTCGCGCACGAGCGCGAGCACGCCGTCGGCGCCGGTGTCCATCAGCTCGAGCACCTCATCCGGTCCGTCGAGGACCTTCCATCGGCCGCGCACCGGCGCCGCGTCGAACACCTTCGCCCCTCGACCAACGACCTGCATGGGCGGCGAAGATAACGTCACCCGCCGATGCTTCGCTATCTGTCGCCCGAATGGTTCGAGGCGGCCGAGGCCGCGATCGAAGCAAACCCGGCGGCCGGCGATGTCACCGTCGATCGACCGGTCGTCGTCCAGCACGTCGTGACGGGCGGGTCCGAAGGCGATGTGACGTACCACGTGCGGGTCAACGGCGAGGGCGTCCACATCCACTCCGGCGCGGACGCGGACGCGACGGTCGTGTTCACCGAGGACTACGCCACCGCGGCGGCCATCGGACGGGGCGAGCTGTCGGCCCAAGGCGCATTCATGACCGGACGCATCCGGGCGAAGGGCGACCTCCCCCGGCTGGTCGAGCACAGCGAGGTCTTCCGGGGGTTGGAGGACGTGCTCGCCGCCTTGCGCTCCGAGACCTCATACTGAGCCATGCCCGAGTTGCCGGAGCTGCAGGCACACGCCGAACGCCTCAACGATCGCTATGCCGGCCAGACGCTCGAGAAGTTCACGCCGTTGACGTTCACCGCGCTCAAGACCGCAGTACCACCCGCGAGCCGACGCGCACGGGCGCGAGCTCGTTTCCGTCAGCCGCCGGGGCAAGCACCTGCTGCTCGACTTCGGCGTGCTGACGTTCGTCGTCCATCTCATGCAGGGTGGACGGCTGAAGGAAGAACCGGCCGGCAAGCGCCCCGCGAAGCCGAAGACGGGCGTGGCGCGTTGGATGTTCACCGACGACCGTTCCCTGTTGCTGACCGAAGCGGGATCCGAGCGGCGCGCCGGCGTGTGGGCGGTGGCCGGCGACCCGGAGATGCAACCGCCGCTGCTCGGCCTCGGCCCCGACGCGGATCAGGTCGACGCGACGACGGTGTCGAAGCTGCTGCACGAGCATCCGATGCGGTTGCACGGATGGTTGCGTGACCAGCGGATCATCGCAGGCATCGGGCGCCGCCTCGCCAACGAGATCTGCCACCGTGCACGCCTGTCGCCGTACGCGTCCACCGGCAAGTTGACGGCGGACGATGCCAACACGCTGGTGGAAGCGATCGGGATGTGCCTGGACGAGTCGCTCACGTACGAGCGCGGGCGCGACGACATGAGCTCGTCCGCCGATCGCCCCGGTTCGGTCCACCACCGCGAGGGCGAGACCTGCCCAGTGTGCGGAGACAAGATCCGGGCGGTCGAGTACCGCTCCTACACGATCGACTACTGCCCCACCTGCCAGACCAACGGCAAGGTCCTCGCCGACAACACGACGTCCAAGTTCCTGAAGTAGCCCGCCCAGCGAATGTTGGACGGAAACGGGCGCTCTGGCGCCCGTTTCTCCCCGGACTTCGGCGGCCCTCGCGGGAGCCTCTCGCGGGAGCCTCTCGCGTCAGATCAGGCCGAGTTGCCGGACTGCCTCGCGCTCGTCGGCGAGCTCGGCGACGCTCTTGTCGATGCGGGTGCGGCTGAAATCGTCGATGTCGAGGCCTTGGACGACCTCGTACTTGCCCTTCGACGTGGTGCACGGGAACGACGAGATGAGTCCTTCGGACACGCCGTAGCTGCCGTCGCTCACGATGGCCATCGACGTCCAGTCACCGGCGTCGGTTCCGAGGGCCCATGTGCGGACGTGGTCGACCGCGGCGTTCGCCGCAGAAGCCGCCGACGACAGGCCGCGTGCCTTGATGATCGCCGCACCGCGCTGCTGCACGGTCGGGATGAAGTCGTTCTCCAACCACGACTGATCGCTGCCGGCGGCCTCGAACGCCGGCTTGCCGCTCACCTCGGCGTGGAACACATCCGGGTACTGCGTGGCCGAATGGTTGCCCCAGATGGTCATGTGTGTCACGTCGGTGGTGTGCACGCCGACCTTCGCGGCGAGCTGTCCGAGCGCGCGATTGTGGTCGAGCCGCGTCATCGCCGTGAACTGGCCGGGATCGAGATCCTTCGCGTTCTGCTGCGCGATCAGACAGTTGGTGTTTGCGGGGTTGCCGACCACGAGCACCTTGACGTCGCGCTTCGCGGAACGGGACAGCGCCTCGCCCTGTGGCTTGAAGATCCCCCCGTTCGCGCTCAGCAGATCGGCCCGCTCCATCCCTTCCTTGCGGGGCATGGCGCCGACGAGCAGCGCGATGTCGATGTCGCCGAACGCGACGTCCGCGTCGTCGGTCGGCACCATGCCGTGGAGCAACGGGAACGCACAGTCCTCGAGCTCCATGCACACGCCCTGCAGCGCCCCGAGGGCGGGCGTGATCTCGAGCAGTTGGAGGATGACGGGCTGCTCCGAGCCGAGCATGTTGCCGCTGGCGATGCGGAAAAGGAGGCTGTAGCCGATCTGGCCCGCAGCGCCGGTTACCGCGACACGAACAGGTTCGTTCATGGCGGCGACCCTATCCCGCCGGTCGATCCGGCTTGCCCGGTCGATCGGCAGTCGCTGTCAGTGGCGACCGAAGGTCGCCGCCACTGAACTCGGGCGGGAAGCTCTGCTTCCCGCCCGAACGAATTCAGAGTTGCATCGCCTTGACTTCGAGGAACTCCTCGAAGCCGTACGGCCCGTACTCGCGGCCGTAGCCCGAGTTCTTGTATCCCCCGAACGGTGCGTTCGGGTTGAACGCGCCACCGTTGACCTCGATCTGGCCCGTGCGGATGCGGCGAGCGACCTTCTTCGCACGCTCGGCGTCGCCGGCCCAGACACCACCGGACAGCCCGTACGGCGAGTCGTTCGCGATCTGAACCGCATCCTCCTCGTCCGAGTACGGCAGGATCGACAGCACCGGACCGAAGATCTCCTCTTGGGCGATCGTCATGTCGTTGCGGACGTTCGAGAACACCGTCGGCTTGACGAAGTAACCCTTCTCGAGTCCTTCCGGCTTGCCGACGCCGCCGGTCACGAGCTTGGCGCCTTCGTCGATGCCCTTCTGGATGTAGTTCGTCACGCGCTCGACCTGGGCCTGTGACGACAGCGGGCCGAGCATCACGCCATCGGCGAAGGGATCGGACGGCTGGAACCTCGCCTCGACCTCGTCGGCCGCGATGCGCTCGGCATCCGCCATCTTCGACTGCGGGACGAGCATGCGGGTGAGCGCGGTGCACGTCTGGCCCGAATTGAGATACGCCTTGCCGACACCGTCGCGCACGGCCTTCTCGAAGGCCGCGTCATCGAGGTCGTCGAGCAGGATGTTGGCGGACTTGCCACCGAGCTCGAGCGCGACGCGCTTGAGCGACTGCGACGCGACTTCTGCGACGCGCTTGCCGGCGCGGGTCGACCCGGTGAACGACACCATGTCGATGTTCGGATGGGCGGCGATGGCCTCGCCGACCGACGGGCCCTTACCGGTGACCATGTTGAACACGCCGGCAGGCAAGCCCGACGTCGTTGATGACCTCGGCGAGGACGTAGGCATCGAGCGGTGCGATCTCACTGGGCTTCAACACGACCGTGCAGCCCGCGGCCATCGCGTACGCGACCTTCGCGGCGATCTGGTGCAGCGGGTAGTTCCACGGCGTGATGCAGCCGACGACGCCGACGGGCTCGCGCACGACCAGGCTGTTACCGAGCTCTTCTTCGTACTTGAAGCTCTCCGCCTGCGCGGCGGCCTGCGAGAACGAGTTGATCGGCAGACCCGCCTGGACGATGAGGCTCAGCCACTTCGGCATGCCCGCTTCACGGGTGACGATCGTGGCGATCTCGTCCATCCGGCCGCCGAGACCCTCGGCGATGCGGGTGCAGTACTTCGCCCGCTCTTCCGGCGACTTCGCCGCCCAGTCGTCGAACGCGGCTCGGGCCGCCTTGGCGGCGCGGTCGACGTCGTCAGCAGAGCCGTCGGGGATCTGACCGATGACGGAACCGTCGGTCGAATCGAAGACGTCGATGCTGCCGGAACCGCTGGACGGTACCCAGGCACCGTCGATGTAGATCTTGTCGTGGACCTGCACGTGGGACCTCCCCCAAGATTCTCTTGACTCGTCGGTCAAGACAGAAAGCTATCGGCGTTTCGAACCGCGGGTCCATAGCGGCGGCCTGGGATTCGTGTCCGAACTCCGGGGAGAAACGGGCGCCATGGCGCCCGTTTCCATCCAACATTCGCCGAACGTCAGAGGCGGTCGACGATGGCGTGAGCGAACTCCGAGCACTTGACCTCGGTGGCGCCCTGCATCAGACGGGCGAAGTCATACGTGACGACCTTGTCGGCGATGGTCGCCTCGAGGGCCCGGACGATGTTGTCGGCCGCGTCCTGCCAGCCGAGGTGCTCGTACATCATCACGCCGGACAGCAGCACCGAACCCGGGTTCACCTTGTCCTGACCCGCGTACTTCGGCGCCGTGCCGTGGGTCGCCTCGAAGATGCCGTGGCCCGTGACGTAGTTGATGTTGCCGCCGGGGGCGATGCCGATGCCGCCGACCTGCGCGGCGAGCGCGTCGGACAGGTAGTCACCGTTCAGGTTCATCGTCGCGATCACGTCGAACTCGTCCGGACGGGTGAGCACCTGCTGCAACGTGATGTCGGCGATGTTGTCCTTCACGAGGATCTTGTCGCCGGGCTTGCCGTCGCAGTCGTCCCATCCGACGGCCTGGTCGGCGAACTCGTCGCGCACGAGCTCGTAGCCCCAACCGCGGAACGCGCCCTCGGTGAATTTCATGATGTTGCCCTTGTGCACGAGCGTCACGCTCTTGCGCCCGCGCTGGATCGCGTAGTTCAACGAGGCGCGGATCAACCGCTTCGACCCCGTCTCGGAGATCGGCTTGATGCCGATGCCGGAGTCCTCACGGATGTCGGCCCACCTGCCGCCGAACTCGGCCAGCATCTCGCGCAACCGCTTCGCTTCTGGCGTGCCTGCTTCGACCTCGAGCCCGGCGTAGATGTCCTCGGTGTTCTCCCGGAAGATCACCATGTCGACCTTCTCGGGGTGCTTCACCGGCGACGGCACGCCCTCGAACCACCGGACCGGACGCAGACACACGTACAGATCGAGGATCTGGCGCAGCGCGACGTTGAGCGACCGGATGCCGCCACCGATCGGCGTGGTGAGCGGGCCCTTGATCCCGATCAGGTACTCCTTGAACGTCTCGACGGTCTCGTCCGGAAGCCAGTTGCCCGTCTCGTTGAAGGCCTTCTCGCCGGCGAGCACCTCTCGCCACTCGATGTTCTTGCCGTGCTTCTTGGCGGCGGCATCGAGCACGAGCTTCGCTGCTGGCCAGATGTCCACCCCGGTCCCGTCGCCTTCGATGAACGGGATGATGGGGTTGTCGCTGACGTGCAGGGTTCCGTCAACGTCACAGGTGATTCGATCTGCCATAGGACGGCGAGCCTACTGGCGGTCAGTACAGCGGGCTCCAAGCCGAAGTCCGCAGCAACCGGCTCTCCCACTGGTCACGGACCTGCAGCGCGTCGTGCATGAACATGCCCGGCTGCTTCAGCTCGCGACGGGTCTCGGTCTCGAGCAGCTGCAACAGGCCTTCGTGGCTGACGACCTTCTGGAACAGGATCGCCTCCGGCCGCCGCCCGCCGCCGTGCGCGGTTTGGAAGCACGCTTCGATCCGCAACAGCTGCGACCGCGCCAGCATCGGCGCGTACACCTCACCCCAGAACGTCGTGTAGTCGTCGAGGGGCGCATGCGGCCAGCCGGTGTCTTCCATGTACAGCGAGAGCTCGTGCTCCGCGGGCTCGACGGGAACCGTCGCGAGATCGATCGAAGCGAGTGGCGACCACGGCAGCGCCAGCAACAACTTGCCGACGCTGTCGTGTTCGAGGCCGTCGAGCGCGCGCGCCCACGACTGGAGATCGCCGGCCGCCACCCGTTCGACGAGGCGTTGATATGCAGCGCCATCAGCCACCGCGGTGATCGTGACGACGCGATACGCCGGACCGGTGCCATGCGCCTGCTGCGCGTACCAGAGCAATCGGGCGTCGTCCGGGCTCGGGCCGTCCGCGAGCGCAGCCATCCAACGATCGCGGTAGTGCGCCTCGAAGTCGTCCTCACACAGGCCACGGACGCTATGGACCTCGTGAACGAACAGCGTCATGGCCGTGTGTCTACACGGACGCGGCCCGCCGAACCTGCTCGGGACCGGCGGGGGCGCGAAGCGGACCGATGCCGTGCTCGGTCAGCCCCTGCGAGTCGCTCACCCCTGAGGAGCCAGGCCGAGGTTGTCGTAGATCCGGCGCACCGATGTCGGGCGATTCAAGGCATACAGGTGCAGCCCCGGAGCACCAGCGTCGATCATCCGCTCGCACAGGGCCGTCGCGGCCTCGACGCCGATGTCGACGACCGCATCGGCATCGTCCTCGACGGCCTCGATGCGAGCGAGCAGATCAGCCGGGATCACCGATCCGTTCATGGCCGTCATCCGCTTCACGCCGGGCACGGTGAGGATCGGCATGATGCCCGGCAGCACCGGCTTGCGGCAGCCAAGGGCATCGAGCTCGTCGACCATGCGGACGTAGTCGTCCGCTTCGAAGAAGAACTGAGTGAGCCCGAAGTCGGCCGCGTCGAGTTTCTCGGCGAGCCGGCGCCGGTCGGAGGCACGGTCGGCCGACCGGGGATGGAGCTCGGGATGGGCCGCGACGCCGATCGAGAACCCGGCCGGATGGGCCCGGACGATCTCGACCAGCTCCATCGCGTACGTGAAGTCGCCTCCCGGGTCGCTGCGGTCGGCAGGAGGATCGCCGCCGAGGGCGAGGATGTTCTCGACCCCCGCGGCTGCGTACTGCTCGAGCGAGCGAGTCGATGTCGCTCCGGCTGTGGCCGACGCACGTCAGATGGGCCATGCACGGGAACGTCTGCTCGCCGTTGATGCGGATGACGACGTCTCGCGTGCGTTCGCGGGTCGACCCGAGAGCCCCGTAGGTGACGGAGACGAACGAGGGCTCGAGCAGCGCGAGCTCGGCGACCGTCTTGTCGAGCTGGCGCTCCATCTCGTCGTTCTTCGGAGGGAAGAACTCGAACGAGCGCGTCGGGCCTGCTCGCAGGAGATCTGCGATCCGCGTCATGGAGGACCGAGGCTACAGAGTCCGTCGCAGCGGGGTTCTCGGGGGCGCAGCGTGGAGAGCAGTCAACTTCGTGCCGCAACGCCGATGACGAGGGCGCCCAGGAGGCCCACCCCGACCCAACCCAGGATGACCCCGGTGAGCGCGAGCCCCCGTCCGCCCTGGTTCCGCCGTTTGATCTGCCCGAGCGCCACGTAGCCGAAGACGAGGGCCAGGATCGATCCGATCCAGTCGAGCCACAGGATCCCGAGGACGAGCGAGGCGATCGCGAGCCCGTTGGTGCGCGCCGTCGGCGTGGAGCCGGTGTAGCCATAGCCCGCGCCGCCGTAGACCGGTGGCGGTCCGTACGCCGGAGTCGGGCCGTAGGCCGCGGTCGGGCCGCCGTCGATCGGCGGCGCGGCGCCGTGAGCAGGCGGCGGCCCGTACTCGGGAGGCGGGGCGTACCCCAAAGGCGGTGGAGGCGGAGGCGGCGCGCCGGGCGACGTCTCGGGTGGGTACCAGTTGCCGTCAGCGGCCTGCCACCAACCTGGCGCAGGCGGGGCCGGGGGCGGCGGGGCGGAAGGATGTTCACCCGGCGGCGGGAAGTCGGCGCTCGGCTCGCTCAAGTTCACATCTTTCGTTCGGCAGCCTCGACAAGGTTCCTGAACAGCATGGCGATCGTGGTCGGGCCCACTCCGCCTACGCGGGGCGTGATGTGACTCGCGACCGCTTCGCAGGACTCGTCGACGTCGGGCAGCAGCGTCCTGCCCTCGTACCGCACACCCGCGCCGACGACGACGGCGCCCGGGGCGATGTGTTCCGGCTGGATCATCCCCGGCACGCCTGCGGCGGCGACGACGATGTCCGCGGCACGCGTGTACCGCGGCCAGTCACGCACGCCGGTGTGCACGAGCGTCACGGCCGCGTTGGCAGTCGGTCGCTTCTGCGACAGCAGAACGCTGAGCGGGCGGCCGATGGTGACG
Source organism: uncultured Acidimicrobiia bacterium (assembly GCA_963721305.1). Taxonomy (GTDB): domain Bacteria; phylum Actinomycetota; class Acidimicrobiia; order Acidimicrobiales; family JACDCH01; genus DATAES01. The sequence goes on from CAVRIR010000002.1 coordinate 264,760, forward strand.
CCGCGACCGACGATCACCACGTTTCGGCCCGACACCGGGATCTCGTAGTGCGCGAGCAGCGCTTCGATCCCGGCAGGTGTGCACGACACCGGGCCGGGGATGCCGAGCGCCATCCGGCCGACGTTGGTCGGATGCATGCCGTCGACGTCCTTGTCCGGGTCGACGGCCATGAGCACCGCGTCGAAGTCGACCTGCGGCGGTGCCGGGTACTGCACGAGCATGGCGTCGACGCGGTCGTCGGCGTTGAAGTCACGGACGACGGCGAGCACGTCCGCGGTCGTCGCGTCGTCGCGAAGATGGACGTTCGGGCTCGCACAGCCGAGCTCCTGCGCCTTCTTCATCTTCATCCCGACGTAGCGCGCGCTCGCGTCGTCGCCACCGACGAGGACCGTGGCGAGCCCGGGCGTGTGCCCATTCGCTTTCAACTTCTCGATGCGCGGGACGAGATCGGCGAACACCGCCTCCGCCACGGGCCCGCCGGGCATGAGCACGGCCGTCATCTCAGTGCAGGAAGTGGCGTTCGCCGGTGAAGACCATGGCGACGTCGAGCTCGTCGGCCTTGGCGATGGTGTCGTCGTCCTTCACCGAGCCACCGGGCTGCACGATGACCGCGACACCGGCTTCGGCCGCGGCCTCGATGCCGTCGGGGAACGGATAGAACGCATCGCTCGCGCACGCGCCGCCCTTCGCGCGGCCGGCGGCCTTCTGCGCGGCGATCTGCCCGGACTCGACCCGGTTCTGCTGCCCGGCGCCGATGCCCCACGCCACCCCGTCGTGGACGAGCACGATGGAGTTGGACTTCACGTAGCCGCAGATGCGGAACGCGAGCTCCGCGTCGTCGAGCTCTGCCTCGGTCGGCTGGCGATCGGTGACCACCCGCCATGACGAGCGCGGCGACGCGAAGTGGTGCGGTTCCTGCACGAGCAGTCCGCCGGTGATGGGGCGCAGATGACGTGTGTCTGCCGTGGGTGAGGGCGCTTCGAGGATGCGCGTGTTCTTGCGTTTGGCGACGAGCCGCTCGACGACACCGGGCCCGTAACCGGGCGCGATCACGACGTCGGACTGCGCGGCGGCGACCATGCGTTCGACCGTCGTATCGTCGACCGGTCGGTTGAGTGCGACGATGCCGCCGAACGCGGAGCGCTCGTCACACTCGAACGCGAGCTGGTATGCCTCGGCCAGCGTCGACGCGATCGCCGCGCCACAGGGGTTCGCGTGCTTGATGATGGCGCATGCCGGCCCACCGGACGGATCCATGTCGTGCACCAGCAACCAGGCCGCGTCGGCGTCGTAGAGATTGAGGTACGACAGCGCCAAGCCCGAGTGCTGCGTCATCTCGTCCCACCACGGCTCGGCCCCATGACGCCGGTAGAGGGCAGCACGCTGGTGGGGATTCTCGCCGTACCGCAGTTGCAGCGGCACCTTGTCGTAGGTGACGTCGAGCGTGTCCGGCAAGAGCTCGTCGCCGTCCATCCATTGCACGATCGCGGCGTCGTACGCCGCGGTCGCCGCAAACGCCTTGCGGGCGAGACGGCGCCGCGTCTCAGCCGTCGTCGACCCGGACGACCGGAGCTCGTCGAGCACCTCGCCGTAGTCGGCAGGATTCGTGAGGATCGTGACGTGCTCGTGGTTCTTCGCCGCGGCACGGATCATCGCCGGGCCACCGATGTCGATCACGTCTTCGGCACCGCCGCCACCGTGCTCGAACGCGGCCGGATCGGAGCCGAACGGGTACAGGTTCGAAACGACGAGGTCGATCGGGTCGATGCCGTACTGGTCGAGATCGGCTCGATGGGCGGGGTCGTCACGATCAGCGAGGATCCCGCCGTGCACCTTCGGGTGGAGGGTGACGACACGGTGCCCCAGGATCGCCGGGAATCCGGTGAGATCGGCAGTGTCGGTCACCGGGAGCCCGGCGTCGCGCAGTGCGGCGGCGGTGCCTCCGCTCGACAGCAGGTCGACACCGAGCTCGTGCAACGACCGGGCGAGGTCGACGACGCCGGTCTTGTCATAGACACTGAGCAGAGCCTTCACGACTGCACCTTTCCGGCTTCGAGGATCCTCTTGATCGTTGCCGGGTAGAGCCGCCTCTCCACTTCCTTTATTCGCTCGTGCAGTGTCTCCTCGGTGTCGCCCGGTTCCACCCGAACCGGCTCCTGGGCGAGGATCGGCCCGGCGTCGACCTCGAGGGTCGCGATGTGGACGGTGATGCCGGTGACCTTCACGCCGGCGGCGAGCGCGTCGCGCACGGCGTGCCAGCCGGGGAACGCGGGCAGCAGCGCGGGGTGCGTGTTGATGATGCGGCCGTCGAAGGCGTCGAACATCGGCTTCTCGAAGATCGTGCCGAAGCCTGCCATCACGACGAGGTCGACGCCCTGCTCGTCGAGCGCGTCGATGACCTGGTTCGTGTACGCGACGCGGTCGAAGTCGTGCCCGTAGCTGGCGCGCTCGACGAGCACGGACGGGACGCCGTGTTGCGCGGCGACCTCGGTCGCGCGACACGGGCGATCGACGACCACCACGGCGACGGGGATGCCTTCGGCGAGGATGGCCTCGAGGTTCGTGCCGGTGCCCGATGCCAACACCCCGATCCGCACGTACGCACGCTATCCCGGTCGCGAACAGGGGTTGTGGGTTACCGTACCGCGACGTCTGGCAGACGACCCCCTCAGGAGGAGGCCGCAACGTTGGCTGATTTCGACGTGAAGAAGATCTCTACGAACGAATGGATCATCGGAGGCGGCTGCATTGCCGTGTTCCTCGGCCAGTTTCTGACGTGGTTCAAAGCGTCCGTGAGTCTCGGTGGCTTCAGCGGTGCATCAGGCACGGTCAACGGATTCCACTACTTCCTGCAAGGCACACTGCCGTGGCTGATCGCTATCGCGCTCGTCGTGGTGATCGGCCTACGGAAGTTCGTCCCGACGGTGAATCTCCCCGACCGGCTCGGTTCCCTCGCGTGGACACAGGTGTATCTCATTGCCGCGGGAGTCATCGCCGTTCTGATTCTCTCCCGGCTCTTGATGGGCGAGAGCGGCAACTCGGTCGTCGACGTGTCGCGGGGCATTGGTCTCTACCTCGCCAGTCTCGGCGCGATCGCAATTGCGGTTGGCGCCTTCTTGAAGTTCCAGGCGAAGGAAGACGACGCGGCCGGCGCCGGTCCGGGCACGACGCCACCGACTCCTTTCTGACTCACCGCGTTCTGTTCGTGTGAAGGCCCGCCGCGAGGCGGGCCTTCATCGCGTCTCGGCAACGGTCGGGCCGTTACTGTCCGGCCGTGTCAGACACGCCGGAGTACCCGCCGACGCCACCGTTGCCGCCTCCGATCACTGCGCCCAGCGCGCCCACCGCGCCACCGCCGCCGACCTGGCCGGCGGAGCCCGCGCCGTCGTTGCTCGACCGGCTCGGACCGCGAGTCGATCGCCGGCCCGCACCTCGACTGGGAACCGCGCTTGCTGGTGGAGGCGTGGTGCTCGTCGTGTGGGGCGCGCTGCTGATCGGAGCAGACAACATCGGCGGGGGCAGCGGTGGCGGCGGAAGTCAGGCGCCGGGCGCGGTCATCAGCCTGGCGATCGTCCTGGCCGGCTATTGGCTTAGCTTCCGTTTCCGCACCGGCGCGCTCGGTGCAGCCGCAGTCGCGGCATCAGTCGTCGCGCTTCCGGTGTTCTTCGGCTTCGCCTTGTACGACAACAACAACGTTCCACCGTTGCCGTTCGACCAGATCCTGCTGTTGTCGGCGATCGTGTGGCTGGCCGCGTACCTGTTCGGTCCGGCCCGCGGCCACAACCTGTATCTCGGCGCCGGTTTGATCGGAGTCTGGCTGTGGTTGCTCGAGGTTTCCGAGCACCTGCTGTCGTTTCCGTCCCGCGCGCTCGGGTCACTCTCCTCGTTCTCGGTCATCACGGGCTCTGCGTCGGGAGGCTCGCCCTTCGATTTCGGCGACACGCCGGACGCGCACACGATCGCGGCGATCTCGTTCGCACTCGCAGTCGTGTCGTTGTTCGCGGCCGCACTGTTCGATCGCAACAAGCGCCAAGGCATCGCCACGCCGTTGCTGTTCGTCGGCATCATCCAGCTCGCCGTCGGCGTCATCCTGTACGGCGACGATCTCGAGCAGACGGGCGAAGGACTCGCCGCCATCCTTCTGGGCCTCGTGATCGTGTGGATGGGCGCGAGCGCCGAACGGCGGCTCACCACATGGGTCGGTGCCGCGTCGGTGTCCATCGGCCTCCTGCTCCTCGTGGACCAGGTCTTGGGCGACGGCGCCACCGGCGAGGGCGTCGGTGTGATCGCCGCCGGCTTGGCCCTCGTCGTCGCCGCGCACATCGTCAGCTCGAGCTGGGATGAACCCTCTGAGACGACTCCGGGTCCGTCGACGTTCCGTTACAGCGGCGGGTCGCTGCAACCTTCCGGTCCGCCACCGCCGCCGGCCGGCTCGGTCCTCGGGTAGGGCGTGACGAAGCCGCTGCCCGGAGAGTTCGTCGTCACGTAGCGAACGATCGCCCGCGAGATCGCACCGGCTTCGACCTGTTGGAACGCGGGCTCGGCGAGCAGATGCTCTTCGGGCGGGTTGGTGATGAATGCCGCTTCGGAGAGCACGGTCGTCACCCCTTCCGCGTCACGCAGAATGCCGTAGTAGTCACCACCGCTCGCGCTCGGGCGGTACTTCGCGCCGTGGTCGGTGTCCGCCGTCCACGCGATGCGATACGGCGTGAACGCGGTGTTGATCTCCTCCCAGATGAGTCCCGCGAGTCGCTTCGAGTCCGCGCTGGCGATCTGGTAGTAGGTCTCGTTGCCGGGGACGTCGGAAGGTCCGTCCGGCTCTGCGTTGTGGTGGATCGACAGGAACACCTGCGGATGTAGTGCGACCGCGATCTCCGCGCGGGTCTTGATCGTCGTGTTGTAGTCGCCGGTGCGGGTGAGCACGACGGCGGCGCCCTGTTGTTCCAGCGACTGCTTCACGTCCTGCGTGACCGCGAAGTTGACGTCCTTCTCGAGCAGGCCGTCCGGGCCGACCGCGCCGGTCTCGGTGCCGCCGTGGCCGGGGTCGAGCACGATGTTCGCACCCGAGATCGGCGTTCCCGTGACGTTCACGTGATTGCTGCACGGGGTGTCGACGCGGTACGAGCCGTCCTTGTTCACAGAGGTCACCGGAAGGACGATCCCCGTCGAGGTCATGACGGCCCGCGTCACGCCATCGTTCGGAACCGCGGCCCACGCGATGGGTGCCGTCGTGGTCGTGACGGGTGCAGACGTCGTCGTCGCGCCCGCCGATGCCGTCACATCCGGTGACGACGACGTTTCCTGCGCGATCGGCGCCGCCGCCTTGTCGGAACTGCACGCGGCGAACAACAGCAGAACAGCGACCGCAACGACAACCGCGACCGAAGCGCCGTGCCGGGGTTGGTGGTCAGGCGTCGAGGAGCCGCCCGTGGTTGAAGTCGTCATACGCAGCAAGGTCGAGCAAGCCGTGACCCGAGTAGTTGAACAGGATGACTCGTTCCTTGCCCGCTTCCTTCGCGGCCAGCGCCTCGTCGATGACCGCACGGATGCCGTGGCTCGTCTCGGGCGCCGGCAGCTTGCCCTCGGTGTTGGCGAACAGCTTCGCCGCCTCGAACACCTTGCCCTGCGGGTAGGCGACGGCTTCCATCCGACCCGTCTTCACCAGCAACGAGATGATCGGAGAGTCGCCGTGGTACCGCAGGCCGCCCGCGTGGATCTCCGGCGGCATGAACTCGTGGCCCAGGGTGTACATCGGGAGCAACGGCGTCATCCCTGCGGTGTCGCCGAAGTCGTAGTCGAAGTTGCCGGCGGTGAGGGTAGGGCAGGAAGACGGCTCTACCGCGACGAGCCGCACGTTCGCGTCCTCGATGAACGGCAACGAGATACCGCCGAGGTTCGATCCGCCGCCGCACGGCGCGATGACGACATCGGGGCGCACCTCACCTGCGAGCGCGAGCTGCAGCTTCGCCTCCTGGCCGATCACGGTCTGATGCAACAGGACGTGGTTGAGCACCGAGCCGAGTGAGTAGTGGCTGTCGTCCCGCGTGGCCGCGTCGCGCACCGCGTCGGAGATCGCGAGTCCGAGCGAACCCGGTGAGCTCGGATCGTCGACCGGCGAGGGCACGCACTTCGCGCCCCACGTTTCCATCATCACCCGCCGGTACGGCTTCGACTCGAACGACGTGCGGACCATGTACACCATGCACTCGAGGTCGAACTGCGTCGTCGCGAACGCGAGGGCGGTGCCCCACTGTCCTGCGCCGGTCTCGGTCGTGAGCCGGGTGATGCCCTCGGCTTTGTTGTAGTACGCCTGCGGCACCGCGGTGTTGGGCTTGTGGCTGCCCGCGGGCGACACCGACTCGTCCTTGAAGTAGATGCGCGCCGGCGTGCCGAGCGCCTGTTCGAGCCGCACCGCGCGGACGAGCGGGGTGGGCCGCCACAACCGGTACACGTCGAGGACCTGTCCGGGGATGTCGACCTCGGGCGCGCCGGTCATCTCCTGCTCGATGAGCGCCATCGGGAACAACGGCGCGAGATCGTCCGGTCCGACCGGCTCCTTCGTCCCCGGATGCAGCGGAGGCTGCATCGGCTCGGGCAGGCGAGGCAACGCGTTGAACCACGACGTCGGGATGTCGTCGGTCGGCAGATCGAATCGCACGCTGGTCATGTCCGAACCTCCAACTGCGGGGAGAAACGGGCGCTATCGCGCCCGTTTCCATCCAACATTCGCTGCTGACTACAGGCCGGCAACGATCTCGGCCATCAGCTCGCCGGCTTCGGTCGGGTTGTTGCCGACCTTCGCGCCGGCGTCGCGCAGGGCTTCCATCTTTGCCGCGGCGGTGCCTTTGCCGCCCGACACGATCGCGCCGGCGTGGCCCATCTTCTTGCCGGCGGGTGCGGTGACGCCGGCGATGTAGGCGGAGACGGGCTTGGACATCTTGTCCTTGATGAACGCGGCAGCTTCTTCCTCGGCCGAGCCGCCGATCTCGCCGATCATCATGACGGCCCTCGTGTCGGGATCGGATTCGAAGCGCTCGAGGCAGTCGATGAACGTCGTGCCCGGCACGGGGTCACCACCGATGCCGACGCACGTCGTGACGCCGATGCCCTTCAGCTTGAGCTCGTACAGCGCCTGGTACGTGAGCGTGCCGGAGCGGCTCACGATGCCGACCGCGGGCTGGCCCGGCTGCGGCTCGAGCGCGATGTGGCCGGCCGTGATGCCGATGTTGCACTTGCCGGGGCTGATGATGCCCGGGCAGTTCGGTCCGAGCAGCTGCACGTCGGGGAAGTCGCGCCGCAACTTGTTGTAGAACCACGCCTCGTCCTGCGCCGGCACGCCCTCGGTGATGCACACGACGAACTCGACGCCGCCCTCCGCTGCTTCGAGCACGGCGTCCTTCACACCCGGCGCGGGGATGAAGATGCACGACGCCGTTGCGCCGGTCTCCTTCACGGCCTCGGCGACGGACGCGTACACGGGGATGCCTTCGACATCGGTGCCCGCCTTCTTCGGGTTCGTTCCCGCGACGACCTGCGTGCCGTAGCTGCGGTTGAGCAAGCCGTAGAAGCGCCCTTGCGATCCGGTCAGGCCTTGGTAGACGACCTTGGTGTTCTCGTCGACGAAGATGCTCACTTGGATGCTCCTGCGAGCTGGACCGCGGTGCGAGCGGCATCGAGCATGGTGGGCTGCATCTGCAGCCGATCGGACAGATGAGGTTGGAGGATCGCCCGCCCTTCGTCGGCGTTGGTGCCGTCGAGGCGGATGACGATCGGTGACGCGATGTCGACGCGCCCGAGCGCGGCGACGATGCCGTTGGCGACCTCTTCGCCCTTCGTGATGCCGCCGAAGATGTTGATGAGGATGGACCGCACGTTCGGGTCGTTGTTGATGACCTCGAGCGCACCGGTCATCACATCGGCGTTCGCGCCGCCACCGATGTCGAGGAAGTTGGCCGGTTGCCCGCCGACCTGGTTGACGATGTCGACGGTGCTCATGGCGAGCCCTGCGCCGTTGGCGATCACGCCGACGTAGCCGTCGAGCCCGACGTACTGCAGCCCCTTTTCGTGCGCCGCCTGCTCGCGCTCGTCGCGGACCTGTGTCTCGTCGTACTGCTCGTAGTCCGGATGGCGGAAGATGGCGTTGCCGTCGAGCGTGACCTTCGCGTCGAGCGCATGCACCTCACCGGTCGGCTTGAGGATCAACGGGTTGATCTCGACGAGGTCGGCGTCGCCGTCGACGTACGCGCGGTACAGCTTGAGCAGGATGTCGACCGCGCCGTCGTTCGCCTTCTGGTTGAGCTTCGCGGCCTCCACCCACGCCCGCGCCTGCGACTCGGTCAGTCCGTCGACCGGATCGATCCAGATCTTGGCGATGGCGTCGGGATCCTTGTCCGCCACCGCTTCGATCTCGACGCCGCCCTGCGCCGAGAGCATCCCGAGATGCTTCTTGGCGGCGCGGTCGAGCGTGAACGACGCGTAGTACTCCTCCGCGATGTCGGATGCCTTCTCGACCCAGAGCACGTGGACCTTGTGGCCCTTGATGTCCATCCCGAGGATGTTCGAGGCGTGCGTGCGGCACTCGTCCGCGTTGTCGGCGAGTTTGATGCCGCCCGCCTTGCCGCGGCCGCCCACCTGCACTTGCGCCTTGACCACGACCGGATAGCCGATGCGGTCCGACGCGGCGACGGCATCGTCGACCGTGGTGACCGCTTCGCCCGGCGACACGGGGATGTCGTAGCGGGCGAAGAACTGCTTGCCTTGGTACTCGTACAGATCCACTGGGTGGTCTACCTACCTCTTGTCGAGGGCTTCTTCGAGCCAGTCGGTGATGGAGGCCATCGAGGCCCCCGGGGTGAAGATCGCGGCCACGCCCGCATCCTCGAGCTTCGGGATGTCGGGCTCGGGGATGATCCCACCCCCGAACACGAGCACGTGGTCGAGGCCGCGCTTGCGGAGCTCCTCGACCACCCGCGGGAACAGCGTGAGGTGCGCGCCCGAGAGCACGGACAGGCCGACGGCGTCGGCGTCCTCCTGCAGGGCGGCCTCGGCCACCTGCTCCGGCGTCTGGAACAAGCCGGTGTAGATGACCTCGAACCCGGCGTCCCGCAACGCACGGGCGATCACCTTGATGCCCCGATCATGGCCGTCGAGGCCAGGCTTGGCCACGACAACTCGATAAGGGCGCTGCACGGCGGGCATCCTAAGTGGATGCCCGTGGCCCGATCAGATCCGAGAAGGGCCACGATCGTCGGTGTCGCCGGGATCGTGGTGGGCACGCTGCTCGTGGTCGGCGTGCTGCTCGTCAACAACCTCGGGACCGGCAGCAGCAGCACGCAGTCGAGCCAGTCCAAGTTCGACGTGGGCCCGGCGGACTCGCTGGCCAAGTCGATCCAGGAACAGGGGCCGCTGCTCTTCCCCGACACCGCCACCGGCGCGCGTCCGCTGTGGGTCCAACACCTCGGCGAGAACTCGAACACGGGCTGGCACGCGTTCGACGCCGCCATCGGGTCCTGCAACGTCGCGTGGGATGCCAAGGCCCAGCAATTCGTCGACTGCAAGAACGTCCGCTATCCCCCGGACGGGACCGGACTGCACCAGTACCCGGTCACGGTCACCAACGGCGACGTGTTCGTCAACCTGAGCATCGACGCCACCACGACGACCACCGCACCCGTGTCCCCGCCCACGTCGTCCACATCGCCGCCGACCACGTCCTCTTCCTGATCGGACAGACGGCCCGGGCCTACTGGAAGAGGTGCAGCAGCTCGCGCTTGCGGACCTTGCGGGTCCCGGTGCGGGGCAGGTCGTCGACGACCACGATCCGATGCGGGACCTTGTACTTCGCCAGGCGCTCGTCCGCCCACGCGATCAGCTCGTCCGGTTGGAGGGACGCTCCCGGCGCGAGCCGCACCACGGCCACCGGAACCTCACCTCGGCGTTCGTCGGAAAGCGCGAGCACTGCGGCCTCGAGCACGTCCGGATGCTCTTCGAGCGCCCGCTCGACCTCGAGCGCGTAGACGGAGTAGCCGCCGTTCTTGATCACGTCCTTCTGCCGGCCCGCGAACACGACGGTGCCGAACGGTCCCTTGCGGCCGAGGTCCCCGGTGCGGAGCCATCCGTCGGCCGTGATCGTCGCGTCCGTCGCCTCGGCGTCTCCCCAGTAACCCCGCGCCACACCCGGACCCTTCACGAGCAGCTCGCCGATCTGGCCGGCACCGACGTCTTTGCCGTCCTCCCCCACGACGCGGAACCTGTAGCCGGGTAGCGCGAACCCGAGCGACTCGCCGAGTCCGAAGCGCAACAGCGGCGGCGACGCCTTCAGCGCCACGCCGCCGCCGGACTCGACCATTCCGTAGCCCTCGACGAACAACGCCTCGCCGACAGGACCGATGAGCGGCAGACGGGCGGTCGCCCCGAGTTGCTTGAACTTCGTCGCGAGCTCGGTGGGCATGGTGTCGGCGCCCGAGCCCCACATCCGCACCGACGAGAGATCCCGCTGCTCGGCGCCGGCCTCGACGAGCATCCGGTACATCGCCGGGACACCGATGAAGATCGACGCGTGCCGGTGCTCGATCGCGTCGAGCACGTCGTCGGATCGGAACTTCGGCAGGAAGTACACGGGGATGCCGGTGCACGCGAGGGCCAGGATCGAGACGAAGCCCATGATGTGCGCGACCGGCAGGCCGAGAACGGCCTCGCCGTGCACGAACACGTTCGCCGGCATCGCCGCGGCGATCGCGACCTGGCCGACCAACGAGCGGTGCGTGAGCTCGACGCCTTTCGGCTTGCCGGTCGTGCCGGACGTGTAGAAGAGGGCGGCGACGTCGTTCGCATCCGCCGGAACCGCCGTCGCCAGTGGCTCGGCCCCGTCGACCTCGGAAGCGTCGCGGACGACCAGCGTGGCCGCCGAGTCGTCGATGACGTGGCGCACCTCGTCGTCGCGCATCTGCGGGTTCACCGGCACGGGGATCGCGCCGGCCCGCGACGCGGCGAGCGCGAGCAGCACCATCTCGTACCCATTTGAGGTGGCGATCACGACACGGTCGCCGGGCTCGACCTTCGCGGCGATGCCTCCGGCCCAACGACGCACCCGCTTGGCTGCCTGCGCGTACGTCAGGCAGAGGCCGCCGCCGCTCTCCTCGACCAGCCGGTGTCCGCCGTGCACCTTCGCCAGCCGCTCCATGAACGTCCCCAACGTCTGGTTGCGCCGGAGGAGGAGCGACGCACGGTCGAGCGGCTTCAGCAACACGTGCGGCTCAGACCTTCTCGAGGGGCGCCCAGCTGAGGAGCAGACGTTTCTCGCCGACTTCGGCGAAGTGGACGGTGGCCTCGGCCTTCTCACCGGATCCTTCGATGTCGATGATCACACCATCACCCCACTTCGCATGACGGACGTCGTCGCCGACCCGGAGCCCGAGTGCTTCCGCGCCGCTCGGCGTCGGGCCCTGGGGACGCAGTGCCCGCTCGACGATCTCGTCACGGTTGCGGTGCACCGACGACGTCCACCCACCTGAGCCGAACGATGATCCGCGCTCTCGCGTCCGCGTCTCGCGCGAACCCTCGGCATGGTGGACGAGGTTCGACGGGATCTCGTCGAGGAACCGGCTCGGCGGGTTGTACTGGGTTGCGCCGTACAGCATGCGGCTCCAGGCATTCGTGAGATACAGCCGCTCGCGTGCTCTCGTGATGCCCACATACGCGAGCCGTCGTTCCTCTTCGAGCTCGTCCGGCTCGCCGAGCGACCGCAGGTGCGGGAAGACGCCGTCCTCCATGCCAACGAGGAAGACCGACGGGAACTCGAGGCCCTTCGCCGCGTGCAGGGTCATCAGGACCACCGACGTCTCGTCACTGCCCTCAGGCAGCTCGTCGGTGTCGGCCACGAGCGAGACCTGCTCGAGGAACTCGTTGATCTCGTTGAACTCGCGCGCGACGCCGATCAGCTCGGCGAGGTTCTCGAGTCGCCCTTCGGCTTCGATCGTGTGCTCGGCCTGCAGACCCGCGACGTAGCCGGTGCGGTCGAGGATCGCCTCGAGCATCGTGGCCGGACCGTCGGCCGCCGTGTCCGTGAGGTCGTCGAGCAGGTCGAGGAACTCGGCGATGCCCTTGACCGCGCGTCCGGAGACGCCCGCGTCGTCGGAGCGGCGCAACGCCTCGATGAAGGCGACCCCGTGCGCGTTGGCCCAGGCATCGAGCCGTCCGACCGTCGAGTCGCCGACGCCGCGCTTCGGGACGTTGAGCACCCGCTTGATGCTCACCTCGTCGACCGGATTCACGACAGCGCGCACGTACGCGAGCGCGTCCTTCACCTCGCGGCGGTCGTAGAACCTCGTGCCCCCGACGACCGTGTACGGGATGCCGAGGCGCATGAGCTGCTCTTCGATCACGCGGCTCATCGCATTGGTTCGGTAGAAGACCGCATGATCGCCCCACCGCTCGCCCTCGTCGTGCAGCCGGCTGATCTCGTGCGCGACCCACTGCGCTTCGTCCGACTCGTCGTCGGCGTGGTAGCGCACGATGAGTTGCCCGGCACCGCTGTCGGTCCACAGCTCCTTCGGCTTGCGTCCGAGGTTGTTGGCGATCACCGCGTTGGCTGCGTCGAGGATCGTCTGTGTCGATCGGTAGTTCTGCTCGAGCACGATCACCGTGCAGTCGGGAAACGCCTCCTCGAACTCGAGGATGTTGCGAATGTCAGCGCCTCGAAATCTGTAGATCGAGTTGTGGACCAGGACGCCGTCGGCGACATACGTGTGATTGGCGTTCACCTCGAGGTCGTAGACAGGCCCGTCGTAGTCCTCGCTGTCGATCGACTCGACGCCGACCTCCTCGAACACGCCGTCGCGCTCGACGAGCACGACCATGCCCTGACGTAGATGGGAGAGCGGCATGAAGTCGTAGGCCGTGCCGCTCACCATCGCTCGCCGCGCGATTCCGAGTCCGGCGGCGTCCGCCGCGGCGCGTGCCAGCTCGACGGCGTCGACGTACCGGCTGCGGCTGGTTTCGAAGCGGACGCCGCCGAGCTTGCCCGGACACACTGAGTAGCCAGCGGCGCGAAGCCGGTCACCGAGGTCGAGTCGATTCGATGACCACTGCACTCGGTGGTACGCCGTCGCACCGCGAACGTCCGAGAACATCGTCAGATCGAGCGCCTGTCCGTTGCGAGCGTTCTGCGGGCGCAGGTGCGGAAACTCCGAATGCAGATCGAGGTCGTCCATGAGGCGCTTCGCCCGCGTCGTCGTGTCGAGCGACTCGAACAAGCGAGCGAGCATCGACTCGTCCAGTTGGAGCGAGCGTCCGACGCCGAGGAACGGCGCCGTCGGCAGTCCGTACTCGGCCGCGAACCAGGCCTCCCAATAGCCCGCGTCGGCGGCGGTGTCGCAGACACGAAGGATCCAGGCCTCGTCTGCATGCTCCTGATTCACCGTGACGCGCAGACCGATGTCGTCCACGCTCTTGGCCATACCGATGCGGTCGCCGCGGTCGGCTCGGTGCACGAGGTAGACGACATGGTTCCCCGGGTTCGGGATCTGCCGAGCGAGCACGATGTGGTGTGGCGTGCCGCGCAACTCCCGACTGTCGACTGTGCGAACCCGATACAGGCGTCCGGCGTAGTGGCCGGGAACGACCCGCGAGATCGTTCCGGCGACGGCTGATGAACGGCCCGCCGTCCCCAACACCTGGTCGCCTTCGACCAGTTGTTCGATCGGGCGAGAGCCAGTCGGCGTCGAGACGAGCGTGTCCGGCGGGAGACACTGATCCGTGTCGCCCACGACGCAGATGTTGCGGTGTTCGCCGGCGAGGGCGAGGACGAGCTCGTTCTGCACCTTGTTGGTGTCCTGGTACTCATCGACGAGGATGTGGCGGAACCGTCGGCGGTAGTGGTCCAGCACGTCGGGGTGCTGGCGCAGCAGCGTGGCGGCGACCTGGAGAAGATCGTCGAAGTCCATCGCACCGGCCTTGTGCAGCCGTTGCTGGTACTCGACATAGACGTCGCCGATCTTGCGCTCGAAGATCGCACCCGCTCGCTCGCGGTACACGGCGGCAGACACGTCGTCGTTCTTCGCGGCACTGATCGCGGCATGCACCGAGCGGGGTGGGAACCGCTTGGGATCGAGCCCGAGATCGCGCACGACGTAGCCCACGAGCCGTACGGCGTCGGACTGGTCGTAGATCGTGAAGTTCGACGGGTACTCGAGTTGCGCGGCCTCACGCCGCAAGATGCGCACGCACGCGGAATGGAACGTGGACACCCACATCTTGCGGGCGACGGGACCGACGAGGGCCTCGACCCGCTGCTTCATCTCGTCCGCTGCCTTGTTTGTGAACGTGATGGCGAGGATCTCGAACGGGCTCACGTTGTGGTCGCGGATGAGGTGGGCGATGCGATGCGTGAGCACGCGCGTCTTGCCGGATCCCGCGCCCGCCACCACGAGCAACGGCCCGTCGTGGTGGGTCACCGCCTCCCGCTGGACCGGGTTCAACCCTCCGAGGAGGTCAGGATCGTCGGATGGCGCGGCAGCAGGGTCAGGCGCAGGATCGGACACGATCATCCAATCCTACGGCCGAGGTGTGACGGCCTATTCGCTACCGTCACGGCGTGGCCCCGTTGCCGCGCAACCTCATCGTGGTGCTGCTCGACAGCCTGAACCGGCATCTGCTCGGCTGCTACGGCGGCACCGAGTTCGATACGCCGACGATCGACCGGCTCGCCGCTCGCGGCCTGCGGTTCACGAACCATGTCGCCGGTTCCCTGCCCTGCATGCCCGCCCGCCACGACATCCTCGTCGGCGCGCTCGACTTCCTGTGGCGTCCGTGGGGGTCGATCGAGGTGTGGGAGGACGCGATCACCTTCCCGATGCGATCTGCGGGCATCACGACGATGCTCGTGTCCGACCATCCGCACCTGTTCGAAACCGGCGGCGAGAACTACCACTGCGACTTCACCGCGTGGGACTACGTGCGCGGACACGAAGACGATCCGTGGCGCACTCGTCCGGATCCATCCTGGGTCGGAACACCAGCCCTTCGAGCAATGCCCGCGCCGTGGCGGCGCGGGTACGACGTCGCCCGGACGCACTTCCGCGACGAGACCGAGTTCCCGGGACCGCGCACGATGCGCGCC
This sequence comes from uncultured Acidimicrobiia bacterium, assembly GCA_963721305.1. Classification (GTDB taxonomy): domain Bacteria; phylum Actinomycetota; class Acidimicrobiia; order Acidimicrobiales; family JACDCH01; genus DATAES01. Next base: position 279,878 of record CAVRIR010000002.1, read on the forward strand.
GCGGTCGAGTGGCTCGGACAGGAGATGACTGCACCCGATCGAGTTCGCGGATCGCGATCGGTTCTTCCTGTTCGTCGACGAGTTCGATCCGCACGAACCGTTCGACACGCCCGAGCCATGGGCGAACCGCTACGACGATCCGTCGGATCCCTGGACCGATCCGTTGTTGATCTGGCCGCCGTACGCACGCACCGCCGAGGAATCCGGGCTCGACGAGCGTGCGGGGCGCCATCTGCGCGCCAACTACGGCGCCAAGCTGTCGATGATCGACGCGTGGCTCGGCCGGCTGGTCGACGCGATGGACGCGCACCGCCTGTGGGACGACACCGCTCTCATCCTCTGCACCGACCACGGCCACTACCTCGGCGAGCGCGGCATCTGGGGCAAGCCGGCGGTCCCGCTCTACGGCGAGATGATGCACACGCCCCTGGTGGTGTGCTGGCCCGGGCTCGAGCCCGAGCGCGAGGGCAGCACCATCGACGCGCTGACGACGTCCGTCGACATCCACGCCACGATCGCCGATGTCTTCGGCCTCGCCGCCGACGTCGAGCACCGCACGCACGGGCGTTCCCTCGTCCCGGTCGTCAACGGCACGGCGCGGAGCATCAGGGAGTGGACACTCGCCGGCGTGTGGGGCCGCGAGGTCCAGGTCGTGGGCGAGGACGGCGCACTTCGTTACTGCCGCGCACCGGCGGGCGAGAACGCGCCGCTCGTGATGTGGTCGAACCGGTGGTCGACGATGCCGGTGCACGCCTTCCCCCAAGTGCGTCTGCCCCGCCCCGACAAGCGGGCCGTGCTCGACACGATGCCGGGATCGGACGTGCCGGTCATCCGCCAACCGTTCGACGAAAGCGACCACCTTCCGTTCTGGGCGACGCGGCATTTCAGTGGCAACCATCTCTACGACGTCGTCGGCGATCCGACCGAACGACACAACCTCACCGGGACGGCACGGGAACGAGACGCGATCGATCTGCTCGTCACCGCGCTCGACGACGTCGAGGCACCCAAGGAACAGCGGGTTCGACTCGGGCTCGGTTGAACTCCCATGACAGGATGCGGATCGTGCGCATCCAGAAGCTCGACTCGACCGACGCATTCGTGCTCTGGGATCTCGAGGGCGCGGCGCGCTCGGTCGGAATCGCGCGGCTCGCGCCGAAGATCCTTCAGGAGGGCGCCGAGATGCTGGCCCGCTCGGTGACCTACTCGTTCGCCGCCTTCGGCATCCAGGCGTCCGGCGCCTCCGCCGGCATCAATGCGAAGCCCGATGGACGGGAGGCGGCGATCGGAGCGTTCGTGACCGAGCTGGCGCCGGTCACGGCCGGCGGGTCGCTCGTCCTGCACGCCGGCAACGGGTTGGGCGACGCCGACCTCGCCACGATGACCCCGGCGGAGGCCGCACCGCTGGCGGACGACGAGCTCACGGGCCACAGCGCAGTCGCGGCGGCTGAGGCGATGCTCGGATCGCTCGCCGGCAAGTCCTGCGCGATCGCCGGCAGCGGACCCGTCGCTGATGCCGCGGCGCTCGTCCTGGCGGATCGGGGCGCGGACGTCGTCGACGGGAGCCTCGACGCGCCCGCGGACGCGCTGCTCGTCGCCGGGAAGTCCGGACTGATCACACACGAGTCCGCCGCCGCGATCAAGGCAGAGACGGTGGTGCCGCTCACCCCGCTTCCGATCACGGCGAAGGCGTATGCGGCCATGCGACGGGCCGGCATCACGTACGTGCCGGACTTCATCGCGCTCGCGGCACCGCTTCTCGCGGTGTGCGATCCCGAGAACGAGACCGACCCGATCGACCGCGTGCGAGACACCGCGGCAGAACTGGCGTCGAGCGGGCCCGATGCGTGGCTCGTGTCCGTTGGCATCGCGGAGGCGTTCCTGTCCACGTGGCAGGACGACCTCCCGTTCGGCCGCCCGCTCGCGACCTGACGGGCCGGTTCGCTACTGCAGCAACCGCGTCCGGAAGAGGTCGAGCACCTTGTCGAGCGCGTCGCGGGTCGGGTGGCCCGGCTCGTCGACCAGATGCTCGGTGAGCACCGAGTGGGCGTGCTTGGGGTTGCCGTAGGGATTGCCTTCGGACGAGTCGATCTCGACGCCGACGAAGTTGTCGCCGAGCTCTTCACGGAGGCGAACGAACCGCTCGGGCGGGGCGAACGTGTCACCGGTGAAGCGCAGGCCGAGCACGGTCAAGCCGTTCGCCGCGCACTTCTGCTTCACCTTGTCGAGGTCGCCCGGTGACATGTCGAGGTCGCGCTTGCGCTTCGCACCCATCGGGAACGGCACCGACGGCTGCGACAACACGGGCGCGAGAACCGGCGCGTCCGCCATCATCGCCAGCGCGAACCCGCCGGTGAAGCACATGCCGACGGCGCCGACGCCCGGTCCGCCGCACTGCTCGTGCAACTCTCGGGCGAGCGCACGCAGCCAATCGATCACCGGCGCCGTCTTGCCTGTCGCGAATGCGTGGAAGTCATGGGAGATGCACGCCGGCACCATGCTGCCGAGCACGTAGGACATCGCGCTGACCGCGTTGCCGCCCCGCGGCTCACGTCCGGGCGTGCCGAACAGATGTGGCAGCGCAACCGTGCAACCGAGGGCTTCGACCCGGCGGGCGAACTCGATGACCTTCGGCGTGATCCCGGGGATCTCCGCAATGACGATCACGGCCGGTCCGCGGCCCGAGCGGAAGACGTCCCGCGTCTTACCGTCGAAGCTGAACTGCGTGGTGGTGAACCCATCCAGGTGTCCGGTCATGGAGCCGGGAACCTAGTGGCACGCCGGACGACGGGTCGCCCGTACGATCTGCGCCCGTGGCGTCGACCTCGTTGACACCGACGTCCTACGTGGTCCTCGGACTGGTCGGCGCCTTCGGTCCGTGCACCTCGTACGACATGAAGCGATCGGTCTCCGTGTCGATCGGCTACTTCTGGCCGTTCCCCCACTCGCAGCTGTACGCCGAGCCGGTCCGGCTCGCGGAGCTCGGGTTCCTCGCGGAGCAACAGGAGCCGACGGGACGCAAGCGCCGCACGTACACGCTCACCGACGCGGGCCGTGAGGCGCTGCAGGACTGGCTGGCCGAGCCGAACGACGAGCCGACCGAGATCCGGGACATGTCCATCCTGAAGCTGTTCTTCGGGGCGCAGGCGGCCGACGGCGACGTGGTCGCGCTGGCCCGTCACGCCGTGGAGGCACACCGCCGACGGCTCTCGGAGTACGAGGTCATCGCCGGGGATCCGCACATCGAGGTCCACCAGCGGACGACGTTGGAGATGGGCCTGCGGTTCGAACGGGCCGCGATCGCCTTCTGGTCCGAAGTCGCGTCCGACTAGGTGCGACGGGAGCCGGTCGGCTCGGCCTTACGCACGAAGCGTCTAGGGACGGCTGGCCATCATCGTCGTGTTCCAGTAGTAGAGCGAGTCGTACTGGACCACGGCGCCGGCGTGGGGGGCGTGGATGATCTGCCCACCGCCGACATAGAGGGCCACGTGCTGGTCCGGGCTCTCGTAGAAGATCAGGTCACCGGGCTGGATCGCCGACAGCGAGATGTGCGTCGTCGACGCGTACTGCGCACCGGAGAAGTGCGGCAGGCTCACGCCACCGGCACGCCATGCCCATGCGGTGAGTCCCGAGCAGTCGAATGCGTTCGGACCGGCTGCGCCCCACACGTAGGGCTTGCCGAGCTGCCGCTGTGCCTCGGCGATCGCCGCCGCCGCGCCACCGTTGACTGCGGGGGGCGGGCCTGACGAAGCCGAGCCGCCGCCACCGCTGGAGACCGTCGCACCACCGCGGGACGGCACCGACGCACCACCACCACGGCTCACCACCGGCGCGGCCGCCTGCTGCGCCGCCGCTGCGGCTCGGGCACGCGCCTCGGCCGCGGCCTGCTGCTGGGCGGCGGCCGCCTGCTGCGCCTGCTGCACCAGCGTCGCGAGCTCGCCCTGCGCCTGGCTGTACAGCGCCTGCTGCTGGGTGACCGCGGACTGAGCGGCGTTCTGCTGGCTCTGGAGGTCTTGGGTCTTGGCCTGGGCCGCCGACTTGGCCTGGTTCAGCGAGTCGATCTGGGTGTTGAGGTCCTGCTCGGTCGCACGGAGCTGGTCGATGAGCTGCTGGCGGTTGCCAGACGCGGCGGTCAGGTAGCCCTCACGCTGGCCCTGGTCGTTGGGATCGCTGCCCGCCGCCTGCTCCTGCGAGACAGGGTCGGTGCCGTGGACATAGGCGTTCACGGCGTAATCTCGCAGCTCGCCGGCGTGCTTGTCACGCTCCGCCTGGGCGGCGGCGACCTTCGCCTGGGCGTCCTGGACCTGCTGATTCAGCCCGTTGAGCTCGAGCTGGGCCCCGTTGGCCGCCTCGGCGTCGCGCTCGATCGTGTGGTTGAGCTCGTCGATCTTGGCGGCGATGGCGTTGGCCTCGGCCCGTTTGTCCGAGACCGCATCCGCCCCGGCTGGCTGGGGCAGGAAACAGGCAGCAGCCACGATCGCCGCTGCCAGAAGGAGCGCAATCGCGCGCCTCTGGCGCTTCACTTCGACCATGGGACGGGCACTGTAGCAAACACGCGACGAATGTTGCGAACAGGTGACAAGGCAGTCAGCATCCGGGGGAGAGGGTAATGAACCTCGGGCGGCAGGTCGCGGATCGCCAGCTCGGGTTATCGCCAGCCCCGGTGCCGACTTGGAGCCATTTTCGCCAGCAGCCCGATCACTCCCATTCGATCGTGCCCGGCGGCTTCGACGTGATGTCGTAAGCGACCCGGTTGATGTCTCGCACCTCGTTGATGATCCGGCTCGACATGCGCTCGAGCACCTCGTACGGAAGCCGAGCCCAGTCCGCGGTCATCGCGTCTTCACTCGTGACAGCGCGGACGATGATCGGATAGGCGTACGTCCGCTCGTCCCCCATCACACCGACCGAACGGATGTCGGGCAAGACCGCGAACGCTTGCCAGATGTCGCGCTCGAGCTCGGCCTTCTTGATCTCCTCGCGGACGATCGCGTCCGCGTGTTGGAGGATCGCCACCTTGTCCGGCGTCACCTCGCCGATGATCCGCACGCCGAGACCGGGACCGGGGAACGGTTGCCGCCAGACGATCTCTTCGGGAAGCCCGAGCTCTTCGCCGACCCGGCGCACCTCGTCCTTGAACAACGAGCGCAACGGCTCGACGAGCTCGAACTCGATGTCATCCGGAAGCCCACCCACGTTGTGGTGCGACTTGATCATCGCCGCCTTGCCGCCGTGGCCGCCGCCGGACTCGATGACGTCCGGGTACAGCGTGCCTTGCACGAGGAAGCGTGCGTCTTCGATGCCCTGCGCCGCATCTTCGAACACGCGGATGAAGAGCTCGCCGATCGCCTTGCGCTTCTCCTCCGGATCGATGACGCCCGCGAGTCGTTCGAAGAACCGGTCGGCGGCGCGCACATGGATGAGCTCGATGCCCTGATGCCGCCTGAAGGTCTCGACCACCTGATCGCCTTCGCCCTGACGCATGAGACCGGTGTCGACGAACACACACGTGAGTTGCGGACCGACGGCCTTGTGCACGAGCGCGGCCGCGACCGCGGAATCGACGCCGCCGGACAGCCCGCAGATGACTCGTTCGCCGCCGATCTGGGCGCGGATCGCCTCGACGGAGGACTCGATGACGGAGCTCATCGTCCACGTCGGCGCGCAACCGCACGCGTCGTAGAGGAAGTGCTTGAGCATCTCGATGCCGTGTGGCGTGTGCACGACCTCGGGATGGAACTGCACCGCGAACAGACCTCGGGACCGATGCTCGAACGCCGCGGCAGGAGTGTCCGCGGTGGAGGCGGTCACGTCGAATCCGTCGGGCGCTCGGGTGATCGTGTCGAAGTGGCTCATCCATACGTGCTGGTCAGCGGGCATGTCGCTGCCGAACAGGAGGCCGGCGTCCACGATCCGGAGGTCGGCGCGGCCGTACTCACCGCGCCCCGTCTTGGCCACCTCGCCGCCGAGATCGCGGGCGATCAGTTGGGCGCCGTAGCAGATGCCGAGCACCGGAACGCCGGTCTCGTAGATGCCGGTGTCGATCGAAGGCGCGCCGTCGGCGTGCACCGACGCGGGGCCGCCGCTGAAGATGACACCGGCCGGATTGCGGGCGCGCAACTCGTCCGCGGTGATCGTGTGCGGGACGATCTCGGAATAGACGTGCGCTTCGCGAACTCGCCGCGCGATCAGTTGCGCGTACTGCGCCCCGAAGTCGACGACCAGGACGGCCTGTTCGGGGACGACCTTGCTCAGTGGCCCATACCGACGTGTTGCGAGCGCTGCAGACTCTTGCCTTCCGTCTGCAAGGCGGGCGCGACCATGATCTCGGCCTTCTGGAATTCCTTCACGGATTCGTAACCACACGTCGCCATCGACGTGCGCAACGCACCGAACAGGTTCATGCGGCCGTCGTTCTCGTGCGCGGGGCCGACGAGGATCTCGCGGATCGTGCCGCGAGCCTGTGTCTTCACCCGTGCACCGCGAGGAAGCGTCGGATGGAACGTGGCCATCCCCCAGTGGTAGCCGCGGCCCGGCGCCTCGACTGCGGCCGCGAGGGGCGATCCGATCATGACGGCATCGGCGCCGCACACGATCGCCTTCGCAACATCGCCGCCGGTGCCCATGCCGCCGTCGGCGATCACGTGGACGTACACGCCGGTCTCGTCGAGATGACGCATGCGGGCGGCGCGAGCGTCGGCGATCGCGGTGGCTTGAGGTACGCCGATGCCGAGGACCCCACGCGTCGTGCAGGCATGACCCGGGCCCACGCCGACGAGGATGCCCGCCGCACCCGTGCGCATGAGGTGCAGCGCCGCTTGATAGGACGCGCAACCACCGACGATCACGGGGATGTCGAGCTCGCGGACGAACCGCTTCAGGTTGAGCGGCTCGACGGTCTTCGACACGTGCTCGGCCGACACGACCGTGCCCTGGATCACGAGGAGGTCGAGCTCCGCGTCCACGATGTACTTCGCGAACGCTTCGGTGCGCTGCGGTGTGACGGACGCGCACGACGTGACACCGGCGTTGCGGATCTCTCGGATGCGCTCGGTGATCAGCTCGGGCTTGATCGGCTCGGCGTAGATCTCCTGCATGCGGCCGGTCGCCTTGTCGGCGGGCAGTTCGGCGATCTCGTCGAACAATGGTTCGGGATCGTCGTAGCGGGTCCAGAGGCCTTCGAGGTTGAGTACCCCGACACCGCCGAGCTGGCCCACCTCGATCGCGGTCGCAGGGCTCACCACGCCGTCCATCGCCGATGCCATCAGGGGGAGCTCGAAGCGGAAGGCGTCGATCTCCCAGGAGATGTCGACGTCCTCGGGGTCGCGCGTGCGCCGGCTGGGGACGATGGCGATGTCGTCGAACCCGTACGCCCGTCGACCCGACTTGCCGATGCCGATCTCGACCTCAGCCACTCGCTGACCTCCGTCCTGCTGCGCCGTGCCGCAGCGATGAAGGGATCAAGTGTACTGGCACCGATCGCACGAGGAAGGGTCCTGCGGCGAGAACCGCGCGACGATCAGCGGGGTTTCAGTGACTTCAAGAGCTGGCGGGCCACGGTCGCGTTCATCTGGTACACCGCGGACTTCCGCGCGTCTCGCGCCGCCTTGACGACGCTGCCTCCGGTGATCTGCTCGACGCTGTCGAGCCCGTCGATGAGGGCTTGCTTCGTCGTGTCGGTCGCTTTGTAGCCCATGCCGGTGAGCGCCTTCACGACCTCGCTCTGCGCGATCGATCCGGGCGCAGCGGAGGCGATGATCCGCAGCGCGTCCTTCGTCAGCTCCGCGCCTTGCTCGATCGCTTCGACGACGGTGATGTCGCCTTCCTCTTCGCCTTCGAGGGACGCGAGCCACCGACGGACCTTCTGCACGATCTCGCCGTGCGTCTCGCCCTCGAACGTCAACGAGGCCACGACTCTGATGTTACGGCGCGAGCAGGTCGCGGCAGAAGGATCGAATCCCGTTCACGAGTTGGTCCGGCGCCTCCCAGGGCACGAAGTGGCCGCAGTCGCGGAGCAGGAACGGCCCGACGTGATTGGGGAAGACCTGGGCCGCCATCCGGTCGAACTCCGGATAGAGGACGTGATCGCTGGTGCCGAAGAGGATCAGGACCTCGGTCTCCTCGTTACGGGCCATGACCGGCAGCTCGCTCCTCGCCGCCCCGTCGAAGACGCTCTGGTAGCCGCCGAAGCTGGCCCGCAGCTTGGCCCCGTCCGCGAACGGCTCTGTGTGGAAGTCGACCGTCGGGCTGCCGCCGAACCGACCGGCGGGCGCGGCATCGTCCGTCGCGAGGAACGCGCCGGGATGCGCCCAGAACCGAGAGGTGTAGAAGCCCGCGATGTACCGGCGACGCTTCTCGGGCGTGTCGAGCTCCGCGGCGAGACCGTCCGGATCCGTCCCTTGCCGGACGAAGTAGTCGCCCGCCTCGCGGGCGGGACGGGTCCTCATGCCCTGCATCCGTTGCTTGTCGAACGGAAGGGGCGAGTTGAACAGGACCATGCGGGTCACGAAACCGGGGAACCGCAGCGCGACGTCCTGGATCACGGGTCCGCCGAGGTCGCCGCCGACGAGCACGGCGCTTTCGTGACCGAGGTGATCGTGCACGAGCGCGTGCATGTCACGCGCGTGCGACGGAACGTCGTGGTAGCCATCCGGCGCGACGCCGGAGTCGCCGAAGCCGCGAAGGTCGGGAACGATCACTTCGAAGCCGGCCGAAGCGAGCGGCTCGATCACGCGCCACCAGATCCGCTTGGTCTCGGGCCAGCCATGCACCAGGACGAGCGGGCCGGCTCCGCCCGCGTTCTCGTGCACGTAGGCCTGCGTGAAGCCGCGTGGGCGGGCCGTGTGGATCGCGAACCGGCCGCTGTCGTACTCAGTCATCGTGCGGCCTCCTGATCGAGCAGTGTCCAGAAGCGTTCGACGTCCGCAAGCTGTGTGTAGGTGCCGCCGATCGCGACACGGATGGCCAAGCGGTTGTCGAGTCGCGTGTGCGTCACGTAGGCGCGTCCGGTCGCGTTGACCGCGTCGAGTAGAGCCTGCGTCGTGGCGTCGCCGTCGCGGTGTGCAAAGCAGACCAGCGAGAGGTCGGTCGGCGCGAGGCGTTCGAAGCGATCGTCGTCGTCGATCTCGGCCGCGAGCCAGCGCGCCGCGTCGACGCCTTTGCGGACATGTGCCGCGAGTCCGGCCGCGCCGTAGTGGCGGATGACGAACCACAGCTTCAGGGCTCTGAACCGCCGTCCCAGCGGAATGTGCCAGTCGCGGTAGTCGATGACCGCGCCCGACTCCGTCGCCTGGTTGCGCAGGTACTCGGGCAGGACGCTGAGCGAGCGGATGAGCGGGCCGCGGTCGGCGAGGTACAGCACGTCGCAGTCGAAGTTCGTCAGCAGCCACTTGTGGGGGTCGAAGCACCAGCTGTCGACGCGCTCGAGTCCGTCGTTGACCAGCGGACGGAGCTCCCGCGCCACCCCGGCGGCACCCGCCATCGCCGCGTCGACGTGCAACCAGATGTCGGCGCGCTCGCAGACATCCGCGATCGCGTCGATCGGATCGATGGCGAGCGAGGACGTCGTGCCGACCGTTCCCACCACGATGAACGGCACGAGACCGGCAGCAAGGTCGTCCTCGACCGCGGCGGCGAGTGCTTCGGGACGCATGGCGAAGCGCTCGTCGACGTCGATCAGGCGCAGTTGCTGCGGTGACAGGCCGGCGACGCGGATGGCCTTGTCGATCGACGAGTGCGCCTGTGTCGAGGTGTACGCGCGCAGCTTGTCGAAGGCAGTCGTTCGGGCGTGGATGTCGCGTGCCGCAAGGACGGCGCACAGGTTGGCGCTCGAGGCCGAGTCCTGGATGACGCCGCCTCCGACACCGTCGCTCCGAAATCGGGCGGGGAGTCCGAGCAGCTCGACCAGCCAATCGAGGACGTGCGTCTCGAGCTCGGTGCACGCGGGACTCGTCGCCCACAACATCCCCTGGACGCCGAGCCCCGACGAAACGAGGTCGCCGAGGATTGCCGGCCCCGACGCGTTCGCCGGGAAGTAACCGAAGAAGTTGGGCGACTGCCAGTGGGTGAGCGCGGGGACGACGATGCGGTCGAGGTCGGCGACGATGTCGTCCCACGTTTCACCGTGCTCGGGCGGATGCGCCGGGAGCTGCGCGCGCACCCATCGCGGCTCGACCGACGGGCACACGGGTCGCTCGCCGACCCGCTCGAGATAGTCGGCCACCCAGTCGACGAGCACGTGTCCCGCCGCCCGGAACTCGTCGGGGTTCACGGCGTCACACGTGGTCGATGCCGACGCCGAGGTCGAGCGCGAGGCCGAGCAGGTGGCGGAGCATCGCCGCGGTCGCGCCCCACACCGTGTCGCCGACGAGCTCGAAGAAGAAGATCGACCGTTCCGCCGGTCCGCCGATCTCCTCCACCTCTGCCGGCGCCCACGGCGGCGGCGTGCGGAAGATCCAGTACTCCTCGTGGTACACGTCGTCGAGCAGCAGCTCGTGGACGGGAACGTGCAGGACCGCGTCGACCTCGTCGGGGTTCGGGTGCAGCACGGGCACGTCCGGCAGCAGCGCAACGAAGGGGACGATGAACGACCGACTGGTGACGGTCATCAGATGGTCGAGCTCGCCGAGGACCTCGACGTTCGACGTATCGAGGCTGATCTCCTCGCGCGCCTCGCGCAGCGCGGCCGCCGGGATCGTCTCGCCCACATCGACGCGTCCGCCGGGGAAGCTGACCTCGCCCGTGTGCGAGCGCAATCCCCACGAGCGGCGGGTCAGGACGACGTACAGCTCGCCGTCGAGCTCGTAGAACGGCGCGAGCACCGCGGACGGCCGGACCGTTCCAGCATCTTCGACGACGGAAGGTCGGCCGACCCGTCCCGTGAAGGTGTGTCGCAGCATTTCCGCAGTGACGACGCGCTGCTCTGGCGGAAGGAACGACCACGGGGCGGTCTCCCCCGCGCGGACGCCTGGCGGTCTCGGGATGAGTTGTGGTCCGCCTCGCCGCGGCCGCTTCGTCACGTCGACGACGTCGGACGCGCGCGAGATCCTCGAGCAGCTCACGCATGCCGCCCGTCTTCAGGTTGCTCATCACCTGACCCGGCGGCGTCTCACCCCGCTCCCATTCCATCCAGAACGCGAGCAGCTTGACGGGGTCGGGAGGGGGCACGTCCACGGCGATGGAGCGTACCGATCGAGCCAACCCTCACGAACTCCGGGTGGAAACGGGCGCTCTGGCGCCCGTTTCCATCCAACATTCGGAGTTCGGGGCTTACATCATCCCCATGCCGCCCATGCCACCCATGCCGCCGCCCGGAGGCATCGCTGGCATCGGTGCGGCGGGCTCGGGCTTGTCGGCCACGAGGGCCTCGGTCGTCAGGAGGAGGCTGGCGATCGACGCCGCGTTCTGCAGCGCAGCGCGCGTCACCTTGGCGGGATCGAGCACGCCGGCCTTGAGGAGGTCCTCGTAGTCGCCCGTGGCGGCGTTGAGCCCGACGTTGCCCGACTCGCGCACCACCTGCTCGACCACGACGCCACCCTCGTGCCCCGCGTTGTCGGCGATCAGGCGGGCCGGCGTGTCGACGGCCTGCCACACGCTGCGGGCCCCGGTCGCCTCGTCTCCGTCCAGGGTCTTGATCACATCCTCGATGGCCGTGCGCGACCGCAGCAGCGCGACGCCGCCACCGGCGACGACACCCTCTTCGATGGCGGCACGGGTCGCCGAGAGTGCGTCCTCGATGCGGTGCTTCTTCTCCTTGAGCTCGACCTCGGTGGCCGCGCCGACCTTGACGACGGCGACGCCGCCCGACAGCTTGGCCAGCCGCTCCTGGAGCTTCTCGCGGTCCCAGTCGGAGTCGGTGTTCTCGATCTCGCGCTTGATCTGGGCGATGCGGCCCTTCACGTCCTCTTCCGACCCGGCGCCCTCGACGATGGTGGTGTTGTCCTTGTCGATGACGACCTTGCGGGCCCGTCCGAGCAGATCGAGCGTGGCGTTGTCGAGCTTGAGCCCGACCTCTTCCGAGATGACCTGGCCACCGGTGAGGATCGCGATGTCCTGCAACATCGCCTTGCGGCGATCGCCGAAGCCCGGCGCCTTGACCGCAGCGGAGTTGAACGTGCCGCGGATCTTGTTGACCACGAGCGTGGCCAGTGCCTCACCCTCGATGTCCTCGGCGATGATCAGGAGCTGCTTGCCGCTCTGCATGACCTTCTCGAGGACGGGCAGCAGGTCCTGCACCGAGCCGACCTTGCCGCTGTAGATGAGGATGTACGGCTCGTTGAGCACCGCTTCCTGACGATCGGGATCGGACACGAAGTACGGCGACACGAAACCCTTGTCGAACTGCATGCCCTCGACGAAGTCGAGCTCCATGCCGAACGTGTTCGACTCCTCGACGGTGACGACGCCGTCCTTGCCGACCCTGTCGATGGCGTCGGCGATGACGGTGCCGATGCTCGAGTCGTTGTTCGCCGAGATCGACGCCACTTGCGCGATCTCCGCCTTGTCGTCGATGTCGGTCGCTTGCGCGGCGACCGCCTCGACGGCGGCGGCGACGGCCTTGTCGATGCCGCGCTTCAGCGCCATCGGGTTCGCGCCGGCGGCAACGTTGCGCATGCCTACATGGACGAGCGCCTGTGCGAGCACGGTCGCGGTCGTCGTGCCGTCACCGGCGATGTCGTTGGTCTTGGTCGCGACTTCCTTCACGAGCTGGGCGCCCATGTTCTCGAAGGGATCGTCGAGCTCGATCTCGCGAGCAATCGACACGCCGTCGTTGGTGATCGTCGGCGCGCCGAACTTCTTCTCGAGCACCACGTTGCGGCCGCGCGGGCCGAGCGTGACCTTGACCGCGTCGGCCAGCCGGTTCACGCCCGCTTCGAGCGCGCGCCGGGCGTCGTCGTCGAACTTGATGATCTTGGGCATGACCTCGACTACTTCTTCTTCACGATGGCAAGGACGTCACGGGCGTTGAGGATCAGCAGGTCCTCGCCCTCGACCGTGATCTCGGTGCCGCCGTACTTCGAGTAGACGACGGTGTCGCCCAACTGCACGTCCATCGGCACGATCTCGCCCGTGTAGTCAGAGCGCTTGCCCGGTCCGACAGCGAGCACCTCGCCCTGCTGCGGCTTCTCCTTGGCGGTGTCGGGGATGACCAGACCGCTGGCGGTGGTCTCCTCCGATTCGCCGGGCCGAACGACGATGCGATCGTCGAGGGGCTGCAGGTTCATCTCGTCCTCCGTTGCTCCATGCGGCAGACCGCCGCTAGCACTCTCGATTGGCGAGTGCTAACCCTAGGCCCGCGCCGCGCAACTTTCAACCGGCGATGCGGCCCGAGCGAGAAGTGTGTGCGCCAAACGACCTCCAGCGTCGTTTCGCGCACGGGCATCTAGATGAGCGGCAACCTCAGATTGGGGTCGGCGCCCGTGTCGAGGGGGCTCGGACCGTCGGACTGCAGCCGCCACCATCCCGTGGCGGCGACCATGGCGGCGTTGTCCGTGCACATGGAGCGGCTCGGCAGGAAGGCGTGGAGACCGTCCTCGGTGCAGGCGTCGAGGAATCGCTCTCGCAGGTGGGAGTTGGCGGCCACGCCGCCTCCGAGGCACATCCCCTTCGCCCCGACTGCGGCGGCGGCGCGCCGGGCCTTCGTGACGAGGACGTCGACGACGGCATCCTGGAACGACGCGCACACGTCGGCGCTGGTCACGTCCGGATGCTTGCGGACGTAGTTGACGACCGCCGTCTTGAGGCCGCTGAACGAGAAGTCGTACCCGTCGTCGAGCATGGCCCGAGGGAAGCGGATCGCCTCCGGATCGCCTTCCATCGACAGTCGGTCGACCGCGGGACCACCCGGGTAACCGAGACCGAGGTAGCGGGCCACCTTGTCGAACGCCTCCCCCGCGGCGTCGTCGACGGTCGAGCCGAGCAGGCGATAGCGGCCGTGATCCTGCATCTCGACGAGCAGCGTGTGACCACCGGATACGAGCAGCACGACGACCGGCAGTTCGAGCGACGGGTCCTCGACGAGCGCGGCGTACAGATGCGCCTCGAGGTGGTTCACCGCGACGAACGGAACGTCCCACGCGAGCGCCAGGCTCTTCGCGGCGCTCAAACCGACGAGCAGTGACCCGACGAGACCGGGTCCGACCGTTGCCGCGACGGCGTCGATCGCCGATTCCTCGATCGCCGCCTCGACCACGGCCTGCGCGACGACAGGCGTGAGCAACTCGACGTGCGCGCGGCTGGCGATCTCGGGCACCACGCCGCCGTAGCGCGCGTGCAGATCGACCTGGCTCGACACGACCGACGACCGCACGTCCGTGCCGCCGACGACCACGGCCGCGGCCGTCTCGTCACACGACGTCTCGATGCCGAGGATCACGTTGCCGCTGTTGGCGTTGTTGTCACTCATGTGCGATCACGTCGTCGTCAGTCCGCGGCGTCCACGATGGTGTGGCCCGGGATGGTGCTCTCGATCTCGGCCAGCCGGTGCGCGTACTCGTCCGTGTCGACATCGTGCGCCCACATCACGATCGCGTCCTCGTTCGTCTCGACGTAGTAGCCCTTGCGCACGCCCGCAGGGGCGAAGCCGAACTGCCGGTACATCGCCTTCGCGCCCTCGTTGCTGGCGCGCACCTCGAGCGTGAGGTTCTTCGCGCCGGCGTCGATCGAGCGACGGGCAAGGTACATGAGCAGGCGGCTGCCGATCTTCGCCCGCTGCCACTGCGGATCGACGGCGATGGTCGTGACATGGCCGTCGTCCAGGCTGAACAGCAGTCCCGTGTAGCCCACGACCGTCGGACCCACACGGGCGACGAGGTAGATGCGTCCCGTCCGCATCGCCAACTCGCTCATGAACAAGCCCAGCGACCACGGCCGCGGATACACCTGGTTCTCGATGCGCAGCACTCCACGGAGATGCCGCCGACGCATCGTCGTGATGCGCACCTCGAGCGCACTGGGATCGACGTTCGGAACGCGCGCGGCCATCACGTCCGCCCCGCGCCCTCACGCATCGACCAGTTGATCTCGGCATCGGGTGCCCGCATGTACAACGGCTTGAGCTCCCACGGCTTCACCCACTCCTCGCGCAACGCGCGTGCGTGCGCGAGCTGCACCAGCGACGACGCGGTCGGGTACGCGAGCCCGCTGTCGGCGATCTCGACCTTCGTGATCCCCTCGAAGCGGTCGCAGTAGCGGACGACGCCGTCGCCGACGAGGAGGCACTCGTCACCCGATGCCATCAGCTCGGACGCCAAGTCGTCCGGTGAGCCGACCTGATGCGGCGACAGCCGTTGCAACCCACCCGGAACCTGGCGGTAGAAGGCATAGAACAGCTCGCCGCGACGAGCGTCGATCGCCGCCACGATCAAGCGGTGCGAGAACCGCACGGGGAACGCCAGCAGATCGAGGCTCGGCACGCCGATCATCGGGAGCCGCAACGCGTGCGCCATCGCCTTGGCGGACGCGATGCCGACCCGCAGTCCGGTGAACAGCCCGGGGCCGAGATCGACGGCGACGCAACTGATCTCACGGAGGTCGACACGAGCCTGGCGACACACGAACTCGATCGTGGGCGCCAGGTTCTCGGCATGGCGCTTGCCGCGCGCCGAATGGGCCTGCGCCAGCACACCTTCGTGGCCGCCGACCGCGGCACCGACCTGCACGGTGCTCGACTCGATGCCGAGGATCAGCATCCGGCGGCCCCCGCGGGTCCGGTCACCGGCACGACCCACTCGGCGAGATCCCGCTCGAGCGCGCTGCTCCGCGCCGCCCAACCGGGCCCGACCGGACGCACGACGATGACGCGTTCGTCGTCGCCCTCGCCGAACGTCAATCGCACTTCGAGGTAGTCGGCGGGAAGCGACGGCATGATCGCGTCGCCCCACTCGATGAGGGTGACGCCGCCGTCGTCGAGCACCTCCGGCAGCCCGATGTCGAACACCTCGTTCATGTGGTCGAGCCGGTACACGTCCAAATGGTGCAACGGAATGCGGCCGTCGTCGTAGTCGCGCGCCAGCACGAACGTCGGGCTCGTGATCGCCTCGGTCACACCCAGGCCCGTGCCGAAACCTTGCGCGAACGCTGTCTTGCCCGCCCCCAGCTCGCCGGCGAGCAGCAGCAGATCACCGGGCCGGGCGAGACCGGCGAGCGTCGCCGCGAGAGCACGTGTCGCGTCGACCGACTCCGTGTGCAGGACCCGCTTCATGCATCCACGCTCGCTGATGCCAGCGCTTGCTTGGCCCGAACGAGATCGGCCCGCATCTGGGCCAGCGGCTCGCCGCCGCCGCGCAGCACCGCCGCCGGATGGAAGGTGGGGATCAACACGCCATTGCGGAACGGATAGCTCTTCCCCCGCAGCTTCGTGATGCCTTCCTTCGTGTCGAGCAGGAGCTTCGTGGCGAAGTTGCCGAGCGTCACGACCACCTTCGGATCGATGAGCGCGAGCTGTTGGTCGAGCCATGGCCAGCACGCGGCGATCTCAGCCGGTTCCGGATCGCGGTTGGCGGGAGGACGACACTTCACCGTGTTGGCGATGAAGACCTTGTCGCGCGTGATGCCGAGCTCTTCGAACATGACCTTGTCGAGGAGCTGGCCCGAGCGGCCGACGAAGGGAAGCCCCTGTTTGTCCTCTTCTGCCCCGGGGCCTTCGCCGACGAACATCAGATCGGCGTGGGGATCGCCCATGCCGAACACGACCTGGGTGCGACCGGCGTCGGCCAGGCTGCACTTGGTGCACGTTGACGCCTCCGCGGCGACCAGTTCCAGGGCCGTGGGCACAGCAGATCAGGCTAGTGAGGCAACTGATCGAATCGCCCGCTCGACCGCGGCGGCGGCCAGCGACCGCACCGCCTCGAGCGGCGCGTCGACGAGACCGGTGGCCGCCGCGATCAACGCGTCGCCATCGGCGGTCGAGTGAACGGGCGCCAGTGAACGGCTGAGGCCGTCGTGGCCACTCTCGGCGACGAGCAGGCAGTCGCGCTTCGTGAGGACCGCGTTGGTCGCGACGACGCCGATGGAGGTGTTGGCGAAGCTCGCCTCGGCGGTCTCGACCGGCGGTGGCGGGACGCGCGGCGTCGTGTCGCCGGGCTCGAAGACGTCGCCATACGCGTTGACGGCGACCAGCGCGGCGACAACGACGTCGCCGTGGGTCAGCACCGCGCCGCCGATGCCGCCGCGCCGCGCCTTGTCTCGCCCTTCCCACTTGGCGACCGTCGCGCCGGTGCCGGCGCCGACGGGGCCGAGCAAGACATCCCTGGTCGTCGCTGTCGCGGCTTCGCACGCCGCGTACCCGTCGTCCGCGCCGGGGCGTATCGAGCCGTCGCCTTCCGCGAGGTCGTACAGCCCGAGCGCGACGACGATCGGAACCGGCCCACCGGCGGTCGGGAACCCCATCCCCCGCTCCTCACAGAAGCGCATCACGCCGTCGGCCGCAGCCAGCCCGAACGCCGACCCGCCCGTCAACAACGCGGCGTCGATGCGGTTCACGGTGCGATTGGGATCGAGCAACGCGAATTCTCGCGTCGCGGGCGCGCCGCCGCGGACCTCACCAGACGCGATGGTCCCGTCCGGAAACAGGACGACCGTGCAACCGGTCCGCGCCGCTTCGTGGGTCCAGTGCCCGACCCGCACGCCAGGCACCTCGGTCAACATCGGCTCATCCGACGTACCGACGGGGGACCCGGTCGATGGCGATGCCGCACACGATCTCGTAGGCGATCGTGTCAAGCCGCTCGGCCCAGTCCCATGCGAGCACGGTCTCGTCGCCCTGCGTTCCGAAGAGCACGACCTCGTCGCCGACGCTGACATCGTCGTCGCCACAGTCGATCATCAGTTGATCCATCGTGACCGCGCCGAGGATCGGGCGTCGCCGGCCGCCCAGCAGCACTTCACCGCCGACCATGCCGAGGCGGCGGGAGACACCGTCGTAGTAGCCGATCGGGATCGTGGCCACCGTCGTCGGTCTCGGGCACACGTGATGGAGCCCGTACGAGATCGGCTCACCCGCATCGACGCGCTTGACGTAGGAGACCCGAGCCTTGAGTGACATGGCGGGACGAAGGTCGGCGGCCTCGGCCATGTTCGAGCGCGGCGCGATGCCGTACAGGGTGATGCCGCACCGCACGAGGTCGTAGCGGGCCTCGGGATGGGCGAGCGTGGCGCCTGAGTTCGCGGCGTGGACCATCGCCGGTCGGATGCCGGCATCGCGCAGCACGGCGAGCACGTCTTCGAACTGCGCGAGCTGGTGCGCCGTGTAGTCGTCGTGCTCCGGATCCTCCGCGGCCGCGAGATGCGTCCACACACCTTCGAGCTCGAGCTCCTCGGACTGCGTGATCATCGCGGCGAGCGTGAGGGCGTCGCGCGGCGACGCGCCCACGCGATGCATCCCGGTGTCGATCTTGAGGTGGACCGGCAACGGCACCGTCCGTCCGATGTCGCCCACCGCCTTGGCCGCGGCTCGGATCGCCTCAGCTCGGTACAGCGTCGGCCGGACACCTTCGAGGCGCGCCACGTCGAGCAGCTGCCCGATGGGCGGTTCGGCGAGGATCAGCACCGGCTCGTCGAGCTGCCGGCGCACGAGGACCGCTTCGTTGATCAACGCGACGCCGAGCCACGTCGCGCCGCCCTCGACCGCGGCGATCGCCGCCCGGACGATGCCGTGCCCGTACGCCCATCCCTTGACCACCGCGCACAGCTCGGCGGGGCTCGCCTTCGATGCGAGGACCGAAGCGTTGTGGCGGATGGCGGCGAGATCGACTTCGGCCCACGCGTAGGGTCGCTCGTCGGGCAGGACTTCCAGCGCCGTCTCCATGCGCGGTTGGACTACCCGGAGTTGAGGATGGCGCGCAGCACGTCGTTGCGCGAGACGATCCCCACGAGACGGTCGTCGTGGACGACCGGCAGGCGCGAGACGTCGTGCTCGTGCATGACCGTGGCCGCATGTTCGATGGTGTCGTCGTCGTTGCAGACCAGCGGCTCCGTCGACATCACCTCCGACACCTTCGACCCCAGCGCGCGACGAAGCTCTTCCTCGAAGTGCTTGTGCCCGACCTGGAACGTGCCGCCGAGGAACGTCAACACCGTCGGGAAGTGAAGCTCGCTCTCCTGGACGATGAGGTCGCCGTTCGAGAGCACGCCGACCACCTTGCCGTCGGCGTCGACGACAGGCGCCGCGTCGATGTTGCGATCGAGCAACGTGCGCATCGCCCCTTCGACCTCGTCGTCGGGTCCGAAGCTCAATACCTCGGTCGTCATGATCTCCTGCACCGGCGAATTGCGATCCACTAGTGCCTCCAGCGGGGCTGCGCCCCGCGCCCATCCACGCCGGGCGAGCTGGCGCTCGCGCCGTCGTGCCGAACTGCTCGCTGTGCTCGCATTTCAGGCCTCCAAGCCGTCGAACACCGCGGGCAGATGGTCCGCCACATCGCCAGCCACCAGGCCGCGGCGCGGGCCGAGGGTACTCGCGCTCCCGTGAAGCCACGCACCTGCGGCGGCGGCCCGCAGCGGATGCACGCCCTGCGCCAGCAGCGAACCGATGATGCCCGAGAGCACGTCTCCCGTCCCGGCTGTGGCGAGGCGGGCGTCGCCGGTGGTCGACACGAGGACCCGTCCCTCGCCGTCGGCCACGACCGTCGTCGAGCCCTTGAGCAGCACGGTCGCCCCTGTCACCGAGGCGAGCCGTCTGGCCGCGGCGAACCGATCGGCTTCCGGTGGACCGCCGGCCAGCCGCTCGTACTCGCCGTCGTGCGGCGTCAGCACGGACAGGGGATGCGCGAGGCGAGCAGCCTCCGAGCCGAGGGCGGTCAACCCGTCGCCGTCGACCACCGTCGGCACGGTCGCCTCCTTTACCACCCGACGAACGGCCGCGATGGTGATCGGCTCCGTCCCGAGGCCCGGCCCAACGACCAGCGCCTTGAACCGTTCAAGACCGTCGAGCACCGTCGCATCCCAGTTCGTGCTCGACACCTCGGTGCGGACGACCTCCACCGGGACCGCGTCGAGATCCGCTGCCGTCGCGCCCGGCGAGCTGAGGCGGACATAGCCGGCACCGGATCGTTGCGCGCCTCGGGCGGCCAAGACCGCGGCGCCGGTCATGCCGGGCGACCCGGCGACGATCCAGACCGCCGTGCGCCACTTGTGCGCCGTGAGCGGACGGCGCGGGAGCCATCCGGCGACATCCGCCGCGTCGACCAGGTGCGCTGACGCGCCGCTCACGTCGAGCCCGATGTCCACGAGGTGGACCGTGCCCGCGAGCTCGCGCCCCGGGAGCAGCAACGCACCCGGCTTCAGGGCGGCGAACGTCACGGTCGCGTTGGCGCGTACCGCGCCGGGACCGGCAGCGCCGGTGAGGCCGTCGACGCCCGATGGGATGTCGACCGCGAGCACCTGGGCGTCGTCGGGATCCGGGGCGCGGTACTCGCCGCGAAACCCGGTGCCGTACGCGGCGTCGATCACCAGATCGGCTCGCGGCAGCGCTTGCCCCTCCGCGTTCGCGGCGTCGATGACGTCGACGAGCACGCCCCGGGATCGCAGTCGAGCCGCCGCGTCTCGGCCGTCGTTGCCGTTGTTGCCCTTTCCCGCGACGACGACCACGCGCTTGCCGTAGGTGCCACCGAGCATCGAGATGGCATGACGGGCAACTGCGGCGCCGGCCCGTCCGATGAGCACATCGACGGATTCGGGCGCGGCCCGGTCGACTGCGGCCATCTCTTCGGGCGTGACGATCGGCAGCACGTCTATTCCGCCGCGACGACGGCGATGGCGACGATGTCGGAGTGACTGAGCGAGAGATGCCACACCGTCGCGCCACCCTCCGCGGCGATCGCGGCTGCTTTGCCGTGGAGCACGAGCGCGGGAGCGCCGGACTCGGCGCGCTCGACCTCGACGTCGTGGAACGCGAACTCACCCAGTCCGACGCCGAGGACCTTCATCACCGCTTCCTTCGCCGCGAAGCGCGCCGCGTAGCGTTCGACTCGCTTCATCGGACCCTTGGTCTGTTCGCAGTACTCGCGCTCGGCGGCGGTGAAGACGCGCGTTGCGAAGTTGGCGCGCCGTTCGAGCACGCCTGCGAATCGGTCGAGGTCGACGATGTCGACGCCGATGCCGATCAATGACCAGTGCGCCACCGGTCGGCCAGGACATGCACCGGCTTGGTGAGCAGATCGAGCACGGAGAGCTCGCCGAGGAGGTCTTCCCGGAAGCTCGGTTCGGTCTCCGTCACGGCGTCCTTGAGCGCGGCATAGCGGTTTCGATAGCCCTGGAGCACGGCGCGGCACGACGACGCTGGCAGTCGGTCCTCGAAGCGGACGTGCAACTGCGTGATGCCCGTGCAGTGGTTGTCCTTGGTCTCCGGTATCGCGATCAAGGTGCGGCCGTCGCTGCGACCGCTGAACACGAGCAGCTCGCGTTCACTCGCAACGGTGTGCTTCGTGCCCCGCAACACCGGATCGCGCTCGATGCGAGACGGGATCTCGGCCGCGATGCCACCACGGTCGATCACCGATACGACCACCTCGTCGTCCGTGCCCGGATCGCCCTCGATGCGGTAGCGGATCCAACCGGTCACCTCCTCGACCGCGGGGTCGAGGTCGGCCAGCGTGCGCAGTGTGCGATACGTCAGCGAGTCGCGCGGCGCGCCCGCGGCCATGACCGCCATGGCGAGCGGCACTTGCAGCAACGTCTCGTCGGATCGCGAGATGCCCACGGTCACCGTCTTCGCTTGATGCTTGATCGCGTCGATCGGTCGCGTCAGCTCCTCGATGCCGCGCGTGAGCGCGACGGTGAGGTCATCGACGACCACCGCGGGCGTGCCGATCTTGCCGTGCTCGATCTGATACGAGTCGAGAGGGCTGATGCCGAGTCCGTAGCGAAGCAGCGACGACAGCCGCACGGCGGTCGACGCCTCGAGATGACCGTCGTACGCGCCCGTGCGCAATCCGTCGAAGAAGCGCGCGCCGGCGGACTCGAGCGTCGGCCGCACGCGCCGCAGCAACTGATCGCCGTCGGCGCGGATGCCACCACCGAGCGACGACACCGCATCCTCGATCGACGCGCGTGCTTCACGCAAGGGGAGCGCCTGCGCGTCGATGGCCAGCGCGGCTTCGTAGCCGAAGATGTGGCCGGCGATGCACGAGAGCACGAACGCCAACGCGGGATGGGTCTCCGGAACCTTGATGATCTGCACCGCGGCCGAAAACCGCGCGTCGCCGTCGCTGGCGATGACGATCGGGATCGCCTTGTGCGCGCGGAAGATGGCCACTTCCTTGGCGACGTCGTCCGCGTTCGAGCCCGTCAACCCGGCGGCACACACGAGGATGAGCGGTTCCGACGACAGGTCGATGTGCTTCTTGTCCTCGGTCGAATCGCAGGCGATCGCCTTGTAGCAGAGCTCGGAGAGCTTGATCCGCACCTCGTTGGCGGCGATGCGGTTCGGGCCGTTGCCCACGATCGCCCAGTAACGCCGGGAGGGTGCGAGCTGCTGCGCGATCACGCTGATCTCAGGCCGTCGCTCAACCACGGTGGCCATGGCGTCGGGCAGGGCACGAAGCGCCGCGAGCAGCGCACGGTCGACGGTGCCGCCGACGGTCTCCGTGATGGCCGCCGCCAGCATGACTCCCGCCGCGATCTGGGAGTACAGCGCCTTCGTCGACGCCACCGACATCTCGACGTCACGACCGTCGGACGTGTAGAGGACGCCGTCCGCCTTGTCGGTGAGGTCGCTGTTGCGCCGGTTGACGATCGCGATCACGCGCCCACCTCGGGCACGCACGAGATCGACTGTGCGGTTGGTGTCGGTCGTGGTCCCCGACTGGCTGATGGCGACGACGAGCGTGTCGGACATGTCGGCGCGCAGGCCGAACCCGGACAACTCGGTGGCGAGTGAGGCGTCGATCCGGAGGCAGTCCGGAGCCATGTACTCGAGCGCGGATGCGAAGCTCAGGCCCGCCACATGCGCGGTGCCCTGGCCGATGGCGATGACGCGCGAAATCCGTCCGGACACGAGGTCGTCACGGATGTCGAGTGGCATGGTCTCGTCGGTGAGCGCAAGCTCGAGTTGACCATCGTGCTCGACGAGCTTGCCGCGCAACGTCTTGCGGAACGACGCCGGCGATTCGCTGATCTCCTTGAGGAGATAGTGCCGGTAGTTGCCGCGGTCGATGTCGCGCGTCGTGATCTGCGCGACGACGACGTCGTCTTCGGTGACCGGCAGAACGGTGCCGTCGTAGCCGAGCCGCTCGATTCCTTCCAGCGTTCCACCGCGCGAACTGTCGAGTGCGATCAGTTGCCCGCGACTCGCGGTCGGATTGAGGTCGTTCGCCGGCGTCTCGCCGTCCATGCGCACGTACCGGTTCGTCTCTTCGACGAGACCGTACGGTTCACTCGCGACGATGTAACCGTCGTCGATGAGACCGACGTACAACGCCTGACCGCTTCCTCGCAACGCGAGGAACACGTGATCGGGTGCGACCGACGAGCCCGCCGCGATCGCAACCGAGCCTTCGAACCCCGCGACCGTGCGCCGGAACGATTCCTTCAACTCGATGCCTTCGCGGAGTCGGCGCGACACGAGCGTCGGGATGACCTTGGCGTCGGTCGTGATGTCCGATGCGATGCGAAGGCCCTCGGCCGACTTGAGATCGGCGAAGTTGTCGACATCGCCGTTCAGCGCGCCGACCACGTAGGGGCCGGCGTGCCCACCCTGTTCCTCGGAGTCGAGAGGATGCGCATTGGCCTGCGAGATGATGCCCACGCTGGCCCACCGCGTGTGGCCGAGGACGGTCACCTGGGCGGTGTCGGCGGCGAGGGCCAGGTGCAGCAACTCGTCGGCCGTGATCGCCTCTCGGAGCGAGCGGGTGTTGTCGCCCAGCTCACCGATCTCGGCCGCCGCTTTGTAGACGAAGCCCAACATGCCGTCGGCGGTGCGCACGGCGCCATTGCGGAACAACGGGTCGACGGCGCGCTGGTCGAGCAGCGCCCGGATGCCGGTGGAGGTCAGATCGAGCTCGTGGTCGCGCACGAGCAGGTGCAGCCCCGCGGAGTCGCGGCCCCGCACTTCGAGACGATCGATCGCGCTCAGCGCGACCTGGACGGACGTGAAGGCCTCGACGGCGGCTCGTCCGGATGCTCCGTTGAGGAGGTCGCCTACCGCCTCCGCGGTGCGCAGCCGATCCTTCGCGATCGCCCAACGCTCGTCGCGCACGCGCGCAAGTGCGGCGTTGACGCGTTCGAGCTCTGAGACCGCTTCGAGATCGAGGCGCGCGTCGAGCGCGGTGATCGCATCCGCGATCTGATCGGCGTCATGCGCGATCGCAGCGCGGAGATCGCGGGACTGCAGCAGTGCTTCGACACCGGGCACGCCGCGCAACATCGCGTTGACGCGCTCCAACGCGTCGGCCGCATGCTCGAGTCGCGCGTCGAGCGACGCGATGTCGTCGAGCGCGAGGAGTTCGGCTACCGGATCGAGGAGCGCGAGGACCTCTGCACGAGCGGGGGCCGTCCGAGCCGTCCGTCGGCGGACGACGGCGATGATGCCGCACATAAGGATCGCAGTTTACGTTGCGGCTGAGGTGATGGCTTCGGCGAGTCGCGCGGCGACCGCGTCCGCCTCTTCCTGAGTGGGCGCTTCGACCATGACGCGCACGAGCGGTTCCGTACCGCTGCGGCGAACGAGCACCCGTCCGTGGTCACCGAGCTCGTCCTGTGCCTTCGCGATGTCGCCCGCGATCTTGTCGTCGAGGCCCGCCATCTGCGAAGGCGTGAGGCGGACGTTGCGCAGCACCTGCGGAAGCCGCGTCATGACTTCGCTGACCTCGTGGAGCGTTCGGCCTGATCGCTTGAGGACGTCGAGGAGCTGCAGGGCAGTGAGCAGGCCGTCACCCGTCGTGGCGAGGTGGGGGAAGATGATGTGACCGGATTGCTCGCCACCGAGCGAGTGACCTCCCCTGGCCAGCGTGTCGAGCACGAAGCGGTCGCCGACCGGCGTCTCGACGACGCTGATGCCGCGATCGCGCATCGCCAGCCGGAAGCCGAGGTTCGTCATGACCGTGACGACGACGGTGTTGTTCTTCAGCAGACCACGTTCGTGCAGGTCGATCGCGCAGGTCGCGATGATCTGGTCACCGTCGACGAGGTGTCCGTCGTGGTCGATCGCGAGGACCCGGTCCGCGTCTCCGTCGAAGGCCAGACCGACGTCGGCTCGCCCGTCGACGACCTTCGTGCGGAGGTCGTCGGGATGGGTCGATCCGCAGCCCTCGTTGATGTTCGTCCCGTCGGGATCGGCGTGGATCACGTCGACGTCAGCACCGAGCCGCCGAAGGACGTGGGGCGCGATCGTCGTCGCGGAACCGTTGGCGCAATCGATCACGATGTGCAGGCCGGACAGGTCGCGGCCCTCGAGCGAGTCCTCGACCGCCTTCCCGTAGGCGAGCAGATGCTCGGGACGAGCTTCCACGGTCCCGATGGCGTCACCTGTCGGCGACTGGTCCTTCTCGTGATGGCCCTGTACGAGTGCGTCGAGGGTCCGCTCCAGCGCCGCTTCGACGTCGTCGTCGAGCTTGCGCCCCGCCGGAGTGAACAGCTTGATGCCGTTGTCGGGGTAGAGGTTGTGCGACGCGGAGATCACCGCTCCGGCCGCGCCGGTGTTCGCGGCGGCCCACGCCACGGTCGGCGTCGGCACCACACCCAGTGTGCCGACGGTGACGCCCTCCGCCGTGAGGCCTGCTGTGAGCGCGGCTTCGAGCGACGGCCCCGAGATTCGCGTGTCTCGCCCGACGACGAAGCGATCGGCGCCGAGGACGCGTGCCGCGGCACGGCCCAGCGCGACGACCAACTCGGGAGTGAGATCGAGGTTCGCGACTCCTCGAACTCCGTCGGTCCCGAACCGGAGCGTCACCGCTTGCTGTACTGAGGCGCTTTCCTGGCCTTCTTCAGGCCGTACTTCTTCGACTCCTTCTCACGCGCGTCACGCGTGAGGAAGCCGGCCTTCTTCAGCGTCGGCCGCAGCTCCGTGTCGAGCTCGGCGAGCGCGCGGGCGATGCCGAGTCGCAAGGCACCGGCCTGTCCGGTCGGACCGCCACCCGAGATGCTGGCAAAGACGTCGTACACGTCCGCCGTCTCGCAGACCCGCAGCGGCTCGCTGAGGAGCTGGCGATGGGTCGGCGCCGGGAAGTAGTCGACGACGTCGCGCCCGTTGACCTTGATCGCGCCGCTGCCGGGACGGATCCAGACGCGGGCGATGGCGGCCTTGCGGCGGCCGGTCGTGAGGACGAGCGGCGCGTTCTTGACGTTGGCCGGAGGCTTGGGCACGACGACTCCTACGATCGGCGACGAGCCGCTTCGAGGGCGAGCGGCTGTGGTTGTTGCGCGGCATGTGGATGGTTCGGGCCGGCGTACACCTTCAACTTCGAGAGCATCTGGCGACCGAGACGGTTCTTCGGGAGCATCCCGCGCACCGTGCGGCGGACCGCGTCGGTCGGCTTGGACGCGAGCAGATCGGCGTACGTCTGCTCCTTGAGACCACCCGGGTAGCCGGAGTGCCGGTGGACGAGCTTCTTCTCCGCCTTGCCGGCGGTGAGCACGATCTTGTCGGCGTTGATGACGATCACGTGATCGCCGGTGTCGATGTGGGGGGCGAAGATCGGCTTGTGCTTGCCGCGGAGGATGCGGGCCACCTCGGTCGCGACGCGGCCCAGCACGAGACCATCGGCATCCACGACATGCCAGGCACGCTGGATGTCGGTTGGCTTCGGGGTGTACGTCGGCACGCGGGGGGATCCTTCTCGTCTGCTCGGACCGCATCTCGGCAGGCGCGAAGGCGCACCGGAGCGACCGACGATGCTACGGGGCGAACGCCCAGGTCAGCAAGCGCGGGCCCGACCCTCGTGGGGCCAGGCTCACGCGGCCACCTCGACGACCAGGGCCGACGGCCCGACCACGGGCTCGGCGACCCGGTCGCGGCGCCGGAGCACCGCCAGGCCCGCGAAACCACTGGCCAGGGCGGCGGTGGCGCCCAGCGCGATCGACCATCGGGTCCCGTAGGCCTGGGCGAGCCAACCGGCCAGCGGGCCGCCGATCGGGGTCGATCCGAGGAAGAGGATCGAGTACAGGGCCATGACCCGACCCCGCATGGCCGGAATGGACTCAAGTTGCAGCGCGGTCATGGTCGCCGAGAGGAACGCGATGCCCGTGGCGCCGGCGAGCGCACCGGCCAGTCCCGCGGTGAGCGGGGTCGGGGCGAGCGCGACGAGGAAGCTGGCGAAGCCGAGGCCGACGGCGGCGCGGGCCAGCAGCCGGTTGTCCATGGTCGTGCGCCGGGCGATGAGCAGCGAACCGATGAGCGATCCGACGCTGAAGATCGTCGTGATGAATGCATACGTGTTGTCGTTGCCGTGCAGCTCGTGCTCCGCGAACAGCGGGAGCAGCACCTGCCAGTTGAACGACAGGGTGGCGACGACCCCCATCAACACGATGGCCAGACGGAGCTCGTCGTTGTGCCACACGTACCGGAAGCCCTCCAAGATCTGGCCCTTCTCCTTGGGCACGCGCTCGTTGAGGTGCAGCTGCTCGGGCCGGATCATCGCCAGCGCGATGAGCATCGCGACGAACGACGCCGCGTTCGTGACGAAGCACCATCCGATCCCGACGCTGTTGATGAGCCAAGCGGCGAGCGCGGGACCGACCACGCGCGATCCGGTGATGAGCGCGCTGTTGAGGCTCACGGCGTTCGCCATCTCGTCCTCACTGACGAGCTCCGTGATCATCACTCGGCGAGAAGGGTTGTCGAACGCGTTGGCGGTGCCGGTGAGCGCGGCGAGGACGAACACGCCAGCCACCGTGATGTGCCCGCTCAGGACGAACAGACCGAGCACGAGCGCGAAGACCATCATCGCCGTCTGCGTGACGAACATCAGGCGGCGCTTGTCCACCCGATCGGAGATCACGCCTGCCCAAGCGCCGAACACGAGCACGGGCAGGAACTGGAAGGCGGTGACCAGCCCGAGCGCGACGCCCGAGTCGGTCAGCTGAAGGACGAGGAGCACCTGCGCGATGAACTGCAACCAGGTGCCGACCTGGCTGATCGTCTGGCCGACGAAGAACACCCGGAAGTTCCGAACGCGAAGGGAACGGAACGTCTCGCCCGTGGCGTGTCGCAGGCGGGTCACGTCGAACGATCGGATGTGAGTCGTTCGAGGACGGGGATGGCGGCTTCGAGCGCCGAGATCTCTGAGGGGTCGAGCGTGCGGAGGCGCTTGGCCAACCAGGCGTTCTTGCGAGTGCGGTTGCGCTCGAGGCGTCGACCGCCGTCGGCGGTGATCGACAGCCGAGAGACCCGGCGGTCGCCCGGATCGATCTCTCGTCGGACGAGTCCCGCCGCCTCGAGGCCCTTGACCACCTTGGTGACCATGGGCGACGAAACGTGCTCCACCTTGGCGAGGTCGCCCAGGGTGATCGGCTGGCGCCTGCTGATCGTGGCCAACGCCGATGCCTGCGTTGCCGTGAGGTCGATGTTCTGCTGTCGCAACTGGCGTGTGAGCGGCACGAGCGCCAGGCGCACGCGGCTCGCCAGCACGGCCAGGTCGTCCTTCGTGTCGGTCGCCGGTGCGGTCATGGCCATATTGTTCACCAAGTTATGTAACCAGGCAAACTAATTCGCCATTCCCGTCCCCGAAGCTGACCCTGCCCGAACTGACACTGCCCGAACTCCGGGGAGAAACGGGCGCCATGGCGCCCGTTTCCATCCAACATTCGGCGGGCGTCAGTAGGTGACTTGCCAGAGGCACAGGCCGTGGGGCGGCGCCACGTTGCCGGCGTTGGCGCGGTCGAGCGAGCGGACGATCCCGCTCACGTCACCGGCGCGCTTGCGGCCGAGCCCCACGTCGGTGAGGGTGCCGACGACCGAGCGGACCATCTGATGGCAGAAGGCGTTCGCTTCGATCCAGAAGCGCAGCAGGCAGCCGTCGTCGCTGTCCACCTGCTCCCATCGTGCGTCGATCACCCGGCGAACAAGCGTCGCATCGGGGGCCGGCCGGCGGCAGAAGGCGCTGAAGTCGTGCTCGCCGATCAACGGGTCGCATGCGAGCCGCATCGCGGCCAGGTCGAGCGGACGGTCGATCCACCACGACGTCGCCGCGAGGAAGGGCGACGGTGTCGGCTGGTTGAGGATCGTGTAGCGGTACCGGCGACTCTTCGCCGAGAAGCGGGCATCGAACTCGTCGTCCGCGGCACACAGGTCGCGCACGGAGATGGCCGGGCGCAGCAACTTGTTGATGCCGCGCTCGAGTGCGGCGGGATCGAGGCGATCGGCATCAGCATTGAAGCTGACGACCTGTCCCCACCCGTGCACGCCCGCATCCGTCCGGCCGGCGCAGCTCAACTCGATCGGGTGGCCGAGGACGCGCTCGATCGCGTCGGTGAGCGTGCCGCCCACGGTCGCCGGCCCGTCCTTCTGCGCGGCGAAGCCCGCGAACCCCGTCCCGTCGTACGCCACGGTGGCGCGCACCCGCACGCGGGCCGGCAGCGATGCTTCCTCGAACAGGGTCACCGTTCGATTCTGGCGTCAGGAGCGGCGGATATCCGCCGGATCCGACGCCAGAACGGCAGAGCCGTCAGACGAGTTCGATGCGGGCCATCGGCGCGTTGTCGCCGTGGCGGGGTCCGAGCTTCAGGATCCGCGTGTAGCCGCCGTTGCGATCGGCGTAGCGCGGGCCGATGTCGTCGAAGAGCTTGGCCGTCATCTCGCGATCGCCGAGGTAGGCCTGCACCTGACGGATCTGGTGGAGCCGCACGTCGGGATCAACCGATGCACGCTTCGCCTTCGTGATCACCTTCTCGGCGACGGGGCGCAGTGCCTTCGCCTTCGCCTCGGTCGTGACCAGCGTCTCGGCGGCCACGAGCGACGCGACGAGGTTGGCCATCATCAGCCGCTGATGCGCGGCGTCGCCGCCGAACCGGCGGCCCTTGCGGGGACGTGCGGGCATCTGGCCACCTACTCCTTGATGCGCAGCTGCAGGCCACGCTCGTCGAGCTTCGCCTTCACCTCGTCGAGCGACTTCTGCCCGAAGTTGGTGATGGCGAGGAGATCGTCGTCCGTCTTCTGCAACAGCTCACCGATCGTGTTGACCTGTGCCCGCTTCAGGCAGTTGCGGGGACGCTCGGACAGGTCGAGGTCCTCGATCGGCAACTCGAGGTCGGGCGAACCGGCCGTGACGGTCGAGACCTCGCCGAGCTCGAGACCCTGGGGCTCGTCGCTCATGTCGCGCACGAGCTCGACGAGCGACGTCAGCGTCGCGCCCGCCGACGCGAGCGACTCTCGGGGCGTGATCGATCCGTCGGTCTCGATGTCGAGGATGAGCCGGTCGTAGTTCGTGTCCTGCTCGACGCGCGTCGGCTCGACCTCGAACGCAACCCGGCGAACCGGGGAGAAGATCGAATCGACCGGGATGACGCCAATGGTCGACGAGACCTTGTTGCGGTCCGCCGAGACGTAGCCGCGGCCCTTGCTGACCGTGATGTCGATGGCGAGCCGAGCACCGGACGCCAGCGTCGCGATGTGCAGCCCAGGGTTGAGGATGTCGACGTCGGCGTGCGGCTGGATGTCAGCGGCGGTGACGTCGGTGTTGGCACCGCCGGCCTTGGCGTCGAGCCGGAGCGTGACGGCTTCCTCGTTGTAGACCTGGAGGACGAGGTCCTTCAGGTTCAGAAGGATGTCGGTGACGTCCTCGGTCACACCCTTGATCGTGGTGAACTCGTGCAGCGCGTCGTCGAACCGGACCTGCGTGACAGCAGCACCCGGGATCGACGAGAGCAGCGTGCGGCGCAGCGAGTTGCCGAGTGTGTGGCCGAAGCCGGGCTCGAGCGGGCTGATCGAGAACCGCTGACGGTTCCCGACCTGCTCGTCGATCGCTTCGACGGTCGGTCGTTGGATGACCAGCATGCGTGTGCTACCTCGCGGAAAGGGGGGGACTGCTACTTGGAATAAAGCTCGACGATGAGCTGCTCGCGCACCGGCACATCGATCTGCGAGCGGTTCGGAAGCTCTTGAATCGCTACTTGGAGGCCACCGTCGCCGGTCTCGAGCCATCCGGGGGTCTGCCGGTCGAGCGTGTCGAGGTTGTGGCGCACCACGATCATCGAGCGCGCCTTGTCGCGCAGCGTGACGACGTCGCCCTTGCGGACCGTGAAGCTCGGAATCGTCACTCGCTTGCCGTTGACCGCGACGTGACCGTGGCGCACGAACTGGCGCGACTGCGAACGGCTCGAACCCCAACCGGCCCGGAAGACGACGTTGTCGAGACGGAGCTCGAGGAGCTGGAGCAGGTTCTCACCAGTGACGCCCTGGCGGCGGTTGGCCTCCTGGTACGTCCGGCTGAACTGCTTCTCCATCAAGCCGTAGATGCGGCGCGCCTTCTGCTTCTCGCGCAGCTGGAGCAAGTACTCGGAGCCCTGACGCTGCCGGTTGCGGCCGGCTTCGCCCGGCGGATAGGGGCGGCGCTCGATCGGGCACTTCATCGTGTCGCACTTCGCGCCCTTGAGGTACAGCTTCATGCGCTCGCGACGGCAGAGCCGGCAAACGGGACCGGTGTAGCGGGCCATTACACGCGCCTCCGCTTCGGAGGACGGCAGCCGTTGTGCGGCACGGGGGTCACATCCTTGATGCCGGTCACCTCGATGCCGGCGTTCTGCAGCGAACGGATCGCCGTCTCACGACCGGAGCCCGGTCCCTTGACGACGACATCGACCTTGCGCACACCGTGCTCCATGGCGCGGCGGGCGCACTGCTCGGCTGCCATCTGCGCCGCGAACGGCGTCGACTTGCGCGAGCCCTTGAAACCGACGTTGCCGGCTGACGCCCATGCGAGGACGTTGCCGTCCTGGTCGGTGATCGAGACGATCGTGTTGTTGAACGAGCTCTTGATGTGGGCCACCCCGTAGGCGACGTTCTTGCGTTCGCGCTTGCGGGGCCGGCGTCCGCCCGGCTTCGGCTTGGCCATTACTTGCGCGCCTTCTTCTTACCGGCCACGGTCTTCTTCGGGTCCCTTCCGAGTGCGAGCGTTGGTCTGGGTGCGCTGCCCGTGGACCGGAAGGCCGCGGCGGTGACGGAGACCCTGGTAGCAGCCGATCTCCATCTTGCGCTTGATGTCCTGCTGGATGTCGCGCCGCAGGTCGCCCTCGACCTTCAGGTTCGAGTCGACGTAGGTGCGGATGCGGTTGACCTCTTCGTCGGTGAGATCGCGGACGCGGGTGTCGGGGTTGAGACCGAGCTCGTGGATGATCTGGATGCGAGGTGGTGTGACCCACGCCGAAGATGTAGGTGAGGCTGATCTCGAGCCGCTTCTCACGCGGGATGTCGACGCCGGCGATACGTGCCATCGGTTCGCTCCCCTATCCCTGCCGCTGCTTGTGGCGCGGGTTCTGGCAGATGACCATCACGCGCCCGTGGCGGCGGATCACCTTGCACTTGTCGCACATCTTCTTGACGCTCGGCTTGACCTTCATTGTCACTTGTACCTGTAGGTGATCCGACCTCGGCTGAGGTCGTACGGCGTGAGCTCCACCTGGACGCGATCCCCGGCAGGATGCGGATGTAGTGCATGCGCATCTTTCCGGAGATGTGGGCCAGCACCTTGTGGCCGTTCTCGAGCTCGACCCGGAACATGGCGTTCGGGAGCGGCTCGATCACCGTCCCTTCGAGGACGATCGCGTCTTCCTTGGGCTTGGGCAGGGCGGACCTCCGACGTACTACTGCGAGATTGCTGGACGGGGCGCGCGCAAGCGCGCCAAGGCTGAAAGCCGGAGGACGATGCTATCGGACGCCGTTCTTTCCGCCAACTCGGTGCCCCCAAACCGAATGTTGGATGGAAACGGGCGCCATGGCGCCCGTTTCTCCCCGGAGTTCGGACGAGTCAGGGGACGAGTGAGGATCTCCGGGCCGTTCTCGGTGACGGCGATGGTGTGCTCGAAGTGGGCCGAGAGTGATCCGTCCTTCGTGACCACGCCCCAGCCGTCGTCGAGGACCCGGGTGCCGGCGCCGCCCACGTTCACCATGGGCTCGATGGCGAAGACCATGCCGGGCTTGAGCTTCGGTCCCTTCCCCGGCTCGCCGAAGTTGGGCACCCCGGGCTTTTCGTGCATGGCCGTGCCGATCGCGTGGCCTTCGTAGCCCCGAACGACCGAGAAACCGGCCTTCTCCGCCACCACCTGGACGGCGTGGCCGATGTCGGAGAGGCGGTTGCCCTCGACCATCTGCTCGATGCCGGCGAACAGGCTGGCCTCGGTCACGTCCATGAGTCGCTGCGCCTCGGGCGTCACCGTCCCGACTGCCGCAGTGAACGCGGCGTCGCCGTGCCAGCCGTCGACGATCGCGCCGCAGTCGATCGAGATGATGTCGCCTTCCTTCAGGCGGTACGACCCGGGGATGCCGTGGACGATCATGTCGTTCGGCGAGGTGCAGATGACCGCCGGGAACCCGTGGTAGTTGAGGAAGTTCGACCGGGCGCCCCTCCGCTCGATGACCTTCCGGCCGACGGCGTCGAGCTCGAGCGTGGTGATCCCCGGCCTGATCGCCTCTCGGATCTTGTCGTGCATCTCCGCCACGACCCGGCCGGCGGCTCGCATCTTGGCGACCTGGTCCTCCGACTTGCGGATGGTGGCGACGCTCATGACTCGATGCTCATGACTCGACCGGTCATGCTCCGACGACGCCGCTGCGGCGGCGGTCGATGGCCCGGACCAGGCGCAGCGTGACGGCGTCGGCGGGACCGAGCCCGTCGACGTTCACGAGCAGGTCCTTCGACAGGAACCACGCGATGAGCGGCTCGGTCTCTTGGGTGTAGAGGTTGAGCCGCTTGCGGACGGCCTCGGGGGTGTCGTCCTCGCGTTGAACGACCTCGCCACCGCAGACATCACAGGTCCAGTTGTATCGGGGCGGCGTCTGGACCGAGTAGTTCGTCCCACAATCCACGCACACCCGACGGTTGGAGATGCGCTCGAGCACGACTTCTTCGGGTACCTCCAGGTCGATCGCGAGATCGAGCGGCTCGTCGACGGTGAGCTCGGCAAGCGCCTCGGCCTGACCGACCGTCCGGGGGAAGCCGTCGAGGATGTAGCCGCGCGTACGGGTGTCGTCCTTGGCGACGCGCTCGCCGACGACCCCGATGATGATGTCGTCGGGCAGCAGGTCGCCCCGGCTCATGTACTCCTGCGCCTTGCGCCCGAAGTCGGTGCCCTCCTTCACGGCGGCGCGGAGCATGTCACCCGTCGAGATGTGCGGCACGACGTAGTGGCGGGCCAGCCGCACGCATTGCGTGCCCTTGCCCGCACCCTGCCGGCCCAGGATGACGAGCCGCACGCCGGGGATCACGCCAGAGCACCCGTCATTTCAAGAAGCCCTCGTAGTTGCGCATCATCAGCTGGCTGTCGATCTGCTTCATCGTCTCGAGTGCGACACCGACGGCGATGAGGATCGTCGTACCGGCGAACGGGAAGTTCTGGATGTTCGCCACCGACAGCATGATCGCCGGGAACAGTGCGATGGCGGTGATGAACAGTGCGCCAGGAAGCGTGATGCGAGAGACGATCTTGCCGAGATAGCGCTCGGTCTGTGGACCCGGACGAATGCCGGGGATGAAGCCGCCCTGCTTGCGGATGGTGTCCGCCTGCTGGTGCGGGTCGAAGGTGATCAATGTGTAGAAGTACGTGAACCCGATGATCAGCAAGCCGTAGATGATCATGTACCAGAGGCCGCGGCCGTTGACGAGGTTGTTGTTCACCCATCGCTGGACGTTGTTGCCCCACGCGTGGTCGTGGTTCGCGTCCACCGGCAGGATGTTCGTGAGGATGACCGGCAGGTAGAGAACCGAGCTGGCGAAGATGATCGGGATCACGCCGGCCTGGTTGACCTTCAACGGGATGTACGTGGACTGCCCGCCGTACATGCGCCGGCCCACCACGCGCTTCGCGAATTGGACGGGTATTCGTCGCTGACCCTGCTCGACGAACACGATCCCGACGAGGATCACGATGCCCACGCCGATCAGGGCGATGAGCCACCCGAGTCCCTTCTCGGCCTTGATCTGTCCGCCGGAGGCGGGGATCGTGGACACGACCGAGGCGAAGATCAGCAGCGACATGCCGTTGCCGATGCCCCGCTGGGTGATGAGCTCACCCATCCACATCAGCAGTGCGGTGCCGGCGACGAGCGTGAGCACCACGAGGCTGATGCGCGGGAGGTTGAAGTTCTGGGCACCGCCGAACAGGTCGAGACCGGTGGTGTTCTGGACACGTCCGAATCCGCCGCCGCCGTTGTGGAACAGGTACGACAGACCGAACGACTGCACGAGCGCGATCGAGATCGTCAGGTACCGGGTCCACTGCGTGATCTTGCGCTGGCCGACCGCGCCCTGCTGCTGCCACTGCTCGAGCTTCGGGATCACCACGGTGAGGATCTGCATGATGATCGAGCTCGTGATGTACGGCATGATCCCGAGCGCGAACACGGCGAACTGCGTGAGCGCGCCGCCGGAGAAGAGCTGCAAGAAGCTGAGCACGCCACCCTGCTTCGCTTGCTCTTGGAGCTGCTTGACCTGACCGAGGTCGATGCCGGGGACCGGGACGTGGGAACCGAACCGGTACAGGGCGATCATCACCAGGGTGAACAGGATCTTGTTCCGGAGGTCCGGAACTTTGAACATGTTCTTGAGGCTCGAAAGCACGGCGGAGTCTCCGTTCGGGCGGGGCGGCGGTCAGCCGGATATCCCCGTAAGGACCGTTAGCGGTTCGTGTGGGCGTTGCCCTTTGCCGGGGGACGGCCGTGGCCGAACGGCGGAGGCAAGAGCTCAAAGCTACCGCCGGCCGCCGTGATGGCGCTTTCAGCGGACTTGGAGAAGGCGTGCGCCCGCACCGTCACCTTGCGGCTCAGTTCGCCCCGACCGAGGACCTTCACCAGCGCGCCCTTGTGGGTCAGACCCTTGGCGTGCAGGTGCTCGGGCGTGATCTCGTCGAGCCCGGACCCCTCGATGACGTCGAGGTTGATGGCCTGGTACTCGACCCGGAACGGGTTCTTGAAGCCCTTGAGCTTCGGGACCCGCATGTGCAGCGGCATCTGGCCGCCTTCGAAATGTATCGGGACGGTGCCGCGGGCGCCCTGGCCCTTCGTGCCGCGACCCGCGGTCTTGCCTCGGCGGCCGCCCGTGCCCCGTCCGACCCGCACGCTGCGGCGATTGGAGCCGTCCGCGGGCTTCAAGTCATGGATCTTCATGGATCAGACCTCTTCGACCTTCACGAGGTGGGGAACCTTGGCGATCTGACCGCGGATCTCGGGACGGTCGGGCAACGTGTTGGTCTTGCCGATGCGACCGAGGCCGAGCGCGCGCAACGTGCCGCGCTGCTTCGGCTTCGACCCGATGGCCGACTTCGTCTGCGTCACCTTGAGATCCGCCATCACTTGACTTCCGTGTACTCGACCGGGCCGCGCTGCGTTTCCTTGTACGCCGCGAGCAGGCCCTTCGGGACGAACTCCTCGGCGGACAGGCCGCGCAACCGCGCCACGTGATCCGGCCGCTTGAGCGCCTTCAGTCCTGCGATCGTCGCGCGAGCGACGTTGATGTGGTTCGCCGAGCCGAGCGACTTGCACAGCACGTCGTGGATGCCGGCCTCTTCGAGAATCGCCCGCGCCGCACCACCGGCGATGACACCGGTACCGGGAGCAGCAGGCTTGAGCAGCACTCGCCCGGCGCCTTCCTGGCCGATGATCGGGTGCGTGATCGTCGAGCCCGCGAGCGCCACGGCGAACAGGTTCTTGCGAGCCTCTTCGGTGCCCTTCTGGATCGCGAGCGGCACTTCCTTCGCCTTGCCGTAGCCGAGACCGACGCGTCCGTTGCCGTCACCGATCACGACCAGCGCCGTGAAACTGAAGCGGCGACCGCCCTTCACGACCTTGGCGACGCGGTTGATGTTGATGACCCACGACTCGCGCAGGTTGGCGTCGCCCGAGTTGCGGGGGTTGCTCTGCTCGCGATCACGGTCGCGTTCGCGCATCGACATCTAGAACTCCAATCCATTCTCACGAGCGGCGTCCGCGACAGCGGCGACACGCCCGTGGTAGAGGAAACCACCGCGGTCGAACACGACCTTCGAGACGCCGGCAGCCTTGGCCCGTTCGGCGACACGAGCGCCGACCTCGGCGGCCGCACCCTTGTTGCCGGTGGCGGCGCCGCGGAGATCGGCTTCGGTCGTCGATGCCGCGGCCAGCGTCTTGCCGCGTGCCGTCGTCGATGACCTGTGCGGTGATGTGCTTGTTCGAACGGAACACCGCGAGGCGAGGACGTGTCGCGGTGCCGCGCACGTTCTTGCGAACACGATGATGGCGCCGGATCCGCGCCTTGCGAAGCTTCTGTGCCGAGCTCATCACTTGCCTGTCTTGCCGGCCTTGCGCTGCACGCGCTCGCCGAGGTAGCGCACGCCCTTGCCCTTGTAGGGCTCGGGCTTGCGGATCTTGCGGATGTTGGCGGCCACCTGTCCGACCGCTTCCTTGTCGATGCCACGCACCGCGATGCGAGTTGGCTGCGGCACCTCGAACTCGATGCCCTCGGGCGCCTGCACACGAACCGGGTGGCTGAACCCGAGCGCGAGCTCGAGGGCGCTGCTGCCCTGCGCAGTGGCGCGGTAGCCGACGCCGACGATCTCGAGCTCCTTGGTGAAGCCCTGCGTCACACCGACGACCATGTTGTTGACGAGCGAGCGCGTCAGGCCGTGTTGCGCCCGGTTCTCCCGCTCGTCGTCCGGGCGTTCGACCAGCAGCTGGCCGTCGTCCTGGCGGACGGTGATGACACCCGGTATGGCGCGCTCGAGCGTGCCCTTCGGTCCCTTGACCGTGATGCGCCGATCGTCGACGCTGACGGTCACGCCGTCAGGCACGGGGATCGGCGCTCGACCGATGCGGCTCATGCTTGAACTCCCCTACCAGACGAAACAGAGGATCTCGCCGCCGATGCCGGCCCGTCGCGCTTCGCGATCGGTCAGCAGCCCGCGGCTGGTGGACAGGACGGCGACCCCGAGGCCCCCCAACACGCGGGGAACCTTGTCGGCCTTGATGTAGACGCGCAGGCCGGGTTTGCTCACGCGGCGAAGCCCGGAGATGGTGCGCTCGCGCTCGGGCGAGTACTTCATGTCGACCGTGAGGACGCGTCCGGGACGGCCCACATCGTCGGCGACGGAGTAGCCCTCGATGTAGCCCTCCTTCTGGAGGACGGCCGCGAGCGCTTCCTTCTGCTTCGACGAGGGCATGCGGACCTGGTCGTGCATCGCGACGTTCGCGTTGCGCACTCGGGTGAGCATGTCGGCAATCGGATCAGTCATCATCGGCGCTCACCTCCCGCGCCGGCCGGCCGTGGTAGCGCCAGCGTGCGGCCGGCAGTGCAGACGAGCGGAGCGAGTCGAACAATCAGTGCAGTCATCATCGGGCGCTCACCTCCTCACCAACTCGCCTTCGTGACACCGGGGATCTCCCCGGCATGCGCGAGCTCGCGCAGGCAGATCCGGCACAACTCGAACTTGCGGTAGACCGAGCGCGGGCGGCCGCACCGACGGCACCGCGTGTACGCGCGCACCTTGAACTTCGGCTTGCGCTGCTGCTTCTCGATCAATGCCTTCTTGGCCATCTAGCTCTGGCCCTCCCTGCGGAACGGAAATCCGAATGCCTCGAGCAAGGCTTTGCCCTCGGCGTCCGTGCGAGCGGTCGTGACGATCGTGATGTGCATCCCACGAGTGGCGTCGATCCGGTCGTAGTCGATCTCAGGGAAGATCAACTGCTCGGTGACACCGAACGTGTAATTGCCGTGCCCGTCGAACGTGGCGGGCAGGCCGCGGAAGTCGCGGATGCGGGGGATGGCAATGCTGATGAGGCGATCGAAGAACTCCCACATCCGGTCGCCGCGCAGCGTCACCTTCGCCCCGATGGCGTTGCCCTCGCGCAGCTTGAAGCCGGCGATCGACTTCTTGGCCCGCGTGACCACCGGCTTCTGACCGGCGATGGTCTCGAGGTCGCGCACCGCGCCTTCGAGCAGGCTGGCCTGCTGCACGGCCGCGCCGACGCCCATGTTGAGGATGATCTTGTCGAACCGCGGCACTTCCATGACGTTGCCCAGCTCGAGCTGCGTCTTGAGCTGCGCGCGGATCTCGTCGTTGTACCGCTGCTTGAGGCGCGGGATGGACGGTGCCGCGGTTTCCGTCGCACTCATGACAGATCCGCTCCGCACTTCTTGCACACGCGGCGCTTGGTGCCGTCGTCGCCGAACCTGTAACCGACCCGGGTCAGATGTCCCTTCGGGCAGAGGAGCGCGACGTTGGACACCGGCAGCGGCATGTCCTTGTCGATGATCCCGCCCTGCATCGTCGACCGCGTCGGCTTCTGGTGCTTCTTCGCGACGTTGACGCCGTCGATGATCACCTTGCCTTCACTCGGCAGCACGCGCGTCACGGAACCCTGCTTGCCGCGGTCCTTGCCCTGAAGGACACGGACCCGGTCACCCTTCTTGATTCGCAAACCAGCCATCAGTTCTC
Organism: uncultured Acidimicrobiia bacterium; assembly: GCA_963721305.1. Taxonomy (GTDB): domain Bacteria; phylum Actinomycetota; class Acidimicrobiia; order Acidimicrobiales; family JACDCH01; genus DATAES01. The sequence continues at coordinate 319,427 of CAVRIR010000002.1, forward strand.
CTCGGGGGCTGCGGCCCCGTACCCCATCGCCGTTCGGCTCGCCGGCGCTCGCTCGCCCGGAGTCATGCGATCGCTTCGCTCACGCATCACAGAACCTCGGGAGCGAGGGAGACGATGCGCATGAAGCGCTTGTCGCGCAGCTCACGACCCACCGGTCCGAAGATGCGGGTGCCACGCGGTTGCTGTTGATCGTTGATGAGGACGGCAGCGTTCTCGTCGAAGCGGATGTAGCTGCCGTCAGGACGGCGGCGCTCCTTCTTCACCCGGACGACGACGCACTTGACGACGTCGCCCTTCTTCACAGCCGCGCCCGGGATGGCGTCCTTGACCGTGGCGACGAAGATGTCGCCGATCGACGCGTAGCGACGCTTGGAGCCGCCGAGCACCTTGATGCACAGCACCTCCTTCGCGCCGGAGTTGTCGGCGACGCGGAGGCGCGTCTCCTGCTGGATCATCGAAAGCTCACCGAGCCCTTTCGACCACTTCGACCAGCCGCCAGCGCTTGAGCTTCGACAGCGGTCGGGTCTCCTGCACGCGCACGCGGTCGCCGACGTTGAGGTCGTTCGCCTCGTCGTGGACGTACAGCTTCTTCGTGCGCTGGAGCGTCTTGCGGTACAGCGGATGGCGGACGCGATCGACGACCGACACGACGGCCGTCTTGTCCATCGACGCCGACAGCACCGTCCCTTCGCGCAGCTTGCGGGGATTCGCCCGTGCGGTCGCGGTGTCTTCAGCCATCTGCGTTCTCCAGAGCCTCGGCGGCGGCGATCTCGCGCACCCGCATCTCGGTGTTGATGCGAGCGACCTCGCGCTTGAGCTGACCGAGCCGCGAGTAGTTGTCGAGCTGCCCGGTCACGTGCTGGAACCGGAGGTTGAACAGCTCCTGCTTCGTGTCGGCCAGCTCCTGCATCAACTGGTCGTCCGCCAGGTCGCGCACTTCGGCTGCTCGGCGCGACGGCATCAGAAGCCCTCTTCCCTGGTCACGAAGCGGGCCTTGATCGGCAGCTTCTGGATGGCGCGCTCGAGCGCGGCGCGGGCGATGTCCTCACTCGGGTACGACAGCTCGAACAGCACGCGGCCGGGACGCACGACCGCGACCCAACGCTCGGGGTTTCCTTTGCCGGATCCCATGCGGGTCTCGGCCGGCTTCTCGGTCACCGGCTTGTCCGGGAAGATGTTGATCCAGACCTTGCCGCCGCGCTTGATGTGGCGGGTCATCGCGATACGGGCGGCCTCGATCTGGCGGGCGGTGATCCACCCGGGCTCGAGCGCCTGAATGCCGTAGTCGCCGAACATGACCTCGTTGCCGCCCTTCGACGGACCTTTCGTGCGACCGCGCTGCGTCTTGCGGTGCTTGACCTTGCGTGGCATCAGCATGAGAAATCACTTTCAGTGCGGAGGCCGATCCGGCTTTGCCGTGTCGATCGGACCGCCGTGGTCGACTCGCCGGCGAACCTCTGGTTCGACGTCGAAGCCATCAGTCGCCATCTCCGTGGAACTTGGGCGCCTCGTGGTGCTGCCGGGTGCGGCGCTCGATGTCCTCTTCCTCGGCGAGCAGTCGCTCGAGCTCGGGATCCGCTTCCTTGACCAGCGGGGTGGCCTCGAGCTCGGGCTCGGCCGCCGGCTCCGCGCGGCGACGGCCGGCCGAGGACGACACGACCTTGCGAGGCGCCTGCCCCGACGTCTCACCCACTGCCATCGCCGCTTCGCGGCTGATCTTGTCCTCGACGGCGGTCTTGTACGGGAGGATGTCGCCCTTGTAGATCCACACCTTCACGCCGATGCGACCCGCAGTGGTGCGGGCCTCGCGGAAGCCGTAGTCGATGTCGGCGCGCAGCGTGTGCAACGGCACCCGCCCTTCGCGGTACCACTCGGTGCGGCTCATCTCGGCGCCACCCAGGCGGCCGGAGCACTGCACCCGGATGCCCTGCGCGCCCGCCTTCTGCGCGTTCTGCACGGCGCGCTTCATAGCCCGGCGGAACGCGACGCGACCCGCGAGCTGATCGGCGACGCCTTGTGCGATCAGTGCTGCGTCGAGCTCGGGCTGCTTGATCTCCTGGATGTTCAGCTGGACCTTGTTGTTGCCGGTGATCTTGGCAAGGCCGACGCGGAGGCGATCGGCCTCGGAGCCACGACGACCGATCACGATGCCCGGGCGCGCGGTGTGCACGTCGACGCGCAGGCGATCACGGGTGCGCTCGACTTCGATGCGGCTGATCGCGGCATGCGGCAGCTCGGTCATGAGGTAGTTGCGGATGCGCCAGTCCTCGATGACGTACTGGCCGTACTCCTTGCGATCGGCGAACCAACGCGACTTCCAGTCGGTGGTGACGCCGAGACGGAACCCGTACGGGTTGACCTTCTGACCCATCTACTTCCCGTCCTCTTCTTCGCCGTCGGCGTCGGACTCGACGGCGTCGACCTCTTCGGCTTGGGACTCGTCGGCGTCGGGCTCGACTTCGTCGGTGCTCTGGTCGGCGCCCTCCGAGGCCTCGGCGGCCTCGTCGATGTCGGCCTGTGACTGCTCGTCGGTCGCGTCGACCTCGGTCTCGAGCACCTCGGTGTCGACGACTTCGTCCTCGTGATCGTGCTCGTGGTCGTGGTCGTCGGCCGCCTGCTCACGGGACCGGCTCTTGGCCACCCGGGCCCTGCGAGAGTCCGCCGCGGCCTGTGAGCGGCGACGTCCCCGCCCGGCGGCGGCCGTCGAAACGGCCTCGCGCTGGCGACGGCGCTCGAGCTGCTCGGGCGACAGCCGGCTCACGATCACCGTGATGTGGCACGTGCGCTTGCGGATGCGTGTGGCACGGCCGCGAGCACGGGGACGCCAACGCTTCAGCGTCGGCCCTTCGTCCGCGAAGCAGGCGGACACGTAGAGCTCTTCGGGATCGACGAGATCGTTGTGCTCCGCGTTGGCCGCGGCCGACGCGACCGCCTTGCGGATGACGATCGCGGCGTCTCGCTCGCAGAACTGGAGGATCTCGTCCGTCTGCTGCAGCTCTTTGCCGCGGATGAGGTCGAGTACCGCACGCGCCTTGTACGCCGACATGCGCACGTAGCGCACCTCGGCGCGCGTGCCCGGGCGCTCGTTGGTCTTCGTTCCGAACGCCATCGCTACCTCCGGCCTCGCACGGCCTTCTCCTGACCGGCGTGGTAACGGAACGTGCGCGTCGGGGAGAACTCGCCGAGCTTGTGCCCGACCATTGCCTCCGTGACGTACACGGGCACGTGCTTGCGGCCGTCGTGCACGGCGATCGTGTGCCCGACCATGTCGGGGATGATCGTGGAGCGCCGGCTCCACGTCTTGATGACCTTCTTCTCACCCCTGCTGTTGAGGTCGTCGACCTTCTTCAGCAAGTGGTCATCGACGAAGGGGCCCTTCTTCAGGCTGCGCGGCATCGACTACCTCCGCTCGCCGCGTGTCCGGCGGCGACGCACGATCAACTTCTGGGATGGCTTGTTCTTGTTGCGGGTGCGGCCCTCGGGCTGGCCCCACGGCGAGACGGGATGGCGTCCGCCGGAGCTCTTGCCCTCGCCGCCACCGAGCGGGTGGTCCACGGGGTTCATGGCGACACCGCGGGTCTGCGGGCGCACGCCCTTCCAGCGGTTGCGGCCGGCCTTGCCGAGCTTGACCAGGTCGGCTTCGGCGTTGCCGACCTCGCCGACCGTGGCGCGGCAGTCGATCGCGACGCGGCGCATCTCGGTCGAGGGCAGGCGCAAGGTGGCGAAGTCGCCTTCCTTGGCGACGAGCTGCACGCTGGCGCCGGCGCTGCGGGCCATCTTGCCGCCCGCACCCGGCTTGAGCTCGACGTTGTGCACCACGGTGCCGACGGGGATGAAGCGCAGCGGCAGCGCGTTGCCGGGGCGGATCTCCGAGCCCTGGCCCGACTGCAGCAGGTCGCCGACGCCGGCGCCGCGCGGGGCGAGGATGTAGCGCTTCTCGCCGTCGAGGTAGTGCAGCAGCAGGATGCGGCAGTTGCGATTCGGGTCGTACTCGACCGCCGCGACCTTGGCGGGCACGCCGTCCTTGGTGCGCTTGAAGTCGACAACGCGGTACTGCTGCTTGTGGCCGCCGCCCCGGTGGCGAGCGGTCTTGCGTCCGCCCGAATTGCGTCCACCCGTGCTGTGCTTCGGCGCGAGCAGCGAGCGCTCGGGCTTCTGCTTCGTGATCTCGGCGAAGTCCGAGACGGTCTGGAAACGGCGACCGGGACTGGTGGGCTTGCGCTTGCGGAGAGCCATCGGTGCCTCTAGTTGCCTTCGAACAGTTCGATGCGGTCGTCGGGATGCAACGTCACGATGGCGCGCTTGCTGTCCGGCCGCTTGCCGAACGTCCACGTGCGCCGATCGCGCTTGCGCTTGCCCTTGCGATTGAGTGTGTTCACGTTCAGGACGCGGACGTTGAAGATCTCTTCGATGGCGTCGTGGATCTGCGGCTTCGACGCGTCGTTGTGGACGTGAAACGTGTAGACGTTGTGCTCGAGCAGCGCATACGACTTCTCGGACACGACCGGCTCGATGATCAAATCGCGTGGGTCACGCATCGGTGTCGTCGTCCTCCGTGTCGTCGGCCGCGTCGTCGTCCGTCGTCCGTCGCGTCAGCTGCGTCCGCTTCGTCGTCGGCCTTCGTGTCCGTCTTGCCGGCGGACTTGGCAGCAGGCTTCGTCTCGGACTTGGCGGCCTTCGGGTCGGACTTGGTCTCGACCTCGACCGGGGTCTCGTCTGATCCGTCCGCCGCTTCCGCCCCGGGGAGCGTCTCTCGGGTGAAGACCACGAAGTCGGAAACGAGCACGTCGTACGCATTCAGCTCGCGGGCGAAGAGGCAGTGGACGTGGCCGAGGTTGCGGAAGCTGCGCCACGTCAACTCGTCGTCCTCACCGAGGACGAGCAGCACCTTGCCGGCGACGTCGATCGCCTCGAGCGCGGCGACCGCGTCCTTGGTCTTCGGCGCGTCGAACGACCACGAGTCGAGTACGACGAGCTTGCCGTCGGCCGCCCGGTCTGACAGGGCCGAGCACAGGGCGAGCCGCACCATCTTCTTGGGGGTCCGCTGTGCGAAGCTGCGCGGCTTCGGACCGAGCGCCACACCGCCGCCCCGCCAGTGGGGAGCGCGGTTGGAGCCCTGCCGGGCCCGGCCGGTGCCCTTCTGGCGCCAGGGCTTGGCCCCGCCGCCCGCCACTTCGGCGCGGGTGCGAGTGCTCTGCGAGCCGGCACGCCGGGCCGCGAGCTGGGCGGTGACGACCTGGTGCATGACGGGCACGTTCGGCTCGACTCCGAAGATGTCGTCGGCCAGATCGACGGCGCCGACGGTCTTGCCGGCCTGCGACTTCACCTCGACCGAGCGCATCAGCCCTTCACCGCCTTCACGGCATCGCGGATCACCACGAGGCCACCCTTGGGGCCGGGAACCGCGCCTTTCACGAGGAGCAGGTCGCGCTCGGGGTCGGCTTCGACCACCTCGAGGTTCAGCGTCGTCACCCGCTGGCCGCCGAGCCGGCCTGCCATGCGGGTGCCCTTGAACACGCGAGACGGTGTGGCACATGCCCCGATCGCGCCAGGCGCCCGGTGCACCCGGTGCACGCCGTGGCCCGCACCCAGGCCGGAGAACCCATGGCGCTTCATGACGCCGGCCGTGCCCTTGCCCTTGCTGACGGCGGTGACGTCGACGAGATCGCCGTGCTCGAGCAAGTCGACCTTGATCTCCTGCCCCACCTCGAACCCGCTCACGTCGTCCAAGCGCAGTTCGACCACCCGGCGGCCCGGCTCGACGCCGGCCTTCTCGAAGTGACCGGCCTTCGGCTTCGAGAGCGTGCGACCGTTGGTGCGCCCGAAGGTCACCTGGAGGGCGTTGTAGCCGTCGTGCTCGACGGTCTTGACCTGGACGATCCGCAGGGGGGCGACCTTGACGACGGTGACGGGCACGACGCGGTTGTCGTCCCCCCACACCTGGGTCATGCCGACCTTTTCGCCGACGATCGCTTTGGATGCCATTTGCTGCGGGCCTTTCTCACCGGCCGGTCATTCACGCGGACGCTCCGCTCGGGCGGGCCCGGCGGAGCGTCGATTCGGTTGCTGCTGCGGGGTCCCTGCCGTCGGTCGGAAGGCAGGCCGGCGCAGACGTCGGTTGCTTGGCTGTCAGGACATGGCGGCAAGCCGAAAGGCCCGCACGCGCGAGCGGACGAGACTAGCGACTAATTCCCGCCGGCGCCAAGGCGACCCCTACCGGTCGTTCTGGCGCCAGAACGGCGAAAAACGCCAGAAACGGAGAAGAGGGTCAGAAGCCTTCGAGTTGGAGGCGGCGGGCGGTGTCGACGACCTGGCGGACGACCGTGTCGACTCGGCCGAGGGCTCGCTCGTCGAGGCCGGCTTTGACCTCGTTGGAGTTGAGGGCGCAGTAGTCAGGGGCGACCCAGGCACCGAGGGAGCGGGCGACGACCGACATGTTGTTGAGCGTGTTGAGTGCGGCCATCGCGCCGCCGGCCAGCGCGAACAGCCCGACCACATCACCCTTCATGGGTTCTTTGCCGAGATGGTCGAACAGGTTCTTCAACCCGCCGGTCATGCCGCTGTGGTACTCGGGCGAGACCCAGAGGTGGGCCTGCTGCAGCTCGATGCGGTCCTGCCACGCGACCGACCGCGGATCGTCCCATGCGAGCGTCCCGTCGTTGACCGGAACGTTGGCGTCGGCCGGATGGGTGAAGTCGACCTGCACACCGTGCGCCGACGCCATCTCACACAATCGATTGCCGAGGATGTAACAACTGGAGTCTTCGCGGCTGATCGCCGAAACCACCATGAGGTTCATCGCCGCGGGACGATACTTCGGCGTTCCCGGGCCACGCAGCCGATGCGGCCGATCCTCCGCTGACGCCCCGTCGTTCGCAACGTCTCAGGATTGCGACAGCGCGGCAGCGGCTCGGGCCCGCGCCAGCTTGCCCTGTTCCTCGTTGAGCATGTCGGCGGCGCGCGAGAGCGCCGAGGCGGTTTCCGCGACGAGGTAGCGCGAGCCGAACGCTTCGGCCGCGCCGAGCGCCCGGTCGAGCAGGTCGAGCCCGGACTCGTCGCCTGCCGCGACGAGCGCCTCCCCTTCGATGCGGTCGGCGAGGATGCGCTCGCGCCGAGCCGCGGCCCGCTCGAGCCGCAGACGGCCACTACTCGCCAACCGCGCCGCCTCCGCTGGATCACCCGCCGCCAGCGCGGCGCGCGCACGAATGAGCTCGAGCCGAGACTCGAGGCGCCAACCGAGCCACGGATCGCGCGTCAGCAACGCCGCGAGCTCGTCCGTGGCCTCGTCGGGTGGTTCGGCCCGGTCGAGGGCGGCTGCGGCAAGCGTCAGGTACGCCTCCGCGACGGCATCGACCGCGACCGACCGACCCCTGGCGATCGCCACCGCTTCCAACGCGAGGTCGCGTGCTTGCTCGGTGTCGCCGCGCTCGCGCCACAGCTCAGCGAGGGCAGCCCGCACACCGACGGCCACCGACGGGTCGCCGCGCTCGTCAGCCCGCGCCAGCAGTTGTGCGGCCAGCTCGAGCGCAGCCTCGTGGTTGCTCGCTTCGACATCGGCCTGCACCAGCCACCGGCCGCAGCGATCCGCCAGCGCGGCGAAACCGTGCTCCCATGCCAGGTCGAGCGCCGTCCGCAGCGCGTCTCGTCCCTCGTTCGGCCTGCCCTCCCACAACCACAGGACGCCGTTCACCATCAGGGCCCGCGCCTCGGTGAACGGATGCTCGACGTCCCGCGCTTCGGCTGCGGCGCCGTCCACGGCGTCGAGCGCGACGGTCAGCCTGCCTGCGACGCCGGCCGCGAACGCGCGTGACACCGCGACCGCGGCGCGGATCCCGATCGCCGAACGGTCGTCGACGTCGTCCGTGTCCGCGAGCTCCTGCGCGCGCACGAGATGATGCGCCCCGCCGGCGGGGTCGCCGCTGATCGTGAGGTACCAACCGACGCGCTCCTCGAGCCAGGCCTCCTCGGTGACCTCGCCGCGCGCGTGGTGCAGCAGCACCGCGGCCCGCATGTCTTCGCGGCCACCCTGATCGCCGAGCATCGCACGGGCGATGCCGAGATGCTCGAGGAACCACGCCGCGTCGACCTCCGTGACCGCGTCGGGCTGACGGTCGCGAATGGACAGCGCTCGTCGCGCTCGTTCCGCGGCGCCGGTGACGCTGTGTGCGGCTTCGGCGTCCTCGACCGCGGTGCGAAGGTATGGGATCGCGCTGGCGGGCTCGTCGGACAGCTCGTAGTGCGAGGCAATCAGCTCGACGTTGTCCGCGGCGTTGTCCGGCTCGAGCCGGCACAGCGCGTCGGCGACGGCGCGATGCATGCGTGGACGGCGGCGACGCAAGATGCTGTCGTAGGCAACTTCGCGCACCACGTGGCTGCGGAACGTCCAGTAGCCCAGAGGATCGCTTGCCGCGGGGGGTGGCTCGACGAGCTCGGCGGCCGCGAGCTCCGCCAACGACGCCTCCAACGACTCGGACGTGGACGCGATTGCGGCGAGCAACGCTCGACTGAATCGAAGACCGATGACCGCGGCTTCTTGCAACGCGACACGCGCATTCGTGGCGACCCGATCGATGCGTGCCTCGACCAACTCGGCGACCGAGCTCGGGATCTCGATGTTCTCCGGATCGCCGATCAGCCGGAAGCCACCGTCGCCAGACTGTGCGACGACACCCTGGTCGATCAGCGAGAGGACGATCTCCTCTGCGAACTCCGGGTTGCCGTCGGCCTGGTACGCGAGCCGTGCCCGTTGTGCGCGATCCAACAGGCCGGGAAGCAGACCGTCGAGCAGTTCCGCCATGTCGTCGTCGTCGAGCGGACGCAGCTGCACGGTGACGACGTCGTCGTCACCTGCCGCCACGTCGAACAGCGGCGGCGCCCAGCGAGCCGCGAGCAACCAGAGGATGGGGACGCTCGCCGTCGCCCGGGTGAGGTAGCGCGTGAGCTCGAGTGAGCCGCGGTCGGCCGACTCGAGATCGTCGAGCAGGACGAGGAGCGGTTTGTCGGACGCGGCCGACGCGAGCACGCGCGCCAACGTCAGCTCGAACTCCGGTGGCACCGATGCACCGTCACGCACCGCAGCCATGACGATGTCCTTCTCCGGCCCTTCGGGCAGGGACGTGAGCTGCGACTCGATCGCGTCGATCAGCACGCCGAGCGGTTCTTCACCGACGACCCGAGCAGACCCGCGGATCACGTGGAAGTCGTCGCCGACCACTCGGACCAACTCGTTGGCCAACCTCGTCTTGCCGACGCCGGGCTCGCCCACGAGCAGCGCAGCCGCGCCGTCACCCGCGGCCGCAGCTTCGGCGAGCCGCGTCAGTTGCGCGAGCTCGTCCTGACGGTCGACGAATGGCGACGCGAGCCGGCCGACGGCCCCCTGCTCGTCGACGGGAAGATCGTCGAGCACGTTGAACGCGGCGACCGGGTGCTGCTTGCCCTTGACCTCGAACGCGCCGCGGTCTTCGAGACGGAACTCGCGCCGCAGCCGGCGCGCGGTTTCAGCGGAGACGAAGATCTCGCCTTCCTCCGCCAGGTTCATCAACCGCGACGCCGTGTTGATCGTGTCTCCCATCACTCCGAACTGGCTGCCGTCGCCGACCGTGCCCGCGATGACCACCCCCGTGTTGATGCCGGCGTGCATGCCCAGTGCGGGAAGGTCAGGACGGGAGGCAGCGCGCTCGGCGAGCACGCGGTTGATCTCGAGTGCGCTGCGCGCGGCTCGCTGGGGCTCGTCGTCGTGCGCGACCGGCGCGCCGAAGATCGCACACACCGCGTCACCGATGAACTTCTCGAGATAGCCGTCGTAGCGTGAGATGACGGCGGCGATGGCGGACATCGTGTCCTTCATCACCAGTTGGAACTCTTCGGGGTCGAGCTGCTCGGAGAGCGCGGTGAACCCGGATACGTCGCTGAAGAGAACGGTGACGTTGCGCCGCTCGCCCTCGACGAGACCGAGTCGCTGCCAAAGGACGTCATCGCGTGCGGCGGACGCCTCCTTGTGCAGATCGACTTCACCGTCCTCGATGCCGAGCCGGAGCGCGATGCGTCCGATCAGGTCACCTTGCTTGCGAACGGTCTCGGTCAGTTCATCGAGCGCGGCGCGGATCGCGGCGAGATCCGCCGAGTCGCCCTCTCCCGTCACCCGTTGCGGGGCTCGAGCGCCCGCCCGTCGACCCAGCCCTCCCAGCCGTTCTCCGCTGCGACCTTCGCCCACTCGCCTCGACGCTCGACGATCGAGAGCTCGACGCCAGCGGCGAGCTGGGTCGCGGCCGGCTGATCGGGGTTCGGCTCAGACCATGCGGACAGGCCGTTGGCGGGGACGATGTGGGTCGCCTGCCAACCGCCGCCAGGCGCGGCGACCGTCGCGGCGACGGCGGCCGATGCAGCCGCCGGAGCGTTGTCGCGCGTGAGGAAGCCGATGCCCGCCGCCTCGCGCGCTTGGCGGGCCCGTGATGCGTCCTCCTGCATGTACGTGTCGACGCGAGCCAGGAGCTCGTTGTCTTCTGCAGCGCTGAACGCGGCGCCGGCGACGAAGTCCTCAGCGGTGAGCTCGAGCACCGTGACCGGCGTGAGCGCGCGCACGGTCGCGGTGCGCGCCGTGCGACGCAGGATGGCAGTCTCGCCGAATGACTGACCGGGGCCCATGCGGTTGATCACGTCCTCGCGGACCATGGTGCCGCTGTCGAGCCGTTGCGTGACCTCGACCTCGCCGTCCTTGATCACGTAGAAGTGCGTCGCGGGCTCGCCTTGCTCGATGATCGACTGGCCGGCCTCGTACTTCGCCTCGGCGAATTGCGAAGCGAGATCCTTCGACATGCCGACGTCGAGGCCACGGAACGTCCGCTGGATGTAGCCGCCCGATTCGCCCCACAACATCTCGACCGGGTTGAGCGGTTCGTCGGCGGGCCAGCGCTTGTCGACGAACGGCGCGCCGATGTAGGTGAAGAGGAACAGGCCGAACGCCGCTATCGACGCCAGCACCAGCAAGCTCACGAGCATGTCGAGAGGCGTCGACGACAGGTTCACGAAGTCGACGTTCACGCCGAACAGCACCCGCGCACGGTAACGCGCCGTCAGGGCAGGTGCGGCGGAACCAGGCTCTTCCGGGGCTGCGCCCTGACCTTCGCCGCGCGCCGTGCCCGCGCGTGGTAACAAACCGGGACAGTGGCTGGTGGTGCATTCCAGATCAGGTCGAAGCGATGGGACATCGGCGTCCTCATCGGCTCGATCGTGGTGCTCATCGTCGGCTTCGGCGGGCTGTTCGTGCTCCAGCAGTTCGACAGCGCCGGCAACCCGACGCTGCTGTTCATCGTGCTGCTCGGGATCGTCACGTTCTGCTTCTTCGCCGGTCCCGGCATCGTGTACGTGCTGCGCAAGCGCAACGCGTGGGTCAAGAAGAAGCTGCCCGGCGGAACGATGCCGTGGATCCGGTCGCACCTCTACCTGCCGATCCTCGCCCTGATCGCGGCGTTCGTGCATGCGACGGTCGTGCCGTTCCGCCTGCACCTTTCGTCAGGCAAGGTGCTGCTCGTCGTCGGCATCCTCGTCTCGATCGCCGGCGTCGCACGCCATCACCTCATCGGGGTGCAGAAGGCGGCGCTCAACGTCAACGTCGCGATCTCGAAGCTCTCGACAGGTCAGCCCCGCGACTTCCGCCGGCTCGTCGCAGACTTCACGGACACGACGCGCCCGGTCGAGGAGATCGATGCGGAGATGGCGAAGTTGTCGCCGGATCTGCAGGAGCGGTGGGCGAAGATCAAGGCGCTGCGGGCCGAGGTCGACAAGCACTTCCCACGGAGCGGCGGGCAACGCCTCAACGTGCGCAGCCTCAAGGTGTGGCGCGCGTTGCATCCGCCGCTGACGATCCTGCTGTTCGCGGTGCTCGCGTTCCACGTCTGGGACGTCATGGGCGGAACGACGACCTTCCTGCGGCCGGAGAAAGAGCAGTTCGTCGCCGCCTCGTCGTGCGCCGGCTGCCATTCGCGGGAGTACCAGGAGTGGGCGGGCTCCGCGATGAACCACGCGCAGACGTCGACGATCACCGAGGCGCAGCTTCCCGTGACACTGGCCAAGAACCGCGAGCTGGCCGACGACGCACAGCGCAACACCGACGGCTTCCTGCCCGCGAACAACCCGAACTCCGACAACACGGTGAAGCAGAGCGACATCTTCGACGCGTCGGCAAAGGTGTGCACGACCTGTCATGCGCAGGTCGGCGCCCGGTTCGCGCCGCACGCCGACTCGCTCCTGCCGTTCGACGCGGAGGGGAGCGCCGGCGTGAAGGCGCAAGGCGTCGCCGTGTCGGGTGGCGGCAGCGCCGTGCAGTCCGACGGCGTCGGCTGCAGCACCTGCCATGGCACTTCGAAGCCACCGGCCGAGATGCAGGCTGCGACCGGGACCCTGAACGACGTGAAGGCGTCGGGGGGTGGGTTCGGCGCGGTGTTCGCGCCGTTGTTCGAGAATCCGAACCCGTTACCGCAGCGCATCCACGACATCGGCCAGGGCGACGACAACTTCTGGAACGATCCGGTCCAGTCGAGCCAGCTGTGCGGCGCCTGCCACAACGTGAAGGTCGACCTCCAGGGCGACGGGCTCGCGCTCGATCCCAATCGGGACGCGACGGATCCCAACGCGCCGGACACGAACCTCAACGGTGACGACACCAACGCCGCACCGATCACTGACGCCAACACGGCCGCGGACCACGACAAGAACGGCAACTTGGAGCTCGACGAGAACGAGGTCGACCCGAAGCACGATGTCGTGTTGCAGACGACGTACGACGAGTGGCAGGACTACGTCGCGTTCTTCGACGCGCCAAACGGGTTCAAGGACCGCTACAGCACGACCAATCTCGGCGACGAATTCGGCAACCCGAACGACTCGCCGCTCGGGTGCAGCGACTGCCACATGCCGTTGCCGTCCAAGAACGACCCGACCGCTGGGGTCGTCGATCATGCGCCCGGTGTGCTGTCGATCCCACAGCGCGACTACCACGAGCACACGTTCGTCGGCGTGGACTACGACCTCGACCCGGCGAAGTACGACATCGCCGGACTGCCGAGCGACACGATCGATCAGGTGCTGGCCGATCGCGAGGCGTTGGTGCGCAGCGCCGTGACGCTCAAGGTCGCTGCGACGGGCGACCCGGCGGCCCCGCCGGCGGCGCTGGCACCGCTGGCCACGCAAACCGATCAGAACGGCGATCCGGCGACAGGGAAGCTCGTCACGTTCAGCGTCCAGGTGCGCAACAACCTGTTGGCGCACACGTTCCCGACCGGGTTCGCGTTCGCCCGCCAGTTCTGGCTCGCAGTCTCCGCCACCACGAAGGACGGCACACCGATCTGCCTCTCGGCGCCGTTCGTCAACGGCGCAAGCATTCCGGTGGCGACGTCGTGCACGTCAGGCGTGCTCGGTGTGGACGCGAAGACCACGCCGCGCGACGCGGTCAAGAAGGCTGCGGACGGGCCGTCGGCAGCCGACGTGCAGACCGACCTGCGCTCCTGCGATGCGAACGAGGTCGCGACCGCGCTCGGGCTCGATGTGAACGCGATGAAGGCCGGCTTGCAGAAGAACCCACCGGATCCCACCGATCCGAAGACCGGCATCACGCTCCAGAACCTCGACGTCAGGCTCGCTCGCACGTCGCCGATCGACGACTGCGATCCGTGGCTCACGAACTTCCAGAAGATCCTGACCGACGGCGATCCGCAGCAGACGGGCACCAAGAACGAGGTCGTCTACCAGAGCTTCGTACCGAACCTCGTGCAGATCCGTGGCCGCACCGCCACGGGCCAGGCGGTGACCGATCTGCAGCCCGTTCGCCTCGCGCCGGATCCGAAGGACGCGACCAAGCTCGTGAGCCAGGACACCGGCACGTACACCTACACGTTCTTCGTCCCCGACAGCCTGAACATCACCAGCGCCAGCGACGTCGTGGTCAACGCGAAGATGGAGTTCCGCAACCTCCCGCCGTACTTCGTCTCCGACCTCGCACAGGCACAGCAGGACATCCTCAAGGCCGGGTTCAACGTCCCGGACCCGGCGCGGATCTTCGACGACGACGCACACAAGAACCGGCTGGAGAACCTGCTCAGCCACATGACGATCACCGAGGTCGGGTCGGCCACGTCCGAGGACGGCAACGAGACCCTCGGCTGTAACAAGGGACCGCAGAACGTCGTGGGCGGCACCATCCTCGACTGCGTCGACAACAACAAACCGGCGCACACCGTCGAGGGGCCCGGCTTCGCCAACGACAAGGGCAACGCACTCCCGCCCGGGCACCCGCCGGTCGTCCAGTCGGCCGGCTTCGGCCGAGCCGACAGCGGCGTGCTGACGTTGTGGAGCACCGTGCTGCTCGTGATCGTCGCGCCGTACGCGTGGTGGCGGCGGCGCCGACGTCACCGTCTCGCCTGAACGCGGCATGATCGTCCCGGTGATCCCGGCTTACGACCGCGACGGGTCGCTGCCGTTTCCCGAGCCGTCGCGGCGGCGGCTGTCCGATCGAGCCGTCATCCTGTTGATCGCCGGCGCGCTCCTGTTGCTCGCGGCCGGCATCGGCACGTTCCTGGTGGTGCGCGGACACTCGTCTTCCTCCAAGGCGACGGCGAGCACCGCGTCGGACATGACGCCGTCGACGACGCAGGACGGGCGCGACCTGTCACAGATCTCGAACGACGAGCTCGAGGCGATCGTCAACGCCAATCCCGATGTCGTCTCGATGCGCCTGGCGCTGGTCGAGCGCTACCTCACTGCCGCAGACGGCGAAACGGACAACACGGCCCGTCTGCAACAGCTCGAGAAGGCGAAGTTCCACGCCGGCGAGGCCGCCGCGCGCGCCACCACGAACGACGATCAGGCGCGGTCACTGCGCTATCTCGGCTGGACCACGGCGATGACCACCGACCCGGAGCAGGGGGCGGCCTTCCTGCAGCAGAGCCTCGACAAGGAACCTGCGAACCCGGACACGTTGTGGTTCCTGGCTGTCGTGGACTTCGAGCGAATCGGCGACGCCGCGAGCGCGCAGCCCCTACTCGAGCAATTGCAATCGCTGGCGACGAGCGACACGCAGCGCCAGGCCGTGCAGACGGAGCTGAACAAAGTGGACGCGGCGCTCAACCGCCACTGACGCTCGTCAGGTCTTGGACTTCGCCCAGGTGTGACCGAGCGAGGACTGCGTCTCGTCAGCCGAGCTCTCGTCGGTGTGCATGTAGATGATCTCTTGCGCGTCGAGGCGCCAGTAGTGCGTGTGCATCGCCTTGTCGCCGAGCACCGGGTAACGCGCCTTGAAGAGCTCGCCCGCGTGGGTCTCCTCCGGGCCGTCGAGCTCGGTGACCGGGCCCTCGATCTGCAGGCCCTCGGACTGCGACCACTCCGTTGGCACCTCGGCGACCGCGATCTCGGCGATCGGATTCTCTTGGAGGTTGCGGTCGGTCTCCGATCCCGGAGGGGCCGAGAAGTAGATCTTCTTGCCCTCGCACGCGTAGAACATCGGCGTCACATGCGGGTTTCCGCTCGAGCTGCAAGTACCGAGGAACAGCAGCTCGTGCTCTTGCAGGTACGCCATCGCGGCAGCTTCATCGGCCATGTAGGTCGGCCCTCCAGAATCGTTCAGAGTCGTCACGTGGTGGCACGAGACACTATCCGCCCGGGTTCGCCGACGGTTTCGGCACGTCGAGGAAGCGCACGGAGTTGACGATCTCGCTGCCGAGCTTGTCCACGTCGTCCTGGTTGCCGGCCGTGAGGACGAGCACCCGCATGCTGAAGTCGTCTTCGTCGAACGACGCGAGGATCACCTCCGTGCCGCCGCTCGGCGTCGTGCCCACCACCTCACGGGTGTCGAGCGAGAAGTCGTCCTGCCCCACCGTCTGCCCGGGCTCCGGTGCCGGTCGGCCGATGAACGGCAGGCCATCCGTCGCCGTCGAGACGTTGGTGAGCTGATCGGTCCCGGCCTGCCCCAGGGCGGTGAAGTCCGAGGGATTGTCGCCGAAGTCGGCGCTCGTGCTCAGCGGGAAGGCGAACGCTCGCACCGTCTGGCTCTTGTCCTGCGGGTTGTCGAGCGACAACGTGCTGCCGTCGTCGGTCGAGCCGAACTCCCAGGCCGCGGGAGCGCACAGCTGGACCCCGTCACTCTCACCGCCGAAGAGCTCGAGCTTGCCGATCGGGCTGTCGGGGAAGTGGAACGGCTTGTCGTCGTTCGAGCCGACCAACTTCGAGCCGGCGTAGACCTCGACGCGGTAGTCGCCTCCGGGAAGGCAGCCTTCGAAGCTCTCCTTGGGATCCGACGTCACCGAATCGGCACTGACCGGACTCACGCTGTCGAGGTTGAAGTCCTGCACGAACGGCCCCTTGCCGTCGGCGCTCAACGGGCGGAAGTACCACACGTTCGTCAGCTTCGTCCCGTCGTCTGCGTTGCTGACGTCGTAGCCGACGGTCATCTTGTGGTGGTCAGGGTTCGGCGCCACGTTGTCGACGGACACATCATCAGCGTGTGTGTCGGTCTGGAACTCCGCATCGACGAGCTTGCCCTTCATCTCCTCGATCAAGGGCTTCGCAGAAGTGGCCGTCGTCTCCGCGATCTCGAGGTCGGTCAGCGCGGCCGAGGCGATCTGCCGGCGCAGCTTCGAATCCGACTCGTGCTGCAAGACCGAGATGCCGTGGTCGTAGGTCGCGCGCGCCGAGCTCTTCTCGTTCTGTGCCGCCTGGGCCACGCCGAGGTTGAAGATCAGCGGCTCGATCTCGTTGCCGTTGTCGAGCGCTTGACGCGACAGTTGCTCGGCCCGGTCGTAGTCACCCAGCGTGAAGTCGTAGAAGCCGACGCTGCTGAGCAACGACGGGTTGCTCTCGCCCAACGAGATCGCTTTCTCGCCCGCGGCGATGGCTCGCTTCGTGGCGTCCGTATCAGACACGCTCTCGAACTGCGAGCCTTCGCTGTTGTGGACCCCGTTCTCGAACTCCGCGTTGCTGAGGCGCGCGTACGCGGGTCCGAAGTTCGGACTGGACGCGATCGCCTTCTTGTACGTGGCGATCGCGTCGGAGTAGTCGGTGTTGCCGTTGGCGTCGACGGGAGCCGCGAGCTCCTTCTGCTGGCCCTGCGCGGTCAACGTGATCGTGTCGTCGGGGATCTTGGTGATCGAGCCGGTGGTGATGAACACGGCCCACACGACACAGATGACTGCGATGCCGATGCCGGGGATCGCCAAGAGGTACCGACCCCGGCCTGACACGGTCAACGACAGGCCGATGAGGAAGATGCCGACGGCGAGCACGGTGAGCAGTGCGACGTACGCGTCGGCCTTGTTGCCGTAGTCGTTGGCTTCCGCAGCGAAGACCTGTTGCTCGAGCCGGGCGACGTCCGGGTCGACCTGCGACTTGGCGAAGTCGGCGCTGTCGGCATCGAAGGACTGGATCGCCGCGCCGCTGGTCATGGTGTCGTGCAGCGACGTGAGGCGCGACGCGTCAGCGCCGTAGACCGCGGAGAACGTCGGGTCGGTCGTGCGCTGTTGTGACGTCGCGACGTCGATCCTGCGCAGGAGCAACTGCTGCTCGACGAACTGGCTGCGGTCGAACTGGTACTGCGTCGACCCGTCGACCTGCTTGCCGAAACCCTGGATCGCCTCGATCTGCGCCTCGCGCGCGGCGTTGTCCTCCGAGTTGGAGTTCTGCTCGTGCAGGTACGCCACGACCGCGCCGAACAAGGTGATGAGCACGACGACCAGCGCCAGCCTGCGCCGGAACGTCGGCGCGTCCTCGTCGACCTCGATCTCGGGTGCTTCGATCTCGGGCACGCGTCAGTCCCCCAGGAACGCGACGGATGCCGCTACGACGAAGATGATCACAGCTGAGCTGGCTATCCATATTCGCGCGCGATCGCTACGACTGATCGTCGCGATCGTCAACAACACGACCGACAGGACGAGCAGGATCGTCCAGCCTTCGAGTCGTTGGCTGCGACTGCGGAGGTCGCGCGCCTGTTGCGCGGTCTGATCGGGATGCACCTGTGCCGCCTGCTCGTCGGCGCGGCGCAGGTCCACGCGGCGCTTGTCGATGAGGAACGCAGTCGGCAGCTTGGTGGTGTCATCCGTCTGCACGTAGTCGAGGCTGAAGGTGTTGTCGGCGAGCGTGGCTGCGGCTTGTTCGAGCTCTCGCGCCTGGTCACGCGCCTGATCGGCCTCGATGAAGAAGCTCTGACCCTCCAGACTGTCACCCTCCTGCTTGAGCAGTTGGGCGTTGTTGAGGTCTTCCTTGTACTGCTCGAACGCCTGCGCCTCGTTGCGGACCTGCGTCTCGATGTTCGCGTTGCTCTGCTCTTGCAAGACCGTTTCGGCGACGGCTTGCCGATCCTTGTCGGTGGCGTTCTCGCCCAGCTTCGACGAGCGCCAGGTCATCACCGCGCCCGTCACGGACACGAGCCCGATGAGCACGGCGATGACGAGCCTGATGTCTGTGCGACGGATTCGGGCCCAGCGTGTCTCACGAACGCCGGCCCAGGATGGGACGACGGCTTCACTCATCTCGATAGCTCACGGAAATTTCAGAACGTCCACGGTGTCCAGTGCGAGTTGTGTGCCGGCGGCGTCCGGAGGCACCCCGAAGTGGATCTCGACGCCGAGCACGAAGTCCTTGTTGGCGTCGGTGGCAGCCATGACGAGGACATTGCCGCCACCGTTGCACGCGGTCAGCAGTTCGCGCCGAGCCGTGAGCCCGCCCGCCAGCGTGACGAAGTCTTCGCGTGTGCCGCGTGTGCAGACCGTCGACAGCGGACCGCCGGTTCGGGTGGACCCGAGGATGGCGTCGGCGGCGGCGTCGAGGTTGGACGGATCGAGCGCGGTCGGTGCGAAGACGGCGGTGTCGATCCCCGGCTGCTGGTAGGTACCCGCGAAGAACTCGGTCAGGTTCGGTGACGCGTGGATCGTGGGGACCTTGTTCGTCGCATCGGTCGCCGTGTTCGTCTGTGTCCATGTCGGCGGCACCGACACCGCGAGCTGCCCACCATCGTTGACGAGATCGGTCTGCTGCGCGGAGCTGTCCGAGAAGTCGGTCGAGTCGGTGTCCGTCGAATCGGTGTCGGTCGAGTCCGACGACGCGGTCGACTTGCTCGACTTGTGGCTCGAGGTCGACGACGAGGAGGAACTCGACGTCTTGTTCGAGCCGCTGCCGCGGGTCGCGAAGAACGCGACGGCGGCAATGAGCACGACGGCCGTGACGCCGAGCCCGATGTACAGCGGCACACGCGACTTGGAGGGCGTTGCCCCGCCCGGACCAGCGCCTGGACCGCTCGACCCGCCTGGTGCACCTGGGACGCCGCCGGGCCCCCCCGGACCACCGGCTGCTGCACCCGCGGCAACACCGGCAGCCGCGCCTGCGGCCGCCCCTTCCCAACCGGACGTCGTGATGGTCGACGAGCTCGACGCGGCACCCAGCAGGGTCATGTCGGTCATGGGAAGACCGAGCGCGACCTGGCTCTGTTGCAGTGCGCGCCCGAACTCCTGCGCGGACTTGTAGCGATCATCGGGGTTCTTCGACATCGCCTTGGAGACGACGTCGGCAACCGAGGGCGGCACGCTCTTCGTCGTGAGATCGGGCAACGGATCGGATGCGATGCGCTTGATCACCGGCACGACCGACGTGTCGGAGTGGCGAACGAAGGCAGGCTCGCCGGAGAGCAACGTGTAAAGGGCCGATGCCAGCGCGTAGATGTCCGAAGCGGGTGTGGCCTGCTCGCCATCGAGCAGCTCAGGCGCGACGTGCGCGAGCTCTTGCGGATCGGTGACGCCCGATGCATTGGGCCGCACCAGCGTGACGAGACCGAAGTCGGCGAGCAACGGCTCACCGTCCTGCGTCAGCATCACGTCGTCGGGACGGAGATCGCCGTGGACGACGCCGGCGCGATGCGCGGACTCGAGCGCGCCGGCGAGGCGCACCCCGAGCGCGAGCACGTCGGGACCCGTCATCGGTGTCGGGCCTCGAAGTCGATCACCGATCGAGCCGCCGGTCTCCTCGCCGCTGACCACGTACGGCATACCGGTCTCGGTCCAGCCGTGGCCGTAGACGGGAACGATGTTCGGATGGCCGACGAGCTGCGCGAGCGCCGACTGCTCCCTGTCGAAGCGCTCCGCGAGACCGGGCCAATCCCGGCCCGCGTTCAGGAGCTTCACCACCACCGTTCGGCCGGTGGCCACGTCGCGCACCCGATATGTGGCGTGTGATGCCGATCGCCCGATTTCGGCGACACCGTCGATGCCCGGTATCCCGAGGTTCGTCTGGTCGGGCCCAGAATCACTCACCGCGCTGCTCCTCCCACCAAGGTCGAGCGAGTGTATCGACCGATCAAGGGCCGAAAATGATGATGGAGTTTCGTGACGCGCCCGCGCGAAGGTCAGCTTCCTCGCTCGTCGAGAGCGGCGCGGATGAGCACGTCGGCGGCCCACAAGGTCGTCCGTTCCTGCTCCGACGGCGACAGTCCTCGCAGGTCGTTCAACACGATCAGCGACTCCCATCCGACGACCATCGCGAGCGCTGACACGAGCCGTTCGAACATCTCCGGCTCGAGCTCGGTCCGCAACGGCTCGAGCGCCCTTTCGATCCACCCGATGCGCCGGAAGCCGCGGCGCGGTGCCGTTGCCTGCTCGTCATCCGGCGCCGGCGCGGGCGCGGGCGCTTCGACTGTCAGCCGGATCAGCGTGCGGCCGAGCGACAACGTCTCGCTCGACACGTCGTTGAGCGCGTGGATCATCGCGGCGACCCGCTCGGTCGCGTCACGTGCCTCGCCGGTGTCGGCGGTCTCGATCGCCTCGTCGACCTTGGTCTGGTGCAGCATCCCGAGCGTCGCATCGATGAGCAGTTGCTCGAGCGTGGGGAAGTAGAGGTACACGGTTCGGCGCGATACGTCGGCAGCCTCGGCGACATCGTTCATCGACGGTGTCTGCCCGGCCCGCAACAACTCGGCGGCGGCCGCCACGATCGCGGCACGGGTGCGCCTGCGTTGCCGGTACCGGCCGGTCTCCCCGTCGGTCACCACCATGTCGTCCTCCTGAACCGGGGCTCGAACCTCTTGACATGCGGTCACCGATCAGTATACATACATGTAGTCATTACACACATGTGCAACTATTGAGGAGAGAGCAATGAACGAGAAGGGCATGACCGCCGAAGAGCGCACGGCGACGGATTCCGGCAGCGCCGCGGGTCCGATGGTGCTGATCAACAGCTTCACCGTGCCGGAGCAGCGCGACGACGTGTTCCACGACATGTGGACCAAGACCAGCGGCTACTTCCGCCAGCAGCCCGGGTACCGGTCGCTTCGCCTGCACCGCGCCATCACCCCGAACGCGCGCTATCGGTGGGTCAACGTCGTGCAGTGGGCATCAGAAGCCGACTACCAGACCTCGCACAGCACGGACGAGTTCCGTCGCCTGGTCACGCAGGACGGTTGGGGCGAGTTCCCGAACATGCCCTCGCTCTACCAAGTGGTCGCATCCGACGGCTGAGCAGCCGCCCCTCGCGGCCTGTTCCGGCACCACCGCGTTGGCCCCGCTTCAGCCCGGACTGATCGGGTCCTCGAACCAACCGAAGTGGTCGACGAACAAGTCGGCGATGGCAAAGGTGGTTGCGTCGAGAGTGGCGGTTCCCCGTTGGGCCGTGAGCCAGTGATGGTCCACCGTGACGCGCGCGACGGTCGACGGAGATGCGGCCGAAGCG
Source organism: uncultured Acidimicrobiia bacterium (assembly GCA_963721305.1). Classification (GTDB taxonomy): domain Bacteria; phylum Actinomycetota; class Acidimicrobiia; order Acidimicrobiales; family JACDCH01; genus DATAES01. The sequence continues at coordinate 341,129 of CAVRIR010000002.1, forward strand.
AGAAGCAGTTGCTGCGCCAGGCGGGGCAGCGGGCGGTTCTTCGGTTCTTGCCCGATGTCCTGCCGGCGCTTCGCTTCCGCGAGGCGTTCGCCGAGAGTCGCCGCGTCAGGGTCGGACGCGTCCGCCAGTGCCGCTTCGATGGCGCTCGCCCAGAAGTAGTCGGCTGCCCAGTCCTCGATGATGATCGTCCCGCCCGGACGAAGGCGCGGGAAGAGCACCTCGAACGAGGCAAGCGTCGGTGCGTACTGATGTGAGGCGTCGTCGATCACGAGGTCGATGGGCTCACCGCCGAACTCGCGGTCGACGATCGCCGCCAACTGTTGCCGATCGCCCTGGTCGACGCCGTAGAAGGTTCGAACCGTTTCGACGAGCGCGTGCGCTTCGATGAACGTCGCCAACGCTGGTCGCGGTTCGCTGTCGCGCTCGCAGGCCACGAGCTTGCCCGGCTCCGCGGCCAGCGCGAGAAGCGCTGTGCTCCCGCCGTCCGCGATGCCGAGCTCGACGATCCGGCCGCCACGGATCTTTGGGCACAGGTCCTCGTACAGGGCCATGAGCGACGCGTTCTTGCGGATGCGAAACCGTTGCGGCGTCGAGTCCATCCGGAAGCTTTGAACGAACTCCGTGTCGCCGATGCGCCACACGTCGTCGCGACCCGCTAGCGCCACGATCTCGCGCCGTCCTTCGATGCTTCCCACACCCAGATCGTGCCATCCCGCCACGACGGACGAGCGTTCGGGTCCGCGATGTTCCGACCGTGCGATGGTTGAGTAGTTCTTCGATGCGGCGCTCGACAGCGTTGATGAGTGTGACCGTCGGCTTCGCCGTGCTCTACGTCGCCGGCATCCTGGCGCTCGGCACTCCGCCGGATGCCACCGACCGGGGCGAGGACGTGGTGGCGTGGTTCCACAAGAACGGCGGACACGTCCACACCTGGGTGTGGTTGGCCACGCTGACATTACCGCTGGTGGCGATCTTCGCTTCCTTCATCCGCAACCGACTGAGCGCCCCGTACGGCGATGTGTTCTTCTTCGGCATGGTCGCGTTCGCTGCACAAACCGCGGTCTACGCGTGGATGTGGGCGGGTCTGGCTTGGCACACCTCCGTGTTGCAACCCGCCACGGCTCGCTTGGTGCTGGACGTCGCCAGTTACTGGGGACCCGTGCTCACGGGAACCACCGTGACGACGCTGACGCCGGTGGTGATCCTCGCACTCCAGCGCCGCAATGGTCTGCCGCAGTGGTTGGGCGTGTTGTGCGGTGTCGCTCTGGCCGAGCAGCTCGTGGAAACGATCACGATCTTCGGTGACCGCGGGTTCACCGCGCCCGGTGGACCCATGAACAACTTCCTCGGGGCCGGTCTCGTGGCTGTGTCCTGGCTCGCGATCGGCATCGTGGTCGCCCGCGGGATGAACGAAGAAGGCTCGATGTCGGTCATGGCGTCCTGAGGTCGCGTCGCAACGAGAGACTCACTGAACACGGTCACGTGTGACACCTCAGGTAAGGTCCGATGTCACTGCACGGGTTCCGGGCGCCGCGAAGCGCCCCGAACGGGGGGCGAGGTTGCCATGAACGACCGCACTGCTCGTTGGACGTCTCCGCTGATGCGGCGCATCGCCGGTCGAGCTGCAGGTGCCGTGGCGGTCATGGCGCTCGCGCTGTGTGCGCAGATGTCGGTTGCGAGCGCGGCGCCGAGCATCACGGTGTCGCCATCGTCTGCAGCCCCGGCCAGCACGGTCACCATCGCCGGCAACGTGCCTTCCACCGGCACCCCCTCTTGTCCGTCTGACCCCGTGCAGCTCGTCTCGACCGCCGCTCTGTTCCCGGGAGATGGATTCGGTCCTCAGGTCACGCGTGACGCAAGCGGCGATTTTCACACCGACTACGTGATCCCCGCCACGACCCCGGCCGGGAGCTACAGCATCGGTCTGCGTTGCGGAGGTGCCAACGTCGGGATCACCGCCACGCTGCACGTAACCGGGTCGACGACCCTTGCCAACACTGGGTCGAGCATCATCGGCCCACTGTTCTGCGTGGGTCTCGCCTTGGTGACCTTCGGCCTGCTTCCGTTCACAGGCCGTCTGCGAGTCGCCGTCCGGAGATCAACGCCGCGCACGCGCGCTTAAGCGCGTTCAGCGGATGAAAGCCGCGACATCGAAGGAGTCCTCCGTGACCTCCGGTCCGCGCGTGATGACCGTCCACGCCGGCGTGATGCTGATGTCGCCGATGAGCGAGGGTCGCGCTCCCTTGGTCCTGACGATGTCGTGCACGAGCTCGACCAATCGCGGCTTTCCCGAAGGGTCGGTGGTGTTGGGCCCGAGGCCGATCGCCCAGTCCTCGAGCACGTAGAGACCGCCTCGGCGCAGTCGAGGGAACAGTTCGTTGAACGTCGCACGCGACGGATCGAGGAGATGTGATGCGTCGTCGATGACCAGATCGAGAGGGGTGTCGCCGAGCTCGTTCGAAAGGATCGACGACAGCCGCTTCGTGTCGCTCTGATCGACGCCGTAGTGAACCGAGATGGAACCGGATCGGTTGTCCTGAGCGATGAAGGTGTCGAGCTTGGCGTTGAGCGGCTCGCGGTTGTACTCGAACGCGATCAGCTGCGACGGTCGCGCGAGCTGGTGGAGCAACGCAGTGCTCGCCCCTTCGAAGATGCCGACCTCGACCACGATGTCCGGTCGGAGCCCGTCGAGCAGCTCGATGTACCGCTCGATGACGCGGGGATGTTTGAGCACACAGAACCGTGGTTCGTGCGGCACTCGAGCGCCGTACAAGTCACAGACGTACTCGACACCGTCGACCGCGAAGGTCGATTCCGATGTCCAGACAACACGCTCCACCACGGGCAGAGCGTAGGCAAGAACCCGGAACGCGCCGGTCCTCGCGACGGCGCGGCGTTACGCCTGTTGGATCTTGATCTCGATGTCGACGCCGGCCGGCAGCTCGAGGCGTTGCAGCGAGTCCACCGTCTTGGGGCTCGGCTCGAGGATGTCGAGCAGGCGTTTGTGGACGCGCATCTCGAAGTGCTCGCGGCTGTCCTTGTCCTTGTGCGGCGAGCGGATGACCGTGTACCGGTGCTTGTCGGTCGGCAGCGGGATCGGTCCCCGCACATTCGCCTGCGTGCGCAGAACGGTCTCGACGATCTTGCGGGTCGACTGATCGATGACCTCGTGGTCGTACGCCTTCAGGCGGATCCGGATCTTCTGCTTGTCGGGCACCGCTTGCTCCACTCGCTTGTCAAGGACCGTCGTCCCCCGGAAAGGGAACGCTGCAGGGTACCTGCTTGATGGCGCATGGGCGAATTGCAAATCTGCTGCTCAGGTGGGGCGCAACTTCTGCCGATCCTCTGGCCGTGGGGGTCGAGCTGCCCGATCCGACTTGCTCGGTCGGGCAGCGACAATGCTTTCAGAGCCGCCGTAGGCGGCGCCATCAGCTCGATCCCGAACCTCTGTTCGGGTCGACGGTACTTGATGATCTTGGTGACCCGGCCGGAGGCGACGGTGCGGCCGCCTTCACGGATGGCGAACCGCAACCCCTCGTCCATGGCGATCGGTGCGATCAGCTCTGCCGTCATCGTCGTGTTGTCACCCGGCATGCACATCTCCGTGCCCTCCGGCAACGTGATCGACCCCGTCACATCCGTCGTACGGAAATAGAACTGCGGCCGGTAGTTGCTGAAGAACGGCTTGTGACGACCGCCCTCCTCCTTCGTCAACACGTACACCTGCGCCTCGAACGTCGTATGCGGCGTGATACTCCCCGGCTTCGCCAACACCTGACCCCGCTCGACCTCTTCCTTCTTCGTCCCCCGCAACAACGCACCAATGTTGTCGCCCGCCTGACCCTCATCGAGAATCTTGCGGAACATCTCCACCCCAGTACACACCGTCTTCGTCGTCGGACGGATCCCCACGATCTCGACCTCGTCGCCCGTATGGATCACACCCTGCTCCACCTTGCCCGTCACCACCGTGCCCCGACCAGTGATCGAAAACACATCCTCGATCGGCATCTGGAACGGCTTGTCCAACTCACGCGTCGGCTCCGGCACATACGAATCAACCGCGTCCATCAACTCCAACACCTGCGCCGCCGCATCCGCGTCACCCTCCAACGCCCGCAACGCCGACACCCGCACCACCGGAATGTCATCACCCGGGAACTCGTACTCCGTGAGCAGCTCCCGCACCTCCATCTCCACCAACTCCAACAACTCCTCATCATCAACCGCGTCGACCTTGTTCAACGCCACCACAATGCTCGGCACCCCCACCTGACGAGCCAACAACACATGCTCACGAGTCTGAGGCATCGGACCATCCGTCGCCGCCACCACCAAGATCGCCCCATCCACCTGCGCCGCACCCGTGATCATGTTCTTGATGTAATCAGCATGACCAGGCATATCGACATGCGCGTAATGCCGATTGTCCGTCTCATACTCCACATGCGCGATGTTGATCGTGATACCCCGCTGCTTCTCCTCCGGCGCCTTATCGATCTCATCGAACGCCGTCACCGCCACATCCGGGTTCTTGTCGTGCAACACCTTCGTGATGGCAGCCGTCAACGTGGTCTTCCCATGGTCGATGTGACCCATCGTCCCCACGTTCAAATGCGGCTTGTTCCGCTCGAACTTCTGCTTGGCCATCTCTCTCCCTGGCGCTCAGATGGCGGCGCTACTCGCCGCGCACCCGCTTGACGATCTCTTCCTGCACGCTCGCCGGCGTTGGCTGGTACGAGTCGAACTGCATCGTGTACGTCGCTCGACCCTGGGTCCGCGACCGGAGGTCGGTAGCGTAACCGAACATCTCCGACAGCGGCACGGTCGACCGGACCACCTGTGAGTTGCCCTGTTGCTCCATGCCGCCGACCTTGCCGCGACGGGACGACAGGTCACCGATGACGTCGCCCATGTAGTCCTCGGGGGTCACGACGACAACCGACATGATCGGCTCGAGGATGATCGCGCCGGCCTTGCGGGCGGCCTCCTTGAAGCCCATGGAACCGGCGATCTTGAACGCCATCTCGGACGAGTCGACCTCATGGAACGAGCCGTCGACGAGCGTGGCCCTGACGTCGACCAACGGGTAACCGGCGAGCACGCCGGAGGTCAGTGCCTCCTGGATGCCCTGGTCGACCGAAGGGATGTACTCCTTCGGGATGCGACCGCCGGTGATCTTGTCGACGAACTCGTAGCCACCGCCAGGACCGGTCGGCTCGATCGCCAGCACGACGTGGGCGAACTGGCCCTTGCCGCCGGTCTGCTTCACGTGGCGGTACACGTGGTGGTCGACCTTCTTGGTGATGGTCTCGCGATAGGCGACCTGCGGCTTGCCGACGTTGGCATCGACCCTGAACTCGCGCAGCATTCGATCGACGATGACTTCGAGGTGCAGCTCGCCCATGCCGGAGATCACGGTCTGCGCGGTCTCCTCGTCGGTGCGGACCTGGAAGGTCGGGTCCTCTTCGGAAAGCGCCTGCAGCGCCCGCGACATCTTCTCCTGGTCGGCCTTGGTCTTCGGCTCGACGGCGACGTGGATCACCGGCTCGGGGAACTCGAGCGACTCGAGCACGATCGGCGCGTTGACCGCGGCGAGCGTGTCGCCGGTCTTCGTGTCCTTCATGCCGATGCCCGCGACGATGTCGCCGGCAAAGACCGCGTCGAGATCCTCACGATGGTTCGCGTGCATGCGCAGCAGCCGGCCCACCCGCTCCTTGTGGCCGGTGCGCGTGTTGAGGACCTGGCCCCCCTTCTCGAGGGTGCCGCTGTACACGCGGAAGTACGTGAGCTTGCCGACGTGCGGGTCGGTCATGATCTTGAACGCGAGAGCGGCGAACGGCTCGCCGTCGTCGGCCTTGCGCTCGAGCTCTTCCTTGCCCTTCGGGTCCATCCCGCCGACGGGCGGGAGGTCGATTGGCGACGGCAGGTAGTCGACGACCGCGTCGAGCAGCGGCTGCACGCCCTTGTTCTTGAACGCGCTGCCGTTGAGGACCGGAACGATCTCGTTGGCGATCGTGGCGCGCCGCAACGCGTCCTTCAGGTCCTCGACGGTGATCGGCTCGTCGGAGATGTACTTCTCGAGGATGGTGTCGCTGTGGTGCGACAGCACGTCGATGAGCTCGTGGTGGTAGTGCTCGGCCTGCTCCTCGAGCTCGTCGGGGATGTCGACGACGTCCCACTTCGCGCCCAGCTCTTCGTTGCGCCACACCAGCGCCTTCATCTCGAGCAGGTCGACGACGCCGGTGTAGTTGCCCTCGGCGCCGATCGGAAGCTGCACGACCGCGGTGGTCGCCTCGAGTCGATCCTTGATGCTGTCGAGCGCCTTGAAGAAGTCGGCACCAAGGCGGTCCATCTTGTTGACGAAGCAGATGCGGGGAACGCCGTACTTGTTGGCCTGGCGCCACACGGTCTCGGTCTGCGGCTCGACGCCGGCCACACCGTCGAACACGGCGACGGCGCCATCGAGCACGCGCAGCGACCGCTCGACCTCGACGGTGAAGTCGACGTGGCCCGGCGTGTCGATGATGTTGATGGTGTGGTCGTTCCACTCGCAGGTGGTAGCGGCCGAGGTGATGGTGATGCCCCGCTCCTGCTCCTGGGCCATCCAGTCCATCGTGGCTGCGCCCTCGTGGACCTCACCGATCTTGTAGTTCTTGCCGGTGTAGTACAGGATCCGCTCGGTCGTCGTGGTCTTGCCCGCGTCGATGTGGGCCATGATCCCGATGTTGCGGGTGCGGTTGAGCGGCGTGGAGCGCATCATCTCTTTCTCTTCTCGTGCCTGCGGGGTCGGACGGCTGTGTGACGGATCTGCTGAAGGATCGGTGACATGCAAACGGCCGGGCACGTGGCCCGGCCGCAGTGGCCGGAGGCTTGCCGCCCCCGGCATCGATCGCAAAGGGGGCGGCGCTAGCTGCTCTTCTCCCGGGTCATCAGAAGCATCCTACGCCCCAACTCCGCGCGAATCGGGCGTATTCCTCACTGTCTATCGACTGTTCACCAGCGATAGTGAGCGAAGGCCTTGTTGGATTCGGCCATCTTGTGCATGTCCTCGCGACGCTTGACCGATGCGCCGAGGCCGTTGCTGGCGTCGAGGATCTCGTTGGCGAGGCGCAGGGCCATCGACTTCTCGCGGCGCTGGCGGCTGTAGCCGACGAGCCAGCGGATGGCGAGGGTGGTGGCACGGCGAGGACGGACCTCGACCGGCACCTGATAGGTGGCGCCACCGACCCGGCGGCTCTTCACCTCGAGTTGCGGCTTCACGTTCTCGATGGCGCGCTTGAGCGCGGAGAGCGGCTCGGAGCCGGTCTTCTCCTCGACGACCTTCATCGCTTCGTAGACGATGCGCTCGGCCACGGACCGCTTGCCCCGCAGCAGGATCTTGTTGACCACCTGGGTGACGAGCACCGAGTGGTACACGGGATCGGCCATGAGCTCCCGGCGCGGCGCGGGTCCTTTGCGCGGCATGGTGGCCTCAGCCCTCCCGCTTCGCGCCGTAACGGCTGCGGGCCTGCTTGCGGTCGCGGACACCGGCGGTGTCGAGGGTGCCGCGGATGATCTTGTAGCGAACGCCCGGAAGGTCCTTCACACGGCCGCCGCGGACGAGCACGATCGAGTGCTCCTGGAGGTTGTGGCCCTCACCGGGGATGTAGGCCGTGATCTCCATGCCGCTGGTGAGCCGGACGCGGGCGACCTTGCGCAGCGCGGAGTTCGGCTTCTTCGGCGTGTTGGTGTAGACGCGGGTGCACACACCCCGCCGCTGGGGGGCGCCCTTCAGGGCCGGGGTCTTGGTCTTGGTGGTCTTCGACTGCCGACCTTTTCGGACCAGCTGCTGGATCGTGGGCACGGAGGGTCGAGGATAGTGGCGCGGCCCGGCGCCAGGCAACCCGCCCCCTCCGCCCCGTCCCGCCGGCGTCGCGCGTGTGAGCGAATGTCCTCCTGCCAGGGGGATGCACGGGCGATCCCAAAGGGGGAAGCTGGGTAGGAAAAGGCGATTCGAGATCGACGCGAGAGGAGCCCGCATGTCCGAGCGCGGCAGCGAGAGCGAGAACCCGGTCATCCCGTCCCCCACGACCAAGCCGACTCGGCCGAGGTCCAACCAGGATTGGTGGCCCAATCAGCTGAACCTGCAGGTACTGCATCAGCCCTCCCCGCGAGCGAACCCGATGGACGGCGACTACGACTACGCCGAAGCCTTCGCGACCCTCGATGTCGAAGCGCTGAAGCGCGACGTCATCGAGGTGATGACCGAGTCGCAGGACTGGTGGCCCGCCGACTACGGCCACTACGGCCCGCTGTTCATCCGGATGACGTGGCACGCCGCCGGCACCTATCGGATCGGCGACGGCCGCGGTGGTGGCGGCGAGGGCACGCAGCGGTTCGCCCCCTTGAACAGCTGGCCGGACAACGCCAACCTCGACAAGGCACGCCGGCTGCTGTGGCCGGTGAAGAAGAAGTACGGCAACACGATCTCGTGGGCGGACCTGCTCATCTTCACGGGCAACTGCGCGCTCGAGTCCATGGGGTTCAAGACGTTCGGATTCGGTTTCGGCCGGCCGGACATGTGGGAGCCCGGCGAGATCTTCTGGGGCTCCGAGGACACGTGGCTCGGCGACGAGCGCTACAGCGGCGAGAGGGATTTGGCGAACCCGTTCGGCGCCGTGCAGATGGGACTCATCTACGTGAATCCCGAAGGTCCGAACGGCAATCCCGATCCCGTCGCCGCCGCGAGGGACATCCGGGAGACGTTCGGGCGCATGGCGATGAACGACGAGGAAACCGCCGCGCTCATCGTTGGTGGTCACACGTTCGGCAAGTGCCACGGCGCCGGTGACCCCGACCTCGTCGGTCCCGAACCTGAGGGTTGCCCGGTCGAGCACCAAGGCATCGGATGGCCGAACGCGTTCGGCACCGGCATGGGCGACGACACCATCACCAGCGGTCTCGAGGGCGCGTGGACGAACGAGCCGACCACGTGGGACAACGGGTACCTCGACAACCTGTTGACGTACGACTGGGAGCTGACCACCAGCCCGGCCGGTGCGCACCAGTGGACGCCGAAGAACGCAGAGGCGCAGGGGACCGTTCCCGACGCGCACGACCCGTCGAAGCGCCATGCGCCGATGATGCTGACGACGGATCTCGCGCTGAAGGTCGACCCGATCTACGCACCGATCGTCAAGCGCTTCCACGAGAACCCCGACGAGCTCGCCGACGCGTTCGCGAGGGCGTGGTACAAGCTGCTGCACCGCGACATGGGTCCGCTGTCGCGCTACCTCGGCCCGTGGGTCCCCGAACCACAGCTGTGGCAGGACCCGGTGCCGGCGGTCGACCACGACCTGATCGGCGACCGCGACATCGCCTCGCTGAAGGAGAAGGTGCTCGGCTCCGGGCTCGGCGTGTCACAACTCGTCTCGGCCGCGTGGGCTTCGGCCGCGAGCTTCCGCGGCACGGACAAGCGAGGCGGTGCGAACGGTGCGCGCGTTCGCCTCGCCCCGCAGAAGGACTGGGAGGCCAACGAGCCCGCCGAGCTCGCCAACGTCGTGTCCACCCTCGAGAAGATCCAGCAGGACTTCAACGCGCAGTCCGGTGGAGCGAAGGTGTCGCTGGCCGATCTGATCGTCCTCGCCGGATGCGCGGCCGTCGAGAAAGCGGCCAACGACGCGGGCGGCGACGTCACGGTGCCGTTCGCACCGGGACGGACCGATGCCTCGCAGGATCAGACCGACGTCGAGGCGTTCGCGGTGCTCGAACCGACGGCCGACGGGTTCCGCAACTACTTCCGGTCCGGTGACAAGGTGCCGCCCGAGCAACGCCTGCTCGACCGGGCGAACCTGCTCTCGCTGACCGCGCCGGAGATGACGGTCCTCATCGGCGGCATGCGAGCGTTGAACGCCAACCACGGCAACGCCGCGCACGGCGTGTTCACGGATCGGCCCGAGACCTTGACGAACGACTTCTTCGTCAACCTGCTCGACATGGCAACGGAGTGGAGTCCATCGGCGTCGGACGAGAACGTCTACGAAGGACGCGACCGGTCGTCGGGCGACACCAAGTGGACGGCGACATCCGTCGACCTCGTCTTCGGCTCGAACTCACAGCTCCGCGCGGTTGCAGAGGTCTACGCCGCTGACGACGGTCAACAGAAGTTCGTCCGCGACTTCGTCGCTGCATGGAACAAGGTCATGAACCTCGACCGGTTCGACCTCACCTGACCGAAGCACCCATCACCGTTCTGGCGTCACCAACGGCGGATATCCGCCGGATCTGACGCCAGAACGGCGAAGCGGCGAAGCGTGGGGCGTCAGGATCGGGAGAGGACGAAGATCGTCAGTCCTTGCGCGATGCCGATGGCCATCTTCTGGCGGGCGTCGGAGTCCTTCACCAGACTCGCGTCGGATGCATTGCGCATGTTGGCGCACTCGATGAACACCTTCGGGACCGTCGAGAGGTTGAGGCCGCCCAGGTCGTCGCGGTTGTCGATGCCTTGGTTGCCGACGTAGTTCGCGAACGGGATGCCGGTGGCGGACCGATATGCGTCGCGCACGTCGACCGCGAGCTTCTGACTCGGGGCGATGATCGCATCGTTGTGTCCGGCCACGAGGGTCGGTTCGATCATGTCGAAGCCGTGACCGTCGGCCGGCCCGCCATCCGCGTGAATGGAGATGGCTGCATTCGCATGAGCGTCGTTGCCGATGGCGGCTCGCTCGGTGATGCACGGACCCCATGGCGTCGACGGGTCGCGCGTCAGGATCACCGTTGCCCCTTCGGCCCGCAGCAGGGCCGTGACACGGTTGGCCACGTCGGTGTTGAACGCCGCCTCGGAGAAGCCGTCGTTCGTCTCCGTGCCGGTCGTGTCACACGGCTTCTTCTCCGTGATCACGTCGACGAGCTGGTTGATCTCTGCCGTGTGCTGCGCGTTGTGCTCGTTGTGTCCGGGGTCGAGAACGATCACCTTGCCCGCGAGCGATGCAGTCGGGGAGCTCGAGGCCGATCCGGGCGCATCCGAGGCCGTTGTCGTCGCGACAGCCGAGACCGGTGGCTCCGACGACGCCGAGCTGGCAACGGCGGTCGCCGCGCCACTCGAGTCGTCGCGCCGGGTGACGGCGATTGCGACGACGCCGGCGAGGATCGCGACGGCCGCGACCGATGACCCGATCACGATCGCCCGACGGTTGGGAGCGGCCGTGTGATCAGGGCTCACAGATCGGTCTCGACGTACTGCTTCGTCCCGACCTGCGCGGCGATGGGGTTCCAGAGCTGCAGGAACGCGTCCTTGGCATTCGTCGCATCAGTGGACGCCGACTGCGCGGCGTCGAAGTTGGCGTCGTGGGGTGCGTTGCCGTTGCACCCGGTGGCTTCCACGAAGTTCGCCCACTGGATGAACGACTGATCTGCCGAGACGGACGCATTCAGTGCTTGTGTCACATCGTCGCGAACCTCGTTCCCTTGTTGGACGAGGTTCCACTGGACGGACTGCACGCCCGTGAGCATCGATTGTCGAGTGTTGATCGCATCCTGCAACGAGGTGATCGCGTCGTTGGGGTCCGTCTGGCAACTGTCGACACCGTTGACGGCTTGAACGACCTCGGCCCGTGCGTTGGCTCCTGGTTGCAGGGTCGAGTCGATCTCGGCGGCCAGCTCTTGCGTCGGCGATTGCGTCGGCGGGGTGACGCTCGTGGTCGACGCGCTCGAGTTCGTCGTCGTTGACTTCGTCTGCGACGCCGCTGCCGGCTCCTTCTTGTTGGAACCACCGAGGAGGAACACCGCCGCGAGTGCGGCGACCACGACCCCGGCGGCGATCGCTCCGATCAACACCCCCCGCCGGGATCCCTTCGACGGCGGCGGCGAAGCCGCGCCCGGCGGTGCGGGCGCCGGTGGCGGAGGTGGGGGTGGAACCTGCTGCGTCGGCGGAGGCGGCGGAGCGGGCGTCGGATCGGTCGTCGGCGGCGGGGACGTCGCCGCGGTTGCGCCTGCAGCCATCGCCACGCTGAGCGGCGTCCCGGCAGTCGGCGATGCGATCGCACTCGCCTCCGGGGTCGACGACGCGACACCAGTCCACGACGGAACCGTCAGCTCATCGTTCTTGCCTTTGAGCAACGGCATCAGCGACGCGCCCGCGGCGATCGCGTGCTTCGGGTGCGCATCGATCGCCACCGGTCGACCGATCGACGCCGCGATCATCTGCGCGACCAGCGGGATCCGCGACGAGCCGCCCACCAGCACAACTCGTTGCACCGCATCGGACTCGAGGCCGGCGGACCGGATGGCACGGTTGAGCGCGTCGATCGTCTCCGCGAGCAGCGGCCGGATCAGCGCCTCGAACTCCTCGCGGGTCAACCGGACCTGGGTCTGGACCGTGGGCAGGAAGACGTGGATCGTCGTCTGCGTGTCGTACGACAACGCCTCCTTGGCGGCCACGCAGTCGTTGCGCAGGCGCTCGAGCGCGCTGTTCGCCTCGTCGTCATCGAAGTCGAGCGCGTCGAGCGCTCCGTCGGGAAGCGATCGGAGCGTGTAGTTGTAGACGGCCTCGTCGAAGTCCATGCCGCCGAGCTGCTCGAGTCCTTCCGGCTGGCCGAGGATCTCGAAGCCCGTGTCGGTCTTGCGAAGGACTGCGGCGTCGAACGTGCCGCCACCGAGGTCGTACACCGTCATCGTGTCACCGACCGCGACCCGCTCGTTCGCCGCGTACGCGATCGCCGCCGCCTCGGGCTCGGTGACCGTCGTGACCGTCAGATCGCACATCCGCGCCGCCTGGCGGAGCAGATCGATCTTGTACTCGCCCCAGTTCGCGGGGTGGGTGAGCACGACCTCATCCGGCTCGGCTGCTTCACGAGCGGCCACCGCGTCGTAGGTCGACCGGAGCAACCTCGCCGTCAGCGAGTGGGCCGAGATCGGCGCGCCCCCGAGCAAGAAGTTGGGTCCGCCGATGCGCCGCTTGAACTGACGCGCCACGCGGTCAGGTTCGACGGTTCCCCGCCGGTTCGCGGCCTCGCCGGTGATGTAGGTGCCGTCCTCAGAGGCGAAGACGACGGAGGGGATCGCGGCCAGGGTGCTGCTGAGCTCGAAGATCTGCGCGTGCCCGTCACGCGCGACGGCGGCCGCCGTGTACGTCGTTCCCAAGTCGACACCCAGTACGTAACCCACCATGACCCCCACGGCGGCGAGCCGGCCGCCGCTCCACAGTAGGCAGGCCGTCGTCCGCCGCGTCCGCGGTGCGAACGCGGCGCGGCGGCGACGGTTACGAAACCGGGTTCAGCCGATCGATTCCTCGCCGAACGGGGCCTCGACGACGGTGCTGTCGCTCGGCTCGCCGTCGAGCTCCATGTCGAAGCTGTCGGCGTCGCCGCTCGTGGCGGCCGACTCGCCGACGGCGGGCTCGACGTCGGCCGCGCCGATCACGTCGCCTTCGGTCGCGGCCTCGGGGATGTAGTCGCCCGAGATGCTGGCGAGCCACTCGGCGGCGTCGGAATCGGATGAGTAGAACTGCATCGGCTGGTAGTCGGGCGCCTCGGTCTCGACGTCTCGATACACCTCCATGCCGGTCCCCGCGGGGATCAGCTTGCCGATGATGATGTTCTCCTTCAGGCCGAGCAGACCGTCGGAACGCGACTCGATCGCAGCCTCGGTCAGGACACGGGTCGTCTCCTGGAACGACGCCGCCGACAACCACGAGTCGGTGGCGAGCGACGCCTTGGTGATACCCATCAGCTCGGGACGACCCTCAGCCGGGGTCTTGCCCTCCTGCACGAGCTGACGGTTCACGTCGGCGTACACCTTCGAGTCGACGCGCTCCCCCGGAAGGAAGTCGCTGTCGCCCGGCTCCTGCACGGCAACTCGCCGCGTCATCTGCCGGACGATCAACTCGATGTGCTTGTCGTGGATCGACACGCCCTGGTCGCGGTACACCTTCTGCACCTCGCTCACGAGGTACTGCTGGGTCTCGCGAACGCCCCGGATCTCGAGCAGCTCCTTCGGATCGCGCGGCGTCTTCTCCTCGCCGACGATCGCGTCGCCGGGCCGGACCTCCAGCCCGTCAGCGACCGCGAGCCGCTGGATGGTCGGAACGGTGTGCGTCTCCTCGGTACCGTCGTCGGCGACGATCGTCACGATGCGGCCCTTGCCCTCGTCCTCGGCGATGCGCACGACACCCGCGGTGCGGGCGAGCGTGGCCTTGCCCTTGGGCGAGCGAGCCTCGAACAGCTCGACGACGCGGGGCAGACCGCCGGCGATGTCGGTTCCGGCGATGCCGCCGGTGTGGAACGTCCGCATCGTCAGCTGCGTGCCCGGCTCACCGATCGACTGTGCGGCGATCACACCGACCGCTTCACCGAGCTCGATCGTCTTGCCGGTCGCCAGCGAACGGCCGTAGCACTTGCGGCACACGCCGAGCTCGGCCTGGCACGTGAGCGGCGAACGAACGCGCACCCGCGTGACGGCTTCGTCGTCGCGCAGCAGCTCGAGGTCCTCGTCGCCGACCTCGTGACCGGCCGGCATCACGGTGCCGTCCGACAGCGTGACGTCAGTCGCGATCGTGCGTCCGAACACACGCGTCTCGAGGTAGTTGCGCTTCGAGCCGTCGGCCGGATCGGCCTCGATGTCGTCGAGCCACAGACCGAGGACGGGTACGCCTTCGCGCGAGCAGTCCTCTTCGCGGATGATCAGCTCCTGCGCGACGTCGACGAGCCGACGGGTCAGGTAGCCCGAGTCCGCGGTGCGCAGGGCGGTGTCGACGAGGCCCTTGCGGGCGCCAGGCGTGGCGATGAAGTACTCCAACATCGAAAGGCCCTCACGGAAGTTGGACTTGATCGGGCGAGGGATCATGTCGCCGCGGGGGTTGGCCACGAGACCACGCATGCCGGCGATCTGGCGGACCTGCATCATGTTCCCGCGTGCACCCGAGCCGACCATCATGTCGATCGGGTTGAACTGATCCTGCTTGAGCTCGCGCTCCATCGCGGCCCGCACCTCTTCGGTGGCGGCCGTCCAGATCTCGACTTCCTTCTGGCGTCGCTCGCCGTCGGTGATGATGCCCTTGAAGAACTGGTCCTCGACCTTCTCGGCTCGCTTCTCGTGGCTGTCGAGGATGGCGCGCTTCTCGGACGGGGTCTTCACGTCCTCGATCGAGATCGTCAGGCCGGAACGGGCAGCGAACCGGAAGCACAGGTTCTTGATGCCGTCGAGCGCGTCGGCCACGACTGCCTTCGGGTAGCCGTGGATCAACTCGGGCTCGGCACCGTTGCCGTCCGGCGCGACCCACCGCTTGCCGTTGGCGAGGTCGTCGACGATCAGACCCATGTCGCCCTTCTTGACGGCGCGGTTCACGAAGTCGAGATCGTCGGGCAGGACCTCGTTGAACAAGAGGCGTCCGTACGTCGTCTTGAACGGGCTCTCGGCGCCGGCGATCGGCCCGCGGTACTCGATCTCCGCGTGCAGGTCGAGTGTGCCCTCGTCGAAGGCGCTGTCGAGCTCGTAGATGTGCCGGAACACGCGACCCTCACCCTTGGCGCCCTTCACGAGCTCGGTGAGGTAGTACGCGCCGATCACCATGTCTTGTGTCGGCGTCACCAGCGGGCGGCCGTGTGCGGGCGAGAGGATGTTGTTCGCCGACAGCATCAGCACGCGCGACTCGGCCTGTGCTTCGGACGACAGCGGCAGGTGCACCGCCATCTGGTCGCCGTCGAAGTCCGCGTTGAACGCGGTGCAGACGAGCGGATGGATCTGGATGGCCTTGCCCTCGACGAGCACGGGTTCGAATGCCTGGATGCCGAGGCGGTGCAACGTCGGCGCACGGTTCAGCAGAACCGGATGCTCCTTGATGACCTCCTCGAGCACGTCCCACACCTGTGGGCGGCGACGCTCGACCATGCGCTTGGCCGACTTGATGTTCTGCGCCAGCTCGGCATCGACGAGCCGCTTCATGACGAAGGGCTTGAACAGCTCGAGCGCCATCAGCTTCGGCAGGCCGCACTGGTGCAACTTGAGGGTCGGGCCGACCACGATGACCGAACGGCCGGAGTAGTCGACGCGCTTGCCGAGCAGGTTCTGGCGGAACCGGCCCTGCTTGCCCTTCAACATGTCGGACAGCGACTTCAGCGGACGGTTGCCCGGACCGGTGACCGGCCGGCCGCGGCGGCCGTTGTCGAACAGCGCGTCGACGGCCTCTTGCAACATGCGCTTCTCGTTGTTGACGATGATCTCGGGCGCACCGAGATCGAGCAGCCTCTTCAACCGGTTGTTGCGGTTGATCACACGGCGGTAGAGGTCGTTGAGGTCGGACGTGGCGAACCGGCCACCGTCGAGCTGCACCATCGGGCGCAGCTCGGGCGGGATCACCGGGACGACGTCGAGGATCATCGCCCGCGGGTCGTTGACGCGCCGGCCGTGGTCGTCGCGGCGGTTGAACGCGGTGACGATCTTCAGTCGCTTGATCGCCTTCTGCTTGCGCTGCGCGCTGAGCGGACGCTGGCCCTCGGGCGGGTCGATCGCGTTGCGCAGCTTGACCTCTTCCTCGTCGAGGTCGAGGCGATCGATGAGTGACTTGATGGCGTCAGCGCCCATGCCGCCTTCGAAGTACTCGCCGTAGCGATCCTTCAGCTCACGCCACAGCAGCTCGTCCTCGATGATCTTGCGCGGGAACAGATCGCGGAACTCGTCGAAGGCGCGCTGCAGGATGTCGTTCTCCGCGTCGTACCGCTCACGAATGGCGACGAGGTCCTTCTCGGCTGCACGCTGGCGAGCACGGAGATCGGCTTCCTTCGCGCCCTCGGTCTCGAGCGCCTCGAGCTCCTTCTCGAGCTCTTCCTGGCGGCGAGCCAGCTCGAGCTCACGCTCCTTCTCGATCGCCTCGCGCTCGCCGATCAACTCGGCCTCGAGGTTCGGGAGGTCGGCATGACGGCGCTCGTCGTCGACGAACGTCACCAGGTTGGCGGCGAAGTAGATGACCTTCTCGAGCTGCTTGGCCTTGAGCTCCTCGCGGATCTCCGTGCCCATGAGCAAGTAGGCCAACCACGAACGCGTGCCGCGCAGGTACCAGATGTGCACGACCGGCGCGGCGAGCTCGATGTGGCCCATCCGCTCGCGCCGCACCTTCGAACGAGTGACCTCGACGCCACAGCGCTCGCAGATGATGCCCTTGAAGCGGACGCGCTTGTACTTGCCGCAGTAGCACTCCCAGTCCTTCGTCGGACCGAAGATCTTCTCGCAGAAGAGCCCGTCCTTCTCCGGCTTGAGCGTGCGGTAGTTGATGGTCTCCGGCTTCTTGACCTCGCCGTTGGACCACATGCGGATCGAGTCGGCCGTTGCCAGACCGATCCGCAACTGATCGAAGTTGTTCACATCGAGCATCAGTAAGAAGTCCTCTCTCGTCGACGCTCGTCTTCTTCATCGGAGCCCCGTTCGGGACGTGAGATGTCGATGCCGAGCTCCTCGGCGGCGCGGAACACGTCTTCGTCGAGCTCGCGCATCTCGATCTGCTCACCCGCGACCGAGAGCACCTCGACGTTGAGGCACAGCGCCTGCATCTCCTTGATGAGCACCTTGAAGCTCTCGGGGATGCCGGGCTCGGGGATGTTCTCGCCCTTCACGATCGCCTCGTACACCTTCACGCGGCCGAGGACGTCGTCGGACTTGATCGTGAGCAGCTCTTGCAAGCAGTAGGCGGAGCCGTACGCCTCGAGGGCCCACACCTCCATCTCACCGAAGCGCTGGCCACCGAACTGCGCCTTACCGCCCAGCGGCTGCTGCGTGATCATCGAGTACGGGCCGGTCGACCGGGCGTGGATCTTGTCGTCCACGAGGTGGGCCAGTTTCAGGATGTACACGTAGCCGACGGTGATCGGATTGTCATACGCCTCGCCGGTGCGACCGTTGTAGAGCGGGACCTTGCCGTCGGCCTGGATCATGCGGCCGCCGTCGCCGTAGCGCGCGTCGATCGCCTCGGGTTGGAGGTGCTCGAAGATCTGGCGGATCGTCGGGTGCTTGCCGGCGTCGTCCTCTTCGTCCCAGTGGGCGCCGTCGAACACCGGCGTCGCGATGAACATCGACGGTGGCGTGTTCGTCCGCGTCTTCGCCTCGGTGCCACGGACCGGCTCGTCGCCGATGCTCCCGCTCTTCGGCGTGTCGTCCACCCATCCCCAGCGCGCCGCGTAACCGAGGTGCGCCTCGAGGACCTGACCCACGTTCATGCGGGACGGCACACCGAGCGGGTTGAGGATGATGTCGACCGCCGTGCCGTCGGCGAGATGCGGCATGTCCTCGAGCGGCAGGATCTTGGAGATGACGCCCTTGTTGCCGTGACGGCCGGCGAGCTTGTCACCGACACTGATCTTGCGCTTCTGGGCGACATAGACCCGCACCAACTGGTTCACGCCCGGCGGCAACTCGTGATGCTCGTCGCGGCTGAACACCTTGACGTCGATGATCTTGCCCTCTTCACCGTGCGGCACCTTGAGGCTGGTGTCGCGCACCTCGCGGGCCTTCTCACCGAAGATGGCGCGCAGCAGGCGCTCTTCCGGCGTGAGCTCGGTCTCACCCTTGGGCGTGACCTTGCCGACGAGCACGTCGCCCGGACCGACCTCGGCGCCGACGCGGATGATGCCGCGGTCGTCGAGGTCCTTCAGGATCTCTTCGGACAGGTTCGGGATGTCACGCGTGATCTCTTCCGGACCGAGCTTCGTGTCACGTGCATCGATCTCGTGCTCGTGGATGTGGATCGACGTGAGCACGTCGTCGCGCACCAGACGCTCGGAGAGGATGATGGCGTCCTCGAAGTTGTAGCCCTCCCACGGCATGAACGCGACGAGGAGGTTCTTGCCGAGCGCGAGTTCGCCGTTGTCGGTCGAAGGACCGTCGGCGAGGACGTCGCCCTTCTTCACGCGGTCGCCTTCTTGCACGAGCGGCTTCTGGTTGATGCTCGTGTCCTGGTTCGATCGCTCGAACTTGAGGAGACGCTCGTGCTTCTTCTTGCCGGACTTGTACTCGATGACGAGATGGTCGCCGTCGACTTCGAGGATCGTGCCGTCTTCCTCGGCGAGGATCATGTCGGCCGCGTCGCGCGCCGCCTTCGCCTCGATGCCGGTGCCGACGTACGGCGCCTCGGCCTTCACCAACGGCACCGCCTGGCGCTGCATGTTGGCGCCCATCAGCGCGCGGTTGGCGTCGTCGTGCTCGAGGAACGGGATCAGCGCGGTGCCCACCGAGACGATCTGCTTCGGTGACACGTCCATGAGCTGCACTTCGCCCGGCGGCACCGAGGAGATCTCGGTCGTCGCGGCGAAGTAGATGTCGCGCTCGAGCTGGAGGCGCAGATCCGACAGCGACGACGCCTGCGGCGAACGCCGTACGAGGACGCGCTCCTCGCGGAACGAGCCTTTGTCGTCCAGCGGCGCGTTGGCCTGGGCGACGATGTACTCCTCTTCCTCGTCGGCCGCGAGGTAGGCGATGTCGTCGGTGACGCGCCCACCCGTGACCTTTCGGTACGGCGACTCGATGAAGCCGAACTTGTTCACGCGCGCGTACGTCGCGAGCGCGCCCATCAGACCGATGTTCGGGCCTTCCGGCGTCTCGATCGGGCACATGCGGCCGTAGTGCGAGAAGTGCACGTCGCGGACCTCGAAGCCGGCACGCTCACGCGACAGACCGCCAGGGCCGAGCGCGCTGAGACGGCGGCGATGGGTCAATCCCGACAGTGGGTTGACCTGGTCCATGAACTGGCTCAGCTGGCTGGTGCCGAAGAACTCCTTGATCGCCGCGACCACCGGCCGGATGTTGATGAGCGTCTGCGGCGTGATCGCCTCGACGTCCTGCGTGGTCATGCGCTCCTTGACGACGCGCTCCATGCGGGACAGGCCGATGCGCACCTGGTTCTGGATCAACTCGCCGACGGAGCGGATGCGCCGGTTGGCGAAGTGGTCCTGATCGTCGAGGCGGTAGCCCGGCGCACCGTTGGCGAGATGCAACAGGTAGCTCGTCGCGGCGAGAACCTCGCAGCGGCTCAGCACCGGCTGGTCGGGATCCGGCGTGTCGATCAGATCGGGGCTCAGGTTGAACAGCTCGGAGAGCTTCGCGACCTCGGCACCGAGCTTGCGGTTGAGCTTGTAGCGGCCCACCCGTGACAGGTCGTAGCGGCGGCTCTCGAAGAAGGCGTTGCGGAAGTAGGCGCGGGCCGACTCGACCGACGGCGGCTCGCCGGGGCGGGCGCGCTTGTAGATCTCGACGAGCGCCTCGTCCTGCGTCGGCGCGAGGTCGCGGTCCTTCTCCCATTGGCCTTCGAGGAAGTCGAAGTGACGCACGAAGCTCTCGAGGAAACCGGGCGCGTTCTCCTCGTCGTAACCGAGCGCGCGGAGGAGGACGAACAGCGAGAGGCGGCGCTTGCGCGCGACACGGGTGCCGGCGGTGACGTCCTTGCCCGGCTTCTGCTCGACATCGAACTCGATCCACTCACCGCGGTACGGGTGGATCGTGCCGGTGACGAGCTGGTGCTTCGCGAGGTTGCGCAGGCGGAAGCGCTCGCCGGGTTGGAAGATGACGCCGGGGCTGCGCACGAGCTGCGACACGACGACGCGCTCGGTGCCGTTGATCACGAACGTGCCCTTGTCCGTCATCATGGGGAAGTCGCCCATGAAGACGGTCTGCTCCTTGATCTCGCCCGTGGTGGCGTTCATGAAGCGGGCCCGGACGAAGATCGGGGCGGAGAAGGTCATGTCCTTCTCCTTGCACTCCTCCACCGAGAACTTCGGGGGCGGACGCAGGTCCTCGTCGTCGGGATCGAACTCCAACTCGAGTTGCAGCGTCTCGGTGAAGTCCTTGATGGGGCTGATGTCGCGGAAGGTCTCCGCCAGCCCCTGGTGCAGGAACCAGTTGAACGATTCGCGCTGGATGGCGATGAGGTCAGGAAGTGGCAGTGCCTCGTCGAGGTTCGCAAACGAGTACCGCTGCCGGGCGGGGGTGCGTGAAGGCAAGAGACCTAGCTCCCAAGGGTGCGTGGCGGCCGGAATCCGTAGCGGCTCGGGCGCGACGAAGCGACGGCACTGATTTCCGAAGCGAAGGCGCGGAGCGGCACGGCAACCGAACAGCGTAGGTCACGTCGCGAAGAAGAGCAACCCGTCGGATTCGCCCGACGAGCGCCCATGCGTTAGCGGCTCCGAATGGAGCCCCGAATTGGGAGGAGGGTAGGACGAACCGCCGGTTAGGTCAAGGGTTGTGGACCCGGCTGCGGTTCGGTGAGCTCGGTTCGCAGGCGATCGATCGTCTCGTCGGTCAGGCCTGCGGAGCCGGTCAGGTAATCGGGGATGGACCCATGGCGGTCCAACAGCGCTTCGATCGTCGCGGCCATCACGGGCGCCTGGGCGGTGAGGAACGGGAGCACCGCATCGACGTCGACGCCGGCTGCTTCCAGCTGCGGCCGCAGGATGACCAAGCGCTTGCTCGACCGGTAACGCGTGGTCAGCTCGTAGTCGCGGACGATGTCGTCGCGATCGACCCCGAGTGCGCCGAGGAAGAGCATCGCCATGAGGCCCGTGCGGTCCTTGCCCGCGGTGCAGTGGAAGACCATCGGGTGATTGGCCGGCTCCGCCGCGTGGGTGAGCGCGATGCCGAACTCGCGGGCGGACTCCTCGAGGATCTTCTCGTAGGTCGCGGCGACCTGCTCGGCGCTGTAGGTGGTGATCTGGCCGGATTGGATGCGCTCGATGACCGTCGTGCCGGCGACGTCGTCGCCGATGGGCAGTCGCTGACGGCGGAGCTCGGGATGATCAGGCAAACGGCTGGGCGCCAGGTCGACCTCGCGATCGATGCGGAAGTCGATGACCAGGCGGATGCCCAGCTCGGCGATCAGATCGAGGTCGGCGTCGGTGAGTTGGTCGAGGCCGTCGCTGCGGTAGACCCGCTCCCACTTCGTGGTGCGGCCATCGCCCGTGCTGTAGCCGCCGAGGTCACGCCAGTTCAGCGCGCCTTCCAGCGCCAGCAGCCGCTCGCGTTCGTCCGCGCTCATAGGACCTGACTCGTTGTTGCGTGCGTCACCCACACAGGATGGAGGTGACGCACGCAACGTCGAGCGGAATTACTTGAGCTCGACGGTGGCGCCGGCTTCTTCGAGCTGCGCCTTCGCCTTCTCGGCCTCTTCCTTCGTGACGTGCTCGAGCACCGGCTTCGGCGCACTGTCGACGAGGTCCTTGGCCTCCTTCAGGCCGAGGCTCGTGAGCGAGCGCACCTCCTTGATCACCTGGATCTTCTTGTCGCCGGCCGCGGCGAGGATGACGTCGAACTCGTCCTTCTCCTCCTCGGCCGCGCCCGCGCCGTCACCGGCGCCTGCGCCCGGCATCGGGCCGGCAAACGCAGCGACCGGTGCCGCCGCGGTGACGCCGAACTTCTCTTCGAAGTCCTTCAGCAGTTCACTCAGCTCGAGCACGCTCATGTTCGCGATCGCGTCGAGGATGTCGTCTTTGGTCAGCGTTGCCATCTGTCAGCTCTCCTCAGTGTCGGCGGCGGATTCGGCCGCCGGCGTTTCGGTCTCTTCGGTTGTCTCTGTCTCGGTCTCGGTCGCAGCCTCGGGTGCGGTCGCCGGCTCGGCCTCGGCTTCGGCCTCGACGGCAGGCTCCTCTGCGGCTGCGGGTTGCTCGGGATCCGCAGCTTCCTCGGGTGCACCGCCGCGCTCGTCGAGCAGGGCCTTGAGGCCGTAGGCGAAGTTGCGGGGAAGGGCCTGCAGCAGTCCGGCGAACTGTTGCAGCGGTGCGGCCATGGCGCCGGCGAGCTGGCTCAGCAGGACGTCGCGCGACGGCAGTTCGGCGAGCGCTCGGACATCGTCCGCGCTCAGCGCCTTCGTGCCGAGCAGTCCGCCCTTGACCACCAGCATCGGGTTGGTCCTGGCGTTGTCGCGAAGTGCCTTCGCCACCGCGGCGGCATCGCCGTCGACGAACGCGATCGCGGTCGGCCCGGTGAGCAGCTCGTCGATCTCGAGGCCGAGATCGCGGGCGGCGAACCGCACGAGCGTGTTCTTGTAGATCTTGTACTCGCCGCCGGCCTCACGCAGCGCTCGGCGCAGTTGCGAGATGGCGGCGACGTCGAGGCCGCGGTACTCCGTCAGCACGGCTGCACTGGCGGACGAGAACCGCTGCTTGACCTCGTCGACGACAGCGATCTTCTCGGGTCTCGGGTTGTCCACTGGCACCTCCTCTCGTTTCTCGGTCGGGCTCGCGTGCGGCGCGGCCACGACCGAGTGAGTCCTCGGAGGTGTCCGCCTCGTCAGGCGGCCGTGGTCCCTGCGGGAGCGGCCTTTCAGCGCGTGGAGCGCACCGGATGTCTTCGGCGAGCAGTTCGGTTGTTCGGACGGGACAGGCTACGGAGCGACGATCTCTTCCCGCAAACGGTTGGGATCGACGTTCACGCCCGGACCCATGGTCGGGGCGAGGGTGACGCTCTTGATGTAGCGGCCCTTGGCCGACGCCGGCTTGGCCCGCTGCAGCTCGTCGACGACGGCGCTGAAGTTCGCAACGAGCGCTTCCGGCTCGAAGCTCGCCTTGCCGATCGGCACGTGCACGTTGCCGTAGCGGTCGGTGCGGTACTCGACCTTGCCGCCTTTGAACTCGCCGACCGCCTTGCCGACCTCGGTGGTGACCGTGCCGGTCTTCGGGTTCGGCATCAGGCCGCGAGGCCCGAGCGTGCGACCGAGACGTCCGACCAACGGCATGAGGTCGGGCGTGGCGATGGCGACGTCGAAGTCGAGCATGCCGCCCTCGATCTGCGCGGCGAGATCGTCGGCACCGACGATGTCGGCACCCGCGGCGCGGGCTTCGGCCGCAGCGTCACCGGCGGCGAAAACCGCGACACGGACGTCGGTGCCGGTGCCCGACGGCAGTGCGACCGTGCCGCGCACGATCTGATCCGCCTTGCGGGGATCGACGCCGAGACGGACAGCGAGCTCGATCGTCTCGTCGAACTTGGTCTTCGAGGTGCGCTTCGCGACGTCGATCGCCTCGGCCGGCGTCATCATCGCCTCCGAGTCGAACGCGCGGGTGGCGTTGACGTAGCGCTTGCCGTGACGTGCCATCAGACCACCTGGATACCCATCGAGCGGGCGGTGCCCGCGACCTGCTTCTTGGCCGATTCGAGATCGTTGGCGTTGAGGTCCGGCATCTTCGTCTTCGCGATCTCCGCAACCTGCGCGTCGGTGACCGATCCCGCGCCCTCGCGTCCTGGCGCCGCCGCGCCCTTGTCGACGCCCGCAGCCTGACGCAGCAGCACCGGGGTCGGTGGCGTCTTCAGGATGAACGTGAACGAGCGATCCTCGAAGACCGTGATCTCGACCGGCACGATGGTGCCGCGCTGGTTCTCGGTCTGCGCGTTGTACATCTTGCAGAAGTCCATGATCGCCACGCCATGCGGACCGAGCGCGGTACCGACGGGCGGCGCGGGCGTTGCCTGCCCCGCAGGGATCTGGATCTTGACGACGGCCGCGACCTTTTTCTTTGCCATGTTTCTTGCCTCGCGAAGGGGGACGGAAGATTCTGCCAGCCGGGGCTAGAGCTTCGCTACCTGGCTGAACTCCAGCTCGACCGGCGTCTCGCGTCCGAAGATGTTGACGAGCACCTTGAGCTTGAGCTGGTCCTCGTTGATCTCGATGATCTCGCCGGAGAAGTCTGCGAACGGACCCTCGCGCACCCGCACGGTCTCGCCGTTCTCGTACTCGAGGCGCGGCTTGCCCCGCTTCGCCGCCACCTGCTCGTCACCGGCGACAACGCTGAGGAACTTCTCGACGTCGCGGCGCGACAGCGGCGACGGCTTCGACCCGGCGCCGACGAACCCGGTGACGCCCGGCGTGTTGCGGATGACGTACCACGAGTCGTCGTCGAGGTCGCAGCGGACCAAGAGATAGCCCGGGAAGACCTTCTTCTGGACGACGACCTTCTTGCCGTTCTTGAATTCGATGACGTCTTCCATCGGGATGACGACTTCGTGGATGCGCTCCTCCATGTTCATGGAGGAGATGCGGGCCTCGAGGTTCTGCTTGACCTTCTTCTCGTAGCCCGACTGCGTGTGCACGACATACCAGCGACCGGCACGGTCGTAGGGGCTCTCGACAGGCGGCGCCGCTTCCTCGTCGAGGAAGTCGTCCGAGTCGATCACCGCGTCTTCAGTGTCCGAGGCGGCCTCGTCGTCGACGAGCACCGCTGACGAGCCCGCGGCATCGTCACCGTCGTCGTCGGCCGGTTCGTCGAAGTCCTTCGTGAACTCGCTCATGTCACTGGTTGTAGAGCTTGAGGACGAACTCGCCGAAGAAGTAGTCGAGCGCGCCGACGAATGCGGTCAGGACCACGACGGCCACGAACACGATGATCGAGTAGTTGATCGTCTCTGACTTGGTCGGCCACGCGACCTTGCGCAGCTCGCTGCGGACTTCCTTGACGAACTCGCGCGGGCCGGTGCGCTTCTCACGGACCTCGGGACGCGGCGCATGCTGCGGCTTGCGCCGTTCTCTCGTGGGTGCACCGTCCTCGGTCATCTGACCTTGACGCTGCAACATCCGCTTGGTTTCTCGGTTCATCGCCATGGCGGCTGACCTTGTTCTTCAGGGGGTTGTCGGAGAGATTCGGACGCGGCGGTGACGCAGGGCAGGAGGGACTCGAACCCCCAACCGCCGGTTTTGGAGACCGGTGCTCTTCCAATTGAGCTACTGCCCTCTGGGGAGGTTCGAAACTCCGGGTCAGGCTAGCACCGCGCCTCGACACCAACCCCTTCGCCCTGCGGGCTCACTCGCCGCTGCTGTCGGCTCGCGGTTGTCTCACCGACCGTGCCGCACGAGGATCGCTCGTCATCCAGCGAGGCTGATGCGGCCCTTGCGGCCGCGGGTGGCGATGAGGATCGCCCCGGCGGCGCCGGCGGTCGCGGCCGCGGCGATGCCACCCACGTAGGCCATGCGCCGGCCGGTCAGCATCGAGCGAACGGCGTGACGCTCACCCGCCTCCTCGAGGGTGGCGAGGATGTCGGAGATCAGGCCCGGCGCAGGCTCGAGCACCTCGGTGCGCAGCGCATGGAGCGCCCTCAGGAGCTTGCGGTACTGCACGAGCTCCGCTTGGCAACGCAGGCAACGGTCCACGTGCCGGCGCGCCCCCCGGTCCAGTGCCAGCGAACCCTCCGCCACGTCCGCCAGCAGTTCGGTCACTTCGTCACACCGCACGTGCGTCACCTCCCTCACCCTGCTCGCCCCGAAGGGGGAACAGGTTCTCCCGCAACTTCTTCCGCGCCCGGTGGAGCCGGACCTTCGCGGCCGACTCCGAGATGCCCAGCTCGGCCGCGATGGCCTCGTGGGGCAGGTCATAGACGTCGCGCAGCACGACCACCGCCCGCAGGCGGGGCGGCAGGCCCCGCAATGCATCGGTCAGGCGTTCGCGGGTGGCACGAGCGTCGGTTCTGGCAGCCGGATCGACGTCGGGATCGGTGTCGGCGAGGGGTGCGTCGTCGGCAAGCTCGTCGTGGCGGTGCCGTGCCCGCCGTCCGAGATGCGTCGACGCGCAGTTCGCGGTGATGCGATACAGCCACGTCGTGAACTGCGCATCGCCCCGAAAGCGCTTGAGGCCCCGGTAGGCCCGCAAGTACGACTCCTGCACCACGTCCCGAGCGTCCTCCTCGTCGCCGGTCAGCCGGTACGCGAGCGTGTACGACTCGGCGTACGTGGCGCGGACCAGCATCTCGAATGCCTGCTGGTCGCCACCTCGGGCCGCGACCACCAGTTCGGTGAGATCACCGACTTCTTGTGGCATACCGGGCCTTCTGACCTGGGCGGACGGCGGGAAGTTACCTACGGGTAGGAAACGCGGACAGCGCCGGCGGGCCGGCTACCGGGTCTCCTTGTGCAGCGTGTGCTGCCGGTCCCATCGGCAGTACTTCTTGAGCTCGATGCGCTCCCGGTCGTTCACCCGGTTCTTCTGGGTGATGTAGTTGCGACGCTTGCAGACGGTGCACTCGAGGGTGACGCCGACGCGCTTCTCATTGGCTTTGCTGGCCACTGGGCTCTCCTCACTGCTGCCCGATCCGACTTGCTCGGTCGGGCAGCGACAATGCTTTCAGAGCCGCCGTAGGCGGCGCCATCAGCTCGATCCCGAACCTCTGGTTCGGGATCGAAACGGTTACTTGATGATCTTGGTGACCCGGCCGGAGGCGACGGTGCGGCCGCCTTCACGGATGGCGAACCGCAACCCCTCGTCCATGGCGATCGGTGCGATCAGCTCTGCCGTCATCGTCGTGTTGTCACCCGGCATGCACATCTCCGTGCCCTCCGGCAACGTGATCGACCCCGTCACATCCGTCGTACGGAAATAGAACTGCGGCCGGTAGTTGCTGAAGAACGGCTTGTGACGACCGCCCTCCTCCTTCGTCAACACGTACACCTGCGCCTCGAACGTCGTATGCGGCGTGATACTCCCCGGCTTCGCCAACACCTGACCCCGCTCGACCTCTTCCTTCTTCGTCCCCCGCAACAACGCACCAATGTTGTCGCCCGCCTGACCCTCATCGAGAATCTTGCGGAACATCTCCACCCCAGTACACACCGTCTTGGTCGTCGGACGGATCCCCACGATCTCGACCTCGTCGCCCGTATGGATCACACCCTGCTCCACCTTGCCCGTCACCACCGTGCCCCGACCAGTGATCGAAAACACATCCTCGATCGGCATCTGGAACGGCTTGTCCAACTCACGCGTCGGCTCCGGCACATACGAATCAACCGCGTCCATCAACTCCAACACCTGCGCCGCCGCATCCGCGTCACCCTCCAACGCCCGCAACGCCGACACCCGCACCACCGGAATGTCATCACCCGGGAACTCGTACTCCGTGAGCAGCTCCCGCACCTCCATCTCCACCAACTCCAACAACTCCTCATCATCAACCGCGTCGACCTTGTTCAACGCCACCACAATGCTCGGCACCCCCACCTGACGAGCCAACAACACATGCTCACGAGTCTGAGGCATCGGACCATCCGTCGCCGCCACCACCAAGATCGCCCCATCCACCTGCGCCGCACCCGTGATCATGTTCTTGATGTAATCAGCATGACCAGGCATATCGACATGCGCGTAATGCCGATTGTCCGTCTCATACTCCACATGCGCGATGTTGATCGTGATACCCCGCTGCTTCTCCTCCGGCGCCTTATCGATCTCATCGAACGCCGTCACCGCCACATCCGGGTTCTTGTCGTGCAACACCTTCGTGATGGCAGCCGTCAACGTGGTCTTCCCATGGTCGATGTGACCCATCGTCCCCACGTTCAAATGCGGCTTGTTCCGCTCGAACTTCTGCTTCGCCATCGTGTGTCCCTCTGTTCTTGGGTGGTCGGTTGGTGGCGGCGGCCGGAATCGAACCGGCGACACCTCGATTATGAGCCGAGTGCTCTAACCGTCTGAGCTACGCCGCCATGAGGTTGTGCGGTTACCGCTCGACGCGGCGGCCGAGCCCTCTGTGGGAATCGAACCCACGACACCAGCCTTACCATGGCTGTGCTCTGCCGACTGAGCTAAGAGGGCGTAGTTGTCAGGGATGCAAGCCCGTCGAGGATAGCCGTGCCTGCCGGCACGGCCCAACGGAGCACGGAATCCGCGCTCAAGCTTTGGCCCAGGCCAACGGAACCAGTGAGGAGATCGATGCACGACTTGGTGATCCGCGGGGCGACCATCGCGGACGGAACCGGCCGGCCGGCGTTCACCGGCGACGTGGCGGTGGACGGCGCGGCGATCGCCGAGGTCGGCACGATCGACGGTCGGGGCAGCCGAGAGATCGACGGCGACGGCCTGGTGCTCGCGCCGGGTTGGGTCGACATCCACACGCACTACGACGGCCAGGTGAGCTGGGACCCAGAGCTCACCCCGTCGAGCTGGCACGGCGTGACCACGGTTGTCATGGGCAACTGCGGCGTCGGCTTCGCACCGGTGCGCCCCGGCGGGCAGGACTTCCTCATCGAGCTCATGGAGAGCGTCGAGGACATCCCGGGCACCGCGCTGCACGAGGGGATCGACTGGGGTTGGGAGACTTTCGAGCAGTACCTCGATTCGCTCGACCACAGGCAGACGGTGATGGACGTCGCGGCACAGGTGCCGCACTGCGCCGTGCGCGCCTACGTCATGGGTGAACGGGCACACGACGACGCCACGCATGAGGAGATCGCGCAGATGGCGGAGCTCGTCGAGCGCGCCCTTCGCGCTGGTGCCGCCGGCTTCAGCACGTCGCGCACCGTCCTGCACCATTCACGCCACGGCTATGTCCCGGGCACCGCCGCGCCGGCGGACGAGCTGCTCGCGATCGGCGACGCGCTCGGAGCGGCCGGACACGGCGTGTTCCAGATGGTGTCCGACACCGTCAGCACCGAGCCCGAGCGGATGTGGATGGCGGACCTCGCCCGGCGCACGGGCGCGACGGTCACGTACGCGCTGGCGCAGGCCCGTCCCGGCACGGCCGAGTACCGCGACGCGCTCGATCATGCCGATCGGCTCGCGGCCGAAGGGCTGCGCGTCGTCCCCCAGGTCTCGTCCCGGCCCACGGGGATGCTGTTCGGCCTGCAGTCGTCGCTGCATCCGTTCATCACCCACCCGACGTATCGATCGATCGCGTCGCTTCCGCTGCGCGAACGCGTCGCCAAGCTGCAGCAAGCTGATGTCCGGGCCGCGCTTCTGAGCGAGCAGCCGCACACGAAGAACGCCATCGCGGTCGCGCTGATGTCACGCTGGAACCAGTTCTTCCCGCTCGGCGACCCGCCGGACTACGAGCCGCCGCCCGAAGCGAGCGCGGCCGCCGCTGCCGCTCGTGAAGGCCGGAGCCCGCAGGAAGTGATGCTCGACTGGATGCTCGAACGCGACGGCACGGCACTGCTGTTCGCGCCGCTCGCCAGCTACGCGGACGGCGATCACGAAGCCCTTCGCGAGATGATGACCCACCCTCGGACGGTGCTCGGGCTCGGCGACGGTGGCGCGCACTGCGGTTTGATCTGCGACGCGAGCATGACCTCGTACCTGCTCACGCACTGGGCCCGCGACCGTCATCGGGGCCGGCGCCTTCCCCTCGAGCAGGTGGTGCACCTGCAGACCCAGCGGCCGGCATCGGTCTACGGCTTCGCCGATCGCGGCACGATCGAGCCCGGCAAGCGCGCCGACCTCAACCTGATCGACCTCGACGGCATGCGGCTCCATGCGCCGGAGATGGTGAACGACCTTCCCGCCGGCGGTCGCCGGCTGATCCAGAAGGTCGACGGTTACCGCGCCACCGTGGTCGCCGGCGAGGTCACGTTCGAGGATGGCGAACCGACGGACGCGCGCCCGGGGCGGCTCGTTCGCTTCTCGAGCTGATCCCCTCGATGCAGGTACGGCTCGCGACGGGCGCCGACAACGAGGCGATCCGCGCCATCTACAACCTCGAGGTCGCAGAGTCCACCGTGACCTTCGACCTCGTGCCGCGATCGGCGGCGCAGCAGGCCGAGTGGTTGTCCGCTCGATCCGGCGCGCACGCGGTGATCGTGGCGGAGGACGGCGGCGAGGTCGTCGGCTTCGCGTCGCTGTCCCCATACCGCGACCGGCCGGCATACAGCACGAGCGTCGAGGACTCCGTGTACGTCCGCCGCGACCGGCAGGGTCAAGGCGTCGGCAAGGCGCTGCTCGAAGAGCTGCTACGCCTCGCGACCGCGCACGGGTTTCACGCCGTGGTCGCTCGCATCGTCGGCGGCCACGAGGCATCCATTGCGCTGCACCGCGCTGCCGGCTTCGAGATCGTGGGGACCGAGCGCGAGATCGGCCGCAAGTTCGGCCGATGGCTCGACGTCATCTTGATGCAGGTTCTCCTGTAGCCACCGGTTCGGGCGTGGCGGCCGGGTTGGTGGACGCCGGCGCCTCGTCGGGGGAGAAGAACCGGCCGATGATCGGCAGCTCCCAGAACGACTCGGCTTTGGCGACCGCGACCGCGGAGCTGAGGAAGTTCTCGGGAGCGTCGTAGACCGCGTAGCGCGGACGCCAGTCGGGATCGAACTTCGCGTTGTACTTCCACAACGACTCGATCTGCATCGAGTCGCTCAGCCACGAGAGCATCCGGCGCTCGATGCGCTGCCCGATGCGGTCGCCGCGTTCCTGTGCGAGCACCGATCGCATCACCGCGAAGTTGAGACCGAGGCCGCGCATACCGAGCGACCGGACGTACTCGATCGAACGCACGACGACGAAGTCGGTGAGCCCGTTCCAGTGCTCGTCGGACTCGGACCGTCGCATGAGGTCGAGCGAGTAGCCGTCGATGTCGGGAGCCGGCACGAATTGGCAGAAGGCGGCGGCCTCACCGGAAGGCGCGAAGCACACCGCGAGCAGCAGACCCTCGTCCTCGCGAGAGAAGACCCGTCCGAGCGTCATCGAGAAGCCGCGCTCGACCTCACCACGACGGCTCTCCGTCATGAGCGTCCGCAGCTCTGCTTCCAGTGCCGGCGCGAGGTGCGCGGGATCGTGGAACTCGATGGTGTAGCCGTACTTCGCGATGCGATTGACCGCCTGGCGCAGGCCCTTCATCCGCCCACCGTCCAGGTTGAACCGCCGGACGTCGACAATGGCCTCGTCACCGACGTACAGGTCGCGCATGCCGGTCGACCGATAGATCGGCAGCCAGTCCTCCCCCGCCGCCATGACGGCAACGGGCCAACCGCGCGCGTCGGTGAAGTCCCGGAAGGCGTACCACGCCGCGGCCTGCTGGCTGACGGGGCCGATCGGGTCGGGCGACACCAGGCAGACACCGTTGTGGACGGCGTACGCGATGAGCGTGTCCTTCCAGAACCAGTGCTCCTTGTCGTCGCGCAGGGCGAAGTACGCGAGGGTGTCACCGCCGTAGCGGCGCACAGCCTGGCGGGCCTGACCGGCTTCGCCAGTGACGTGGCGGGCGACGACCGGTCGGAAGATGATCCACGCGGCCACGACGATCAAGGCCACGCCGACCCCGCCGAGCGTCGGCGTGAGGAAGCGTCCTCGCCGCCCCGGGATCGGGATGTCATGGATGCCGACCAGGCGCTCGGAGACGGCCGTGAACGCGCGCCCGATCGACAGCCGGTTCTGGCGCGCGAATGTGAGCACGGTGATCGTTCCGGCGGCGATGGCCAACGCCGCGCCGCCCGCGACGGTGGTGAGAGCCCGCGGGATCGAGGACGGATTGGACGGCGCCGTGAACGCACGTCGCTTGACGAGCAAGAAGGTCAGGACCGCCAGTGCCGCCGAGGCTTCCTCGACGTCGAGGCCCTTCACGATGTGCAGCACGGCGGAGAGACCGACGAGTCCTACAGCCAGCGTCCACGCCCGGCGCTGGCCGCGGCGAACGCCGAGGCTCAACAAGAGCAGCGCGATGCCGGCCGCAGCGACCAGAGCGGACGCGGTCTCCGGCACGACGACCGGAACGAGGTCGCGCAGGAGGTCGAGTCGCCCCTTCAACGGCGGGGTCACGGCGGACAACAGGTTCAGCACGCCGGCGAGCGCGAGGATCGCTCCCGCTCTGCGCCGGGTGCGGACGCTGGTCCGGCGGCGAACACATTCGTCGTGAACGAGCGCGGGCCAGTCCGACCCGCCCGGGAAAGCCGACACGACCGTCGGCCTCGGGAGCGTCGGGGGGCCGGGCTCGAGCGTCATCCGTTCCCAGATCGAGCCGGCCGACTCGTCGTTCCGGGCGCACAGGAGGCGAACGTGGAGGTCGGCGCCGGCTTCGAGCTCGACCCAGGAGAGCTGACGCTCGGCGACCGGGCGGGGCGACAGGCCGAACCGCCGGGCCCGGACCCGCACGATCTGACCGCACGACCCGCTGTTGGCGTAGAAGCCCCGTCCGAGCGAGGTGAGCTCGGGGCAGTGCGTGCTGCCCGTGACCAGGCCGGCGCAGCCGTCGCGGATCAGGCGCTCGGCTTCAGATCGGGCGTCGTCGTTGGTCGAGCCGAACCGGTCGCCGTGCTCGACCCGGACGATCCGCTCGCCGGCGCCGGTCGAGATGCGCAGCTCGGCCGCGGCCGCGACGACCGCCGCGTATCGCTTCGCGAGTGCACCCCCACCGACCGATGCGAGCTCGCCGTCATGCTCGCCGGTGAGCAACACGACCGTGCGCTGGCCGCCCGCGGCAAAACGCTCGAGGGCCGCCCCGAGGCGCGGATGAGCGTTCAGGATGCGGACCGGGTCGCGCTGCGTGTCGTCCGAGAAGTCGAACGTGTCGCCGTTGAACACCACGGCGCCAGGGCCGACCCAGGCGTCGAGCGTCGCGCCGAGCTCGGTTGCGACGGCCAGCGACTCCGCCGACGGGCGCCAACCCAGATGCAGGTCGCCAGCCACGAGGACGCGCGTAGCGGGCGCGACATCAAGGACCACCGGCTCAGCGGCGCACGTAGGCGCGGGGTGATCGATCGTTGTCATGAGGTGTGTGGTGGGCCGGGAAGGATTCGAACCTCCGAAGCCGAAGCGACTGGTTTACAGCCAGTTCCCTTTGTCCACTCGGGCACCGACCCAGAAGGGGGGAGGATAGCTGGCGACGCATAGGGTGCTCTCATGCCGAGCTTCGACGTCGTTTCCGAAGTGGATCTGCAAGAAGTGCGCAATGCCGTGGACCAGACCGCCCGCGAACTGCACACCCGGTTTGACTTCAAAGGTACTGAATCCTCGGTCGAATTGGGCGACGGGGAGATCCGGCTCAAGTCCTCGACCGAGGACCGGCTGAAGGCGGTGCGCCAGGTCCTCGAGGAGAAGCTGGTCAGGCGCAACGTCTCGCTCAAGGCCATCGACTACGGCAAGGTCGAGGAAGCCTCCGGAAGCTCAGCCCGCCAGACCGCCAAGATCGTCGCCGGCATCTCGAGCGACAAAGCCCGCGAGGTCAACAAGCGGATCAAGGAGTCGGCGCCGAAGGGGATCCAGTCACAGACCCAGGGCGATCAGGTGCGGGTGACGGGGAAGAAGCGCGACGACCTCCAGACGGTGATCGCCGCCCTGAAGGAACACGACTTCGGGATCCCCCTGCAGTTCATCAACTTCCGCGAGTGAGGCTTCGTCCTGTCGTTCTGGCGTCGAATGCGGCGGATATCCGCCGGATCTGACGCCAGAACGGTTGGGGCGAGCTGCTCAGCTGGCCCACTCGCGGTTGCGGAGGCGGGCGATGCGCTGTTCGGTCGGCGGGTGCGTCGTGTACAGGTTCGAGAACTGCATCTTGCGACCGCTGAGCGGGTTGATGATGAACGCCTGTGCATGCGCGGGATCGATGTTCATCGGGACTCGCTTCGCGGACGACTCGATCTTCGCCAGCGCACGGGCCAGGGGCTCACCGTCACCGATCAGCCGGGCGCCGGAACGGTCAGCCTCGTACTCGCGGCTGCGGCTCAACGCCATCTGCAACAACATCGCCGCAATCGGAGCGAGGATCGCCATCGCGATGATGCCGATCGCATTGCCACCGTCGCGGTCGCGGCCGCCACCACCGCCGAAGATCGCTCCCCACATCGCCATGCGGGCGACGAAGGTGATCACCAATGCAAGCGCCGCGGCGACGGAGCTGATGAGGATGTCGCGGTTGCCGACGTGGCTGATCTCGTGCGCGAGCACGCCGCGGAGCTCGTCCCAGTCGAGGGTCTGCAGGATGCCCTGCGTCACCGCGACGGCTGCGTGATCCGGGTTGCGCCCGGTCGCGAACGCGTTGGGCTGCATCTCGGGGCTGACGTACAGCTTCGGCATCGGCATGCCGGCCCGCTGGGTCAGATCACGGACGACTCGGTAGTACTCCGGCATCTCCTGTTCCGTCACCGGAACCGCCCGGGCGGCCTTGATGGCCAGCGAGTCGCTGAACCAGTACGAGCCGCCGACGACCGCGAGCGCGATCACGAGGCCGATGATCAGGCCCGTCTCCCCGAAGAACGACCCGATCCCCATGATGATGGCGCCCATCAGGGCGAGGATTGCGGCCGTTTTGAGATTGTTCTTCATGTTCGTTCTCTCTTTGCGCCCGGAATGGACGCTGTGGCAAAACGGTAGCCCCGGGGGCCGAAATTCCAGCTATGTCGCGGGCGGTTCCTGCAGTTGCGAGCCGGCTAGATCCAGCGTTTGCGGCGGAAGTAGATGAGCTGGCTGATCGTCGAGATGAGGATCAGTGCCCACGAGAACCCGTAGCCGTGTCCCCACTTCAGCTCGGGGATCACGCGGAAGTTCTGCCCGTAGAGGCCGACGATGAACGTCGGTGGCAGGAAGATCGATGCAACGATCGTCAGCCGCTTCATCACCTCGTTCTGGTCGTTGGCGACCTTCGACTGGTGGTAGTCGCGGACACCGCCGAGCAGATCGCGAGCGGTGTCGAGTCCCTCGCTGGCACGCAGCAGCTTGTCGAACGCCGAGCCGAAGTGCAGCTCGACGTCGTGCGGGAACAGCTCGTCCTCGTCCTCCACCTCGATCCGATCGTCGACGACGGCTCGAACCGAGTCACGAGTCGGGGCCAGCGTGCGGCGGATGTGCAGGAGGTCGTGGCGCAGAGCCGACAACCGGACGCGGATCTTGTCGTTCGACCAGTTGTCGACGTTGTCCTCGAGCTCGTCGATCTCCTCGTGGAGATCGTCGACCATGTCGAGGAAGCCTTCGGCGACCTCGTCGACGATCTCCCACGCGGCCATGCCTGCGGACTGGCGATGGTCGGCCTCGATCACCTTGCTCAGGTCGATGGGCTTGCCATCCGGCGGTGACTTGCGGACCGTGAGGACCAGTTCATGGGTGAGAAGGAGATCGACCTCCTGGTAGTAGACGCGGTCCTCGTCCTTGACGACAACGGGCACGAGCATCACTCCGAAGACGTACGAACCGTGCGATTCGAGCTTCGGACGGGGCTCGTCGGCATGCGTGTGCGGGGCCAGGAGCACTTCGAGCGCGTCGCCGTGCAGTGCGTTGGGCCAGCACGAGCGCAGCTCTTCCTCGTTCGGATCGAGTAGGTCGATCCACTCCGTCGTGCCCTTCGTGTGGACCATTCGTGGAAACAGTAGAGCTAGCCGAAGTAACCGGAGTGGAGGTAGACGCAGGGCACGCCCTCACTGTGGAACATCGCGACGTTGCGGCGATCGTCTTCGAATGCGAGGCGGAGATCGAAGCCGAAGCTGCGCAGCTCCGCAACCGTCCGCTGCTTGAAACGGGTCGCCGCCTGGTAATCGCCGATGTCGCGCATCACCAACAGATCCCAGCGGAGCTCGTAGCGGGTGAGCCACGCGACGGTGATGTCCTGCACGCTGATGGGACGGCCGGTGAGGAGCACGATCCGCAACGATGGGTCGAGCAGCTCGAGGAGGCGCGCCACTTCGTCGATGAGCGGGTCCTCGCCACAGGCGCGGAAGAACGCGTCCCAGTCGCGCCGGCCGCGTTCGAGGTAGTGCTGGCGGCCGGCCGCGTCGGCGAGGACGCCGTCGATATCGAACACGACGGCGGGTGCCGGTTCGACCGGCCCGTCACGCCACCGCCAGTTGTCGCGGTCGGTCAATCTTCCGTCGGCGACTCGGCGGCGCGCTTCTTGATCTCGTCCACCACGGCGGGGTCGGCCAGCGTCGTCGTGTCACCGAGATCGCGGCCCTCGGCGACGTCGCGCAACAGGCGGCGCATGATCTTTCCGGACCGCGTCTTCGGCAACTCGTCCGTGAAGATGACGGTCTTCGGTCGAGCGGTCGGACCGATCTTCTTGGCAACGTGCTGGCGCAGCTCCTCCCCGAGCTCGGGGCTCGTCTCGGTCCCACCCTTGACGGTGACGTAGGCCATGATCGCCTGTCCCGTCGTCTCGTCCTTCGCACCCACGACCGCCGACTCGGCCACCTTGGGATGGTCGACGAGCGCGGACTCGACCTCTGTCGTCGAGATGCGGTGCCCGGACACGTTCATCACGTCGTCGACCCGGCCGAGCAACCAGAAGTAGCCCTCGTCGTCGATCTTGCAACCGTCGCCCGCGAAGTAACGGCCGGCGAAGCGCGACCAGTAGGTGTCCTTGTAGCGCTCGGGATCGCCGTAGATGCCGCGGAGCATCGACGGCCACGGTCGCGTCAAGGTCAGGTACCCACCGCCGCGCTCGACGACGTTGCCGTGATCGTCGACGACCTCGGCGCCGATGCCGGGCAACGGGAACGTCGCCGAGCCCGGCTTCAACGTCGTCGCCCCGGGCAGCGGACTGATCATGATGGCGCCCGTCTCCGTCTGCCACCACGTGTCGACCACGGGGCAACGTCCGCCGCCGATGTGCGTGTGGTACCAGATCCACGCCTCGGGATTGATCGGCTCGCCGACGGAGCCGAGCAACCGCAGCGATGACAGGTCGTGCTTCTCGGGCTCCTGTGTCCCCCACTTCATGTACGTGCGGATCGCGGTGGGCGCGGTGTACAGGATCGTGACGCCGTACTTCTCCGCGATGGACCAGATGCGATCGCGTGCCGGCGTGTCGGGCGTGCCTTCGTACATGACGGACGTCGCGCCGTTGGTGAGCGGCCCGTAGACGATGTAGCTGTGACCGGTCACCCAGCCGATGTCTGCCGCGCACCAGTAGACATCGTCGTCGGGGTGCAGGTCGAACACGTACTTGTGCGTGAACGCGACCTGGGTCAGGTAACCGCCGGTCGTGTGCATGATGCCCTTGGGCTTCGCGGTCGTACCGGAGGTGTAGAGGAGATAGAGGAGGTCCTCCGCGTCCATGTGCTCGGGCGGGCACTCGTCACCGATGTCCGGCGACGACATGAGGTCGTGGTACCAGTGGTCGCGGCCGTCCTGCATCGCGACGTCCTCGTCGACGCGCTTCACGACGACGACGTGCTCGATCGACGGCGTGTCGGCGAGTGCAACGTCGACGTTGATCTTCAACAGCGCGGGCGCGCCGCGGCGGAAGCCACCGTCGGCCGTCACCAACACCTTGCACTCCGCGTCGTTGATGCGATCCGAGAGCGAGTCGGGACTGAAGCCACCGAAGACGACGGAGTGCGGCGCCCCGATCCGCGTGCAGGCGAGCATCGCAACCGCAAGCTCGGGGATCATCGGCATGTAGATCGCGATGCGGTCACCCTTCTCGACGCCGAGTGACTTCAGGACGTTGGCGAACCGTTGCACCTCGTGCAACAGGTCCGCGTAGGTGATCGTGCGGGTGTCGCCGGGCTCGCCTTCCCAGTGGTACGCGACCTTGTCGCCGCGTCCCGCGGCGACATGACGGTCGAGGCAGTTGTACGAGACGTTGAGCTTGCCGCCGACGAACCACTTCGCGAACGGGAGATCCCACTCGCAGATGGTGTGCCACTCCTCGAACCAGTCGACCAGCTCGCCGGCTTGCTTGGCCCAGAAGCCCTGGTAGTCCTGATCAGCGTCGTCGTAGAGGAAGGGACTGGCGACGAGGCTGCGTTCCTTGAAGTCCGCCGGCGGCGGGAACGTGCGATCCTCGACGAAGTAATCCTCGATGGCTGCGCCGCTGACGTGGTCGTCGGCCACTGTTCGCTCCCCCTCGATGTCGGCTGGCCCGCTTTCGAGGAGCCTACGCAGCGTCTCGTATGTTCTGCGCATGCCGCTCGTCCTGGTCGAACATCCCCGTCCGGAAGTCGCCGTCGTCACGATGAACCGGCCGGATCGGCTCAACGCGATGTCGATCGACCTCGCCAACGAGCTGTACGACGCGCTGACCGCGGCGGGCGACGACAACAGTTGTCGAGCGATCGTGCTGACGGGCGCGGGACGGGCTTTCTCGTCCGGGCTCGACCTGAAGGACTACGGCGTCGTCCCGAACATCGACGGTCTGCAGGTCGGCCAGATCGCGCAGCGGTCGATGAGGACGTATTCACGTCTCGTGCCGCTCATCCGCCATCTGCGGCAGCCGGTGATCGCGGCCGTGAACGGTCCGGCGTTCGGCGGCGGCATGTGCTTGACGCTCGCGTGCGAGTTGCGGATCGCGTCGACCTCGGCGGTGTTCAACGCCACAGGCATCGTGAACGGGCTGACGTCGACGGAGATGGCCGCGTCCTACCTCCTCCCCCGCCTGATCGGGGCTGCGCACTCGAACGATCTGCTGCTGACCGGTCGGCGCATCGACGCCGACGAAGCGTTCCGCATGGGACTCGTGTCGCGGGTGGTGGACGACGACGCGGTGCTCGACGAAGCGCTCGCCATGGCGTCGCGGATCTGCGAGTTCAGCCCGTACGGCGTTGCCATGACGAAGGACATCCTCTGGGTCAACCTCGAGACGACCAGCCTGGACTCGGCGATCGAGATCGAGGATCGCAACCAACTGATGCTGGGCTTCACCGAGAACCTGCCCGAAGCCATCAGAGCCTTCGACCAAGGCCGGCAGCCCGTCTACACCGACGAGCCCCGCAAAGGCATGTTCTTGTGAGTCGCTCGTGCAGCGGCCCCACAGGAGGCACTAGGACCACTCGAGCACGGTGAAGCCACCGAGTCCGCTGGGATCGGTGAGCGCGGCGGCTTCGTTGACGCGGCTCCGGGCTCGCATCGCTTCGAGGTCGCCGAGGTGCTTGCGTTCTTCCCAGACCCGCCTGCCTTCGTCGACGAGCTCGTCGATCCCGTGGCTTCGCAACCATTCAGCTTGCGTCTCGATGCGCGACGGCTTGGGCAACTGATCGACCGCGACTTCGCAGGTGATGTCCTGCTCGCCGAGGCGGGCGAGCGGGTGGTCACCTCGCCGGTGGCCTTGGTAGGTGCGGAGCCATTCGGCCGGATCACGGTGTGCCAGCGACGCGGTGGAGTCGGCGTAGTCGAAGGTGACGACGGTTCCGCACTCGCGTGCCTCTCGAACCCATCGGCATGCGGTGGTCTGCACCGGCACACGGGCGCCATCGGGTGCGTCGACGTCGAGCGCCCGGTCGCCGGCAGGCACCAGCGTCTCGACGAGGTGGTCTCCATCAAGGGCGATCCGCACCTCGTGCCACCGGCCGTCGCGGCGCTCGAGCAGGTCGACGGCCAGGTTGTCGAGCAGCTCGTTCGCGACGACGATCGCCGACCCGTGCAGACGCGGCATCGAGTCGAGGCTGACGATGATCGGTCCGGTCGCGACCTCGGGCGCGCGAACCTCGCCGTCCTCGTCCTCGGCCCGGTCGGGCGCGAACGCGAGAGCCGGATCCTCCAAGGCCAGGTGCTCGCCCTGACGAGCCCGCAGCGCCGCCGACCGTTCGACGAGGACGTACCGCAGCGCGGACGCGCAGGCCGGCCCGGCGGCGAGGACGGCGATCGCGAGCGTTCCCGCGCCCGCGCCCGCTTCGACGACGACGAACGGATCCGGCTCGCCCCTGTCACGCCAATATGCGTCGAGCGCGCTCGCGACGACGGCGCCGAACAACGGTCCGACCTCAGGCGACGTGATGAAGTCGCCGCGTCGTCCGGCCGAGCCGCCCACGGCATAGAACCCGAGCTCCGGGTCGTACAGCGCGAGGTCCATGACCTCGCCGAAGGGCACCGGCCCCCGGCGCCTGATCTCATCGGCCACCCGGCGCTCGAGCTCGTTCATCCGGTCCCTACACCCCCGAACTCCGGGTCATTTGTGGCGCTGTGGCCCCACAAATGAACCAACATTGCCGTCGTCAGCCGAGGGCGAACTGGGCCATGTCGCCGACGCGGGCGACCAGCTCGGGATAGAAGCCGACCACGACGACGACGATGGTGCAGAGGGCGAGCGCGCCCATGAGCGCGGGTGGGATGCGGATCGGTGTGCGGTCGTCGTCGGCCACGGGCTGCATCCACATCGCCTGCGCGACCCGCGCGTAGTAGAAGAGCGCGATCACCGAGTTGACGCCGACGATCACCGC
Organism: uncultured Acidimicrobiia bacterium; assembly: GCA_963721305.1. Lineage (GTDB taxonomy): Bacteria > Actinomycetota > Acidimicrobiia > Acidimicrobiales > JACDCH01 > DATAES01. The sequence continues at coordinate 381,906 of CAVRIR010000002.1, forward strand.
GAGCACGTAGCCGGCGCTGGTGCCGGCACCGGCGGTCGCCCGGAAGATCTCGAACTTCGCGAACCAGCCTGCGAGCGGCGGGATGCCCGCGAGCGCGAACAGGAAGATCGTCATCACGACGGTGAGACCGGGCGCGTACTCGAACAGGCCGTTGAACGATTCGAGCTCGGCCGATCGGGTCTTGCGAGCAACGGTGATGATGACGGCGAACGCGCCGAGGTTCATCGCCGCGTAGATGAGCAGGTACACGACGACGGCACTGAGCGAGTCCTGCCTCGTGCTGAGATCGCCTGCGACCGCCAGCGGCGCAAGGATGTAGCCGGCCTGGGCAATCGACGAGTACGCGAACAGGCGGACCACGTTCGTCTGCCGGAGCGCGACGAGGTTCCCGACCGTCATGGTGAGGACGGCGAGGGCCCACATCATCGGTTCCCACACGTCGTGGCGCCCGAAGAACCCGACGAAGATCAAGGTGAGGATGGCGACGAAGCCGCCGGTCTTCGACGAGACCGACAGGAACGCGGTGATCGGCGTCGGCGCGCCTTCGTAGGTATCGGGCGCCCAGGTGTGGAACGGGACCGCCGAAACCTTGAACGCGAAGCCCACGAGACAGAACACGATTCCGAGGGTGATGATCGGCGTGGTGTCCGCACCGTTCAGATGCGGCGCGAAGTCCGCGAGCACGGTCGTGCCGGTGACCCCGAAGATCAACGACATGCCGTACAGCATGATCGCGGTCGCGAACACACCCATCAGGTAGTACTTGAGGCCGGCTTCGTTGCTCTTCGGGTCGCGCTTGCGCCAGGTGGCGAGCATGTAGGCGGGGATCGACAGCGTCTCGAGTGCGATGAAGATCGAGATCAGGTCGCGGCTCGACGCCATCACGACCATGCCGAGCACGGACGTCAGCAACAGGAAGTAGTACTCGCCCTCGTAGTAGTCGCCCTCGGCGATGTAGTTGGTCGAGAGCAGCACGACGACGTAGCCCGCCACGATGAACAGTGCTTTCATCGTGAGCGCGAAGTTGTCGACGACGTAACCCGGATTGCCCGACAGCACGAATCTGTCGGTGCCGTCGACGGCCAGCGTCAGGATCGGGACCATCGCGGCGAGCAGGCCGATGCCGGCGATGGTGCCGAGCAGGGCACGGTTGCGTTCGGATGCGAGGTCGACCAGCAGCAGGACGACGAGCGTCGTTGCGAGGATGATCTCGGGCGCGAGCGCGTGGTAGTCCACGTGCGGCGCGGTGAAGCCGAGAGCGATCACCCGATCACCTGGCCGCGGCGACGGCCGTCTGCACGCCGCTCAGCGCGCTCTGCACCGCCCCGTCGGTCACATGGAAGATGAAGTTCGGATAGAAGCCGATGGCGACGATCAACACGAGCAACGGGGTCCACGCCAGCCACTCCGGGAGCTCGACGTCGTGGAAGTGCTCGCCCTCCCACTCCTCCTTCGGAACGCCGAAGGCCGTGCGCTGGAGCAACCACAGCAGATAGCCGGCTGCGAACACCGTGCCGAGCGCGCCGACGACGAGGTAGACGCGGAACAGTGGTTGCGACAGGCCCTGCGCGGGGCTGTAGGACGCCAGCAAGGCCGGGAACTCACCCCAGAACCCGGCCAATCCGGGTAGGCCGAGCGATGCCATCGCGCAGAAGCCCAGGATCCAACCCATGCGCGGCGCCTGCAGCAACAGGCCGCCGAGCCGCTTGATCTCCAGGGTGTGGAAGCGCTCCTTCACCGACCCGGCCAGGAAGAAGAGCATGCCGGTGATGAGGCCGTGGGCGACCATGCCCATGACCGCGGCATTGAGCCCGAAGGTCGTGAGGGTCGCGATGCCGAGCATCACGAAGCCCATGTGCGCGACGGATGAGAACGCGATCAGACGTTTCATGTCGGTCTGCGCGAGACAGCAGAGTGCGCCGTAGATGATGCCGATGACGGCGAGCAGCGCGATCCACGGGGCCCACGAGTGGGCCGCATCCGGGAGGATCGGAATCGCGACCCGGATGAAGCCGTATGTGCCGAGCTTCAGCAGGACCGCGGCGAGGATGACCGAACCCTGTGTCGGTGCCTGCGTGTGGGCATCGGGTAGCCACGTGTGGAACGGGAAGATCGGCACCTTGATGCCGAACCCGATGAACATGCCGCCGAAGACCAGCAGCTGAGTCGTGTGCGCGATGCCCTGCGCGTTGTTCAGTTCGATCATCGAGAAGGAGTGCAGCGGCTGCCCACCTGGCCCCTTCGCGAGGAAGTACAGCGCGATGAAGCTGATGATCATCAACGCCGAACCGAACAGCGTGAACAGGAAGAACTTGATCGCCGCGTAGAGCCGTTGCTCACCACCCCAGACGCCGATCATGAAGTACATCGGCAGGAGCACGACTTCGAAGAAGACGAAGAACAGGATGAGGTCCTGCGCGACGAACGTGCCGATCATCCCGGTCTCGAGGATGAGGATGAGGATGAGGAACGCCTTCGGATTCTTCGGATCGGGGAAGTGGTTCCACGAGTAGATGACGACCGACGGGACGATCAGGACGGTCAGGAGCAGCAACGGCAATGAGATGCCGTCGATCCCGACGATGTAACGGCTGTTGATCGCGTCGATCCAGCTGTGGTTGACGACGAACTGCAGCTTGCCGCTGTTGTCGTAGTCGAAGTAGCAGGCGACACCCACCATGACGGCGAAGACGACCATCGACGTCAGGAGCGCGATCCACTTGTGGAGCTCTTCTTGCGCTCGTGGGATGACCATCATCACCGCGACGCCGACCAGCGGGATGAACACCGCCAGTGACAAGCCCCAGTGATCCAGGAAGTTCTCCATGCTCCTGTTCCTTTAGAGGGTGAAGACGAGAATGCCGGCGAGGATCACGGCGCCGCCGAACAAGAGCGCGCCGTACTGCTGGACCTTGCCGCTCTGGAGACGCCGGAGCAGCTGTCCGGACTCCTCGGCTCCGAGGCCGGATCCGTTCACGACGCCGTCGACCACCTTCTGGTCGAGCGTGCCGTAGATGAAGTCGGCCGCTCCCCTGGAGCCGACGCCGACAGCGTTGACCACACCGTCGATCACGTTCTGGTTGATCCAGTAGGAAGCTCGGGCGATCGGGCCCTTGATGCCTCCGACGATGACGTCGGTGTAGAGGACGTCGAAGTAGTACTTGTTGGCGAGCACCGTGTACCCGGTCCGCGCCACCCTGCTCTTCGCGGTCGCGCCGTGGAACGCGCCCCGGAACCAGTACAGGTAGCCGAGCAGGATGCCGAACAGTCCGACGAGCGTCGAGACGACGGCGACGTACGGGTTGAAGGTGACCGCGGCGATGCTCGGGAAGTAGTCGCCCACGGGTTGCACGAAGTACTCGAACCGGGTGTTGATGCCGTCAGGACCCCACGGGAAGTTGGCGAGACCGGCCACGATCGCGAGTCCCGAGAGGATGTAGAGCGGGACGACGATGCGCGGTCCGCTCTCGTGCGGATGGTGATGCGGGTCGGCGGCGGCACCGCGGGGCTCGCCGAAGAAGGTGAGGTACACGCATCGGGTCATGTACGCGGCGGTCATCAGCGCGCCGATGATGCCGACGACCATGAACCACTCGTAGGCGTTGTGGAACCCGAGCTCGTGCCCACCGGCGAGGATCTCGTCCTTCGACCAGAAGCCGGCGAGTGGCGGGATGCCGATCAGCGCGACCGTGCAGATCGCGAACGTCCAGAACGTCTTCGGCATGAAGCGCTTCAGGCCGCCCATGTCCTCCTTCATGTCGAAGCTGTGGACGGAGTGGGCGACCGACCCGGACCCGAGGAACAGTCCGGCCTTGAAGAACGCGTGGGTGAAGAGGTGGAACAGGGCCGCAGTCCATGCGCCCACGCCGAGCGCCATGACCATGTAGCCGAGCTGGCTGACCGTCGAGTACGCCAGCACCTTCTTGATGTCGGCCTGGACGAACGCGAGCCCGGCCCCGCCGATGACCGTGACGGCGCCGATGATGGCGAGCAGGTTGGGGTTGCCATCGCCGATCGACAAGCCATGGAAGAACACGGCGTACAGGCGCGCCACCATGAAGATGCCCGCGACGACCATCGTCGCGGCGTGGATGAGCGCCGACACCGGCGTCGGGCCGGCCATGGCATCGGGGAGCCAGGTGTGGAGGACGAACTGGCCCGACTTCGACATGACTGCAGCGGTGAGGCAGCAGGCCGCGACGAGCAGCAGCAGGTGGTCGATGCTGCCGTTGTTGGCGAGCGTGTTGATCTGGAGGATGTTGAAGCTGTTCGTCGCCCAGAACAGCGTGATCATGCCGACGAGGAGGCCCACGTCACCCACGCGGTTGGTGATGAAGGCCTTGAGCGCGGCGTCGGAGTTCGGTTTCTCCTCCCACCAGTGCCCGATGAGCGCGAACGAGCACAGGCCGACCAGCTCCCAGCTGGTGATGAATTGAACGGTGTTCAAGCTCATGACCAGCATGAGCATCGAGGCGGTGAACAGCGACAGGAACGCGAAGTAGTGCGTGTACCTGCGATCACCGTGGACGTAGTCCGTGCTGTAGATGTGCACGAGCAACGAGATGATCGTGACGACGATGAGCATCATCACGCTGAGGCCGTCGACGAGCGTGCCGGCGGTGAACTTGACTCCGCCCGACTCGAACCACGTCTTCTCGGTGACCACGGGCTGCACCGGCGGATGGGCTTCTTCGACTTCCGTCGACGCGGCCGACGGGCTGGCGCCGTTCGCCTCGGCCGCGGAGACCTGGGCGCTGACGGTCTTGCCGCCGGACGCATCGTTGACGCGAGCGATCCACGAACCCGCGGACAGCAACGCGAACAGGAAGCAGAGGGCCACCGCGGCGATGCCGACCTCGGCGCCCCTGAACGGCATCCGCTTGCCGAAGAACAGGATGGCCAGGAACGACGTCGCCATGATGGCCGGCATCAGCCAGACCCAATGGAGGATCACGGCATCACCCTCGCATCGCGTCGACCTGGTCGAGGTCGATCGAAGCTCTGTTGCGGTACAGCATGAGGACGATGGCGAGACCGACGCCGACCTCGGCTGCTGCAATGGTGATCACGAACAAGGCGAAGACCTGACCCACCACGGTGTGGTGGATGGCGCCGAACGCCACGAAGTTGATGTTGACCGCGTTGAGAATCAACTCGATCGACATCAGCACCATCACGCCGTTTCGGCGGACGAGCACGCCGTACACACCGATGGAGAACAGCGCGGCGCCGAGGAGCAGGAATTCGTTCAGGAGCACGGCCCTAGTCCTTTCGCGCCAGCACGATCGCGCCGATGAGCGCAGCGAGTAGGAGCACCGACAGCACCTCGAACGGAATCAGGTAGTTCTGGAAAAGCGAGTCGCTGACATCCGCAGTGAGCTGTCGGGTGTCGTTGCCGATGTGGTCAGCACCGTAGGCGTCGATCAGTGTGTAGGCGAGCACACCGGCGATGGGCAGCGCCACGACAAGCCCCATCGGCCATTGCCGCCCGGTGAGGTGCGGATCATGGCCGATCGGCGCGCGGGTGAGCATGATGCCGAAGAGGAAGAGCACGACGACGGCGCCGATGTAGATGAGGATCTGCGTCACGCCGACGAACTCGGCGCCGAGCAGCAGGAAGCTGCTGCCGACCCCGGCAAGCACCGCGACGAGCCACAGCGCGGCGTGAACCACGTTGTTCGTGGTCACGACCCGCAGCGCCCCGACGATCACGAACGCCGCGATGACGCCGAACGCGACGTGCTGCGCCACCATCGTCTCGCCCAGCACCATCGCTACTTCGCGCCCTTCTTCGGCAACTTCTTGACCTTGACCTCGGCGCCGGCTTCGTACGGCTCGTACTCGGGGACGGCGTCCATCCACTCGCCGAGCCGGTCCTTGTCGTGGAGCAGTTCGGCGATGCGCGGCTCGGAGTACTCGTACTCAGGGCTCCAGAACAGCGCGTCGAACGGGCAGACCTCGACGCAGATCCCGCAGTACATGCACAGCGCGTAGTCGATGTCGAAGCGGTCGAGCGCGCTGACGGTTCGCTCCTTGCCGCCGGGACGCCGCGGCGGCGCCTTCTGCTTGTGTCCCTCGATGTAGATGCACCAGTCGGGACAGCTTCGGGCGCAGAGCATGCACACGGTGCAGTTCTCCTCGAGCAGCGCGATGACGCCGCGCGCTCGGGTTGCCGGCGCCTCTTTCTCGTGCGGGTACTGGACGGTCACCGCGCCCTTGCTCGGGTTCGGCTTGAGCTTCTTGATGCCCTCGTGCGGGAAGACGGTCTTCGTCATCTCCTTGAACGTGACACCGACACCTTTGACCAGTCCGCGGCCCGGGATCTTCGGCATCAGAACACCACCTTCAGGATGGCCGTCACGAAGATGTTGGCGAGCGACAGCGGGATGAGCACCGTCCACGCGAACCGCTGGAGCTGGTCCTCACGGAAGCGCGGGTAGGTGAAGCGGATGAAGAAGATCAGCCCACCGATCAACATGATCTTCGCGAACAGGATCAGCGGCCCGAGCACGTTCATGTAGTTGGCCGAGGCGTCGAGGCCCGGGAAGTACCAGCCACCCAGGAACAGGGTCGCAGCGAGCGCTGCGAACGCGCCGGCCGACGCGAACTCGGCGATGAAGAAGAGCAGGAAGCGAACGCCGGAGTACTCGGTCATGTAACCGGCGACGAGCTCGGATTCGGCGATCGGCATGTCGAACGGTGTCTGCGTCAACTCGGCCTGCGCGGCGACCAGGAAGATGAACAATCCGATGAACTGCGTCAGGAAGTACGGGTTGCCGATGCCGCTCCATCCGAAGATGGAGCCACTCGCCTGCGCGCCGACGATGGCTTGCAGGTTCAACGTGCCGGCCTGGATCACCACGCCGACTACCGCGAGTACCAGTGGCAGCTCGTAGGCGATGAGCTGGCCGCCGGCACGCAGTCCGCCGAGCAACGAGTACTTGTTCGCCGACGCCCAGCCGGCGATGAGGATGCCGATGACGGAGATGGACGACACCGCGAGCGCGAAGAAGATCCCGACGTCGAGGTTGGCGAAGACCGCGTCCGGTCCGAACGGCACGACGAAGTACGTGAGGAGAACCGACGCCACGATGATGTACGGCGCCAGCTTGAACAGCCGCTTGTCCGCCGCCTCGGGAACGATGTCTTCCTTCTGGATGAACTTGCCGACCTCGGCGAACAACTGCATCGATCCGTACGGACCCGCTTCCATGGGTCCGAGACGGCTCTGCATGAAGCTCACCATCTTGAACAGGAAGAGGTACACGAATGTGCCCGCGGGCAGGAGCACCGCGACGAGCACGCCGATCACTCGGAGGATTGTCTGCTGCCAGTAGGCCAGCTCGACGGCAAACGTCATGCGCTCACCATCACCGGTCGATGTCTCCGAGGATGAAGTAGAGGGTGCCGAGGATCGTGATGACGTCGGGAACGTAGACGCCCTTGAGGACCCACGGCAGGATGGAGATGTTGTTGAAGCTGGCCGTGCGGATCTTCACGCGGAACGGCCCGAGATCGCCCTTGCTCACGATGTAGTAGCCCATCTCGCCGAGCGGGTTCTCGGTGGCGACGTACGCCTCGCCCTCCGGCACCTTGATGATGCGCGGGACCTTGGCCATGATCGGGCCGCTCGGGATGCCGTCGACCAATTGGTCGACGAGCTTCGTCGCCTCGCGGGTCTCTTGCAGGCGGACCCAGTAACGGGCGAACGAGTCGCCGTCCGGGTGGGTCCACACCTTCCAGTCGAGCTGCTTGTACGGCAGCACCGACTGCGGGTCATCGCGGCGGAGGTCCCAGTCCACGCCGCTGGCGCGGATGTTGGCGCCGGAGAGTCCGTACGAGAGGCCGATCTCGGCGGGGATCACGCCGATGCCGCGCGTGCGCGCTTCGAAGATCTCGTTGCCGACGAGCAGGTCCTCCATCTCGTCGCAGTAGTCGCGGAGGCGCTGCATCACGCGCTTGGTCTCGTCGATCCAACCCTTGGGGAGATCGTCCTTGAGGCCACCGATGCGGTCGAAGTTGGGATGGAATCGTCCGCCGGTCACGGCCTCGATCTGGTTGAGGACGTACTCGCGGTCACGGAACGCGTAGAACGCGGCGGTCAGCGCGCCGAGCTGCAGCCCCATCTCACCGAGGAACAGCCCGATGTTGGCGACACGGCCCATCTCGAAGAGCGCGGTGCGGATCCACTGCGCGCGGGGCGGTGCCTCGACCTCCATGAGCTGCTCGGCGGCGAGGATGAACGGCACCTCGTTGCAGAAGCTCGACAACCAGTCGATGCGGTTCACGAGCGTGTTGATCTGCGGGTACGTGCGGACCTCGACGAGCTTCTCGTACCCGCGGTGCATGTAGCCCATGACAGGGTCGGCGGCGATGACCTGCTCACCGTCGAGCCGCACGATGATGCGCAACGTGCCGTGCGTGGCCGGATGCTGCGGACCGATGTTGAGGGTCATGCCCTCGGTCTCGAGCTCGACGTTGACGCGCGCGTCGGCCGCCTGCGCGGCGATGTACTGCAGCTGCTGGCGCTCGGAGACCGCGGTCATCCCGCGTCACCTCCGTCGCCATCCGCGCTGGCCTCGTCGTCGCCTTCGCCTTCGGGCGCGCCGGGCATGGGCTCGACGTCGACGATGCCGGGCCACGGCTTGACCACTCGGGCGAGCAGCGGGAAGTCCTTGCGCAGCGGATGCCCTTCGAACTCCGTCGGAAGATAGATGTGCCGCAGTCCCGGGTGTCCCTCGAAGAGGATGCCGTACATCTCCCACGTCTCCCGCTCGTGCCAGTCGGCACCGGCGAAGACGTTGGACCACGACGTCATCGTCATCGTGTCGTCGGGGACGTCGGACTTGAGGGTGATGCCGGCGTGGCGCTGGCGGACGTCGGCAACGCGGGCGAGGAGCTGGAAGCGGGTGTCGCCGCCGGCGTAACCGGTCTCGAGCTCGTAGGGCTGGTTGAGCTTGTCGGCCAGGGGCGTGTCGACCTCGGCGTCCTCGTAACGACCGAACGGCGAGGGCATCCAGTCGATGGCGGAGAGGAAGTCGAAGAAGGTGAGCGCGAGCCCGTGACGCGCGAACTCGGCGGTCGCGTGCCATGCATCGGCGCTGACCCGGATCCAGAGATCGTTGCCCGGGCGCAGGTGACTGTCCACCAGCGCGTCGCCCAGCTCCTCTTCGAAGGCGGCGATCAGCCCGGAACGCAGCTCGTCGCTCGCTACCGGCTCTTCCGTTGTCGGCTCGGCGTCAACCGACGACAATCGGTTCTCCCTTCCATCGCTGCGTCATGTCCTCGTGGAGGATGCGCTCTTGCAGCAGGACGATGCCCTCGAGCAGTGCCTCGGGCCGGGGCGGGCAGCCGGGGACGTACACGTCCACCGGGATGATCTGGTCGACACCCTTGGTGACGGAGTAGCTGTCCCAGTAGGGGCCGCCGCAGTTGGCGCACGATCCCATCGAGATCACGTACTTGGGGTCGGGCATCTGCTCGTAGAGCCGGCGGATCGCGGGCACGATCTTGTCGGTCACGGTGCCGGAGATGACGACGAGGTCAGCCTGCCGAGGGCTGGCCGGCAGCGGGATGACGCCGAGCCGCATGACGTCGTAGCGGGGCGAGCCGAATGCGGCGCCCATCTCGATGGCGCAGCACGCAAGACCCCACTGGTAGACCCAGAGGGAGTACTTGCGGGCAGTGTTGAGCAGTTTCGTGAGCGGCTGTGGCATCTTGCCGCTCTCGACGAGACCCATCGACCGGCTCCTCGACCTAGATCCAGCGCAAGACGCCCTTGCGCCAGGCGTACAACAGCCCGAGGGCGAGTATGGCGATGAAGACGAGCATCTCGACGAGCCCGAACACGTCGTAGACCTCGAGGCGGATGGCCCACGGGAAGATGAAGACCGCCTCGACATCGAACAGCACGAACAACAAGGCGTAGATGTAGTAGCGGACCTGGCTCTGTGACCAGCCGAAGCCAACCGGATCGACGCCGGACTCGTAGTTCAGGTACTTCTCGGGCTGCACCCGTGTCGGGCGAACGAAGCTGCCGAGACCGAGAATTCCACCCACGACACCCATCGCCACGGCGAAGAAGATGACCGCCGTGAGGTAGTCGCGGAGGAACTCTGACACGGCGAGCGAGCCTAGTGAAGCCTTTCCCGAGCCGCCAAAGACCCTCGCTCCCCAGGTGTTGCAACGCCCGGGCGTTGCACCCCATCTATTTGGGTGGGGCGGAGACGGTGGGGATGGCGTCGCGTGATGAGTTGGCGAGCGGGGTGGGGCTGAAACCGAAACCGATGGTGGCCGCAAACGCGACGAAGAGGGCGAGTCCGGCGGCGAAGGGGATGCGGATGCGGCCGGCGAGCGACGACCGAGGGACGGGCGGCGCGGCGGCGATCTCCTCCATCTCCTCCTCGGACTCGCTCATGTACATCGACACGACGATCCGCAAGTACACGAACGCGGCGATGACGGCGGAGAGCATGGCCGTGATCGCCAGCGGCCACGAGTGCGCTTCGACCGCGGCATCGAGCACGTAGAACTTGGCGAAGAAGCCCGACGTCAGCGGTACACCCGCTTGCGCCAACAAGAAGATGGTGAACACGAATGCGAGCAGTGGCTCGGGGCGCGACAGTCCCTTGAAGTCGCCGAGAGAGGTGTGCGAGTCCCCTCGCCGTGCCACCAACGACACGACACCGAACGAGCCGATCACCATGAACGTGTACGCAGCCAGGTAGAAGAGCGCGCCCGACGTTCCGTCGGCCGTCGCCGCCTCGACACCGATGAGGATGAACCCCGCGTGGTTGATGGACGAATACGCGAGCATCCGTTTCACGTCGGTCTGCACGACTGCGAGCACAGCGCCCACCAGCAACGTCGCCACCGCCAGCGCGTACATGTAGGGCTGCCAGTCGATCTTGTTGTCGGCGAAGGCGACGACGAACACCCGCAGCAGTCCGGCAAAGGCCGCGGCCTTCACGGCGGACGCCATGTACGCAACGACGGGTGTGGGCGAGCCCTGGTACACGTCGGGCGCCCACGAGTGGAACGGGACGGCCGCGATCTTGAAGCCGAAGCCCACCAGGAGCAACGCGAGACCCGCCAGCAGCAACGCCGGCGTTCCGCCGGCCAGCAGCTTCGGATCGACCGTTCCCGGTGTCGGCCCGATCGGATTGCCGAACGCGGCGATGTGACCGAGATTGGTGGACCCCGTCGAGCCGTACACGAGCGCGATGCCGTACAGGAAGAACGCCGACGAGAACGCGCCGAGCACGAAGTACTTCATGCCGGCTTCCTGCGACTCGGCCCGTCGCAGGTGCATCGCCGCGAGGACGTACGCGGCGATCGACAGGATCTCGAGCCCGAGGAACATCACGATCAGGTCGTTCGCCGACGCCATGATCACGCCGCCCGAGGCGGACAGCAGGATCAGCACGTACAGCTCCGCCCCGTCGAGCTTCTCGCGGCGCAGGTAACCGTCGGCCAGCATCGCCGCGAGCACGACCGCGACGCAGATGACGAAGGTGAAGAACACAGAGAACCCGTCGACGGACACGGCGCCCGAGATCGCGGTGAACGGGCCGCGGGACGGGTCGGTCACCTCGCGCCACAACGGCACCGCCGCGAACATGGCGAAGAACGCGATGACGACCGTCGCGAGGGCGTACACGCCCGGAAGCGAACGCCGTCGCGACATCGCCGACGTCCCGAGCAGCAGCACCGCGCCCACGATGAGGATCAACATCGGCGCGAGCGCGTGCCACGCGACCGGTGGTGTCTTGATCGGCGGTCCGGCGTCGGTCTGCGAGACCGAGCCGAGCACGCCGAGTAGACCGAGCAGACCCGCGGTCACTTCTGCGCCTCCGGTTGCGAGGTGCCCGAGTTGGCGACACCCGGTTGGTGATAACCCGTACCGCCGGGCTGGTTGGCGCCGACGTGCGGATCCTCGATGTGCTGGATCAGCGCGTCGACCGAAGGTTGGATGCGCTCGAGCACCGGTTTCGGATAGACGCCGAGGAACACGATCAACGCGATGAGCGGCGCCACCACGAGTCCCTCGGACCAGCGCAGCTCGGGGAACGAGGCATTCGCTTCGTCCGGCTCACCGTGGAACACCCGCTGGTACGCCCACAGGAGATACAGCGCGGCCAGGATCACGCCGAGCGCGGCCACGACCGTCCACCACCGGCGGGTCAGGAACGAACCGACCATGATCAGGAACTCGCCGACGAAGCCGTTGAGTCCGGGCAGGCCGATCGACGAGAGCATCACGAGGGTGAACACGGCAGCCATGACCGGCGCGACCTTCTGCAAGCCCTTGAGCTGCGAGATCTCGCGCGTGTGTCGTCTCTCGTAGATGAACCCGACGAGGAGGAACAACGCGCCGGTCGACAGACCGTGGTTGACCATCTGCAGCACGCCACCTTGGAGCCCCTGCGTCGTCAGGGCGAAGGTGCCGAGCGCGATGAATCCGAGGTGCGCGATGGACGAGTACGCGACGAGGCGTTTCAGGTCGCGCTGCATCGTTGCGACGATGGCCCCGTACGTGATGCCGATGACGCCGAGCGTCACCATCATCGGGGCGAAGTACGCCGAGGCCTCGGGGAAGAGGAACAGGCCGTAACGGATCAGGCCATAGGTGCCGAGCTTCAGCATGACGCCGGCGAGGATCACCGATCCGGCGGTCGGCGCCTCGGTGTGCGCGTCGGGCAACCAGGTGTGGAACGGGACCAGGGGCGTCTTGACCGCGAACGCGATCGCGAAACCGAGGAACAGCCAGCGCTGCGTGGTCAGCGCGATGCCGGGGTTCGACGCTATGGCCACGAGATCGAACGTGAGCGGACCGCCGGTGCCCTGCTTGTGCAGGATCGCCGTCGCGATCAACGCGATCAACATGAACGCCGAGCCGAACATCGTGAACAGGAAGAACTTGAGCGCGGCATACGTGCGCGCGCCGTGTCCCCATTGGCCGATGAGGAAGTACATCGGGACGAGCACGATCTCGAAGAAGACGAAGAACAGGAACAGGTCGAGCGCGAGGAACACGCCGAAGCAACCCGCTTCGAGCACGAGCAGCCACGCGTAGTAAGGCTTCGAGTCGTGATGCGGATCCGCGCCGAGGATCGCTATCGGGAACAGCACACCGGTCAGCACGACGAGAAACAGTGAGATGCCGTCGACACCGAGCGTCCAGCTGATGCCGAAGCTGGCGATCCAACTGTGGTGGTCGACGAGCTGGAAGCCGCCCTCACCCTTCTGGAACTGCACGAGAACGGCAACGCTCAACGCGCCGGCCGCGATCGTGAAGACGAGTGCGACCAACCGCATGAGCTCGGGCCGTCGTCGCGGCAGCAGCGCGACGACAGCCGCACCGACGAACGGGACGACCACGAGCGCGGTCAGCAGCGATGTGTGCGAGCTGGGTTCGATCATCCGACTGCCCGCGTGAGGAAGAGACCGATGAGGATGAAGGCGCCGACGGCGATGCCGAGCGCATAGTTGCGCACGTACCCCGTCTGCGCGAGGCGCAACTTCGACGCACCCGCTTCGACGAGTGCACCGATGCCGTTCACGGCGCCGTCGATGACGTTCTTGTCGAACTCGGCGGTCTTCTCGAACCCTTCTTCACCCGGGCCGCCGACGAAGGCGCTGACCGACTCGTCGTAGTAGTACGCGTGCGCGAGCACCTCGGGCTCGACTGGTTGCAGCTTGTGTTGGAGGTAGACGCGCGCCGCGAGGACGATCGAGGCCGCGCAGAGCAGCGCAGTGAGAGCGGCGAGCGCGAACTCGACGCCGCCGGCGACGTCGACCGTTCGTTCGCTCACACCGACCACAGGCGCCAGCCATCGCTCGAGGTACTTCGACGTGTCGGTGAACGGCAGGTTGAGCACGCCGGCGATCGTCGACAGGAGCGCGAGCACGACGAGCGGAACCAACATGATCCCCGGAGACTCGTGCGGCTCGGGCTGAGCGTCGTGGGAATCGTGGGCGTCGGTGGCGACCGCGACCGGATGCTCGTCGCCCGCGTGCTCTTCGGCCGCGGTCGCCTGTGCGGACTGCTCGGCCTCGCCGCCGGCCGTGGCTTCCTCCCGCCACCGCTCCTTGCCGAAGAAAACGAGGAAGACCTGCCGACTCATGTAGTAGGCGGTCAGGAGCGCGGTGACGAAGCCAACGAACCACAGCACCTTCCACAGTGCGGACCCGCCGTGGGCCCAGGCGGCGGTGAGGATGTCGTCCTTCGACCAGAAGCCGGCGAAGGGCGGGATGCCGGCGATGGCCAGCCAGCCGATGATGAAGGTGAACGCGGTGACCGGCATGTACTTGCGCAGGCCGCCCATGCGCCGCATGTCCTGCTCATCGTGCATGCCGTGGATGACCGAGCCGGCACCGAGGAACAGGAGGCCCTTGAAGAACGCGTGCGTGACCATGTGGAACACGGCCGCCGAGTACGCGCCGCAGCCGATCGCCAGGAACATGTAACCGAGCTGGCTGACCGTCGAGTACGCCAGCACCCGTTTGATGTCGTTCTGTGCGACCGCCACGGTCGCGGCGAGCAACGCGGTCAACGCGCCGACCACGGCGATCAGTGCCGGAAGCCAGCTGTAGCCGTGCCCGAGCAGCGGACTGACGCGCGTCATCAAGTACACGCCGGCCGTGACCATCGTGGCCGCGTGGATGAGGGCGGACACGGGCGTCGGGCCGGCCATCGCGTCGGGCAACCAGAGGTAGAGCGGGATCTGTGCGGACTTGCCGACAGCACCGATGAACAGCAGAACCGCGATCGCTGTCGCGGTGTAGGCGGTGAGGTGCGCCAACGTTCCAACGTCGAGCAGTCCGACGTTGCTGCCGTTCGTGAAGTACGTCAACGTTCCCGCCGAGGAGAAGGCGAGGAACATCGCGAGCATGAAGCCCCAGTCACCGATGCGGTTGGTGATGAAGGCCTTCTTGCCTGCCGATGCATTCGCCTCGTTGGTGAACCAGAACGCGATCAGGAAGTACGAGCACGCACCGACGCCCTCCCAGCCGAGGAAGGTCACGACCAGGTTGTTGCCCAGCACCAGCATCAGCATCGAGAAGGCGAACAGGTTCAGGTACAGGAAGAACTTCGAGAACTTCGCATCGCCGTGCATGTAGCCGATCGAATACAGATGGATCAGCGTGCCGACACCGGTGATGAAGAGCGCCATGGTGATCGACAGCGGGTCGACCAGGAAGCCGACCTGGATCTTCAATCCGCCCACCGGTAACCAGTCGAACAGGATCTGCTGGAACCGCCGCTGGTCCTCGCTCTTGCCGAGCAGCCCGAAGAACACGACGACGGTTGCGGCGAACGCACCACCGCACATGAGCGTGGCGAGCCAACCGGACAACGGCTCACCGAGCTTGCGACCGCCGAGGACGAGCAGCAGGAAGCCGGCGAGCGGGAGCGCCGGGATCAACCAGACGAGTTCAACCACGGCGCGTCCTCATCCCTTCAGCGTCGACACGTCGTCGGCGGTGGCACCAGGGTGTTTGCGCATCAGGGCGACGATGATCCCGAGGCCGACGACGACCTCAGCGGCCGCGACGACGAGCACGAAGAACACGACGACCTGTCCGCCGACGTCGTCGAGCGCCTTGGCGAACGCGACGAAGGTGAGATTGACCGCGTTGAGCATCAACTCGATGCACATGAACATCACAAGCGGGTTGCGGCGCAGCATGAGCCCGACCGCGCCGATGGTGAACAGCACCGCGCCCAGGACGAGGTACCACGTCTCCGTGACATGTAGATCGGCGAGCGTCACTCGGCGATCTCCACCTTGTCCTGCTCGCTGACCTCGACATCGCCTGCGGCGCCGCTCGCTCGGCGCGCCAGCACCACTGCGGCCACCACGGCGATGACCAGTAGCACCGATGTGATCTCGAAGGCGAAGAGGTAGTCGGTGAACAGCGCCTGCCCGAGCTGCACGACGTTCTCGGTGGCCGGATCGGACAGCTTGCCCACCGCGGAGCGGGCACCCAACGCGACCGAGCCGAAGTCGCGGTGCGTCAGGTACAGCGCGACGAGCAGGACGCCGAGCAGGCCGCCTCCGGCGATGATGGCGGCCGGCCGTTGACCGACCAACGGCTCGGTCTCGAGATCTTCCGCTCGATCGACGCCGAGCAGCATGATCACGAACAGGAACAGCACGACGATCGCGCCGGCGTAGACGATGACCTGCACCGCGGCGAGGAAGTTCGCGTCCTGCGCGACGAACAGGACGGCGATGCCGAACAGCGTCGCCACCAGCGACAGCGCCGAGTGGACCGGGTTCGACGACAGGACGACGCCGAATGCCCCGCCGACGATGATGATCGCGGCGACCACGAAGACGATGACCTCGATCACGAGTGCGCCTCGGTGTCACTGACGTGCGGATGGCCGTGCGGGTCGACCTCGCCGTGCGTCTGCGCGTCGACCCCGTGCAGGACCTGCTCCTCGGGATCGTCGGCCTGCGCTTCGTCGGTGGCCTCGAGGATCTCGTCGTCGAGCTTCTGGCCGTGCTCGGGCGGGCGTACCCCGTAGCCGAGCTCACCAGCCCACGAGACGTGGTCCTCGTACTGCGCCGCGCCGCTCGGTGCGGTGGCGCGCATCCAGGCCGACGTGTGGACGTCCTCGCCCTCGCGCCAGTCCTCCCACGGCAGGCGCTTCGGCTTGCCGTCGTCGCCTACCAGCAACTCGTCGCGCGTGTATATCGCGTCGTGCCGGTTCGTGAACGAGAACTCGAACAACTTCGTCTCGGTGATGGCCTCGGTCGGGCACGCCTCGACGCACAAGTCGCAGTGGATGCAGCGCAGGTAGTTGATCTCGTAGATGAAGCCGTAGCGCTCGCCTGGGCTCACCGGCTCGTCGACGGGATTGTCCTTGCCGCGCACGTAGATGCACTTCGCAGGACACACACCGGCGCACAGCTCGCAGCCGATGCACTTCTCCATGCCGTCCTCGTAGCGGTTGAGGACGTGCCGGCCGTGAAAGCGAACTGCCTTCGCCCGCTTCTTCTTCGGATACTCGACCGTGACGACGCGACCGTCGTCGGTGCTGTGGAAGAGCTTGCGGAAGGTGACGCCGAACCCGCCGAGGTAACCCATCTACCCGCCCTCCACCGGTTCGAGCTCGCGTCGGCGTTGCGCCGTGCGCATCGCCGCGCTCAACAGCAACCCGGCGACCGCGAGCACCGCGGCACCGGCGAGTGCCACGAGCATGAGCTGGCCGACGTTGTCGTTGCGATCGTTGGCGATGCGCAGCGCGGCGACGACGAGCAACCAACCGAGCGAGATCGGGATGAGCACCTTCCATCCCAGATCCATGAGCTGGTCGTAGCGGAAGCGCGGCAACGTGGCGCGGAACCACACGAACACGAACAGGAAGATGACCAGCTTGGCGAAGAACCAGAAGAACGACCACAGCAGCGGCGGGCCCACCGGCGCCGGGCCGTCGGGACCACCGAGGAACAACGTGACGATGATCGCCGACGTCGTGATCGTGTTCATGAACGACGCCAGATAGAAGAGCGCGAAGCGAATGCCCGAGTACTCCGTGTTGAAGCCGGCGACGAGCTCTTGTTCCGCTTCGAGCAGGTCGAACGGCGGCCGCTCGATCTCCGCGGTACCGGCGAGCAGGAAGACGACGAACGGGACGATGCCGGCGGCGATGATCGTCCAGTGGGCGATGCTCTGTGCCTGCACGGCCACGATCTGGTGGGTGCGAAGGCTGCCGTTGACGAGAACCACGCTCACGACCGACAGGCCGAGCGCGGCCTCGTAGCTGACCATCTGCGCAGATGCGCGCACTGATCCCAGCAGCGGGTACTTCGAGCCGGACGACCAGCCCGCAAGCATCACGCCATACACCGCGACCGACGACATCGCGAGCGCGAGCAGGATCCCGATCGGCGGATCGGCGAGTTGTAGGAAGGTCTCGTGTCCGAGGATCTTCACCGTGCCGTCGGAACCGTTGTCGAACACGCCGCCGATCGGCACGATCGAGAACACGAGGAACGCGGGCACGAAGGACAGGTACGGCGCCAGGCGGAAGATGCGCCGGTCAGCGCGGTCGGGGATCAACGGTTCCTTGAAGAACAGCTTGATGCCGTCGGCGAGCGTCTGCAGGATCCCCCACGGACCGGCGCGGTTCGGACCGATGCGGTTCTGCATGTCACCGATGACCTTGCGCTCGAACCACACCATCAGCATCGTGGCGACCAGCAGGAAGACGAAGACGAAGACGACCTTGATCAACACGACGACGACGACGCTGACCGACAGGCCGGTGAGGAAGAGCGGATCCATCAGGGCACTTCCACGCGGATCTCGGTAACGGCGCTGCCGGCATCGATGAGTGCCGCTGGATCCGCGCCGGGCTGGTTGAAGCCGAGGACGGCAGTACCCGCGCGACACCGCCTCCGTCGCGTGCGCCGCGTGGTCGACCGACATCCGTGACGACGTGACCTTGACGACGGCGCCATCGGTGACGCCGAGACGATCGAGGTCGTACGGGTTCACCAGCAGCCGGCTGCTCGGCGCCAGGCCGGCGAGCGAAGGCGAATGCTGGACGAGCACGCCCTTGTCGTACAGCTTGCGCGTGGCCACGAGCCGGAGCGAGTACGAGTCCAAAGCAGGAGCCTCGTATCGCTCGGCGCGCTCGAAGGTGATGGTGTCGGGGCGCTGCGACTCGGCTTCGTGCTGTCTATCGGCGCCTTCCTCGACGGCATCCTCGACGATGTCATCCGGCGCCGGACCACCCGAGGGCTCACCGCCCGAGGCGTCGGCCTCGTCGGCGCCCGCCAGTTCGCCGGCATCGGGTTGGGTCCCCTGGATGCCGGTGATCTGCACGTGGGTGCCCTGTGCGGCGAGCGCGACATCAGGACGCAGCGGCGCCAACACGCCATCGGACCCTGCGGGCGACTGGAGCACCGCACGCGTGATGCCGGCGTGCGCCGGCGACAACCGCTCGATCTCGTCCCAGATGCCCTCGACCGACTCGAGCCCGAGATCGGTGTCGAGCCGGTCGGCGAGCTCGGCCGCGAGCATCCAATCCGGCCGCGACGTTCCCGGCGGGGTCACCTTCTGCGTCAAGCAGCTGACGCGACCCTCGACGTTGGTCGTCGTCCCGTCGACCTCGGCATAACCGGCAGCGGCGAGGACGACGTCCGCATGCTGGCCGGAGTCGTTGACGAGGGTGTCGACGGCGACGACGAATCGCGCGCCGGCGAGCGCGCGCTGCGCAAGCGAGCGATCGGGGAAATCCGACAGCGGGTCGGCGCCGAGCAACACGAGCACGTCGATGCGGCCGCCGGCTGCGGCTTCGAGGATGCCCGTCGCGTCGAGCCCGCGCGATGACGGCACCATCGACCATTCCTCCTCGAACCACTTGCGCCCCACATCGAGTGACACGCGCCCGGGGAGCACACCCGGCGCGAGCCCGAGGTCGAGCGCACCTCGAACATTGGCGCGCCGCAGCGCGGGAAGGAACCGCGTCTCCGGTCGAGCTTCGAGCAGCACCGCAGCGGCTTCGACTGCGGCATCGGCGGACTCCGCGAGGGATGATCGTCCGACGATCGCGGTGACCGGTCCACCCGCCAGCAGCGCGCGAGCAGCCCGGAGATCACCATCGAGGATCGGTGACATCTCGCCGTCGGTGACGGCGTCATCGCTGACGAGAGCCGCCATGGCAACATGCGCCTCGCCCGGACGATGCCGCAACGACACGGTGGCGATCGCCGCGAAACCGGTCGCGACCGAGGTGAGTTCGATCACCTTCACCTTGCGGTTGAGGACGGCGTCGCGCAGACGAATGAACAGCACCGGCAGCTCGTCACGCAGATCGCCGCTCGTCACGATCACGGTGCCGCCTTCGGCGCAGAGGTCGTCGATGGTCGCCTGCGGTAGGCCGAGGACCGCCTCAACGGGTAGGCCATCACCCAGTTGGGCGTCGACGTTGTCGGTGCCGATGACGCCCTTCGCGAGCTTGGCCCACGCGTACGCGGCTTCGTTCGTGAGCCGCGCGCCGCCGATGACGCCGACCGCGTCCGGCGCGGCGCGGCGGATCGCGTCAGCCGTGGCACCCAGCGCCTCGGCCCAGGTGGCCGCGATGAGCTCGCCGCCGCCGGCGAAGTCGCCCTGCTTGCGGATCAGCGGCTCGCTGAGGCGCTCATCCGATTCGATCGCCTCGAAGTCGAAGCGCCCCTTGTCACACAGCCAACCCCAGTTCACGGGATCGACGTCCACGCCCTGGTAACGAAGGACGTGGTTGCGGCTCTCTTCGATGGTCACGCGGCAGCCGACCGCGCACGACGTGCACGTCGACTCGACCTTGTTCAGGTCCCACGGACGGGCCTTGAACCGGAACGGCCGCGCCAGCAGCGCGCCGACCGGGCAGATCTGCACCGTGTTGCCGCTGAAGTACGACGCGAACGGATGATCGGGGAACGTGTTGACCTCGGTCTGGCTGCCACGGTTGACGAACGAGATGAGCGGATCGCCGGCGACCTCGGTCGCGAAACGAGTGCACCGGTCGCAGAGGATGCAGCGCTCGCGATCGAGATAGACGAGATCGCTGATCGGGATCGGCTTCTCGAAGTGCCGCTTCTCCTCGACGAAGCGCGACTCACCCGGGCCGTACGCGTACGCGTTGTCCTGGAGCGGACACTCACCGCCCTTGTCGCACACCGGGCAGTCGAGTGGGTGGTTGATGAGGAGGAATTCGAGGACGCCGTCCTGAGACTTCTTGGTCGCGTTCGACTCGGTGTCGACCTTCATGTCCGGCGCGACCTGGATCATGCACGCTGGCTGCAGCGCCGGGCCGCGACCGGTGTCGATGTCGACGATGCACATCCGGCACATGCCCACCGGATTCATGCGCGGGTGGTAGCAGAACCGCGGGATGAACACGCCGTGACGCTCGGCCGCCTCGATGACGAGCTGACCCTTCGGTGCGGAGATCTCGCGTCCGTTTATCGTCAGGTTGACCGTTTCCGGCGGCGTCTCGATCACAGCGGCTCCGGTTCGAGCGCTCGGTAAGCAGCACCTGTCATCTGGACGGTCGTCTCGACCGGGCCGCCGACGTAGGCCTCGAACTCGTGACGGAAGCGGCTGACCGCGGATGCGATCGGCGACACCACCGATGGTCCGAGCGGGCAGATGGTCGTCTGGCGAGGCGGCCAGTTGATGCCAGGACTGATGTTGTCGCAGATGTCGAGGAGCATGTCGACGTCCTGCGGACGGCCTCCGCCGTCGAGGATGCGAGCGAGGATCTTCTCGAGCCACGAGGTGCCTTCGCGGCACGGGGTGCACTTGCCGCACGACTCCTTCGCGAAGAACCGCACGACGCGATGACAGGCGCGAACGACATCGGTCGTCTCGTCCATAACCACGATCGCGCCCGACCCCAGCATTGATCCGGCCTTGCCCACCGCGCCGGCTTCGAGCGGGAGGTCGAGGTGCTCCTCGAAGAACCACGGCGCGGACGCGCCGCCGGGGATGAACGCCTTGAGCTTCCGCCAGTCGCGCACACCGCCGCAGTAGATCGGCGCCTCGATGAGGTCACGGAACGTCGTGACCCCGAACTCGACTTCGTACACGCCGGGCTTGTTGACGTGGCCGGACACGGCGAACATGCGCATGCCCCGGCTGGTCTCCGCACCGAGGCCGGCGAACGCCTCACCGCCGTTGCCTGCGATCCACGGCAAGTTCGAGAGCGTCTCGACGTTGTTGACGATCGTTGGCTTCTGGTACAGCCCGATTGCCGCGGGGAAGTACGGCGGCTTCAGCCGTGGCATGCCGCGATTGCCTTCGAGGCTCTCGATGAGACCTGTCTCCTCGCCGACGATGTACGCGCCCGCACCCCAGGTGAGCACGACGTCGACCGAGAAGTCGGTGCCGAGGATGTTGCGTCCGACATAGCCGGCCGCGTACGCCTCGTTCAGCGCTTGCGCGATGCGCTCCTGCGCCAGAGCCATCTCGCCGCGCACGTACAGGAACGCCTGACCGAGACCGACCGCGTAGCAGGCGATCAGGATGCCCTCGATCAACTGATGCGGATCGCGCTCCATGAGCATGCGGTCCTTGTAGGTGCCGGGCTCGGACTCGTCACCGTTGACGACGAGGTACCGCGGCCACACGCCGGCAGGCGGGAAACCCCACTTCACGCCTGCGGGGAAGCCGGCTCCACCCCGGCCGAGAAGGCTCGCTGTCTTCACGGCGTCGACGACCTCCTGCGGAGGCTTGCGCAGCGCGGCGCGCAGACCTTCGTACCCGCCGGTGGCGAGATAGCGCGGCAACGTGTGGCTGTCGTCGTAGCCGAAGCGCGTCGTGATGATGGGCTTCGCGTCAGTGATCATCAGGAGGGGGAATCCTGCAGCGCGGGACGGTCGCCGATCCAAACCGGTTGCTCGCCCTCGTCCGGGCGGACGACGCCGGCGGCGCGACCGGGGTCGATGTGCTGGCGGGTGCGGTGCAGCGTGCCGTGCGGCGGGATGTCGTCACGCCGATCGGCGCGCAAGTCGTCGACGAGCTGATCGAACTCGTCGTGCGTGATGCGGTGGAAGTACCGGTAGTTGACCTGGAGGCACGGCGCCTCGGTGCAGGCGGCGATGCACTCGTAGCCGTCGAGTGTGAACATGCCGTCTTCCGTGGTGCCGCCCTCGGCGATGCCGAGACGGTGCTCCGCATGCTCGAGCAGGTCGTCGCCGCCGTTGAGGAAGCACGAGATCGAGGTGCACACGTTGATGACGTACTTGCCGACGGGGTGGCGCTTGAACATCTCGTAGAAGCTCGCGGTGCCGAGCACCTCTGCGGCTTCGAGACCGAGCAGCTCACCGATGTGGCGCATGCCGTCCTCGGTGAGATGACCGTCCTGTTCCTGCGCCAGATGGCACAGCGGGATCAGCGCGGACCGGGGAACCGGGTAGCGGGCGATGATCTCCTGCGCGAGCGCTTCGTTCTGCGGGCTCAGTCGCGCCATCAGCGATCGACCTCACCCATGATGGGATCGACCGAGGAGATCACGGCCACGCCGTCCGCGAGGAAGCCGCCGCGCATCATGTGAGGCAGCGTCTGCAGGTTCACGAAGCTCGGACCGCGGATGTGCATGCGATACGGATGCGAGCTGCCGTCGCTCACCATGTAACAGCCGAGCTCGCCACGGGGTGACTCGATGGCTACGTACACCTCACCCTCGGGCACCTTGAAGCCCTCGGTGAAGATCTTGAAGTGATGGATGAGCGCCTCCATGGACTCGTCGATGCGCGCCCGAGGCGGCGGCGTCACCTTCTTGTCCTGGATGCGGTAGTCGCCCTCGGGGAGCATCTCCATGATCTGGTGCACGATCCGGATCGACTCGCGGATCTCGTTCAGGCGAATGGCGTACCGATCGAAGCTGTCGCCGTAGGTGCCGACCACCACGTCGAACTCGACCTCGTCGAAGAAGAGGTACGGGCACTCACGACGCAGGTCCCACGGCACCCCCGTGGAGCGCAGCAGCGGACCGGTCGCGCCGAGCGCGATCGCCTCCTGCGCGGTGATGACGCCGACACCCTGCAGCCGCTCGCGCCAGATGGGTTGGCCGGTCATGAGCTGGTCGAACTCGTGCAGACGCTCGGGCAAGGTCTCGAGCAGGTTGAGCACGTCGTCACGCCAGCCGTCCGGCAAATCCGCGGCGACACCACCGGGGCGGATGTAGTTGTGGTTCATCCGTAGCCCGGTGACCTTCTCGAAGAACCGCAGGACCTCCTCGCGCTCGCGCCAGCCGTAGAGCATCATCCCGACCGCGCCGATGTCCATGCCGTTGGTGGCCAGGAACAGCACGTGTGACGAGATCCGGTTCAGCTCCGTCATCAACATGCGGATCCATTGCGCGCGAGGCGGGATGTCCTCGTCGATGCCGAGCAACTTCTCGGTCGCCAGGCTGAACACCAGCTCGTTGTGCAACGGCGACGCGTAGTCCATGCGCGTGACGTTGGTCGGACCTTGCAGGTAGGTGAGGACCTCGCCGGTCTTCTCCATGCCCGTGTGGAGGTAACCGATGATCGGCTTCGTGCGCAGCACCGTCTCGCCGTCGAGCTCGAGCATGAGCCGCAACACACCATGGGTCGACGGATGCTGCGGACCCATGTTGATGATCATCGTCTCGTCCTGCGGCGGCTCGGACGAGTTGAGCTCGGCCGCTTCGGCCTCGGACATGCGAAGCACGGAGCCGATCTCGCGCAGCAGCTCTTCGGCCTTCATGCCCTTGCGCGGTTGCAGCTCCTGCGCGCCTTCGAAGGTCTCGGTCGCGAGTGTCATCGGGCGTTCTCGATTCCCTTGAACTGAACGGGGATCTTGCCGACGGGGTAGTCCTTCCGCAGCGGATGGCCGATCCAGTCCTCCGGCATGAGGATGCGCGACAGGTCGGGATGGCCGTCGAAGGTGATGCCGAACATGTCGTACACCTCGCGCTCCATCGCCTCGGTGCCGGGATGGACGTCGAACAGCGACGGCACGACCGGATCGCCGTCGGGCACCTGCGCGCGCACACGAATGCGGGTGCGGTCGCGCATGCGAAGCAGGTTCACGACGATCTCGAACCTTTCAGGGTCGATCTCGGGTGGAAGACGCCGCGGCGCTTCGTATGCCGCGTAGTCGACGGCGGTGACGTCGATGCACATGTTGAAGCCGTGCTCGTCGCGCAGCTCCATGACGTAGTCGGCGAGCCGCTCGCGCGCCACGTGCAGGACGAGCTGACCGCGTGACTCGGACACGGGCACGCCGTACTCCGCGCCCGGACCGCCGGCTTCCTCGCCCGCGGCCTCGGCGTCCTGGGCCCCCGCCTCGTTCGCGTCCGTCATGACCCGCTGCCGATGACCACCGGGCTGTCGCCCGCAGTCTGACCGTCGATCTGGCCGACGTGCACGCCGGCGCCGCCGCCCTTCTCCGCCCGGCGGCGGGTCAGCTCGCCCCGCTCGATGAGGCCGTAGAGCGTGAGGATCGAGTGCATGAGCGTCTCGGGCCCCGGCGGGCAACCCGGCGCGTACACGTCCACCGGCACGATCTGGTCGACGCCCTGGACGATCGCGTAGTTCTGGAACATGCCGCCGCTCGATGCGCACACGCCCATCGAGATGACCCACTTGGGTTCCATCATCTGGTCGTAGATCTGGCGCAGCACCGGCGCCATCTTCTGCGACACGCGACCTGCGACGATCATCAGGTCGGCCTGTCGCGGCGACGCGCGGAAGACCTCCATGCCGTAGCGAGCGAGGTCGTAGTGCGCGCCACCGGTGGCCATCATCTCGATCGCGCAACACGCGAGCCCGAAGGTCGCGGGGAACATCGACTTCTGCCGAGCCCACTTGACGACCGACTCGAGGGTGCCGGTGAGGATGTTGTGATCGAGGCCTTCGAGCCCGCGGTCGAATGAGATCGGCATCGTCACCACCTCCCCGCGGGCCGCGTGAGCAACCGGGCGGTCATGTCAAGCGGCTTCGCCGCGTCCTTCGCGTCCTTCGAGTCCGACCCGCTTCACTGTCGACGACGTCGTGCGCTCCGCGGACATCATCGACGAATCCGCCACCTGGCGAAGACGCTTCACCGGGCCCCAGTCGAGCGCGCCGTTCGAGATCAGGTACACGAACGAGACGAAGACCGCGGCGGCGAACAGCACCATCTCCCACAACCCGAACGGACCGAGCCGCCGGAAGATCACCGCCCACGGATAGAGGAAGATGATCTCGATGTCGAAGATGATGAAGATCATCGCGACGAGATAGAAGCGAACCGGGAAACGCTCGGGCGGATCCTTGCGCGGCACGATGCCGCACTCGTACGGCGCCGCCTTCGCCTCCGTCTCGTGCCTCGGAGCCAGCAGCTTCGAGACGAACGCGCTCAGCAGGCCGAACACGACGGCGAGGCCGAGGAGCACGATGATCGGAAGGTACTGGTCCATGGCGCGGTCCTACCCCTCCTACGTTGCGGCTGCGGCTGCGGCTCGATGACGCCTGATGAGCTTGTCGCGTCGGTGCAGCGTGTTGCACAGGATCGCGAACAGGATCCCGGACGTCAGGAACGTCATGAAACCAGGGAATCGAACGTCACCGAGGCTGCGGATCATCACGACGCTTATCACCGGCTGCGTGGTGTCGAGGATCGGCGTCGGCGGCTTGCCTCCGGGCGGTGTCTCCTGCGGCACGACCGCCTGCACCTGTACGACGATGTAGTGCTCGGGGTTGGTGACGTGCACCGCGGTCTGGATGTTCTGCCACACCTGGTTCCAGATCGAGGGGTTCGCCGGCAGCTTGAACTCGTTCTCCTTGCCACCGATGTCGAACGCGCCGAGCACCTTGTACGAGGCGCTGTCCGCGAAGATCTTCTGGCCCTGCTGCGGGCACCAGCGCGGTGTCCGCTATCGCCGACGCGTCGCCGAGTTGCGCGTTGGACGTTGGCAGCAGGTTCCAGCCGCCGAGGTCGTTCGGCGCGAGGTGGTACTCGGCCACCAGGTTCGGATCGGCGTCGATCAGGTCGCCGATCGTCACGATCTTGCCCTGGATCTGATCGGGGTTGACCTTCTTGTTCAGCTCGGGATGCGCCGCGAGGATCGCGCTCGACGACCTGTTGCTGATTGGGTGCAGGTAGCTCGCGCACCTTGTCGACCGGGTCCTGACTCAAGTCGCCGATGTTGACGTTGACCACGCGCCAGTGCGACGGCGTGCCCTTCATGCCACCGAGGGACGACGGCGATCCTGAGTAGAGCCACCAGATCAGACCCATGATCGTTATCCACCCGAACAGCACGGCGAGTCCGACGAGCACGCCCGTCCGCGGGCCAGTGTTGGTCGACAGCAGCAGCATGACCGACCCGATCAGGATCAGCACCCCGACCGACAGCGCCAGGATGTTGCGGATCTCGGGGTCCCACTGGACAAGCCCGAGAACGTTGGTCATGGCGCTCACAGCGACCTCTCGTATTCGACGAGCGCGTTGATCATGTCGGGCGGCATCATGCCCGGGCCAGGGTCTCGAGGTTTGCCATTGTTGATGTAGAAGAGCGAGATCGTGTCGCCGTCGGGCGCGGTGTACGTCGCGGGTTCCGCGGGGCTCGCACCGAAGCCAGGCATCTTGCCCGATCCCTGCCCGTGGATGCCGTACTTCTGGCCGTTCACGGATCCGTTCGCGACGAAGTCGATGTTGTCCTGTAACGGGTCGGTACACGGCACCGCGGCGCTCCCGCTCGCGGGCGCGGTCGTCGTAGTCGTTGTCGAACTCGTCGTGGTGGTACTCCCCGGCGTCCCGCCGGACGACGTCGACTCGGGCACGAGTGGGCCCGCGACGCTCGTCGTGCACGTGCCCGGCGATGTGTTGGCCGGGAACTGCCGGGCCTCGTCACCGCCACACAGGTTGGGTCCGAGCGCGCCGCAGCCCGAGATGGCCTTCACCTGCGAGAAGTCGTCCGCGTACGACCAACCCTGGGTGTGACATCGCCCGCATGCGTACGCGCCGCCGGCGAAGTCGTCGTCGAAGCCCATGTTGAAGAGCGCCTCACCCTCGGACGACCACTTGGGTGTGCCGTCGGGGTTCTTCTCGGCCATCATCTTGGCCAGCTCGTCCTTCGCCGCCTGTTGCGCTTGGTCAGGCGTTATCTGGATCGACTCGATGTAGTCGACGAGGTTCTGGACCTGTTGGTCGTTGAGCGCGCCGCCACCCGCGACGCCCCACGCCGGCATCGGCGAGAACTGGCGTCCGTAGGTGATCACGTAGGTGACTTCCTCACGGCTGTAGCGGAGCAGCACCGTGTTGAGCGCGGGAACGCGCCAGTTGACGACCTTCACGCTGCCGTCCGGCTCTAGCAGGTTGTACTGCGTCGTCCCGCCGACGCCCTTCGGGCCGTGACAGCCCTCGCAGCCGAGCGCGTCGAGGCTCGTACCGACGGGGGCGAACATCGCGGCGCCGCGCTGCTCGAACGTGTTGCGGAAGTCCTTCGTCGCGCCCGCTTGCCGGCCGGGCTCGAGGATCCAGTAGAGCGGGAGCCCGACCGCGATCACGAACAAGGTGATCAACGCGATGGACAGCGTGCGATCGAGCTTGCGCCCCTCGAGCTCTTCGTCGTCGAGGTAGGGCTTGCGGTTCGGTGCGAGCTCGATCTCCGAGCCGAGCTCGGCCTTGCCGCTCGACAGCAAATTGATCGCGACATAGACGATGATGCCTACGGCGATGACGACGAAGATGATCCAACCGATCGTCTCGTTGGTCAGTTCTGCGAAGGTCATTCCTTCTTGCCACCGCCGACACAGTGCGGACCCTCGGCCTCCTGGCCGGTGGTGTTGGTACCGATGGGCGGACCGAGAACGATGCCGCTCGAGCTCGTGTCGACCGTGACGGAGTCACCGATGAACGTCGGCGTGAACCGATCGAGGCCCCGCGGAGCCGGGCCACCCTTCTTCTCGCCGACGCGGCTGTACTGCGAACCGTGGCAGGGGCACTCGAACCACTGTGACGTCACGCAGCTGGGGACGCGGCAGCCGAGGTGCACGCACTTCTGGTAGAGGAACACGAAGCCTTTCTCCATGCCGGCGATGATCGGCGGCGTGTAGGCCGACACCTTCTTCGCCTTCTCGAGCGCGCTCGACGGATAGTTGGTGACCCACATGCGGGCTTCGGGGAAGTAGCCGAAGCCCTTGCCCTGGTTGATCGTGTTCTGGATGTCGGTCAGCTTGCCGACTGCGATCTTGCCGCCGAACCCGCCCGAACCCTGCGGCCACAGGAAGCCGATGACCGAGAGACCGAACGCGCCGAGGCTGAAGCTCATCAGCGTGACGACGCTGCGGTTCAGGAACTGCCGGCGGGTGACGCCCATCGTCTCAGGGTCGGGCGGGACCCATGGCGTGACCTCGCCGCCACTCGACTTCACCACCGCGGTCGATGGCTCGCGGCGCTCGATGGCGGCGGCCTTCTCGACCGCAGTGCCGGTGACCGGTGCTTCGGAGGCCAGCGCTTCGGTGCCGCGTGTGCTCTTGTCGCGCTTGCGGGTCTCGCGGCTGAGGTCGCCGGTGGCCTCGCCGGTGTCGCGCCGGCGCGCTGCGCCGGCGAGCAGCAGCACGGCCAGCACGACGAGCACACCGACACCGATCGCAATCACGGCGCCGCTGCTCATCGTGTGACCTCAGCTGCGGAAGTACAGGTACGGAAACTCATAGATCGAAGAACAGTCCTTCGCGCCAGGGGAACGTGAAGTTGAAGCCAGGGCCTCGGAAGAACACGCCGATGATGACGAGCACCGCCCAGAACATCAGGAACATCGTCATCAACGCGATCGCGAACTTGCGGTCTTCAGGTTTCGCGCTCGGGTTGCGGTCCGTGTAGGGAGCGAGGATCAGCCCGATCATGCCGAGGCCCGGGATGGTCACGCCCGCGACCATCGGGTGGAACATCGTCAACAGCTCTTGGAGGCCGAGGAAGTACCACGGAGCCTTCGACGGGTTCGGCGTGCGGTTGATGTTCGCCAGAGGCTGCAGCGGTGCGTTGACGAAGATCGCGAACAAGAGCAGGAACGCGGTCATGACCAACGCGGCAACGAACTCGACGACGAGCAGGTGCGGCCACACGTGCACCTTGTCGATCGGCTCCGCGCGCACGTCCTGGATCGAGCCGGACTTGACGACGGTGAGCAGCCGCTGCGTGTGCCCGCCCGGACCCGCGGCGATCGGCGGTGCAGCCGTGGCGACGGCGCCCGCGGTGCCGGCCGCGGCGACCGCGGTCGACGGTGCTTCGCCGCCACTCTCGCCCCCGGGACCGTCGCCCGCACCGGCCCGCGCCGCGCGGCTGCGCTCGAGCAGATGCGCAGGGATGCGACTCGCGGCCTCGGACTGCGGCGCGTCGCCACCGCCTGCCGGTGCGTCGCCGCCTGCCGGTGCGTCGCCACCGGCCGGTGCATCACCACCCGCCGCTGCGTCGTCGCCGCCGGACTTCTCCTGGGCCTTGCGCCGCGCCTCTTCAGCGCGCTTGCGCAGATGTTCCGGGATCTCAGTCATGCTGTCCGTCCACTCCGGGCGTCGCTGCGCTCCTGTCTCCGTGGACTGCGGCTCGTCGTTGGCGCTTCCCTCGCCGCGCGCCGCGGAACGCAACCGTCGACCATCAGACGCGAATCAATCGTCGTGCAAGCCATCACAACGGCCCCGAGATGCCGCCGTCCTTACGCACTCGCCAGAAATGGATCGCCATGAAGATGACGATCACGAACGGGAGCATGAGGACGTGCAACACGTACCATCGCAACAACGTCGGGCCGCCGATCTCGGCGCCACCCAAGAGCACGAACCGCACCTGACTGCCGAACACCGGTGTGTAACCCATCATGTTCGTGCCGACCGTGACTGCCCACAGCGCCAACTGGTCCCACGGGAGCAGGTAGCCGGTGAACGACAGCAGCAGGGTGAGCAGCAACAGCACGACGCCGATCACCCAGTTGAACTCACGGGGCGGCTTGTAGGCACCGTGGTAGAAGACACGCGCCATGTGCAAGAAGACCGAAAGCACCATGAGGTGCGCGGCCCATCGATGCATGTTGCGCACGAGCAGACCGAACGTCACCGACGTGTGCAGCGTCGAGATGTCCTGCCACGCGAGCGCGGTCGTCGGCCGGTAGAAGAACATCAAGAAGATGCCGGTGACCGTCAGCAGGATGAACAGGAAGAACGAGAGACCGCCGAGACAGAGCGTGTAGCTCACCTTCACGGCGTGGCGCTTCACCTTGACCGGGTGCAGGTGGTACAGCACCGAGTTCATGATCACGTAGGACCGGTTACGGGGGCTGTCCGTGTAGCCCTTCCGGAAGATCGATCCCGGCCGGAAGATCGAGGTCCACGCCTGCGATCCCTGCACGGTGTCGGTCAGTTTCGAGACGCGCTCACCCATGGATGGGCGGTTGGGCATCGTCTTCGCCACGGGAACTCCTACCCCAGCCTCATCCCGTAGCCGTAGCCATGGGTGGTGGTGCGTTGGTGTGGATCGCCCCCGGCAGGCATGTCGACGAGCTTGCCGAGGATGATCACGCCGGTCGGGCAACGGTCGACGCACAACGCGCACCGCGTGCACACGTCGTCGTCGATGAGGAACACGTACTGGTCGGTCGGGTCGACGCCTGGCTGCTCGGTACCGATCGCCTCGTCGATGGCGTCGTTGCGCACCATGTGGATGCACTTCCACGGACAGATGTCGACGCACCCTTCACAGGTGATGCACTCGGACTGGTCGATGTGGATGAACTGCTTCGGCTTGACCGCGCGCGTGAGGTAGTCGTTGTCGACTTCCTGCAGCACGTAGTCCGTGCGGAACTCCGGCATCGGCGGGTTGGCGTCGGTGCGTGCCATGCGCGCTTACGACTCCTGCTTCACGAGCGGACGCCCGTAGGAGGAAGGCTCGAGCTCGCGCTGGCGGCGGCGCTCGGCGTGCTTGTCGCGCTTCTGCCACCAAGCGAACATCCCGATGTGGCAGGTCAGGAAGAATCCATAGATGATGACGACAACGATGTCGCGGAGCTTCTCGTAGTTGACACCGAACGGCGGAATGGGCGCGTTGATGAACGTCCATTCACCGACGGTCAAGAAGTTCTTCGCCGGTGTCCAGCCGAGCTCGTTGTTCGCCCACTGCAGCCACTGGTTCGGCACGACGCCGTACGCCCAGAAGAAGAGGAAGAACACGAACCAGGCGCCGAAGATCGCTTCGCCCCAAGTGAGCGGCGCGCCGACAGGGCGATGTCGGCCATAGAGGAAGATGACCACCATGCCGAGGATGGCAACAGCGAACGACACGACGAACGCAACCACCCGGCGGGCCACCTCCATTCGCTGCTCGGCGTCAGATGGAACCTGACGGCAATTTCCTCGTGAAATCTCTCACATTCTACGGACCCACCACCAGTCCGGGGGGCAGGCTCGCGACGAGAGCGTGGCCTGTCTAGCACGGCGAATTCCCGGTTCAGAAACCTCGCCGGTCGGGCCGGATCCCTTGCCCCGTCTTGGTTCGGGTCGGTGGCGCCCGTCTAATGTGCGACCCGATGAGGTCAGGCGCGAGTGACTGAAGTCCCCGAACATCTCCTCGCTCGATCGCGAGCCAGACGCGAAGCCGCGGGGCTCGGCACGTCCGGCGAAAGTGCGGCCACGCCGGCCGCGTCCAGCGAGGTCGAGGCCGCCGGCGGCGCCACCCCTGCCCCCAGCGCGCCGGCCCGGACGCCCGCACCGGCCGCACCCGCCCCACCCCCGCCGCCGAAGCCCGATCCCCCGTACATCCAGGCCTACAAGCGCCGCCGCCGCATCCCCATCTGGGTCATGCCGGCGCTGCTGGCGCTGCCGATCTGGGGCTTCATCTACGCGAACACGCTCGAGACGCCGCCGGCGGCCACCAGCGGTCCCCTCGCCGAGGGCGCCACGATCTACGCGAAGTGCGCGACATGCCACGGTGCCGACGGAAGCGGCGGTGTCGGTCCTTCCTACAAGAACGGTGCGCTTGCCGCGGACTTCCCGAACTACGTCGACCAGATCCGCTGGGTCACGCTCGGTTCGGCCGGTTGGCCCGGCGACACCTACGGCGCGACGAACAAGCCCAAGAAGGGCGGCATGCCGGCCTGGGGCAACGACCTGACGCCGCTCCAGATCGCGCAGGTCGTGCGCTACGAGCGTGAGATGCTCGCCGGCATCGCGCCCGAGCCCGATCTCGTCGCGATCACCGAGGGCACGAAACCACCGCTCGACGCGAACGGTCAGCCCGTCTCGGGCTGACCGTCGCGCCGCGTCGTTCGACATGCACGACGTCCTCGTCGTCGGGGGCGGTCCTGCGGGTGCTGCAACCGGGTACTGGCTGGCGCGCGCGGGCCACGACGTCGTGGTCATCGAACGCAAGACGTTCCCCCGCGAGAAGACGTGCGGGGACGGCCTCACACCGCGAGCCGTGCACCAGTTGCAGGACATGGGACTCGGCGACGCGCTGACGAAGTTCCATCGCTACGACGGACTGCGCGCGTGCGCGCACGGCATCAGCCTCGAGCTGCGCTGGCCGGATCATCCGGTCTATCCGCCTTACGGCTACGTGGTGCGACGGCGTGATCTCGACCAAATGGTCGCGTCAAATGCGGTCGCGGCCGGAGCCGTCTTGCGCGAAGGATGCGAAGCAATTGCGCCGGTCCTCGACGGTGGGCTCGTGCGCGGCGCGATCGTCAACGACAAGACGAGCGGCGCGCGCGACGAGATCCGGGCGCGCTACGTCGTGATCGCCGACGGCGCGAACTCACGGTTCGGGCGCGCGCTGGGCACGACTCGCAACCGCGCGTTCCCGCAAGGCATGGCCATCCGCGGCTACTACGAGAGTCCGTTGCACGCGGAGCCGTGGATCGAGTCCGCACTCGATGTGCGCGATCGCAGGGGCAACTCACTTCCGGGGTACGGCTGGATCTTCCCGGTCGGCGACGGGACGATCAACGTCGGCATCGGATTGCTGTCGACCTTCCGCGACTGGAAGTCGGTCAACACGTCGCATCTCATCGACGAGTTCGCCGCGACGGCGCCCGACTACTGGGGCATCTCGCCGGAGGCATCGACCGGACCGCCCACGGGTGGTCGCCTGCCGATGGGCGGATCCGTCTCGCCCATCGTCGGCCCGACGTGGTTGGTCGTCGGCGATGCTGCGGGAACCATCAACCCGTTCAACGGCGAGGGCATCGACTACGCCTACGAGACCGGTCGCACCGCCGCGTCCTTGTTGGACGAGGCGCTGACGACAGGTGATGGTCTCGCGCTCTCGCAGTATCCACGGCTGCTCGAGGCGGAGTACGGCCTCTACTTCAAGGTGGCACGGCTGTTCGCCAAGGTGATCGGCAATCCCCCCTTGCTCAACCAGTTGACGCGGGTCGGCATGCAGTCGCGCACGCTCATGGAATGGGTCTTGCGCATCATGGCGAACCTGCTGCGCGAGGACGAGCTCGGTCCGGCCGAAGCGGCCTATCGAGCGGCCGCCGCACTCGTGCGCGTCGTCCCCGAGCCCGGCGCGGCGTAGTCCTCGCTCACCGCGAACTCCGGGGCAGAAGCGGTGCTATGGCGCCGCGTTTGAACCAACATTCCCGTCGGGTTCGCCTTCGGCTTCCACGGAGGCGACGTCCGCGGCGGTGACCTTGCGGACGCGAGTGAGGATCCAGACGCCGGTGGGGATCAGCAGCAGGCACATCCATTGCGCGCCGGTCAGCCCGAGAACGGTCTTGTCGTTCACGCGCAGGAAGTCGGACAGCCCGCGGCAGATGCCGTAGTACAGGCAAAAGATCCCCATGATCGTGCCGGGCGCCGGACGCCGCCGGATCAACAGCGTCAGCGCACCGAACAACACGAGCATCCAGATGAACTCGTAGATCGCGGTGTTGTGGAACTCGGATCCGATCACGAGCGGGTTCGGTCCGAGCGTCGACTCCCGCACCACTCCGCCGTCGTACCGCACCGCCAGGAGCCACGAGCTGTGGCTGCCGAAGTGCTCACCGACCGAGATGCAACCGATGCGGCCGATGGCGAGACCGATGGTCAGGCCGTAGGCGTAGCCGTCCATGTTCGTCCAGCGGTTCAAACGCGTCCATCGACGGATGGTCGGCATCCCGACCAGCACGGCGGCGATGAAACCACCCGAGAACTGCAAGCCGCCGTTCCACACCGCGATGAGATCGATCGGTTTTTCGATCTCGCTCCAGTGGGTGAGGTCCCACGTGATGCGGGCGCCGATGATGCCGGCCACGACGAGGCGTGTGGCCATGCGGTACACGTCGTCACGCGTCATGTCGGTGTGCGCCTCGACGTAGCGCGCCGCGACCCACGCACCGATGAGCACGCCGAGCCCGACCATGAGCCCGAACGTCCGCAGCTGCAGCGGCCCGATCGAGATCGTCGGGAACGTCGTGTACGGGATGATGGCGAACAAGGGCGTCAACCCGGGTCGAGCGGGAAAGCGGAGATCACGACGTTGGATGTTCCCCCGGCGCGAGTGGTTCGCGCCAGCCACCCACGTCCGCCGCCAGACGGTCGGCCTCCGACGGGCCCCACGTGCCCTTGTAGTACAGCGCCGCGGGCGGGGGATCCTTCGCCACGTCGTCCACGATCCGCCACTGCTCCTCGAGCGCGTCGGCCCGGCCGAAGCGGCGGGGGTCACCCTCCATCGCGTCCTCGAGCAGCCGCTGGTACGCCTCCTCCCGGCGGCCGAACACCTGGTCGTAGGACACCTCGAGGTTCACCGGGCGGGTCGTGAGCTGGTCGCCGGGAGCCTTCGCCTGGAGGTGCAGCATGATGCCGTCGTCTTCGCCCAGGCGGAAGCGCATGTAGTTCGACTCGGGCGCACGGTTGCCCGCGTGGGAGAACAACAGGCGCGGCGGCGCCTTGAACTCGATGACGGCCTCGGTCGCGGTGACAGGCAACGTCTTGCCCGCCCGGATCAGCCACGGCACGCCCGCCCAGCGCCACGACTCGATCGAGAACCGGCAGGCGATGAACGTCTCGGTGTCCGAACCCGGCTGCACACCGTTCTCATCGGCGTACGTGCGGTACTGCCCTCTGGCGACCTTGCCCGGCGCGAACGTCTCGACCTGGTGGAAGACCTTGACCTTCTCGTCGTGCAGCGCAGTCGCCGACGCCTCCGAGGGCGGTTCCATGGCGAGGAGGGCGACGATCTCGAGCAGGTGGTTCTGCACCACGTCGCGGAGCGCGCCGACGGAGTCGTAGAACTTGCCACGGCCTTGGACGTCGAACGACTCGGCCATCGTGATCTGGACCGAGTTGATGAAGTTGCGATTCCAGATCGGTTCGAGCATCGAGTTGGCGAAGCGGAACACCATCAGGTTCTGGATGGGCTCCTTGCCGAGGAAGTGATCGATCCGGAACACGGACGATTCGGCGAACGACGCGTGGAGGACCTCGTTGAGCTCCACCGCCGTACTGAGGTCACGGCCGAACGGCTTCTCGACGACGACCCGCGCACCCTTGTTGAGACCGACCCGCGTGAGGCCTTGCACGACCTCCTCGAACAACGTCGGCGGGATGGCCAGATAGAAGAGCGGGTGATCGCGGCCTTGGAGCTGCAGGCCGAGGTTGTCGAACGTCGACGGGTCGCGATAGTCACCCGACACGTACGACATCCGGTTGATCAGCGAGTTGAAGGCATCCGCGTCGAATGCCTCCTCGCCGAGCGCTCCCGCGATCGCATCGTGCGCGCGCTCACGGAGTTGGTCGACGCTCCAGTCGGACGAGGACACACCGACGACAGGCGCGTCGGGTGGCAGCGTCCCTTCCTTGACCATGTGGTACACGGCCGGGAGCAGCTTCTTCTTGGCAAGATCGCCCGTGATACCGAACAACACGAGCGCGTCACTGGAACCATTGCTGTCGACCGTCACCTCGGTCCTCCCTTCACCCTTCAGGCCATCGTTGCAGCGGCGCGCCCCGCGGCGCTGACAATCTCGTCGAGCACGGGGCCGTCGTGAGCGAGGCCGGGGAACATGACCTCGTACGCGCCCGGCGCGATCGCAACTCCCTCGTCGAGAAGTGCGTGAAAGAACCGAGCGTACGCTCGCTCGTCGGTCGTGCGCGCCGCCGTGTAGTCGAGCGGCAGTCGGGGGCCGAAGAACAGTCCGACGAGCGAACCTTCCACCGGAACCTGCGCGGTGACGCCCGCCGACGCAAAGGCCTTCGACAATCCGTCGGCAAGACGGGCGGCGACGTCGCGCAGCGTCGTGAACGCGTCGTCGTCGAGCAGGTCGAGCGCGGCGAGACCAGCCGCCATGGCGAGCGGGTTCCCCGACAGCGTTCCGGCCTGGTACACGGGACCGAGCGGAGCGACCCGCGACATCACGTCGCGACGGCCACCGTAGGCGCCGACGGGAAGGCCGCCGCCGATGACCTTGCCGAAGCAGGTCAGATCGGGGCGCACCCCGTAGCGCGCCTGCGCGCCACCGCGGCCCACTCGGAAGCCGGTGATGACTTCGTCGAACACGAGCAGCGCGCCGACGCGGTCACACTCGTCGCGCAGCCCTTGCAGGAAGCCCTCGACCGGCGCAACGAGCCCCATGTTCGCCGCGATCGGCTCGACGATCACACATGCCGTCGATTCGTCGAGCTCTGGCACCACGTTGTACGGCACGACGCGCGTGTCGCGCACCGCGCCTTCCGTGACACCGTCCGATCCGGGCAGGCCGAGCGCGGCGACCCCGCTACCGCTCTCGGCGAGGAGCAGATCGCCGTGTCCGTGATAGTTGCCGGCGAACTTCACGACCGTCGGCCGATCCGTGAACCCCCGGCACACGCGAATGGCGGACATCGTTGCTTCCGTGCCGCTCGACACGAAGCGCACCAACTCGACGCTCGGAACCCGTTCGATGATCGCCTCCGCGAGCAGCACCTCACGTTCGGTCGGGGCGCCGTAGCTCGTGCCGTCGGTGATAGCCCGCTGCACGGCCTCGACGATCGCCGGATGCGCGTGCCCGGCGATGATCGCACCGTAGGACTGGACGAGGTCGTGGTAGCGGCGGCCTTCGGCGTCCCACACGTACGGACCCTCGGCGCGGGTGACGAAGTACGGCGTGCCGCCGACGGCGTTGAACGCGCGCACCGGCGAGTCGACTCCTCCAGGGATCACCCGCTGCGCCCGCGCGAACAGCTCCTCGTTGGTGGTCACGTCGACAGGAACTCCGCCAACGACCGGGCGAAGTAGGTGAGGATCACATCTGCTCCGGCTCGCTTGATGGCGGACACGTGCTCGAACGCGACTGCGGGCCCGTCGATCCAACGGTTCGCCGCCGCGGCCATCACCATCGAGTACTCACCGGACACGTGGTACGCCGCAAGCGGGACGTCGACCTCGGCGCGAGCCTGCGCGATGACATCGAGATACGCGAGCGCTGGCTTGACCATCACCATGTCCGCGCCCTCCGCGAGATCCGCTCGGATCTCCTCGAGTGCCTCGCGCGCGTTGCGCGGGTCCTGCTGATAGCCGCGACGGTCGCCACCACCGGCGATCGTGACGTCGACCGCGTCTCGGAACGGGCCGTACAGCGCCGACGCATACTTCGCGGCGTAGGCCAGGATGGCGATGTCGTCGAAGCCTTCGTCGTCGAGCGCTTCGCGGATGGCGAGCACCTGCCCGTCCATCATCCCGCTCGGCGCCACGATGTCGGCCCCCGCTTCGGCTTGCGCAACCGCGACACGGCCGTAGAGCTCGATCGTCGCGTCGTTGTCGACCACGGCGCCATCACCCCGCAGGTCGTCCACGAGCACGCCGCAGTGGCCGTGATCGGTGTACTCGTCGAGGCACAGATCCGCGAGCAGCACGAGGTCGTCGCCGATCTCCTCGCGCAGGTCCTGCAGCGCGACCTGGACGATGCCGTCGGGATCCCACGCGCCGGACCCTTCGGCATCCTTGTGCGCGGGGACACCGAACAGGATGACGCCCGGAATGCCGAGCGCAGCGAGCTCGACGACCTCTTTACGCAGCGACTCGCGGGTGTGTTGCACGACGCCCGGCAGCGACGCGATCGGCTGTGGCTCGTCGATGCCTTCGCGCACGAACAACGGTGCGATCAGATCGTCGACCGAGAGCCGGGTCTCGGCCGTCATCCGCCGCAGTGCGGGAGTACGCCGAAGCCGCCGCAGCCGCCGCTGAGGGAATGCCATCGAAGAGAGGCTAACGGGCGAGGAGGGCGTCGAGATTTTCGATCTGCAGCTCGAGGAAGCTGCCCACGATGACATCTGCGGCAGACAGGTCAAGGCTTTCGGTGAGGCGATTCGGCACCGCGACGCAACGCAGTCCCGCCGCTCGTGCCGCCGCGACACCGTTGGGCGAGTCCTCGAACGCGACCGCCTCCGCCGCGGAGACACCGAGCTGTTCGACCGCGAGCCGGTACACCCGGGGGTCTGGTTTGGCGGGTACATCGCCGTTCGCGCACGAGACCACCGAGAACCGGTCGAGCAGACCCAGCCGATCGAGATGTTCGGTGACCCAGCCGGGCGACGAGCTCGACGCCACTCCGAGTCCGTAGCCGGCTTCCGCGGCCGCGACGACGAACGCGTCGACGCCGGGCATGGCGGCTTCTGCTCGTACCTGTTCGTGGTGCGCGCTGCGACGGCGCTCCATCACGGCGTCGAGATCCGGCAGCGCTCCGACCACCGCTTCGAGATCCGCGTACCACGGGCGCGCGTGCGTACCGATGCGATCCTGCCATTGAGCGACCGTCAGCTCGACGCCGTGGTCCGCGTAGATCGTCTTCGCCGTCTCGAACGAGCTCGATTCCGTGTCGCAGATCAACCCGTCGAAGTCGAAGACGAGGGCGCGAGCGATCATGCGGCCGTCACGATGGGATCTCCGGAACATCGGCCGGGTTCATGCCGAAGTACTGACGAAGGAACAATGCGACCGTTCCGTCGTCGCGCATGTCACCGATGGCGTCGTTGAGCGCGGCCGTGTTCGGCGAGCCGAGCGCCAGCGCGCCCGCCAGCAGCTCGCCGGTGCGCAGCTGTCCCACGACCGCCAACCCGGGATGGCTCGCGGCCGCGGCCAGTGCGCTCGGCGTCTGGAGCAGCATCGCGTCGAGCCGTCCGTCGGCGACCCGCTGGATGCCTTCGTTCTCGTCGACCAACAGCTCCGGCGCGGCCGTCGGCTTGATGCGCTTGTCGATGACGTCGATGCCGGCGGTGTTCTTCATCGCGACACCCCAGCGGAACGAACGTCCGTCCGCGGTGCTCGTCATCGTCGTGCCCTGTCGGACGAGCACGCCCTGGTCGACCGTGAGGTAGGGCTCGGTCAGATCCGCGCGGCGGGCGCGGGCATCGGTCACGAGCACCTGGCTGAGCATGAGATCGCAACCGCAGTCCTCGCCGCTCAACAGCGACACGAGCGGCGTGACCACGACGCGAACCGACGCGACGCGCAACCGATCCGCCAGCGCCTTCGCGAGGTCGTACTCGAAGCCGCTGGTGACCGTCGCGGGCGAGGTACCGATGTACCACGGGGAAGACAGAGACTCGGTGCCGATGGTCAGCACTCCGGGAACCACCGTGAGGATGTCCTGGTTGGGTTCCGACTCGGGCGGCGGCAACGTCGTCGAGGTCGTCGGCGCCGAAGGATCGAGGGCGCCGACCGTCGTGGAGGTCGGGGCCGCATGCGACGTGCCGCTCGTGCACGCGGCGATCAACAGCACCACCAGCGCGAGCGCCGGCAGTCGTCGTGCCCGCGTCATCCGTCTCCGAAATGGGTGACGATCGCGTCGACGAGGCCATCGAGCGAGTGGACGTGAGCCTCGATGTCGACGTGCAGTCCGCGGTCGCGTGCCGTTGCCGCGGTGACCGGACCGATGCACGCGACGACCGGTGGGACATGGTCCGGTCCTGCGACTTCGAGATAGCGGTAGACGGTCGACGACGACGTGAACGTGATGAGGTCTGCAGACGCGGCCGCCGCGACTTCGTGCTCGTCAGGAGTCGCGGCGACGGTCTGGTAGGCGGCAACGACGTCGACGTTCCAGCCGCGTGCGCGCAGTCCCTCCGGAAGGACGTCGCGAGCGACCGCCGCGCGCGCCAAGAGCACGCGACCGGCGCGCTCAGAAGCAGGCGGGGGAAACTCGTCCAGCAGCGACTCCGCCACGAAACGACTCGGGACGAGATCGGGCTGCACGTTCGCGCGCTGCAGCGTCTCCGCGGTGCCCGGACCGATCACCGCGACACGGACGCCGCCGAGGTCGCGCGCGTCGCGCAACTCCTCGAGAAAGCGCTTCGCGCCATTGGCGGATGTGAGCACGACCCAGTCGTACTGCTGCACGCCGGCCGCGGCACGACGCAACGCCGCGCCGGCGTCCTCCGGGTCGGCGATGGCGATCGCGGGCAACTCGACGACCGACGCGCCGAGCGCTTCCAGCCGCGCGCTCAGTTCGGACGCCTGTTCACGTGCGCGCGTCACGACGATGCGCTTCCCGAACAACGGACGGCGCTCGAACCAGGCGAGGTCGAGCGCGGCTACTTCGCCAATCACGATGGTCGCCGGCGGTTGCAGCGGCTGGTCGCCAATGGTTGCCAGCGTCGCACGAACGGTTCGTTGGTCGGGGCGCGTGCCCCACGTGATGGCCGCCACGGGCGTGTCGGGTGACTGCCCGCCCGCCACCAGACGCTCCGCGATCTGCCTGATGCGAGCAACACCCATGAGCACGACAAGGGTGCCGCCGACACGCGCCACGGCCGACCAGTCGACCGTTCCTTGCTCGCCGACCGAGGGATCTTCGTGGCCGGTCACCACCGTGAACGACGTCGACGAGTGCCGCAACGTCAGCGGGATACCTGCGTAGGCGGGGACGGCGATGGCCGAGGTGATGCCCGGTACCACTTCGAACGGCACGCCCGCTTCGAGCAGCGCGCCCGCCTCCTCACCGCCGCGTGCGAACACGAACGGGTCGCCACCCTTCAGCCGTACGACGGTCTCACCTGCGTTGCCTCGCTCGATCAGCAACGCGTTGATGTCCGCCTGCGCCATCTCGGCGCGACCCGGCGCCTTGCCGACCGAGATGAGCTCGGCGTGCGCCGGCGCGAGCCGAAGAAGACTTCCGACC
This sequence comes from uncultured Acidimicrobiia bacterium, assembly GCA_963721305.1. Classification (GTDB taxonomy): domain Bacteria; phylum Actinomycetota; class Acidimicrobiia; order Acidimicrobiales; family JACDCH01; genus DATAES01. The sequence continues at coordinate 423,490 of CAVRIR010000002.1, forward strand.
GAGAGGCGGTCGTACACCACGACATCGGCACGGCGCAGCACTTCGTCCCCACGAACCGTCAGCAACCCCGGATCGCCCGGACCCGCACCCACGAGGAACACGGTCACGCCGACAGCACTTCGCGCCCGCCGGCGTCGTCGAGCAGGTATGCGGCAACCGCCCGCCCCGTCGCCACTGGATCTGAGCCCGACGTGCGGTACCGCAGCACGACCCTGCCGTCGAGCGACGCGAGAAGTCCTTGCACCTCCACGGCGTCGTCGAGTGCGGTTGCGTACGCACCGGCAGGAAGATCGCAGTCGCCGCCGAGCTCCGCGAGGAACGCGCGCTCGGCGTTCACGGCCCGGCGGCTCGCTCGATGCTCGATGCCCGCGAGCAGCTCGCGGGTCTCACCGTCATCCGAACGGCACTCGACCGCGAGCGCGCCCTGCGCGACCTGCGGCAGCATCACGTCCACCGCAAGGACCTCGGAGATCGCGTCGGCTCGTCCGAGACGCTCGAGCGCGACCGCGGCGACGACGATCGCGTCATGTTCGGCGGCGCGGTCGAGTCGGGTGGGAATGTTGCCGCGCAGCTCCGCGAAGGTCAGGTCCGGCCGGCGGTCGGCGAGCTGCGCGCGACGGCGCGCCGACCCCGTTGCGACACGCGCGCCGGGCGGTAGTTCGGCCAAGGTCGATCCCACGAGCGCGTCGCGGACCTCGCCCCGTTCCGGTACGGCCGCGAGCGTGAGGCCTTCGAACTCGCTCGAGGGAAGATCCTTCGCGGAGTGCACCGCTATGTCGGCGCGACCGTCGAGCACCGCGGCCTGCACCTCCTTCACGAACACGCCTTTGCCGCCGATCTGCCAGATGGCGACGTCCTGCCGCCGGTCGCCCGTGGTGTCGACGACGACGAGCTCGACATCGACATCGGGCGTCGCGGCGCGGAGCAACGAGGCGACATGATCGGCTTGCCAGCGGGCCAGCGCGCTGCCGCGCGTTGCCACGCGAAGGGTCAAAGGTCGAACAGGTCGCGCAGCGCGTCCGAGAGACGGTCGCCCTTTGCGGTGCCCGACGAATCCTTGAGCCGCACGGTCGGGTCGTGCAGCAACTTCGCGACGATGCCCTTCGTCACCGCCTCGACCGCGTCGCGCTGGGCGTCGTCGAGATCACCCAGCCGCGCGTCGAGGCGCGCGAGCTCCGCGACGCGGATCGACTCGGCGCGATCGCGCAACGCCGTGACGAGCGGTGCGGCCTCACGCGCCGTCGTGAGCGCGCGGTACCGAACGAGCTCTTCTTCGATGACGAACCCGGCGCGCGCCGCCTCACGCCGGCGTTGCGCGACACCGGCATCGGCGAAGCTGCGCAGGTCGTCCATGTCGAGCAGCGTGACGCCGTCGATGTCGCCGGCCGACGGGTCGACGTCGCGCGGCATCGCGATGTCGACGATCAGTAGCGGTCGCTCGTCCCGCCGCGCCATCGCCGTGTCGAGATCGGCATGCTCGAGCATGATCGTCGTCGCGCCGGTCGACGTGAGGAGGACGTCCGCCTGCGCCAGTTCGGCGGGCAGGTCGGTCAGGCGGATGGCCCTGCCGTCGAAGCGCTCCGCGAGCGCCTTCGCAGTGCTCCACGTCCGGTTGGCGACGACGACCTCGACGGTTCCGGCACCAGCGATGGCCACCGCCATGCCTTCGGCCATCTCGCCCGCCCCGAGCAGCAGGACGCGACGGCCGACCAGCGTGCCGAGCCGATCGGTCGCCATCGCGACTGCGGCCTGTGCCACCGATGTGATGCCCCGGCCGATGCCGGTCTCGGTGCGCACTCGCTTGCCCACCTCGAGCGCATGGCGGAAAAGCAGGTTGAGCGTCGACGCGGTACTTCCTTGCGCGCGTGCGAGCTCCCATGCGTCGCCGACCTGGCCGAGGATCTCGCTCTCACCCACCACCGCTGAGTCGAGCCCCGCCGCGACGGAGAACAGGTGCGTCACCGCGGCATCGTCGTAGTGCACGTACAGATGCCCGGCGAACTCGTCGGGAGGCAGGAACAACAGGTCCGTGAAGAAGTTGCGCACGTCTTCGTAGCCGGCGTGGAACCGTTCGGCGACCGCGTACACCTCGGTGCGGTTGCACGTGGACAGGACCACGGCCTCGGACAGGTGTTGCTTCGCGGCGGAGATCGTGCAGGACCTTCGGGAGCCGTGCCTCGTCGATGGCAGTGCGCTCGAGCAGATCGAGCGGCGCAGTGCGGTGATTCAGTCCGATGACGACGACAGACACGCCTCGAGGCGCTCCTTGGCTTCGGCAAGGTTTCCCTTGCGGATCAGCTCAAGCATTCCCGAATCGAGCGCCTGTTTCCAACCAGGGTGCTCCGTCGGCTCGCCGCGCGCGACCCGCTCGGCTCGCGCCTCGGCGAGCAGGGCCAGGAGCTGCTCGTACTCCGGGCCGATCTCGTCCTCGAAGTGCTCGCGCAGCCATGCGGCGAGCGCGGGGCTCTGACCGCCGGTCGCGAACGTCACCAGGAGCGACCCCCGACGGATCCGGGCGGGAAGAGTGAACGAGCAGTGCGCAGGATCGTCCGCCGCGTTGATCCACACCCCGGCGCGCCCGGCGTCGTCGAAGACCGCACCGTCGACGGCGGGATCCCCGGTGGCGGTGACGGCCAGGCGGTAGCCGGCGACCTCGCGGTTCTCGTAGGGGCGGCGCACCAGCGAGATCCGCCCGCTCTCGGCGAGGTCGACCAACGCCGCGACCGGCTCGGGCGCGACCACGGTCACGTCCGCCTCCCCTTCGAGCAGCCCGTGCACCTTGCCCAGCGCGACGCGCCCCCGCCCACCACGAGGCACCGGACGCCGTGCAGGCGGAGGTTGACGGGGTAGAGCGGTTCGTCGACCGGCATCAGTCCGCGAGGGCGATCGGCGGCGAGGGGTCGCCGTTCCCGCCTGCCGCGGGCAGAGCCGGCGCTGCGGAGCCCCGCCGCTGCTGGTGGAAGCTCAGGATCTGCAGCTCGACCGCCAGGTCGACCTTGCGCAGCGAGACGCCGGTCGGGACGGTCAGCACCGCAGGCGCGAAGTTCAGGATCGACGTCACGCCGGCGGCCACGAGCTTGTCCGCAACAGCCTGCGCCGCGACGGCCGGAGTGGCGACGATGCCGATGGCGATCTCGTTGGTCCGCACGATCTCGTCGAGCTCGGTCAGCGGCCGGATCTCACTGCCGGCCACCCGCTGGCCGACCTTCTCGGGATCGGCGTCGACGAGCGCCACCACGTGGAAGCCGCTGGCGCCGAACCCGCCGTAGTTGGCGAGGGCGTGCCCGAGGTTGCCGATGCCGACGATGACCACGGGCCAGTGCTGGGTCAGACCGAGCTCGCGGCTCATCTGGAAGAGCAGGTACTCGACGTCGTAGCCGACACCCCGGGTCCCGTAGGAACCGAGGTACGACAGGTCCTTGCGGACCTTCGCGGCATTCACCCCGGCCAACTCGGCCAGCCGCTCGGACGACACGGTCGTGGAGTCGCCGGCGATCTCGAGCAGGCTGCGCAGGTAGACCGGCAGCCTGGCCACGGTCGCGTCCGGGATCCGTCGGCGTCCCCGCTCAGTCATCGCGTGGATGGTACGGGTGAGATGCACAAGTTCACAAGGCTGGGCAGAATGGTCGCCCGATGTACCTGCACCTCGCCCTCGCCGCGGCCGCGACACTGCTGGCGTTGGCGTTCGCGCTGTCCACGCTCGAACGGTGGATCGATCGGCGCAAACCGCACGAAGGGGCATGGACCGTCGCACTCTTCCTCTTCACCGCGGCATCGGCGGCCCTGTTGGGCGGCGAGGCGTTCGGTTGGAACGGCCTCTGGTTCCGGCTCTTCTACCTGTCCGGGGCGATCGTCAACGTGCCGTACCTCGCGCTCGGGACGGTGTACCTCCTCGCGTCGCCGACCGTGGGCAGGCGAACCGCGGCAGGGGTGCACGCGTTCGCGGCCTTCAGTGCAGGCGTGATCTGCGTCGCCCCGCTCACCGGTGCGATCGCGCCCGACTCGTTGCCGCAGGGCAGCGACGTGTTCGGACCGCTTCCCCGCATCCTCGCTGCAGTCGGATCGGGCGTTGCCGCCACGGTGATCATCGCGGGCGCGGTGTGGAGCGCGGTCAGGCTTGCCCGTCGCCGGTCGACCCGGCGGCTCGCCGGCGCCAACGTCCTGATCGCCGCAGGCACGCTCATCCTCGGCGCCGGAGGTGTCCTCAACTCGGTCCTCGACCAGATGAACGGCTTCGCCGTATCACTGGTCGTCGGGATCAGCGTCCTCTTCGCCGGCTTCCTGCTCACCAACGCCCCCCGTCGCCGCGCCATCCACGCCGTCGAAGCCGCCTGACCCGCTCCCCCCGACCCCGACCCGACCGCCCGACCCCGACCCGTCTCCGACCCCGACCCGGCCTCGTCACATTGATCGCTGAGCCACCGAATCGGTGGCCGGGCCTTCACAGAAGCCGCGGCCCGTCGTTCTGTGATCGCTCAGCCACCGAAATCGGTGGCTGAGACATCAATGTGAGCGAACGCGGCGGTCCGCCAGGGGGGCTACTGGAGGGTGCGGCGGAGGACCTTGCCCGTGGTGCCGACGGGGATCTCGTCGACGAACATGATCTTCTCGGGGCACTTGTACCGGGCGAGGCGTTCGGCGCAGAACGCGATCAGGTCGTCCTCCTCGACTGACGTCCCGTGCGCCACGACCACGTAGGCCTTCACCGCCTCGCCCGTGTACGGATGGGGCACGCCGATCACGCCGCACGCCTCGACGGCAGGATGCTCGAGCAACACGTTCTCGACCTCGGCCGGGAACACGTTGAACCCGGACACGATGATCAGGTCCTTCACGCGGTCGACGAGGAACAGTTGGCCGTCGTCATCGACCACGGCGACATCGCCCGTGCGCAGCCAGCCATCGCCGCCGAGCGCCGCGGCCGTGGCGGCGTCGTCGTGCCAGTAGCCCGTGAACACGTTCGGTCCCGACACCCAGATCTCGCCCGGATCGCCGATGAGAACGTCCTCGCCGTCGGAGTCGACGAGTCGCACGTGCACGCCCGGCAACGGCGCACCGATCGACCCGGGCTTCTCGTGGTCGCCGGCCGATGTCGTGACGACGGGCGATGCCTCGGTGAGTCCGTATCCCTCGGTGATCGTCACTGCGAACCGCTGCGCGAACGTCCCGCGCACCGACAACGGCAGCTTCGCCGCGCCCGAGGCCGCGATGCGGACGGATGCGAACGCGTCGTCGGGAACGTCGGTGAGCGACGACCACGCCGTCCACATCGCCGGCGCGCCGGGGACGATCGTGACGCCGTGCCGTTGCACCGCTTCGAGCGCGGACGTCGGATCGAAGCGCTCGATGAGCACGACCCGTGATCCCGCGTACAGCGAGAGTCCCAGCACGACGTTGAGCCCGAAGATGTGGAACAGCGGGAGCACACCGAGGCTCACGTCGTCCGCGGTCTGCACGCGCAAGGGGTTCGCCTGCATCTGCTCGATGTTCGAACGCAAGTTGCCGTGCGTGAGCATCGCCGCCTTCGGGAAGCCAGCGGTTCCGCTCGTGAACATGAGGACGGCAAGGTCGTCGTCATCGCGTTCGACGATCGGCGCGGTCGCTCCTGTCGCGAGGAGGTCGTCGAGCATGACGCGTCCTGGCACGTCGACGTCCTGCGTGACGATGCAATGTTCGAGGTCGGGGAGCTTGTCTCGATCGAGCCGCGGCAACTGCGCCAGCACCGACGGACCCGCGACGATCGCACGTGCACCGACTGAGCCGAGCTCGGACTCCAGCTCGCGCGCCGGGCTCGTGGGGTTGAGCGGTACCGCAACGAGTCCCGCGCCGAGCGCGGCGAGGTAGGAGACGACGAAGTACCAGTTCGTACCGCACACGATGCCGATGCGGTCGCCCTGTTGGAGGCCGAGTCCGGCTAGTCCAGCGCGGAGCGCGGCCGCCTGTTCACGCAACATCCCGTATGTGGTGGTGCGACCGCGGCTCACGAGTGCCACCGCGTCGTCGGGATGCGGATCGAGCACGGTGGCGAGGTTCACAGCGCGTCCTTCCGGGCGGTCACACGGGTTCCAACCGTCAAGGTGTCGAACGGGCAGGCCGATACTTCCCGCGAGATCGACGAGCGGGCAACCCGGCCGTCGGTATGCCGATCCTGGAGGGAACCCAACGGCGCTGCAGAGGTCAAACTGTCACCATGACCATCGCCATCGAGGCGCACGACCTCTCCCGAAGCTTCGGTGAGAACGTCGCACTCGACGGCCTCAGCTTCGAGCTCCAATCGGGTGAGGTGCTGGCACTGCTCGGTCCCAACGGCGCGGGCAAGACCACGACCGTCCGACTGCTCAACGGCGTGCTGCACCCTGATCGAGGCCGTGCACGTGTGCTCGGCATCGATCCGGTCGTCGACGGCGAGGAGTTACGCCGGCACACCGGCGTGCTCACCGAGAACGCTGGGCTCGACGACCGGCTCACCGCACGAGAGAACCTCGAGTTCGTCGCCCGGATACGCGGACTGCGCGGCGGTGACGGCATCCGGCAGGTCGACGACCTCCTCGGACGCTTCGGCATGATCGACCGCGCGAACGACAAGGTGCAGGGCTTCTCCACCGGGCAGCGCAAGCGCCTCGCACTGGCTCGAGCGTTGCTGCACGACCCCGAGGTCCTGTTCCTCGACGAGCCGACGTCTGGCCTCGATCCTGCGGCGACCCGCGATGTCATCGATCTGATCGGGTCGCTCGCGACAGAGCGCGGCCGGACGGTCGTGCTGTGCACGCACTTCCTCGGCGAAGCCGGACGGCTCGCGCACCAGATGGCGGTCTTGCACCACGGTCGCCTGCACGCATTCGGTCGCCCCGATGACCTCGCCGCGCAACTCTGGGACGGACTCGATGCCGACCTCGACCTCGGTGCGCCCGCGGACGATCGGACGCTCGCGACGCTCGTCTCGATCGACGGCGTCCAAGCAGCGGACGTGACACCAGGTGGCGTGCGCGTGCGCGTGCACGATCGCGAGACGATGGCGGCCGTCGTCGCGATGCTCGTCGGTCGGGAGGTCCCCGTTTACGGCGCAGTGCCGCGCACGCCGACGCTCGAGGACGTGTACTTCGCCATCGAAGCGCAGTTCCAGGGGCACACCGCCGGCGTTGAAGGACAGCCGGGTCACGATGGCTAGCAACGCGGTGCGCGAGCCGATCAACTGGACCGCCGTTCGCGCGGTGATGTCCAAGGACCTCGCAGCCATCCGCCGCTCGAAGGCCATCGTGCTGCCCATGGTCATCGTGCCGTTCCTGATGCTCGTCGTCCTGCCGTTGGTCATCGGCTTCGCAGCGCGGTCACAATCCCACTTCGACGTGTCGCGGTTCCTGTCGAACTTGCCCGGCGACATCGCGAAGCCGATCCTCCGGCTACCGGTCCGTCAACAGCTCATCGTGTTGGTCAACGGTTACTTGCTTGCGCCGCTCTTCCTCATCGTCCCGCTCATGGTCTCGGCGGTCGTCGCCGCGGACGCCTTTGCCGGCGAGAAGGAGCGCAGGACGCTCGAGACCTTGTTGCACCTGCCCATCGGCGAGCGTGATCTGTTCATCGCGAAGCTCCTGACGGCGTTCATTCCCGCCGTGCTGCTGTCGTGGCTCGGATTCGTGTGCTTCGCGCTCGTCACCAACACCGTCGCGTGGCCTGTGATGCACCGCGTCTTCGTGCCGACGCGGCTGTGGCTCGTGATGATCTTCTGGGTCGCGCCCGGCGTCGCTGCGCTGGGACTCGGGATCATGGTGCGAGTCTCAGCTCGCGCCCGCACCTCGCAAGAGGCGAACCAGCTCGGTGGCGCGGTCATCCTCCCACTCGTCTTCCTCGCGGTCGGGCAAGCGACCGGCCTGCTGCTCGTCGAGCTACAGGTCGCGGTCGCGATCGGCGCGTTCGTGTGGCTCATCGCCATCCTCCTGTGCGTTCGCGGCGCGCACCGCTTCACGCGCGATCGGCTCGCCGAGCGCTTGTGACACGCGCGTCGAAGCGCGGTCAGTGAGAGAGGATCACGAACTGCAGGATCGCTGCGCCGAAGATCATGGCGAGAAGCACCGCCAGCGCGATCGTCGTCCCCTTCCTCACGGCTCCTCCGTGTCACTCACGACGCGCAGTGGTAGCAGCGGTCCGTCGAACGACTCCAACGTGACCGGATCGCCCGCGTGCAGACCGAGTTGCTCCCCCGCCGATCCGCGGTCGACCGCTATCGACAGCAAGCCGTACGAGTCCACGATGAGTCCGATCTCGCCGGTGCGCAGCGCGGCGTAGCTGTCGGCCCGCACCGCGGTGCGTTTCGTCTCCGCGAACCGGAGGCGGACACGTTCACCGAACTCGCTCAGTTCCTCAGGATCGACATTGAGCTGCGCGTTGCCGAACCGGTCGACCCAGAGCACCTCGGCCACGAGCGCGCCGCCTTCCTCACGCGTGATGGGGAGCAGACCGGGCAACAGCGTCACCGGCTCGATCACGTCGCCCAACGCACCGAGGTCGACGCCGTTGCAGAGGTGCGCCGCAGCAGGTGCGAAGACGTCACGACCCGCGAACGTCGGCCCCGGTGCGGGAAGTTGGTACTCGGCGTTGGTCAGTGAGACCGCGCGCCCCGCGCCCCCGACCATCGCGACTGCAGGTGCGAGCAGTCCGTTGTCCGGGCCGATCAACACCGACTGGCCGTCGCCGACTTCGATCGCGACAGCGCGGCGGTCGCTACCGACGCCGGGATCGACCACCGCGAGGACGATCCCGGGTACGAGGTACTGCGCGCTCCGCGCCAACGTGAGCCCGGCGCCGCGCACGTCGTGCGGTTCGATGTCGTGCGTCAGATCGACGACGGTCGCCTGGGGGGCGATCGAGCGGATCACCGACTTCACGACTCCGACGAACTCGTCAGTCAGGCCGTAGTCGGTCAGGAACGTGATCGTGTCGTACCGGCGGCCCATCGGAGGAACGACGGTACCGGTACTGCTTCGGGTGCTGCTACCCGGCCTGCGTGTACTGATTGGCGATGAACGCGTCGAGATCGTCCTCGCGCACCCGGTACGCCTTGCCGACCCGAACTGCCCCGAGCTCGCCGTTCTTGATCAGCCGGTAGACCGTCATCGTCGAGACGCGAAGCACATCGGCGACCTCTTGGACGGTCAGGAACCGTGCCCGCGCCTGTGACTGCGCCATGGGAAACCCCTTCCTCCGCTGGGGAAACTGTAGGCGTCTGTTGGTGGTGTTGTCATCGGGGCCATCGAGCTGGGCCTGGCGAATGGTCAGGGCCGGCCGAGCTCCTTCGACCGCTCCGCCGCCGCCGCCACGGCGTCGAGGAAGGCGGCCCGGACTGCAGCGGACTCGAGCGCGTGGAGGCCGGCAGCGGTCGTGCCGCCGGGGCTGGTGACCATCGCTCGCAACGACTCCGCCGTCTCGCCCGTTTCTGTCAGCAGGCGTGCGGCCCCCAGCAACGTCTGGTTGGCCAACGCGACGCTGACGTCACGGGGAAGCCCGGCGAGCACGCCGCCGTCGATCAACGCCTCGGCGACGAGGAACACGTAGGCAGGACCGGATCCCGACAGCCCGGTCACCGCGTCGAGCAGGTGCTCAGGCAGCCGCACCACGGTGCCCACCGCCGCCAGGATCGACTCGGCCCAAGCAAGGTCGTCGTCCGTGGCCATGCGCCCACCGGCAATGGCGGCCGCGCCGGCACCCACCAGCGCCGGCGTGTTCGGCATCGCCCGTACCACCGGGACGTCGCCCACGGCCGATTCGAGGCGGGACAACGGGACACCGGCCGCAATCGACAGCACCCGTCCGCAGCCGGCCTCGATGACGGCCGCGCAGACGGAGTCGACATCGCCAGGCTTGACCGCGATGACCGCGCCGTCCGCCGCCGCCGGCTCGGCGAGGACGGTCACGCCCGGGAACTGCTTGTCGAGGTCGGTCCGGCGGTCGGCCAGCTTCTCGACCACGCCGAGCTCGGCCGGCAGCGCCCACCCCGACGCGAGCAGTCCCGACAGCAGCGCCTCGCCCATGCGTCCGCCCCCGACCAACTGGAGTTTCACGCCCGAACCGTAGCTGTGGGAGCCCGAAGCGACGGCCGGTGCGCCCCTTCCCCGACGGGCGACCGAACGCCGCTCCGGACTCGTGCGGCACTCTAGATCGAGGATGCATGAAATGCAATGAGATCTACTGATGCGGGTCTCGACGCCGAGCGGGCGGGTCAGCCGTTGAAGCGCGAGGCGAAACCGATGCGAAGCGCGGGACGGAAGAACTGCTCGACCCAGGCGTAGAGCGAACCGAGGATGCGATCGAGCTCGTCGTCGTCGACGGCGTCGTTGCCGAGCTGGCCGAGCAGGAACACCGCGTCCTCCTCGCCGATGGCGAACGCGGCGCCGTACAGCTTCAGGTTCCGCCGAAGGAGGTGCTCGTAGAACTGCTCGTGGTTCTCCTCCGGCGCGGGCATCACGTAGGTCTCGTAGTGCAGGGTCCGCTGGCCGAGTGTGAGCCAGATCGTGAAGGTGTCCTTCTGCTCGCCCTTGACCCGGATGAACCAGCGGCGGACCTCCGGCTCGCGATCAACGGCAGCGATGACAGGGTTCTCGAGTCGTTGGCGCTCGGCCCACGCGTCGATGCGAGCCGCAAGCTCTTCGAGCTCGTCGTCCGTGAACGGACGATCGCTCACGGTGTTCCTTCGGGGGCTGCGCCCCCGGACCCCATCACGTCCGGCTCCCTGGCGGTCGCACGGCCGCCGTGAGCTCGCCTCGCTCGCTCAGTGCTGCCTCGGGGGCTACGCCCCCGGACCCCATCACGTCCGGCTCCCTGGCGGTCGCACGGCCGCCGTGAGCTCGCCTCGCTCGCTCAGTGCTGCCTCGGGGGCTGCGCCCCCGGACCCCATCACGTCCGGCTCCCTGGCGGTCGCACGGCCGCCGTGAGCTCGCCTCGCTCGCTCACGCGGTGCAGTCGACGGGTTGCCGCACGGTGAGGTCCGCGTACAGCCGTCGCAACCGCGCCGCAGTCGTCGACCACGTGTACCCGCGCGCTCGGGCCGCGGCGGCGGCGCCCATGCGTTGCGCGCGCGCCGGATCCGAGAGCAACGCATCGACCGCGCTCGCGAAGACCTCCGGCTGCCGGCCCTCGACGAGATAGCCGGTCTCGCCGTCGTCGACGAGCGTGCGCAGTCCTCCGACCGCGGCTGCGACGACCGGCGTGCCGCACGCGCCGGCTTCGAGCGCGACGAGTCCGAAGGATTCCGAGCGGCTGGGCACGATGCAGAGATCCGCGGCGCGGTAGTAGGTCGCGAGCAGCTGGTGCGGCTGGGGCGAGACCCATCGGATGCGCTCGGCCACACCGAGCTCGTCGGCCAGAAGCTCGGCCTTCGCCGCTTCCGCGTGCCCGTCGGCACCGCTCGGTCCGCCCACGACGACCAGCTGCGCATCCCGGCGGCGAAGCTCGGCCAGCGCGCCGATGGCGACGTCGAGACCCTTCAGCGGCTGGATCCGTCCGACGAACAGCAGCATCGGTGAGCCGTCGAGGCCGTAACCCAACGCCTTGCGCGCGCCGAAGCGGTCGCCGGGAGAGAAGAACGCGTGGATCACACCGGGGGGCACGAGCTGGATGCGATCGGAGGGCGCGCCGTAGAGCGCGATGAGCTGCTGCGCCTCTGCGACGCATGACGCGGTGATGGCGTCGGAGCAATCCATCACCGCGTGCTCGGCCTGCACACGTCGCTCGGGTTCGGCATCGCCGGTCTCGGCTTTCACGCGCGCCAGCGTGTGGAACGTCGAGACGAGCGGTACGTCCAGCTCGTGCTTCAACCGGTGGCCGGCGACACCCGACAGCCAGTAGTTCGCATGGATGGCGTCGACGTCACCGATCGCGTGCAGCGCGTCGAGCACACCGTCGGTGAACTCGTCCACCAGCTCGGGCAACCGCTCCTTCACGACGTCGTGCCGCCCGGCGTCGATGTGCACGACGCGAAAGCCAGGCTCGACGTCGACGATGTCGGGGAGGTCGGCGCGCCATCGTCTGGTGAACACGCTGCACTCCACACCCGCCTGCGCCAGCGACGACACGAGTTCGCGGACGTAGACGTTCATGCCCCCGCTGTCACCGGTGCCGGGCTGAGCGAGGGGAGAGGTGTGCAGGGAGAGGACGGCGAGCGAGCGCACGACGGTCGAAGGCTACCGGGACGCCGTCAGTTCCTCGTCTGCAGTCGCGGGCGTGTTCTCGTGCTTGAAGGACTCGTAGATCCGAACGAGCGTCTTCTTCTGGTCCTCGTTGAGGTGCGGGTCCCGCCGGATCTCGGACACGAGATCGGTGTCGTCATCGCGGGCGTCGAGGATGCCGGCCTGGACGTACAGCGACTCGGCCGAGATCTCGAGCGCGCGAGCGATCTGCTGGAGGATCTCGGCGGACGGCTTGCGCAGCCCGCGCTCGATCTGGCTCAGGTACGGATTCGAGATCCCCGCCATCTCGGAGAGCTTGCGCAACGAGAGGTGGCCGACCCGACGCTGGTCTCGGATGAACTCGCCGAGGTCGCGCATGCGGTTCTCGAGATCCGGCACGGGCACCGCCGACCAGGCTACGCGACGATCGCGAGCAGCTTCGAGCCTTTCGCGAGCAACGGCCACCGCCGCTGCCCCGAGGCCGTCACTGCAGCAGCGACTCACGGAAGCCTCGCCCGTCGGGTACCGGCGCGTGATCTCGGCCTGCAGCGCGTGGATGCGATCGAAGAGCTGACGGCGGAACGCCGAGACATCGCGCTCGATCGACTCGAGCTCGTCGTGCAGCTGTACGAGCTGCTCGTCACCGAGATCCGGAAGCGAATCGATGTCGTGGCCCGCGATGATCGAGTCGAAACGCTGCTCGAGGTCAGCGTCGATCTCGGTTTCGTCAGGTTAGCCCTGGTGGGCGGCGTCCCCGTAACGTGCAAGGCCATGCGGATTCTGACCCGGGTGGCGGCCGCGGCCGCCCTGATCTCGTTCCCTCTGGCGGCATGCGGCGGAGGATCGTCGACGCCGAGCTCGTTGAGCGGCGCGGACGTGACGGTTCACGCCAAGGACACGTTGAAGTTCGACAAGAGCGAGTACACGGTCAAAGCGGGCGACGTGAAGATCGGTTACGTCAACGACGGCAACATCCCGCACACGCTGCAGATCGACGGGCAGCCGCAGTTCGCCAAGATCTCGCTGAACAGCCATGGCCAGAGTCAGATCGGCGAGGCGAACCTGGCGCCGGGCACGTACCAGATCTACTGCGACATCCCGGGCCACCGCGCCGCTGGGATGCAAGCCGATCTCGTCGTCCAGTAGCGACTGCTGCTAGACGTTCTTGAGGAGGACTTCCCAGCCGATGAAGAAGATCACGGCCCAGTAGACGAACGCATAGGCGATCGTGCGGCGATGATCGTCGAACACCGCCTTGTTGAACGCGCTGTCGAGCCCGCCGATGTAGCCGAGCGCCGAAGCCTCGACAAAAGCCCACAGCACGATGACGAAGATCCAGTAGATCGCGGTGTTCTTCAACGGGCCCGCGCCTTCGTAGTTGGGCGCGAAGTGCGTGGTGAACACCATGAACCACAGCATCGTGATGGAGAAGAACGTGTTCGCCCGTGACGCTCGTGCGCCGGTCTTCGCCGCGAGCGGCTGCGCCGGATCGGCCTCACCGCCGGCGAGCTGCTGGCGCACCGAGCCGATGACGATCTGCTGCTTGGGCCAGATCACCATCCACACGTTGGCGAGCATCGTCACCGCGAACAGCACACCGGTGAGGATGCTGGCGCCGGTCGCGTGCGTCGGCGACAGGTAGTTGGTGGTGCCGTCCTTGCCGCTGTCGGACGAGTAGATGCCGAGCATGATGAGTCCGAAGAAGAACGTCGACATGGCCGCCCAACGGAACCACCACAGTGCTCGCCACGTGATCTTGTCGAACGCCTCGTTGCGGGCGCCGGGGCTGAGCTCTGCGAACGCCGGCGTCTGCACGAAGTTGAAGAAGTACAGGAGGCCGATCCATGCGATGCCCGACACCACATGGAGCCAGCGAGCGATGAACTGGAGGCCCCCGTTGAACTTGAAGAAGTTGTCGAAGATGACAGCGAGCTTCATGTCTGGTCCTCTCTGCGCGGCGGGCGTCAGCGAGCGGAAACATACCTCTGGCCGCCTCACGAACGGGTGAAACCCCCGGTCTGACGGGTAGACAACCCACGAGGTTTCCGTTTCCCGAGAGGAGCACCCGAATGGGCGCTGAGATCTACCACCTGCCCGAACTCGAGTACGACTACGGCGCGCTCGAGCCACACATCAGCGGGCAGATCATGGAGCTGCACCACGACAAGCACCATGCGGCCTATGTGAAGGGCGCCAACACCGCGCTCGAGAAGCTGGCGACGGCTCGGGACAGCGACAACTTCGAGTCGATCAACAAGCTCCAGAAGGACCTCGCGTTCAACTTGTCAGGTCACGTCCTGCATTCGCTGTTCTGGCAGAACCTCTCACCCGATGGTGGTGGCGAGCCCTCCGGTGACGTAGCCGAGCAGTTCGGCAAGGACTTCGGCGGTTTCGACCGGTTCAAGCGCCACATGACCGAGGCGGCGAGCACGATCCAGGGTTCTGGTTGGGCGCTCGCGGCGTGGGATCCGGCCAGCCGGCGCGTGATCATCGAGCAGGTCTACGACCATCAGGGCAACCACGGTCAGGGGACGATGCCGCTGCTCGCCATCGACGCGTGGGAGCACGCGTACTACCTCCAGTACAAGAACGTGAAGGCCGACTTCTTCGACGCCGTGTGGAACATCTTCAACTGGGACGACGTCGGGCAGAAGTTGAAGGCCGCACGTGACACGGAGTGGGACCCGAACCTCTGACGTCGGTCAGATCAACAGTCCGACGGCGAGCGCCCACGCGGGCGCGAGCAGTAGCAACGAATCGATTCGTCGCAGGGCGCTCGCGGGCGCGCCGGCCGACGGCAGGATGGCCGAGGCGAGCAATTGTCCAGCGGGACACAGCAGCGCTGCGAGTGCCGCGAACAGGAACGCATGCGGGAACTCGAATGGCTCGATGGCCAATGCTGCGACGGCGAACGTCGTGACGGCAACCGCGATCGCGCCTGCGATCGGTCCCTCGAACGGGTTGCTCGATCCGGAACCGACGATGTAGTCACCGATCTCGTACGCGCTCACGATGAACACGAGCCCGACGACGGATCCGTACTCGAATCGCGCCGCAATCGCGAGACACGCTGCCGCGAATCCAGGGAACAGCGCGGATCGAACGGTGAAGGACGCGTCGAGGATGGGGTCGGCGTCCGGGTTCGTCGCTCGCGCGATGAACGCGACGACGAGCGCGGCGCCGACCATCGCAAGGATCGCGGCGCCGACGAGGCCGGTCGTCACTCCGCCTGCGAGTCCGATGGCCAGGGCGCCGGCGCCGGCCACGATGCGGTGTGGACGGCGACGGACGTGCCGCCACACCTTGGCGGCCTGGAGCGCCGCGACCGCGGCGGTCAAGGAGTACAGCAACGTGACGGCGAATCGTCCGAACGCGAGCGCGACAACGACGAGCAGGAACCACGCAAAGCCCAGTCGTACGCGTGGTCCGTCGATGTCGTAGACGACTCGTAGGCGACGACGCCGAGCCGGTTCCGTGGTGCGCTTGTGCGCGCCTCCGGCCGGCCGGCCCTTGCGCGGTCGCGGCGACGGTTGTGACGCGCTCTTCTTGGCGACCGGAGTTCGTTTGGCGGCCATCAGCCACCCGACACGGGTGGAAGGACGGCCACCTCGTCGGTGACGGCAACCGAGGTTGCGGGATCGGCGTCCTCGCCGTTCACCCACACGCGGCACGACGGCAGCAGCGCCGCGAACGCCGCGCCATGACGATCCACTGCGTTGCTGAGAACCGCCTCGACGGTGGCTCCCTCGATCTCTTCGCGCGCTGTTCCGGCTACTTCCCTTGCCGCAGCGAACAGGCGAAGCACCGGCACGGGCGCGCTGTCAGTTCTTCGCGACTTCGGCCCACCCGTTCTTGATCACGACAGCGCCAGCGGACGTGGCCTCGAACGCGTAGGAGCGCCTGTCGTCCACGTCGCCCGCATCGTGGATGTCGACCTCGACGTCGTTGCCGGGCAACACGTTGGCGGCAAAGCGCACCGCGAGCCGCTTCAACCTGGACGGATCACCGTCGCACACCGTCTTGACGATCGCTTGGCTGCACATCGCCATGGTGCACAGGCCGTGCGCGATGATGCCCGGCAGACCGACGCTCTTCGCAAACGCGTCGTCGATGTGGATGGGCATCTCGTCCCCAGAGGCTTCGCGATAGCGGAACGTCTGGTCGTCGTCGACGTGGATCGTGAAGCTCGCGACCTTCTTCTCGCGGGCCGACTCGGGGAAGTCGTGCGCCGGCTTGTCGGGACCGCCCGACTCGCCGTCGCTCATGCCCCGCACGAACACCGTGACGTACTGCGTCAACACCGGACGGCCGTCGCCGTCGACGCTTTCGACCTTCACGACGAACCGAGAGCCGGAGCTCCCGACTCGGATGGCGTACGCCTCGCCCGTTGTCGTGAGCTCGGTGCCGGGGACGAGCGGCTGATGGAAGTGCATGTCCTGCTCGCCGTGCACGATCATCATCAGCGCCTCGGGCGGGATCACGTCGCCCGACGCGACCATCAACTGACTCCACGTGGGCACGACACCGAACACAGGTGGTGCGAACTTGCCCGACTCGTACGCGGGGTTGTCGTCGTTGGTCGCGGCCGCGTACGCCTTCGCTCGATCGCCGTCGATCACGGTCGTGTCGGGGTCGTAGCGAGTGCCGAGTTTGTCGGTCGGGAGAGCCATGGCCAGACGGTAGCTTCCGGGGAATGCCCAGCCGGCTGCTGCTCGTGCGTCATGGACAGTCCGAGTGGAACGCGCTGGGCCGTTGGCAGGGACAAGCGGATCCGCCTTTGACCGAGCTCGGACGTGCGCAGGCGCGTGCCGCCGCGAGAGCGATCGGTGCGGTCGATGTCGTGTTCTCGTCCGATCTCCAGCGTGCCCGGCAGACTGCCGACGTCATCGCCGAGCAGATCGGCGTCGGTCCGGTGATCGAAGACATGGGCCTGCGCGAGCGCGATGCCGGCGAATGGTCGGGCATGACGCGCGACGAGATCAAGGAGCGTTACCCCGGTTACCTCCCCGACGATCGTCACAACGCGTTCGCACCTGCCGCGGACACCGCGCCGCGTCGACCGCCTGGCTGGGAGTCCGACTCGGTGCTGCTCGATCGCGTGCTCGAGGCGATCCAGCGCATCCACCTGGTGGTCGGCGACGGCGACGGGCTCGTCGTCACGCATGGCGGCGTCATCTATGCGCTGGAGGGACACCTCGGTGAGCCGTTTGCACGTCTTGCGAACGGCGCCGGCCGGCAGTTCGACGTCGACGACGATCACCTGAGACTCGGCCCGCGGGTGCTGTTGGTGAATGACGACGGCACGCCGGTTACGGTGCCCAGCGAGATGTAGTCGTGGGTGCAGGAAGCAGCATGAGGTCGCCTTACACGGTGGAAGTGGTTCGGTCGGCGCGCCGGAAGAAGACGGTGTCGGCTCGACTCGTCGGTGACGTCGTCCGAGTGCAGATGCCGGCGTGGATGTCCAAGGACGAAGAGGCTCGTTACGTCGCTCATCTCCTCGGCCGCATCGAGCGCCAGCAACAGCGCGCTCCGGTCGATGTGATGGAGCGCGCCGCACGCCTCGCCACGCGCTTCGACCTCCCACGACCGCTGCGAGTTCGTTGGGTCTCCAACCAAGAGAGCCTGTGGGGGTCGTGCACCGTCGCAACTCGCGACATCCGCGTGTCCGACCGGCTGGCCGGCTTGCCGGGATGGGTCCTCGACTACGTCCTCGTGCACGAGCTCGCGCATCTCGCCGTGCCCAGCCACTCGAAGCGGTTCTGGTCGCTGGTCAACCGCTATCCCAAGGCCGAGCGGGCGCGCGGCTTCCTCATCGCGAAAGGCATGGAGACCGACGAGCCTGACGGCGAAGAGACCGCCGAGCCGCGGCGACGAGCGGGGCTAAACGCTTTCGGCTTGCTCTTGATGGACGATGCAGAAGCGCGCCGCCGGCATCGCCTCGAGTCGGTCGTCGCCGATGGGCTCGCCACACGCTTCGCACGTGCCGTATTGACCGTCGTCGATGCGTCGCAGGGCGCGCTCGACATCGGCGAGCTCGGCCTCGACCTGTTCGAGGATCGAGAAGTCCTTCTCGCGCTCGAACGTCTCGGTCGCGACATCGGCTGAGTGCTGTGCGAGGTGCGAGAGCTCAGACATGCTCTCGTCTTCCGACTCGTCGTGCAGGTGCTCGGCATCGAACCCCGAGCGCACTCGCTCGAGACGGTCCCGCTCCTCGGTCAACCGGTCTCGCACCTCGTCCTGGTCCATCGGCCCGAGCGTAGAACGGAGCGGCGCGCGGATGCTCGTGAGAGGATCGCTCGTTAGTGGGCAATCTCGACGGACATCGAGTCCTCGTCACCGGCGGCGGCGGGGGCATCGGCGCGGCGGTCTGCCGTCACTTCGCGGCGGCGGGCGCGGCGGTCGCGGTGGTCGATCGGCGCGCCGACGCGGCCGCCGCGCTCGCGGACGAGATCGGAGGATCGGCGATCGCGTGCGACGTCGCTGACTCCGCGCAGGTCGACCGCGCGGTCCACGACGCCGCGGAAGCGTTGGGCGGCCTCACCGATCTCGTCAACAACGCCGGCATGGGTCGCAACAAGCCGCTGCACGAGTACAGCGACAAGGACTGGGACGTGATCGTCGGCGTCAACCTGACCGGCGCGTTCAACTGCATGCGGGCGGCCATCCCGTTGTTGCTCGCGTCGGGCGCAGGCTCCATCGTCAACAACGCGTCACTCAACGCGCTGCGGCCGCTGCCCGGCGAGGCGCCCTACTCCGCCGCGAAGGCAGGGTTGGTCAACCTCACGATGACCGCGGCGCTCGAATACGCGCCGACCATCCGGGTGAACTGCGTGTCGCCGGGGCTCATCGAGACTCCGTTGACGACGATGGTGACGTCGAACCCCGATTGGCGCGCCGCGGCGGAGCAGGGCACGCCCCTCGGCCGGGTCGGTTCGGCCGACGACGTGGCCGCGGTGATCGCGTTCTTGTGCTCGGACGACGCCGCGTACGTCACCGGACAGAACATCGTGGTCGACGGCGGTGCCGGTCTTCCGAACCTGCAGGCGGACTCGCTGGTTCGCACGATCATGGCCAGCATGGCCCAAGGGACCGCGTCCAACCCCTGAGTACGCTCCCCTCGGGCCGCTAGCTCATCGGGTAGAGCAGGAGACTTTTAATCTCAAGGTGCCGGGTTCGAGCCCCGGGCGGCCCACGCTTTCCGGCCACGCTTCCGGCTCGTCGGGTGCGTCGGACGAGTGCGACGGCGGTCAGCAGAAGCGGAGGTCGTCGGTCTCGTCCGTCTCTCCGGTCTCGACGAGACGTGCACAGGTCGGGCAGTACCAACGCACCTCGACGGGCGTACCGCACGCGCCGTGATGGACGGGCACCGCGTCGGGATCACCAGCGGCTCCCCAGTGGGCGAGCAACCGCAGCGCGCTCGCCAGCTCGCCGCCGGTGGCGGTCAGGCGGTAGTCGAACCGAGGGGGACGGCGGCTGTACGGCGTCGCGACCACGAGCCCTGACACCTCGAGCTGTCGGAGGCGCTTCGACAGCACATTTGGCGCCAGACCGTCCATCGTCTCGAGCAGCTCGTTGAACCGTCGAGGTCCTTCCAGGAGCGCGTTGACCACGAGCAGCGTCCACCGGTCCCCGACTCGGGCGACGGCCTCTTCGAGGGCGGTGACCTCGGACTGCTCGGTGCTCACGGATTCATCCTGCCCGGAAGTTCTGGTTGTTACCATCACCGTGATGCTACTAACTTGCAACTAGCAACTCACTAGGAGTGGAAGCATGAGCGTGTTGGAAGATCTCTCCCAGGCAGCGACGGCGGTGTTGGAGCAGGTGGCGCCCTCGGTGGTGCGAATCGGACGCAACGGCGGCCGGGGCTGCGGCGTGGTGATCGCCGACGGCCTCGTCGCCACCAACGCCCACAACCTGCGGGGCGACGAAGCAACCGTCACCTTCGCGGGCGGACGCCAGGAGGTCGCCGCGGTGGCCGGCATCGACGTCGACGGCGATGTCGCCGTGCTGCGCGTCGACACGACCGGGGCTCCGGCGGTCACGTGGTCGTCCGCGACGGCGGCGACCGGTGCGGTGGTGTTCGCGGTGTCGCGGACCGTCGCCGGAGGCGAGCGGGTGTCCTTCGGCATGGTGAGTGGCACCGAACGCGCCTTCCGCGGTCCTCGCGGCCGGCGCATCAAGGGGAGCCTCGAACACACGGCGCCGATGCCGAGAGGCTCGTCCGGCGGTCCCGTGGTGGCCGCCGACGGCACCGTGGTCGGGCTCAACACCAACCGACTGGGCGAGGGGTACTACCTCGCAATGCCGGCGGATCAGGAGCTGCAGGAGCGTCTCGGGTCGCTCGCGGCCGGCCAGGAGCGATCCCGCCGCCGTCTCGGTGTCGGCCTCGCGCCGGCGCGCGTCGCGAAGGCCCTGCGCCGGTCGGTCGGCCTCGAAGAGCGCGACGGCCTGCTCGTACGGGTGGTCGAAGAAGGCTCGCCGGCATCGGCCGCTGGGGTGCGTGAAGGCGATCTCATCGTCAGCGTGAACGGCACGGCGACGACCAACGCCGACGATCTCTTCGATGCACTCGACGGCGCGCCGGACGAAGTGCGACTCAGCATCGTGCGCGGCACCGACGATCTCGAGCTGACCGTCACGTTCTCGGACTGACCACGCGGGCGGCGCGAACGCGCGGCGACGTCTGTGCGCCGAACGACGTGAGAACGCCGTCGGTTCACGTACACACTTTTCGAAAACGCGATCGGAACTGACCGCCGTCCCAGGAATCTCTACCCGGGATCGGCGCAATCGTCCACCACCGCATCGCCGTACATCGCTCTCGCCCAGTGTTCGATGTCCGGACCGCGCCGCAGCGTGTGGCCGCCGTCGATGCCGAGAGACTGCCCGGTGACCCAGGACGACTCCGGGCCGAGGAGGTAGCGGACACCGGCCGCGATGTCGTCGACGGTCCCCAGGCGACGAATCGGCATCTGCTCGAGGTAGTCGGCCTTCACCTGCTCGTCGGCCACGAGCGGGTCGGCCAACTCGGTGGGGACGAGGCCCGGCCGCACGGCGTTCACGCGGATCTTGGCCCGTCCGAGCTCGTCCGCCGCGTTGCGCACCAACGTCTCGATGCCGGCCTTCGACACCGAGTACGGCGCCATGTACGGATGGGTCAAGGGCGCGGCGATCGACGAGATGGCCACGATCGAACCGCCACCGGACCGTGCGAGCGCGGGTGCGGTGTGCTTGATCGTGAAGAACGTCCCGGTGAGGTTGATGTCCAGGACGCGGCGCCACTCGGACGTCGCCGTCGCGACGATCGGACCGATCGTGCCGGTGCCGGCACTGGCCACGACCATCTGGAGGGTGCCGGTGAGCTCGAGAGCCGCAGCGACGGCGGCGGCGACGTCGTCCTCCGACGACGCGTCGCCCGAGACGAACCGCACCTCCGCACCGGCCGGCGCGTCAGCAGCGAGGCTCTCGGCGGCGGCGCGCAGGCGGTCTTCCGACCGGCCCATCAACGTCACCGAGCTGCCATCGCGGACGAGGAACCGGGCGCACCCGAGTCCGATGCCGCTCCCGCCTCCCGTGATCAGCGCTGCCTGTCCCGCAAGAGAGTCACCCATGCGAGTGTTGTAGTCGGTGAAGCTCGAGCAGTTGCGACCGATGAAGGCGGTCACCGCGACGCTGCCGGTCGACGAACACGGTTGGGCGTTCGAGATCAAGTGGGACGGGATGCGGATCCTCACGATCATCCGCCCCGGTGAACATGCGCTGCGCTCGAGCAACGGCATCGACGCGACGACCCGCTATCCCGAGCTGGCCGCACTCGCGGCGACGCTCGACGGCCACACCGTTGTGCTCGACGGTGAGGTCGTCGCGTTCGACGACCGCGGTCGGCCGAGCTTCGGGCTGTTGCAGCACCGCATGCACGTCGGCAGTACGGCGGAGGTCCGCCGTCGAGCCGAAGCCGTGCCGGTCACGTACATCGTGTTCGATCTCCTCCACCTCGACGGTCACGACGTGATGCCGCTGCCGTACTCCGAGCGGCGGCGTTTGCTCACCGAGCTCGTGCCGGACGACGGGTGCTGGACGGTGCCGGCGCACCATCCCGCCGGCGAAGGTGCGGCGCTTCTCGACGCGGCAAAGGATCAAGGCCTCGAAGGCGTGATGGCGAAGCGGATCGACAGCCCGTACGTGCCCGGCAAGCGCTCGCCCGCCTGGCGCAAGGCGAAGGCACGCCTTCGCCAGGAGTTCGTCATCGGCGGCTGGCAGCCCGGCGAAGGCAACCGCGAGGGCTATCTCGGTTCGCTGCTCGTCGGCGTCTATGACGGGGGAAAGCTGCGTTACACCGGCAAGGTCGGCACGGGGTTCAAGGCGCGCGATCTCGAACAACTGGGGGCACTGCTGAGCGAGCGGACGATCGATTCGTCGCCGTTCGATCCGCCACCGCCGCGTCCGGTCGAGCGCACCGCCCGGTACGTGCGGCCGGAGCTGATCGCCGAGGTGGAGTTCGGCGAGTGGACGCATGACGACATCCTCCGCCATCCGAGCTATGTCGGCCTGCGTGATGACAAGGCACCGACCGACGTCGTGCGCGAGGGTTGAGCGTGGGCGGAGACGAGATCCGACTGGTGCTGCCGGCGCAGTCGCGCTACCTCGACGTTGCCGTCGCGACGATGGAGATCCTCGCAACCCGCAGCGGACTCGACGCCGAAGGCATCGCTGCGATCCGTGCCCAGGTCTACGAGGCTCTCGGTGAGCGCATGAGCCACCGTTCGAGCGAGACCGTCGTGTTGCGTTACGAGGTCGGCGACGGCTTCCTCGGGGTGCGCTTGGACGGCGACACCTCGTACGCGCACACGTGACCGCCCGCGAGCAGATGCGCGACCCGCTCGACCTTGGCGCCGGGCAGCACCTCTCGGATGAACTCGAGCTCGGTGCCACACGCGCCGCCGTACTTCGACGCCACCGCGAGGATCGCGCAGTTGTGCTCGACGATGCGGAACCGCCCGTTCGGTAGATCGATCGCCTCTGCGAGGTAGCCGTCCTCGTCGAGGATGCGCGTCAGCTCGCGCACGCGATCGGGGAGCGCCATGCCCTCGAGTCGCACCTGCGCGCGCTGCACCCTCCGGACCCGTCGGCGTTCGAACATCCGATCCACGAGCTCGGGGTCTTCGGCCTCGGCTTCGGCGAGGAGATCGGTGACCATGGCGGCATACGCGCGCGGGAAGAGCTGATCGCCTTCCGGGCTCAACCGGTAGAGGTGGTGCGGGCGGCCGGGCCCGGCACGCACCTCCCTGTGGTCGACCCAACCGTCGGATTGAAGCGCCGACAAGTGCTGGCGCACGGCGCTGACCGTGACGCCGAGGGCGTCGGCCAGCTCGTCGACCCGCACCTCGCCGCGACGCTTCATCGTGTCGAGCAAGGTCCGCCTGGTCGGCGGCAGTGAATCCAGCAGCGCGACGTCGGTCATTTGCGACAGCCTACGAGTTCGCACAGCTTCTGCTGTGCAAAACGTTCAGCCGCCGGAGCTCCCGAAACCCCGGAGCCCGCGCTCGCTCGACCCGAGGTCCTCGACCGGGACGAACTGCGTCACCTCGACCGGCTGGATGACCAGCTGCGCGATCCGATCGCCGCGCTCGACGGTGTACGGCTCGTTCGGATCGGTGTTGACGAGGATCACCCGCACCTCGTCCCGATAACCGGCATCGATGAGCCCGGGCGTATTGAGGCAGGTGATGCCGTGTCGCAGCGCGAGCCCGCTGCGCGGCAGCACGAAGCCGGCGTAGCCGTCGGGGATGGCGATCGCGATGCCCGTGGGGATGACGCAGCGCCCACCGCCGGGCTCGATCATGGCCGTCTCCCGCGCGTGGAGATCGGCGCCCGCGTCGCTCGCATGCGCATACGACGGCAACGGCAGGTCCGGGTCGAGGCGAATGACCGGCACCTGGACCACGCGGTGAATCTATGGTGCCGGCGTGCTCGTGTGGATGGACCTCGAGATGACCGGGCTCGAGCCGAGCCGTCACGTCATCGTCGAGATCGCGACCGTGGTCACCGACGACGAGCTGAACGTGGTCGGTGACGGACTCGATCTCGTCGTCCACCAACCCCCCACGGCATTGAACGAGATGGACGACTACGTGCGCACGATGCACACGTCATCCGGATTGCTGTCGGCGATCGAGAAGTCGCAGGTGTCCTTGGCCGAAGCGGGCGAGCGCACGCTCGAGCTGATCAAGTCGCACGTGAAAGAGCAACGGAGCGTTCCGCTGTGCGGCAACTCGATCGGTACAGACCGGCGGTTCCTCGCCGCGCAGCTTCCGGCGATCGAGCACTACCTGCACTACCGGTCCGTCGACGTGTCGACGATCAAGGAGCTCGTACGGCGGTGGTATCCGGGCGTCCTCGCCGCCGCCCCCGACAAGACCGGCTCGCACCGCGCCCTCGACGACATCCTCGAGAGCATCGCTGAGCTCCGGTACTACCGCGAGAAGGTCTTCGTCGCCGGCGGTTGACCACGCCAGTCCTGGGCGAATGGCCGACTTGACCGATTGGTCAAGTAGTTTTGAAACCCATGCGCCAGGAAGCAGAACAGGCCACGACCGATGTCACCGAGGTCGCGCCCGGCATCCTGCGCATGCAGTTGCCGCTGTCGATGCCGGGACTCGGCCACGTCAACTGCTACGCCCTCGAGGACGAGCGCGGCTTCGCCGTCGTCGACCCCGGCATGCCGGGGCCGCAGCCGTGGAAGGCGTTGCTCGACCGGTTCGAGCGCGCCGGCTTCGGCCTGCGCAACGTGCACACGGTCGTCGTGACGCATTCACACGTCGATCACTTCGGCGCGTCGGGACGGCTGCGCCACAAGGTGGGCGCACAGGTCGTGACGTCGCGGAACTTCCGCACCTGGTGGGACCCGACCGACGCGGGCGAGCGCGAGCTCGAGGCCGCCGACGGCGACACCGACATCGAGGTGCCACCCGATCCGCGACGGCCGTGGGACCAGCCCACACCGTGGGGGGGCAAGCATCCCCGGCCGCCGCGCCGCGTGCGCATCCGTTACCGCGTCCTGAGGCCGATGATGAAGCAGTGGTTCGCCACACCGAGTCCCGGTGTTCGGCTGGACGACGCCGAGGTCATCAAGCTCGGCAAGCGTGAGTGGGTCGCCGTGCACACGCCGGGACACACGCCCGACCACCTGTGCCTGTTCGATCCCGCGGGTGGCGTGCTGCTCTCGGGCGACCACGTGCTCCCGACCATCACGCCGCACATCTCCGGCGTCGACGCCGGGCCCGATCCGCTCACGGCGTTCTTCGCATCGCTCGAGAAGGTGGGCGAGCTCGACGACGTGACCACCGTGCTGCCGGCCCACGGTCACCCGTTCGACGATCTGCGGGGACGGGTGAAGGACATCGAGCGCCATCACGAGGAACGGCTCGCCCGCCTGCGCGAAGCGACCGAAGAGCTACGACAGGCGAGCGTCGAGGAGCTGTCGCACCACCTCTTCCGCCAGCGTTCGTGGGGGCCGATGGCGGAGAGCGAGACGTACGCCCACCTCGAGCACCTGCGCCTGTCCGGCAAGGCGACTCGGGTCGAGCGGGACGGCCTGCTCTTCTACTCCCCCGCCTGACGCCTTCGCCGCGACCTTCCGGGCCGTGTGACAAATATTCGGTTGACGGGAGTACACGGGCGTAGTTCGATGCCCGAGACAGGTCGGGGCCTCGACCCCTCATACCACTCCAGATTCGAGGCAATCGGTGACGAATTCCGGCGCGTATTCCAAGGTGAAGGGCATGTCCCTCGCCGGCGCGTCGCGTCCGGTTGCCGGTGTGTCCCTCATTGGTGCCTGCGCGTGGTCCGGCAATCAGGCGACCAAGCCGGCCACCACCCGCATGTTCGTGGACGACCACCCGTCCCGACGGCTTTGGGAGCCCTCGCAGTAAGCACTGCGAGGGACAGAGACTCCAAAGGCCGTCGGGGCAACCCGGCGGCCTTTCTGCATTTCTGGCTCGAAACACAACCAACGAGAGAGTGGGGAAGGGGATCCGATGTTTGCCCCGCAGACGGAAACCGAAGTGAGAGTGCTGGCAACCGAGTTGGTGTCGAACATCGACTGGTGGGGCGAGGCGCGCTGCAACGACCTGGCCGGCACGATGAGCGGACTCTTCTTCAGTGAGGAGCTGCAGGACATTGCACGGGCCAAGGCCATCTGCGCCAAGTGCCCGGTCATCGCCGAATGCCTCGAGGGGGCGCTCGAACGG
Organism: uncultured Acidimicrobiia bacterium; assembly: GCA_963721305.1. GTDB lineage: Bacteria > Actinomycetota > Acidimicrobiia > Acidimicrobiales > JACDCH01 > DATAES01. Next base: position 449,897 of record CAVRIR010000002.1, read on the forward strand.
CGCGAGCCGTGGGGCGTGTGGGGCGGTCAGCTCTTCCTGAACGGGAAGGTGCTCGCCAGCAAGCGGCGCCGTGGCCGGCCACCGAAGGTGCCTCGCCCGGAAGACCAGCTACCCGACGTCCCGGTGCCCCTGCACCTGCAGGATCGCCTACGGACGGCCTGACCCGCACAGCTCGAATGAGCCACCCTCTCGAGGGCGAGCAAGTTCGTGTCGACAGACAGCGGGCCGGGGCAACGGCCAGCGTCGTGGGGTGTCCCCCCTCCCCACGGTGCGACACGCGAGCCCCGGCCCGCAGGTGCGGGCTCATGGGCCCCTCCCGATAGCCGATCGGGAGGGATCGAGCGGTACCGTCGTGCCGATGCGGCCTGTGGGTCTTCTGTTGGTCGCGTGCGCTGCTGGCTCTCGTCGTCGGCGCGTGCAGCAGCGGGTCGAGCACCCCGCAGACGCTCGACGCTTCGTTCGCGCGGTTCGACGGCTCACAGGCCAGCATCCGCGATTACCGAGGCAAGCCCGTGGTCGTGAACTTCTTCTCCTCGACCTGCGTACCGTGCCAGACCGAGATGCCGGCGCTCGAGCAGATCCATCGCGCCGCAGGCGGCCAGGTCGTGTTCCTCGGCCTCGACGTGCAGGACACCGCCGAGAGCGGCCAGGCATTCATCCAGACCGTCGGTGTCACCTGGGACATGGGACGTGACCCGGACGCGTCGATCCTCCAGAGCCTCGGGGGCACGGGTCTCCCGACCACGGTGCTGCTCGACGCCCAGGGCCGGGTCGTCTACAAGCACCTCGGCGCGTTGCAGGCCGGCGATCTCGACAGGCAGCTGCGCTCACACGGGTTCATCACGTGATCGACGCTCCTCTCGCGCTCGCGTTCACCACCGGCATGGTGGCCACCGTGAACCCATGTGGGTTCGCGATGTTGCCGGCGTACCTGTCGTTCTTCATCGGCGTCGAAGACCGCCACGAAGACGATCCCCGGGCCAGCGTGTGGCGCGCGCTCGTCGTCGGCCTGGCGGTGACGATCGGCTTCGCCGCGACCTTCGCCGTCATCGGACTGCTCGTGAGCCGCGTCACCCGCAGCGTGTACGACGTCGCGCCGTGGATCTCGCTCGTCATCGGCGCCGCGCTCGTCGTCTTCGGCATCGCGCTGCTGGCGGGTTTCGAGTTCAACGTGCGGACACCGCGGCTCGACCGCGGAGGCCGGACCCGTGGACTCGGTTCCATGGCGCTCTTCGGTGTGTCCTACGCGGTTGCGTCGCTCGGCTGTGAACTGCCCATCTTCCTCGCCGCCATCTCGGGGGTGTTCGGCCGCGGCCTGGCGTCCGGTGTCGCGTACTTCATCGCGTTCGCACTCGGGTTCGGCGTGGTCCTGGTATCACTCACGATCGCGCTGGCCATGGCGCGCCAGTCGCTCGTGCACGGGCTGCGCCGCGTGCTTCCCTTCGTCAGCCGCATCGCGGGTGGTTTGCTCGTCCTGACCGGCGCCTATGTCGCCTGGTACGGCTCGGTCGAGATCCGCAACAACGCTGACGACGCGACGGTCACCAAGGTCACCGATTGGTCGTCGCAGCTCGCGGATTCGATCACCCGCAACTGGAACCTGCTCGCGATTGTTCTTGCGGCACTCGTCGTCAGCGCCGCGGCGTACGTGTGGTTCGGGCGTGGGCGGCCGTCAGAGGGTGGCCAACATCAGTCCGAGGGCGGCGGCGAGCATGCTCGTCGCGACACCGCCGAGCATCGCGACGGCCGCAGCGCCGGTGTCCCCCTCCTCGACGAGCCGCAGCGTCTCCCATGACAACGTCGACCAGGTCGTGAAGGCGCCGCAGAACCCGGTGCCGACCAACGTGCGGATCGTCGTCGAATCGTCGTGGTACAGCACGAGCCCGGTCACGAAACCGAGGATGAACGAGCCGATCACGTTCACGACGAGCGTGCCGTAGGGCAGGCGGTTGCTGACCCGTTCGGTGATCGTGCCGTCGATGACGTAACGCGCCATCGCGCCGACCGCGCCCAAGACGAGGATCCCGACCGCGATCACCGTTGCAGCCGCCTCGTCGCGACGATGCCAAGCCAAGTCGCGGACAGGCCGACGACGATGGTGGCCACCACGTACGCGAGCGCGGTCATCGACTTGCCGTCGCGCAACAACAGGTCCGTCTCGGTGGCGAACGTGCTCATCGTCGTCCAGGCACCGAGGATGCCGACGCACAGGAACGGTCGCGCCAACCGGGGCGACGCCCACCGTTCGAAGATGAGCACCATGAGCACACCGATGAGCAGCGAACCGGACACGTTCACGAGGAACGTCGTCGTCGGGAAGGCGCCCGACCGCACTGGCCACTGGACGTTGGCCTCGTAGCGTCCGAACGCGCCGATGGCGCCCCCTATCGAGATCGCCGCGAGGACGTCCGGACGATGGCGGCGTTCGCTCGGCTCGTAGTCGGGATCGAGCGGTTCGTCCGCCACTCCTGATCCGGACACGCAGGCAGACTAAGAGTGGAGGCTGGTGTTCGAGGAGCTCTTGGCCCATCCGGGCGTCGTGGAGGTCTGCGAGCTGCGCTCGTCGTTCGGGTTGCTCGCGTTCCACGGCGGCAACCTCGAGCGGCAGACCGACGTGATCGCGAGCCGGGTCGCGGCGCGCGCCGGCGCGTCGCTGTATGCCGTCCTGCAACCGAGCGATCTGCGGTGGCACATCCCGTCGATCGCGGTGCAGCCGTCGTCGTCCGTGCTCCTCGCTCGCTTCCTCGCGCATGTCGACGTCGCGATCGCCGTGCACGGTTACGGTCGGGACGGGTTCTGGACGACGTTGTTGCTCGGCGGCTCGAATCGCACGCTCGCACACCATGTCGGCCAGGCGTTGCGGCGAACGATCGGACCGCACGACTACACCGTGATCGACGAGCTCCCCGACATCCCGGAGTCGCTCCGCGGCGTGCATCCCCGCAATCCGGTGAACTTGCCCGCCGCGCAGGGCGTGCAGCTCGAGCTGCCACCGCGCATTCGCGGGACGACGCCGCTGAGCAAGCCGGAGCACACCGAGGCCCTGGTGGACGGGTTGGTCGACGCGGTGCTGACGTGGAACGAAGTCAGCTGACGGTTACGGCGCGATGCGCACGATCGACCAGCCGCCGTCGGTCCGTTCGTACCGCAACCGATCGTGCAGGCGGTTCGGCTGGTTGTGCCAGAACTCGATGCGGTCCGGCCGCAACCTGAAGCCACCCCAGTGCTTCGGCCGGGGAACCTCCACACCCTCGAATCGTGCGGTGAGCTCGGAGACGCGATGTTCGAGCCACATGCGATCCGGCACGATCGAGCTCTGGGGCGACGCCCAGGCCCCGATCTGACTGGCTCGGTCGCGTGCGGCGAAGTAGGCGTCCGACACGTCGGCATCGACCTCGGACACGGTGCCGAGCACGATCACCTGCCGGCCGATCGGGAACCACGGGAACACCAACGATGCCCTCGGGTTCTCGCGCACCTCCCGTGCCTTGGTGCTTTCGTAGTTGGTGAACCACACGAAGCCGCGCTCGTCCACCCCTTTCAACAGCACATGGCGCGCCGATGGCCGCCCGCTGGCGTCGGCGGTGGCGAGAACCATCGCGGTGGGTTCAGGCAAGGAAGCGACCGCGTCGGCCATCCATCGCTCGAACTGCTTGACCGGATCGGGGTCGAGATCAGCGACGTCCATCTCCCTGGGTGTCTAGCTTGCGAGCATGGCGTATGACGACTTCGAAACGATGCGCGTGCAGGCGGATGGCGCGGTGGTGCGGGCGGTCATCGACCACCCGCCGATCAACCTGCTCGACCTACCGCTCATGCTCGAGCTCGACCGCCTCGGGCAGGTGATCGAGGCGGATGCGGACGTCAAGGTGCTCGTGCTCTCGTCGGCCAACGACGAGTTCTTCATCGCACATGCAGACGTGAACCTGCTCCTCGGTCTGCCACGCGAGGAGCGGGCGGGACCGAACGAGACGCTCGGATTCTTCCACGCGCTCGTCGACCGGTTCCGCACCATGCCCAAGGCGACGCTCGCCGTCGTGGAGGGACGCGTGCGAGGCGGAGGCTCTGAGGTCGTGTCGTCGATGGACATGCGCTTCGCCGACATCGATCGCGCCGCGTTCGGCCAGCCCGAAGCTGCGCTCGGCATCATCCCTGGCGGGAGTGGCACGCAGCGACTGCCTGCGCTGGTCGGGCGAGCTCGAGCGCTCGAGGTGATGCTCGGTTGCGGCGACGTCGACGGCGCGACTGCGGAGCGTTGGGGTTGGGTCAACCGCGCTTTGCCGCGGGACGAGCTGCACGCGCACGTGGATCAACTCGTCGATCGGATCGCGTCGTTCCCGGCGGGAGCGATCGCGGCGGTGAAGTCCTCGGTCGCGAATGCATCGCTCGATCCGCAGCCGGGTTTGCGCACGGAGGAATTCCTCTTCACGCAGACCTTGCTCGATCCCGAGGCCATCGCACGGATGGAACGGTTCATGGAGATCGGCGGACAGACCCGCGACGTCGAGCTCGACCTGACGTCGCTCTACAGCAGATTGAGCTGATCCGGCGGCCTCTTCCTCGCGGTCTGGCGTGCGCCACGGACGTTGTATGTGGCTGACGAACGCCGAGACGACGAAGGCAGCGACACGCGGGTGCCGTAGAGGCGCTTGTAGTAGTCGACGAGGTGCGGGTGCGTCTTGGCGAGATGCGCGTAGTACACCTCTTTCACTCCCGGCTTGAGCCGCAAGCCGCCGCGAACGATCGACGCCGCGCCCGCTTCGCGGCACGCTCGCGTCACCTCGTCGACCTGCTCAGGCGCGTCGGACAGCCCCGGCAGGATCGGCGCGATCAAGACACCGCAGGGGATGCCGGCGGCGTTGAGCTGCTCGACCGCCTTCACCCGCTGGCGTGGATGGGGGGTGCCCGGCTCGGTCGCCTTCCACACCTCTTCGTCGAGCGTGCCGATCGACAGGTCGACGCGCACACGGGTGCGCCGGCTTGCCTCGAGAAGCAGCTGCTTGTCGCGCAGCACCAACGTCGACTTGGTCAGGATCGAGAACGGATTGGCGAACTCGACAAGTGTCTCGATGATGCCGCGGGTCAGGCTGTACTTCCCCTCGCACCGCTGGTACGGATCGGTGTTGGTCCCCATCGCGATGAGATGGCCGCCCCAGGTGCGCGGCTGCAACTCCGCCCGAAGCCGCTCGACGGCGTTGATCTTGACGACGATCTTGCGATCGAAGTCCTCGTCGATGCCGAGATCGAGGTACGCGTGCGTCGGGCGAGCGAAGCAGTAGACGCACGCGTGGCTGCACCCTCGGTACGCGTTGATCGTGTACTCGAAGCCGAACGGTGCGCCGGCGACATGGTTGATGATGCGCTTGGCCCGGACGTGCAGGAACTCCATGCCCCGGAACTCGCCCCGGCCCGGCTCACGCTCGAAGATCGGGTCCTCGAAGAGCGTGGCCTGGGCGCGGGGCTCGTCCGCAAGCGTCCAGCGCGGCTGCCCGTCTGCCATCGACGGTGAGCCTAGCCGAACATGTGTTCGTAGGCTGCTACACGTTGAACTTCAGGCCGTAGGTCGACTTGAGGCCCATCAGGCAGTACGGCCGGCTCGGGCACTCGGGCGGCCCGCCCAACTTGAGGGGATCCTTCACCTTGGCCAAGTCGCTGACCGTCGACAGGCCGTACTTGTCGGCCGTCTGTTTCGTGACCACGAACGTGTTCACGCTGTCCGCCGGCGCCGGCGTCGTGAGCGTGAACCCTTGTGGCTCAGCCTTCGACTTGGCTTCGTTCAGCGTGGCGGTGAGGTCGTTGGTCGCGTTGCCGCCGAGGAACGTGTCGAGCGTGCCGACGAACTCGGGAACGAGGTCGATCTGCCCTTGCTCGAGCGCCGGGAGGTACGCCTCGCGGGCGCCGAAGTCCATCTTGAACGACACGGTCGCTCCGGCCTTCTGCAACGCCTGCCCGTACAGCTGAGCGGCGAACTCCGATTCGGCGAAGTTGGCGCTCGCCACGACGAACGTCCCGCTTGCCGTCGCGCCCGACGGCGGAAGGTTGTTGTCGCTGAGGAACTTGCCGGCGACATCCTCCGGGTTCTGACCGTCGATCGACACCGATGCAATCGATTGCTGCACCGCCTGCTTCGTCAACTTCGCGTTGACCGCGTCGAGCACCGCGACAACACCGCTGTTGGCCTTGCTCTTGTTCACGGCGGGGACGAAGTTGTCGACCGGTTGCAGCTTCTTGTCGTCGTCGAGTGCGACCCAGTTGTTCTTGGCGATCGCACCGTCGCTCGAGAACAGGAGCGCGATGTCGATGTCCCCGTGCTCGAGTGCAGCCTTCGTGTTCGGACCACCTGCATCCAGCGCGACGAACGTGAACGTCGCCGCGGCGCCGCCGGTGCCGGATGACGAGGCGGCGCTGTTGGCGTTGTTGGAGCTGTCGCTGCCGCATGCTGTGACCAGCAGCAGCGCGACAACGGCGGTGCCGAGGAGCACCCGTACAGGTTTCGTGATCACAAGCCGACCTTTCCATCGGGGACAGGAGTTGCCGCCACCGCGGCGGCCCTCGCAGTGACCACGTCGGCGCGCAGTCCCCTTGGCGTCAGCACGCGCTGGGTGAGTCCCAACGCGAGCTCGGTCACCAGGGAGAGCAGTGCGACCAGCAGGGCCCCCGCGAAGATCTCAGTGTTGTCGAAGATCGCCCGTCCGTCGATGATGAATCGCCCGAGGCCTCCCGCGCCGACGAACGCCGCGATCGTGGCGGTCGCGACGACCTGCACGGATGCGGTGCGCACACCGGCCATCAGGAGCGGGACCGCCATCGGAAGCTCAACACGGCGGAGGATTCCCGATTCGCTCATTCCCATACCGCGTGCGGCGTCACGAACTTCATCCGGCACCTCCGCGACCGCGACGTACGAGTTGGTCATCAGGGGCGGCACGGCGAGGCACACGAGCGCGATGAACGTCGTGAACGAGCCGATGACCGGCAGCTCGAGCAGTCCGAACGCCTGGGCGCCGAGGACCAGGATGGCGAACGAGGGAATCGCACGGCCGACGTTCGACACGTTGACCGCAGCGGTGCCGAACCGGCGACGATGCCCGAGCCACACCGCGATCGGAACCGCGATGATGATCGACGCGACGATCGCGTACACCGAGTACTGGATGTGCTCCAAGAGCCGGTTCGGGATGCCGCGCTCGCCGCGCCAGTTTGCCGGGTCGTTGAACCACGTCGCGACCTCGTGCAGGAAGTTCACCGGTCGGCGCGCCTTCTCGTCCACGGGGTCATGAGCCACTGAGCGCCGGCGAGCAACAGGTCCGCGGTGACCGCCAGCGCAACCGACAGCACGATCCCGACCGTGATCGCCGTGCGGATCGGTCGGTTCTCCCCGATGTAGATGAGGTTGCCGAGGCTCGGGATGGCGAGCAGCCCGGCGACGGCGGCGAGACCGATCACGGTGACCGTGGCGATCCGGATGCCGGCCATGATGGCCGGGACGGCGAGCGGCAATTCGATGCGGAGCAACCGCCGGAACCGGCTGTAACCCATGCCGTCCGCCGCGTCCTTGATCTCGGCGGGGACGCCTTCGAGACCTTCGACGACGTTGCGTACGAGGATCAGCAACGTGTAGCTCGTGAGCGGGATGAGCGCGGTCGTGCGAGACAGCCCTGTGATGGGCAACAGCAGCGCGAAGGCCGCTAGCGAGGGGATCGTGTAGAGGATGCCGGTGACGGCGAGCGACGGGCCGTACAACCAACGCCAGCGAGCGGCCGCGACACCGATCGGGATCGCGATCACGAGACCGAAGCCCACGGCGCAAACGGTGAGGATCACGTGCTCCCGCAACGACGACCAGATCAAGTCGGTGTTGCGACCGACCCAGTCCCACCACAACCAACGGTCGACGTTGCTGGCGAGGACCACTGCGGGGTGAGGCTACCGGCCGCGGTTTCATTAGCCTTCGGAGCACCGTCAGCCTTCGAGACACTCTCGACCCGGGACCCGTTCGTTCGTTGATCCGCCTCGACAAGGTCACCAAGCGCTATCCGAACGGCACCGTTGCCGTCCACGAGCTGAGTCTCGACGTGGACGATGGTGAGATCTGCGTACTCGTCGGTCCGTCCGGTTGCGGAAAGACGACGACGATGCGAATGATCAACCGCCTGATCGAGCCGACAGGTGGCCACATCTATCTCGACGGCGACGACGTCATGTCGATGAATCCGGTCGAGCTGCGGCGACGCATCGGCTACGTGATCCAGCAGATCGGACTGTTCCCGCACCAGACGATCGGCACGAACATCGCGACCGTGCCGCGCCTGCTCGGATGGCCGAAGAAGAAGGTGCGCGAGCGCGTGGACGAGCTGCTCGAGCTCGTCGGGCTCGATGCCGCGCAGTACCGCGACCGCTATCCGAGCCAGTTGTCCGGTGGGCAGCGCCAGCGGGTGGGAGTAGCGCGCGCGCTCGGTGCGGACCCGCCGGTGCTGCTGATGGACGAGCCGTTCGGCGCGATCGATCCGATCAACCGCGAGCGACTGCAGGACGAGTTCCTGCGTCTGCAGGCCGAGGTGAAGAAGACGGTCGTGTTCGTGACGCATGACATCGAAGAAGCGGTCAAGCTCGGCGATCGCATCGCGATCATGCGCGAAGGTGGTCACCTCGCGCAGTACGACTCACCTGCCGAGGTGCTCGGCAGTCCCGCGGACGAGTTCGTCGCGGACTTCGTCGGCGCCGATCGCGCGCTGAAGCGTCTGAAGGTGACGTCGATCGAGCTGTCCGACCTCGTGCAGCCCACGGTCCTCGCGTATGACGCCGATCTCGCGGAGGCGCGGCAACGGCTGAACGCGGACGGGCAGGAGTTCGCGGTGGTGCTCGACGACGATCGGCGGCTGCGCGGCTACCTCCGGCGCGATCGTGCCGACGGAGATGGCCGGGTCGCGCAACGGTTGCGACGGCTCGACGCGTGGGTGCGGATGTCGGACACGTTGAAGGACGCGTTCGGCGAGGTGTTGCTGTACGACGCCGGCTGGGTCGCCGTGCTCGACGAGGAAGATCGGTTCCTCGGCGTCCTGACCCCCGAAGCGCTGTACGCAGCGACCCGTCGCAGCATCGAAGAACACCGCGACTGACGACGTCCGGCGCCGTCGCGTCAGGCTTCCTTTGCGTTCTGGCGTCATATCCGGCGGATATCCGCCGCCGGTGACGCCAGAACGGGCTGAAAGGCGTCAGTCGGGGATGGCCGGTTCGGACGGTTCCGCCGCGGCGGAGGCGCCACGGCCGGGCACCGGGATGAACGGGACGTGCTTGTGCTTCAACATCCCGCGGGACACCCAGTTGCGCTTGTCCGCCCACACGAGCATCGGCGGGAGCACGACGAGCGCGCTCAAAAGCGCGAACGACACGTTCATGGCGACGATGCGACCGAAGTCGCGCAGCAACGGCAGCGACGAGAACGACAGCACCGCGACACCGGAGATAGCCGTGAGCGCCGACACGATGAATGCGCGGCCGGTGCGTGACGCGACGACGTCGACCGCGTTCGCGCGGTTCGAGACCTCGGTCGCGTTCTTCGATGTATCGCAACAGGATCAACGACGTGAACTCGGTGCACGCGGCGACGACGAGCGGACCCCCGACCGCGGTCATCGGGACTCAACTTCAAACTGAAGACCCACGCGACCGTCGACGCCATACCCACCGCGATGAGCACCGGTACGAGCGAGAGCAGCGACCGCACGACCGACCGCAGCCGAACCGCCAGGAACAGGAACACGAACAGGATCGCGAGATAGGTGAGCAGGATCCGGTTGGCTTCGAGGTTGTCGAGCAGGCCGACGCCGACGACGGCCAGGCCGGACGGGGTGGCGCGGATGCCTTCCGGCGGATGGGTGTTGTCACGGACGGCGCGCACCATCGGCGCTCGGTCCTCGAGCGATCCCGGTCCGGTGCGGAACACGATGTTGAACGCGGTCTTGCTATCGGCGACGGTCGAGACCTGGATGTCCCGCGGCGCCACGTCCCATGCGGCCTCGACGTCCGGTCCCGTCGGCGCGATGTCGCTCGCGCCCGGCACGACCAGCAGATCGCCCACTGCGGACTCGATGCTGTTGGCCGTGATGATGCGGCCGGAGGGCTCATAGGTCGCCAGCACCTGGTTGGTGAACGTGTGGACGAACTGGATGAACTGGTCGGAGAACACGTTCTCCGAGGTGACGTACACGCCCATCTCGTTGGACGAGTGCACTTGTCTCTCGACCTCGTCGATGTCCTTGATGACCTGCGAGTGCTGGTTGACCCACTGGACGGGGTCGGTCTGCAGCGTCAACTTGCCCTCGACGGTGATGCCGATGAAGAACACGGCGAGACTGAAGATGATCAGCGGCACCGCGCTCGCGGCAGGGAGCGAACCGAGCCAGACGACCAGACGACCGAGCGGCCCCTCACGGAAGTCCTTGCCCTTCGTCGGGGATCGGTACTCGCGGATGCCGAGGATGGCAAGCGGCAGGATGATCGAACACAGGCAGATGGCCGCGATGCCCACGGCCAGCAACAGGCCGAACTGGCGGATCATCGGCACCTTCGCGAAGTGCAGTGCTGCGAACGCGAAGATCGCATCGAAGGTCACGACCAGCAACGCCGGACCGAGGTTGCGCGCCGTCTCCTGGATCGGATGCTCGGCGCGGTCGATGATGACTTCTTCCTCGACGCGCGCGTGCATCTGGATCGCGTAGTCGATGCCGATGCCGAGCATCACCGGCAGCCCGGCGATCGTCACGACGGTCAGCGGTATGCCGAGATAGCCGGCGAGCCCGAAGGCCCAGATCACGCCCACGAGGACGACGAAGAGCGGCAGCAGCCGCCATCGCACGTTGAACAGCACGAGCAGGATCACGATCATGATCGCGACGGCAATCGCACCGAGCGTGAGCATGCCGCCGCGCAGGTAGTCGTTGATCTGCTTCAACAGGATCGACGCGCCGGTCGTTGTCGTCCTCGCGTTGGGTATCTGCAGCAGGCGGTCGGCCTCCGCCTTCGCCTTCGTCGACGCGGAACCTTCCTGCTCGATCGACTGGTTGCCGAGCAGGCGCACGATCACCTGCGCGTGGGTCGCGTCGGGGAAGAAGCTGCGCAACGCCAACCGGACCTGACCCTGGTTGTCGTAGAGCAGGAACTTCACCCACTCGGGATTGTTCAACGTCCGCTGCTCGAGCGGGATGGCGCTCAGGCGCGTCAACGTCGCGGCGTTGTCAGCGCTGCGCGCTTCGAACTGTGGCGATCCGGGCGTCTCCTTGCCCAGTGCCGTCAACGTTGCTCTGCCCGCGATGCTCGTCGTCGGGTTGCCGTCGGGGCTCGCGATGAGCGAGTTCGAGAACTCCAACGCAGTGAGCGGTGTGATGATGCCTTGGTACTGATGCGTGTTCGTCAGCGTGTCGTGGAGCGTCGTGAACCGGGCCTGGTTGTCGGCGCTCATCAACTCGTCGACCGTGTGCCCCGGGTCCATCGTGATCACGCTGAGCATGGCCTCGCCGCCGAACAGCGCCTGGTAGGCGACGTTGTCCTTGTAGACCTGGTCGCTCTTGTTCAGATAGCTGTCCTGGCCGGTCGAGAAATCGAGACGCGTGATGCCGAAGCCCAGTATCAGCGTGACGAGCAGTCCGACGACGGAGACCAATCCCGCACGCTTGCCGAGCTCGACCGCGAGTCGAGACCAGAAGCGAGACACCGGTTCGGACCGTAGTCCGCCGACGGTCAGGGCGAAATGGTGTCGACGCCGCCGAGATACGGGTGAAGGACCTTCGGCAGCGCTATCGAGCCGTCGGGCTGCCGGTTGTTCTCGAGCAGAGCCGCCCAGATGCGAGGCCAGGCGAGCGCGGAACCATTGAGCGTGTGCACGATCTCGGTTCCCTTGCCGGTCTCGGGCCGATAGCGGACGTTGCCCCGGCGCGCTTGGAAATCGGCGTACCACGACACCGACGAGACTTCGAGCCAGCGGTCGCAACCCGGCGCGAAAACCTCGAGGTCGAACGTGCGGGCACTCGAGAAGCCGAGATCACCGGCGCAGAGATCGACGACGCGATATGGGAGGCCGAGGTCGGCGAGCAATCCCTCGGCGCGGTTCATGATGTCGGCGTGCACGTCGCCGGCCTGGTCGGCCGTGCAGTACGCGAACAGCTCGACCTTGTCGAACTCGTGCGAGCGCAACGTGCCCCGAGTGTCCGCACCCGCTGAGCCCGCTTCTCGGCGGAAGCAGGGCGTGTACGCGCAGAACCGCGTCGGCAGGGCACGAACGTCGAGGATCTCGTCACGACACAACGAGGTCAACGGCACCTCGGCCGTCGGGATCGCCCACAGATCGTCGCGCTCGAGGTGATACGCATCGTCGTCGAACTTCGGTAGGTGACCGGTCGACACCATCGTGTCGGTACGTACGAGCGTGGGCGGGCGGATCTCTTCGTACGCGTCGGTACCGGATGTGTGGCGATCGAGCGCGAGCTGCGTCAGTGCGCGCAGCAGGCGCGCGCCCATGCCTCGATACAGCACGAACATCGAGCCCGACAGCTTCACCGCCCGCTCGGCATCGAGCAGACCGAGCTCCGCGCCGATCTCCCAATGGGGAACCCGTTGATGATCGCCGTAGCTCTCGGGATCGAAGCCGACGACGCGCAGCACGACGTTGTCCTCTGCACCCGAGCCGTCAGGCGCGTCGTCGGCCGGGACGTTCGGTATGCGCAGCAACGTGTCGCGCAACTGCGTCGACAGATCCTCGTACTGCCGATCGAGCTCGCGCTCACGGTCACCGAGCACACGCGCATCTGCCTGAAGTCGTTCGGCACCGTCGGTGTCGCCGCTCGATCGAAGCATGCGAACCTCGTTCGACACAGTGCGAACCTGCGCCCGGATGTCGTCACGGGCGGCTGCGATTCGCCGCAGCTCCTGGTCGGCCTGCGCGGCGCGGTCGACGTCGGTTCCGACAGCCGGATCGTGCCTGCGACCGAGCGCTGCCTTGACGCCCTCGAGGTCGGTCCGCAGGCGCCGGATGTCGAGCATTACGGAACCGTACCTGTCTTGTTGCGACTGCCTACCCGAGTTCCAACGGCGAGTCGAGACCAGTATGGTCGCCCGATGCCCGTGATCGAAGTGGACGACCTCGTTGTCCGTTACGGCGATCTCGTTGCAGTTGCAGGCGTGTCGTTCTCCGTCGCTCCGGGCGAGGTGCTCGCGCTTCTTGGTCCGAACGGCGCGGGCAAGACGTCGACAGTGGAGACGTTGGAAGGGTTTCGGCGCCCCACTTCCGGCCGTGTGCGCGTTCTCGATCTCGACCCGATCGCCGATCACGGCAAGTTGGTGCGGCGTGTGGGCGCGATGTTGCAAGCCGGCGGCGTGTATCCGGGCATCCGCCCTGCTGAAGCGGTGCGGTTGTTTGCATCGTATTACGACATAGCAGAGGATCCTGACGCGCTACTCGACCGGGTCGGATTGAGCCATCGTCGCACGACCACATGGCGCAAGTTGTCCGGAGGCGAGCAGCAGCGCCTGTCGCTCGCTCTCGCGCTCGTCGGGAAGCCCGAGGTCGTCTTCCTCGACGAGCCGACCGCAGGTATCGACGTCGCGGGACGTCAGGTCATCAGAGAGCTCATTCGCGACTTGCGGCAGTCCGGTGTCACCGTCCTCGTCACCACCCATGACCTCGAGGAAGCGGAGCGGATCGCCGATCGCATCATGATCATCGATCGGGGCAAGGTCGTCGCCAGCGGCACACCGGCCGAGCTGATGCGATCGAGTGCCAACGACGAGATCCGGTTCGCGGCACCGCCGCAGCTCGACACCGCCAGCCTCGGTCGCGCGCTCAACGCCTTCGTCGACGAGTTGACGCCGGGTGAGTACCAGGTCGCCATGCCGCCGACGCCGGCGAACGTCGCCGCGCTGACCGCGTGGCTGGCCGAGCACGAGCTGCCGCTCGCCGACCTGCGGGCCGGCCGGCAGCGTCTCGAAGACGTGTTCCTCCGCCTGACCGCCGTGACCGGCGAGCATCCCGTCATCACCATGCAGCGCGAGCACCGCAGCCGCCACCGCCGGAGGTCGCGGTCAGGATGAGCGCGCTGGTCGCGCAGACGCGGGCCGAGCTGGTGCTCACGATGCGGCGGGGCGAGTCCCTGCTCCTCGTGCTCGGCATCCCGCTGCTGCTCCTCGCCTTCTTCTCGTCGGTCGACGTCCTGCCGAAGGGCAACTTCACCGATGCCGTCGACTTCCTGTTCCCCGGCATCATCGCCCTCGCAGTGATGTCGACCGCGATGGTGCAACTCGCCATCGGCACCGCGTTCGAGCGCCAGTACGGCGTCCTCAAGCGACTAGGGATCACGCCGTTGGGCCGGCCGCGCCTGTTGACCGCGAAGACGCTGTCGATCGTCGCCATCGAGATCCTGCAGATCGTGCTGCTGCTCCTTCTGGCGCTCGCGCTCGGGTGGAGCGAGTCGGCGGAGCCCGGCGCCTTCCTGGCGGTCGCCCTCGGCACCATCGCATTTGCAGGCATTGGCCTGTTCATGGCTGGGCAGCTACGAGGTGAGGTCACGCTCGCCGCCGCCAACGGTCTGTACCTCTTGTTGCTGCTGCTCGGCGGGATGGTGGTGCCACTGTCCGAGCTTCCCGAAGGACTGCGAGTCCTCGCGGAGCTCCTGCCGTCGGGCGCGCTGTCGCAGATCCTCGTCGGAACGCTCAACGCCGGTCACAGCGTGCCGCTGCACGCGTGGGTCGTCCTCATCGTGTGGGCCGTCGTCGCGCCGGTTGCAGCCGCGAAGACGTTCCGCTGGGAGTAAGCAGTGCGTCATGCCAGCTGATCTCGATGCGGTCCGCAGGCTCGGCGCTGCGGATCATGGTCTCGTCGTCGTGTCGGTGGCGCGACCCGACGGCTCGGTGAACACGTCAGTCGTGAACGCGGGAGTGCTGCCCGATCCTGTGACTGGTGAAGACGTCGTCGGGTTCGTGGCGCGTGGCGACGCCCGCAAGCTCGACTACGTCAGAACGACTCGGCGCGCGACCGTGACGTTCCGCTCGGGTTGGCAGTGGGTCGCGGTCGAGGGTCCGGCACGCCTCGCGGGACCGGACGACGACCTACCCGGCCTGTCGCCTGACCGGATCCCGGCACTGTTGCGCGACGTGTTCATAGCCGCCGGCGGCACCCACCATGACTGGGACGAGTACGACCGCGTCATGGCCGCGGAGCGCCGCACCGCCGTCCTCGTCTCCAATGTTGGATGGAAACGGGCGCGATAGCGCCCGTTTCCATCCAACATTCGTTGTTCTCGGAGTCAACTTTCGGGAACTACGGGACCCCGCCGGGTTCGGTGGGAGCGGGGCCGTGGCGGGCGAGCTCGTCGAGCTCGTCGCGCACCGAATCCCACGTGAGGACGTCGCGTTCGGTGACGACGACGCCAGCGCGCTCCGCTTCCATGTGCCGGCTCGACCACTTGAAGAACAGGACCATGATCAGGCCCCATATGTAGAACGCCTCGCCGAGCTTCATCATCACGCCGGCGATCTGCTGGTCCGTGACCGGGTTGATTCCCCACAGGTGAAACGGCCGGTTGTACGCGTGGTACACGGGCTGCTCGGCGAAGATGAGCCACGCCGACGGGATGGTCGGGATGATCGTCTGCACGAACAGGTAGAGCATCTGCCCGGGCAAGGACAACCGCATCTCAGGAAGCGGCCCGCACACCGGCATCCACATCAGCAGCGCGGTCGCAACGAGCATGACGTGAAGGCTGAAGTGCAACGGCGCCGACGTGACCGACGCGTTGACCACGACGGGCCAGTGGACGAACGCGAACGCCGCGTTGAACAGCACGGCGGCCGGCACCGGTCGGCACAGCCGCCGTATGACGTTGCCCGCGAACCATCCGTCGCCGACGACGAGCCGCGCCAGCCACGTCGGTATCGCGAGCAGGAACAGCGGCGGCACCACCATGGTCAGCAGCAGGTGCTGGGCCATGTGCACCGAGTACAGGTATCGCTCGCCGATGTCGTGCATCGGCCAGTCGGCCGCGATCCACATCGTTGCGATCGCGAGGACGAACCAACCTTTCTGGCGACGGGTCACGATCGGCGAGCCGTCTCGCACGACCTTGGGTCCGATGACCGTCGTTGCGTACCACCAGCAGCCGATGATCCCCGCCATCAGCAACCACACCTCGGGGTGGGCTCGGAACCTCCAGGGATCCACGGCGCCGATCACGTCAACCACACGCGGCGCCGGGCTCAGCTACCGCTGAACACGTGGAACATCAGCAGCACCACCGTGTACACGATCACGGCGAGCAGGATCCCGGTGACGAACAACCATCGGAACACCCGGGAGTCGAACCGCAGGTGCATGAAGAACATGGCGACCGTGGCGAACTTGATCACCATCGCCACGATCAGGATGATCGCGTACGGCAGGAAGTTGATGTCGAGGTAGTAGAGGGCGACCTCCGCGCCGGTGACGAGCGCCAAGAATAGTGCGACCAGCACGTACTCCATGTCGCCCGGGTGCGCATGCTCGTGTTCGTCATGCGGCGTCTCGGTCGTCGTTACCTCGGTCGACGAAGCCATCAGCGATGTCCCTCCGCACTCACGGGATCAGATAGACGACGGTGAAGATGACGATCCACACCACGTCGACGAAGTGCCAGTACAAGCCGACGATCTCGACGACCTCTGACCGTTCCTGGGGCAGCTTCCCTCGCAAGGACATCACGAACAGCGACATGAGCATGAGGATGCCGACGCTCACGTGGACGCCGTGGAAGCCGGTCAGCGTGTAGAAGGAGGACGACGCCGTGTTGGTCGTGTAGCCCATGCCTTCCTTGACGAATGACGTGAACTCGTAGATCTGGCCCGAGATGAACGTTGCGCCGAGCAGCGCCGTGGTCACCAGCCAGACGCGGCACCGATGGTGATCACCGCGTTGCAACGCGGACAGCGCGAGCACCATCGTCATCGAGCTCATCAGCAGCACGAACGACGACACCGACGTGAACGGGATGTCGTAGAGATTGTGCGGAATCGGACCCTGCACCGCGGTTCGCTTGTACAGCAGGTAGGTCGAGATGAGACCGCCGAACAGCAGGCACTCCGATCCGAGGAACACCCACATGCCGAGCTTCTGGTTCGAGACCCCGGTCTGGGTCCAACCGTGCTCACCCGGCTTGGGCTCGTGGTGTCCGAGCTGCTGTTGTCCGACGGGTGCCGTGTGTTCGACCGCGGTCATGCGGGCGCCACCTCCTCCTGCTCCTCCGCGGCGTCCTCGGCCGCCGGCAGCTCGGCCTGCGCGCCATCGCCGTCGCCGTCACCGGCCTCGAGCTCGTGATGGCCGTCGCCGCCGTGATCCGCGTCGGGATCGACGGACGGCTCGAAGGCCAAGCCGTAGACCGCGAGGAGCAGCGCGAATCCACCCACGAACGCGAGCGCCAAGTTGAAGATGATGCCGTAGGCGATGACCGGCAGCGAGGCGGCCAGCACGATCGGCCAGTAGCTCGGCGACGGAAGGTGCACGCCCGTCGGATCACCAGCCTGGACGACGTCGTCCGTCGCGGCGATGCGCACCGGCCGGCCGGCCTCGTCCTCGCCGTACTTGCGGTGCCAGAACTCGTCGAGATGCGTCACGATCGGCACTTCGTCGAAGTTGTGCGATGGCGTCGGCGACTGGACCATCCACTCGAGACCTCGTGCGTCCCACGGGTCCGCGCCCACGACGATGTTGTTCTGCTTCGCCTTTCGCCGGCTGTACCAGATGTTGATCAGGAAGATCAGCACCGCCGTCGCGATCACGAATGCGCCGATCGTCTCGATCATGTTCCAGACGTCGTAGCCGTAGCCCTTCTGGTACGTGTACGTGCGGCGGGGCTGACCCTCGAGGCCGATGATGTGCATCGGCCCGAACGTGAGGTTCATCCCGATGAGGATCAACCAGAAGTGCCAGCTACCGAGCCGCTCGGACAACTGGTACCCGAAGACCTTCGGCCACCAGAAGTACATGCCACCGAAGAAGCCGAGGATCGCGCCGCCGAAGATGACGTAGTGGAAGTGGGCGACGATGTAGTAGGTGTCCGTCTGCTGCAGGTCGGACGGTGACACCGCGTGCGTGACGCCCGACAGCCCGCCGATGGTGAACATGGCGACGAGCCCGATGGCGAACTTCATCGGCGTCGGGAACGTCAACTTGCCGCCGTACATCGTCGCGATCCAGTTGAGGATCTTCACGCCCGTCGGCACGGCGATGAACATCGTGGTGACCGAGAAAGCGGCGACCGAGAACGGGCCGATACCGGAGGCGAACATGTGGTGCGCCCAGACGCCCCACCCCATGAAGCCGATCGCGATGCCCGAGAACACCATGAACGGGTAGCCGAAGATCGGCTTGCGGGAGAACACCGGGATGATCTCGGAGACCACCCCGAAGGCGGGCAAGATGAGGATGTAGACCTCTGGGTGCCCGAATATCCAGAACAGGTTTTGCCACAGCAGCGGGTCGGCGCCTTGTTGGACCTCGAAGAAGTTCGCTCCGAAGCGACGGTCGAACAGGAGCAGGAACAGCGCCACCGTGATGACCGGCATGGCGAACACGATGAGCAGCTGCGTCACGAAGGCCATCCAGGTGAACACCGGCATCTTGAACAACGACATGCCGGGCGCACGCAGGTTGATGACCGTGACGACCAGGTTGATCGCGCCGACTGTCGAGGCGATACCGGTGATCAGCAGGCCGAGGGCGTAGAAGTCCATGCCGTGCGTCGGCGAGAAGATCGGGTTCGTGTTCGGTGCGTACGCGAACCAGCCACCGTCCGGGGCACCGCCGAGGAACCACGACGAGTTCAGGAAGAGTCCACCGAACAGGAAGGCCCAGAAGCTGAATGCGTTCAGCCGCGGGAAGGCCACATCGCGCGCGCCGACCTGCAACGGCATGATGTAGTTCATCAGCGATGCACCGAGCGGCATCACGACGAGGAAGATCATCGTGATGCCGTGCATGGTGAACACCTGGTTGTACTGCGCGGCGTTGAGCACCGTGCCGTTCGCGTGCGCGAGCTGAAGGCGGATCAGCAACGCCTCGATGCCGCCGATGAGGAAGAAGAAGATGGCGGCCGCGCCGTACATGACGCCGATGCGCTTGTGGTCGACGGACGTGACCCAGCCGCGCCATCCCTTGGACTGTCCTGGACGCGCGAAGACGCCCAGCGCGGGACGCGTGGAGCCGGTGTCGCCGCTCGGTAGGGCGAGCGGGCCCGTTTGGGGAGCTTCGATGATTGCCATCACAACCTCATGGCGAAGACGGTGGAGTGACGCCGGCGGGGTACGGGCCGAGCGTCTCGAGATAGGCGACGAGCTGGTCGATGTCGTTCTCACTCAATTGCAGGTTCGGCATCCCGCGGCCTCCCGCGGGCGCCATCGGAAGTAAGCCGGGTGGATCGCGCAGCCACGCTTCGAGCTGGTTGCGGTTGAAGACGATGTTGCCGTTCGCGTCCTTGACGTAGAGCGGGAAATTCCCACTCGCGAACACGGACCGGCTCATCAAGTGAGTGAGGTTCGGCGCCACCTTCGACACCAGAGGTGCCTCTGCGACCTCGTTGACGCCATTGATCTGGTGACAAGCGGCGCACTTCGCCTGGAAGGTGGTGAGTCCAGCGGCTGCCTGCGAGCCGGCGGGCGGTGTCGCTGCGTTCTGTTCTTGCTGGCTCACCCATGTGTTGAAGTCGTCCTGGGTCATCACGACGGCCCGTGCGCGCATGTTGGCGTGCGACAGGCCGCAGAACTCCTTGCACTGCCCGTCGAAGACGCCGGTTTGATCCGCGGTGACCTCGAGCGTCTGAATGCGTCCCGGCACGGCGTCGCGGGTGCCGTTCAGCGCGGGGATCCAGAAGCTGTGGATCACGTCGCGCGACTGGACCTCGAGCTCGACGGGCTTGCCGACGGGGATCACCAACTCGTTGGCGGTGATGATCTCCGGCTTGCCGTCGCCGTTGAAGTCGTATTGGTAGGCCCACCACCACTGCTGGCCGAACACCTCGATCTTCATCGCGTTCGCCGGCCTGCGGCTGATCTGCACCACGGTCACGACGGTGAAGAACGCGACGACGGCGAGGATGAGGAACGGCACGACCGTCCAACCGATCTCGATCCGAGTGTTGCCGTGGATCTGCTTCGGCTCGTCTTCATCGGATCGACGGCGACGCCCCGTGATCATCACGAACAGCAACATCGCGGCGACGATGACGCCGACGACGCCGGCGGCGATGAACACCGGCACCTGCAGCCGGTTGATCTTCTCGGCGTTGGTTCCCTTGGGATTGAAGATCGTTTGCGGGGTCGAGCACGACGCGAGCACGAGCATCACGACGGCGGCGACAGCGAGACGACGGGCGGCGCGCATCAACTACTCCGGAAGGGAAGTCGGCGTGGGCTGGTTGCGATCGGCGGGCGCGAACGGGTTCTCGTTGTGCTCCTTGTCGTAGTTCCGTGAGCCTTGCGCGGCCGAGATGATTCCGCCCGTGATCACGCCCAAGGCGATGACGATGCACACGACCGCGGTGACCGTTCGCACGGCACGCGGTGCGAGCGCGAGCACGGTGGCAACTGCGAGCACCAGCACGGCGAAGCCGAGGGCGACCGCGGCGGAAGCGTGGTCGCTCACTGCGAGCAACACGCGCGAGATGCAGAAGATCATGGCGACGACGCCGATGGCCCCGAACACCGGGATCTCGACCGGGTTCATCAGGCGGTTGCGGATTCGCCGGTTGGCCACCGGATCACCGGTGGCGCGATCGGACCATGCCGACACCATCCACTCGAGCAGCACGACGATGCCGACCAGGATCCCGAAGACGAAGAGTTGTGCGCTCACCACGAGACCGACCGCACAACACCCGGCGGCGACAGCCCCGAGCACGGGCCAGTAGCTGTTCGTGCGGGGTTCGCGGACCTCGGGCAACGTGTCGAGGCCGATGAACGACTGCACCGCGTCGGCGTCGGCGTCGCGGAACGCGACCGCCAGACCGCCGAGGAAGGCGGCGGACGCGGCCGCGCTGAGCAGGACGATGTACCCGGCATGATCGCCGACGCCGCCGTAGAGGCCGAACGTGATCACGCCACTCAGTCCGCCGTGGTTGCCCCACGCGAAGATGGCGGCACCGAAGAGGGCGAGCGCGGCGAGACCGAAGAAGAACTTTGCGCCCGTCGTGACCATGGTCGTCTTCATTTGGTGACGAAGATCGTGAACCAGATCGCCGCGAAGACAGCCACGGTGACGTACCAATAGAACGCAGCAGCGAGGACTCCCTCACGATCGCGGCCGGAGTACTCGCCGCCGAGCGCGCGGAACGCCATCAGTCCGAGGAAGATCATGCCGGCACCCGCCATCGCGAGATGCATGCCCGTGATGGTGAAGATCAGCAGGCCGACGCGGTCGTGCACCGTGATGCCCATCTGCGTGTAGTTGAAGGCCATGCCGTTGATGTAGGCGGCGCCGAGGAGAATTGTGAGCCCGAGCGCGAGATAGGCGCGCGGTCGGTCGTTGGTCGCGATCGAATACACCGCCCACTGGACGATGACGACGGAGATCACGAGACCGACCATCGCGACGTTGCCCGGTGTGAGATCGATCGTCACACCCTTCGGCAGCCACGGTTGGTTCGACTCGAGCACCTGGGCTCGCAGCCCGACGTAGATGCCGATCACACCGGCGAACGCCATCACGATCGCCGCCAGCGCGAAACCCGTGCCGAACAGCAACACGCGCGGCCGTTGCGGGGGCGCCGGCGGCGGCGTGCCGATCGAGTCGTCGGCCAGGACGAGCGTCATGCCCCGCTCCCTTCGGACGCTTCCTTGGCGTCGAGCACCGGCGTCGGCGACCCGACCACGACGGCGACCGGATCGGCGGCCCACTCGAGGGTCTGGCCGTCCCACGGATCGACGGGAACGTCGTCGGACTGCGAAGCCAGCGACATCGCGAGGTTGACGATGAAGATCACGACTGCGAGCGCCACGACCGCACCGCCGACGAACGACACGACGTTGAGCGCTTGGACACCGTCGCGCACTTGGCCCAGCGAGCCGCGGGGCTCGTCGAGCAGACCCGAGATGAGATCGGGAAGCGCGAGGGCGAACACGCCGAGAAGAAGCAACAGCGCGGTGACTCGCCCGAGACCTTCACGCATCGGCCTGCTGAGCACCTGCGGCCACCAGTAATGGATGCCGCCGACGGCCGCGATGGCGACAGCACCGAGTGAGTAGTGCGCGATGGAGGCGTCCGCGACCGTGCCGACGAGGTCGAGCGAATGGATCGCGCGGATCGCCGACACGATCACGCCCGCGAACAGCATCAACACGGCCGCGATGCCGAACAGCAGTGGGCTGCCGAGCTTCGGCCGTCCGTGCCTGAGCGTGTCGGCGACGTAGCCGAAGAAGACGAGCAGCGGCAGTACGAGCAGGAATGCAGACGTCACGAACAGGAACTGGCGCTCGACCTGCTGGTTGTCGACCGCGGCCAGGTACGTCCAGGCGCCGAAGGACAGCGCCGCGAACGCGCCGATGGCGGCCATGGCGACCCCACCTCGGCGGGCCCGGATCCGGCTGAACACGGGCACGACGTCACCGGCGAAGCCGAGGACCGGCACCGCCCACGCGAACACCTGCGGTGGCGTCATCGTCCATCGCAGCCACCGATCGATGTCCGTGCTCGCGCCGAACGCGAACAGGCGGTACCGATGGTCGAGGTACAGCAGGACCAGGATCCCGAAGAAGAGGCCGAGGCTGGCGATCCAGATCGTCGCACCCACGAGCACCGACCAAGCGAACATCGGGACGCGAGCGAGGCTGAGCCCTGTCGTCCGCAAGCCCATCACGGTGGTCGCGAGGCACACCGATGCGAGCACCAGCGCGACGACCACCATGCCGAGCGAGACCAGGAACAGGTCGACGCCCTTCTGGTTGCCGCCGAACGGTCCGCCGTTGATCAGGTAGCTGACGACGACCATGCCGCCACCGATCAGGTACACCCAGAAGGCCGCGGCCGCCGCGCGCGGGAACGCGATCGACTCGGCGCCGACCTGCGCCGGCACGACACAGGTGGCGAGCCCGATGAGGATCGGGATGGCGAACAGGAACAGCGCGCCGACGCCGTGCAACGACAGCGTCTGCGCGTAGTTGTCCTGGTTGAGGATGTTGTAGGTGTCGGTCTGGAAGCGCTCGGCGCCGAGCACGCCTCCGAGCACACCGGTCAGCACCAGGAACACGACCGACGTACCGATCCACAGGCGCCCGATGACGGCGTACCGGCCCGTGCCGAGGAGCCCGGCGAGGCCGCCCGCGGGGACGGCGTCGTCGGTTGGGCGGTCGTCTACCGCCGCGGCAGGTTCGGGCGTGGCCTCGGGCCGAGTCTCGGTCATCGCCATGGCTGGGTCCGGACTCTATTCATGCCCGTCACGCGGTTGGAAAACCCGGCGCCCCCAGAGGCGTGCAGCAACAGCGCGCACCTATCGCTCAGAGCCCCGAACGCAGCAACTGGTCGACGGCGATCGCGCCGAAGAGCAAGGTCACGTACGTGATCGACCACGAGAACAGCCGCATCGCGTCCTTGGGTGTGCACCGGCGCAAGAGCTGCACGGCGAACCCCGTGAACACGGCGCCGAGGACGATCGCCGAACCCGTGTAGAGGTCACCCATCCCCGCCACCGGACCGAACAACAGGGTGAGCGCCCAGAGGAGCAGCGTGTAGAGCAGGATCCGTACCGCCGTCGTCCGCGCGCTCGCGACCACGGGGAGCATCGGCACCTCAGCGGCCGCGTAGTCGTCGCGGTAGCGGATGGCGAGCGCCCAGAAGTGCGGTGGCGTCCAGTAGAAGATCACTGCGAACAGCACGATCGGCGCCCATGCGAGCCGGTCGGTCACCGCGGTCCATCCGATGAGCACCGGTACGGCGCCGGCCGCGCCGCCGATCACGATGTTGTGCGTTGACGTCCGCTTCAACCAGATGGTGTAGACGAAGACGTAGAAGAGCGTGGCGCTGACGGCCAGCACTGCGGAGAGCAGGTTGACCGTCGACCAGAGGAAGGCGAAGGCCACGACCTCGAGCGCGATCGCGAAGATCAGCGCGTTGCGGGGCTTGATCTGTCCGGTGACGAGCGGTCGGCTCTTGGTCCGCTTCATCAGGCGGTCGATGTCGCGATCGACGTACATGTTGATCGCGTTGGCACCACCGGCCGCGAGCGTGCCGCCGAACACCGTTGCGACCATCAGCCAGATCGAGGGAAGTCCCTGAGCCGCCACGATCATCGTCGGCACCGTTGTGACCAGTAGCAGCTCGATGATCCGAGGCTTGGTGAGCGCAACATACGCACCAAGGCGCGAACGAACAGGAAGTCGGACCGACTGGTGCATGTGAACAAACACACTATGTCCGCGCGCACCCCTGCGGCCAAGCCACCGGTGCACCAAATTCGGGCGTCGGCGAGCAACCGAGAACGAGGTCGGTTCGACCAGTTTCGAGGTGAACGCGGAGTTTCTGCGCGAGGGGCGTGCCGGCAGCGCGTCTGACCGCGAGCAGTCGTGGGCCGTAGCCTCGCGAGAAGTGCCGTCCGTCCCGCTGTCCGCAGCTCAGACCGGAGACCTACCGCCGAATCACCTTGTTCGCCCTGGTCGCGTTGGGACTGATCGTGGTGACCGGGGGTGCAGTTCGCTTGACCGGCTCGGGACTGGGCTGTCCGGAATGGCCGAACTGCGACACCGGGCACCTGAGCCCACATGGCCAGACCGGCTACCACGGCGCGGTCGAGTTCCTGAACCGGCTCTTCACCGGCGCGGTCTCGTTCGCCGTGATCATCGCCGTACTGGGGTCGTTCTGGCGGGTGCCGCGGCGACGCGACCTCATGTGGCTGTCGTTCGGGCTCGTGCTCGGTGTCCTCGCGCAGATCGTGCTGGGCGGCCTCACCGTGCTCTACGCACTGACACCGCCATGGGTGATGGCCCACTTCCTCCTGTCGATGGTGCTGCTCGCTGACGCAGTCGTCCTCAACGTCCGCGCCGGTCGTGCCGACGGTCCTGTCCACCCGGTGGTGACGCGCTCGGTGCGGGTCATGAGTTGGATCGTCACCGCGTGCACGGCCGCGGTGCTCGTCACCGGAACCATCGTGACGGGCGCGGGCCCGCACGGCGGTGACGAGAACGTCAAGCGGCTCGGCCTGTCTGTCACCACGGCGGCGCGCATCCACGGCATCACCGAGAACGTGTTGCTCGTCACGGTGCTCGTGACGCTCGCGCTGATCGTGCGCACCGCGGCACCTGCTGTCGTGCGACGCGACGCGAACGTCCTCCTCGTCGTCCTGATCGCGCAGGCCGGGGTCGGTTACGCGCAGTACTTCAACGGCGTGCCAGTGGTGCTGGTGGGAATCCACATCTTCGGTGCCGTGTGCGTCTGGGTCGCGGCCCTCCGGCTCGCTCTCGGCATGCAACAGCCCGCAGCCGTGGTAACTACACGAACAGTGATGGCGCGCGAGTCCGTGCTGGCGGCGAGCTGATGCCGGCTGCTGCGCCGGCGACGATGTTGCCGGCGCCGACGTGGACGTCGACCGTCAGTCCGGTCGAGGTCGAGAAGCCCATCAGCGACACCGAGGTCCGCGCCGATCGTCCATGGGTCGTGATCGTGTGGAACGACCCGATCAACCTGATGGACTATGTGACGTTCGTGTTCCAGAAGCTGTTCGGCTACAGCCTCGAGAAAGCAACCAAGCTCATGCTCGACGTCCACCAACGAGGGCGCGCCGTGGTGTCGAGCGGTACCCGCGAGAAGGCAGAGCTCGACGTCTTCCGTCTCCACGAACACGGGTTGTGGGCGACGATGCAGCACGACGAATGAGACGCACCGTTCGGCGGGCGCGCGACGGCTCGTTCCAGTTGCGGATGACCGATGACGAGCGCGACCTCGTCGTCAACCTCGCGGGCCAGCTCCGCGAGCTGCTGGTGAGCGATGAGACGGATGGACTCGAACGCCTGTATCCGCCTGCCTACGCGAACGATCCCGAGCGCGACTCCGAGTACCACTCGATGGTGCACGACGACCTGCTCGAGAAGCGGCTCGCGTCGGTCGACATCGTCGAGCAAACCGCCGCCGCGACGTCGTTGACAGAAGACGAGATGACTGCGTGGATGGGCGCAGTCAACGACCTCCGCCTGGTGTTGGGCACCCGACTCGACGTGTCAGAGGACCAGGATCTTCCTGCGATCGACGATCCCGGCGCGCCCGCGTTCGCCGTCTACCAGTACCTCACCTATCTCCTCGGTGAGATCGTGCACGCTTTGTCGCGCGGCTGACCGCTCTCAGCAGCTGCTCACCGCTTCGTCGAAGCTCTGCGGTGGCTGGTCTGAGCTCGTCGCCACCTTGTTCACGACGTCGAACGGCACCTTCCCGACGACGCAGTCACCGAACGCGAACGCGTCGTCGACGTTGTCACCGGCCTGCATCTTGTCGAGCATCAGATAGGAGCGAACTTCGATCATGGACAGCGCGTCCATGGAGTTGCCGCTGATCTGGATGCCCGAGTCCGACCCCGGATC
The DNA here is from genome assembly GCA_963721305.1 of uncultured Acidimicrobiia bacterium. Taxonomy (GTDB): domain Bacteria; phylum Actinomycetota; class Acidimicrobiia; order Acidimicrobiales; family JACDCH01; genus DATAES01. Next base: position 476,471 of record CAVRIR010000002.1, read on the forward strand.
GCAGGTCTCGACGAGCAGCTGCGCGCCGTTCTCGGTCACCTTCGCCATGCCCGAAGGCAACGCCGCGACCCACGCATCGAGTGCGTCGTGCATCTCCGTGCGGTCCGTGTCGGTGTCACCCCGCCACGCGATGCGCATGCACGTCTTTCCTGCTTGCTGGTAGGTGACGTACGCGTCGCCACCCCAACCGTCCGCGGCCTGCAGCGCCTGTGCCGGCGGGATGCGTTCGGCGAGCATCAGGTACCACGTCGTCGAGCCGAGGTCACCGCTGTCGGACTCGTCCTTCACGCCGTCCGGCAACGACGGTTTGTCGACCTGCAACGGACCACGATCGTGGATGAACTCAGGAGGATCGGTCTCCTGCTCGTCGTCGACGGGTGGTTGTTCGAACGCGCGGTCCACGTCGCTCTGGCCACCGTGCTGATCGAGGATCTCTACGAAAGGTGGCCCGTAGATGTACGGCGCCGCCATGAACGCCTGCAGCACGTTGGGCACGTCCTGTAGCTGCTGCTGCGACTTCTCGACGCTCGCTTCGTTCGATTGCAGGTACTCGGAGCGCTCGCTGTCCGAGAGGCTGTCGACGTACTCGTTCTCGATGCGCACCGCATCGCCTTCGACGAGCGCGCGGAACGCGGTGGACTCGCCGGACGTCTTGAACGATTTCTCACGCGACGAACCGATGTCGAAGTGCTGATCCTGGAGCGCGTGCGTGAGCTCGTGTGCGAGCGTGACCCGCACCTCGACCGTCATGTCGGTGCCGCGTACGGAGACACGTTCGGTGTCGGGGTCGTAGAACGCCAGCGTCCCCGAGTCCGCGAGGTCGTTACCGGCCTTGAACAGGTCGACGTCGCCGGTCATGAGCCCGAGCGCGCGCAATTCGCCTTGCTCGTTGTCCAACGACTTCTTGTCGTCACTCGTCAACTGGCCGGGGTCGCTGCGAGCGCGCTTCGCGTACTCGTCCGGCGAGAGGAAGTCGACGAACACGGGGTGTTCGAACTGGAGTCCCCGATGCTGCTCGTCGAAGTGGACGATGTCGAGGACGCGCGGATCCCACTGGTCCGGATGGGGCGGACCGTGGTGCTTCGGTCGCGTGAGCACGAACACACCGGTGGCGAACACGGCGAGGCAGAGCAGCGCGACCCCAGCGGTCACGAAGGGACGATGACGGCGGGGCGGTGGGACAGATGGCGCGGGCGGCGGCCAGGTCTGCGTGGGCGGCCCGAGCGGCGGTTGCCCTGGGGGCGGCCACGCGCCAGGCACCGGTGGGGTCGGCGCCGATTGCGGCGGCGGAGGTGGGAAGTACGTCATCCGGGAGGCGTTGGGGCCCTGACAGGCGGGCCAGGCACCATCGGTAACGAGCCGGCGGTGTTGAGGCTCCAATACTGCCCGTCAAGGACGGTGAGGCGGACTGCTACCGTGTCCGCGCCCCCATGGGAGTGAGCCCCCATCGTCTAGCGGCCTAGGACACCACCCTTTCAAGGTGGCGGCACGGGTTCGAATCCCGTTGGGGGTGCAAGTAGACAATGAAGTCCTGGTCCCGTGGTGCAGTTTGGAGTGCACGCCGGCCTGTCAAGCCGGAGGCCGCGGGTTCAAATCCCGTCGGGACCGCGGGTGGTTCACCCAACTTGGTCGGGTAGCTCAGTCGGCAGAGCGTCCGCCTGAAAAGCGGAAGGTCACCGGATCGACGCCGGTCCCGACCACCACATCGAAGCGCAGGTCAGAGCCCACGCGTGATCGTTCCGTCATCTGCTCGATGACTGGAACGCCCAGGCGACGGCTTCCAGGGGCCGAGCAACTGATGAAGGTCAAGAGCTGAACGCACTCAGGCTCGAGAGCTGGCTCTGGTCGAGCGAGTCGAACCCGGACGTGAAGTCGGATCCTGCGCCGGTCGACGAATCGTCCGTCCCGAAGTCGGTGGTGAAGTCGCTCTGGTTGGCCACCTGGCTGTCCGACTGAGCATCCGTCTGGGCATCGGTGCCGTCTACGGTCGGGACGCCGGCGCTGTTGTCGGACGAGACCTCGGTCCCGAAGTCGGTGCTCTCCGAAGTGGTTTGGCCGGTGTCACTCGTGGGCGCGGACTGGCTGTTGTCACCGCTGCCGGACGGAATCGTTGCGGATGCGCATGCGCCAGTGGACAAACCGACGGCCAGGACCAGCGCAACGCGCCCGATGAGTGCTCCAACGCGCATCCGGTGCCCCCACCCTTCGATGACGCGAGCCGCCACCGTAGTGCGCGTCCCACCTACGGCCCGACCGTGGCCGTCCGTCTCCCCTCCGCCGCCCATCCGCAACCCGACGGCCGCCCGTCCCGCCCATCCGCCGCCCGTCACATTGATGGCTGACCGACCGTTTTGGTGGCTCAGCGCGCCCAGAAGCCGGCGCCGTCCCTTCTGTGATGTCCGAGCCACCGATTCGGTGGCTGAAACATCAATGTGAGGGGGGTCGGGTGAGGGGGGGGGTGCGGAGAGGGGGTGCGGGGAGACGACGTCAGGAGGGGGTGCGGCGGCCGAGGACGGCGAGGAGGCGGGTCTGGCTGTCGGCGTCGTCGGGGACGTCGACGTTCGTGCCGAACGCGCCGCTGCCTTGGAGCAGGTCGAGCTGGGGACGCACGATCTCCCAGCACGTCTCCACCAGCTCCGGGTCCAAGGTCGTGTCCTGCCCGGTGGCGACCGCGAGGTCCCAGCCGTGGATCAACACGTCGATGAAGCGATGGCCGGCGTAGATCTCGCCCGGAACCGGACCGTACGACACCGCGACCGGCGTCTCCATCGCGCCAGCGCGAGCGAACGCGTCACCCGCGGCTGCCGCCGATGCGTCATACGTGCCGCCCGGATCGTCACCGACGACGTCGCCGTCGTAGCGGTCACCGACCTCGGCGATGGTCTTACCCGCGACCAGTGGCTCGACCCACAGGTTGCCGCTCACCACGTGGTTGAGCAGCGCGCGCACGTCGTAGTCCTCGCACGGCGTCGACTTGTCCATGTCGGCTGCATCGATGCCACGCACGATGCGTCCGGTCGCGTCGAGTGCCTTGCGATGCTGCTCCGCGAGATCGCTCATCCACCCGCCTCCATCTGCTTCACACGCTCACGAACGTACTCGCGGCTGCCCTCGATGAATGGGCCGATGTTGGCATACCGCCCCGACACGATGTCGACGAACCACTCGGGCACGTAGATCTCGAACACGTCGGCATCGAGCTGCTTGCGTACGGCGTCGGTCAAGGTCTCGACCGGCAACGCCTCGAGATCCGATAGCGACTGCTCGTTGTCCGGCAGATGGAACAGCTCGGTGTCGATGATGCCGGGGTTCACCAAGTGGATGCGGATGTCGGTGCCGTCGAGGTCGACGGCCAGCGACTCCATGAACGCGCTGATCGCCGCTTTGGTCGCGCTGTATGCCGCCTCGCGCGGTGGACCGAGCCGAGCCGCAACCGACGAGATCGTGAGGATGCGGCCCGAGCCCCTCGCCACCATGCGCGGCAGCAATGCGAGCGTGAGGCGTACCGGCGAGAAGTAGTTGATCCGCATGACCTCTTCGACGACGTCGGGCGTCAGGTCGAGCGCATGCCTGCGCTTCGGGATGCCTGCGTTGTTGACGAGCAGATCGATCCCACCGAGCTCGTCCTCGACCTGTATGGCGAACGCCTCGATGGCGTCGAGCTCGCCGAGGTCGATCGTCCACGAACGCGAATCCGGCGCGGTCTTCCGGCAGTCGGCCAACACCTCGGCGAGGCGGTCAGACCGCCGCACGCAGATGCCGACGGTCGCGCCCGCGCCGGCGAACGCTCGCGCCAGGCCGGCACCGATGCCCGAGGACGCACCGGTGATCAGCACCTTCTTGCCGGCGAGGTCGTAAGCCACTCATCCCTCCTTGGGTGCGCCGTGCTCGGACACACAGTGTTCGGGAGCAGGAACGTCGAGCGCGGGATTGCGATCGAAGAAGCCGTACGGCACGAGATGGAAGCCCGCGTACTCGACCGGCATGACCGGCCAGTCCTCTGGACGGGGGATGTGGGTGACGCCGAACGAGTACCACAGCACGACGTCGGTGCCCACGAGCGATCGATCCGCCGCAGTCCAGCGGGGCAGCCCGTCTTCGCCGGTCGACTGGTTCGGGTACGGACCGGAGGCTCGGCGCTCGTCGGGCGCGTACGGCGTGACCCACAGGTTCCGTGTGGCGAACGCGGCGCGCCGGCCGACAGACGACGATGGATCCGCCAGGAGCGTCGGCGTCGAACCGGGGACGAGCTTGTACGCGACCGGCTCGCCGAGGCCGTTGCGCACCGACGGGTTCACGATCTTCCACGTGCGGTTGCGCGACGGATCGACGAAGCGCTGCGCGTCGCGCTCCTGCTCGAGCCGCGTCGCGTGCGGCCGGAACGCATTGCCGATCGGGTTGTCGTCGCCGAGCGGATCGGGGACGACGTCGACCTCGTAGACCTCGTTCACCGGGCCGTCGACATCCATGTCGAGCCGCATGCAGAACATGTGCTGATGATGGGGTGCAGCAAGTCCGGGCGCGATGACGTTCGCGTGCGTGGGTGCGGGACCCGACGGGTCGTACGCCATGGTCGACATGATCCCGGTGAGCTTCACCTCGAGCTGCAACGAGCCGTCGAGGTAGAAGTACCAGTAGAAGCCGTAGTCGTAGTTGCCGACCGTCGCGATCGAGCTCACCACCAGCCGTCGCGAACGTCGCACCTCGGTTGTGCCGCCCTGCATGTCCCAGTGCTTCCACAGGATCCCGTAGTCCTCTTCGTGGATGCACACGGCGTTGGTGATCGCGTACGGGTTGCCGTGCTCGTCCGAGAAGACGGCGTCGAGATAACGAATCTCTCCCAGGCAGTCGCACCCGAGCGCGAGCGAGTTCGCCATGCGCCCGAGACCCCACTCGCCTGCGTCGAACGCGTTCTTCCACCCGTGCATCGGACCGGGATCGGCATACGGCACGACCATCTCGCTGATCGCGGCGCGATGCAGGATCGAACGGGTGCGGCCGTCGTCCTCGTAGCCGACGTCGTGCAGCACGAGGCCCTCGTACGGATCCATGGAGACACGCATCGACCAGCGCTGCCACGAGATCGAGTGGCCATCGATGGTGAAGCTCGGGCCTTCGGGCTGCACGATCTCGAGGGGGCGTAAGCCGGCGCGGACCGGTTCGTTGTCCGCGAGCAGGTACGAACCCTTGTCGCGAGGCACCGGTACGACACCGTGGTCCTGCACCTCGAGCACCTCGCTCGTGGCGAGATCGACGAACACCAACACGCCTTCGATGGGCCACGCGTAACCGTTGTCCGTCGGCTCGTCACGTAGGTACGACGGCACGCGCGTGATGCGGCGGTTCGTCTCGTCCGCGATGCCGAACCGGCCCGCGGGCCACGGATCGAGCTGCACCTTGGCGAAGTCCTCGATGCCCGCGCGCGCATGGCTTCCTGCCACTGCTCGTTCGCCTTCACGGCGACGATCGCGTTCAACGACTCCTCGAACAGCAGCGCTGGGTACACGTCGGTGACTTCGTCGCAGCTCGTCACCGTCTCGTCGGTCAACGACACGACCGACTCGAGCAGTACCGGACCCGGTCCTGGGACCACGGTGATCGCGGCACGACGTTCCACGTTCGGGTGCTCGAGCTCGTCCTTCGACGGCTCATCGACCACGACGCCGACGCGACGAGCATCGAATCGTCGACCTTGCCCGCCTTGGTGCGGAGGATCTCGACGGCGCGCGTGATCTCGTCCGCGGTCAGCGGTTCGAGTGGATGGACGGTCATGCCGGAAGCCCCCCTCGCGCCACCGCGAACTGCCGGTCGGGGTCGTCGCACGGCGGCGGCGCGACCTGGGCGGGCCCGCGGCCGGATCACCGACGAGCGTCTCTGCCCCCGCCGGCGCGTACTGCAGGATGTACGCCTTGCGCGCCTCGCCTGTCGTGTTCGGACCGGTGAGGTGCGGCGTCAGCGACGAGAACACCACCGCACCGCCGGCGGCAACGGGCGCGGGCACCGCGCCTGGGCGGGTCGCTGAAGCATTCGAACCCGAGCGGCTCGACGTACGTGTGCGCAAGCGTTCCCAGGCGATGCACACCCGGTGCGACAACGGGACAGCCGTTGGCTTCGGTGGCGTCGGTGAGCGCGAGCCAGATCGTCAGGTACTGCTGCGGCTCGATGAACGTGTAGCCGTTGTCCTGATGCCACGGGAACCGCCGCGGCTTCTCGGGCTTCTTGTAGACGGCCTGATCCCAGTAGAGGTTGACGTCGGGGCCGAGCAGATCCGTGCACCAGCGCGGTGATCGCCGGCGAGCCGGCCACGTCACGAAGCACGGCCGACCGCGCCGCGAGGTGGACTGCGAACGTGAGCGCGCCGGCTTCGGCGATCGTGTGCCGCTCGTCGGGCTGCTGGCGCAGGAAAGCTTCAACCTCGGCCTCGCGGCGGTCGATCTCTTCGGTGATGGCAGCCAGCGTGCCGTCGTCGACGACGCGATCGACGACGAACCAACCCTAGCGGTCGAACTGCGAAGCGTCGGCTTCGCTGACCCGAATGAACGGCGGCTGCGGGCTCTGCCAGGTGAACGACGTGTTCCACGGGTGCGGCACCGGCTCCCCCACGAACTGAGAGAGTAGAGGCGTCATGGATCCCCGGCAGCAGGAACCTCCGCGCTCACGTGACGAGAGTCACGTCCCCCTGCTTCGACAATCGGCCACCGGACCCGACAGCATCTCGTCGTGCTGAAGCGCACCGCGGACATCTGCTACCGCCACCGGTGGCGGGTTCTCATCGCCTGGATCGTGCTGCTCGTCTCGCTGAACGTGGTTGGGCGCGATCGGCTCCGATTTCAGCCAGACGTTCCACCTCCCGAACACGGACTCGCAGAAGCGTCCGATCTCCTCGATCGCAACTTCCCGGCCCGGGCGGGCGAAACGGCGTCCGTCGTGTTCAAGGGAAACCCCTCACTCGACGACCCCGCCGTGCGGGCGCAGATCGACCAGACGCTGAACCAGCTCCGGCAGGTCCCGCGGGTCATCGCCGTCCGGTCGCCGTTCGACCAAGGCAACGGTCATCAGGTCTCGGCGACCAAGCCGATCGCGTACGCCGAGATCCAGTTCGGCGGCAAGACGGGAGACCATCTTCCCGATTCCGTCCGCAACCAGGTCGAGGACATCGTCTCCGCCGCCGACTCGCCGAACGTCCAAGCCGAGGCTCTGCCGGTGACTTCCAGCAGGGCAAACCGCCCGGCACGTTCACGCTCGGCCTCCTCGCCGCGATCATCATCCTGATGGTCGTGTTCGCTCGGTCCTCGCGATGGGCCTGCCGATCATCAACGCGCTCTTCGGGCTCGGTGTCGGGCTCGCGGCGATCTCCCTGGTCAGCAACCTCATGTCGGTGCCCGAGTTCTCGACGCAGCTCGCCGAGATGATCGGCATCGGTGTCGGCATCGATTACGCGCTCTTCATCGTCGCCCGCTACCGGCAGGGCATCCACGCGGGCATCGACCCCAACGCGCCGTGACCAACGCGGTGTCGACGTCGGGCAAGGCGGTCTTCTTCGCCGGTTGCACGGTCATCATCTCGCTCGCCGGCATGTACCTCGTCGGCATCGAGTTCATCAGCGGGCTCGCAACCGGAGCGATCCTCGCCGTGGCGATGACGATCTTCACCTCGCTCACCCTGCTCCCCGCCGTGCTCGGCTTCGTCGGCAACAACATCGACCGCTTGCACGTGCCGTTCGTCAGCCGCTCGGACCATCACCGCGACGGCTTCTGGTACAGGTGGAGCAGGGTCATCCAGCGCCACCCGCTGCCGGCCGC
>CAVRIR010000003.1:0-1125126 GCA_963721305.1 uncultured Acidimicrobiia bacterium
CACGTTCCAGTTCGACGCCACCCGGCGGGCTCGGAGATCGACTCTGAGCTCGAGATCGAGCGCCGACGCGGATATGTGCTGCAGCGTTGTGAGGGTGGCGCCAACACCGCCGGCTTCGAGTCGGGCCACCGTGGTTGGCTGGTACCCATTCGTGACGCGAGATCGCGCTGGCTGAGCCCTGCGGCTTCCCGTGCTTGGCGGACGCCTTGCCCACTTCGGCCGCGAGCTTCGGCCTTGGCGTAGCCCCGGTCGTATTCGGCGTGCTCGGCCTTGGTCATGCCGGCGGATCTTGCGGGTCTTGATGTTGTTCCAGCTTGCTCGTGTCATGCGTCGTCCTCCTCGGCTGTGTGCCCTTTTTGCCTGCAGCGCGCTCATCGCGCAGCGTGCTCGTTGCACTTCATGTCGCTCATTCATGCGTTCGTGCCCGCGGAACACCGTCAGCAAGACGATCCGTCGTGACGCTGCGAAGAAGTAGGTGATGCGGAACGCTTGCCGGTCGAGGTCGAACCGAAGCTCGAACAGTCCGTCGTCGAGCGATCGCGAGATCGGCATGCGCAACGCCGAGCCCTGCGTTGCCAACCGATCGATGTGGAGCGCGATCTGCACCGAACTGCCTCGGTGCAAGCTCGTCGAGCCACTGTTCGGCCTCCGGCTCCAGCTCGATCGCCCACTCGACCATGATATCAAAGATGATATCACTTGGTCGAGTCGTTACGTGAGTACGATGAAGCCGCCATCAAGAGCGGTCGAGGGACGTGGCCCGTTGACGCCGCCGCAACCTGCCGAGAGGCAAGGTGCGAATGCCACGCGATGGAGGCCGGATGTCACCTACGCCATTACCGGTTCGTTGCGGGTCGTTCAAGCCCGGTCATGAGGTCCACTGGATCCAAGGGCTGCGCAGCGCCGAGGACGACGAAAACCGTCCGTCGCCGGCAGACTCCTCGAGGTCGATGATGCCGGCCGATGAGTTGTCGAAGTCGCCGGCGACCGTATCGAGTTCTGGAATCACGAGCCGTCGGCTGATGACACTGGTCGATCGGAACGAGGGTGCGATCTTGGTGCAGGAACGCTGGTCACTTCTGAAGACGAGGTCGTCGGATGGACATGTCTGCTTCAGCGTCTGTCGGATTGACTCGCCGTGGCGAACACCTTGCCCGAGCGCTGACGATGAGGTGCCGACGGACTTGGTCTCAGCCCGCTAGTGGAACGAGGGGGCTTCTCCACTTCCGTCGGCGTCGCTGCCCGCCGTGACGTGAGCACCTCACGTCAGCGAGCTCAACGACGCGTCGGGCCGCTGATGCCGTGGCGAAGAGAGGCAAGGTGCGAACCGGACGCGATGGAGGGCGCGGCGTCGCGCCACGTTGTGATGCGGTTCATTCGGCCCGACCACTAGGTCCAAGGCCCCCGCAGCACTGAGAACGATAAGCACCCGCCGATTCCCGGAGCGTTATTCGAGGGTGACGTACCGCAGCCGCTGGGCGCCACTGGCGTCGTCGAGACCGACCGTGTTCTGGAACCGGCAACGCTATCGGCTCGCCACGCTGGTAGCCCGTAGTCGGGCTGCGATCACGGTTCAGAAGCGATGGTCGCTGCTGACTACGAAGTCTCGCTCCGCCCTTTTCGGCAGCGGTCGTACGGTCGCGAGTTGCGATCGCACTGTCGCAGCGAGGAGGCTCCGGCGGATCCGGCGCCGGCGCTGACCGCGAGGCGGCTTCGGCACCGCACTGGCCGCATGCGTACCCCGCGCGCAGCGGTCAACTTCTGACTTCGAACCGAGTCAGTGAGCGGTCGACGTTTCGGCGTGGCTCGGTCATGGGCCGATGATTCGCCGTAGCGGCGCTGGTACGGGCAGCGGGCGAAACCCGGGCAATGCTGATGCCCGCGTCCTTGTATCGATCCCACGGGTTCGTCGAGGTCGGCGCGAGCTTGTTGCCGACGCGACGCCTTGTGAGTTTGCGGTTGTCCTCGGGAGCGAGGATGACGTAGTTCAGCTTCTCGTTGAGCGTTCTCACCAGCCCTGCCGGCTGCAGAGGTGGGCGAAGCAGGAGGTGGTGGATGACGAGATTGATCGGTGTCACGTGGTCGATGATCAGTGGCGCGGCGGGGTCAAGACGAACGGCGCGTCGAGCGTTGCGGGACCACGAGAGTGCGTAGGGGTACTTCCCGCGTACACGCGGGCGGGGCAGACGAGGCCCCTCCCAAACCCACCAGATCAGTTGGCGCAGCGGCTTCACAACTGCGCGGTCATCGTTCACTCGCTGCCACTGTGCGGTTGCGCGAACGACCGTGAGGATCAACTCGGCGCCCGTCTTGTGGTGCGCCACCGATCTCGCTCGCGCGATCGGCTCGGGTCCCATCAACACATGATGTCTCCGCTTGGGTATCGCAACCTGCGCGAGCGGGGCTTCCGAGACCCGTTGTGTCAACCCAAACCCGGGCGAGGACCGCCTACGCTCGGGGAGCGTGAAGGCGAAGTCGCTCCCTGCGGCGTGGTCGTGGTTCGAGGCCACCATGCGATCCGCAGGATGGCGAGCAGAGCGCGCGGAAGACGACCATCACCCGTTCACCCGCTATCGAATCCTGCGACCGGATGGACGCGTTGCCGGCCATGTCCTCATCCGCTCGACACGGTCGGGTTCGACAGCGATACCCCCTGACTTCGGTTCGGTCGACGGCGTGGTCGTCGTACATGCCGGTGAGGATGGAGAGCCGATGTCATTCACGACGACAGCGGTCCTCGGCAACGAACCGAGATCGCTGGCGGTGTCCTCGAATCCGCGCGGCCGCTCGATGCGCTCGTGGCCGAGGTCGACCAGCTACTGACGACATAACAGGGCGAGCACGGCGGGTCTCCGTCTGGTCGCTCCCGAAGCGTCATCGGCGCAGAACTGTTGGTTGTGCATTGTCGATACTTCGCAGCTCATTCGCCAACGAACGTACGCGAATCGACTGATAACTCGGTCTGACAACCGCACTACCGCGGACAGCTTCTATCGACGGCGGTTGACGGACGTTGAAGGTCGACCCGCTCGTCGGCCCCCGCCGCCAAATGAAGGGGCCTCGGAGCGCCGCGACGGCTTAGCCGATGTCGAGTGCCGCTGCTCCGGTCGGCGGGCGGTTCTCCCATTCTCAAGGACAGCGGCGAGGTGGTCGGCCGCGACCTGGTCGCGCTCCGGGAGGAACGCGGCGTAGGTGTTGAGCGTCGTCCACGGTTGGCCATGACCGAGTCGGCCGGCGACGGTCCGTAGGTCGCAGCCGGCGCCGATGAGCTGCGTGGCGGCGAAGTGACGCAGGTCGTGCAGCCGTGTCTTCGGGATGCCCGCGCGCTTGGCCACGCGCCGGAACGTGCCGGTCGCCTTGTCGGGCCGGTACGGACTCGCGCCGTCAACCGCTTCGGAAAGGACGAAGGCGCGCGGGTCGAGCGCGGTGTCGTGACAGGCCGCGGCACGCTCAGCCCAGCGACGATGCCGTCGCAGCCTTCGCGCCGTGTCGACATCGAGCGAGATCGTGCGCGGCTTGTGCGACTTCGTGTCGGTCTCGACCAGCCGTCCCGCGACATCGGCGATGCCGGTGCGGATCGTGAGCGTGCGCGGCGTCGAAGTCGATGTCCTCCCACCGCAACCCGCACAGCTCACCGCGGCGGGCGCCGAGCACCGGCGGCGAGGCGCACGAACAGACCGAACTGTCTCGACACCCGCGCCGCGAGCTCGAGGAGGCGTCGGGTCTGTGCGGGCGACGGCGGGTCGATCACGGGCTTTCGTCGACGCGGCGGTCGCGTCGCCGCGGCGGGATTGGTCGGCAGCCACCCCCACCGATGCGCTTGACCGAGCGCGCCGCCGCGCAACACCGCATGGATCTGACGGATCGACCCGGGACGCAGACCTTCGCGGCGTAATCCGTCGTAGTAGGCGTCGAGATGGAACGGTGACAACCGGTTCAGATGCTTGCGCGCCGAGCTCCGGTTTCAGGCGGGTGTCGATGATGCGCTGGTACTCGCGCGCCGTGCTCGCCGCCACCGTCGACCGCTTCGACTCCCACCACACATCCAACAGCCGCGCCAGCGTCAGGTTCGTCCCCACGTGACTGCCGGGCGGCGGCAACACATGCTCGCTCAGACGACGAAGCTCCGCCTCCGCGTCGCGGCGGCTGCCGTGCACGGTGATGCTGCGTTGCCGACGTCGGCCGGTGGCCGGGTCAGGTGGCACGTGGCACCCGGACCTCCCAGCGGCCGCGGCCGCGTGACGTGATGCTCCCGGTGCCGCGCCGGCGACGATCGTGCTTGCTGTGCTCAGTGTTCATCGTGAGCGTGTACCCGAACCCGTAGAGGGATCGAAGTGGGATCAGTCCGCCATCAACGACCCGCTCGCCGCGACCGACCGCTGCTGACCAGCGGGTTCGTGCGTGCGCCCCCTCGGATTCGAACCCAGAACCTGCGGATTAAGAGTCCGTTGCTCTGCCATTGAGCTAGAGGCGCGAAGCCGGCGATGGTAGCGACCATCGCCATTGGGGTGACCGAGGGGACTTGAACCCCCGACCTCCAGGGCCACAACCTGGCGCTCTAACCGGGCTGAGCTACGGCCACCATGTGGATCGGTCAGTCTAGGTGACGCCGTCCGGGCCTCCCGAACCCCGTTCGACGGTTGGACGCTTGGGCGTTCTGTCATCGAGAGGATGGCACCACGCCCAGGCGTGGTGGGAACGGGCGGCCAGCGCGAAGGCGGCGTCAGCAAAGGGCGACGCAGCGGATCGGGGGGAGGTCCTTGGCGGCGAGGGTCCAGGTCGAGCCTTCGTCCTCGGACAGGTACACCTCACCATCGGACGTCCCGAGGGCCACCGACCCGTCCCGGGCCGCCAACTGGAACGTGTCGATGTTGAACGCGAACCAGTCCGGAAGGCCGTCGTGGCAGCGTTCGAACGGTCCGTCGCCGTTGAGCGGTCGGCGGTACACGGCACCGCGATTCGTCCGAGGTCCGGTCGACGCCGTCACCATCGCGTACGAACCCGCGAACGCAACCGCACGCGCATACGCCGCGTGCAGTCCCTCGGTGGTCCACGAGAACGTGCGTCCACCATCCGTGCTCGAGCCGAATCCGATGGCCGCCGCGACCAACACCCGCGAGTCACCGACAGAAGCAAGCACTTGATGAGCGTCGTCGTCGACCGAGATCACCTCTGTCCACTCGTCGACGCCAAGGTCACCGCGCCACACGCCGCCGACGTGCACGTTGACCAACGGAACGCCATCGGCCGTGGACGTCAACGAACGGGTGTCGGGCGGCGCACCCCACGGCGTGTACCACGCGTCCCGTGTCGGGATGCGATCGAACGACTCGAGCGCTGCGACCGCACCGTTGGTGCTCACAGAGAAGAGGTGCGCCTCCGAGGTGCCGATGAGCGCGCCGTCGCCAAAGGTCGTCACGCACGTTGCGGTGAACGGCGCGGTGGTCGCCGTGACGCCACTGTCGAGTGACACGACCTCGGCCTCCTCGACGATGGCCCACTCGCCGTCGACTGCCGTTGTCGACGTCGAGACCACCGGCGCGACGCCCGCCTCGGTGAGCCGGAACAGGCCCTTGCTCGTCGCGAGCAGCACATCCACGCCACCAGTATGCGCCGGCGGATGCCAGACTCCGCCCGTGAGCATCGCACCGCCGGCGGGCGCAACGAAGCACGCAGTCGTCGAGTTCGACGAGTTGCTCGGCCCATCGGGTGCCGAGGCCATGGTCGAGCTCTGTTCGCGATTCGGCGCGTACGGCATGTACAGCCAAGAACACGTCGAGTCCGACATCGGCCGGGGACTGTCGCAGCGCCACGACGCCGCGGTGAACTTCGTGCGGACGGGAGGACGGCATGCGCGCAACGAATCGAAGGCCACGCTCGCGGCGCGCACCAACTACTTCCGGGAGGAGTACGCGTACGGGCAGCAGCCGTTGATCGACGGCATCGAGCCGTACCTGTTCCACGAGGGGTTCGTCGAAGCGGCGCGCGCCGTGCACGGACGTTCTGTGATCGAGCCGGCCATCGTGTTCGCGAACCTCATGGTTCCGGGACAGGAGCTCGCGGTGCACACTGACGTGCCCGAGTTCCGTGGTTGCAATCGCAAGGTGATGCCGCAATGGCTCCTCGTCGCGATGCATCACTCGGGTCTGTTCGACATGTGGCGCATGCCGATCGCAACCGGCGTCGCGTGGTTCCACGACTGTGACGGCGGCGAGTTCTGTTACTACCCCGGCGGCGCGACCGAACCGGCGGAGGCGAAGCAGGTGCGGTTCGACACTGCATTGCTCTTCGATGCGGACAGCGTCTTCCACGGCGTCGATCGCATCGCTGCCGATGGCGCGGGCGCGGCGATCGCACCGTTGCGTCCTGGCATGCAACTCGCCGATGCCGGCGACGGCCGATGGGTCATCGCCGATCCCGCGAGTCCCGACGAGGCGGTCGCGGCATACGACTGGAACGAGCTCCGCTTCAGCGTGTCGTGGAAGGCCTACTGCTTCGAGGACGAGCACGAGCAGCGCACCTGGCGCGAACACGCGGACGATCTCACCCTCCAGGTCGTGGTCGATCAGTTCGTCGAGGATCTCCGCAGTCGAGGCCGCATCGACGGTGCTGTCCCGGGCAACCCGGACCTCGCCTTGCTGATCATCGACGAGTACATCCGCTTTCCTGACCCGGTGGCCGCTGGCGCCTGAACCGGCCGGCGATCAGGACGCCGACTCGGAGGACCGGACGGGTCCGAGGGCTTGGTCTCCTCGGACCCTGCCGGCCTCGATGCCATCTCTACGTCAAGGACCGTCACCCGGCGGAGGCAAGGGGTGATCGACACTCGGAACGTCCGGACTCCGGACGTGCGACAAGTCCGAGCGAAGCCCTCGGTGCGGTGAAGGCATCAGGGGCGGTGAGCCGCGACCAGGGCTGGCGACAAACGGGAAGCCTCGGATGTGGTTCATGTCCGCAAGTACGACAACGCGCGCGCTTCGGTTCGCATGTCGCCAAGATGCTCAGCGGTGTTGCAACTCGCCGGTCAGCACGACCGCGCCAGACGACGCCTGATCGTTGTCAGTCGCTTCGATCGTGACCGTCATCGTGTGGAAGGCGTCGGGTGAAACTCCCGACCACAACGTGACGTAGTCGTTGCTGGAGCTGAACGTCCCGATCGGCACCTCGACGCCCGACTCATCCGCCAACCACGCTTCGAAGTACTCACCGACATGCAGTTGCGGAAGGTCGTGCGCGTCGACGGTCACGCGGAAGCCCGCAGTGCTGTGCGACGCGCCGGCGGACGCGTGCGTGTCCGGCGCGAGGTGCGTCGGTCCGAGCTGCGCGGCATACGTGATGCCGTCGTCACTGTGCTTCACGCTCGCACCGACGAAGAACACGACAGCGAGACCGGCAGCGGCCGCGAGTGCGGCGACACTTCCGAGGATGGCAACCCGTCGCCGTCGAGGACGGGTGACGTGGTGGCGCGCCGGCGGCGGCGCGTCGGCTACGGCTTGCACCACGTCCTCTTCGAGTCCGGCGCGCGGCTCGGTCCAGACGGACGGATCCGCGAGCAGGTCTTCGTACCCGAACGCGTCGTCTCGAGGCTTCGTCATGTGGCCTCCCGCAGGTGGTCGAGCATGCCGGCAAGCCTGGTGTGGGCGCGGTGCGATCGCGACTTGACCGTGCCCAGCGCGATGCCCAGCTTCGCCGCGATCTCGGTGTGCGTGCTTCCGTGCAGATGCTGCAGTCGCACGATGGTCGCCTCGTCGGGCGGGAGCGACTCGATCGCTCTTCGCACCTGCCAGACCGCGTCCAATGTGGCGAGGTCGGGCGGCGACGTGACGATGGTCGGATGATCCGTCGCCACGTCATCGAGTCGATTCGCCGGGCGGCGCGCCTCTTCGATGGATGTCGAGCGCCGACCGCTTGGCGATCGTGGCCAGCCACGGAGCGGGGTCACGATCGGGATCGAGGCGATCGGCCGCCTGCCACGCTCGAACGAAGGTCTGCTGGGTCGCTTCTTCGGCGAGATCGGAGGACCCGAGCACCCGATGCGCGACCGCATACACGAGCCCGCCGTACTCGCGGTACACCTCGCGCACGGCCGCGGGGTCGCGCCGCGTGAACGCATGCAACGCTTCGGTGTCCACGACGTCAGGCGGCGAGGGCGCACGCCCCGCCCGGCGCCGTTGCCGGACGGGACGTACTCGGTCGAAGCATTGGGGTGAGGTCATGAGTGGCACGGCGCGACCCCTTGAACGTGACGGGATCGAAATGGTTTGGTTCGACGGCCGCCTCGAGCGGCCGAGGCAAACTCCATGCTCCAGTACGACGGTCCGGGCGCGATCGGTTCTCTGGCATCCGGGGCAATACGGACGGGGGAACGATTCGGCTCGCGCCAAAGCGTGTGACTGATGACCACCGCTGCGTCAGTGGTGCTGACAGGAGACGGCCGGCGGCGCGAGGCGCCGCGTCAGCCGCAGTTCAGGTCGCTCTTGATCGCGTCGATGGCGCTTTGCGCGTTCGAGCCTGTCGTGTTGAGCGCACTGCTCAACTCGTTCACGTTGCTGATGTCGCTGAACGCACTGACGTCGCTCTGGATGCTGTCGATCTGCGGTGACAGCGACGACCGTTGCTCGGACGTGAGCTTCTTGACGGAGTCGACCAGCGCGTTGAACGCGTCGACTGCTTTCGATGCGTCGTCTTTGGCTTGCCCGAGGTTGAGCGATCGAACGTCGTTGCCGACCTGTTGCACCGACGAACTGAACGCGGCGCGATCGTTGCAGACCTCCTGCGACGCGTTCGTGCTGCTGGTGCTGCTACTGCTGCAGGCCGCCGCAGCCATCGAGCCGGTCAGGAGGAGCAACAATGCGAGGCGCTTCACGCCATTACCTCAGCACGACCAGCCGAAGAACTCAAGGCGAGCGCAACTATCGAAGGTACGTCTTCCCGAATCCTTCGAGGAACGCCTTCGTCTCGCCGAGGTTGTGCGTCGCGCCGGACATCATCACCCATGTGACGCCGGCCGCTTCGAGCTCGGCGAAGCCGTCGCGGTGGCGGGCTGCATCCTTCTCCGGCGCAGCCGCGATCGACCGATCCATGTACGAGCACACGACATCGAGATCGACGCCGCGTTGTGACGCGGTAGCGCGCATCTCGGCGGTGGCTGTCGCGACCTCGTCGAGTCCGTCCAGCGCGGGCGAGCGTGCCGTCTTCGCGATCTCCGGTGGAACGACCAACGGCATCCAACCCTGTGCCCGTTCTGCGACCCGACGGCGAGTGATCTTGGCGTTGCCGCCGATCCAGATCGGGATGGGCTGCTGCACCGGGCACGGACGTCCGATGCACTCGACGGCTTCGAAGTGGCGGCCCTTGTAGCTGAACGGCTCGCCGCTCCAGTGCATCGGCAACACGTCGAGCGCTTCGTCGAACAGCGCGTTGCGTTCCTCGATGTCGACGCCGAGCGCGCGGAACTCACCTTTGAGGTAACCGGTGCCGACGCCCAGGATGAACCGTCCGTCCGACAACTTGTCGACTGTCGCCGCCGTCTTCGCCAGGAGCAGCGGATTGCGGTACGGCATGACCGACACGTACGTGAGCAGCTTCATCGTCGTGGTCACCGCTGCGACATACGAAAGAGCCACGAACGGATCCAGGCTCTGGTGTCCGCCGGACGCGAGCCAGCGCGCGCCGGGCGAAGGATGTTCCGTCAACGCGAATCCGCCGAAGCCCACTTGTTCGGCGATGCGCGCTACTTCGCCCATCGGGCCCGGCGCGAGCATGTCCCGTTCGGTGCCCTGCATCTCCGGATAGGCGTACATGAAGCGCATTCGCGACTGCTCCTCTTCGATGCGGTTCCCAGTCCTGCGCGGTCGTCATGGGGAACATGAGCTCCGCGGGACGTCAAGGTGCCCGTCGATGATCGCCGTGACCGGCATGGTCCCACGTCCATCGCGGCAGTCTCGCAGGTGGAGCCGCAACCCGAAGTGGTGTGGCGTGCGATCATCCTGGCGACCGACCCGACAGTCGGCGTGCCCCCGTAGCTCAGCGGACAGAGCAGCCGCCTTCTAAGCGGACGGTCGCAGGTTCGAGTCCTGCCGGGGGCGCTCGGTGGACGTTGCGTTCACCACGCACGACGACGAACTTGATGAGACAGTCATGGTGGATCGCCACCCTCTTCATCGTTGGATCCACGTGCTTCGCGCTCGGCGCCTTCCCGCCGTACGCGAGCCTGGTGGGAGCGAAGGCCGACGGTGTCACGTACTTCGTCGGCTCCATCTTCTTCACGTCTGCGGCGTTCTTGCAGTTCCGCCAGTCGGGCGACCGGTTGGCCTGGTGGGCAGGACTCATCCAACTGGCCGGCACGCTCTTCTTCAACCGGTCGACGTTCCAGGCGCTGAACCTCACGCTCACCGCCGCGGAGGCGGACCGCCATGTGTGGACTCCGGACGTTCTCGGCTCGGCCGCCTTCCTCGTGGCGAGCGCGATCGCGTGCGTGGACGTCCGCCGTCCATCGAAGACCACGCGCCGGAGCCACGACTGGTGGTCTGCCTGGGTCGAACATGGCGGGTTCGGTTGCCTTCGGCGTGTCCGCGGCGGCCAGCTACGTGATCGTCGACACCGACACGCTGCGCAGTGCCGAGCGAGCCAACCTCGGCACGTTCATCGGCGCGGTGTGCTTCCTGATCGGTGCCGTGCTGATCCTGCCCACACGTGGCGCGGCGCACCTCGAGCGCGACCGGGCCGCGCTCGAGGACGAAGACGACTGACGGGTGGCGTGAAGCTCAGCGGCGGTTCACGTTGCCGGCGTCGACGGGGATGACGGTGCCCGTGATGTAGCGGGCGTCGTCGGAGGCCAGCCATGCGACCGCGTTCGCAACGTCGATGGCCTCGACGGCCTCGACCGGGATGGCGTTGGTCAACGAGTTGGCCAGCTCGGGGACGTGCTGCACGATGAGCGAAACATCGCCGTTGTTGGCCATCGGGGTGCGAACGGTCGTGGGCGCCACGCTGTTGACCCGGATGTTGTGCGGCGCGAGGTAGTTGGCCCATGAGCGCATGAGGCCGATGACGCCGTGCTTCGCTGCGGTGTAGCCGAGCATGCCCGGGACGACCGACGGAGAGCCGGTGAGTCCGCCAGTGGAGCTCGTGAGGATGATGGAGCCGCCCCGCCCGACCTCGATCATCGACGGGATGGCGACGCGGCCGGTGTTCCACACACCTTTGAGGTTCACGCCGACGACTTCGTCCCACTGCTCGTCGGGCGTCGCGAATCCGCCGGGCCCGATGCCGGCGTTGGCGACGACAACGGTGGCCGCTCCGAGTTGGGCCGCGCCGTCGTCGAACGCCTGCTGCAGACCTTCGACGTCGCGGACGTCGACCTCGTGGGCGACGATCCCTCGGCCGAGGTCCTTCACCTGCCGGACTGTCTCGTCGAGATCCTCTCGGGTCGACATCTGGTAGCCGACCACCTGGAGCTGCTGGCAGATGTCGACGGCGATGATGTCGGCGCCCTCCTCCGCCAGCCGGATCGCATGCGCGCGACCCTGGCCGCGTGCGGCGCCGGTGATGAAGGCCACCTGGCCGTCGAGCTTGCCCATCTTGTGTTCCTCTCGTTGCGACTGGTCGGAGCGCGACAGGTGGGCGCTCGCCTACGAATGGCAGCAACGTAGCAACGACATCGCGGGCGTTGCCGCATCGAGTCACTCCTGGGGCAGGGTCTCCTTGGCGTCGTCGTACGAACCCGTCGGCGGGCTCGGGTCGGCCGCATACGTCAGATGCACGACGCCGGTCTGGAACGGCTGGCACGACAGCAGCCGGAGATGTCGCGGCGGGCCTCCGTCCTCGAACAGTCGTAGCCCTGATCCCGCAGTGGCCGGATGCACGAACAGATGCAGTTCGTCGAGCAGGGCTGCGTCGAGGAGCTGCCGGACGACCGACACGGACCCGCTGAGCGCGATCCGCCGGATGCTCGCGTCCTGCTTCAGGGCAGTCACCGCGCTGATCAGATCGCCGTCGAGCTGTTCGGAGTTACGCCACGTGAACGACAACGGAGAACGCGACGCGACGATCTTGCGCATGTCGCCGAGGCGCTTCGCGAACTCGGCGTCGTCGCCTCCCGCGACCTCACGGTCGGGCCACGCGCCGGCGAAGCTGTCATAGGTAACGCGTCCGAACAGCATCACGTCCGCGTCATGGGTGTCGCCGACTGCGGCCCCCATCTCCTCGTTGAAGTAGGGGAAGTGCCAGTTCCCGCGCATGGGATCGACGACTCCGTCGAGCGCACTGAACAAGCTTGCTGTCACGGTGGCCATCGGGCGTCCTCCTGAAGTGGTCGCGAGCAACACGTGAGATGGTGGACATCATCGCTCGCGGGATCGGTGGGGCGGATCCGCGCCCTTTCGATCCACCACGGCAGACTGAAGGCGATGACCATCAAGGTTTTCCTGCTGGACGACCACGAGATCGTCCGGCGCGGCGTGCGCGAACTGCTCGAAGCCGAGGACGACTTCGAAATCGTCGGCGAGGCAGGCACCGCGGAAGAGGCGCGCTACCGCATCCCGGCGACCAGCCCCGACGTCGCCGTGCTCGACGTGCGCCTCCCCGACGGCAACGGCGTCGAAGTGTGCCGTGACGTTCGCTCGAGCCGGCCAGAGCTCGCCTGCATCATGCTGACGTCGTTCGCGGACGACGAGGCGCTGTTCGAAGCCATCATGGCGGGCGCGTCGGGCTACGTCCTCAAGCAGGTCTCGGGTTCGAACCTGGTCGACACGATCCGACGGGTCGGCGCAGGACAGTCCCTGCTCGACCCGACGGTCACGGCGCGGGTGCTCGAACGTCTGCGCAAGGGGCCGGACGAAGACGAACGGCTCAAGGGCATCACGGCCCAGGAGCGCCGGATCCTCAACCTGCTGGCCGACGGCATGACGAATCGCCAGATCGCCGAGGAGATGTTCCTCGCCGAGAAGACGGTCAAGAACTACGTGTCGAACCTTCTCGCGAAGCTCGGCATGAGCCGGCGCACCGAAGCCGCCGTCTTCGCCGCTCGCCTCGCGGAGCGGCGCCAACACGAGCTCTGACCACCCAATTCAGGTTGGGACTTTGGCCACTGTTCGCGGGAGCTCGGCCGTCGCACGCTGACCACATGACGAACGACGTTCCGAAAGACAGCGAGTTGGTCGTCGCGCCGGGGAAGGCTCTTCGACTGGCAGACATGATCGAAGCGCTCGTGAACGAGATCCACGAGGCGCCGATCGACGAGGAGGCGCGGACGAGGTTCCTCGGGCTGTATCAAGCGACGCTCATCGAGGTCGGCAGCACCCTGTCGGACGCGCTGCTCGACGAGTTCGCCCGCCTGCAAACGACGAACGTGACCGACTGCGCGTCGTGCGACGAGCTTCGGCTCGCGATGACGCAGATGGAGGGATGGCTGCACGGGCTGCTCATCGGCGTCCTCGCCGGTCGCACCATGGTCGCGGTGGAGATCGAGCCGGCGTCGCGAAGGTGAGTCCGTCGACGCGGCGCTGACGTGCATCGCGTGACGTCGGGAAGAGGACCTTCGCCTCTGCCGCCGTACGAGGTCCGGTGCGACCCTTTGATCAGACGATCGATCGAGAAGGAGGTCGCAGCGAGATGGCAGAACGGTACGTGGTCGGCGTCGATGGTTCCGATGTAGGGCGGCATGCGCTGCGATGGGCGATCGCGGAAGCCGCGCCGCGGCACGCGCTCGTACATGCGGTGCACGCGTGGACGGTCCCTACGGCCCTGGCCTCGATCGGGCTGTACGCGGCGCCGGTCGACCCGAACGAGTACGAGCAGTGGGCCAAGAACAGCCTCGAGGCGGACCTTGCGGCGGTCAGTCAGGAATCCGCTGTAGACGAACGAATGGTGACGGCCGAGGTCGTCGCCGGGCACGCGCCGCAGGTGCTCCTGACCCGTGCCGCCTACGCCGACCTTCTCGTCGTCGGCAACCGCGGTCTCGGCGGCTTCAAAGGGCTGTTGCTCGGATCCGTGAGCCAGCACTGCGCGGCCCATTCGCCGACGCCTGTTGCGGTCGTCCGGGGCGACTCGCCTCTGCCGAGTGCGGGTGACGTCGTTGTCGGGGTCGACGGCTCGCCGAGTTCGCAGGCCGCGCTCGACTTCGCTGTTCGGGAAGCAGTTGCACGACATGCAGGACTGGTGGTCGCGCACGCGTGGTGGGTGAGTCATCCAGGCTCGTCGACGGACGTCCTGCCGTTCGTATCGGTGGACCGAAACGCATACGTCGCGCAGAGCCGTGACGTGATGCGCGAGATGCTCGAGCGGGCCACGGCATCACACGGTTCCCCCGAACGAGTCGAACTGGTTCCCATCGAGGACGCGCCGGCGCCCGGGCTGCTCGCGCTCGCAGAGCGCGCGGGTTGTCTCGTGGTCGGTACTCGCGGGCGCGGGGGACTCGCCGGCATGGTGCTCGGATCGGTCAGCCAGCAGTGCCTGCACCACGCCCGGTGCGCCGTGGTCGTCGTTCCCACACCGACGAAGTAGTCCTGCAGCGACTCAGGCGGCGTCGTGGAAGATGAGGCCGAGTGCGTGGCGGTGACCGGATCGCACGATGCTGGCGCCGTGGCGCATCGGCGCGGCCGACCAACCTCGTTTCGTGCGGACAGGACGATCGCGGGTCGTGAACACGACAGCGTGACCACGCGGGATGGACGTGACGGTCGCGCGTGACTGCGCGCGTGGGCGTTGCTCGACGACGACGAACTCGCCGCCCGTGTAGTCCTTGCCTGGCTCGTTGAGTCCGATGACGACCTGAAGGGGGAACACGAGGTCGCCATAGAGATCACGGTGCAGCGCGTTCCAGTCACCGGATCCGTACCGCAAGAGCAACGGCGTCGGTCGCGTCTGACCGGCGACGTGACAGCACTCGAGCCAGTCGTCGAAGTGGTCGGGCCATGGGCTGGTACGGCCGAGACGTTCGTGCCA
Organism: uncultured Acidimicrobiia bacterium; assembly: GCA_963721305.1. Lineage (GTDB taxonomy): Bacteria > Actinomycetota > Acidimicrobiia > Acidimicrobiales > JACDCH01 > DATAES01. The sequence goes on from CAVRIR010000003.1 coordinate 14,947, forward strand.
CGGGCGTGCGACGGTGAGGAGATGGGGCCAGAACGCCTCGCGCAGCGCGGCGACTGCATCTGGCAGAGGCGCGCCGAAGTACCGGTACTGGCCCTCGCCGAACCGGTGCCGTGCCATGACGACTGTCGACCGGAAGCGAGCGTCGTCCTCGTACCGGTCGATCATCGCCCTGCACTCGACCCCATCGACGACGCGTCCGGTCAACGCGCAGCCGACGCTGTCCAGGTCGTCGACGATCGCAGGCCAATCCAACGCATCCACGCGTTCGGACCACGCGGTCGTCTCGCTCATTCCAAGCCCGTCTCGCGGATCGTGATGCTGAGCCTTCCCGCGGGCAGGTCGAGCCACTCGGGCGAGGTGCCTTCGATGATCTTGGTGACGCCGTGGTAGATCCGCCGATTCACGCCGCCGAACACCAGCAGGTCGCCCGAGCGAAGCGCGATGTCGGTGAACGGCGCGGTCCGCCGGTCCGTTCCGGCCATCCGGAACACCGCGGTGTCACCCAGACTGATCGTGACCACCGGTGCATCGGACGGCTCCTCGGCGTCCTGATGCAGCCCGAGCCGAGCACCGGGCGCGTAGAGGTTGACGATGGCGGCATCGGGTGAGAACGGTTCGGGGGCGACGGCCCGCACTGCCAGATTCACCAACGATCGAGGCAGCGGCTTCACGGGCGCGCCGTCGGTGTCGTCCGCCGTGCGCGAGTAGGCATAGGGCTGCCAATGCCAGCCGAGGCACACCGACTGCACGGTCATCAGATCGCCGGTCGGTACTCGGGGATGCCGCAGGCCGGCCGGCGGCTTCGCCCACTCACGGAACTGCTGTGCCAAGGCCTGTTGCTCCGCCGGCGTCAGCCAACCATGGACGTGGGTCACGTCCTGAAGCGGTCTGCTCGTCCGCGGTGTCAGCTCCGGCGGAGGCGGCTCGACGCCGAGGGTCAGCTGACCGAGGCGCGGCGTCCCGCTTTCAGGGAGCCGGGCGGGCACACCACCCAGACGACTGCTCCGCATCCGGCTCCGAGCCGACGGCGAGCTTGGGTTCATGCTCATTCAACGACGGGGATGCCCACTCCGTGAGAATCGAGCAGCTCCCGCTTGAGGACTTTGCCGGCGTCGTTGCGCGGCAGTGCCGCAACCCGTTCGAACCGCACGGGCACCTTGTAGGGCGCGAGGTGCGTCCGGCACAACGCCTCGAGGGCGGCATCGGTCACCGGCTCGCGCTCGACGACGAACGCCACCGGCACCTCGCCGAGTCGATCGTCCGGGACACCCACCACTGCAGCGTCCGCCACGGACGGCGACAGCCGCAGTACCTCCTCGACCTCGCCGGGGTGCACCTTCAGCCCGCCGCGGTTGACCATGTCGGACAGTCGTCCTTCGATCCACACGAACTCGTCGTCGTCGATGCGCGCCACATCTCCGGTGTGCTGCCAGTCGTCGAAACGTCCGGCGATGCGCACGAGCAGCTCGCCGGTCGAGTCGTCGGTGCTGACCTCGACGCCGGTGTGCGGACGGCCGACCGCACCGAGCTTGTCGTCGCCGAACGTCCTCGAGTCCGCCGCGCTCCAGCCGACGACCTCGCCTCCGAGCTCGGTCTGGCCGTACCCGTTGAGGACGCTGATGCCGAACCTGTCCCGGAATCGGCGAGCCTGCAGCGGGGACAGTGGTGACGAGATCGAGCGCACGTACTTGAGCGGCGCGAGGTCGTCGACGCGATCGTCGTCGACGAGCATGACCATCGCGGCAGGCGGGAGCACCGTGCTGCGAATGGCGAAACGCCGTACCAGGGACGCGAACTCGAGCGTGTCGAAGTTGTCCATGACGACAACGGGCGCACCGACGGTGAACGCGAACAGCACCTGGTAGATCCCTGCCCACAACGACAGCGACACGGGGACGAGGTTGGGCATCGGCGGACGGTCGTCATTCGCCGGCTTCGTCCGCACGGTGGCGAGCACCTGGTCGAGCCCTTCCATGACGCGCGCCGCGAGGAGTGGGACGGGCTTCGGCGTGCCGGTCGTGCCGGAAGTGAACGAAACGAGCGCCACACCGGCTTCGTAACGCCGGCCGATCACATCCCGCTCGATGCGCGCGACCTCGGTCGGCGTGAGTCGGGGGTTGACCGGCACGACGACGCCACCTGCCTTCCACACGGCGAACATCGACGCGATCAGCTCGCCGCCGTTCGGCAGCGAGATGCCGACGGCGGTGTCAGGCTCGATCGGCAGCTCGGTCATCAACTCGTCGACGCGCTCGAGGAACCGTGATCGTGTCCACTCGCCGTCCGGCGCGTGGATGCAGAGCTCGTCACCCGACGGCGGTAGCAGCTCGGCGAACGACCTCAGCTCGTCTGCCACTTCGCGTCTCGCTTCTCCGCGAATGCGGTCGGGCCCTCGGCCTGATCAGGATGGCCCCACATCGACACCAGCTCGTCTGCGCCGGCGCGGCACGCATCCGAGAGTCCCATCTCGAGCGCGCCCCACAGCGCCCGCTTCGTCGCCGCCATCGCTGCGGGGCTGTTCTTCGCGATCGTCTCGCCGAGCTCCTGCGCGCGCTCACGCAGTCCCTCGGGAGGATCCACGATCTCGCTCACCATGCCGAGCTCGAACGCCCGCTGGGCGTCCATCCGCTCGTACCGGCCCACGAAGGCCATGCGCATCACCGCTTCGACGGGGATCTTGCGCATGAGCGCGATGGCCTCGATCGACACCACCTGACCGACGGACACATGGGGGTCGAAGAACTGCGCGTCCGACGCGCAGATGACGATGTCCGCGTCCGCCACCCAGTGGAAGGCGCCGCCAGCGCAGATGCCGTTCACCGCGGTGATCACCGGCTTCCACACGTGCTGGTGCCAGGACGTGAAGTGGAGGTCCCAGTCCTCGACGCTCTTGCGGTAGCGCTCCATGCCGACACCGTCGGACGCGATCTCGGAGACGTCGACGCCGGTTTGGAACGCGCGGCCGCTGCCGGTGTGGACGATCACGCGCACGTCGGGATCTCGATCCAGCTCGAGCCACGCGTCGCCGAACTCGTCACGCATCTTCGCGTTCATCGCGTTGAGCTGGTCGGGACGGTTGTTGATCAGCCAGCCCACCGGGCCATGGCGTTCGACGATCAGGTGCTCGTAGTCAGCCACTGCGGCTCCCTCTTCTCGGCCCACGCGGCGGGCCCTTCGGTCTGGTCGGGGTGGCCCCACATGCCGACGAGCTCCTGCGCGCCGGCGCGGCAGGCGTCAGTGAGGCCGAGTTCGAGCGCGCTCCACAGCGCGCGCTTCGTCGCGGCCATCGCCGCCGGGCTGTTGCGAGCGACGAGGTCCGCGATCTCGGCTGCTCGCGCGCGCAATCGTTCAGGGGGATCGACGACTTCGGACAGGATCCCGAGCTGGCGGGCCCGCTCCGCGGACATGCGCTCGTGCCGTCCCGTGAACGCCATGCGGCAGATCGCCTCCATCGGCGACTTCCGCGCGAGCCCGATGACCTCGTACGCCGACACCTGCCCGATCGACACATGCGGATCGAGGAACGTGGCGCCTGACGAGGCGATCACGATGTCGGCGTCGGCCACGAAGTGGAGGCCGCCGCCGGCGCACACGCCGTTGACCGCCGCGATCACCGGCTTCCACACCTCGTTGTGCCATGCCGTCAGCTTCAGCTCGGCGTTCTTCGTCCGCCGCGACTGCTCGCGCAACGCGTCCTTGTCCTTCGCCAGTTGGCCGACGTCGAGGCCCGTCTGGAACGCGTCGCCGTTGCCCGTGTTCACGATCACGCGCACCTGAGGATCCGCCGCCAATTGCTGCCACGCCTGCTCGAGCTCGCCGAGCATCGTGGCGTCCATCGCGTTGCCGCGTGACGGGCGGTCGAAGATCAACCAACCGACATGACCGTCGACATGGACGTCGAGCGTCTCGTAGCTCATGAGCGCGGGATGTCTTTCCACGGCGATTTCGAATACGGGTCCGGTTCGCGTGGCAGGCCGAGCAGCCGCTCGCCGATGACGTTCTTGTTGACCTCGGTCGTGCCGCCTTCGATGGTGTTCGCTCGGCTGCGCAACATGCCCTTCACCGTGCGATCGAGCCCATCTGTTGGCCACGCCATGGCGTGCGCGCCCATGAGATCCACGGCCGCGAGTTGGATGCGTTGGTTGAGATCGCCCTGGTGGACCTTGCCGATCGAGGTCAGCGGTCCGCCGCGCAGCCGTCGATTGGTCCACGCCCGGATCTGCTCTTCCGCCCACAGCGCCACGACTCGCTGGCGCATGACGGGATCGGTGATCGGTGCTCGCAGCAACGAGTCCGCGCCGGATCCACCGATGCGATCGACGCCGCCCGAGCCGGAGCCGGAGACCATCTGGCGCTCGCCCGACAACGTCGCGCCCGCCACCTTCCAGCCATCGCCTTCACCGCCGACCCGTTGGAAGTCCGGCACGCGTACCTCGTCGAGGAACACCTCGTTGAAATCGACTTCACCGGTGATGTGCCGCAACGGTCGCACCGACACGCCCGGCGCATGCAGCTCGACGAGGAAGTAGGTGATGCCGTTGCGCTTCGGCACATCCGGATCGGTGCGGCCGAGGCAGACGGCCCAGTCGGACACGTGCGCCCAGGTCGTCCAGACCTTCTGCCCGGTGAGGACCCAGTCGTCGCCGTCGCGCACCGCTCGGGTCGCCAGCGACGCGAGATCCGACCCGGCACCGGGCTCACTGAACAGCTGGCACCACTTCTCGGTGTTGTCGACGATGCGCGGCAGGAAGCGCAGCCGCTGCTCCTCGCTGCCATGCGCGAACAGTGCCGGCGCGCACAGGTTGAGGCCGAGCGGGTTGAGACGACCGAGTGCGTACGGCGCGAGCACGGACTCGATCTCCCGTGCCGTCGCGATGTCGACGTCGAGCCCCCCGTACTCCTTCGGCCACGTCGGTACGACGTAACCGGACGCCGCGAACGTCGGGTACCACGCCTCGTACTCCGCGTACGTGCGCACCTCGCGGATCGGACGTCCGGCCGAGGCAGCGTCGCGCCAGGAAGCCGGAACGTTGGACTCGACCCAGGCGCGCGCGTCGTCCGTGGCACCGCTCGAAGCAGTGCTCATCGGCCGGTGAAGCCGGGATCGCGCTTCTCGACGAAGGCCTTGAGGCCTTCACGGAAGTCGTCGCTCCGGCTCGACAGCTCCATCGCGAACGCTTCCTCGCGAAGCTGCTGTTCGAGGGTGTGTTCTGCCGACGTGTGCAGCAGCCACTTCGTGAGACCCAGCGAGACCGTCGGACCGGCGGCGAGCTGTTGCGCCAGCACCAGCGCGGCGCTGTCGACCTCGTTCGAAGGCACGGCCTCGTAACCGAGTCCCCAGTCCACTGCAGTGCGACCGTCGATCGCCGTCCCGAGCATCAGCAGCTCGCGCGTGCGCTGCACGCCGATCAGGCGGGGGAGGAGCCAGGTCGCGCCCGAGTCGGCCGTGAAGCCTCGCTGGCTGAACGGCTCCCACACGTGCGCGTCGTTCGCCAGCACCGCGAAGTCGGACGCGGCGACGACGTGCAAACCGATGCCTGCGATCCAGCCGCGCGCGGCGACGACGATCGGCACCTGTGTCGTGCTCAGGATCGGGATCAGCCGGTGCGACTGTGAAGGGAGCCGCCGCTGGATGGATCCGACCCGCGGTCGTTGCTCGCCCTCGCCGGCGTTGCGGCTGACGATGTCGAAGCCGCTGCAGAAGTGGTCGCCCTCCCCGGTCAGGAGGATGGCGCGCACCGACTCGTCGCGACCCGCAGCATCGACCTCGTCGATGAGCACGGTGACCATGTCGTCGTCGAGCGCGTTGCGCTTCTTCGGCTTGTCGAGGTGCAGGCGAAGGATCCCGTCGTCGCTGGAGACGTGAACGGTCATCGGTCTTCCCATCGCGCCGCGATCTCGTCGAGCGCGCCCTGCAGGTCGGACGCCGGCGCATCCGGCAGCCGAACCGGTCCGCGTTCGCGAGAGGGCAGGAGGATCGTGGCGTGTCCTGGTGTCGTCACCTGGCCGCGCTGGTTCGTACAGGCGATGTCGACATCGACCGCAGGACGATCGCCGTCAGCGAGATATCTCCGGGTCACCGCGCCCTGCACCCATTGCGTGTCACCCACGTAGTTGAACAGACGGAACTCGCAGTCGAGCTTCCACAGCCACGCGTCGTCGCCCATCCAGTCCGTGCAGAGGTGGATGAGCCAGGTCTCGCGCATGCGGCCGTAGTCGAACGTGGTCGGGTTGCCGGACCGCTTGGCGAACTCCGGATCCCAGTGCACCCGCTGCATCACGTCCGGCACGTTGTGCTCGTCGCGATGGAAGAACCGCGGGATGCGCGCCCGGTTCTTCGCCGCGAGCCGCAATGCCTTGACGCCGTAGAGGCCCATGCCCATCCCGACGTGCCAGCAGATCATGTCGGTGACGGTCAACGGTCCCTTCACCAGCGGGCCGACGATGTCACCCTCTTCGACGTCCTCCCAGTAGCGCGGGTCCGCGCCGCGCGGTGCTTCCGACGCGTACTGCTTCTCGATCGTCTCGATCTCGTCGTCGGTGTACGAGGCGACCTCGATGTCGTCGTACTTCTTGCGCTCGCGCGCCTTGGTGCGCTCGGTGCGGATCATCAACCGGTATTGACCGGCGAGGACCGGACCGTCGATCTCGCGGAACACCTGCCCGGTCCATTCGTGCACCGCTCGTTCGGCGAACTCGCTCGGCTTGTCGAGCACGGCGACCATCGCGTTGCGGCGCGCCACCGGGCGAAGCGGTCGCAACGGGTTCCACCATTCACGGGCCGACGCGGCATAGAAGGCGTGCACGCCTCGCAGCGGGTCGCCCTTCAACAGCGCCTTGGTGTCCGGGTCGAGTTCGGTGACCTCGTCGTCACCGATCAGGGTGTCGCCGCCGACGAGCACCGGGGGGGCGAGCGGCCCCTCCCAACGCGTCGTTGCCGCGTACGCGGGATCGCACCACAGGGGGTTGTCGTCGCCGTACGCCTCGGCGACATGGCGGAACGTGTCGGTCGTGGGCAGCGCGTAGTGGGGCGGCATCGGGTGCGGCTCCGCGACGCCGATGCGGGCGCGCAGCCGGGCGATGCCCTCGTCGGTGATCGTGCCGTCGCGCTCGCTCACACCTGGTCCAGCGGTCGTCGGTCGGACACCTGGGGCTGGCGTCCGATGCGCATGGGTGACAGTTCACCGTCGACCAGCACGGTTCGCTGCCAGGTCGCCCCGAAGTCGATCAGCGCCTTGCCCCAACCGGCCAGCTCACCGTCCGCCTGCCAGGCGCGCTCGAACTCGCCCCACGTGCGCCAGCTCGGGCACGCGGACAGCAGGATGCACTCGTCGTCGGCGCGCATCGCGGTACGGAACGCACCGACGAGCTCGAGCCCTTCGGTCCGGTAGACGCCCTCGCCCCAGCGCCGCACCATCTCGAGGAACTCGGACGCGCGACCCGGCGGGACCCGCACGAGCTCGTGGGAGTACAGCTCGCCGCGCACGCCGGCCGAGCACAGCGCGTCGATCGACTTGCTCTGCTCGTCAGCGACGACGATGCGGTCGAGGCCGCCTCGGCGGAACTGCGACGCGACCGCCCACCATTCGACGAGCGAAGGATCCTGGTCGTGCCCACCCGAGGTCTCGACCTCGAAGTTGTGCACGAGCCCTTCCCACCCGTCGAACTCCCACATGTTCACGACCTCGGGCCATCGGCCGGTCGAGCCGATCGTCGACCAGACGCCGTAGCACCGCTGGTTGCGTTCCGCGAGGCCGACCGGCACCCAGTTGGCTGTCATGTGGTGCTGGTACTTGGCGCGGTTGTGCCCGACGATGTCGATGAATTCGTGGATGTAGACGTTGGTCACGAGCTCGCGTTGGACGGCCACTGCGGGCGGTGGTAGCCGTCGAAGCGCAGCTCACCGCCGCGCAGCTCGCGGATCGTCAGGAAGTCGCCCTTGTAACCCTTGCGGTCGTGCGGTCCGAACTGGATGTACGTGCCCGGACCTCCGTTGGTGGCGGGCATCCAGCGGATGCGCTCCATCCCTTCCTTGACCCACCGGGGCTCGGGGATCGCGGCGTTGCCGATGCCGTGGATGGCGACGCGCGCGGTGTCGTAGGCGAGTGCGACGACGACGTTGCGGGTCGTGCGTCCGAAGCGATTCTCGAAGCGGCGGACCATGGCGTTGTAGTTCTCGTTGGCGCCGTCCTCACCGAGCTGGTCGACGCCGTGCCATCCTTCCAGGCCCTCAGCCCACTTGTTCGAGTTCGAATAGAACATGAACGCGGTGCCCATGACGCGCGGGGGATCCCAGTCGAGCGCGCGGAACGCCTCGGCGAAGTGGAACGTGGCGTAGCCGTAGCCGCCGTAGTAGATGCCCTCGACGCCGAGGTCGCGCATCAGCGCGAGATCGTCCTTCAGGCCACGCGGGTTCGGCTCGAGCTTGACCTCACGCATGACCTTGAGCCCGAGCTGCAGCGCGGTGTCGCGGAAGTAGTCGGCGTAGTCGCGGCCCGGACGAGCCCTGCTCCCAGAACATGCCGACCTTCTCGAGGCCGCGGGCCTTCAACCACTGGGCGCACATGACGCCTTCGGTCGGGATGTCGCCGTTGGCCACGGTGAAGCAGTACTCGGATGCGAACTTGTGCGCGCCCGTCCAACCAATGCACGGCGACTTTCAACTCGTTGACGAGGTCTTGCACCACGAGTGAGTTGTCGCTGATCAGCGGACCGAGCACCACGACACAGCCCTGCTCGACGAGCCACCGATAGCCGTCTCGGACCTTGCGATAGTTCTCCCGCGGCAGGCCGCGCGCATCGGCGACCACGAGCTCGATCGGTCCGCGGCCGTAGACGCCTTCGTTGAGCGCGTCCTCGATCGCGAGGATCGTCGGATCGATCCAGTCGGCGAGCAACTGACCGAGGTCCATGTCGATGAGGACGCCGATCTTCACCGGTTCGAACGGGTCGCCCTGCGTCGCCACACCGTGCGTCGGCGGGTAGATCGTGATGCCCTGCACGGCACGGTCGCCGATCGCGCCGCCGCCCTCGTACCAGGCCGTGCCTTCACCGCGACCGCCGTCGAGGTAGCTCTCGGTCCCGTACCGAACCGACGAGACCGCGCGATCGGACTGCGCGATGCCGAGGTCGATCGGGGCCGGGAACATCCGGTCCGCGTACCGTGACTGGTCCTTCTCCGCGTCTCGCCCGGCCATGGCCCCCTCCAGTTTGAACGACGGTTCATGTTAGAGTATCCGGCGTTCGGACGGGAAGGAGAAGCGGTGCGCGACGACCGTCAACACCGACGACCTGATCATGGTGAGCGTCGACGACCACCTCGTCGAGCCGCCGGACATGTTCGACACCACCATCTCGGCGAAGTGGCGTGATCGCGCGCCGCGCGTCGTCCGTCAGGCCGACGGCTCGGATGTCTGGACCTTCGAGGGCTCCATCATCCCGAACGTCGGGTTGAACGCGGTCGCGGGGCGGCCGAAGGAGGAGTACGGCGTCGAGCCGACCGCGTTCGACGAGATGCGACCCGGTTGTTACGACATCGACGAGCGGGTGAAGGACATGGACGCGGGCGGCGTGCTCGGGTCGATGTGCTTCCCGTCGTTCCCGGGGTTCTCCGGCCGGCTGTTCGCGGCGGCGCCCGACAAGGATCTGGCGCTCGCGGTGCTGCAGGCCTACAACGACTGGCACGTCGACGTGTGGTGCGCGTCCGCGCCGGGACGGTTCATCCCGATGGGGCTCCCGATCCTGTGGGACGCGGAGCTGTGTGCGGCCGAGGTCCGTCGCCTCGCGGACAAGGGCGTCCATTCGTTGACGTTCACCGAGAACCCGTCGACCCTCGGCTATGACTCCTTCCACAGCGACTCGTGGGATCCGCTTTGGCGGGCACTGGTCGACACGGACACCGTGCTGTCGATCCACCTCGGCTCGTCCGGCAAGCTCGCCGTCACCGCGCCCGACGCCCCCGTCGACGTCATGATCACGTTGCAGCCGATGAACATCTGCCGCGGCCGCGGCGGATCTGTTGTGGAGCCGCGTGCTCAAGGAGTTCCCCGACATCCGCATCGCGCTCTCCGAAGGCGGCACCGGCTGGATCCCGTACTTCATCGATCGCCTCGACCGCACGTACGACATGCACCACCTCTGGACCGGTCAGGACTTCGGCAGCCGGCTTCCGAGCGAGGTGTTCCGCGAGCACTTCCTCACCTGCTTCATCGCGGATCCCATCGGTCTGCGCATGCGCGACGAGATCGGCATCGACAACATCGCTTGGGAGTGCGACTACCCCCACAGCGACTCGTCGTGGCCCGAAGCACCCGAGGAGCTGATCGCGCGTCGCCGATCGCTACGAGGTACCGAAGGCCGACCTCGACAAGATCACGCACGAGAACGCGATGCGCTGGTACTCGTACGATCCGTTCGCACACGTGCCGAAGGAGCAGGCGACGGTCGGCGCGCTGCGGGCGAAGGCCGCAGGTCACGACGTCAGCATCCGCTCGTTCGACCACGGGCGCTTCGAGCGCACCGGCAAGGGCATCGACATCGGCCGGCTCGCGCCGAGGGCGACGGCCTGACCAGCGACCTGCTAGCGCTTCTCGTACGTGACGCCGGACGTCTCGACGTCCCACGTCGCCGCAGTCACTCCCTCGGCGCGTAGCTCGCGCTTGAGGACACGGCCCACGGGCGAGCGCGGCAGCTCGGCGCGGAACTCGATGTAGCGCGGCAGCGCGAAGTAGGGGAGCTCGTCGATGCACCAACGGAACAGCGCTTCCTCGGTGAGGCTCGCTCCCTCCTTCACGGTCGCCGTCACCTTCAGGTCGTCCTCGGTCATCGGGCTCGGCACCGCGTGCACCGCGACGTCCGCCAGTGCGCCGTGCGACATGAGGATGCGCTCGACCTCGAAGCTCGAGATGTTCTCGCCCCGCCGGCGCAGGTAGTCGGCCTTGCGATCGACGAAGTAGAGGTAGTCCTCGTCGTCGATGCGGCCGATGTCGCCCGTGTGGTACCACCAGTTGCGACTCGTCTCGACCGTCGCTTCCGGTCGACCCCAGTAGCCCTCGAACATGGTGTGCGGTCGCTTCGGCCGCAAGACGATCTCGCCGTCCGTCCCGCGAGGCAGCTCGTGGTCGTCGTCGTCGAAGATGCGGACGTCGAAGTACTCGTCGTTGATCGACGCCGGCCGCGTTCGGCTTGTTCGTGGCGCCCGAGCGGCTGCCACGACACCAGCGACGCCTCGGTCGTGCCGTACGCGCCGCTGAACGTGTCGATGCCGAACCGGTCCTTCAGGATCGAGTCGACCTCGACGGGTAGTGGTGCGGCGCCGATCAGGCGCAGCGACGTGTTGGCCTCCGGCGCGCCCGACTGCGGCATCTCGGGCCGATCGACGTCGTGCGCCAGAGGTACGCCATCGTGCCGAGCGTCGACGTGATCGTCGCGCCGGTGCGGTTCATCTCCGGCCAGAAGCGCGAGACGGAGAAGCGGCGCTCGATCGCGGCCGCGCCCGCCGTAGATGAGCGGGCCGAGGATGGCGGTGACGATCGCGTTGAAGTGGAACATCGGCAGCGGCGTCCACACGACGTCGTCCGCGGTGCGCCGCCAGCACACGCCGATCTGGCGGGACAGCACCTCGTGGTACCGGTGGCTGAGCATGCAGCCCTTCGACGGGCCCGGTCGTCCCGCCGGTGTAGATGAACGTGCCGAGATCGGACGCGCGTCGGACCGTGGCGGGCGACGGCGAGCATCTCGTCCCAGCCGCGCAGCCGGTCGCGCCACTCGTCGTCGCCGAGGACGATCACGTGCTCGAGCTCGTCGACGTCGCCGCATGACCGCGGTCGGCCCGATCGCGCAGCGACGGTTCGACGAGGAGCGACCTTCGATCCGGAGTCCGCCAGTTGATGGCGGAGGTACTCGCCCTTGTACGCGGTGTTGATCGGGACGGACACCGCCCCGCTCAGGATCGTGCCCCACCAGGCGAACATCGCCTCCGGCTGAGTTCTCGACGAGCGTCGCGACGCGGTCGCCGCGCCCGACGCCCAGACCCGGACAGCATCCCGGCGATGCGTCCGCCGGTGTCGGCGACCTCGGCGGCGGACACCTTCGTGCCGACGACGTCGAGGTACTCGCCGTCAGGATCTTGTTCGAGCCGTCGCTGCAGGAGCTCGATGATCGTGTGCTCGTCGTCGTCGTCGATCCAGACGCGGTCGGTCAAGGTCGGTTGTCTCCTGATCACGGTCGAACGACGAACGTGCAGTCGACGATGTCGTGCAGTTCGCGCGAGCGGCAGGCGCTCCCGCGGGCTGGCGTCGTCGGACACCACTGCCGGGTCGAGCGCCTGGTACGCGGAGATCAGCCCGCTGAACAGGCGGGCGAGCACTTCAGGATCACCCTTGCGCAGCACACCTCCGCGCTGGCCCCGGCGGAACAGCGAGGCCTGGAACTGCATCGCGTCCTCGTAACGCTCTTTCATCACCGCGTCGATCTCACTGTCCGTCGACAACGAGGTCGTCGCGTTGGAGTAGCGGAGATAGAGGCGACCGAAGTGCGGGTGGGCACGGAAGAATCCGATCTCGAAGTCGACGAGCGCGTGCAGTTGCTCGACCGGATCGAGCTCGGGGTCCTCGCACGATCGCCAGCAGCTCGGGCATGAACTCGTCGCCGCGACGGATGAAGATCTGTCGGAACAGGTCGTCCTTGTTCTCGAAGAACGAGTACACCGATCCGACGGCGAACTCCGCGAGCTCCGCCACTTCCTTGAGGGTCGTCTCGTGGAAGCCCTTGCGGCCGAAGACCTCCTCGGCCGCGTCGAGCAGCTGCGAACGGCTGATGTCCTGCTGGCGGAGACGCCGCTCCTCGCGCCGGCTCGCCAGTGGCTCGGTCGCCTTCGGCATGCCGCCGATGGTACTTCGGTTCCGCGCGGTTGAACGCAGATTCAATCGCGTGGATTGGTCTTCGGGAGGCCTCGAGCTCGGCTCACCGCACCGGGACCGACGACCAGCCGCGCACCGTCGAGGTGTGCAAGCGCACGGCGTTGTCGTGGTCGACTTCCCAGTTGGGATGGCGGCGCAACGCCTCCTCGAGCGCGACGCGACCTTCGAGACGGGCGAGCGCGGCGCCGAGGCAGAAGTGGATGCCGAAACCGAACGACACATGGTTGTCGAGGTTGCGGTGGATGTCGAAGCGGTGCGCGTCCGGGTACTTCCGCTCGTCCCGTCCCGCGGCGCCGGTGAGCAGCAGCACCTTGCTGCCCGCGGGCACTTCGGTGCCGTGCAGCTCGACGGCACGCGCCGTCCAACGTCCTTGCACCGGTGACGGCGCCTCGTAGCGCAGCAGCTCCTCGACGGTGTTGGGGAGCAGCGACGCGTCGGCCGCCGCTTCGGCCCGCTGGTCCGGGTGTTCGTCGAGCACCACCGCCGCCCAACCGAGCAGGCGGGCAACCGTTTCCGTTCCCGCGCTCGACGAGGAGGTTGGCGAAGTCCGCGCATTCGCGGATGGTCAGCTCGGTCTGAGCGAGTCCGGAGAGCAGGTCGTCGTCCGGAGTCGCTCGGCGTGATTCGAGGAGCTGCGTCAGGTAGCCGTCGAGCTCGATCATTGCTGCCAGGGACACATCGTTGACCATGCCGACATCGGGCTCGATGTGGAACGTCGTGTCGATGCGCTTCTTCACCCACTCGCGGTCCTCTGATGGCACGCCGAGCAGCTCGCAGATGACCATCGACGGGAGCGTGGCTCCGAAGTCGGTGACGAAATCGAAGTCCGCGCCTTCGACCCACGGCTCGAGGAGCTCCGCGGACAGCTCGCGGATGTGGACCTCGAGCGCGGCGACCCGCCGTGGCGTGAATGCCCGGGACACCAACGACCGCAGCCGCGTGTGATCAGGGGGATCCTTGAAGATCATCATTCCGGTCGGCGTGGGCTCGGCGGTCATCAGCTCGAGGACCGTGCTGTGGCTCGACAGGAACGTCGCCGGGTCGCGATGGGCCGCCTCCACGTCGGCGTACCGGGTGAGCGCCCAGAAATCGAATCGCTCGTTGCGGTACAAGGGTGCCTCGTCCCGCATGCGGCCCCAGACCTCGTACGGATGGGTGTCGAGGTCTTCGTCGATGGGGTCCCAATACAGGTCGTCAACTGTCTTCAAGACGGCCTCCAACAAGATGAACGAGCGTTCACGGCACCGTAGTCGCCAGCGCAACGTACCTGTGTCTGCCCCGCAGAACGACACGTCGTTGCACGCGCGACGCCCGCGCTCTTTGCGCGGGGCGGCGTGCCCGGGCGAGGATTGGACGATGGCGAACCAGGTTCCGTTGGTGGAGTACCTCGCGCTGGGGGATGACCCGCACCTGCGAGCGCACGAGTGCACGAACTGCGGCGCCCGATTCTTCGATCGGCGCAACGCATGTGCATCGTGCTTCGGCACGTCCTTCAAGGACGTCGACGTGGCGACCCAGGGCGAGCTCCGGGCGTACACGATCGTGTCGCTCGCGGCGCCCGGTATCCCGGTGCCCTTCGTCGCCGGCGTGATCGACTGCGACGGCACCTCGGTCCGGGGCAACGTGATCAACACGGATCCCGACCCGGATCACGTGAAACTCGGTATGAAGGTGAAGCTGGCGACGTATGTGGTCGGCAGCGACGACAATGGAACCGAAGCGATCGGCTTCGGGTTCGAACCCGTCTGAACGGTCTGAGAGGACAACGACATGGCTGAGCAGGTGTGGATCCTCGGGATCACAATGACGAAGTTCGGCAAGCACCCGGACAAGGACACGGTCGACCTCGCCGCCGAGGCCGCCATGGGTGCCCTCGCCGACGCCGGCACGACGATGGACAAGATGGGCGTCCTCGCCGCCGGCAACCTCATGGGCATGGGCGGCGGTATCGGACAGCAGATCCAGAAGCAGGTCGGCCAGACCGGCATCCCCGTCTACAACGTGGCGAACGCGTGCGCCACGGGTGCGACTGCGCTGCGCACGGCGATCATGTCGGTCAAGGCGGGCGAGTGCGACTACGGCCTCGCGGTCGGTGTGGAGAAGCTCGCCGGTGCGGGACTGCTCGCCGGCGGTTCGGCGAAGGGTGACGGCAAGGTCTACGAGCCCAAGGGCCGCTTCGGCTCGGTCGCCCCGACCGACGGCCGCATCGGCACCGACACGATGCCTGGGGTGTTCGCGCAGATCGGCATGGAGTACGGCCACAAGTACGGCGGCACCAGCTTCGAGCTGTTCGCCAAGATCTCCGAGAAGAACCATGCGCACTCGACGCTCAACCCGCTCGCGGCGTACTCGAAGCGGTTCACGCTCGAGGAGATCATGAACGACATCATGATCGCCTACCCGAACACGCGGCCGATGTGCTCCGCCAACTGCGACGGCGCCGCGGCTGCCGTCGTCGTGTCCGACACCGAGCTCAAGAAGCTCTCGAAGGAGCAGCAGAAGCGGGCCATCAAGGTGTCGGCCTCGGTGCTCACCACCGATCCGTGGGAAGAGGCGTGCCAGATCCTTCCCAACGTCAACACGCTCACCCGCAACGCGGCCAAGCAGGCGTACGAGCAGGCGGGCATCGGCCCCGACGACCTCGACATGGTCGAGTTGCACGACTGCTTCGCGACCGCGGAGCTCGTCCACTACGACAACCTCATGCTCTGCGAAGAGGGTGGGGCGGTCGACTTCTTCCAGAGCGGCGCCAGCTGGCGTGACGGCAAGACGCCGGTGAACGTGTCGGGCGGCCTCGAGTCCAAGGGGCATCCGATTGCCGCCACCGGCATCGCCAACATCTGGGAGGTCTGCCATCACCTGCGCGGTGAGGCCGGCGATCGCCAGATCGAGGGCGCCAAGGTCGGGCTCGCCCACGTCATCGGCCTCGGCTCGGCGTGCGGCGTCCACATCCTGGAGAAGTCCGCCGCCTGAGAGCCAAATGACCGCGCTCGACGACGCGCCCGCGATCGCACTGCTGTCGCAGGCGTCGTTCGCGCACGGACAGCCGCACGAGCAGTTCGCGTGGCTGCGCGACAACGACCCGGTCCACTGGCACGACGAACCCGATGGCGGCACCGGGTTCTGGGCCGTCACCAGATACAAGGACGTCAAGGCCGTCGGACGCGACGCGGCGACGTTCTCGTCGCGACCGGGAATCATGATCCCGGACGCCACGGGCGGCATGGACGTCCCAGGTCACGAGATGATGATCTCGTCGGACCCGCCGGTGCACACCGATTTGCGCAAGCTCGTCGCGCCCGAGTTCATCCCGCGGCGGCGAAGGCGATGCGGCCGCGCATCGAGGAGCTCGCCAAACGCATCATCGACGGCGTCGTTGATCGCGGTGAGTGCGACCTCGTCGCGGACATCGCCGGACTGATGCCGTCGTACGTCATCGCCGACATGCTCGGCATCCCGCTCGAGGACGGCGTCGAGCTCTATGGCCTGACGGAGAAGATCCATGCCGCGCCGGAGTCGCAGGAAGCCGGCGCGGCGATGGGCGCGGTGCTGGAGATGTTCAACTACGCACGCGAGGTGTGGGAGCGCAAGCGTGCCGAGCCGGCGGACGACCTGGCCACGCTGATCGCGACCGCCGCCGTCGGCGACGACGAGCTCGACGTCATCGACTTCAACCTGTTCTTCATGTTGCTCATCGATGCCGGTGGCGACACCACTCGCAACCTCGTCGCGGGCGGGATGGACGCGCTGTTCTCGCATCCCGAGCAGTTCGCGTGGCTGCGCGCCGATCTCGATGCGCGGCTCGCGTGCGCCATCGAGGAGCTGCTGCGCTGGATCAGTCCCGTCGTCTACATGCGCCGCACGGCGCGGCGCGACACGACGGTCGCTGGTGTACCGATCGCCGCGGGCCAGAAGGTCGTCATGTACTACGGCTCGGCCAACCGAGACCCCGATGCGTTCGGATCGACCGCGGGCGAGCTCGATCTCGCCCGGACGCCGAACGAGCACGTCGCGTTCGGCGGGGGAGGACCACACTTCTGCCTCGGCTCGCACATCGCCCGCATCGAGATCCAGGCGTTGCTGCGCGAGCTGTTGACCAGGTTGACCGACGTCCGGCCGCTGGCGCAGACCGAATGGCTGCCGTCCACCTTCATCTCCGGCCCGAAGCACGTGGCCATCGCGTTCTGACGTCTTGAGCGCTTTCGTCCTTTTCTGGGTCTACGACCCGACCTCGACCCGCATACCGGTCGTGCGGGGAATGATCGACGACCTCGTGGCCCTCATCGCCGAGGTCCGTGCGGTGTCCCCGATGGTCGCGGTCGACGACATCCGACGCGGCCCCAAGGAGGCGCGATGACAACGACAGGCACCGCAGTGGACGAGCAGGGCGGCATCGGGCCCGACACCGGCCTCGATGTCGTGACCGGCGCGTTCGGCTTCACCGGCAACCGGATCGCGGCGTTGCTCGCCGGTGACGGCCGGCGCGTGCGCACGTTGACCGGCCATCCGCAGCGAGCGCCGGAGGGAACGGCGATCGAGGTCCGTCCGCTCGACTTCGACGATCCGCTCGCACTCACGCGCTCGCTCGAGGGTGCGACGACGCTCTACAACACCTACTGGGTGCGGTTCGCCCGTGGCCGCCGCGACCACGTCTCGGCGGCAGCCAACTCACGGACGCTGTTCACGGCTGCGCAGCGCGCCGGTGTGCAACGCATCGTCCACGTCAGCATCACGCATCCCTCGATCGAGTGTCCGGATCCGTACTTCCGGGGCAAAGCGCTGGCGGAGCAAGCTCTCGCGGAGTGCGGCGTGTCGTACGGCGTCGCGCGGCCGGGCATCCTGTTCGGCGACGACGGGGTGTTGATCAACAACATCGCGTGGTTGCTGCGCCACTTGCCCGTGTTCGGGGTCGGCGGCGACGGGAGCTACCGGGTCCGACCGATCCACGTCGACGATCTCGCTCGCCTGTGCGTTTCGCTGGGTAACGAGCGCGCCGACTCGATCGTGAACGCGGTGGGGCCCGACCGGCCCACCTTCCTCGAGCTCGTGCCGCGCCATCCGCGAGGCCGTCGGCAGCCGGGCTGCGATCGTCCGCGTGCCCGGCGTCGCGATCCCCGTGCTGTCACGCCTGCTCGGATTCCTCGTGCACGACGTCGTGTTGACCGCCGACGAGTACCGGTCGATGGCGGCCGGCCTCGCGGACGTCGAAGGAGCGCCCACGGGGACGGTCTCCGTAATCGAGTGGATCAGGGAGCAGGGCAACGCGCTCGGTACGAGGTATGCGAACGAGCTGGCGCGGCACTTTCGGTGAGCACGGCCATCGACGGCGGCGAGGTGGAGGCCGACAAACCGCCCGATCGAAACGCTGCGTTCACGTTCCGCGGCCGAGATTCGCCAATTTCGGTGACCACCACAACGGCGGCCCAACAGAGTTTTGACCTATTGAGCGGGCTACGACCGATTCAGAGTAATTGTCGGAATCGAAGGGGATCCGAAGCATCTTCGAATTGATGATGTGATCACCCTTGCGTTTCGCCACCATCAAGTCTCGGCGGCAAGCGGATGGGGTGGCGGAGAAAATGGCTCTTACTCAGACGGACCCGGCTCTGGGTCCGCGTTCAGAAGATGTTGGCGACCTGGTTCGCCGGGCGGCGAAGGGCGATCAGCGCTCTTGGGATGCTCTGGTGAACCGCTTCGGTCCCATGGTGTATTCGATCGCCAGGGGCATGGGTCGCACGGCGGCAGAGGCAGCGGACGTCTCGCAGACGGTGTGGCTGTCCCTCGTCGAGCACCTCGACACGATCTGTCAACCGGAGCGTGTCGGTGCCTGGCTGGCCACGACCACACGTCGTGAATGCCTGCGGGTGCAGCAGCGGTCGCGGCGCGTGACGCTGGTGGACGACGAGGCGCGGTTCGACGACATCGACCACGATGTCCGGAGCCTCGACACGGGCATGCTCAGCGAAGAGCGCAACGACGCGCTGTGGGATGCGTTCGCGACGCTGCCGGAATCGAGCCGGCGGCTGCTCACGCTGCTCATGGTCGATCCTCCGATGAGCTACCAGGACATCTCGGCGACGCTCGACATGCCCATCGGCAGCATCGGCCCGACCCGGGCTCGCATCCTGAACGTCCTGCGTCGCGAGGTCCAGCGACGCGGCATCGAATCGGTCGACAGCCGGCTCTGATCGGCTGGTTGACTCGACCCGCGAGTCAACCCAAACGACGCTTCCCATCCATTCGGGGCGCTCGGTCGGGCGCGATACTGGGCGCATATGCCGCGAGCTGGGACGGACCGGCGGTCCGCCCGCGATTTCTCGTATCATCGAGGGGGTGTCGGAGCACCTAAGGCGGCGCGTCTACACAGGGTAGGGGTGGTCGATGCCACGCCGGGATGACGATGAAGACACTGAGGAAATTCGCTCGGACCTTCTCATGAGGCTCGCCGAGACCCGTGGGATGAGTCGCACACCTCCGAGAGTGCTCGAGCAGGCCAAGGATGCCTTCGGCGCGCGCCAGAGGGAGTCGCGCCTTCTCGAGCTCGTCTACGACTCGAAGGTGGACAGCGACATCTTCGTCGACACCGCCGACGGCCCGGTTCGGCTCCTCGAGTTCCGCGACGACGACCTCTCCGTCGAGATCGCGCTCGCCCCGATGGGCGATCGATGCGACGTCGTCGGCCGGGTCTCGCCGTCCACCGTGCGATCCGCGCAGGTCCACACTCCGACCGTCGTGTTCGCCGCCGTGGTGAACGACGACGGCGGCTTCGCAGCCACCGGTGTCCCATACGGCCCGATGAGCGTGCGGCTCTACCTCGGCGACCTCGCCGGCCGCGTCCACACCGACTGGGTCGCCGTCTAGCCCCCACTGGCCGTATCTCAGCCGCGATGGGTGACTCTGTCGTGGCGTGGAACTGGCCACATCCATCGCCGCGGGCGCGCTTGTCGTCCTGCTGACGACTGCCGCTGCCGCCGCCCTTGCGGCGGTCGTCTACCTGGTCGCGCTCGCCGTGGCCTGCCGGTTCCACCGCTCGTCGCCGCGCACGGCTCCGAGGTCGCACCCTCGGCTCGTGGTGCTGGTCCCTGCGCACAACGAGACCGACTACGTCGAGCGGTGCGTCCGCAGCCTGCAGGTGCAGGACTATCCGAGCGACCGGTACGACGTCGTCGTCATCGCCGACAACTGCACCGACGAGACCGCCGACCTCGCGCTCGCAGCCGGTGCGAAGGTGATGGAACGTGACGACCCTGCCGCCGCCGGCAAGGGCCGCGCGCTCCGGTGGGCGATGGATCTGCTTCTCGTCGAGCGGCCCGACGTCGACGGGTTCGTCGTCGTCGATGCCGACTCGGTGGCCGAGCCGCACCTGCTCGGCGGGTTGGCCGCCCGGCTCGCCGCGGGCGCCGAGGCCGTGCAAGGCGAGTACCTCGCGCTGACCGACGACAACGGGGCTCGGTCCGAGCTGCGGGCAGCCTCGATGTTGCTCTTTCACCGGGTCCGGTTCGGCGGTCGAGCCGCTCTCGGCTTGCCTTGTCACCTCGTCGGCAACGGGATGGCGTTCAGCCGCGGGCTGCTGGAAGCGCACCCGTGGGACGCGTTCACGAGCGCGGAAGACCTCGAGTGGTCGGCCGACCTGCGCCTCGACGGCATCCGTCCGGTCTTCGCCGGCGATGCCCGGCTGTGGGCACCGATCGCGAAGGGCGGTGACGCGGCGCGGACGCAACGGGTCCGCTGGGAGGGCGGGCGCATGCACGTGATCCGCACCCGGGTGCCGCGGATGCTGCGCGGCGATCTTCCACGGTGAGCTCTCGCTCACCGACGCCGTCGTCGAGCTCCTCACCCCACCGCTCGGGCTGCTCGCCGCCGCCTCCGTTGCGGGAACGGTCGCAACCGCGGTCCTCGCGTGGACCGGGCTCGTGCCGGCCTGGACCGTGGTCCCGTGGATCGCGAGCTGCGCCGGACTCGTGCTCTTCGTCGTGGTCGGGCTGTGGGCGGGTCGGGCGCCGCGCTCGACCTACCGCGCGCTCGCGATGGCGCCCATCCTCGTGCTCAGCGACACCCGGAACCGGCTCGGGCTGCTGCGGGGGAGCCGCGCCGGCGAGTGGCACCGCACCGAGCGACCCGGCGACCGGCGTCCGGTCGGGCGAACGCTCATCGGCGGCGTGCCGGTCGACCGTGTCGACCTCGACCAGGCGGTCGAGCGATCGCTCGGGGCCGTCCGCGACCGGCAGTTCATGCAGATCTGCACCGTCAACCTCGACTTCCTCGTCAACGCCCGCCGCAAACCGGACGTGCGCTCGATCCTGACCGGGAGTGAGCTCAACATCGCCGACGGCAGCCCTGTCCTGTGGCTGGGGCGGCTGACGGGGCATGGCCTGCCAGAGCGGGTCGCCGGTTCCGACTTCGTCCCGGCCCTGGCGTCCGCCGCCGCACGATCCGGCGCCAGCCTGTTCTTGCTCGGTGGCGAGGGCGGCGCCGCAGCCGATGCCGGGAGGATCCTCCAGGCCGAGCACCCCGGTCTTCGCATCGCCGGTGTCTACGAGCCGCCGCGCGCCTCGGTCGAGGACATGGACGACGACGAGATCCTGGGCCGCATCGACGAGGCGAAGCCCGACATCCTGCTCGTGGCCTTCGGCCATCCGAAGCAGGACCTCTGGATCGGGGCCCACCGCGACCGGCTGCCGGTGTCCGTGGCTGTCGGGGTCGGGTGCACGTTCGACCTGATCGCCGGGCGCCGCCAGCGGGCGCCGGGGTGGATGCAGCGGGCCGGGCTCGAATGGCTGTTCCGGGTCGCGAACGAGCCGACCCGCCTGGCCAAGCGCTACGCCATCGACGGCTACTGGCTGCTTGCGATCCTCGTCCCGATGAGCCTGCAGCAGCGCCTCCTCGCCCGCCGCTGACCGGCCCGGGATGACCGCTACGGACGGTATCTGGGGCCGGTCGCGCTGCTCGTAATGGAGGTGAGCATGGAAATGGAGCGCGTCGAAGATCCAATCTGTCGCTTTTCGCGGGGAGACCCTGACCGACACGGTCGTGGACCTCGGCATGTCGCCCTTGTGCGAGAGCTACGTGCGGCCCGAGCACGTCAACGGGATGGAGGCCTTCTACCCGTTGCACGTCCTCGTGTGCCGGAGCTGCTGGCTGGTGCAGCTCGAGCAGTACGTGAGCGCGGACGACATCTTCACCGAGTACGCGTACTTCTCGTCGTTCTCCACGAGCTGGGTCGACCACGTCCGTCGGTACGCCGAGGACATGTGCGCCCGCTTCGACATCGACAGCGGCAGCCAGGTCGTCGAGCTCGCGAGCAACGACGGCTACCTGTTGCAGTGGTTCGTCGAGGCCGGCGTGCCGGTCCTCGGCATCGAGCCTGCCGCCAACGTTGCCGCCGCGGCGGAGGAACGGGGCGTGCCGACCATGGTGAAGTTCTTCGGCCGCGAGCTCGCCATTCAGCTCGCTGTCCAAGGGACGTCACGCCGACCTCCTGATCGCCAACAACGTGCTCGCGCAGGTTCCCGACCTGAACGACTTCGTCGCCGGCATGAAGACGTTGCTCTCGCCGACCGGTGTCGTGACCATCGAGTTCCCGCATGTCATGCGGCTGCTCGAGGAGAACCAGTTCGACACGATCTACCACGAGCACTTCTCGTACTTCTCGCTCTACACGGTGTCGACGATCCTGGGCGACCACGGGCTCGAGGTGTTCGACGTCGACGAGCTGCCGACGCACGGCGGATCACTTCGCATCTACGCCCGCCACGACGACGACCTCACCCATCCGATCGAACGTCGCGTCAAGGAGCTCCAGGCACGCGAGGACGCGGTACGGCATCACCGACATCGACCGGTACCGGCAGTTCACCGCACAGGTCGAAGAGACGAAGCGCGCCATCCTCGAGCTGCTCATCCGTTTGAAGCGCGAAGGCAAGACCATCGCCGGTTACGGCGCGCCGGGTAAGGGCAACACGCTTCTCAACTACTGCGGCATCCGCACGGACTTCCTCGACTTCACCGTCGACCGCAACACCTACAAGCAGGGTCTGTTCCTGCCGGGCACGCACATCCCGATCTTCGAGCCCGAAGAGATCGACCGCCGTCGTCCCGACTACGTCTTCATCCTTCCGTGGAACGTGAAGGACGAGATCATCGCCCAGATGGCGCACATCCGCGAGTGGGGCGGGCAGTTCATCGTCCCGATCCCCACGCCCGAGATCGTTCCGTGACGTCCGAGAAGGTGGGTGATCAGCGATGAAAGTCGTCCTGTTCTGCGGTGGGCTCGGCACCAGGCTCCGTGACGCGTCCGGCGACAAACCCAAGCCGATGGTGAAGATCGGCTACCGCCCCGTGCTCTGGCACGTCATGCGCTACTACGCGCACTACGGCCACAAGGACTTCGTGCTGTGCCTCGGCTACAAGGCCGACACCATCAAGGACTTCTTCCTTCACTACGACGAGTGGGTCTCGAACGACTTCACCCTCTCCGAGGGCGGCAAGAAGATCGAGCTCGAGAGCAACGACATCGCGGACTGGAAGATCACGTTCGTCGACACCGGCCTGCACGCGAACATCGGTCAGCGGTTGATGGCAGTGCGCAAGCACGTGGAGGACGAAGAGATCTTCCTCGCCAACTACGCGGACGGCCTGACCGACCTCCACCTGCCCTCCATGATCGACACGTTCGAGGCGAGCGACAAGGTCGCCGCGTTCATGGCCGTGCCCCCTTCGCAGAGCTTCCACCTCGTCGACGTGGAGGACGACGGCAACGTCACGTCGATCAAGAGCGTGACCGAGTCCGACCTGCTCATCAACGGCGGCTACTTCGCGCTGCGTCGCGAGATCTTCGACTACATGTACCCGGGCGACGAACTCGTGCAAGAGCCGTTCGCGCGGCTCATGAAGGAGCGCAAGCTCCTCGGCTACCGGTACGACCGCTTCTGGGTGATGGACACCTTCAAGGAGCAGCAGCAGCTCACCGACCTGTGCGACACGGGCTGCGCGCCGTGGGAGGTCTGGAAGTCGAACGGAAACGGCACCGGATCCCACTGATGCTCCGGCTGTCCCCTGCATCGCCGAATGATCGCGGTCTGGAACTCCTCTGCCTCGGCGCGCACAGCGACGACCTGGAGATCGGCTGCAGCGGCACCATCTTCCGCTGGCTGCAAGAGGCGCGAATCGATCGCATCACCTGGGTCGTGCTGTCCGGCAACGCCGACCGCGCCGCCGAGGCGCAGCGCAGCGCGCGTTCGATCTTCGGTGAGCACCCGGGCTTTCGACTGATCGTCGAGTCCTTCAGGGACGGCTACTTCCCGTACACGGCGGTGCCGATCAAGGACTTCTTCGAGCAGCTCAAGCCGCAAGTCCAGCCCGACATCGTGCTCACGCACTACCGCGACGATCGCCACCAGGACCATCGACTGGTCTCCGAGCTCACCTACAACACGTTCCGCGATCATCTGATCCTCGAGTACGAGATCATGAAGCGCGACGGCGACATGGGTCAGCCGAACACGTACATCGCGCTCGACGACGCGTCGGTCGATCGCAAGGTCGAGCACCTCATGTCGCACTTCGGGACGCAGCGAGACCGTTCGTGGTTCAGCGACGACGCGTTCCGCGGTCTCATGCGCCTGCGGGGGATCGAGGCCGGCGCGCCGAGTGGGCACGCCGAGGCCTTCTACTGCCGGACGTTGGTGCTGTGACGACCACGCCGAAGCTCGACGTGCTGCTGCTCGACGCGCAGTACCGCCAGGTGCTCACGTGCACCCGCGTCTACGCGCACGCGGGGCTGACCGTCGGTGTCGCCGCTTGCGAGTCCGAGGCCGGCCTCGTTCCGAGCGCGCGGTCGCGCTGGTGCTCGGTCGCCGCCACCGTCCCCGACTTCGACGTCGATCCGGATGCCTACGTCGACGCCGTGCTCGAGCTCACCGAGCGCACCGGAGCGTCCGTGGTGCTTCCTGCGCACGACGGCTCGATCGAGGTGCTTCGAGTGCGCCGGGACGACTTCGTCGGTCTCGCGGCGCTTCCGCTCGCGTCGGATGCTGCGCTCGACATCGCGCTGAGCAAGGAGCGCACGCTGGGCTTGGCGAGCGAGCTCGGGATCTCGGTTCCCGACTCCGTCAGCCTGTCCGACCCGGCCGAGGTCGCGGCAGCCGGTGACCACATCGGCTTCCCGGCGGTGCTGAAGCCGCGGACGCCATGGGTCGTGGACGACGAAGGCCGCGGCACGCGGCTCGTCAGTGAGCTCGTGTCGAGCTCCGACGATGCCCGCCGCCGGCTCGAGAACATGCTCGCGGCCGGGGCGACATCGGCGCTGCTCCAGCCCTGGCTGCCGGGGCGGCGCGAAGCAGTCACGCTGTTCCGTTCCGACGGCCGCATTCGCGCCCGGTTCGCGCAGGTGTCTCATCGCGAGTGGCCGGTGCTCGGCGGCGCGACGGTGTTCTGCGAGAGCATCCCGTTGCTGCCCGACATCGCCGGTAGCTCGGACCGACTCGTCGACGCAATGGACATCGACGGGATCTCGATGGTCGAGTTCCGCCGCGATCGGGACGGCCGCCCGCGCCTCATGGAGGTGAACGCTCGGATGGGTTCGAGCGTCGCCCTCGCGGTGCGCGCCGGCGTGGACTTCCCGAGCCTGCTCCATACGTGGGCACTGGGCGGGGTCGTGCCTGAAGTTGGGGACTACCGGATCGGCGAGCGCCTGCGCTGGCTGGTCGGTGACATGTGGTTCGTGAACACCGCGTTGGCGAGGCAGCCGGGACCGGATGTCCCGTCGCCGTCGAACGCAGTGAAGACGGTCCTGGCGGACTTCGTCGTCCGCCCGTGCCGGCTCGACCGTTCGTCGATGACCGACCCCCGGCCCGCTCTGGCCGAGGTGAGTCACACCGTTCGTGTTCACGCGTTGCCCAGAGTTCGTCGAGTATTCGAAATGAGGTCGAGAAAGTGACGCAGCACGCCCTGCCCGGATCGTCGGTCGACGTCGCCATCATCGGCGCGGGGCCTTACGGCCTGTCGATCGCGTCCCACTTGCAGAAGCGGGGAGTCGAGCACCGCATCTTCGGCACGCCGATGCAGGCGTGGCGGAGCATGTCGGCCGGCATGCACCTGAAGTCGGTCGGCTACGCGACGTCGATCGAGACGCCGCAGAAGCTCCTCACCCTGCCCGAGTACTGCCGTGCGCACGGTGAAGAGGACAACGAGCCGATTCCGATCGCGACGTTCGCCCGATACGGCGTGACCGTGCAGGAGCAGGTCGTCCCGTACCTCGAGCAGGTCGACGTCGTCGGGCTCGCACGCGAGCGCGACCGTTTCCAGCTCACGCTCGCCAACGGTGAGAAAGTCACCGCGCGCCAGGTCGTCGTCGCCATCGGCTTGTCGTACTTCGAGAGCTTCCCGGCACCGTTCGACAAGCTGCCGCCCGAACTCGTCTGCCACACCGCGCAACGGGGCGACTTCACGCCGTTCAACGGCTGGGACGTGACTGTCATCGGCGGCGGCCAGTCGGCGCTCCAAGCGGCCGCGCTCCTGCACGAGCACGGTGCCGAGACCCGATTGCTGGCGCGCTCCCACGTCCACTGGGGCGGGCACGGCCTGCCTGACTCAGAGCGTTCGCTGCTCCAGCGCGTCAAGGATCCGATGACGGTTCTGGGCCACGGCCGCGACAACTGGAAGCTCGAGCACTTCCCCTGGTTCCAGCACGTCCGCTCGGACGAGAAGCGGCTGGAGTACCTGCACACGCGCCTCGGGCCGGGCGGCGCGTGGTGGTTGCGCCCGCGGGTCGAGGGACTGTTCGAGATCGATGACCAGTGCGCGGTCGTCGACGCGCAGCCGGAGGGCGACAAGGTCCGGCTGGTCATCGCCAACGTGCACAACAGGAGCGAGATGCGCGACCTGCTGACCGAGCAGGTCGTTCTCGGCACCGGCTACGACGTCGACGTCGACCGCATCGCGTTCCTCGATCCGTCACTCGCACGACAGCTGGCGCGCATCGAGCGGGCTCCCCGCCTCGATCGCCACTTCCAGTCGTCCGTGTCGGGTCTCTACTTCGTCGGTCCGTCGACGGCAGCGAGCTTCGGTCCGCTGTTCCGATTCGTGGCCGGTTCGTACTACTGCGTGCCCGTGATCGCTCGACATCTGTCGCGCCGTGCGGGCTGACGCAATCAAGCAATACGGAGGCATGAAGTCATGAGGGTGCTTGTCACCGGTCATCTCGGGTTCATCGGATCCCGGATGGTCCCGATGCTGCTGGAGGCCGGTCACGACATCGTCGGGATGGACACCGACCTGTACGGCGACTGTCCGTTCGGCGACGAGCGCGGCGGGGAGGTTCGCTCGATTCGCGTGGACATCCGTGACGCGTCGATCGATGACCTCCAGGGTTTCGACGCCATCGTCCACCTCGCCGCGCTCTCGAATGACCCCCTCGGGGATCTCGACGAGGAGCTCACGTACGACGTGAACCACCGGGCCACGGTCCGGTTGGCGCGGCTCGCTCGCACGGCCGGCGTCGGACGGTTCCTGTTCTCGTCGTCGTGCAGCAACTACGGCGCAGCCGGCGACGACCTTCTCGACGAGAACGCGTCGTTCAATCCCGTCACGGCGTACGGCGAGTCGAAGGTACGCGCCGAGGCCGGGCTCATGGGTCTCGCCAACGACGACTTCAGCCCTGTGATGCTGAGAAGCGCGACCGCGTACGGCGTGTCGTCCCGGCTGCGGTGCGACGTCGTGCTCAACAACCTCACTGCCTGGGCGTGCGCCACGGGCAAGGTCATGCTGAAGAGCGACGGCACCCCGTGGCGTCCGATCGTGCACATCGACGACATCTGTCGAGCGTTCGCCGCCGCCCTCGAAGCACCGCGCGACGCCGTTCATGCGCAGGCGTTCAACGTCGTGCGCCCGGGTGAGAACTACCGGGTCAGTGACCTCGCAGCGATCGTCGAAGAGACCGTGCCGGGGTGTGCGATCGAGTTCGCCGGCAAGAGTGGCCCCGACGCGCGCAACTACCGCGTCGACTCCTCGCGCATCATGGCCGCGTTGCCGGCGTTCGAGCCGCAGTGGACGGCGCGTGAAGGCGCTCGTCAACTCTACGAGGCGTTCTGCGAGCACCCCGTCTCGCTCGACGACATCGAGGGTTGGCGGTACCGCCGCATTGGCCAGATCAACCGGCTGATCGACACGCGCCGGTTGACTCCCGATCTGCGATGGAAGCCCTGACGATGGACTCTGCCAAGCTCCGCAAGGGTGACGTCGTCGAGGTACGTCGTGCGGCCGAGGTGCTCGCGACCCTCGACGAACACGGCGACCTCGACTCGCTCCCCTTCATGCCCGAGATGGTCTCGATGTGCGCGCAGCGCTTCACCGTCGCAGCGCGCGCCGAGCGGGTGTGCGACACCATCACCGGTGGTGCCATCGCGCGCGTGATGACCGACACCGTGCTGCTCGAAGGGCAAACCTGTAGTGGGTCGGGCCACGGAGGCTGCGCCGCGTCGTGCCTCATGTACTGGAAGGAGGCATGGCTCCGGAAGGTCGACGCTCATTCGGTGTCTCGCGCCGAGGACGACGACCCTGAGGCTCTGGAGTCACTGCGCGCGCTGACGGCGCGCGCCGCGTCAGCCGCCGACGGCGACTCGGTGCGGTACCGCTGTCAGGCAACGCAGGCACTCGAGGCCTCGGCGCCGGTCTCCGGCAAGAACCCGCTTCCGTATGTCCGCGCATTCACGAGTGGAAACGTCTCGTTCGGCCACTTCGTCGCGGTCATGTCGCGCGCCGCAGTGGTGGAGGTAGGCAGTGCGATCGGCAAGGTGCCCGATCCGCCGCTTCGGGGGAGCACCAGCAAGTCCACGCGGACGCCGACGCTCGACTTGCAGCCCGGCGAGTGGGTCCGGGTCAAGAGCAAGGAAGAGATCGAGCCGACCCTCAACGACCAAGGGAAGAACCGTGGCCTGTGGTTCGACCGCGAGATGTTGCAGTTCTGCGGTCAGGTCTTCCAGGTGCGCAACCGCGTCGATCGACTCGTCGACGAACGTACGGGCGAGATGATCGAGTTGACCAGCGACTGCGTCGCGCTGGAGGGCGCGACGTGCTCGGGCGAGAACAGCGTCGGTCGATGGCTGTGTCCGAGGGCGATCTATCCGTACTGGCGCGAGGGTTGGCTCGAACGAGTCGACTCGTCCGTCACAGTCGGTCGTCCTGCGGTTCACGCCAGCAAGCAGCCGACCACGAGCCCCTGAAGGATGTGACGTTCCGTGGGGCTGCGTGTGATCGCGGTGGTGGGGGTGGTCGTCGTTCTGCTGGTCGTCACCCCGATCGCCGCGGTCGGCGCCTGGCGGCGCGTCACCTCATCCAACGAGAGCATCGGCGCGACAGCTGACCTGAACGCGCCGCTGCCGCCACTGCCGGCAGGTTGGCCAGCGACGTTCGGGCTCGGCATGTCCGACTCGCCTGGCGGCGCATCGGCGATGGCCGGGGTCGCACCGTTCGGGTTCCGCTACCAGTACCTGGCCGGCGGCGTGAACACCGGCAACGGATGGTCGAACTGGAACGGCGGCAACTTCGTCCAGATGTACGTCGCGGAGTCCACGCGCTGTCGGCATCACCCCGGTGTTCTCGTACTACCAGCTCTTCCAGTCCAAGCCCGGCGGATCGATGGGTGAGCCGTCCGGCATCTACGCCAATCTCGGCGATCCTTCGACGATGGCGTCCTACTACGACGACCTGAAGCTGTTCTTCCAAGACGCCGCGACGGCGGGCGGCACGACCGTGCTGCAGGTCGAGCCCGACTTGTGGGCGTACCTCGAGCAGCACGCGTCGCACGATGACGCCACGACGGTTCCGGTGGAGGTCGCGACATCCGGGCAACCCGACGTCGCAGGGCTGCCGGACAACGCGGCCGGGTTCGCACAAGCCATCGTCCACCTGCGCGATCTCTACGCGCCCAACGTTCTGCTGGCGTACCACTTCTCGACCTGGGGAACCGGCACCGACGTCCTCTACGCCGATCCATCCGACCCGATGGTCAACTGGTTGGGGGTGCGCACCGCGCGGTTCGAGCAGTCGATGGGAGCGCACTTCAACATCGCGTTCACCGACCTGTCCGATCGCGACGCGGCGTTCAAGCAGTACGTCAACGGCGATGGCGGCACGTCCTGGTACACGCCGGACGACTACCGGAGGTCGACCATCTACGTCGGGGCCTTCTCGCGCACCGCCGGACTGCGGGTCGTGCTGTGGCAGATCCCGCTCGGCAACACGAAGATGCGCGCCGAGAACAACACGTGGGACCACTACCAGGACAACAAGGTCGAGACGCTCCTCGGTGATCCGAACCGCGCCGAGCTCGACGACTACGCGCATGCCGGTGTGGTGGCCGCGCTGTTCGGTCGAGGTGCGGATGGTCCGACGTGCGCATGTGACGCCGCCGGCGACGGCGTCACGAATCCGGCGCCGATCAACGGCAACAACGGCACGTCGCTCAACGCCGACGACGACGGTGGGTACTTCGAGCAGCAAGCGGGCAGCTACTACGGGGCGGGCGCTCTCGCTCTCCCACCCTGACGGCTCGCACACCCCGACGGGTCGATTCCGCCGACACGGGACCATGAATGGCGGCAATGGGACTCGATGTATGTGGAGATCACAAAAAGTTCCTCTTGATGGGTCTCTGCAGCAACGGGTAGACCGGTTTCGAACCTGACAAGGTCCTCTTCGCGCTGAAGGCGCCGGCCAACTCCGTCGAGTAACTAGCGATCGAGTAGTCATAAGGGACCAGTCACCCCTACCGCCGGCCATCGGAGGAATCACCTGATGCAAGCTCGCTCCCGCGCGGGTGTCGTGCTGTCCATCGCCCTGTTCGTCGTCGTCCTCGTCGGCTGCGACCCGTCGACCACCACGTCCTCGCCGGTCGTGACGGCCGGTGGGTTCTCCATGAACGCCAGCTTCCCCTCGACCGTCGCCGCAGGCGACAAGGCGACCGTCGTCGCCGTCGTGACGAGCAACAGCGCTCGTGCCGCGCTCGTCGACCTCGAGATCTACGACCCGACCGCCGTCAAGGTGGAGCAGCGCTCCTGGGACAACCAGGCGTTCACCGCCAACAAGGCGAAGAGTCTCGGTGTGAACTGGAGCGTCCCCGCCAACGCGAAGACCGGCACGTACACGGTCAAGGTCGGCGTGTTCGGCAACGGCTGGTCGCAGCTCCTTGCCTGGGATGACAGCGCCGGAGCGTTCACCGTCACCAACACATCGTCGAGCTCGTCTTCGAGCTCCAGCAGCTCGTCGTCGTCGTCGAGCTCGCTGCCGTCCGGGAGCACCCTCCCGCCCCTGCCCGCAGGCTGGCCCTCGGGGTTCGCGCTCGGTTCGAACGACTCGCCAGGAGGCGCCGCCGCCCTTGCCGCCGTCGCGCCGTTCGGCTTCCGCTATCAGTACCTGGCGGGTGGCGTGAACACGGGCAACGGATGGGCGACGTGGAACACCAACGGTGACTTCGCGACGTACTACATCCAGGACTCGCGGGCACACGGGATCATCCCGGTCTTCTCGTACTACCAGCTGTTCGAGTCGAACCCTGGCGTGTCGCAGGGTGAGCCCGCAGGCGTGTACACCAACTTGGGCAACGCGTCGACGATGGCGTCGTACTACAACGACCTGAAGCTGTTCTTCCAGAAGGCCGGCGCCGCCGGCGGCACCACCGTGCTGCACGTCGAGCCTGACCTCTGGGCCTACCTGGAGCAGCACTCGACCAACGACAACGCGACGACGGTGCCCGTGCAGGTCAATGCGTCCGGTCAGGCCGACGTCGCCGGACTGCCCGACAACGCCGCCGGCTTCGCGCTGGCGATCGTGCGCCTGCGCAACAAGTACGCACCGAACGTCCTGCTCGGCTACCACTTCTCCACCTGGGGTACCGGCAACGACATCATCTACTCGGACCCGGCCGACGCGACGGTGACCTCGCTCGGCGTCCGGACCGGCAACTTCGAGAAGTCGCTCGGTGCGAAGTTCGACATCGCCTTCACCGATCTCTCCGACCGTGACGCGGCGTTCAAGCAGTACCAGTACGGCGACGGTGGAGCGTCCTGGTACGACGCCGGCGACTACCGCCGGTCCGCGGAGTTCATCGGTTCGTTCGTGAACACGGCGGGGCTTCGGGCCGTGCTGTGGCAGGTGCCGCTCGGCAACACGAAGATGCGCGCCGAGAACAACACGTGGGACCACTACCAGGACAACAAGGTCGAGACGATCATCGGCGATGCTTCACGAGCGCAGATGAAGGCGTACGCAAACGCCGGTGTCGTCGCGGTGCTGTTCGGTCGTGGGGCCGACGGCGCCACGTGCGCCTGCGATGCCGCCGGAGACGGTGTGACGAATCCAGCGCCGATCAACGGCAACAACGCCACGTCGCTCAACGCCGACGACGACGGCGGCTACTTCAAGCAGCAGGCTGCGACCTACTACACGAAGGGCGCTCTCGCCCTGCCGCACTGACCACCCACGGTCGGTTCGTCAGTTCGGCGCCTCGATCAGCTCCACGAGCGTCAAATTGCGCAGCATCAGGAAGGCGATCCGGCGCCCTTCGAACGCCACCGCCGGAACGGGCTCGACCACGAGCTTGGCGCCGCCCTGCTCGAGCTCCGCGATCGACCCGTGGAGGTCCTGCACCAGGAAGGCCTGGTGGTAGTAGCGGACTCCCTTCTTGAGCCAGGGATCCAACACGGTCGAGCCCGGAAGGGCGACGAGCAGCTCGAGCCGAGGGCCGGGGCCCACGATGAACCGGCCCCGTATGCCCTGAATCGGGTCGGCGAACTCGTCCCCTTCCTGGACATATCCTAACAATTCGTATGTTTTGCCTTCAGCGTCGAGGTCCCGGCAGGCGACGCCCACGTGGTGGAAGGTCAGCGACATGGGCGTCAATCATGGTCGCGGCCTTCGGGGGGCTGGAGCCATGTCCTGGCGAGTCCCGAACATGTATCTGGCGGGGCCGTCGAGTGTCATCAATTCGGTGCACTTCGTCGCGGGCCGGTACTTCGAGAAATTGCGCGATCCGTCGAAGCCGCTCGACGTGCGGCTCAAGCGGGCTGCGTCGGTGGTGGGTGACACCGCTCGAGCGCGGGCGTACCTGCGCAAGGCCGAGCTGGGCTCCAACGTGCGGGTGACCGGGCGGCCTCGGATCCGCAACGAGGGCCGGTTGGTCATCGGCGACAACACCCATCTGCGCTCGATCGTCGCCACCCTCGAGCTCTACGTGGCGCCTGGAGCGACGATGATCCTCGGCCAGAGCGTGCACCTCAACTCGGGCAACATCTTCGCCGCGTTCTCGCGCGTCGAGCTCGGTGATCGGGTCGAGGTCGCGCCGCACGTGACGATCTACGACACCACCTTTCACGATCTCTACGAACGCCATGTCATGCCCGAACCTCGGCCGGTCATCATCGAAGACGACGTGTGGTTGGGGACCAAGTGCACGATCCTGCCGGGCGTTCGCATCGGGCGCGGCGCGGTCGTCGTGGCGCACGCGCTCGTGACCCGCGACGTCGAGCCGTTCTCGGTCGTCTCCGGCGTGCCCGCGCAGAAGGTCGCGCAACTCGATCCCCGCAAGTTCGTCGTCGCGACCGCGTGACGTCGCTGTGCAAAGGAAGCTGAAACCGTGAGTCTCGAACAATTGGTCGGCAACGTGCTCGAAGTCGAGCCGAGCTCCATCACGGATGCGACGTCGTCGACGACGCTCGACCGGTGGGACAGCCTCAACCATCTCGCGTTGATCGCCGCCGTCGAGGAGACCTACGACGTCGTGCTGAGCACCTCCGAGATGCGCGAGGCGTCGTCGATCGCCGACCTGCGCCGGATCTTGGCGACGAAGGGCGTGTCCGTGTGACCCTCCTCGAGCGACGGCTCGCGTGGAAGCGGCTCGAGCCCTCGAGCGACGAAGCCGACCTTCGAGTCGTGCTGCTCTCGTCCTTCACCGTCGACCCGCTCGTCCCGTACCTCGGTACCGCGCTCGCGGCCGAGGGCTTCACGGCGCGCATCGACGTCGGCCCGTATGCCCAGATCGTGCAGCAGTGCCTCGATCCCTCGGGGCAGGTCGCCTCGACACGGCCGGACCTGGTCGTTGTCTGGCCTCGCTTGGAGGATCTGTGGGCCGCCCGTCCCTGGCCGCTCGAGGAACCGCCGGACGAGTACGTCGCCGATCTGCTCATGATGGTCGAGGCCGCGACGCACGCCACGGAGTGGGGCGCCACCGTCGTCTTCGTGCTCCCGGCCGTACCGGATCTGCGCCCGCTCGGCGTCGGCGACGCGGGCAACCAGTCCGGTGTCTTCGCGACGGCAACGGCCGCACGGGAAGCGGCGCGTGCGCGGCTGGTCGGTGTCCCCGGTGTGCTCGTCGCAGACGCGGAAGAGATCGTCCGCGAGATCGGCAGCGTCAACGCGCTCGATTGGCGACGCGCCGCAGTCGCGCGCATCCCGTTCAAGGAAGCGGCGTTCGCCGTGATCGGCGACCGGCTCGGCCGGCTCGTCGGCGTCGCCCGCCGCGGCGCGGCCAAGGTGGCCGCGGTCGACGCGGACAACACACTGTGGGGCGGCGTCGTCGGTGAGGACGGCGTCGACCACATCGACCTGTTCGACAACGGACCCGGCGAGGCGTACCGCGACTTCCAGCGTTACCTGCTCGAGCTGCGCCGTGCGGGTCTGCTCATCACCGTCGTCAGCAAGAACGATCCGCGCGATGTGTGGGGCGCCTTCGAGCGGCCCGAGATGGTGCTTCGCCGCGCGGACCTTGCAGCCGATCGAATCGGTTGGGGCGAAAAGGCTGATTCGATCGCCGAGCTCGCGGACGAGCTCAACCTCGGACTCTCCTCGTTCCTGTTCGTGGACGACAGCGGCGTGGAACGGGAGAAGGTGCAAGGCCGGCTTCCCGAGGTGTCGGTGCTCGCGATGCCCGAGGATCCGAGCGAATGGTTCGATGCCATCGCGCGTAGCGGTGGGCTCGACCGGCTTCCACCGACTGACGCCGACAAGTCGCGAGCGGCCTCGTATCAAGACGAAGCGGCGCGGCGGGCGGTGCGTGACGTCATGTCCATGGATGACTTCCTCGCGTCACTCGACCTGCGCGTCGGCATCGAAGTGGTGACCGAGGCGGACGTCCCCCGAGTCGCGCAGCTCGTCGCCAAGACCAATCAGTTCACGTTGAACGTCAGGCGGCGATCGCCGGCGGAGATCGCGACGTTGCTCGATGACGACCGTTTCATCGTGTGCACCGTCTCGGCCTCCGACCGTTTCGGGGAGTACGGCGCCATAGGTGCGTTCATCGTCGATGCTGCGCCACCCGCGGATTCCTCCTCGTCGGGCTCCGCGATACTCGACACGTTTGTCCTGAGCTGTCGAGCGATGGGACGGGAGATCGAGACGGCGATGTTGGCAGACGCGGTAGCACGCGCTGGTTCCGACATGTGGACGACGGTCGAGGACGCGCCCCGGAACCACCCGGCGCGCGCCTTCTTCGCACGCCACGGTGCCGCGGAGACCGGCCGCGTCGCACGGCTCGACGGCCCTACCTGGCCGTCTCACATCAAGGTGACCACAACGGCAGCTCGGGCCGATGACGGCGTCGCGCCGCTGGCGCTGCATTCGACCGGCTGAAGGACACAGCGGGCGAAGGCAATGGGAAGCGCACCCGCGATCACTGTCGTCATCCCGACCTACAACCGTGTCGGTCGGTGGCCTTCCGTCCTGCGAGGGTTGCAGTCGCAGACGCTCGACAATGACGAGTTCGAGGTCGTCGTCGTGTCGGACGGCTCGACTGACGGCACGAACGAGTACCTGAGCAGCGTCAGCGCTCCGTACCACTTCGTCGTCGAGGTGCAGCCGAACGGCGGACCCGCGGTGGCGCGCAACCGCGGCGTCGAGCTGGCGCAAGCGCCCATCATCGTGTTCCTCGACGACGACATCGTCGCCGCGCCCTCGCTCCTCGATCACCATCTCCGCCGGCACCGCGAGGGGCACGGTGACACCGCCGTGATCGGCCCGATGCTCTCGCCGCCCGACGCCGAGCTCAGCGCGCCGATCCGGTGGGAGCAGGCGATGCTCTACAAGCAGTACGACGCGATGGCGCGCGGCGATTGGGAGCCGACCTATCGGCAGTTCTTCACCGGCAACGCGTCCGTTCCGCGTACGTGCGTGCTCGACGTCGGTGGGTTCGATCGCCGCTTCCGGCGCAACGAGGACGTCGAGCTCGCCTACCGCATGCACCAAGCCGGCATGGAATTCCAGTTCGACGCGGACGCGATCGCGTTCCACTACGCCGACCGCCCGTATCGGTCGTGGTTGCTGAACGCCCACGACTACGGCGTCAACGATGTGATGTTCGCTCGCGACCACGAGGAGGCGGGACTCATCGAGCGAACGCGGCATGAGTACTGGCGTCGCCACTGGCTCGTTCGGTGGGCGACGCGCGCGTGCGTCGCGCAACCCACCGTCGAGCGCGCCGCGCAGCGGGTCCTGCACGGGGTGGCGACCGCGACCGAGTCGATGAAGGCCCGATCATTGAACCAGGCGGCACTGAGCGGCTTGTACAACGTTGCCTATTACTGCGGCATGGCCCAGGCGTTGGGCGGGCCCAGCGCCTTCTACCAGTCGATCGCCCGCGTCCCGGACGAGAACTTGCCGGCGTAGGACCCTTCGTGCGCCCTTCGCTCGCGTGGCGCCGGTCGATCGTGACCGTCGTGCTCGCTTCGCTCCTGCTGCTCGCGAGTTGCAGCGCCTCGTCCCGATCCACGCCCACTGCCGCGTCGCCCGCCGCTTCGTCGAGCGTGTCGCCCGGTGTCACGCAGTTCACCGCGCCCGGGCAGGGCGCAGTGACGTGGGGTGTCTCCGAGGCGGGAACCGCCACGTCGCAACCGCCGGCGACGTTTCCGCTCGCCGTCTCGCAGGACGGCCGTTCGCTGGTCGACCACGCCGGCGAGCCGTGGCGGGTGCAGGCGGACGCGGCGTGGCTCATGTCCGCGGAGGGGACGTCTGCACAGGTCGACCAGTACCTGTCCACGCGCCAGGCACAGGGCTTCAACTCGTTCTACCTGATGGCGATGGTGCACCCGGGGGGCTATTCGGCCGCCCCGAACGCACCGAATGACCTCGCCGGCGATCCGCCGTTCGCGACGCCTGGCGACTTCAGCACCGCCGGTGCGACGCCGGCGTCGGAGCGCTACTGGCAGTGGATCGACACCATCGTCGCGAAGGCAGCCCAGCACAACATGGTCGTGATGCTCGCCTACAGCTACCTGGGGTACCAGGGCGGCGACGAGGGTTGGTACCAGGACATCGTCGAGCAGCGGGATCAGCAGGTCCTCTTCGACTGGGGCCAGTGGCTGGGCAACCGGTATCGCAACTCGCCGAACATCATCTGGTTCGGCCTCGGTGACTTCACGCCACCGGCCGGGTCTGACGGCGCGGCGCGGGTGAAGGCCATCGCCGACGGCATCAAGGCGGCCGGCGCGACCCAGCCGTTCATGGGCGAGACATCCGAGCCTGACGGGCTCCCGGCCGCGGTCGACGGCATCGGTCCGCTCATGGACATGAACAGCTTCTACGGCTACGGACCGTCGGGCCACGGCGAGGTCTACGTCACCGCCGACTCGGCCTACCGGTTCACGCCCACGAAGCCTGCGTGGATGCAGGAGGGCACGTACGAGTTCGAGAACAACACCGGGTTCTTCTCCGGCCAGCCCTGGGACACTCGACGCGGCCGGTTCTGGTCGGTACTCGGAGGCGGGACAGCAGGCGACGGCTTCGGCTCGCGTGATGTGTGGCAATGGAAGAACATCCCGGGCTCGCTGCAATCGGAGGGCGCCACCGACTCGAGCGCGGCGTTCGACCTGTTCGCATCACTCCCGTGGTGGACGTTGCAGCCATCGGGAACCGACACCGGCTTCGCGGGTGCGAACCTGATCACCTCCGGAGGCGGAACCTCCGGCAACGCCGACTACATCACGTCCGCGATGACCGCCGACAGGCATTGGGTGCTGGCGTACGTCCCGGTGACACAGTCCGGCGCCCGCACGTTCACCGTCGACACGAGCGTGCTGTCCGGCCCGGCGCGTGCTCGGTGGTTCGACCCCGCAACCGGCGCGTACATCGCCATCGATGACGGGCAGTTGCACCCTATGCCCGCCACCCGCAGCTTCACGACACCCGCCAGCCGCGCTGACCACACCGACGACTGGGTTCTCGTCATCGACACCGAGCCGGATCCGTGCGGCGTGATCAGTACGACCGGGATGTACACCGCGCCGACCGGGGCACCGCGTGCCGGTATCAACTGCCAGGTCGTCGCCATCCGCAACAGCGACTCGGCGATCGTGGTCCAGGCGCCGGCACCGGTGCCCGGCCAGGGCGGCGGCTCGTGAAACCCGGACGTCGCGCTCGCGTGCCTGAGCCGAGTCCGATGCCGATGGTTTCGCCGTTGGACCGAAGCGAAGGTCCACTAAGGCAGAATCTCGTTCCATGTCTCCCGAGGCAGCAACGCACGTTCCGCGAGTGAGCATCGGCCTTCCCGTGTACAACGGCGAGCCCTACCTGGAGCAGTCGATCGAGTCGATCCTGAACCAGACATTCGGCGACTTCGAGCTGTTGATCTCCGACAACGCGTCCACGGACGGGACCGAGGACATCTGCCGCCGTTACGCAGCCCAGGATCCGCGCGTGCAGTATTGGCGCAACCCCGAGAACATCGGCGGCATGCGCAACGCGAACCTGACCTTCGAACGGGCGCGGGGCGAGTACTTCCGGTGGGCGGCGCACGACGACGTGTGCGCCCCGACCTTGCTCGAGCGTCTCGTCGAGGAACTGGACGCGCGGCCTGACATCACGATCTGTTGTGCGGCCTCAGTGTCCATCGACGGCGAGGGCAATCGCCTTCCCGGCTACTACGTCGGCAAGGCGATCCTGCCCGGCGGCGGGGAACAGCCGATGCTGACCGACGACGAAGGCGTGCGCTATCCGACCGAAGGCACCGCGGCCACGCCCCACGAACGCGTTCGTGAGCTGCTGCTGACACTCGGCCCGTGCGAGGCCACCTACGGCGTGGTCCGATCATCGGCGTTGCGCGACTCCGTGCTGCTCGGGAATTACACGTCCTCCGACACGGTGCTGTTGTGCGACCTCGCGCTGCGCGGTCGCTTCCATCTGGTCGAGGAGCCGTTGTTCAGCAAGCGGTGGTTGCCGGGCAACCGGTACCACGAGAAGGGCCCGGCGCGGATGGCGTGGTCCCGCCCGGACCTGGCGAAGTCGGGGAAGTTGAGCCTCCCGCACTGGATCCTGCTGTTCGGGCACCTGAAGGTCTTGGCCCGGGCCCCCGTTCCCATCAGCGAGCGGCTCCGCTGCCTGCCTGCGCTCGGTCGATGGATGTTGCTGACCTGGCGAGGGTTCGCGGAGGACATCGTGTTCGCGGTGCTGATGCTCGTCCGCTCGAAGGAATGGCGGCGGCGCCACTACTCCGCCGAGAACTGGACGGAATAGCTCCAGAGGAGTCAGCGAGGAACGTAGTTCCTCGCGTCCCGATCGACGTCGAACCTGAGTCCCTGTCGTATGCCGGTCAGCATCCCCCACAAGTACGTGTTCTCGTGCGTTGGACGACGGAGCACGCGCTTCGCGGCGACCCGCGCCGCCATCGTCGCGAGCCGGCCCGAGAGCATGCGCGTCGCGCGGAGATCGCCGCAACGAACGTGCTTCGAGTAGAAGGCGCCGTCGCCGATGCCGTAGTTGCGCATGAGGCGAGGCCACTCGACCCGGTCGCGGTGACCGTCGTGCAAGACCGACACTTCCGGGCGCAACAGGATGACGGCGCCCGACAGGTACGTGCGGTACGCGAAGTCGAAATCCTCGCCGGCGCACAGCGGTCCGCCAGCGCCGAGGGCGACATCGAACGCGCCGATGGCGTCGAAGAGGCTGCGACGGACCGCGAAGTTCGCGCCCATGCCGACGATGCGAAAACCGTCGGCGCGGCTCAGCTTCTCGGGCATTTTCAGGTCGAGGAACGGGGTCAGGTAGTCGTCGGCCACGAATGGGCGCACCGTGCCGTACATGAGGGAACCGTCACCTTCGGCTTCGAACACCGCCGCGATGTCGTTGACCCAATGCGTCGGGACGACACAGTCGTCGTCAGTGAAGGCGAGGATTGACCCCGTCGAGTTCCTGATACCCGCGTTGCGGGCTCTCGACAGACCGGTCTCATCGACGTGGAAGTAGTGCAGGCGGGGGTCCGCCGCGGCCACGTCGCTGAGGCGTTCCTCCGTTTCCATGGTCTGGCTCTGGTCGATGACGGTGAGATCGAACGAAGGATGATCGTTCGCGAGCACCGATGCGACGGCCTGAGGGACCTTGTCGGGACGATCCTTCGTCGGGATGACGACTGAGATGGATGGATTCATTCTGTTGGAACCGCGAGGGTGTCGAGGAGTAGGGCAGGTGAGAACCGGCCGCCGAGCCCGCGCCGGAGTCCCTTCAACGAGATGGTCCCGATCGCGATGGAGACGACCGCATAGACAACCATGCCGAGCAAGATCTGGACCGCGACGGGCGCCGAGGACAGCAAGAGGACGGGCGGGATCATCGCGACGCTCGCCACGACGCAGCGCACCGAGAACGACACGGTGAACCGGTCCATCACGCCGTTCGGTCGTAGCGCGAGGGCGCACACCATCATGAACACCTCGGTCGTGACCGTGACGATGGCGGCGCCGATCGCACCGTTGCCGAAGAGATGGTCGGTCACGGGGATGGCGACGAGGTTCAGGAGGATGTTCATGGCGGCGGCGCCGCAGGCCGTGATCGTCCAGATGCGCTGGCGATCGACTGCGATCAACGCCGAGCCCAACACCATGTCGATACCGACGATGGGGATGTGCAGCGCGAGGATCTGAATGAGCGGCACCGCGTGCTCGAACCCCGCCTGGTAGTTCAGCAACGCGAAGACGTCAGCCGCGACGAGCGCGATGCCGACCGACGCGGGTATGCCGACGAAGGCGACGACGCACAGGCTGCGGTTCGCGACCCGAGCCAACTCGCGTGAGGACGACTTGTCGGCGCCGCTGGCCGACATCGAGGGCATGGTGGCCTGCACCACGATCGAGCTGAAGCTCGCCGGCATCGCGATCCAGGCGTACGCGAGCGCGTACCAAGCGACGGCCGCGGGTCCGGAGAGCGCCTTCAACAAGGGGATGTCGATCGTGCCGTACACCAGCAGGATCGCGGACCAGATGAGGAACGGAGCCCCGCCACGGATCAGCGTGTTCCAGACGGTCAAGTCGATGCGGAGCGAACCCTTCAGCCATGGCCACAGGTTGACGGTGTTCGCGACGAACGGGATCAACGCGACGATCGGCGTGACCATTGCGTACGCGACGACGCCCCTGCCCTGGTGAAACAGATAGAAGACCGCGACACATGCGGCCACCATCTGCACCACGCGCCACACGGCGAAGTTGCCCACCTTCTGCATGCCCTGCAATGCCGCCCCGACGACGTCGTTGAGCACGAACGTGAGCATCATCAGACACGCGACCTCGACGAGGACGATCGTCAGGGAGTCGAACTGAAGGGCGACCGCGAGGCCGATCGCGAGCAGGGAAAGCGCCCCGGTGATCAGGAACTTCAACGCGATCGAGTTGACGACGTAGGGGCCGACGAGCGATTGGTCGCGGGCGATCGTCTTCACCAGGAAGGTGTTCGAGCCCAGCAGGGCGACGAGCATGAAGTAGCCGACGAACGCGAATGCGAACTGATAGAGGCCGTAGTCGTTGACCCCGACGTGGCGCGGCACGACCACGAGCAGCACCAATGCGCCCGTCCACGTCGCGATCTGGGACGCTGTCAGCCACACCAGGTTGCGCTTGATTCGGCTCATTCACGCGCGCGCATGTGCGCACTCCTCCTCCGGGCACTGAGCCGCGAGATGCCCGGCTGATACGAGGCCCTCTGTCTGATTCGGGCGAAATGCTCACCTCTGAGCCATTCGCCGGTTGCGGCGTCAGCCTTGGACGAGCTCCAGGTCGATGTTGGCGACTGTGGGGCACTGGTCGGAACATTGCGTCGGTTTCAAGCTGACCGTGTTGGTGCCGTTGTGCAGGTCGGACAGCGAGACCGGTTGCAGCATGTACCGCCACTGATACGTGCCTGCCGAGGCTTCGTCGTTGTTCGGATCGTTGGCGATGCGGTTGTTGCCGTTGATGGTCGCGGTCATCGAGGTCTTCGAGGAGAACCAGTACACGTCGTAGGTGAGATACGCCTGAGTCACGTTGTTGAGGTTCACGTTCGGTAAGGCGAACGTCCCGGTCGGCACCTGGTAACCGAGGTTGATCGTGCCGTCCGGTTGCTTCTGCAGCGCGTCCGGCACCTCATACCCACGGTCCATCGGCAGCACGGGTCCGTCGAATCCGATGGCGTGCCAGTGGTACGTCATCGTGTTGGTCGTGCCGAACTTGGCGGCGTTGTACTGCGCGTGCTCGAACGCGAGGTAACCACGGGTCAACGGAAGCGTCGGGAGGTCCACCGACGCGATGCTCCGGAAGTTCGCGCCACCCGCATCCGACGCGTTCACGGTGATGTGGTTCGACGAGACGTCGACCTGGAAGTGATTGGCGTGGTCGTCCTGGGTCGTGAAGCACGGCGACCGCACGTCGTAGTCGTGCTCCTGGTAGTTCGTGTACACCGCGATGGTGCGGAGCGCGTTCGACAAGAGATGGTGCGCCTCGCCGGGCTGGTTGTCGCACCAGTCGGCGTCGAAGACCAGTGCCACCCCGTTGCGGGGGAAGATGTGGGTTCCGGGGTGGTCGGCATGCGCGGCCTGGACCGGCTGGTCGGTCAACCACACCTCGGTCCACCACGAATGGCTGCCCTCGGCCTTGGCGTCGACGTCCCACACGAAGTGCCCGGTACGGCCGGCGAAGTCGAACGGCTGACGCGCCCGCAGGGAGTTCGTGGCGTACTCGCCGCCGTCGTCCATGCCTTCCATCCAGTGGTTCGACTCGCCGAACTGCTGGCCGCAGATGAACGAGTCGTTGTCAGCCAACCTGACCTGATGGGTCATGCAGAACTCGGCGTTGAACGGGACGTAGTTGTTGACCAGTCCCGCACTCGGGTTGTTGTTCTGCGTCACCCGACTCATCGACCACTTGGTCGGGTCCAGATCGCCTTCGCGACCGCCACCGACGATGGTCTGGAAGGTGTCGCAGAACGCGAGCTGTAAGAGCTGGCACTGGTCGGCGCCCATCGAGCCGCCCATCGAGCCCCCACCCATGGCGCCCCCGCCCATGGCGCCGCTTCCGCCTCCGCTGCCCATGTCGGCGCCGCCACTGCTCGTGCTGCTGCCACCACTACCCGTGGCGCCACCGGACCCGTCGGCCCCGCCGGCCCCGCCCATGGTGGTGGTCGACATCGTGGTCGGCGGCATGCTCGTCGTGCCGCCGACACCGGAGGCTATGCCGCCGCTGGGCTTGCTCGGAGGGGGCGGCGCCGCGGCGGGTGGAGCGCTGCAGGCAGCTAGGAGCGTCAGGACTCCGAGCGCGATCACTACCCGGAACGTCGAGTTGCGGGCGCGGCGATTGAACGTCGGGGGAACGATTCGCACGCCAGCTTGTTAGTGCCTCGACGCCGGGAAGTCGAGTACCCCCGGAATGTTTGTCTTCCGGACCCCGGGACGAAACTTCCGAGCGAACGAGCCGCCGTCTCGAGGAGGCGGCGGGAAGGGTCAGCCCTGCACCAGCTCGGAGGAGTCGACGCTTCCCTTGCCGCCCCAAACCTGCGGACTAGTCCGCTAGCAGCAAGGTGTGGTGCGTATTTCGGCCCCGCTTTGGTGGGCGCATTGGCCAATTCGACCTAGGCGACGCTGACGAAACGGCGCGAGTCGGCGAGTTCGCGGGCGAGCCCGTTCACGAACCCGTCGAGCCCGTGGACCCGCTCCGCGAACGCTCGAGCTTGTTCCCCGAGGGCCCGGCGCCGGTCGGGGTCGGCGAGCAACTGGTCGATGGCCGCCGCGAGTGCCGTGCGGTCACCAGGCGGAACCACGACCGCAACGTCTCGCGGAACGACGCACGACAGCCCCGTCGTGCCTGCGGCGACGACGGCCTTGCCCATGGACAATGCCTCGAGCAAGGTCGTGATCCCCGCGGGGAACGTCGTTTCGACGACCGGCACGACCACGACCGCAGCGCGTGCGTACAAGTCGCGCAACTCGACCGGCGAGAACGGCTTGCGGACGACGT
The DNA here is from genome assembly GCA_963721305.1 of uncultured Acidimicrobiia bacterium. Lineage (GTDB taxonomy): Bacteria > Actinomycetota > Acidimicrobiia > Acidimicrobiales > JACDCH01 > DATAES01. The sequence goes on from CAVRIR010000003.1 coordinate 59,102, forward strand.
CTTCGGGCCACGCCGTCGGATTGCGCCGGCTCGCGTTCGGCGAGAACGGGCTGCCATCCGCGATCACCAACCTCGCCCGAGTCGGCAATGCCGCGAGCAACGTCTCGTAGTCGCGATGCTCTCGTCCCGCGGCGGCGACGAGGTCGAGCTCCTCGGTCGCGCCCTCGGAGCACGCGGCCGGTGACCAGAAGTCGGTGTCGACGCCGTAGGGCACCACCCGCAGCTGCGCGGCGGGAACGCCGAGCGTGCGATGCAACAAGGGCACCTGGTTCGACGAATGGACGAGGATGCGGTCGATCCGCTTGCCCGGCCGCAGCGTTCGGAACACCTTGCGCTTCGCCGGTGTGTCGAGGTGGTGGCCGATCACGACGTGCGGCACGTCGATGTGGAGGCTCGCCATGGCCACGGCCAGCGGGATGCCGACGTGCTCGCCGTCGGAGAGCACGACGTCGAAGTCGCGAGCCCTGTGCAACGCGGCCTTCACCTGTGTCAACGAGCTGCCGATGGACCGTCGCCGCGGTCTCGGGGTCAGGCGACTCCAGTCGAGGAGCTCGGTGCCGTGCAGCTCGTGAAGGCGAAGGAACTCGGGACAGGGACGCTCGCCCCGCGCGACTGCCGCCCGGACCGCATCGTCCGCGTTGGTCGAGACCACCATGAGCGACCGCATGTCACGCTGACCGCCTTCGCATACCCGATCGAGCTGCGGGCCGCGCAGAGCGCGCCGTCGCGATCGTCACCATCAGGTCGAAGATCCGCCGGCAGTTCTTGTCGACGTCGTGATCCTCTTCTGCGAGCCGGCGGCTACGCCTGCCGAACGCCTCACGCGTCGCGGGTTGATCGATGAGACCGGTCAGGGTGTCGGCGAGGCGGCGCGGATCGCCGGGGGGCACGAGATACCCGTTCTCGCCGTCGAGCACGAGCTCGTCCATGCTGCCGACCGGCGTCGCCACGACCGGCAGGCCGCACGCAAGCGCCTCGGCCACGGCGAGCGGTGTGCAATCGCCTTGCGTCGGCAGCACGAACACGTCGGCCCGGCGGAACAGGTCGGTGATGAGCGACGAATTGGCGGCGACGCCCGAGTGAACCCGCACAGGGAGCCCGGCCGGCGCCTCTGCCGCTGAGCTCACGATGTCGAGCTCGGCCGGACGGTCGAGGAGCCGCATCGCCTCAATGAGGTCCAGGCCGCCCTTGCGTTCGAAGTCGCCGCCGACGAAGAGCAACCGCACGGGTCCCTCGTCGCGCGCCCCGCCCACCGGTCGAAGCCGCCGGAGGTCGACTCCGGGTGCGATCGCGTGCACGCGTTCCGCGTCGATCCCGTAGTCGCGCACTACAGAAGCGGCGGCCCACCGTGACCAAGTCACGACGGCATCGGCGCGAAGCAGTGCGCGCCGAGTGACGGCCTTCTTCCCAGCTTCGACGACGTCGGCCTGGCGGTTGTGCCCGTACGCCTCGCCGACGACGTCGAAGTTGATCGGCGTGGCATCGAGCGAGACGATCGTCGGGTACTTGCGCATGATGTCCCGCGCGAGCAGCGCGGCGACCTGCGTGTGCACGAACACGGCGTCGGGCGAGTTCGACGCGATGTGACGGTTGAGCGATTGACGCGCGGACAGACTGCTCTGCAGCGACCAGTTGCGCACGAACGGAAGCGATCGCATGCCGGACGAGACGTCGGGCTCGACCCGAATGATCGTCGGGTCGATGTCGTCTTGCTCGCTCAACACCCGTTCGATGTTCATCGCGTGCACGACATGGCCGAGCGCCTGCTCGAGCGCGAAGACGAAGTCCCAGCGTCGATCCTCGATCATGCGGCCCCCACCTGCTCGAGCACGCGCTCATCGGACTCTTCGGTCTTCCTGAGGCGCGTCGCGAGTTCGACGCCGCCCATCAGGCAACCCATCACGATCGCGACGCGAATGTTCGCGAACCCCAAGTCTTCGTATCCCTCCACGACGTAGGCGAACAATCCGCACACGACAACGGTGCCGAAGAGCGAAACGAGATCGTCCTTCGAGCGAGCCACGCGGGACGCCGCGACCGACGCGGTCCCGATCAGGATCCAGAACGCGATCTCGCCTTGCACGCCCAGTCGCATCCAGATCCAGAGCAGACCGTTGTGGGGGATGTACGCGATCATGCTGTCGAACGCGCTCACGTCGGCGATCGGCAGCTCGTAGTTGATGGGCACGCCGAAGCCTTTGCCCAGCGCGCCCGACTGCTGGATGTTGAGGACGAGGTTCGCGTTCTCCTGCTCGCGGTAGAGGTTCGACGATTGATCGCGAGGATCCGGCGAGACCGTCGAGCGAATGGCGCGCGCCGGCTGTGCCAGCGTGCCGTCGGTCTTGTTCCAGTACAGCGGGAAGTAGAACGCACTCACGACCATCATGAGCACGAGCACCGGGCCGACGTAGCGCCGCTTCTCGCGGTGGGTCACCCACGTGATCGTCAGGAGCACACAGAGCCCGATCAGGACGATGGGCCAAGCGGTGCGGCGCGAGTTCGCGAGGTCCGCCATGAGCACGAAGGGGAACAGCGCGGTGGCCGTAGTCCGCAGCCAGCCTCGTATCCCGTACACCCACAGACCGACGGTGAGGATGATGAAGATGCCGAAGAACACGCTCTCCTCGTGGCTGAGGACGGTCTCCGGCCTCGGCGTCATCTTCCGTGCGAACGACAGGAACATGTACGTGCCCTGAACACCCTTGAACCCGGTGCAGATCACGAGGACCCAGAGCATCGCGTTCAAGGCGCTTCGCGTGCGCAGGAACGCGGACGTCAACACGTACGCGGCCGTCAACAGCATCCAGGGACGCAACTCCCAGAGCGCGATGTTGAACTGGCCGTGCTTCGACATGCCGATGGCGAACCCGATCAGCAGGAAGAACCAGAACGCGGCGAGCGCCTTCGCGAACGCGGACTTCGGCATGTTCATCCGGCCGATGAGCCCGGCCTTCATGAGCCAGATGAGCAGCCCGATGAAGAACAGCACCTCGATCGGCAGCAGTATGACGCCCCCGCCGATGCTGCGGAAGATGGCAGCGTGCGCGGTGAACGCGCCGTCGTGCGATCCGACGGTGTAGGTGTACTGCTCGATCAGGAGCGCTGCGGCGAGCGCGAGGAACGCCGTGACCGACGGGCGCTTCCAGATCAGGACGAGCAGCAGCGGAATGAGGGGAAGCGCGACCATGAACGGGCGGACGCCCATGGCGGCCTCACCGACGATGACTCCCCCGAGCAGCGCCGCGATCGTCAGCGCGACGCCGACGGCGACGACCCGGATGGTCTGTTCGTCCATGGGCGGACGCCCGGCCGACGCGTGTGCAGCCATGTCAGATCAGATGGTCGGATGCCGCGGCACCCAGGACCACGATGACCGTCACGCCGACGACGAGGGCGTTGACGTTCCACTTCGGACGTGCGCGGAGGCCGAAGAACACGAAGATGCCGAGCAGGAACAGAGACCAGGTCGGCATCAGTTCATACCGAGGACGCGGCGCACCCAGAGCGGCGCCGCAGACTTGACGCCATTGAGGATCACGAACGGTGGCGTGTTGAGTGCGGCCGCCGCCTCTTCGATTCGATGGGGGGAGACCGCACCGGCCCGAGCGACGAGCGCGACGGTGTCGCACAGGTCGACGAGCTGGACGCCGCCGGCGCCCTTCTCGAGCGGTGGGAGGTCGAGCACGAGCAGGTCGGCGCGCCGAGAGAGCGTGGCGACGATGCCCTCTGCCGCCGTGCCTCGCAACAGCTGCGCCATCGGAGCGCCTGAGCCGGCCACGACGACGCCGAGGTTGTCGGTGACCCACTGGATGCAGTCCTCGATGTCGGCGCCTTCACGCATCAACTCTGCGATGCCGGGGCTCTCGGCGAGTCCGAACTCCTTCGCCGCGGACGGTGAGTGGAGGTCGAGCTCGATGAGGATCGTCTTGCGGGCGTACTCCGTGGCCTGGATCACGGCCATGGCGGCGGCGACCGTGCTGCGTCCCTCGCCTCGGCCGGCGCTGGTCACACCGACCGAGCGGAGCTTCGCGCCGCCCATGCGACGCAGCGCGACCACACACGCATCGAGGACCTCGGGCCGCACCCACGGAACCGCGGGTGCGGTGGCCCCAGAGCCGTTGTGCTCAGTCGCCATGTGACGAGCGGGAGCCAGCTTTCCGTTTCGACGACGCCCGTTGGACGCACTGCCGATCGGCACGGGCCGTTCGAGCGATCCCGTCATCGCGACGTCGTCGGCACCGGCTCGGTTGAATTTCATCACTTGGTCGCCTCGCGTTTTTCAGAGCGATCGAACGCGGAGATCGTGGCGACGACCTGGAGGCCGCCATTGGAGGTCTCGACGTCCTCACGGCGGCGAGCGGCGGTGTCGGCTGCGGTGAGCGCCACCAGGCCGAGGAGACCGACCAACAGTCCGAAGAACAGACCGGCGCCGACGGCGAAGATGGTCTTCGACTTCTTCGATGCGGAGGCCGCCGGGCCCGGAGGATCGATGATGTGTTGTGCGGCCGATTGCTGTTCCGTCGTCAGGGCCTGCGTCGCCGACGTGAACTGGTTCTGCAGATCGGCGTACGTCGCCTGCGAAGTGGCCACGTCGTTCGTCAGGCTCTCGAACTGCGGATCGACGACACCGATGGTGCCGGCCGACGGGTGCGCTTGGAGGTAGGCGAGCTGGTTCGACTGGGCCGTCTGCAGCGCCTTCGTCGCGTCGTTGAGACGGGGCTGGATGTAGGCGAGGTCCGACTGCTCACGACTGCCGCGCAGTTGCTCCCCGTAGTCGAAGAACTCGGCGACGACGGCCTGGAGCAGCTTCTGTGCGAAGACCGGGTCGGAGTCGGTCAGGGAGATGCTCAGCACCTGAGGGCCGACTGCGGCCGTGGTGACCTTCCCGGCCAGCTGGCCGACGATGCGGTCGTCGACCGGTATCGGGCTCTTCTGCTGGCTCAGGTCCGACGCGAGCGTCTCCCCCTGCGGCTGACTCGGGTCCAGAGGTCGATAGCCCGCCTTGACCAGGAAGTCCTTGGTCGGGAGCAGCTGCGTGAACAGCGTCTGCGCGGCCTGGGCCGGCGGCGGCCCGTTGTTGCCGGCGTCCATGTAGGCCGGGTTCGGCAGCTGGTTGTCGAACCACACCGTCGTCGACGACGTGTAGGTCTTCGGCTGCGTCTTCACGTAGTAGACGCTCACGAGCAACGTCAGCACGAGCGGCGCGCACAGGAGCAGCTTGTGGCGGAAGAGCGTTTCGATGTAGCGGGTCACGGCGGGGCCAATTCCTCGGTGGACTCCTGGACAGTGGGTAGAGCGGACGATTCGCGGCTTGATACATCGCCGGACCCGTCGGTCAAATCGATCACTTCGGGCCGCACGAACCGCATCGTCCGACGGTCGATCGGCGTGTCGAGCGCGACGGCGAACCCCCGACAGAAGGCCGTCACCCTCCCGATTCCACGGGGCCGGCGCAGCCGGAGCGCGTCGCTCAGCGGCGGAAAGACCGCGTACACGAAGAACTGCCGGGCAGCCAGAACCACCATCGTCGGATGTCCGGCGCGGATGAGCTTGGAGAACATCGCGCCGATGCCGTGCCAGTCCCGCCGAGAGTGGATCCTGCCTTCGGCGAAGGTCCGGTAGCCGTGGTGGACGACCTCGACGTCCACCGTGTGAAAAATGTGCCATTTCCGGAGAAGCATCCGGAGCTCGAGATCCCAGTCGTCCGACGCCTTGAACACGCTCCCCGCGCCGAGGGCGCCGTCGCTGCCGCCGACGTCGAAGAGCGCCTCGCGGCGGTACGCGGCGCCGGCGCCGAGTCCCCGATGCTTGATCGTGCGGAAGACCGAGGTGATCAGCTCGTCGTGGTGGCGCACGCAGGCGGGGATGTAGCCCGAACGGGGATCGTACGGTCCCGCGACCACGTTCGAGAACACCATGCCGACGTCGGGGTGGCGTCGGAGCGAGTCCGCCATGCCCGCGGCCCAAGCGGGCCTGACCTCGCAATCGTCGTCGGTCCGCAGGATGTAGCCGGACCGGGCCAGCCGCGACCCTTCCCGGAGCGCGGCGCCGACCCCACGGGCGTGGCTGCGCAGGTACCTGACCCGGGCGTCGTGCGGCATGGCCTGGAGCTGCCGGCGGGTCTCGTCGTCGTCGCTCTGGTCGACGATGACCACCTCGAAGTCGATGCCGGTGCTGGCCAGGACCGAGCGCAGCGCGCGGTCGAGATCACCTGGGCGGTTGCGCGTGCAGATAAGGACCGTAGCGAACTCGCGCACCAGCACGATCCGAGCCGTTCGGGTCGAGCCAGATACGAAAAACCTGAACCAACCCCGAAACCTGTCGTGATTGCGGACTGTTCTGACTTTCGACATTTCTGTATCACCACTCTCCGTCGACGCCTCAGACTCAGTCAGCGGGCAGGAGCCGCGCCAAGGGCGTGACAGAACTCGAATGTCACTGGCCTCCGGCCCTGCCCCTGGCAAATCGGCGGAACTGGTCATTTGGAAGGCGGCGAGCGGGATGACCGTCGACGTAGTCGACACAAGCGGGGAACGGCGGATGATCACTCCTGCCCGCGTCGCCGAACCGGCGACGCCGGGTCGGTCGCGGCCGCCTCGCGCCCTGCGGCCCCTGCTCGTCTTCCTCGATGCCGCCACCCTCTTCGTCGGTTGGTGCTGCGCCGTCGCGTTCGCGCACCACCAGCGCACCGGACTGTGGTCCGGCATCCCCTCGCTCACCGTGGCGGCGGTCGCGACCGCGGCTGGCATCACCACTGCCGCCATGTCCGGCCTGTACCTCGCACGCGTCTGCTCGGTGCGGACAGTGGAGGTCGCGCTGCTGGCGCGCGTGAGCGTGGTCAGCGCGGCGGTCGCCGCACTGGTCGGCTCGAGGATCGGCGTCGACCCGCATGCCGCCTTCTTCTTGCTGGCGGCACTCTGGTTGTTCGCGTTGCTCAACGTCGAGCGCGGGATCTTCTCGAACTGGATCAAGGCATCGAGGGCCCGTGGCCGGTACGCACGCCCGATCGTGATCGTCGGCACGAACGACGAAGGTCGTGAGCTCCTGCATCTCCTGTCGGCCGAGCCCGAGCTCGGCTACCAGGTCGTCGGTGTCATCGGCGACCCCGAGGAGAGCACGGTCGGCTGGCCGGTCCCGTGGCTCGGCGAGGCGGCCGGTGCCCGCGACGTGCTTCGAGACAACGGCGTCAAGGGATGCGTGATGGCGGTCAGCGCGTTCTCGTTGTCCGAGCGGACAGCGCTGCTCAACGAGCTGCTGGACAGCGACATTCACGTCCAGCTCTCGAGCGGCATCGCTCGCATCGCCCACACGAGGCTGCGCGCGGTACCGATCGGTCGGGAGCCGGCGTTCTATCTGGAACGACACGATCCATCGCCATGGCAGGGTTTGGTGAAGCGAGCGCTCGACCTCACCGTCGTCATCGCGTGCGCGCCGTTCACGTTGTTGGTCGTCGGTGTGGCCGCGATCGCGATCAAACTCGACAGTCGCGGTTCGATCATCTACCGCCAGAAGCGCATCGGGCGGGGCGGCCGCCCCTTCACGATGTACAAGCTGCGCACGATGGTGACCGAGGCGCACGAACAACGCGAGCATCTCGCCGAGCAGAACGAGCGCACCGACGGTCCGCTGTTCAAGCTCGAGCACGACCCCCGCGTGACGAGGGTCGGGCGACTGCTCCGCGCGACGAGCATCGACGAGCTGCCACAGCTGTGGTGCGTGCTCGTCGGCACCATGAGCCTCGTCGGTCCTCGTCCACCGCTCGAAGAAGAAGTCGAGCAGTTCGATCCGGAGCTGAAGACGCGCTTCGACGTCGCGCCCGGTATCACCGGCCTGTGGCAGGTCGAGGCGCGCGACAACCCGTCCTTCCGCGTGTACCGCCGGTACGACCTGTTCTATGTCGAGAACTGGTCCGTTCGACTGGACCTCGCGATCATCATCCGGACGTTCGAGTCGGTCCTCACCCGTGCAGTGGTCGGGATGCGGCGCAACCAGTCCGACGAGACCGAGTCCGACCAGCCTCAGTCCGATCAGCCTCAGTCCGATCAGCTCGCGGACGCGAGCTAGCCGGCGGGTTCCCAGCCGGCGCGGATCGCCAGCGCGACCGCGGCGAGCTGCGAGCTCACACCGAGCTTCTGAAGGATCGAACGGATCTGCGTTCGGATCGTCGCGAGCGAGACGTTGTGCTCCTTGGCGATGACCTTGGCGCTCTTACCGTCCATCATCGCGGCCAGCACTGCCTGTTCGCGGCTGGTCAGTGTCTGGAACGGGCGGAGGCGGCGCTCGGCCTCTTTCCGTTGTGACCGCACGACCTCGAGCAGCGCGTCGCGGCTGGCGGGTTGCAGCACCGTGCGGCCCATCGCCGCGTCGGTGAGGAGCACCATCAGGTCCTCGAGCGGTCGCGACTTGTCGAAGATGCCGACGGCGCCGGCTTCGAGGCACAGTGCCGAACGATGGGGCTCGTCGGTGCCGGTGAGCATGACGACGGCGATGCCCATCTCGTTCAAGACCTGGATCAACGCGAGACTGGTTGGACTACCGGCCATCTGCGAGTCGACGATCGCGACGTCCGGTGCGAAGTCGCGGGCGGCCGAGAGCACGCCGTCGTAGGTCGGGGTTCGTGCGAGCGCGACGTGGGTGAAGCCGTGTTGCTGCAACGAGAGCATCAGCGCTTCTGCGACCATGTGCTGATCATCGACGATCAAGGCGCGGACGTTCGCGGCGAGCGGGGCACCTTCGGGTGCGGGACCGCCGAGTGCCGCGGTGCGTGTGCGCCGTGTGAAGTACACCGACCGGTCGGCGCGTTCGAGTAGCGCCTCGAAGGTGTCGGCTGGGTCGCGGGTGCGGGCGACGCCGACGGTCGCATCGACCTCCACGGCGATGTCGCCGAAGTCGATCAGTTGCGCCACGGTGGTGCGCAGCCGTTGGGTGATGGCTGCCGCGTCTTCCTCGGTCGTCCCTTCGCACAGGACGCCGAACGCATCACCGGAGACTCGGGCGATGCTGTCGCCCGGTCTGATGGCACCGGCCAGCGCGGCGCCGACCGCGACGAGGACGCGGTCGCCCACCAGGCGGCCGAGCCGTTGGTTCAACGTCTTGAAGTCGTCGAGGTCGACGAGCACGAACATGAGCTGGGGAGCGTGCTTCCTCAATCGCTCGATCGCCTGGCGCGTGTTGTCTGCGAGCACCTCGCGGCTGATCAGCCCCGTCAGGGGATCGTGGGTGGCGCGCCGGACGCCGTTGCCACCCTGCCCGGTCGACTCCCAGAGGACAACCACGAGGTTGCCGTCGTCGCGGCGGCGAATCCGAGCCGACGCGGTGCGGACGGCTTCGGCGTCGGGGTCGGCGAGCCGCCACTCGCAGATGATCACATCCGACCGCCGCCTGGCGGTCGCGATCGCCGCGAGCGCGTCACCCCGGCTACTCGGGTGGATGGCGTCGAGCCAGCTCCGTTGAGCGGCATCGTTCGAGCCCCAACCGACGAACTCGGTCCATGCCTGGTTGCAGCTGAGCGCGCGCCCGTCGGACGCGACGAGCACGGTGGGCACGGGGACCGCTTGGAGCGCGGCGTCGGGTGACGTCTCGGGCTCGACAGGGGGCGGCACGAGTGCGCCGATGTCGAAAGTGGACGGACCCGTCCTGTGACGTGCCGGTTTCCGCCGCGTTGTCATAATTCCAACTCCGCTGCCGCCATGTGCCTGCCGCCTTGCCCCGCCTGCAACCCTCGCCAGTCGTGCATTCGGCCTCGTCGCAGGCCGGGTCACGACGAATCGCGGATTGAGATTACCGTGCAACGCCTCGGCGTGACATGGGCCGAATGGACTATTCGTCGGACGGCCACCGGTGGGTCATCACCGGTCACAGCCTCGTGACTGTCGGCCGCCGATGCTTCTGGACTGGCGTGCGGTTCGCTCGTGTCAGCGTGAGCGCGTGTCCTCCCAGAGCTCGAGTACTGCACGCGCTCTTCGCGTTATCGGCATCGGCGGAGGACGTACTTGAAAGCGACTTCCCGGAATCGTGCCGACTTGGAGTCGGCGGCGCGCATCACCCAAGATGCCGGATCGACGCGGACGACGGCTTGGACATCGCGTGGCTCGGGCTCGAGCGTCACGGCGAGGGACACTGGTCTTTCGACCTGAAGCCCTTGCTCACGCGCTTCGACGGCAAGTTCTACGGCGGAACCGGGATCGCGGTCACGACCGCGGTGATGGAAGCGGAGACGGGACGGGACGCGCTGTGGGCGACGGCGCAGTTCGTCGGCACCGCTGATGTGGGGGAGCGGATGGACTGTCGGATCGAGGTCTTGGCCTCGGGTCGGCGGACGTCACAGCTACGCATGACGGCAACGGTCGGCGATCGTCTCGTCGTCGCCGCCCTGGGCGCGACGGGCGACGCCCGCACCGGGCCGCTCAACACCCAGTTCGGCACGATGCCGGCAGTCGCACCGCCGGACGAGACGCCGGAGTGGCGGCCCCACGCCGGGGTCAGGATTCCGCAGCAGGTGGAGAGCTGGATCAACGCGGCCGAGCTGCGCGAGATGTCGGGAACGGGCGCACGCCGAACGATGTGGGCGCGCATGCGCGGCATGCGGCACACACGCGCCACGCTCGGTTTCCTTGCCGACATGGTTCCGAGCGCGGTCGTGGCCGCCGCCGGGCGGATGGGCGCGGGAACGAGCCTGGACAACGCGATGCGGTTCGGCCCCCGTCCCGACACCGACTGGATGCTGGTCGACTTCGACCCGTTCCTCGCGGCCGGCGGCTACTCACACGGTGGCGCGCGGCTCTGGGCCCAGGACGGGACGTTGCTCGCCGTCGCCAGTCAGACCGCGACGTTGCTGCTCTTCGATTGATTCGCCTGCGCCACGACCGCGTGCCCCACGTCGGCAGCGCGCGCTTGCACCTCAGACCGCGGGTCGAGGACGTCCGGGCGCGACCGTTCGGGCAAGGATCCCGAGGGTCGCCCGCAGCGCGCTTTCCGGGATCACAGGGAAGATGCCCGCCTCTTTCCACGTCGGATCCGCGGTCGACCAGTCGTAGTACGACGTGACCATCGTTCCCTCGTCGATCGGCTCGAGCTCGTAGCCGTAGACATGGCGAAGGTTGAGCTGTCCCTCGATCGTCCAGCCGATCTCGCGGTCGGGCTCGAAGGTCACGATGTGAACGATGACGTCGTAGAGCCCGAGTGGATAGTCGTTGAGCGCCTCGCGGTCCATGTGCACGACGAAGGTCTCGTCGACGGCGTTGACCGGTTTGCCCGTCGCGCTCATCAGCATTCCCGAGCTGTCGATGGCGACATGGCCGTTTGGATCGCACAGCACGCTGAAGATCGCAGATGGCTCAGCCGCGATCGCCCGCTGAACCTCGATTCGTTCGGTCATGTCGTGATCCTCGCACGCATCGTCACGCGATGCGTTCCGAATCCTTCGCGTGGCGGACATTGCAGAACGACAGGTATTCGCACGTACGACGCGGGGAATTCCTCTATCGACACCAGAGAGGACGGCCGATGACCAACGCAGACCCGACCGACGACTTCGACTTCGCGCGCCTCGACCGAGCCGACGACGGGCAGTGGCGCCTCCACTTCACGCGCGCGCTTCCGCGCCCTCCCGAGACGGTGTGGCGCGCGCTCACCGAGCCCCAGCATCTGGCGGCGTGGTTCCCCACTGACATCGACGGCGACCGCGCCGCCGGTGCGGGGCTGCAGTTCGTGTTCCGTGAAGGCGAAGGTCCGACCATGGACGGCGAGATGCTGGCGTTCGATCCGCCCTCGCTGCTCGAGATGCGCTGGGGTGGCGAGCTCCTGCGCTTCGAGCTCACCGCCGATGGCGACGGCACCGCGTTGGTCTTCACCAACACCTTCGAAGAGCTCGGCAAGGCGGCCCGCGACGCGGCGGGGTGGCACGCGCGCCTCGACATTCTCGGGTTCGACGTCGACGAACGACCGGCCCCGTGGACGGCGAACGAGCGCTGGGGCCAGGTGCACCCGAGCTATCGCCAGCGCCTCGGTCCGGACGCGTCGACCATCGGCCCACCGGCCGAGTCGGAGCAGGTCTACGGGGACAGCTGACCGACGGCGCGGGCCACTTCGCCCCATCGATCGAGCGCGTTCGGATCTGACGCGATCGATTCTTCGGCGAGGTACATCACGAGGCGCGACGCGACGCCGCGGTAGCGCTTGTCGAGCGCGGCCGCGAGATCGTCCCACGTCGCGACCACGGCGAAGTGGTCGAGCATCTCGTCGGTGATCAGCGCGGCCATGCCCGCGATGTCGCCGGCCTTCAGCCGTTCGTTCAGCCGGGCCGACGTGCCTTCGAACCCGAGGTCGTCGAACTGGAACGCGTAGTTCTTGGTCGAGCCGTAGAACGCGATCTGGAACCGAGTTCGCTCGACCAGCGCAGCGCGTTCTTCCGGCGTGTCGCCGGGAATGGCGAACACCGGGATGATGAGCTCGACGTCGTCGGGCGATCGACCGGCACCATCCGCACCCTGCTCGACCGCGGGCAAGAGCCGGTTCTGCAGGTACGGGAGCGAGTGCAGCGGATGGACGTGGATGCCATCCGCGTTCTCGCCGGCCATGCGACACATCCACGGACCGACCGCGGACACGTCGATCTTGACGTCGCCGTAGTCGTGACGGCGCGGTGCCCACGTGGCTGGCAACAACGACAGCTCGTAGTAAGGGCCCGAGTGTGAAAGCGGTTCGTCGCCGCGAAAGGCGCGGAAGCAGGCTTGCACCGCTCGGACGTAGTCACGCAGCCGCGGACCGGGCGGTTCGAACTCAGCGCTGTAGCGCCGTTCGACGTGCGCGCGCACCTGGCTGCCGAGGCCGAGCCGGAACCGGCCCGCCGTGTTCTCTGCCAGCTCCCACGCGACTGCAGCCGAGATCATCGGGCTCCGCGGGAACGCCACGGCGATGCCGGTCATGAACTCGAGCGTCGGCGCCGCGGTCGCGGCCGTCGCGATCGACATCCACGGCGTCTGGGTCTGTTCCGTGAACAGCATCCCCGAGAACCCGGCGCGCTCCGCGTCCCGCGCCAGCTTCGCCGTCCGCTCCCATGTCGCCGCGCCGGCCATCACATCGAATCGCATGCCGCCATCTTGGTCGCGGGCGGCGCGTCAGGGAGAAGCGAGCGCGAGCAGACGGGAGACCGTGTTCCAGTTGCGGGTCGACGCGCGCACGTCGAGAACGCGCTCCCAGTCCGGCAGCTTCGAGCCTGCGGTGCCGTTCGGCATGCGGGCGTAGATCACACGATCGCCGAACACGTAGTCGTCCGGACGGAACGCTTCGCGGTCGAGGCTCGCCACCTCCGCCGCAGCCGGCTGCTTCGAGAGGAAGGTCGCGTGGAGCTGCCTCTGCTCGATGCCTCGTCCGAGGTAGGGGTTCGCCGCCACCACTCGACGTAGCTCCTGGGCCGAACGGACGAGCACGACGACGTCGAGGCCGAGCCGCGAGTCGATCGCCGACGTGATGTCGTGTTCGAGCTTCGTTGCCTTGACACCGGAGGCGACGAACAGGGCGTTGCCGCTCTGCAGGTGCGTGCGCACGTCGTGATACCCGAGTGACTCGAGCAGGCCGCGCAAGTCGCTCATGGCGACACGTTTGTGACCGCCGACATTGATGCCGCGGAGCAACGCGATCCAGGTCGTGTCGCTCATGTCAGCGCGGATCATCTCGGTCGAGGTTCCAGTGGCGCGACACGGTCGTGATCCACCCGTCATCGACGGCCGCCGGGATCAGCGCGAACCGCGTGACCGTGTGCTGGCCTCCCTCGTGGTCACCGTAGAGAAGGTCGATCGTGATGGGGCGCCGTTGCCTGATCGACAGAGCCGCTTCGGCGAAGATCGGGTCGTCGGTGTCGCGGAACGCGCCTTGCCAGAACCCGAGGTCGCCCGACGGGACATACAGGTCTCGGGTCAGGCGCCTGAACTCGTCGGGCTGGCGCACGGCGTGCTCGCCGATCGCCCGTTCCGGATAGAAGTCCCAGCGGTCGAGCACGGCGAGCCCGCTGCCGACGTTGCGCAGCGCCATGGCGAGATAGATCACGCCGTCGGTCACCTCGGCGACGGCGCGCCCGCCTGGAACCTTCACCCAATGATCGTCCACGAAGCCGATCTTCTCGGTCGGGTCCTCGAACCGCGACGGGACCAGTACCGGCCGGATGCCCGCGAGGAGCGCGCGCTCGGCAACGCGGGCAGAGCGATTGCCGGAGCGCACCGACGAGAAGGTCGCCGCTGCGAGCACCAGTGTTCCGCCGGCTGTTGCCAGCGCCGAGATCGTCGCCCAATCGGCCACAGCCGGATACTACGAGCGGTCCACGCCGGTGCTGCTGTGCGAGGATCGCACGATCGCTGCAATCGATCTCACCGCACCGGCCAACGACGCGGACCCGCACCCGCTCTTCCACGAGTTGCGAGCGCAAGCACCGTTGCACTGGAGCGACAGCCACCGTGCATGGCTCGCCGTGTCGCATCAAGCGGTCAACGACGGATTCCGTGATCCGTGGCTCTCGTCGGACCGGATGCCGAGCTTCGAGCGCGCGGCCGAGTCGAGGCCGCCCGAGTTCGCCAAGGTCGTGGAGCTGCTCCGCGGTTGGATGGTCTTCCGCGACCCGCCGGTGCACGAGCGCCTCCGCGACCCGGTGCGGCGCGCGTTCACACCGATGCAGCTGGCGCGGCTCGAGCCGATGATCGAGGACACGGTGGACGACCTTCTCGTCAGGGTCGAGGACGCGAACGGCGGTGACCTGCGGCCGGTCCTCACCGCCCCGCTCCCTGCGCTGGTCATCGCCGACCTGCTCGGCGTTCCGCGGGCAGACCGGGAGCAGTTCCAGCAATGGTCCGACCAGCTCGCGCAGGTGGTGTTCGCGATCGAGGCGACTCGCACCGGTGCAGAGCCCGCGATCGCCGCGGCGGAGCAGTTCACGAGCTACTTCGGCGACCTGATCGACCAACGTCGTCGGCGGCCCGGCAATGACCTCGTCACTGCGCTCGTCGAGGCGAGCGACGCGGGAGGGCCGACGGCACTGGAGCTCGTCGGTGCGTGCACGCTCCTGCTGTTCGCGGGACACGAGACGACCAGCAGCCTGCTCGCGAACGGCATCAGTGTCCTCCTCGATCACCCTGGTGCGCGCGAGCGCCTCGCGGCGAACCCAGGACTCTGGCCGTCGGCGGTCGACGAGCTGCTGCGCTTCGAAGGTCCGGCCAAGGTCATGGCCCGAAAAGCGATCGCCGACCGGGAGTGGTTCGGCGCGAACGTCGCCGCCCGGGACACCGTGTATCTCGTGATCATGGCCGCCAATCGCGACCCCGCAGTCTTCGCCGAACCGGATTCGTTCGACATCACGCGCGATCCCAATCCGCACTTCGCGTTCGGTTGGGGACTGCACCACTGCCTCGGCGCAACGCTTGCGCGACTCGAGACGCGCATCGCGCTGCGGCGCCTGTTCGAACGCTTTCCGAAGCTCGCGCTCGATGCGCCGGTGCGCTGGGGCGGCGGGCTGATCGGCCGCGCGGTGTTGTCGATCACGGTGACGCGGCAATGACACCGCCCGATGTTCCTGAGGTCTTGTGGCAGCCGCCTGCCGACATCCGCATGCGCGCCAACATCGGCCGGTACCTCGACTGGCTCGCGGCACGCGATGGCCCGCGGTTCGACACCTACGACGAGCTGTGGAGGTGGTCGACCACCGACCTCGACCACTTCTGGCGATCGGTGTGGCACTTCGCCGAACTCGAGCCGTCGCCATCCGACACGCCGGCGGTCACCGGACAGATGCCGCACGCCCGTTGGTTCGAAGGCGCGCACGTCAACTACGCGCAGCACGCGTTGCGACCGGCCCTCGACGGCGTGGCCATCGTGGCGCGTTCGCAGACGTGCGATCCGATCGAGCTCACGTACGAACAACTGCGTGACGAGGTGGCGCGAGCCCGCGCCGGATTGCGACGGTTCGGTATCGGACGCGGCGATCGCGTGGCGGCGTACCTACCGAACGGTCCCGAAGCCGTGGTGGCGATGCTCGCGACCGCGAGCCTGGGCGCGGTGTGGTCGTCGTGCGCGCCGGAGTTCGGCGTCCGTGCGGTCGTCGATCGCTTCGGCCAGATCGAACCAAAGGTGTTGCTCGCCGTCGACGGCTACCGCTACGGCGATCGGGTGATCGACCGGCGCGACGAGGTGCAGCAGTTGCGCGCGGCGCTCCCGTCCGTCGGGACGACGGTCGCGGTGCCCTACCTCGATCGTGACGCCGCGCCGCCGCAGGGCGCGACGTCGTGGGCAGAGCTCGTGTCGGAGACCGAGCCGCTCGAGTTCGAGGCCGTGCCGTTCGAGCATCCGCTCTACGTGCTGTTCTCTTCCGGCACCACCGGACTGCCCAAGCCGATCGTGCACGGGCACGGGGGCATCCTCCTCGAGCACGCGAAGTACCTCTCGTTGCACCACGACCTCGATGCCGGCGACCGGTTCTTCTGGTTCACCACGACCGGTTGGATGATGTGGAACCTGCTCGTGTCGGGGCTCTTGATCGGCTCGACGGTCGTGCTGTTCGACGGTGATCCAGGCCATCCGGACCTCGGCGCGCTGTGGCGGATGGCGGCCGAGGTCGGCATCACGTCGTTCGGCGCGAGCGCGCCCTTCCTGATGGCGTGCAAGCGTGCCGGGCTGGACCTTCGATCGCTCGGTGATCTCAGCCGGTTGCACACCGTGGGCTCCACCGGCGCGCCGCTGCCGGCAGACGGCTTCCGGTGGGTGTACGAGCAACTCGGCCGCGACGTCGTGCTGGCGTCGATCAGCGGCGGCACCGACGTGTGCACTGCGTTCGTCGGTTCCGTGCCGCTCGAGCCGGTGGTCGCCGGCGAGATCAGTTGCCGGTGTCTCGGTGCGAAGGTCGAAGCGTTCGGGGAACAGGGTCGCCCGGTCATCGGCGGGCAGGGTGAGTTGGTGCTGACCGAGCCCATGCCGTCGATGCCCGTGGGTTTCTGGGGTGATGACGACGGCGCGCGCTACCGCGCCGCGTACTTCGACTCGTATCCGCATGTGTGGCGTCACGGCGACTGGATCACGATCACAGAGCGCGGCTCGTGCATCATCTCGGGGCGGTCCGACGCGACGCTCAACCGTGGCGGCGTGCGCATCGGCACCGCGGAGCTCTACGAGGTGGTCGAATCGTTGCCCGAGGTCGTCGACTGCCTCGTCGTGCACCTCGAGGACGATGGTGGTGGCCCCGGCAGCCTGCGCCTGTTCGTCCAACTCGCGAGCGGCGTCGCGCTCGACGACGATGTGCGCGCCGCGATCGCGATGCGCCTACGGACGGATCTCTCGCCGCGCCACGTTCCCGACGAGATCGTCGCGGTGGCGACCATCCCGAGGACGCTCACGGGGAAGCGGCTCGAGGTGCCCGTGAAGCGCATCCTGCGCGGCGCCGATCCCGACGACGTGGCCAGTCGTGACGCGCTCACGGATCCCACCTCGCTCGACGTGTTCGCCGCGTTCGCTCGCGACCGCGCGTCGTAGCCACCCAGTCGCGGTCAGCTCTCCGTCGCCCACGTCCACGGGTACTGCTCGTCCTCGATCGATCTCGCGAGGTCCGATGCACCCAGCGACCGGAACGTGTCCATCATCACCGCGAGCTCGCCGGTGGTGGTCTGGTCCATCGCGGCTTCGACGCTGCCGGGTTGCGGCCCGTGCACGAATCCGGGCGGGTGCCACGAGATCGAGCCGATGCCGATGCCGGATCCGGCGCGGCTCATGAAGTCGCCGTCCGCATAGAAGAGAACCTCGTCGGAGTCCACGTTGGCGTGGTGGTACGGAACCTTCGTCGCCTCCGGATGGAAGTCGTACAAGCGCGGCACGAACGAACAGATCACGAAACCCGGCCCTGCGAACGTCTGGTGCACGGGCGGCGGTTGATGGATCGCGCCGACGATCGGCTCGAAGTCGTGGATCGACAGCGCGTGCGGATAGAGGCATCCGTCCCAGCCGATGACGTCGAACGGATGATGCGCCTGCACCATGCGAGTGAGGCCGGTGCGCGTGCGCACGATGACCGGCACGTCGTTGCCATCGACGACCACGGTCTCGGACGGCGCGCGTATGTCGCGCTCGGAGAACGGCGCGCCTTCGCGAAGCTGGCCGCGGTCGGTCAGATAGCGCTCCGGGAAGCGCACGTGACCGCGCGCCTCGAACGTCAGAAGCTCGACTTGCTCCGAGCGCAGGATCCACCGGTGCGTCACGCCGGCAGGGACCACGACGTAGTCGCCGCTCTCGACCGCGAGCTCGCCGAAGCTGGTGACCAAGGTGGCACGCCCGTTGTGCACGTAGGCGAGCTCGTCACCGACGGCGTTGCGGTACAGCTCGCTGTTCGCGTCGGCCGTCACGAACGACAGCACGACGTCGTCGTTGCCGAGCAGCCGGCGCCGCCCGAGCACCGCATCACCGCCTCGCGGCAGCAGCGGCGTGCGCAGGTGGCTGGGGGCAACCGGTGTCGGCAGCGTGAACGCGGCCTCCGACTGGTCGTTCATCTCCTCGACGCGCACGATCGCGCTGGGCGAGCGCTGGTGGTACAGCAGGGCCGACTCCTGCGCGAAGCCCTCCTGGCCCATGAGCTCCTCCGCCAGGTACCCGTCGCCGCCCGGGCGCTTCACCAGTGTGTGACGCTTCCGAGGAACTTCGCCGATCCGGCGGTAGTGCGGCACGGGACCAGCCTGCCGCTCCGAAACGCGGATTGCGCGTTCGCCGTCAAACCGGCCAGCCGTTGGCCGGTTTCACGGCCACAATGAGATCGTGCGCGCCGACCGGCTGGTGGCCATCCTGCTCATGCTGCAGGCGCGGGGTCAGGTGACCGCGGCCGAAGTCGCCGACGAGCTCGAGATCTCCGAACGCACGGCCCGGCGCGATCTCGAAGCGCTCGGCATGGCGGGGCTGCCCATCTACAGCCGTCAGGGCCGCAACGGCGGCTGGCAGCTCGCGGGCGGCGGACGCACGGACCTGAGCGGGCTCAATGCGGCGGAGGCGCGCGCCCTCTTCTTGGTCGCGGGACCCGCGTCGGCGGCGACGCCGGAGTTGAAGGCGGCACTGCGCAAGCTCGTGCGCGCGCTGCCTGAGTCATTCCGCGACGCGGCGGAGGCGGCGACGACGTCGGTGCTCGTCGACCCGTTGGGTTGGGATCAGCAGACGCCGCGACGCACACCGGTCCATCTCGACGCGGTGCAACAGGCCGTCGTGAACGGCGAGCAGATCGTGCTCGGCTACGTCGCCCGTGATCGCAGCGCGACAACACGGGTCGTGCACCCGCTCGGCCTCGCGGCGAAGGGCGCGGTCTGGTACCTCGTCGGCGACACCGACGCCGGTCTGCGCACGTTCCGCGTCGATCGCATGAGGTCGGTCGAGCCGAACGGCTCACCGGTGACGCGCCCGGACGGTTTCGACCTGCACGAGGCATGGAAGCTCATCACCGAGGAGGTCGAGAGCCGGCGGACGCCGATCACCGCGCGAGCGTTGGTCGAAGCCGACACGGTTCCGATGCTGCGCTGGATGTTCGGCACTCGCGTTCGCATCGGTCCCGCCGACGACGATGGGCGCATCGAGGCAGAGCTGCGCGGCCACAACCTGCGGTCCCTCGCGAGCGAGCTCGCCGGGCTCGGCCGCGCCGTCGAGATCCTGGATCCGCCGGAGGTTCGCGACCTGCTCGCGACGATCGGCCGCGAGCTCGCCGAGATCTACGGGTAACGACGCTCCGGAGGTCAGCCGTGGAGCGCGGCGATGACGCTTCCCGCGATAGCCACCGGATCCTGGAGCGGGCCGAAGTGGCCGAGGCTCGGATGCACCTCGAGCCGCCCGTGCGGTAGCGCGTCCACGATCGCGGGCCCGAACGTGGCCGGCGTCCACCCCTCTTCGGTTGTTCCGATGGCGATCGTCATGGGTGTCTCGACTTCGGCGGCCGTCGTCAGATTGGGCTTGCCGTCGGCGCCGAACGTCGCCGCTTCGTACTCGGGAAGACACTTGAGCTGCACGGTGCCGTCGGCGAGCTCGCGGAAGCCGTGCTCGACGTACGCGAACAATGAATCGGCCCGCAGCTCGTTCAACGGTCGCCGGCTGGCGTAGCGGTGGAGCGCCGCCGCGGTGGACGGGAACGTCGCCCGCCGGTGGCGCGCGGTGTCCGCCATGGCCGTCGGTCCTGCAGGCAGCACGCCTTCGAGCGCGGGGATCACGATGGGTTCGAAGTGGTACGCCGACCGCAGGGTGCCGGGCCGGCGTTGCTCCGCGAGCAGCGACGCGCCACCGCCCATCGAATGGCCGAACACGAAGATCGGCCGCGCGCCCAGTGCGTCGACGACCGCGATCAGGTCGTCGGCCATGCCCGCCCAGTCGAACCGTCCGTTGTCCGGCGCGGTGGAGTCGCCGTGGCCGCGGAAGTCGAGTGCCAGGACGTGGAAGTGCGACGCGAGCTGCGCGGCGAGCGGCTCGTACGCGCGCGGCATGAAAGCCGGTTGCATGACACAACAACATCGGATCGCCGCTGCCGCCGAGATCGTGCACGACGATGGTCACGCCGTCGGTCGAGGACACGTGCATCACGAGATCATGGCTCGGCACCGGAGAGCTCGGAGACACTCTCGGCGACCGCGGCCTCCATGTCGCCCGCGCCGACGATCTCTTCCGTTGGCATTCGCCGGCACCGGGCGAGCCCCCACGCACCGGCGAGGAGGGCGGCGACAGCGCCGAGCCCGATGCCGTAGCGCGCGCCCCACTGTTGCGAGACGAGTCCAACGATCGGGGCGCCGATGGGTGTGCTGCCGAGGAACAGCACGGCCTGGAGCGCGAGCACGCGTCCGCGCATCTCGGGTGCGGACTCGATCTGCACGATCGCCGTCGATGCGGTCAGGAACGCGATGCTCGTGAGGCCGAGCACCGGGCCGAGGGTGTACGCGATCGCCTGGTTCGGTGCGAACGCCATCGCGGTGAGCGCGGCGCCGTAACCCAACGCGGCCAGCGCGACCGTGCGGACGCTGATGGTCTTCCGGCGGGCAACGCTGAGCGCGCCGAAGAGCGCGCCGACGCTGACGACAGAGAACAGCACGGTGAACGTGGTGCCGGTGCCGTGCAGATCACGCGTGGTGAACAACGGGAACACGGTCTGGAAGTTGTACGACAGCGTTCCGACGACGCCCATCATCACGAGCGGTGTCCAGAGCTCGGGCGTCCGGCGCGGCGTACCGAAGGCCCTCGCGCACCTGTCCCTTGCCCCGCTGGGTCGGCCGCGCCGGTCGCAGCTCTTCCGTGCGCATCATCCACAACGCCGCGAGCACCGCGAGGTACGAGAGTCCGTCGACCAGGAAGCACCAGCCGAAGCCGACCGTCGCGACGAGCAAACCGGCGAGCGCGGGACCGACGACACGCGACGAGGTCATCAACGCGCTGTTCAGGCTCACGGCGTTGTTCATGTCGTCTTCCGGAACCATCTCGACGACGAACGCGCGCCGGGCCGGATTGTCGAACGCGGTCGTCGTACCGCCGATGAGCGCGACTGCGTAGACCGCGAGCACGGGCGGGTTGTGGCTGAACCCGAGGACGGCAAGCGTGAACGACTGCAGCATCGCGATGGTCTGCACGATCAGCAGCAACCGTCGCTTGTCGCTGCGGTCCGCCACCAGACCGGCCCACGGTCCGAGCAGCAGCACCGGACCGAACTGGGCGGCGGCGAGCGCGCCGAGGGCGATGCCGTTGTCCGTGAGTTGGAGGACGAGCAGCGTCTGCGCGACGAGCGTCAGCCAGTTGCCGACCTGCGAGATGAGCTGCCCGGTGAAGAAGAGCCTGAAGTTGCGGACCCGCAGCGACTTGAAGGTGTCGTGGAAGGCGGTGCGTACGGGGGTCACACCTTCGTTGCGCCCGTCATGTGTTCTTGGGCAGCTCGGAGAACGGCACCGTGCGGTCGTTGCTCGGTTCCTTCGGCAGCCCGAGGACGCGCTCGCCGATGATGTTGCGCTGGACCTGGTCCGTGCCGCCGTAGATCGGTGGCGCCTGTGCGAACAACGCCATGCCCGTCACCATGGCGAGGAACGGGTTGCCGGTCGCCTCGTCGAGGATCGGCTGCTGCGCGTCGTCGTACGCGTGCAGCGTGCCGGCCGCGCCGACGATTCGCAGCCCGACGTCGCGGGACAGCCGCACCATCTCGCTCATCTGCAGCTTGGACAGGTTGGGCATCCCGGGGATGTCCTGTCCCGCGGCCTTCGCCGCCTTCAACCGCAGCGTGTTGAACCGCCCGATCTCGTTGAGCGTGTGCAGACGCACGAGGTCCTGGCGGATCACCGGGTCCTGTGCCTTGCCGTTGCCCTTGGCGAGGTCGATCAGCAGCTTGCTGCTCGCACCGAACAGACCGCCACCGCCGCCACCGCCACGCCGTCGCGACTTGCCGGGAGTCGGGGCGAAGTCGCCGGCTCGCGAATCGAGCTGACCCGTCGACCGTTCCGGGCGTGGCGAGCCCTGCGCCGGCCGAGCCTCCGCCCGCGCCGAGCCCCGAGCGCTCGTGCATCAGAGTCGTGTTCGCGACGGCCCACCCGTTGTTGCGGTCACCCACGATCGCGGCATCCGGGACGCGGGCGTCGTTGAGGAACACCTCGTTGAACAGCGCGTGGCCGGTCAACTCCCGGAGCGGACGTACCTCGACACCGGGCTGGTGCATGTCGACGGCGAACCACGTGATGCCCTGGTGCTTCGGGACGTCCCAGATCCGTCCGCGCGATGAGCATGCCGAGGTCCGCGACCTGGCCGCCGGACGTCCACACCTTCTGACCGTTCGACGATCCACTCGTCGCCGTCCTGGACCGCCCGGGTGGTCAGCCCGGCGAGGTCAGAGCCGGCGCCGGGCTCGCTGAACAGCTGGCACCACGCCTTCGCGCCCGTCACGATCTCGGAGACGTACTGCTCGATCTGCTCCGGCGTGCCATGGGTCGCGATGGTCGGCGCCGCCAGCAGCAGCCCGAGCCCGGCGGGCGCGCCGAGTGCGCCGAAGTCGGTGATCTCCTGTTGCACCCTGACCGTGTCGTTGCGGGACAGGCCCCGCCCGTAGGCGTTGGCCGGCAACGAGGGCGCCGACCAGCCCGCCTCGCCGAGCCGCTTCCACCACTCCCGAACCGTCACGTCCGGATCCCAGTTGGACTCGAGCCACGCCCGAAGCTCGTCGATGAGCTCGTCCTGCGAGCTGGGGACGTCGATGGTTTCGGTCATCTCTCCATCTTGGCCGGTCTGCGCTCGCTTCAGACAAGCGACAGCCACCTCGCGGGGATCAGCCGTCGTGGATCCAGACCCGCAACGGCGCGAGCGGTTCGAAGCCCTGCCGGATCGCCGCTCGCAGCGCAACGCCGGTCTCGTACCCGACGACGGCCAGACCGGGGAACCGGGCCGCCGCGAAGCCGAGGCACGCCGACCACGCCGCGTCTTCGTGTCCGGGCGGGCAGAAGACGTTGCTGAGCCCGACGACGCCGTCGCTGCGGTTGAGCACGCCGCCCGCGTCGATGCCGTCGCGGGCAATGACGGCCACGTCCGGGCGATCGAGGAGCGCGTCGGGAACCGGTGCGTCGGCCGAGGCGCGCCACCGCGAGAGCATCGTGGGGTTCGTGATCGTCGACCACCCGTCGTGTTCCGGCTCGCGTGCCTTCGCGGTGGACGGTTCCCGCCAGATCCACGTGGCGTCGAACAGCACCCGGAACCCGGTCGGCCCGAGATCGATCGTCGCAAAGCTGTCCTTCACCGACCGTCCCGGACGCGTCGTGTCGACGGCGGCAAGCACCTCGTCGACCGACGTCGACGGGTCGAGCGTCACCACGTCGGGATAGAGGCGCGGCGGCCGATCGCAGCGCCAGAGCCGATCCTCGAACGACGTCGTGCGGCCATGTCCCGCACACACCGCTTCGCACCATTCGGCGTTGTTGCGCGCCGCCCGCTCGACCGACACGCCCGGATTCTGTCGTGTTCGCCAGATCCTGCGGCTGTTTTGCGCCCTTGGGCGTGGATCTGGCGATGTACACCGCGCGGGCCGATGACCCATCCGGGCGCGCGGCTCGTCTGCGAGCGCTGAGGTCGGTACGTCGGCAGTCAGCGCAGAAGCTGGTTGACGATGCGCTGGGGCAGGTCGGTGGCCCCGGGATCGTTGCGCACCGTCAGCGCGTGCCACAGCAGCGCGGGGCCGGCGTCGGCGAGCAGCTCGATGTCGGTGTCGATGGGGAGGTCGCCGCGTTCGACGGCCGCGGCGACGATGCGACGGAGATGGGCGCGGCGACCCGCGACGAACACGCGGTCGAACTCCTCGCGCAGCTCCGGGTAGCGAGCCTTCTCGGCCGCGAACGCCGCCATGACCGGACCCTGAGCGCCCACCATGTTCTGGTGCAGGGCCTGCAGGATCGTGAGCAAGTCGGCGCGGAGGTCGCCGGTGTCGACGAGCGGCACGTCGAAGCAGACACGCCGGCTCAGTGCGTCGACGAGGATCTCGGCCTTGCCCGGCCAGCGCCGATAGACGGTGGCCTTGCCGACGCCGGCCTTCGCGGCGATGCCTTCGATGGACATGCCCGCGTAGCCCTCGTCGACCAGTGCGTCGAGCGTGGCGTCGAGGATGGCGCGGTCCGCCTCCTCTGATCGCGGGCGTCCTGCGCGGCGCGCTGACCGGCGATTCGGAGACGGTCATGTCTCGGCGACCGTGGCCACGTCGAGCGAGGTCAGCTGTGGCTCGAACTCAGGCTCGTGTGCCTCGTCCTCCGCCGCCGTCTCTGCCCACGACATGTCGGCAGGCTCTTCGTTGGTGGCCCGGGACGGCAGGAAGCGCAGGACCATCAGGCACGCGCACAGCATCAAGCCCGCCGCGATGAGCGCGGCGACGTGGAAGCCGTCGACGAAGCTCGTCTTCGCGGCGTCGACGATGCCCGGGGCCAGATGTTGGAGATCGGCGGGCAGCGTCTGCGCGACACCCGAGCGCGCTGCCGACCGAATCCTTCGCTGTGCTGACGACGTCGGCAGGCACGCCTGCGGGGACACGCTCGCGTGAAGTGCGACGTGTACTGCGACGACAGGATCGAGCCGAGCACTGCGACACCGAACGCGCCACCGACTTGTCGGGTGGTGTCGTTGACAGCGGAGCCGACGCCTGCCTTCGCCCGTGGCAGCGAACCCATGATCGAGTCGGTCGCGGGCGCCATGACGTTGCCCATGCCGAGCCCGAGCACCATCGACACGAGGATGACGACGAGCGTCGATGTGTTCGTGCCGAGCAGGGCGAACAGTGCGAACGAAACCGACACGATGAACAGTCCGGTCGCGACCACCCGCTTGTTGCCGAACCGCTGCACCCAGACGCTGCTCAACGGCGCGGCGACCATGATCGTCGCGGCCTGCGGGAGCAGCACCGCGCCGGCCTTGACCGTCGAGTAACCGAGCACCGACTGGAGGTACTGCGTGAGCAGGAACAACGTGCCGAACAGCGAGAAGAACGACACCATGATCGCTCCGCTCGCGACGCTGAACCTCGGGTTCTGGAAGAAGTGGACGTTGAGCATCGGGCTCGGCGTGTGCAGCTCCCACAGCAGGAAGCCCGACGAGGAGCGCGACGCCGATCACGAACCCGGCGAGCACGTCGGGCGCGGTCCAGCCGTGCGACGGCGCTTCGATCACCGCCCAGAGGAAGATGACGAGCCCGATGATCGAGAGCACGGCGCCGACCGGGTCGAGCTTCGGTGCGGACGGATCGCGCGAGTCGGGGATCAGGAAGTAACCGGCGACGAGGCCGATGATCACGATCGGCACGTTGACCAGGAAGATCGAGCCCCACCAGAAGTGCTCGAGCAGGATGCCTCCGGTGATCGGGCCGATGCCGAGACCGAGGGCCGACACGCCGGCCCAGATGCCGATGGCGCGGCCTCGCTCGGTGGGTTCGGTGAAGACGTTGGTCAGCACGGACAGCGTCGACGGCATGATGAACGCACCGCCGACGCCCATCAGTGAGCGGGTGAGGATCAGGACGCTCGCGTTCGTCGCGAACGCGGAGAGCACGGACCCGAGGCCGAACACGGACAACCCGAAGGCGAGCGCCTTGTAACGACCGAAGCGGTCACCGAGGCTGCCGGCCGTCAGCAGCAGGCCGGCGAAGACGATCGTGTAGGCGTCGACGATCCACTGCAGCTGACTGCCCGATGCACCGAGGCCGCCCTCGCGCCGTGGTGTGCGCCATCGTCGGGCAGGGCGACGTTGAGGATCGTGTTGTCGAGCACGATCACGATCAGGCTCACGCACAGCACCAGCAGGATCAGCCAGCGCCGGTGATGCACGTACTCCTGGTCTTTGAGCTTTGCGCGCACAGATCGTCCTCCAGCCCGCGAGACGGAACCGTCTCGTATTTATCGGTCAGCTTTGACGACAACAACCTGTGCGCGGCAACGATTTCCGGATGGCTGACGGCGAACTGGTCTTCGAACGCACACAGTGGGCAACGCTGCGGGCGAGCACACCGCTCGAACTGAACGACGAGGACCTCGCTGAGCTGCGGGGGATCAACGAGCGACTCGACCTCGATGAAGTCGCCGACGTGTACTTGCCGCTGTCGCGGTTGCTGAGCCTGCACGCGATCGCGACCGCGTGATCGCGACTCGGTGACCGACACGTTTCTCGGTGTCCTTCCCGCGCCACGGCCGTACATCATCGGTCTCGCGGGCAGCGTCGCTGTCGGCAAGAGCACGACGGCGCGCATCCTGCAAGCGTTGCTCGCGCGCTGGCCCGCCCATCCGAAGGTGGATCTCGTCACCACGGACGGGTTCCTGCACCCGAACCGCGAGCTCGCGGCGCGCGGGCTCACCGAACGCAAAGGGTTCCCGGAGAGTTACGACACCGCTGCGCTGGTCGCGTTCCTCGCCGCGTTGAAGCGCGGTGAGCCCGAGGTGAGCGCGCCGGTGTACTCACATGTTCGCTACGACATCGTTGACGGCGAAGAGCAGGTGCTGCGCACACCCGATGTCGTCATCGTCGAAGGGCTCAACGTCTTGCAGACGTCCAGGGGCGTCACGCGTCACGTGTCCGACTTCTTCGACTTCAGCATCTACGTCGATGCAGAAGAGCCCGACATCGAGCAGTGGTTCCTCGAACGGTTCTTCATGTTGCGTGAGACGGTCTTCGCGGATCCCGAGTCGTTCTTCCATCCGTATGCGTCGATGAACGAGGACCAGGCCGAGTCGTTCGCCCGCATGGTGTGGTCGACGATCAACGGCGTGAACCTGCGCGAGGAGATCCTGCCGACGCGTGCACGCGCCGATCTCGTCCTCGAGAAGGGCCGCGACCACCGCGTCCGCCGAGTCCGACTCCGCCGATAGTCCGGGACGCCGCCGTCCCTCTCGTCCATTCGCTCGGTACCGTGCCGATGTGGCGTACCGCCTCGCCGCCGATGTCGTCGTGGCCGTGCACTTCGCCTACCTCGCCTTCATCATCGTCGGCGGGTGGCTCGCATGGCGATGGCCGCGGCTCGTCCCCTTCCATCTCGCGGCGGTGGTGGTCGGGTTCGTGAGCATCACGATCGGCTTCGACTGCCCCCTCACCAACGTCGAGCGCTGGCTACGCCGGCAAGGGGGACAGCAGCCGTACACGAACGGCTTCATCGACCACTACGTGAAGGGACACTTCTATCCCCACGGCTACGACGTTGTCGTGCAGCTTTCGATCGCGGCGATGGTCGTCGGCGCCTACGGGGCGATCTGGTTCCGCAGTCGCGGTCGCAGCACGCACTTGGTGTCGCATCCCGGATAGCCCGGATGCCTCAAAGGGCGATCTCGTGCAGCGTCTGCACTCGCGGGATCCCTTCGGGATAGGGACAGTGGGCGGTCACGACGGAAGGGCACGCGACGACTCGCATGCCGGCCGCAACCGCCGCTTCGCAGCCGATGGCGGAGTCTTCGAGCACGAGGCAGGCGTGTGGTTGGACATCGAGCCGGCGCGCGACCTCGAGATAGATGTCGGGCGCGGGCTTGCCGTGCCGCACATCAGCGCGCGTGACGATGGCGTCGAATCGATCGAAGACGCCGTGCCGTCCGAGACGGCGCTCAAGCGTCGCGACGATGTTGCCCGTACCCAATCCGACCCGGAGTCCACGGCGGTGCGCAGCATCGAGCAGTTCTCGCACGCCAGGCAACAACGGCAATCGATCCTTGGCTTCGGTGACACGCGGTCGCAGCCGTTGCTCGAGATCGGACACCGATCGCCCGCAGGTCGTCGTGAGCAGTGCCTCCCATTGCTCGTCGGCATCGACACTGCCGAACAAGTGACCGAAGTCCGCGTAGGACATCGTGTGTCCCCACTCCGCGAGGATCTCGATGATGCCGTCGGCTTCGACGCGCTCGCTGTCGATGATCAGTCCATCGAAGTCGAAGATCAGCGCCTCGAGTCCGGAGCTCAGAACGTCCACCGCACGTGAGTCTGGTCAACAACCCGCCGAACCTCAATCGAGAAACGACCGTCAGCGAAGCGCGAGAGACGAAGAGCGGGTGACGGGAATCGAACCCGCATAGCCAGCTTGGAAGGCTGGGGCTCTGCCATTGAGCTACACCCGCGGGTGTCGACAGACTTTGTACTACGGGTCGACCAGTCCGGCGGAGCAACGACCAACCGGTGCACAAGTGCCGCGTCTGGCGCTCGTCCGACGATACGAGCTCGATTCCGCGGGCCTGGTCGGCGGGTCCCTGGCGTACGCGTTGTGGTCGTCGAACGGCACCGGCTGAACGGCCGCGGCCGCGATCAACATCGTCGATCCTGCGCACCTCGTGTCGTTGACGATGTGGGACACCAACACGAAGTCGGGGAGGGGGGATTCGAACCCCCGGCCTCCTGCTCCCAAAGCAGGTGCGCTACCGAGCTGCGCTACTCCCCGGGACCAGCGAGCGTAGAGGGACAGCGTGGTTCGGGACACCAGGAGGAGGCCGGTACACTCACGCCTCTGTGAAGGCCGTCGTCGAGCCCCTCGAGGGGAACCGGGTCAAGCTCTCCGTCGAGGTCGACGAGGCAGAATTCGAGCGCGACCTCGACGCCGCCTTCCGGCGCATCTCGCGCGAGGTCCGCCTGCCGGGGTTCCGGCCGGGCAAGGCACCCCGGCGCGTGCTCGAGGCGAAGCTCGGCAAAGACGTCGGTCGCGAAGAGGCGCTGCGCGACGCGTTGCCCAGCTACTACACGCAGGCGGTGCGCGAGAACGACGTCGACGTGATCGCTGCGCCCGAGATCGAGATCACGGCCGGCAAGGAGGAAGGTCCACTCAGCTTCGACGCCGTGGTCGAGGTGCGCCCCGTGATCTCGGTCGGCGGCTACGCGAACCTCAGAGTCGAGATCCCGCGGCCAGAGGCCTCCGACGAAGAGATCGACGCGCAGATCGAACGGCTCCGTCAGCAGTTCGGTGAGCTCAACACGGTCGACCGCGCGGTCCGCGACGACGACCATGTGACGATCACGATCAACGGCACCCGCGACGGCGAAGACGTCGCCGGGCTCCGGGCTGACGACTACCTGTACGAAGCCGGCAGCGGGTCGATCGCATCCGAGCTCGACGACAACCTGCGCGGTGCGAAGGTCGGTGACATCCTCGACTTCGATGCGCAGCCGTCCGACCCCGACGAAGCGCCGGTGCACTTCAAGGTGATCGTGAAGGACGTCAAGGAGAAGGTGCTGCCCGACGTCACCGACGAGTGGGCGAACGACGTCTCCGAGTTCGACACGGTCGACGAACTCCGCGCGGATTTCGAGTCCCGCATCTCGCGGGTGCGCAAGATGCAGGCGACGCTCGCGGCGCGTGACGGCGCGGTTCGCTCGCTCGTCGACCTCGTCGAGGAAGACGCGCCCGAGCCGATGGTCGCCAACGAGGTGCAGCAACGGCTGCAAGAGCTCAGCCTCCGCCTGAGCGCGCAGGGGATCAGCGCCGAGCAGTACTTCGAAGCGACGGGGCAGAGCCAGCAGCAGTTGGTGGACGAGCTGCGTGAGCAGGCCGTCGAGGCCGTGAAGGCCGATCTCGCGATGCGCGCTGTGGCCGACGCGGAAGAGATCGAGGTCGACGAAGAAGAGCTCGACGACGAATTCGCGCGCGTCGCGGAGCGACTGGGCGAGAAACCCGCGAAGGTGAGGCGCGACTTCGAGCGCGCTGAGCAGGTACCCGCGGTACGCTCCGACATCAGGAAGCGCAAGGCGCTCGACTGGTTGGTCGAACACGTCGAGCTGGTCGACGAGGACGGCGAACCTGTCGATCGTGAGTCGCTCACCATCGAAGACAGTGACTCCGCCGAGGCGTCCGACGACGACATCGACGGTATCGACATGGACGAGATCGACATCGACGAAAGCGCAGAACAGGACTCCGAGTGAACCCGATCCACAACTATCTCGTTCCCACCGTCGTCGAGCAGACGAACCGCGGCGAGCGCGCGTACGACCTGTTCTCGCGGCTGCTCAAAGAGCACATCATCTTCATCGGTACACCGATCGACGACACGATCGCGAACCTGACGTGCGCGCAGATGATCCATCTCGAGTCGGACAACCCCGATCGCGACATCAACATCTACATCAACAGCCCTGGCGGTGACATCACCGCGCTGTTCGCGATCTACGACACGATGCAGTACATCAAGCCGGACATCAGCACGATCTGCTTCGGCCAGGCTGCATCTGCTGCCGCCGTGCTGCTCGCCGCCGGCACCAAGGGCAAGCGGCTCGCGCTGCCACATGCGCGCGTCCTCCTGCATCAGCCCTGGGGTAGCGGCGCCGGTCAGGCGGCCGACATCGAGATCCAGGCGCGCGAGATCCTGCGCATGCGAGATCTGTTGAACCAGATCCTCGCCCAACACACGGGGCAGTCGGTCGAGAAGATCCACAAGGACACCGACCGCGACTTTGTGATGGAAGCAGCAGAAGCGAAGGAATACGGTCTCATCGACGAGGTCATCTCGGCCCGAGAGTTGGCGGACAACTCGGGCGCCATCAGGGCGAGTTAGGCCTCGCAGGCAAGGATCGGGGGAACATCGTGGCCAAGTTCGGCGACGGAGGCGAGCTGCTCAAGTGCTCCTTCTGCGGGAAATCGCAGAAGCAGGTCAAGAAGTTGATCGCCGGTCCCGGGGTCTACATCTGTGACGAGTGCATCGACCTCTGCAACGAGATCATCGAGGAAGAGCTCTCGGATACGACCGAGCTGCGCTTCGACGAGCTGCCGAAGCCCAAAGAGATCTACGACTTCCTGAACGACTACATCATCGGGCAGGACCACGCGAAGAAGATCCTGTCGGTCGCGGTCTACAACCACTACAAGCGCATCCAGTTCGGTGCGGGCAGCGACGTTGATGTCGAGCTGGCGAAGTCGAACATCCTGCTGATCGGTCCGACGGGATGCGGCAAGACGCTGCTGGCGCAGACGCTGGCGCGCATGCTCAACGTCCCGTTCGCGATCGCGGACGCGACCGCGCTGACCGAAGCGGGCTACGTCGGCGAAGACGTCGAGAACATCCTGCTCAAGCTGATCCAGGCCGCCGACTACGACGTCAAGAAGGCCGAGACGGGCATCATCTACATCGACGAGATCGACAAGATCGCCCGCAAGTCAGAGAACCCGTCGATCACCCGCGATGTATCGGGCGAGGGTGTGCAGCAAGCGCTGCTCAAGATCCTCGAGGGCACGACGGCGTCCGTGCCGCCCCAAGGCGGGCGCAAGCACCCGCACCAAGAGTTCATCCAGATCGACACCACGAACATCCTGTTCATCTGCGGTGGCGCGTTCGCGGGCATCGAGAAGATCATCGAGAGTCGCATCGGCCGCAAGGGCGTTGGCTTCGGCGCCGACATCCGCCGCGCCGACGAGAAGGAAATCGGTGCCATCCTCGAGAAGGTCCTGCCGGAAGACCTGCTGAAGTTCGGCCTGATCCCCGAGTTCATCGGCCGGCTGCCGGTGATCGGCGCGGTGTCGAACCTCGATCGTGAGGCGCTCATCCGCATCCTCGTCGAGCCGAAGAACGCGTTGATCAAGCAGTACCGCAAGTTCTTCGAGTTCGAGGACGTCGAGCTCGAGTTCTCCGACGACGCGCTCGACGCGATCGCCGAGCAGGCGTTGCTGCGCGGTACCGGCGCACGCGGGCTGCGAGCCATCCTCGAGGAGGTCCTGCTCGAGATCATGTACGACCTCCCGAGCCGGTCCGACATCGGACGGTGTCTGGTCGACGGCAAGGTCGTGCTCGAGAACGTCAACCCGACGCTCGTGCCGCGCGCCGAGACGCCTCGCCAGACCCGACCCCGCCGCGCCGCTTCCTAGCGACTCGCTCTCCGTTCTGGCGTCAGATCCGGCGGATATCCGCCGTACGTGACGCCAGAACGCAGAAAGAGAACGGCCCGACTCGGATCCTTCCCCCGGGGGTACGGTCGCGGCATGAAAAGACTGGTTATCGGTGCTCTGCTCGGCGGTGCGGTCGGAGCCGGTGTCGCGACGATGCAGGGCGGCAGCGGCGACCAAGAGACCTCGTCGATCATGCCTGCCGTGGCAAGCGGTGCCGCGGCCGGCGCGTTCTTCGGACTGCTGCTCGATCGCCGGGCTCGCCGTGCCGCCAAGGCAGCTGCCGCGGTGCCCGTCGCGCTCGCGTTCGCCCGCCAGGTCAGTGACGCCGCGATCGAGCTCGCCGAGGACGCGGTCGAAGCCGCCCGCCCGTTCGTCGAGCAGGCGGCCGAGGTGGTCGGTCCGTTCGTGGACCAGGCCAAAGAGCGCATCGCAGCCTGACGACGTCTCACGAACGTCGGGACGCGGTGACGTCCCTCGAAGAATCGCTCGCGTGGCTCGATCAGCACATCAACCTCGAGGCGCGCGCGGGCAAGGTCGAGCATCTGTCGCTCGACCGCATGCGTCGCCTGGTCGACGTGCTCGGCGACCCGCAAACTGGCTACCCCGTCATCCACCTGACCGGTACGAACGGCAAGGGCACTACCGCACGGCTCATCACCTCGCTGCTCGTCGAGGAAGGCTTGTCGGTCGGCACGTACACGAGTCCGCACCTGCAACGGATCAACGAGCGGATCGCACGGTCTGGCGAGCCGATCACCGACGACGAGTTGGCGGAGGTGCTGTCCGATCTCGAGCAGCTCGAAGGGTTGGTGGGGGAGAAGTGCTCGTACTTCGAGTTGCTCACGGCCGCGGCGCTGCGATGGTTCGCTGACGTTGCGGTCGACGTGGCGGTCGTCGAGGTCGGCCTGCTCGGCAAGTACGACGCGACCAATGTGTGTGACGGGACCGTCGCGGTCGTGACCAACGTGGGGCAGGATCACACGGATCTCGTCGGGGACTGGCGGGCGAAGATCGCCACCGAGAAGGCAGGTGTGATCAAGCCCGGGAGCACGTTGGTGCTGGGCGAGACCGACGAGGCCTTGGTGCCGATCTTCTACCGAGCCGGTGCCGCCGAGGTGTGGGAGCGCGATCGCGAGTTCGCGTGTGAGGCCAACGAGCTCGCGGTCGGCGGCCGGCTGCTCGCGTTGCGCACACCGTGGCACACGTTGGACGACGTGTTCCTGTCGTTGCACGGCGCGCATCAGGGAGACAACGCCGCCTGCGCGTTGGCCGCGGCGGAAGCGTTCTTCGCGCAACCGCTCGGCGAAGACGTCGTCGCCCAAGCGTTCGGATCCGTCACGATGCCGGGACGGTTCGAGATCGTCGGCCGCGAGCCGTTGGTCGTGCTCGACGGTGCCCACAATCCCGAAGGCGCGGCCGCCGCCGCCGAAACGTTGCGCGACGACTTCGTGCACGAAGGTCGCCGCATCGTCGTCGTCGGCATGTTGCAGCCGCGCGATCCGATCGCGCTGCTCGAGGCGCTCGAGGTCGACGATTCGACGCTCGTGGTCGCGTGTGAACCCGATTCGCCGCGCGCCATCGCCGCGTCCGAAGTGGGAGCGGCCGCGTCGTCGCTCGGCGCCGACGTCATCGAGGAGGCCGACGTCGGCCAAGCCGTCGACCGGGCCAAGCGACTCGCCGCGCCCGAGGACTCGGTCCTGATCACCGGCTCCCTCTACGTCGTCGGTTCGGCTCGTACCCGCCTCGGGATTTAGTCTCCCGACCGAATGTTGGATGGAAACGGGCGCTCTGGCGCCCGTTTCTCCCCGGAGTTCGGCGGAGGAGCCGCAGCATGAATCGGACGTTTGTGATGGCGAAGCCCGACGCGGTCGAGCGCGGGCTGATCGGCGAGATCGTGGGGCGGATCGAGCGCAAGGGACTGCGGATCGTGGCCGCCGACCTGCGACGGGTGGACAAGGAGCTGGCGGAGCGGCACTACGCCGAACACCAGGGCAAGCCCTTCTACGACGAGCTGGTGACGTTCATCACCCGTTCGCCCGTGTTCGCCATGGTGGTCGAAGGTCCCGCCGACAACACCTTCTCCCTGATCCGCGGCCTGGTCGGCGCAACGAAGGTGGACGATGCCGTCGCCGGCACCATTCGCGGTGATTTCGCCACCACGACCACGGAGAACCTCGTGCACGCCAGCGACGGCCACGAGTCGGCCGACCGCGAGATCGCGCTGTGGTTTCCCGAGCTCTGACTGTTGCGAAACCGTTACACCGTCTAACCTGAAGGCCACGTAGGGGCCGGAACCATCGCGATCGCTTGGTACAGCAGGGCTCGGCGCCTACTACCGTTCCCACTTCCAGCTGGTAGCGCCGTAGGGACCCGCATGTCCGACACTGTCCTCTCTTCCTTCATGGGCCGTGACATGGCCGTAGACCTCGGCACGGCGAACACCGTCGTGTACGTGCGCGGCCGCGGCATCGTGCTCGACGAACCGTCCGTCGTCGCGGTCAACGCGCGTGACGGCAGGCTGCTCGCCGTCGGCTCCGAAGCGAAACGGATGATCGGGCGCACGCCCGCGCACATCCAGGCCATCCGGCCGTTGAAGGACGGCGTCATCGCGGATTTCGAGATCTGCGAGAAGATGCTGAAGTACTTCATCACCCGGGTGCACCCGCGGCGGCTGTCGCTGCACCCGAGGATGGTGATCTGCGTCCCCTCGGGCATCACCGGGGTCGAGCAACGGGCCGTGCAGGAGGCTGCTGAGTTCGCGGGCGCCCGCAAGCCCGCGTACATCATCGAAGAGCCGATGGCTGCGGCGATCGGTGCGGGGCTCCCAGTACAGGAGCCGACCGGCAACATGATCGTCGACATCGGCGGAGGCACCACCGAGGTCGCAGTCATCTCGCTCGGTGGGATCGTCGCCAGCCAATCGGTGCGGGTCGGCGGTGACGAGCTCGACGACGCGATCGTCAACTTCATCAAGAAGGAGTACAGCCTCGCCCTCGGTGACCGCACCGCGGAAGAGGTGAAGATCGCGCTCGGGTCGGCCTGGCCGCTCGTGGAAGAGGTGCACGCCGAGATCCGCGGTCGCGATCTCGTCACGGGTCTGCCGAAGACCATCGTGGTGTCGACCGAAGAGATCCGCGACGCCATCGAGGAGCCCGTGTCTGCCTTCGTCGACGCGGTGAAGGTGACGCTCGACAAGACACCACCTGAGCTCGCGGCCGACATCATGGAGACGGGCATCGTCCTCGCCGGCGGCGGCGCGCTCCTGCACGGTCTCGACGCACGTCTGCAGCACGAAACGGGGATGCCCATGGTCATCGCCTCCGACCCGCTGCACGCTGTCGCCATTGGCTCGGGCCAGTCGCTCGAGGAGTTCGACGCGCTGAAGGGCGTGCTGTTCTCAGCCAACGGCGAACGTTAAGTCGCCACGAGAGCCGTGGCCCTTTCCCGGCGCACTGGACGATCGCGCTTCACGCTGGTCCTGCTGGTCCTCACCTCGGTGACGATCCTGACGTTGGACTTCCGCGGGTCGGGCGCGGTCCAAGGACTCCGTGACGGCGCCGCAACCGTCTTCAACCCTGTCCGCAGTGACGCCGAGCGGGCCTTCAGCCCGGTGGGCGATGCCTGGAACGGCATCTGGCACTACAACGACGTCCAGAAGGAGAACGAGCGCCTGCGGGCCGAGATCGACACGCTGCGCGGCCAGCAGGCGCAGCAGCAGGACGCGCAGAAGCAGCTCCAGATGGTCTCTGACCTCGACAAGATCTCGCAGTGGACTTCGCTCGGCGGCGTCGACGCGCGCATCGTGTCCGGGCCGCTCACGAACTTCGAGCACACGCTCGAGCTCGACAAGGGAACGAGTGACGGCATCGCCGTCGACATGCCCGTGGTGTCGGGTGCAGGGCTGGTCGGGCGCATCACCGAGGTGGAGAAGAACCGGTCGGTGGTGACGTTGCTCACCGATCCGGACGTCGTCGTCGGCGTGCGTCTGTTCACGTCGCAGGAGACCGGGCTCATGCACGGGACCGGCGACAACCAGCCGTTGACGATCGACGAAGGCATCGGACCGAAGGTGCAGGTTCCGCCCAACGAGCTCGTGATCACGAGCGGCGAGGACCGCGCTGCCTATCCGCCGAACATCCCGATTGGCAACGTCACCAACGCGCAGCTGTCGAGCGACCAGCTGAAGCAAGTCTTGACGGTGCAGCCGCTCGCCGATCTGAACAACCTCACGTTCGTGAAGGTCCTGCTCTGGCAGCCGTCGCCATGAGGTTCGCACGGGTGGCCCTCATCATCTTCGTCCTCGTGACGTTGCAGACGACGCTGATCGCCGACCTGAACGTGCGGGGCACGTGCGCCGACATCGTGATGCTGCTGCCCATCACCGTGGGCATCGCCTACGGAAGCGAGGAGGGAGCGATCGCCGGCTTCGCCTCCGGGTTGGTGCTCGACCTTGTGGTACATGGCACACCGGCCGGTTTCTTCGCTCTGGGTTACACGCTTACTGGTTACATCGTCGGCATGTCGCACGCGACCATCCTCCGCGCGGCATGGTGGATACCAGTGCTCACCGCCATCGGTGGCAGCGCGGTCGGTGTCCTGACGCTCGGCCTGCTGGCCACCATCGTCGGTCTCGACGGCTACCTCGACACCCATCTGGCCGTGGTCGCCCTCATGGTGGCGGTCGTCAACGCCGTGCTCGTGCTGCCCATGCTGCGGCTCGTGCGCTGGGCCCTCCCGGCGCCGAGCGGATCCGGACGGCTCGTGGTCTCGTGATGGAACCCTCAACGTGAACGTCAACCGCAGCCCGAGAGTTCGGCTGGGCATGGTCGGCATCGCCATCGTGTCGCTGTTCGCGGCCCTGTTCGCCCGCCTCTGGTACCTGCAGGTGATGGCCACGAAGGAGTTCAAGACGGCCGCGGCCGCGTTGCAGACGCGGACCATCCTCGAGGAGGCGCCCCGCGGGCGGATCTTCGATCGCAACGGTGTCGACCTGGTCGACAACCGCATCTCCGTGATCGTCACCGTGGACGCGAAGAAGCTCGGTGACATCAAGCAGCACAGCGTCGATCAGTACAACGGCATCCTTGATCGCCTCGCGACCGAGATCACGCGGTACATCCCCGACCATCCGATCGACCGGAACTTCATCGTGCAGCGGCTCGGCGACCCTCGCTACAGCCCCTACCTTCCGATCCCCGTCGCAGACGATGTGCCGAAGGATCTCGAGCTCTATCTCGCCGAGCATCACGACCTCTTCCAGGACGTCGTCTCGGTGAAGCAGACGACGGTCCGCTCGTACCCGCTCGGACGGACGGCGTCACACGTGCTCGGCTACGTCGGGGCGGTCACCCAGGACGAGCTCAACGCGCACGCGTCGAGCCCGAAGACGTACTCACTCGGAGACGAGATCGGCAAGACCGGTGTCGAGCAGACGTACGAGGACGACCTGCGAGGTACGCCCGGTCGCACCACGCTCGAGGTCGATGCCAAGGG
Source organism: uncultured Acidimicrobiia bacterium (assembly GCA_963721305.1). Lineage (GTDB taxonomy): Bacteria > Actinomycetota > Acidimicrobiia > Acidimicrobiales > JACDCH01 > DATAES01. The sequence continues at coordinate 96,912 of CAVRIR010000003.1, forward strand.
CAACACGGTGCGCGAGCTCGCCAACATCGCCCCGGTACCCGGAGACGACCTCTATCTCACGATCGACGCGAACGTGCAGGCGATCACGGAGCAGTCGTTGAAGGACGAGCTCACCAACGCGCACAACCGGCGCAACAGCGACGGCAGCTACAACGCCGCGCCCGCGGGTGCATCGGTGATCATCGACCCGAACAGCGGTGGCGTCATCGCCATGGCGTCGTATCCCGATTACGACCCGTCCGAGTTCACGAAGCCCATTCCGACCGCTCGGTGGGCGCAGCTCAACGACCCGGCCAACCTGTTCCCGCTCAACAACCGAGCTCTGCAAGGAGAGTATGCGCCGGGCTCGACGTTCAAGCTGGTGACGGCCATCGCCGGTCTACGGACCGGGGTCATCACCCCTTCGACGACGCTCAACGACACGGGCGTCTTCCACGTGCCCGGGTGCACTGGCGAACAGTGCGTCTTCCGCAACTCAGGTGGGGCCGCGCACGGCTCCGTGAACTTGAGACGCGCGATCACGGTGTCGAGTGACTTCTACTTCTATTCGCTCGGCTCGAAGTTCTGGACCGACCGCGCCACGTATGGCGACCCGATCCAAGCGACGGCGCAGGATCTCGGCTTCGGTTCGCTGACGGGCATCCCGTTGCCCGGTGAGCAGTCGGGCTTCGTGTTCACGCCGGACACACTGAAGGCGATCCACAACAAGTACCCAGCCGCCTATCCGAACGGCGACTGGTACACCGGCAACAACATCCAGCTCGCGATCGGCCAGAACGTCGTCGCGGTCACGCCGCTGCAGCTCGCCAACGCCTACGCCACGGTCGCCAACGGCGGCACGCTGTACTCGCCGAACATCGCTCTCAAGGTCGTGAAGCCGAGCGGCGAGGTCGTCCGCACGATCCAGCCGCGGATCCTTCACCAGGTCCAGCTGCCGCCGGAAGTGCGTGACCCGCTCATGCAAGGGTTCACCGGCGCGGTGAACTCGTCCGAGGGCACGGCGTACGGAGCGTTCCGTGGCTTCCCGGACTGGACGGTGGCGGGCAAGACCGGTACCGCGCAGGTCCAGGGCAAGACCGACACGGCGCTGTTCGTCGGGATCGCGCCCGCGCAGCTTCCCGCCTACGTCGGCACCGCGGTTCTCGAGCAGTCCGGCTTCGGCGCCACCGCAGCCGCACCGGTCATCCGCCGTGTCTTCCAGTCACTTGCCGATCCGAGCCAGGCACCGACGGTCGGACCCGGTGGCGTGCTGTCATCACCTGCGCCCGGAATGGTCGAAAACGCCAACGGAGCGCCTGACTGATGGCCGTGTCCACCATCCCGAAGACGGCCCTTCCGAAGAGCCCCGCGAGCACCCTGCGGCGCAATCCGACCGCGGCGTGGCGCCACCTCGACGTGGTGCTGCTCGCTTGCGTCGTAGCCATTGCCTGCCTCGGCGCGCTCATGGTGTACAGCGCGACGCGCGGCCCGACGCCGCCGTACTCGATGACGTTCTTCGAGAAGCAGGCGCTCTACGTCGTGATCGGGCTCGGGGTGCTGGCTGTCGCCACACTCGTCGATTACCGCATCTTCCGCGACTGGGCGCTGTTCCTGTACTTCGGCGCCTGCGGGCTGCTCGCGCTCGTGGTGTCACCGTTCGGCTCGACGAGCAAGGGCGCGCAGTCGTGGTTCCAGGTCGGTGGCTTCCAGTTGCAGCCATCCGAGATCGCGAAGGTCGCGCTCATCGTCGCCCTGTCAGCGGTCGCGTCGCAGTTTCGCGGCGAGATCGACTTTCGGCGGCTGTGCGTGCTTCTGTTGATCGCGGGCCTGCCGCTCGGGCTGATCATGCTGCAACCCGACCTCGGCACCGCGCTCGTGATGGTCGCGATCAGCGCCGGCATCGTGCTCGTCGCCGGCGCGCGTGGGCGGCACCTCGCCGTGCTCGCGCTTCTCGTGGTCCTCGGTACCGGTTTCGTCCTTCACTCCAACGTCTTGAAGCAGTACCAGACCGCGCGCTTGACGTCGTTCCTCGCGGAGAACGTCTCGGCGAAGAACAACCCCGAGCTCGCACAGGCCAAGTACAACGTCGACCAGTCGAAGACGGCGATCGGAGCCGGCGGTCCGTTCGGCGAGGGCCTGTTCCGGGGGAGTCAGACCCGCCTCGGCAACGTCCCCGAGCAGCACACCGACTTCATCTTCACCGCGGTCGGCGAGCAACTCGGGTTCGCCGGCGCGGGAACGCTGCTGGCGTTGTTCTGCATCATCATGTGGCGGATCTGGCGAACAGCCCAGTTCGCCCGTGACGAGTTCGGGATGCTGGTGTGTGTCGGCGTCCTTGCGATGCTGATGTTCCAGATCTTCGAGAACGTCGGCATGACCATGGGCATCATGCCGGTGACCGGCATCCCGCTCCCGTTCATGTCGTACGGGGGCTCGTCGACCATCGCCGAATTCGCGGCCATCGGACTCGTCCTGAACGTCCACATGCGGAGATTCGCCTGACCCCAACTAATCTTTCGAGGGTCATGACGTCCATCTGGCCGCAGCTCGAGACGCTCCTGCCGCGGGTGGCCAAGCCGGCTCGCTACATCGGTTGCGAGCACGGCGCTCAGAGTCCCGAACACCATCCCGACTCCGTCTCGTGGCTGCTCACGTATCCGGACACGTACGAGATCGGCCTGCCGAATCAGGGGCTGCAGATCCTCTACGAGATCCTGAACGAGCGGCCCGACGCGGTGGCCGAGCGGGCCTACGCGCCGTGGACCGATCTCGAGGCGCTGTTGCGACAGCACGGTCTTCCGCTGTTCTCGGTCGACACGCACCGTCCGGCTGGTGAGTTCGACGTCCTCGCGTTCAACGTGTCCGCAGAGCTCATCTACACGAACGTCCTGAACTGCATCGACCTCGCCGGCGTTCCCGTTCGAGCGGCCGACCGATCGCCTGCGGATCCACTCGTCTGCGCCGGCGGCCACTGCACCTACAACCCCGAGCCGTTGGCGGACTTCCTCGACTTCGCGGTGCTGGGCGACGGCGAGGAAGTGGTGTCCGAGATCACCGCTGTCGTCGGCGCGTGGAAGCGCGGTGGCCGAGCCGGCGGTCGAGCGAGCGTGCTCCTCGATCTCGCTCGGATCGACGGCGTCTACGTGCCGTCGCTGTACGAGGTCACGTACCTCGACGACGGTCGCATCGAAGCAGTGGTGCCGCGTCACGCGGGTGTGCCCGCGCGCGTCGAGAAGCGCACGATCGTCGACCTCGCCCAGTGGCCGTATCCGAAGGAGCAGCTCGTCCCCGTCACCGAGGTCGTGCACGACCGGCTGAACGTCGAGGTGTTCCGGGGTTGCACGCGCGGCTGCCGGTTCTGCCAGGCCGGGATGATCACCCGCCCGGTGCGTGAGCGTCCGGCCGAACAGGTCCGGCACATGATCACGTCCGGCCTGCGCCGCACCGGTTACGACGAGGTCGCGCTCACGTCGCTGTCGACGGCCGACTTCTCGGGGATCGACGACGTCGTGCGCGCCACCGTCGACGACACCGAGACGGGATGCGGCAACGTGAGCGTGAGCCTGCCGAGCCTTCGGGTCGACGCGTTCACTGTCGGCATCGCCGCGCAGATCCAGCGCGCCCGTCGCACCGGCCTCACCTTCGCGCCCGAGGCCGGAACGTGGCGCATGCGCCAGGTCATCAACAAGTTGATCACCGAGGACGACCTCTTCGCCGCGGTCGAGTCGGCGTACTCACAGGGCTGGCGGCGGATGAAGCTGTACTTCCTCACCGGTCTGCCGACCGAGACGGACGAGGACACGCTCGGCATCGCGGAGCTGGCGCGCAAGTGCGTCGAGATCGGTCGCCGCTACCACAAGAGCGCGTCGGTCACGGTCTCCGTCGGTGGGTTCGTGCCCAAGCCGTTCACGCCGTTCCAGTGGTTCGGCCAGAACACCGCGGCCGAGTTGAGCCGCAAGGTCGGTCTGCTGCGCGACGCGCTGCACCGTGATCGGAGCGTGCAGTTGAAGTGGCACGATCCGAAGGCGACGCTGATCGAAGGGCTCGCGTCGCGTGGCGATCGCCGCCTCGGTCCGGTGATCGAGACCGTGTGGCGCCGCGGCGGGACGTTCCAGGAGTGGTCCGAGCACTTCGACCTCGGCCGGTGGGAGCAGGCGGTCGCCGAAAACGGCCTGTCGATCGACTGGTACGTGCACCGCCACCGCACCGAGGACGAGGTCCTTCCGTGGGACCACATCTCGGCGGGGCTCCACAAGGACTTCCTCTGGCAGGACTGGCGCGACGCGCTGGCCGAGGTAGGGCTCCCCGATTGCCGATGGACGCCGTGCTACGACTGCGGGGCATGCACCGGCTACGGCGTCGAGCACATCGTTGCTTCCGCGACGCCGCCGGCGGGGGGTTCGCAAGGCACCGGTCAGTTGGTGTTCGTCCGATGACGCGCGAAGGCCACCGCCGCTATCGCATCAGGTTCTCGAAGCTGGGGAAGATCCGCTTCACCAGCCATCGTGACGTCGCACGCCTTTGGGAGCGGGCGCTGCGACGGGCCGCCGTTCCGGTGGCCTACAGCGAGGGGTTCTCCCCTCATCCCAAGCTGAGCTTCGGGCTGGCGCTGTCGACCGGCCACGAATCGCTCGGCGAGTACCTCGACGTCGAGGTCGCGGGTTCGCTCGGCGAACCCCTGGACGTCGAGGCGCTCATCACCCGGCTCGATCCGGGCCTGCCCATCGGTTTGGATGTGCAGGCGGCGGCCGAGATCGCGCCCGGTACATCGTCGCTGCAGCAAGCTGTCGAGAGCTGCACGTGGCGAATCGGGATCCAGGGCCATGGCAGCCGCCAGCTGGCCGCGCGCGTGGACGACGTCCTCGGGGCGGAGTCGATCGTCGTCACCCGCGAGCGCAAGGGCCAGCCGGTGACCGACGACGTGCGTCCCGCCGTCGTGGCCCTCGACATCTCCGGTGACGCGGAGGTGGTGGCCGAACTGGCCACCCAACCGCGGGGTTTGCGACCGTCCGAGCTCGTCAGTGCGCTCGCACGCGACGGCGACTTGGAAGAAGGTCGCGTCATGCGAATTCATCAATGGCTGTCGATCGACGGCGCGCGCGAGGAGCCGCTCCCGCTCCTGCTCGACGCGACGTCGGCGCCGCACGCACAGGCGCGTGCGTCATGAGAAGGGACCTCATCCATGTCCGAACCCCTGGCCGAGGGCGCGCCCGCATCGGGCGAGCCCCCGCGGGAAGACCCTCCGAACACCACACGGGCTGAGACCACCGACAACGCCTCATCGGGAGGCGCGATCAACAGCGCCGCACCGCGTCCGCGCCGCCGGCGCGGCTCGCGCGGCGGCCGCAATCGCAACCGTCCTCGTCCGTCGACCGGCGCCGCTGATGCCGGGGGCGGCGACGCTGACGGTGACGACGAGCGTCCGGAGCTGCCCGAGCGCCCTGGCGAGGGGCGCCCGTCGGTCGAGGCGGCCGAGCGGGCACTCGTCCGCAAGCCCCAGATAGGTGACACCCGTCCAGCGCCGGCGAGCACCACGCCGGCGGCCGAGCAGACGTCCGGGGACGGCAAGGCTGCGGGCAGCTCGTCCGGAACCGGGGCCAAGCGCAGGCGCCGCCGCGGTGGCCGTGGTCGCGGCTCTGGAGCCGGGTCGGGCGGGGGTGGCCAGGGCCGGCCCTCGCGTCCGGTGCAGGCCGTCCTCGCGGATGACGAACCGCTCGAGCTCGACGACGACGTTCTCGAGACGCGGCGCGGCCGCGAGCGGAAGGGACGGCCGGTCGGTCGGTACCTGATGTGCGTCCACGTGCAGCCGGCCCAGTCCGGCGAGGCCGAGAGCGGACGCGTGGCGCAGATCGCCGTCCTCGAAGGGCGGGCGCTCCTCGAGCACTACGTCTCCCGCCCGGCTGACGACATCACCCAGATCCACGGCAACATCTATCTCGGCAAGGTCCAGAACGTGCTGCCCGGCATGGAGGCCGCGTTCGTCGACATCGGGACGCCGAAGAACGCCGTGCTGTACCGCGGCGACGTGCAGTACGACCCGGAGGACGTCGACGAGCGCACGTCCTCCCAGCCGCGCATCGAGCAGCTGCTGCGCGCGAAGCAGACGATCGTGTGCCAGGTCACGAAGAACCCGATCGGGGCCAAGGGCGCGCGGCTGACGCAGGAGGTCTCGCTCCCGGGCCGGTTCGTCGTGCTCATCCCCAACTCGTCGACGTACGGCATCTCGAAGCGGTTGCCCGACGACGAGCGCCGTCGCTTGCGCAGCATCCTCGACAAGGTCAAGCCGAAGGAGCACGGCGTGATCGTGCGCACCGCGGCGGAGCGGGTCACGTCCGAGGAGATCGAGCGCGACGTCCTTCGGTTGCTGCGCCAGTGGGAGCAGATCGACGCGCTCGCGAAGCGATCGACGGCGCCGACGCTGCTTTATCGCGAGCCGGACATGGCCGTGCGCGTGATCCGCGAGGAGTTCAACCGCGAGTACCGCGGCGTGATCATCGACGACGCCGAGCTGTACGAGGAGGTGCGGGACTACGTCACGTCGATCTCGCCCGCGCTCGCTGACCGCGTCGAGTTCTACGACCCTTCGGTCGAGCCGCTGCCGGCGTTCGAGCGCTTCCACGTGCACGAGCAGTTGCACAAGGGACTCGACCGCAAGGTGTGGCTGCCCTCGGGTGGCTCGCTGATCATCGAGCACACCGAGGCGCTCACGGTCATCGACGTGAACACGGGGAAGAACGTGGGCACGTCGAGCCTCGAAGAGACGGTGTTCCGCAACAACCTCGAGGCCGCCGTCGAGGTGGCCCGTCAGCTGCGGCTGCGCGACATCGGAGGCATCATCGTCGTCGACTTCATCGACATGGAGGTGCGCGACAACCGCGAGCAGGTCATCAAGGTCTTCCGCGACGCGCTGGCCCGCGACAAGACCCGCACTCAGGTGTTCGACATCTCGGAGCTGGGCCTCGTGGAGATGACCCGCAAGCGCATCGGCGAGGGTCTTCTCGAGTCGTTCTCCCACCTGTGCCCCCATTGCGACGGTCGCGGGGTGCAGTTCGACGTGGACCTGCTCGGATCCGAGTGACACCCGGCTTTCGGCGGGTAGGCCCTGACCAGTAACATCGAACCCCTATGTATGCCGTGATCAAGTCGGGCGGAAAGCAGACCCGCGTCGCCGAGGGCGAGCGAGTGAACGTCGAGCGCCTGGGCGCCGCGGTTGGCGACGACGTGACCCTCGCGCCCGTGTTGGTGGTCGACGGCGACACGGTGCTGTCGACGCCGGACGAGCTGTCCGGTGCCTCGGTGGCCGCCCGGGTGGTCGGCGAGGCCAAGGGACCGAAGATCACCGGCTTCACGTACAAGAACAAGACGCGCTCGCGGCGGCGCTGGGGCCACCGGCAGAAGTACGACACGATCGAGATCACCGGTATCGCCGCCGGCGCGGCAAAGAAGTAGGAGACCAGGATGTCGAAGACCAAGGGTGGCGGCTCGACCCGCAACGGCCGCGACTCCCAGGCCCAGCGACTCGGGGTGAAGGTGTACGACGGCACGATCGTGCAGTCCGGAGCCATCATCGTGCGCCAGCGCGGCACCCGGTTCCACCCGGGCGACAACGTCGGGCGGGGCAGCGACGACACGCTGTTCGCGACCGCCGCCGGAGCGGTGAAGTTCGGCCAGCGCGGCGGGCGGCGCGTGGTCGACGTCATCTCTGGCTAGGCGCGCCCGGCCCGGAGACCCGGTACGACTCGTGAGGTAGGTCGCCGCGCGGCCGTTGCCTAGCCTGGCTGTGTGGCGGGCTTCGTCGACGAGTGCAACCTTCATGTGAAAGGCGGTGACGGCGGCGCGGGCTGCGTCGCGTTCCGTCGAGAGGCGCACGTTCCGAAGGGCGGGCCCGACGGTGGTGACGGCGGCAGCGGTGGCGACGTCTGGCTCGTGGCCGATCGCAATGTCGCATCGCTGCTCGCGTTCAAGGACCATCCCCATCGCCGTGCCACCGCTGGCGTGCACGGTCAGGGCAAGCGCCGCCACGGCGCCGGCGGCGACGACCTGGCCGTGCCGGTACCCGAAGGCACGGTCGTCCGCGATCAGTCGGGCGCTGTCCTGGCCGACCTGGTGCACGAAGGCGACCGCTACCTCGCCGCTGAGGGTGGACAAGGCGGCCGCGGCAACGCTCGCTTCCTCTCGAACCGCCGGCGGGCGCCGTCCTTCGCCGAACAGGGCGAGCCGGGCGCCGAGCGCTGGTTGCGACTCGAGCTCAAGCTGGTCGCCGATGTCGCGCTCGTGGGGTTCCCGAACGTCGGGAAGTCCACGCTGATCTCGACCATGTCGGCGGCCAAGCCGAAGATCGCCGACTACCCCTTCACCACCCTCGAACCGAACCTCGGTGTCGTCCGCATCGGCGACGCGGAGTACATCGTCGCCGACGTTCCGGGACTCATCGAAGGAGCGAGCGAAGGACGAGGTCTCGGTCATCAGTTCCTCCGTCATGTCGAGCGAGCGCGCGTCTTGTGCGTGCTCGTCGATCTCGGATGGGAGACCTCGGGCGCGCCGACGCCGGTGCAACAGCTACGGGTCCTGCTGAACGAGCTCGACCGCTACGAGCCCGACCTGCTCGAGCGCCCGCGCATCGTCGTCGGCTCGCGCGCCGACATCGGCACATCCTCCTCGTCCGACGACGGCATCGAGCTGTCCGTGTCGGCCGTGACCGGCGACGGCGTAGCGGCGTTGACCGGGCGCCTGGCCCAACTCGTCGTCGAGGCCCGCGCCGCGGTGAGCGCCACCGAGGCGTTCGTCGTCCACCGTCCGAGCGCCGAAGGATTCCGCGTCGAGCCGGTTGAGGGCGACGGCGGTGGCTGGCGGGTCGTCGGCAGGCAAGCCGAGCGAGCTGTTGCGCTGTCCGATCTCACCAACCCCGAGGCGCTCGCCTACGCCCAGGGACGGTTGCGATCGCTCGGCGTCGACCGAGCCCTCGCCCGCGCCGGCGCAGCCGAAGGCGACCTCGTCCGCATCGGCGGCTTCGTCTTCGAGTACGAGCCCGACGACCAGGTGCTGACCACGTGAAGATCGTCTGCAAGATCGGCACGTCCTCGATCACCGACGCTCACGGCGAGATCCGCGACGACGCGGTCGCCGCGTTCTGCAAGGAGATCTCCGCCCTGCGCGACGACGGCCACACCGTGATCGCTGTCACGTCCGGTGCCATCGCGGCCGGGCTACCCGCGCTCGATCTCCACGGCGACGCCCGTCCCCGCGACAAGCAGACGTTGCAAGCGGTCTCGGCTGTCGGCCAGAGCCGGCTGATGCGCGTGTACGAGCAGGCCTTCGCCGACCTCGGAATCGTCTCGGGACAGGTGCTGCTCGCGCCGCTCGACTTCGGCATCCGCCAGCAGTACCTGCACGCCCGCGGCACCATCGATCGCCTGCTCGAGCTCGGCGTCGTCCCGGTCGTCAACGAGAACGATGCCATCGCCGACGACGAGATCCGCTTCGGCGACAACGACCGACTCGCCGCGCTCGTGGCCCACCTCATCGATGCGTCAGTGCTCGTCATACTCACCGACGCGCCTGGCCTGCTGACCGCCGACCCCCGGCTCGACCCGTCTGCGTCGCTCATCGAGGAGATCGTCGAGGTCGACCAGACCCTCGAGGCGGTGGCCGGGGGCGCCGGGACCGTGCGCGGAAGTGGCGGCATGGCCTCCAAGATCGCCGCCGCCAAGATCGCGGCCTGGTCCGGCGTTCGTGTCGTCATCGCCAGCGCGGACCGCCCCGGCGTCTTGCGCGCCGCCGTCGCCGGGGAGGCCGGCGTCGGCACGGTGGTCCTTCCCCGTGACCGGCGACTGCCCGCCCGCAAGCTGTGGATCGCCTTCGCGGTCGACACTCGAGGCACCATCACCGTCGACGACGGCGCCCGCCGGGCCCTGTGCGAGGGGGGACGATCGCTGCTGCCGGCCGGCATCACCGGCGTCGAGGGCCGGTTTCTCGCCGACGAAGCGGTCGAGCTCGCCGGCCCTGACCGGCGGGTCTTCGCCAAGGGTCTCGTCCGGGCCGGCTCGGACGTCATCGCCCGAATCGCCGGCCGCCGGACCGCCGACCTTCCCGAGGGTGTCGTGCACGAAGTCGTCCACCGCGACGATCTCGTCGTTCTTCCCTGACCATCCGGGTGGATCGGGTCGGTTGTTGCGTTGCACGTTGTGGCCACGACACGCGCACCGGGCGTTGCCCTGCGTTGTGAGACCGCCTTCGCTGTAGGGCACCTCGTGATCGATCTCGCACTGCTCGGCCGGAACATCGCAGCCTGAAGGATGGGTGCAGTGACGATCGCGCACCTGGATCGCGCGCCGGAGCGCCCCGGTGAAGAACCGTTGTCGCACTCCCACGTCGATCACCCTTGATGGGCCGTCGAACACGATGCGCTCGATGTCTGTGTCCGTGAGATACGGGACGAGCTGAGCCGGCGCGACGACTGTGCCGCTCGACAGCTCACACGTCCTCGAGAACGAGTCGTAGCCGACCAGCACCGTGAACAGCGGGCGCGGCATCACCGCGTCGGGGTCCATCGCAGCGGAGCGCTTCGCCATCTCGACGAACGCGTCGGCTCGTCTTTGACCAGCCGTGCGTGACAGCTGCGACTCGGTCGCTTGATCGCCATTTGCGGCGCGTGCTTCGGCCCAATCGGCCTCGAAGAGCTGCCCCTCGAGCCGTGCGAGTTCGTTCAGCGGGATGGTGCCCGCGATCGCATCGAGCATGCCGTCGAACAAGAGGTTGCCCCGGTACGACCGCACGGCGCTGAAGTGCCGCCCGTCGCGATCGCGATCGCACGGCTCTTTGCCGATCTCGTCTTCCGCGAGGTTGAGCCAGTACCGCACGCAGCGCTGCGCGTCGGGATGACGAAGCATCTTGATCTGGTCGAGCAGGATCGTCTCGTCACGGGCGAGGAGATGCTCGATCTCCGGGCGCTTCGCCGCCATCAGGAGCTCGGCGTGATCCATCGAAAGCTTGCCCTCCTCGAGGGCGCTCGCCGTGCCGGGCATGTCGCGCAGTACTCGTGCGCGGCGCAGCTCTCGCCGCGCCGTCGTGGCCGAGACCGACGCCTCGAGCATCAGCCGCGCGGGCGCCGCCTTGGATCCGTTGTCAGCCCACGTCCGCCGCGCATCCCACGCCGCAACGAATCGAGCGCGAGTCGCGCTGAGCCGTGAGTCCTCGCGAAGGAGATCGACGACGACCTCGTGCAGCTCGTCGTCCGACAGCGCCGTCGGATCGACCATCGCCAGCTTGTCGATCGCCTGCCCCAGCCCACCCCGCATGAAGGAAGACTCTATCGAACATATGTTCGATCGTCAACTCCATTTCGAAGAAAATCTGCAGCGAGCCTTCGGCGGCGGACACTGCACGCCGGTCGGCGCAAGCCAGCGGGATTCGTCGCAATCCTCCGGCGGCGGCCCGAACGGCACATGGATCTCGGCCAGGGGCGGGGCACCAACGGGCGACGCACGAATCGCCCGCGCGGGCGCATCGGCCCGCTCGGGTGTCGCTCCGGACCCCGCGCCGAGCGACTCGGGTGCCTCCCGAACGAGCACCTGGGCGGGGGACCGGAGCTGCTCGATGTCGACGCCTTGCCTCACGAGGGTCTCGAAGGCCAGGCCCTCTCGCACGTCGGTCAGGCCGAGGACAACGTGAACCGTGCCGATGTAGCCCACGGCGAGTGACTGTGCCTCGCGCAACGCGCTCTCGAGCGCTCTCTTCGCCAGGCCCGAGGACGGCAACTGGCTTGGTGGCAGAGCGGTCGATGTGGGCTCGGCCGCGGCCAGCAGCAGGTGCTCGGTGCCGATCTGCCCGTGTTGGAGCACACGCGCTTCTTCCTGCGCTTGCACCACCAAGCGGCGGGCCGGATCCGAGAACCGTTCGAACATGGCTGGTGGGAGCCCATGGAAACCATTGCGTTCCGTCGACGGGCATCGGGCACCATGCAGTGATGCCGACCGAAGCGCCGACCGAACTGCCGACCGAAGCGCCCGCCGAAGCGCCGCCGACAGATCGCACGCGGGTCCGGCGCAAGTCCGAGCGAGGCCGCTACGACCGGGCGACGGTCGACGCCATCCTGGACGAGGCCTTGCTGTGTCATGTCGGGTTCTCGGTCGACGGCCGTCCGTGGGTCGTGCCGACGGCGTTCGCCCGAATCGGTGACCATGTGTATCTCCATGGCGCGACCGGCAACTTCGCGCTGCGCTCGCTCGCGGCCGGCGCCGAGACGTGCATCACCGTGACGCTGGTCGACGGTCTCGTGCTCTCGCGCTCGGCTTTCCACCATTCGATGAACTACCGGTCGGTCATGGTCTTCGGGCGCGCGGAAGTCGTGCGCGACGAGGACGAGAAGCGCGCCGCGGTGACGGCCATCGTCGAGCACCTCATTCCTGGTCGCGCCGACGGCACCCGCGCGCCGACGTTCGAAGAGCTCCGCGCCACGCTCGTGGTTCGAGTGCCGCTCGACGAGGCGTCGGCGAAGGTTCGCACCGGTCCGCCGCTCGACGATGAAGAGGACATGGCGCTCGATCACTGGGCCGGCGTTCTCCCGCTCGCCATCACGGCCCGAGCGCCGATCCCGGACGATGCGACGGCGGCCGGTCTGCGCGCCGGTCCGCCGGGTCATGTCGCCGGTTGGACCCGTGGACAGCTTCCGTCCGGCCCATCCTGAACGGACGCTCCGTGGCCATCTAACCGATATCCGACGAATCGCGGCTTTCGTTGGGCAAGGGTTTTGGCGGGATTTTCCCCGGGATGCGCCGATCGCGGCCAACATGGTGTGAATGGCGGGACGAGCGCTGCGCCGAAAACGACCTGCCCATCTGCTGGGCGCCGGCACGACCCTGGAGACACCCGTACCTGTTTTCGAGAACGGCGACTCGCACGAACCCGAAGGGGTCGGTGACGTCGTGACCGACCACCCTCGTCTCGGCGAGATCCTCCTCCAGGAGGACGCAGTCGACGCGGCCGCGCTCGCGAGGGCGCTCGCCGACCAGCCCGCGAGCGGGCGGCGCCTGGGCCAACTGCTGCTCGAGCGCGGGCTGATCAGCGACACGGCACTCGCCCGGGCCCTCGCGGGACAGCTCGGCATCCCCCTCGCCGACCTCAGCCATGCGGATCTCGACCGCGAGACGGCCTCGCTGCTTCCCGAGAACGTGGCCCGCAGGGTGCGGGCCGTTCCCGTTCGCACCACCGAGGACGGTGTGGAGATCGCGCTCGCGGATCCGACGGAGGAGGCGCGGGCCGCGGTCCTCGAGGCGCTGGGCACCGACGCGACCTTCACGCTCGCCCCGGCCGGCCAGGTGCGGCGCGCCCTCGACACCGCGTATCGGGCCACCGAGAACGCCGGCCAGCTCGTGGCCGCGTTCGAGGCTTCGGCCCCTTCCCGGATCGACCCGGCGGACGGGAACCTGCGCGACGCCGCTTCTGGGGCGCCGGTGGTCCGCTTGGTGGACTCGATCGTGACCCAGGCGCTGCGCGAGCGAGCGTCCGACGTCCACATCGAACCGCAGCACAACGAGATCCGGATCCGCTACCGAGTCGACGGCGCGCTGCACGACGCCCTGAGCCTGCCGGCGGCCATCGGCCCCGCCCTGATCAGCCGTCTCAAGATCATGGCGAGCATGAACATCGTCGAGCGCCGCCGTCCGCAGGACGGACAGTTCACGCTGACCATCGACGACCGCGACGTCGACATCCGCATGGCGACGGTGGCGACCATCTGGGGCGAGAAGTGCGTGCTGCGCCTGCTGGACAAGAGCCGGTCGCTGATCAGGCTCGACGAGCTCGGGATGCCCGACGACACGCACTCTGCGTTCTCGAGGCTCGTGCGGTCACCGTTCGGCATGGTCCTGTGCGCGGGCCCAACCGGTAGCGGCAAGACCACGACTCTCTACGCGTCACTGGCCGAGATCAATCAGCCGCACCGCAACATCATGACGGTCGAGGATCCGGTCGAGTACATCTTCCCGTCGATCAACCAGATCCAGACGAGCGAAGCGGTCGGCATCAACTTCGCCACGGGCCTCAAGTCCATCCTGCGCCAGGACCCGGACGTGATCCTGGTGGGCGAGTGCCGCGATCCCGAAACGGCCCGCATCGCCGTGCAGTCCGCCCTCACCGGGCACTTCGTGCTGTCGACGTTGCACGCGACCGACTCGGTGGCGGCTCTCCATCGCCTCCTCGACATGGGCATCGAGTCGTTCCTCGTGGCGTCGTCGATGCTTGCCGTCGTCGGCCAGCGGCTGGTCCGTCGCATCTGCGACAACTGCAAGACGACGTACACGCCGACGGCCGAGGAGCTCGCCTTCTACGTCGAATCCGGCGGCGCCGACCCCGAGCGTGACGTCTTTTGGCACGGCGCCGGCTGCAACTTCTGCGCCGACACCGGTTACCAGGACCGCATCGGGGTGTACGAGCTGCTCCACATCACACCCGAGATCAAGCGTCTCGTCGTGGGCTGGGCGACCCAGGAGGAGTTGCGGCGGCTCGCCGTCGCGCAGGGGATGCGAACGCTGCAGGAGGAGGCCGTCCGGTTGGTCGACCGGGATGTCACTACCTTGGCGGAAGTCATTCGGACGATCTACGCGTTGTAAGTCGAAAGGGTTCGGCCGATGCCGAAGTACCGATTCACTGCTCTTTCACTCGACGGCACTCGGGTGGCGGGCACACAGGACGCCGCCACCCTCGGCGACGTCCACATGACGCTGGCGGAGCGCGACCTTCTCCCGATCCTGGTGACGGAGAAGAAGAGCATCCTGCAGTACGAGATCACGAAGAAGAAGGTCAAGCCGCGCGATCTGATGCACTTCAGCCGGCAACTCGGCGTGTTCATCCGGGCGGGCATCCCGATCATCAACGCGCTCGAAGCCATCTCGTCGGAGATGTCCGACAAGGTCTTCAAGCCGGCGCTCGACGACATCATGGAGTCGCTGCGCGGCGGCTCGACGTTCTCCGCCGCGGCCGCGCGTCACGAAGAGGTGTTCCCAACGTTCTATCTCGGGATCCTCCGGTCGGCAGAGGTGACCGGCAACCTCGACGTCGCGCTCGACGAGCTCGCCGACTATCTCGATCGCGACATCGACGTGCGCCAACGGGTGAAGAACGCTCTCGTCTACCCGTGCATCGTGCTCGGCATGGCGCTCGTCGTCGTCCTGATCCTGACGCTGTTCGTGCTGCCGCGCTTCGAGACGTTCTTCGAGAGCTTCCACGCCAAGCTGCCGTTGCCGACCCGCATGTTGCTGTCGGTCTCGCATTTCCTGGGGCACTGGGGATGGCTGATCGCGTTGATCCTCGTGGCCACGGTGGTCCTCTTCGTCGCCTACTTCAGGACGCCGATGGGGCGTGCGAAGAAGGACGAGGTGCTGCTGCGATTGCCGGTCGCGGGCGACCTGCTGCGCCACGCGATCGTCGAGCGCTTCTGTCGCATCCTCGCTTCGATGATGAACGCAGGCGTTCCTGTTCCCGAGGCGCTCGCTGTCACCGGCGACGCAACCAACAACACCGTGTTCCGTGAACGGATCGCGCATGCCCGCGAGGCGATGCTGCGGGGCGAAGGCCTCGCGGCCCCGCTGAACCGAACGGATCTGTTCCCCAGCTCGATCAGGCAGATGTTCCGCGTCGGTGAGGACACGGGAACCCTCGACGCGCAACTGGAGACCGCGGCCGACTATCTCGATCGTGAGCTCGACTACAAGATCAAGCGGTTCACGAGCTTCTTCGAGCCGGCCGTGATCGTCATCGTCGGTGTCGTCGTCGGGTTCGTGGCGATCGCGCTCGTGTCGGCCATGTACGGCGTGTACAACCAGGTCAACATCTCGTGAGCAGCCCTGCGCCCGTTCGTCGGGCGCGAGGTGATGCCGGGCTGACGTTCGCCGAGATCCTCGTATCGATTGCCATCCTCGGTATCTGCGTCGTCGCGGTACTGGGCGGCACGACGTCCCTTCCCGTCGCGGCAAGCGTGCACCGGCAGGACGCGGAGGCGGATCTCATCCTTCGCGAATTGGGCAGAAGCCATCAGCGCCAAGGGATTCACGACCACGAATCTGTGCGCGACGGATGGCTCCAACCCGTACGCGTTCGGCCAGCTCACCTAGCTATCCTGCCGGAGGATCTCTCCGTGAGTGGCTTCACGGTCGAGTCCGCCGGTCGTGACGACGTGGGACGGTGGGGCCGACGCCGCGTTCCAGGCGTGCGACCCGGCTACCGCGAAGCTCGCACGGGTGCGTCTGTCGGTGACGTCGACCAACATCGCCCACCCGGTCAACGACACGCTCGAAGTCGTGGTTGCGGGCACATGAGTCCCAGCCGGATGAACGGTGATGACGGCGTGACGCTGCTCGAGCTGATGGTGTGCATCGCGATCTCCTCGATCATCGTCACGGCATTGACGGCCAGCTTCTTCGCGTCGACGAGGGCGATCCAGGAGCTCGAGCCAGCAGATGGCCGACACCCACGATGCTCAGATGGCGAGCCGGTTCTTCACCAACGACGTCGCAGAGCGCCGGCAAGATCACGACGGGACACCGATGGCGCTTGTGGGGGCGGCTCCGCGCTCATCACGTTCACGTGGTTCGGGTGGAGCTCGAACAACGCCGTGCTCAGGTCGGCTTCGTACTTCGTGCAACCCCAAGACGGCGAGCAGCAACTCGTCCGCACGTTCTGCGACGGCACCGATCCTGCGACAACCGTGGTGATCGCTCACAACCTGGTCGACCGTCCGACGGTCAAGTGTCTGCCGCCGAGCGGCGGTGAGGATGGGATTGCGTGCGACGACCCAACGGTCGCCACGGCGCAGTTGAGTGGTACGGCCAAGTCCGACCCCACGGACGCGTTCAGCCTCCCGTACGTTCTTCGTGCCACGAGGCGCGCGCCATGAGGGTCCGGGGCGAGGATGGCCAGGTACTCGGCATCGCGTTGGCGTTCCTCGCATTCGTCGCGGTGTTGTTGGGTGTGACGTTGATGGGCGCAACGTCACAGCTGCATGCGACGCAGAACCTCACGCAGATCCGAGATGATCAATATGCGGCCGAGGCGAGTGTGTACGCGGCGGCGAAGACGATGCAGGGCGACGTTGCGATGGGTGCAGATCGAGGCACGTCCTCGACTTCGTGTGACTTCGGGCCGACTCCGGCGTTCGTCGTCAACGACGTGGAGCCGAGCGTGGCCTGTTCGCCTCACGCCGGAAGCGGTGTCGGTGACGGCAACGATGCCGATGCTGCCCCGAACCGGCCGTCGTATGCAGTTCTCGCGCTGCCGTCGAGTGGTGACGAGGGGGTCATCAACCTCAATGAAGGAGACGGACAGCCGTGCTCCCCAGGTCAGTGCCAGGTCAACATCTTCGGGCCGGTGCGCTCCAACGGCGGGCAATGTCAGATCGCGGCGGTGGCCTGTGACACCTCGCCCGTCCAGGATCCCGGCGTCAACCCCAACACTGCGGCCGGCTACACGCCGACGTTGTTGACCGCGCCTCCGTCTCACAGCGCTCCCGGTTGCGTCAACGGACAGGCCACGTTCTCGCCTGGCACGTACCACTCGTTGCCCGTCGCGTGCCCCTTGCTCCTGTTCACCGCTGGTGCCTACTACTTCGACTTCACGTCGCCGGGTCTGCACACGTGGACAATTCCGTCGGGCGAGACGGTCATCGGCGGCACACCGGACACCCGAGCAGGAGCGCCGCCGGGAGCGTGCCTCACGGACCACGCCCTCGGTTCGAACGGGGGCGTGCAGTTCGTGTTCGGGGGCGACTCCGGCATGCACGTCGGGTCAGGCGCGAACGTGCACCTCTGCGCGCAGGAGAGCACGACCTCACAGGAGATAGCGGTGTACGGCGTCGCTCGGCCCACCGTGCCGCTGCAGAGCAACGACCAATCGCCGCGCCAGAGTCAGAGCCCGGACAGCTCGTACATGCCGAGGACCTCGAACGCGACGGTCGACGGCAATGACCAGCACGCCTCGATTCTCGCTGGACAGACGGCTTCGCTCGCCATCACCCGCTTCCGCCCGCTTCCGCCACAATCGATCGTCGAGTCCGCAACGCTCGAACTGACGCATGGCGAAGATCCGGCGATGCAGTCGCTGACGCTGAACGTGCGTGACGGCGCCCGCACGCTTGCATCCTTCGCGTCCTCGTCCGACCCTGCCTGCGTCACCAACAACCAACTGTGCATCGGCAGCACCGACCATTCGGACTCCCTGGATGTCACGAGCATCTTTCGCGATCCGACGACTTCCTTCTTCAACCAGAGCGCGCTGTCGAACCTGAACCTGGCGTACACGGCAACCGCGCCTGCGGGCACCGGTTCCTACAGCTCCTCCGTCGACGGGGTCGTGCTCCACGTGATGTACACCCCGGCGCACGGGTGGCTACCGGCCGCTGACCGGATGCACCCAGGACCCGCTACCTGGCGGTTGCCCGGTGCTGTCGACGGATCCCGGCGCGACCCTCGTGGTCGACGGCACCGTCTATGCGCCGACCGGGATCGTCCAGGTGGGGGACACGGCCAGCCAGGTCGCTTTCAATCGTGGTGTGATCGCGCGTACTGTTGTGTTCCTGTCGGGCGGAAGTGCGCCGTTTGTTACGGCGGGAGGCGGATTCGATCGGAATGTCATTCTCACCGCGAGCGTGAATGGGGCGCAGCGGGTGACCACGTTGGTGACCTTCGGCGACGTGGCTGCCTATCTGAGCGCGCGATCCAACGCATCCATCCATCACCTACGACACATGGGACGTCCATTGACCGGGGACTGGAACGAGCGGGTTTCAGCTGCCGCCGGGCGATTTCATGTACGCAACTCAATCGAAGTGACTCAATTGCAGTGAAAGGCGAGAAGGGGAGACCAATGCGGGAAATCATCCAGGAGCCTGCGGCTCGAGACGGCGGTGGCGACGCCGGCTTCACACTCATCGAGCTCTTGGTCGTGATCGTCATCCTCGCGATCCTGGCGGCGATCGTCGTGTTCGCCGTGGGGGGAATCACGAACAAGGGCCAGACGAGCGCGTGCGACACCGACATGAAGACGATCCAGACGGCGGAGGAAGCCTACTACGGCTCCCAGACAACGGGTCCCCTATATGGCGACGGCACCGACGCTTCACAACGCGGGTTTCCTCACGGTGGATCCCAATGATGCCGCGAACAATGCGCTTCACACTGTGATCCGCCGCTGGGACCCCGGTGGGCAGTCAGTATCAGGCCGTTCACACCGGCACGAACGGCTGCGACAACAACGACTACACTATCGCCCGCCACGTACCGGGCCGTGACGTCACGCCAGGAGCGCTCGTATCCGCCCCTGGTATTGGCTGACCTGTGACCTAACGGACGTACTCCATACGGAGCCCGATCTCATCCCACTCGGGGAAGTCGGGTAGGCGGTTGACGGCCCGACCGGCGATGCGTCGGGCCGTCCACAGACAGGCGGCGGCGTCGATCAGATGGTGCCGGCGGGCGCCGCGGACGCGGCGGTCGAGGGCGTCCGCCATCATCGGCATCCGTCGCTCGATCAACGCTCGTCTCTCCGCCACGCCGCGGTGCAGGTGCTTGCCGTAGCGCAAGGGTGTGTCTTCGTTGAGTTGGTAGAAGCTCAACTCCGGATGCACCTCGTAGACGGTGCGTTGCCAGTACGGCGCGATGTTCGCATCGACCTCGGCGATGCGTCGCAGCATCGCCCACTGCGGCGCACTCATGCCGTCGTTCAAGGCGGCCGCTTCTTCGTAGGACGTCGCTTGCAAGCGCACCACGCGCCGGGGCCGAGAAGATCGCGCCACGTCGCGGATGCCCGAGCAACCGTCGCGCCTCGCGATCACAGGTACGGCCGCCCCGCATCGGCTTGTCGGGGAGTCCGATGTTGCAGGCGAGCGCGATGACTTCGAATGAGGGCCGCCAGTCCAGCACCTCGACGAACGTGTCGAACAGCATCTGCTCAGCCGGGTACAGCGTGACGCCCTGCAGCCGGCCCGGCGCGACGAGCCAGCGAGGCCCGCACGGCACGACGCCAGCAAGGGGACGGTAGGGGAGTTGCGGCCCCCGGGTCGATCGCGGCACGCCGAATGTCTAGCGGCGAACGCTCGAGTCGGGAACCGGCTAATACCGGACTGTTCGACGCTGTGTCATGTCGACGGGCGGCGCGAGCGGCGGCGCGGCGGGCGGAGCGCCCGGCGGCGGCGGCGGCCCGTTGGCGGCCGGCGCCAGCTGACCGGCCAGGATCTCCTTCGGGTGCAGGCTGACCTCCAGCGCGGCGTCGAGCGTGATGGTCCCTTCCGCGACCAACTCCGACAGGGAGGTCTCCAAGGTCCGCATGCCTTCGGTGCGCTGCGTCGAGACCACATTGCGTAGTTGGTGGGTCTTGCCTTCGCGTACGAGGTTCTTCACCGCGTTCGTGGCAGCCATGATCTCGAACGCGCCGATCATCCCGCCGCCGATGCAGGGCACCAGGCGCTGGTAGATCACCGCCTGCAGCGTGGCGGAGAGCTGCACCTGGATCTGATCGCGCCGATCGACCGGGAACACGTCGACGATCCGGTCGAGAGACTGACCGGTGTCGTTCGTGTGCAACGTGGCGAACACGAGGTGGCCGGTCTCGGCCAGTGTCAGCGCGGCCGAGATGCTCTCGAGGTCGCGCATCTCGCCGACGAGGATGACGTCGGGATCTTCACGGAGTGCTGCCTTCAGCGCGACCTCGAACGATTGCGCGTCGACGCCGATCTCGCGCTGCGACACGATCGACCGCTTGTGGGTGTGCACGTACTCGATCGGGTCCTCGATGGTGAGGATGTGGCAGCGCCGCGTCTCGTTGACGTGGTCGATGAGGGTGGCGAGCGTCGTCGACTTGCCCGCGCCGGTCGGTCCGGTGACGAGCACGAGTCCAGATGGTTCGTCCGCGAATTGCGAGGCGAGCGTCGGAAGCCCGAGGTCTTCGAACGTGGGTATCTGCAGCGGGATGATCCGCAGCGCCACCGCGGCCGCGCCGCGTTGCACGTAGGCGTTGCCGCGGACTCGGGCTCGGTCTTCCCACGTCAGGGAGAAGTCGACCTGTGTCTGCTCGACGAAGACGTTGTAGAGCTCCGGCGACAGCATCCGCTTGACGATGAGCTCGGTTTCGTCACGGGTCAGCTTGCGCTGATGCAGTGAGTGGTAGGCCCCGTCGACGCGCGCCATGGGGGGCGCGTCCGCCGTCAGGAGCAGATCCGAACCGCCGAGCTGCCAGACGGCCTCGATCCAGTCACTGACGACGCGAGGGTCGTTCCTCGCGGCCATGTCGTGAGTGTACGAACCTCGGCCACCCCCGTCTCCGCATCAGAGCGACCAGATCCGGTCAATTCCGACCCAACTGGGTCACATCGTTCCGCCTCGATGCGACCCAGTCGTTCGGGCCGTGTTCCCGCTCTGGAGTGGTCGGGGGCGCACCCGCCGTGAGCCCCCGACCCGTCTCCAGGCCGCCGACCTAGTTCCGGACCGGGTGGAGGTCGAAGACCTCCGCCCGCTCGATCGACGGATCCGCCGCCTTTGTGTCCGCCGCCCTTCGGCACGCGTCAGCCGCATCCCCGCCTTCGCCCACGATGGCTGACGCGACACCATTGAAGGGGTTGCCCGTTGTTACGCCCGCAACCACCAGTGGCCGACCGGTGCGCAGTGCGCACACCACGCCGACCTCGCCCGCTTCCGCCTCTCGCGATGGCCGGGCACGGACGGTCAACACGACGTCGAAGCCGACGTCGAGCGGACAGTCACGGCCCGGGATGAACGCATTGCACGGGAACGCCGGCTGTCCGGACTCGTGGCACCGAAGCACCTCGAGTCCGGCCCGCTCAACCGACACCGCCGCACGATCCGCCGCCCAATCATCGGTGCCCACGACCAAAACACGCTGCAGGCCGGCCGCCTCCGGCCTGACTGGTGCTGCGTGGAACTCCATCGCCTGAGAGCTTGGTGCCGCCAACCCATGCGAAGCCCCACTGAAGATCAACGCTTGCCCAACATCGGATTACGCTCACCGCGCGTGGCTGCGGACACAACGCTGGTGCTGGTCATCGACGACGATCCACAGGTTCGGACGCTCGTCTCGCGCCTCTTGCGCCACGAGGGATACGCAGTCGTCGACGCGGCTGAGGCCTCCGAGGCCTTGCGCCAGGTGGAGGAGAGCAAACCCGATCTCGTGCTGCTCGATGTCGTGATGCCGAAAGTGGATGGCATCGACCTTTTGGCGGAGATTCGGACACGAAGCTCCGTTCCGGTGATCATGTTGACCGCACTCGGCGACGAGGCCGACCGGATCCTCGGACTGCGAACAGGGGCCGACGACTACATGGTCAAGCCGTTCTCGCCTGGCGAGTTGAGCGCGCGTATCGAGTCGGTGCTGCGGCGCACGCGACCGGTTGCGCCGGGTGAGAACGGCCCGACCGCGGCAATGGAGTTCGGTGAGCTCGAGATCGATCCGAAGACCCGCGACGTCAAGGTCCACGGCGAGCTCGTCTCGCTGACCGCGCGCGAGTTCGACCTGCTCGTGTTCCTGGCCGCGTCACCGCGACAGGTGTTCGACCGTCAGCAACTGTTGAGTCAGGTCTGGCAGTCGTCGGCCGACTGGCAGGACCCGGCCACCGTCACCGAACACGTGCGCCGCGTCCGGCGCAAGATCGAAGCGGATCCGGATCATCCTCGACACCTCAAGACGGTGCGAGGCGTGGGGTACCGCTTCGAGCCCTGACGATCGTTCGCTACGCCCGTTGCTTCAGCGCCGCGTCGGCGGAGCGGGCGAGCTCGTCCACCGCGAACGGCTTCTTCAACACCTGGACCTCGGCGAGATCGGTGCCGGTGGTGTCCGTGCCCGCGAAGCCGGTCATGAGCAGTCGGGCGGTCGCCGGCCACCGCTCGCCGAAGGCGCGGACGAGGTCGAGCCCGTTCATCCCCGGCAACACGACATCGGAGACGATCAGGTCGAAGCCGTCGCTGCCGCTCGCACGCGCAAGCGCCTCCTCGGCGTCGTCGACCGCGGTGACGTCGTAGCCGGCGTCGTTCAGCGCTTTGAAAGCAAAGCCCCGCACCGCGACGTCGTCGTCCACGAGGAGGACGCGTGCGCGATGGGGTCGCAGCGCCTGCGGCTCCGGAGCGGGCGCGGCAAGAGCCACCGGGAAGAACGCGGACACGGTCGTGCCTCGCCCCGGCTCACTCACGATGTCGAGTCGTCCGCCGGCGCGGTCGACGATGGTCGCGACCGTGCCGAGGCCGAGTCCGATGCCGCGCTTGCCCTTGGTCGTGAAGAACGGCTCGCGGCAACGTTCGAGCGTCGCCTCGTCCATCCCGGTTCCGGTGTCGGTGACGACGAGGCGCACTGCGGGCGGCTCGCCGGCAGCGCCGGTCTCCGCGGTGTGGATGCTGATGCGGCCGCCCTCGGGCATCGCGTCGCGACTGTTCAGCACCAGGTTGAACAGCACCTGCTCGAGCTGGCCGGCGTCGATCCGAATCGCCGCGTTGGTCTCGCACGTCATGTCGATGTCGACGTGATCCCCTGCGAGACGACGCAACATCGGGAGCAACGACTCACATGTCGCCTGGATGGGAACGACGATCGGCTGCACGACCTGGTTGCGACTGAGCGTCAGCAGTTGGTTCGTGATCACGGCGGCGTGCTGGCCCGCCTGTTGAATGGCGGCGACGTCGCTGCGCTCGGCGGAGTCGGGCGCCATCGCATGCATCAGCAAGTCGCTGTAGCCCAGGATGATGGTCAGCAGGTTGTTGAAGTCGTGCGCGACGCCGCCGGCGAGATTGGCAATGGCTTCGTAGCGGTGCGCATCGGTGAGCTGCTGTTCGAGCTGCTTGCGCTCGGTGGTGTCACTGACGACGGCGAGCACGCCTGTCGGAAGGGCATCGTGTCCCCGCAACGGCGCCGTCGACACCCACATGTGCGTGGGGCCGTAGTCGTCATCAGAGCTGAGCTCCTCCTCGGCGACGCTGCCGCCCAACGCCTGGATCGTCATTCGGCGGAGGCACTCGCGAAGTGATCGTGGCAAGTCGAGGGTGCTCGGGTCGTGCGCGTCCATGAACAGCTCGCGCGCCGCGAAGTTGGCGTCGCGCACCACACCACGGACGTCGAGCTCGAGGATGGCGAGCGGTGAAGCCTCGAAGAGCGCCTGCAGCCGTTGCTCTCGGACGCGGACGTCGTCGTACAGTCGAGCGTTCTGCACCGCGGCGGATGCGAGTCGCGCCAGCAGCGTGATGACTGCGTCGTCCGCGGCAGTGAACGGTTCGTGCTCGGACCTCGAGACCGAGAGGTAGCCGACCTCCTTGCCCGCGGCATCCACGAGCGGGCTCCCCGCCCGCTCGGCCTGGTCCGGGCGCACGCCGATCTCGGACTCGAATCCGTCGTCGCTGTCGAGCCATGCGTGCGCCCGCGGCGTTTGGAGCACGTGCGTCGCCTGCTCGACGAGCGTGTCGAGCAGATCGGATGGCGTCGACGACGGGTTCAGCACGATCGCCGCCTCGATCAGTCTGGACAGTTGCTCGGCACGTCGTTCGGCGGCGTTGGCGGCCTGCCGTGTCTCGGAGTACAGCAGGGCGCGTTCGACGGCGATGGCGATGCGGTTCGCGATCTCGTCCACGACCGCCTGATCGGACGGTCGGAAGCCGCGCCGCCGTGGCGAGGTCGCGGTGAGGATGGTGCCCATCGGCAGTCCTCGGACGCGGATCGGTGCGAGCACCCACGACGCCATGCCGAGGTCGAGCAGTGAATGGCCGAGCTCGTCATCGACGCCCTCGATCGAATCAGCGGGACCGACGTACGTGAGCTCGGACCGGCCGTTCGCCATCACCCGTTGCAGTGCGGTGGGCGCGCCCGTCAGCTCGCGGCGTCGGCTGTTCGATGGTGTCGGTACCGAGTGGGCGGAGGTAGTCCGCGGCCCGTTCGATCCTGCCGTCGGACCCGGCGAGGTGGATCGTGCACAGATCGGCGAACTCGTTCACGAGCGTGTCGGCAACCGCTTGCATCGTCGGTCGGACGTCTTCGATCCCGCGAGCAAGCACGATCGACACCTCCGCGATCAGCGCGACATGTGCACGCGCCTGCAGCGCGCCCAGACGCGATCGCCGCTCGGCGTCCGAGAGCCGAGCGCGCTCGATCTCGCTCGCCATCCGGTCGGCCACCAGACCCATGAGCGCGAAGTCGTCGCGATCGAACGGGTGGTTGTCGGCCTCACCGAGCTCGAGCAGCCCGGGGTAGCCGCCCTCCACGGCGAGCGGGACGACATGGCGCCGCGCCGTCCTCTCGGCGAAGGTCTCCGCATCGATCTCGGCGCCGAGCTCGCGCGGTGCGGCCGTCGTCGCGGCGGCGACTCGCAGCCGGTTCGGATCGACGTCGGCGAGGAGCACGACGGCCCATGCGGCGCGAAGGCTCGACGCGGCCCGCCGGGCCAGCTCGTCGAGCAGATCGGCGAGCTGCAGCTCGTCGTGCGCTTCCTCGTCGACGTGGGGGACGCGTTCGAGCGCCTTGCCGGCACGTTCGAACGCGCGCTCGCTGCGTCGCCGCTGCACGATCTCGCGAACGAGAAGCACGCTGAGGATGGCGCCGCCGACGGCCAGGCTCGCCACCGACGACGCGTTGTTGCCCAGCGCGAAGAAGACGACACCACCAGCAGCCCGGCGCCGACCACGGCGACGACCGCCGTGACCACCTGGATGTTGCGCCGCGACGGACCGTCCGGTTCCACTCCCGCGAGGCTAGACCGCCCTCGGTACGCTGCCTCTCGACCATGGGCGACCGTCTCTCATCTCGATGATCGAGCGTGCCCTGCCCGAGTGGTTCGACGAGGCCAAATTCGGCGTCTTCATCCACTGGACCGCGGCCGCCGTGCCCGCGTTCGCACCCGTCGGGCCGTCGCCGTTCGACCTCGCCGCCGAGGAAGGGCAAGAGGCCGCGTTCGCTCGATCGCCGTATGTCGAGTGGTATCAGAACTCGCTCGCGATCGAAGGAAGTCCGGTCGCGCGCCACCACGCCGAGACCTACGGCGATCTGCCCTACGACGAGTTCGTCAGCACCTTCCTCGCCGGCCACGCAGGATGGGATCCGGCCGAGTGGGCGGATCTCTTCGCGCGTGCTGGCGCGCGATACGTCGTTCTCGTCACCAAGCATCACGACGGTGTGTTGCTGTGGCCGAGCGCGCATCCCAACCCGAACAGGCCTCGCTGGCAATCCGAACGAGACATCGTCGGCGAGCTCGCGCAGGCGGTGCGCGATCGCGGCATGCGCTTCGGCACGTACTACTCCGGCGGTCTCGACTGGACGTTCGGCGGGCTGCCCATCACCGACTTCGCATCGATGGTCATGGCGATCCCTCAGACCGCGGAGTACCTCCGGTACGCCGATGACCACTGGCGTGAACTGATCGCCCGCTACGAGCCGTGCGTGCTCTGGAACGACATCGGCTATCCCTCGGGAGCCGATCTCGAAGGTCTGTTCACCGACTACTTCGAACACGTTCCCGACGGTGTCGTGAACAACCGGTTCGACTGGATCAGGCAGTCAGCCGGGCAGCTGTACGCGGACTTCCTCACGCCCGAGTACTCGACCGAAGGGGTGCCGGGCCGCAAGTGGGAGTCGACGCGGGGGATGGGGACGTCGTTCGGATTCAACCGAGAGGAAGGCGACGACGACTACCTGTCCACCGACGACCTCGTGCACATGCTCGTCGAGGTCGTCGCTCATGGCGGAAACCTGTTGCTGAACGTGGGACCGACCGGCGACGGCACGATCCCCTTCGTGCAAGCTCGTCGTCTGCTGGCGCTCGGTTGGTGGCTGCGAGTCAACGGCGACGCCGTCTACGGCTCGCGCCCGTGGTCGACGCCCGAGGGCAGGACCGGCGACGGGCTCGACGTGCGCTACACGACGCGCGACGACGCGTTGTACGCGGTTGTGCTCGGCGCGCCGACTCAGACGACCGTCGAATTGCTCGGTGTCGCGCCGCAGGACGGCGCACGGGTCGAGTTGCTCGGCCGCGTCGAGCCGCTCTCGTGGACGCGGACGAATCGGGGAGTTGTGGTCGGACTACCAGGCCGGCCCCCCTCCGGCCCCGCGATCACGTTGCGGGTGTCTCCGGCTCCGGCTGCGCCGCAGGTTCCGACGTAGGAGTCGACGGCGCGGCGTTGATCTCGCCCGCCGTTTCGGGTGGCGCGATGCCCAGTTGCGAGCGGATCTCGGCCAGCCGGTTTTGTGCGTCGCGGTTCATCGACGCCTGCTCGATCTCGACCATGCGGCTCTCGACGGACGTGTCGGTGAGCTCGGAGAATCCCTTCGCCTTGGCGTAACGCGCTTCGATCTTCTCGCGGACCTCGTCGAGTGTCGGCACGTCGTCGCCCACCGTCTCCGAGAGGCTCGACATCGCCTGGTTCATCTGCTCTTGCATCTTGGCCTGGTCGAGCTGACCAAGGAGCTTCTGCCGTTCGGCGAGCTTCTGTTGCAACGCGGCCGAGTTCTGCTGCACCGCCGCCTTCGCCTGATCCGCAGCCTGCGTCGATTGCAGCGACAACGTCTTCAGGCTCTCGACCTCGGACTCGAGCGCGATCAACCGGTTGGCGAAGGACTCAGCGGCCCTGGCGTAGTCGGTCGATTTGGTCGCGTCACCGGCCTTCGTGGACTCGTCGGCCATCAGCACGGCCTGCCGGGCGTTGCCGGTCACTTTCTCGAGCTCTTCCATCGCCCGGCTCAGGCGCATCTCGGTCTGCTTCTGGTTGGCGATGACACTGGCCGCTTGCTCGCGCAACCGCCGGTGCTGCTCCTGCGCTTCCGTGATCGCCTGCTCGAGCTGAACCTTGGGATCGGCTCTCTCGTTGAAGGACGACGTGACCTTCGCCGTCATGTACTTCCACCAGCGCTTCAACGCTTTGAACATGGTCGCAGGCTACTCACGTGCGACTTCGGTCGATCAGGCGCGTCGCAGCCGGTCGCGGACCCACTCGATCTCCTCTACCCGCAGCAACAGCAGGAGGCACCCGTACACGACCATGCCGACGGCGACGCCGACCGCGAGGCGCACGAGCGCGCCACTGCCGACGGGTGATCCGATCGAGCGGGTGACCACCCAGGTGACCAGTCCCATGGCGCCGGCGGCGACGGCGATGCGGGCCGTCGTCATCGCCAAGCGGCGGCCTTCGAGCCGCCCGACTCGGCGGCGCAAGGCGACGAAGGCCACGACGGCGGCCAGGGTGTACGCGGCGGCGTAGGAGAACGCCAGCCCCTGCACGCCGAACCGTCCGACGAGCGCGAACGCGAGTGCGACGTTGATCGCGTTCTCGAAGCAATTCAGAAGGAACGGCGTTCGCGTGTCGTGCAGCGCGTAGAACCCGCGCAGGATGAACAGGTACATCGAGAACCCGAGCAACCCGATCGCGAAGTTGGCCAGGACGTCGGCGGTCGGAAGGAAGCTCTGGCCGAGCAACGTCTCGATGAGTGGGCGAGCGACCACGATCATCCCGATCGATGACGGCAACACGACGAGCGTCATCAGTCGCACGCCGTACGACAACCGCTCGCGGAATCGACCCATGTCGTGGTCACTCGCCGCTGACGCGAGCTCCGGCGTGATCGTTGTCATCAGTGACACCGCGAAGAGTCCGTACGGCAGCTGGAAGAACTGGAACGCGTACAAATAGAAGGTCGGAATGCCTTGGCCTTCTTTCGCGGCAAGCGCGAGCACGATGAGCAACGCGATCTGGTTGACGACGACGTAACCGAGTGTCCAACCCGACAGCGCGGCCACCTCTCGGACGGCAGGATCTCGCGGCTTGAACTGCCAGTGGAAACGCCATCCCGACGCACGCAGCGACGGCCAGAGCGCGATCGTCATCAACGCGATGCCTGCCGTGGTACCGGCACCGAGGAGCCACAGCCACGCTCGGTCGTCCACGACCGACTGCACTGCGGCGCCGCGTCCGGCGATGTGCGCGAAGTAGAGGAGCATGGCGCACACGAGGACGTTGTTCAGGATCGGCACGAATGCCGGGGCTGCGAACCGGCGACGAGCGTTGAGGATCGCGGTGCCGAGCGCGGTCAAGCCGTAGAAGAAGATCTGCGGGATGAAAAGGCGCAAGAGCGGAACGCCGGCCTGCTCGAGCGCGGCCGCGTTCTTCCCCGGCGAGGCCCAGGTGTAGGCGCGGAAGATCCACGGCGCCGCGACGATGGCGACGACTGTCACCGCGATCAGCACGCTGGTGACGACCGTGACGACGGCGTTGACACCGTCGTCGTCCTCGTGCTGGAACCGATCGACGAAGACCGGTACGAGCGTGGCCGAGAGGATGCCGCCCAGGATCAGGTCGTAGACGATGTTCGGTGTGGTGTTCGCGAGGTTGTACGCGTCGGCGAGCGCGAACCGGCCGAGCACGTACGCGAGCACCACCGTTCGGATCAGACCGGTGATGCGGCTGAGCGCGGTGCCGACGCCGACGACGGCCGACGACCGGACGAGCCGCGCCTCGACGACCTCTTGCGTCTCGGTGACCTGGGTTTCGCTCACGCGCTAGGGATCGGTCTGCGGATGCTGTTGGTGGTCGCGTGGGACGCCGATCGTGTCGGCGAGAAGGATCCCCGAAGACGACATGACTGCGCGCGCTGCCGGGCGAGTGAAGAAGCGGTCCCGAAAGGATCGCTGTGGCATCACCTCACGCTAGTGGCGCGCTCCTTCGCGGAAGGCGAGGGTCACTCATCCGCTCAGGCCGCTCAGTTCGAGGAGCACCGCGGCGGGCGGTAGTCCGGTGTCTGCCGAGATTGCGTCGAGCAGCGCGAGGCGCGTCTCAAGTCGCGTCGGGAGGGCGCGGGTCGCGCCACATCGGCCAGAGCGTCGGGCCGTTCTTCAGCTTGATCTCGCCCGACACCTCGAAGCCGTGCCGGCGATAGAAGGAGATGTTCTGCTCCTTCGACGACTCGAGGTAGGCGGGAACCCCTTCTTCGTCGCACTTCGAGAGCACCGGAGCGAGTAGTGCGGAGCCGATGCCTTTCCCCTGATGGTCCGGATCGGTACCGAGCACGGCGAGGTACCAGTGCGGTGTCTTGGGATGGACCTTCTCGGCCTGCGACAGCACCTGGAGGGCTCGGGGCGTCTCCGTGCCCATCTTGAGCAGCATGGGCAACTGGGTGAGCAGCTCGAGCCCGCCGATGCGCCACTGGTCCGGACCGAACCAGATCGCGCCGCCTTTGGCGGCGCCGTTGTCGGTCGTGTCGACGTGTCCCTTCGACTTCGCGATCGCGCGCGTCGCGTCGCTCACGAAGAACATCCGCGACTTCTTGCGCCGGCCTTCGTCGTCCTGGAAGAGGAACGACATCAGCGGATCGTCGTGAAAAGCGCGCACGAGCGCGTCGGCGATGGTGTCGATGTCCTCGAGCGTCGCCGCTCTGGCCCCGGTCATCGTGTGAACCTACCTGCCCATAGGCTTTGGGGATGGGAGAGCGAAGCGAGCCCATGGCGGCCGAGCGAACGCCAGGGAGCCGGACGCCGATGGGGTCCGGGGGCGCAGCCCCCGCGGGATGATGGGAGAGCGAAGCGAGCCCATGGCGGCCGAGCGACCGATCGCCGACCTCGGGCGCCGTGCGAAAGCAGCCGCGCGGGTGCTCGCCACTGCTTCCACCGCGGCGAAGGACGCTGCGCTCGACATGGCCGCAGAGCTGCTCGTCGAGCAGTCGAGCGACGTGCTGCACGCGAATGCCGCTGACGTCGCCCGCGCCGAGGCCGCCGGGGTGTCGGCGACTGTGGTCGATCGCCTGCGACTGAGCCCGGCTCGGATCGAAGGCATGGCCGGCGGCCTGCGCAAGGTCGCCCGCCTCGACGACCCCGTCGGGGAGGTCGTCGGTGGCTGGACCCGCCCGAACGGTCTGCGCATCGCCAAGGTCCGGGTGCCGCTCGGTGTCGTGGCCATCATCTACGAGAACCGGCCGAACGTGACGAGCGACGCATTCGGCCTGTGCCTGAAGTCGGGCAACGCCGCCTTCCTTCGCGGCTCATCGGGCGCGATCGACTCCAACATCGCCATCGCCCGCATCCTGCGCGAAGCGCTCCAGAAGACCGGACTCCCCGAAGACGCGCTCGTGCTCGTCGAAGACACATCGCACGAGACCGCGATCGAGTTCATGCGGTTGCGCGACTCGATCGACTGCCTCATCCCACGCGGCGGCCCGTCGCTCATCAAGTCCATCCTCGACAACGCGACGGTCCCGTACGTCATCGACGGCGACGGCAACTGCCACGTCTACGTCGACGCGGCTGCCGATCTCGACATGGCAGTCGACATCGTCGTGAACGCGAAGACGCAGCGCCCCTCGGTGTGCAACGCGGCCGAGTCGTTGCTGGTGCACGAGTCTGTTGCCGACGAGCTCCTGCCGCGGCTCGCGCCGCTGCTCGACGCGGTCGAGCTGGTCGGCGATGTGCGGTCGTGCGCGTTGCTTCCAGGCGCCACGGCTGCGACGAACGACGACTTCGCGACCGAATTCCTCGACCTGAAGCTCGCGGTCCGGGTCGTCGCATCGCTGGACGACGCGATCGACCACATCACCCGCTTCGGATCCGGTCACTCCGAGGCCATCGTCACCCGCGACCTCGACGCTGCCGACCGATTCTGTCGCGAGGTCGACGCTGCCGCCGTGCTCGTCAACGCTTCCACTCGCTTCGTCGACGGCGAGGAGTTCGGGTTCGGCGCCGAGATCGGCATCTCCACCCAGAAGCTCCACGCCCGAGGTCCGATGGGCCTTCGCGAGCTCACCACGGGCAAGTACGTCGTCCACGGAAAGGGCCAGATCCGGACCTAGCCCCGGCGCTCCAGGGGGCCGGATCTGTCTTGACCGCCCGGTCAAGTGCGCCGGTAGTGTGGATCGATGGACTATCGCTTCGAGTCCGTCCCCGAAGTCCGCGACGGCCTGCGCAGGGTCGATTACCTCGCCGACGAAGGCATCGCGGGCATCGTGTACCTCGCCGACCGGCTGCAGAAGCCGGTGCTCGTCGAGGGCCCTGCCGGCACCGGCAAGACCCAGCTCGCCAAGTCGGTGGCCGAGGCGACGGGTGCGCGCCTGATCCGCCTCCAGTGCTACGAGGGTCTCGACGAGTCGAAGGCGCTGTACGAGTGGAACTACAAGAAGCAGCTCCTGCGCATCCAGGCCCAGCGGGTCTCGGAAGCGGACGGTGCGAAATGGTCCGAGATCGAGGACGACATCTTCGGTGAGGACTTTCTGCTGACCCGGCCGCTGCTCGAGGCGATCCGCAGCAAGGATCCGGTTGTGCTCCTCATCGACGAGGTCGACCGCGTGGAGGTCGAGACCGAGGCGCTGCTGCTCGAGGTGCTCTCCGACTACCAGGTTTCGGTGCCCGAGCTCGGAACGGTCTCCGCTACCCAGATCCCGCTCGTGTTCCTCACGTCGAACAACACCCGCGAGCTGTCCGAGGCGCTCAAGCGTCGCTGCCTGTACCTCCACATCGACTATCCCGATCTCGACCGCGAGAAGGAGATCGTGTTGACGAAGGTTCCCGACATCACCGAGAACCTGGCCGAGCAGGTGGCGCGCATCGTGCGCTCGATCCGCCAGCTCGAACTCAAGAAGGCGCCGTCGGTGTCCGAGACGCTCGACTGGGCGCGCACGCTCGTGCTGCTCGGTATCGAGAATGTCGACGCGGACCAAGCCACCGCGACCGTCAACATCCTGCTCAAGTACCAGAGCGACATCGCGAAGGTGGTGAAGGAGTTCGCCTCGGACGGGCAGGCGTGGAAGCGGAGCGGTCCCGCACCCCGTGGCTGACGACACGCCCGTCGCGGCGGAGCCGGTCGAACCGGCGGACCCGACCACCGGCGAGCCCATGCTCTCGCTGCTCGCCGGGTTCATCCAGGAGCTGCGCGAAGCAGGCCTCCCGGTCAGCCTGACCGAGAACCTCGACGCGATGGCCGCCGTGAGGCACATCCCCATCGATGATCGCGAGGCGTTCAAGTACGCGCTCGCCGCCACGCTGGTGAAGAACAACCAGCACTGGCGCGCGTTCGAGACGGTGTTCGAGGTGTACTTCTCGCTGCGGGGCAAGGAGTACGCCATAGGCGACGACGACACCGGTGAGCTGGGTGACCTCGACGAGTTGATGGAACAGTTGCGCGACCAGGCCGCCGAGGGGATGCAGGGCTCGGGTGGCGGCGACTCGATGACACCGGAAGAGCTCGCCGAACTGCTGTACCGCTCGCTGCTCGACGGTAACGACGCGCTGATGCGCGCTGTCGCTCGCCAAGCCGTGCGGCGCTACGCCGGCATGGAGCCCGGTCGTCCCGTCGGGGGCACGTACTACCTCTACCGCACGCTGCGGAACCTCGATCTCGACGCGGTGCTCGAGCGCTTGATGGAGCAGACGCGCGAGCAGGTGCCCGACATGTCGCCGTTGGAAGAGCGGCTCGAGCGCGACGAGTACGAGATCCGCGTCGACCAGCTCCGCAAGGAGATCGAAGCCGAGATCCGACGTCGCCTGGTGGCCGATCGCGGCGTCGAGGCGATGGCGCGCACGCTGCGCAAGCCCCTGCCGGAAGACATCGACTTCATGCACGCATCGCGCGAAGAGATGTTCACGTTGCGGCGGGCGATCTACCCGTTGACCCGCAAGCTCGCCGTACGTCTCGCGCGCAAACGCCGTCACGGGCGCAAAGGTCCACTCGACTTCCGCAGCACCGTGCGCCACTCGCTCTCGTACGGCGGCGTACCTGCCGAGCCGAAGTTCAAGTACCCCCGCCCGTCGAAGCCCGAGATCTTCGTCATCGCCGACATCTCCGGTTCGGTCGCCGCGTTCGCCCGCTTCACGCTGCACCTCGTGTACGCCATCGGGGCGCAGTTCTCCAAGGTGCGTTCGTTCGTGTTCATCGACGGCGTGGACGAGGTCACGCGGTACTTCGACGGCGTCGAGGACATCGCGGAAGCGGTCCACCGGGTCAACACGGAGGCCGATGTCGTGTGGGTCGACGGTCACTCGGACTACGGCCACGCGCTCGAGGTGTTCTGGTCGAAGTGGGGCAAGGAGGTCGGGCCCAAGACCACGGTCATGATCCTCGGCGACGCTCGCAACAACTACCACGCGTCGCAGGCGTGGGTCCTGAAGGAGATGCGCCATCGGGCGCGTCACGTGTACTGGCTCAACCCCGAGCCCCGCTCGTACTGGGACACCGGCGACTCGATCGTCGGCGAGTACGGCATCCACTGCGACGGCGTGTTCGAGTGCCGCAATCTGCGGCAATTGGAAGGGTTCGTCGACCACCTCGCCTGAGAGACTTGGTGCCGTGAGGCGCACCAGGGTCGTACTGATCAGACACGGTGAATCGACGGCGATGGTCGATCGCATCGTCAGCGGCCACGACACCTGCCGAGGGCTCTCCGAGCTCGGCCACGAGCAAGCGGACAAGTTGCGCGCCCGGCTCCTCCGTACAGGCGAGCTCCGAGACGCCAGCGTGATGTACACGAGCATCCTGCCGCGCGCGATCCAGACGGCCGCCGCGATCGCGCCCGCGGTCGGCGACGGGCTCGTGGCGTCCGAGCACTGCGATTGGTGCGAGCAACATGCCGGCGAAGGCGAGGGGATGGACTTCGACGAGTACGACTCGCTCTATGGCGTGTTCGACGAAGGTGAGGATCGCGACCGCGCCCGCGCCCCGGGATCCGAGAGCGTCACGGCGTTCGTGCGCCGCGTCGAGGACGCGCTGCTGCGCGTGGTCGACGAGCACGAGGGCGAGACGATCGTGCTCGTCTGCCACGGCGGCGTGATCAACTGCGCCATCGAGGTGCTGGTCGGCGTGCCGTTCAACACCCTGACGCGCGCGATCGACAACGCGTCACTCACCGAGCTCCATCGCGACCCCAGCAGCACAAAGTGGTGGCTGGTCCGCCTCAACGACGCCGCCCACCTCGCCTAGCAGGCGAATCAGAAGCGCCAGCGGGTGGGGGAGCCGGGGAAGTCGTCCTCGTCGAGGGCGAACACGGAGTGGGGGCGCGCGGCCCACAGGGCGTTCTCGATGAAGAAGTCGACCCCGTAGTCGGTCCGGTACTTCGAGTCGGAGGTCGTCGCGAACGTCTCGACCGCGGCGCGGTCGTCGACGCGCTCGGCGACCGCGTCGACGACCACCGGTTGGTACGGGTTGTCGGTCGCGATGCTGCATCGGGAGTCACGCTCGAGGTTCTTCGTCTTGCGAGAACCGTTGCTGCAGCTGAACCACACCGCGCCGTCGAGCCATGCGCCCCACACCGGTGTGAGGTGTGGTCGTCCGTCCGGCCAGGTGGTTGACACCCAGTAGTCGTGCGACGCAGTGAGCCGCTCGACCGCCCACGCCCACGGCAGCAGTCCGGTTCCCTCCGCCGCCGGAAGGATCCCGTAGCCGGGCATGTGGGGCCGGGTCGCTTTTGGTTCCATGCGGCGTAGGGTCGCGCACATGGAGAGGACAACGCTCGGCCGGACCGGCATCCAGGTGAGCCGTCACTGCCTCGGCGCCATGATGCTCGGTGCTTGGGGCAATCGCGACCACGACGACAGCATTCGCATGATCCATCACGCGCTCGACGAGGGCGTGAACTTCATCGACACGGCCGACGTGTACTCGGCCGGCGAATCCGAAGAGATCGTCGGCAAGGCGTTGAAGGGCCGGCGCGACGAAGTCGTCCTCGCCACGAAGTTCGTCGCACCCATGAGCGAGGACACGAATCAGCGGGGCGCGTCGCGCCGCTGGATCATGCAGGAGGTCGAGAACAGCCTGCGGCGGCTCGACACCGACTACATCGACCTCTATCAGGCGCACCGGCCTGATCCGACCGTCGACCTCGAAGAGACCCTCGGCGCGCTCTCCGATCTCGTGCACCAGGGCAAGGTGCGGGTGATCGGCAGCTCGACGTATCCCGCCGAGCTCATCGTCGAAGCGCAGTGGGCCGCGGAGCGGCGCGGTCGCGAACGCTTCCGCTGCGAGCAGCCGCCGTACTCGATCTTCGCTCGCAGCATCGAGCGCGCCGTGCTCCCGACGTGCCAGAAGTACGGCATGGGCGTCATCCCGTGGAGCCCGCTCGCGGGCGGCTGGCTCACTGGCCGCTATCGCAAGGGCGATCCCGCTCCGACAACCGGACGGGCAGCGCGTGTCCCTGACCGATTCAACTACGACCTCCCCGAGAACCAACGCAAGCTCGACCTCGTCGAGGAGCTGTTGAAGATCGCCGCAGACGCGGGCATGTCGTTGACGCACCTCGCCATGGCGTTCGTTCTGGAACACCCGGCGGTCACGTCCGCCATCATCGGGCCGCGCACCATGGACCAGCTCACTGACGTGCTCGCCGGCGCCGACGCGAAGCTCGACAACGACGTGCTCGATCGCATCGACGAGCTCGTGCCTCCGGGCACCAACGTCAACGAGGCGGATTCGGGCTACCAGCCGCCGTCACTCAGCCGCTCGCAGCGTCGCAGGACCCGCCGCTGAGGTCCGGCTCGCTCAACGACTGGCCCCGGACCCGACCGCGGCCGCTCAGCATCACCGCACTGTTGATCAACGCAGTGTGGCTGAACGCCTGCGGGATGTTGCCCAGCAGCTCCTTCGTGTCCGGGTCGTATTCCTCGGACAGCAGCCCGACGTCGTTGCGGAGCGCCAGCAGCTTCTCGTAGCGCGCGGGTCGCGTCGTCGATGCGTCCCATCGTCGCGAGCGCCTGCACCATCCAGAATGAGCACAACAGGAACGCGCCCTCACCTTCGGGCAATCCGTCGAGCTCGGTGTTCGGCTTGTAGCGAAGGACGAACCCGTCGTTCGTCAGCTCTCGGTCGATGGCGTCGACGGTCGCGGCGACCCGTTCGTCGTCGGCCGGAAGGAAGCCGACAAGCGGGATCATCAGCAGGCTGGCGTCGAGGTCGTGCGTCTCGGGATGTTGGACGAAGACGCCGCGGTCGTCGACGCAATGGGTGAGGATCCACTTCTCGATGTCCGTGCGCAGCTCGCGCCACTGGCCGACCGGGCCGTCCCGCCCCAGCTCCTCGACCGATCTGACGGCGCGATCGGCCGCAACCCACGCCATCACCTTCGAGTGGGTGAAGTGGCGCCTCGGGCCGCGGACCTCCCACAGGCCTTCGTCGGGCTGATCCCATCCGCTTTCGAGGAAGTCCATCAGTGCGAGCTGCAGGTTCCACTCGTCGGTTCCCCCTTCGACCTCGCCGGCGGCGTGGTAGAGGGCATCCATCACCTCGCCGTACACGTCGAGTTGGAACTGCGTGCTCGCGTCGTTGCCGATGCGCACCGGCGCCGACTTCGCATAGCCGGGAAGCCAGCCGAGTTCGAGCTCGGGAAGCCTTCGTTCGCCGCCGATCCCGTACATGATCTGCAACTGGCGCGGGTCTCCCGCGGCGGCGCGCAGCAGCCAGTCGCGCCAGGCCCGCGCCTCGTCTTCGTAGCCGGCGGCGAGCAGCGCGAGCAGGCTGAACGTCGCGTCGCGCAACCAGCCGTAGCGGTAGTCCCAGTTGCGCACGCCACCGATCTTCTCCGGCAGCGACGTCGTCGCGGCGGCGACGAGCCCGCCGGTCGGCGCGTACGTGAGTCCCTTCAACACCGCCGCGGACGAGCGCACCGCGTGGTGCCACGAAGCATCCACCCTGCGGCCGATGTCGCACCAGCCGCGCCACCACGCTTCCGCGTCGGCGACCATCTGGATGGGATCGCCCGCTTCCTTGCACTCCTGCGTGGGACGGATGCCAGGTGAGCTGGAACGGCACGGTGTCGCCCGGGCCCACCGAGAACGAAGCGACGGAGGTCATGTTCTCGCCGCGGACCTCGACCGGCGTGCGCAGGCGGAGCGCGTCCGGACCGCCGATCGCGCTCAACCCGCCGTCGATGCGGCGCACCCACGGCACGATCGAGCCGTAGTCGAACCGCACGACGAGCTCCATCTGCATCGCGACCCGGCCGCGACGACCTTCGACGAGCCGGATCACATCGAGCTGATCGTCGCGGGGCGGCATGCAATCGATGACCGCGACTTCGCCTTCATCCGTCGTGAAGACGGTCTCGAGCACAAGCGACCCGTCGCGGTAGTGCCGCTCGACGCGCTTCGGCTCCGCCACCGGTGCGAGCAACCAACGGCCGTTGTCGGGAGTGCCGAGCAACGCGGCGAAGCACGCGCCCGAATCGAATCGCGGGAACGTCAACCAGTCGATCGAACCGTCGCGCCCGACGAGCGCGGCGGACTGGAGGTCGGACAGGAACGCGTAGTCGGCGATGCGGCTGGGCACCACCTAGACCTTCATCGCCGCCGGGATCGCGTAGTCGTCGGCGACTCGAGGAGGCTCGCGGCGTGTGAGCGCGGCTTGCATGGCAGGGCCGAGGCGTTCGAGCTTCGTCTTCTCGACTTCGTCAGCGTGTTCCGCGAACTCCGGCAGCACTTCCTTGCCGAACAGCTCGAGTGACTCGCAGATGTGCTCGTGTCGGTTCCGTCCGGCTTGGCTCACGAAGATGATCTGGTCGACCCCGCACTCGGCGTAGCCGCGGACGAGCTGCCTGATCTGTTCGGGGGTGCCGATGGCGCCGCGCAACGAGCCGAGACCCTGCTGGAACAACTGCGCACCCAGTGTCTGGCCGGTCTGTGCGGCGACACTGCGATCGAAGCCGAACGAGGAACGGTTCTTCTGGAACTCGTCCCACACATGCGTGACGCCAGGCTTGTGCGTCCCGAAGATGTAGTAGTGGCCGAGCGAGTACCCGAAGAAGTGGCCGCCGTCGAGCCCGCGCTCGATGGCGGTCTCCTCGTCGCGGTGGCACATCAGCGGCACGACGACGGCGAGGTTCGGATTCACGGCGAACCCGCCCGGTACGCACTCTTCGGATTGGAGCGTGTTGTAGTAGTCGTCGACCCAGTGCCGCGCTTCTGACGGCTCGATGAAGCTGAACGACAGCGCACCGATGCCCTTCTGCGCGGCGAGATGGATCGTGTCGCGACGTGAGCAGGCCACCCACAACGGCGGGTGCGGTTTCTGCAACGGCTTGGGGACGACGTTGCGTTGCGGCATCTCGAGGAACTCGCCGTCGTAGCCGGCGAACGGCGTCTCGACCATCATGCGGGTCACGGCGTCGAGCGCTTCGGCCCACTGCGCGCGCTTGCTGGCGCGGTCGACGAGGAAGCCACCCAGCTCGGCTTCCGAGGATGCCTCACCGGTTCCGAAGTCGACGCGGCCGTCGCTGATGAGATCGAGCGTCGCGATGCGCTCCGCCACCCGAGCGGTGTGGTTGAAGTTGAACGGGAGCTGCACGATCCCGTGTCCCATGCGGATGCGCGTCGTGCGCTGTGACGCCGCGCCGAGGAACACCTCGGGTGCGCTCGAGTGCGAGTACTCCTCGAGAAAGTGATGTTCCACCTCCCACGCATGGTCGAATCCGAGCTTGTCCGCGAGCTCGATCTGATCGAGCGCGTCCTTGAGCAACCGATGCTCGCTGTCCTCCTCCCACGGCCGGGGGAGCTGGTGTTCGTAGAAGATGCCGAACTTCATCTGGTGGGACTCCTCGGCTTCCTAGGGAATCGATTCGATGAGATCGTCGAACGAACGGAACAGCGCGGGACGGTTGTGCCGCTCGCGCAGCCGGAGCGCGAGCCGGCGGCTGCGGACGAGCAGCTCGCGCGCGGCACGTCCGGGCCAAGGTCGGGGGAGCAGCTCGGGTGGCAGCAACGGATCGTCGGCGAACACCGATGCGAACTCGACGGTGACGGCGAGGGCGCCGGGTAGGAACACCGCGTCGGCCAGTCGCTCGTGTCGTGTGCGCATGGCTTCGAGCGCTTCCGGCACGCCGCGGTACGTGGCGACGAACAGCTGGTAACGCTCAGCGAGACGATCGATGGGCCACAGCTGGCGCGCGAGGTCACGTGGATCGGATACCCCGCCGACGTTCAGATCGTCGGTCGTCGCCTGGATGACAAGCTCTGCGACGTCGAGGCGCTCCGCTTCGCCGCTCACGTCCTTTTCCCATCGGTGGGGCGACACGTAGAGCCCGTTCGTGACGGCGGCCCCGCCGAGCAGCCGCAGCTGATCTCGGAACGCGTCCCGGGCGGTCCGGCGTGCCTCGGGCACGGCGAACGCCACCAGCCGCCACCGCCGGTCCCAACCTCGTCCCGCGTGGTCTTGCACGTACGCGAGGCGGTGGCGTTCGAGGTTCGTCCCGAGTGCCTTCATCCCTTCTTCGGTCGCGAGGAAGCGCGCGTTGCGGCCGGTGCCGTCCCGCGTGAACAGCCCCTCGCGCACGAGCCGGCGCAGGCACGAGCGAACCTGTTCGGCCGATTGTCCGCACGCCTCGGCCACCGGCAGCAGCTCGCTGGCCAGGATCGTCCCGTTCTCGTGTGCCATGCCGAGCACGAGCACCCTTGTGGGAACAGTGGTCGTCGTAGGAACGGTCGTTGTCGCCACGACCGCTACTGTGCCCGCCCTCGACCGGTCAGGTCAAGATCGAAAGGCGTTCAGAAGTCGTGCAGGCCGCACTCGGTCTTGTCGCGGCCGGCCCACCGTCCTGCCCGGGAATCTTCCCCGTCGGTCACCGGCTGCGTGCACGGCATGCACCCGATCGAGGGGTAGCCCTGCAAGGTCAGCGGGTTCACCGGCACGTCGTGGTCCTCGATGTACCCGGCGACGTCGAGATCGCTCCACGTTGCGAGCGGGTTGACCTTGACGAGCCCGCGGAGATCACGGGCGATGATCGGCGCGTTGTCGCGCGACGCGGCTTCGACGCGGCGCAGGCCGCTCATCCACGCTGCCTTGCCCATCAGCGCGCGGTCGAGCTGGCCGACCTTCACCGCAGAGCAGCAGTTCTCGGGATCGACCCGCCACAGCTCCTCGTCGTGTGCGGCGACGGTCATGATCCGCAAGTTGAGCCCGTAGCGACGGCGAACGTTCTCGACCGTCTCGAGCGTCTCGGGGAAGTGATACCCGGTGTCGATGAACACGACCTCGATCGCCGGGTACACCTTCACCGCCAGATCGATCAGCACGGCATCGGTCATGGATGCGCTCAGGCACAGGTGCGGCGCGTAGTTGTCGACCGCCCACTGGACGACCTTCGTCGCGGGAAGGTGTTCGAACTCGCGATTGAGCTCGGCCAGCTCCGCGTCGGTGTACTGCGGAAGGGTGGCGAGCGGATTCGGCTCGAGCATCATGTGGCGCACTCCGACTCGCCCGTCTCGGCCACGTACGGACCGGTCTCGCCGTAGTCGACGTAGTACTCGGGGGCGTCCTCGGGCGTCGGGAACTCGTCGAGCTCCTTGAGGTCCGCCGCGACAGCCTTCGCGCCACCGACGCGATCGAGCCACGAGCGGAAGACCTCGCCGGCCTCGCGCTCTTCGTTGAACCGGCGCACGACCCGGACGGCGGCTTCGGGCGCGTTCTTCGCGGGAAGGCGCAACGCCTTCTCGCCGAAGTGCACCTGCGTCTGTCCGACGTAGCCGCCGAGCAACATCTGGTAGCCGGGCGCGGGCGTGCCGTGTGCACGGCGCTCGGCACCGAAGAAGCCGATGTCGGAGGTGTGGTGCTGCCCACACGAGTTCGTGCAGCCCGAGATGTTGGTGCGGATGCCGCCGACGTCGGCGAGACCGGCCTCCTCGAGCGCTGAGCCGATCGCGTCGGCGAGACCGCGCGACTGTGTGACCGCCAGGTTGCAGGTGTCGGCGCCGGGACAGGCGACGACGTCACGGGCGAGCTCCGCGCCGGGCTCGGCCATGCCGATGGTCGTCAGCCGGTCGAACAGCTTGGGCAGCTGCTCTTCGCTGAGGCCGCGCAGGGCGAAGTTCTGCCGGTTGGTGACACGCACGTCGAGTGCGAGCTCGCGCTGGATGGCGGCGAGCGCCCGGAACTGATCGGACGTGACGTCACCGAGTCGGGCGTACGCGATCGCGGAAACGGTGCCCTTCGCGTTGCCGCGCACGACGTTGGCCTGCTCCCACCGGTCGTATGCAGTCGTGCCCCGGATGCTCACCGGGATGCCCTGACCGATCTGCGTTGGCGTGATCGTCGCGTGCACGCCGGCAGGCTCGTCGCCTTCCTTCTGCACGATGCCCGGGATGCCGCCCGGCCATGACGACGATGCAAGCAGGAAGCGACGCTCTTTGATGATGCGCGCTTGCAGCTCTTCCCAGCCCATGGTGTCGACGAGCCACTTCATACGCGCCCGCAGCTTGTTGTCGCGGTTGCCGTGGTTCGAGAACACGCGAAGGATCGCTTCGAGTGTCGCCATCAGCTCTTCGCGAGCGGTGAACTCTTCGAGCGCGAGCGCCGGATGCGGGTTGGCGCCGAGTCCGCCGGCGACGAACACGCGGAAGCCACGCTCGACGCTTCCGTCCTCGAGGTTTCGGACCGCACCGACGACGCCGACGTCGTTGAACATCGCTTGACCGCAGTCGGTCTCGCAGCCGGAGAAGTTGATCTTGAACTTGCGGGGGAGTCGCTGCGCGAGCGGATGGCGCAAGAAGTGCTGGAACGCGGCCTCGGCCCACGGCGTGACGTCGAGGTACTCGAACGGGCACGCGCCGGCGAGGTGGCACGCCTGCACGTTGCGGACGGTGTCGCCACACGCCTCACGTGTCGTCATGCCGACCGACGCGATCTCGCGCATCACCTGCGGAACGACCTCGAGGTCGACGAAGTGGAACTGGATGTTCTGTCGCGTCGTGATGTGACCCCACCCGCGTGAATAGGTGTCGGCGATGTGGGCCATCACGTCGAGCTGCTCGGGCAGGAGGCGGCCGTACGGGATCTTCACCCGCACCATCTGGTTGTGGCCGCCTTGGCGCTGGCCGTAGATGCCGTTGTTCAGCCGGAAGACCCGGAAGACGTCATCTTCGAGGTCGCCGGCGAGGTGCCGGGCCAGCTGGGTCTCGAATTTCTCGATGTCGGCGAGCTGCGCTGGATCGATCTCACGTTGGAGCATCAGCGTCTCCTCTAGGTTCCCGACGAAAATCCGACCGCGCTGATCGGGTTTCCAAGTCTCGCAAACCCGATCGCCCGGATCAACATTCCCGGATCTCGACACAAACTCGCTCGCCCTTGGGGAGTCGCTCGTCTGTGCTGCCGCCGAGTCGCCGGCGCGGCGGGCCTACTGGCGGAGGAGCTCGGCGACCTGGAAGGCCAGGTCGAGGGACTGACTGCCGTTCAGGCGGGGGTCGCACATCGTCTCGTAGCGGTCGTCGAGATCGCCGTGGCCGAGCTCGTCGGATCCCCCGAGGCACTCGGTGACGTCGTCGCCGGTGAGCTCGACATGGACGCCGCCCGGCCAGGTGCCCACGGCGCGGTGGGCGGCGAAGAACCCGGCGATCTCGTCGAGGATCACGTTGAAGTCGCGGGTCTTGCGGCCGGTGTCGGACGTGAACGTGTTGCCGTGCATCGGATCGCAGCACCACGCGACCGGGTGGCCGCTGCGTTCGACCGCCTGGAGGATCGGCGGCAGCGCTTCCCGCACGCGGCTCGCGCCCTGACGGATCACGAGCGTCAGCCGGCCCGGCTTGCGATCGGGATTCAATGCTTCGCACGCTTCGACGACGTCTTCCGGCGACCAGGACGGCCCGATCTTCACGCCCAGCGGATTGCCGATGCCTCGTGCGAACTCGACGTGAGCGCCGTCGAGCTGGTGCGTGCGCTCGCCGATCCACACCAGATGCGCAGAGCAGTCGTACCAGTCGCCGGTCAACGAGTCGCGGCGGGTCAACGCCTCTTCGTAGCCGAGGATCAGCGCCTCGTGGCTCGTGTAGAAGTCGACCTCGTGGAGCTTGGGCTCTGACTCGGTCGCGAAACCGCAGGCCTTCATGAACCGCATGGCGCGGTCGATCTCCGCGGCCAACTGCTCGTAGCGTTGCCCCTGGCGGCTGTTCGCGACGAAGTCCTGGTTCCACTGGTGCACCCGGGACAGATCAGCGAAGCCGCCTTTCGTGAACGCGCGCAGCAGGTTGAGCGTGGCAGACGACTGGTGGTACGCCGCGAGCAAACGCTCGGGGTCGGGTGTGCGCGCCGCCTGCGTGAAAGCGATGTCGTTGACCATGTGACCGCGGAACACCGGTAGCTCGGCGCCGTCGACGACCTCGACCGGCGCCGAACGCGGCTTGGCGAACTGTCCGGCGATGCGGCCCACTTTCAGCGCGGGCACGCCCGACGAGTACGTCAGGACGACCGCCATCTGGAGGATGATCTTCAGCTTGTCCCGGATCGAGTCGGCCGAGAACGAGTCGAACGACTCGGCGCAGTCGCCCGCCTGCAACAGAAAGGCCTCGCCGGCCACGACCCGCTCGAGCTCGAGCGTGAGGTTGCGCGCTTCGCCCGCGAACACAAGTGGGGGCAACGTCGTGAGCTGCTTCAGGACGCGGTCGAGCGCGGCCTCGTCGGGCCATTCGGGCTGCTGTTCAGCCGGGCGGT
This sequence comes from uncultured Acidimicrobiia bacterium, assembly GCA_963721305.1. Classification (GTDB taxonomy): domain Bacteria; phylum Actinomycetota; class Acidimicrobiia; order Acidimicrobiales; family JACDCH01; genus DATAES01. The sequence continues at coordinate 141,287 of CAVRIR010000003.1, forward strand.
CCCGCCAGGCGGACGGTGACCAGTCGGAGGGCATCGGGAAAAGCCTGACCGAGGACGGACCTTCGCGCAAAGCGGTATGCGAGAGTGCTCCCCGATGACCCTGTGGTTCGACGTTCGAGGTGAGGGCGACCCGGTGGTCCTGCTCCACGGCGGGCTGAGCGACAGCAGCGCGTGGATCATGCAGACCGACGCGCTCGCCGAGCACCGACGGGTCTTCGCGTACGACCGCCGCGGGCACGGGCGGACCCCGGACACCGACGCGCCGTTCACGTTCGACGACATGGCCGCCGAGGCGATCACGTTCCTGGAGGACGTCGTCGGTGGGCCCGCGGCGCTCGTCGGCTGGAGCGACGGCGCCATTGTGTCGCTGTTCGTGTCGCTGCGCCGTCCTGACCTCGTGCCGCGGCAGGTGTTGATCGGCGCCAACTTCAACCACCGAGGGCTCATCGACGGGTTCGATCCAGCCGACGAGCCGGACAACGAGGAGATGGCGATCTTCAAGTCGCTCTACGAAGGCGTTGCGGTCGACCCCTCGCACTGGCCGGCCTACTACGCGAAGACCTTGCGCTTGTGGCGTGAAGAACCGAACCTCACCGTCGACGACGTCGCGAAGGCGACGATGCCGTCGCTGGTGCTGGTCGGCGACGACGAGCCGGTGGCCCTCGACCACACCGCCGCGCTCTACGAGGCGCTGCCCCAAGGCCAGCTCGCGGTCGTGCCGGGCACGTCGCACGTGCTGACGATGGAGAAGCCGGCCCTGGTGAACCGGCTCATCCTCGACTTCCTCGCCGAGACCGGTCCACCGATCACGATGGTGCCGATCCGGCGAGCATGATGTGACGCCTTGCCGTCAGGCGGCGTCGACTCGGGAAGCTGCCTCTTCCTTCACCGTGTTGACCGCCCGCTTCACGAGCCGGCGAGCGGCCTCGGCAGTGACACCGAGCTCGGCGCCTACCTCGCGGTAGCTGCGCTTGCGGCCGTCGTGGAGGCCGAAGCGCTGCTCGACCGCGTGCCGGGCACGGGGGTCGAGCACATCGAGCAGCGAGGTGACCAGGCTGTCCTGCTCACGGGTGAGCAGCATGTCCTCCGGGCCGGGCTTGACGTCGGCGATCAGGTCGATCAGCTCGGACCCGTCGTCGTCGCCCACCGGGCGATCGAGGGACGTGGGGGTGGTCAGGCGATGGAGTCGAGCATGCTCTTCGTCGAGCTCGTCGCTGTCGCCGGACACGGCCCGCAGGGCCGCCCGCAGACTGGCGGAACGATCGCCGGGCAGTCGCACGAGGCTCGCCTTCTGGTCGAGCGCACGCCCGATCGCCTGGCGGATCCAGAACGTGGCGTAGGTGGAGAACTTGAACCCCTTGCGCCAGTCGAACTTGTCGACGGCGTGTTCGAGGCCGAGGTTGCCCTCTTGGATCAGATCGAGGAGCTCCATGCCGGGGGGCATCGGGTAGCGGCGCGCCACGCTCACGACGAGGCGCAGGTTGGCTCGGATGAATCGGTCCTTGGCCGCAGCCGCGTCCCGGACCGCCGTGCGCAGGTCGCGGGACTTCTCGCCCGCGTCGAGACGCGCCTTGGCATCTCGTCCACGCTCGATGATCTGGGAAAGCTCCCGCTCTTCCTGAGCGGTCAGCAACGGAACCAGACCGATTTCGTTCAGGTATTGACCGACAGAATCACTCATGGCACATGCCCTCAACGCGAACTACTGGGGTGTCATTCCCGACTTTGTATACAACTCGATACGGAGCCGTTCCGAAAACGGATTTCCGTTCTGCGAGTGCAAGACTGACAAGCGTGTACGGCCGCGACCACGTTCCCGAATCAGTTGTGACTTGTGTCACCCGGGGTGGTTCGTACCGTATTGCGGCGGCTCATCGCATTGGGTGAACGGCTCGGCATCTTTGGCGGAACGTTCGATCCGCCCCACGTCGGGCACCTCGTGCTGGCGGTGAACGCCCGTCACGAGCTCGCGCTCGACCGCCTCTTGCTCGTCGTGGCGAACGACCCCTGGCAGAAGTCGTCCCTCCGACCGGTCTCGGTCGCCGAAGACCGCCTCGCGCTCGTGCAGGCGGCGGTCGCCGACGTCGACGGGCTGGAGGCGTCGGCCATCGAGATCGAGCGCGGCGGCACCTCGTACACGGCGGACACGCTCGCCGTGCTCCGCGAGGAGGACCCGAGCCGGGAGCTGTTCTTGGTGGTGGGCAGCGACGCCGCAGCCGGACTGCCGACGTGGGACCGGATCGACGAGGTGCGCCGGATGGCGACGATCGTGGTCGCCAGCCGTCCGGGAGCCGAGGACGGGCGGCCGCCGCCCGGCTGGGACTGGACCCGCATCGAGACGCCCCGCCTGGAGGTGTCGAGCACCGACCTGCGGGCTCGGATCGCCCACGGGCGACCGCTTGACTACCTCCTTACCCCGCCCGTGATTCGCTGCATCGACGACCGGCACCTCTATCTTCTCCACGCCCCATGACGGCCCCGCCTGACACCGACCCGCCCACCGTCCTCGACCTCCCGGATGCAGGCAGTGGCGACCGAGCCGCGCGCCGCCGGCGATCGAGCCGGCGAACGCTCAAGCGAGTCGGGTTCGCGACCGCGATGGTGATCCTCGTGGCGGCGATCCCCACGCTCGGCACCGTCGGCTTCACCGCGCTGCGGGACACGACGGCGGGGCGGCGCATCGACGCGCAGAACGATCCGTCCAAACCGCGGTACGAAGCCAACGTCCTGCCGACGCCGGTGGCCCTCCTCGCCGAGCTCGGCCCCGACGGCAGCTTCCAAGGTCTCACCATGCTCGCATTGGGTCCGAACGACACCGGGGGGGCGGTGATGTTCATCCCCCCTTCGACCGTCGCCACCCGGCCCGACGGAACGCAGGACACGCTCGCGAACATCTACGGTCCCTCTCGTGACCTCGCCACGCTCGAGCAGACGTCCGCCAACCTGCTCGGCCTCAGCTTCGACGAGCTCGACTCCATCGGCAGCGATCAGTGGCAGCAGTTCGCACAGCCGGTCGCACCGCTGACCGTCGACAACCCCGACCGCATCGTGTCGGTCGACTCGAGGGGTAGGACCACCACGCTGTTTCCCGCGGGGACGATCCAGCTCGGCGCCGACCAGATCGCGAGCTACCTCGAGGCGCGCAACCCGAACGAGAGCGATCTTGCGCACCTCAACCGGAAAGAGGCGCTGTGGACCGCGTGGCTCGCGGCGATCAAGGCATCGTCCAAGCCGGACGCGGTCCCGGGCGAGACGTCGTCAGGCTTCGGCCGCTACCTGCTCGGGCTGTCGAAGGGCAACACGGACATCTCGACGCTCCCGGTGAAGCCGCAGACGGCTCCGGGCGCGAAGGGAGAGACGTTCGCGCCTGATCAACAGGGGATCGCCGGTCTCATCGCGCAGGACATCCCGTTGCCGTCGCCCGCCAACGAGGGGGACCGGGCCAGGGTGCGGTTGCTGAGCGGCACCGGCCCCATCGGGAGCCCGAATGCCGCGGCGAGCAAGATCGTGTCGGCCGGCGGTCAGGTGACGATCCTCGGCAACGCCGATCGGTTCGACTACCCAACGACGTCGATCATCTATTACGACGACGCGTTCGCTGCTGCCGCGACAAAGATGCGCGATGCGCTCGGGCTCGGTCAGGTGACCAAGAGCCCGACGCCGACCGACACCGAGGACATCACCGTGATCCTCGGCAGTGACGCGACCGCCGAGTACGGAGGGGCTGGTGGCTGAAGACACCGATCGATGGCCGGTGCTCGCGGCGTCCGCGGCATCGTCGAAGAAGGCGATCGACCCGGTGGTGCTCGCAGTCGGCGATGTCCTCGCGATCACGGACCACTTCGTCGTCACCAGCGGCGCCAACACGCGCCAGGTGCGCACGATCGCTGACGAGGTCGAGCGTCAGATCACCGAAGCGGGCGGGCCGAAACCCTTGCGTATCGAGGGGCTCGACGATCTGCGCTGGGTGCTGCTCGACTACGGCGAGTTCGTCGTGCACGTCTTCCTCGACGAGGCGCGGCACTACTACGAGCTCGAGCGCTTGTGGGCGGACGTGCCCCGCGTCGAGTGGGAGAACGTGGCCGGGACGATGCTCGGATGATCGATACGTTGCGGCCGTCGGCGCTCGACGCGAGCGAGGTCCGTGCGCTGCAGGACGCGACGGCGTCGATCCAGTCCTGGCCAGCGGGCAGTCACATCTGGGGCCACTACGCCGAGCAGACCGAGAGCGGTCCGGCGATCTGCCGCACCGAGAACGTGTCGGCCTGCGACCCCACGATCGCCGCGCTGGTGGAAGGGGTGCTCTGCGCTGTCGTCGAGGACGCGTTGGGCTCGCCCGTGGTCGCGTTCAAGGACAAGTTGAACTACAAGCAACCCGGTGGCGCGGGCTTCAGTCCGCACCAGGACGTCGTCGCATATCCCGGCGCCGGCCGCGTCTTCTCGGTGCTCGTCGCCGTCGACGAGTGCTCGCTCGAATCCGGGTGCCTTTGGCTCGCGGACGGGGTCGACTCGGTGCTGGCCACCGACGAGCGCGGCGCGGTCAGCGCCGACGTCGTCGAGTCGCTCACGTTCCACCCGGCCGAGTTGGCGGCTGGCGACGCAGTCTGCATCGACGGGTTCGCGCCGCACTACAGCGAGGCGAACCGCAGCGCGAAGGCGCGCCGCGTGCTCGTGGCGAGCTACGCGCCGGTATCGGAGGGCTACACGCGCGAGCAGTACTACGCCGCGAGGCAGGCGACGATGACCGACGCGTCGTCGCGCGACGGCCGGTTCCGCATCAGCACGCTCGCCGACTTCGAAGGCGCGGAGGTCGCGCCGGACGATGTCGCGACCGGGGCGTGCACCCATGCGGCAGCGGCTACGGGTGGTTCGCCTTCCAGGCGTCCAGCCACGCCTTGACCGCGGGCTCGAAGTCCGCGGGGTTGTAGACGTCCTCCTCCTCGGAGAACAGGCCGTCGCCCGCGTAGAGCAGGCGGCGTCCAGTTGGCGGCTTCGTACACCTCGCCGTCGCCCGGATCGATGAATCGGTTCTCGACCTGGCCGATGACCCAACCCTGCTCGGCATCGACCGTGTACCAGTCCCACGGGAACAGCTGCATGTGGTCGAACGGCCATTGGGTCATCACCGGCGTGATCCACTCGAGCACCGCCTGGCGGCCCGTGAACACGCCGTACATGTGCTCGACGTAATTGCAGTCCTCGGTGAAGCAGTTGACCCACGGCGTCCAGTCGCCGGTGCGTCCGGCTTCGTGCGCCGCGTCCTGGTACCGCTGGAACGCGTCCTCGATCTCCTGCCGGTCGAACGTCATCGGGGCATGTTTGCATGAGCGAGCGCCAACCGCCCTCGGGTGTCGTTTCGGGCGCACGCTTCTCGGCTGCGAATGGTGCTGGCCTGCCGCCGGGCTACTTTGCGGGCGGGTGAGACGCGGCCAGTGACGGAATTCCTGCAGTTCGCAGTGATCGGGCTCGGCGCCGGCGCGTGTTACGCGTTGTTGGCGCAGGGCGCCGTCCTCATCTACCGCGGTTCGGGCATCGTGAACTTCGCGCACGGTGCGTTCGCCATGCTCGCCGGGTACCTCACCTTCGTGGAGCTGGGCAGTGATGTGGACGTCAACCGCGTGCTCTTCATCCCGGACTCGCACTTCCTCGGCGGCTCGTGGCCGACGATTCCCGCCATCGCCGCTGGGGTGCTGGCCGCGGCTGTGACGGCGCTCCTGTTCCAGCGACTGGTCCTGCACCACTTGCGCCAAGCCGCGCCGATCGTGCGCGTCATCAGCACCCTCGGCGCGCTCGCGGTCATCCAGGCGTTCGTCGTGATCCGCTACGGCGAGACATCCCATCGCGTCCGCAACTTCTTGCCGGACAGCCGGTACACGTGGGGCGGCATCAGCGTGCAGGAAGAACGCCTTGTGGTCGTCGGGATCGTCGTCGTGCTCACGATTCTGCTGTGGGCGTTCGTGAAGTTCACGCGAGTCGGACTCGCCATCACTGCGTCCGCGCAGAACGAGCGTGCCGTGGCCACGCTCGGTTGGTCCCCCGAGCGGCTCTCGGCCCTCACCTGGACGATGGGTGGCGCCCTCGCGGGATTGGCGGGCATCCTCGTTGCACCCTTCACCGGGCTCACGCCCGAGATCTTCACACTGGTCGTGACGATCGCCGCTCTCGCGGCCGCCCTGCTGGGCGGGTTCGAGTCGTTCCCGCTCACGCTGCTCGGCGGGTTGCTCATCGGCGTCCTCGAAGCCGAGATGACGAACTACCAGCGTCAGGTGCAGGACTTCCTCCATCTCCACACGCTGACCGGCGCGCCACAAGCGGTGCCGTTCCTCGTGATCCTCCTGGTGCTCGTCGTCCGCGGCAAAGCGCTACCCCTGCGAAGTCACGTCAGCGACGTGCTGCCGCGATTGGGCACCGGCATCATCAACTGGCCGGGGATCATCCTCGGTACCGGCATCGTCGGTGTCCTGGCGATCTGGCGCCTGGACGACAATTGGTCGACAGCGCTCTACATCACCTTGGCGACGGGCGTGTTCATCGCGTCGATCGTCGTGTTGACGGGCTTCGCCGGCCAGGTGTCACTCGGCCAGGTCGCGATCGGCGGCCTCGGCGCGCTGTTCGCCGGACTCCTGGTGAAGGCAGGCGTCGAGATCGAGATCGCACTCATCGCCGGCATCCTGCTCACGATCCCGGTCGGTCTGCTCTTTGCGCTGCCCGCGTTGCGGACCAGGGGTGTGAACCTCGCGGTGATCACGCTGGGGCTCGGCTTCACCATCTCGCAAGTCGTGTTCATCAATCCGAACTGGATCGGCGAGCCGGCCGATGGCGGCACGAGGATCGGCAAGGTGAAGCTCTTCGGCACCGACGTGAACGCGGTCGTACACCCGCAGCGGTGGGCGATCGTGTGCCTGATCGCGCTCGTGCTCGTCGGTCTGGTCGTCGCCAACCTCCGCCGGTCACGAACGGGCCGGCGGCTCATCGCAGTTCGCACCAACGAGCGGGCGGCGGCGTCGCTCGGCGTGAGTGTCTTCGGAGTCAAGCTGTACGCGTTCTCGGTCGCGGCGGCCATGGCCGCAGTCGGCGGCATCCTGCTCGGGTTCACCTCCACGGTGGTCACCTACCAGCGTTACAACCCTTTCGCCTCGATCAACGCGGTCAGCTACGCGGTGATCGGAGGGCTCGGATACGTCCTCTCCGCAGTCATCGCCGCGCCGACGGCTGTCGGCGGGATCACGACCCGGGTCCTGCAGGACTGGTTGGGCCTGGATCAGGACAGCTGGGTCCAGCTCGTCGGGGGAATCCTGCTGCTCGCGATCCTGATCGTCCACCAACACGGGATCGCTGATGTGCTGTCGCACCGCCGGCCGGCAGAAGAGCGAGGTCTCCTCGAAAAGCTGCATCTGCGGACTCTGCCGGCGCCGCGCGCTCCACTGGCGGCCGTCACGGTCGAGCCGGTGTCGCCCGCACCGCTGCAGGTCGAGGGTCTTACCGTGCGATTCGGGGCCGTGCTCGCGGTCGACGGGGTCAGCTTCACCGTGCAACCGGGCGAGGTGGTCGGTCTGATCGGCCCGAACGGCGCGGGGAAGACGACGATCATCGATGCAATCAGTGGTTTCGTGCGACCGTCCGGCGGCTCGATCTCCTTCAACCGACACAGCATCGGCGGATGGAGCGCCGCGCGGCGGTCGAAGCACGGACTTCGCCGGTCGTTCCAGTCGCTCGAACTGTTCGAGGACCTCAGCGTCGAAGACAACATCCACGCCGGGTCCAACGCCAACGATTCGAAGCTGTCCTGGGTGACGGACCTGTTCTGGCCGGGCTCGCACGAGCTGAGTCCGACCGCCGTGACCGCGATCCAGGAGTTCGACCTCGAGTCGAGTCTTGCCGCCCTGCCCGGCGAGCTCCCCTATGGCCGCCGCCGCCTGGTCGGCATCGCCCGCGCGGTGGCCTCGGGACCGTCGGTCCTCATGCTCGACGAGCCCGCGGCCGGCCTCGACGAGGCGGAGAGGGCAGAGCTCGGTGCGCTCATCCGGCGCCTCGCCGACCAACGCAAGATGGGCGTGCTCCTGGTCGAGCACGACGTGGGCCTGGTGATGTCCACCTGCGATCGCGTCGTCGTCGTCGACTTCGGCAGCGTGATCGCCGAGGGTTTGCCCGAGTCGGTCCGCGCCGATCCGCTCGTGCGCTCCGCATACCTCGGCACCCACGAACCCGAGCACAGCGAAGACGTGGAGGCGCGGGGCTCCGAAGAAGGTTCCGACGCGTCGGTAGGGAGTGGGGGATGAGCGAGAGCAGGCGAGGCGAGCTCGTGGCGGTCGAGCGACCGCCAGGGAGCCGGACGCCGATGGGGTCCGGGGGCGCAGCCCCCGAGGCAGCATGAGCGAGGTTCTGCTCGAGGCCAGAGACCTCTCGTGCGGCTACGGGCGCATGTCCGTCGTTCGCAACCTCGACCTCCAGCTGGCCGCCGGCGAGATCGTCGCGCTCATCGGGCCGAACGGTGCGGGAAAGACGACGTCGCTGCTGACGCTGGCGGGCGAGCTGGCGCCGATCGGTGGCGAGGTCTGGTGGCGCGGCGAGCCCACGACGGCGCCGATGCACGAGCGTTGCCGCAACGGCCTGAGCTACGTCACCGAAGAGCGCTCGGTGATCATGAAGCTCACCGCCAAGGACAACCTGCGATTGGCGGGTGTTCAGATCGATGCCGCGACCGCATTGTTCCCGGAGCTCGCGCCCTTGTTGGCCCGGCCGGCGGGGCTGCTCTCAGGCGGTGAACAGCAGATGCTCACCGTCGCGCGTGCGCTCGGGCGGAATCCTTCGGTCATGCTTCTCGACGAGCTTTCGCTCGGTCTCGCGCCGATCATCGTTCACCGCCTGCTGACTGCGGTCCGCACGGCGAGCAAGGCGAGCGGCGTCGCCGTCCTACTCGTCGAACAGCACGTCCGGCAGGCCCTCGATGTGGCCGACCGTGTCTACATGCTGCAACGGGGCCGCGTTACCGTCTCCGGTTCCGCCGAACACGTGCGGGGCCAGCTTTCCGAGATCGAAGCCGGCTATCTCAGCGGCTGAGCACCAGCAACTTGCACACATGCACTCCAGGAGACCCGGATGAAGCCCAAGAACGTCGTTCGACTGCTCGCGGTGATCGCCGCCGTGGTGACGGTCGCAGCGGCCTGCAGCAGCGACAACAAGAGCAGCGGTGCTGGCTCGAGCGCGTCGAGCAGCAAGCCCGCGGCTGACTTCGTCGCGCTCGGCGGCTGGAAGGACCCGGCGTGCGACACCTCGTTGCCCAAGGTGTCGATCGGCGTCTCGAATCCGATCGACGTGCCCGGCACCTCACTCAAGGAGTACAGCGACGCGGCGCAGGCGTCGGTCGTCGCGTTCAACAGTCGCGGCGGCATCAAAGGAAGGTGTCTCGACCTGCAGGTCTGTGACAACAAATTCGACGGGCCGACGGAGGTCGCGTCGCGCGCGTCAGTTCACGGATGATTCGAGTGTCGTCGCCGCGATTGCGAGCACGTACAGCGTCAGCGAGGCCGATGCCTATCAGCTGTTCGAGTCGGCGGGACTCGCCCAGATCGGCCCGGACGTTGCCACGCCGAGTGCCTGGAATTCGCCTGTCTCGTACGACTTCACGATGGGCGGCTCCGGAACGCTCCTCGCCGGCATGCCCGCGCTGAAGTCGGTCGGCGTGACCAAGTTCGCCATCTTCGTTCCGGCCAGTGGAGCGGTGGGATCGCTGAATGCGTTCGCGCAGCCGATCGTCGATGCACTCGGCATGAACCTGGTGCAGGTCATCCAGATCCCGCCGACAGCCGTCGACTTCACACAGTTCGTGCTTGCCGCGCAGAATGCCGGCGCCGAGGGTGCGGTCGTCGGCCTCCCGAGCAACACCGCGAGCCAGATCATCGACGCCGCTGATTCCGTCAACAGCCCGCTGAAGCTGGCGGCCGCCTTCGGCACGTTCTCGCGCAGCGACATCCAAAACCTGCCCGAGGCTGTCGTTTCGAACATGGCATTCGACGACGCGATCCCGCCTCCCAGCGCCGATACGACGAGGTGGCCGATCTACAACGTGATCACCGACGACCTCAAGGCGGGCGGGCTGAAGGACGCCGACCTCGATCACATCTCGTCGCAGTCGACGCAGAGCTGGCTCTCCATCTACGCCTTGATCAAGGTCATGCGCGACTCCGGCGCGACCGACATCACGCGAGCCACGGTGAAGCAGGCGCTCGACCAGGCCCAGAACGTCCCGATGTTCGATCTGCTCCCGCCGTGGACCCCTTCGAAGCAGTCGACCAACGCCATCTTCAAAGGCATCTCGAACCCGTTCTACTGGACCGGTCACTGGGACGCGGACAAGAAGAACTTCGTCGTCGACGACAAGCAGGTCGACATCGTCGGTCTGCTCGGCTGAGCGCGGTTCGCCCTCGCGCCGTTTCGGCGAGGGTTCCAGCGGTGGAGGCGATGGTGTCCGGTTTCAGGAGATCCCGGATGCCTGTCGCGAGACATAGCGGACATGAGCATGAAGGACCGTGCGCATGGATCTGGCTGGCTATGTCATCAACGCGGTGCTGGTCGAGGGACGCAGTGTCAAGGAGGTGTGCGAGAGCCATGACATCTCGCGTAGCTGGCTGTATGAGCTGATCGCTCGCTACCGCGAGCTCGGCGACGACGGGCTTCGGCCGCAGTCCAAGCGGCCCCGCTCGTCACCGACACGGGCCGCGCCGGGGATCGAGGACGAGATCGTCGCGCTGCGCAAACAGCTCACCGACCTCGGCGTCGACGCCGGCGCGCACACGATCCACTACCACCTGCAGCGACGTCACCGGCGCCGTCGTCGAGCGGTGCCGTCGGTGGCGACGATCTGGCGGGTGCTGTCCCGGCGGGGTTTCGTCACCCCACAGCCCCAGAAGCGACCCAAGAGCTCCTGGCGGCGGTTCCAAGCCGAGCTGCCCAACGAGTGCTGGCAGGCCGACACCACCCACTGGGCCCTCGCCGACGGCACCGACGTGGAAATCCTCAACGTGATCGACGACCACTCCCGCCTGCTCGTCGCGTCCCGCGCCTTCGTGACGGCCAAAGCCGCCGACGTGGTCGAGACCTTCCACCTAGGCGTGTCAGAGCTGGGCCTGCCCGCCTCGATGCTCACCGACAACGGCGCCATCTTCACCGCCGAGAGCCGCAACGGCGCCTGCGCCATCGAGCTCGAGCTGCTCGCACTCGGCGTCGACTACAAACACTCCCGCCCCTACCACCCCCAGACCTGCGGCAAAGTCGAACGCTTCCACCAGACATTGAAGAAGTGGCTCGCCAAACAACGCCGCGCCCGGACCGTCGCCGCGCTGCAGACCCAACTCGACCGGTTCCGCACCTACTACAACACCATCCGACCGCACCGCGCGCTCGACCGGCGCACCCCCGTCCAGGCGTTCGCCGCCCGCACCAAGGCCACACCACGCCGAGCCGGCATCGTCGTGTCCACCGAACATCGCGTCCGCCGAGACCGCATCGACACCACCGGCAAGGTCACGCTGCGCTACCACTCCAAGCTGGTGCACCTCGGCATCGGCCGCCGCTACCGCGGCATCCGCGTGCTACTGCTCGTCGCCGACCGCCACGTGCGCGTCATCAACCTCGACGGCGAACTACTAGCCCAGTTCAGGATCGACCCGTCGAAGCAATACCAAACCCAAATCAGGCCCGGACACCATGCCTAAATTGTCCGGGATGTCACGCGACACCCGTCCGGGATGTCTCGCGACACAACAGCGGTGGAGGCGATGGGAATCGAACCCACGAACCTCTTGCATGCCATGCAAGCGCTCTACCAACTGAGCTACGCCCCCGTGGTGGGCGGTTCACGATAGCAGTGGATCAAGAACCGTTTCCCATCTGGAACGGGTGCGCCGGTACGATCGCCTCCCCATGGCCGGCGAGTACGACGTCCAAGAGATCGAACGCCGCTGGCAGGAGCGCTGGCGCGACGAAGGCACCTACGAGGTCGACAACGACGACCCGCGACCGCCCTTCTACGTCCTGTGCATGTACCCGTACCCCTCGGGGCCGGCGCACATGGGCCACGTCCGCAACTACACGTTCGGCGACCTGATCGTTCGCTACCGCACGATGAAGGGGTACGGCGTCCTGACCCCGATCGGGTTCGACAGCTTCGGGCTGCCGGCCGAGAACGCGGCGATCAAGACGGGGCAGCACCCGCGTCCGTTCACCGAGGCTCGCGTCCAAGAGCTCACGTCGTCGCTGCAACGCATCGGCGCGTCCTACGACTGGCGGCGCGTGGTGATGAGCCACGACCCGGTCTACATGCGATGGACGCAGTGGATCTTCCTGCGGCTGCTCGAGGCTGGTCTCGCGTACCGCGACAAAGCGGTCGTGAATTGGTGCCCGGGTTGTCACACCGTGCTGGCCAACGAGCAGGTGCTGGCCGACGGCACGTGCGAGCGGTCCGGCGACGTCGTCGAGAAGCGCGAGCTCGAACAGTGGTTCTTCCGCATCACCGCGTACGCGCAGCAACTGCTCGACGATCTCGACCAGCTCGACTGGCCGGACCGTGTGGTGACGATGCAGCGCAACTGGATCGGGCGGTCGGAGGGCGCGGAGTTCGAGATGCAGGTGTGCGACGCGGCGGGCAACCCGTCCGAGCACAGCTTCAGCGTGTTCACGACGCGTCCCGACACGAGCTTCGGCATGACGTTCTGCGTGCTCGCGCCCGAACATCCACTGGTGCCAGAGATCACGCTCGACGAGCAGCGCGCGGGTGTCGACGCGTTCGTCGAGCGCGTGCGCAACGCGTCCGAGCTCGAGCGACTCTCAGGCGAAGGCGCGCTCGACAAGCGCGGGGTCTTCACCGGCGCGTACGCGCTGAATCCGTTCACCGAGCAACCGGTGCCGATCTACCTCGCCGACTACGTCCTGATGACATACGGCACGGGGGCGATCATGGCTGTGCCAGGGCAGGATCAGCGCGACTGGGACTTCGCCAGCGCGTACGACCTCGCCATCATCCGCACGGTCGAGCCACCGGACGACTGGCAAGGCGAGGCGTACACGGGCGACGGCCCCGCCATCAACAGCGCGTGGCTCGACGGCCTGGGCAAGGCCGAGGCGATCACCGCGGCCATCGACTGGTTGGAGCAAGAGGGCATCGGTAAGCGCACGGTGAACTACCGCCTGCGCGACTGGTTGCTGTCTCGTCAGCGGTTCTGGGGTTGTCCGATCCCGATCGTGTACTGCCCCGAGCACGGCCCCGTGCCGGTGCCCGACGACGAGTTGCCGGTCCTCGCGCCCGACGACGTCGAGTTCCTGCCGACCGGTGAGTCGCCGTTGCGCTTCCACGAAGGCTTCCTCAACACGACGTGCCCGAAGTGCGGTGGCCCGGCAGTGCGCGAGACCGACACCATGGACACGTTCGTCGACTCGTCGTGGTATTTCCTGCGCTTCTGCGACCCGTGGAACGCCGACGCGCCCTTCTCGAAGGACGCAGTCAGGCGGTGGATGCCGGTCGACCAGTACATCGGCGGCGTGGAGCACGCCATCTTGCACTTGATGTACGCCCGCTTCTTCACGAAGGCATTGGCGGATCTCGACATCGCGCCGGCGGGTCTGCGTGAGCCGTTCGCTCGCTTGTTCACGCAGGGCATGATCCGCATGGACGGTTCGAAGATGTCGAAGTCCAGGGGCAATCTCGTGAGTCCCGAGGCATACCTCGACACGGTCGGCGCGGACGCGCTGCGGTTGTTCCACCTGTTCGTGGGCCCGCCGCAGGACGACGTCGACTGGGACGACGCGGGCATCGAGGGTTGCTCGCGCTTCCTGCATCGCGTCTGGCGGCTCGCCGAGCCGCAGTCGGATGTCGTCAAGCTTGCCGAGGGCGCCGCTGTCGACGAGGTCGACCGCGCCGCGCATCGACTGATCGTGCGCGTGACCGACGAGTTCGAGCGGTGGTCGTACAACACCGCGGTCGCGTCGTTCATGGAGTTCACCAACCTGTTGTACAAGCAGGGTTCGACGCCGTTCGCCATCGACACGCTGTTGTTGCTGCTGTCGCCGATGGCCCCGCACATCACGGCCGAGCTGTGGGCGCTTCGCCACGACGGCGATCACGTGCACGAGAAGACATGGCCCGAAGCCGACAGCGCGCTCGCCGCGGTCGCGACCGTGACGATGGTCGTGCAGGTCGACGGCAAGGTCCGCGAGCGGCTCGAGGTGCCGGTCGAGATCTCCGCCGCGGATGCCGAGCAACGCGCGCTCGAGGCGATGCAGTCGAAGCTCGAAGCGCCGCCCGTCCGAACGATCGTGCGCGAGCCGAAGCTGGTGAATTTCGTTACACGCGTGTAACCAACAGCTCGCCCGTCCGGTCGGACGCGTCGTGCCTCCTGCTCCCAGGTTGACTCTCGCGTCCCGGATCGAGCACGCCGCCGGAGCCCGCGGCACGGTCACGTTCGTGACCGGCAACGACGTCGATCCGGTGCCTCTTGCCCAGTTGCACGACGAGGCGCGGCAACTCGCGGCGGCCATGCAACGTCGCGGTGTGGGCGTCGGCAATCACGTCGCGCTCCTCGGACCGACGACCCGGACGCTGTACACCGCCATCGAGGCCGTGTGGTTGTGCGGCGCGACGCTGGTCGTGCTGCCGTTGCCGATGCGCCTCGGATCGATCGAGGAGTTCGCGGCGCAGACCCGGGCGAAGATGGCGCACGCCGACATCGATCTCGTCGTGATCGACCCCGACCTCGCGCCGTTCATCGAGGCGCGCCCCGACGATCCGACCATGGTGCTGTCGAGCGACCTGCTCGACGACGTGGCGCGGTTGCACATCACGGCACGCGACTTCGAGCGGCCGGACGACGATCCGGAGCGGCTCGCCGTCCTGCAGTTCACGAGCGGATCGACGGCCGATCCGAAGGGCGTGATGCTGCCCAACCGCACCATCTGCGCCAACCTCGACGCGATCGCGCTCGCGACCGAGCTCGACATCCATTCGGACGTCATGGTGTCGTGGCTGCCCCTGTACCACGACATGGGTCTCGTCGGCTTCGCGATGCTGCCGCTGTCCACCGGCGTCGACGTCGTCATCGGCGCGCCGCAGGACTTCCTCGGCGCTCCTGTCCGGTGGCTCGAATGGCTGTCGACGTTCGGCGGCACCGCGACGGCCGGCCCCAACTTCTCGTGGGTGCTGGCGACGCGCGCGCTGCGCAACGCGTCCGACCTCGACCTCTCGCGCTTACGCATCGCGCTCAACGGCGCGGAACCGGTCGATCCGGACGCGGTCGAGCGCTTCGTCGAGGCGGCGGTTCCCCACGGCATGCATCCGGGCGCGGTGTTCCCGGCGTTCGGCATGGCGGAGGTGGTGATCGGCGCGACGTTCCCGGCGCCGCTCTCGGGGTTGCGCTCGGACGACGTGAACCGCCGCGTGCTCGAGACCGAGCGCTATGCGGCTCCGGTCGACGACCCGGGTGATGCGGTCGAGGTGCAGCGGCTCGCGCGACTCGGTCGACCGCTGGAAGGTCTCGAGATCCGGATCGTCGATCCCGAGACCGGTACGCCGCGGGCCGAGCGCGAGGTCGGTGAGCTGGAGATCCGAGGCACGTCGGTGACGCCCGGCTACTACGGGCGCCCGGACCTCTCCGACGAACTGTTCCACGACGGCTACCTCCGCACCGGTGATCTCGCCTACGTGGTCGACGGCGAGCTCGTCGTGTGCGGCCGCATCAAGGACGTGATCATCGTCGGTGGCCGCAACGTCTTCCCGGAGGACGTGGAACGGGCGGTCGGCACGATCGACGGTGTGCGCGCCGGCAACGTGATCGCGTTCGGTGTGCCGGGCCGCGGCAAGGAAGGCGTGGTCGTCGTGGCCGAGACCCGGAGCGAGGACGTGGCGACGACGCGCCGTAGCGTCGCCGAGCGCGTGCGCCAGGCGGTCGGCTTGCCGCCGAAGGACATCGTCCTCGTCGAGCCGGGCACCTTGCCGAAGACGTCGTCGGGCAAGCTCCAGCGCGGCCTGTGCCGCCAGCGCTACCTCGGCGAAGAGCTCGCCTCCGTCTGACTTGTGGCGCTCTGGCGTTCTGGCGTCGGATCCGGCGGATATCCGCCGCATCTGACGCCAGAACGGCGAGAGGTCAGGCGGCTTTGAGGGCTTCGATGACCGGGAGCCAGCGCTCGCGGTCGGCCTGGTAGGGCGCGTAGAACGAGATGCGGTCGATGACGTCGCCGTAGCGGCGCTTCAGCTCCGGCGCGATCTGCTCGGGCTCGCCGACGACGGCGAAGGTGTTGAGGATCTCGTCGTCGATGAGGTTGCCCATCTCGACCCACTTGCCCTCCTTCGAGAGCTTGTTGAGATCGTCTTGCAGGCCGCCCCATCCGTGGATCTCGAGCACACCGCGGTACGCGGGCGTCGATCCGTAGAAAGCGATCTGCTGGCGGGTGCCGTCGGCCGCCTTCTGCATCTGCTCCTCGTTGGTGCCGGTCACGACGAAGGACGGACCGGCGATCTCGAAGCCATCCATCGTCTTGCCTGCCTTGGCGCGCCCGCGCTCGAGCGCGGGCATCGTGACCTCACGCAGATACCGCTCGGTCGTGAACCCGTGGCACAGGAACCCGTCGCACGCTTCGCCCGCGACCTCGGTCATGCCCGGGCCGACCCCGGCGAGGAACACCTTCGGCGCGCCGTGCGGGTTGGGGCCGGGATTGAAGAACGGCGTCATCAGCGTGTGCGTGTAGAAGTCGCCACGGAAGTCGAGCTTGGTGCCGTTGTTCCAGCAGTCCCAGATGGCGCGCATGGCGAGGACGAACTCACGCATGCGCGGCGCGGGATGCGACCACTCCATCGAGAACCGCTTCGTGATGTGCGGCTTGATCTGCGAGCCGAGCCCCAGGATGAACCGGCCACCCGAGAACGCCTGGAGGTCGTTCGAGGTCATCGCGGTCGTCATCGGATTGCGCGCGAAGGCGACCGCGATGCTCGTGCCGAGCTCGATGCGCTCGGTCGCCTCCGCCGCGAGCAGCAGGTTCAGGAACGGGTCGTGGCTGGTCTCGGCCGACCAGACCCCGTCGTAGCCTGCGTCCTCCGTGTCCTTGGCGGCCTTCGCCGCGCCCGCCAAGTCGAACGTCACCCCTCCGTCAACCTTCATGGGCCGCAGAGTAGTGGCCCCGAGCCTGCATCTCCGGGGCCACGTCCTGCGTCGTGACAGGCTCGATCGGCGGGACCGGCGTACCCGTAGGAACTCCGAACTGGGCTACGTTGACCCGCGGGTCAAGGGGGGCCATTGACCGAAGTTTCAAGCGAGATCGAGAGCGCGACCCCTGCGCGGCGAGGTACCCAGCCGTGGCGCCCGCTCGCACGATCACTCACCCCCGCAACCGCGATCATCGCGGTGCAACTCGTGCTGTTCCCGCTCTCCGCAGGTTTGTGGCTGCGCGGACTGATCGTCGGCGGGTTGACGGCGCTCATCGCGCTGGGGATGGCGATCACGTATCGCTCCAACCGCATCGTGAACTTCGCGGCCGGCGACCTCGGCACTGCACCGGTCGTCCTCGTGTTCATGCTGCTGACGCAGTGGCATTGGCCGTACATCGTCTCGACCGCGGCCGGACTGGTGGGCGCGCTGGTGCTCGGCGCGGTCGTCGAGCTCGCGATAATCCGCCGGTTCTTCCGTTCGCCGCGCCTGCTGTTGACGGTCGCGACGCTCGGCCTCACCCAACTGCTCGCGGCGGCCGCGATCCTGCTGCCGAAGTTGTGGGGATCACCGCGGCTGCTGTCACCGCATCTCGATCCGCCGTTCGACATCCACTTCACCGTCGGGTCGGGCAACAGCGCGGTGATCTTCGACGGCAACGCGTTGCTCGCGCTGATCGTCACGCCGCTCGTGATCGCGCTGCTCGCGATCGCGCTGCGCTCCAGCTCGATCGGCATCGCGGTGCGCGCGAGCGCCGACAGCGCGGATCGCGCGTCGCTCCTCGGTGTCCCGGTCAAGCGGTTGCAGACCGTGGTTTGGTCGGTAGCCGCGCTGCTCGCGTTCGTCGCGGTCTTCCTGCGCGCCGGTGTCCTCGGGTTGCCGATCGACTCGGCGCTCAGCTTCGACCTGCTGTTGCGTGCGCTCGCGGCGCTCGTGCTCGGCGGGATGACCGATCTGGTCGCGATCACCGCGTCTGCGACCGCCCTGGGCGTGCTCGAGATCGCGGTCGGAGCCAATCAGGGCCTCAACATGGTCGATCCGATCATCGGCGCCGTCATCTTCGTGGCGCTGATCGTTCTTCGCCGCCGGCGGTCCACTCGCGTCTCCCTCGACGACACGTCGAGCTGGTTGGCCGCCGGCGACGTGCGGCCGATCGCGCCGGCGATCGCCCGAATACCGATCGTCAAGATCGTGCGCGCCGTGATCGGGGTGGTGCTGGTCGCGTTCGTGCTGGTCCTGCCGCACGTCCTTTCCGTGGACCGATCGCTGAAGGCATCGGCTCTCCTCATCTACGCGATCCTCGGCCTGTCGCTCGTCGTGCTCACCGGTTGGGCCGGGCAGATCTCACTGGGCCAGATCGGCTTCTTCGCGTTCGGTGCCGCGCTCGGCGCGAAGGCGACGCAGGACTGGGGTCTCGACCTCGGACTCGCGCTGGTGTTGGTTGCCATCGCGGGGGCGCTGATTGCCGTGATCGTCGGCCTGCCCGCGCTGCGAAAACGGGGCTTGGAGCTGGCGGTGATCACCCTCGCGTTCGCGCTGGCGATGACCCAGTACTTCCTGAACTCGAGCTTCTTCGACTGGGTCCCGACAGGACGGATCGACCGCGCCGACGTCTTCGGCACTGTCAGCACCGACTCCGATGTCGCCATCTACTACGTCGTCCTCGGGGTGCTCGTCGTGATCCTGGTCGGGCTCTACGGCGTTCGCCGCAGCCGGACCGGACGAGCACTGATCGCGCTGCGCGACAACGAGCGCGGCGCGCAGGCGTACGCGCTCGACGCCACCAGGCTGCGTCTCCTCGCGTTCGCGATGAGCGGCGCGATCGCGGCTGTTGCCGGCTGCCTGCTGTCGCAGCACCAGCAGGCGTACGACCCCAACCTGTTCGGCCCGTTCGAGAACCTCAACGTGTTCACGATGGTCATCGTCGGTGGCGTGGCGTCGCCCGTCGGCGCAGTGCTGGGAGCGTTGTACTTCCTGGGCACGCAGTGGTTCCTTCCGGTCGAGTGGCAGGGGCTGGCGAGCGGCATCGGCGTGCTGCTGATCCTGCTCATCATCCCGGACGGATTCGGCGGCTTGCTGTACCGGCTCCGTGACCGTTGGCTCGCCCGCGTTGCCCGGCAGCACGAGGTGGACAAGCCGCCACCGGAAGTCGACGCGCTCGAAGCGGAAGCCGAACAGGTCGTCGTGCCCGTTGGAGGGGGCGCGTGAACCGTCTATCGGTGCGCCGATGGCTCGATCACTTGACCGGCAATGGCCCGGTGCTCGCACTCATCGTGCTGTTCACGATCAACGCGCTCGACGAGGCCGGCCGTGACGGCTTCGGTGTCGTCCTCCCTGAGGTCCGAACGGACTTCGGGCTCGACCTGACGGCTGTCCTGTCCCTCATCGCGATCGTGACGCTCGCCGCGCTGGCGCTGCAGGTCCCGATCGCCGCGCTCGCAGACCGCTCGAACCGCGTCCGCCTCATGTGGCTCGGCGCGCTCGGCTGGGCCGCGTTCACCTTCATGACGGGGCTGTCGACGACGCTCATCTTGCTCGCAATCGCGCGATCAGGCGCGGGCCTCGGCAAAGCGGTGCTCGACCCGACCCACAATTCGTTGCTCGCGGACTACTACGACGTCGAGACGCGACCGCGGGTGTTCTCGGCCCACCGGGCCGCGAACGCCGTCGGCGCCTGCCTCGGGCCGATCTTCGTCGGCTTCGTCGCGCAGGCGTACGGCTGGCATCTGCCGTTCGTCCTGCTGTCCATCCCCGGCTTCCTCATCGTGATCGTCGCGCTCAAGCTGCGCGAGCCCGTGCGCGGCGCGCACGAGCGCCGCGCCATGGGTGCGTCCGAGGAAGCCGTCATGACCGAGGAAGAGCCGCCGTCGTTCGCCGAGTCGTGGCGCATCGTGTGGAAGATCGAGAGCCTGCGACGCATCTGGTACTCGCTTCCGTTCCTCGCCGCGTCACTGATTGGGTTCTCGTCGCTCGCCTCCTTGCTGTACGACCAGGTCTACGGGCTCGACGAACGGGCCCGAGGCCTCGCGATAGCGGTCACCGAGCCGTTCCAGATCATCGGCCTGATCCTCGGCGCGCGTTACGCGACGAAGCTCATGGTCACCAAGGGGCCGGCCGAGGTCCTGCGCTTCCTGTCACTGGCCGCGTACGTCGTGACCGTCGCGCTCGTCGTCTTCGCTCTGTCGCCCAACATCGGGGTCGCGCTCGTGGCGCAAGCGGTCATCAACGCGACGCTCGCGATCCTGGCCCCGGGGATCCTCGCGACCCTCTCGATCGCCATCCCACCGCGAGCGCGATCGATGGGCTTCTCGGTCGCATCGCTGTGGATCGTGCCCGGACTGTTGATTCTCCCGATCATCGGCGCGATCGGCGACCATCTCGGTTTGCGCGTCGGCATGCTCGCGCTCATCCCCGCATTCGTGATCGGCGGACTCGTCATCTCGACGACGCGGAACGTCATCGCGACCGACATCGCCGATGTCTGGAAGGCGGCCGCCGCTCGTTCGGAGGTCGCGTACGAGCGCCGTCAAGGACGTTCGCCGTTGCTGCTCGTCCGCGGGCTCGACGTGTACTACGGCACCGTCCAGGTCCTGTTCAACGTCGACCTCGACGTCGAAGAGGGAACGTGCGTCGCGTTGCTGGGAACGAACGGCGCGGGCAAGTCCACGTTGCTGAAAGCGATCTGCGGTGTGGTCGAAGCCGATCGTGGCGCGGTGATGTTCGACGGGCGAGAGACGACGCACGCGCCGGCGAACGAGATCGCGGCCCTCGGCATCACGCAGGTGCCGGGAGGGCAGGGCGTGTTCCCGTCCCTCACCGTCGAGGAGAACCTGCGCACGGCCTCGTGGTTGCAGCGCCGCGACAAGGCCGCGGTGCAGCGGTCGATGGCGCATGTGCTCGACCTGTTCCCGGTGCTCGGCGAGCGGATGCACGACAACGCGGGTGACCTGTCCGGTGGTCAGCAGCAGATGCTCGCGCTGAGCATGGCCTTCCTCTCGACGCCGAGACTCCTGCTGATCGACGAGCTGTCGTTGGGTCTTGCACCGGTCGTGGTCGCGCAGTTGCTGCCGCTCATCGACGAGCTGCGAGCCACGGGCACGACGGTCGTCCTGGTCGAGCAGTCGGTCAACGTCGCGTTGAGCGTCGCCGACGTCGCGTTCTTCATGGAGAAGGGCGAGATCCGGTTCCACGGTCCGACCGCGGAGCTGCTCGAACGTCCTGACATCCTGCGGTCGGTGTTCCTGTCGGCCGGCGAGATCACCGCGCCGGCGGTGACGGCCACGAGCGGCAACGGGCACGTGACCGACGCTGAGGACGCAGAGGCGAAGGCGGCAGAGGTCGAGGAGACCGCCGCGAGCGCGGCGAGCGAGCCGGCTCGACCAGCGCTCGAGCTGCGCGAGGTGTCGTGCACGTTCGGCGGCATCCGCGCCGTCGACAACGTCTCCCTGGACGTCACGCCGGGCGAGATCGTCGGGATCATCGGACCCAACGGCGCCGGCAAGACGACGTTGTTCGACGCCGTGTCCGGCTATGTGAAGCCGGACCTCGGCCATGTCGTCCTCGGTGGGCGCGACATCACCAGGCTCGGAAGTGCGGCGCGCGCCAAGGCAGGGCTCGGTCGTTCCTTCCAGGATGCTCGCCTGTTCCCGTCTCTGACGGTCGACGAAGCGATCTCGGTGGCGTGCGAACGATGGGTCGAGGTCCGTGATCCGATCAGCGCGGCGCTGCGACTGCCGAACTCCTACGACTCCGAGCGGCACATCACGAAGCGGGTCGACGAGCTCGTCGCGCTGCTTGGTCTCGAAGCGTTCCGGTCGAAGTTCGTTCGTGAGCTGTCGACCGGCACGCGTCGCGTCGCCGATCTCGCGTGTCTGCTCGCACATCGTCCTTCGGTGATCCTTCTCGACGAACCGTCGAGTGGCATCGCGCAACGCGAGGCCGAGGCGTTGATCCCGATGCTGTTGCGCATCCGTGATCACACCGGTGCGAGCCTCGTCGTCATCGAGCACGACATCCCGCTGATCCGCGGCGTGTCCGATCGGCTCGTCGCGATGGACCAGGGTGCCGTGATCGCCACCGGTGCGCCGGTCGACGTGCTGACCGATCCACTGGTCGTCGAGTCGTACCTCGGTACGAGTGAAGCCGCCATCCAACGTTCCGGGGTTCTGGCCGCCCCAACCGACTGAAGGAGAGCCCATGTTGCCGAGCAGCGCGGACGCTGACGGACCCCGGAGCAGCAACCTCCGACGATGGGGGCCGCTGGCGATCATCGTCGTCGTCCTCCTCATCATCGGCGGGGTGGTGTTGGCGACGCGCAGCAGCGACAACAAGAAGAGCAGCTCGAGCGCGACCGCGTCGGCAGGACCATTGCTGCCCACCGGTGCGATCACGTACAACCAGGCCAAGCAGCAGGGCCGCACGGACCTGGCCTTCCCGTCGACGTGTGACACGTCGACCGGCCAGGTCGCGATCCCCACCAACTATCCGGTGGACTGCTTCGCCAACCAGCCCGCGGTGACCGATCCGAACACGCCGGGCGTCACCAACGACACGATCACGGTCGTCGTGTACATCCCGCCCGACCAGGACTCGGTGCTCGACTTCATCACCGCCGCGATCCAGAACAACGACACCGGCGACGAGTCGGTGGCGACATACCAGGGTTACAACGCGCTCTACCAAGCCTTCTACCAGACCTATGGGCGCAAGGTGCAGCTCAAGTTCCTGCGGGCCTCGGGCCAATCGTCCGACGCGGTCGCGGCGCGTGCTGACGCGGTGAAAGCCGCGACCGAGATGGGTGCGTTCGCGGTGTGGGGCGGACCGGCGCTCACCCGTTCGTGGACGGACGAGCTCAATGCCCGCGGTGTCGTGTGCCTCGGCTGCTTCGGCATCGACACGCCGCAGCCTGACGTGTACGCGATCGGTGCGTCGGCCGACCAGAGCTCCGACCAGCTCACTGAGTACGTCAGCAAGCGGCTCAACAACCAGCCCGCCAAGTTCGCCGGCGATCCGGCACTGCAGTCGAAGAATCGCGTGTTCGGCCATCTCTTCATCACGACGACCGGCGGCGACGAGCAGGCGAACGCGGACAAGCTGCGAGACAAGATGCAAGCGGCGGGCGTCAAGCTCGACCCGCGCATCCCGTACACACTCGATCCCGCGCGACTCCAAGAGCAGGCCTCGACGATCATCTCGCAGTTCAAACAGGCCGGCGTCACGTCGATCATCTTCCAAGGCGATCCGGTTGCGCCGGCAACGTTCACGCAGGAGGCGACCAAGCAGAACTACTTCCCAGAGTGGATCATCGGGCCCGGCGCGCTCACCGACACGACGGCGTTCGGCCGGACCTACGACCAGCAGCAGTGGGCACACGCGTTCGGGATCTCGGCGCTTACGGCGCGCATCGATCCGCAGATCTCGGATGCGTTCAACCTGTACAAGTGGTTCAACGGCGTCGAGCCACCGGCGCCGGACACCGCGCCGGTGCTGTGGCCCAACCCCGCGCTGTTCTACGCGGCGGTGCAGGCGGCGGGACCGAAGCTGAACGCGGACACGTTCAGAGCGGGGTTGTTCTCCGCCGCGGGAGCGACCGGGAAGGTGACCACACAGACGATCACCTACGGCCAGCACGGCTACTGGCCCAACGGCTCGCAACCCGAGACGTGCAAGACGCAACCGAAGTGCGATGACTACAACGGGATCGACGACTACACGGAGATCTGGTGGGATCCGACGGCCACGGGCCCGGACGAGATCCGCAAGCAAGGCACAGGCATGGTCCAGTACAGCGAAGGCGGGAAACGGTTCTTACCGGGGCAGTGGACCAACCAGACCCACGCCTTCGACAAGAACGGCGCGGTCACCATCTACTTCACGCTGCCACCGGGCGAGGGCGCGAAGAACTATCCGAGTCCCGCGCCGAACGGTGGCTCGAGCAGCAGCACCGGCTCCGCCGCCCCCAACTGATGGGGTCAAGAACCTTGATCGCGTAGGAACCGTTCGAGCTCGGCTGCGAGCTCGTCGCCGGACGGGAGTGGGCCGCCGCCGAGTGCGGCGTCGGTCGACTCCTGCTCGGCGTCGACTGACGCCTCGAGCTGGCGGACCATCTGCCTGTGCTCGTCGTTCTCGTTGACGAGCGCATCGACCCGGTGGCGTGTCGCATTCGCTTCCGTGCGCAGCGTGGCGTTGTCGAGTTCGAGTCCGGCCATCATGCCGAGTCCTTCGATCAGCGCAACGCTCGCCGCGGGATACGGCATCGCCGCGACGTAGTGGGGCACCTGCGCCCACAGACCCACGGACGGGATCCCGACTTCGTACGCACGCCGTTCGATCGACGCCTGCACCCCTGCCGGGACGTCGACGGTCGCGCGGACCACGTTCGTTGTCGCGAGTGACGGATCGTTCGCGGTGACTGCCAGGCGCGTGGGTCGGGTGTGGGGGACAGGCGCGGGGTACGCGCCCAGGCCGACGACCATCCGCACGCCGAAGTCGAGCGCCAAGTCGACGACCTCGCCCGTGAACGCCCGCCACGCGTGGTCCGGTTCGGCGCCCACGAGCAGGAGGACGTCGGCGCCTGCGGTGTCGGTGGCCGCTTGCAGCTCGACCGTCGGCCACGTCATCCCGTGCACCACGCCTTCGACGAGGTGCAGGGTGGGCCGCCGCGCCCGATGGTCGAGCAGCGCGTCGCTGTCGAACCGAGCCACCGTCACCGGCGACATCGTCTCGAGGAGCGACGCCCGCGCGTTCGCTGACCCGAGACCCGCGTCGATCCAGCCGTCGAGGGCGAGGATCAGGATCGGGGCGTCGAGCTCCGGTCGTTCGACGAGCTCGTAGAGATCCGCCACGGATCACCCGAGCCGATCGACGGATTGCTTTGCCTGCTCCGCGAGCCGGACGACCTGCGTGGAGAAGGCCTCGAAGCCGGCCGCGGGCTTGCCCATCGCGCCGTGCGCGTAGCGCGCGTACACGCCCTCGACGATGCAGGCGAGCTTCCAGTAGCCGAACGCGACGTAGAAGTCGATCGCCGACAGATCGCGTCCGGACTTCGCTGCGTACCGCTCGAGCAGGTCTGCGCGCGACGGAAATCCCTCGACGGTCGTCGGCGCGGTGAGGAGCGTCGCGTGCGGGTCGTCCGCCTCGTTCCAATACACCATCAACAGACCGGCATCCGCGAGCGGATCGCCGAGCGTGCAGATCTCCCAGTCGAGCACCGCGGCGATGCGTCCGTCGTCGGCCAACATGCAGTTGTCCAGCCGATAGTCGCCGTGCACGATCGCCGCGCCTTCTTGCGGGGGGATCCGGGATGCCAGCACGTCATGGACTTCGTGGACCAGCGGCACCGGGCGCTGCGTGAGCTCGTTCGACTGCTGGAACTGCCCGTACCACCGCTTGAGCTGCCGGGCGATGTATCCCTCGCGCTTGCCGAGGTCGCCGAGCCCGACCGCATCGACATCGACGGCGTGGATCTCGGCCATCACGTCCGCGATCGACTCACCCGCACGCCGCCGTCCTGCTTCGTCGAGCGCCGTGAGCGCCGTGTTCGCATCGCGCACGACGGTTCCCTCGACGAAGCCCATGACGTAGAACGGCGCACCGTTCACGTCTTCGTCCGTGCACAGGCCGATGGCGGGTGCGACGGGAACGGGAGTCGGGCCGAGCGCGGAGATGATCGTGTGCTCGCGCCGCATGTCGTGCGCCGTGGCGAGCACGTGGCCGAGCGGTGGGCGGCGCAGCACCGACACGTGCCCCTTGGCATCGGTCACCGAGAAGGTGAGGTTCGAATGCCCGCCTGCGATCAGCTCGAAGTCGAGCGGCGGGACGACGTCGCCGACGTTGGCCTCGAACCACGCGGTGACCCTCGGCCCGTCGACCCCTTCGACCGTTGTCTCTGCGGCTGCCATGGTCTGTCGACCATAGCGCCGCGCCGGAGCGATTGGGCTCGGGCGGAACCGTAGATAGCGGTGGATCGCCGCCGTAGCCTGTGACCCCATGTCCAAGGAAGTAACCGACGCCACCTTCGAAGCGGATGTGTTGAACCGTTCAGATGACGTGCCAGTGGTCGTCGATCTGTGGGCGCCATGGTGCGGGCCATGTCGCACGCTCGGTCCCATCCTCGAGAAGGTCGTCGACGAGACGGGCGGCAAGGTCGAGCTGGTGAAGATCAACGTGGACGAGAACCCGCAGTCGTCCGCGGCGTTCCGTGTCCAGTCGATCCCAGCGGTGTACGCGGTCCGCGATCACCAGGTCGTGAACGGTTTCATCGGCGCGCAGGGCGAGTCCGCGGTTCGCACGTTCGTCGAGGAGCTCTTGCCGAGCGAGTCCGAGACGAAGATCGCCGAACTGGTGGCCTCCGGCGACGAAGCATCGCTGCGCAGCGCGCTCGAGCTCGACCCGGGTCACGAGCCCGCTGTAATTGCGCTGGCCGAGCTTCTGGTCGGAAAAGGCGAGACCGAGGAAGCACTCGGGCTGCTCGATCGGATCCCGGAGAGCGCGGAGACGCGTCGTGTCGCCGCACTCGCGCGCGTCGGCGACGAGCTTCCGCCCGAGGGGGCGGCCGGTGAGGAGGTCACCGCGAAGCTCGACGCGCTGCTCGAACAGGTCAAGGCTGACGACGATGCCCGACAGGAGTTCGTCGACCTCCTCGAGCTGCTCGGTCCCGACGATCCGCGCACCTCGCACTATCGCAAGGCGCTCACATCGCGTCTCTTCTGATGCCGTGCGACTCGAACGTCGTGACGGTTACTGGTTGCTGATCGGGCCAGCGGCGCCCGGCGCTGCCGCGACGACGTTGGGACGACTCATCCTGGTGCGTTCGTGGGCCGCCTCGGACGAGCACGTCCTTCGTCACGAGCTCGAGCACGTCCGTCAGTGGCGACAGCACGGTGTCGTCGGCTTTCTCGTTCTCTACCTCGGCTCGTACTTCCGTTGGCGTGCGCGTGCGTACCCGCATTGGGGTGCCTATCGCCGCATCCCGTTCGAGATCGAAGCGGAGTGGCGCGCCCGTCTCGCGCTGGCTGACGCCGCGTCGCAGTAATCTCTTACTTCTTCTCCCTTCTTCCCTCTCCGTTCTGCGCGTCCGAGATCGGGAGGGACGTTGTCCATCGAACCGCCGTCAACCGAGCCGCCGTCGACCGCACCCCGGCGGCCGCCCCCTGATCCGAGCTGGCGAGAGCGCTTGGCCGGTGCCACCGAGCGGTTGGGCGTCGAACTGTCGATCGGACGGATCGCGCTCGCCGCGGTTGCGGTGGTCGCCGCGGTCGTGGTTGCGCTCGTGGTCCTGCGGCCGTCGAGCTCGTCTCCGGGTCCCGACGAGACGTTGCCGCTGGCATCCGTGACGGAGTCGCAGTCGCCGTTGTCGTCCGGACCGGGACGGACGGGCGCCACGGCGACGACGGTCGGGCAGGTAGTCGTGCAAGCAGCCGGCGCCGTCGCGAAGCCGGGCGTGTACACGATCGCGGCGAGCGCCCGCGTCAACGATCTCATCGCGGCGGCGGGCGGCTTCGCCGCGAACGCGGATCCCGATCAGGTCGAGCTCGCGGCGACGTTGACCGACGGCGAGCGCGTCTACGTCCCGAAGGTGGGCGAGACGCCGCCGGTCGCGTCGGGTTCGGGCTCCGGGTCCGGTTCGGGCGGCCCGAACGCTCCTCGAGCGCCGGTCGACGTCAATCACGCCACCGCAGCGGAGCTCGAGAGCCTGCCCGGAATCGGTCCCGCGCTCGCGCAGGCGATCGTCGACTACCGCGGTGCGCACGGACCGTTCCGATCCGTCGACGACCTCGGCGATGTCCGCGGGATCGGACCGGCGAAGCTCGAACAGCTTCGGCCGCTCGTGAAGGTGTGAGCTACGGCGCGACGGGCGCGGTGAGCGTCGTCACCGGCACGGCGAAGCGGTGGTGCAGCGCGGCAGGGAGATCGACCTCGAGCCAGCGCGACGCACCCCGAGGCAATGTCGCCACGAGGATCTCGTCGGCGGGCTCGTGCTCGACCGCTCGTGTGACGGCACGCAAGGGATCGACGGCGCCGACCTCTCCTTCGGCCTCGATGCCCGCGTCATGCAGCTTGTCGACGAGGTGGCGCAACCGGAACGTCGACAGCGCCAGGTTCCTGTCGTCGGTGCGATCGCTCTCCTGTTCGACCGGTGAAGGCGCGACGACGATGTGGAAGTGAGCGCCGTCGCTCGCGAGCTCGGAGAGCCGGTCGAACAACCACGGCTCCTCGAGCATGCGGTTGGCGAGCACCAGGTAGCGCTTGCCGTGCGGGCGAGCCGGCTGGGCCTGGTAGTGGAATCGCTCGAACTCGTCCGGATCCGTGTGGTGATCGATCGTCAGATGGTCGGCGAGCTCTGCCTCCGTGGCGAAGCGCAACTCACAACGCGGACAAGTGTGGATCATGTCGACCTCCGCCGGCCGACGCTACCGGCTGGGGTCAGGCGGCGACCACGTCGACGTAGCCCGACATGCCGTATGCGAAGTGCCCGGGAAGATGGCACGCGTAGAGGACGGATCCGGGGCTCTGGAACCCGAACGTCGTCTCCGCCGTCGTGAGCGCAGGGATCGAGACTTCGCCCGGGCGGGGCGGGTGCACAGGCTCCGTGCCCGCTTCGTGGCGACGGTGCACCTCGGCGTCCCCGACGATGAACTCGTGGTTGATCGGATCGGTGTTGTGGATCACGAAGCGCACGGTCGACCCGGGTGCGACCTTGATGCGGTCGGGATCGAAGTGACTGTGATGGATCGTGACCTCGACCGTGAGGTTGCCCGGTCCGATGACGCTCGTGGACTTCTTGGTCGCGGCGACCGCGTGGCCGCCGGCGATGACGCCCGCGGCGACCACCGTGGCGATCAGTGCGGGGATGAGCCGCCGGCGCTTCGAGGTTGTCGTCGGTCGGCTCATCGCGGCGTGGTTCCAGGTCGGGGCCGGCGGCGCCTCGACGTGACGGTGACGAGCCCGACCCCGGCGACCGCGACGAGCACGAACGCGACGGGCCAACCCCAGGTGGACCAATCCGATCCCCTCGGCGTCCGCGTCGACGACGCCAGAGCGGCGAGATGCGCCGCGGCGTCAGCGGTCGTCAATCCCGCTTCGACCGGTGAAGGCGCCGTGTGGGGATCGACGGAGGTCGCGAGGTCGTAGTTGAGCTCCCTCGCGAAGGCGTCGACCTTCACGTAGGACAGCCATTCGGACTGCGGCACCCAATCGGTGTTCTTGTCCGACCGGAGATCGTTCAACAACGACGACGAAGCCGGTTCGCTGCGCTCCAGATCGAGTCCCGTTCCGCCGTCGAGCAGTTGTGGCTTGCCGTCCGTCAGGAGGAACACGTCGGCTTGCACGGGCTGGGTCGGCTGCAGGCCGAGCGCGAGGATTCGCAGCGGCACCCACGGATGGCTCGTCGGGATGGTCAGTGCGATGGGCGTCCCGTCGCCGGTGTTGTCGCCGCGCGCCCGAGCCGCCGCGGCGTCGAACCTCGCGGCCATGAAGATCGGGCTGCGCTGCGAGTAGTAGTCGAGGACCTCGGGCGCGTCGGGGGTCAACAGGAAGCCGTGGTCGGTCGCCCACTTGCCCACCTCGGCGCCGCCGCCCTGGAGGATCGTGATCTCGAGCGCGTCGATCTTCGTCTGCAGGAGCACCTGTGCACTCGCCGCCTGCGGCGCAAACGCCGCGGCGCTGTCGAGCGCGAACGACTCGACGGGTGCGACTTCCCGTTCCAGTCGTTGCAGTGTCCAGTCACCGCCGCGTTCCACGACGGTCGGGACGCCCGGGAGCGGAACGATCGAGCCGACCTGGTCGCCTTCGCCGGTGAATTCGAACGACGTCACGTAGTGCTCGAGGCCGTCGTGGTAGGCGGCGAGCGTCGTCGTTCGTTGGAGCTGGATCGTCCCGTTCTCGCCCACGAGACCACCGCACGCCGATGCCGGTACTGCGAGCGCGACAACGAGTGCGACGGTCGCAATCGTCGCGAACGCAAGTCGAGTGCGCATGGATGTCCTCCTCCGTGAATGACTGGCGCTATGGACGACCGGGCTCGGCGGTTGGTTCCCGGTCGAGCCCGATTCGTTGTCACTCCCCCTGGTTAAGGTGTGGCTCTTCCCTCTTCGCTCGGCGCGCTTGAGTGCGCTGGGGCCGGCTGCTTCCCCCACAGGTTCGGAGTCACGTGCTGTGACGCGCCCGGAGGGAGATCCGTGTCCGATCGCATGGCGGTGGTCGTGGCCGTGGCGGCAGTGGCCGGCGCGTTCGTCGAGTGGGGACCTTCGCCGTGGATCGGTGGCGCGCTCGTCGTGCTGTCGTTGGTGTTGCACCGCCCCGTGGTCTTGGCGGTCGCGGCATTCCTGCTGGCCGGCGGCTTGGCGACTCGTGCGGAAGCCGGCCTCGTCCGCGTGAGCCCTGGTTCGTTCACGGGCACGGTGACGTTGCTGTCGGACCCCGAGTCGACGACCGGCGGTGCGTTGCAGGCCGACGTTCGCCTCGATGACGGCCGCCACGTCGAGGCCGTTGCGCGCGCCGCGATCGTCGAGGCGTTGCGGCCACGCGCCGCGGGCCAACGGCTCGCCGTCGTCGGGCGCTTGCGCAGGGCACCACCGGGAAGCGACTGGTTGCGTGTCCGCCACGACGTGGGCGAGCTCGACCTCGACGGAATCAACGGTTGGTCGCCCGGTGGCTGGCCGGCGCGCAGTGCCAACGCGGTTCGGGCGACGTTGCAACGTGGCGCGTCCGTGCTGCCCACGGTGCAGCGGCCGTTGTTTCTCGGGTTCGTGTTGGGCGACACCCGCGGGCAGCTGCCCGAGACAACCGACGACTTCCGCGGCGCGGGTCTCACTCATCTTCTCGCGGTGTCCGGTGAGAACGTCGCGTTCGTACTCGCGTTGGCGGGCCCGCTGTTGCGCCGTCTGTCGATGCGCCCGCGGTTCGTTGCGACGCTCTCCGTGATCGCGTTCTTCGCGTTGGTGACTCGGTTCGAGCCGTCCGTCCTGCGCGCGTCGATGATGGCTGCATTGGCGGTCACCGCGACGACGCTCGGGCGTGAAGCATCTCGATTGCGGCTCCTCGCGCTCGCGGTGGCCGCGCTCGTGCTGCTCGATCCGTTCCTGGTGCGCACGGTCGGCTTCCAGCTCTCGGTGGCAGCGTCGGCGGGCATCGTGTTGTTCGCGCCGCCGCTGGCGCACTGGCTGCGAGGTCCGCGGTTCGTGGCCGACGCGCTCGCGGTCACCGTCGCGGCGCAAGTGGGTGTGGCGCCATTGCTCGTGGCGACGTTCGGCGGCATTCCGCTTGCCAGCGTCCCGGCGAACGTCGTGGCCGCGCCGGCCGCGGCCGCGGTGATGGTGTGGGGCGTCGGCGCGGGCTTGCCGGCTGGGTTGTTCGGCGGTGCCGTCGCCGGTGTGTTGCACTGGCCGACGGGTCTGTTGATCTCGTGGCTGGCGACCGTCGCCCACTGGGGCGCGGCGCTTCCGCTCGGCGAGCTGCAGACTCGACATCTGCTGCTGATCGGCGCGGGCGCCGCGCTGCACCTGGTGGCTCGGCATCGACGCTGGCGTGCGTTTCGGCTGAGCGGCGTGGCCCTGGCCGCGGTTGCCCTGGTCGCGCCGGCGATCGCCCTGCGCGCCGCACCCGATGGTCCGGTGGCGGTGGGGTCGGGAGCGGTGCTGTGGCGAGCGGCCGGACGGACGATGCTCGAGCTCGACGGGCGAGCGAATGTGGCCGACCTGCTCGAGGGCCTGCGACGGACGGGCGCTCGGCGGCTCGACATCGTCGTGGTGCGTACGACCTCCTCCAGCGCGGCGTCGACCGTCGAGTCGTTGCGACGCTGGGGTGCCGTCGGCGCGGTCCTCACTCCGGTGGGCGTCGGGGTGTCCGGCGCGCGCGTCGTGACCGATGGACTCGACGTGCGCGCCGGGCCGCTGTCGATCGAGGTCACGCCGGAGAAAGGGCGGTTGTTCGTCGACGTCGCCCGCGGACCGCCGGTGTAGGTTCGCCGTGATGTACCTCGAACTGGGCGGCCGACAGTTCGACGTCAGCACCCGTGTGCTGGTCCTGGGCATCCTCAACCGCACACCGGACTCGTTCTTCGACGGGGGGAGCTACTTCGACTTCGACGAGTTCCTGCACAAGGCCGACATGCTCGTGCGCGACGGCGCCGACATCCTCGACGTCGGTGGGGTCAAGGCAGGTCCGGGACCGGAGGTCGGCGAGCAGGAGGAGATCGACCGGGTGGTCCCGGCCATCCACGCGCTCCACGAGCGCTTCGACGTCCCGTTGTCCGTCGACACGTGGCGCGCGTCGGTGGCGCGCGCCGCGTTCGACGCAGGCGCGGTCGTCGGCAACGACATCAGCGGGTTCGCCGACGCGGAGTACCTCGACGTCTGCGCGGCCGCGAACGCGTCCGTGGTCGCGACGCACATCCGCCTGCAGCCGCGTGTGCCTGACCCTTCACCCGAGTACGACGACGTGAGCGCGACCGTGTGCGAGTTCCTGGCCGATCGAGCAGCGCGGGCGGTGCGCGCCGGCATCCCGCGGACACGCATCATGGTCGACGCGGGCCTCGATCTCGGAAAGACCGAGCCGCAGTCGCTCGTGTTGTTGCGAGAGTCCGGGCGACTCGCCGCGCTCGGCTATCCCGTGTTCCTGTCGGCGTCGAACAAGCGCTTCCTCGGGTATCTGCTCGGCACCGACGTCACGGATCGAAGCGAAGCGACGATGGCTGCGCACGCGCTCGGCATCGCGCTCGGTTGTCGCATCCTGCGGGCCCACGACGTACGCGCCGCGAAGCGTGTCGGTGCGGTGATGTCGGCGATCCTCGAGGCGGCATGACTGCGGCCTCGAAGACGCATGCCGCGGTGACGCTGTTGAAGGGCGACGAACCCTCGCTCGTACGTGATGCCGTCATCGCCCTGGTCGACGAGTTGATCGGCGACGCGGATCGCAGCCTTGCCGTCGAAGAGGTCGAGGTCACCAGTGATTCGGCCGACGAGCGCGCCGCACAATTGCGAGTTCTCGTCGACGCGGCGCAGACGCCACCGTTCCTCACCGACCGGCGAGTGGTCGTGGGCCGCGGGCTGCACACGGCCAAGGCGGACGAGCTGACAGGACTGGCCGAGGTCGTCGGCTCGCCGCTCGAAGGGATCTACCTCGTCCTCACGTGGGAGAGCGGTGCTGTCCCCAAGCGGTTCGCCGACGCGTTGAAAGCAGGTGGCGGCGCTCAGGTCGACACCTCACCCGGACGCAACGCGAAGGCGTGGGTGACTGATCACATCACCGCGTCAGGGCTCACCCTCGATGCCGGAGCGCGCGATCTGCTTGTCGATCGGTTGGGCGAGGACGTCGGTCGGTTGGCGGGTGTGCTCGACACGCTGGCGGCCGCGTTCGGCCCGAAGGCGTCGTTGTCGCGCGACGACATCGAGCCGTACCTGGGCGAGGCCGGCGCGCTCGCGCCGTGGGCGCTGACCGATGCCATCGACCGGGGCGTCATTCCCGAGGCACTCGATCGCCTTCATCGGATGCTCGGCGCCGGCGACCGCCACGCACTGCAGGTGATGTCGTCGTTGCAGGGCCACTACGGACGCATGCTGGCGCTCGACGGCGCCGACGTGCGCGATCAGAACGATGCGGCCGCGTTGCTGGGCATGCGCGGCTCGACGTTTCCCGCGAAGAAGGCGCTCGATCAGACGCGCCGGCTCGGCCACACCGGGGTCGTGCAGGCCATGACGCTGCTGGCACAGGCGGACCGCGACCTGAGGGGTGAGCGTGCGTACCCGCGCGAGATCGCCGACGAGTTGGTCATGGAGCTGCTGGTGGCCAGGCTGGCGAACCTCAGCCGCCTCGCCCGCTGAACTACGACTTGGCTTCAGCCGCGATCTTGTTCAGCTGCTTGTGGAGGCGGGACTTGCGACGGGCAGCGGCGTTCTTGTGGATCACGCCCTTCGAGGCCGCCTTGTCGAGGCGCTTGTCGGCCGCCTGCGCTGCCTCCTGGGCATCGTCGGCTCCCTGCTCGGCCGTCGTCAGCGCACGCTTGACCCGCGTCTTCAACTCGGAGCGCACGCCCTTGTTGCGGTCGTGCCGCTTCTCGTTCTGACGGTTGCGCTTGATCTGGCTCTTGATGTTGGCCACGAAAGGGATCCTCAACAGTGTTCGGCAAACAGCCGTACGAGGTTAGCGGGACGGGCCCCGAGCCGCCACACCGGGCGGCGGGGTAGTCCGGACGGTCGTTGGTACCGTCCTTTGCGACATGGACATCGCCCGCGCTCGAAACCTCAGCGTGATAGCTCACATCGACCACGGCAAGACGACACTGTCGGACCGGATCCTCGAGCTGTGCGGGGCAGTCGATCCCCGGGACATGCGGGCTCAGTACCTCGATTCGATGGACCTCGAGCGCGAGCGGGGCATCACCATCAAGTTGCAGAGCGTGCGCCTCGAGTGGCGCGACTACGTCCTCAACCTGATCGATACGCCCGGTCATGTCGACTTCGGCTACGAGGTGTCCCGATCGCTGGCCGCGTGCGAAGGGGTCGTCCTGCTCGTCGATGCCGCGCAAGGCATCGAGGCGCAGACGCTGGCGAACTGCTACCTGGCGGTCGAGCACAACCTCGAGATCGTCGCGGCGCTGAACAAGATCGACCTTCCCGCGGCGGAGCCGGACCGGTACGCCGACGAGATCGAGCGAGTCCTCGGCATCCCGGCGGACGAGATCCTCCGCATCAGCGCGAAGACGGGTGAGGGCGTTGCCGACCTGCTCGACGCAGTTGTCGAGCGCATCCCTCCGCCGGTCGGCGATGCCGATGCGCCGTTGCAGGCGCTCATCTTCGACTCGCACTTCGATCAGTACCGCGGCGTGATCAGTTCGATCCGGGTGGTCAACGGCACGCTGTCGACGGGCTCACGGCTTCGGTTCCTGCAAGCCAACGCGGTGCACGATGTCGACGAGGTCGGCGTGCAGTTGCCAGCGCCGACGCCGGTCGCGGGTTTGTCCGCCGGCGAGGTCGGCTATCTGATCGCGGGGATCAAGGACGTGGGTGAAGCGCGGTCCGGTGAGACCGTGACCGACGCGATCCATCCGGGTGAGGCGTTGACTGGTTACCGCGAGCCGAAGCCGATGGTGTTCTGCGGTCTGTATCCGATCGAAGGTGACGACTTCGCGGACCTGCGCGACGCGCTCGAGAAGCTGCGCCTGAACGACTCGAGCTTCACCTACCAACCCGAGACCTCCGGCGCGCTCGGGTTCGGGTTCCGGTGCGGGTTCCTCGGCCTACTGCACATGGAGATCGTGCGCGAGAGGCTCGAGCGCGAGTTCGGGTTGGTGTTGATCGCGACCGCCCCTTCGGTCGAGTACCTCGTCCACACGACCGCGGGCGAGACCATGCGCGTGCACGCGCCGTCCGAGATGCCGAGCGCGCAGGAGATCGAGCGCGTCGACGAGCCGGTGCTGACGGTCACCATCCTCACGCCGACGACGTTCACCGGAACGCTCATGGAGCTCTGCCAGCAGCGCCGAGGGGTGATGCAGAAGCTGGAGTACCTGTCGCCGGAACGGGTCGAGCTCATCTACCGCATCCCGCTCGCGGAGGTCGTCATCGACTTCTTCGATCAACTGAAGTCGCGCACGCAGGGCTACGCGAGCCTCGACTACGAACCGTCGGGTTACGAGGCGGCGAATCTGGTGAAGGTCGACATCCTCCTCAACAGCGTCGCGGCCGACGCGTTCAGCACGATCGTGCACCGCGACAAGGCGTATGACTACGGCCGGCGCATGGCTGAGAAGCTGCGTGAGCTCATCCCTCGCCAGATGTTCGACGTGCCGATCCAAGCGGCGATCGGCGGGCGCATCATCGCCCGAGAGACGGTGAAGGCGAAGCGCAAGGACGTCCTCGCCAAGTGCTACGGCGGCGACATCACCCGCAAGCGCAAGCTCCTCGAACGGCAGAAGGAAGGCAAGAAGAAGATGAAGTCGATCGGACGCGTCGAGGTCCCGCAAGAGGCCTTCATCACCGCGCTCCGCCTCGACGACTGAGCGGGCTCGTGAGCGCTCGACTACTCCGAGGTGTCGAGCGCGGCGACCACGATCTCGAGGCTGACGTTGTCGCGGACGTTCGCGTCGACCACGCGCCGGATGCGCGAACGCAGGTCGGCAGGTGACACGGGCGACAGCACCACCGTCTGGATGAGCAGCCCCTCGCCGCTCGCGTCGCGGTCGAGGCCGACGGCGACGACGCCCGGTAAGCAACGCAGCTCGACCTCGAGGCGGTCGAGGTCAGTGGTCATCGGCTCGGCTCAATGGGTCGACGCGGTGGAGTGGTCGGTGCTGGTCGCCTTCGACTCGTAGAGCCGCTGGTCGGCGACGCGGTAGAGATCGTCCACGGTCGCCGCTTCGTCGGGGCACATGGCGAGCCCGGCAGTCCACGCGACGTCGCCTGCATCGCCGATCCCGCCGGTGCCGTGCAGTCGGCCGAGGATGCTGTCGATCGACGCGGGCGCGTCGATGTGCAGCAACAGCGCGAACTCGTCGCCGCCTATGCGCGCGGCAATGTCGCCGGATCGCAGCCCTTGCCGGAGCTGCTCGCCCACCTGACGGAGCACGGCGTCGCCTCCCTGATGGCCGAGCTCGTCGTTGATCGCCTTGAAGCCGTCGAGGTCGATGATGACGAGCCCGAAGCTCCAGCCGTAGCGCACGCTGCGGCTGATCGCCGCGCCGAGGTGTTCGTCGAACCCGCGGCGGTTGTACAGCCCCGTGAGCGGATCGTGCAGCGACTCGTAGTGCAGGCGGTCGAGCCGGAGCGCGAGCTGGCACAACTTGGCGATCGCGTCGATGTCGTCGGCCTCGTCGAGCATCGTCGGCTCGGTGTGGATCCCGGTCCCGCGGGCGAGGATCGTGGACGGCATCTCGTGGAGGTCGAACGGCCGCCGTCCCGCGTTGAACAACTGGAGCCCGAGCACGGAGTCCTCGATGACGGCGCGGGCTTCGAGCAGGTTCCACGTCTCCACGACGCGATCGAGGCACGTCGCGATGAAGCTGACCCCCGAGGGTGCGGACGTGAGGTCGTTGACCAGATCGGTGAGGAGGATGCGACCCCGTGATTCAGCGTTGCCCTCGCGGCCAGGATCCGTCACGGATCCTCCGTTGTCCTCGCTCGGCAACAGGTCTGGCATCTGGATTTCCGCGCTCCCATGCCCTTGAACCTGGTGCGCCTTCCGTGCCTCAGGGGCGACCGATCGTGGCCGCCCAGCCCGAGGGAGAAGGATACCGAAGCCCCGGCGCAGGAAAGGGGGATCGGTAGTATCTGGGGTGGCAACGAGACCGCGCGGGATCCGCCGGTCGCCGTGACCCAACTCGATGCTCGACGAACGTAAAGCCACCATCCTCCGTGCAGTCGTGGAGGAATACATCGAAACCGCCCAACCGGTGGGTTCCGGTCACATCGCGCCTGCCGTGAGCGTTTCGTCGGCGACGGTCCGCAACGACATGGTGGCGCTCGAGCAGGAGGGCTACCTCCAGCAGCCCCACACCAGCGCCGGCCGGGTCCCGACCGAGAAGGGCTACCGCTACTTCGTCGACACGCTCACCGCGCCCGGCCAGCTCCGATCCGGCCAGGCCCAGCGGGTCCGGACGTTCTTCGACAAGGCCCACGGCGAGATCGAGCAGATGCTCCACGACACCAGCCGCCTGCTCTCGGACCTCACCGAGCACACCGCGATGATCATCGGGCCGCCCCACGACGTGGCCACGATCCGGTCGGTCCAGGTCGTCGGCCTCGGCGCCGGCGTGGCGGTCGTCGTCCTCGTTCTGTCCAACGGGGCGGTCGACAAGCGGACGATCGACGTCGCCGGCGACATCGGCGACGACCGGCTGGCCGCGGCCGGCGCGCACCTGACCGCGCATCTCACCGGTAAGGGCGTCAACGCGCTGGACGAACTACCCCCGTCGGGTGATGGCCGCACCGACGCGGTGTGTTCAGCGGCGGTCGGCGCGCTCCGTCAGACCCCCGACGCCGACGAGCTGGTCTTCGTCGGCGGTGCCTCGCGCATGGCGATGGCGTTCGACGCAGTCGAGAAGGTGCGCGGCAGTACTCGGCATCCTCGAGCAGCAGTACGTCGTGGTGACCGTGTTGCGTGACGTCCTCGACCGCGGGCTTCAGGTCGCGATCGGCAGCGAGACGGGGCTCGAGACCCTGGCAGAGTGTTCGATCGTGGTGGCGCCGTACGAGATCGAAGGTGAGCAGGCGGGCACGATCGGCGTCCTCGGCCCCACTCGGATGAACTACCCGCAGGCGCTGGCTGCCGTCGCAGTGGTGGGCAAGCGGCTCAGCCGCCACCTCACGGAAGGCTGAGGCGACCCGCGCATGCCGGCGGACTACTACGACCTCCTGGGCGTCCAACGCGACGCCTCGCAGGACGAGATCAAGCGCGCGTATCGCCAGCGGGCGCGCGAGCTGCATCCCGACACGAACCCGGACAACCCCGAGGCCGAGGCGCAGTTCAAGGAGATCACCGTCGCCTACGAGACGCTCTCCGATCCCGAGCGCCGTCGTCGTTACGACACGTTCGGACCGGAAGGTGCGGCCGCAGCCGCAGGCAACGACCCGTTCGGGTTCGGCGGCGGCATCAGCGACATCTTCGACGCGTTCTTCGGCGGCGGTGCCGGCGGTTTCAGTCGTGCCGGCTACGGCGCGCAATCCGGACCTCCGCGCGGATCTGACCTCGAGGTCGTCGTCGACGTCGCGTTCGAGACGGCGGTGTTCGGCGGCGAGCAGGACATCACCGTGCGCACCGCGATCGTGTGTGAGACCTGCCAGGCCACCGGCGCGGCGCCGGGTACATCGCCGGTGACGTGTCCGGATTGCGGCGGCGCGGGCCAGATCCGTCGCGTCCGCCAGTCGATCCTCGGCCAGATGGTGACGGCGGGACCGTGCGGACGGTGCGGAGGCCTCGGCCAGATCATCGAGAAGCCGTGCGCGGACTGTCGCGGCGACGGCCGGCGGGTGCAGGACAAGACGTACACCGTCGACATTCCCGCGGGCGTCGACACCGGCTCGACGTTGCGCCTCGCAGGGCGCGGTGCAGCAGGCGTGCGCGGCGGCGCTTACGGCGACCTCTACGTCCATGTGCGCGTCGACACGCACCCTCGGTTCGCACGCGAGGGTTACGACCTGCTGCACGACCTGCACATCCCGCTGACGCAAGCGGTGCTCGGCGCGCATCTCAGCTTCGACACGCTCGACGGCGAGGAAGACCTCGTCATCCCGCGCGGCACGCAGTCGGGGCGCGTCTTCAGACTGCGCAACCGCGGTGTTCCACACGTCGAAGGTCGCGGTCGTGGCGATCTGCTCGTTCAGGTGGTCGTCGACACGCCGACCGAGCTGTCGCGCGACGAGGAGCAGCTCGTTCGCCAACTCGCAGAGCTGCGGGGCGAGGACGTCGCGCCGGAGGACACGGGCTTCCTCTCGCGCATCCGGTCCGCATTCAAGTAGGTGGACACGCACGCGAAGGCGCATGCCTTCGTGTCCGACCTCGACGAGCCGCATCTCGACGATGAGGACAGGCACCATCTCGCGCGTGTGCTCAGGCTGCGTCCGGGCGACGCGGTGACGGTCAGTGATGGCGAGGGGAGCTGGCGCGCCTGCCGGTTCGGCGACGAGCTCGAACCGGTTGGACCGATCGCGCACGACTCGCCGCCGACGCCATCAGTGACGATCGCGCTCGCCGTCGTGAAGGGCGAGCGCACCGAATGGGCGGTACAGAAACTCGTGGAGCTCGGGGTCGACGCGATCGTTCCGTTCGTCGCTGATCGCTCGGTTGTCCGGTGGGACGAGTCCCGAGCCGCCCACCAGCACGCTCGACTGACGAAGGTGGCGCGACTGGCGTCCATGCAGAGCCGTCGCTCGAGGCTGCCGGCGATCCGTCCGTTGTCATCGTTCATTGAGGTCGTGTCCGGCGCGGGTATCGCGCTCGCGGATCGGGAAGGCGTGCTGCCTTCGCTCGCCTGGCCGACGCTTGTCATCGGACCCGAAGGCGGATGGTCCGAAACCGAGCAAGCGGTCGATCTACCGAAGATCAGCCTCGGGCCAACGGTGTTGCGAACCGAAACTGCGGCGGTCGCGGGTGGTGCTCTTCTGGTCGCGTTGCGTGAAGGTCTGGTCCTGCGTCGCAACGACACGCTCTGAGGTCATTGAACACTCAGAGAACAACGCGTAGATTGCCGTCGCCAAGCGGGGTGAGGATCCTGCGACCAAAGCAGTCGGAGGACATGGTGCTAGACGAGGATCAGCTGGAAGATCCCACTGGTTACGGTCGCAAAGTGGGGGAGCGACTGCGGGCAATCCGACGCCAAAAGGGGCTCTCGTTACAGGACGTGGAATCGGGCTCACACCAGGAGTTCAAGGCGTCGGTTCTCGGCGCCTACGAACGCGGTGAGCGGGCCATCTCGGTTCCCAGACTGCAGCGGCTCGCACGTTTCTACGCAGTGCCTGTGGACCAGTTGTTGCCACGAGAAGACATGGACGGCCGGGGCGAGATCGTCGACCTGACCGACCTCAACTACGACGGGCGTCGGCCGATCACCATCGACCTCACGCGGCTGCGTGATGTCGACAGCCCGACGTCGCAGATGCTCGTTCGATACCTGCAGATGATCCAGGTCCAGCGACAGGACTTCAACGGACGTGTGTTGACGGTCCGTCGCGACGACCTTCGGGCCATCGCATGCATCCTCGACACCAGTCTCGACCAGGCCGTCGATCGGCTCGATGCTCTGGGGCTGTGCCTGACGTCCTGAACGACGCGTTCGGGTTCTACCTGCACATCCCGTTCTGCGCGCGGCGTTGCGACTACTGCGCGTTCGCGACGTGGACCGATCGATCGCATCTGGTCGACCGCTACCTCGACGCGTGCCGCGCCCAGATCGAACACGTCGTCGCGGCGGGCGCGCCGGCGGCAACGAGCATCTTCGTCGGAGGCGGGACGCCGTCATTGGTGCCGGCCGCGTCACTCGCCGCGTGCTGGGCGCGATTCCACGGGCAGCCGACGCGGAGATCACCGTGGAGTGCAACCCCGACACGGTCACCGAGGATCTGATTGCGACCTACCGCGACGCCGGCGTCAACCGGCTGTCATTCGGGGTGCAGTCGATGGTGCCGCACGTGCTGCGCGCGCTCGGGCGGACGCATGACGTCGCCAACGTCCGCCGCTCGGTGCGACTCGCGCGCGCTGCGGGTCTCGACAACTTCAACCTCGACCTCATCTACGGCGCGACCGGCGAGTCCATCGAGGACTGGTCGCGCACGCTGGAGCTCGTGCTCGACTTCGATCCTCCGCATGTCAGCGCGTACGCGTTGACGGTGGAGGCGGGAACCCCGCTTGCCGCGGATGTGTCGCGGCATCCCGACGACGACGACCAAGCCGAGAAGTACGTGATCGGGTGTGAACGGCTCGGCGCGGCCGGACTCGAGTGGTACGAGATCTCGAACTTCGCGCGTGCAGGGCGAGAGTGCGCGCACAACCGCCTCTACTGGCGGCAGGGCAACTACGTCGGCATCGGTTGTGCCGCGCACTCGCACGAGGATGGGCGGCGTTGGTGGAACGTCCGCACGCCGGAACGGTTCATCGACGCGATCGACACGGGACGATCGCCAGAAGCGGCTCATGAAGATCTCGACCCGGGCGCGCGGGAGACGGAACGCCTGCAACTCGCGCTGCGCACTCGTGACGGCGTGCCGGTCGGCGCGTTGCAGTTCGACCATGACATCGCTGGGCTCGTCGACGTGCGTGGCGGATGCGCGGTGTTGAACGTGGGCGGGCGTCTGCTCGCCAACGAGGTCGCGCTGCGATTGCGTCACGGTGTGATCGCCGGAAGTTCGATGACCTGACCGACGAAGAGTAGGTCTGGGTTCGCGAGATCGTTGGCGTCCAGCACCGTCCGCCAGTACCGGGCGATCGCGTCGTCGCCGGGATCGGCCTGTCCGGTCACGTCGCTCACCCGAGCAGCAGCAACGCTCCAGAGGCTGTCGCCGGGAGTGATGACGTACTGCTCCGCGTCGGTCGAGGTCGTGGTGGTCGCCGGTGGGGGTGGGCCAACCGGGGCGGCCGGCGCTGGTGTGGGCACCGGTTCCGCCGGGGCGCGGTCGTGGACGTGGTGGTCATCGTCGTCGTGCTTGTCGCGATGCTCGTTCCGGCCGGCAATGCGTGGATGGTGGCCTGCGTCGGCGACGACGGCGCCGATCCGATCGCGTGAATGATCGCGGTGCTCGATGGTGGTGCTTGCGCGTGCGCGGTCGGTCCGGCGCCGACCACGACCGTGGTGAGGCCGAGCGTGCTCAGCAGCCCCCGTGCAAGTCCGAAGCTCAGCCGGTCCAGTACGAAGCGAGATCGCTGCGCTCCCGATGCGACGTGCGTGAGCGCGGCAACGACGAGCACGAGCACTAGGT
Organism: uncultured Acidimicrobiia bacterium; assembly: GCA_963721305.1. Classification (GTDB taxonomy): domain Bacteria; phylum Actinomycetota; class Acidimicrobiia; order Acidimicrobiales; family JACDCH01; genus DATAES01. The sequence goes on from CAVRIR010000003.1 coordinate 183,879, forward strand.
ACGAGCCGACGGTGAGGAGGCCGATTCGTACAAGCGCGAACGAAGCGAGAAGTGGATCGCGTTGTGCCAGCCACGCTTGTGCGCCGCTGATCGAGAGTGGTGGCGGCCGCAGCAGTCCATCGCCGGCGTGCCACAGCACCGCCAGAACGGACGCCAGCAACACGACGGACATGATCCATCGCAGTCCCCGCATCGGACTCATACGACCTCCATTTCGGAGCCGTCAGCCTTGATCGCGAACAACGCCGAGCAGTTGCCTCGGGTCTCCGCTCGAAGGTCGACAGCGTCGTTGATGTTCGGGGTGGGATCGGCGGCCATGTCGACGGTGTCGCTCGGCCAGTTGTCGAACACGAACACTGCGCCGGTCGACGGCCGAGCCAGCGCCGCCGTCAGCACACCGTCGCAGTTCCAATCGCCCAACACGACTCGATCGCCGGCCTCGCCGATCGAGTACAGCCGCCCGTCGACGGAAGCGATGCGGTCGTTGAGCAGGCTCACCTGTTTCGCCGGCGTCGTCGTGGATGTTGCGTCGGGCGACGCGACCGGACTTTCGGGTGCCGCGTGCGCGGAGCTCGTGTCGGTGCGGCGCCACGCACTCAAACCACAGAAGACGACCACGAGGGCGACCGCGATGCCGGCGAGAACGGCTCGGCGGCTGATCGTGGGCGCGAGCCCGTCCTCGTTCGTCGTTGCCGTCCGAGATCCCGACCTGAGACGGGGGACCTCACCCGCAGAGGGCAGCACCGTCTCGAGATCAGCGGCGAAGCGGCGGGCCGAGGGCCGGCGAAGCGGTTGCTCGTCGGTCGCCTGGTCAGCAAGCGTCAGCAGGGCGCGGCGCAGGTAGCCGTTCCACTTCCGAGCGCGAGGGAAGGCGAACCGGCGCTCGGGGATCGGCTCGAGCTCGACTCCCTCGCCGATGACGAGAACCCGCAGCAGCGTGCCCAGCGCGAACACATCGGCTGACGTCGACAAGCCTGTTCCGTCCGTCGCTGCGGGGTCGCGGAACTCCGCGATCGCGCCCGGACCCGGCGGCGGCACATCGCCCACTGCGCCTCCACCGCTGAACCCGCACAGGACCGGGCGTCCGCCCTGGCCGAGCAGGACGTGGGAGGGGTCGATCCGCCCGTGGACGAGGTCGAGGTGGTGGAGGTCGGCAAGGGTCGCCGCCAACATGGCGACGGTCGCGCCGGCCCGCTCGAGCGGCAGTTGCGGAGCGGTCTCGAGCGTGTGGGCCCCGACGAAGGCCGAATAGAGCGTGATCACGCCGTCGACCTCGCGGCAGCCCACCAGCTCGACGACGCCCGGATGCCGGGCCCGCTCGAGCACCGTCGCCTCGTGGCGTAACCGTTCGGCGTCGTCCGCACCGGTGGCCCGCTTGCACGCCAGGATCCGTCCGTTTTCCTCGACCGCCGTGGTGACTCGCGCGCTCATGGCATGGCACGTTATCAAACATCACGAAAACCTCGAAAATGCATGACGAGCCACACCATTCCACGTGACAGCGTCGATCAGCCCACTGCCCGCGCCGTCGCCGAGGCTGTGACGATGCTGCTGTGCGGTGACCCAGGCACCGCGGGCGCGAAGACGTAGTCGACTCGGGCCGTGAGCTCGACGTGGATCCCACCGGTTCCGTCGACCTCGACCCGTGGCGCGGCCACGAGGTGCAGTTCGTTCCCGTGCGCGGCGACGGACACCTCCACCGCCTGCAGCACGGATGATTGGTCGAGGCGCACGCCACCACCGCGGCGCACCGCGGCCTGATCGACGCCAAAGGTGAGCGCGTCATTCGCCGCGGATTCGGCGGCGGCCTGCAACTCACGCTTCGCGAGATAGAGGTGCGCGAAGTCGAAGGTGATCGCGCCGAGCACGAAGAGCACGAGCACCGCGGCCGGCATCAGCATGAGGACCGTCCCGCGGTCGCGCGCGTACTAACCACCGCAGATCGCTTCCCCAGGCACGTCGTTGCGGAACGGATCGACGACCTCGGTCTGCGTCGAACGCACCGTGAACCCGCTTCCGAGACCGCCGACGAACGGAAGGGTGAGGGCGGGCACCGGATACGAGACCGTGAACGAGACGCGGCTGCATCGTGCGAACGCGAACGCGCTCGGCAGGCCCGGCGATCGACATGCGGTCGCCGTTCCGGCCGGCAGCCATGATCGCGGCGCGTGCCGCCGCGTCCGCCCGGGCGATCCCCGTGTCGTGATCGGGCGCCTCGACATAGGTCCGCGCCGCCTCGCGAGCGGCAGACGTGACTGCCATCTTCACGTCGATCACTGCCCATGCGTTCGCGATCAGAAGCGCGCCGATGACGAACAGGAGGATCCCGAACGGCACCGCCTCGATGCCGGCGATCTGGCCGCGGTCGTCGCGCCAGTTCACTGCTGGCGCTCCACGCGCACCACGACCGTCCGATCGATCACATCGAACCCGACGAGCTGATCCAGCGGCGGCGCGAGCATCCGAGGGTTGACGGCATGGACGTGGAGGCGCACGACGTTGGGATCCGACAGGTCCCAGTCGAACGCCGCCCGATCGCGGTAGCGGCCGAGCAGCGAACGCGCGTGTTCGACGGCGTCGTCGAGTTGCCGTTGCGTCACCGGCTGTTCTCGCGCAGTCGCAACTGAGCGAGCGGCGTCGTACGCCGCTGACGTCACCACCGTCGTCGAGTACAGGTTGAAGAGGAGCTGAACGGCGAAGAAGAGGAATCCGACGAAGAACAGGATCCCGAACGACGTGCTCAGCAGCCCCGCGCCACGGTCGCGTCGCTCCGTTCGCACTCAGCCTCCGGTGCCGATGTTGTCGACGGTGGTGCTGGCCTTCGACCCGGAGCTCTGCAGGATTTGAGTGAAGATCACGTACATCGCGGCGCCGAGGAAGGCGACGATGAGGACGGCGATCGCCGTCGAGATCACGCCCTCGCCGCGGTCGTCACCGAATCGCTTCTGCAACCGAGCCGCGGCAGAGCGGCCGAGTACGTAACCGATGACCAACAGATCGTCCAACAAGATTGCCTCCTAGGTCTGAGTGAAGAGGCGCATCGCCTCGATGAATGGGATGGCGAGGAAGATGACGCCGGGGACGAGCGTCGCGACGGTGACCGGGATCCAGACCTGCTGGCCACGGCGCTCGACCGTTTCGACCAGCTCCCGGTGAACGTCGCGCCGGATGCTGCGCGCCTCTTCGGCGATGAGCCGGCCGAGGTCGCCTGCTTCCCGGTTCAGCACGAGGATCGAGACGAGTCGATCGAGCGCATCGACCTGTTCGAGCGATGACCACTCTCGCAGCGCATCGATCTCGCTCAGGCCCTGACGGATGCGTCCACATACTCGCACGAGATCGCGGCCGCAGTTGCCCTTGCCGCGCGCCGCGAGCCGGTTGAGCGCGGCACCGAGCGAGTAACCGGCGGACAGCAGCATCCCCAATTGCTCGGCGACGATCGGAAGCTCGAGGAAGACACGCCGTTGCCACCGAGCGGACTCGCTCACGAGTCGTTGCTCGATGACGAGAAACGTCAGCAGGGGCATGCCGAAGACGAGGAGCAGCCCGACGGCGGTCGGGAGGGAGAACGCGACCGTGATCGCGCCGCCTGCACCGAACGCGCCGGCGCTCCACGCCAACTGGCGCACCCGGAAGTCGGTCACACGGACGTGGGAGTGCACTCGCTCGAGCCGCGTGGCCACGTCCTCGTCGACGCCGAAGAGTCGGCCGACCTTGGTGCCGATCTCCTGCGACAGCGGACCGACCACCTCGCGGAAGCTGTTGACGGACAGCAAGCCGGCGCGCCCTCCGCTCGCCGCGACACCCGGCGCGTACGGACGCAACCGCTCGGTGAGCGGCCGGCGCTCGAACCATCGGACTCGTGACAACACCAGCGCCGCACCGAGCCACAGCACCAGCGACGACAGCACAGCGAGCCTCATTCGGGGAAGACCCGTTGCTCCTCGGGCAGCTTCATCAGCTGCGCCGCCCACAGCCAGCACGCCACGGTCATGCCGATGCCGACGAGCACGAGGAGCTGTCCGGAGGCCGTCCGATACGCCTCACGACCGTCACCGACCGAGATGCCGGCCAGCGCCATGCCGAGCGGGACCAGCAGGACGAACCGCCGCGCGAAGCGCACGCCCGCTTGCTTGCGCGCGCGCGTCCTTGCGTCCTTGCGCGTCGAGTATCCGGTCCTCGATCAACGCGGTGAGCCTGCGGTCCAAGTCGTTACCGCCGAGCTCGTGAGCGATGAGCAACGTCTCACACGTTGCATCCGCAGTCGGGTCCGCAAGACGTGTCTTCAACACGGCCAACGTGCGCTCGAAGTCCGTCGAGATCAGCCATTCGCGGTGCGCGGCCTCGAAGGCACCGCGAAGCTCGACCGGACCGCGTCGTCCGACGTTGAACAGCGCTTGTGGGATCGATCGACCGAGCGCGCTCGTTTGGATGCGGATCTCTTCGATCATGCGCGGCCACGCTTCCTGTGCTGTCGCGAGCCGGCTGGCGCGGCGTGCCCGTGACGATGCCATCGGGAACGAAGCTGCGAACAGTCCGATGACGACGGCAGGGACGAGCCCTCCGAACACCGCGAACGCGATCGAGAAACCGACGATGAACAGAACCGTGAGCACGGCGATGAACTCCGTCCAACGGACATCGACGAGTCCGGCTTGGACCAGCCACTCGTCGCGACGGGTGGTCAGGGTGCTCACGATGCTCGGTCGCGCTGTCTCGGACCGAGCGGATCGCAGTCCACGGCGGCCGAACGCGACTTCGCTGAAGATGAAGTAGACGCCGCAAGCGGCGGCGACGGCAGCGAGCAACGCGAGCATGTCAGCCCTCGAGGAGCTCGCGCACGTCGTAGCCGGCCTCGCGCAACGCGCGCGTCACTCTGACGGGCAGGTTGCCCGTCCACTCGAGCGGCGCGTCGACGCTGTCGCGCCCGAACACCTCGGTGATCGTGAACTGCAGCGATTCGGGACCGCCGGCAAGATCTTCCAGAGCGGCGATCTCGCCGACTCTCACTTCGTCGCGTGCCGCGAGCAGTGGACAACGATGTCGACCGATTCACTGACGAGCGCATTGAGCGCAGACATCGGCAGCTCGTTCGACACCTCTGCGAGCTGGCAGATGAACCGCAGTCGAGTGAGTGCCTGGCGAGCCGATCCGGCATGAATGGTGGTGAGGCCCTTCACGCCGGACGAGAGCGTGAGCAGCAGCGGCAGCGCCTCCCGATCTCGCACCTCGCCGACGATGGCGACGTCGGGAGCCATCCGGAGGAAGCCCGCGACCAGCCGTCGCAGGTCGACTGGGGGCCGGTCCAGACGTGCCGGACGAGTCTGCATCGAAGCGACGTTCGGCAAGGGAACGTCCGCTTCGAAGACCTCCTCCGCGACGACCACTCGCCACGACGGGTCGAGCTCAGCCGCGAGGCAGGAGAGCATCGTGGTCTTGCCCGAACCTGGCGCGCCGGCGATGACGACCGTGAGTCGTGCCTTGATGCATGCTCGAAGGAACCGTGCGGCCCGCGCCGTCAACATCTGTCGCGCGACGAGCTCGTCGAGCGACTTGTACGCGACGCCGGTGAACTTGCGGATGTTCACCATGACGTGACCACCGCGGCTGATGTCGGAGTGGACGATGTGCAGTCGGGCGCCGTCGTCGAGTTGCGCGTCCTGCAGACCTTCGGTCGCGTCGAGCTTGCGGTGTGCGGCCGATGCGTCGTCGAGGATCTTCGTCAGCGTCCGGACGACGTGTTCGTCGTCGTGGAACGCTTCGTTGTGGTAGCCGCTCGCGCCGTGGTGGCGTTTGACGAAGATCTGGTCGGGCACGTTGATCATCACCTCCCAGACGTCGTCGTCCGCGAGAAGGGGTTCCAACGGGCCGTAGCCTGCGAGATTGCGGAACGCCCGCTCGGTGACGAGCTCCGGATCGGCGAGGTCGAACTGGCGGCGTCCTCGTTTGAAGTCGTCGCTCCATCGCTCGACTTCGTCCTCGATGACGGCGCGCAGCTTCGGTGAGCCATCGGTGCCCGACATGTCGAGCGAGATGTCCTTCGCTCGTTGTTGCACGGCCCGCTCGATCTCTGCGAGGGGCGAGATGACATCCGGAGCGCTCACTCGTCGTCTTCCTCGTACCAGGACCCGAGCGACCCTGGCGCGACGGCCACGAGATCACGCTCGGGCTCCACGTCGACCGACTGCTCGATGGCGTTCTCGAGCATCATCCGGACAGCACTCGTGACGGGCGAGACGAGCGCGTCGGGCACACGGGCGGCGGCATGGAGGATCTCGTCGAACCGGCGGCGTTCGCTGATGAAGATCGGGGTCGGCAGGGGCGAGCGATCCGCGGTGAACGGCTGCGTGAGCGTGCTCACGGCCGTCGTCATCTCGGCACGGGCGCGCTGGCCACGCGGCGCTCGGTTGATCACTGGGAGGATCCGGCTGCCGTCCACGCCGTGTTCGAGGAGGGATGTCACGACTCGCACCAGCCGGTGAACACCACGCGGCCCGCTCGAACTCGTCACGACCACGACGTCGGCGGCGGCAGTGGCGACGCGCGCCATGAGGTTGCGCTCCTCGATGTCCATCGAGCCGCATTGCCGCTCGCCCTCGATGTCGCAGCTGACGTCAGCGACGACGGTCTTGTAGGCGCGGCGAAGACCGTCGATCGTCGCTTCGAACGCCCGCGGGCGGATCGTCACCCAGTCGCGGTGACGGCGCAGGCCGAGCACGAGGTCGTAACCGCGGTCGGCGACGGTGTAGGTCAGCGCGCGCAGCTCGGACGCGCTGGGTGTCGAGCTTCGGTGGAGCTCGACCAGTTCTTGGACCCCGGGCACTACATCGCCGGCGTCGTGCAGCATCGCCTGATCGGCGTCGAGGGCGAGGTCGGCGAGCGCGACGAGACCGCCGGTGCGGACGTCCGCGGCGAAACCCTGGGCGAGTGCCATGGCGAGGATCGACGCGCCCGTGCCGCCAGGTCCAGTGACTGCGACGAGATGACCACGCCATCCGTCGACCTCGCGGTCGCGGTCAGGGTGGCCACCGCGGCCCTCGTCCTGGTGGCTGTTCACACCGATGCGCACGGCATGCGCGTCGAGTGCGTCGAGCAACTCGTCGCGCGTGAATCCGGGCGACAGGACCGCGGCGGCCCCGAGCGCGCGCCAGTCGCGCCGCACTCGTTCGTCATCGACGACGATCACCGCGCAGCCACCCGACCGCGCCTCGTCCACGAGGTCACGATCGAGCGCAGGCACGCCCGCATCCACGAGCAGCGCGGAGAACGGTCGCCCCGTCCGGAACCGGGCGCGGACCTCCTCGACGGTCACGCACTTCAGGAACTCGAGGGGGAGGGCGGCGGATGTGGACCATCGGCTGACCTCACCGAACCATCCCGATCGCGCGTGCGCGAGTCCGAGCGCGACGTACCGATCTCCACGTGCCACGGTCAGCCCTCGGGCGGTTGGTAGCTCGACACGTCGAGGCCGTGCGCGCCCGTCGCTCGTAGGACGGTGACCTTGCCTGCTTGCGACGCGTGCGTCACCGCGAGTGCGGCATCAGCGTCGGGAACGGCGAGGACCAGCACGGTGTCGTCGGTGGCGGTCAGCCCGGTCTTCGACCCGTTGTCGACGCGGCGGACCTCCGCGTCGCGGGCGACGACAACCGTCTGCCCGGCGCCGGCGGTCGCGTAGGTGGCGAGGACGTCGACCTTCTCGCCCGGTTGCAGCAGTCCGTCCATCGCCCGTGCCCGTTCGACGGGGATCGACAACTGGACCCTCGAGTCGGCGGCGTCTCCTCCGAGGACTGAGCTCGCCTGGACAAGATCGCCCGCGGCGAGGTGCGCAACTGCGATCCGCCCGACAACGGCGGCACTGTCGGTGTACGCGTGCCCGGCGAGATCGGCCGGCAGGTCCATGGATGCCGTGGTCAGGTCCGCTGCGCTCACCGTCGTGCCCGCGGGGACGTCGCGGGCCACGACGACATAGGTCGCGGCCGACGTTCGCCCCGCACCGCTGGCCGCCACGAACACGCCGAGCGCCGCCAGCGCGACGAGGAAACCGCCCGTGATGGCGCGGCTGCTCGGTAGGGCTCGGCGCCGAGCGATCGTTCTCGAAACGTCGGCGTCGCGCACTGCCGCTGTCACTTCTTCCGCCCTTGCCGCAACTTCCTACTTCTCTCCGCCGTTTTGCAGCACGCACAGTAGCTGAGATGTCCGCGTCAAGAGAATTCATCTCAGATACGGAGAAGCACGAAGAAGCAGTGTTAGTCTCCGGCCCGTGAGTGAGATCAGGTGGCTGTCCACAGCCGAGGCGGCCAAGCGCCTCGGGATCACACCGAGGACGCTGTACCGCTTCATCGATCAGGGCGACATCCCGGCCTACCGGTTCGGCCGCGTCATCCGTCTGAAGGAGGACGAGGTCGATTCGTTCATCGAGGCGTGCCGCATCGAGCCGGGCACGCTCGAGCACCTCTATCCCGAGCCCGTCGATCAGAAGTAGCGGCGCGGCGTCAGGGCGCGAGGCTGACTTCGGCGATCGCCGAGATCGCCACGTAGACCGGCGAGGGCGGTTCGCCGTCGAGACGGAGCGTGACGACGTCCCGGCCGACTGCCTGCAACTCCCCGGCCATGCCGCTCTCGCCTGCGAGGGTCACCACCAGCACCCGGGGACGGTCCTCGGCGAGGATCCCCAACGCGTCGTCGAGCGTCGCCTCGAGGTGGACGGCGCGGTCGCCAGTCGGTGGCGTCGAGCGCTGCTCGGGTCGCACGGACGCGATGCCCGCGTAGCTCAGCAGCACGTCGCGCCCGGCGTGCGTGCGCAACGCGCAGAAGTCGTGGGCCACCACGACGACGCGGCCCCGGTGGCGGCGAGCGCCCCGGCCCTCGATCAGCACGGTCGTGCCCTGCTCGGCGAGATCCACGAGCACGCCTGCGAAGGTGGACGACTCCTGCGCTTGGGTGAACAGCCACCGCTCCCGCGCCCGCGCCGCGGCGGCTTCGTCGCTGCGCATGTCCGCCACCCAACGGTCGAGACGACTGACGAGGTCGGCGCCGAGCAGCCCCTGAGCCGCGAACCGGCGGGGAGGTTCCACAGGCCGAGGGTACGCTCGTTTCTGATTCCCGTGAGCTCGACGCAGGTCAAGATCTCCGTTCCCGGCAACCATCTGATGACCGGTCTGCTCGGTCAGCGCGATGAGCTGCTGCGGCTGGTAGAAGGCGCGTTCAGCGACGTCGAGATCCATGTGCGGGGCAACGAGATCACGATCGCCGGCGACCCCGCCGAGGCCGATCTCGTCGGCCGCCTGTTCGAGGAGCTGGTGATCCTGCTGCAGCAGGGACACCGGCTCGAACCGGCGAGCGTGACCCGGACGATCGACATGGTGAAGGCCGACGAACGTCCGTCCGAGGTCCTGACCGCGGAAGTGCTTCGTTCCGCCCGCGGCCGCGCTGTCCGTCCGAAGTCGAGCGGGCAGAAGCGTTACGTCGACGCCATCCGCGACAACGTGATCACGTTCGGTATCGGTCCCGCGGGCACCGGCAAGAGCTGGCTCGCGGTGGCGATGGCGGTGCAGTCGCTGCAGGCGAAGGACGTCGACCGCATCATCCTCACGCGTCCCGCGGTCGAGGCGGGCGAACGGCTCGGTTTCCTACCCGGCGACATCATGGCGAAGGTCGATCCGTACCTCCGCCCGCTGTACGACGCGTTGTACGACCTGCTCGAGCCGGAAGGCGCGCAGCGGCTGCTCGAACGGGGGACGGTCGAAGTCGCGCCGCTCGCGTTCATGCGCGGCCGCACGCTCAACCGCAGCTTCATCATCCTCGACGAAGCGCAGAACACGTCGCCTGAGCAGATGAAGATGTTCCTGACGCGCATCGGGTTCGGGTCGAAGGTCGTCGTCACCGGCGACGTCACCCAGGTCGACGTGCAAGGGGGGCGCAGCGGTCTGCTCGGGCTCGAGAAGGTGCTGTCGGGAATCGACGGTCTCGCCTTCGTGCACCTGTCGAGCAAGGACGTCGTCCGTCACCGCATCGTGCAGGACATCGTCGACGCGTACGAACGCATGTCGTGATGCGGACGTTGATGGGGTCCGGGGGCGCAGCCCCCGAGAAATCGTGAGCGAGCCCGGCTATCCGCTCACGTCCAAACGTCGGCGCCTGCCGGACGAGGGGACTGTCGAGGTGTTCGTGGCGGACGAGCAGTCCGCACAAGCGGTGGACGGCGCGCGCTGGCAGCGGCTCGCCCAGAACGTGTTGAGCGCCGAAGGCATCCGCGGCGACGCGGAGCTGTCCTTGCTGTTCGTCGACGAAGCCACGATGGCCGAGCTCAACAAGCGGTTCATGGGCCACGACGGGCCGACCGACGTGCTCGCGTTCCCGCTCGAGGACGACCTCATCGGCGCAGGACGCTGGCCCGACAACGGTCCGACCGGGCCCGCCAGCAACCGCGCCGAGGTCGAAGAGGCGCCACTGCTGCTCGGTGACGTGGTGGTGTGCCCCGCGGTCGCGGCGGCCAACGCGCCGGCCCATGCCGGTACCTACGAGGACGAGATCGCCCTGCTCGTGGTGCACGGGATCCTGCACGTCCTCGGGATGGATCACGCCGATCCCGAGGAGGCATCAGCGATGCAGGCGAAGGAACGCTCGCTGCTCGAGCGCTTCCACCAACGGTGAGCTCCACGGCAGCCGAACTCCGGGGAGAAACGGGTGCCAGAGCGCCCGTTTCCATCCAACATTCGAGGCGGTCGTGAGCGGGCGGGAGGTGCTGGGGCTGCTGGCGTTCGCCGCCCTCGTGGCGTTCGCCGCAGTGCTGGCAGCAGCCGAGACGGCGTTGACCCACCTGGGACGGGCGCGCGCCGCGCGGCTGGCGGAGGACAGCAGCGATCCCCGCGCGCCGACGCTCGTGCGGCTGCTCGACCACCGCGAGCAGGTGCTCAATCCGATCCTGCTCGTCCTCCTCACCTGCCACCTCGCGGCTGCGACGATCGTTGCCCTGCTCGCCGCGAATCGCTGGGGACCGGCGGGTGTGCTCGCGACCTTCGTGGTCGAGGCGATCGTGATCTTCGTCCTCGCCGAAGCAGTGCCGAAGACGTACGCGCTCCTCGCCACCGAGCGCGTCGCGTTGCGGGTCACGCCGCTGGTGCGGGCGATCGCGTTCGTCGCGCCTCTCCGCTGGTTGGCGCGCCTGCTCGTCGCCGCGGCGAACGTCATCATCCCCGGACCGGGTCGGGCGGAGGGTCCCGCGGTGTCGGAAGACGATCTGCTCGCGCTCGCCGGCGTCGCCATGGACGGCGAAGCGATCGCGGCGGAGGAACGTCAGCTCATCGAGAACACGATCGACTTCGGCGGCACGATCGTGCGCGAGGTGATGGTGCCGCGCCCTGACATGGTGACCGTCGCGTCGGACTTCAAGGTCGGCGACGTGATGGAGATCATCATCCTCAACGGCCTCAGCCGTTTGCCGGTGACCGGCGACGGCATCGACGACGTCATCGGGATCGTCTACGCCAAGGACCTCATGCGCGCCGAGCGCGATGGCCGCGGCGACGCGCTGATCACCGAGTTCCTGCGGGACGCCAATTTCGTGCCGGAGATGAAGAAGGTGGCGTCGCTGCTGCGCGAGATGCAGTCCGAGCGCTTCCACCTCGCGATCGTCGTGGACGAGTACGGCGGCACCGCCGGGCTCGTGACGCTCGAGGATCTGCTCGAGGAGCTCGTCGGCGAGATCGTCGACGAGTACGACGTCGAGGAGAGTCCGCTCGAGCAGCTTCCATCAGGCGAGATCAGCGTCACCGCCCGCATGAACATCGACGACGTCAACGAACTGCTCGACAGCGAACTTCCCGAGGGCGACTGGGACTCTGTCGGGGGACTGCTCATCGGCCTGCTCGGCCATGTGCCGGTCGAGGGCGAGGTGGCCGAGGTCGACGGCGTGCGGTTGCGGGCCGAGAAGGTCAACGGCCGGCGCATCGGACGCATCGTCATCACCAAGAAGGCTTCGTGAGGTCAGGCTTCTGCTCGTTCGTCGGCCGCCCGAACGTCGGGAAGTCCACCCTGCTCAACGTCGTCCTGGGCACGAAGGTCACGATCGTGTCGGACAAGCCGCAGACCACTCGCACGCAGGTGCGGGGCGTGCTCAACCGTGATGACGCGCAGGTGGTGTTCGTCGACACGCCCGGCATCCACAAGCCGCGGACGTTGCTCGGCGAGCGGCTCAACGAGACCGCGACCGGCACCATCGGCGATGTCGATGTGGTCTGTCTCGTCGTCGACGCGACCGCGCCCATCGGTCCGGGCGACCGGTTCATCGCCGCGAAGGTGCCGCCGGGCGCGCTCGTCGTCGTCAACAAGGTCGACATCGCCTCACCGGACCAGGTGCTCGGACAGCTGGTCGCGGCCAGCGCGCTCGAGCTGAGCGAGTACTTCCCGGTGTCCGCCCGCACCGGCGACGGGGTGCCCGCGCTGGTCGACGCCATCGTCGACCGCCTGCCGGAAGGGCCTGCGTACTACCCGGACGACGTCGTCACCGACGTTCCCGAGGCGTTCTGGGTGGCCGAGCTGGTTCGCGAGCAGCTGCTCGCCATCGTTCGCGAAGAGGTTCCGCACTCGATCGCGGCGCGCGTCACCGAGTGGGAATGGCCCCGCATTCGTTGCGAGATCCTCGTCGAGCGTGAGTCGCAGAAGGGCATCGTGATCGGCAAGGGCGGCTTGGTCCTCAAGCAGGTCGGCATCGCGGTGCGCGAGCAGCTACCGGAGGGCGCGTACCTCGAGCTCTTCGTCAAGGTCGACAAGGACTGGCAACGCCGGCCCAAGTCGCTCGAGCGCCTCGGCTACTGAAGGGCGCGCAGGAACGCCTCGACTTCGGCGCGGTCGCGCGTGCGGCGCATGGGTGGCAGTGCGTTGACGATCTCCCATCGATAGTTCGCAGTCGCAAGGCGCGGGTCGAAGACCGCGACGACGCCGCGGTCGGACGCCGAACGGATCAACCGTCCGGCACCCTGCGCGAGCAGCGTCGTGGCGCGGGGGAGATCGACGAGCGCGAAGGCACTGCTCCTGGCCCGTTCACGCCGTGCTTGCAGCAGCGGCTCGTCTGGGCGCGGAAACGGGAGGCGATCGATGGTGACGAGCGACAGGGTCGAACCGCGCACGTCGACTCCCTGCCAGAACCCCATCGTCGCGAAGAGGCACGACTGCTCGTCTGCGGTGAACGCGCGGACGAGCGCAGGCTTCGGCAACGACGTCTGGTCGAGCACGGTGAACGGGAGACGAGGTCGCAGCGCGTCGACGGCCCGGTGCATCGCCGACCACGACGTGAACAGCGCGAGCGTGCGGCCACCGGCCGCGGTGATCAACGCCTCGAGATCGGCGTGCATCGCGCTCTCGTAGCCGGCGGCCCTCGGGTCGGGGAGCTGTGCGGCGCAGTAGAGGATCGCGTTTGCGCCGTAGTCGAAGGGGCTGCCGACGTCGAGCTCGGTGTAGCCGTCGGGCGGGAGCCCGACCTTGATGGCGAGCGAGCGCGGGATGGTCGCGCTGGTGAGCACGGCGGTCAGGTCTCGCCACAACGGCTCGAGCGTGGGTGCGACGTCGATGGGCGCGACCTTCAGCCGCGGTGAGTGCGGCGGGCCCTCGACCCAGCAAACATCGGCGTCGGGCACGTGCGCGGCTGTCGCCAGCTCGTCGGCGAGCGCGGTGGCCGCCTTCAGCGCCCGCAGCTTGCGGTTGGTGGTGTCTCCTGCCTCGCTGGTGATGGCGCGCAGCGCGGCCATCGTTCGGGCGACCCGTCCAGCGCCGACGTCGACCGCCGCGGCGACCACCTCGTCGAGCGTGCGCAGCCGGCGCCCGTGGTGCTCGGCGAGTGCGTCGGTGAGCTGGCCCGCCGAGGCCTCGAGATCGCCGACCAGGCGCTCGTCGGAAACGATCGACCTCGTCGCGCGCGCGAGCGACAGGAAGCTGCCGCCGCTCAGCTCGATGCCGGCGGTCGCGGAGATGACCTCTTCGAGTTGATGGGCCTCGTCGAAGATGACGATGTCGTGCTCGGGCAACACCGCGCGGTCCGTCGCGAGGTGCATGCCGTACAAGTGGGTGTTGACGACGACGACGTCTGCCGACGCGGCCTCAGCGCGCGCCCGCTCGGTGAAGCAGGCTTCGCCGACAGGGCAACGCGAACGCGCCCGGACATTCGCGCGCGCTCACGGACAGCGCCGCCCACGCCGCAGTCGAGGGCTCGAACGTGAGGTCGGCTCGGTCGCCGGTTTTCGTCTCGGTGCCCCACTCGATGAGTCGGAGAAGCTCGCTGCGCGGCGCTCGATCGGCCAACGGATCGACGCCCGCCATGGCGAGCTGTTCACCGCCGTCGTCCGCGCCACCACCCAGCACCTCCTTCGCCCGCTGCAGGCAGAGGTAGTTCGACCGTCCTTTCAGCGATGCGTAGGAGAACGGGCGGTCGATGTGCTCGGCGAGGAAGGGGAGGTCCTTGCCGACGAGCTGGTCTTGCAGGGCCTTCGTGGCGGTGGCCACGACGGTCCGCTTGCCCGACAGGATGGCGGGCACGAGGTAGGCGAGCGTCTTGCCCGTACCGGTGCCCGCTTGCACGACGACGTGACGACCGGTGGCGATGGCGGTCTCGATCGCCGAGGTCATCTCACGCTGGCCGGTGCGCGCCTCACCACCGTGGGGGAGGGCGACGACGACCTCGTCGAGCGCGCTGACGGCATCCACGCCACCATCGTGCCCGCGGGGTGTGACAGTGCCGGGGATCCGCCTCGAATCCCTGACCCGACATTCGGGCCCGGCTCGTCCGGCTACGTGAGCACGACGCCGCCACGATCGGCTTCGACGGGTACCTGTCCAGGTATGCGGGGGGCCTCGATGTCGATCGTGACCGTCCCGCGATGGCGCTCGTACAGCACCACGTTGAAGATCGACGCGTACACGAGCAGCCGTCCGAAGAAGAACAGCCAGGCGAGGATGGCGAACACGACGCCGAGCGAGCCGTACAGCGCCGACGAGTTGGCGACCGCGTGCGGCACGACGTACGCGCCGACGAGCGTGAGCACTTGGAGGCCGGCACCGGCGACCACGGCGCCCGGCAGCAGCGGTCGCCATCCGACCGACTGCGTGCCCAGCATGACGAACGTCAGCCAGAACAGGACGATGTTCACCGCGACCGTCGGGACGATCGCCGCCGGCGCGGCCCAGCCCGGCAACACCGACACGACGAGGCCTGTCAGCCCGATGGAGATGGTCAGCAGCGCGCCGGTCATGAGCAGCCACAGCACGGCGATGCCGCGGTCCTTGATACCGCCCCGCTTCAGTTGCCATGCCTTGTCGACGGCGCGCTCGATGGCGAGGACGACACCGAGCGCCGACCACGCCAGCCCGACGAACCCGACGATCGACGCGGCCCGCCGGCTGTGCTCGGCCGCGGCGATTGCCTGGGTCATGACGTCGGCCGCCGTGCCCGACAAGCCGAGGCGGTCGATGACGTCGCCGGCGAGGTCGACGCGGCCGTGCGCGACGAACCCGACCACGGCGGTTCCGACCAACAGCGCGGGGAACAACGAGACGAAGATCGCCAACGTCACGGCCGCGGCCACCACGCCCCCTTCGAGCTCGTCGAACCGGTCCTTCACGGCCATCAGGACGTCGAACCAGGGCCAGCGTTGTCGCAGGTGGTTCAGCCTGTCGCGCACCACGGACGAGTACCCGAGCGGCGGTAACTTGCAAACCGTGGACCCCCTCCCCGGCTTTCGTACTGCGCGCGAGCTGCCGGGCATCGATCCCGAGAGGGTCCCGACCCACGTCGCGGCGGTCATGGACGGCAACGGACGGTGGGCCCAGGGCCGTGGGCTCAAGCGGACAGAAGGCCACGCCGCCGGCGAAGAGGCGTTGTTCGACACCGTCGAGGGCGCGCTCGAGCTCGGACTGCGCTGGTTCACCGTGTACGCGTTCTCGACGGAGAACTGGCGGCGGCCGATCGACGAAGTCCGCTTCCTCATGAACTTCAACGAAGGGATCCTGCTCCGCCACCGCGATCAGCTCGACGAGTGGGGTGTGCGCATCCGCTTCGCGGGGCGGCGGGACTGGCGGGTGCCGAGACGGGTACTGCGGCGCATCGAGGAGTCCGAGGAGCAGACGCGCAAGAACCGCCGGATGACGTTCACGATCGCGTTCAACTACGGCGGACGCGCGGAGATCGTCGACGCGGTGCGTTCGATCGTCGACGCGCGCATCCCGTCGAGGAAGATCACCGAGCACACGATCCGCGAGCACCTGTACGAGCCCGAGATGCCCGATCCCGACATCGCTATTCGCACGTCGGGGGAGTTCCGCATCTCCAACTTCCTGTTGTGGGAGCTGGCCTACAGCGAGCTGGTCTTCACCGACGTCCTGTGGCCCGACTTCCGTCGTGAGAACCTCTTCGACGCGGTCAGGGAGTTCCAGCAACGCAACCGCCGCTTCGGCGCCATCGAGAGCTGAGGGCCAAGGCGCGTGTCGCTGTATCGCGACGAAGCGATCGTGATCCGGACGTACCGGCTCGGTGAGGCCGATCGCATCGTCGTGCTGTTCACGAAGGCGCGCGGCAAGGTGCGCGCCGTCGCCAAGGGCGTCCGCAAGACCACCTCACGGTTCGGGGCGCGGCTCGAACCGACGAGCCACGTCGCGCTGCAGCTCTACGAGGGACGCAACCTCGACACGATCACGCAAGCGGAGACACTCGATCACTTCCGTTTGATCCGTGACGACCTCGATCGCATCGGTCGAGCGTCGTCGATGCTCGAAGCGGTCGATCACATCACCGAGGAACGCGAACCCAACAGCGCGATGTACACGATGCTGCTGGGCGCGCTGCGAGCACTCGCCGCGGATGATCATCCGTTGATCGCGCCCGGCTTCTTCTGGAAGCTGCTTGCGCTCGAGGGATTGTCCCCGGTCGTCGACGCGTGTGTCGTGTGCGGTGAGGACTCCGGTTTGTGCGCGTTCTCGGTGAACGATGGCGGCGTCGTGTGCGCCGAGCACCGCCGTGGTGTTCCGTTGCCCGCGGAGTCCATCGAGCTGCTGCAGTTGATCCTCGGCGGACACCTCGGCGTCGCCCTCGCCCGTCCGGTGACTCCCGCGACTGCCGAGGTGGAACACCTCGCCACTCGCGCCCTCGAGTTCCACCTCGAGCGCCGCCTCCGCTCCATCGGCGTCCTCGACCGCGGCTGAATGTTGGATGGAAACGGGCGCCATGGCGCCCGTTTCTCCCCGAAGTTGGCGGAGTGGGGGCCGGTAGTGTCGGCCCATGGCCGACGACACTGCGCCGAGCGCGCAGCCCGATCCCGAGCTGTTCGATCGCATCGTCAATCTGAGCCGCCGTCGTGGCTTCGTCTTCCCGTCGGCCGAGATCTACGGCGGTTTCCGTTCGACCTACGACTACGGCCCGCTGGGCGTCTTGATGCTGCGCAACGTGAAAGCGGCGTGGTGGCGGTCGATGGTGCAGCTGCGCGACGACGTCGTCGGACTCGACGCCGCGATCATCAGCCCTCCTGCGATCTGGGCGGCCTCTGGGCACCTGAAGAACTTCACGGACCCGCTCGTCGACTGCCGTAGCTGCCACGAGCGGTTCCGCCTCGACAAGCTGGACGATCCGCGCACGTGCCCGAAGTGCGGTGCCAAGGACTCGTTCACCGAGCCGCGCCAGTTCAACCTCATGTTCAAGACGTACGCGGGCCCGGTGGAGGAGTCGGCCGCTGAGGTGTACCTGCGGCCCGAGACGGCGCAGGGCATGTTCGTGAACTTCAACAACGTCCTCACGACGAGTCGCAAGAAGCCGCCGTTCGGCATCGCGCAGGTCGGCAAGTCGTTCCGCAACGAGATCACGCCCGGCAACTTCGTGTTCCGCACGCGCGAGTTCGAGCAGATGGAGCTCGAGTACTTCGTGCCCCCGTCGGAATCGGGCCAGTGGTACGAGTACTGGACCGCCGAGCGCTACCGCTGGTACGTCGATCTCGGCATCCCCGAGTCGAAGCTGCGCTTGCGTCCACATGATGCGGACGAGTTGTCGCACTACTCGTCCGGCACGAGCGACGTCGAGTATCTCTTCCCCTGGGGATGGGACGAGCTCGAGGGCATCGCCAACCGTGGCGACTACGACCTCACACAGCACTCGAACGCGTCCGGCGAGAAGCTCGAGTACTTCGACCAGAGCACGGGTGAGCGGTACGTGCCGCACGTGATCGAGCCGGCCGCTGGCGCGACGCGGACGATGATGGCGTTCCTCATGGCGGCGTACGACGAGGAAGAGGTGCGAGGCGAGACGCGCACGGTGCTGCGCCTCGATCCTCGCCTGTCGCCCTACCAGGTCGCGGTGCTGCCGTTGTCGCGCAACGAGAAGCTGTCACCGGTCGCGCGCGACGTGCTGCAGCGCCTCCAACCCCATCTCATGACGGAGTACGACGAGACGCAGTCGATCGGCCGCCGCTACCGCCGCCAGGACGAGATCGGCACGCCGTTGTGCGTGACCGTCGACTTCGAGTCGCTCGAGGACAAAGCAGTGACGATTCGCGAGCGCGACACGATGGAGCAGACGCGCGTTCCGATCGAGGACATCGTCGGTCATGTGCAGAACCTGCTGCCTGCATGACCAAGCAGTGGATCGCGGCCAACCGTTCATGGTGGGACGAGCGCGCCGACAGCCACGCGGCGTCGACGTTCTATGACCTGAAGTCGTTTCGCCGCGGACGCGACGACCTCCGTCCCTTCGAGGCGGGCGAGGTCGGCGTCGACCCAGATGGCATCGACCTGCTCCACCTGCAATGCCACATCGGCACGGACACGTTGTCGTGGGCGCAGCGAGGCGCGCACGTCGTCGGACTCGACTTCTCCGAGCCGGCGATCGAGACGGCCCGCGCACTCGCGACCGAGCTGGGCGTGAATGACCGCGCCGAGTTCGTCGTGGCCGACGTGTACAAGGCGGTCGAAGCGCTCGAGCACCGCACGTTCGACGTCGTGTACACGGGCATCGGCGCGCTGACGTGGCTGCCCGACATCGATCGATGGGCCGAGGTCGCGGCCTCGCTCGTCCGTCCCGGCGGGGTCCTGTACGTCGTGGAGATCCATCCGTTCCTGTGGCCGTTCGGTGACACTCCTGAACCGGAGCTCTCGTACTCGTACTTCGGCGTGGTCGAGAGCGACGACGCATTCGGCTCGTACACCGACCGCTCCCTGTCCACCGAGCACAACCACGTGTTCGAGCACAACTGGGGGTTTGGTCCGGTCGTGACCGCGACCGTGAAGGCAGGGCTCACCGTCGAGCTCGTGGCCGAGCACGAAGTGGGCGTCGAGCAGAAGTGGCCGTTCATGGTCCGCGGCCGTGACCGCCTGTGGCGAATGCCGAAGGACCGTCCGACCATTCCGCAGCTCTGGTCACTTCGCGCCCGCAAGTAAGCGCGTTTTGCGGCTCAAATTCCAGAGCGACCCACCACTAGGCTCGGCCCGTGCCTTTCATCTACGCGTTCGACCACAAGCACCGGAAGCCTCCGATGGACATGAAGGATCTCCTCGGCGGCAAGGGGGCCAACCTGGCCGAGATGACCTCGGTGCTGGGGCTGCCGGTACCGGCTGGGTTCACGATCACCACGGACGCGTGCCGCGCCTACATGGCCGATGGCTGGCCGAACGGCCTCGACGGCGAGATCACCAAGCATCTCGCCGCGCTCGAAAAGACGATGGGCCGCAAGCTCGGCGACCCGGTCGACCCGCTGCTGGTGAGCGTTCGCTCGGGGGCCAAGTTCTCGATGCCCGGGATGATGGACACGGTCCTCAACCTCGGCCTCAACGACGAGTCGGTCGACGGACTGGCGAAGCAGACCGACGACGAGCGGTTCTCGTACGACTCGTACCGTCGATTCATCTCGATGTACGGCCGCATCGTGCTCGACATCGACGGCGAGCACTTCGAGCGACTCCTCGACACGGCGAAGGAGTGGGACGGGGTCCAGAGCGACTCTGAGGTGTCCGCCGAGACGTTGCGCCGCCTGTGTGATCGCTACAAGGACGTCGTCCGCCGCGAGACGGGCAAGGCCTTCCCGCAGGATCCGCTCGTGCAGTTGAAGGGTGCCGTCGAGGCGGTGTTTCGCAGCTGGAACGGCGCGCGTGCCATCGCGTACCGCGTGCGCGAGCGCATCAGCCACGACCTCGGCACCGCGGTCAACGTCCAGGCGATGGTCTTCGGCAACCGCGACGACAACAGCGGCACGGGCGTCGGCTTCACCCGCAACGCGGCGACCGGCGAGAACAAGCCGTACGGCGACTTCCTCGTCAACGCGCAGGGCGAAGACGTCGTCGCCGGCATCCGCAACACCGAAGACCTCGACGCGCTGGACACGCACTTCCCGGCCGTGCACAAGCAACTGCTCGACGTCTTCGCCAAGCTCGAGAGCCATTACCGCGACATGTGCGACACCGAGTTCACCATCGACCAGGGCAAGCTCTGGATGTTGCAGACGCGGGTCGGCAAGCGCACCGGTACCGCCGCGTTGCGCATGGCCGTCGAGATGACCAAGGGTCGGAAGTGGAAGATCTCGAAGGAAGAGGCCGTGCTCCGCATCACGGAGGATCACCTCGATCAGGTGCTCCACCCGCAGTTCGCGACACAGGAGAACGTCGTCATCGCGAAGGGGCTGGCGGCATCGCCGGGAGCAGCCGTCGGACGGGTCTACTTCTCCGCGGACGACGCCGCCGACGCCGCTGACCGTGGCGAGAAGGTGATCCTCGTCCGCACCGAGACGAGCCCAGAGGACGTGCACGGCATGATCGTGGCGGAGGGCATCCTGACCTCTCGCGGAGGACTCGTGAGCCACGCCGCCGTCGTGGCACGTGGTTGGGGCAAGCCCGCCGTCGTCGGTGCCGAGTCCATCCGCATCGCACCGGGACGGTTCGTGGCCGGCGAGACCGTCGTCCACGAAGGTGAGACCATCTCGCTCGACGGCTCGACCGGCAGCGTGGTGCTCGGCGAGGTCGCGCTCTCGTCAGCCGAGCCGCCGGAGGAGTTCAAGACCATCCTGTCGTGGGCCGACGACATCCGCCGCGGTCATCTCCAAGTGCGTGCCAACGCCGACAACGGTCCTGATGCGGCGAACGCTCGCCAGTTCGGTGCCGAGGGCATCGGCTTGTGCCGTACCGAGCACATGTTCCTCGGTGAAGACCGGTTGCCGGTCGTGCGCCGCATGATCCTGGCCGACACCGCCACCGAGGAAGAAGCCGCGCTCGAGGAGCTACGCGTCGTGCAGAAGGCCGACTTCGAGGAGATCCTCGAAGCGATGGACGGCTTGCCGGTCACGGTTCGCCTCCTCGACCCGCCGCTGCACGAGTTCCTGCCGTCGACGGAGGAGCTCGCGATCAAGGAGGCGACCGAAGGGCTCACCGACGAAGAAGCCGAGCTGTTCGAAGCGGCCAAGCAGTGGCACGAGTTCAACCCGATGCTCGGCACGCGCGGCATCCGTCTCGGCGTCGTCAAGCCGGGCCTCTACGCGATGCAGGTCCGTGCCTTGATGGAGGCTGCTGCCGAGTGGGTGAAGAAGGGCGGCCATCCGATCATCGAGATCATGATCCCGCTCACCATCACGCAACCCGAACTGACGATGGCGCGCGGTTGGTGCGAGGCGGCCATCGAAGAGGCGCAGCGCTCGACGAAGCACAAGCTCGACGTCACGATCGGCACGATGATCGAGACGCCCCGCGCCTGCATCCGCGCCGATGACATCGCGATCGAGGCGGACTTCTTCAGCTTCGGTACCAACGACCTGACGCAGATGACGCTCGGCTTCAGCCGTGACGACGTCGAAGGCCGGATGATGGAGGCGTATCTCGAGCACGGGCTGCTGAAGCGCAATCCGTTCGAGACGCTCGACGCCCACGGCGTGTTCGAGCTGGTCAAGATGGGAGCGAAACGGGGGCGTGCCACCCGGCGCGATCTCAAGCTCGGCGTCTGCGGTGAGCACGGCGGCGATCCCGAGTCGATCCAGCTGTTCTACGACGCGGGCCTCGACTACGTGTCGTGCTCGCCGTTCCGGGTGCCGATCGCCCGGTTGGCGGCGGCGCAAGCGGTGCTGAACAACAACTGATCGTGCCGGCAGCACTGGTTGCCGCCGCAGCCTCAGACGACAGCTTCTCCAGCTTTCACGTCACGGCCCTCGAATGGGTGGCCTTTCTCGTGCTGGTCACCGTGCTGCTGCTGGTCGACCTGCTCGTCCTGCACCGCAAGCCGCACGTCATTCGGGTGCGCGAAGCGGCGATCGAAACGTCGGTGTGGGTGGCGATCGGCCTGTGCTTCGGGCTCGCGATCCTCGGTCTGCACGGCGCGCAGGCTGCCGGCGAGTACTGGACCGGCTACCTGCTCGAGCTGAGCCTGAGCGTCGACAACGTGTTCGTGTGGGCGGTGATCCTCACGTTCTTCGTCGTGCCGGCGGAGTACCAGTTCCGTGTCCTGTTCTGGGGCGTGTTCGGCGCGCTCGTGTTGCGCGCCATCTTCATCTTCGCCGGCGTCGCGCTGATCGAGGAGTTCTCCTTCGTCCTCTACATCTTCGGCGTGATCCTCCTGTACTCCGCGTGGAAGATCGCGCGGCACGACGAGAACGAAGCGGTCGATCTCGAGAAGAGCCGCACGTTGACGATCGTGCGCAAGTTCATCCCGTCGACGACGGAGTACGACGGCCAGAAGCTCTTCACTCGTCAGAACGGCAAGCGGCTGGCGACCCCGTTGTTCGTGGTGCTGGTGCTCATCGAGTCGACCGACCTCGTCTTCGCCATCGACTCGGTGCCCGCAGTGCTCGCCGTCGCCCGCGAGCAGTTCATCGTGTTCAGCTCGAATGCCTTCGCCATCCTCGGTCTGCGATCGATGTACTTCCTGCTCGCAGGAGCGAAGGATCGGTTCCGCTATCTGAACCTCGGGCTCGGCATCATCCTCGCGTCGGTCGGCATCAAGATGCTGTTGTCCAACGTCGTCCACATCCCTGCGGTCGTTTCGCTCGGGATCATCGTCGTGGTGCTAGCGGTGACGGTGTGGGCGTCCATGCTCGCCGACCGACGCGACGCGCGAGCTGCCGATAACGACTAAAGAAGTCGTCGTGGCGCTGGGCGAGCTGCGCGTCCGCCTCTTCGGCGGCCTCGAGGTCGATGGAATCAGCGCGCGTGAGCTCGGCAGCCTGGTGGGTCACGGCGGAGCTCGCCGCGGCACGCGGGAGGATCGCTGGTGGAGCGCCGCAGAACGCCGCGCCGGCGCGCTGATCACCAACGCGGGCGAGCACGCGGAGACGTTGCAGCAGTGGGTTGCGTCGAAGTTCAGCGCGCTCGGGCGACGATGAAGATGACTCGCCGCACGAGCGGTTCGGGATCGGGTCCGAGCAGCTCGGTCGCTCGCCGTTCGAGCGCCGCCCGCTCCTGATCGTCGAGCTCGCTGACGAACGGCGCCGACTGCGCCATGCCGAGGCGCCAGCGGACGAGCTGATCGCGGCCCAGTTCGGGAAACGGGACCTCGTCGCGCTCGACGGCCAATGGCTCCATGCCGCCGCGCTCGACGGCCGCAGCTGCGTCGGTCGGGGTTCCCCACGCGGCCATGGCCGCCTTCACCTGCGGATACCACGGCGGCATCTCCCATCCGAATTCGCGCAAGGCAGCTTCGACCGCGTGCTTGACCGGATGATCGTCGTCCTTCGCGTACGTCGAGGCGAGGAGGAAGCCGTCGGTGCGCAGTACGTCAGCGACTTCTCGGACACCCGCAGCGGGGTCGTCGAGGTGGTTCAACGAGAACGCGGCGACGACGAGGTCGAACGCGTCGCGCCGCATGGGCAGGGCAACGGCGTCCGCGACGACACCGGGCGGACGGGCGGCGCGATCGGACTGCAACATGCCAAGGGCGCGGTCGACGGCCGTCACGCGAGCGGCGGCCGCGAGCGCCGGGCGTGACGCCGCGCCGGTGCCCGCACCGAGATCGAGCAACCTCGCGCCCCGCAATGGAAGAGGTGATCGCGCGAGCAACAGCTCCGCCATCGTCCCGTAGATGCGGATCGGTCCGTCGGCCCACGCCTGTGCCCCCGTCGAGTAGGCGTCGGCGACGTCGTTCCGCTCGTTCACAGGCACGCGATTCCTTCTCGGCTTCGATCGCACCACCAGCGGAACTCGTCGTCGTCACCGAGAGCCTTCTCCCAACCGAAGACGACGAGGATGGCGAGCAGTGAGAGCGTGAGCTGTCGGTCGAACCAAGCGGTCGTGTCGATGCCGTTGGTCTCGAGTGACGAGCGGAACCGTTCGATCGTCGCTTCCTTCGACATGGGTAACCGTGCGCGGTTCAGCGCGAGGTACCAGGCGAGCTCGTAGCAGCACGGACTCTGACCGGGATAGGTCCAGTCGATGAGGACGGTGCGGCCGTCCGCGGCGATGCCGAGGTTGCCGAGCTTCCAATCGCCGTGGACGAACGTCAGCGGTGTCTCCTGCACGGCGGCCACGAGCGGCGCTGCGTCACGGCGGAGGCTTTCGATGTTCGTGACCAGATCCGCGGGCGCGCGCTCGCCGAACCGCTGCCAGCCGTCGAAGGCGATCTTGGGCACAGGGTCCGGCCATCCCCGCTCCTGCTCGACGGCGAGCGACGCGTGGTTGAACCACGTCCAGCGGCTGTCGAGTGGGACGAGGCCGACGTCGTCCGTCCAGCCCCACATGCGAGCGGAGAGCGCCGCGAGGTCGTCGATCAGCGTCACGTGTTGCTCGGTGGTGAGCAAGTCGTCGCCGGGCGGCACCATGGCGTCGCTGAGATCGCGCATGAGGATCGCCGCCCCCCAGCCGTTGCGCCCCAGTCCGGCGGCGACCGCGACGACGCCGTGGTCGATGCGGTCAGGCAAGACGTCCATCAGGCCGGCTTGCCACACCTGCACGGGATGGTTGCCGATGTCGCCGTTGAACCGCATCGTCCAGTCGTCGTCGATGTGCACGTGCTTGACGATGAGCGGCTCGCCGTCGATGACGACACGCTCGAAGAGCGAGCCCGACTTCCCGTCCGTCGTACCGAAGGGTTCACGACTGGTGGCGCCGGCGAGCAGCTCCTCGACCGAGCCGACGGTCGGCCGTGGACGAAGCGGCGCCGGGGAAGTCACGTCAACCATCATGTCCTGACCTTGGGGGACGGGCCTTGCAGCGGCATTGCAGTCCGGGTGCAAGGGCGGTGCAGGGCACCGGGCGGACGTTGTGGTCACCCTCCACCGAAAGGACAACCACGATGGCAATCGACGAAGCGAAGCTCGACCAGTTCATCGGCCAGTTCGTCATCGACTTCGGTGCCGCCATGCACGCGGCGACCGTCGTGATCGGCGACAAGCTCGGCCTCTACAAGGCGCTTGCGGACGCGGGCCCGTCGACCGCGGAGCAGCTCGCCCGCCGCACGTCCTACGACGGGCGGCTGGTGGAGGAGTGGCTGCGAGCGCAGTTCGTGAGCGGCTACTGCGAGTACGACCCGTCGACCGGCGCGTTCTCGCTCACCGACGAGCAGGCGGCCGTGCTCGCAGACGACTCCACGCCGGCGTTCCTGGCCGACGGAGGCACCTGGCTGCTGGTCGAGCCGATGGCGATCGCCGGGCTCGAGAACAACGTCAATCCCGTGAGCCGGATCTTCTACGCCGGCTCGGTCGGCATCTGCACGCCGGCGGCCGAGGCCCAGCCTGGCGGCTACGCGCTCGGCAACCAGGTGAGCGACGAGCAGTGGCAGACGTTGCTCGGCGACGCCGGGTTCGGCCACGTCCGCCGAGCGACCGAGACGCCCTTCAACCGGGTCTTCGAGGTCCGCAAGTAGCGTCTGCAACGGCAATGTTGGATGGAAACGGGCGCTATGGCGCCCGTTTCTCCCCGGAGTTCGCGCTCGGGAGTGGGGCTGCGTGCCAGCACGTCCCGTCTCGGGACGCGCCCGCTACCGTCGATCCCCAATGGGCATCGTGGACGAGGACATCCAGCGCGTCCGCGATGCCGTCAACCTGCGCGACATCGTCTCGCAGTACGTGCAGCTCAAACGGGTGGGTCGGCGATGGGTCGGGCTGTGCCCGTTCCACGCGGAGAAGACCGGATCGTTCAACGTCAACGAAGAGAACGGTCTGTTCAAGTGCTTCGGCTGCGGCGTCGGAGGCGATGCCATCACCTTCGTGCGCGAGATCGAGCACCTCGACTTCGTCGGCGCGGTCGAGTGGTTGGCGGGCAAGGCCGGCATCAGGGTCCGCTACACCGAGCGTCGGGAGGACGAAGGGCGCAAGCGTCGTGGTGTGCTGCTCGACGCGATGGCGAAGGCGGTGGCGTGGTATCACGAGCGCCTGTTGCACGGCGCGGACGCCGGTCAAGCGCGCGGCTACGTGCGGTCGCGCGGCATGGACGGCGACACCGTTCGCCACTACCAAGTCGGCTGGGCGCCCGGCGGCTGGGACGAGTTGGCGCGGGCCCTGCGCCTGCCGGACGACGTGCTCGTCGAGAGCGGTCTCGGCTTCCTGAACCGGCGCGGTGGCCAGACCGACGCCTTCCGTGGACGGCTGCTGTTCCCGATCTTCGACGTGAACGGCGATCCGGTCGCGTTCGGTGGCCGGATCCTGCCCGGCGGCGACGGGCCGAAGTACAAGAACTCGCCGGCGAGCACCATCTACGACAAGTCGAAGGTGCTGTACGGGCTGAGCTGGGGCAAGAGCGAGATCGTCAATGCCGACGAGGCGATCGTGTGCGAGGGCTACACCGATGTGATCGGTTTCGCCTCCGCCGGCGTACCCCGGGCGGTCGCGACGTGTGGCACGGCGCTCACCGAGGAGCACCTCCGGCTGCTTCGCCGGTTCGCCAGGCGGGTCGTCCTCGCCTTCGATGCCGATGCCGCCGGGCAGAACGCCGCCGCCCGCTTCTACCAGTGGGAGCGCGATCTCGAGCTCGATGTCGCCGTGGCCGCGCTGCCGCCGGGCGTCGATCCCGGCGATCTCGCCTACCGCGATCCCGGCGCGCTGCAGAAGTCCGTAGTGGACGCGGTGCCGTTCCTCGGCTTTCGCGTGAACCGCGCTCTGGACGCAGCGTCGCTCAGCTCGCCCGAAGGCCGCGCCCGCGCCGCGGAACAGGCACTCGCGGTGATCGCCGAGCATCCGAGCGAGCTCGTGCGCGATCAGTACCTGATGCAAGTTGCTGATCGCTGCCGTCTCTATCCCGATCAGTTGCGCGCGCGCCTGCGATCGCCGAACGCCGCGCGCGTTGCCGTCGACCGTCCTTCCGTGCGCGCGACGCGCGTGTGGCTTCCGGACTCGCCAGAGGTCAACTCATTGCTCGCGTTGATCCATGCACCTGACGCGGTCGACGAGATCATGATGCGCGATCCCGAGTTGACCGAGAGCATGTTCACCGACTTGAAGAACTTGGCCGCGTTTCGCGCGCTTGCATCGACTGCCACCGTCGAGGCTGCGATCGCGGCGGCCGACCCTGGCGCAGCCGACTTGTTGTTGCAGTTGTCGGTCGCGGACTTCGACGGCGATCCGGAAGATGCGGTCGCTTCACTCGTCCGAGCGGCAACGCGGCGCGCCATCGTGGCCGCCGGCTCGACCTCGACGACGCCGATCGATCCTGCGGTACACACAGCACTGCTCGACATCAACGAACAAGCTTTGCGCGGAGTTGCGATCGAGCAGTTGCTAACGTGGTTGGGTTCGAGGAGCGAGGTATCGGGCGTATGACCGAAGGCAACACCGCGCTCCGCCGGGTGATGGTTCCAGACAAGGAACTCGAAGTACTGGTGCGGAAGGGCCGCTCCCGGGGGGGTGTTCTCACGCAGGACGACGTCCTCGACGCCGTCTCGGTCGACCTGACTCCCGATGTGCTGTCGTATCTGGTCAATGCGCTCGCACTTGCGGGCGTTTCCGTGGAGGAGCCTGACGACGATCCTCTGAGCGTGCACGAGACGCTCGTGATCGAAGAGCCGCCGTTGCTGCCGTTGCCGCCGAACGTCGGCGCCGCGGACGTGGCCGTGAGCGAGGTGACCGTGAACGGAAGTGTCAACGCGTCCGCAGTCGGTGCCGCGGCGGCTGGAGCCCCGGCCGAGCTCGAGTCGCCCACGTCCGTCCTTCGCAAGCGGGCCACGCGCCTGACCCCGGACCGCGGTGACGGCCGTTCCACCAGCACGTCGTCCGACCCGGTGCGCATGTACCTGAAGGAGATCGGGCGGGTGCCGCTGTTGAGCGCGGCCGAAGAGGTCACGCTCGCGAAGCGCATCGAAGCCGGTTCAATCGCGTCCGAGAAGCTCGCCGACCTTGCCGCGGCGCGCGAGCTCGACACGCTCGAGTTCGCCCATCGCCGCCGGCTCGAGCGCTCTGCCCGTGACGGCGAGCAAGCGAAGAGCGAGTTGATCCAGGCAAACCTGCGCCTCGTGGTTTCGATCGCGAAGCGCTATGTCGGTCGCGGCATGTTGTTCCTCGATCTCATCCAAGAGGGCAACCTCGGCCTGATGCGTGCGGTCGAGAAGTTCGACTACACGAAGGGCTTCAAGTTCTCGACGTATGCAACGTGGTGGATCCGGCAGGCCATCACGCGCGCGATCGCCGACCAGGCGCGCACCATCCGCATCCCGGTGCACATGGTCGAGTCGATCAACAAGGTGCATCGGGTGCAGCGACAGATGCTGCAAGAGCTCGAGCGCGAGCCGACGATCGAAGAGCTGGCCGAGAAGGTGGGCATGACGACGGCGCGCGTCCGCGAGATCATGCGCATCTCGCAGGATCCGCTGTCGCTCGATTCACCGGTGGGTGAGGAGGACGATTCGAACCTCGCCGACTTCATCGAGGATGCACAGGCGGAGGCGCCGGCCGAGATCGCCGCGAGGATGATGTTGAACTCTGCCGTGCTCGAGGCGCTCGGCGAGCTCAACGAGCGTGAGCAGCAGGTGGTGCGTCTGCGGTTCGGCTTGGAGGACGGTCAGGCGCGCACGCTCGAAGAGGTGGGCAAGGAGTTCGGCGTGACCCGCGAGCGCATCCGCCAGATCGAGTCCAAGACGCTCGCCAAGCTGCGGCATCCCCATCGCAGCCAGAAGCTGCGCGACTACCTCGACAGCGAGTAGTCAGTTCACGTACGGCGCGGTGGGCGCCGTCGTCATTGTCGTCGTTGCCTCAGCCGTCTGGCCGGTCTGCGGCAACAGGTCACGGGCTCGCTCGACGGTGAGGTCGATCACGGCCTTGGCCTTCTCCGTGGCGGCCTCGGCAACGTCGCTCTCGCGTGCCTTCTGCAGCCACCGTTCCATCTGTTCGTACCGGCTCCGCCCTGCGCGCGCGCCGAAGTAGTAGCCGACCGCCAATCCCACCACGACACCGAATCGAAAGCGCACCTTGCCCCTCTCACTGTCACACCCCGCCCGGATACTTGTCCCCGTGGGCTACCGCGGCAAGACGGACGAGCAGAATCGGGCTCGGTTGCTGCGCGCCGAAGTCGTCGGTGATCCTCACGGGCGCCCGGCCATCGTCTACAACTGTGCGACGACGCATCGGACGGCGATGGGGCTGGTAGCCGCGCTGCTATCCTGCGACGTTCCGTTCCGGGGTGGTGAAATCGGCATCACAGCGGACTGTTAATCCGTATTTCTGGGTTCGAGTCCCAGCCCCGGAGCTCCGGGCTACGTTGCCCAACGGGGCTCGTAGCTCAGTGGTGAGAGCAGGGGACTCATAATCCTTCGGTCGCAGGTTCGATCCCTGCCGAGCCCACGGTCCCTACCAGCCTGTTTGTGACTTGTCGGCCGCGCTCGATTGCCTGGATCGAGCCGTTTGGTAGCAGCTTGGTAGCAGCGGGATTTCAGCCGTCGACGAGCGCCGCAACCGAAGCGGCCGCGTCTGCCTGTTGGCCCGGCATCACGTGCGCGTAGGTGTCCAGCGTGAAGCTGACGCTGGCGTGCCCGAGTCGTTCGCTGACGACCTTCACATTGACCCCTGCTGCGAGCAGATGGCTGGCATGGGTGTGGCGCAGGTCGTGCAGTCGGATGCGGCGCAGCTTGGACCGAGTAACGGCACGATCGAACCACCGCGACACCACGTTCGGATGCGTGGGCGTGCCGTCCGGCATCACGAACACGAGGCCGTGATCCCGGTAGCCCGAACCGATGAGCAGCCGCTCGGCGAGCTGGCTGCTTCGGTGCGCCTTGAGCACCGCCACCGTGACGGGGTCGACATCGACAACGCGGCGCGAACGTGCCGTCTTGACCGGCGTCAGGATCGGCTTGCTGTTTACCGTCGTGATGGCCTGCCGCACCGACACCCGGCCGGCCTCGAGGTCGACATCGGTCCACCGGAGGCCGCACAGCTCCCCGCGCCGCAGTCCGCTCATGCTCGCGAGGCGAACGAACGCGTAGTGGCGGCTCTCCTCGACCAGCCCGAGGAAGGAGCGCAGCTCGTCCGGCGTCCAGTACGCCATCTCCGGTGCCCGCGCCGACGATGCCGACGGTGGCGACGCCAACCGGGTGACGTTGCGCTTGACCACCCCCTTGCGCTCTGCGTCCGACAGCGCCTTCCCCAACGACCGTGTGGAGGTAGCGCACGGAGCGGTGTGACAGGCCGCCTGTGCCGTCCATGCGGCCCGTAGCGAGCAACTGAGCGTAGAGACGGTCGAGCGCGAGCGGGGTCAGCGACTGGAGCTCGATGCTGCCGATGTTCGGGATCGCGTGGCGCTCGAGCAACCGCCGGTAGCCATACACCGTCGTGGCGCGTCGACCTGACGCCGGCAGACCGTCGAGCCACCCGTTCAGGTACTCACCGACTGTCATCGTCGTCGGATTGACGAACGTGCCGGAGTCGACATCAGACAGCGCCTCGGTCAGCTTGGTCTGCGCTTCGCGCTTGGTTCGGAACCCACCCTTCTTGACCTGTCGCCGCTCGCCGTTCTCCATCCAGCTCGCGTGGAAGGTCCAAGTCGACCCCCGCTTGTAGACGCTGCCTGCGTTCATCGTTCGCCTGTCTTTCCGGGTTTCGACTCTCCGAGCAGGCCGACGTCGCGACACTGTCGGATCCATCGCGCAACGGTCGACCTGGGCCGGTCGAAGTGTTCTTCCACTGCCGCAGTCGGGTTCGGTGTGCGGGCCAGGGCCTCTCGGTAGACGTGCGCTACCTCCACCGACGGAACACGACCACTCGACCACTGCTCGGCGCGTGCCTGGAACTCCGGTGACGCAGCAGGTCCGAGCAACTGGCCGCTCACGTGCGCAAGCACGTCGGCGAGGAGCATGAGCTGACGGTCAAGGTCGACGACCTCGAGTGCCAACTATGGCGCGCACTCCTTGCCAGGTTGCGCTACCTCGCGGGCGAGCCCTGACCAGTCGACCACCCATAGGGGCCCGGGTCAGTACGAACAGGCGTTCGATGCACGAGCAGGACAGCCCAGTCGCCTCGCGCTCTCCGCGTGACACGAGCGCGTGTCACAACGTGACGAAGGGAGTTTTCGATGGATGACGCTTCACGACAACGACGAAGCCGCGCACACCGCGCCGGCGACCATCGGTCTGCGACCCGGTGCGCTGCGCGGCCGCGGGCGGGCTCGAGGGTCCGGCGCCGGTCAGCGATTCGACTCGCGTCGCGCTCCAGTCGTGGTTCGACGTCTTAGGCGTCGAGCCGGGTGACCCGAGGCTCCCGCTCGTCGAGGCCAGTTTGAAGCTGGCCGACCTCGTCGACCGGAATCAGGCGATGCCGCGCGCCGCGGGCGAGTTGTCGAAGGCCATAGCGGCGATGATGACGCCCTGTACGGCATTTCCGCCAGGCGTGCGGCGGCGCTCGAGAACGGGCAACCTGTGCGCGGCATGCAATCCACGTGGGCCGAACACTCTTTGGCGTTGACGCGAGCGATCCGCGACGACGATGAGCAGATGGTGGAGGACGCCGTCCGGTCCCTAAGCCAGTCTCGGCGGATCTATGCCCCGCTCGCCCTCGTTGCTGGTGCGTTCGTGATGCTCTTCGACGGCGTAAAGCTGCTGTTCTCCAACTGGCGACTCGCGCTCGTGCAGCTGTTGCCCGCGATGTGGATCTGGATCGCCGCGTTCGACCTCAAGGCCCACACGTATCGGGGCGACGCCTTTCGCGAACTGAGCGGTCTGATGGTCGTCGCGAGCATCGTCGCCATCGTCGCGATCACGGCCGCGAGCTTCTTCTTGAACGCCGTCTTCGCGTTCGCTATCGCGGCACCACCCCCACCCAACATCCGACCAGCGTTCGCTCAGGCACGATCCCATCTCGGTGTCGTGTTGGGCTCCGGTGCAGTCGTCGGTCTCCTGCTTGGCCTCTCCGCCGTCGTCGTGGATCAGTGGGGTAACCACTGGTTCGCGATCTGCATGAGCATCACGATTGGAATCATGATCTTCTGCTACGTCGCTGTGCCATCACGGCTCATTGGCGTCACAAAGCCAAAGTCCAAGCGTGACAAGTTGGCTGCATCAGCCATCGGGGGCGTGCTCGGTGGCGTCGTCTGCGCGCCTCCTCACATCATCGAGCGCATCGGAATCCTAATGCTCGGATCGAGCGTGCTCTTCATCCCGGGCCTGTTCGTGTTGACTTTCGGTGTCACGCTCCAGGCAGGCGCGACCGGAGCGGTCAAGGCGATCAAGATGAGCGCGAAACTCACCGCCGGACGCTCCACACTGACCGATACCACCCCATCGGAAGTCACGAGTCAGAACTAGTCGGACGGCGCTGTGGCCCGCACGCATAAGTGTCGCTATGCGCTGCCGCGTTCGGTGGGAGCACACCATGAGCAGTCCGGGCATGTCATTGAGCGGGCCTCGTCCAGGACTCGTCCTTCAGCTCGACGGTCAAGGTGCGGAACTCAGTAGTGCCAACATTTTCGAATGAGTGTGGCGTCAGTGGACCAGCCCACACCGCCGTACCCGCGAACGGCGTCGTCTTCGCGACTCGAGTGTCAGCCAGAACGCTCCCGTCAGGATCTCGACGCACGAAGTCGCTCGTACCGATGACGTAAAGGATCCCGCCCCAGCGGTGAGTGTGGACAGGCACCGTGACCCCAGGCGGTACGAGTCCTTTGAGCACTCTGACCCGGCTGTCTTCGAACAAGATCTCGTGAAAGTCCGGAGCAGCGATCACTGCATCCAGTTCATTGGGCCAGGGCCATGCAACGTCGGCGCGGTTGCTCGCCACCAACGCAACGATTGCATCAACTCGAGGCCGTTGCATGGCGGATCGCAGCCTGCATAGTCCGGGATGTGTAGATAGCGGCGACGGCATGCGGAGCTGCGACACCTTCGACAGACGAACATACGTTCGTCTAGCCTGAGCCGGTGCGCTCCGGACATTCGCCTCTGTACGTCTGGCACATCACGTTCCGAGTCGTGGGCGAGAACATCACGCCCGAGCTCGCCGCCGATGTGCAGTCACGGCTGCACTACCTCGACACCCGCGCTCGAGTCGAGGACGGCGACCTCGTGCTGCGTATGCGCATCGTCGGACACGTTGGCCCGACGAGCGCGATAGGTGACGCGCAGTCGGCAGCGATGTTCGAGACAGCGCGCGCCGGCATCCGCTCGAGCCGAACCGACGTGGTGCACGCGCGACGCGTCTCTGCGACGGGTGCGTAAGGCGTGGGCCGCTGCCTGTTGTAGCGCCACCAGGACCGTCACCCCCGCGTCGGTTGGGCGCCCATTGCTCGGCAGTCGCTTGGTAGCAGCTTGGTAGCAGACGCGCTACCACTCGATGCTCCTAGACGACATGACGAGTGCGAGGCCGATGACGAATGCGCAGGTCAGGCTGACTACGGGTCACGCGCTGTCATGCGATGTCACTCGGCTTCAACGACTCATAATCCTTCGGTCGGAGGTTCGATCCCTCCCGAGCCCACCGCAACGACCTGCGATGAAGGTGGGCGAGCCCGGAGCTTCACCACACCTCTCCGTGTTGTGACGGCGTCTGAAGGCGTCAGCCGTCGCCGCAGACGAAATTGATGTCCGGGGTCGTGGCGGGGATGACGCAGGTGCGGTTGAAGTCCGGGCCGACCCATTTCACTCCGGCGCCGTTGACGTCATCGGTGATGAACACTGTCGTGCTCGCACCAACCCCTGTCGGCCCTCGGGTCGAGCGCAGCTGCGCCGTGCCCGGACGACCGACACCCATCGGGATCGCCCCTTGACTGAGCGTCGTCGCGTTGATCCCGATCGAGAAGCCGAACCCTGGTGAGGTCGCCGAGGGCGGACACAGCGCCAGGGCGGTGGGCACGTTCGGGAACACGACGTTGAAGTGGTACGGCACGGTCAGCGGGTCGATGAGTGGTGGTATCTCGAGGACGTAGGCGGCGAACCGGAACACCGGTGTGGTGAACAGGATCTCACCGACGGCCTTTGTGCCCGGGGGTTGGGTCGCGAACACGCCGCCCACGAACGAACCCGGATTGAGCCACGATCCTTCGATCCCGAACCCGCCGGCATTGTCCGTCGCGCAGGGCTGCACGCCGGGCACCAGCGTCGGGTCCAGCGGCAGCTGGACCCCCATGTTGAGGACCGAGTCCGTCGAGGTCGGGGCAGTCCTGCTCGGCTCACCGATGGTGACCGTATGGAGGCCGGCGACCCCGTTGTTGCACGCCGACGACAGGGTCACCAACGTCGCCGAGACCCTCGTCTGGATGTAACACGGCTGCGTGATCTCGCCCGGAACGGTGCTCGACACCCTCAGGCCCACGTCGGTTTGGAAGAACCTTGCCGCGGTCGAGCTGATCTGGTTCGTCGCCGGGAACGTGGCGTCGTTGATGGTCCGAGTGGTCGTGACCGCTTGTGCAGCCGGGAACGAGCCATCGAGCGTGCCGCCGATGGTGATGACCTGACCGGGCGCAACGGCGGTCGGCGGGGTCGAGATGTCGACGCAACCGGGGCCCGACGGTCCTGTGATCGTCGACCCTGGAACGATGTCCGTCCCGTCGACGCTCAGAGTCGTGTCGGCGGCGTTGAAGTTCGCGGTCGGGTCACACACCATCGGCGAAGCCGGCTGGACATTCGCGGTGCTCACCGACCGAACGCTCGAGTTCTCGACCAGGAACGTGTCGCCGAGCGCAATCCCTGGAGCGATGATCGGCAGGTTCAAGTTCACGACACAGGCCGCGGTGATCGACGTCACGAACGCGCGAGGCGCGATGCCCGGACCTGAGATCGTCCGGTTCACCCAACCTGTCGCCGACGTGCAGTTCGCCACGCTGAACGACAGGGCCCCGGGTGGCGCGGGCATGTTGGCCGTCATCGTGCGACCAGCACCGTTGTGGTACACGGCGTTGGAGAAGTCATGGATCGTGAACGTCGGCGACACGAAATCGCCCGGCCCAGCCGGGCCCGGGGGCGCGTGACTGAGAATGCACGCCACCCGCAAGTCACTCTGTGACCCCGGCCACGCCGGATAGTGACCCATCTCCGCCCCGGCAGTCGTCGACGACTTGCAACCATTCTTGAAGTTCGGTGTGTTCGAGTTCGCCGCAGGCGCAACCACGACCACGAGCGTGCCTACCGCCGCCAAGGCAAACGGGATCACCCAACGCAACCGCAACCGGTGCATGCCCACACCCCCTGGTCTTGCCGATGGATCTGGCGCCGCCCCCGGTCCTCTCGTCGGGCGCCCCGTCTAACCCACTGAACGAGCGAGGTCTTGGTGAGACGCCGGGGGCATCTCACAGTCGCGCCGCCGTCTGCTCACGGCAATGAAACACTCGGGATCGAACCAGACACGAACACACAACGATGCCAGCACCAATAGCGCCACGAACGGAGGGCAATGGGAGTGTTGGCGCGTGAGGCCCAATCGGAGCCACAACCGTCGGGTGTCCTGCGAATGAGCTGGCACGCCGTCCGCTCCCTCCACCCTCGCAACCATCTCGGAAAGTAACCTGAAAAGAGCGTGCCCTCGCCGAGTGGAGTGGCTCATCCCCGTCGTGTCCAACCACCCGAACAACACAAAACTTGGCGTTGACATCAACAAGAGCTTCAATCTGCCGTAGCCAAGCGGACCGGGCTTGCGAATGACTGGATACACCCAAATGGGGTGATGCGGCGTTCGGAGCTGTGATCCATAATCGCGGTGCTCGGCCCAACGATGCGGGGTGGCCCATGTCCCAACGTCTCTTCAGGTTGGTGGTCGGTTCGGGAGCGGCGCTCTTGTTCGCTGGTGTCATCGTCGTCGGTGCAATGGCGCCCTCCGCGGGCGCCGCCCCATCGATGCTGGGGCCGTGCGTGGGTGACCTGACCGGGGGAACGTTCACCTTGACCGTCGACTGCGACACGACTGTCGCAATAGTTGTTCCGTCGGGCGTCACCACGGTCGACGGCGGTCCCCAGCACCACATCATCAACGCTCACGACACCGCTCCGGGGTCCTTCGTGGGCGGTGTGCTGACCGTTCCCCCGGGCCAGTCGGTGGCCATCCAGAACCTGACGATCCAAGGTACGGGATTCGTGTTCGTCAGCTGCGCCAGGGGGATCTTGATCGGCATCTGGTTCAACGATGCCAGCGGCTCGGTGACCAACGTGACGGTCGACTCCATAACAGAGGACAGCGGCTGTGTCCCGTTGACAGGGATCGGTATTCGGGCCGACGGCGTGACCGCGCCCCGTACCGTCACCATCACCAAGACGAACGTGACGAACTACCAGCGCAACGGGATCGACGCTCGTGGTTCCATGACCATGGACGTTTCCGGCAGCACCGTGCACCCGGAGGATCTGAGCGGTGTGATCGGTCAGAACGGGGTCGTGTTCGCAGAGCGATTCGAGCACCAGCCGAGCGGGTCCGTTTCCGGCAGCACGATCTTCGGCATCGGCGACGTCCAACAACTGCCCACACCAGACCTCGCCGTCCAACCGTCAGTCCTCGTGGCCGGAGCTACCAACGTCACCATCACGAACAACACCCTGACCAGTGACCCGGCCCAAGCGGAGGGACCCGACGGCGGGGTGATCATCCTGGGCGGCAACCAAGACATCGTGGGCTCGGGCACCCCCAGCACGGGCATCGTCGTCAGCTTCAACCACATCGAGCGCGCCCACGCCGACGGAACTGCTGACCCCACCGGCATCGGGGTGTTCGCGGTTCCCCACTCGGAGACGACGTTGATCTGCAACACGTTCAGCAACTGGAAGACCAACGTCGTGGGCGCGATCCAGCTCGACTGCACGCCGTTGCCTGACGGCGCGCAGTGCGCGACCTATTCGGCCCAAGCGCCCACCGTCGACGGCGGCACCGAACCATTCACCTGGTCGGTCTCCGCCGGTTCGCTGCCGCCCGGGCTGACCCTGGCCTCGGATGGCTCCATCACCGGGACACCGACCGATGTGGGGGCGTTCAAATTCACGTTGCAGGTCGTGGACTCGAGCGACCCGACTATGACCGGCACTGCGGACTTCACGGTCAACATCGCGCCCGGCTGCGCCACGACGACCACGACACCAGGCGCGGGAGTCGGCGGCGAGGCCGTCACCAGCCAGGAGGGACTGGCCCGTACCGGTGGATCACAAGCGCTGCTTGCCGCCATCGGTCTGCTCTCGCTCTTGGTCGGCGCGGGCCTCACACTCACGGGACGGTACGCAGCTCGTCGCGGATGATCGGTAGCGAACTCACCCGCACTCTGTACTGCGTCAGCTTCCTGACCGCGAACGCAACAGCGAGCTCGTTGCGGGCGACCTTGGTTCCCCAATCACTCGCGTTTGTCATCACCGGCGATGCGGGTCATGCGGCCGACTCATGTGAGCCTTCGCGCTCACACTTGACGTGCCCTGTTCTGTTGAGTGCGGAGCCGCTGGCTCATCGAGCGAAGCATGTTGAGCGCGACGTTCGGCGATCCGTGCAGTAGCGCTCGGAACTCTGCTGCGTTCAGTACGTACACCTCCAAGTCAGTGGCGGCGACCACCGTCGCGCTTCGAGCACCGCCGTCGAGCAACGCCATCTCGCCGACGAACGATCCACGGCCCACCGTCGCGACAAGCTGCGACCCTCTGCGTACGTGGGCGCGGCCATCGGCGATGATGAAGAACTCGTGGCCGGGCTCGGACTCGCGTGTCAACACCGTCGACGGTGGCAGGGCCAGCTTTGTCATGAGTGAGTCGAACCGGGCGAGTTCTCTTGCCGGGCATCCGTTGAACAGGGGAAGGTCGCCGAGAGCCTGCTCGGCGGTGCGGCGGCGACGAGCGATGCGTTCCATACCGTGAGTGTGCAGCCGGCTTTGCAACCTTGCGGTGTTCGCAACGCGAACAGCCGATGAGAAGTACCTGGTCCGGAGATGACATCGCGCACCTTCGTGCCCAGGCGGCGACAGTACGTGCCGACTCAGCGCGTGCTTGGTGTTGCGTTCGGAGTTCCTCGTCACATTCCGAACGGCGTTCGCTGTACGGCTTCGATGGCCTCCGACGGACCAGTGATCTCCACCTCCGCAGCGTCTCGGCGTCCAAACAGAAAGAGGAGCAACTCGCCGGGCTGTCCCGACACACGAGCGGTCGGTTGCCCACGCCGCACTCTGAGGACCTTGTCTGTGCCCGCCCACGCGACTTCGAGCCCCGCGCCCCGCAGCCGGCGAGCCAGGAACCACGGCGCTCGGCTGACGTTGTGGAACAGTGCGGCGTCCTCTGCGCCGAGACCGGTGCGCGGTCCGAGGCCGTTGGCTCGGCGGACGTCTTCGTGATGAACGAAGAACTCGTTGAGGTTCGGTGTGCGACGCACCCATCCGATTCTGAAGAACCCGAACGGCGGACCGGATCGGATGGCCGCGACGAGATCGGTGTACGGCTTCTGCTTCAACGACAGACGTCGACGTTCAGCGAACCGAGCCCATGTCCCGGGAATGACGAGGCCCGGCGCGGCGATCAAGTCGTGTTCGCGCAACACGAGGTGAGCCGCGAGGTCCTGCGTAGTCCACGATTCGAGAAGCGTCGGGGCTTCCGGGCCGAGTTCGTCCAACAGCTCACAGAGCTGGTGGCGCTCGCAGGCGTCGAACAGTCCGTCGGTCATCTCGCCGCACGATAACGATCGCCGCGCACCCGCCCTTCGAGCCAACGGCGCGTCTCGTGGACGCCCCGTTGTGTGTTGTGCTACAACGCCGACCGTCTGCCGGAAGTCGGTGAGAGTCCGAGACGGTCGCGCCGCTGTCATGGGGCCTGTTCGCAGGGGTAGGTCAGTCGAGTCGGACCCGTTCGTAGCTTGTTGCTGCGCGGCATGCTCGTCGGGCTGGCCGCAGGAGTGCTCGCGTTCGGTGTCGCTCGAGTTCTGGGCGAACCGCAGGTGCGCAAGGCGATCACGTTCGAGGGGTACGTCGAATACAACGTCCACCACGAAGCGCCCGAGGCCGACCTTGTCAACCGCGCGGTGCAGGACTCGATCGGGCTCGGCACCGGCGTGTTGCTGTACGGCATCTCGTTCGGCGGCCTGTTCGCGATCGTGTTCGCCGCTGCCTATGGGCGGCTCGGCACGATGACCGCGAGAGGCACAGCCGCGGTGCTTGGCCTGCTCGGGTTCGTTGGCGTGTACGTCGTGCCGATCCTCAAATATCCAGCGAACCCGCCAGCGATCGGCAACCCGGACACGATCGGGCATCGCACGAGCACGTATCTGCTGATGATGCTGCTGTCAGTAGCAGCGATGGCGGTCGCGGTCGCGGTACGTCGCAGGATCGTCTACCGGTTCGGTGAGTGGAACTCGACGCTCATCGTCGCCGGGGGCTACCTGGCCGCGATGGCCTTGCTGTTCGTGTTGCTTCCCGGCATCAACGAGGTCCCGCAACAGGCGATCGCGGGTGTCGTACCGGCCGTGACGGATGCACAGACCACCTTCCCGCCGACAGTGCTTTGGCATTTCAGGGTGGCGTCGCTCGCGATCCAAGCCGTGATGTGGACCACCATTGCAGTCGGGTTCGGCGCACTCGCACATCGACTCTTCGCGTATGGAGGCGAGTCCGACACCACCACCGAGGTCGGTCAGTGGCACGGTCAACCGAGCCGGTAGATGTGACCTTCGTCTGAGACGTACACGGCGTGATCCGGCGCCTGCTTCACGTCGAGGTGGCAGGTCGATGGTCCGGTGCTCACGCTGGCGTGTGGGCTGCCGGGTGTGACGATCTGCATGCCGTTGTTGGCTGTGCAGAATACGAGGTGGCCGGCCATGCCTGCGGGCCCCGCGTCGTCGATGAAGGTTGCCCCGGTGGGCACGACCGTCGAGTTCTCGCTGCTCCAGTCGGGCTCGGTCTGGCCGGCTCCGCACTCGTGCTGCGCGAGGGGATGGCTGTAGCCGTAGCAGTTCGGCCATTGGAAGCCGCCGCCGCGGGATACCGACAGCACCACTGTGTCGTAGCCGGTGGACGGGCTGCCCGCGTCGCCGGTGGGGCCGTTGTTGGTGACGGCGAGCTGGCCGGTAGCCGAGAACGCGATCCCGAAGGGGTTGCGGAAACCGAACGCCCACACTGGGTTGGCGGGCCCGAAGGGGTTGTCGGTGGGGATGGTCCCGTCGGGGTTGTAGCGCAGGATCTTGCCTCTCGGATCGTTGGTGTCCTGTGCCGCGCTGGAGGTGTGCTCCTCGCCGAGGGTGACGTAGAGCTTGCCGTCGGGTCCGAATGCCAGTCGGCCGCCTTTGTGGCAGCAGTCATTGCCGGCGGGCAGTTCGATGAGGTTGACAGCGTTGGTGCCCACGCCGCCGCAGTCGGTCCAACGGGTCACGTACTGGTGGGCGCGATCGGCGCTCGAGTAGAAGGCATAGACGAAGTGGTCCGTGGCGAACGTGGGGCTGATGGCAAGACCGAGGAGGCCTCGCTCGCTGTACCCGCCTCCTGGTTCCGACGTCACCGTTGACACGGCGGCGAACGCACGTGCCTGCCCGTCCTGGTAGACGCGCACCGTCCCGCCCCGTTCGGCGTAGAACAACTGCCCGTCAGGGGCGAAGGCCAGGGCGATCGGATAGTCGGCGTCGATCGTGCCCGTCGGCGGCGGCTGACCGGACACGGTGCAGTTGGCCGGCGGCGGCGGAACCGACACCGTCGTCGGCGCCGGGGCCGCCGACCCTCCACCCGAGCATGCGCACAGCACCATCGCACTTCCCAGCAGCGTGGCGAACCTCCGGCGTGGTCCCATCGCTCGGGAGTCTGCCCAAAGCTGACCGTCAACGGGTCGCGGCCGGCGAGAATGAACCGCGCCCAATCCCCTGCCGCGCTAGTCGCAGGGCCGCGCCGGCGGCACGTCCGGGTCCGTGCAGATCTCGTTGAGCATGACGTCGTGGTCGACCTCGTCGCCGCCGAGATGGCGCGCTGCCGCGGAGAGCCACTCGTTGCGCGACTGGCAGAGCGTGACTGTCTCAACCCCGTTCTCCCGTGGTCCGAGGCCACGTTGCGCGAGCTGCTTCAACGCGAAGTCGCAGACGGGCGAGACGGGCACGGTCTTGGCCTGATCGGCGAGCGGGTCGGGTGCGTAGATCCATGCAGCCGTGAAGAGCGCGACGAGAAGAAGCGCAGCGGCCGCCACCGCTGCCCACTTGTTCATGTCCGGGAGTTGTAGCGCAACCCGCGGGAACAACGCGCAGACGCCCCGGCCGAAGCCGAGGGCGCACGTCGTTTCGCGCACTCACTTCGCGATTGCAAAATCCGCGCCTGGCAACGAGCCGTATGTCACTTGGTCGTCCGGGCCGCCGGCCCGAACAGACTGGAGGCGCGCGATGAAGACCCGGTTCTCGACGTTCGGACGTCTCACTCGCAAGGGGGTGCCAGCGCTCGCGCTCGTTGTCGCCGGCACACTTGCGCCGGCCGCCGGTGTCGAGGGAGCTCCGGCGCCACCGTCGAACGCCGGAACAGTCCTGCAGACCAACCTCGTGTCGGACTTGCCAGGCGTCGCGGCAGTGACGGACCCGAACCTGGTCAACGCGTGGGGCATCTCCGAGGGCGCCGCCACTCCGTTCTGGATCTCTGACAACGGGTCCGGCCTCTCGACCCTCTATCAGGTCCCCGGCGCGAGCAACACGCCGGTCTCGACGATCCCGCTCGTCGTGAACATCCCGTCGCCGACCAGCCTGACCGGCGGCACACCGACCGGGACCGTCTTCAACCCGGGTTCCGCGACCGGCGCCTTCCCGATCACGGGCACCGACAAAAGCGGCCAGCAGTCAACCTCCGGCAGCCTCTTCCTGTTCGCGACCGAGGACGGAACGATCTCGGGCTGGTACCCCACCATCGATCCGAGCGGGATGTTCAGCGGCCCGGGTGGCGTGAGTGCGCAAGCGGTCATCGCTGTCGACCACTCGGCGAACGCGGTGTACAAGGGACTGGCCATCGCAACGGCCAACGGACCGATCTTCGCCAGTGACCCAGCCAGCAGATCGGTGCTCTACGCCACCAACTTCCACGCCGGAACCGTCGAGGTCTTCGACTCCGAGTTCGATCAGATCACGACGCTGCCCACGGGCGCGTTCCAAGATCCCAACCTTCCGACGGGCTACGCGCCCTTCAACGTCGAGGTACTGGGGGGCAAGGTCTACGTCACGTACGCGCTGCAGGACGCTGATCGGCACGACGACGTGGCCGGTCCCCACCATGGGTTCGTGGACGTGTTCAACCTCGACGGCACTGCCGGACTCTCCGGCGGAA
Source organism: uncultured Acidimicrobiia bacterium (assembly GCA_963721305.1). Lineage (GTDB taxonomy): Bacteria > Actinomycetota > Acidimicrobiia > Acidimicrobiales > JACDCH01 > DATAES01. The sequence goes on from CAVRIR010000003.1 coordinate 226,446, forward strand.
ACGTGCGGCTGATCTCGGGCGGCCCGCTCGACTCGCCCTGGGGTCTGACGATCGCGCCGACGGGCTTCGCGGGCGTGAGCAACCCGAGCAACGGTCCCGTGCTGCTGGTCGGCAACTTCGGCGACGGGCACATCACCGCGTTCGACGCGGCAACCGGCTCGATGTTGGGCCAGCTCACGGATCCCGACGGCGAGCCCATCGCGATCGACGGCCTGTGGGCCCTGAAGGTCGGCAACGACGCTGTCGGCGGCGCGAGTGACACGGTGTACTTCACCGCCGGGCCCTTCGGTGAGAGGCATGGCCTCTTCGGCTCCTTGACCACCGCCGCTTCCGGCTCGCCCGAAGGACCAGCCGAGTCGCAATGGGTGCAAGCCAACGTGGACGTCGTCCAACTCGATGTCCAGCAGCTCGGCCAGGACGTGACGACGCGTGCGCCCGCGGCAACCGTCAGGCAGGACATCCAGACGCTCGTCACCGACGTCCGTGACCTGGCACATGCGAAGGTGACGTTCGCGCTCGACCACGCGCACGACATGCACTAGCTCGCTGGGGTCGGCCACCATCCACCTTTCGCCCCCGGTGGCTGGGAAGAATCCTCGGACCGATGGAGCCGGCGCAGCGTCTGCGCGCGGCCGTCCGAGGGAGAGCGCATGACCACACTTGACTGGGCGCAGCCGACTGGCTGGGAGGTGGAAGACGCGTCGTCGAAGTGGTGGGTCCTGCTCATCACCGGGATCGCCTGGGTCGTCGTCGGCGTCGTCGTCCTCGACTTCGACCTGGATTCAGCGGCCACGGTCGGGTTTCTCGTCGGTGGCTACCTGATCCTGGCCGGCGCGACAGAGTTCCTGCTGATCGGCCTGACCAGGGGGTGGCACTGGGTCCATGGGATCTTGGGCGCACTGTTCGTGATCGGCGGGATCGCCGCGTTCTTCGAACCGGTTCAGACCTTCGGGATCCTGGCGCGCCTGTTCGGGTTCCTGCTCGTACTGAAAGGAACCTTCGACCTCGTCTTCGGCGTCGCCACCCGCCAGGAAGCCGATCTGTGGTGGATGATGATGCTGGCCGGGATCTTCGAGATCGTGCTCGGCCTGTGGGCATCCGCCTATCCGGGACGTTCGGCGACGCTGCTCATCCTCTGGGTCGGCATCGGCGCGGTCGTTCGAGGCATCACGCACTTCGTCCTCGCGTTCCAGGTCCGCAAGGTCCACGAGGCGGTGGCGGCATGACTCGACTGATCTCCAAGCGACGGGTTGTCGTCGTCGTCGGCGCGTTGCTGGCCGTCGGACTGCTGACCGGGTGCGGCACCTACCGCGCCGAACGGCAAGGCAAGCAACTCGGCGACGCGATCTGCGATCTCAAGACCGCGAGCGTCAACGACCTGGACAACGCCGCCAACAAGGTGCAGCGAGAGATGAACGATCTGCAGCGGATCGTGGGGCGTCCGGTCAACGAGGACGTGAAGGACATCCAGAACAACCTCTCTGACCTCCGCACGCACATCCAGCAAGGCAACAGCGCGCTCGCGCAGCAGGACATCGCCGTCATCGAACGGAACTTCCAAGCTGTCGACCGCACGCTCACCGGCAAGGGCCAGGCCGCCTACGACGGCGTGCAAGAGGGACTGGGCGGCTGCGATTACTCGTAGCGAGCGTCGCCGCCGACACAGAGCGCGAAGCTGCGCCGGTGGAGAAACTCGTCTACCTGCTGTGGGCACCCAGCGCGCGGCACGACGGTGAACGTCTCCGTCGCACGCTCGTGGACGACACTGCCGCCCGCCTCGAACGCGCGGGCGCGAGGGCGCTGTCGGTCAACGTGCACGACGCGGCGGCAGCCGAAGCGCCAAGTCCCGTTCCGACACCCGATGGTGAAGACCCACACGTGGCCGAGGTGTCCGTGTGGGTCGACGCCTATGACCGGCGCGCCGGCATCGATCGAGCAGTGGACGCGGTCGGTCTCATGTGGTCGAGCTACCTCGTCACGGAGTCGCTGTACGAGGACTACGGCACCACCCCACACGCGCGTGCGCGCGACTGGCCCGACGGGGCGCGCTCGCCGGGGGTGCTCACCGTGTCGCTGATCCATCGCCCTGCCGGGCTCGACTACGACACGTGGATCGAGCGATGGCACGGCGTGCAGTCCCCGCTGTCGGCACGCTTGCAACCTCGATGCCGCTACGTCCGCAACGAGGTCGTGCGTGCGCTCACGGCAGATGCGCCGGAGGTCGGTGGCATCGTCGAGGAGGCGTGGCCGTCGGCGAACCACGTTGCCGATCCGATGCTCTTCTTCTCGGCCGGCGCCGACCCCGCCGTCATGCAGGCCAATGTGACCGCCATGCTCGAGAGCGTGACGGCCTGTCTCGACCTCGACCGCCTCCGCAACGTCACGATGAGCGAGTACCTGATCAAGACCCGGTGACGGGTCTGCTAGATATGGCGGGCCGACCATGTTGAGCTACGCCGACGCCATTGCCCAGGTCACCGCGCCCGGTGAACGGTTCGAGACGACCGACATCGAGATCCGGGGGGTCACCACGACGATCTTCCGCAACGCGCCGGGTTCACTGCGCGAGATCGTCGCGACGACGCGCCTGCGAGGCGACGACGTCTTCGTCGTGTACGAGGACGAGCGTTGGTCGTTCGCCGATTTCGCCTCGAAGGTCGACGGGCTCGCCAATGCGCTCGTCGATCGATACCAGATCGGCAAGGGCGATCGGGTCGCCATCGGCATGCGCAACTATCCCGAGTGGGTGGTCGCCTTCTGCGCCATCACCTCGATCGGCGCCATCTCGGTGTCGTTGAACGCGTGGTGGACCGCCGACGAGCTCGACTACGCACTCGACGACTGCGCTGCCCGCGTGCTCGATCGCGGACGCGGAACGCACCGAGCGGAGCGAGGCAACGTGCAAGCGCCTCGGCATCGACGTCATCGCCGTGCGCGCCCCCGACATCGGCAACACGGCTGATCACTGGGACGACGTCGTCGTCGACGGCGCACCGATGCCCGAGATCGACGTCGACCCAGATGACGACGCGACGATCCTGTACACGTCCGGGACGACCGGTCATCCGAAGGGTGCGGTGTCGACGCATCGCGCCGTCGTGCAGGCCTTGATGGGTTTCGGCTGCCGAACGGCGGCTGATCGCCTTCGCACACCCGATGCGCCGCCGCCCGCCGGTCCGCCCGCGTTCATCCTCGTGGTGCCGCTGTTCCACGTCACCGGCTGCGTGCCCGTCATGCTGTCCTGCGTCTCGAGCGGGCTGAAGCTCGTGATCATGTACAAGTGGGATCCCGACCGCGCGCTGGTGCTGATCGAGCGCGAGCACGTCACCAACTTCGTCGGCGTCCCGACACAGAGCTGGGATCTGCTCGCGTCACCGCACTTCTCCGAGCACGACACGTCGAGCCTGCGCTCTGTCGGCGGCGGCGGGGCACCGGCGCCCCCCGAGCTGGTGCGGCGGGTGGCCTCCAGTTTCGCAAAGGCCAGTCCCGGTATCGGCTACGGGATGACCGAGACCAACGCGTACGGTCCGCAGAACGGTGGCGCCGACTACCTCTCGCATCCCACGAGTACTGGCCGTGCGACACCGATCCTGCAGGTCGAGGTGCGCGACAACGACGGCCAGGCGCTGCCGCCGGGAGAGGCCGGCGAGATCTGGTTCAAGGGTCCGAACCTCATCCGCGGCTACTGGAACAATCCCGATGCCACCGCCGAGGTGATCGTCGACGGCTGGTTGCGCAGCGGCGACATCGGACGCATCGACGACGAAGGGTTCGTGTACGTCGAGGACCGCGCCAAGGACATGGTCCTGCGGGCCGGCGAGAACATCTACTGCGCGGAGGTGGAAGCAGCGCTGTACGAGCATCCCGACGTGCACGAGGTCGCGGTGTTCGGCGTCCCCCACGACCGCCTCGGCGAGGAGGTCGCGGCGGCGGTGTTGCCACGCGCCGGCGCGCACCTCACGGTCGAAGACCTGCAGCAGCACGTGCGCGAACGGCTGGCGCCGTTCAAGGTGCCGACGCGCATCGCGATCTTCGACGAGCCGCTGCCGCGCAACGCGTCGGGAAAGATCCTCAAGCGCGAGCTGCGCGATGACTTCACCCGATCTGGCGCTGGGTCCCTTCCCAGTAAGGGGCCCGGATCTCCCGCTTGAGCAGCTTCCCCGACGGGTTGCGGGGGAGCGCGTCGGTGAAATCGATCGACTTGGGGAGCTTGTAACCGGCCAGGTATTCGCGCGCGAACGTGATCAGGTCCTGATCGTTCGCAGTCGCGCCCTCTCCTAGGACGACGACGGCCTTCACCGCCTCGCCCCACTTGGTGTCGGGAACGCCGATCACGGCCACATCCGCCACCTCGTCATGCTTCGCGAGCACGTTCTCGACCTCGGCGGGATAGATGTTCTCTCCGCCAGACACGATCATGTCCTTGACGCGGTCGTGGAGGAACAGGAAGCCGTTCTCGTCGCGGTAGCCCGCGTCGCCGGTCTTGAACCAACCGTCGTCATCGACCGCGGCGCGCGTCGCGTCATCGTTCGCCCAGTAGCCCTTCATGTTCTGGGGCGAGCGCGTCCACAGCTCACCGACGGTGCCGTCGGGGACGTCGCTGCCGGTGTCCTGATCGACGATGCGCATCTCGACCCACGGATAGGGCTTGCCGCACGAACGCAGCAGCTTCGGGTTGCCGATCGGATCATGGTGCTCGAAATCGAGTTGCGTGATCGCGCCGGTCGTCTCGGTGAGCCCGTACACCTGGATGAACTCACACCCGAACGTGTCCATCGCGTTGCTCAACACCGAGTCGGTGATGGGAGACGCGCCATAGAGGATGGCGCGCAGCGTGCTGAAGTCGGTCTCGCCCACGCCCGGGGTCAGCAGCAGGAACTGGATCACCGCCGGAACGAAGAACGCGTTCGTGATGCCGAACGCGGGAATGACCTCGAGGATCTGCGCGGGGTCGACGTCGCGCATCAGGATCGTGTGGCAACCGTGGTAGAGGCCGACCATCGAGTAGCCCGAGCCGGCGATGTGGAACATCGGCATCACTGCGAGGTTCACGGAGTCGGGCGTGATCCGCCACGAGTCGGTGACGTTCATGACGCCCTTGAAGAAGTTGTCGTTCGTCAGCATCACGCCCTTGGGCAAGCCCGTTGTGCCGGACGTGTAGAGCTGGAACGCCACGTCGTCGCCCGCGCCTTCCCCGCCGGGATCGGTCGCGTCGTGCGCGCCGAGCAAGGACTCGTAGTCCTGCCAGCGGTCATGTCCGCCGATCGCGATGATCGTCGCCACACCGGGTATGTCTTCTTCGATCTTCTCGACGTGGGGCACGAAGTCGGCGCCGACGATCAGGGCCTTGGCGGTCGCGTCGTTGATGATCTGCGCGATCTCCGTCGGTGCAAGCCTCCAGTTGACGGCGACGTTCACCGCGTTGAGCTTCGCCAGTGCGAACGTCGTCTCGAAGTACTCCGGCCCGTTCTTGTCGAGGAAGGCGACCCGGTCGCGCGCACCGATGCCTGCAGCCGCCAACGCGTTCGCCAGTTGACTCGATCTCGCGTCGAGCTCGCCGAAGGTCAGGTCCGCACCCTCGTAATTCACCGCCGGAGCGTCCGGCTTCCCCCGGCCGTGCGCCCGAATGATTCCGGCAATCGAGTTGATCGACATCTGGCCCCCCGAATCGGCGTTCGTGCCATAGTGGCGCGCCGATCGCGATCATGCCCGGAGCGCGGAACAGAGGCTCCCAGTCCCGCCTGGGAGCCCCCGTTCAAGTTGGACCAAGGAGCAGGTCCGCCCGCCTCTGCAGTTCCGCCGATTTCCTCGTACTACAGGTGTCAACCCGTCTAGCCCGAGTGGGCGGTAGCGCGCGTGGCCAGGAACGTGGCTCTCGACCGACGAACCGTAGGATCCTGCCATGGGGGATCTGCACGTCGAGGTTTCCGACCATATCGCGACCGTCACGCTCGATCGACCACCGGTGAACGCGGTCAACACGGGCACCTTCGCCGAGATCATCGACGTCTTCGCCGGCTTCAACGACGACCGCGATGTGCGCGTCGCGATCTTCACCGCGGCCGGCGATCGCGCATTCATGGCCGGCGTCGATCTGCAGTCGGTCGGTCCGCGCGACAGAAGGCTCGAGGTACCCGCGTCACTGGTGACCGATCCCGCGCGCATGGCCCGCGACGCGATGTGGGCGATCACCGATTGTGCGGTGCCGGTGATCGGTGCCATCAACGGTCCCGCGCTGGGCGCCGGTCTCGCGTTCGCCGCGTGCTGCGACATGTTGATCGCGTCCGACAACGCGCGCTTCGGTACCACGGAGATCAACGTCGGTCTGCTCGGCGCGAGCTCGCATCTCTTGTTGATGGTGGGCCGGCACAAGGCGCGGGAGATGTTCTTCACGGGCGAGCAGGTACCGGCGGCCGAGATGCATCGCCTCGGCGCCGTACGCGAGGTCGTCCCGCGCGCCGAGCTGGTCGAGACGGCGCGTGACCTCGCGCTCGCGCTGGCGGCGAAGAGCCCGATCGCGCTCCGGCTGGCGAAGGAATCGATGAACCGGGTCGAGTTCCTTCCGCTGAAAGACGCGTACCGTACCGAGCAGGACTACACCGCGAGACTCCTGAACTTCGAGGACGCCGCCGAGGCGCGACAGGCCTACATGGAGAAGCGCGATCCGGACTGGAAGTGGAAGTAGCGATGAAGGAATTGCTCGACGATCTCGACCGTTGGCGGAGGCAGGGCAAGCGGATCGCGGTCGCGCGGGTCGTCGACGTCGAGGGGTCTGGTCCGCGCCAACCAGGGGCCGCCATGGCCGTGAGCGAAGACGGCGACGTCATCGGTTCCGTGTCCGGCGGCTGCGTCGAGGGTGCGGTCGTCACCGAGGCGCTCGACGTGCTCGCGACCGGTGATCGGCGGATGGTGACGTTCGGCTACAGCGACGACGATGCGTTTGCGGTCGGACTCACCTGCGGCGGAACGATCCACCTGTTCATCGAACCCCTCGACTGGTAACGAGCTACGACGCGGCGCAGCGAGTCCTCGCAGCCGAGCGAAGGTATCGAATCACAGCCCGAGTGATCGGCCGATGATCTCCTTCATGATCTCGGTGGTGCCGCCGTAGATGGTGGTGATGCGGGCGTCGGCGTAGGCGCGGGCGATCGGGTACTCCAGCATGTAGCCGTAACCGCCGAACAGCTGCAGGCATCGGTCCACGACGCGCTTCTGCAACTCGGTGCACCACCACTTCGCCATGGCCGCTTCTTCGACGGTCACCTCGTTCCGGTCGAGCGCCACGACACAGCGGTCGACGAACGACTGCCCGATCTCGACTTCCGTCGCGACCTCGGCGAGGACGAACCGGCTGTTCTGGAACGAGCCGATGGGCTGTCCGAACGCATGGCGCTCCTTCACGTACTCGAGCGTCCACGTGAGCGCGGCGCGTGCCGCGGCGACACCGGCTGCCGCGATCGACAGGCGTTCCTGCGGCAGGTTGGCGACGAGTTGCAGGAAGCCCTGACCCTCTTCGCCCAGAAGGTTCGCGACGGGCACGTGCACGTCGGTGAAGAACAGTTCGGCGGTGTCCTGCGCGTGCTGGCCGATCTTGTCGAGGTTGCGACCGCGCTCGAAGCCGTCCATGTTGCGCTCGAGCACGAGCAGGGACATGCCTCGATGCCGCTGCTCGGGATCGGTCTTGACCGCAGCGATCACGAGATCCGCGTTGATGCCGTTGGTGATGAACGTCTTCGACCCGTTGACGACGTAGTGGTCGCCGTCGCGCCGGGCTGAGGTCGACATCGACGCGAGGTCGCTGCCGATGCCCGGCTCCGTCATCGCAATGGCGGTGATCAGCTCGCCCGAGGCGATGCCCGGCAGCCAGCGGGCCCGTTGCTCGTCGGTGCAGTAGTGCAGGAAGTACGGCAGGCAGATGTCGTTGTGGAGCGTGAGGCCGAGGCCGGCCGCACCGACACCGGTGGCCTGCACCTCTTCGTTGAGGACGAGGTTGTACCGGAAGTCGTCGACGCCGCCGCCACCGAACACCTCGGGGATGGACATCCCGAGGAAACCGAGGGTGCCGGCTTCGAGGAACACCGACCGGGGAACGATGCCAGCCTCGTCCCACTCGCGCTGATGGGGGACGACCGCTTTGTCGAGCCAGCGGCGCACGCTGGCACGGAACTGCTCGTGCTCGTCGTCGAAGAGTTCGCGCTTCAGATCGTGACCACCACTTTGCCCTTGGCCTTGCGATCGGCCAACTCCCGGATCGCCTCGCCGGCCCGCTCGAGGGGATAGGTCGTCGACACGTGCGGGTGGAGCCTGCCCTCCCGCCACCACTGCAGCAGCTCGGCCACGTTCTCACGGTGCCGTTGCCGCTCGCGCCCGACGAACGCGCCCCAGAACACGCCGACGATCGAGCAGCTCTTCAACAGCGCGAGGTTGAGGGGGATGCGCGGGATCTCACCGTCCGCGAAACCGATGACGAGGAACCGTCCGTCCCACGCGATCGCCCGCAGCGCGGGTTCGCTGTACCTGCCGCCCACCGGGTCGTACACGACATCGGCGCCGACACCACCGGTCAGTTCGCGCACACGTGTCTTCAGATCTTCGGTCGTGTAGTTGATCGCCATGGTTGCGCCGTGCTCACGACAGAGCTCGAGCTTCTCGTCCGTCGATGCCGCGGCGATGACGTTCGCCCCCATGGCCGCGCCGAGCTCGACCGCAGCCAAGCCGACACCGCCGGCCGCGCCGAGCACGAGCAAGGACTCGCCGGGTTGCAGGTTGCCGCGATCCTTCAGCGCATAGTGCGACGTGCCGTAGGCGTACAGGAACGACGACGCGTGTACCGGATCGATCCCGTCGGGTACGAGGATCGCCGAACGGGCGTCCACCGCGACCTTTTCGGCCAGGCCGCCCCAACCAGGTGAAGCCAGCACGCGGTCGCCGACCGACAGCGAGTCCACGCCTTCGCCGAGCGCGCTGACGACGCCCGCCACCTCCGCGCCGGGAGAGAACGGAAGCGGCGGCTTGAACTGGTACATGTCCTGGATCATCAGGACATCGGGGAAGTTGACCGCGCACGCCTCGACATCGAGGACCACTTGCCCCGGGCCCGCGGTCGGATCGTCGACCTCCTCGAGGATCAACGACTCGGGGGGACCGAACGCCTTGCACATGACTGCTCTCACGAACAGGTGACCGTAACGAACGAGTCGAGCTCGCGAAAGCCCCGCATCCAATCCCTGTTGGTCGGCCGTCCGTAGCATCCACCGACACCACAGGAGGCAACCATGCGGCGTGCTCTCGCCTTGATCCTCGTTTCCACCGGCTTCTTCATGGCCGCGTGCTCATCGGGCTCGAACAACAGTGCGAACTCCACGACCACCACGACTTCTTCGGCCACGACGACGTCCTCGGCGGGCGCTGCGTCCGACAGTTCTGGCGCAACCGCCGCCGCGGCGACCCTCAGCGTGGCCACCGACGGGAAGTTCGGGCAGATCCTGGTCGACTCGCAGGGGCGCACCGTCTACGTGTTCGACAAGGACACGGGCACGACGTCCGCCTGCACCGGCGGCTGCGCCTCGGTGTGGCCGGCAGTGACCGCCACCGGCACGCCGCAAGGCGCCAGCGGAGTGGACAGCGCCAAGCTCGCGTCCGCCATGGGCCAGGTCGCAGACCAGGTCACCTACAACGGCCATCTCCTCTACCGGTACGCCGGTGACAGCGCTCCGGGTGACGTCAACGGTGCCGCCATCCCCAACTGGCACCCTGTCACCCCCGCAGGAACCGCCGCTTCGTCCTGAGCCGAGCCCGCCGGTTCGCGTCATCGGCTACAACCTGCCCATGACCGAACCGGCTGTGCTCGTGGAACGCGACGGTCATGTCGCGACCATCACCCTCAATCGTCCCGAGAAGCGAAACGCGTTCAACGCCGAAGTCCTGTGTCGCCTGTGCGACGCGTGGGACCTCGTCGACGACGAACCCGACATCCGCGCTGCGATCCTCACCGGTGCCGGCGGCAACTTCTCGGCAGGTGCGGATCTCGACCGTCTCGTCGGCGCGATGCTCTCGGGCAAGCCGGCGCAGGACGACTTCGAAGAGCGGATCCGCGCCGACTTCTCGCTGATCTACAAAGGCTTCCTGAAGACCCATCGCACGGCGACGCCGCTGATCGCCGCGGTCGAGGGCTACTGCTACGCGGGCGGTATGGAGATCCTGCAAGCGCTCGACATCCGCGTCGCGGGCGAGGGTGCGCAGCTCGCGATCTCCGAGGTGCAACGCGGTCTGTTCCCGATGTCGGGGTCAACCGTGCGCCTGCCCCGTCAGATCCCGTGGACGATCGCGATGGACATGTTGCTCGTCGGTGAGCCGATCTCCGGTCGCCGCGCGTACGACGTCGGACTCGTCGGTCACGTGGTGCCCGACGGGACTGCGCTCGCCCGAGCGCGGGAGCTGGCCGACCGCATCGCCGCGAACGGGCCACTGGCCGTGCGCAACATCAAGGCGTCCGTACTGGCTGCTGAGACCTTGCCCGAGCTCGACGCGTACAAGCGTGAAGAAGAGCTCGGCATGACGGTGATGGGCTCGAACGACGCGAAGGAAGGGCCGAGAGCGTTCCTCGAGAAGCGCGCGCCGAACTTCACGGGGGAGTGAGTGCCATGAGCACCGATGTCATCGACATCTACGACCCGGACGGCTACGTCGACGGGCCACCCCACGAGCTGTTCGAGACGTTGCGGCGTGAGCAGCCGGTGTTCCGCCAGCCGATGCCCGATGGCACCGAATACTGGGCGGTGCTGCGTCATGCCGATGTCGTGCACGTCGCGAAGCATCCGACGGTGTTCTCCGCGTCGCTCGGCGGCGTCGTCCTCGAAGATCTGTCCGAGGAACAGCTCGCGATGATGCGCGACATGGTCCTGTCGATGGACCCACCGCGCCACATCGACTACCGACGCAACCTCGCGCCTCACTTCAAGGCGCGCGTGATCGGCCAGATGGAGTCGAGGATCCGTGGCATCTGCAGGTCGATCCTCGGAGGCGTCGAGCGCGACACCGAGATCGACTTCGTCCACGACGTGTGCGCCATGCTGCCGTCGCAGGTCGTGGGCGAGCTCGTCGGGATCCCTGAGGAGGACTGGCCGAGGATCCACGCCTGGAGCGAGATGAACTCCGGCAGCCAAGACCCGGACATCATCGCGGACCACGAACCGGACTACAGCGCCAGCATCGAGATGGCGATGTACGCGATCGGACTCGCGGAGCAGCGCCGAGCCGATCCACGAGAAGATCTCGCGACGCTGATCCTCGCGGCCGAGATCGACGGCCGGCCCATGACCGAGATCGAGTTCGGCAGCTTCTTCGTGCAACTGGTCACGGCTGGCAACGACACCACGCGCACGATGTTGTCGTCCGGTCTGCTCGCGCTGCTCCAGCATCCCGACCAGTTCGCCGCTCTGCGCGCCGACACCACGCTCATTCCGGGAGCGGTCGAAGAGATCCTTCGCTGGGCGAACCCACTGCACTACTTCCGACGCACCGCTTCCGAGGACACCCGCATCGGAGACCAACCGATCGCCGCCGGCGAGAAGGTGGCGATGCTGTACACGTCCGCCAACCGAGACGAAGCCGTGTTCGCCGATCCGCAGGCGTTCGACATCCACCGAGACCCGAATCCACATCTCTCGTTCGGCATCGCCGAGCACTTCTGCCTCGGCGTGCACCTCGCCCGTCTGGAAGGGCGCATCTTCTTCGAAGAGCTGGTCGCCACGTTCGACGACATCGAGCTGGTGGGCTCGCCGCGGCGGCAGCGGTCCAACCTCAACAACGCACTGAAGTCGCTCCCCGTCCGCCTCCGGGCATCGTCGTCGCCGTAGCCTCACCGAAGTGCAGCGGATGGAGAGTGGCAGCGCACCTCTCGCGGCCATCGATATCGGCACCAACTCGTTCCATCTCGTCATCGCCCGCCCGACCGGCAACAACCGATTCGACGTCATCGACCGCGAGAAGGAGGTCGTCCGGCTCGGATCGGGGTCCGGCGACATGAAGCGGCTCGCGCCCGACGCGATCGACCGCGGGGTCGACGCGCTCCGCCGGTTCCGCCTTCTCGTCGACAGCCACAACGCGGAGCTGCACGCGGTGGCGACCAGTGCCGTGCGCGAGGCCGAGAACCGGGACGACTTCGTACGCCGCGCCTGGGACGAGGCCGGCGTCCAGATCTCGGTGATCTCCGGAGCCGAAGAGGCGCGTCTCATCCGGCTCGGCGTGTTGCAAGCGGTCCCGGCGTTCGAGCAACGCCATCTGCTCGTGGACATCGGCGGCGGCAGCACCGAGTTCGTGATCGGCGAGGGCAACGAGGTGCTCGGCGCACGCAGCCTGAAGCTCGGCGCAATCAGGCTCACCGAGCGATTCGGACTCGACCGCTCGGTGCGGCGCAGGACGCTCGAGGAGTGCCGGCAGTTCATCCGCTCGTACCTCACGCAGGTCGTGCGCATGGTCCAGCCGCTCGGCTTCGACATCGCGATCGGCAGCTCGGGGACGATCGTGAACATCGCCGAGATGTTGCGCGCCGCTCGCGGCGAAGCACCGATGCTCCAGGTCAGTGGCGCGCTCATCGACGCCGACGGACTGCACGACATCATCGATGCGCTCATTCGCGGCGGACACGATCGACGACCGCCTCAAGATCCCCGGGCTGGACGCGAAGCGCGCCGACATCGTGCTCGGCGGCGCGCTCGTTCTCGAACAGGCCTTCGCACTGCTCGACATCGACGAGATGGTCGTGTCCGACTTCGCCTTGCGAGAGGGCGTTCTGCTCGACGTCCTGCGGCGTCGCGATCAGACGTCACTCGGGCATCTGCGCGACCTGAGGTACGAGAGCGTGACGCACCTCGCCGCGGTCGCGCCCGGAGAGCTCGAGCACGCGCAGCACGCGACCGAGCTCGCGCTCGAGCTGTTCGAGCAGACCGCTGATCTGCACGGACTGGATCCGTCCTATGAGGAGCTGCTCGAGGCGGCGGGTCTCCTGGCCAACGTGGGTCTGTTCGTGTCCCACGACCGACACCATCTCCACAGCTACTACGTCATCCGGAACTCGGATTCGTTGACGGGCTTCACCGACGACGAGATCGAGATCATCGCCCAGGTCGCGCGCTACCACCGCAAGAGCGCGCCGAAGCCGAGCCACGCCGCGTTCGCCGCCCTTCCGGAGGCAACGCAGAACGCCGTCCGCATCCTCGCCGGGATCCTTCGCATCGGTGTCGCCCTCGACCGGACACGAACCGGTGCGGTGGAGGAGCTCGAGGCGACCTACGACAACGGGACGCTGACCATCGTCCTGAACCACGGCAAGACCGACGTGAGCCTCGAGCTGTACACCGCCGATACCCGCAAGACATTGCTCGAGGATGCGCTCGACATCGAGGTCGTCATCGACGGTGATCGACAAGGAGGCGTCCAGCGCATCACGGCCGACGCTCCATAACCTGAACGATCTTGACGTTCTCCACCTCCGACCACGACATCGTCATCCAAGCGAACAACCTGTCAAAGCACTTCGGCGGCGTTCACGCGGTGAACGACCTGAGCTTCACCGTCGAGCAGGGCCAGGTCTGCGGCCTGCTCGGGCCCAACGGCGCCGGCAAGACCACGACGGTGCGGATGATGGTCGGCCTGATCCGCCCGGACACGGGGCGTGCGGCACTGTTCGGCGAGCCGGTCCGGCCCGGGAGCGCGGTGCTGCGCCGCGTCGGCCTGCTGGTCGAGAAGCCGGCGTTCGTGCCGTACCTGTCCGGCATCCTGAACCTCAAGCTCCACTGGTGGGCCGGCAACGATGCGTGGCCGCCACCATCGCTGGACGAGGCGCTCGACATCGCCGACCTCGGTTCGGCCATCGACCGCAAGGTGAAGGGCTACTCGCAAGGCATGCGGCAGCGGCTCGGAATCGCGCAGGCGCTGATGAACCGGCCAGAGCTGCTCGTCCTCGACGAGCCGACCAACGGGCTCGACCCGGCCGAGACCCGCCGGATCCGCGTGGCGCTGGGGGAGATCTCCGCTCGCGGCACGACGGTGCTGCTGTCGAGTCACCTGCTGGCCGAAGTCGAGCAGGTTTGTAGCCACGCGCTCGTGGTCGACCACGGCACGCTGGTCGCGTCGGGAACCGTCGCCGATCTGGTTGGTTCGTCCCACTCGGTCGAGCTCGAGATCGACGATCCGGCGCGTGCCACGTCCGTGCTGCGCGAGCTGCGCGGTGTCCTCGCCGTCCATCCGGGCGAGCCCGCCGAGCATCGGCTGATCGTCGATCTCGACGGCATCCGGCGCGCCGACGTCGTGCGCGCCTTGGTGCTCGCGGAGATCGCGGTCGAAACGGTCACACCCAGGCGGCGTCTCGAAGATGCGTACCTGTCGCTGGTGGAGCACAGCCGATGATCCGGGTCGAGTGGATCCGTCAGGTCCGTCGCACGCGGACATGGGCGTGCATCGCGGCGCTCGCCGCCGTGCCGGTGATCGTGGCCGTCTCGAGCTACCTGAATCCGCCGAGGAACCGGCGGTTCGAGATCAACCTGTTCACGGTCCTCACCCGCAGCGGGATCAACGTCGGCGTCATCTCGCTGGTGATCATGAGCCAGTTCTTCCTCGTCGTCGTGGTCGCCGCGTTCGCGGGTGAGAGCGTCTCGGGCGAAGCGACCTGGGGGACGCTGCGCTATCTGCTCGTGCGGCCGGTCACTCGGGGTCGGCTCGTGCTGGCCAAGCTCACCGTGGCCTACGTACTCACGCTGGTCGCCATCGTCGCGATCGTCGGCGCAGGACTCGTCGCGGGAACCATCGCGTTCGGATGGCACGACGCAACCGCGATCCAGCAGACGAGGTTCTTCCCGCTTCCCATCTCGGTACCGGCCGGCGAAGCGATGCTGCGTTTGTTGCTCGCGTCCGGCTACGTGGCGCTCACGATGCTCGCGGTGGTCGCCATCGGAATCTTCCTGTCGACGTTGACCGACTCGACCGCCGCGGCCGTGGTGAGCACGGTCGTGGTCGTGGTCGCGTCTCGTGTGCTGACCGCGGTGCCGAGCCTGGGGTGGGTCAAGCCGCTGCTGCCGACCCGTTACTGGGACGAGTGGAACAACCTGTTCACGGGCCAGACCGCGCAGGACATGTGGAAGGGTGTCGTCTCCGCGCTCGCCTTCACCGTTGTTTTCACGGCTGTCGCGCTGTGGAGGTTCGGGAAGAAGGACATCCTGTCCTGAGGTGGGTGGCTCGGCGCAGACTCAGGTCTCGTCGAGCCATGCGGGAGCGTTGTTGACGAGGAACTCGCTGACCGCGAGGCACCGGTCGAGCACGTCGCAGAGCTGTTCTTCGCTCTTGTAGATCGCGGTGAGCGACACCTCGATGCGGGCGACGACGCTCAGGCTCCGCTCGGGTGCGTCGGTCACCGACGCGAACGAGTCGATGGCCGAAACCTCGAGGGGCAGCTCGGTCTCGCCGATGCCGGCCAGATCGGTGGCCAGTACGAGTAGGTCGGGTCCCTTCGGCAGGGGCGGCAGCGTCCACGTGAACAGCAGCGGGAAGTGGAACGCGTCGACCGGATCGTCGCCGTCGTTCAACGACAGCACCGCGTCTTCGAACGCCAGGAGCTGCCGCGGATCGATCTCGAGCGAAAGGTGCAGATCGAGCGGCCCGTTGCACGCCTCTTCGGGATGCAGGTCGACCTCCCACGCCTGGCGCAAGGAGTACGTCTCGACGAAGTGGCGCTCGTCGTGAACGTGGAAGCCGTGATCAGCGGCATGGTCCTTGAGGTCGGCCACGAAACCGGCCACGTCGATGACCGCCATAACTCCCACAGCCTGCCACGGTCGGCGGTGGATTCCGCTCCTCGTGCCCGTCAATGCCAGCATCCCGTGGTGGACATCCATGCCGTACTCGCCGAAGCCGCCGCCGCGGTCCGCACTGCGCTCGGCGGTCTCGACGACTGGGGCCTCGCCGGCACTCGACCCGGTCAGTACTTCAGCGACATCGCGGCGGATGCGGCCGCGGTCGATGTGCTGACCGGTCACGGGTACGGCGTGCTGTCGGAAGAGACGGGGCGGCATCATCCGGAACGTGCGATCACGGTCGTCGTCGACCCGGTCGACGGCTCCACGAACGCGTCGCGCGGCATCCCCTGGTACGCGACGAGCTTGTGCGCGGTCGACGACGAAGGTCCACTCGCCGCGCTCGTCGTCAACCTGGCGAGCGGCGTGACCTTCGCGGCCGAACGACGCGCGGGGACCACCGCAGACGGGCGGCCGATCGCGCCATCCGGCCGAGCCTCACTCGCGGAGTCGCTGGTCGCGTTGTCGGGGTATCCCGGCAAGTACCTCGGTTGGTACCAGTACCGCGCCCTCGGCGCGGCGGCACTCGACCTGTGCGCCGTCGCCGAGGGAGTGGTCGATGCGTATGTCGACTGCAGCTCCGACGCGCACGGGCCGTGGGACTACCTCGGCGGCATGCTCGTGTGCACCGAGGCGGGCGCGCTCGTCGTCGATGCAGACGATCGCTCGCTCGTCGTCCTCGAACACGACGCCCGCCGAACCCCGGTCGCGGCCGGCAACCCCGGCTTGCTCGCGGAGGTCCTGTCCGCGCGCCGCTCCCTTGCGAATGTTGGATGACAACGGGCGCCATAGCGCCCGTTTCAGCCCGGAGTTCGGACGACGTTTACCCTGAACCGGTGATCGACCTGGTCCACCGGTGGCTGTTGTTGGTGTACCGGCGCTTGCCGGGACGCCTGCGGCGCGTCGTCGTCCGCATCGTCGCGCCCACGTTCTCGGTCGGCGCGATCTGTCTCATCGAGCGGGCCGATGGGCGGCAGCTCCTGATCCGTCAGTCGTACCGAAGGCATTGGGGGCTCCCCGGCGGGCTCCTCCAGCGCCACGAGCACCCGACGGATGCGGCGCGCCGCGAGATCCTCGAAGAGGTCGGACTGGAGATCGTGTTGATCTCCGAGCCCGCGGTCGTCATCGACGAGCGTCCTCGACGGATCGACATCGTCTTTCGTGCGCGTCCTCTCCGTGACGCCGACGCCGACAACGTGCGACCGTGCTCCGTCGAGATCGTCGACGTACAATGGTTCGCGCCGACGGAGCTGCCGGACCTGCAATGGGAGACGGTGCAGGCGATCCAGGCGCTGGCCCGGGCGAGCCTGTCGCCGCCGGCCCGTCCGCTTCCTGCCTGACGAACGCTGAGTCGCTAGCCCGCCAGCGTCACCATCGTGCGCAGGTCGCCCGGCAGGCACGGATGGCGAAGCTTGGTGAGGGCT
Organism: uncultured Acidimicrobiia bacterium; assembly: GCA_963721305.1. GTDB lineage: Bacteria > Actinomycetota > Acidimicrobiia > Acidimicrobiales > JACDCH01 > DATAES01. The sequence goes on from CAVRIR010000003.1 coordinate 243,718, forward strand.
TTCGCCTCGATCTGCCGGATGCGCTCGCGGGTCAGATCGAACCTGCGCCCGACCTCTTCGAGGGTCAACGGTTGCTCGGACGCGAGACCGAAGCGCAGACACAGCACCTCGCGCTCGCGATGGTCGAGCCGATCGAGCGAGGACCGCAGCGCGGCGGACTCGAGTGCACGAGTGGCGGCTTCGTCGGGCGCGCTCGCCGACGGGTCAGGGACAAGGTCTGCGAGCTCGACGTCACCGTCGAAGCCGACCATCGTCGACAGGGACACGAGATCGGGCTCGACCCGCAACGCGTCCTCGACCTTCTCGACGGGGAACCCGCTCTCGGCGGCGAGCTCCGCGATCGTCGGCTCGCGCTTGAGCGTCTTCAGCAACTGAGCGGATGTGCGAGCGAGCACTGAGAGGGCTTCACCGAGATGCGCGGGCACGCGGATCGTGCGGCTCTTGTCGGCGATGGCGCGCGTGATGCCCTGGCGGATCCACCAGGTCGCGTACGTCGAGAACTTGAACCCCTTGCGCCAGTCGAACTTCTCGACCGCTCGCATGAGCCCGAGATTGCCTTCCTGGATCAGGTCGAGCATCGGCAACCCGGCGGACTGGTAACGCTTCGCGATGGACACGACGAGACGAAGGTTCGCCTGGATGAAGCGCTGCCGCGCCGCTGCCGCGATCGCGATGTCGTCGCTCGTCGCGTCAGGTGCACGTCCGCGTTCGATCTTCTGCGACAGATCGATCTCCTCTGCCGCGGTGAGCAACGGTTCGCGGCGGAGCTCGCCGAGATACTGCTGCACAAGATCGCGATCGCCTGAACGATCGGACCGTTGCGCTGCCGTCGTGCTCCGTCCTGCCATGCGCGCGCCCTTTGCGGGTAGGTTCGCTTCGTGGTCGACGGTAGTGCTGCAACCGGCTCCGACCAGGGATCCCACCAGCCGGACACGCGTCCGGCCGTGCTCGTGTCCGCATGCTTGCTCGGCGTGCGATGCAACCAGCACGGTGACGCGAACACCGACGAAGCAGTTGTCGCGCTGCGGTCGACGCATCGCGTCGTGCCTGTGTGCCCGGAGACCGCGGGCGGCCTGCCGACGCCACGACCGTGGGCGGAGCGCGAAGCGGATGGAACCGTGCGCGATGAGAACGGCAACGACGTCACGGAATGGTTCACTCGCGGCGCCGCGCACGCAGTGCAGATCGCGAAAGCCACCGGAGCGCGCCGTGCCGTGCTGAAGGCCCGGTCGCCGTCGTGCGGTTGTCGCGAGATCTACGACGGCACGTTCACCCGCACGCGAGTCGCCGGTGAAGGAGTGACGGCGGAGGCGTTGCGGAACGCGGGACTCGAGGTGGTGTCGGAGGAGGAGCTGGATCGCGACCGGTCAGGTCACTGAGCCGAACGGCGCGCCCGCCACATCGTGCCGCAGTCGTCGCAGCTCATGTGGACGGTGTGACCGACGAGGTCGACCATGTCGACCGACGCCAAGGTGAGACGAGACCGCCCGTTCGTCGCACTCGACCCCCGAACTACCCTGGCCCGAACGGGCGTGTAGCTCAGTTGGAAGAGCGTCGGTCTTACAAACCGAAGGTCGTCGGTTCGAGCCCGGCCGCGCCCACGCCGTTCGCAACAGCAACCTGACCGTCAGATGGAAGAGGGTGTACCGCGGCCGGTGTGCTGGCGAGCACCGGGCGCGAGACTGCGACGATGAAGCTGAGCGCCCGCAATCAACTCACCGGCTCCGTGACCCACATCGACACCGGGGCGGTCACCACGACGGTGAAGGTGCAACTCGCGGGCGGCGACGTCATGACGTCGTCCATCACGAAGGAGGCGGCGGACGAACTGCAGCTCTCCGTCGGCAGCTCTGTCACCGTCGTGGTGAAGGCCAGCGACGTGATCCTCGCCGTGAACTGAAGGATCTGGAGGTGCCGCGGCCTACTGCCTCGGGTTCCGGCCCGTGTAGGCCAAGAGCTTGTCCTGCGCCGATGCGTCGGAAGGGACTTTCACTTCCGGCTTGAAGATGCCCTTGCGCTGTTCGTCGGTGAAACGACCGTGGATCATGTCGAACGCGGCTGCGGGCAGCCCTTCCGGCATGGTCGTGTCCTGCCCGGTCGCCTTCGCCAGGTCCCAACCGTGCAGAAGCTGGTCACTGAATGCGATGCCGAGCGAGATCCCCGTCTTCTCGATGACGCCCGGAGCTCCGTACGTGTCCACGACGTCCGCTCGGGCGGCGTCGAACGCGGCGACAGGATCGTCGCCGATGAGGTCAGGTGGATCCGCGGACGGGAACGAGGCTTGCTCGCCGCGTGCGGATGCGAGGAAGAACTGCTGCGTCTGGAGCATGTGATTCATCAAGGTCGCCACGTCCCAGTCGTCACAGGGCGTGGTCGTGTCGAGCTTGTCGGTTGCGTTCGCCACCTTCGAACCGGTCCAGCTGCTGGCACGTTCATACAGGTTGATCAGGTCTTGTCCCACGCGTGTGCCTCCCTTGCGGAGAAGATCCCGCAGATGGTCTACCCGGATCGGTCGCGTACTCATGCGTCTGCAACGGCGGGCCCGCCATCAGCCGTCTCGTCCGCTATCCGCCGCCGTTGGAACTGCCGGCGAGCGGGGACAGATCGGCGGAAGGTCCGGGGAAGGCCGTGCCCGCACACTGCTCGAGACACGGAATCCCTGTGGATCGATAGGAGGAACGGGTATGAATCCGAACAAGGCGCTCTGGGAAAAAGGTGACTTCACTCGCATCGCGGCGTCGATGCGCGAGAGCGGTGAAGCGCTCGTCAAAGAGCTCGGCATCACCAGCGGGCTCGAAGTGCTGGATCTGGGCTGCGGGGACGGCACGACCGCGATTCCGTCGGCGCGTCTCGGCGCCAACGTGCTCGGTGTCGACATCGCGTCGAATCTCGTCGTCGCCGCCAAGGCGCGTGCCGAGGACGAAGGGCTGACCAACTGTCGTTTCCAGGAAGGCGACGCCACGGGTCTGATCGACATCGGCAACGGGTCCTTCGACCTCGTCGTCAGCATCTTCGGGGCGATGTTCGCTCCGACGCCGTTCGACGTGGCGGCCGAGATGGTGCGCGTGACCCGCCCGGGTGGTCGCGTCGTCATGGGCAACTGGATCCCGAATGATCCGACGCTCGTCGCACAAGTTCTGAAGATCAGCGCGGCGTACTCCCCGCCGCCGCCCGAAGGCTTCGTCAGCCCGATGACCTGGGGCGTCGAGGAGAACGTCATCGAGCGGTTCAAGGCTGCCGGTGTCGCACCGGAGAACATCTCGTTCGTCCGCGACACTTATTGGTTCAACCTCGACGCCACGCCGTCGCAGTTCCTCGCCACCTTCCGCACCTACTACGGCCCGACGATGAACGTGTACGCGGCGGCAGAGGCGAACGGGAAGACGGCGGAGCTCGACCGCGAGCTCGAGGCGCTGTTCAACGAGATGAACGAGAGCCCGGACCCGGCGAAGACCGCCATCCCGGCGACCTTCCTCCGAGTGACCGCAGTCGTGTGATGAGTGGATCGTCCATCGGGCGCAATCCGTTGCCGCCTCGCGTCCGTAGGTATCGCCCGTGGAGCGAGTACGCGTTCGCTCGCTGTGGGCAGCTTGCTCGCGCTGGATCGTTGCCCTTGCGCTGACTGCCGGCGTACTTGCCGCGTGCGGTTCGCACGGATCGTCGTCGAGCGCGACGTCAACGACGTCGACGTCGACGTCCGCGGCGAGCTCGGCGAGTTCCGAGGACGCGGATCTCACCGCCGCCGACTTCCCGAACATCAACTCGATGACCCCGGTCGGCGACCACTTCGTCACCAACGTGCGCGGTCATCTGGCCGAGGCTCTCGCCGTCGCCAACTCGCCGAACGGCGGCCGGTATCCCGTCGGCACGATCATCCAACTCGTGCCGCAGGAGGCGATGGTCAAGCGGCGCGCCGGCTTCAGTCCGGCGACCAAGGACTGGGAGTTCTTCTCGCTCGACGTCTCGCCGGCGGGAACGAAGATCCTGACCCGTGGTGGGGCAGAGGTGCTGAACCGGTTCGGCGGCAGCTGCTCGGACTGCCACAGCGGCGCCCAGCCGCAGTTCGACTTCGTCTGCGGCCAGGACCACGGCTGCGCGCCGCTGCCGATCGGTCCCGACATCATCTCGGCCCTCCAGAAGGCCGACCCTCGCCCCCGTTGACGGTCTCGGGAACCGCTGGCAGATTGAATCCTTAGTTTTTCGATCGGGATTGACAAGAACCACGCTGCGTGCTTCGATCTCGCTCGTGCAAGGCGGGAGTGCGGGCGACGCGGCGAGCGATCTCGAATCACTGGCACCTGCGCTCACGACCCGGCACGGGATAGCAACACAGCAGTTGTCCGGGGGGCTGCTGAGCCACTCGAACCAGTAGCCGTTCGATCGCGCAAGGCGGGCGACATCGCTCTAACCGCGCGCGCCTCGAATCCGGACCCGAACCCGTACCTCTATCGAAAGCGAGATGCCATGAGCCGGAGGAGATCCCTGAGAGTGGGTCTTTCCTTGGCCGTCGCCGCGTCGTTCTTGCTCGGAACCGCAGCAGTCGCACACGCCGACTACGCGCCATCCGGGACAGACGTCGTGGGTGTCGGCGGCGAGACTCCCCAATACAACGTCGATTTCGCCGCGGACGGTGACACTGCCGGCGACCTCGGATACAACGCGGCCAACAACGTCAACAAGTTGGTGAGCATCGACGCGACCGCCGATTCGAACGGTCGCGCCGCCTATGCCAACGGCAGCACGCTCACGTCACCGAAGCCACTGAACCCATCGGTCGTGGTGCGCGCCGGCACGCCACCGACGCAGCGTGTGTCGAGCACGGGTGGCGGTTACTCGGCCCTGCTGGCCGACTCGAACAAGCAGATCAACTTCATCCGAGCCGCGAGCTTGCCGACGGCAGCGCAACAGCAGGCCGCAGGCAACGCCGGTTGGGGCTTCCTGCACGTCGTCCAGATCGGCACCGACCCGCTCGAGGTCGTGGCCAACGACACCACGAACGCACCAGCGGGCCTCTCGCCGGCCGAGCTCATCGGGATCTACCAGGGCACGTACAAGCACTGGAACGAACTGCCCAACAACTCGGGTGGCTCGACCGACGCGATCATCCCGCTGCTTCCGCCGTCGGCTTCGTCGATCAACAAGACGTTCCTCGCGGATCTGAAGGCGGCTAACGGCAACACCGCGATCGTTCTCGGTTCGAACGTGCTCACGGTCGAGCAGAACGATCCTGGAGCGATCACCGGTGCGTCGACGCCGGCCGACGCGATCACACCGTTCTCGGTCGGTCGACTCAACCTGTGGAACTCGGGCTACTTCCACAACCCGAACACCGCCTTCCCGGGTGGTTCGGTGCTGACACCGGGTGTCCATGCACTCACGGCGACAGCGCCTGATGGGGCCGCGGCGTACGACGACGTGAACGGGTTGTACATCGTCTTCCGCCAGAGCGACACCACAGCCGCTCCGTGGCAGCCGGGCAGCACGAAGAACTGGGCGCAGGCGCTGTTCTCGGATCCGTCCGGCACGCCGTTCTTCAAGAAGCCTGCGGGCCAGGCGCTCGTCGCCGCCGCCGGCGCGGTCCCCGGTTACAACGACCTCGGCAACGTGTCGGCGGGGTGATGACGATGAAGATGAAGATGCGTACCAAGTTCGCGCTGTTCGCTCTCGTCGCGATCGTTGTGTCGTTCGCGTCGGCGAGCATCGCATCGGCGGCCGCGCCGCCGTTCGAGCCCGATCCCAATTCGATCGGCGCGTTGCAGTTCTTCGATGCAGCCGGCAATCCGGTCATCGGAGGCAACATCAACGACGCGCCGTTCGCGGCGTACGTGCAAGCCACCGTTGCCGGTCGCGCCGGTGACACCAAGGCGACGTTGTTCGGCTATCTGCCGAAGAACGGCATCGCCACCGGAGCGTGGAGTGGTGAGGCGCTCACCGCGTCGTCGACGTACCCGAACGCGAGCGCTCCGGCGCCGCTGAACGGTTCGTTGCCGCTCGTCGCGTTGTCGTCACAGGACGAGACGATCGCGGGGCTCATCGGCGACTTGCCGAACACGGCAACCGACTCGTACCAAGGCCTGTACCAGTTGCGAGTCAAGACGTCGGGCACGGCGCCGCCGGACGCGACGTACGACTCGGCCGACATCCTCGTCAACGGCAACACGTGGTCGCTCGTGTACCCCGCGCCCGTCGCGCAGTCGACGACGACGACGCTCGACGTCGCACCGACGAGCCCGCAGGTGGCCGGTACCAGCATCGGCCTCACGGCGCATGTCGCGCCGGCGAGCGCGTCGGGCAGCGTGCAGTTCCTCGACGGTGCAAGTCCGATCGGTTCGCCGGTCGCGGTCGCCGGTGGAACGGCGCAGACGTCGAGCAGTTCGTTGACCGCCGGCTCGCATTCGCTGACGGCAGCGTTCACGGCGACGAACCCAGGGGCGTTCGGTGACTCGACATCGGCAGCGACGCCGTTCACCATCACGCAACCCTCGGCGGTGGTGACGACGACCGCACTTTCGGTCAACACCGGCACCGGCGTCGGCTTCTCGCCGGTCGGGCTCACCGCAACGGTGACCCCGAGCAACGCGGCCGGCAAGGTGACGTTCACCGACGGCGCAGCAGTTGTCGGTACGACGGCGGCAGGGTCCGGAACGTTCAGCCTCACGACGAGTGCACTCGCACCGGGGTCGCACACCATCACGGCCACGTTCAATCCGACGAGCTCAGCGGCGTTCACGAGCTCGCAGGCGACCGGGACGGCGTTCGATCTCACCCAGCCCGCGATCGCACCGGCGAACGCGAACGTCCAAGCGGCGATCGCGCCGGGGACGCTCGTGATCAGCACGCCCTACACGCCGAACAACCCGATCGACCTCGGCACGTTGGCGCTCAACGACAACGCGACGCAGTACTCGGCGTCGGTCGGCGTGAACGGGATCACCGTCACGGACACCCGTTCCGGCGACCTGCCGTGGGCGGTGTCGGCGCTGGCGACCCCGCTGAGCAACGGCGGACCTGGGACGATCGACCCGCAGAACCTCGGGTTGACCAACATCGTTCCCGTTCCGGTGGCGGGGAACTCGTTGACCGCGGCAAGCGTCGTGGGCACCGACAACCCGGCGGCTTCACCCGCTGTCGCGGCCGGCGCTCCCGGCAGCCTCGGTCTCGGTGGCGGCTCGGCTCACGTCGTGCTGTCCGCGGGTCACGGCATCGGGTCGATCGGCTTCAACGGCCTCCTCACGCTCAACGCACCGAGCTCGTCGCCGCCCGGTACCTACAAGGGCACGATCACGTTGACGGTGGGCTGAACTGAACCCCCAACGCGCGCCGAGGCAGTCGATCTTCCGCCTGCCTCGGCGCGCCCTTGGAACGAGTGGTGCCGTGATCTGCGGGCTCGCCGCGCTCGTGGCTCTGGCACCCCCCGTCCGGGCGGACACCAATCCCACGTCGCCCGGTTCGAGTTCGCCGGCCGATTCCGGGTCGCACAACGCGACATTCGGAATCGGACCGGCGAGCTCGAGTGCTCCCGACGGACGTCCCTATCTCAACTACGTCGTCACCGCCGGCGCAGCGATGTCGGACAACGTGGCCGTGTCGAACCTCGCGCTCGAACCGTTGACGGTCGACCTCTACGCGACCGACACCTTCAACCGCGACGACGGTTCCGCGGATCTTCTTCCCGCCGGTGACAAGCCGTCCGACGCCGGTCAATGGCTGACGCTTGCGACGCCGGACGGCAGCTCCAAGGTGACGATCGCGCCGCGCTCGACGGTGATCGTCCCCGTGCAACTACAAGTCCCGGCGTCAGCGGCGGCTGGTGACCACGAAGCCGGAATCGTCGCGTCGGTGACGAGCGACGCGCATACGTCCACCGGTGACGTCGTCCACGTCGACCAGCGTGTCGCCGTCCGCGCGTTCATCCGCGTTGCAGGGACGCTCACGCCCGAGCTCACGGTCGAAGGCGTCCGAACGGTGTTCCAGGAGAACGCCAACCCGCTCGGCACCGGCACGCTGTCGCTCACCTACACGGTGCGCAACCGCGGCAACATCAAGCTCGGAGCGCAACAGCACGCCGACATCCAAGGTCTTCTCGGCACCACGAAGACGGCCGCCGCGCTGCCGGACATCCCGATGTTGTTGCCGGGCGCATCCGTCACCACGACGACGGTGATCCACGGCGTGCCGCCCGAACTGCTCGGAACAGTGCACGTCGCGGTGACGCCGCGCGCGATCGAGGGTGACGTCGATCCCCGCCTCGACAGAGTCGGATCGAGCAAGCGTCAATGGACGCTGCCGTTGACGTTGCTCGTCTGCATCGCACTCATCCTGTTGATCGACCGCTATCGCCGGCGGCGGGCCAAGCGGGTGGGCGCAGCGCCTCCGAAGCCGGCCCCGACCTCGCCGAAGACGTCCCAAGGCAAGGAGCTCGCTCGTTCCGCTTCCGCGGCCGTCGTGCTCTTGCTGGCAACGGTCGCCCTCGCACGGCCGGCGGTAGCAGCGCCGGTGGCATTCGACGCAACTCCCAAGGTTCCGTACAACGATCCCGCGGCCGACGGTGGCATCGGCTTGTGCAACCGCCAGGGGCAGCCGATCGATCACGGCAACATCCACGACGCCCCGTTCGTCTGGACGGCGCTCGGCGCGAACGCCGCGCCGTCGCCGTATGACACAGACGGCTCGACCGCAACGCTGTTCGCGTACCAGCCGCGCCAAGGCGTGTCGCCCGGCGAGTGGAGCGGCGATCTGCTCACCGCGTCGGCGCGGTACACGAACCCGAAGCATCCGACCGCGCAATCGGTCGACGGCGACGTGGCGCTGGCGGACTTCCTCGGCTCGTACCCGCCGTCATGGGACGGGTTCATCCAGTTGCGGCTGTACCTCGGCACCGAGGGCCAGCCGGCGCGCACCTCGCACTACGCGGCGGCCGACATCCGTGTCGACGGCGACAACTGGACCGTCGTGCGCGGCGCCAACGTGCCGTGCGACGCCGGTTCGGCCGTCTCGATGGCCGCGATACTCATCCCGTCGACGACCGCTCCCCCGGCCTCGACGCCGGCGCCCGCACCGGCGTCGGTTCCGGCCTCGACGCCGGCCGCGGAGGCCGCGCCCGCGGCGGCCGCGCCCGCCGTCCCGATCGCGGTGCACGACGCGGCCGGACATCGCCGGGGATTGCCGCCCATAGCGCTCGCCACCGCCGCGGCAGGGGCGACCGCAGGGATTCTCGTGCTGCGCCGGCGTCACCGCTCGTCGAAGCGCGGTCCTGCGACCGCAGGTGCGAGGTAGCAACGTGAAGCCAGACCACCATCCGACTCCCGTCGTTGCCGCGCTGCTCGCGTTCGCGCTCGCTGCGCTCCTTGCCGGGCTCGCGCCCACGTCGGCGCACGCCGCCGTCACGCCTCCGTACGAACCTGATCCGAACTCGACGGGTGCGCTCGTCTTCTACAACGCGGCCGGCGCAGTGGTGACCGGCGGCAGCATCAACGACCAACCGTTCGCGACGTACGTGCAGGCGCAGGCGGCGGGCCGAAGCGGCGATTCGAAGGCAACGCTGTTCGGCTACCTCCCGAAGAACGGGATCCCGACGGGCGCGTTCTCGGGCGAAGCGATGACCGCCTCGACCTCGTATCCCGACTCGTCCGCGCCGGCTTCGCTCGCGAGCTCACCGTTGCCACTCGTGAAGGTCACCGCCGCCGACGAGACGATCGCGACGCTCATCGACGATCTTCCCAACACCGCCACGGACGGGTACCAGGGTCTCTACCAGTTGCGGGTGAAGACCTCCGGCGTCGGTCAGGTCGCCGGCGCCACCTACGACGCCGCCGACATCTTCGTCTCCGGCACGACGTGGACCCAGGTCTATCCCGCGGTGTCATCGGCGACTCCGACGACGACCGCACTGCAGGTGTCGCCGTCCAGCCCCGTCCTGGTCGGCACGAGCGTGACCTTGACCGCGACCGTGAGCCCTGCGCAGGCCGCGGGGTCCGTTCAGTTCTTCGACGGACCGACCGCGCTCGGCGCGGCAGTCACCGTCTCGAGCGGATCCGCGCAGGTGTCCACATCGGCGTTGACCGCGGGCAATCACTCACTCACCGCGACGTTCACGTCGTCTGACAGCTCGACCTTCGCATCCTCCGCGTCGTCGGCATCGTCCATGACCGTCACGACTCCGGGCGCCAATCAGACGACGACCGCGCTCGACGTGAGTCCTGCGAGTCCCGTTGCGCAGGGCACCGCGGTCGACCTGACCGCAACCGTCACGCCGTCAGACGCGACCGGCACGATTCAGTTCTCGGACGGTACGACGGCGATCGGTGATCCGGTCGACGTCAGCGGCGGCACCGCGCATGCCTCGACCTCCGGCCTCGCCGCAGGCACCCATTCCCTCACCGCCGCGTTCGCACCCGCGGACAGCAACGCGTTCGGGGCCTCGACGTCGCAAGCGACTTCCTTCGTCGTGCAGGGCCAGCCGGGCGCCGCGTCGGTGACGCTCGCCGACCAGTCCGGCAAGCCCATCGACGCCGGCAGCACGCTCACGCCCGGTGCGACGTTCACCGTCACCGGCAGCGGCTTCGCCGCGGGGGAGACCGTCACGATCACCGTGCAGTCCACGCCGGTCACCCTTGCCTCGGTGACCGCCGACTCGAGTGGCAACATCACGTCCGCCATCGTGCTGCCCGCCGATCTCGAGGCCGGCCAACACACGCTCACGGTCGCCGGACAGGACGCGAGCGCGACGTTCGCGTTCACCGTCGCTGACCCGGCCGACGGCACGTCCACGTCCACGTCTTCGTCCTCGTCCGCTGACGGCGGCGGCGACTCGGGCGTGTCCGGCACGGAGACGTCGACCGTTACCGATCCACTCGCGCGCACCGGCACGGACGTGGAATCGCCACTCCGGTTCGGTGCCGCGCTCGTCTTCGCGGGTCTCGGCATGATCACGCTCGCGGTCGACAATCGGAGGAGGTTCCGTGGTCGCCACGAGCACTGAGCCACCGGCCGCGCCGTCGGTTGGTTCCCGCGCGTCGACGTTGTCGGCGGTCCGCGTCTCCGCCTGGTTCGGTACGAACAAGGTGCTCGAGCAGGTCTCGCTCACGATGCCGGCCGCGGCCGTCACCGCGCTGATCGGCCCTTCCGGTTGCGGCAAGTCGACCTTCCTCCGCATCCTCAACCGGCTGCACGAGTCCGTGCCCTCCGCCAAGATGGCCGGTGAGGTCCTGCTCAACGGCGAGGACATCTACGCGCCGGACCGATCGCATCACCGAGACGCGCCGCCGAATCGGCATGGTGTTCCAGAAGCCGAACCCGTTCCCGGCGATGTCGATCGCCGACAACGTCACCTCTGGTCTTCGTTTCTCGGGCGCCCGCCTCCGTCGGCAGGATCGCGCCGACCTCGTCGAGGAGTGCCTGACCCGCGCCGGACTGTGGAAAGAGGTGAAGGACCGGCTCACGGACGCCGGTGGCGCGCTCTCAGGGGGACAGCAGCAGCGGTTGTGCATCGCTCGCTCGCTCGCCGTCGATCCCGACGTGCTGCTCATGGACGAGCCGTGCTCGGCTCTCGACCCGACGTCGACGCGGTACATCGAGGAGACGATCGCGCGAGCTGGCGTCCGACGTCACGATCGTGATCGTCACCCACAACATGCAGCAGGCGGCACGCGTGTCCGAGCAGTGCGCGTTCTTCCTCGGCGCGAGCAGGGCCAGCCCGGTGGCATCGTCGAGGCCGGGCCCACCACGACAGATCTTCGAAGCCCCGACCGACCCGCGGACGTTCGACTATGTCAACGGCCGCTTTGGGTGACGGAGCGAACGTGGCCATCACCGAAGCACTCGCACCCGACGCGCCGGACACGACAAATGCATCGGACGTCCCCCGGCGCATCGTCGAGGTCCTGCCGACTGGTGATCGCGTCTTCCGCGGCACCGCCCGAGCCGTCGGTGCTTTCGTGCTCGTCCTCATCCTCGCGATCGGCGCGTTCCTCGGCTACCAGGCGATCCCGACCCTGCAGCGCTACGGATTCGGCTTCTTCACCGAGACGCAGTGGCACCCCGAGCACGACATCGTCGGTCTCGCCGCCGTGCTCGTCGGGACCGTCGAGGTGGCGCTCATCGCACTGGCCGTCGGCTTCCCGCTCGCCTTCCTGACCGCCCTGTACATCAGCGAGTACGCGCCGCCCAAGCTGCGCTCGAGCCTCGTCGCGCTCGTCGACCTGATGGCGGCGGTGCCGAGCATCATCTACGGGCTCTGGGGCTTCTTCCTGCTGCAGCCGCATGCGGCCGAGGTGTCGCGCTGGCTCAGCCAGTACTTCGGTTGGATCCCGATCTTCAAGGTCGACACCGATCCGAACGCTGCCGTGTGGGCGCAGTCGCGCTACACGGCTTCGGCGTTCATCGCCGGTCTCGCCGTGTCGATGATGGTCATTCCGATGGCGTGCGCCGTCATGCGGGGCGTCTTCGCCCAGGCACCGATCGGTGAGCGGGAGGCGGCGATGGCGCTCGGCGCGACTCGGTGGGGGTCGATCCGCACGGTCGTACTGCCGTTCGGGCGCCGCGGCATCATCGGCGGCACGATGCTCGCGCTCGGCCGTGCGCTGGGTGAGACCGTCGCCGTGCTCCTGATCATCTCACCGGCCTTCGACATCAAGATCACGGATCCTGAGCGTCGGGACGATCACGATCTCGGCGCTGATCGCCGGCCGGTTCGGCGAGGCGACGACCTCGCAGCTGTCCGCCCTGCTGGCCGCCGGCTTCGTGCTGTTCGTCATCACCCTCGGCGTCAACACCGTCGCCGCCGCCATCGTCAACCGCAGCCGCAGCGGCCCGGGAACGGACATCTGATGGCCATCGACGTCGTCGCGCCGCCCGCCCCACCGGAGGCACCCGCCGCCGCCGGAGCCCAGTCCGGATGTGCCGCGCGTCCTCCAGACACGGACCGTCGACGACGTCGGGTCGCTGCTCGGCGCCGCGGCGGCGTCACTCGGCCTGGTGTGGCTGCTCTACGAGCAGGTGCTCGCGTTCAGCGGTGTCGCTCGGCTTCGTCCTCTGCTGGTACGTCGCCTTCCTCGCGATCTACGCGGCAGTCACCGCGATGTCGAACCCGCGTGCAGAAGTCGTCGATCGACCTGGTCGGCGATCGTTCGCGGTGGCGCGGCGATCGTCGGTCTCGCACTCGCCTCGACGGTGATCTTCGTCTTCGTGAAGGGCTGGCCGGCGCTGCACCACGTGAACTTCTACACGCAGGACATGGCCGGCGTGCGGCCCACGGCTCCGTTGACCCAGGGCGGGATCCTGCACGCAATCGTCGGCACCGTCATCCAGGTCGGCATCGCGGCGTTGATCGCGCTGCCGCTCGGGATCGGCACCGCGGTCTACATGACCGAGGTCGGCGGGCGACTGGCAACGTCCGTGCGCACCGTGGTCGAGGCGATGACAGCGTTGCCTGACGTGCTCGCCGGCCTGTTCGTCTACACGGTGCTCATCATCGGCCTGCAATGGGAGCGCGACGGACTTGCGGCATCGCATGGCGCATTGCCGTCACGATGATCCCGATCATCGCCCGCTCCGCCGAGGTCGTCCTGCTGCTCGTGCCCGTCGGCCTGCGGGAGGCGGGTCTGGCGCTCGGTGTCGTCGCAGTGGCAGACCGTGCGACACGTCGTGCTGCCGACGGCCAAGGCCGGCCTGGCGTACGTCGTTGATCCTCGGCATCGCTCGCGTCACGGGCGAGACCGCGCCGCTTGCTGATCGTCTCGGGCGCGTCGACGTTCCTCAACCTGAACCCGACGCACGACCCGATGAACTCGTTGCCGCTGTTCATCTTCACCGCGGTGCGGAGCGGCGAGCCGCTGTACGATCGACGCGCGGCTACGGCGCGGCGGCGTTGCTCATGCTGCTCGTCCTGTTCCTGTTCATCCTGACCCGCATCGTGGCGCGAGAAGGCCCGGTGTCGCGATGAGGGCGAGAACGTTCGCCGTCGGACTGTTGCTGTTGCTGCTGGCGATGGCGGTCGCAGCCGCGTCACCGGCGTCCGCCGGTGGCAGCCACGCGCTCGATCCAGGGGTCCGGCTCGAGCTGGAGCGCGAACGCCATGAACCAGTGGATCGCCGACGTGCAGTCGAACGGACTGCAGGTCGTGTACACCGCCAGCGGATCCGCGCAGGGACGCAAGGACTTCGGCTTCCGCACGAACGACTTCGCCGTGACCGAGATCGGCTACCAGGGCCGCGACCCGCTCACCGGTGATGCGGACAACTCGCAAGGACGCGCGTACGCCTACCTGCCGATCGTCTCCGGCGGCACGGCGTTCCCGTACCAGATCCGCGTCGGCGGCCAGCTCGTCCGCAACCTGCGGCTGTCGGGCCGGACGCTCGCGAGGATCTTCACCAACCAGATCACCAACTGGAACGATCCCGCGATCACGGCCGACAACAACGGCCGGGTGCTCCCGTCCCTCCCCATCATCCCGGTCGTCCACTCCGAGGGCTCGGGCTCGTCCGCGCACTTCACGCGACTACATGGACAAGGAGTTCCCCGACCTCTGGCGCCCCTTCGCCGGACACGCGGGGCTGACCGAGTACTACCCCCGGCAGGGTGACGCGATCGCGCAGAGCGGCTCCGACGGCGTCATGAACTTCATCTCGTCGTCGGCGGCCAACGGCGCGATCGGTTACGACGAGTACTCGTACGCGCTCGGCAAGGACTACCCGGTCGCGAAGATCGAGAACGCGGCGGGCTACTTCACGCTGCCGACCCAGTACAACGTCGCCGTCGCGCTGACCCAGGCGCATCATCAACCAGGACAAGAGCTCGCCGGACTACCTGCTGCAGGACCTGTCCAACGTCTACACGTACAGCGATCCGCGGACGTACCCGTTGTCGTCGTACTCCTACATGATCCTGCCGACCGGCGCCGACGACAGCAAGATGACGACGGCGAAGCGGCAGACGCTCGCCGACTTCCTCTATTACTCGATCTGCGACGGGCAGAAGGAGATGGGCCCGATCGGCTACTCGCCGCTGCCGATCAACCTCGTACAGGCGGGATTCGACCAGATCGGCAAGCTGAAGCAGGCCGACCCCGGCGTCGACCTCACGCAGCGCGACGTGTCGACCTGCAACAACCCGACGTTCATCGCGGGGCAGCCGGACCGCAACTACCTCGCCGAGATCGCGCCGCAGCCACCGCCGTGCGACGGCAGCGGACAGGGTCCGTGCAACGACACCGAAGCGGGACCCGGTACGAACGGACCGACCGCGCCTGGCGGTGGCGGTGGCGGTGGGAACAGTGGGTCATCGACTCAGGCGCAGCAGGAGGCGGTGGCCGCAAGCAACTCCTCTACTGCAGCTACCGCAGCAGCCGCGACAGGTGAACAGCAAGTGGCGCTCGGCGCGAGCGGACGCGCCGCGGGTCTCGATCTCACCACGTCGCCGTCGCGCTACAAGTCGTCTTCGACTCCCGGCTACGTGGTGCTGTTCGTCATCCTGCTGTTGGTGGCCATCGTCGTGACGCCATCGGTGCTCATTCGTTCGTTCGCGCGAAGAACGCGGAGTGAGCCGCGGTGAAGCCTTCTTCCATACGCGTGCTCGCGTTGCTGGCGGTCCTCGCTTCGGTCGTCGTGTTCGCCGACCGCGCGCCGCAGGCGTCGGGCGAGCAGTCCACCGGGGTGGTCGAGTCGAAGACGATCTCCCGTGTCCATCTCGTCGGCGGTCACGATCAGACAGTCGAGACCCGCAACTTCAGCCTGAACGTCGGCCAGACGCAGAACCTGCGCGGGTTCCAGGAGATCGACGTCTCGTGGTCGGGCGCCCATCCGACTGGCGGCATCATCGCGGATCAGAACTCCGGTGACGCGATGCAGGAGGAGTATCCCGTCGTCCTGCTCGAGTGCTCTGGCGTCGACTCGGCGTCCGGCGCATCGAACGGGACGCTCGATCCGACGACGTGCTGGACGGCGACCGCTCCCGAGCGGTTCCAGTCCTCGTTCAACACCGCGTTTCCACCGTGGCGGGTCGACCGCTACGCCGCACCCGATCAGCGCACCGCGGTCGTCGGCGCGCCCGCGCAACGACCGGCGGCGTGCTTCACGCCCGCGCCGGCGGAGCATTGGGTTCCGTTCCGCGCTGCCAGCGGTGCCGTGTACTACGGCGGTGGCGGTGGCTGCGCCGGCATGGCGCCCGAAGCCGCGAACGTCGGCGGACTGTCGTTGCCGAGCAACACCACCTATGGCGTGACCGACGACCACGGCGACGGAAGCGCCAAGTTCGACGTCTGGACGGCCGACAACAACTCGTCGCTCGGTTGCTCCGACACATCGCCGTGCTCGCTGGTCGCGGTTCCGATCCTCGGCATCAGTTGCGACGCGACCGCTGCTGGGCTTCCGGCTGCCGACCGGCCGCCGGCGGGATCCGTCGCCGATGACGCGTTCACCGCGTGCAGTGCGACCGGCAGGCTGCAATCGGGTCAGATCGTCACGCCGTCGGGCAACTTCGACATGGCCGTCAGCGGCGCTCTGTGGTGGTCGGCGTCCAACTGGCGCAACCGCGTGTCGGTGCCGCTCACGTTCGCGCCGTTGTCGAACGTGTGCGACGTGGTCGGCGGCGGCAACAGTGTCGACTTGTACGGCTCCGAACTGATGACCCAGGCAACCGTGCAATGGGCGCCGAAGTTCTGTCTCGACCCCAAGCTTTTCCGCTTCAAGCACGTGCAGACGCCCGAGCCGCAGGCGCGCACGCTCGTGGCGAGCGGCAACGTCGAGGCGGCGCTGTCGAGCGATGTTCCGGCGGGCGGTTTCTCCAAACCGATCGTGAACGCGCCCGTCGCGGTGACGGGCTTCGCGATCGCGTTCGCGGTCGACGACGGCGACGGCCGTCCCGCCGCGCAGTTGCGACTCACGCCGCGGTTGTTGGCCAAGCTGCTCACCGAGTCGTATCCCGCCATCAACGCGATCAAGGAGGAGTACCCGGCGCTCGCCGGCAACCCGCTCGACATCTCGCTCGACCCGGAGTTCATCGCGCTCAACCCAGGGGTTTCGCAAGGCGTCGCCGCATCGCAGAGCGCGTCGACGTTGCTCGCGCTGTCGAGCGACTCCGACGTCATGTCGGCACTGACGGCGTACATCAACAACGACCCTGACGCGCGCTCGTGGCTCGACGGCGCACCGGATCCGTGGGGGATGGTGGTCAATCCGAACTACAAGGGTGTTGCGCTGCCGACCGCATCGTGGCCGCTCCTCGACAGCTTCGAGCCACCGAAGATGTACGCGTCGGACACGAACGACTGCCTGTTCAACGACCCGGTCCCGTTCCTGCCGCTGGTCGCGGCGCCGATGTCGAGGCTGAGCCAGATCGCTCAGCAGATGCAGTTCTCGATCGCGAACTCGCAGACGGTGTGCCAGCAGCTCGCCGAAGGAACGAGCGACGGTGAGAAGCTCGTCGCGCTCGGCCGCCAGACCGTGGGGCACCGCTTCATGCTCGGTGTCGTGTCGCTTGCCGATGCTTCCCGGTTCTCGTTGTCGTCGGCTTCGCTGCTCACGCAGACCGACGCGACCGCGGCACCGAAGTACACCAACACGGAGGGACGGACCTTCGTCGCGCCGAGCACCGACTCGTTGCACGCCACCGCGAAACTGCTCACTCCTGATCTCACGACACAGAGCTGGCCGATCCCGTATGCCGCACTGAGCGGTGATGCCGCGGCGTATCCCGGAACGATGGTTGTGTACGCACAGGTACCGACCGCAGGCCTTCCCGCGGCCGACGCGACGAAGTACGCAGGCCTGCTCCGATTCGCCGTCAGCGACGGACAGACGCCTGGCACGGCCGTCGGCCAGCTACCGGACGGCTACCTACCGATGACGGCGGCGAACGATCTCGCGCCGCTCGTCGCATACACGCTCCAAGCCGCCGACGCGATCCAAGCGCAGCAGGGCGCGGTCCCCTCGGTGATCCAGAACGGATCGGGACCGACCGGTTCGGACATGACCTCGAGCCCGGCAGGATCCGTCGCATTCCAGCGCGGCGTGTCGGCGCCATTGCGCGCCACGGGGGGTCAGCTGTTACCCACCGCGGCGGCGGCCGCCGGCCCGACGAACGGGTCCGGCCAAGTGCCGGCCGTCACCGGTACGACCATCGCGAGCACCTCGCAGCTGGCCGGTCTGTTCGTGCCGGCCCTCGCGCTCGCGATCACGGCCAGTGCAGGCGGCGCGTTACTGACCTACCGGCGCGAGCGAAGGCGCAGCGTCGTCCGATGACGACGATCGTCAGCCCGACGCTTGCGCCGGTGGCTCCCGCGCGCACGACTCCCACGACGTTCTCACCGAGTGCCGCGGTCGCGTTGTCCACCATGGCCACGGTCGGGCTGCTGGCCCTCTGGTGTCTCGGCTACGCGCTTGTGTTGAGCGGCGTGCAAGAACACCGCACGCAGTCCGTGCTGCACGACCAGCTGCGCGAGGCGCTCGGTCTCGGCACCGCTCCCGTCGGTGGGACGATCGCTCCAGGGACGCCTGTCGCGTTCCTTCAGATCCCGCAGCTCGGCGTGCACGATCTCGTCGTCGTCGAGGGAACAACCGCGACGAACCTGCAGGACGGTCCGGGTCATCGGCGGGACACGCCGTTGCCGGGCGAGGCCGGAACGTCCGTGGTGTTCGGGCGCAGCGTGTTGTTCGGCGGTCCCTTCGCCCACATCGCGTCGCTCCGAGTCGGCGACCGCATCACCGCGCAGACGGGTGAGGGCTCGTTCGTCTATTCCGTCGACCGGGTGCGGCGAGCGGGCGACGTCGTACCCGGCGTGGCTGCCGGAACCGGTCGCCTGACCCTCGTCACATCCGAGACCGAACCGGGCGGTCTCGACCGTCACGTGGTCTACGTCGATGCCACGTTGCAAGGAACGCCGCAGACGGCAAGCAAGGGTCGTCCGACCGTGACCAACGCCTCCGAGGCGATGATGCACGGCGACAACGCCACCTACGGGACGCTCTTGGCCTGGCTGATCGGGCTGGTGGCCGCCATCGGCCTGATCGCCTGGGCACTCGAACGGTGGGGGCGCAAGCAGGCTCTGTTCGTCGCCGCACCGGTGATCCTCGCGCTCGGTTGGGGTGCGACCGAGGCGGCGACCCGGCTCTTGCCGAACCTGTTCTGAGAGATGGCTACTATGTCCATGGAGAAAGTCGAGAAAGCTATGAGGACAGTGCTCCGTGACAAGGGCGCTGAGGCGGAGCTCCTGCGGCGGGCCGAGGCCCTGGCCGCATCGATCGTCGCCGAGGCGGACGAGGAGGCAGCGCGGTTGCTGGCCGCCGCGCGCCGCAAGGTCGGCCCGCCCGAAGCGGCCTCCGCGTCCGGCCGGAGCCGCGGGGCGACCGCGACGATCGCCAAGATGCGCGAAGCCATCGATGTGCGCAATCGCCAGCACGCTCGAGTGGTGCAGCGCGAGGTGCACGATGCCGAGCGGTATGTCGCCGTATTGCGAGGTGCCACGTGAGCGACACCGCAGCATCGACGTTGGCGCCGGTCCGTGTTGTTCCCGTGGCGCTGGTCGCAGAGATCGTCGAGGCCACCAACAACGACCTCGCCGCGCTGCGAGCCGAGCTGGCCGAGCTCGAGGCGGCGATCCGCGAGCTCGGGCCCGAGACCGATCTGTTCGCGCCGAACGCCGATGCGGTTTCGTCGCCGGACGCCGTCGCACCGACGCCGGTCACGTCCGACGTCGAGACGCTGCTCGCCGAGGCGCAGGCAGAAGCGGCTCGCCGTCTCGCCGAAGCCCGAGAGCAAGCGGAACGGATCCTGGCGCAGGCATCGGCACCGGCACCGTCCGCGGCGCAGGCGCCGGCGCCGGCCGCGGAGCCGGTCATCGAGCCGGAGGTCGACGCCGCGATCGCCGTTGCCGCACCGGAGGAGCCGGTCGCCGATGAGGAACCCGTCGCGACCGCGTCCGAGACGCCCGAGTTCTGGGCGGAGATGGACAGCGCGGGTGAGGCACGCCACCGCCGGCACCGGTCGTGGCGCGCGCTCGTGGGACCGGCTGTCGAGGTGCTGATCGTCCTCGCGGTGTTCATCGCCGTCCTGCTTCGACTGAGTTGACGAGGTGTCGCAGACCATGAACGAGAATCTCGAAACCGACATCGACGCGATCGAGGCGTACGAGGTGCGCGATGTGATCGCCTGGATCGACGCGGCAACCGCGGAACGCGACGCTCTCCTCGACCAGATCGACGACGCGAGGGTTCACCTCGCCGCGGCACGGCGACGAGCCGACGTCCGTCGAGCTGCGGCAGGTGACGCGTCGCTGCAGCATCTGCTCGATCTCCTGACCGAGGCGCGCGGCACGGTTGCGCAGATGCGCGCGGAACACGCCGGCAAGCTCGCCATGATCCTCGATGACGCCGAGATCGACCTCACCACGGTGATCGCCCAGTCGGTGTCGGCGCCGCCGGCCGCGATCGACGAACCGTCACCGCCTCGGTTGGCAGGTAGCGCGTGACCACACCTCATCTGAAGCCGGTCAGTTCCCAGGAAGACGTTGGCGATGTCCTGCGAGCGTTGCGCGAGTCGCTGACCGAAACGCCGCCGGACGTGTCGAGTGACCCGTCAACCGACGTTGCCGCCATCGACGAGGCGTCGCCGCGAGACCTCGAGCGTGACGTGCGCGCCATGATCGATGCCTGGATCGAACAGGTCAGGCGCGAGCTCGACGAGTCACTCGCGGAGGCGCGACGGCTCACACGAGCGCGCGCCGTCGCCCCCGATCGCGTCGAAGAGGCGCGCACGATCCCGGTGCCGGTGGTGGATGCGATCCCGGTGGTGGATGCCAGCCTGGTGGTGGATGTGATCCCGGTGGTCGAGACCGGGCCTGACGAGCCGCGGCCGCAGCCCGCATCTCCCGCTACCGATCGTCAGGTTCGGCGGGTCCTCGCCAGCCTCGCGCTGCCGATGCTCGCCGTCGTCCTGTTCGTCGCCGCGCTCTTGTCGTGGATCGGATGACCGAGGCGCGACCCGGGCGCGCCATCCACGATCTGGCCGTCGCGATCCTGTCGGTGCTCGCGATCGCCGCTGTCGTCGCTGCCGGCTTGTGGTGGTTGTCGGCGCGCGGGTGAGCTCGACGTCAGTCTGACGTCTGACCCGCGTAGAACTCCTCGGCTTCGCCTTCGAGTGCGATCGACGGCCGGCCGTCGACGCCGATGGGGACCGGTCCGGCAATCGTCACCCGTTCGGCGCGGCGGTACTGCGTGCCGTAGTCGTAGATCGCGAAGTGCTGTGTCGCGCGGTTGTCCCAGATGGCGAGGTCGCCCGCCCGCCAGCGCCAACGCGTGGTGTTGTCGGGCCGCGTGATGTGATCCTGCAATGTGCGCAGCAAGTCACGGGACGCCTGTGCGCCGAAGCCGACAACGCTGTGCGCGAAGCCGCCCAGCAGGAGGGACCGTTCACCGGTCTCGGGATGCACGCGCACAGCGGGGTGCTCGGTGCGGAACAACTTCGCTCGGAACCGGCGATCGTGTTCGGCTTTCACAGGATCCGCCGACGCTCGATT
This sequence comes from uncultured Acidimicrobiia bacterium, assembly GCA_963721305.1. Lineage (GTDB taxonomy): Bacteria > Actinomycetota > Acidimicrobiia > Acidimicrobiales > JACDCH01 > DATAES01. The sequence goes on from CAVRIR010000003.1 coordinate 265,226, forward strand.
CGACGCGCCCGCGACCTCGTGCACGTTGGTGTGGATCACACGCAAGGAATCGGCGAGCGCGCGAAGTTGCGGTGACAACCGCTCGTATGCCACTGCGGTGTTGGCCCACACCGTGTCGCCGCCGACTGCGGGCATCACGATCCCGTGCAGGAACGTGAACGCCACCGGCCGTTCGAGGAAGGTGACGTCGGTGTGCCAGAAATCCGCCCGAGCGCCCTTGGTCGAGTCCATCTCCTCCATGTGCTGCTGCCCGGGCGGCGACGGCAGCAGCGGATGTCCGAGGGTCAGCGTGCCGAACCGCTTCGCAAACGCGATCTGACGCTCGTAGTCGAGGGTCTGGTCGCGCAGGAACACGACTTTGTGGGCCAGGAGCGCCTGCCGCACCTGCGCGACGACGGCGTCCGCGAGGTCGTCGCCGGTGTCGACACCGACGATCTCCGCGCCGATGTTGCCGGCGATCTGTTGGACCTCGATCTGCGGGGGGCGCTCGGTGACAGCCATCGCGCCATTGTCGCGTCAGTCGAGTCAGGTCGCGAGTGTCGATTCCAGCCGTTCGGGGAACGCGTCAGGCATGGCACTCGTGATCACCCTCATCGTCATCGTCGTCATCATCGCCGTAGTGGCTGTCCTCGTTGCCCGCCGGCAGAAGGCTCGCAAGCTGGAAGAGCGGCGCGGCCTCGCCGAGGAGCATCGTGACATGGCCCGCATGAGCCACTTCGAGGCCGAGCGCGACACCGCGCAAGCCGAAGAACGAGCGGCACGGGCCCGGCGTGAGCAACTCGACGCGGAGAAGCAGAAGCTCGACGCCGAGCAAAAGCACGCGGCTGCACAAGATCTCGACCGACGCGCCGACGAACTCGACCCTGACACGTCTGACACGTCTGACACGTCTGACACCTCGGACACGAACGCGGTTTGACTGTTCGGTGCAACGGGAAGCTTTGGGGACATGCTCACATTGCTGCTGTTGATCATCGTGGTCCTGCTGCTCGTCGGCGGGATCGGTTACGGCCGGAGTCGGAGGATCTGATGGATGCCATCGCGCTGTTGAAGAGTGATCATCGGACGGTCGAGGACCTCTTCAAGAAGTTCGAGAAGGCCGGTGAGGGCGCGCAGAGGACGAAGGCCAAGCTCGTGGAGCGGATGGTGCACGAGTTATCCGTGCACGCCGCTGTCGAAGAGACGACCTTCTATCCGTTCGTGAAGGGCGTGAACGAGAAGCTGACGAGCAACGTGCTCGAGGGCCTCGAGGAGCACCACGTCGTGAAGTGGTTGTTGAGCGAGCTCGACGGGATGTCACCGGACGAGGAGCGCTTCGACGCAAAGGTCTCCGTTCTCATGGAGAGCGTCCGCCATCACGTCGAGGAAGAAGAAGGCGAGATGTTCCCGCAGGTGCGCAAGGCGGTGTCCCGTGCCCAGCTCGACGATCTCGGCGCGTTGATCGAGCGAGCCAAGAAGAGTGCTCCGACCCGACCACATCCGGCCGCGCCGGACGAGCCTCCCGGCAACGTCGTCTCCGGTCTCGTCGCAGGGTTGATCGACCGTGTGCGCGACTCGGCGTCGTCGGTGGTGGGCGAGGCCGCGTCAGCGGGACGGCGGGCAACATCCCGAGGCACATCGCGACCCACGCAGACCCGCAAGCGCGCCGTGCGCAAGGTGGCGTCGACACGTAAGGCTGCCGCGACCCGGACGCGCAAAGCGGCATCGAAGGCCCGCAAGGCGACCACCCGGTCGCGTTGATCAGTCCGCGGCAGTCAATCCCACCGGACACGAAACGCCGGTCCCGCCGATGCCGCAGTAACCGTTGGGATTCTTGGCGAGGTACTGCTGGTGATAGTCCTCGGCGTAGTAGAAGGCGGGCGCGTCGTCGATCTCGGTGGTGACCTCGGCGAAGCCGGAGTCGCGCAGTCGTTGCGAGTACATCTCGCGGCTGGCCTCGGCCGCGGTGCGCTGCGCGGCGTCGAGCGTGTAGATCGCCGATCGGTACTGCGTACCGACGTCGTTGCCCTGACGCATGCCCTGCGTCGGGTCGTGCTCTTCCCAGAACACCTTCAGCAGTTGCTCGTAGGTGACTTTCGCCGGGTCGTAGACGACGAGCACCGCTTCGGTGTGGCCGGTTCGCCCGCTGCACACCTCTTCATAAGTGGGATTGGGGGTGTAGCCGCCGGCGTACCCGACGGCGGTCGTGTAGACGCCCGGCGTCTCCCAGAACTTCCGCTCGGCGCCCCAGAAGCAACCGAGCCCGAAGATCGCCTGGGCGTAACCCTCGGGGAACGGACCCTCGAGCGGTGCCCCGTTGACGAAGTGGTGATCCGGCAGGGGGAACGGACGGTGATCGCGCCCCGGCAGTGCGTCCGACTCGCTCACCATCGCCGTCTTGTTGCGGAAGAGCATGCCCCGAGGCTACGAGCCGGATGCCACCGTCGCCCCCCTTCCCATCACATTGATGTCCGAGCCACCGTTTGCGGTAGCTGAGTCGTCACAGAACCGCGGCGGCGGGATTCTGTGACGCCTGAGCCACCGGATCGGTGGGTGAGCCATCACAGAATCCAGCCAGCCGGCTTGGACCAACTCGGATCTCTCATGTAGTTTCATGCAATGCCATTGGATGGGGCAGAGCTGCTCGCCGCCGCCGAAGCGCTCGTCGCGTGCCAGCGGTTGGCGGCGCAGCTACCCCACCTCGCGGCCTGGCTCGACCATGCCGCATCCCGCGCACGAGTGGACTGGACGGGTTCGCATCGCGAGTCCTTCGACCACCGCGTCACGTCGATCGAGCGCGCCCTCCTCGAGGCGTCGGCAACCTTGAACGTTCTCCACGCGCGCATCGACGCCCAAGTCCAAGTCGCACCACCGCGATGAGCGAGCGCTGTTCGGCGCGACCAGACGATCTGTATCGATGCGCCAACGAGACCGAGGCGATCATCGCCGAGCTGCGCCGGCAGCTCGCGTCCTTCGACTCGGCGATCGAGTTCTTCGTGTTGCGGACGCACGGCTTCTTCGCGGCCCTGCGATGGTCCGATCCGCTCTGGGCGCTCGAGCGTGAGCTCGACGCGCTCGCCGAGTTCACCGGCTCGGTCGGCGCCGCGTTCGAAGCTGCCGGTGGCCACGGCACCGCAAGCCGAGCGACGGTTGTCACCGCCGATCCGTCGATGGTCGACGGTTGGACGCGCGAGCGCGTCATGGCAACCGAGCAAGCAACTCGACCACGGAAGCTCGAGTGCGTGGGCCGAAGCCGTGTTCGGGCCGCGGTGCGTCTCGTTCGGAGACGCGGGGTACGAAGGTGCCGGCTTCATCCGGGGACCGGACGATCGTCGCTACCCGTTGATCGCGCCGCATGTCATGCGCGAGGGCAAGACGTACAACGCGGACGACGGCGTCCGACCTGGCGAACCGAGCGTGCTCGACCTCGACGGGCGCGACCCTGGATGGACGACGATCCACGAACAGATCGGCGTCGAGCGTTGGCGCGACGAGCCCGGCGCCGCGGGCCGCATCCTTGCCGGCCTCGGTGCCAGCGCCGCCGGTCCACCGGCCGGGAGCACCGAGGACGACGTGCGAGCAGTCGTCATCAACCCGGGCCGCAAGCCGACCCTCGGCAAGTCACTCGCGCCGTCCGCCGCTCGCTCAGCCAGTCCGCCGTTGTACATGCCGTCGGCGCCACCCGTGCCGCCACCGAACAAGCCGGACCTCGAGTATCCGTTGGGTCAGACCTCCGTCGCCGCGGGCGCGATGAACCTCGCACCCGTCGTGGTCGACGGCTTGGTCGGCGCCGCGCGTGCCGATCTCGGCTCGTACGACGCCTACGACATCGTCTTCCAGGAGAACCGCGACGGACGCATCCGCGCCTTGTACCAGCGCGTGTTCGTCGGGTTCGAAGCCTCCGGCGAGGCGCAACTGTCGTCCGTCTACGTCACCGGACCGGAACGCAACGACCAGGTGCCGATCGCGTACGCACCGTCGAAATGAGCATCACAGGACGATCGCGTCGCGCCACACGGTCGAGGCATCGACGACGTCCGTCCGCACGGTCACACCCAGGCCGGGCGCGGAAGGAATGGTGAGCGAGCCGTCGCCATCGAGGACGAATGGCTCGGTGAGGTCCTCGCGCCAGTACCGGTCGGACGCCGACAGGTCCGCCGGCCATGTGAAGCCAGGAAGTCCTGCGACCGCGATCGCAGGCGGCACGACCGATACCGGTCTCGAGCAGACCGCCGACCTTCGCCGGCCATCCCGCCGCGACACATCGATCGGTGCGCGACGAGCGCCGCAGCGATCCCTCCGAGGCGCGCCGGTTTCACGGTCACGGCCGCAGCAGCGCGCCGGTCGATCGCGTGATCCAGTGCATCGACACTCGTGATGGACTCGTCGAGACAGACCGCGGTGCGCAGCTCGCGCACCAGTGCGGCGTGGCCCGCGAGGTCGTCTGACGCGAGCGGTTGTTCGATGCAGAGCAAACCGAGGTCGTCGAGCTCGCGAACACGACTCGGATCGTCGGCGTACGAGCCGTTCGCGTCGACCTGCAGCGTGGTGTCCTCATGAAGTACGACGGAGCCGAGCTGCTCCGGTGCGACCTTCACCTTGATCGACCGATAGCCCGCGTCGATGAACGCGTCGACGTCGTCCTCGAAGCCAACCGTCGCGGTTGCCGGTCACCGCCTCACGAACCACGCCGAGGTGGGCTGCGAGCGAACGTCCTCGAGCGCGCAAGCTCGGCGTCGAGCATCGCCATTTCGAACGCGGCATGCGCCATCGGATGCCCGTCCACCGGCTCGCCGCGAGCGATCGCCGGCAGCACCTGTTGCGCGGTCGCAACGGTTTCCCACCAGTATGAAGCGGACGTCTCGGCGCCGCACTCGCCCCAACCTTCGGCATCGTCACCGCGAACGTGCACGAGCAGCACGTCCCGCTCGGTCGTCGATCGCTTTGCCGTCACGAACGGTCGCACGAGCGGCAACCGCACGACGACCAGGTCAACCCGGTCGAGCTTCACCCACGGTCACGTGCCGGCGAGGCGCGCCGACGACCGGTGCCATGGCTTCCATGCCCTCGCCCTGGATCACGAAGTACGAGATGCCCCATCGGTCGCGGCGCCGCTTGCAGCTTCTCGCAGATCTCGTCGACCGTGCCGAACCATGCGTACGGCACCTGCAGCACCTCGTCGGGCGTGACGCTGAACGGACCGGCGAGGCCCTCGGCCATGCGCGCGCGCGTCGTCGGTGACCGTCGTGAAGAACACGAGGATGTTGAGCTCGAGATCGTCGAAGCGGTCGCCTGCCGCCTCCTTGATCCACTGGACCTTCTTGTCGACCATCTCGGCGCGCGCGTCCTGTCCCGCCTCGGCGGTGACCTCGCCGGCACTCAGCCGCGGGTTGATGCCGACGATGTCGGCGTGCTGCGCGGCGATGCGCAGCACCTTCGGGCCGCCGCCGCCGATGAGGATCGGCGGGAACGGCTGCTGCAGCGGCTTCGGCAGGCCGTCGTAGTCGGTGATCGTGTAGTGCTCACCCTTGAAGTTGAACGAACCTTCGGACCAGGCGCCGCGGTAGATCTCCAGCGCCTCGACCATGCGATCGATGCGCACGCCGTCACGGTCCTTCGGGATGCCCGACTGCTCGTAGTCGGTCGTCATCCAGCCGGCGCCGATGCCGAACTCGATCCGTCCGCCGGACAGCACGTCGAGCGTGGCGATCTCCTTGGCCAGCACGACCGGGTGCTTGTAGTCGTTGTCGAACACGAGGGCGCCGAGACGCAGGTCGGTCGTGGCGTCGGCCGCGGCCATCAGCGCCGGAACCGGCGCGAGCTGCTCGCCGAAGTGGTCGGGCATGAAGAGCGTGCTGTAGCCGAGGTCCTCGACCTTGCGGGCCATCGCCGCCCAGTCGTCGACCGGACGGTCGCGGTCGAGAGCTGGACCCCGAACCGGAACTTCCGAGGATGCGCCATGGCAGGCGACCCTAGTGGCCTGGCCGCGCCCGGAATCGGGGGCAGTGCGCCAGTAACGTTCGGGGCACCGTGCGTTATCTCGTCCGTTTCGGCGCAATCTGCGCGGCCGTCGTCGTGTTCGGCTCGGTCCTCACCTTCCTGCTCGTGCCGCAGCTCGGCGCGCATCGGATCGGCCAGCCATGGGGTCGCCGGTGCCGATCAACCTCGACACCCTGCCGCAGCGCTCGATCGTGTACGACAGCAACGGCAACGTCGCGCGACGCTGTTCGCCGAACAGAACCGTGCGCCGGTTCCGTTGTCGCAGGTACCGCACACGGTGCAGGCCGCGGTCCTCGCGGTCGAGGACGAGAACTTCTACAGCGCACAGCGGCGTCAACCTCCGGGCGACGCTCCGCGCGCTGTTCACCAACGTGTCGATCGGGCGAGGTCGAGCAGGGCGGATCGACGATCACGATGCAGCTGATCAAGAACTCGCTTGCCTGCGCCGAAACGCGATCTCGAGCGCAAGACGCAAGAAGCGGTGCTCGCATGGCGACTCGAGCAGGTCATGTCGAAGGACGAGATCCTCGAGCGCTACCTGAACACGGTGTACTTCGGCAACGGCGTCTACGGCGTGCAGGCCGCGGCCGAGCTGTACTTCGGCAAGAACGTGAGCGATCTCGACTGGCCGGAAGCGGCGTTGCTCGCCGCGCTCATCCGCGACCCTCGCGACTACGACCCGTTCACGAATCCCAGCGCTGGCGATCGAGCGGCGCCACCTCGCGCTGCAGCGTCTGGTCGACACCGGCAACCTGAGCGCAGGGCGAGGCCGATCTCTACAACTTCACGCCGCTGCCCGACCGCGCCGTCGACAGCTCGTCGAGCCGCCGAAGGACTACTTCGTCGACCAGGTGAAGCAGCTGCTGCTCGACGATCCGTCGTACAACCTCGGCTCGGACTACACCGAGCGTTACAACGCGGTGTTCGAGGGTGGGCTGCGCATCTACACGACACTCGATCCCACGTTGCAGATGCAAGCGATCGCGGCTCGCAACGACACGTTGCCGGGACAGGATCCGAACGGCCTCTTCGTCATCAACGGCGCGACGCGCGAACACGGCAGGACAAATGCCCGCAGCTCAATGACGGCAATGGTCACTGCCTCGGCACGATCGCGATGGTGAGCATCGATCCCGTCGACCGGCGCGGTGCGCGACCTCGTCGGCGGACCTGGGTTCGACAAGTGGAAGTACGACCTCGCACGCAGGCGATCACGCCAGCCGGGTTCGTCGATGAAGGCGTTCGTGCTCGCGACTGCGTTGGAGAAGTGGCATCCACGTCACCGACACGATCAGCGGCGGTCCCGTGCTCCATCCCGAATCCGCGACGGCACGCCGAACCCGTACACGCAGCCGGGTGAGAGCGGTACCGAGATCGTCTGATCAGCCAGCTCGCCGGTTCGGTGAACTGTGCGTTCCTGCGGCTCGGCCAGATCGTCGGCATCGACAAGGTCATCGATCAGGCCCGCAAGATGGGCGATCACGTCGCCGTTGAAGAACGTCGTGTCGTTCCCGCTCGGCGTCAACTCGGTGACGCCGCTCGAGATGGCAGGCGCATACGCCTCGATCGACAACGACGGTGTCTTCAACTGCGCCGTACTTCATCGACAAGATCACCGACGCGAACGGCAAGGTCATCTACCAGCACACAGGCGAACCCGCAGCGGGTCATGTCCGAGCAGTCGTCTCGACAGGAGGTCGAGGCGATGCAGGCGGTCGTGACGAAGCGGCACGGGCACGAAGGCGCAGCTGCCCGATGGCCGCCCGGCCGCCGGCAAGACCGGCACCACCGACGCAGCACGGCGATGCGTGGTTCATCGGTTTCACGCCGCAGCTCACGACCGCGGTGTGGATGGGCAGTCCCGAGTCGGTCGTGCCGATGAACAACGTCGGCGGCATCAACGTGTTCGGTGGCACGTTCCCAGCGCTCGTGTGGCACAACTTCATGGTGCAGGCGATGGCCGGTCTGCCGGTCGAGCGGGTTCACGCCACCCGGTCCCCGACCGCCGAGCAAGTACCTGCAGCGAGCCGTCCGAGAATCCGGACCACGAGCCCGTCCGGGCGCGGTCGCACGATCGACCGGCGCGACCGGCGCCGACGCGCTCCGGTCCCGACCGATGCCGCTCCGACTCCTCCCGGCGCTCACCGGTGGAACCGCCAACCGGATCCCGGCGGAGGACGACGGGCGCGGCAACGGCAGGGGAGGCGGTCCATGACGGTGCGGCGGCGCTCGATGCGCTGCTCGAGGTCCAAGCTCTCGACACCGTCACCGACCAGCTTGCGGCACCGACGCGAACACCTACCCGAGCGAGTCGAGCTCGCCGATCGAGCAAGCGACAGCTCGCGGACCTCGAGGCGCGTGCCCGCGAGGTGCAAGAGCGAGCGTGACGCCATCGCCGTCATCGGAGAAGCGGCTCGAGGACGAGATCGCGCTCGTGTCCGACAGGGCGAAGGCGGCCGACCAGACGCCTCTACTCGGGGACCGTCAACGTTCCTCGCGAGCTGACCGCGCTGCAGGAGGAGATCGAGTCGTTACAGCGACGTCAGAGCGACAGCTCGAGGATCAGGAGCTCGAGCTCATGGAACAGGCCGAACCGCTCGACGCGGCACTCGCCGAGCTCGCAGCCGTCGCGGGCGGAGATCGACACCGATGCGATCAGGTTGTCGGTCATCGTCGCGGAAGCCGAGGCCGCAATCGATACCGAGCTGCGGACGTCTTCGCGAAGCGAGAGACCGTGGCCGACGGCATCCCCGCGGAGCTGCTCGCGGAGTACGAGCGGCTGCGCGGCGCGCTCGGCGGCATCGGCGTCGCACGGCTGAGCGGCAATCGGTGTGAGGGCTGTCATCTCACGTTGTCGGCCGTCGACGTCGACCGCATCCGTCACGAGCCCGACGACGCGCTCGTCGCACTGCACGGAATGCAGCCGCCTGCTCGTGCGCGTCTGAATCAACTCGCATGTTCTTCTGGTTCATCGGCGTCGGCACGTCTTCGTGGCGCTCGTGTTCCAGAGCCCGGCGCTCGACTATCGCATGGTCATGCTCGGGTTGGTGCTGCCGCTTGTCCGACGGCGTCACCGGCGGCAGTGGTTCCTGCACACGCTGCTCGCGTCGATCGCCGCGCTCGTGATCGTCGTGCTCGCGACGCCGGCAATCGTCGGCTCGTCCGCCGTCGGTGGATCGGGATCCCGATCGGGATGTTCGTGCACCTCGTGCTCGACGGCGTCTGGACCGACACCCACGAGTTCTGGTGGCCGCTGTTCGGCACCTCGTTCGAGGGCAGGCTCCCCGAGCTCGATCGCGGTGCGGTGTCGCTCGTCCTCGAGTTGATCGGCGTTGCCGCGATCGTGTGGGGATGGCGCCGCTTCGGTCTCGACGATCCGCGCGCGCGCGCGCGGTTCGTGCGCACGGGCAGTTGCCGCGCGGCCTGTCACCCGTTGATGCCAGAGTTGGCCCGTGCTGATCGTCGTTCGCCACGGCAGGACGGAGGCGAACGCGTCCGGACTGCTGCTCGGACGAGCGCGATCCGCCGCTCGACGCGACTGGCCGGGCCCAGGCGTCCGCGGTGGCCGCCGCGCTCGCTCCGCTCGGCGCGAGGACGCGGATCGTCAGTAGCCCGTTGCGACGGGCGCGCGAGACGGCGTCGCTCGATCGCGCGCGAGAGGACCGGTCGAGGTCGACGATCGATGGATCGAGCTCGACTACGGCGAGTTCGAGGGCAAGCCGATCGTCGAGGTGCACCCGGAGCACCTGGGCCCGCTGGCGATCGGATGCGACGTTCGCGCCCGACGGCGGCGAGACCATGCCGCGCTCGGGCGAGCGCGTCGCGACCGCGTGCGCGGACCTCTGGCCGAAGCCGAGCAACGCGACGTCATCGTCGTCACGCACGTGTCACCGGTGAAGGCCGCGGTCGCGTGGGCGCTCGGCGTCGGCGACGAGATCGCGTGGCGCACGTTACGTCGCGCCCGGGTCGATCACGCGCATCGGGGCACGGCAGGGGCGACCCGTTCTGCTCGTCGTTCAACGAGACGCTCGTTACAATCGCCGTGACGGTGAGCCGGCTGGGTGGCCGCGGCGCCGGTCATCTCGGTGGCAGGCGTCGAGGAAAGTCGGGACTCCACAGGGCAGGGTGCTGGCGAGAGCCAGGACGGGGTGACCTGTCGGTTCAGGGCAACAGAGAGCAGACCGCCGATGGCTGTGCCGGTTCGCCGGTGCTGCACAGGTAAGGGTGAAACGGTGCGGTAAGAGCGCACCAGCGTCCGGGGCGACCCGGGCGGCTCGGTAACCCCCACCCGGAGCAAGGCCGAATGTGGGATGGCCGGCCCGGTCGACATCCCCAGGTGGGCCGCAAAGATGGATGGCCACCGACTCGCTTCTGGCGAGTCACAGAATCCCGCTTACAGGCCGGCTCACCGTCACCCAAGCCTGTGACCAGCACTTTCACCGGCTCAGAGACCGCCCGAAGTGCCGCTGGTCCTCCAGGTGGTCCTCAGGCCGAATCGCGAGCACCCGCTCGAGCACCTGGGCTGGAACATCGCGGTCATCGCTCCGGGGATCAAGTTCGACTGTTGGCCACTCGGCAATCTCTTCGGCTGCCTGATCCGTATCTGCTCAGGGTGTCGCGCTGAGCTGAAAGCCCCTTGATGGTGATGGTTACGACGCGGGGCCTCCGTGCGCCCCACTGCGACAAGGGAGACCCGGACGATGAGATCTCTACGAAAGCTGGTTGTGGTTGGCCTGATCGCGATCGCGCCGACACTTGGCATCGCCGGTATGGCGGGCGCAACTCCGAGTCCGAATGGCCCGGGGCAGCCCGGCACCGGAGGGGGCGATGGCTCCACCAGTTGCGCGAACTTCACGACGACGCCTGGAAACTCCGCGTCCGCGCAGTCGCCGTTCAACCCGAACGGCAACGCGGGACTCCACTACGCCGGCAACCCGGGCACGGCTTCGGCGGAGCACAGCAACAGCACCCATTCCATCTCCGAGTACGACATCGCCTGCTTCCAACAGACAGTTCACGGGCACTGACGGAATCAGGAACCGGCGTTGCTGCCGGCGCGTGGGCGCGTCCCAGAGCGGGGCGATTCGTGCGCGTGGCTGCGGTTGGCGTTCATTCGAGGCGATGCTGAGCACTACGAGACCGGCGTGAGCGCAAAGACTGGATGCTGGTCGGCTTCGGCTGCGATCGCATCGTCGGACGAACGCTTCGTGACGTCGAAGTGGCGGCGCACGACCCAATGGGTGGGCATCGTGAGGTACGCCCGCAACACCGGCGTTGCTTCGCGTGCGTCGAGTTCCCGCGCCTCGTACATGGTGCGCTTGTCGCCCCGCCGCAATTCGAGCTGCGCAGCTCGTCGGACGTTGCGTACCCAAGCAACCTCGCCGTAAGGCGACACGACCCACACGTCGCCATCACGTATGACTGGAACCACCGGCGTGCCGTGCGGCTCTCCGGTCACCCGCCCGCGCACGGTGAGAAGTCGCATGAACGCCGGGGCCCGCCCGCGTTCTAGCCCTCGCGTCAGCCTCGCGTTCGCCCAACGTAGGAAGCGCGGGGGGCGGTTTGCATCGCCGGTCGCGCTCACTGGGGCGTACCGACCGCACGCTCGAGGAAGCTGTACGGCACTGAGCGGATTTTCCTCGGTTCCGTGGACATCTGCAAGCAGCTCGCCCGGCGCCGACAACGTGTACGCAGGAGCATTCGTGAGCAGCTTGGCGCGCGCCCGAATGCGACGCCGCTACCCGCGTGAGGAACGCCGACTAAATAGAGGGTCGGCGTTCCTCACCCGTCGTGTTTCGCTTACTTGTGGGCGCGGCGCTTAGGCGGCGACGGCCTTGCATTCGCCGAGCGCGTGGCCGCCCACGATGTCAGGTGATCCGGTGGAGTCACCGAACTGGACCTGCGGCGAGTTGCCGAAGCAGATCATGTTGCCCTGGACCGTGTTCGTCGTGAGCTCGCTCGCGTCCGGATCCGCAAACGTGTTGCCCTGATAGATGACGTTCCGAGCGACGCTGTCGCGGATGAACCCAGCCCAGCAGGACTGCACACCCTCGATGATCGCATTGCCGCCAAAACTCGAATCCTCGAAGTCGATGTACGCCGGCGAACCCCCACTATTGGGAATCGTGCTATCGCACGTAACGCCGCCACCGCCTCCCTGCACCACCGCGTTCGAACCGATCGTCGTTGCGTGCACGATGACAGCAAGCGCGCCTTGTGCGATGAGGTTCTGGCCGATGGTGTCGTGCGTGATCAACGTGCCGACCGCTTGATCGGGATCGTTGAAGCACACGAACGCCTCGGGCTCACATCCAAGAACCAGCACGCCGTTGGACTGAACCATCAGGTTCCCGCCAACGTGCACATCACTGCCTCCGAACGCTGCGATCAGCTCACCGCTCGGCGCGACCGTGAGATTGTGCGTGACAGTGACCGTTCCAGCGTCCACTGTGCACGGCCCAGTAATCGTGAGCGACGAATAGGACCCGGCGGTCACCGAACCGCCGCTGCAGGTGCCCCCGCTCGCCGCGTAGCTCGCGGTGGGCGCCACCAACTGCAGTGCCCCGGCCGCGACGACGAGCACCGCCAGCACACCGAACCGCTTAGCCATCCAAGCCATTTGAGTTCCCCCCGATCAGTTGTCGGACTCGCAACCTAATAGCCACCGAGCGCGCGCACCAGGCCGGGGCCTTCGCCACTGTGAGCACACACTCTGTCCAGCGCCTTGCCGTTGTCCGTCTCCCCAGAGGCCGGTTGCAGACCTTGAGCTACCGGGGCGGTGAGCGAGTGCACTGGTCCTCAGCCGGTCCTCAGCTCGACTCCGGAGGGCGACGTTCGCCGGCACTCGTCGAGGTGGTGTTACGGCTCGCGCGGATGATTGATCGGTGCGAGGCCGTGCCCGTCGCGGCCCGCGAGTTCCTGCTCTACCAAACCGTCATTCGATCGAGCCGCGGACGACCAAGGACGCGTGGACATAACGCGCTTCTCGGGGATCACCTTTTGTGCGGGGTTCAGACCGGGTCCACCGCCGGTGTGTCGCCGTCCATGACATGTTCGGTCCATCGGCTTCCGTCCCAGTAGCGGCGCTCGTGACGCCCGGTCGGATCGGACCACCAGCCCCCCACTGGTGGCGGCGGGAGTTCCGCATTCGACTCGGTTGGAGGTGGGTTCACCGCCGCAGGCGCGGGCGATCCGGTCGATGGACGCTGCTGATCGTGCTCTGTGACCTGCTCTTGGATCCGGGCGATGAAGTCCTCGACTTCGCCGTGAAAATGCGCCAACGCGAGATCAAGCCTGAATCGCACCACGGTCGCGATCTTCGCCGGGTACATGAACCCGCTCGTCTTCTGACGGTTGGAAACCTGAATCGCGGTCCACGGCCACTGGCGGTCGTCCACGTGCTGCACTCCCAGGAGCTTGGCGAACCCCCACTCCCGGGTCGCCTTGATCCCTTGAAACACGAGTCGCTGATCCGTGATGGTGACGGTGCCTGTGTCGATTGGCGTTGGTGTCTCATCGCCTTGGACGTAGTGGCCCTTGGTCGAACCGATGCGGTAGCGGATACCACTGGTAATCGGGATCGAGAACCCTTGTGACCGGCCCTCCCATTGGCCGGGAAGCCGGCGGGGCTCGATCAGTGCTGGGCCTTCGAGTACTTGGAAGGTGCGCTCGTCGTGCTTCAGGATGAGCCCGGACCCGTCGTCGACTCCATTGAAGGTGCGGGCCTCGGACAAGAACTGTCGTAGTTGCTCGTTCCCGGCTTGCCAACCCGCGAGTTTCGCTGCCTCGGCTTTGGCGCGCTTCTGTGCGGCATGCTCTGCAGTGCGTTGACGGTATTGATCAAGCCAACCCATGCGCGCCCCGCGACCACGAGCGTAGAAGGCGAAGTTAGCCCGAGCATCGCCGGAGCCGCGGGGCTGGCGGATCGTCGCAGTACTGGACCTGGGCCTTTGCGCGTTCCGTCCAGTCGACACACGGCTCGGACGGCGCTCACCGCGAGGGCGCAGGCACTCGACGGAGCGTGTTCTCGTTCATTTGCGCGCGCGAGGCGACGACAGGACCGGCTTCCGTGTGCCTTGGCTGCGTGGAGGTGCGGGATGCGAGCGGCTTCAACAGGACGACCCGATTGTTCCAGTGCGCGGCGGTCACCGTTGCGTGCGATGTGTCGGGAGCGTCCGGCGGCCTTCGCGAAAGTCATGTGCTCGGGACCGGGACTGCTGGCAAGGATGCGCAAGATGTCGGAGGTCGCACCGTCGCTGCGCACGCCGCGGCTTCGTCTCGTTCCGATCGGTCCGGACAACGCTGCAGACCTGTGGCTCGTGCACGACGACGACGCGGTGGTCCCGTGGTACGACGGCTGGCGACCGTCGCGTGACGAGGCCGACGAACGCGCTCGGGGCATAGCCGAGTCGTGGAGGCTCCACGGTGTGCACAAGTGGATGGCGTACGACCGTGACAGCGGCGAGGTCGTCGGCCGCGGCGGCCTCTCGCGGCCCCCGATCGATGATGATTGGGGCCAGCTCTACGCGTTCCTTCCGCACGAGCCGTGGGTGCGTGAAGCGCACGAGAGCGAGCGGCCGTACAGGGCGCACGCCTGCTGGTTGGAGATCGGATGGGCGCTGCGCCACGAGTACTGGGGTCGGGGGTACGCGTCGGAGATCGGCAGTGCGGGCCTGGCGTATGCGTTCGACGTGCTCGGGGCGCGTGCCGTGGTGTCGTGCACCGTGCGCCACAACGTGCGGTCGCGGGCGGTGATGGAGCGGATCGGGATGCGGTTCGCCGGCGAGATCTACAGCCGAGGCCCGGTCGTGGGCGAGGACGCCGTTCGCGACGACGCCGATCGCGACGACGCACCCTTCGCCGTCAGCCTGATACTCGGCGAAGAAGGAAGGCGCTGACTTCAGGCGAGCGCAGAAGTGCATGATCTGGCGCGGTCCGCTTTCGCGGCGTGCGCTGCCGGGTGAGTGTGCTGGGATGCGTGACGAACTGTGACCTACACCACCGATCCGCGAGTGGACGCGTACATCGACGCGCTGCCGGGGTGGCAGCAGGCGATCTGCCGCCGCGTCCGCGACCTTGTCCACGGGGCGGATCCCGCGGTCACAGAGACGATCAAGCGGCGCGTGCAGCCGTACTTCGTACTCGACGGCAACATCTGTGCCTTGCTCGCGACCAAGGACCACGTGAACGTCTTCCTCTACGACGGCGGGATCGTCCCTGATCCCGAGCGAATCATCACCTCCGGGCACTCGAACAAGACCGCACGTACGGTCGCCATCTACGAGGACGAGCCGATCAACGCTTCTGCTCTGTCAGCGATGTTCAAGCAGATCATCGCCAACAATCGAGCTGGCGGATGGCGGAAACTCAACTCCGAACGTTGACCGCCGAGCCGTGCATCTGCCGATCTGTGCGACGACGCGCAACGGCCGCCTGCGGGTTGGCTGGGCAGGCGGCCGTTCCGTCACCAGGATCACGCAGGGGGTGCGTGCTCGCTGTCCTGACTCAAAGGCGGAAATCGTTGGGAGTGGTTGCCTCCTCTCGGTCTTCTGCTCCGACGTTGAGAAGCAGTTGCGTCGACTATGAGCTCGGAGTGTTTCGGGCGGATTGCCTGGCTGCGAAGTAATCGTCTCCTGACAACGCCCAGCCCAACGCGGTGATGCATGCAACCGGGGGCAACTTCGTGGTCGCGGCCAGGCGCAAAGAGTCACCTCCGAGTGCCGGCGTGGGACCCTAGGAGCATGAAGGTCAACGACGTTTGGCGCTTCCCGGTCAAGTCGATGCTCGGTGAGCGTCGCGAGTCGGTCGATGTCACTCCCCACGGAATTGTCGGTGACAGGTCGTGGGCGATCATCGACCGGGTCGATGGCAAGGTCGCGAGCGCGAAGAACCCGCGCAAGTGGCGTGCGTTGCTCGAGTGTCGGGCCGAATTCCTCGAGCAGCCGCAACGTCTCGCCGACCGCCCACCGGTGCGCATCACATTTCCCGATGGGCGAAGCACCACCAGCGACGCGGTCGATATCGACGCCACCTTGAGCGAGTTCCTGGGGCGGGATGTGACGTTGGCGAGCGCAGCGCCCGACGGATCGGTGTACGAGGCAGCGTGGCCCAACGTCGACGGAATCGCCCCCGCCGACTTCATCGAGCGCACCCAGGCCCGAGTCGACGAGGGTGAGTCCGTGAGCGAGCTGCCGCTGGGGCTGGCCGCGCCACCACACTCGTTCTTCGATCTCGCCGCGCTACACGTCGTGACAACGTCGTCGCTCGAGCGACTGCGCGAGCTGCAGCCGACCGTTGACTTCAGCGTCCAGCGCTTCCGCCCCAACTTCGTCGTCGACGGCGCGCCGGCCGGCTTCGCAGAGAACGACTGGGTCGGCGCGAACTTGCAGCTCGGACCGACGGCGACGGTAAACGTGATGATGCCCACCATGCGCTGTGTCATGACGACACTCGCACAAGGGAGTCTCCCTGGGGATCGTGGCGTGCTTCGGACGGTCGCCGCGCACAACCGGGTCGAGATCAGTGGCTTGGGCGCGTGGGCGTGCGTCGGAGCGTACGCAGGGGTTGTCGAGCCGGGCACCGTGTGTGTCGGCGACTCGGTCCAGATGTGATGCGTGAGCGCGCGCGTCGCGCCACGTCCGCAACGCCTCGAGTGCGACCGGGTACCGTCACCGGACCGATGGAACCGGCCGTGGATCGCCTCGATGTGTTGTCGCGCGGCGAACGGGTGGCGCTGCGTGCGTTGCTCGTGCGCGCGACGGCGGCGTCCGCCCGCGGAGGCGACAGGGTCGAGCTGGCGCGCATGGTCGCTGGTGCACCGGTCGACCAGCTCCCGGCCGCCGCCAAGTTGCACCGCATCGGCGGGACGGTGTTGGGAGGTCTCGATGGCGTGGTCGGTGTTCCGACGGCGGTGCGCGACGCGCTCACCATGCTGCGCCAGCGCGCTGCCATGGACCACCTCGTCGCCGTTGGTGGGCTGAGCCAGATCGGCGATGCGTTCGACGGGCTCTCGTGGGTCGTGATGAAGGGACCAGAGCTCGCGGCCCGCGTGTACCCGGATGTGGGCGATCGTGCCTATACGGACGTCGATCTGCTCGTCTCGCGCCACGACTACCCGCGGGCGATGGCGATCCTCGCCGAGCTCGGCTACGTCCCCACGATGCGCAACTGGGCGCTCGCCGAGTACATGCTCGCTGGCCAGGTAGGGATGACCAACGGCCGGCTGAAGATCGATCTGCACTGGCACCTGCACTACTCCGCCGAGGATCGCCGGCCGTTCGCCTTCGACCCGGAGGGAATGCTCGAACGCCGGCGCTCGGCCGACCTCTCGGGTCTGAAGCTGCCGATCCTCGACCCCGTCGATGGGCTGCTGACGCTGGCCTTCCACGCCGCCCGCTCCGACGGCCACCGCCTGGTGTGGATGAAGGACATCGAGCGGGCCATTGCGGTCGACGAACCCGATTTCGACGAACTGGTGGTCCGCTGCCGCGACGAGCGGTGTGGTCCGCCCGTTGGTCTGATGCTCCATCGGGCGCGGGCGATCGTCGATGCCGACGTGCCCGTGGATGCCATCAACGCCCTGATGCCGGCTGGGCTCGGCGTCGCCGACCATGCCGTGTGCGCCGTGGTCGACCCCGTGCAGCTGCACGAGCGACCGACGGTGACCCGGCTGTTCACCCGTTCGGTGCGCTCGTCGCTCGCCTCGACCGTCCTCGAAGTTCCGACACGGACCTGGCACCTGATGAGCCGCCGGCTGCGTCCGCCGGCCGTGAGCGAGACCGACGACCCGGACGAGAAGGCCAGCTACCTCCGCGCCGTCGCGACGGCGTCGGAGCGCTGACCCGGCGCTCCCGCTCTGGGGCGGGTCCCGACGGCGGAGAGTCGCCGTGCACAATGGAGCCGTGCGAGGAACGCTGCGGACGATCCGCCTCGCGGTGTCGCTCGTCTATCGGTCGGGGCGGCGGCAGCTGGTGCTGATCATCGCGGCCAGCGTCGTCACGTCCGTGGCGGTCGCCGGTCAGCTGTTGGTCGGCCGGACGATCCTCGATCTGCTCGCGCAGAACGAGCGCGTCGACGCCGGCCAGCTCGCGCCTTACCTCGCCATGCTCGGCGTCCTCTTGATGCTCGCAGCGATGAGCCAAGCCGCGGCGACCGAGTTGCGCCTGCCGCTCAGTGAGCAGGTGTCGCGGCACACGATGAACGAGGTCCTCGACGTGGCGACCGAGGTCGAGCTCGAGGCCTACGAGGGCGCCGACTTCCACGACCGTCTGCAGCGGGCTCGACTGGCCGCCAACACACAGTCATCGGCGGTCGTGTTCGGACTCGTCACCATCATCTCGACGCTGGTCGTGACCTTGGGCGTGGTCGTCGTCCTCGTGACCGTGGCGCCGATCCTCGTTCCGATCGCCATCATCGGCTATCTGCCGATCTCGCTCGTGAACGTGCGCAACAACCAGGCCCGCTACCGGCTCGAGGTCGAGCAGACCGAGCTCCTGCGGAACCGTTCGTATCTCGAGTACGTGATGACGGATCGCGTCGAGGCGAAGGAGATCCGGGCCTACGGGGCGGCGCCGACGCTTCGCCGCTGGCACCATGAGCTGTGGGACACCCGCATGGCCCAGTTGCGGTTGCTCGTACGTCAACGGCTGATGCTGACCAGCATCGGGTCGTTCGTGACGACCGCCGTGCTCATCGCGACCCTGTCGTTCGCGCTGATCCTGGCCGGTCGCGGGTCGATCACCATCGGTGACGCCGCTGTCGCCATCGTCGGCCTGCAGCAGCTCAGCAGCCGCCTGCAGGACGCCGGGACCGCCTTCGGCAGCGTGCACGAAGGCCTGACGTTCCTCCGTGATTTCGAGACCTTCGCAGCGGCGCTGCCGGTGATCCGCGAGCAACGGCCGACGGCGGTGCCGCCGACGCCGCCGACGGTGCTGTCGGTCACCGATCTGGGCTACCGGTACCCCGGCGCCACCGAGGACGCGGTGCGCAGCGTGAGCTTCGAGCTCCGCCGGGGTCAGGTGATGGCCATCGTCGGTGCCAACGGCTCGGGCAAGACCACGCTGGCCAAGGTGGTGTGCGACCTGCTGGCGCCGACGAGGGGATCGATCCGCTGGGACGGCGTCGACCTGGCCGGGTGCGATCCAACGCTCGTGCATGCCCAGATCGCGCCGGTGTTCCAGGACTTCGCCCGCTACCAGGTCACCATCCGCCGGGTGATCGGACTCGGTGAAACGAGCCGCATCGATGACGAGGCGGCGATCTGGACCGCGGCGCGGCAGGTGGGCCTGGCCGACGTGATCGGGTCGCTGCCCCAAGGCCTCGACACCCGGCTCGGGAAGGCGTTCGCGGACGGGACCGATCTCTCCATCGGCCAATGGCAGCGGCTGGCGATAGCCCGCGCCTTGTTCCGTGACGCGCCCGTCGTGCTCCTCGACGAGCCGTCGGCGTCACTCGACCCTCGCGTCGAGGCCGATCTGTTCGATCTGCTGCAGACGCTGTGCGACGACCGGATCGTGATCTTCATCTCACATCGGTTCGCGACGGTTCGGTCGGCGGACGTGGTCCTCGTCCTCGACCAAGGCGAGGTGGTGGAGTCGGGCACCCACGACGAGCTGATGGCTGCTGAAGGCCTCTACCACGACCTGTTCAACCTGCAGGCCGATCGGTACGGCTTCACCCACTGAGATCGAGGCTCGGTGTGGCCTTCGACTTCAGTGCCTAACGCGAAGGACCCCGGAGACGATGGGTCTCCGGGGTCCACAGCACAACTGCCGTTGGTCAGCTCGTGGAGTTGGTGCCCCAGAAGTCGAACCCACCGTCGTAGTGGAAGTTGCTGCCGCTTCCCTGCGTGAAGTCAGCGACCGAACCGAGCTCGGTGATCGCTGGCGTCTCGTATGTAGACATGTTCCGCCTTTCCTGTCTCTGAATTGTTGCCAATGCACCGTCAAAACGGCAAACGCATGGACTCCCGCCCCGCGCCCGCCGGCCGCGGCAAAAACCAGTATGCCAGGAAACTTTCACGAGGAACAGTCGTCGGGCGATGGGGAGATTTCGGTCGCCGTGGACCGTCCCGCGGTCGCCAGCCACGCCGCTTGCAGGAGTGCGGCTGTCGGCGCCGCCGGTGCACCGCTTGCCCATAGCCGCTTGAGCTCTTCGGCGCGTACGAGCTCGGCGTCGACCCCGTCGCCTGACCAACCGGCCGCGAACCGTTGCGTCGGCCCTCCCATGTAGCACCGCGTGTACTGACCTTTCCCCGTACGGGTCAGCACCTCGTCGGGAAGCAGGTCGGGAACCAGCTCGCGCAGCACGGCGGAGCGGTTGCCGAGGCCGAGGGTGCCGCTTCGCCGTGCCAACGACTCGATGAAGTCAGGGTGGAGCAGCGGACTCGTCACCTCGACGTCGGTCTGCGCTGCGAGGAGCCGGCGGTTGCGCGCCGCGAGCACTTGCTTGCGCTTGCGCGGGATCATCCGCAGGGCGGTGGCGAGGCGCAGCGGACGGGCTCGCTCTTCGCGCGCCATGGCGTCGAGCACGATTTCGCGGCCGGCCGCCGTGAGCCACGTCGTCTGATCCGTCGTGCGACGGATCCGCGACACTCGCGCCCCAGCCGGACCGACGGTTCCGAGAGCGGATCGCAGCCTGCGCCACTGAAGGGGGCGGCTTCGCAACAGTCGTTGCACGGGGGCGATGCGATGCCAGTCATCGCCGATGACTTCGTCGCCGCCCTCGCCGTCGATCACCGAACCACCGGGCACGGCCTCGATCATCGGCACGTCACCGGCAAGGTTCGGCGGCCACAGGACGCCATAGCGCGCGAGTCGCGCCGTCGCCAGGGGTCCGACCGCGTCCACTTCGTCGTGCAGGGTGATTCGATGCCAGTCCTGGAGCCCGAGATGGTGCACGACGCGCTCTTGCCACTCGCTCTCCTCGGCCTCGGTGATGCCCGGGAAGCGGCGCGTGATCGGCACTGGCTCGGGGAGTCCCTCCCGCCTCGCCACATGCGTGGCGATTGCGAGCACGGTGGACGAGTCTCGTCCACCCGAGAACGCGACGCCGCACGGGCCGCGCCGCAACGACTGCCGTACGACGCGCTCGAGCACCTCTCGTGGACTCTCGGTCGACGGCTGCGGTGGCTGGCGTGCATCCACGTAGCCGGGCATGAAGCCGAGCAGGATCTCGGTCGGCGACATGACATAGGGAACGTCGTCGGCCATGGCGATAGAATAGGAGTGCGCTTTTCGGCGGTAGCCAGGCCGCAGCAGCCCGAGATCCCCGATGGCGGAAGACTGATCATGCAGCTCAGGCGATCCGGACTCACATGGCATGTTGCCGGCGACGAGGTCGTCGTCCTCGACCTCGCGGGGTCGGTGTACCTCAAGCTGAACGGCAGCGCGCGCGTGCTGTGGGAGTGCCTGGCCGAGCCGTGCTCCGAGGCCGAACTGGTCGCGTCGCTCCGCGAGCAGTTCGACGTCGACGAGCAGCGTGCCGCCGCCGATGTGGCCGGCTTCCTCGCCGACTTGCGTCGCCGCGGTCTCCTCGACGAGTGACCGTGCCCAGCGCAACAGCATCGACGCTGCGCTCGTGGCTCGCGCGATTGCCGGACAGAACACGGCGACTCCTGCGCCTCCCACCTCGGGACATGATGACGATCCTCCACGCCGCAGCCGTGCTGATGTTCGTGGAGGCGTTGATCCGATGGATCCCGTTGCCGCGGCTCAGCAGGATGCTCGGTGTCCGCGTCAACGTCGGGCCTGCTGCTCGCAACGTCGAGCAACTGCCGGTCGACGCGCTCACCGACCGGGATCGCCGCCAGCTCCGGTGCACCATGCGCGTCACCGAGGGATGGCCGCTGAGCAAGGGTCCGTGTCTGCGCCGCGCCCTGGTCGCCGGGCATCTGCTGCGCCGACATCATCCGGCAGTACGGCTCGGCATGTCACCGGCCGCGACCGGCCTCTTCGCTCATGCGTGGCTCGAGATCGACGATCGACCTTTGGAGAGCGTGGCCGAGATGATGGTCTTCCAGTCGACGACCGCCAGGACTGCGGTGTGAGCGACGGGTTGCCACGGACCTACCTCCAGTGCGGGCTTCGTCTGCGCTCGGAGGTCGAGCTGCATCTGCCGTCGGCTCCCGATGCAGGCGCCGACGTCGAGGTCGGCTGGGGGCCCGACATCCATGGATCCGCCGAGCCGCCGCCGGGCGAGGTCATCGCCGCGTTCGGATCAGGCGAGGACAAGTGGTACACGACCACGTGGACGGGATCGCAGTACCTCATGCGCTTCCGTGAGTGCGGTGAGTTCGTGATCTCGGAGGACCTCACGCGCGTGCAGATCCGCCGAGACCCGGCCGGACGGTTCGACCTGTTGCCGATCCTGATGGCGGGGACGGTCAGCGCCGTCCTGCTGACGTTGCGCGGCGAGACGGTGCTCCACGCCAGCGCGGTGGCGGTCGACGGCGCGGCGCTCGCGTTCGTCGGCCAGTCCGGCCGCGGCAAGTCGACGCTCGCGACACTCATGTGCCTTGACGGGGCTGATCTCGTCACCGATGACGTCCTTGCCGTGCACGCCGGCTCTCCGATCACGTGCATCGGTGGTGCGACGGAATTGCGCCTACGTCCGGCCGCGTCGGGGCTTGCCGCGCAGCGGCCCGACGGGTCGGCTCGGACCACCGCCGACGAGCGGACCGCGTTCGCGCCGTCGCCGGCCCGCACCGGGCCCGTACCGCTCGCTGCCATCATCGTGCCCAGCCCCGACCGCGAAGCGTCCGAAGTCGAAGCGCACCGGCTCGAGCCGAGCGCGGCCGTGTTCTCGCTCCTCGCCTTCCCGCGCGTCTACGGCTGGAGTCGGCCCGATGTGCTCAGCCGCGACTTCTCCATGTTGAGCCTCGTCGCAAACGCCGTGCCCGTGTACGACGTGACTGTTCCGTGGGGCCCGCCGTTCCGAGACGACATCGCCGGAGCTCTCGCCGCGCTGGTCGGCCCTCCCGCGTGAGTCGGCGTTCTGTGATGACTGAGCCACCAGATCGGTGGTTCAAACGTCACAGAACGAACAGCGGCGCGTTCTGTGACGGCTGAGCAACCGGATTCGGTGGCTCAGCCATCAATGTGAGATGAGGGGCGCGGGTGGTAGCGGCGGTCAGCGTGGGTCGGGCAGGATCGTGGCCGTGACGACGACGACCGACCGACCTGTCATCGACATCCTCGATCGTGAGTTCTGGCGTCGGAACCCGCACGACGCGTGGACGTGGGCCCGGGCGAACGAGCCCGTTCATCGTGACGGGCGCAGCGGCATCTGGTGCATCACGAAGCATGCCGACGTCGTGTTCGTCGAGCGCAACGCCGAGATCTTCTCGTCCGACGGGGCGTACCGGCTGAACCCGTCGCCCGGCGAGTCGAACATGATCGCCAACGACGATCCCGCACACCTGCACCAGCGTCGCCTCGTCAACCGGGGGTTCACGCCGCGAGCGGTCAAAGGGCAAACCGAGATGTTGGAAGGCATGATCGACAAGCTCGTCGATCCTTTGACCGTGCGAGGGCACGCGGAGGTCGTCGACGATCTCGCCGGTCAGCTGCCGGCGCGGTTCACGGCGTGGCTGCTCGGTCTCGACGAGGACGAGTGGTGGCCCACGATGAAGCGGTGGAGCGAGGAGCTCATGCGCCTCGATGCCGCGCCGCAGGACAACGACGTCTTGATGACGTTGATGGGAACGCTGCAGCAGTTGATGGGCACGGTCGTGGAGAAGACGGATGAGTTCCGTGCCTGCCCCGCGGAAGGTCTGATGTCGACGTGGGCGAACGGCACGGTGCTCGACGGATCGCCGATGCCGGTCGAGACGATCTTCCACGAGACCGGCTTGTTCGTGTCCGGCGGATCGGAGACGACCCGCACCGCGATCGCGCACGGCTTGCGTGCGTTCTGCGATCACAACGACCAGTGGGACCTGCTCGAATGAGCACCCGGAGCATCTCAAGACCGCGGTCGACGAGGTGATCCGGTGGGTGACGCCGCTCAACAACATGTTCCGGAAGGTGACGCGCGAAGTAGAGGTGCGAGGCGTTCACCTCGGGGCCGGCGATCGAGTGATGCTTGTCTATCCGTCGGCGAATCGCGACGAGGACGTGTTCGAGGATCCGTTCACGTTCGACGTCACCCGCTCGCCGAACAACCACATCGCGTTCGGCTACGGAACGCACTTCTGCCTCGGCGCGAACTACGCGCGACATGAGCTCGAGCTGCTGTTCGGCAAGCTCACGCGCGACTGGACGAACCTGCGCGTCGTCAGTGAGCCGGACGTCGAGCCGAACATCTTCGCCAGGGCGGTGCGTTCGTTCGAGCTCGCGTTCGACGCTCGCTGAACAACCAGCGAACGACGATCACTGGGCGCGGTGCGCCAGTGCAGGATGGCCCGTCCACCGGTCGCCTTCGAGCTCGCGGATCTGTCGCTCGACCGCGGCGATCATCTCCGCGTGACCCATCTCGAAGCCGAGGCCGCGCTCGATCAGCAGCAGCAGTGAAACGCTGCCCAGGGTGAGGATGATCGTGACCGGAGGCCACGTCTCGACGTCGAGCCCATAGCCGGCGAGCACCATCGACAGGACGTCGAGTTGCATCCGGCGATACCTCGCCGAGTACTCGACGATCTCGGATCGGATGGCCTTGCGATGGTTCGCGAGCGCGAAGAACTCGACCGTGCGGACGTTGTTGATGTGATCGTTCAGTGCGTCCCACAGCGCCCACAGCGGTTGCGCCGACAGCAACGCCTGCTCCTGCCGTTCGAGCCCGCGCTGCGCGCCGCGGCGGAACAGTTGGACGAAGAGCCCGTCCATCGACTCGAAGTAGTAGTAGACGAGCGCCGCGTTCATGCCGGCGCGTTCGCCCACCCGACGGGAGGTGACCGACGCGTACCCGTCCTCGAGAAGCAGAGCTTCGGCCGCGTCCAGCAGCGCGTCCCGTGAGTTCGAGTCGTCGGAATGGCGACGGGGAGGGCGCCGACGAGGTCTGTTCTTCGGTGGTCGAGCCGCCATCCGGAGTCGCACCCTGCCCTCTCGTTGCGTGGCCTTGTCTGTGGGGCCACGAAATGGTTTAATCGCTCGCTCAACACAGTACATCGATCGCTTAACAGGACGGGCGAACGACTCGCAAGGGCGGTGACCGTGAGTAGCTACCCCAGACCGTCCGAAGGGACGTGGACGCAGCACTACCCGCAGCTCGGGACGGCGCCGGTCTCGTTCGAGGACTCGGTGTCGCCGGCGTTCTACGAGCTCGAGCGTGATGCGATCTTCCGGCGGGCCTGGCTGAACGTCGGCCGCATCGACGACGTTCCTCGCGCCGGCAGCTGGTTCACCAAGGATCTCGTTGCGGCGCGCACTTCGATCCTCGTCGTTCGCGGCACGGACGGCGAGGTGCGCGCCTTCCACAATGTGTGCCGCCACCGCGGCAACAAGCTCGTGTGGACGGGGACACCGCGACAGGAGACCTCTGGCGTCAGTCGTCAGTTCGCCTGCAAGTACCACGGCTGGCGATACGGACTCGACGGCGCGTGCACGTACGTCCACCAAGAGAGCGAGTTCTTCGACATCGACAAGGCGCAGCTCGGACTCGCACCCGTGCACTGCGAGGTGTGGGCCGGGTTCATCTTCGTCAACGTGGCCGAGACACCCAGCGAGCCGTTGCGCGATTACCTGGGGCCGATGGTCGGCGCGCTCGAGGCCTATCCGTTCGACGTGATGACCGAGCGCTACTCGTTCCGCGCGGAGAACGCGAGCAACTGGAAGGTCTTCATCGACGCGTTCCAGGAGTACTACCACGTACCTCCGTTGCACACGCACCAGCTCGGGCCGGTCCATCGCAACCCGGAAGCAACGTTCGAAGGCGCGCACTACCAACTCGATGGACCGCATCGCGTCGTCAGCACGAGCGGCTCGCACAAGCACGATTGGCCGGCGGAGCACCTCTATGCGAGCGAAGCGTTGATGCGCAGCGGCAACACCGGACCGTGGGACGCGCCCGCGCTCGACGGCTCGCGGCCCGGCGTCAACCCGGGTGGTGTCGAGCGGTGGGGGATCGACAACTTCCAGATCTTCCCGAACCTCGAGATCTTGATCTACGAGCGCAACTGGTACCTCAGCTACCGGTTCTGGCCGACCTCGCACAACACCCACACCTTCGAGGCCGATCTGTGGTTCGTCCCCGCGCGGACGGCGAGCGAACGGCTTGCGCGCGAGTACGCCGCGGTGACCGTGAAGGAGTACGCGCTGCAGGACGCCGGCACGCTCGACGGCACGCAGCTGGGTCTCGAGTCGCAGGCGTTCGCGGCGTATCCGCTCAACGACCAGGAGATCCTCGTGCGCCACTTCCACAAGACGGTGGCCGATTGGGTCGACCGACACCAGGAGACGCGCGTGGCGATCAACCAGGACGCACGGCGATGACGACGACACTGCTGCCTGCAGCGTTCGCCGACCTCGAGCCGTTCGCCCCCGTGTGGTCGTCTGAAGACCGAGCCCGAGCGGTGGGCACGGCGACTCGCCAGCACGATGGACGAGATGCACGCGTTCTACGACGCATGCTTTCCCCGTGCGGGGGACGCGATGCGGTACTGCGACCAATTCCCGCTGGACGAGATGCCCGACGACGCGACGCGGCTGCTGTACTTGCTCTACTCGCTGGCGTTGGTGTCGTATCCGGTGGAGGTGTGGCAACAGGTGCTTCCCGTCGACATCGGCTCGGCCCGCATGGACCGGATCCGTGAACCTCGCCCGTAACCGCCACATGGCGGCTCGAGGAGCGTCTTCATGAGTGACAGCGACAGCACCGACTTCTTCCGAGGTGGATCGGTCCTGCGCGACCCGTACCCGTACTACGAGCAACTGCGCGACGAGTGCCCGGTGCATCGCGAGCCACATCAAGGTGTCGTCATGGTCACCGGCTACGACGAGGCGCTGTCCGTGTTCCGTGACGTCCAGACGTTCTCGTCGTGCAACTCGGTCACCGGTCCGTTCCCGGGCTTCGGCGTTCCGCTCGAAGGCGACGACGTCACCGAGCTGATCGAACAACACCGTGACGAGTTGCCGTTCAGCGATCAGCTGCCGACGTTCGACCCGCCGAAGCACACGATGCACCGCGGCCTCACGCTGCGCCTGCTCACGCCGAAGCGCATGACGGAGAACGAGCCTGCGATCTGGCGCCTTGCTGATCGCCAGATCGACGAGTTCATCGACCGGGGCAGCTGCGAGATCGTCGGCGACTTCGCATCACCCTTCGCCATGCTCGTGATCGCCGAGCTGCTCGGCGTCCCGGAGGAGGACCACGCCGACTTCCGGGCGCGGCTGGCCCGGACGACCGGCTTCGGAACCGGCGAGGACAAGACGATGGCGCACACGCCGCTCGAGTTCCTCTACGAGAAGTTCATGTCGTACGTGGAAGATCGGCGCCGCGAACCACGGGAGGACGTGCTGACCCAACTGGCGCACGCCACGTACCCGGATGGGTCAGTGCCGGATGCGATCGATGTGGTGCGGGTTGCCGCCAACCTGTTCGCCGCCGGTCAGGAGACGACGGTGCGGTTGCTCGGGTCCGCGTTCCAGATCCTCGGTGAAGACGCGGCGGTGCAAGCCCGACTGCGCTCGGACCGCGACCTCATCCCGAACTTCGTCGAAGAGGTCCTGCGCTTCGAGAGCCCGATCAAGGGTGACTTCCGGCTGTCGCGCGTGCCGGCGACGATCGGCGCCGTCGATGTTGCCGCCGGAACCACCGTCATGGTGCTCAACGGCGCCGTCAACCGCGACCCCCGCAAGTTCGACCGACCGGAGACGTTCGATCCCGAGCGAGGCAACGCACGCGAACATCTGGCCTTCGGCCATGGCATCCACTTCTGCCCGGGCGCTCCGCTGGCGCGGACCGAAGGCCGTGTCGCAGTACAACGGATGCTCGAGCGGACGACGGACATCTGCATCTCCGACGCCGCCCATGGTCCAGCGGGTGACCGCAAGTACCGGTACGTTCCGACGTACATGTTGCGCGGCCTTCAGGCGTTGCATCTGAACTTCGAAGGGGCAGCGTCGGCATGAGCCGCGAGCTCGAGGGCAAGGTGGCCGTCGTCACCGGCGGCGCCAACGGCATCGGCCGCGCGATGGTCGACTTGTTCGTCGACGAAGGCGCGCGTGTCGTGATCGCCGACGTCGACGACGAGACAGGCAACGACGTGATCGCGGGTCTCGGTGATGCTGCCGTCTTCTGTCACACCGACGTCTCGAACGCGGGTTCAGTTCAGGGTGCGGTCGACTTCGCGGTGGACCACTTCGGTGGAGTGGACGTGATGGTCAACAACGCGGGCATCGCGTCGGCTTTCCGCCGTCTCATGAACGACGACCTACGGGACTTCGATCGCGTCATGTCGGTCGACCTCTACGGCGTGATGGTCGGCACCCAGGCCGCGGCGCGACGGATGAGCGCGGGCGGCTCCATCGTCAACACCGCGTCGATCGCCGGCATCACCCCTGGCATCGGGCTCATGACCTATCGAGCGGCCAAGGCCGCGGTCATACACATCAGCCGGTGCGCGGCGATCGAGCTCGGGGAGGTCGGCGTCCGCGTGAACGTCATCGCGCCGGGCAACATCGCCACCTCGATCAACGCCGCGTTCGACACGCCGACCATCGTGAGCAAGCTGCAGCCGTTGCCACGCCTGGGCACGCCGCTCGACGTGGCCAACGCCGCGGTGTATCTGGCCAGTGACCGCGCCGCGCAGGTCACCGGAATGGTGTTCCCCGTCGACGGCGGGACGACGGCGGGGCCGCCCCCGGGCAACCTCGGCAACGTCGCCGCGAAAGGATGAACATGCCCGCTCCCGAAGTGACCGTCGTGCATGCACGCGGTGCGCTCGACGTCGACAGCGGAGACGTGGTCGACAACGCCTACGTCGTCGTCGAGGAAGGTCGCATCACCAGCGTCGGCGACGACGGCCGCGTCACGTCGGATGCCGACGAGGTCGTCGAGTTACCCGAGTTGACGTTGCTACCGGGGCTCATGGACATGGAGGTCGACCTGGTGCTCGGCGGCCCGGGCGCCGGGTCTGACCGATCCCGTCAGCACGGATCCCGTGAAGATGACGCTGCGCGCCATCGTCAACGGTCAGCGGACGTTGCATGCCGGGTTCACGACCGTGCGCAACCTCGGCCTGTTCGTCAAGACCGGCGGCTACCTGGTCGACGTCGCGCTCGGCGAGGCCATCGAGGCCGGCTGGGTCGAAGGTCCGCGGATCGTGCCCGCCGGTCACGCGATCTGCCCGACCGGCGGTCATCTCGATCCGAGCGCGCAGAGCGGTCTGGCGCCGGGCATCATGCCGATGACGCGTCGAGGAGGGCATCGCCGACGGCGTCGACGAGGTCCGCAAGGCGGTGCGCTACCAGATCAAGCACGGCGCCAAGCTCATCAAGTGCTGCGCGTCGGGCGGTGTCGATGACGCCCACCGGCCCACCGGGCGCGCAGCAGTACTCGACCGAGGAGCTCGCGGCGATCGCCGACGAAGCACACCGCCGAGGCCTGCGGGTGGCGACGCACTGCCACGGCGACACGGCCGTCAACGCCGCGATCGACGCCGGCATCGACTGCATCGAGCACGGCATGATGATCACCGACGACACGATCCAGCGGATGGTCGACACCGGCACGTTCCTCGTGTCGACCAGCGCGCTCACCGAGAACTGGGACATCTCCGAACCAGCCGAAGTCACTGCAGGCGAAGGCCGCCGAGGTGTTCCCGAAGGCGAAGGAGTCGCTGTCGAAGGCGATCGAGGCCGGCGTGAAGGTCGCGCTGCGGCACGCGACGCGCCTGCGATCTGGCACGGACGCAACGCCGAGGAGCTCGACGTGCTCGTGCAAGCGGGGGATGACGCCGATCCAGGCGATCCGCGCCGCGACGACCGTCGCCGCCGACCTCATCGACAGCGCCCGAGCTCGGCCGGATCGCCCCCGAGATGCTCGCCGACATCGTCGGCGTCCTCGGCGATCCGCTCACCGACATCACGACGTTCCAGCGGGTGCCGCTTCGTCATGAAGGACGGCAAGGTTCACAAGCGCCCCGGCTGACCGGTTGACGGATCGACTCCGGTTGACCGACCCGGGGGAGTGACATCGTTCACTTCCGAAACGATTGCTTTTCGTTTCTGGCTCATGGACAATACGAAACGACATAGTTTCGTTTTGGAATGGAGCCTTGATGGACGCAGCCACGATTCACGCTCGCCGGTGGTGGACCCTCGGCGTGCTGTGCTTCAGCCTGCTGATCATCGGCATGGACAACACGATCCTCAACGTGGCCCTGCCGACGATCCAACACGACCTCGGCGCGACCGGCAGCCAGTTGCAGTGGATCGTCGACGCCTACACCATCGTCTACGCGTCGATCCTGCTCACGACCGGGAGCCTCGGCGACCGGTTCGGCCGGAAGGGTGCCCTCTCGGTCGGTCTCGTCGTGTTCGGCATCGGTTCCGTGGCCTCGGCCTTCGCCACGACATCGGGCTCGCTCATCGCGTTCCGCGCCGTGGCGGGCATCGGCGGCGCGCTGATCATGCCGGCGACGTTGTCGATCCTCACCAACGTGTTCCCCGCCCACGAGCGTGGACGGGCCATCGGCATCTGGGCCGGGGTCTCGGGCATCGGCATCGTGGCCGGTCCGCTCGCCGGCGGCTGGCTGCTCGAACACTTCTGGTGGGGCTCGGTCTTCCTGATCAACGTGCCCGTCGTGCTGATCGCGCTCGTGGCCGGTCACGTGCTGGTCCCGACGAGCCGTGATCCGCATGCGCCGCGGCTCGACCTCATCGGCACCGTCCTGGCGACGGCAGGGCTCGGCACGCTGCTCTACGGGATCATCCAAGCGCCGGCCAATGGCTGGGGCGACCCGACCGTGCTGACTGCGTTCGTCGTCGGCGTCGTCGGCCTCGTCGCCTTCGTCCTGTGGGAGGTGCACAGCACGCACCCGATGCTCGAGATCAGCTTCTTCCGCAACCCACGCTTCACCGCGGCGAACGTCGCAGTGACGCTCGTGTTCTTCGCGATGTTCGGTTCGTTGTACTTCCTGACCCAGTACCTGCAGTACGTGCTCGGCTACTCGGCGATGACGGCCGGCGCGGCGCTCATCCCGCTGGCGGTGATGATGATGATCACGGCGCCGAACAGCGCGAAGCTCGCTGCTCGCTTCGGCACGAAGCTCGTCGTCGCCGCCGGACTGACGATCGTCGCCGGCGCCCTCGCGCTGCTCTCTCACGCGCAGGTGTCGTCCTCGTACGAGTTCGTCGCCGTCGTGCTGACGCTGCTCGGTCTGGGCATGTCGATCGCCATGGCACCCGCAACGGAATCGATCATGGGATCACTGCCGAAGGAGAAGGCCGGCGTCGGCTCTGCCATGAACGACACCACTCGCCAGGTCGGTGGCGCCCTCGGCGTCGCCGTCCTCGGATCCATCACGGCCGCGAGCTACCACGCCTCGATCGCCGGCTCGTCCGCCCTCGCCGGTCTTCCGGCGCCGGCGCAGGCCGTCGCGCACGACTCGATAGGCGGCGCGGTCACGGTCGGTCACCAGCTCGGCGCGTCGGGCACGCAACTGATCGCTGACGCGAGCCACAGCTTCGTCCAGGCGATGAGCAGCACCGTGTTGATCGGTGCGGTCATCGCGCTCGCGGGTGCGCTCGTCGCACTGGTCTTCCTTCCCGCTCGGGCCGCGGACGCGGACGCCGCGGTGGAGGTGCACGGCCTGGTCGACGCGGAAGCTGAACTCGAGCCCGCGGCTGCGTGATGATGTCCTCCATGTCCGACGCCGCGGCCGCTCCCCATCGAGGTCGTCCCCGGTCCACCGAAGTCGATCATGCGATCGCAGACGCCACGATGGCGCTGCTCGCGGAGGACGGCTGGACCGGGCTGACGATGAGCGGCGTCGCCCAGCGAGCGGGGGTGTCGACGGCGACGTTGTACCGCCGGTTCTCGTCGAAGGAAGACCTCGTGTGCGCGGCGATGACCACGAGCACCGATGCCCGGCCCACCGTCGACCTGGGGTCTCTCGAAGCCGACCTGCGGGCGAAGCTGAACGAGCTCGCCGAGCGGGTTCGCGGCGACGGCGGTCGGATGGTCCAGGGTGTGATCGGCGAGGCGGTGCGAAACCCGCGCCTCGGGCTGATCCTGCGAAACACCGTGTTCTCCGCCGGCCGCGACGACATGCGACGGATCATCGAGCGAGCGGTTGCCCGCGGCGAGATCAGACCTCCGGACGACATCAACCTCGCGGTCAACCTCATCTCGGGACCGCTGATGCATCGACTGCTCATCACGGGCGAGCCGGTCACCTCGCGCGTAGTCGACCGGCTCGTGCCGATGCTCCTCGCCGCCCTCGGCGCGTGAGAGGTGGGTGCGTGAATCGACGGCACGCGTCGTTTGGCGCACACCCTTCCCTGCTCGAGCGCTTGGAGGCACTGCTGTCGCCTGGGTGATCTGTCATCATCTCGCTCTCTGCCATGAACGGCCTGCGACAGAACATCCTCGAACTCACCGAAGCGGCCAATCGCCTGGGCGTGGCTGCGGCTTCGGCTCGGTTGACGACGGTCGAGTCGCGCACACAGACGTTCACCGTCTTGGTCATCGGGGAGTTCAAGCAGGGCAAGAGCGAGCTCGCGTGCGCCCTGGCGGGCGCGCCCGTGAGCCCGTCGCACGTGCGTCTCCCAACCGGCCCGGTGGTGACCGCGCGCCACGGAGACACCGACGTCGCGTTGATCTCCGGTGTCTCGGGCGACGAGCACACGGTGGCGCTCGGCGATGTGGGCACGGCGATCTACGGGGACGATGCGACCATCGGCGGCCGCGTTGCCGTCGAGGTGACATCGACGCGTTGGGACCTTCCGGAGGGCGTGGTCCTCGTCGACACGCCCGGCGGAGGACTCACCGCGCCGGCGGGCGTGGTTGCGCGCGAGTTGGCGGCGGCGTGTGACGCGGTGTTGCTCGTCACCGACGCGGCGCGCGAGCTGACGGCGGACGAGGTCGCGCTCTTCGAAGCCACCCGCGGTGACGCCTTGTTGTTGTGCGTGCTCACGAAGGTCGACCTCTATCCGAACTGGCGCAAGCTCATGGCGGTCGACGTCGAGCATCTCATGCCCATCGCAGGGGGAGTGGAGGTGCTGCCCGTCGCACTGCCGCTCTACGCGCTGGCGTCCGCGGGCGAACTCCAGCTTCTCGAGGAGTCCGGTGTCCCGGCCGTGCGCCGTTGGGTCGCCAACGCGTTCGACGAGGCTCGAGCAGATCGCGACCTGCCGCTCCGAAAGACGGCGCTCGAGATCGTCGACGAGCTCGACGCGATGGCGAGCAACGAAGTCGAAGCACTCGATCCGGCCCGCCGCGAGGACAGCCGCCGCCGATTGATGGCCGCCAAGGTCGCGGCCGAGCGGGTTCTCAGCGGTGAGTCGTTGTGGCTGGTCGAGCTGCGCGACGGCATGAACGAAGTCGATCGGCGGCTCGAGCGCGGACTCGATCGCCTGCGCCATGACCTCAATCGCCGGGCGACCGAACTGATCGCGCAGTCCGATCCTGCAGAGAACTGGGACGAGTTCGCGGCAGTGTTCATGAACGCCGTGGTCGAGGGATCGACGGTGCTGTACTCGGATCTGACCAGCGAGCTCGAACGGGCGGTGCAGGTCGCCATCAAGCAGTTCGCGGTGAAGGCCGGCGAGGTCGTGCTCGAACTGCAGGACGCCGCGCTGCTCGCGCTCCCGGCCGCCGAGCTGGCAAAGGCGCGGCGGCAGCCGATGCCGCTGCTCGACGTCGCCGACGCGTCGTGGACCAGGATCGAGACGCTGCAGGTCATCGGCATGCAAACGCGGTTGACGAGCCCGTTCGGGCTGCTCATCGCCGCCTTCCTCGGGCGACGTATCCTGCGTGCGAAGCGTAGCGAGCTGCTCGAGGGCCGCCGGTTGCAGGCCAGGCAAGCAGTCACCGACTACCTCGACGAGCTCGTGCTCGAACAACGCGAGCTCATGGAGCGCGAGCTCAAGGTCATCCACGATCGCGTTCGAGACCAACTGATCACGCAAGCACAGCAAGCGGTCGAGAGTTGGAACGAGGCGCTCGCGCAGCTCGACGCGCACGCCGTTCTGGATGAGGGCGAGCTGGCCGCGCGCCTTGCGCTCCTGCGCGACACGCACGTCACGCTCGAGCGTCTGCGCGGCGAGTTGGGCGCGGTGGAGCTGCCGGTGCCATGAGCGACGTGACCGCAGAACACGGCATCCACGCCGAAGTGACGTCGCTGCTCGAGGCCGCGTCGCGCGAGCACGACTACGACACGACGGGTGCGAAGCTCCGTTGGGTGTTGCTGGGACTCAACGACCCACTCCGGGTGGCGATAGCCGGTCGAGTCAAGGCAGGAAAGTCGACGCTCGTCAACGCACTCGTCGGCGAGCGGATCGCGCCGACCGACGAGACCGAGTGCACGCAGATCGTCACGTGGTACCGCGAGGGCGGATCGATCGTGACGGCGCGTCTCGAGGGCGATCAGTCGCGGCAGTTGCCGTACCAGCGGTCGCCCGACGGCGCGTTGCAGGTGCAACTCGGCGACCTCCGTGCGTCCGACGTGCAGTCCCTGGTCGTCGACTGGCGTTCGCCCACGTTGCGACGCCTGTGGCTCATCGACACGCCAGGAATCGGCTCGCTGACGGCCGAGCACGAGGAGCGCACCTCGAAGTTCATCGTGTCAGGCCGCGCCGATCTCGACACGGCCGATGCGGTGGTGTACCTCACGCAACATCTACACCGGGACGACCGGCGCTTCCTCGAGGCCTTCCACGACGACGAGCTGGCGCACCCCTCGCCGGTCAACACCATCGCGGTGCTGTCCCGCGCCGACGAGGTCGGAGCCGGTCGGATGGACTCGCTGGCCATCGCCGAGGACATCGCCGCCGATCTTCGCGTCGACCCGCAGATCCGCCACCTCGCGCAGACGGTCGTGCCCGTTTCCGGACTACTGGCCGAGACCGCCGCGGTGCTGCGCCAGTCGGACTACGACGATCTCGTGAGCCTGGCGCGCACGCACGCCGGCGATCGCCTGTTCCTCGCGACAGCGGATCGGTTCATCGGCGCGCCCGACCCACAAGTGCCGCCGGAGCGCCGTCGCCGCCTGATCGAGCTGCTCGGCATGTACGGACTTCGTGTCGCGGCGACGTGGATCGGCAACGGTGAGATCACGAATGCATCGCACTTGGCGACCGCACTGCGATCGATCAGCGGTCTGGACCGGCTCGAGCAGGAGTTGCAGCAGCGTTTCGGGGAGCGGGCCGGTGTGCTCAAGTCGCGTTGGGCGCTCGCCCGGGCCGAGGCCGTGCTGCGCGACGCCGAGCCCGGTCCGACTCGAGACAGGTACCTCCGGGAGATCGAGCGGATCGAGTCGACGTCGCACGAATTCGCGGAGATCCGGCTGCTCGATCAACTGCGAACCGTCGACTTGGGCTTCACCGCGGACGAGCTCGCACTGGCCGAGCGGTTGATCGGTGGCGACGGCTCGTCGACGGACGCGCGGCTCGGTCTTCCATCCGGCAGCGCGGCGTCGGCGACGCGTGATGCGGCGCTCGAGGCGCTGCAGCGCTGGCGTCGCCGGGCCGAGCATCCGCGAACCTCGCGCGCCGGTGCGCATGCCGCGTCGACACTCGCGGAGACGTGCGAGATCCTCTACCAGGAAGCTGACGCGTCCGGCTGACCATCCGGCCGTCCACCACCCGCGGGACACCGCGACCGGTCAAACTCTGCCGCGTGAGTTCGTCGCTTACGGTGACGCCGAACGGCCACGGCGGCCGGCGTGTCATGGTGTGGCAACGCGACCGTCGTGTGCTGATCCTCGCCGTCCTGCTCGTGGCGGCAGGCATCACGACCGAAGCCATCGCTTCCGTCGACGGATGGGCACGTGACCTCGCCGTCGGTTGGGTGATCGGCGGCGCGGGACTCGTCGTGCTGCGCCGGCGCGAGCGCGACCTGGTCGGCGCGTTGCTCGTGGCCGCCGCGTTCGCATGGTTCGCGGCGACCTTGTCCGGTGCGTCGGGTCGGGTGGGCGACTTCGGCGACGACGTCCTCTACGTGCACCGCAGCCTTGTCGTTGCCGCGCTGGTGGCACCGCTGTGGCGCACAGGCGGAGCGTCGCGGGCCGCGACGACGTGGCTGGCAATCGCTGCCGCGATCACCTCCGGGGCTGTCCTCATCGGCGTCGGGCCGGGGACGACGTCGGATCCGGCGCTCACCGCCGTGGTCGTCGCCGCCGTGGCGACAGTAGGGGTGGCGCTGGCCCTGAAGGTGCCGGTTCCCTCGCGGGCGATGTGGGCGCTCGCCGCGCTCGCGACGTTGGCGTGGGGCGGCGCGGCGTCGACGTCGCGCTCCATCGGTCTCGTCGCGTCGAGCGGCCGGCTGGCCGTGTACCAGCTCGGCCTCACTGCCGCGGCAGCGTTCATGGCCTCGAGCCGTCTCGATCGCCGCCCCGTGGTCGCGCAAGTGGTCGACGTCGGCACCGCCGGGCTCGGTGGCGCGCTCGGAGATCCGCGGCTACGGATCGGCTTCGCGGAGGGCTCGACGTATCGCGCCGCCGACGGTGACATCGTCACACCGTCTCGCTCGCAGGAGTCCACTGAGCTCGATGCCGGCAACGGCTCAGGACGTGTGCTGATCGTGCATCGGCCGGGTCTGCTCGACGATCCACGCGTACGTGCGGGAGCCGAGGCCGCGGCGCGCCTGCTTGCCGATCACCATCGGCTGATCGCCGAGGTCGACGCGCGAGCCGCGCAAGTCGAGGCGTCGCGGGCCCGGTTGCTCGCGTCCGAGCAGCGCGCGGTGGCGACCTTCGCCGGTGAGCTCGATCGGCGGGTTGTCGTGCATCTCGATCAGATCCTCGAATCGCTCGACGCGACCTCTGACAGCGCCGACCACGTCCGTGCCATCGCCGCCATGATCCGAAGCGACATGGCCGAGTCGCTCGTCGGAACGACACCTGTCGCTCGAGGGGACGATCCTGTTGCCGCGATCGAGGCCATGGTGTCGTCATTCCCGATATCGGTGCGTCTCGATCTCCAGTCCGTCGCCGTCGACGAAGGAACCGGCCGCGTCCTGTACTTCGTCGCGGCCGAAGCGTTGTCCAACGTGCTGAAGCACAGTGCCGCCAGCCGCGTCGACGTGCACCTGCACGCCGACAACGGACATCTCGAGTTGTGCGTCCAGGACGATGGCAACGGCGCGGTGACGATCTGCGCTGGAGGCGGGTTGGCCGGTCTCACCGAGCGCGTCGCGGCGGCCGGGGGCACCCTCGAGTGCCGTGTGCGTCGACCCCGCGGCACCGAGATCGTCGCTCGGGTGCCCTACCGGAGCCAGCGCGGCTGAGCGGCTCGCCGCGATACTTCCGGCGTGCCACGGAAAGGATGGTCGGGGTGGGCCGTCGACGCACTCGCGCTGATCGTCGCGGCCGGCGTGCTGGTGGCCGCGCGCAGCCGTTGGTCGGCCGCCGTCACGAGCACCGAATACGCCCTCATGTGGATCGTCGTGCTCGCCGCGGCGACGGTCGCGTTCTCGGAGGCCGTCGAGCGGCGACCGCCGCATCCGTTGTGGACCGGCGTCGTCGGGTTGGTGTTCGCGATGCCTGCGCTCGTAGCGCTCGACGCAACAGCAACGGTTCGCGTGCTGGCGATCGCCGCTGCTGCCGCGGTCCCGCTCTCCGTCGCGACGTTCACCTCAGCGGCAACGCGTCGTTCACCGATCACCGCGTTCGGCGCGCTCGCCGCGGTCACGTTCGTCGACATCGCCGCTCGTGTGTTGCTGCGCGATCCGAATCTCGATTCCGGCTGTTCGCTGTACTGCGGTCACAACCCGCTACTCGTTGCTGATCATCCGGGCGCCGTTCTCCTCGTCGACCGGGTGCTTGCGATTGCTGCGCTCGTCTGGTCCGTGATGACGCTGGTCGACATCGCCGCGGCGCACACCAAGGCGCCAGCCGCCCGCGTGACGGGCGTGCTCGGCGCCGGCGCCGTTGGCGTCGCCACCCTCGCGTGGATCGTGTGGCCGGGCACCGCGCTCGCGGCCGTCGACGCGTCCCTGGTGCCCGTCCTCTTCGTCATCGTGCTCGTTCCCGCCTTCTTGCTCGCCGTGTCGCCTGACCTGCTCGCATGGCGCACCCGGCGGCGCGTCGCGTCGCTGGCCTCGGACCTGTCGGCGGGCTTCGAGCGCGACGGTGTAGCCGGTCACTTGCGGCGCGGCACTCGACGATCCGTCCGTGCGCCTGGTCTTCCCCATCGCAGACTCGTTCATCGACGCGCAGGGCGCGCCCGCCGAACCGGCTCCCCACCGCGCGACGACGGTGCTCACCAAGGACGGCGAGGCGGTCGCCGTTATCGAGCATGCGCCGTCGTCGTCGGCGTTGCTCGGCGCGGCGGTGAATCCGGCGGTGACCATCGCCGCAGAGAACGAACGCCTGCACGCCGAGGCGCAGGCCCACCTCGCGTCGCTGCAGCAGTCCCGGCGTGCGATCGTCGAGCGCGCCGACGAGACCCGCCGTCATCTCGAACGCGACCTGCACGATGGTGCGCAGCAGCAGTTGCTGCTGCTCGGCCTCGAGCTCGCTCGTGCCGTCGAGCGCGGGATCGGGTGGTGACGCCTACCGCTACCAGTCGGCCCTGATGCACGCGCAGACCGCGCTCACCGAGTTGCGCCGGCTCGTCCACGATCAACTGCCGCCGATCCTCGACGAGCTGGGCCTGATCGAGGCGCTGCGGTCGCTCGCCGAGGAGTCACCGGTACTGATGGTCCTCGAGTCCGGCGGCGGCGTCGACCGCCCGTCCCTGGCGGTGGAGCGAGTCGCCTATGGCGTCGTCCTATCGTCCCTGTCCGAGGCCGAGGCGCACGGAGGCTCGGCGCTGTCGGTTCGCCTCGAGAACGGGACGGATGTGTTCACGCTTCACATCAGCCATGACGGCGCCGGGGTCGCGGATCACACGGACGACGAGGATCGCGTCGGCGCACTGGGCGGGCGCCTCGAAGTCGTGCGAGCGCACGATGGCGCCGGAACGAGCTACGTGGCGAGGTTCCCGTGAAGGTCGCGGTCGTCGACGACATGGTGCTGATCCGAGAGGGCATCGTCCGCATCCTGCGCGACTACGGCGTGGAGGTCGTCGCGCAGGCCGGGTCCGCCGAGTCGTTGCCGGAGCTCGTGGCGGCGAGCGATCCCGACGTCGTGATTCTCGACATCCGCATGCCCCCGACGTTCACCGACGAGGGTCTCCGCGCTGCTGCGGAACTTCGGGCGACGCGTCCTGACACGGCGGTGTTGCTGCTGTCGCAGTACCTCGACGCGGCGTACGCGCTGCGGCTGTTGCGGGAAGTGCCCGAACGGGTCGGCTACCTGTTGAAGGACCGCATCCTCGACCTGTCGACGTTGACGGATGCACTCCGCCGCCTCGAAGAGGGCGAGACGGTCATCGATCCGACGATCGTCTCGAGGGTCCTCGGCCGCCGGCGTCAGGGTGGCGATCTCGCCGCTCGACGCCCCGCGAACTGGAGGTTCTCGCGCTCGTCGCGGAAGGTCTGTCGAACAAGGCCATCGCCGATCGCCTCGGCGTGAACGAGCGAACGGTCGAGTCGCACACCACGCAGGTCTTCCAGAAGATGGACATCGAGCCGTCGAGCGACAGCCATCGTCGTGTTCTCGCGGTGCTCACCTATCTGCGCGAGCACGTGACTCCGAATGTTGACCCGGCTTTCGGAATCGTCCGTCAGGGCGCGACGGCTCGCGCCACGTCGAGCAGGCCTGGCCAGTGCGGTGACTCTTGGACACAACGGGCGAACAGCCAGAGGCGAAGCCGTTCCGAGTCGAGGTCGAGCAGCGCGGCCATGCGAGCGATGAGGGCAAGCGGATCGGTTCGCAATCGGTCCTCGCAGTTCAACATGTGCTGCAGCGCGTCATAGGTGGGATCGCCCACGAACGGCTTCGGATCGATGACGAGCCACGGTTCACGCTCGCGCGCGCAGCACGTTGTCCGCGTGCAGGTCGGTCACCAGGAGCACTTCACGATCGGCGCTGGTCGGCAGCGAGCGGAACAGCTCGATGCCGGCGCGCGCCATACCCGGATCGATCGAGGCAGCGGGGGCTTCGAGCTGGCGTTCGAAGCTGTCCGCCCAGCTGTCGCACATGAACTCCAGACTGCGAAACGGATGGTGTGGTCCGGGATCGCGCCAGAGTCTGCGCAACAGCTGAGCGACAGCTACGTCCTGTTCGGGTTCGGGGAGCGACGAGAGCGTCGTCCCGGGAACGCAGCGCTCGACGAGCAGCGCGATCGTGTCGCCGAGCGTCTCCGTCGCGTACAGCTGCACGGTTCCGTCGCCGTCCCACACTCGGAGGCCGTCGCCCTCATGGATCGACTCGAAGTGCGGCCAGCCGACCTTGAGCACGACGTCGCGTCCGGCGCTGTCGCTTGCGGGAGCAACCCAGGACGCGACTCCGCCGGGCTGGAACGGCTGGTCGACCTGCACTGACCACCGAGAGGCGAGATGCTCCACGAGGACCGGCAGCTCATCGAGCCATGCGCGCATCGCGTCGTTCGCGGTCCGCTCGACTTCGTCGAGAAGTCGCTCCGGGAAGACGAAGCGATGGCTGGCCTCCATTCGGACAAGAATGTCGCGATGAGCGAAGCACGCGCGCTCCTCATCGAGATCGCGCGGCGCCACAGCCTCGGCGGTGCCGCGGTCGCCATCGTCCGGAAAGGAGAGCCGCCCACCTTCGACTGGGTCGGATTCGCCGATGGCGCGGCGCGCCGCCCGATCGACGCGTCGACGGTGTTCCGCATCGCGTCCATCTCGAAGACGATGACCGCGATCGGCTTGATGCAACTGCGCGACGAGGGCCGGTTCGGGCTCGACGATCCGGTGAACAAGTTCCTCGCCACGTTCACCGTCGAGCCGCCTGCCGGCGCTCCAGAGGTCACGTTCCGTCATCTCCTCACGCACACCGCCGGCATCGGTGAGGTGCCGACCGTGGCCGATCTCTTGCGTCCCGCGTCCTGGGGCATGGGGAAGCCGGGAACCGCCGGCGCCGATCTGCGGGTGTTGTATCACGGCACGTTGCGTCCCGACTCGCCGGCCGGCTCGAAGTGGGCCTACGCGAACCACGGGTTCGCAGTGATCGGTCAACTCGTGGAGGACATGGCCGGTCGGTCGTTCGCCGATCACATGCAGCACCACGTGTTCGGTCCGCTCGGCATGGACAGCACCGAATACACCCGCACGGCGCGCACCTCGTCGAACCTGGCGACCGGTCATCACTGGATGCTCGGACAGTTCCGGTCGGTGAAGGACTACGACCTCGCCATCCTCGGGCCAGGGTCCGTGCTCTCGTCGCTGAACGACATGGCGACCTATGCCGAGTGGCTGCTCCATGGCGGCGCGGGAACACGCGGCGGCGTCCTCGCGCCGGAGACACTGGCCGAGATGATGTCGCCGCAGTACAGCGTCGACCCCGGTATGCCGGGCATGGGACTTGCCTTCTGGCTCGACCGTTTCGGCGACCATAGCGTCGCGGGGCACGACGGCAACGTGCCCGGCTTCGCCTCGTCGTTGCTCGTCGCACCGGCCGACGGGATCGGTGTGGTCGCGTTGACGAACACGTCGACGTTCAACGGCGCGCATCACCTCGCCGCGGCGGTTCTCCGAACGTTGCTCGACGTACCCGATCCCGCGACGCAGCTGCCGCGGCCGGACGTGGCGGAGGACCCGTCTCGGTGGAACGGGCTCGTCGGTTACTACGCGCCGAAGCCTGGCTTCCTCACCAACATCAGGTCGTGGCAGACCGTCGCCGGCGAGGTGCAGGTGCTCGTGCGCGATCGTCGTCTCGTTCTCCGCGCGCTGTCGCCGTTGCCATCGATACGCCGCGGCCTCGTGCTCCACGCCGTGGACGGCACGGATCCGTTGCGTTTCGTCGCTGAGGTCGAGGGCTTCGTCGTGCCGGTTG
The DNA here is from genome assembly GCA_963721305.1 of uncultured Acidimicrobiia bacterium. Taxonomy (GTDB): domain Bacteria; phylum Actinomycetota; class Acidimicrobiia; order Acidimicrobiales; family JACDCH01; genus DATAES01. Next base: position 307,200 of record CAVRIR010000003.1, read on the forward strand.
CCTTCGGCAAAAATGAGCCCGGGTGCATCGATCGTGTGATCATCGGCCCGCCCGCAAACACAGTCTGCTACCGACGATCGACACTACGAAGCACCCGGGTTCGGGGGCGACTCGTCGTTCTCGGCGTCTCTGTCGCCGCCATCACGCGATGGCGGCGACGAAGACGCCCGCGCGTCTAGAGCGGCGCCGTTGCCGCGCTCGCGGTGTCCTTGTTGTTCGTCACCGAGTTGGTGACTGTCCTAGTCGCCGTTCGGTCGAGCTCGGGAGAGGCCGAGCTCGCCAGTCGCTGCTCACCGCCGAAGACCAGCGGACTGGTTGCAGTTGCTGCTTGTGCGGTCATCGCCTTCACTCCAGGATCGCTTCCGATGGTCACGGTACGGAATTGCCGCTGACGGAACATCGGGGCGAGCACGGGACTTGCCGTGCGCGATCTCCGGGGCTGCCTCCGTGCCAGCACGGAGGCAGTGTGTCTGAATGCGCCTTTACGGCTCCGGCACATCCATGTCGACCTCGAGGCCGACACCGCGGCGGCGCGCGCCCGCGAGCACGAGCTCGGCCGCGGCAACGTCCTGCGCCGCGACGCCGACGGACTTGTACAGCGTGATCTGGTCGCTCGACGTCCTACCCGGGCACTGTCCGAGGAGCAGCTCGCCCAGCTCCGCGTGGATGTGCGACTCCGTGATGAGACCTTCACCGAGGGGAACCCGGAGGTCGTTCGCGCCGGCCGGCGGTGCGGCGAGCGCGGCAGCGCGTGATTCGACGACGACGAGCGCGTCGACGACCGTCTGCGAATCGACCTCACGTCCGGCAACGTTGTAGCCGACGGATGTGACGTGCGTACCCGCTTCGACCAGTGGTCGACGGACGACCGGCTCGGTGGCGTGCGTCGTGGCGCACACCACGTCGGCGCCCGCACATGCGGTCGCGAGATCGCTCGTTGGTTCGACGGGCAAGCTCAGTTCGGATGCGAGCACGTCGGCGAGCGCTGCGGCGCGGTCGTGATTGCGTCCCCAGATGCGAACGGCCTCGAAGTCGCGCACACGAATGACCGCGTGTGCGTGCGAGTGTGCCTGGACACCGGTGCCGAGCACGGTGAGCACGCGTGCGTCCTCGCGCGCCAGCAGCTCGGTCGAGACCGCCGAACCGGCCGCCGTTCTGGCCGCCGTGATCGACGTGCCATCGACGAGCGCGGTCGGTTGGCCGGTCGCAGGATCGAACACGATCACGACCGCTTGGTGGGTGGGTTGAGGAGTGCCTGCGTTCTGCGGGAAGACCGTGACGAGCTTGGCCGCCAGACCGTCGACGCTCGGAAGGTACGCGGGCATCGCCGCGAGCAATCCGTCCCGCTCCTCGACCCGGGCGCCGATCCTCGGTGGCATCGACGCCTGTCCCAGGCTGACGTCGACCATCGCGGCGGCCACGGCGCGCCGGAGCTCGTCGACGTCCAGCAGCGAGGCCGTCTCGCGTGGGGTCAACACGAGCATCCGGCATCCTCGCAGGCCAGCCGAGCCGGCGTCGGGGCCGCGCCGGCTGCCCTAAGTTGTCGGGGCATGTGCGTTGCCGACTGCGTGCTCCCACCGGGGGTTACGCCCTCGATGGCGGGTTCGAGCGGACAAGGAGGTGAGCCGCTTTGACGCATCCGACCGGAGTCCCCGTCTCCTCGTTTCGTGCACCCCGTCGCTTCCGGCTGGGCGAACGGCTGCAGACGAACACCGCCGCGATCGTGGTGGCGGCGCTCGTCGCGCTCGGCGCCAGTGCGCTCCTCATCCATGACCCCAGCAGGGTCAAGACCATCACGATCGACAACCCGACCTCGTACGACGTGCGGGTCGAGGCGAGCAATGGCAGCGGCACCGAGTGGACCGCCCTCGGGACAGCCGGCCAGCAGTGCGCCGCGACGATCGAGCTGCCCACCGATCAGGGCGGCACGTGGACCTTCCGGATGACCGCCCAGGGCGCGCCGACCGAGGAGGTTGCCGTGAACCGAGCAGACCTCGAGCGGGCCGGCTGGCACTTCGCGATCCCACAAGCGGTTGCCGATGCCTGGAAGTCCGCCGGGTTCCCGCAACCGCCGCGCCAGAGCTGCTGAATCGTCATCATCCGGGCGGAACCGCGCTCACCGGCGCTTGACCACGTGACCGAGGACACAGAGGCCGCCCAAATGATCCACGCGACAATCTGACGATGCCCGAAACGGTGGATGCGCCGGGGACGCCCGAGGTCCGGATCACCGCAGGTTCGGGCTCGATCACGGTGATCGGCGAAGCGCGAGCCGATGTGTTCGTCGACGACCAGGGCGTCGTGGATCGGGCCGCGGACGGCGCGTTCGAGGTCGCGCAGAGCAAACGGTCGCGGTCGTTCACCGTGCGCTGCCCGGAGGGCTCCTCGGTCATGCTCGGCACGCGGTCTGGCTCCATGCGTCTCACGGGCCGGCTCGGTTCCGTGCGCGTGACCACGTTGAGCGGCGCGATCACCGTCGACGAGGCCGCGTCGGCGGACCTGCGGGCGATGTCGGGCACCGTCGACATCGGGACCTGTGCCGGCGCGTGCCGGGTGAAGACCAAGAGCGGGTCGACGCACATCGGCAGCGCCGAGTCGGTCGAGGTCCACATCGGCTCCGGACGGGTGGTCGTCGACCACGTCGAGGCGGAGGCCAGCGTCCGCGCGGTGAGCGGCTCGGTGAGGATCGATGCCGATGGCCGTGGGCCGATCCTGATCGAGACCATGTCCGGATCGGTCAAGGTGTCGTTGCCGAGCGGATGCAAGCCGAGCGTCCGGGCCAAGAGCCTCTCGAGCCGGCCGAAGATCGACTGCGACACGGGCGACGACTGCAGGGTGTCCGTACGGACCCTCTCCGGATCCATCTCAGTGCGATGCCGTTGACACCGAGCGATGCCATGGTCGACGCCGACGTCCTGACGGGCGCCGTCGCGTTCACGGACATCTGCGGGTTCACGGAGTTCACCGCGGTGCGGGGAGACCGCGACGCCCTGCTGTTGCTCGGTACGCAGGAGCGTGTCGTCCGCAGCTGCCTACCGGAAGGCGCGCGGGTCGTGAAGGAGCTCGGCGATGGGCTGCTGCTCTGGTTCCCGGATGCGACGAGCGCGGTGAGAACGTCGCTGGCGCTGCAGGACGAGTTCGAGAGTGAGTCGGCGGTGGCAGAGCTGCCGTTGTGGGTCCGCATCGGCGTCCACTGGGGCACGCCCACCAAGCGGGGCGACGACCTCATCGGTCACGACGTCAACATCGCGTCGCGTGTGGCCGACGTCGCCGGTCCCACCGAGGTCGTAGTCACCGATCAGTTGCTCGCTCAGATCCGTCCGTCCGACGCGCTCGACCGCTTCGAGATCGAGGAGCTCGGACCGGTGGTGATGAAGGGTCTCCCGGATCCCGTTCGCCTGTTCCGCGTCGCCAACGAGTGACGCCTCGCCCTTCAGCCGTTCGAGGTGGCGTCGGTGACGCGGTCGACGGCGTGGCCGGCGGCGCGATGGGCGCGCCACGAGATCGACGGGCGTCCCTCCGTGTCGACGGTCGCGAGCAGCAGGCCGCCCAGCATCGAGAGGTTCTTGAAGAACTGGATCCGTTGTGTGGCACGGGCGCGCTCGTCGGTCTCCTCCCAGAACCGGTGACCGGCGAGCGTCGTCGGCACGAGCGACGCCGCCAGCGCCAGCGACGCCAGCCGCGGGAGCTTGCCCACGGCCAGAAGGAACCCGGCGCCGACCTGCACCGCGCCGTTGATCTTCACCAGGGTCTCGGTGTCCTCGGGCAGCCCGAGCGACGCGGCAATTCTTGGGCCGACCGTCTCCGCTCGCGCCACCTTGTTCTCCGGCTGCAACAAGGCATCTGCGCCGCCGATGACGTAGATGCCGGCGAGAAGAGGTCTCGCGAACCTGCGAGTGAGGGCCATGACCGCCAACTACCCACTTTGGCCGGGGAACACTCGTTCAGGTGACGAGCGCGTCCGGGGGGAGCGGGTTGGCGGTGCGGGCGAAGGGACTGGGGAAGAGATCGGTGAGCGGTTGCTGCTCGACGTTCACGCCGAGCAGCGCGCGGTGGCGAGCTTCGATCCCGCCGATGCTCATCATGAGCCCTCGGATCTCGGCCCGGGACATCGCCGAGCTCGCGTAGACGTATGCCTGCGCGGTCGCATCCTCGAGCGTGAAGAACAGGTTCGCGAGGTCGTCCTGCGTCTTCGCGGCGGCCAGCGCGGGTCGGACGACCTGGTTCTCCATCGCGTCGTTCGGAGCGGTGATCGCGGCCTGACCGGCCGTCGCGGTGATCACCTGGTTCAGCGCGTCCAGGTGCGCCTGGTGATGCTGCATGAACGTGGTCGAGTAGGCGAGCAGGTCGTCGTTCGTCACGAGGGTCGACGCGATGAGGTCGTGGTACGCCGCGACGAGCATCGCCTCGAGCGACGCCGCGGTCTTCGTCAGCGCGAGGTCGGTGGGCCCGGCCGCGTTCGAGGTTGCCGGGCTCGTGATCGTCGGCGGTTGCCCAGGCGGTGGCGGCGTCGTGTTGCTGTCGCTCGTGCACGCGCCGAGCACGACCGCGCCGAGGACCGTCGCGCCGCCCAACTGAAGGAAGTCTCGGCGATGCATCACCCGACGGGGAACGACGACATGTCGAAGCCGCGTCTCGCATCGGTGCCGTCGCCGACCGAAGCGTTCTCGAACCCGCCCGTGATGAACAACGCGTCGACGCCGAGCTTGAGCAGGGCGCCGAGCACCGCCGCGTGCCCGCTCTCCACGGGGAGTGTCGCGATCACTCGTTGGTACACGTCCGGCACGTTCAGCTCGCTCAACCCGAACGCATAGGTCTCGGCCATCTGGTTCTCGAGGGCCATGAGGTAGTTGAGCAGGCTCGGTTCGTCCGGTTGCGCCTGGAGGCCCGGGAGCTTCGTGAAGATGAGCACGCTGTTCGACTTGCCGGTCGCGGCGCCCGACGCGAGTGGGACATACCCGTCCGCGTGAGCCTGGTGGTGATCGCGGAAGAGCGTGGCCGTCGTGAAGTGGTCGCCGCTCAAACGCAGCAACGCCGCGTTGTACAGCTCCACCATCGCGAGCTCGATCGACTGCGCCCAGCCGGCGTACTGCGCGTCGAAGGTCACCTGCTGCGTCGGGACCAGCAGCGACGAGACGTCACGAGGGATGGATCGGCGGCGAGGCATCAGAAGTCGAGCGACGACAGCTCCGGGATCCATGCCGAGGCGCGTCGGCAAGCTTCACGCCAGCGTTCGCGGTTCGTCGTCGCGACCGGATCGACGACGCGCGAAGGCTTCCACGTCGCCATCACCTCGTCGTCGGAGGACCAGGTACCGAGCGCGAGTCCGGCGAGGAAGCCGGCGCCGCGCGTCGTGGCTTCGAGCTCGGGCGACACTTCGACAGGACGTTGTGTCGCGTCGGCCAGCGCTTGGACGAAGGTGTGATTCGCCGCCATCCCACCGTCGATGCGCAGGCTCGAGAGCTGCGTGCCGCTGTCGGTCTCGGCTGCTTCGACGAGATCGGCGCCCCGTTGGGCGACGCCTTCGAGCACCGCGCGCACGATGTGAGCCCGCGTTGTCCCGCGCGTGATGCCGAGCAGCGTGCCGCGTGCGCCGTAGTCCCACATCGGTGTCCCGAGTCCGAGCAGCGCGGGCACGTACAGCACCCCGCCGGTGTCGTCGCACTGCGCGGCGACCTCGTCGGATGCCTCCGACGAGTCGAGCAAACCGAGGTCGTCGCGGAGCCACTCGACGTTCGTTCCCGCCGAGAGCATCACCGCTTCGATGCCCCACGTCACCGTGCCCGCGCGCCGCCACGCGACGATCGGGAACGTGCCGCCATCGCCGCGCGTCTCGAACGCGGGACGATCGGCGCCGAGGACGAGGTCGAGCATGCCGCCGGTCCCGAACGTGATCTTGGCCATGCCCGGCTGCAAACAGCCTTGACCGATCAGCGACGCTTGCTGGTCGCCGGCGATGCCCGCGATGGGCGGCGAACCGGGGAGCGCGGACGCCTCGCCGACGACGCCGGACGAGTCGACCACCTCCGGCATGAGCGCAGCGGGGATGCGCAGGAGGTCGAGCACGGACTCGCTCCAGCCGCTGCCGTCGGCACGGATGAGGCCGGTGACGGCCGCGTTGCTCAGGTCGGTGATGTGCGAGGCGCCGCCCGACAACGTCCATGCGATCCACGTGTCGACCGTGCCGAAGCACAGGTCGCGGCTCCGGTCGGGGTCCGCGAGGTCGAGCAGGTAGGCGAGCTTCGTCGCCGACGCGTTCGGTGCGACGCGCAGTCCCTGCTCGCGCAGCACCAGGCATTCGCCGACCGTGCGGAGGTCCTGCCAGCCGAGACCCGGACCGACCGGTTCGCCGGACGCCCGGTCCCACACGACGGTCGACGCTCGTTGGTTCGTGATGCCGACGACATCGACCGGTCCACCTGCGGCCAAGGCCGCGTGCGCGCAATCGAGTGCCGCGGCCGCCATCTCGGCAGCATCGAACTCGACGAGTCCCGGCGCGGGAGTCGACGGCAGCAGCTCGCGGTACTGGACGTGGTCGACGGTCGCGTCCGGCCGCACGATCGCGGCGCGCAGGCCACTCGTACCGACGTCGACGACGAGGATGCTCATGCCCCGACCTTCACGGCACGACCTGGGCGTTGCGGCGTTCCGCGATGAAGCCGCCGACGATGCCGATCGATGCCATCAGGAGAAGGTTGAACACGTACACCGCGGGCGAGCGCAGCTCGGATCCTCTCGCGGCCTTGATCATCAGCGTGATCGCTTGCGACACGACATACGCGACGGCGGCGGCAAGTGCGCCGTGCGTGAGCGGCGCGTCGGGCCTCTTGGAGCCGGCGACGAAGCCGCCCGCGAGCATGGCGATGATGAGCAGGACGTAGAAGACGGACACCCCGGGACCGGAGTTGTCGTCGACCACGATCGCGCTGATGATCCCGACCGGTATGGCGAGGATGAGCGCCGCGACCGCACCCGCCCAGACGGCGCGCCAGTCGATGCTCACGGCCAGCCGACCGGACCGAACGGGCTCGGCAGTCCGAGCTTGCCCGGGTTCAAGATGCCTCGTGGGTCGAGCGCCTGCTTCACCGCGACAAGAGTGTCGAACGCAGGACCGAGCGCATCGGGCACGAACCGTGACCGATTGAGACCGACGCCGTGGTGATGGCTCAGCGCGCCGCCCGCGGCCAGCACGGCGCGCTGTCCGGCGTCCCACATCGCCGTGTAGTAGCGGTCCTTGTCGTCGGGCTCGACCTTGCCCGCGAACGTGAAGTAGAGACAGCCGCCGTCGATGTAGCTGTGCGACTCATGGGCAGAGGCGGCGATGGTGCCGGGCACCGCCCGCAGCGCGGCCACCGTGTCCCCGTAGATTCGAGGCAGGGCCGACCAGCGACCGGCGATCTCCATGGTGTCGACGACGAAGCCACGCGAGATCAGTGCTTCGAGCGCGGAGACGTCGTTGCGGTGACCCATCCATTGGTCGACGAGCGCGGCATCCATCGGCGCCGCGCCGAGTGCGGCGGACTCCTCGGCGAGGACCTGCATCGAGGCGTCGACGATCGCGCGATCGCCTTCGTCGCGTGCGAGCACGAGATGGACGTCGCCGGTCTTGTAGCTACGGTCGGCTTCTGTGGCGTCGTAGAGACGCAGGGCGGCGGGCGTGGCCCCGCGCCGCGCGACGCGGCGGAGCAGGTCGAGTCCGTCGGCGAAGCTCGACAACGCCCATGCGCTCGACGCCTCGTAGGCAGGGCACGGGTGGATGCGCAGCCGGGCCCCGGTGATGATGCCGAGCGTGCCTTCCGAGCCGACGAACAACTGGTTGAGGTCGGGGCCGACCGCCTGACGAGGCGCACCGCCCGTCGTGATGGACCGACCGTCGGCCAGTACGACGTCGAGCCCGGCCACCATGTCTTCGATCTTGCCGTAGCGGTTGGAGTATTGGCCCGCGCTCCGGCACGCCAGCCAGCCCCCCACGGTCGACAGGTCGATCGACTGCGGCCAGTGGCCGAGCGTCTTGTCGTACGTGACGCGCAACTCGTCCTCGAGCGGCGTGCCGAACGTTCCGGCGCGCACGTCGAGCAGCAGGGACGTGTCGTCGACGTCAACGATGCCCGACAGCTCGGTGAGGTCGAGCAGGACACCGCCGTGCACGGGGACTGAAGCGCCGCACACGCCGCTGCGTCCCGCGGCCGCGGTCACCGGGATCCGAGCTTCGTCGGCGATAGCGAGCACCGCGGCCACCTCGTCTGCCGTCGCTGGTCGAGCGACGACCGATGCGAGGCCCGCGACCTGACCTTCGAGCGCCCACGTCATCGCCAGTGGCCACCAGTCGCGACTCGACTCCGCCAGCACGACAGGATCAGCCGTCACCGACGCGCAGGCGTCGCCGAGGCGGCGGACCACGTCGTCGCCCACCTCGACCCGGCTCGCGGTCAGCCTGGCGGTGACGTGGCCGTCTGCGCCGTCCGAGCCGTCGAGCCCGTGCAGCTCGATGGGGCGCGTGGCTTCGCCGGGCGCGGGCCGCAACGTCATCAGTTCCGCAACCTAGTTGTCCCCGGCAGCTGCTCGGCAGTTGCTCAGGTGCCGAGTGCCGCTTCGAGGGCGGTCTCGGGAAGGTGCGGCACGTTGCGCTCGTGCTCGACGAAGCGGCGATACGTCGCCGCTTGGGCCGCCTGCTCGATGGCGTCCCAACCGAGCTCCGGTGCAACCAGTGCGGCAACATCGTCCGCCACCGCGGCCGACTCGTCGCGCGCCAGCAGCCGTGCTCGCGTGCGGCGGGACAGGACGTCGTCGACGGAGCGGGCCATCTCGTGTCGCGCCGCGTACACGGCCTCGGCCCGCAGGTAGGGGAGACCCGGCACCAGCGGCTCGCGCAGCTCGGGCGCGTTCTCCGCGAGCGCGAGCACCGCCGGTGCGTCGTCGCCGTAGCGGTCGAGGAGATGGATGAGCGCCGCATCGGTTGCGGCGGCGCTCGAACGCAGCGTGTCGTAACCCGCGGCGCCGCGCAGCTGCAGGTGTCGGGTGCGGGAGCGGCGCAGACCTCGCGCCCCTCGAGATCCGTTGCTCGACGGCCCATCCGCGCCGAGCCGGCGCACGACCTCGTCGACGGTGTCGGCCGCCATCTCGCGATACGTCGTCAACTTGCCACCGGTGATCGTCACCATTCCGCTGGCCGACGCACCGACCTGGTGGCGGCGAGAGAGGTCCGCGGTTCGCCCCGAAGCGGCGCTCTTCACGAGGGGACGCAGACCGGCCCACGTGCCGAGGACATCGGCCGGCGTCAACTTCGTCGTGGCCGCGCTGTTGATCGCGCGCAACAGGTAGTCGACGTCGTCGCGGTTGCACTGCGGGTCGTAGAGGCTGCCTTCGTAGTCGGTGTCGGTGGTGCCGATGTAGGTGAACTGCGGTTCGCCGGCATGGTCGGCCCACGGCACGACGAACACGGAGCGCTTGTCCTTCGGTACGGGAACGACGACAGCGATGGTGTTGCGGACCTTCGACCAGGGAACGGTGATGTGGATCCCCTTCGCCGGTCGTAACGAGTTCGGGTGCGTCCCTTCGTCGAGGGCGCGCACGTCGTCAGCCCAGACCCCGGTGGCGTTGACGACGACCTCCGCACTCACGTCGAACGTCGTCCCGTCGGCGTCGATGGTTGCGCCCGCGACATGGCCGGATGCGTTCTTGAGGAGTCCGGTGACCTTGCAGCCGTTGGCGATCACCGCATCGAAGTCCAGCGCCGCGGTGCGGGCGATCGTGAGCGTGAGCCGGGCGTCGTCCGCCCGCGCGTCGTAGTACAGGTAGCCGCCGGCGAGATGGTCGGCGGGAAGGGTGGGCATGTAGTCGAGCGTCTCGGCCGGCTTCAACCGCTTGTGCAGCTTGCCGATGCGCGCCCCACCGGTGAGGTCGTACATCCACATCGCGCTGCCGAGCGCGCGTGCGATCTTGGGATTGATCAAACCGTCCTTCGAGAGGATCGGGATGAGGAACGGCAGCGTCTTCACGAGGTGCGGCGCGTTGCGGCGCAGCCGCTGGCGTTCCGCGAGTGCCTCGTAGACGAGCCGGACGTCGCCGTTCTGGAGGTAACGCAGGCCGCCGTGGACCATCTTCGAGGACTTCGACGACGTTCCAGAGGCGAAGTCGTCGCGCTCGACCAGCGCCGTTCGCAACCCCCGTGATGCGGCGTCGAGGGCGACGCCGGCACCGGTGATCCCGCCGCCGATCACCAGGACGTCGAAGCGCTCGTCGGCCAGCCGGCGAAGCGCGGTGGCCCGATCGAATGGACCGGTCATCGCCGCAACGCTACCGGCGCCCAGGTACCGGGCCCCGCTGGCCGCAGAGATTTCCAATCAACAACGATTGCAAATACACAGTCGATGTCGATAAGGTGGCCGGCGTGAAGTCCCCGGCGGAGTTGACCGAGCTGTTTCGCACGCGAGGCCTGAAGGTCACGCCGCAGCGGCAGGCCATCTTCCGGATCCTGCACGGCGCCGAGACCCATCCAACTGCCGAGTCGGTCTACGCCGCGGTCACCAGCGAGATGCCGACGGTGTCACTGCGGACCGTGTACCAGACGCTCAACGATCTCGCGGAGATGGGCGAGCTCGCGCAGCTCGATCTCGGCACCGGGTCTTCACGCTTCGACCCCAACCTCGACGAGCACCACCACCTGGTGTGCAACGGGTGCGGACGGATCGTCGACGTCGACGCCGACACGTCCGGCTTGCGCGTCGCCGCTCGTCAACGACACGGGTTCGACATCGACACCACGGAAGTCGTCTTTCGTGGGATGTGTCCTGACTGCCGCATTGCCGGCAAGCAACCACGAAAGGAAATCAATGCCTGATCTCAAGGGATCCCAGACCCACGAGAATCTGAAGGAAGCGTTCGCGGGCGAGAGCCAGGCGAACCGGCGTTACCTCTACTTCGCGCAGAAGGCCGACGTCGAGGGCTATCCGGACGTGGCCGCCCTGTTCCGTTCCGTCGCGGAAGGCGAGACCGGCCACGCGTTCGGCCACTTCGACTTCCTTGCTGAAGTCGGTGACCCCGTGACCGACGTGAGCGTCGGTGCGACCGAGGACAACCTGCGCTCCGCGATCGAGGGCGAGACATACGAGTACACCGAGATGTATCCGGGCTTCGCGAAGACGGCGCGCGACGAAGGCTTCGAAGAGGTCGCCGAATGGCTCGAAATCCTCGCCCGTGCGGAGAAGAGTCACGCCGGCCGCTTCGCTCAAGGGCTCGAGAGCATCTCCTGATTCCGTCGTGAGCACGACGTACGACCCCCTCGACCCGAGCTACGGGGACGAGCGTGACGTCCGCGACGAGCTGACCCGCGTCTACGACCTCTGTCACGGCTGCCGGCTGTGCTTCAAGTTCTGCGACGCCTTCCCGTCGTTGTTCGAGATGATCGACCGGCACGACGACCAGGACGCGGCGAGGCTCACTGCGGACGAGCAGGACCAGGTCGTCGACCTCTGCTTCAACTGCAAGCTCTGCTACGTCAACTGTCCGTATGTGCCGGGCCAGCACGAGTGGGAGATCGACTTCCCGCGGTTGATGCTCCGCGCGAAGGAGATGCAGCACGACAAACGGGGACGATCGGCGGTCAGGGCCATGGCCACGGATCAGTTCCTCGGCCGGACCGACTTGCTCGGCAAGGTGGCGACCAGGACGTCCGGGTTGCTCAACAAAGCCACGGGCGCGCCCGGCTCGCTGGCCCGCAAGATGATGGAGAAGACGGTCGGCATCGCGAGCGACCGGATCCTGCCGCCGTATGCCAAGGAGCGCTTCTCGACGTGGTTCAAGCGGCGAGCGCACCTGCGCTTCGAGGAGCGTCAGGGCAGGGTCGCGTTGTTCGCGACGTGCCTCGTCGAGTACAACGACCCGAGCATCGGCAAGGACCTCGTGAAGGTCTACGAGCACAACGGCATCGAGTGCTCGCTGCCGGAAGGCCAGGTGTGTTGCGGCGCCCCGTGGCTCCACGCCGGTGACGTCGACAGCTTCCGCCGCCAGGCCGAGAAGAACGTCAGGGTGCTGGCGGAGGCCGTGCGCGGCGGCAACGACATCGTCGTGCCGGAACCGACGTGCAGCTACGTGCTCAAGCAGGACTACAAGGACCACGTGCCGGGTCCCGACGCGGACCTCGTGGCCGCGAACACGTACGACGCCGCCGAGTACCTGATGAAGGTCCACAAGGGTGACGGCACCCGCCTCGACACGAGTTTCAGCGGCGCTGTTCCCGAGGCGGTGACCTACCACGCGCCCTGCCACCTCCGGGCGCAGAACATCGGTCTGCGCAGCCGCGATCTCCTCAAGCTCACCGGCACCAAGGTGTCCGTCGTCGCCGAGTGCTCGGGCATCGACGGCACGTGGGGGTTCCGCGCGGAGAATTACGAGTCGTCACGCCGCGTCGCCAGGAAGATGGTCAAGGGCATCGAGAAGGCCGGCAACGACGTCGTGGCCGGCGACTGCTCGCTCGCCAACGCCGGCATCGTGCAGGAGACCGGGAAGCGTCCGGTGCACCCGATCCAGCTGATCGCCCGTGCCTATGGCATCCCAGAGGAATCGACATGACCCGCAAGCTCGCTCTCGCCGACATCGCTGATCTGCGCGCCTACGAGCGTGAGCGCCCGGAGTTCCGGGATCGCATCATTCGCATGAAGAAGACGCGCCGCATCGAGGTCGGGCCGTTCATCTCGCTGGTGTTCGAGAACCGCGACACCATCCGGTTCCAGGTCCAGGAGATGGCGAGGGCCGAGAAGATCATCACGGACGACGGGATCCAGTCCGAGCTCGACGTCTACAACCCGCTCGTTCCCGAGCCCGGTGCACTCGCCGCGACGATGTTCATCGAGCTCACGTCCAAGGACGAGCTCATGGAGTGGCTGCCGAAGCTCGTCGGCATCGAGCAGGCGGTCGAGCTCCGCATCGGCGCCGGCCCGGCCGTCGTGACCGCGCGGCCGGATCCGGAGCACGAGAAGCAACTCACCCGCGAGACCATCACTGCATCGGTCCACTACGTCCATTTCGATCTCACGCCGGAGCAGGTGGAGGCGTTCGAGGACGGGCCGGTCGGCGTGGCGATCGCCCATCCGAGCTACTCCTATGCTTCAGAACTCCCCGAAACGAGCAGAACTGCTCTGTTTCGCGATCTTGTGGGGTAAAGCCGAGGCCTTTCCCGACCGTTGCCCATCCCAGAAGGTTGGTGCACACTGACGCCGCCTCACGAGCAACTGGACGCAGCACGGTCCACCGAAGGAGTTGGACGAGCAATGGACGCAGCCGCGAAGCAGCAAGAGCGGGAGCATTTGGTAGCGGAGCTGTTCGGCGGGGATCCCGCGACCGAGGCGCTGGCGGGGCGTCTGCTGCGCACCCGCGAGGTGGCGCTGTTGTTCCAGGTGTCCGAACGGGCGGTGACGGACTGGGCCCGGAAGGGGCGCCTGCCGTCGGTCCGCACGCCGGGTGGTCATCGCCGGTATCCGGCCGAGCTGGTCCACGAGCTGTTGGTGCAAACGGGTCGGGTCGTCCCCGAACGCCCCGTCAGCCGCGCCTAGAAGGCGGACGGCGCTGTCGCCGAGGGGTTGACCTGGGGGAACAGGTGGACTTCATGTCGGCCCCGTCTCTATGCTCTTTTCTCCGTGCCGGGGGGTATCCGCCTCCTACTCGCGCGTCCCTGTACCTCGATGTCCCTTGAGGGAGTGATTTTCCCCAGATGAACCTGTTGTGGCGCCACCAGGCAGCGTGCCGTGGCCTCGATCCCGAGATCTTCTATCCGGTCTGCGACGAAGAGGCAGACGTCGCGAAAGCCGTGTGCTTCGGTTGTGCTGTACGGGAGGCGTGCCTCGAACACGCACTCGGATCCCGAGAGCGTGACGGTGTGTGGGGCGGATGCACCGAGAAGGAACGCCGCCGGATCATTCGCCAGCGTCGCCGCACCGCGTAGCGCGCGGACGCACGCGCGGCGATGACTTCGATCACGGCACCGCCAGGGCTCGACGAGCTCGGCGGTTGGCCCGCCGTGCTCGGCCCTCTGACCGCGGGCAGTGACATCGCGGCCGATCTTGCCGCCGCGGCGATGACCGAGGTGCTGGCCGGCAACGCCACGCCGGCGCAGATCGCGGGGTTCATCGTGTCGCTGCGGATGAAGGGCGAGACGGTCGACGAGATCGTCGGCCTCCTGACCGCGATGCACGCCGCGGCGGAGTCGGTCCCGCTGGCCGACGTGGGTGGCGTGATCGACACCTGTGGCACCGGTGGCGACCGCAGCCATTCCATCAACGTCTCGACCATCGCCGCGCTCGTGGTCGCCGGTGCCGGCGTTCGGGTCTGCAAGCACGGCAACCGCGCCGCGTCGTCGTCGTGCGGCAGTGCCGACCTGCTGGAGGCGCTCGGGGTGCGACTCGACCTCGAGCCCGAGCACGTGGCGCGCTGCGTCGACGAGGCCGGCATCGGGTTCTGCTTCGCACCCCGGTTCCATCCGGCGATGCGCCAGACCATCCCAACCCGCCGTGAGCTGGGTGTTCCCACGGTGTTCAACTTCCTCGGTCCGCTCGCCAACCCCGCGGGGGTCCGCCGCCAAGTCCTCGGCGTCAGCGACGCCCGGATGGCCGACAAGATGGCCGGCGTCCTGGCGCAGCTCGGATCCGAGCGCGCCTTGATCGTGTTCGGCCACGACGGGCTCGACGAGCTGACGACGACCACGACGTCCACGGTGGTCGAGCTCGACGAGACCGGCGAGGTGATCCGCTACGACGTCGATCCCGCCGCGTGCGGCATCCGGCTGACCGAGCCGGCGACGCTCCGAGGCAGCGACGCCGCCGGCAACGCCGCGGCGGCGCGATCGGTCCTCGCGGGCGAGCCGGGGCCGCACCGCGACATCGTCGTCCTGAACGCGGCGGCCGGTCTGATCGTCGGCGGGGCGGCCGACGGGATGCTCGACGGCCTCGCCGTGGCCGCTGCCGCCATCGACAACGGCCGCGCCGCCGCCGCCCTCGACGCCCTGGTCGCCATCTCCAACGCCTGACCGGCTCTCCCTCACGAACTCCGGGGAGAAACGGGCGCTCTGGCGCCCGTTTCCATCCACTCCCCTCACGAACTCCGGGGAGAAACGGGTGCTCTGGCGCCCGTTTCCATCCAACATTCGGCAGTCAGGCGCCGAGGTCGAACATGCTCTCGATGTCGTGGCGGCTGTACGCCCGGAACGCGATCGAGGTGCGGGTGTGGCGGATGCCGTCGAGCGACGCGATGTGCTTCGTGACCACGTCGGCGAGCGCCTCGTGCTCACGGACCCGCACGATCGCGATGAGATCTTCGTCACCGGTGACCGAGTAGACCTCGGCCACGCCGGGGATGTCGGCCAGCTCGGCGGCCAGATCCGCAACTCGTTCCGGTTCGGCCGTGATGAGGACGAAGGCGGAGACCATGTGGTTGCTGCTCCCCTCAGCCGTACCGGAGACCGGACTGCTGCTCGACGACGGAAAGCTCGTGGCGGGCCTCGTCGAGCGCGTCGAGCCTCTCTCGGATCTGGGTGAGGCTGTTGACCGAGCCGGACCCGAGGGCGGGCTGGTGGGCGCTCGCCGCCGCAGTGGTCACCAGGCGTGCAGTCAGGTGCTCGAGCTCGGTGATCTCGTTGGCGAGGTCCTTCCTGGCGTCGCGCTCGGTGCGCCACACCCCGCTCAACACGACGAGGCAGCGTTCGAGCCGGACGGCTTCGTCCTCGACCTGCACCGCGACCGCCGCGGTCGACAGGTCGGTGTTGGTCGACGCAACCCGGGCTGAGGCGGCGACCCGACGGAGGCGCCGATGCAGGCGTGCGGGCTCACTCGTCGACAGCGCCCACCCCGTCGGTGCCGGGCTCTTCGTCGACGGGCGCACCCGCATGTACCGCCGCATCCGCCAGCGGATCCAGAGCAGCGCGGAGACGGACAGCAGGCAGAAGACCGTGGTGACGATCAGAAAGGCCACGACGACTCCGTGCACGCCGCCAACGCTACCGAGGGACGGCGAGCGGGGGAACTGCAGGAACGGTGGACACGAGGGTGCCGTCGCACTGCACGAGCCGCACACCCCTCGCGTTGGCGTCGAGCCAGGACGCCACGCAGGCGAGCTCGTCGGCGACGTCGCGCGGGATCCAGCTGTCATCCACCGTGTCTCGGCCCGGTTCGCGAGGCGGCGACCGCGGCGCTCAGGGGCAGCTCGCCGTCGATCCACGTTCGCGTGAGGCGACCTCCATCGAGCTCGACGCACCCGGCCTCGCCCAGGTCGAGCTCGATGCGGCCGCTGTCGCGGAGCTGCTCGAGCCGGCGCTGACGGGTGAGGGCCGCGGCGAGCGCCGCAGCGCGGTCGCGCACGTCGGCCGCTTCCTCGAACCGTTCCACATCGGCGAGGACGTGCATTCGGTCGCGCAGCGGCGCCAGCAACAGCTCGGGGTCGCGTGTCAACCCTCGCACCACGCGCGACACCACGGTCGCGTACTGCTCGCCTGAGACGTCACCCGCGCACGGGCACAGCGACGCGCCGAGTTGCGCGGGGGTGCACGGCGCGTCACGAGTCGGGCAGCCCGGACGGACGGCCGTCGTGCACCGTCGAAGGGGCGCGGCGGTCTCGATCGCGTCGGCGACGAGGCGCGCGACGCGGTGGACGGCAGCGGCCCGACGTAGTGCGCACCGTCGGGCTTCGGTGCACGGACGACCGCGAGCCTCGGGAACGGCTCGTTGGTGAGCTTGAGGTACACGTACTTCTTCCACCGAGTGCCGCGTCGGTTGTAGCGGGGGAGCAGCCGCGCGATGAGGCGCGACTCGAGCACGCTCGCCTCGAGCGTCGATCGGCACACGACGTGATCGACCGATTGCATCTCGCGCAGCATCGGGCCGACCTTGCGACGGTCGTCGGACGAGAAGTACGAGCGGACCCGGGCCCGCAGGTTCGTGGCCTTGCCGACGTAGAGCGGGCGCCCGGCCCGGTCGCGGAAGATGTAGACGCCAGGGGAGCGCGGCAACGTCGCGGTGTGGCGCAGCTTGGCGGCCTGCGGATGACGACCCATCGTCGGCAGGTCGATGAGGTCGTCGAGGCCGAGCACGCCATACGACGCGGCCCGTTCGAGCAGCGTGTGCAACAAGTCGCCGGTCGCGAGCGCGTCGTCGAGCGCGCGGTGCGTCGGCCGATGCGGAAGGCGAAAGCGATCGGCAAGCGTGTCGAGCCTGCAATTCGGCACCTCCTCTCGGACGAGGCGCCGCGCCAGCGCGCACGTGTCGATGATGGGGTTGCTCAGCCGCGGCCGGTCGGCCCGCACCAACGCCGCGTCGAGGAACCCGACGTCGAACCGGACGTTGTGACCGACGATCACCGCGTCGCCGACGAACTCGAGCAACGTCGGCAGGACGGACTCGATGGTCGGTGCCGGTACGACCATCGCATCGGTGATGCCTGTGAGAACGGTGATCGATCGCGGGATCGCGCGACCGGGCGACACGAACGTCTGCAGCGTGCCCAGGTGCTCGCCGCCGCGCAACTTCACCGCGCCGACCTCGGTGATCGCACAATCGTGCGGGGACCCGCCAGTGGTCTCGAGATCGATCACACAGAACGTCACTTGATGCAGTGGACGCCCCAGTTCGTCGAGCGAGCGCTGGCCCGCGATCACCGTCCTCGCCATGCGCACAGTGTGACCGAACAGGCGTTCGACGATCAAGGATCTCAGGTGGACGCCACTAATCTCGCCAGACGTGCCTCGCTACCGCTGTACGGCATGCGGCAACCTCACACGGTTCGACGTCGTGTCGACGCGGACGACCAGCGCGTTCCATCACTACACGATGGGCGGCGAGCTCACGATCGAACGTGAGGTAGTCCTGAGCGAGACGATCGACGAGGTCTCGTGCCGGTGGTGCGGAAGCGGTGCCGCGGTCGAGGTGCTGTCCGAGGATGCGCCCGCGTGAGGAACGACGAGTGGCCACGCGCTCGTCGATGACGTCACCGCCGAACACGTTGCTCCGTCCCGCACTCGAGGCGGCCATGCAGGTCGCGCGCACCGGTGAGACGTCCTCCGACCCGATCGAGCCCGCGCCTGCCGCCCTTCGGCGCTACCTCAACTTCGCTCGCCTGCCTGCGCCGGCGCTCGACATCGCGCGCCGCGTGATCGACGAGGACGAAGCGTTCCGTCAACGGGTCGCCGCCCAAGTCACGGCAGAGACGATCGGCGAGGCCGGATGGCTGTGGCTCGCTCGCCCGGAGGGCTGGGCGCCGCGGTTCGAGGAGCTGCGCAAGGAACACCAGCAACGTGAGCACGCCGCACACGACGCCAAGGTCGAGCGTGAGTCGCAACGCAGGCTCTCGGGAGCCGAGGACCGTGCCCGGCGTGCCGAAGTCGCGCTGAACGCGAAGGTGCGGGAAGCCGACGAGGCCCGCGCTGCCCTCGCAGAAGAACGAGCGCTGCGAGCCGACGCCCAGTCCGAGCTCGCGGAGATCAAGAACAGCACCGAGGAGCTGCGCACCCAGCGCCATGCCGCCGTACGGAAGCTGAAGGAGGTCGAGTCCGAGCTCGCGCAGCGAACCGCCGACCTCCGCCATGCTCGGCACGAGATCCGCATGCGCGAGGCCGAGCTCGAACAGGCCATCGCGGCGCGCGACGCCGCCCGGCGGGCCACGGCGGCCGCGCCACCCGCCGCATCCGCGATCGCGACCGAGTCGCCCGCCCACGGCGTGCCACCCGATGCCGACCAGGCCACGCCGCCCGCGGGACGCGCCGAGCTCGCGTCGGTCATCGCGGAGGCCGCCGCGGGGGCGGAACGGCTGTCAGCCTCGCTCATCGCCGCCGCGGAACTGCTGTCCTCGACCGAGCCGACGGCGGACGAACGACCGGTCGCCGCGACGGCGCCGGCCGCGACGGAGGCTGCTCCGACGTCGCGGCGAGCTCCGCTCCGCCTCCGGCCCGGCACCACGGAGGACAGCCTGGAGGCGGCAGACCACCTGCTCCGCTCGTCCGGCGCCATGCTCCTCGTCGACGGCTACAACATCTCGCACGCGGTCTGGTGGGATCAGCCCATCGCGACGCAGCGCGAGCGCTTGGTCGGCGCCCTCGCCGAGCTCCATGCCCGAACCGGCTGCGATGTCGAAGTGGTCTTCGACGGCGCCGACGTCGACCGCCCGCCGGCGGTGTCACCGCGGCCGGCGATTCGTGTCCGCTTCTCGCCCGCCGGGGTGGAAGCGGACGACGTGATCCTCGAGCTCGTCGGCACCATTCCCGTGAGCCGTCCGGTCATCGTTGCTTCGAGCGACCGCCGAGTCCGGGAAGGGGCGCGCCGACAAGGCGCCAACCTGCTCGGCGCGCGGCAGTTGGTGGAGGCGCTTCGCCGTTGACAGCCACGCCGGCGCTGTCCGACCAAGCGCTTGTCGACGGCATCGAGGTCGTTGCCGCCGAGGTCGTCGAGACTTCCGTCGAGCGGCGCCGACGTCGTCGACGCCGCTGGACGTTCGTCGCGATCCTCGCCGTCTTCGTGCTGACACGAGCAGCGGCCGGCTACCTCGCCGACCACCCGGAGTTCTACGGCCCCAACCGCGCGGACGGCACCGGCGACGTCAACTTGTACGACTACTACACGTGGCAGATGCGGCACACGGGCTCGTCCGCGTACGCCGATCTCCACATGGAGTATCCGCCGGGAGCGATCCCCGTCATCATGATCCCGCGCTACGTGCGCATCGTTTCGTATCGCACCGAGTTCATCATCCTCATGATCGGTTTCGACGCGATCGGGCTCTGGGGACTCGCGCGCATCGCTCGGCGCGGCGGAACGTGGTGGGGTTTCGGTGCGTGGATGGTGCTCGTGCCGCTTCTCGGTGTTGTGTCCTACACGCGGTTCGACATGGTCGTCGCGGTCGCGCTCGTGTGGGCGATCGAGCGCGCGCTCGCGGGGAAGTGGAAACAGGTCGGCGCGCTGCTCGGCGTCGGTGCCGCGGTGAAGCTCGTGCCGTTCGCGCTCGTGCCACTGGTGCTCATCGCGATGCCGAAGGGCAAGCGGCGCGGCTTCGTCCTCGCGACGCTTGGGGTCATCGCGCTCGCGCTGTTGCCGTTCGCGTTCGAGCTCCACGACATGTGGATCAGCGTGTGGGACTACCACGCCTATCGCGGTGTCCAGGCCGAGAGCCTGTGGGGCGCGGCACTGATGGGGGCACACTGGGTGCAGAGCTATCCCGTGACGATCGTCGATTCCCATCGTTCGTACGACGCGCAGTCCGACGTGTCGCCCTTGCTGAAGACGGTGTCGAACATGGTGTGCTTTGCGTCGCTCGGGGTGAGTGCCTTCCTCGCGTCGAGATCGCGCCGCGGCGACATCGCGCAGTTGTCGGTGCTGTTGTTCGGCGCGCTGACGGTCCTCGTCGGGTTCGGCAGCGTGTACTCGCCGCAGTACCTCCTGTGGCTCATCGCCCTCGGGTCGGCCGCCTTCGCCTTGAGCCCGCGGGCAGTCGGGCCCGCGATCATCGTGCTCGGCGTCACCGTCGGACTGGCGCAGCTCGAGTTCCCGTTGTGGTTCTGGGATCTGCTGTTCTACGACAAGGGCGGCGCGCTGCTCGACCTCGTCGTGCGGGACGTGCTGACCGTCTTGACCGGCGTGCTGGCCCTGTGGGCATGGCGTCGCGTCGACCGACCCGTTGAGTGTCACACCCCCTCTGCATGATGAAGCCATGGATGCGCAAGAGCCGGTGGTGTGGCGGATCGACTGCGATGACTGCGTGATGCAGGGCACGAGCACGTGTGCAGACTGCGTCGTGACCTTCCTGTGCACACGCGACGACGGCGGCGCGACGGTGGTCGACGTGGCCGAAGCCCGGGCTCTGCGGCTGCTCCATTCGGGCGGGTTGGCGCCGGCGCTGCGTCACCGCTCCTCGCAGCCAGGCTCTCGTCCGCCCGCGAAAGGGCTGCCGCGCACCAACATTGGGTGAGGATGTCCACGATGACGGCCGTCGACGCCGACGAGGTCAAGCGGATCGGGCTCGACAACGGGCTCGACGCCGTCGGCATCGCCTCGGCCGAGCCCTTCCTCGACACGCGCCGACACCTGCACGAACGGCGGGCGTCCGGGCTCAGCGCGGGGATGCAGTTCACCTATCGCAACCCCGATCGATCGACCGACCCCGAGCGTGCCCTGGCGGGCGCTCGGTCGATCGTCGTCGGCGCGCGGTCGTACCCCGCCGGCCGCTCGGCGGCCGCCGATCGTCCGCCGAGCGGAGCGGTGGCGGCGTACGCGCGCCGCGACCACTACGGCGTGCTGCGTCGCAGTCTCACCGCGGTGGCGGACCATCTCGAGGCGCGTGGTTGGCGAAGCCGCGTGCTGGTCGACGACAACGCGCTCGTCGATCGTGAGGCCGCGCATCGCGCCGGGCTCGGGTGGTACGGCAAGAACACCAACCTCCTGCTGCCGGGCCGGGGGAGTTGGTTCGTGCTCGGCTCCGTCGTCACGACCGCACCACTCACTGCGGCGGACGCGACCGTGGCCGATGGCTGCGGCGCCTGTCGCCGCTGCATCAGTGGTTGCCCGACGGGCGCCATCGTCGCGCCCGGCATGGTCGACGCCCGACGCTGCCTCGCATGGTTGCTGCAGGCGACCGGCGACTTCCCGCGTGCGCACCGAGTCGCGCTCGGCGACCGCATCTACGGCTGCGACGACTGTCAAGAGGTGTGCCCGCAGAACCCGCCCTCTGTAGAGACCGACAACGCGGGCGACGAGACGTTGGTGTCGATCGTCGAGCTGCTGACCGCCGCCGACGACGAGCTCCTGGCTCGGCACGGCCGTTGGTACATCGCGGCCCGCGACCCGCGCTATCTCCGTCGCAACGCACTCGTGGTCCTCGGCAACGTCGGCACACCCGACGATCCGGTCGTCGAGCGCCTGCTCGGCCGCTATCTCGACCACGACGACGCGCTGTTGCGTTCGCACGCCGCGTGGGCCGCTCGCCGGCTCGGGCGCGACGACCTGCTCGAGTCCCGGCGCGCTGATCCGGCCGTCGCCGACGAGCTCGGCCAACCTCCGCCACTTCCGGCGAGGACTCGATGAAGCACCTGCTCGTCACGAACGACTTCCCGCCGAAGATCGGCGGCATCCAGTCGTACCTGTGGGAGCTGTGGCGCCGCCTCCCGTCGGAGGATGTCACCGTGCTGACGACGCCGCACGCGGGCGCCGCGGCCTGGGACTCGGGGCAGCCGTTCCGCGTCGAGCGTGTGCGCGAGCGCGTGCTGGTGCCGACGCCGTCGCTGCGCCGCCGCATCAACCGGCTGGCCGGCGAGATCGGCGCGTCCGTCGTGCTGCTCGATCCCGCCTTGCCCGTCGGGCTCGTCGGCCCTCACCTCGACCATCCCTACGGGCTCGTGCTCCACGGTGCCGAGGTGACGGTCCCGGGGCGCCTGCCCGGCACCCGCGCCGCACTCGGCCACGTCCTGCGCGGCGCGGCGGGCATCATCTCGGCCGGCCGCTACGCCCTAGCCGAAGCCGAGCGCGCCGCCGGCTGCGCCCTCCCTGCCGTCGACATCCCGCCCGGTGTCGACGTCGAGCGCTTCCGCCCGCTCAGCGACGTCGAGCGCAAAGAGGCTCGGCAGCGGTTCGACCTTCCCCTCGACGCTCCTGTCGTCGCGGGGGTCAGCCGGCTCGTGCCCCGCAAGGGGTTCGACGTGCTCATCAGATCGGCGACGAAGGTGCAGGGACGCCACCCCGAGCTCACGATCGCCATCGCGGGTTCGGGTCGCGACCGCAGCCGGCTGGAGACAGTCGCCGCGAAGGCGAACGTCCACGTTCGTTTCTCGGACGCGTGCCCGACGACCTGCTGCCGCAGTTCTACGGCTGCGCCGACGTCTTTGCGATGGCGTGCCGCAATCGATGGTTCGGGCTCGAACAGGAAGGCTTCGGCATCGTCTTCCTCGAAGCAGCCGCCGCCGGCGTGCCGCAGGTGGCCGGCGCGAGCGGCGGATCCGACGAGGCGGTGGTCGCCGGCGAGACGGGCTCGGTCGTCGACAACCCGCACGATCCCAATGCCGTGGCCCAGGCGCTGCTGGCGATGTTCGCCGACGGCGACCGGCGCCGGAAGATGGGCGAGGCGGCTCGGCAGCGGGCCGTTGCCGAGTTCTCGTACGACGTGCTCGCACGCCGGCTCGCGGCCGCGATCGAGCGCATGGGCCGATGACCGCCGAGGAGCCCGATCAGCCCGAGGCGTATCCCGGCGGGGCGATCATCAGGCTGTCGTGGCTCGGCACCGGCATCTACACCGTCACGGCGGCCATCGCTACGGTGTCCCCCGACGGCTTCGGCGCCGCGGCGGTGATCGTGATGGTCTCGCTGTTCGGTGTCGGCTGTGTCGTGTTCTTCTGGGCGTACGCCGTCGCGGTGGGGCGCAGCCGCACCGACCTGATCGGCATCGGGGGCCTGTACTTCCTCGCCGGTACCGCCCCCAACCCGGTCCGCATATGGCTGCTCGGCAGCCTCGGCGTCGAGGTCGTCGTCGCCATCGTGACGTCGTCGATCCGGCTGTACAGCCCGTTGGCCTTCGGGTTCCTGGTCCCGGTGTTCGGGCTCGGCATGTGCGGCCTGTGGGGCGCCCGCTACGGCACGTTCGCACCACGGCCGGTACCGGAGTGAGCGGCGTGAGGTCGCCGCGGGCGCCCGGCGGGGCGGAAGTGACGAGCACGGGGAGGCGAGCGGCAAGAATGCTCGGGATGAAAGGTCGGCGGAGGTAGCCGTGGCTGAACAGGCGACGCAACGGCTCCCGATCGCGGCCTCGCCGCGCCGGCTGTTCGACGTCATCACCGACTTCGACAACTACACGGACTGGATCCGCGACCTGAAGGCGGTCGAGGTCCTCTCGCGAGACGACGACGGACGGGCGCTGGACGTGCGGTACCGAGCCGCGGCCATGGGGCGCAGCACCAGTTACACGCTCCGCTACGACTACGCCGACGCGCCCCGGTCGCTGTCCTGGAAGCTGGTCGAGGGCGACATCATGCGGCGCCTCGACGGCGCGTACGAGTTCGAGGCCGTCGACGTCGATCCCGATCGCACCGACGTCGTGTACCACCTGACCGTCGAGCTCGTCGTGCCATTGCCCGGTTTCGTCAAGCGGCGTGCAGAGTCGAAGATCATGCACAACGCGCTGCGCGAGCTGAAGGCACACGTCGAGCAGCCGGCCAGCGCGTGACGCCGCGCATCCTGCTGTTCACCGGCAAGGGCGGCGTGGGCAAGACCACCACCGCGGCCGCGACCGCACTTCGTTGCGCCGATGCGGGACACCGCACGCTCGTGCTGAGCACTGATCCGGCGCACTCGCTCGCCGACGCGTTCGCGGTCGAGCTCGGCTCGGACCCGACGCCCATCCTCGACCATCTCTCCGGCCAAGAGCTCGACGCGCAGGAGCGCATGGAGGAGTCGTGGGGCGACATCCAGGCATATCTGATGCAGGTCTTCGACTGGGCCGGACTCGACGCGATCGAAGCGGAAGAGCTCGCGGTGTTCCCGGGCCTCGACGAGATCTTCAGCCTGAGCGACATCAAGACGCACGCCGCGTCCGGTGCGTGGGATGTGATCGTGGTCGACTGCGCGCCGACGGCCGAGACGATTCGGTTCCTCTCGCTGCCCGACATCCTCGCCTGGTACATGGACCGGTTGTTCCCCATGACCCGGCGGATGAACAAAGCGGTCGCGCCGGTGCTCAAGCGGATCACCTCGCTGCCGGTCGCTGACGACACGGTGTTCGCGGCGAGCCGACGGTTCTATGACCGGCTCGACGGCGTGCGCGAGCTCCTCACCGATCCCGACGTGACGAGCGTGCGGCTCGTCGTGAACCCCGAGCGCATGGTGATCGCCGAAGCTCGCCGCACGTACACGTACCTGTCCTTGTTCGGCTACCGCGTCGACGCCGTCGTGGCCAACCGGCTGTTGCCGGACGACATCACGGATCCGTGGTTCGCCGCGTTGGCGCGAGCTGCACGCCGAACACCTCGCGACCATCGAGTCGAGCTTCGCGCCGCTCCCGATCCTTCGGGCCGAGCTCGCGGCCGACGAGCTCGTCGGGCTCGATCGCCTGCGAGAGTTCGGCGCCGCCGTGTACGGCGAAAGGGATGCGGCCGCGTCACTCCACGCGGGAGAGACGCTCAAGGTCACCCGTCGCGCGGGCGCATACCACCTGACATTGCAGCTTCCCTTCGCGCACCACGACGATCTCGAGGTCGGGCGCCGCGACGACGAATTGCCGTCCGCGTCGGTCCTTACCGTCGAGCGTTGCTGTTGCCCGATTCGCTCCGCCGCCGGGTGATCACCGACGCGAGCCTTCGGCAGGGCAGACTGAGGGTCGTGTTCGCAGGGGACCAGCCGCAGGCGTCGGCGGCGTCGGGCCAGGGGCGGTCGCGAGCTCGAGGATGAACGGCGCCGCCGCCGCCGACAAGGAGGCAGAGTTGGTCCAGCGCGACAACGAGCGACCTGATCCGGCGCGACAGGGGTTGGAACATCTGCAGGTTGCTGCGCGCGAGATGATCGCGGCGGCGCGCTCGATGCTCGACGCGTGCGAGGAGATGCTCGACGACCCGCACGCCGGCGAGACCGTCGCGTCGATCGTCGGAACAGTGGCGCGAGCGGTCGGCAACGTGACCGGCTTGGTGTCGTCGAGCGAGCCCGACGAGCACGAAGAAGACACCTCGCGAGTTCAGCGGATCAAACTCTCCTGACCCATGCGCGTCGTCCAACTCGACATCGACGGCCACCGCGTCGAGTTCCATCCCTACGTCACAGTCATCCGCGGATTGAAGGACGACCTGCGCGGGCACATCGTGCCGCGCGGTGGGGGCACTCGCGTCGGGCGAGGTCGCGGCCGAAGGCATCGTCGAGGCGCACGGCGTGTTCCTCGACCTGTCGGGGGACGCGCTCGAGCTCCTCGATCTGCCACGCCCAGGCTTCGGTCTCGACCTCGTCGTGAGTGCCGATCAGCTGCCAGGCGCGCTCGAGCCCGGCGTGCTGGCCCGGAACGATCTCGATCGCCGGCGCGAAGCCGTCGCCGCGCGACTTGCCCGTGCTGAAGCCGAGGCCGAGCGCGCCCGCCTCGCGGTCGCGACGAGCCGGGAGGCACGGGATGCAGGAGCAGGACCGGGAGCACAGCACTCCGGTACCGAGGGCGACGAAGGCAACGGCGGTACGGGTCTGGAATCGTTGCGGCGCGAGCTCGCAGAGCTGGTCGCGGCGCGAGAAGCGGCCGAGGGCCGACTCGAGCAGGCGAAGACCGAGCACGAGCCGCGGGGCAGACGTTGGCTGCGCAGCAGGGAGGCCTCGCCCGCGCCCGTCAACACCGCACCCACGCGTCGCGTGTGGCAAGCGAGGCTGCACAAGCCCTCGAAGCAGCTCGTGCCGAGAGCGATCCGTTCGCCGCGGCTGTGTTCGACGCCGCACGCGAACGGCTGCGACTGCTGCAGGCGCCCGAAGCCCCGGAAGCCCCGGAAGACGACGGAGCCGTTGAGGGCGAGCCCGGAGATCGAGCGGTGGAGGCGGAACCGCCAACGACGTCGATCGCCGATGACGCGGCCGCCGACGTCAACCGGCTCGAGGTCCGCCATGCCGAGCTCGAAGCCGCGCTGCTCGCACTCGACACGATCGATCCGTTCGCGGTCGAGACCGCGCTCGAACAAGTCCGCTCGAGCGACGATGTCGAGCTGATGCCATCAGCGGATGCGCAGCGCATCGCGGACGAGTGGGTCCGCAACGAGGCCGCGGTCTCGGGCGAGACGCCGTTCGAGGAGACGAGCGGGAACGTGCTCGCCGCGGCTCGCCGACGCTTGGACACCGCCCGCGCCGCGCTCTTCGAGGCGGAGCGTGCCGTGCGCATTCCTGAGATCGATCGGCTCGACGTCGAGGCGCTCGAGAACGCGCACGAAGAGGTGTTGCTCGCGCAGGATCGTGCCGACAAGCGATTCGGAGGCGATCGAGCGCGGCAGCGGCTCAACGAGGCACGTGCAGCCGAGCAGGCGATCCTCGACCGTATCGGCTTCGACACATACGCCTCGTTCATGATGGGCACGTCGATCCAACACGTCGACACCGAGCGAGAGCACAAGCTGGAAGCGTCCCGCGTCGAGCTCTCCGCCGCGGAAGACGCGCTCGCCGTCCTCGAGCAGGGCATCGACGCGGAGCTGGCGCGCGCCGCGCTGCTGGCGCGGCGTCGCGAGCTGCGCGACGAGGCGGCACGCATGCTGGGTCGCGATCCTGGCGACGACCTCGAATGGGAGCTCCGCCACCACAAGGTCGAGTTGCGCGGAGGAGGCGAGCGAGCGCAACGGCTGCGCAGTGCACTCGAATCGGCGGGAATGATGCTCGGCCGCGAGCAACCACCGAAGCGCATGCTGGTCGACCTCGCCGAGATCTGGCTCGAAGAGCAGCGCCAGACCGTCGATCACCGCACGGCCATCGCGCATGACCTGGGCGAGGTCGACGGTGAGCTCGAGGCGGCCCGAAAGGCGCTCTCGCGCGCGCGTCGCAACGGTGATGTCGACGACGACGATCGTCTCGAACGCGAGCGCGAGCAGGCGCGGGCAGCTCTGCGGGCCGCGGAGGAACGCGTGCAACGACAGAGCGGGGTCGAAGCCGAGATGTCGCGGCGCAAGTCGAACCTCGCGCAGGCACTCGATGCCGAACGAGACGCGGGCGCGCAGTTGTCCTCTGCGGAGCGCGACGAAGGCGAGGCAGCTCGCGCCGAACACGACTTGGCCGGCGAGGTCCGTCGCGATCACGCCGAGCTCGCAGCCGCGCTGGCAGCGGAGCGCGGCGTCTGCGAGGAGCTCGACGAGCTCACACATCTCGCTGAGGAGATCGGCGGCCCCGACAACCGGGCCGCGCGCCAGACGGCGGTCGAGGAAGCCGAGGCCGGTCTCGGGACGGCCGACGCCGCCGTCACAACTGCCCGATCCGAGCTGGCCGAGATCGACGGGCTCCTGGAGCAGGCCGCGTCGGGCAACGGCGAAGGCTCGGTGGCGACGTCGGCAGCCGCGGTCGAGGACCTCGAGTGGTACTTGTTGTCGCGCCTCGCTCAGCTGCGAGCGCTGTCCTACGCCGGATCACTCCCGTGCGTGATCGACGACGCGCTCAGCGGTGTCGAGGGCGACGGGCTCGCGCATCTGCTCGGTCGCCTCGAACGCATGAGCAGCGCGGTGCAGATCATCATCCTCAGCGAC
This sequence comes from uncultured Acidimicrobiia bacterium, assembly GCA_963721305.1. GTDB lineage: Bacteria > Actinomycetota > Acidimicrobiia > Acidimicrobiales > JACDCH01 > DATAES01. The sequence continues at coordinate 335,389 of CAVRIR010000003.1, forward strand.
GACCGTGACGTCGCTGCGTGGGCCGACGGCATCGGCGCCGATCGGGCCATCACCCTGTATCCCGTCCCGCTGTAACGACTCACCGCTGCAGCAGCGCGGCGGTCGGCTGTCGTTCACTACGATCAGCCTTCCCGAGTGCTCAGCGAATGCTGACGAGGAGGCGCCCGTGCCGGTCATCGCCGCTGACGTCGTTCGAAGGTTGGCATCGTTCCGCGGCGAGGAGGCACCGGTCACGACCTGCTACCTCGACGTCGACGGCCGCCGCTACCTGCGCCACCAGGATCTCGAACACGAGGTGTCCGTGCTGTTGCGTGGCGCCCGGACGAAGGCGAACGGCCACACCTCGGTCACGCGCGATCTGCACCGCATCGAGGAGTACGTGAAGGCCGGTCTCGACCGGTCGCACACGCGTGGCTTGGCGATCTTCGCGTGCGCGGCGCACGATTTGTGGGAAGTGTTTCCGCTTCCCGTTCCGGTGCAGAGCCGCGTCGTCGTCAACAACTCGCCAGCGGTGAGTCAGCTCGAAGCGGTGCTCGAGGAATCCGAGGCGTTGGCGGTTCTCCTGGCCGACAGGAAACGGGCGCGGCTGTTCGTGTTCGAGCTGGGCGATCTCGTCGATCACTCCGAGCACTTCGACGAACTACCGCGTGAGTACGACACGCGCGGCGAGCGCGATCAAGGTGACGTCACCCATCATGTCGACGCGATGGTGCAGCAACACCTCCGCCACGCGGCGGATGTTGCGTGGCGGGTCTCACAGGACATCGGCTACGCCCATCTCGCCATCGGTGCGCCGGACGAGATCGCGAACGAGCTCGAAGCGCTTCTCCATCCGTATCTGCGTGAGCGGTTGTGCGGACGAGTTCGGGTGCAGGTCGGCGCGTCGATCGACGACATCCGCGCCGCGGCCGTCGAGATGGAACGGCGAGTCGAGCGGCGGAAGGAAGCCGACATCGTGCAACGGTTGCGCGAGGCGGTCGCGACCGGGCGTCGCGGCGTCGCCGGTCTTCAGTCCGTCCTCGACGCGCTTGCTGATCACCGCGTGGAGCGACTGCTCGTGTCCCAGGGGTTCCACGAAGGCGGCTGGCGGTGCGGGCCGTGTGGCGCGATGTTCGTCGTCGGTCGCAAGTGCGGCCGCTGCACCGAACCCATGGAACCGCTCGACGACGTCGTCGAAGAGGCGATCGAGGAGGCGCTCAGCCAGTCGTGCCGGGTGGAGATCTGCCTCGGCAACGCGGACCTCGATGTGCTCGGCCGGATCGGCGCGCTCTTACGGTATTGAGTCAGTTCACTTCGTTCGCTCCGTGTCACCGCGAGTGACACGGCACTAGGTTCGGCGCCCTTATGGCGCTATCGGTGGGAGTCGACGTCGGTGGGACGAAGGTGCTCGGGCTCGCGGTCGACGAGACGGGCAGGCGAGTCGGCAACGAGTCGCGCCGTCCGACGCCGCGAGGCGCCGATGCGCTGCTCGACACGATGGTCGGCGTCATCACCGAGGTGCGGGCCAGCACCGGCGAGCATCTCGCCGCCATCGGCGTGGGCATCCCAGGACTCGTCGATCGGTCCGGCCGCTTGGCGGTCGGGCCGAACCTGCCCGGCATCGCCGACATCCCGTTCCGCGAAGAATTGGAAGCGCGCCTCGGCGCACCGGTTGCGGTGGACAACGATGCCACGTGCGCGACCTGGGCGGAGGTGAAGCTCGGCGCCGCCCGAGGATCGAGCGAGGCCGTGCTCGTCACGCTGGGTACGGGCATCGGCGGCGGCATCGTCAGCAACGGTCAGTTGCAACGCGGTCACAACGGTTTCGCGGGCGAGCCCGGCCACATGGTCGTGGACCCGGACGGGCCGCCCTGTCCGTGTGGTCGTCGCGGCTGTTGGGAGCGCTACGCATCCGGCAGCGGCCTCGGCCGTCTGGGCCGCGAGGCAGCCGAGTCGGGCCATGGGCAGCGGCTCGTCGCACTGGCGGGTGACGCAGAGACGGTGCGGGGCGAACACGTCACCCAGGCCGCGGCGGAAGGGGACGCAGAAGCGATCGAGGTCTTCCGCCAGTTCGGCTGGTGGGCTGCCCTCGGCATCGCCAACTTGGTGAACCTGCTCGATCCCGAGGTCGTCGTCGTGGGCGGGGGACTCGTCGACGCGGGCGAGGTCGTGATGGCACCGATCCGCGACGCGTATCTCGAGCTGGTCCTCGCCGGTGAATACCGTCCGGAGGTCCAGATCGTGCCCGCCGCGCTCGGAGGCGACGCCGGTGCCATCGGCGCCGCGCTGGTCGGGTTCGATCGCTCGCGCTGAGCGCGCGCGAGCGGAAACGATGTAGTGCCGCGCGGGCTCGGCATTAGCGTGGCGGGATGGAGTTTCGCCGCATTCCGGGTCTTCCGCCGTACGTTTTCACCATCATCGACGGTCTGAAGATCGAGGCCCGGCGAGCCGGTCACGACGTGATCGACCTCGGGTTCGGCAACCCCGACATCCCTTCACCCGACATCGCCGTCGACAAGCTCGCCGAGGCGGTGCACAACAGCCGCAACCACCGCTACTCCGCGAGCCGAGGCATCCCGAAGCTGCGTGAAGCGGTCAGCGACCTGTACCGCCGTCGCTTCAACGTCGAGCTCGATCCCGACGCCGAGGTCATCAACACCATCGGCGCGAAGGAAGGGTTCAGCCATCTGATGTGGGTGCTCCTGCAGCCCGGCGACGCCGCGCTGGTGCCGAGCCCGAGCTACCCGATCCACATCTGGGGCCCGTACTTCGCCGGTGCGGACGCGCGCGAGGTGCCCGTGGGCGACGACTACATCGACAACGTGATGGCCGCGTGGGAGTACGGCTGGCCGAAGGCGCGAGTGGTGGTGTTGTCGTTCCCGCACAACCCGACGACCACCTGTCTCGAGCTGTCCGACATGCAGCGCCTCGTGGACTGGGCGCGCGAGCGCGACGTCGTGCTCGTGCACGACTTCGCGTACGCGGAGACGACGTTCGACGGTTATGTGCCTCCGTCGATCCTGCAGGCAGACGGCGCGCGGGAATGCGCGGTCGAGCTGTACTCCATGACGAAGTCGTTCTCGATGGCCGGCTGGCGCATCGCGTACCTCGTGGGCAACAGCGAAGTCGTACAGGCGCTGGCGAAGTTGAAGAGCTATCTCGACTACGGCACGTTCCAGCCCATCCAGATCGCGGCGACCGTCACGATGAACGAAGCGCAGGACTACCCGAAGCACGTGCGTGAGATCTACCAAGCGAGGCGCGACGCGTTGTGCGACGGCCTCGATCGCATCGGTTGGGAGTTCGCACGTCCCAAGGGAACGATGTTCGCGTGGGCACCGATCCCCGAGCCCTATCGCGAGATGGGTTCGATCGAGTTCGCCAAGATGGTCGTGACGGAGGCGAACGTCGCGCTGTCACCGGGCGTCGGCTTCGGCCCCGGCGGCGATGGGCACGTCCGCTTCGCGCTCATCGAGAACGAGCAGCGCATCGGCCAGGCCGTGCGCAACCTCAAGCGCGCGCTGACGAAGCTGTAGTTCCCACGATGCATCGAGCCAGGCCCGGAACCCGGACGGCGTCCTACTTCGCCCAGCTCGCTGACAGTCGGGGCCGCCAGGGCACCGACTAGCCACTTCCCTCGCGTAGTCACGTGTGCAGGTCGTTTCTTCTCGTCGGGAAGTTCCATCGCCTGCTCGGTGTCGCCAACCGCGGTGCGACCGCCTCCCGAACCGCAACGTCGCGGATTTCGAGGAGCACCGTAGAGCCGCGTGATCGTCAGCCGAGCGAACAGACGAGATGGATGTCGTCGGGCTCGGCCGCGAACAAGTCCGGGTGAACGGGTCGAGCCAACTGGCAGCCCTGCTCGAGGTAGAAGCCCACGGCTGACTCGGTCGGTGTCGCGGACACGTAGATCGACGTCGCGCCGCTCGCAATGGCTCTGTGGGCGGCGGCGTCCCACATTGCCTGTGCCGCACCCCTTCGGCGGTACGGCCGCGAGACATGCAGGAGCGCCAACCAAGCCCGTGGCGGCTCGAACGACGGGTGAACGATCGCGAGTCCGGCCGTCCGTTCGCCATCGAATGCGCCGAGAAGCTCGCCGCCTCGGGCGACGACCGACCGGCAGAACTCGATCATCGCGGCCACGCTGTGCGGACCTGAACCAACCGGGTCCCACGCAGGAACATCGGGGATCGTGGCCCGCACCTGCTGCAACTCGCCGTCGACCACGCGGTACTCGATGTCCACATGTTCGGATCGGTCGAGCGAGCGGACAAGCGACACGTCTTGCGCCCGTAGATGTCTCACTTGCAGGGCCGGAGACAAGGGAATCAGACGGAGAGAAAGCCGGCGATCTCGTGAACCGCGTGTCTCGCCGGCTCGCTCGCGGCGTCGAGCACGTCGATCAAGCCGCAAGAGAAGTTGCGCTCGGCGGGTGTCATGCGCCCGATCTGTTCGACCGTATCGGCCGCCCACAGCGTCGCTACATCGGTGACCTCGACCGGTGTCAGCGTGTCTGTCTCGCCGTTGCGAAGCTCGGCACAACCGCACGCGACGTCGAGCGTGTTGCGCCGGATGGAACACCACAGCCAGGCGATGCGCTCGCCTTCGGGTCCGATCACGGCGACGACATCGGCACGGTCGGCGAAACGGGCAGGCTCGAAGAACTCGGTCCCGTACACCGAATGGAAGAGGCCGGCGTCGCACAACGCGGCGCGACAGCCCCACAGGTCGAGCAGCCGGCGCGTTCCGATCAGATGCGACAGGAACGGCACGTGCGAGTCATGCATGAGCTCGCCGAAGCCAAGCGACTTCAGCAGTTCGAGACGTGCGCCCGTCACCGGGCTCACCTGCGGCGACCCGCTCATGGGAGTCACGGTAGCGGATGTGTCCAGATCCCCGAGCTCGAAGCGAATGCTTTAAGCCCCGTTGCGCAACCGGGGCGTACCACTGTGTCAGCGGCCGGGTGATCGATTGGGGGGCGTCGAACACGACGCCGCCTGTCGGAGTGGTTCCGCGCCGCGCGCTCGCGCTACAGCGCGTCCGGCGCGGAACCTTCCACAGTCCTGCGCGCAGACAGACCCGTGGGGCTTCTGATCAGTCAGCCCCGCAGACCGTCGAGGCAGAACGCGATGGCGGCGTCCGCAACCGCGTCGGGATCTTCGTTGCGCAGCTGGATGAGCTCGCGTGCGAGGTGGCTGATCACGCCGAGCACCGCGTGCGCGAGCACCTCCGGCTCGCTGTCGCGGATCACACCGGCCACGACGCCGTCCTTCACGTGCTTCACGGCGTCGGCAAGCGCGACCTCTTGGCCGCGGCGCAACGCGGGCGAGAACCGCTCCTCGGTCGCGGCGAACTGGAACTGGTTCATCAGGTGCCGGTTGGCGGCGAACCAGTGCATCGAAGCGCGGGTGCCGAGCTCGATGCGGCGCAACGGATCGGGCTCCTGCTCGAGCGCGTGCTGCTGCGCGCGACGCAGGTCTTGCTGGGCGTCGTGGAGGATCTGCAGGAACAGCTGATCCTTCGACTCGAAGTACCAGTAGAAGACGCCCTTGCCGACGCCGACTCCGGCGACGATCTCGGCCACGGAGGTCGGGTGGAAGCCGTTCTCGGCGAACCGGTGGGCAGCGACGTCCATCAGCTGCCGCCGTCGCTCGCGCCCTCGTGGCGTGAGGCGCCGCGGCTGGTCGGTCACGGTGTCCTCCCTCATTGCAGAGGCCTCCCTCGTTGCAGAGGAAGGTACGAACCTCTTGACCGTGCGGTCAAGGAATGGCGATTCGACGAAACGTCGCCAACCGGAAACGAGCCGTTCACACCCCGTCCCTACCGTCCTCGCCATGGAGACGTACGTGGTTCGGGTCTGGCTTCCCGACCGCCCCGGAGCGCTCGGTGCGGTGGCCAGCCGCATCGGCGCGGTCAGGGGCGATGTGGTCGGCATCGAGATCCTCGAGCGAGGTGGCGGGCGGGCGGTCGACGATCTCGTGGTCGAGTTGCCGGACGACGGACTCGTCGATCTGCTCATCGCCGAGATGGCACAGGTCGACGGGGTCGACGTGGAAAACGTCCACCCGCTGGTCGACGCCATTCACGACCCCCGCCTCGACGCGCTCGAGAGCGCCGCGCAGCTCGTCGCCGCGACCAGTGGCGAAGAGATCCTCCTCGCGCTGTGCGAACGAGCGAACACCATCATCGGCGCCCACTGGGCCGTCGTCGTCGACCTCGACGACGCGAGCAGCAAGACCGCGGTCGGGAACCCTCCGCCCGCCGCGTGGCTTGCTGCCTTCGTCGCCGGCAGCCGATCGTCGTCGCGCGTTGCGGCGATGGAGGCCGGTCCCGACGACGTCCTGTGGGCGCCGCTGCCCGCGGCGAACCTGGCGTTGGTGATGGGACGGGAAGGACACGCGTTCCGCGCGCGTGAGCGACGATCGGCAGCAGCGCTGGCCCGCATCGTCGACACCCGGTTTCGCGAGATCACCGCTGTCGCCGCCCGCCTGAACCATCCATCGATCGGCTGACGTTCGCGTAACCGAAGTTTGCGCCGTCAGGCGGGCTCCCATTGGCGGGCCCGCTCGACGGCGCGCCGCCACTGCGCGTACTTCGCGTCGGCTCCACTCGCATCATCCGATGGCGCGACCTCGAGGTCGAGTTGCCAGTTGTCGCGGACGTCCTCGGTCGATGACCAGATCCCTTCTGCGAGCCCGGCCAAGTAGGCGGCGCCGAGCGCGGTCGTCTCCTGCACCGTCGGACGGCTGACCGGCACGTGCAACTGGTCGGCCTGGAGCTGCAGCAGCAGTTCCATCACCGACGCACCGCCATCCACCCGCAGCGCCTGGACGGGATAGCCGCACGCCGCGGTCATCGAGTCGACGACATCGCGCGTCTGGTACGCCATCGCCTCGACGACCGCGCGCGCCAGATGGGCGCGGCCGGTGCCTCTGGTGATGCCGACAACCGTGCCGCGTGCGTACGGGTCCCACCACGGTGAGCCGAGTCCGGTGAACGCTGGAACCACGAACACGCCTTCGGTGTCGTCGATCGACGCGGCCAGCGGCCCCGTCTCCGCGGCGTCGGCGATGATGCCGAGCCCGTCGCGCAACCACTGGATCGCCGCACCGGTCACGAAGATCGCGCCTTCGTACGCGTACGCCACCTCGCCGCCCGAGAGCTGCCAGCCCACCGTCGACAGAAGGCCGTCGACCGGCACGGGGCACGTGGCGCCGACGTTCATCAACACGAACGACCCGGTGCCATAGGTGTTCTTGGTCATGCCCGGCTCGAAGCACGCCTGTCCGAACAAGGCCGCCTGCTGGTCACCGGCCACACCGCTGATCGGCACACCGTCGATCCCTTCGATGCCGCAGTCGACGACGCCGAACCTGCCCGACGACGGTCGCACCTCGGGCAGCGCGGCCATCGGAACCCCGAACAGATCGCACATCTCGTGCGACCACTCGAGCGATCGGATGTCGAACAGCATCGTGCGCGACGCGTTCGACGGTTCGGTGGCGTGGACTGCTCCGCCCGTCAGTTTCCACAGCAGCCACGTGTCGATCGTTCCCACGGCGAGGTCCGGTCCGGCCTCGACGCCTCCCTCGCGCAGCAGCCACTCGAACTTCGACCCCGAGAAGTACGGATCGAGCACGAGTCCCGTCTTCTCGCGGACGATCCCGAGGTGTCCGAGCTCGCGCAGCTCGTCGCAGCGGGCCGCGGTGCGACGGTCCTGCCAGACGATCGCGCGATGAAGCGGCGCGCCGGTGCGGCGTGACCACGCGACGGCGGTCTCGCGTTGATCGGTGATGCCGATCGCCGCGACCGGTTCGCCGAGATCACTGTGCAGCTCGCGCAGGACGTCGACGACCGCGGACCAGATCTCCTCGGCATCGTGCTCGACCCAGCCCGGCCGCGGGAAGTACTGCGGGAACTCGCGGTACGACCAGCCCGCCCGTCCTCCGCGTTCGTCGACCGCGAAGGCGCGCACGCCGGTGGTACCCGCATCGATCGAGATGACCACGCTCACGGCCGGGCAGGCTACGCATAGGGTGCTACTGCCGCGACGAGGAGGTGAGCGATGAGGGTCGGAATGCTGACAGGTGGCGGCGACTGCCCGGGCCTGAATGCCGTGCTGCGAGCCGCGGTTCGCAAGGGCGAGCGGCACTACGGCGATGAGCTGCTCGGCTTCCGCGACGGCTGGAAGGGTGTGATCGAGAACCGGGCGGACGTACTCGACGTGGAACGAATGCGAGGCACGCTCCCGCGCGGCGGGACGATCATCGGGTCCTCGCGCACCAACCCGTACAAGATCGATGGTGGCGTCGACCGGGTGAAGGAGACGCTCGCCGCGACGAAGGTCGACGCGCTCATCGCCATCGGCGGCGAGGACACGCTCGGCGTCGCCAGCCGGTTGTACGACGAGGGCGTCAACGTCGTCGGCGTGCCGAAGACGATCGACAACGACCTCTCGGCCACCGAGCTGACGTTCGGCTTCAACACCGCAGTGCAGATCTGCGTCGATGCGATCGACAGGCTCCACACCACGGCGGAGTCGCACGACCGCGTGATGGTCGTCGAGGTGATGGGTCGCCACGCCGGTCACATCGCGATGTGGGCGGGCATCGGCGGGGGAGCGACCATGGTGCTGATCCCCGAGCGCCCGTTCGACATCGACGAGGTCTGCGCCGCGATCCAACACCGGCACGAGACGAAGGGACGCTACGCGTCGATCGTCGTCGTGGCCGAGGGAGCGACGCCCAAGTCGGGGACGCTCAGCGTGATCGACAGCGGCCAGGTCGATGCATTCGGTCACGCGCTGGCTCGGCGGAATCGGCGACGCTCTCGCGAAGGAGATCGAGTCGCGCCTGGGCTACGAGACGCGCGCCATCGTGCTCGGGCACGTGCAGCGCGGCGGCACGCCGACCGCGTTCGACCGCGTGCTCTCGACGCGGTTCGGCATCGCCGCGATCGACGCGGTGCACGATGACGCGTTCGGGCAGATGGTCGCGCTCCGCTGTGGCAGCGTCGTACGGGTGCCGCTGAGCGAGGCCACCGGTGAGCTGAAGCTCGTCGACGAGGAGCTGTTCGAGGTCGCAAGGGTGTTCTTCGGTTGAGCGAACCGGTCGAACCGAGCACCGCAACCGACGACGGGCTACTCCCGCCCATACCGGCCGCGACGGTCGTGCTCGTGCGCGACATCGACGGCGCACTCGAGACACTGATGCTTCGCCGCAACGCGGCGGTGACCTTCGGTGGCATGTGGGTCTTCCCCGGTGGACGGGTCGAGCCCGAAGACGGTGACGGAGAGCACGGCGCGCGGCGAGCCGCGATCCGCGAGGCCGAAGAGGAAGCGGGTCTCGTCGTGGACGGCGGTTTGCTCGTGCCCTTCGCCCATTGGACGCCGCCGGCGGGCGCGCCGAAGCGCTACGCCACGTGGTTCTTCCTGGCTCCCGCCCCGGCCGGGATCGTCTCGATCGACGGCGGCGAGATCCACGAGCATCTCTGGGTCACGCCGAGCGCCGCGCTCGACCGTCACGCCGGGGGCGAGATCGAGCTCGCCCCACCCACATGGGTGACGTTGCGTTGGTTGACCGAGGTGACCGACGTGCCCACCGCGCTACGGCGTGCCAGAGCGGGGACGGTCGAGTACTACTCGACCCGCATCCGTCGCGGTGAAGCGGGGGAGATCATCGCGGTGTGGCATGGCGACGCCGCGTACGACGGCGAGGATCTGGATGTCGTCGGTGGTCGACATCGCCTTGCGATGATCGAGGGTGGCTGGCGCTACGAGCGCGTCAGCTCGGCGCCTCCTGCAGATAGTCCGACCGGCTGAGCGCTCCGGGGTGCGGGCCGAGATCGGTCGGCGGCTGCACGTCCTGGGCGTTGCCGCTGCTGTCGAGCACACGGAACCGCACATTCTGCACACCAAGGTCGGCCATCGTGTAGACGAGTTGGGCGAACGCGTTGCGCTGCTCGGTGCTCTGCACGTTCAGCATCTCATTGCTCATTGTGATCACGAGGTCGTTGCCGTCGAACTGGGCGTCGACGACCTTCGTGTCCTTCGGGATCGCGGTGGTGATGCCGAGCGGGTCCGTCGCTCTGAGGCCCTGCACCAGCTGGTCGAGCACGGACCGGAAATCGCGTTGCTCGGCCGCTCGAATGACCGGGCGCAGCTTCGATCCGTCGATGAAGTAGAGCCTCACGCTGTCACCGCCGTGCACCACCTGGTCCTCCGCCGCGGTCGTGCTCGGGCCGAGCAAGCCGAACGGCACCTTGTCAGCGGCGATCTCCCGCGGCGTCCGATCCTTCGGGAGGCCGCACGCCGACAAGGTCGCGACGATGGCGAACAGAACCACGAGCGTCGCTGCTCGCGCCCGTGTCATGACGAAAGCACCGGAAGCTCGACCACGAAGCGCGCACCCGGGCGTCCGTCGGCGCGATCCTCGACCCACACCTTGCCGCCGTGGAGCCGCACGTGCTCGGCGACGAGCGCGAGTCCGAGCCCGACGCCTTCGCCGCTGCCGCGCCTGCCGGCGCCACCGCCGCGTGCGAAGCGTTCGAAGATCAACTCGCGCTCCTCCTCGGGGACACCCGGTCCTTCGTCCTCCACTGCGATCTGCACGCCGTCGCCCACTCGTTGCAGCACCACGCTCGTTGCGCCGTCACCGTACTTGCGCGCGTTGTCGAGAAGGTTGGCGACCACCCGGGCGAGCCGCCGCTTGTCGGCCTGCACGATGATGCCGGCGAGCTCGCTGTCGAGATCGACAGGAACACTGTCGCCGTTGGCCGACACCTTCACCGCCTGCATGACGAACTCGGCGAGCCGGATGTCGTCGAGCTCGATGCGCACCGCGCCGGCGTCGTAGCGCGACATCTCGAGCAGGTCCTCGACGAGCTGGCGGAACCGGTCGACTTCGATGCTGAGCAGGTCGAGCGCCGCCTGGGAGCGTTCGCCGAGCTCGTCGCGACGCGTCTCGAGCACGTCCACCGCGGCGGACAGCGTCATCAGGGGCGAGCGCAGCTCGTGGCTGACGTCGGAGGCGAAGCGGGCGTCGCGCTCGATGCGGTCCTGCAAGGCCTGCGCCATCTCGTTGAAGGACGCCGCGAGCACGCCGAGGTCGGGGTCGTCACGCGCCTCGAGTCGCGTGTCGAGGCGACCACCGGCGATCGCTTCCGCCGCTTGGCTCACGTCCGCCAGCGGACGCAGCGCGCGGCGGCTGGCCCACCAGCCGAGCCCCGCGCCGGCGAGTGTGGTCACACCCGCAGCGCCGAGCAGCGAGATGGCGAGCGAGTCGAGTGTGTTCTGGAGGTCGTCGAGCTCGACCAGCTCGAAGTACTGCGCGTTGACCGACGGCAAGGGGATGCCGACCGCGAGCGCAGGCTTGCCCTGCAAGTCGAACGTCATCTGGGCCGGGACGCCCCGGTCGACGGTGTCGCGGAGGGGGGCCGGGATGGTGCTCTCACCGATCTGTGCGGTCAGGCTGAACCAGCGTCCAGCGAAGTGCAGCACCGGGCGGGCGCCGTTGGGAAGCTGCAGCGACGGCAGCAGGATGTCCTGCACGTCCGTCGGGCTTCGGCTCGGCAGGCCGGTCTTGATCGAGCTGGCGTTGACGTAGACGCGGCTGAGCGCGGCGGACTCGCGCTGGCTCAGCAGGTTGGCGCGGGTGAGCGCGAACGTCGTGCCCGCGAGGATCACCGACAGCACGAGCGCGCCGAGCGCGAACGCGATGGTGATGCGGGCTCGCAGCCCGAGTGCGCGCGGACGCAGGCGGGCCAGCCATCGACGGAGCCGGTTCACCCCTGCAGCTTGTAGCCGAGCCCTCGGACGGTAGCGACGTGGCGGGGATTCGCAGGGTCGGCTTCGATCTTGGTGCGCAATCGCCGGATATGGACGTCGACCAGGCGACCGTCGCCGAAGTAGCCGTAGCCCCAGACTCGTTCGAGCAACACCTCACGGCTGAAGACCCGCCCCGGGCTCGACGCCAGCTCGCAGAGCAGGCGGAACTCGGTCTTGGTGAGATGGAGCTCGGTGCCGCCGCGCCGGACGACTCCGGCGTCGGGGATGATCTCGAGGTCGCCGAACCGCATCGTCGTGGTGGCGGCGTCGGGCTTGCGTGCTCGACGCATCAGCGCCCGGATGCGGGCTGACAGCTCCTTCGGCGCGAACGGCTTGGTCAGGTAGTCGTCCGCCCCCGCCTCGAGTCCGGCGACGACGTCGTGGGTGTCGGCCCGGGCCGTGACCATCACGATCGGGACATCGCTCGTGCGCCGCACCGAGCGGCAGACCTCGAACCCGTCGATGCCGGGCAGCATGATGTCGATCAGCACGACATCGGTCGGGTGCCGGTTGAACGCTTCGAGCGCGGCCTCGCCGGTCTCGGCCTCCTCGACCTGCCATCCCTCGTCCTCGAGCGCCATCTTGACGGCGGTGCGGATGCGCTCGTCGTCCTCGACGGCCAGGATGCGGGTGCTCACCCCTCCATTGTCGCTCATGGACGAGGCCGTCCGGCGGCGCATGCGCCTTTCGCGTTCTGGCGTCACCTGCGGCGGATATCCGCCGGATCCGACGCCAGAACGGCCGGGGAACGAGCTACTCGATCTCGGTGATGGGTTCCGATTCGAAAGCGGCGAGGACCGCGGTCTGGCCGGCGCCACCTTCGGTGCGGAAGTGGAGCCCGGCGGGGACGGACGCGCAGAGGTCGCGGCAGCGTCCGAGTGCCTGCGCGCCGAGATCTGCGAACGCCGTGACGCGGCTCAGGTCGATGTCGACCCGGGTCGGCTGCGACTCGAGCTCGTGCGTGACGGCGTGGAGCAGCGCGCCCGCGGTGTCGTGGTCCAGGCTGCCCTCGACGACGACGCCGACATGGCCGTCGTGGGTCTCGCAGCAGACGAACCCCGAGGTGGATCGAACATGTCGGGACTTCACCTCGCCCCCGGCGCTTGCGCTCATAAGGAGCGAGCCTCTCGCGTCCGCTCGGCGTGATGCCAGCCCAGACGGTTTCGATCGCGTGACGATCAGCTGACTTCGGGTGTCGTTCAGGCGTCGCCGGCGCCTGCCGTGATCAAGAGATTCCGGAAGGATGGGTACAAAGACCGCGGTGCGGCAATGACGAGCTCGCCCGCCACCAGGGGACCGGAGAGCGAGCCGACCGTCGCCCCTGCCTCTTGGGCGATGAGCGCACCCGCAGCGAGGTCCCAGGGGCCGAGTCCTCGCTCGTAGAAAGCGTTGACCCGTCCGGCTGCGACCGAGCACAGGTCGACCGCGGCCGCGCCCATGCGTCGTATGTCGCGCACGCGTGGCAGCACATGCGTGAGCACTGCGGCTTGTCGGGCGCGCCGGTCGGCGTCGTACGCGAACCCTGTCGCGACGAGCGCGGTCGCGAGATCGGTGTGGTCGGGCACGACCATGGCGCGGCCGTTGCGCCTCGCGCCATGACCGCGCGCCGCGGCAAACACGTCGGCGTGCATCGGATCGTGCACCACGCCAGCGACCATCTCACCGTCGAGCTCTGCCGCGATCGACACCGCGAAGCCAGGGAACGCGTAGAGGTAGTTCGTCGTCCCGTCGACGGGATCGATGTACCAGCGCACCCCTGACGTCCCGGCGATGTCTGCGCCTTCCTCGCCGACGACGCCGTCGCGCGGACGGCGAGCGAGGATGCCGTCGACGATCAGCCGCTCGGACGCGCGATCGATCTCGGTGACCATGTCCGTCTTCGACGACTTCGTCGAAACCTCGGACCGTCGGGTGGTCAGTCCTTCGAGCAGCAACGCAGCCGCTCGGTCGGCGAGCTCGCGGGCGATGTCGAGCAGCTCGACGGGCAGATCGTCCACGGCAACACCGTAGAGTCGCCCGCGTGATCGACTTGCGATCCGACACCGTCACCAAACCATCGGCGGCGATGCGGCGTGCGATGGCCGAGGCGGAAGTGGGCGACGACGGGTACGGCGAGGACCCGACCGTGCGCCGGTTGGAGGAGCGGTTCGCCGAGCTCGTCGGCAAGCAAGCCGCGGTGTACGTGCCGTCCGGAACGATGGGAAACCAGATCGCGTTGCGATTGCTCGGCCGACCGGGAACCGCGGTCGCGATCGGGCGGCGCCAGCATCCCGTCATCTATGAAGCGGGCGCGGCCGCGGTCAATGGCTCCGCGCAGTTGCACCTACTCGACGACGACGACGGCACGGTCCACGCGGACGCGCTCCGTGAGCTGGTGGACGCGGCGAAGCACCATTGGTTGCCGGTGAGCGCCGTGTGCATCGAGAACACCCACATGCCCGCCGGTGGTGTCTCGTGGACGCTCGAAGGGGTGGCGTCGGTCGCGGCCGTCGGGCTTCCGATGCACCTCGACGGCGCACGCTTGTTCAACGCGTCGGTCGCGACGGGCATCTCGCCCACCGCGTATGCGGCGCACGCGACGACCGTGATGTGCTGCCTGTCAAAGGGTCTGGGAGCGCCGGTGGGCTCGATGCTCGCGGCGGACAATGCCTTGATCGAGCAGGCGCGCGTCGAGCGCAAACGACTCGGTGGCTCGATGCGGCAAGCGGGCGTCATCGCGGCTGCGGGGCTGATCGCGCTCGATCAGGTGGACCGGCTCGCGGACGATCACCGTCGCGCTCGTCTCCTCGCCGAAGCGGTGGCGGACCGATGGCCCCAGTCCGGTCCCGATCCTTCGTCCGTGCAGACGAACTGCGTGTTGTTCCGCCATGACGACACGCGTGCCCTGGTCGGACACCTCGCGAACGAGGGCATCAAGGCGGGAACGATCGCGCCGCGCATCGTTCGACTGATGACGCATCTCGACGTCGACGACGACGGTGTCGAGCAGGCGCGCAAGGCGCTGGCGTCCGCGCCGTGATCTTTCGCGACATGCCGGCCCGCGCCATGGCGATCTTTGCCCATCCCGACGATCCCGAGGTCGCGTGCGCGGGAACGCTGCACGCGTGGGCGTCCGCCGGTGCCGAGGTGCATCTCGTCGTCGCCAACGCGGGGGAGAAGGGCTCGGTACCTCGAGGCGTGGGTTCGACGGATCTTGCCGCGCACCGCGAGCAGGAAGCCCGGCGCGCGGCGGAGCTGCTCGGCCTCGGGGCGCTGCACTTCCTCGGCCATCCCGATGGCGAGCTCGAGAACACGAGCGCGTTGCGCGCCGAGCTGATCCGCCTGGTGCGTGCGGCGCGACCCGATGTCGTGATCGCCCCGGACCCGACTGCGGTCTTCTTCGGCGACCGCTACGTCAACCACCACGACCACCGCGCGCTCGGCTGGGCCGTCCTCGACATCGCCGGGTCGATGGCCGGCGGCGAGCTCTACGAGCCCGATGCGGGACCGCCCCACCAGATGTCGACGCTCCTCCTCGCCGGAACCCTCGAGGCCGACACGTGGATCGACATCGCCGCGTCGCTCGACGCCAAGCTCGCCGCGCTCGGGTGTCACGGGAGCCAGGTCGGCGACGGCACGGACGTCCTCGCCGAATTGGTCGAGGCGCCGCGCGGCTGAGGTCGGACAGCAAGCAGGCGTGCGCTATGCCGAAGGCTTTCGGCGGGTGGCGTTCGGCTCGTTCTGAGCCTGCTCTTCGCGCGCCTGGATCGTCTTCCACTCGCCCATGGCACGAAGCGCCAGCACCGCGACGACGGCAACCCCGAGCGCGCCGATCACCGCGCCGACGGCGGCGCCGAGCGCGCTGTTGGTCGAGCAGCTTCCGGCGCACTGCAGATCGGTGACGGAGTAACCGATCAGTCCGCCGCACAGCCCGCCGACGAGGATCGCGGCGAACGCGAGGACTCGAGCGCCGGTCGAGGGCAGCGAGGACTCGATCTCGACGCCCTGGTCGTCCTCTCGCCGCGGTGGCGTGCCGGGTCCCTGCCCTTCCGGCCCTTCCATCTCGACGATCTTCCACGGTGGGCACGCGCCGAGGGAAATCAGCGCGCAGACTACGGGTGATGCGGGACTGGACGGTTGCCGGTGGCCTGATCGAGAGCGACGAGGGACTGCTCCTCGTCTGCAACCGGCGCCGCAACGGATCCTGCGACTGGAGCCCGCCCGGAGGCGTGATCGAAGTCGCCGACGGCGAGTCGCTGCTGGACGGGCTGACACGCGAGGTCGAGGAGGAGACCGGCGTGCGGGTGCGCGAGTGGGCCGGTCCGCTGTACGAGGTGCACGCGGAGGCCGCCGACCTGGGATGGCGGTTGCGGGCGGAGGTGCATCTCGCGGTGGCATACGACGGCGAGCTCGTCGTCGACGACCCGGACGGCATCGTCGTCGACGCTCGGTTCGTGGCGCTCGACGAGTGCGCCGCGCAGCTCGAGCAGTGCCACCCGTGGGTGCGTGAGCCGCTGGCGGAATGGCTGGCCGATCGTTGGTTGCGCGAAGACCCGCCGCGCCCGTTCGGTTACCGCGTGGACGGCGCCGACCTCGCGACGTTGGTGGTCACGCGCATCCAGTGACCGGCGGCGTGCGGATCAATCGCGCGCGTCGGGCGGGAATGCGCAGAACTCGTTGCCTTCCGGGTCCGTCAACACGATCCACTTCGGCATGCGCTGCACGACCGCCGCGCCTCGTCCGACCAGATCGTCGACGTCTGCGTAGACGTCGACGTGGACTCGGTTCTTCACCGTCTTCGACTCGGGGACCTTCAGGAACCAGAAGCCCGGTCCCTGCTCGTCGACGGGATCCACCGCGATCGATGGATCGTCCTCGGGTCGCTCGATCCCCTCATGGCGCAGTTGCGCGAGATCTTCTTCGGTGTGTGGGCGCACACGATACCCGAGCACGTTCGCCCACCAATGGCCGAGTGCCCACGGGTCGACGCAGTCGAAGCAGATGTCCTTGAGGTTGCTCACTCGGACAGTCTCGCGAGGACTCTCCTAAGGTCGCCGGGGTGGAGATCCTCGAAGGACGCATCGCGGTCGTGACCGGTGCCGCGAGCGGCATCGGCCTGGCCGTGACCGAAGCGTTCGTCGGCGAAGGCATGCGAGTCACGATGCTCGACCGTGACGGCGACGCGCTCACGTCCCACGCTCGGCGGCTCGCCGCAGACGGCGCAGAGGTGCATCCGGTGCAAGCCGACGTTCGCGACGCAGCAGAGCTCGAAGCAATCGGCCATTCGATCGTCGATCGGTTCGGAGGGCTGCATGTCGCGGTCAACAACGCCGGCATCGTCAACCGGGGCACGACGTGGGAGCTGTCGCTCGACGACTGGCGGCGGGTGCTCGACGTCAATCTATGGGGCGTCATCCACGGCGTCCGCGCGTTCGTGCCGCTGATCCTCGCGACCGGCGAGGAA
Organism: uncultured Acidimicrobiia bacterium; assembly: GCA_963721305.1. GTDB lineage: Bacteria > Actinomycetota > Acidimicrobiia > Acidimicrobiales > JACDCH01 > DATAES01. The sequence continues at coordinate 352,635 of CAVRIR010000003.1, forward strand.
GGTCACGTCGTGAACACGGCGTCACTTGCCGCGGTCCTTCCCCTCGAGCGGCTGGGTCCGTACACGGTCGCGAAGCATGGTGTGCTGGGTCTGTCCGACGTGTTGCGGGCGGACCTGGCCGCGGCCGGCGCGCCGGTCGGCGTCAGTGTCGTCATGCCTGGCTTGATCAAGACCGGCATGAATCCGATAGGCACCGTCCCCGCGTCGGTGGTCGCCGACAACGTCGTCGATGCCATGCGTCGTAATCGCCCGTACGTGTACACGGACGATCATGCGACAACGGAGGTCGAGGCCCGCTTGCGCGCCCTGCTCGCGGCGCGTGACGAGGTCGTCGGCGAGACCGGCGACTGAGCGACTCACCGACTAGCGCGGCGCATTCACGTAGTAGTTGGTCCACGCCGCCGCACCGATCACAGCGTGCGCTCCCGCGAACGGGAACCACAAGCGCACCTCGTCGACGCGGTTCACGAATCGATGGGGCAAGCCCGTGAAGCCGTGGAACCACACCACCACCCGAGGGACCAGAACCCGGTACTGGTACGGCGCACGTCCTGGCCGTCGACGATGGACTCGTAGTAGCCGGCGAGGCGTCCGGCGGCGTCCTCCGGACGCGGGAACAGGAGGAAGTAGTGGTGCAGGAAGCCGGCGAGGACGGCCGAGCGCTGGCTATCCGGTGACGGTGAGCGGCGTGACGGACCTCGACTGGAGCCACGGCGCGGTCATCGCCGTCCAACTGACGTCGCGTCCGGGACAGAGTCCTGCGGGAAACGTCGAGATCTCGGGCACAGTGTCCAGAGCACTAGCTGACTTCACTCGAGGCACTGATGAGCGCGCCGCGCACGATCCTGCATGTCGACATGGACGCGTTCTTCGTGTCGGTCGAGTTGCTGCGCCGACCTGAGCTGCGCGGCCAGCCGGTGATCGTCGGCGGGACCGGCGAGCGCGGCGTGGTCGCCGCGGCGAGCTACGAGGCGCGCCACTACGGGATCCATTCCGCGATGCCGTCGACACGGGCGCGACGCCTGTGCCCGCACGCGGTGTTCTTGCCGGGTGATCATCAGCACTACGGCGAGGTGAGCGGCCGGGTGATGTCGATCTTCGAGTCGTTCACGCCTCTGGTCGAGCCGATCAGCCTGGACGAGGCGTTCCTCGACGTGACCGGGGCGCACCGGCTTCACGGCGAAGGGCACGTGATCGCCGCCGCGATACGTGAGCGGGTGCAGGCCGAGGAGGGGCTGGCGTGCTCTGTCGGCGTCGCGCCCAACAAGTTCCTCGCCAAGCTCGCGTCGGAGGCGGCCAAGCCGAAAGCGTCCGCCGGTGGTCCGGTGCCCGGTCTCGGCGTGAAGATCGTCGCGCTCGGGGAGGAGCTGACGTTCCTCCATCCACTACCCGTGCAAGCGCTGTGGGGCGTCGGGCCGAAGACGCTCGAAAAGCTGCGTCGGCGCGGGATCTCGACCGTCGGCGACCTCGCCGGACTCGACGAGGAGGATGCGAGCGCGTTGCTCGGCCACGCGAATGGACGCCATCTGCACCAGCTGGCGCGGGCCGTCGACGACCGTGCCGTGGTTCCGGAGCAGCGGCCGAAGTCCGTCGGCCACGAGGAGACGTTCGCCCGGGACCACCACGAGCTCGAGACGCTGGAACGCGAAGCGGTCCGCATGGCGGATGCCGTCGGGGCGCGGCTCCGGCGTCACGAGCTCGCCGGGCGGACGGTCACGATCAAGGTCCGCTTTCACGATTTCCGCACGATCACCCGGGCCGTGACACTGCCGGCGGCGGTCGACAGCGGACCCGCTATCGCTCGGGCGGCGAAGGACCTGCTGGCACTGGTGGATCCGTCGACCGGCGTGCGCCTCCTCGGCGTTTCGGTGAGCAACCTGGCCGACGACGGCGCGCGCCAGCTGAGCCTCGAGGAGAGCATCCAGCCCGGCTGGGACGATGCGAGCAAAGCGGTCGACGACATTCGCCACCGCTTCGGTGACGACGCCATCGTGCCCGCCGCGCTGCGTGGTCCCGACGGGATCCGTGTCAAGCGCCGGGGTGACCAGCAGTGGGGTCCGGAGGCCCACCACGAGGGCTCATCCTGACCAAAACCTGGTATCGACGCGTTGTTGACCCCAGGTTCCTGTGCGAGACTCTTTCGTAGACGGCGCGTCGACCACGACCGGGGGTAGAGCGGTGCCGCTCTCCGAAGACGAACAGCGCATCTTGCATCAAATCGAGCAGCAGTTCTACGAAACTGACCCTGCTCTGGCCCGCGCTGTCGGCTCGACGAGCCTCTACAAGCACGCATTCCGGCAGATCAAGTGGGCCACGCTGACGTTCCTCGTCGGCGTCGGCATTCTCGTCTACTCGCTGGTCGGGCTCGGTTACCTCGCGGCGTTCGTGGGGTTCCTGGTCATGTTCGCCTCCGTGCTCTGGTTCGAGCACAACGCCCGCAAGCTCGGTCGAGCGGGGCTGCAGCAGGTGACCTCCTCGATGCGGGCCGCCGGCATCCGGGATGCCTTCGGCAACACGCGCAACCGCATGCGCGAGCGGTTCCGCCGCGACGACGACTCGTCCGCCTGACCACCGCCGCGTCACCGTCGCCGCTGCCGCGCGCCCTCGCGCCCCATCGCGTCCATCACATTGATGTCTGAGCCACCGTTTCGGTGGCTGTGCCATCACAGATCCAGGACCCCGCGGTTCTGTGACGTCTGAGCGACCGTTTCGGTGGCTACGCCATCAATGTGATCGAGGGGGTGCCGCCGAGGACGGGACGTGGAAGATCTCGATCGACGGCAACTCGCTCGCGCCGAGGCTGGCGCGATGGCGGTGGGTCGTGCGGACCCGGCGGTCGGGCGGGCGGGGGTCGAGGGCGGCGAGCATCCGCTGCTGGCGGGTGCTCTGCTTGCGGACCGTCGACGTGACGTCATCGCTCAGACCGAGCGCGGTCTCGGCTTCGTCCTCGTCGACACCCTCGACGGAGTAGTCCGCCGCGGTCACGAGGTCGGCGAGCACGGGGAAGCCGCTCGCGCCGAGGGTCCGGCTGGCGCGCCGGCCGAACTCCGTGGCCGTCTCGGACCGCCACGGGGCGACACCGAGGAGCTGCGCCGCCTCGACGCTCTCCTGCCACGCGAGGCGGACCTGGTCGTCCGGTTGCGTCGCCCCTCGTCGTCGTCGGCGGCGATACAGGCCGTAGGCGAGGGGAACGACGATCACGTAGATGATGCCGAGCACGAGAAGGATCCCCGCGCCGAGCAGCACATGACCGCCGAAACGGTCGAACGACCAGAACGACGGCTGCGGTCCGCGCTGGAGGTTGCTGTTGGTGCCGGAATCGCTGTTGTCCTGCTCACGCGGGCGGGTCGTCGCAACGGAGTCCGCGGTCGCAGGTGCCGTCGTCGCCGGCAACGTCGTTGCCCCGCCGACGCCCGTCGCCTGCTGTTCGGGAACATGCGTGTACTGCTGCGCGCCCGGTGCGCCGCGGCTCGGGGTCGGCTCGAACAACACCCATCCCTGGCCGGCGAGATAGACCTCGGGCCACGCGTGCGCATGCTCGCCCTTCACGTGATAGGTCCCAGGCTTCGACGGATCCTCGTCGCCCGGCGTGAAGCCCACTGCGACACGTGTCGGCATTCCGATGGAACGCGCCATCACCGCGAACGTCCCGGCGAACTGCTCGCAGTAGCCGCGCCGGGTGTTGAAGAGGAAGTCGTCGATCGCGTCGTCACTCTGACCAGGAGGCACGTTGAGGTCGTACGTGAAGTTGTCGCGGAAGTAGTTCTGCAACGCGAGCGCCTTGTCGTACGGCGTCGTCTTGCCGGCCGTGACGCGAACCGCTTCGTCGTGCACGCGCGGGTCGACCGACGCCGGCAACTTCGTGTCGACGTCCTCGATGGACGAAGGGACGGGACTCGTCGCGGCAGCGAGCTGCTTCGGATCGAACACGGGTAGCGCCGACTGCACGCTGTACGTGCGTCCATTCGCGTTGGGCACGCTGGTCCCGACGATGAGCGTCGAGCTGTCGGGCTCGTACCGGACGCTCGTGTTGCCGGCGTTGATGCTGCGGGGCTCGAACGCCGCGGGGAGCCAGATGGTGTCGAGCTCGGTGATCGTGAACGTCTGCTGAGCGACGACCGTGTTGACGTCGTTCGGCACCCGCTTCGGCAACGAGCCCGACTCGCGCTCGTACGATCCGCTCGACGACCAGATGTTGCCGTCGAACTGGTCGAGCGACGTGAGGCGCCAGTACGCGCGCTGATTGCTCTGAACGGTGAACAGCTCGAGGTTCGACTGGCTCACCAGCCGCTCTCTGATGTCGACGAACGGACTGATGGTCGTGCGTGAACCGGGTCCGTCACCGTCGCCGTTGCGCCATCCGACGAGTGCCTGCGACTGCGCCTGCGGCAGGTTGGGTCCGATGATCACTGCTGTGATGACGGCGAGCGCCGCGAGCGCGGCGCCGGCGCGCAGCAACGAGTTCGTCCCGCGTTGGACGTCGGTCGACACCCAACCGGCGCTCGACTGCTGGCGGGTGACACGGTGGACGAGGAGAAAAGCGAAGGCGCCGGCCAGGTACATGGCGGACGCCGTGATCTGGCCGTGCTGCGACGCGAAGAGCGACGAGAAGATGAAGACGGTTCCCGTCGGGACCACCGCTTCGAAAGGAACCCACAGCCGGAACGCCGCCCAATCGGCCACGAAAGCCGCCCACCACAAACCGAGCGCGGCCAGCAGCAGGAACGGGCGGATGGCCTGTGTCGGCGCCTGCACGATCTCGAAGAGGTGCCCGAGGTCGCTGAGGTCCTGACGCGCGGCGTTGAAGGTCGTCGCGGTCGGGATGCCCACGATCGTCGTGCCGCCGTAGAAGACGACGCCGATCGTCAGCAACATGGCGCCGATCGATACGGCGAGCGAGCTCGGGACGCCCCAGCCGGCGCGACGGGTCACGATCGACACGCCGTGCGCCACGATCACGATGATGGCGAGTTGCGGGAAGAAGCTGCCCCGGCTGAACAGCCGCCACAGCCCGGCGACGGTCGCCAACGACAGGAACACGAGCGCGCCTTCGGCGACCGGCAGCAGCGGCCGGACCTTGCGGCTCATCGGCGCGCCCCTGCAGCCAGCGCGCGGGCGGAGCGCTGGAACGCGCTGTTCCACGCCTGAGCGAAGGGCACTTGACCCGTGACCCGGATGAACCCGGGACCGACGAGACCGCCCGGCTCGCTCGGGGCGGCTGCGTCCCACGACGAGCGATGGAACTGCACGATCGTGGCGGCACCGAACTGGCCGCGGAGCCGGGCCAGCGATGCGAGCTCCGGTTCGGCGATCGCGCCGACCACGGCGACGACTCCGCCGCCGTGACCCGTCGCTCGCACGGCCTCGATCGTGCCCCGCAACGTGCCGCCCGAGGTCGCGGGCACGGTGGCCAGGAACTCCATGATCGCCTCGGCATGCGGCGTGCCCGCGGCGAAGCCGAGGTCGGTGCCGTCGGTGGTGATCAGGCGCACGAGGTCGCGTCGCTTCCAGCTCGCGGTGACGATGCTCGCGGCAGCCGACACCGCGAGCTCGAAGGACTCGGCGGTGTGGCTGCTGCGGCGCACGTCGAGCAGCACCGTCATCCGTCCCTGCCAGGGCAACTCGTCCTGGCGCACCATCAGCTCGTCGCGGCGGGCCGTCGACTTCCAGTGCACCCTGCGCAGGTCGTCGCCGACCACGTACGGACGCAGCGCGTAGAAGTCCTCGCCAGCGCGCCCGAGCGCGGATGGATGGTCAGCCCCGGCGTGCGGGTCGTCGCCGGTGGTGTGGGGGACCGGAACGATGTCGTCCACCCACGGGAACACCGTGAGCTCGGAAACGGGCGCCGCGGTGGTCGCGGACGAGGCGACCCCGAACGGATCGGTCACCACGACGTCGAGTGGCCCGATCTCGATGATGCCGCGCCGCTCCGTCGGCAGCTTGTACGCCGCGCGCGCACTCACGCCTGGTTCCAGCGGGCCGAGCAGGAGATCGGCGCCCCGTGTGCCGGTGACGGGGTCGAACATCCGGACCACCGGCGTCGCCCGCGTTCCGAGGTTCAAGACCGACAGCTCGACCTTGCTGGGGCTGCCTGCATAGACGCGCGGCGGCGTGACGGTCCGCTCGACGTCGAGCCGAAGCCGCGTGATCGACACTGCGATGATCGAGAAGAGCATCAGCGCGAGCGCGGCGGCGCCGAGGATGAACAGCTCGAGCACCCCGAGCACCCGGCCAGCGGCGATCAGAGCGATCGCTCCGAACGTGACGACCCAGCCTTGCCGGGTCAGCATCCGCGGACCTCGGCGCCGCGGGGCGCGCTCACTGCGCTCGAGTGCTCGGTACGGGCACGACGCGCAGCACCTCGCCGATCACGTCGGCCGAGCGCATGCCGGCGAGCTGTGCCTCGGGCGTGACGATGAGGCGGTGCGCGAGCAAGGGTTCGGCCAGCGCCTTGATGTCGTCGGGCACGACGTAGTTCCGTCCCGCTGCGGCCGCTCGCGTGCGCGCCACGCGCTGCAGGTTCAGCGAGGCGCGCGGCGACATGCCCACCGCCAGTCGAGGATGTCGGCGCGTCGCGTCCGCCAGCTCGACCACGTACCCCTTGAGGCTCGGCGCCAGGTGAACCGTGCGGGTCGTCGCGATCATCTCCTGCACCTCGGTCGCCGACACGATCGGATTGAGGTCGTCGAGCGCGTCGTGATCGCCGTGGGTATCGAGCATCTCGAGTTCTGCATCGCGCGCTGGGTATCCGATCGAGATCCGCATGAGGAACCGGTCGAGCTGGCTCTCGGGTAGTGGATACGTGCCTTCGTGCTCTATCGGATTTTGCGTCGCGATCACCATGAACGGCGACTCGAGCCGGTAGGTCGTGCCGTCGACCGTGACCTGGTTCTCCGCCATGGCCTCGAGCAGGGCCGACTGCGTCTTCGGTGAGGCGCGGTTGATCTCGTCGCCGAGGACGATGTTGGCGAAGATCGGACCAGGGCGGTACTCGAAGTCGCCGGTCTCGCGGTTGTAGACGCTGACCCCGACGACATCGGACGGCAGCAGATCAGGCGTGAACTGCACCCGTCCGAAGCTGCACTTGATGGACATGGCGAGCGCCTTGGCGAGGCTGGTCTTGCCGACTCCGGGCACGTCCTCGACCAGCAAGTGACCCTCTGCGAGCATGCAGAGCAGCGCCAGTTGGACGACCTCGACCTTGCCTTGGATCACGCGCTCGACGTTGCTGACGATCGAGCCGAAGGCGTCCGCGAACGCGGTCATCGGCTCGGCTGTCTGACGCGCCATCGCCGAAGGTTACGTTGTCCGACCGTGGGGTCCGTCCTCGCGGTCGACATTGGCGGCACGAAGATGGCGGCGGGGGTCGTCGACGCGCAGGGTTCGATCGCTGCTCGCGTCGAAGCGTCCACGCCCGAGACCGAGGATCGCGAGCGTTTGTGGTCGGCGTTGTCCGACTTGATCGACTCGCTGCCGCCGGATGTGCGCCGTGACCCGACGGTGGTCGGCGTCGGCTGCGGCGGCCCGATGTCAGCGGGCGGCGAGCTCGTGTCGCCGCTGAACATCCCTGCGTGGCGCGGGTTCCCGTTGCGTGACCGCCTCGCCACGCTCACGGGCCTGCCGGTGTACGTCGACAACGACGCGAAGGCTCTGGCGCTCGGCGAAGGATGGGTCGGCGCGGCGCGAGGAGAGCGCAACTTCATCGCGATGGTCGTGTCCACCGGCGTCGGCGGCGGCATCGTCCTCGACGGTCGCTTGCTCGACGGGGCCACGGGCAACGCCGGTCACATCGGGCACGTGATCGTCGTGCCGGACGGTCGCGTGTGCGCGTGCGGCGCACGGGGTTGCTTGGAGGCCGAAGCATCGGGCACCGCCATCCTGGCGATGACCGGCCGGCCGCCGCGCGAGGCACCGCGTCAAGTCGTGGAGCGAACGGGAGCCCTGGTCGGCCGCGCGGTCGGATCCGTCGTCAACTTGTTGGACCTACCGATCGCAGTCGTTGCCGGATCGGTCGCGCTCGGGTACGGCGCACGGTTCTTCGCCGCCGCGCAAGCCGAGCTCGACGCGGTCGCACGCTTGGAGTTCGCGCGCGGCGCGCGCATCGTTGCCGCCGGTCTCGGTTCCGACGGTCCGCTCGTGGGTGCCGCGGCGGTCGCGCGCGTTGCCGCTCTCGACCACAGGTAGGCGACGACGCCTGCGGCCACCGGCAGCCAGCACGCGATCAGCCGGTAGATCGCGGTCACGGCGAGCGCCTGCGATGTCGCCGCGCCGGCGAGCACGAGTGCCCCGGTGAGTCCGGCTTCGACGAACCCGAGACCGCCTGGTGTCACCGGCACCATCCCCGCGGCCGTCGCAGCCATGTACGCGAACAGGACGACGGCCGGGCTCGGACGCATTCCAACCGCGACCATCGAGGCGTACAGCGCGAAGTAGTCGCCCAGCACGTAACCGACTGCTGTGGCGCAGACGAGCACTGGATGGCGGCGGAGCACGATGTGGATCTCCTCGCGCTCGCGCACGATCCGGTCGGCGAGGTCGGGCGGCGGGTGGACGAAGGAGAGGCGGCGCAGCATCGCCTGGCAGGTGCGGCCCAACCACCGAACCGGGCGATCGCCGCGCAACGCCATGAGGAACAGTGAGATGCACAGCACGAGGAACGCGATCACGAGCGCGATGCCGCTCGTCGGATCGACGCTCCGGTCGCCGATCGGGATCAACGCGATCAACGGGAACAGCGCGAGGCCGGCGATCAACGCGACCATGCCGGTGAACGCGAGGGAAACGATCGCCCTGGTGAAGTCGATGCCGTGCCGGTGCAGCATCCGGATCTGGATGACGGACCCGACCGCGGATCCGGCCGGAAGGGTGTTGCTGGCGGCGTTTCCGGTGAGCTGCGGTGCCGCGACCTCGGCCCATCCATCGACCCGCAGCACGAGACGTTGCATCGTCCACATCGAGACGAACGTGATCGCTTCGCAGACGACTGCGACGACGACGAGCGCGAGGTTCGCGTCGAGGACGGAACGAAGCGCGGCCGGTACATCGACGGGTAGGCCCACAGTTGGTTCTTCCCCGTCCTGCCCCGGGGAAGACTTGGGACCGTGACGTCGAACCGCCCCCGGCGTCGCCGGCCCCGGTTGCGCCGGCTGGTGCTGCCGGCGGTGACGGTCGTCAGCCTGGTCCTCGTCGCGCCCGTGCTCGAGAGCGTCTACAGCAGCCTCGACGAGATCGCGTCGTTGGGCGTCGGTTGGCTCACGGTCATGGTGCTGGCGTCGGCCGGCCAGCTCGTCGCGTTCTGGGAGCTGCACCGGATCGTGCTGCGCACGGACAACTGGTTCGACGTCGCGGCCGCGCAGCTGGCGGGCAACGCGGTGAGCCACGTCGTCCCGGGTGGTGGCGCGGTCGGCGCCGGTGTGCAGGCGCGGATGATGACCACGGCGGGGTTCCCGCTCACGCAGACACTGACGGCGTTCGGCGCGATCACCATCCTGAGCGCAGTCGCCGGCTTCGTGGTGCTACCACTCGTCGTGCTGGTGTCGAGCGCGGCCGGCAGCTCGATCGATCCGCGGCTGATCTCGGCGATGTGGGTCGGGGCCGCGCTGCTCGCGGGCGCGCTGATCGTCGGTGTCATGGTGAGCTTGCGCGACGCCCCATGGCGATGGCTGGCGCGCGCGTTGGCGTGGGTCTATCGCCGCGTCCATCGCGTGATGGATCCGAAGGAGCTCGAACAGCGACTGATCGCCGAGCGCGACAACATCCGCCGCGGGTTGCGCGGCAAAGCTGTCATCGCGTCGATTGCGGTCGTCGGGTCCGCGCTGGGCGACTTCGCGGTTCTCTACTTCGCGCTTCGGGCGGTCGGCGCGCACGTGAACCCGGCTGCCGCGCTCGCGGCGTTCATCGTGTCGAACGTCGCGGGCATGATCCCGATCACGCCGGGCGGGCTCGGATTCGTCGAGGCCGGCATGACCGGCGTTCTCGTGCTCGCGGGCGCCACGACGTCGCAGGCGTTGCTCGCCGTGGCCGCCTACCGCTTGATCGCAACGTGGTTGCCGTGCCTCGCCGGCGCCGTCGCGTACGTGCTGTTCAAGCGCCGCCACCGCGACCTTCCCGTGGAGCCCCTTCTGACGACGCGCTCCTGACGACGACCTGACGGTCGCGTTACCGTCGGTCGCATGCAGCCCACCTATTCCGCCGAGGCGGAGGCGTACCGGGAGAAGATCCAGGCGTTCCTCGCGGAGCACCTGCCGCCGGATTGGCAGGGGGTCGGCGCGCTCGGTCCGGAGGAAGCGACGGCGTTCGCCGAGGACTGGCGGCGCACGCTGCACGAGCACGGGTACCTCGCGCCGAACTGGCCGAAGGAGTACGGCGGCGGCGGCCTGACTGCGCTCGAGCAGGTGATCCTCGCCGAGGAGTTCGAGCGCGCCGGCGTGCCGAGCGGCATCGTCAACGACGTGTTCTCGATCAGCATGATCGGCAACACGTTGCTCGACTGGGGGACCGACGAGCAGAAGCGTCACTACATCCCGCGCATCCTCTCGGGTGAGGATCGCTGGTGCCAGGGCTACAGCGAGCCGGGTGCCGGCAGCGACCTCGGGAACCTCGGCACGCGTGCAGTCCTCGACGGCGACGAGTGGGTCATCAACGGCCAGAAGATCTGGACGTCGGCCGGTCAGCTCGCCAACTGGATCTTCGTGCTGTGCCGCACCCACGTCGACGCGCCGAAGCACAAGGGGATCACCTTCCTGCTGTGCCCGATGGATCAGCCGGGCATCGAAGTCCGGCCGATCAAGATGATCACCGGCGAGTCCGAGTTCAACGAGGTCTTCTTCACCGACGCGCGGTGCCCGAAGGAGAACGTCGTCGGCGAGGTGAACGGCGGGTGGGCCGTCGCGATGACGTTGCTCGGGTACGAGCGCGGTGAAGCGGCCGCGACGTTCCCGTTGAAGTTCCGCACCGAGCTCGATCGCATCGTCGCGGTCGCGAAGGAGCGTGGTGTCGTCGACGATCCCGTGGTCCGCCAGCGGTTGGCGTGGTGCCATTCGAAGGTCGAGATCATGCGGTACCTCGGGATGCGCACGCTGACGCAGTTCCTCGCGGGCAAGCATCCCGGACCCGACGCCGCCATCTTCAAGCTCTATTGGAGCGAGTACCACAAGATCGTCACCGAGATCGCCGTCGACATCTTCGGCGCCGAGGCGATGGCGCCGGCGGGCAAGTCGCCGAACACGTCCTTCCAGACCGACGATCCGGGCGCGCCGAACGACTCCGCTTCGTTCGCGGGCACCTTCCTCAATGCACGCGCCGGCAGCATCTACGCCGGGTCGAGCCAGGTGCAGCGCAACATCATCGGCGAGATGATCCTCGGCCTACCCAAGGAGCCGAAGTCGGACCTCGGCGCGTGGAAGGACACGCAGAAGGCTTGAGCCAAAGTCGCGTTCTCCGGGGAGAAACGGGCGCTCGAGCGCCCGTTTCCATCCAACATTCGCGCGGGTGAGCGCGGTCATGGCGGTGTTGGTGCGGCCGTGGTTGTGGGGGACGGCGGTGCGGCAGGGGCTGCGGTTGGCGCGGCCGGGTTGGTGGCGGCGGGCGCCGTTCCTGCCCCTTCCGGATCGCGAGTACCTGCGCTTTCGGCTCGAGACGCAGTACGGCGATCCGGACCACCGGGCCGAGTCGCGCGACCTCGTGACCTACCTGGAATGGTGTCGCCGAGAACATGTCGCCGCGAGGTTTTGATCAGCCAGTAGCGTCTCGTCGCAATGGGAAGGGCGTTGGTGCTGAACGCCTCGTACGAGCCGCTCTGCGTCGTATCCGCGCGTCGTGCCGTCGTCCTCGTCCTCGGTGACAAAGCCGAGGCGGTCGAGCACAGCGGCCTCGTCCTGCACTCGGAGCATCTCGTCGTGTCCGTGCCGTCGGTCCTCCGCCTCCGCGCTTTCGTGTCCGTCCCGTTCCGGCGGCGGGTGGCCGTGAGCCGGCGCGCGGTCATGGCGCGCGACGGCGGGCTGTGCCAGTACTGCGGGAGTCGGGCCGATTCGATCGACCACGTCGTGCCCCGATCTCGCGGCGGCACCCACACGTGGGAGAACGTGGTCGCCGCGTGCCGGCCGTGCAACGTCCGCAAGCGCGACCGGATGCTGCACGAGACGACGATGGATCTCGACCGCCGTCCGGCCGCGCCGCGCGGCGCCACCTGGTCGATCGTGGCGCACGGAGCGGTGCCCGACACGTGGGAGCCGTACCTCCTCGAGCGGCCGCGGCTGGCGGAGTCCGCCGCGGCGGGATGAGCGGTTGGCGCGTCGAGCGGATCATCGGATCCGCCGGCGTGCACCACGGCCGTGACTTTCCTGACCCGCTGACGCGGACGGCCTGGGTCTTCACCGTCGACCGTCCGGCGCTCGTGCTCGGGTCGACCCAGCCGGATGACATCGTCGACCGGGACGCGCTCGTGGCGCGCGGTGCCGAGCTCGTGCGCCGGCGCAGCGGTGGGGGAGCGGTGTGGTTGGAGCCCGGTGGGACGCTGTGGGTCGACCTGCTCGTGCCGCGGGGCGATCCGTTGTGGGACGACGACGTCGGCCGGGCCGCGCACTGGGTCGGTGACGCGTGGGCGGGGGCGATCGGCGGCGCGGCCACGGTGCACCGGGGCGCCATGGTGTGCAGCGCGGCGTCGGGACGGGTGTGCTTCGCCGGGCTCGGCCCCGGCGAAGTCACCGTCGAGGGCCGCAAGGTCGTGGGCGTCAGCCAGCGCCGGACCAGGGCCGGCGCCCGTTTCCAGTGCCTCGCCTACGAGCGCTGGGACCCCGGAACGCTCGTCGAGGTCCTGCGCGTCTCCGGCGAGGCAGCCGCGGCCCTCGATCAGGTCGCGGCGGGCATCGGCTCGCTCGGTGCGGTGGAAAAAGACTTTTCGACCACATGACCTAACCGCTATCCCTTGACCGGTGGGGCGTAGTGGCATACGGTGGAGCGTAATGGAGAGCAGGGGCGCACTCCGGGAAGCGCGGACCCACCGGTGTTCATCGGAAAGCACGACCGGTCATTGGACGACAAGGGGCGTCTCGTGCTGCCGACCAACTTCCGCCGCGACTTCGAGGACGCGGGTGGGGGTGTTCTCGCTCCGTGGGATCGCTGCCTCGCGCTCTGGACTCGGGACAAGTACGGGGACGTCATGGCGCAGCTGATCGACAAGGTGAAGGCCAACGAGGCCGACGACGACATCGCGCGCCTGTTCCAGAGCAGCGCGGCCGACGTCCAGCTCGACTCCCAGGGCCGCTTCGTGGTCCCCGAGGAGCACCGCAACCATGCCGGGATCACTCGCGAGGTGAAGATCCTCGGCCAGACCGACCGAGTCGAGATCTGGGACGCCCACCGCTTCGACGACATGGAGGGCGGCAAGACACCCGAGGACGTGTCCACCGAGATCCGCCGACTTCGCATCTTCTGAACTGCAACAGACGACGACACGAATCGCAACAACTCAACTTGCCACAAACCAAATCCCAACGATTAGGAGACGCATCGAACTCGGAACCCTGAATCGCAAGGCCACACACCACCAGCCATGGATCGCTGATTCGCAGCCTCCCGGCGAGCAGATGGAAGGCCCCTACTCCGCCCGCTTCCCATCCAGTTCAGTCGGGGAGACATCCCGGCGAGCGCCCGTTCGCCGGGGGGCTGCCGATCAGCGATCCAGGATCACTCGAACCAGGGACGGTCGGGATGGACCGGTACACGTTCTCCCATGACTGAGTTCGAGCACCGACCGGTGATGGTCGACGAGGTCGTCGACCTTCTGCAGCCGGTGCCTTCCGGACTGGTGGTGGACGCCACGGTCGGCGCCGGAGGTCACTCGGCTGCGATCCTCGGCATGCGGCCCGAGCTCTCGGTGCTCGGGATCGACCGGGACGAGGATGCGCTTGCGGCGGCAGCCGCGACGCTCGCGCCCTTCGGCCCCCGTGTGACCTTGCGCCAGATCCGCTTCGACGCTCTCGCAGCAACGATGGAGGAGCTCGGCGTGGATCAACTTGCAGGGGGACTGTTCGATCTCGGTGTGTCCTCCCCGCAGTTCGATCGCGCCGACCGCGGCTTCAGCTACCGATTCGAAGGTCCGCTCGACATGCGCATGGACCGGCGCCAGGGACGCTCGGCGGCCGACATCGTCAACGGTGAGGACGAGCAGACGCTGGCGCGCCTGCTGCGCGACTACGGCGACGAGCGCTACGCGCGCCGCATCGCCGCCGCCATCGTCGCCGCCCGACCGCTGCGTACGACGACCGAGCTCGCCTCGGTCGTACGTGACGCCATCCCCGCACCCGCCCGCCGGCGGGGTGGCCATCCGGCGAAGCGGACGTTCCAGGCGCTTCGTATCGCGGTGAACGACGAGCTCGACGCCCTTCCCGTCGCACTCGATCGCGTCATCGAGCGGCTGCTCCCCGGTGGGCGGTGTGTGGCCATCAGCTACCACTCCGGCGAAGACCGCATCGTGAAGCAGCGCTTCCGCGACGCGGCGACCGGCGGGTGCACCTGTCCACCGGGCCTGCCGTGCACGTGCGGCGCGGTCCCCACGGTGCGCGAGCTCCGACCGTTGAAGCGCCGCCCGACCGCGGCCGAGCGAGCCGCCAATCCGCGCTCCGACAGCGCCGTGCTGCGTGCCGTCGAGCGTCTGGCGCCGGCTGCGCGAGAGGCGAGCTGATGGCGTCGGTTCCAGCGCCGCGGCGCGCGCCCCTGCGCGCGCCCGCTCCGAAGCGCGAGCCCGAGAGCCGTCCCGAGCTCGAGGTCGTACGCGCCAAGCGCCGCCGGCCGCGTTACGGCGTGCTCACCGCGATCGGCATCGGCGGTGTGTTCGCACTGTTCTTCGGGCTGGTCGTGTTCCACACGCTCCTGTTGCAGAACCAGCGTCGTCTCGACGATCTCGACACGCGGGTGCGCAACGAGCAGGAGACGTACCAACAGCAGCGCCTCCAGGTCGCGCAGCTCCAGTCACCCGAGCGGATCCTGAACGTCGCGACCACGAAGCTCGGGATGGTCCCCGCGCAGGGCACGACCTATCTGACGCCGTCCGGCCCCGACGCCGTCGCCGCGCGCCAGGCCGCGGCGCAGGCGAACCAGGGTGACGACGGGACCACCACGCTGTCGCAGAACGGGGGCGAGGGCGCGTCGAGTGGCTGGCCTCAGGTGAAGCCCTATCTCGGCGCGACCCCGTGACGACGCGCACCGCGCCGCCCCATCGCAAGTCCGCGGCGGCTCCCAGCCGTTCCGTCCCGGTTGGGAGCCGTCGTTCCTCCGCCCGCTCGGGCGGCACGACGCGCACCGCGCCGCGCCCATCGTCGCGATCCACGTTCCGCCCGTCGTCGCGCCCTTCGTCGCGTCCGCCCGCGCCGGCGTACCGTCCCTCCGCGCGGCGCTCGTCGGGTCCGTCGGGCGTGTCGTTCCGCACGCAGCGCCGGCGCATCGTCGCCGTGCTCGTCGTCGTCGTGTTGCTCTTCGTCGTCGTCGTCGGTCGGCTCGCGCAGCTGCAGCTCCTCGACAATCAGCGGTACGTGCAGTTCGGCGAGTCACAGCGCGTGCGTCCGGTGACGCTCCCGGCCGATCGAGGGTCGCTGTTCGACCGCAACGGCAACGACCTCGCGCTGTCGGTGCCGCAGCACACGGTGTGGGCCGACCCGAGGCTGGTCGCGAACCCGCAGGCCGAAGCCGCCTCGCTCTCGCCCGTGCTCGGAATCGATCAGGACACGCTGCTGCGTCAGCTCACGACGCCGGACAAGCAGTTCGTGTACCTCGCCCGCCAGATCGACGACGCGACCGCGCAGAAGGTGACGGATCTCAAGCTCCCGGGCGTCGACCTGCTCGAGGAGTCGAAGCGGTTCAACCCGTCCGGCGACCTCGCTCGCGGTGTGTTGGGCAGTGTGAACATCGACAACGCCGGCCGTGCGGGACTCGAGCAGCAGTTCGACTCGACGTTGACCGGCACGTCCGGACAGCTCGTGTTGGAAGAAGATCCGCGTGGCGGCACCATCGCCGGCGGCGAGCATCGACTCACCCCCGCGCAGCCGGGCAACGACCTGGTCCTGTCGCTCGACACGTCGATGCAGTTCGAGACCGAGCGCGTCCTCTCCGATCAGATCGTGCAGATGGGCGCCAAGGGTGGCATGGCGATCGTCTCCGACCCGAAGACGGGCGAGATCCTGGCGATCGCCGACATGGATCGTCCCGACCCGAAGGGACCGCCGGTCCCGAGTACGAACAACGAAGCATTGACGACCGTGTTCGAGCCGGGGTCCGCCGCGAAGGTCATCACCATGTCTGCCGCGCTCGAAGAAGGTGCCGAGCCGGTCGATGCACGGTTGACGGTTCCTGACCACTTGCAAGTGGCCGATTCGACGTTCACGGACCACGATCCGCATCCGACGGAGCAGATGTCGCTCACCGACATCCTCGCCAACTCGTCGAACATCGGCACGATCATGATCGGCCAGAAGGTCGGCAAGGCGAAGATCGACAGCTACATGCGCAAGTTCGGCTTCGGGTCGACGACGTCGCTCGGCTTCCCGAACGAGTCGGCCGGAATCATGTTGCCCGCTCCAGCACTGGTCGGGCACCTCGATCGCGACGATCCCGATCGGCCAGGGCATCGCCGTCACTGCGCTGCAGATGTTGCAGGCGTACAACGTCATCGCGAACGGTGGCGTGTACGTCGATCCCAAGCTCGTGCTCGGGAGCGTCGGCAAGGACGGCGTGCGCCAGGACACCCCGCCGTCCGCCAGCCACCGCGTCATCTCGTCGCAGACGGCGGCAGAAGTGCGGGACATGATGGAGCAGGTCGTGTCGGCAGGAACGGGTACGGAGGCAGCGATCGACGGCTACACGGTTGCAGGCAAGACCGGTACCGCCCGCAAGCCGCAGCCGAACGGCGGGTACACCGATGCCGCCGGCAATTACCACTACGTCGCCACGTTCGCCGGCTTCGTGCCCGCCGAGAATCCCCAGCTGTCGGCGATCGTCGTGCTCGACGAGCCGACCGCCACGATCTACGCCAGCGGCGCATCGGCGCCGGCGTTCAAGCAGATCGCCTCGTACGCGCTGCGCCGGTTCGAGATCCCGCCGCCCGGGATCACACTGCCATCGACCGTGCCGGCGCCGACGTACATCTCGACCTCGCCGAACCAGGCCAACGACGTGACCGGCGGAGCGCAGCCGCCGGCAACCACGTCGACCACGGCTCCGACGACGTCGACGACGACGCCGACCGGTCAGACCTCGAGTGGCTCGAAATCGACGAAGGCGCGGAGTGGAGCGGACCCACCGAAGAAGACCGGCGGCTGACGTGCGCTTGCGCGAGGTCCTACGTGACGTCGCCGTGCAGGACATCGTGGGCGATCCGGACACGGTCGACGTGACCTCGGTCGTCCACGATTCGCGCGCGGTGTCGTCCGGCGCGTTGTTCTGTTGCGTCCCCGGTGCGGTCGTGGACGGTCATGCGTACGCCGATCGTGCCGTCGACGCCGGCGCGGTCGCGCTCCTGTGCGAGCGAACGCTGAACGTGCGCGCGGTGCAGACCATCGTCGGTTCGACGCGCCTCGCCATGGGGCCGGCGGCCGCCAACTTCCATCGACATCCGTCGCGAGCGCTCGACGTGGCCGGCGTGACCGGTACCAACGGCAAGACGACGACGACACATCTGTTGCGCTCGATCCTTCGCGCCGCTGGTCGTCCAGCAGAGGTGATCGGCACCCTCACCGGCGCGCGCACGACACCCGAGGCGACCGAGTTGCAACAGTTGCTCGCGTCGATGCGCGACGACGGCATACGCGCGGTCGCGATGGAGGTCTCCTCGCACGCGCTGACGCAGCACCGCGTGGACGGCACCTGGTTCCGAGTGGGGGTGTTCACCAACCTGAGCCGCGACCATCTCGACTTCCACGAATCCATGGAGTCGTACTTCGACGCGAAGGCGTCGTTGTTCACGCCGGACCGCTGCGCGCATGCCGTCATCAACGTCGACGACGACTGGGGCCGGCGGCTCGCCGAGAAGGTCGAGATCCCGTGGGAGCCGTATTCGTTGGCGGACGTCACCGACATCGACGTGAGCGCCACATCGGCGGGCTGCCGCTGGGACGGCGTCGAGCTGCGCGTCCCGCTCGGGGGTCTCTTCAACCTGTCGAATGCGGTTGCCGCCTCCGTCGCGGCCCGTGCGCTCGATGTCGAGCACGACGCGATCGTCTCCGGTCTTGCGGCCGCGGATCCGGTCCCCGGTCGGTTCGAACCGGTCGAGGCAGGGCAGCCGTTCCGCGTCATCGTCGACTACGCGCACACACCGGACGGGCTCGAGCAGGTGCTGCGCGCGGCCCGTGAGCTGGCGGGCTCCAACGCCGTGGTCGTCGTCTTCGGCAGCGGCGGAGACCGGGACCCGTCCAAGCGGGCTCCGATGGGTGAGGTGGCGTCGCGGCTCGCCGATCGTGTAGTCCTCACCTCGGACAATCCGAGGGGGGAAGACCCGGACACCATCATCGACGCCATCCGACGAGGCATCAACGAACCCTCCTCCGTGCAGATCCAACCCGACCGCCGCCGCGCCATCGAACTGGCGCTCACCGGCGCCCGTCCCGGCGACATCGTCGTCATCGCCGGCAAGGGACACGAGACGACCCAGACCATCGGCGACGACGTGATCCCGTTCGACGACCGCTCCGTCGCGGCCGATCTGCTGGAGGCGACGTGGTCGGGCTCCTGATCGCCGCGGGCGTCGCTATGGGCGTGTCCGTCGCTGGCACCCGACTGCTGCTCGACTGGCTCCGGCGTCAAGGCATCGGACAGCCGATCCGCGAGGACGGACCGGAGGGCCATCACAAGAAGGCCGGCACGCCGACGATGGGCGGCGTCGCCATCGTCGCTGCCGCGCTCGCGGGATACGTCGTCGCCCACTTCCGCGGCGGCGTCACCTACACGCGGTCGGGTCTGCTCGTGATGGCAGCCATCGCGGGCGCGGGCGTCGTCGGGCTCGTCGACGACTGGATCAAGGTCACGCGCGAACGCAACCTCGGCCTCAGCAAGCGGGCGAAGGTGTTCGGACTGCTGCTCGTCGCTGTCAGCTTCGCGCTGTGTGCCGTGTGGTTCACGCCGGTGCACACGACGCTGTCGTTCACTCGTTACAACGTCCCCGGCATCGATCTCGGCACCGTCGGTTGGTGCGTGCTCGCGGTGCTGATCATCCTCGGCGCCTCGAACGCGGTGAACCTCACCGACGGTCTCGACGGCCTCGCCGCAGGCTCCGCGATCTACGCGTTCATCTGCTACATGGTCATCGGCTTCTGGGGCTTCCGCCACAGCATCCCGACCCAGAACATCTACCACCTCGACCACGCGTACGACCTGTCCATCTGCGCGGCCGCGATGGCCGGCTCGTGCGCCGGCTTCCTCTGGTGGAACGCGAACCCGGCGCGCATCATCATGGGCGACACCGGCTCGCTCGCCATCGGAACCGGTCTGGCGGCGCTCGCGTTGATGACGAGCACCGAGCTGCTGCTGCTGATCGTCGGTGGCCTGTTCGTGCTCGAGACGCTTTCGGTGATGATCCAGGTCACGACGTTCCGGCTGTTCGGCGGACGGCGTGTGTTCCGCATGGCGCCGATCCACCACCACTTCGAGCTGGGTGGATGGCCCGAGACGACGGTGATCGTGCGGTTCTGGATCCTCGCGGGCCTGTTCACCGCGCTCGCGCTCGGGTTCTTCTACGCGGACTTCCTGCGCGTCGGGACCCTTGATTGATGGGCGACCGCGCGCTGTTGCTCGGGTTCGGGTTGACGAATCAGGCGGTCGCCGACGCGCTGTTGAGGCGCGACATCGACGTCGTCGTGACGGACGACAAGCCGAGCGACGCGTCACGGGCGGCAGCGGCCGAGCGTGGGATCGAGCTGATCGCCTCTCCTGGTCGCGCTCGCTACGAGCAGCTCGTCCGTGCCGCGAGCGTCGTGCTGCCTTCGCCGGGGATCGGCGACACGCACGTCGCGCTCGAGCTGGCGAGCAACTTCGACGTTCCCATTCGGAGCGAGTTCGACCTCGCCGGCGAATGGAACGAACGTCCGGTGCTCGCCATCACCGGCACCGACGGCAAGACGACTGTCACCACGTTCGTCACCGACATGCTCGTCGCGTCGGGTGTTCGCGCCGTCGCGGCGGGCAACAACGAGCTACCGCTGGTCGCCGCGATCGACGACCCGACGACCGACGTCTTCGTGGTCGAAGCGTCGTCGTTTCGGCTCGACCACAGCGAGCGCTTCGCACCCAGCGTCGGCACGTGGCTCAACTTCGCGCCCGACCATCTGAACCTGCATCGTTCGCTCGAGGCCTACGAACAGGCCAAGGCGAAACTGTGGCGGGACCAGTGTCCGAGTGATGTCGCCGTCGGGTCGGCGGACGACCCGGTGGTGCTGGGGCACCTCCGCGACGCGCCGGCCAGACAGGTCACCTTCGGGCTCGGCGGCGGCGCTGACTACCACGTCGAAGGAGAGCGGCTCGTGGGCGGCGACGGCGCCGATCTGGCGAGCGTCGGCGACCTGTGGCGGTCCTTCCCCCACGATGTCTCGAACGCGCTCGCAGCATCGGCGACGGCACGCGCCGGCGGCGCGACCGTCGACGGTGTGCGCGACGCCTTGGTCGCATTCCGCGGGCTCGCGCACCGCATCGAGCTCGTCGGGCAAAAGGGCGACATCCGCTTCTACGACGACTCGAAGGCGACGACGCCCAACGCGACGACGGCCGCGATCCGTTCGTTCGATTCCGTGGTGTTGATCGCGGGCGGCCAGAACAAGGGGCTCGATCTCCGCGTGCTCGCCACCGAGGCGCCACACATCCGCGCCGTCGTCGCGATCGGTGAGGCGGCTGACGAGGTGCAGCACTCGTTCGACGGTGTGCGTCCGGTCGTCGTCGCGGCGTCCATGTCCGATGCCGTCGAGCGGGCCGCGTCGCTCGCGCGTGCAGGCGACGCCGTGCTGCTATCACCCGCTTGTGCGTCCTTCGACTGGTACAAGTCTTATGGCGAACGCGGTGACGACTTCGCCGCGCGAGTGCGGGATCTGATCGGAGTTCCAGGATGACGACGAAGACGCGAGCACGGCCTCGAGGCCGGGCCGAGGCGGCGAGCGCGCCGCGTACGCGCGCGCCGTCCGGCTATGTGCTGCTCTTCGCCGTGCTGGTCGTGCTGAACCTCATCGGCCTCGTGATGGTGCTGTCGGCCTCGTCGGTCACCGCGCTGCAGTACGAGGGCTCGTCGTACTACTACTTCGAGCGACAGTTGCTCTGGCTCGCGGTGGGATCCGTCGTCCTCGTCTTCACGATGCGCATGGACTACCACCGGTGGCGCAAGCTTGCAGCGCCGCTCATGGCGGTGAGCGCGGTGTTGCTCGTGATCGTGCTCCTTCCCGGGCTCGGGCAGAACGTCAACGGCTCGTCGCGCTGGATCGGCGTGGGCATGTTCACGATGCAGCCGTCCGAGCTCGCGAAGCTGGCGATGCTCATCTTCGCCGCCGACCTGCTGGCGCGCCGCCAGGCGTGGATCAACGACACGCGCGTGACACTGCGCCCGGTCATGGTCGCGTTCGGCGGGGTCGCGCTCCTGATCATGCTGCAACCCAACCTCGGCACCACGATCGTCATCGCCGCCATCACCTTCACACTGCTGTTCGTCGCCGGCACACCCCTGGGGCCGCTCGCCGGGTGGGCGCTCATGGGCTGCGGCCTGGCGGCCGCTGCGTCGATGGGGGAGAGCTACCGCCGAGCGCGCATCCTCGCGTTCCTCCACCCGTGGAACGATCCGCTGAACACCGGGTACCAGACGATCCAGTCGCAGGTCAGCGTGGCATCGGGCGGGCTGCTCGGCGTCGGCCTCGGCGCGTCGAAGGCGAAGTGGGGCTTCCTGACCTACGCGCACACCGACTTCATCTTCGCCATCATCAGCGAGGAGCTCGGTCTGGTCGGTGCGGCGCTCGTCGTGGGCCTGTTCGTCGCGCTCGGCTACCTGGGCGTGCGCACCGCGCTACACACCGTGGACCCGTTCGGACGCCTCCTCGCGATCGGCATCACCACCTGGCTGTGCGTGCAGGCGTTCGTGAACATCGGTGCCGTCATCGCGGTGCTCCCGATCACCGGCGTGCCGCTCCCGTTCATCTCGTTCGGCGGCTCGTCGCTGCTGGCGACCATGGCCGGGGCGGGCATCCTGCTCAACATCGCGAGGCACACGCCCGGGTCGGTGCGGTGACGTCGCGCGAAATTCGCGCGATCCCAACGGAGACCGACGCAGATGCCGGTGTCACGACGTACGCGATCTTCGCGGGCGGTGGCACGGGCGGACATCTCCTTCCGGGTCTGGCCGTCGCGGAGCAACTCGTGGCACGCGGTCACGATCCTGCGTCGATCCACTTCGTCGGCAGTGACACAGGCGTCGAGAGCCGGATCGTCCCGAGCGCCGGCTTCACCGTCGACGAGCTCCCCGGACGCGGCATCCAACGACGGCTCACGTTCGAGAACGTTTCCGCGGCGATCGGCATCGTGCGCGGCTTCTTCCTCGCGTTGCGCATCGTGCGCGACCGCAAGCCCCGTGTCGTCGTCGCGCTCGGCGGTTACGCGTCGGTCGCCGTCGGGCTCGCGGCGATGCTCTGGCGCGTTCCGATCGTCGTGCTCGAGCAGAACGTGCGTGCCGGCGCGGCCAACCGGCTGCTCGCATGGCGTGCCGCCGCATCGGCGGTGTCGTTCCCGGGAACCGATCTGCCGCGCGCCGTCGTGACGGGCAATCCTCTGCGCCCGGAGATCCGTGCCGCAGCCGACCAACAGGATCGCGCGACCGCGGCCGCCGGGCTCGACCTCCCTTCCGAGCGCACGATCATCGCGGTCTTCTCCGGATCGCTCGGCTCCCGCCGCATCAACGACGCGGTCCGCGGGCTGGTCGAGCGGTGGCGTGACCGCGCCGACCTTGCCGTGCGCCACGTGATCGGCAGGCGCGACTACGCCTCGTTCGTCGCCGGCGCGCCTGCGCCGCACGACGGCGGGCTCGTGTACCAGATCGTCGAATACGAGGACCACATCGACCAGCTGCTGTCGGCTGCAGATGTCGCCGTCACACGTGCCGGTGGGGGCGTGGCCGAGCTCGCGGCGCTCGGCGTGCCCGCGGTGCTGGTGCCGCTGCCCATCGCCACCCGCGATCATCAGACCGCCAACGGCATGGTGCTCGCCCGTACCGGCGCGGCGGTCCTCGTGCCCGACGACGAGCTCACGACCGACCGGCTCGAACGTGAGCTGGCCTCGATCCTCGACGATCCCGACCGGCTCCGCTCGATGGCGGGCGCGATGCGCGCGAATGCGCACCTCGATGCCGCGGATCGTGTCGCCGAGCTCGTCGAGGCGAGCGCGCGGGGAGCATGACGTGATCGATCTCTCCCGGCCGCTGAGGATCCACGTCGTCGGCGTCGGCGGCGCAGGCATGAGCGCGATCGCGAGCGTGCTCGCGTCGATGGGCCACACCGTGTCCGGAAGCGATCTGAAGGACTCCGCCGGCCTGCGCCGACTCGAGGCCGGCGGCATCGACGTCCACGTCGGCCATGACGCCGCGCTCGTCGACGGCGCGGAGATCGTCGCCGTCTCCACTGCGATCCCGGACCGCAACCCCGAGGTCGTCGCGTCCCGCGAGCGCGGCATCACCGTCGTTCGCCGGGCGGACATCCTCAGTGCCATCGCCGCGACCCGCCGATGCATCGCGGTGTCCGGCACGCACGGCAAGACCACGACGTCGTCGATGCTCGCGCTGGTGCTGGTCGAAGCCGGCCTCGATCCGTCCTTCATCATCGGCGGCGAGCTCAACGAGATCGGCAGTGGCGCGGTGTGGGACGACGGCGACTGGTTCGTCGTCGAGGCGGACGAGAGCGACGGGACGTTCGTCGAGTTGCCGGCCGAGCACGTGGTCGTCACCAACGTCGAGGCCGACCACCTCGACTACTACGGCACCCTCGCGGCGATCGAAGCGACGTTCGATCGTTTTCTCGACGCGCCCGGGCACAAGGTCGTGTGCGCCGACGATCCGATCGCGGCGTCGCTCGGACGGGCGCACCATGCGGTCCTGTACGGCACGAGTGACGACGCCGCGGTCCGCATCGTCGACCATCGGACCGAGCGAGCGTTGTCGACCTTCACGCTCGAGCGCGGCGACCTGATTCTCGGCACGGTCGAGCTGCCGGTGCCCGGGCTCCACAACGTGCGCAACGCGACGGCGGCAATCACGATGGCGATGGAGCTGGGCGTCCCCTTCGAGACGTGCCGGACCGCACTGGCCCGCTACGCGGGCGTCGCCCGCCGATTCCAGTTCCGCGGTCGAGCCGGTGGCGTCACCTTCGTCGACGACTACGCCCACAACCCGGGCAAGGTCCGAGCGGTGCTCGAGGCCGCCGCGGCCGGCGGATGGTCGCGAGTGGTGTGCGTCTTCCAACCGCACCGCTTCACCCGCACGGCGGCGCTGTGGCGCGAGTTCGGCAACTCGTTCGACCCTGCCGACCTCGTGGTCGTCATGGACGTCTACGGCGCGGGCGAGCGACCCCAGCCAGGCGTCACGGGCAAGCTCGTCGTCGATGCGATCCTCGAGCACCGGCCGTGGAAACGGGTGGCCTGGCTGCCGCGCCGTGAGGACGTGCTCGCCTTCCTGCGCGCAGAGCTGCGGCCGGATGACCTCTGCTTGACCCTCGGCGCAGGCGACATCACCTCGCTCGCCACCGACCTTTCCGAGCAGCGGTCGTGAACGAGCGCGACCGAAGGGAGCGGGGCCGCAGGCCCCGGGCGGTGATGGGGCGCGACCGAAGGGAGCGGGGCCGCAGGCCCCGGGTCTCGTGAACGTTCAGCACGACGTCCCGCTCGGACCGATGACGACGTATCGCGTGGGCGGCGCCGCCCGGCTGTTCCTGGTCGTGGAGTCCGAGGACGATCTCGACACGGCGAAGACTGTCGTGCGCGACGAGGCGGTCGACGTGCTCGTCGTGGGCAAGGGCTCGAACCTCCTCGTCGCCGACACGGGGTTCGACGGTCTCGCCGTCGTGCTCGGCGACGCGTTCGCCGCCGTCGTGATCGACGGCACAACGGTCGCCGCCGGCGGCGCCGCGGCCCTCCCTGTGGTCGCCCGACGCAGCGCGGCTGCCGGTCTCACCGGGTTCGAATGGGCCGTCGGCGTGCCGGGCTCGATCGGCGGAGCGGTCCGCATGAACGCGGGCGGGCACGGATCCGACATGGCCGCGTCACTGACCAGGGTCCGCGTCGTGGATCTCGCCGCCGAGGAGGATGGTTGGATGGCGGTGGCCGACCTCGACCTCGCGTACCGGCGCTCGGCGATCACCGGGTCGCAGGTCGTCGTGCGCGGCGGAGCTCGCATTGCAGGTCGGCGACGCGACGCGGGCGGAAGCCGAGATCGCGTCGATCGTGCGGTGGCGGCGCGAGAACCAGCCCGGCGGTCAGAACGCCGGATCCGTCTTCACGAACCCGGATGGTGACTCCGCTGGCCGCCTGGTCGACAGCGCCGGCTGCAAAGGCCTGCGAGTGGGCACCGCCGTCGTCTCGGACAAGCACGCCAACTTCTTCCTCGCCGACAGCGGCGGCTCGGCCGGTGACGTCTTCGAGCTCATGGCCGAGGTCCGTCGACGTGTCCATGCCGCGCACGGCGTCTGGCTCGAGCCCGAGACGAGGCTCGTCGGCTTCGACAACCGTCAACTGGAGGTCGAGGGTTGAGCGTCACGGAGGCGCCGTCCCAACCGTCGATGGACCCGCGCCTGCGGGCCAGGCGCATCGCCGTTCGCCGCGACGAGGGCAAGCGACGGCTGCGCCGCCTGGTCGCGCTCGGCGCCCTCGCGGTCGCCATCGTGGTGGGCGCAGCCGTGACCCAGAGCCCGTTGCTCGACGTCGATCGCGTCACGGTTGCCGGCGCCGCCCACACGACGCCGGACACGATCCGTCAGGCAACCGGCATCCACTCGCACCAGCCGATGACCGGTATCGATCTCGACCGCGCGCGGCGCGGCATCCTCGCACTGCCGTGGGTGCAGACGGTGTCCGTGGCGCGCCGATGGCCGTCGACCGTGCGGGTGGTCATCACCGAACGCACGCCGGTCGCCGCCGTTGCCGCTGCTCCTGCCGGGTTCGCGCTCGTGGACGCGACCGGCCGCGTGCTCGACACGAGCCCGACGCCGCCGCAGGGGTTCGTCATGCTCGCCAACGTGGCGCCGGCCGGCGCGCCGGGCACGTCGCTCGCGCCCGACGCGGGCGACGCGCTGACCGTGGCGACGACGCTGCTGCCACAGCTCGCGCCGAAGGTCGCGGCAGTGGCGGTCGCACCCGACGGCGTCGAGCTCCAGCTCGTCGGCGGAGGCAAGGTTCGCCTCGGTCCGGCGACCGACGTGCTCGCGAAGATGGTCGCGACGGACACCGTGCTGACGCAGGCGAACGTGAAGCATCTGTGCACTCTGGACGTGCGCGTCGCGTCAGCCCCATCCTTGACGCAAGGTGATTCGTGTGCGTAAGGTCTCGACCCGTACTGAAGGTACATGAAAGTCTCCACCTTCACTTCAGGGTTCATTCAGGAGATGCAAACGCCATGACTGGCAACCCGCAGAACTACCTGGCGGTCATCAAGGTCGTTGGCATCGGCGGAGGCGGCGTGAACGCCGTCAATCGCATGATCGACGCGGGCCTGAAGGGCGTCGAGTTCATCGCCATCAACACCGATGCGCAGGCGCTGCTGATGAGCGACGCGGACGTGAAGCTCGACATCGGCCGTGAACTCACGCGTGGCCTCGGCGCGGGCAGCGATCCCGAAGTCGGTCGCGCCGCGGCCGAAGCACATCGCGAAGAGATCGAAGAAGTCCTCAAGGGCTCCGACATGGTGTTCATCACCGCAGGCAAGGGAGGCGGCACCGGTACCGGTGGCGCGCCGGTCGTCGCGGAGATGGCGAAGCAACTCGGCGCGCTCACCATCGGCGTCGTGACGCGCCCATTCGCATTCGAGGGACGTCGCCGCTCGGTGCAGGCCGAGCAGGGCATCCAGAAGTTGAAAGAGAAGGTCGACACCCAGATCGTCATCCCGAACGATCGCTTGCTCACCGTGTCGAACGAGAAGACGTCGGTGCTCAACGCGTTCAAGATGGCCGACGAGGTGCTGCTGCAAGGTGTGCAGGGCATCACGGACCTCATCACGACGCCCGGTCTCATCAACACCGACTTCGCCGACGTGAAGATGATCATGAGCAACGCGGGATCCGCGTTGATGGGCATCGGCTACGGGTCGGGTGAAGGCCGTGCGCTCGCCGCGGCGCGCTCCGCGATCTCGAGCCCGTTGCTCGAAGCATCGATCGAAGGCGCGCGCGGCATCCTGCTGAACATCTCCGGCGGCAGCGATCTCGGCCTGTTCGAGGTCAACGAAGCCGCTGAGGTGATCCACGGCGTGGCCCATCCCGACGCCAACATCATCTTCGGCGCGGTCATCGACGACGAGATGGGCGACGAGGTGCGCGTCACGGTGATCGCCGCGGGCTTCGACCGTTGGGAGTCAGGTCGAGCCGGGTCCGAGGGTGCCGACCTGCAGGGCTCGGCCACGACCCCTCGAGAGGCGCGCGACGTCTTCGCGGGGGACGAAGACGAGATCGAAGGCGACGACGACGACTTCGACGTCCCCAGCTTCCTCAAGTAGCGCCACCAAGCCGCGGTTCCGCTTCACGACGCGTGACGACGGCGACTTCGCCGGCGGCTCGCGCTTCGACGGCAGCACGACGTGGCTGCACCAGGTCCACGGCGCCACCGTCGTCGAGGTGACCGCGCCGGGGGAACATGCGGGCGTCGAAGCTGACGCCGCGTTCACGACCCGATCCGGCTGCACGCTCGCGGTCCGTACCGCGGACTGCGTGCCCGTCGTGCTCATCGGCGACGGTGCGGTCGGTGTCGTCCACGCCGGCTGGCGCGGCCTCGCCGCCGGCGTCATCGAAGCGACGGCCGCGGCGATGGGGGGCGTGGCCGAAGCCCACGTCGGACCACACATCCGGCGGGGCTGTTACGAGTTCGGGACGAGCGATCTCGACACGGTCGCCGCCGCACTCGGCGATCGAGTGCGGGCCACGACGACGTGGGGAACGCCGGCGCTCGACCTGACGGCAGGGGTGCGCGCCGCCCTCGACGGCACGGCGGTGCATGACCCGGGCGCGTGCACGGCGTGCTCCGATGTGTACTTCTCGTGGCGCGCCCGGAAGGAGCACGAGCGGTTCGCCACGATCGCGTGGCTGGCGTGACGGAATCCGCATGACCGACGTCCCGACCGTCCAGGCGAACGTGCAGCGCATGCGCGATCGCATCGCCGCGGCGAGAGGCGATGCCGAATCCGTGCGTCTCGTCGCGGTCACGAAGGGACACCCGGCCGCGGTCGCGCGATCGGCGGTCGAGGCCGGGCTCGTCGACCTGGGCGAGAACTACGCGCAGGAGCTCGACGCCAAGGCCGCGGACGTGCCGGGTGCCGTCCGGTGGCACTTCATCGGCCAACTCCAGCGCAACAAGGTGCGACAGGTGGCGCACCTCGTGTCTCTGTGGCAGTCCGTCGACCGCTTGCGGCTCGGCGAAGAGATCGCACGCCACCAACCAGGCGCCTCCTTGCTCGTGCAGGTCAACCTGACCGACGACCCGGACCGCGGCGGCACCCGGCCTGGCCTCGCCGCCGGACTGGTGGAAGGGCTGCGAGATCTCGGCCTCGACGTACGCGGCCTGATGGCCGTCGCGCCGATGGGCGACGACCAGACGGTCCGCGACGGCTTCCGGGTCGTGCGCGAACTGGCCGACCGCTTGGCGCTTCCGGAGCGATCGATCGGGATGAGCGACGACTTCGAGATCGCCGTGCAGGAGGGGTCGACCATGGTGCGGATCGGCAGCGCGCTGTTCGGGCCACGTCCGCGTGTGGCCTGACCGCGCGTGGAAAACTATGTTCACGTTGGACGAAGGGCTTCGTGAATGGCGACCATGTGGCGCCGGGCCATGACCTACCTCGGTCTCGGACCCGACGAGGAGTATGAGGAGTACGGCGACCCTGAGCCCGCGCGCGAGCCGGTGACCGACCGCACCGCACGCTCCTCGGCTCGCACGGCCGCGCCCCCTCGCCGCGCCTCTGACCCCGAGGCCGAGCCCTCAGACGTCGCATTCGTCGGAAGCGTGCGCCGTCTCGAGGCGCAACCACTCGATCCGACCCCAGGAATCGGTGCAGTGACCCCAGCAGGACAGAAGCGTGCACCCGTGGTGCGCGCCATCCCCAGTTCGATGTCCGCCAAGCCCCACGTCGTGTCGCCCGCGTCGTTCAACGAAGCGCAAGAGGTGGCCGACAAGTACAAGGGCAACGTCCCGGTCATCATGAACCTTCAAGACGTCGACCGCGACCTGTCGCGGCGGCTCATCGACTTCGCCAGCGGCCTCTGCTACGGCGTCGGCGGTTCGATGGAGAAGGTTGCGCACCAGGTGTACCTGCTCACACCGAGCAACGTCGAGGTCTCCCCCGAAGAGCGCCGTCGCTTGCAAGAGCGCGGCCTCTACGACTGATCGACCCGGCGCCCGCTCGCTCCGATGGGGATCCTCTGCATCGCGCTCCAGCTGTATGTCCTCGTCGTCTTCGGGCGGGTGATCATGAGCTGGTTCCCCGTCCACGAGGGCAGTGCGCTCGAGAGTGTCGACACCTTCCTGCGGATGTTGACCGAGCCCGTGCTCGGCCCGCTGCGCCGGGCGATCCCTGCCCTCCGCCTCGGCGGCATGGCGCTCGATCTGTCACCGATGATCGTGCTGTTCGCCATCATCATCCTGCAGCAATCCATCTGCTGAACGGTCCCCGAACCACCCCAGACGGGGCAGTACCATGCGCGTTCATGGATGTCACGCCTCAGGTGATCAACGAGGTCGAGTTCCACCAGAAGATGCGGGGCTACGACCCCGACGAGGTCGACGACTTCCTCGAACGTGTCGCGGTCGCGGTCAGCCAGCTCACCGAGCTGCTGCAGGAGAGCGAAGGGCGCGCCGCTGCTGCCGACACGCGGGTGAAAGAGCTCGAGCGTCAGGCACGTGACGCGGGTGACAGGACGTCCGCGATGGACGACGACACCGAGACGATCCGTCGCACGCTGGTGCTCGCGCAGAAGACCGCCGACGCCGCAGTGAAAGAGGCTCGTGACGACGCGCGCCGCACGCTCGCCGAAGCCAAGGAGAAGGCGGACGTGATGGTGAGCGACGCGCAGACGACGTCGCGCCGCCTCGTGAACGACGCCGAAGCCGATGCGCGCAAGGCGTCGGCAGACACCCGCCAGCGCATGATCGACGAGATCGCGGCGCTCGAAGAACAGCGCGAAGGGTTGAAGGCCGATCAGGGCATCCTCGAACGGCATCTCGAGGAGCAGCGCCTGCGGTTGCGTAGCTCGATCGGCGATCTGCAACGGCTGCTCGACGACCCGGCGAAGCTGCGCGCTGCGAGCATGCCCGACCTGAGCGCGGCGACACCGCCCGCGCTCGCCCAGGACGACGACACTGCTGATGTGGTCGACGTTGCTGCTGATGTCGACGTTGCTGATGTCGACGCTGCTGATGTCGACGCTGCTGATGTCGACGCTGCTGATGTGGTCGACGTTGCTGATGATGTCGACGTTGCTGATGATGTCGACGAATCCGTCGCGCCGGCCGCCGAAGAGAACGGCCATGACCTGATCGATCTCAGCGGCGGTGACGCGGCTGGCGAGGGCAGCGAACTGCGCGTGGCCGACGACGACGTTCCCGTCGAGCGCCCGATCACGGGCGGCGTGCGCTTCTCGCCCCCGGACGACGCTGAAGATCAGGGGCTGCAGGCATACAGCGCGCGCACAGCGGTTGCGACCGAGGACGACGGCGATACCGACGCCTGGTCGCGGTTCGTGCGCGAAGAGATGCTCGACGACCGACCCACCGGGGCCATGAGCATCTCCACCGGCGACGACGCGTACATGGTCGAGTTGCGCAAGGCGATGGCGGAAGACCCCCCGAACGAGTCGACTCTCGCGGATCGGCCGGCCCGCACTCGCTTCGGCCGTCGCCGCTGACGCAGCCTCCAGCCTCAGGTGACGCGTGACAGGCCGACGCGGAGCGCTCGTCCGTCGGGCAGCTCGACGCGATGCCCTTCGGCCAGCCGGCCGCCCACGACCAGCTCCTCGGCGAGCGTCTCTTCCATGACGTAGCTACGGTGCTTCTCGACGAGATCGCGGAGGTCGTCGTGATCGCCGACATCGACGACGAGATGGATCCGGTCGGTGACGTGGAAGCCGTCGTGGCGGCGGAGCTCGTTGACGCGACGCACCACGAAGCGGGCGAGCCCTTCTTCGGCCAGCTCGGGCGTGACGTCGGTGTCGAGCGCCACCACGCCCTCGGCGTCCGGCAGCGGACTCGATGTCGTCCCGCCGCGCGCCACGAGCCGCAACGTGTACTCGTCGGGCGCGAGCTTGCGGCCGGCGACGACCACTTCGTCGCCTGCGCGCCACCAATCGCCGGCCTTCACCGCGCGGATGAGACCCTGCACGTCGGCGCCCACGCGCGGGCCGAGCACCGCGGGCACGAGCTGCAACACGAACTCACCGGTGGACGCGACGTCGGTCGTGAGCTCGACCACCTTCACGTTCGCTTCGTCGGCGATGAGCGGTTCGAAGGCGCGCAATGCCTCGGCGTCGGGCGTGGCCACCGTCAACTTGGGCAAGGGCTGGCGATTGGGGATGCCGCTCGCCTTGCGGATGGACGCGGCCGCCGAGCACACCGCTCGCACCTGGTCCATGGTCGCGACCAGATCGGGATCGGCGTCGAGCACGAGCTCGTCGGAGGACGGCCAGTCCTCGAGGTGGACCGACCCGGCGCCGGTCAGCCCGCCGTACACGCTCTCGGTCGTCATCGGCAACAGCGGCGCAGCAACGCGGCACAGCACCGTCAGGACCGTGTGCAGCGCGTCGACCGCCTGCTTGTCGCCGGTCCAGAAGCGGTCGCGGCTGCGGCGGATGTACCAGTTGTTGAGTGAGTCGATGAACGACAGGATCGACGCGCACGCACCCGACAGGTCGAACGACTCGAGCCGAACGGTCACGTCGTCGCGCAAGGCCGCGACCTTCGCGAGCACGTACCGATCGAGCACATGCTCGGCGCTCGGCGTGTGGTCGCCGTGAACGTCCGCCGCGTTCGCGTACAGAGTGAGGAAGTACCACGCGTTCCAGATCGGCATCAGCACCTGACGGACCGCTTCTTCCATCGAGCGCCGGTCGGTGACCATGTCGCCGCCCCGCAACACGGACGACGACAGGAGCGCCCACCGCATCGCGTCGGACCCCACGGTGTCGAACACGTCGACCGGATCGGGGTAATTGCCGAGCCGCTTGGACAGCTTCTGTCCGTCGTCGCCGAGCAGGACGCCGTGCACGACGCACGTCTTGAACGCGGGCCGGTCGAACAGCGCGGTCGCGAGGACGTGGAGCGTGTAGAACCAGCCCCGAGTCTGACCGATGTACTCGACGATGAAGTCACCGGGGAAGTGCGACTCGAACCACTCCTGGTTCTCGAAGGGGTAGTGCACCTGTGCGTAGGGCATCGAGCCCGACTCGAACCAACAGTCGAGGACGTCGGGGATGCGCCGCATCATCGACTTGCCTGTGGGGTCGTCGGGATTCTGCCGCACGAGCTCGTCGATGTACGGGCGATGGAGATCTCTCGGCCGGACGCCGAAGTCGCGCTCGAGCTCGTCGAGGCTTCCGTACACGTCGACGCGGGGGTAGGCAGGGTCGTCGCTCTTCCAGATCGGAAGGGGTGAGCCCCAGAACCGGTTGCGGCTGATCGACCAGTCGCGGGCGCCTTCCAACCACTTGCCGAACGAGCCGTCGCGGACGTGCTCGGGCACCCAGTCGATCTGCTGGTTGAGCTCGAGCATGCGGTCCTTCAGCGCCGTCACACGCACGAACCAGCTCGACAGCGCCCGGTAGATGAGCGGTGTGTCGGTGCGCCAGCAGTGGGGGTAGCTGTGCACGTACGTCTCGTGCCGCACCACGACGCCGCGCTGCTTGAGGTCGCGGATGATCGCCGCGTTCGCATCGAACACCTGCGTCCCGGCGTACGTCGACACCTCGTCCGTGAACTTGCCTTGATCGTCGACCGGCGCGACGACGCTGATGCCCGCGTCCTCGCACGCCTTCTGGTCGTCCTCGCCGAAGCCCGGCGCCATGTGCACCGCGCCAGTGCCGTCTTCGGTGGTCACGAAGTCACCGCCGAGCACGACGAACGAGCCGGGATGATCGGCGAAGAAGTCGAACAACGGCGTGTAGTGATGGCCGACGAGCTCGGATCCCTTGATCGTCGCGACGTGTGTCGCGTTCGCGAGCTCGCGTTCGTAGGCCGAGGCGCGCGCCGCGCCGATGACGTACTGCCGGCCGTCCTCCTCGTACACCGCGTAGTCGATGTCGGGGCCGACCGCGATAGCGAGGTTCGACGGCAACGTCCACGGCGTCGTCGTCCACACGAGCAACCGGCGACCGTCGTCGAGCTCGAACCACACGGTCAGCGCCGGGTCCTGTCGATCTCGATACGAGTCGTCGAGGCGGGTCTCGAAGTTGGACAGCGGCGTCTCGCACTCCCAGCAGTACGGCAGCACGCGATAGCCCTCGTAGAGCAGGCCCTTGTCGTAGAGCTGCTTCTGCGCCCACATGACCGACTCCATGTAGGAGATGTCCATGGTCTTGTAGTCGTTGTCCATGTCGACCCAGCGGGCCTGGCGGGTCACGTAGTCGCGCCACACGTCGGCGGTCGTGCCGACGATCGAGCGGCAATGCGCGTTGAACCTGTCGACGCCGTAGGACTCGATCGCCACCCGCCCGGAAAGCCCCAGCTCGCGCTCGGCCTGCATCTCGACCGGCAGCCCGTGGCAGTCCCAACCGAACCGACGCTCGACCCGCTGACCCCGCATGGTGCGGTAGCGGGGGACTGCATCCTTCACGAAACCGGTGAGCAGATGGCCGTAATGGGGAAGCCCGTTCGCGAACGGCGGTCCGTCGTAGAAGACGAACTCGTCCGCCGGCGATCGCTGTTCGACCGACCTGGTGAACGTGTCGTCCTCCTCCCAGCGAGCCACGATCGAGCGCTCGAGCACCGGGAAGGACGGATGCTGCTCGACGTCTGGATAGCGCTCGTTGGCCGGGGGCATCCGGGAGAGCGTACGCGGGGACTACGGTCCCAACGCATGTCGCTTTTCACGGTCCGCGACGACGGCACAGTCGAGTTGAACGTCCACGCCCAGCCGGGCGCGGGGCGGACGCAGATCACCGGCCGTTACGGCGATGCCCTCAAGATCCGGGTGGCGGTCCCGCCGCAGCACGGGCGGGCCAACACCGCCCTCGCCTCCACGCTGGCGGAGGCGTTCGGATTGCCCGACAAGGCGGTCGAGCTCGTCAGCGGCGACAAGAGCAGGACGAAGCGGTTCCGGCTGACGGTGGGCGACATCGACGAGTTCGCCGACCGGCTGGACGACCTCGTGGCGTCCGGCAGTGCTGGCGCGGGACCGACCGATCGCGACAAGTGGCGGCCGCCCCGAGGTTGAAACCGGGTACCGGTCCTCCCTACA
Source organism: uncultured Acidimicrobiia bacterium (assembly GCA_963721305.1). Taxonomy (GTDB): domain Bacteria; phylum Actinomycetota; class Acidimicrobiia; order Acidimicrobiales; family JACDCH01; genus DATAES01. Next base: position 387,271 of record CAVRIR010000003.1, read on the forward strand.
ATCCAGCACCCTTTTGGCGGCCTGAGAGGAAGCCATGCCCAAGACAACGGGGCGCGTAGCCCCACTGAAGGCGACAACGTCGCGCGCCTCGGCCACGAAAGCCACGAAGCGCACGACTACCGCGAAGGTGAAGGCGGCACCCACGAAGAAAACAGCAACCAAGGCGGTGACGAAGAAGGCGGCGCCCGCCAAGAAGGCCCCGGCCGCGAAGAAGGCGGCGGCACCGGCCAAGAAGGCCGCGCCCGCCAAGCAGCCCGCGGCCAAGAAGGCGGCCGCACCCGCGGCCGCCGCGGCGATCAAGAAGGCGGTGCCCGCGAAGGCGGTGAAGAAGGGCCCGGTCGTGCTGGACAAGTTCCTCGAGGGCCAGCGCGCCACGCTGCTCGAGGAGCGGGCGACGTACACCCGCCAGGCCGAGTCGCTGCAGGCCGAAGCCGACCTGCTGGCCGCCGAGCGAGAGCCTGGCGACGTGCAGTTCGACGAGGAGTCGGGCGAGGGCGACACGCTCGCGGTCGAGCGTGAGCGCGACCTGGCACTGTCCGCCCAGGCGCGTTCCGCGGTCGACGAGATCGACGTCGCGCTCGCGAAGATCGCCAACGGCACCTACGGCATCTGCGATCAGTGCGGCAAGCACATCCCCAAGGAACGGTTGCGGGCGATCCCGTACGCGGCGCTCTGCGTCCAGTGCAAGAGCATGGGGCTCGGCAGGCGGTGAGCTCGGTGGAGCTGGGCAACAAGGCCCGGCTCACCACGATCGTCGTCGCGGTCGCCGGGCTGGTCATCATCGTCGATCAGCTCACCAAGTGGTGGGCGACGCGCAGTCTGGCCGACCGCGACATCGATCTCGTGTGGACGCTCCGATTCCACCTGGTGCAGAACCACGGCGCGGCCTTCAGCCTCGCGGGTGGACGCGGAGGACTGGTTGCCATCCTCGCGATCGCGATCGTCGTCGGCTTGATCGCTTTCGGGCGCGGGATCGACACGAGAGTCGGAGCGGTCGCGCTCGGGCTCGTGCTCGGCGGTGCGCTCGGCAACCTCCTCGACCGTCTTCTCCGTGAGGGCTCCGGTTTCCTCGGCGGCGGCGTCGTCGACTTCATCGACCTGCAGTGGTGGCCGATCTTCAACGTCGCCGATGCCTGTGTCGTCGTGGGTGGTCTGCTTCTCGTTCTCGTCGTCGCGCGAACGACATGACCGCGACGGAGGCGGTCGTTCCCGGCGCGCTGGCCGGCGAGCGCCTCGATCGGGTGGTGGCCGTGTTGCTGGATTGCACGCGGGCCGAAGCGAGTGCCCTGGTGGCGGACGGTGACGTCACCGTCGACCGTTCCGTCGTCACGAAGGGCTCGGTGCGCGTCGACGAAGGCGCGCGATCTCGCGATCGCGGCGCGGCCCGAGGAGATGTCGAGCACACCCCAAGGAGACGCTGCGGTCGACGTGTCCATCGCCTACGAGGACGACGACGTCGTCGTCGTCGACAAGCCCGCCGGCCTCGTCGTGCATCCCGGCGCCGGCCACATCACGGGAACGCTCGTCCACGGGTTGCTGGCCCGCTATCCCGAGCTTGCCTCGGTCGGCGCGGTCGAGCGTCCTGGCATCGTGCACCGCCTCGACAAGGACACGTCAGGACTGCTGCTCGTCGCCCGCACCGACACCGCGTACCGATCGTTGACGAACCAGCTGAAGGATCGATCGATCACGCGCCGCTACGTCGCGCTCGTCTGGGGACAACTGGAAGCGCCGCGCGGCGTCATCGACGCGCCGATCGGCCGCTCAGCTCGCACGCCGACGCGCATGACCGTGTCGGCGCGCGGGCGCGACGCGCGCACGTCGTACGAGGTGATCGAGGAGTACGCCGAACCAGTTGCCGCGTCGCTCGTGTCGTGCTCGCTCGACACTGGGCGCACACACCAGATCCGCGTGCACCTCGCAGCCATCGGGCATCCGGTGGTTGGCGACGACCGTTACGGCGGCAAGCGCGAGCCCGCCGCGAACCTGCGCCGGTTCTTCCTGCACGCCGCGCAGCTCGGCTTCGACCATCCCCGCACGGGAGTCCGGATCGAGCTCGAGTCGCCCCTGCCCGACGACCTCGTGCGTGTGCGCGATCGGTTCACAGTCAGTCAGGCGACGGCCACGCCTGTTCACCGCGAGCCATAGAGACGACGTCGGACAGCGTGAGCGCGTCGAGCAGGCGTCGCATCTGCTCGCTCACACCGGCCCACACCGAGAGAAGCACGCACTGGCCCTCGTGGTCGCACGCGCCGTTCTGGTGCGGTTCGCCGAAGTCGCCGAGCACGATCGGTCCGTCGACCGCGCTCACGATCGCTCCGAGGGTGATGGACGATGGCTCGCGGGCGAGGACGTAGCCGCCGCCGACGCCGCGCTTGGACCGGACGATTCCCGCGCCCTTGAGCGCGAGCAGGATCTGCTCGAGGTACGGCTGCGGGAGCCCGGTCCGTTCGGCGATGTCGCGCACGGACGTGGGCGCCTCGCCGTCGCTGTGCAGCGCGAGCGACACGAGTGCCCTGCATGCGTAATCACCGCGGGTCGAGACCTTCACCGAGCGCAACGATAGAGAGCCAGCCGCCATGGCGATGGGTAGGGTGGCGGCGGAGCAGGAAAGGACTCTTGTGGGCGACGACCAATCCGCGCCGATCGTGCCCGACTACGGCGGTGCCTGTATCAGCAACGTCGTGCCGGTCCTGCTCGAGCGACCCGACGAGGTCCCTGCCTGGATGCCCGAGTCGGCCGTCGAAGCCGACCGCGTCGTGGTGCTCGTGCTCGACGGACTCGGCTGGGAGCAGCTCCGCACCCGAGGTCATCTGACGCCGACCTTGCAGTCGATGGCGGGCGGTCCGATCCGGTCCGTGTTGCCGACGACGACGGCGACCGCGCTCACGTCGATCACGACCGGACTGCCGCCCGGGGACCACGGCTTGATCGGGTACCGCATCAACGTCAACGGCGAAGTCCTCAACGTGTTGCGCTGGGCGACCGCAGCCGGCGACGCCCGCCAGACCATCCCGCCGCAGAAGGTGCAGTCGAACCTGGCCTTCCTCGGGCATCGCCCACCGGTGATCACGAAGGCGGAGTTCGCCCGCACCGGTTTCACCCAGGCGCATCTCGATGGCGTGCGCTTCGCCGGTTACCGCATGGCGTCGTCACTCGTCACCGAGGTGGCACGCCTCACGCGATCGTCCGAACCGTTCGTGTACGCGTACTACGACGGCGTCGACAAGGTGAGTCACGAGTACGGGCTCGGCGCGCACTACGACGCAGAGGTCGCGGCCGCCGACCGCCTCGTCGGTGACGTGCTCGACGCGGCCGCGCCGGGCACCGCAGTGGTCGTGCTGTCCGACCACGGTCAGGTCGAAGTCGGCGCCAACGTCGTGCCGATCGCGTCCGAAGTGATCGCGCACGTGTCGATGCAGTCGGGCGAAGGCCGCTTCCGCTGGCTGCACGCGCGGCCCGGCCGCGCCAACGCGCTCGTCGAGGCGTCGATCGCGTGCCATGGCGACACGGCGTGGGTCCGTACGCGCGAAGAGGTGATAGAGGGCGGTTGGTTCGGACCGACGGTCAGCGCCGACGCCAGCGCGCGCCTGGGCGACGTCGCGCTCGTGGCGCGTGAGGACGTGGCCTTCATCGACCCGACCGACACCGGATTGTTCGAGCTCGTCGGGCGACACGGGTCGGCCACGCTCGCGGAGATCTCCGTCCCGCTGCTCGCCCGCGTCGCATAGATCTGGCGGCTCGGCGGCGTAAGCGTCGTCCGACGGGGTAAGAATCGTCCCCATGTCCGATTCGCAACCGCAGTCCACCGTCGAGCATCCGGAAGTGCTGCAACCGGGGGGTGGCGCGGAGGAGGACGGCGCCGAGCGGGAGTCGGTCGAGCAGCCCGCGAAGGTCATGCGGATCGGTTCGATGATCAAGCAGCTGCTCGACGAGGTCCGTGCCGCGCCGCTGGACGAGGCCAGCCGCGACCGGCTCGCCGCCATCTTCGAGACGTCGGTGAAGGAGCTGTCCGAGTCGCTCTCGCCCGACCTGCGCGACGAGTTGGCGCGGCTGGCGCCGCCCTTCAGCGGCGACACGGCGCCGAGCGACGCCGAGCTGCGGGTGGCGCAGGCCCAGCTCGTCGGCTGGCTCGAGGGACTCTTCCACGGCATCCAGGCGACGCTGTTCGCCCAGCAGATGCAGGCCCGCCAGCAGCTCGAGGACATGCGGCGCCAGCTCCCCGCGGGGCAGGCCCCCGATCGTGGGCCCGGGCCGCCGGGGACCTACCTCTAGGAAGCGAGAAACACCATGTGCCGGAGCATCGTGACCCTGCGGGGCGAGGAAGCGGCGACGTCGGACGAGGTGCGCAACGCCGCCCTCCAGTTCGTACGCAAGATCAGCGGTTACCAGAAGCCGTCGAAGGCCAATGAAGCGGTGTTCGAGCAGGCGGTGGCCGACATCGCCGCGGCCGCGGAACACCTGCTCGACGGGCTCGTCTCGCCGCCCGGGGCGCGGCAGCCGGCCATGGCCCGCAGCCGCATCGTCGCCCGAGAAAAAGCCGCCGCATCCCACTCCTCCTAGCGCCGGCGCCCGCCGCACCTTCCTCCGCGCACCGCGAACCGGTGGCCTTCCGAACCTCGGGGACGAAGTGTGGTTCTGGGCGTGTGGCGGGGTTAGAGTCGGAAATCACACCCGTGTAACTCGTCCACAGAGTGTGGATCGTCGATGTGGATGCCCGGTGGACAATCCAGCGGAGGGAACGAAGGCAGGGAATGGCTGACCGGAAGCGCTTCGTCCACCTCCACACCCACACCGAGTTCTCGATGCTGGACGGTGCGTCCCGGGTCGACGAGCTGGTCGAGGCGGCGGCGGCCGACGAGCAACCGGCCCTCGGCATCACCGACCACGGCAACATGTACGGCGTCCTGCCGTTCTACGCCGCGTGCCGCGATGCGGGCGTCACGCCGGTCATCGGGTTCGAGGCGTACATGGCACACGAGCGCCGCGACGAGCGCATCAACACCCGCGGCAAGATCGACGACACCGGCGGCGAAGGGGAGGGCGGCAAGAAGGCCTGGTACCACCTCACGTTGCTCGCCGAGAACAACACCGGCTACCGCAACCTGATCCAACTCGCGAGCCGTGCCTTCCTCGAGGGCTACTACCGCAAGCCGAAGGTCGACTGGGAGATCCTCGCCGACCACAGCGAAGGCGTGGTCGCGACCACCGGCTGCCTCGGCGGGCACGTGTTGCAGTCGCTCCTCAACGGCGACTTCGAGGCGGGACTCCACAAGGCGGGCCAGCTCCAGGACATCTTCGGGCGCGACAACCTCTTCGTGGAGCTGCAGGATCACGGCATCGCCGCGCAGGCGAAGACCAACCCGCAGCTCATCGAAATCGCCGCGAAGATCGGTGCGCCGCTGCTCGCCACGAACGACAGCCACTACACGCGGCCTGAAGACGCGGAATCACACGACGCGTTGCTGTGCGTGCAGACGAACGCGCTGATCAGCCAGTCCGCCGACGAGCGTTTCAAGTTCAGCGGGGAGGGTCACTACCTCAAGACCGCCGACCAGATGTACCGGCTGTTCGAGGAACATCCCGAGGCGTGCGACAACACGCTGCTGATCGCCGAACGGGCGAACGTCGAGATCGAGTTCGGCAAGCCGCAGCTCCCGAACTTCCCGTTGCCCGAGGGTTTCGCGTCGGACAGCGAGTACCTCCGCCACCTCACGTTCGAGGGCGCGAAGCAACGTTGGGGTGACGATCTTCCCGACGCGGTCACCGATCGTCTGGCGTTCGAGCTCAAGGTCATCGGCGACATGGGCTTCAGCTCGTACTTCCTGATCGTGTGGGACCTCATCCGCCATGCACGCGACTCGGGCATCCGTGTCGGACCGGGGCGGGGGAGCGCCGCCGGCTGCGGCGTGGCCTACTGCCTGCGCATCACCGATCTCGATCCGATCAAGTACGACCTGCTGTTCGAGCGGTTCCTCAACCCGTCGCGCATCTCGATGCCCGACATCGACATGGACTTCGACTCGCGTTACCGCGACGAGATGATCCGGTACGCGGCAGAGCGGTACGGGCGCGATCGCGTCGCGCAGATCATCACGTTCTCCACCATCAAGGCGCGGGCCGCGGTGCGAGACGCGGCGCGGGTGCTCGGTTACCCGTACGCGATCGGCGACAAGGTCGCCAAGCTGATGCCGCCGCTGATCATGGGTCGTGACACGCCGTTGAAGGCCTGCCTCGATCTCGCTGAAGGGCACGAGGACGGCTTCAAGATGGCGTCTGACCTGCGGGCACTGTACGAGGCCGATCCCGACTGCAAGCGCGTCATCGACGTCGCCAAAGGACTCGAGGGCATGCGCCGCCAGGACGGCATCCATGCCGCCGCGGTGGTGATCACCAAGGAGCCCCTGACCGAGTACCTGCCGATCCAGCGCAAGCCCGACCCGGGCCAGGATCCCGAGACGGCACCGATGGTCACGCAGTACGAGATGCACGGCGTCGAAGACCTCGGCCTGCTGAAGATGGACTTCCTCGGCTTGCGCAACCTCGATGTCCTCACCGACACCGTCGAGATCATCCGCAGCACGCGAGGCATCGACCTCGACATCGACAACGTCCCGCTCGACGACGAGCCGACCTTCCAGCTGTTGCAGCGCGCGGACTCGATCGGCGTGTTCCAGCTCGAAGGCGGTCCGATGCGCGCGCTCATGCGCTCGCTCGCACCCACGACGTTCGAAGACGTTGCCGCCCTTGTTGCGCTGTACCGGCCAGGTCCGATGGCCGCGAACATGCACAACGACTACGCCGACCGGAAGAACGGCCGCAAACCGATCCAGTACCTGCATCCCGATGCAGAGGAAGTGCTCGGCGACACCTACGGCCTGATGATCTTCCAGGAATCGTTGATGCGCGTCGCGCAGAAGTTCGCCGGCTATTCGCTCGCCGAGGCCGACAACCTGCGGCGCGCGTGCGGCAAGAAGATCCGCGAGAAGATGAAGCTCGAGCGCGACCGGTTCGTCGACGCCTGCGAGGCGACGGGCTACCGGCGTGAGCTCGGCAGCCAGTGGTTCGACATCATCGAGCCGTTCGCCGACTATGCCTTCCCCAAGGCGCACGCGTTCGGCTACGGGCTCATCGCCTATCAGACCGCGTATCTCAAGGCGAACTACCCGGCGGAGTACTTCGCCGCATTGCTCACGAGCGTCAAGGCCAACCTCGACAAGGCCGCGGTGTACCTCGCCGACTGCCGCGCCATGGGCATCGATGTCACCGTGCCCGACGTCAACCGGTCGGCATCCGACTTCACACCAGTGCGCGCCGAAGACGACGCCAGCCGTTCACAGATCGTCTTCGGCCTGTCCGCGGTGCGCAACGTCGGCGAAGGACTCGTCGCGCTCGTCGTCGCGGAGCGCGAGAAGAACGGTCCGTTCCTCGACTTCTACGACTTCTGCGAGCGGGTCGATCTCAACGTCCTGAACAAGCGCACCCTCGAGTCGCTGATCAAAGCGGGCGGCTTCGACTGTGTCGGCCATCCCCGCAAGGGACTCCTGCTCGCGTTCGAGGCGATCATCGACCAGGTCGTCGCTCGGCGGCGGGAACGTGACATGGGCGTTCTGTCCCTGTTCGGCGAGGTCGAGATCGGCCTCGACTTCGACGAGCGCCCGAGGATCCCCGACCTCGAGTTCGACAAGTCGCAGCGCCTCGCGTTCGAGAAGGAGATGCTCGGCCTCTACGTCTCCGACCATCCGCTCCTCGGAGCCGAAGCGATTCTTCGCCGCCGGACCGACGGCTCGGTCGCCGACCTCGCCGACTGCGAGGACGGCTCGATGAAGATCTTCGGGGGCATCGTCACCGCGCTCCAGCGCAAGTGGACGAAGCGGGGCGACCTCATGGCGGTGTTCACGCTGGAGGATCTGCAGTCGAGCTGCGAGGTCATGGTCTTCCCGAAGACGATGACCGAGCACGGGCACAAGCTGACCGACGACATCGTGGTGTGCGTGAAGGGCCGGGTCGACAAGCGGGAAGAGGCGCCCAAGCTCGTCGCCATGGAGATCGACGTGTTCGAGGGCATCACCGACGGCGCCCCGCCGCTGCGGATCCAGGTCGCGCTCAACCGGGTCGGCGAAGGGCTCATCGGCGACCTGAAAGCCCTGCTCAGCGAGCATCCGGGCGAGTCGCAGGTGTTCCTCCACCTCGGCGACCGCCAGGTCCTGCGCCTCCCCGACCAGTTCTGCGTGGACCTCTCCGGGGGACTGGCCGGCCATCTCCGCGTCCTCCTCGGCCCCGACGCGCTCATCTCCTGACGAATGTTGGATGGAAACGGGCGCCATGGCGCCCGTTTCTCCCCGGAGTTCGCAGATCTCCGGAGCCGTCCGAGTTGCAGATCCGCCGGATACCCGCTGGACTGGTAGGACCACCTTCACGAAATCCGGGGGCATTGCACGCGCATGGCGATCGAGGTCGACACCAAGGATTGCACGCAGCTCTCCGATGCAGAGCTGGCCGAGATGGCCGACATCTGCGCCGAGGGCCCGAGCCGGTTCGAGGCCGGACTCCTTTCGAAGCAGGCTGAGTTGTGGGTGCTCGTCACCCTCGCTCGCGAGGGCGGCAGGCTGAAGGGCTTCTCGTACAGCACGCTCGAGCGCATCGGAGGAACGCCGTGCGTGTTGATCGGGCTCGCCTCAGTGAAGCGCACGAGCAAGCGCGACACGGTCCTCAAGGGGATGATGCAGGACCAGTACCGGCGTGCGGTCCTCGCCTTCCCAGACGAGGACGTCCTGATCGGTACCCGGTTCCTCGACGCCTCCGGCTTCGAGGCGTTCAAGGCGCTCGACGACATCGTCCCCCGGCCCGAGCACAAGGCCACCGGCGAAGAGCGGGCATGGGGCCGGCGGCTGGCCAAGCGCTTCGGCATCGAGAACGGCAGCTACGACGACCGCAGCTTCATCGCGGAGGGTGACGGCTCGTTCCCCTGCGTGCTCGACCACGAGAGCATGAAGCCGGAATCGATCAAGGTCGACGTGGCCGGTCAGTTCGACGACGTCGACGTCAAGCAGGGTGACTCGCTCATCGCGTTCGGCTGGGCCATGGCCGAGTACCTCGCCAAGCTCGGCGCATAACCCATCCCACAGCGAATGTTGGATGGAAACGGGCGCCATGGCGCCCGTTTCTCCCCGGAGTCCACCCGCGGCCCGGCGTGAATCGCTGATGGACTTCGCCGACGTCCTGAGGAAGCGGCGGATGGTGCGAGCATTTCGGCCGGAGCCGATCCCGGCCGACGTGCTCGACCGTGTCCTCGGGGCGGCGAGTCGCGCACCCGCGGCGGGCAACAGCGACGGAACCGATCTCGTCGTGCTCGAAGCACCCGAGCAGACGACCCGCTACTGGGACATCACTCTGCCGCCAGGCCCGGCGCGCGACGGGTTCGGACATCCCCGCCTGCTCGACGCACCGGTACTCGTGGTCGCGCTCGCCGGCCCGGACGCGTACCTCCGCCGCTACGCCGAACCGGACAAGGCGAGCACCGGCCTCGGCACGTCGACCGACCGCTGGCCCGTCCCGTACTGGACCGTCGACGCTTCATTCGCCGTGATGCTGATCCTGCTCGCGGCGACCAGCGAAGGACTCGGCGCGTTGTTCTTCGGCATCTTCCAGCGCGAGGCCGAGCTCATGCGGTCGCTCGGCGTGCCGCCCGACCGGCGCCCGATCGGCACCATCGCCCTCGGCTGGCCGGACACGCAGGCGCAGGCCGAGAGGCCAGGCCTGTCCGTGGCTCGGAAGCAGCGCTCACTCGACGAGATCGTCCATCGGGGAGGCTGGTGACCGTGACCGATGTCGAACGCAAGGCGACCGATCGCAACTTCCTGCAACGACAGGCGTATGCGGACAGCTCGAAGCTGAACGCGCGCGTGTCGATCTACGCGTACAGCGAACGTCCGCAGGACATCTGGACGTGGGTGCACGGTTGCGTCGACTGGCCGGACGGTGCGATCGCACTCGACGTCGGATGTGGTCCAGGCAACTATCTGCGCTTCCTACGACAGCACGAGCCAACGGTGCGCGCCATCGGGCTCGACCTGTCACCTGGCATGGCGGCCGAGGCGGCGTCCCATGCGCCGACGATCACCGGCGACGTGGCCCACCTGCCATTGCCCCGTGCCACCGTCGACCGTGTGCTCGCGCCGCACATGCTGTACCACTGCCCCGACATCGCGGCGGCGATCGCAGAGCTCCGACGGGTGCTCCGCCCGGGTGGCGCACTGATCGCGGTGACGAACGCGCACGACCACCTCGCCGAGCTGTGGGCTGCTTACACCGCGGTGACCGGCGACGAACCCAGCTTCTTCGTCGATCGCTTCAACCTCGAGAACGGCGAGCGGCTGTTGAGCGCCTCGTTCGACGATGTCCGTGTCGAGCGCACGGGCGTGACGCTGCTCGTTCCCGAGCCGCAACCGGTCGTCGACTACCTCGCCAGCACGTTCAACTTCGCCGATCGCGAGGACGACACCGTGCTCGACGAGATCGGGCGTCACGTCCAACGGATCATCGACAGCGAAGGCGTGTTCCGCATCCACACTGCGGGCGGCGCGTTCGTGTGTCGCTGAGCCCGGTACTGTCCGGGCGCTATGAGCATCGGTGCGGACGTGAACCGGCAGATCCTTCTCGAGCGGCGACCTGATGGGCTCGTGCACCCCGGCGACTTCCGAACCGTCGACGGTGCCGTGCCCGAACCGGCCGACGGCGAGGTGTTGGTGCGCACGGACTGGCTCGGCATCGACGCCACCGTGCGCACGTGGCTCTCGCAGGCAGAGGGCTACATCCCGCCGGTCGAGGTCGGTGAGGTGGTTCGCTGCAGCGGCATCGGCACCGTCCTGCAGTCGAAGAGCGACAAGGTGCCCGAGGGCTCACTCGTCGCGACGTTGACCGGCTGGCAGGAGTACGCGGTCGTCGGCGACGACCCGATGCTGACGACGGTGCTGCCCGAGGGGTCCGATCCGCGGGCCTCCTTGAGCATCTTCGGCGCCGCGGGCATGACCGCGTTCGTCGGCATGACGGAGATCGGCAAGATCTTTCCGGGGGAGACCGTGGTGGTCTCCGCTGCCGCCGGTGGGACGGGATCGCTCGCCGTGCAGATCGCCAAGATCCACGGCTGCCGGGTCATCGGCATCGTCGGCAGCGACGAGAAGTGCCGGTGGCTCGTCGATGAGCTCGGCATCGACGGTGCGATCAACCATCGGACCGATGACGTCGCGGCGCGGCTGAAGGAGCTGTGTCCCAAGCGCGTCGACGTGTTCTTCGACAACACCGGCGGACCGATTCTCGATGCCGTGCTCGGCCGGCTCGCCAACAACGGCCGCGTCGTGCTCTGCGGTGCGATCTCGTCGTACAACGACTTGCACAAACCGCCGGGGCCGGCGAACTACCTCAACCTGATCTCGCGACGAGGCCGGATGCAGGGGTTCATCTCGTGGGACTACTGGGGCCGGTGGGCGGAGATCACCGAGCAGCTCGAGCGGTGGATGATCGAAGGGAAGTTGATCCACCGCGAGCACGTCTTCGAAGGACTCGACGCCGCACCCGACGCGCTCAACGCCATGTTCACGGGGGAGAACATCGGCAAGATCGTCGTGAAGGTCAACTCGCAGGGCTGAGTTGCAGCCGCAACGCGTCGGCGGTGTCGACCGGCGCGGCGCAGACGTAGTCGCGGCAGACGTACGCGAATCCGTCGCGTCGCTGCTCCCACAACGGTGACTCGTACGGCTCGCCCCACGCCAGCACCGCGTTCGGCAGGTACGTCGCGCGTGCCGCTTCGACCAGATCGCGCCGGTCACCGATGACCGCGATCTCGGTGATGCCCGCGTCGATCATGTCGGCGGCTTCGAGGAGATGTGCGAACGCGGTCGGATGTTGACCTGCGACCCGTCCGAGCATGCGCACGATCGCGTCCGCGTGCTCGCGGTAGCGGTCGACACCGGTCAGCGCCGCGAGCCGGACCAACCCGACGGCCGCCATCGAGCTCGCCGACGGCGTCGCGTTGTCGAGCAGGTCCTTCTGGCGGCTGATCAGCGGTTCGCCGTCGTTGCCGATGGTGAACAGGCCGGCGCCGTCGCCGTCCCAGAACAAGTCGAGCAACGCGCTCGCCGCATCGCTCGCCGCGACGATCCACCGCGCCTCGCCGGTGGCCTCGGCGAGCCGTGTGAAGGCTTCGACGAGCGCGGCGTGATCGGCGGCGAACGCGGGCGTGTGCGCGCCGTGTTCGGACTGCCACGCGCGCAACCATCGGCCATCGCTTCGGCGCAGCTCACGCAGGAGGAACTCGCCGTTGGCGACGGCGGCATCGAGCCAGTCACGACGCCCGGTCGCGGCCGCCGCCTCGGCGAGCGTCGCGAGGAAGAGTGCGTTCCACTCCGTCAGGACCTTGTCGTCGAGGCCGGGACGTATCCGGTGCTCACGAGCAGCGAACAACCGGGCGCGCGCTTCTTCGACCTCCGGCGGTCGGATGAGATCGCCTCGACGTGCGATGCGGTTGAGGATGTTGGCGCCTTCGAAGTTGCCGTCGTCGGTGACGCCGTACCACTCGATCGCGGCCGCGGACAGCGCGCCGTCGTCGTCGTCGAGCACGGCGCGTATCTCGTGCGGCGTCCACACGTAGAACTTGCCTTCGACCCCTTCCGAGTCGGCGTCCTCGGCGCAGTAGAAGCCGCCGTCCGCGTGGCGCAGGTCGCGAAGCACGTACCCGATCGTTTCGTCGAGCACCTGTCGGTACACGTCCGATCCCGTGACCTGCCACGCGTGCAGGTACACCCGCGCGAGGAGCGCCTGGTCGTAGAGCATCTTCTCGAAGTGCGGCACGAGCCAGACGCGGTCCACCGAGTACCGCGCGAAGCCGCCTCCGAGATGGTCGTACATCCCGCCTGACGCCATCGCGTCGAGGGAAGTCTCTACCGTCGCGAGCGTGACCGGCGAGTGGTTGCGCTCGTGCGCGCGCAGCAACAGGTCCAGGCTCATGGTCTGCGGGAACTTCGGCGCCCCGCCGAAGCCACCCCATTCGTCGTCGTGCTGCTCACGCAACTGCTTGTACGCGGCGCTCAGGATCTCGGCCCCAGACACTTCGTCGGCAGTCGCGATGTTGCCGAGCGCGCTCTGGTTGACCGCGTCGGTCAGCTCCGTTGCATTCCCGAGGAGCTGATCACGGCGATTGCGCCACGCGTCGTCGATGGCACGACACAGCTCGACGAACGCGGGCAGGCCATGTCGAGGTTGCTTCGGGAAGTAGGTGCCGCAGTAGAACGGCCGGCCGTCCGGCGTGCAGAAGACCGTCATCGGCCAGCCGCCCTGACCGGTCATCGCCTGCGTCGCGGCCATGTAGATCGCATCGACGTCGGGCCGCTCTTCGCGATCGATCTTGATGTTGACGAACAGCTCGTTCATGACCGCCGCGGTCGCGGGATCTTCGAACGATTCGTGCGCCATCACGTGACACCAATGGCACGCGGAGTAGCCCACGGACAGCAGGAGCGGCTTGTCCTCGGCGCGCGCCCGCTCGAACGCGTCCTCACCCCACTGGTACCAGTCGACCGGGTTGTCCTGATGCTGGCGCAGGTACGGACTCGTCGCGCCGGCCAGACGGTTCACCCGGTGGAACCTACCGGGATCGCGATCAGGGGTAGCCGTAGCCGCCGTTGTTGGACGCGCTGGAGGTCGAGGCGGTCGAGGACGCACTCGACGTGCTGGCCGGATCCGCCACCGCCAGTTCCGCCACCGGCACCGGCGCCTGCGCTGCTCACCGTGTCACCCGTGTTGAAGAAGAACGCGCCCTGCATGCCCGAGCTCTGATGGAAGTTGCAGTGGAACTCGGTCGCGCCCGATTGGGGCAGCGTGACCTGCACGTCGGCCGTCTTGCCCGGCTGTACCTCCTGGTTCACGCCGAGGGCGGCGCTCGTGAAGGTGTGGGCGTTCTTGCCCTGGTTCTCCAGGTGGAGCGACAGGGTCTGACCGGGCGTGCCCTGGATGAACGTGGGCTCGAAGTAGAAGTCGTCCATCTCGACGTCGAGCTCGTTCCCGGACGCGGTCTTCGTCCCTTTGTTGTTCGTCGTCCCGGAGAGCGCGACCGGCGCACTGGCCGCCGAGGCGGTGCTCGCCGTCGAGTTGTTCGACGCCGTGGTCTTGGAGCTGCCACCGCAGCCGGCTGCGACGAGTGTCACGGCCCCGATCAGAAGCATGATCTTTCGCACGCGGCACACTACGGAGATGGGTGCGAGACGGATTGCGCTCGTGCGCAATCTCCGCGGCGCCGGCAGCCGTACCTCAGACGTGTGGGATGTGTCGGACGAGGCTTTGGTCGCGGGCGTGGCGACGGGCGACCGTGACGCGGCGCTCGCCTTCGTGCGCCGGTTCCAGCGGATGGTGTTCGGCTGCGCCCTCGCGATCGTCAATGACCGTGGCCGGGCCGAGGATGTCGCCCAAGAGGCCTTCGTGCGGGCGTGGCGCCACGCCGAGGCCTACGACGCCCGCCGCGGTTCCGTCGCCACCTGGCTCATGGCGATCACTCGCAACCTGTCCATCGACACGTTGCGAGTCGAGCGGGTACGTCCCGCCGATGTCGTCGACATCGTGGATCTCAGGCTCGTCGATCCGGAGGTCGGACCGGACGAGTTGGCCGGGCGCAGCAGCGAGGTGGCACGGGCGATGACCGCGCTCCGTGGCCTCCCCGAAGAGCAGCGCCGCGCCGTCGTGCTCGCCTCCGTCTACGGCCGCACCGCGGCCGAGATCAGCGAGCTCGAACAGATCCCGCTGGGCACGGCGAAGACGCGTGTCCGCACCGGCCTCATCCGTCTGCGCAGCGTTCTGGCGACGGAGGCGCAGACATGATCACCTGCGCCGACATCGCCGCGGTCGCCCCGGACCTCGCGCTCGGCACGCTCTCCGGCGTCGAGCGGGCGGAAGCGCTCGAGCACCTCGAGTCGTGCCGCCGGTGCCGTGAGATCGTCGAAGAGCTCTCGTCGACCGTCGACGTCATCGCCTCGCTCGCACCACCGGCCGAACCGCCGGCGGGATTCGAAGAGCGGGTGCTCGCCCGGCTCGAGTTCGAAGGGGTGCGGCGCTCACGCCGCCCTGCCCGCTGGGTCCTCGTCGCGGCCGCCGTGCTCGTGGCCGGCGTGTTGTTCGCCGGCGGTGCGCTGTGGCTGCGGCACACCGGTTCGTCGGCGGGCGACTCGGACGAAGTCGCGGCCTTCACGATGCAGACCCCGAGCGGTCGGACGGTGGGCGAGGCCTATCTCCACGCCGGTGATTCGACGTGGGTGTTCCTCGACGTCCCGGGCTGGGCCAAGGGCAACACCGGCGCAGCACCGGACTACGCCCTGCGCGTGACCACCGACGACGGCCAGTCGGTCTCGGTGCCGGCGGACTTCGCCAGCGGCGGCGGTGGCTGGGGCACCGAGATCGCCGTCGACGGCGCCCACGTCCGCGAACTCGCGCTCGTCGACGCCTCCGGTCACGTCTGGTGCACCGCGGCGGTGCCTGCCTAGCCGGCCGGCACGGCACGAATGTTGGATGGAAACGGGCGCTCTGGCGCCCGTTTCTCCCCGGAGTTCGACGTGAAGGGTCACCGTCGTCCCCATGCGCGTCGTGGAAGGCTGCCGTGGTGACTGGAACCATGGCCGCACCCCGCGAGTTGCACTCCGGCAACCCGGCACTGAGCGAGAAGTTCGTCGAAGCGCACCTCGTCGCGAGTGACGCGAAACGCATGTCGGTCGCAGGCGTCAGCATCAAGACGCTGTTCCTGCTGGCCGTCCTGGCGGCTGGGGGCGCCTGGGGATGGGAGTCCGCGGTCAAGCCCGTCGGCGTCGACGTCGGCGGCGGCTACGCCAACACGACCGTCACCATCCCCGGCGGCTTCTGGTTGGCCAGCTTCGGCGCCCTGCTCCTCGGGATCTTCATCGTGGTCAACCCCGCACGCGCCGCTCTGTTCGCAACGCTGTACGCGGTCTGTGAGGGGTTCTGCCTCGGCGCGATCTCCGCGATGTTCGATGCGCAGACCGAGGGAATCGTCGGCGCCGCCATCCTCTCGACGGTCTGCGTCTTCGTCGCTTCGTTGTTCCTCTACGCCACCCGGATCGTCAAGCCCACGCAGCGGATGGCCTTCGCGGTGTTCGCAGGCATCCTCGGTCTCGCGTTCCTCTACACGTTCGTGTTCATCCTCTCGATCTTCAACTGGAGCTGGTTGTACAGCGACAGCTTTCGCTCGGTCGGCATCGTCGTGACGCTGATCGCCATCGTGTTGGCCGCGCTCAGCCTGATGCTCGACTTCGCGACGATCGAGGGCGGTGTGCAGGTCGGGGCACCGAAGCAGTTCGAGTGGTACGGCGCGTTCGGATTGATGGTCACGCTCGTGTGGCTGTACATCTCGATCCTCAAACTGCTGGCGCTGCTCGCTCGCAACCGGTGATGTCCGAGCGGCTTCGATGGATCCTCTGAGGAGGACCGCGCTCGTCGCCGGGCTCCTCTATCTGGTCACGTTTGCCAGCTCGATCCCGGCTGTCTTCCTGCTCGACCCGGTGTTGAACGACGCGAACTACATCGTCAGCTCCGGCGCCGACACGCGCGTGATCTGTGGTTGCCTGCTCGATCTCGTCAACGCTCTCGCGTGCATCGGCACCGCCGTCGTGTTGTTCCCCATCGTGAAACGCCAGCACGAAGGCGCGGCGTTGGGCTTTGTGACTTCCCGGATGCTCGAGGCCGCGATCATCGTCATCGGTGTCGTCTCGCTCCTCGCCGTCGTGACTTTGCGCCAGGACATCGGCGGGCCGGCGGCGGTCGACTCCACCTCCCTCGTACAGATCGGCAGAGCGCTCGTCGCCGTGCGCGACTGGACGTTCACGCTCGGGCCGGGACTCATGCCCGGCATCAACGCCTTGCTGCTGGGCTACCTCATGTTTCGATCCGGACTCGTGCCCCGGCTCATCCCTGTCATGGGGCTGATCGGCGCGCCGCTGTTGATCGCGTCCGCGATCACGACCGTCGTGCGCGGCAACGACCAGGTCACCGCCCTCGCCGCGATCGCCACGATTCCGATCTTCCTGTGGGAGCTCTCGCTCGGCGTCTGGCTGGTCTTCAAGGGATTCCAACCGTCACCCATCACCGATCCGGACACACGGCGTGACGCGTCAGGGAGTGGCGAGCACGTCGGCGGCGGAACGCAGTTGCGGTCGTGACCGGTCGACCAGGATCGGTGCGTCGGGCTCGGCCGACAGAGCCCCGGGTTCGTCGGGTGAGTTGCCGTCGAGCACACGGGTGATCACCTCGACGAAACCGTCCGGGTCGTCGTCTTGGAGGTAGTGGTTCGCTCGGGGAAGAAACCACAGCTCGTTCACCCCAGGCTTTGTCGCCAGATGTTCGTGCCAGACGTGGGTGGCGACACGCGGCGGCGACACGGTGTCGTGCAGGCCCCAGAGCACGGTTGTCGGGATCGACGACCGCGCCAGTGTCGCGAGCCATTCGATTTCGTGCTCGGCACGTTCGACGAGGTACTGGATCGTGTCGTGCAGCACCGACGTGCCGTCGTTGTACGCGAACGTGTCCGCCAGCGCGGCGATCGTGGGATCAACGAGTGTGCGCGGCGGTGTGAAGGTGGTCTGCCCCATTCCCGTCGCGAGCGCGCTCGGCGTCACGGCGTCGAGAACCGAGGGTGCGGTGTCGGCGTGCAGGACGAGTCGTTGGAACGTGGTGAGGCTCGACAACGGCAGGAACATGTTGCCGTTGCTGAGCACGAGGTTCGTGATCTCGAACGACGAGTCACCGTTCGTGCCATGCGCCGCGAACGTCAACGCGACGCTGTCACCTCTGTCGTGCGCGACGATGGCGCCCCGATCCGCGCCGACGATCTCGTGCAGGTAGTGATCGAGCAAAAGGCTGTCGTTGCCGACCGTGTAGCGCACGTCCTTCGGCTTGTCGGAGAAACCGAAGCCGGGAAAGTCCAGAACGCAGACCCGGCGCTCTTCCGCGAGGCGCGGGGCGACGTCGTACCAGTCGATGCTGCTCGTCGGGAACCCGTGGACGAGGACCAGCACGGGTGCGTCGCGGTCACCGAACTCGGCATGGAAGATCCGCTTCTCAGCGACGCCGGCATCTTTCTCGTGCGACGACCACATGAAGAAGTCGCCGCCGTCGAGCCACTCACGCGCACGCCCGTCCATCCTCGGTGCCACCTCACTCACCCACGCAACGACGTCCGAGCAAGGCTAGGTGGTTGCGAAGCGAGCGACGTATTGCCAGCGCATGCCGCGCCGGCCGACAGGGAAGAGGCCATCGGTACCGACCAACGTGGACAGCCGATCGAAGGGGATGAAGTCACTGTCGCGTCGGGTTTCGCAGACGACGAGCGTTCCGTGTTCTCGGAGCAGTCGTCGCGCCTCACCGATGCACTTGCTCGGCTCGGGAACCTCGCCGAGGACGGTCGCGACAACGGTGTTGTCGAAGGTCGCGGTGCGAAACGGCAGATGCATCGCGTCGGCGACGACGAATTGGACGTTCGTTCGGTCCGCGAGCCGGTCGCGGGCGAGTCGGGTCATGTCCAACTGCAGGTCGAGCACGGTCAGCCGACCGTTCGGCAGCGCCTCGGCGATCGAGGGGCTGAAGTAGCCGGGGCCCGAGCCGATCTCCACGACACGCGCGTCCTGCGCGAGCTCCATGGCATGCACCGTGCGAGGCGCCGACTGCACGAACCGGCGCAACGGGTTCAGCAGCGACTTGGCACTCGACGCCGGAAAGACCTGTCCCCGGCCCATCCCGAACTCGCGATCCGACAACGCCGCCCCCTCACGTGTCGATCCGACAGCGCCCCCCGCTCGGATGAGCGAACGCTATACCGCGGCCGGTTACGGGACGACGTGGAACTCGACGCGGTACAGCACGGTGTCGTCGTGGATCGGTCCGCTGTGCGCGGCGCGCCGTCGCAGGGTCTCGAGGTCGGGTTCACCGGTCGCCGCGAGATCTTCGTGCGTGATCGACGAGAACGGCAGCAGCTCGATGTCGTCGACCTCGATCGTCACCGCGCCGCTCCTGTAGACGCCTCCTGCCTTCACCTTCGGTCTGGACCACAGCCGGTAGCTCACCGTGATCGTTCCGTCCGCCACTCGGTCTCGAAGTTCTGGGCTGAACTGCACGTCACCAATTGTGGAACCACAATCTCGGCGTGCGGTGCGTCGCCATCGCCTTGATCATGGCGGGACTCCTCGGATGCGTCGTGGCGTGCACCGCCGATCAGTCCTCGGTGCCTACCGCGACGGCGTCAGCCAGTCCTTCGGACCCATGTGGCGTACCACGGCGACGACATCAGCCTCACGCTCGGCAACCTCGTGGCGGATGTGGCTGCGCCCGAGGCCACGTAGTCGAGTCACCACTGACCGCCAGTCGATGAGGCGCCGATCGCTCAGCGCTCTTTCCGATGCCTACGATTCGGATGTGTCGCTCGAGACACGCGTTGTGCTGAGCTCGATCTGCGCGTTCAACGCGATCGTCATGGTGGTTCTTGCTGCCGTCAGCCTCGAATATGTCGATGGCGGGGCCAGGGTCGTGGGCGCCGTCTTCTTCCTCGTGGGCTCTGCCGTGCTGTTCGGCGCGTCGCACGCCCTGCGGCCCTACCGCAACGAGTAGCCGCTACGGCTGTGCGGGTTTGTAGTTGTCGCGCGGGAAGTCGGGAGGGTACGGGCCGGACAGGTGAACGCTCACTCCTGCGACGTAGTCCCAGATCTGCACACTGAAGTCGTAGGCCGGTGAGTACAGCACGTGAACCGGCTTGCGGGCGGAGATCGCCTCGGCGATCGCAACACGGATCGCTTCCTGCAACGCGGCTGGGATCGATTCGATGTACGCGGCTTCATGCGCTTCGAGTCCGGCCAAGGCTTGTGCCTGCTCGACCAGCGAGTGGGGCTTCTGCAACTCGGCCAGCAGGTTGTCGTCCTCAGCGAACATCGCCTCGATGGACTCGGGGTGGAGCGCGTTGGTCAGCTTGACCATCGCTGCGGCGTACGGCATGAGAACTGGCCTCCCTCTCGTCGGTCGATGTGGGAGTCTCATCGGCGGACGTAGCCCGCACAAGTCCTTCCCCACGAGCCACCGGTGAGCGCGCAACCAAAGACGGTCTTGTTCACGGATATGGAGGGGTCCACCGCGTTCACCAGTGAGCGCGGCGACGAGAGTGCTGTCGCGTTGATGGCCGTGCACGAGCGGGCCGTTCGTGAGGCAGCGGCACAACACGACGGTTGGGTCGTGAAGAACACCGGTGACGGGTTCCTCGTCGTGTTCCCCGACTGCGCGCCGGGCATCGCGTGCGCGCTCGACGTCAACGAGCGGTTGCACGAGCACAACGCCGAACATCCCGACGCGGCCTTGCGGGTGCGCATGGGTTTGCACACGGGCACACTCCTGGAACGGGCCCACGATGTCTTCGGGCTGACTGTCACGATCGCGTCGCGCGTGACGTCGAAGGCGACGAGCGGCCAGTTGCTCGTGTCGGACGACGTGCGCAACGTCGCCGCACCCGGCGACTGGAAGTTCGTCGATCGCGGCCTGTTCTGGCTGAAGGGGCTGGTCGAGCAGTGGCGTTTGTTCGAAGCGACCCGCGGCGAGCCCGTCGCACCGCCGGCTCTGGACGCGGCACTGCCGTTCGTCGGCCGCGACGCCGAGCGCGCCGAGCTGCGTCGTCACGTCGAGCGCGCCGGCGGCGCGCACGGCGAGCTGATCGTCGTCGCGGGCGCGGCAGGCACGGGCAAGACGCGGCTGGTCGAGGAAGTCGGCGCTGAAGCGGAGGCGGGCGGCCTGCGCTTCCTCGTCGGGCGCTGCCACGACACCAGCCAGGCCGACCCGTACACACCGCTCGTCGAAGTCCTCGAGTCGGTCGAGCGTCGACTGACCGTCGACGCCTTCCGTGAGGCGCTCGGTGCCGACGCAACGGAAGTGGCTCGGCTGCTGCCGCACCTCAGGCAGCGCTATCCCGACATCGCGCCGCCAGCCGAGGCGCCGACGCAAGAGCAGCGTCGGTACCTGTTCATGAGCGTGCGCGATGTCTTCGCCCGCCTCGCCGGCATCCGGCCGTTGGTGATCCTGCTGGATGATCTTCACTGGGCCGACGGGCCGACGCTCCTGTTCCTCGAGCAGCTCGCGGAGGTCCTCAGCGGACTGCCGATCGTGGTCGTCGGTACGTATCGGGTCGAGGCGCTCACGGCGGCGACACCGCTGCACGCCACACTGACCAAGCTGCACCGCGGCCATCTTGTGGAGACCATCGCCATCGACGCGCTGACAGCGGACGACGTCGGCGCGCTGTTGGCGCGCGTCGGGGGCGCCGACCCGCCGCCCGACCTCGTCCGGACGTTGCACGAGTCGACCAATGGCAACCCCTTCTTCCTCGGAGAGCTGCTCGCACAGGTGCTCGAGCAACAGCCCTTGTTCGACGAGCGCGGCTGGTTGGCGGACACGCAGGCGCTGCACCTCGAGGTTCCCGAGAGTGTGCGCTTCACCATCGAGAACCGTGTGCAGTCGCTGGAGGAGCGAACTCAACGGATGCTCACGGCCGCGTGTCCGGCGGACCGAGCGTTCGGTTTCGACTTCGTCGCGATCGTGAGCGATCTCGACGGCGACGAGCTCATCGACGCCATCGACGAGGCCGAACGAGCACGGCTCATATCGTCCGAGATCGACGACGGACTCGTCCGGTTCACGTTCGCGCACGAGCTCGTCCGCCAGACGCTGCTCAACCGCGTCTCCCACATGCGCCGCCAACGGCTACACGCAAAGGTGGCCGACGCGCTCGAGCGCGTCCATGCGGACGCGTTGTCCGAGCATGCCGCGACCGTCGTGTACCACCTCGGTGAAGCCGGCCAGTTCGCAGACCGCGACCGCACGGTGCGTTTCCTCGCGCTCGCCGGCGCACGCGCGCTCGAAGCGGCTGCGTTCGAGGACGCCGTTCGCCATCTCCAACGAGCGCTGTCGATGATCGCGGACGACGACGGAGCGGCGCGGGCGCCGTTGCTCGACCAGATTGCACAAGCCGAGCGCAGCCTCGGCCATCTCGACGACGCGCTCGAGCTGTGGGATCGGGCGCTCGACGCGTTCGGGCAGGCCGGCGACGCACATGCGGCCGCGCGCGTCTGTCTCGACGCGGCGATCCAAGTTGCTTGGTGGCGGCGCGGCCACGACGTGGCTCGACTCGTCGAGCGCGGGCTGGCCGCGATCGGCGAGCAGGACAGCAGCACTCGCGCGGGGTTGCTCGCCGTGGCGGGGATGACGGCGAGCCAGTCCGGACGGTACGTCGACGGCGAGGAGCTGCTGGACGAGGCGCTGAGCATCGCCACCCGGCACAGCGACAACTGGATCATCGGGCTGACGCTGTACGCGCGGTCCACGCACCACTTCGCGTACCAAGAGTTCCGCGAAGCCGTCGAGACCGGCACCGAGAGCATCGACTACCTGCGCGAGGCGTCCGATCTCTGGAGCCTCGCGAACATGTTGGGTTACGTCGGCACGGCACGCGGCTGGCTCGGGCGGTTCGAAGGTGCGGCGGTCCTCGGCGCCGAAGGCGAGGAGCTGGCGCATCGGCTGGGCAACTGGTCGGCCTTCGTGTTCGCGGAGCAGGCACGTGGGTTCCGTGAGATCGGCGGCAAGCCGGTCAACGACACGCTCGCACGGCGGGGTGCTCACGCACTCGAGCTCGCGCGCGACCTCGGGTTTCCTTGGCTCTCGTCGGTCGGGCACGCTCGGCTGGGCCTTGCCGCGTTCTGGCGTGGCGACTGGACCGCCGCCCTCGCAGAGTTCGAACGAGCCGCCGAGTTCGAGGGTGGCGGCGCCACGGGCGGGCAGCTCGGCCGTCGCCTGTTGATCCACGCGTACCTCGGGAACCGTGACACCGCCCTCGAGCTCATCGACCTCGCTCGTTCGGAGTTCCCACGCATCGGCCAACCGGCGCCCGCGTCCTCGTGGGGGCTCGCCGTGACCACCGTCGAGGCGCTGCGACTGCTCGGCCGCCGGGACGAGGTCGCCGAGCTGTACCCGATCGTCACTGCCTTCAGTGACGCCACCGGGAGCGTCATGCGGGCATGGGATTTCCGGCTCGTCGCCACCTTGCAAGGCATGGCCGCCGGCTGTGACGGCGACTGGGTCGCGGCAGAGGCGCACTTCGAGGAAGCGCTTCGCCAGTCACAAGCCCTTCCGATGTTGCGGGAGGAGCCGGACGTGCACCGGTTCTTCGCTCAGATGCTGCTCGAGCGCGATCGGCCCGGAGACGGCGAGCGTGCGGGCACGATGTTGGAGACGGCGATCGAGGCGTACACGACGTTCAACATGCCGCGGCACGCGGCGTTGGCTCGCGAGCTCGCGGCCGGCATCGACGACCCGCACTAGCTTCCGTCTCCATGGACGTTCGGTTGGACGGAAAGGTCGCGGTGGTGACCGGGGCGTCGAAAGGCATCGGCCGTTCGATCGCCGGGGTCATGGCCGCAGCAGGCGCACGCGTGATGATCTCGTCGCGCAAGCAGGATGCGCTCGACGCGGCCGCGGCGACGATGGGTGGCGACGTGGCGACGTTCGCCGCGAATGCGGGTGATCCCGAGCAAGCGGAAGCGTGCGTCGCCGCGACGATCGAACGGTTCGGTGCCGTCGACATCCTCGTCAACAACGCGGCGACCAATCCCTACATGGGCCCGAGCATCGACATCGATCTCGGACGATTCGACAAGACGGTCCAGGTCAACCTGCGAGGGCCGCTCGTCTGGACGCAGCTCGCATGGCAGGCATGGATGCGCGATCGCGGTGGCGCGGTCATCAACATCGCGTCGGTGGGCGGGTTCGGCATCGAACCGAGCATCGGCATCTACAACACCACGAAGGCCGGGCTGATCTACCTCACTCGCACACTGGCGGCGGAGCTGGCACCCGGCGTGCGCGTGAACGCGATCGCGCCGGGCCTGGTCAAGACCGACATGGCGCGCGCGTTGTGGGAACCGAACGAGCACGAGCTCGGGAAGCGGCTGCCGCTCGAACGGCTCGGCGAGCCGGACGACATCGGAAAGGCAGCGTTGTTCCTCGCCAGTGAGCAGTCGTCGTGGATCACCGGGCACACGCTCGTGGTCGACGGAGGCGCGCTCATCCGTCCCGGCCGCTGACAACGGCCCGAAGAATCAGAGGTCGGCGCGACGAACCTTGCCGAGCGAAGTGCGAGGAAGCGCGTCCACGACGACCAGTTCGCGCGGCGCGGCCCACGGCCCGAGCTGCGCCTTCGCAGCGTCGCGGAGCGACTCGAGCGTCGGCGGGCGCCCGGGATCGGCGGCGACGACGAGCGCAACGACTCGCTGACCCCATTCCTCGTCGTCTCGCCCGACCACCGCGACCTCACGCACACCCGGCAACGTCGCGAGCACCCGTTCGACGGCCTCTGGCCAGACGTTCTCGGCGCCCGTGATGATCATGTCGCCGATGCGTCCGAACACGTGCAAGCGTCCGTCGTCGCCGATCGAACCGGCGTCACCGGTGCGGAACCAACCTTGGTCGTCCTTCGGATCGACGCCATCGCGATAGCAACGCAGCAGCATCGGCCCTCGCACCGAGATCTCGCCTGTTTCGGGATCGGTCCTGCACTCGACGCCGTCGAGCGTGACGCCTTCGTAGACCACACCACTCCCGGTCTCGGTCATGCCGTACGTGGCGACCACGTTCGCGGGCCGAGTCGACGGGGGCGCCGAGCCGCCGAGGACGATCGTCCGGAACCGCGCAGGATCGACGCGCCGGAGCGCGGTCGTCACCAGTGAGACGAGCGTGGCGCCGCCGCGCGCAGCCTGATCGACGGCGACTGCGTCGAACCCGGGATGGACGACGAGGGGCGTGCCCGTCAGCAGCGCGCGGGTCACCACGGACAGGCCGCCGACGTGCGCCAGCGGCAGACACGCGAGCCACGTGTCACGAGTGGGATCGACGGCGAGGCGCGCGCTCGTGGCGGTAGCTGATGCGGCAAGCGCGTCATGGGTGAGCACCACACCCTTGGGTTCGCCGGTCGTGCCGCTGGTCGCGACGACGAGCGCGTCACCGGCTTCGACGGGATCGTCGATGCGCAGCGCTCGGAGCAACGACTCGACGGCAGGCTTCGGTAACCGGGGATCGACCGGGACGACCGCGTCGCCGTCGTCCCACGCGGTGCGCAACGCATCCACGAACTCGGGACCGCCGGGCAGGGCGAGCGGGACGAGGCGGCGCATCCCCGCCAGCATGGCGTGATTCGGCGCGGCGCAACGGACAACGGCAGACTCCAGCTTCGTGAGCGAGCGAAGCGAGCCGTCGAAGATCCGACCGGGCGCGGAGTGGAAGCCGGGAAGCGACCGCGAGTACACGGACATTCGTTACGAGGTGGCGACACCGCCGGGAGCCGATACCGACACGCAGATCGCCAAGCTGACGATCTGCCGGCCCGAGGTCCGCAACGCGTTCCGTCCACAGACGTTGATCGAGCTCGCGGACGCGTTCGAGCGGGCCCGTGACGACCTCTCGGTTGGGGCGATCATCCTGACCGGCGAGGGCGATCAGGCCTTCTGCTCCGGCGGAGATCAGCGGGTGCGGGGCGACACCGGGTATCTCGGCGACGACGCCGCGGCGAAACAGGGCGTCGGCCGGTTCCACGTGACCGACTTGCAGGTGCAGATGCGGCGCCTGCCCAAGCCGATCGTCGCCATGGTCGCGGGCTACGCGATCGGTGGCGGGCATGTGCTCCATGTGGTCTGTGACCTCACGATCGCGGCGGACAACGCACGCTTCGGGCAGACCGGTCCGAAGGTCGGGAGCTTCGACGGCGGTTTCGGGGTCAGCGTGCTGTCCCGGCTCGTCGGACCGAAGAAGGCGAAGGAGATCTGGTTCCTCTGCCGCCAGTACGACGCGCAGCAGGCAGCCGACATGGGGCTCGTGAACACCGTGGTCCCTGTCGAGGACCTCGAAGTCGAGACGGTGCAGTGGTGCAGCGAGATGTTGCGGCTGTCGCCGTTCGCGCTGCGCTTGCTGAAGGCGAGCTTCCTCGCCGACGAGGACGGGCTCGCCGGCATTCAGCAGCTCGCGCACGACGCGAACCTGCTCTTCTACGCCGCGCCCGAGGCGCAGGAGGGCCGCGAGGCGTACAAGGCGAAGCGCACCCCCGACTTCTCGCAGTTCCCTCGTCGTCCGTGAACAAGTGGCTCGCCGGTGCGCGCCCGTGCACGCTGCCGGCGGCGATCGTCCCTGTCCTCGTCGGCACCGCGTGCGCGGTCGGTGACACGGGCGCGGGCAAGGGGATCGTCTGGTGGCGCGCGATCGCGGCGCTGATCGCGGCGGTCGGCATCCAAGTCGGAACCAACTACGCCAACGACTACAGCGACGGCAAGCGGGGGACTGACGATCCCGGGCAACGTGTCGGCCCGCCGCGGCTCGTCGGTTGGGGCCTCGCGTCACCGGACGCGGTGCGCAACGCGGCGTTGCTCTCGTTCGGTGTCGCCGCGGTCGCCGGTCTCGCCCTCGCGATCGCAGTGGACTGGAAGCTGCTGCTCGTCGGTGTCGCGTCGTTCGCGGCGGGATGGTTCTACACGGGTGGGCCGAAGCCGTACGGGTACGCGGGTCTCGGTGAGCTGTTCGTGTTCCTGTTCTTCGGTGTCGTCGCCACCGTCGGATCGACGTACGTGCAGACCGTCCGAGTCACGGCGCTGTCGGTGGGCGCCTCGATTCCGGTCGGTCTGCTGGCGACCGCGTTGTTGGTGACCAACAACCTGCGCGACATCCCGAGCGACACGCAGTCCGGCAAGCGGACCCTTGCTGTCCGGTTGGGCGACCAGCGCACGCGGCTGCTGTACGTCGGGCTGCTCATCGCCACGTTCGTCTCCGTTCCGTTCGTCGCAGGGCTCGGTGGGCGACCATTGGGTGCGATCGCACTCGGCGCGATCCTGCTCGCGGAGAAGCCGGTCACCGCAGTGCTGTCCGGCGCGCGGGGGCCCGCGTTGATACCGGTGCTGATCGCGACGGGCCGGGTGCAACTCGTGTTCGGCGTGCTGTTCGCCACCGGGCTGGCGATCTCCGGTTGATCAATTCAGAGTTCGTGTCGCGCGCAACCACTCGCGAACGATTGCCGTGCACGCCTCGGGTTGTTCGAGATGCACGGTGTGACCCGCGTTCGGCACGAGAGCGATGGTTGCGTTCGCGCCGATGGCTGCCGTCATCGCCTCGGCTTCAGCGCTGAACTTCGGGTCGTCCTCGCCGGCCATCAGCAGAACCGGGACGTCCATGGTCGCGAGCCGCGACTGCAGCGGTTCCTGCGAACCGGTTCCCGCGAGACGCATGCTGCCCGCCAGTCCGGCCACGGTGTTGCCGGCCCGCTCGCGGCGGAACTGCATCGCCTCGGGCAGCCCCGCGAACAAGGGTTGCTCGAGCCACGCGTCGAGGAAGCGTTCGAGGCCTTGCTGTTCCAACCGCGCCGCTGTCTCCTGGTCGGCTCGTTTGCGTTCCGCTCGCGCCGCGGGATCTTCGATGCCAGCGGTCCCGCCGATGACCACGAGGGCACGCACGACGTCGGGATGGGCGAGCGCGACGTGGAGGGCGAAGCGCGCCCCCATCGAGTAGCCGAGATACGTCGCCGGTCCACCGGCTTCAGCGAGGAGGTCGGCGCCGCGCCACAGGTCCGCGTCGATCGCCGACGACTCGCCGTGGCCGGGCGCGTCGACGCGGACGACTTCGTGATCGGTGGCGAGCGCCGACGCGAGCTGACCCCAACAGTTGCGGTTCTGCGTGAAGCCGTGGACGAGGACGACGCGCGTGGCCCGAGCCGTCGATCTCGCGGTGCAACACGTCCGCCACACTTGCACGAAGATGGTCTGATGGCGGACGCTCCCGTGACCACGCAGGCGACGTTCGCCGCCACGTTGGTGGACGAGTGGATCCGTGCGGGTGTGCAGCACGCCTTCGTCGCGCCGGGCTCGCGGTCGACGCCGATGGCTCTCGCGCTCGCCGACCGCAGCGAACTCGCGGTCCACGTCTTCCACGACGAGCGTGCGGCGGGTTTCGCCGCGCTCGGTGCGGGCGCCGCGTCCGGCGTACCGGCTGTCGTGCTGACCACGAGCGGCACCGCGGCAACGCACTTGCACGCGGCAGTCGTCGAAGCCGACCTCGGCGAGGTCCCGCTCCTCGTGTGCACCGCGGATCGACCACCCGAGCTGCGCGACGTCGGCGCGCCCCAGGCGATCGACCAGACGCACCTGTACGGCCGCGCCGTGCGCTGGTTCATCGATGCCGGTGTGGCGGACGAGGCCACCTCGCACACCTGGCGTTCGATCGCGGCGCGCGCGGTCGCGCTGACGGGAGGCGCTCGACCGGGCCCCGTGCACATGAACCTTCCGTTCCGGGACCCGCTCGTCGGCCGGCCTGGACCCCTGCCGTCGGGCCGCAGTGACGGGCGACCGTGGATCCGTGTGCCCGCTCCGGCCGATGCCCCGGTCGTCGTCCCGGACGGGCGCCTGCTCGTGGTGGCCGGGGCCGGCGCGCACCCGTCGCTCGGGAACTGCGGCTGGCCGGTGCTCGCCGATGCTCGGAGCGCACTCGAGGGCCCGAGCGTTGTGACGCATGCGGACGTCTTCCTGCGCCATCCGGTGACCGCCGGCGCGCTCCGTCCCGACCTGATCGTGCGGGTCGGTCCGCCGCCGGCGTCGCGGATCGTCAACGAGTGGCTCGACGCGAGCGGCGCGGAGCAGTTGACCCTGTCGGCATCGTGGCGCGATCCGGGGCATCGCGCGTCGACTTTGACGAGCGGCGCGGTGTCGTTGCCCGACGGGAAGCCAGACTGGCTCGAACAATGGCGCGCCGTCGACCAGGTCGCGGAAACCACGATCGCGTCGGTCCTCGCCTCGCTCATCGACCACAACGAGCCCGGGGTCGCTCGTTCGGTGATGAGCTCGTTACCTCCCGGCGCGCGTCTCGTCGTGGCGTCGTCGATGCCGGTGCGCGACCTCGAGTGGTACGCGCGCCCGCGCCACGACGTCCACGTGCACGCGAACCGCGGCGCGAACGGCATCGACGGCACGCTGTCGACGGCGATCGGGGTCACGCTGGCGTCACGCGCGCCGACCGCGGTGTTGCTCGGCGACATCGCGTTCCTGCACGACTCGACGGCGCTGATCGGTGTTCGCTCGCGCGGGATCGACCTCACGGTGGTCGTCGTCGACAACGACGGTGGCGGCGTCTTCTCCTTCCTGCCACAGGCGACCGCGCTGGACACGGAGCGATTCGAGCAGCTGTTCGGCACACCGCACGGCGTGAAGGTCGAGGAGCTCGCGGCCGCCCACGGCATCGCGTCGCTCACCATCGAGGACCCGGAGGCGATCGGTCCGTCCATCCGGTCGACGCTCGACACCGGCGGCGTGTGGCTCGTCGTCGTCCGCACCGACCGAGCGGCCAACGTCTCCGTCCACGCCGAGCTCAACGCCGCCGTCGCCGCCGCCCTCGACGACAGCTTCCGAACTCCGGGGTGAAACGGGCGCCATGGCGCCCGTTTCCATCCAACATTCGTGTCGTTAGGGCCGGACGAGGGTGCTGAGCATGGCTTGGAGCTTGGCGCGGGTCTCGGCGAGCTCGGTGTCCGGGTCCGAGTCGGCGACGATGCCGTTGCCGGCGCAGACACGCGCGACGTTGCCGTGGATGTCGGCACAGCGGACGCTCACCGCCCACGTTCCGTTGCCACGGCCGTCGACCCAGCCGACGGTGCCGGCGTAACGGCCGCGGTCGAAGCCTTCGTTGTCACGGATGAAGGCGCGCGCGACGTCGCGGGGTGAACCGCAGACCGCCGGAGTCGGGTGCAGCGCGAGCACGAGCTCGAGCACAGACGGCGCCGGTGACGACAACCGTCCCTCGACGATGGTGGCGAGGTGCTGCACGTTCGCGACCGGGACGATCGACGGCTCGGCTTCGTAGTCGAGGTACGAGCACCACGGCAGCAACGTGTCGTGGACCATGTCGATGGTGATCTGATGCTCCTCGCGGTCCTTCGTCGAGGCGAGCAGCGAGGCCGCGAGCCGCGCGTCGCTCGTCGGGTCGCCGCCGCGCGGTGCGGTTCCCGCCATCGGATGTGACCGGACCACGTCGCCCGAGCGCGAGACGAGCAGCTCGGGACTCGCGCCCACGAAGCCGTCGACCGAGAACACGTGACAGCCCGGATAGGTGGCCCGTAGACGGTCGAGCACGGTGGCGAGGACGAACGGCTCGTCGGCCGTGACCACCACCTCTCGAGCGAGCACCACCTTGCGCAATCCGTCGCCGGCCATGAGCTTGGTCGCCCGCTCGACGAGATCACACCAGGACTCCGGCGAGCGGGTGGGCTCGACGCTGAACGACGACGGGGGTGTCGCTCGCTCGCTCGGATCGTGGGCGGCGACGCGATCCCCATCGACCTCGATGACCGTGTGCCATCGCGTGCCGTCCTCGGCGCGACCGAAGACCTCAGCGGGGATCTCCAGGCCGGTCGATGCGGACGAGGTGTCGAAGGGGAGCGCGCCGAACGCCACCGGACCGCATCCCGGTTGCCCGACTTCGTCGTCGACGTCGAATGAGGCGAGCACCTCGTCCACCTCGTCGACCGGCACCGACAGCACCGAGTGGCTGCCCGCGAGCCCCGTCCGGCCGCGCTCGAACAGCAGCGACCAGTCGCGCGTGTCGATGTCCGAGTCGATTCGGCGGGTCGTCGCCTTCATGACCGTGTACCGACGATCAGCTGCGCGATGCCGCCGGACAGCAGCTCGCGGCGGGCGTCGGCGAATCCCGCGTCGCGGACCATGTTCATCAGCTCGCTCGGCTCGGGGAGGTACTCGACGGACCGCGGCAGGTAGCGGTAGGCGGCACCGTCCGAGAGCAGCCCCCCGATGCGCGGCACCACCTTGCCGAAGTAGATGCCGTGGCCCCAGCGCAGGATCGGGTTCGCCGGCTCGGCGACCTCGAGCAGGGCGATGCGGCCGCCCGGACGCACCACGCGGTGCAGCGACTCGAGGAACGGACCGAGCGCGACGAAGTTGCGCAGCGCGAAGCCACAGGTGGCGCCGTCGACCGACGCATCGGGCACCGGAAGGCGCAGCGCGTCGCCCTGCACGAGCGGCGCGCTGGTGCGGGCCGCCTGGAGCATGCCGAGCGACAGGTCGATGCCCACGGGAACCAGGGAGGCTGCGGCCAGCTCCCGGCACAGGTCGCCGGTGCCGCACGCGAGGTCGATCACCACAGAGCCGCCGGGCAGCGCCAGCGAGCGAACGGTCCGGCGTCGCCAGCCCACGTCCATGCGGAACGTCATGATCCGGTTGACGAGGTCGTACCGCGGTGCGATCGCATCGAACATCGATCGCACCGCGCGGACCTTGTCTTCGCCCTTGGGCAACGCCTCGGGAACGGACCGCTGGCGAGTCACCATGCCTGCGGGGACCGTATCGTCATCCCCGCATGGCAGACGAACAGGGACACATCCGCATCGGCGGCGTGCCCGTCCGGGTGGACTGGTCGTTCTGGTTGCTCGCGGTCCTTCTCGGCTACCAGGCGCGGGAAGGCTGGCTGCTCGTCGCGTGGGTGGCGATCGTGTTGGTGTCGATCCTGGTCCACGAGCTGGGACACGCATTCACGATGCGGGCGTTCCAGCAACGCCCGCACGTCCTGCTCTATGCGTTCGGGGGCGTCACCTACGGCGACGCTGCGCCCCGATCGCGGGCCGAGTCGATCATCATCAGCGTCGCGGGACCGCTGTCCGCGTTGTTCCTGCTCGGCATCCCTGCCTACCTGCTGAAGGACGGCGCGTGGGCGGCCGAGACCTACAACCGCTACGTGATCGTCCACGACATCGCGTGGGTGAACATCCTCTGGTCGGTCCTCAACCTCGTTCCCGTGTTGCCCCTCGACGGCGGCAACGTCGCCGCGGTGCTCTTCGGCGAACGTCCGGCTCGCATCATGTCGCTGGTGGTCGCGGGCGGCGGCGCCTTCTACTTCCTGCAGAACGACAACCAGTTCGGGGCGCTGTTCGCCGCCATGTTCGCCGTCATGAACTTCGCCGCGCTGAGCCGCGACCGCCAGCCCGCCCAGCGAACGGCGCAGCGGCCCGTACCCCGCCCGGTCCAGCTGGCGGACGTCGGGCGTGGCGGTGACGACGTCGCGTCCCTCGTGAATGCGTACCTCGAGCCAACCGTCCGGCCCACCCGATCTCGGTGTCGCGGTCGCGGTCGCTCAGTCGGGCAAGGTGCTGCCCGTCGCGACGCAGCTACTGCAATCCGGTCCTGCGGGCGCGCAAGCCGCAATGGTGTTGCGCAGCCACCTGCATCTCGCGGGGTGCTTCCCGGAGGCGGCCACCGTCGCGCAACTGCTGTACACCGACGGCCGGCTCGGCCGGGTGCAGCCCGCGTTCGACGCCGCGACCGCGCTGGCGCGCGCCGGTGACGTCTCCAGCGCGATGCTCTGGCTCAACCGCGCCGTGGACGAGGGTTTCGTCGGCGGCTCCCTGCTCGACGGCGAACCGGACCTCGCCCCCCTCCGCGCCCTGCCGTCCTGGCCATCCCTCCGCGCCCGCGTCACCTGACGCGAATGTTGGATGGAAACGGGCGCCATGGCGCCCGTTTCACCCCGGAGTTCGCGCCGGGTTGGTCAGCGTCAACGGGCGGCGACGTCCTTGGCCCAGCGGTAGTCGGCCTTGCCGGCGGGCGAGCGGACGACCTGGTCCACGAACACGAACGCCTTCGGCAGCTTGAATCGGGCGATGTGCTTGGCGCTCTCGTCGAGGAGCTCTTGCTCGACCGCCGGGCCGGCCTCGATCTCGTCGCGCAGTTGGACGATGGCGACGACCTCTTGACCCCACTGCTCGCTCGGCCGCCCGCACACGACCGCGTCGTACACGGCCGGATGGTGCCCGAGCGCGGCCTCGACCTCCTCGGCGAAGATCTTCTCGCCGCCCGAGTTGATCGTGACCGAGTCGCGCCCCAGCATCTCGACGATGCCGTCGGGCCGCTGGCGCCCGCGGTCGCCGGGGATGGAGTAACGCACGCCATCGATGACAGGGAAGGTCTTCGCGCTCTTCTCGGGATCGCCCAGGTAGCCGAGCGGGACGTGGCCCCGCATGGCGACCCAGCCGACCTCGGCGGATCCGGGTTCGAGCACGCGGGTCATGTCCTCGCTCACGATGCACGTCCCCGACGACGGGGTGAACGTACCGGTGCTCACGTCCGAGCCCGCGGTCGAGACCTGGGTCATCTGCCCGCCACCCTCGGACGAGCCCATTCCGTCGAGGATCATCGCGTTCGGCAGGTGGCGCAGGAACTGCTCCTTCAACGTCGAGTTCAACGGCGCGCCGCCGGACAGGATGATGAACAGCGACGACAGGTCGTACGAGCCCGCGTCCATCTCGTCGAGGATCGGACGGGCGAACGAGTCGCCCACGATCTGCAGGAAGCTGACCTTCTCGCGCTCGATGACGGACAGCACGTCCTTCGGATCGAGACGGCGGACCTCGTCCTGGATCAAGACGGGGTTGCCACCGTTCATCGCGAGAAACGCGATCCAGTGGCCGGCGCCGTGCATGAACGGCGCGGCCGGCAGCACCCGCAGCATTCCCTGCTTCGCCGCGTCGACGATGGACTCGAGCGACTCGTGCGGGGTGCCCGTCACCGCGCCACCCATCACCGACATGTAGATGTCGTGTTGCCGCCACAGGACGCCCTTGGGCATCCCCGTCGTGCCGCCGGTGTAGAGGATGTAGAGATCGTCCGGCGACCAGTCGCCCGCGCACGCGGGCAGCTCGGGCGACGACGCGGCCAGCGCGTCGTCGTACCAGGTCGCGCCCTCGAGCAGCTCGTTGCCGGACTCGTCCGGCACCTGGAGCAACAAGGACAGCCGCGGCAGGTTCGGCAGCACCTCGAGCAACGTCGGCGCGAACTGCGAGTGGTACACGATGGCGCGGGCCTGGCTGTTGTCGAGGAGGTACTGGAGCTCCTCGGCCACGTACCGGTAGTTGACGTTGATCGGTGCCACCCGCGCCTTGAACGCGCCGATCATCGACTCGAGGTACTCGTTGCCGTTGTACAGATAGATGGCGAGGTGGTCCTCGTGCGACTCGTGGCCGTCGAGGCCCGCACGGCCCTCGACGCGGGCACCGAGACCTGCGCCGCCGAGCACGTTCGCCAGCCGCCGCGTCCGATCGGTGACGTCCTGCCACGACAGCCGTCGATCACGGAAGACGATGCACTCCTTGTCGGGGATCGCGGCCGCGATCGCCTCGTGCACCTGAGCCAGATTGAACTCCATAGGGGAGCGAAGCTACCGAGGCGCGGTCAGGGGCTGCACACCGTGCCGTTCGCCGGCAGCTGGAGCTGGACGAGGTAGGTCGATTCGGCACCCGCGATGCAGTCACCGCGGCCGATCGCCGTGTGGCCTGCAGCGTCGAGCGTGAGCAAGCTTCCGTGCGCCAGCATCTGCGCGACACCGACGGCCTGCTGGTACGGCGTGGCCGCGTCCTTCGTGTTGCCCACGACCAGCACGGGCGGCCCATCGGGCGCGGGGACCGGACCGATGACGTCGTGCACGGGCGCCGGCCAGAACGCGCACGGCAGCAGTTCATTGGCGATGCTGCCGCCGAGTCGCGCGAGACACCGTCTCGAGATCCGCGGCGAACGCCTTGTAGTCGTCGACCCCGACGGGATGCGGTGAGTCGGTGCACTCGACGCCGGCGTAGTCCGCGAAGCTTCCGGACTGCTCGTACGACTCGAACAACGAGTACAGCGTGGATCCGTCGCCCTTCAGCGCGTCGGTGAGGCCGCGGTAGAAGATCGGTGCGGCCGACGTGTCGTAGGCGGGCAGCAACGCCGCCACCGGCAGCTCGGACGGTCCGAGCGCGTTGCCGGTGCGAGTGGACACCGGATGCGCCTCGACCTGCGCGGCGAGCTTGTCGTAGGCGGCTCGCGCTCCGCCCGGCGGGCAGCTCGAGCCGCTCGCGCACTGGTCGAA
The DNA here is from genome assembly GCA_963721305.1 of uncultured Acidimicrobiia bacterium. Taxonomy (GTDB): domain Bacteria; phylum Actinomycetota; class Acidimicrobiia; order Acidimicrobiales; family JACDCH01; genus DATAES01. The sequence continues at coordinate 422,275 of CAVRIR010000003.1, forward strand.
GATCGCGTTGAGCTGCGCGTCGAACGCCACCGCCTGCGCCCGCAGGAAGTCGGTGAAGCCCTGGCGGGGATCGACCACGCCGTCCAGCACCACGGCACGCGCGTTGTGAGGGAACAGCGCGAGGTAACGCTCGCCGATGAACGTGCCGTACGACGCGCCGTAGTAGCTGATCTGCGGCACGCCGATCGCCTGGCGGATCGAATCCATGTCGCGCGCAACGTCGTCGGTGCCGATGTGGTCGAGCAGGTCGCCCGCGTGCTGCCCGCAGTCGTCGGCCACCGCCTTCGCGGCGGCGTCGAGGTCGTCCTGCTCCTGGGGCGTGTCCGGGCTCGAATCGACTCGCCGGAACTCGGGCACGGTCTGGTCACCGCACTGGACCGGCGTGCTCTCGCCCACGCCGCGCGGGTCGAAGCCGACGATGTCGAAGCGGTCGAGGACATCGGACGGCAGCGGGATGCCGGACGCGAACTCCAGGCCGGAAGCGCCGGGCCCACCCGGGTTCACCAGGAGCGGGCCGATGCGTTCGTCCGGTTTGCGAGCCGGGAGCTCGTCGACAGACAGCGTGATCTGCTTGCCGCTCGGGTTCGAGTAGTCGAGCGGCACACGCAGCGTGGCGCACTTCAGCCGACCGCCGCACGACTTCCACTGGAGCGGCGAGGTGCCGGCGTCGCCCGCACTGCCATCGGTCGACGCGCCCGAGCCGCCGTCGGGGCCCTGCGACGAGACGCTCGAACCGCTCTGGAGCGCGGCACCGAGCCGCGCCGCACGGTCCGTCGAACACCCTGCGAGGAGGGCCGTCACCGCCAACGCAGTGGCGACCGCCACGCGCCAGCGGGACAGAAACATCGGTCGATGGTACGGGAGGCCTCCGCCGATAGGGTCGCAGCCATGCCTGACATCACCTTCGGCGTGTTCATTCCACAGGGCTGGAAGATGGAGCTGTCCTCGATCAGCGGCGCCGAAGCCAAATGGGCGAAGTCGGTCGAGATCGCGGTGCTGGCCGAAGATCTCGGCCTCGATTCGCTCTGGGTCTACGACCATTTCCACAACGTCCCGCGACCCGCCCACGAGGCGATGTTCGAGTGCTGGACGGTGATCGCGGCGATCAGCCAGCGCACGAGCCGCATCCGGCTCGGGCAGATGGTCGGTTGCGCCCCCTACCGCAACCCCGGCCTGTTGGCGAAGATCACGAGCACCGTCGACGTCATCAGCGGCGGCCGCCTCGACTGGGGCATCGGCGCCGGCTGGTACGAGCACGAGTTCAACGGCTACGGCTACGAGTTCGCGGCGGCCAAGGACCGCATCGGGATGCTGCGCGAGACCGTCGAGATCGTGAAGGCGATGTGGTCCGAGCCCGATGTCGAGTACGACGGCCGCTACTACCAACTGAAGGGTGCGCAGTGTGACCCGAAGCCGCTGCAGCAGCCGCATCCGCCGATCTGGATCGGTGGCGGTGGTGAGCAACTGACGTTGCGGGTCGTGGCCCGCCATGCCGATGTCTCGAACTTCGGGGGCAAGCCGCACGAGTGGGCGCACAAGGCCGAGGTGCTGGCGCAGCACTGCAAGGCGGTCGGGCGCGACTACGACGAGATCCGCAAGACGATCTCCGGAGAGATGTTCATCCGCGAGACCGAGAAGGAGATCGCCGACGCCGGCACCAAGTCGATGTGGGGCGAGCCGCTCGACTCGTGGCGCGAGGGCAACCTCGTCGGCACGCCGGACCAGGTGGCCGAGAAGATCCAGACCTACGTCGATCTCGGTTGCACGGGCTTCGTCCCGTGGTGCTCGGACTACCCCGAGACCGAATCGATGCGGTTGCTCGCCGAAAAGGTCGCGCCGAACTTCCGCTGACCCGCGAAGCTGTCCGTCGTGGGGGATCTCGGACGTGACACCGCAGTCGAACAGCTCGGCGACGGCCACTACCGCGCGTCGCTGAGCAAGGACTGGGAGATCTGGGGACCGATGGGCGGTTACGTCGCATCGATGGCGTTGCGCGCTGCGGGTGCCGAGTCGGCGTTCCCCCGCGCCGCGAGCTTCGCGTGCCACTACCTGTCCGTGGCCGCGTTCGAAGACGTCGATCTCACGGTCACGGAGCTGCGAAGGACCCGCGTCGCCTCGTCGTACCGGGTGGAGATGACGCAGGGCGACCGTCGCATCCTGGAAGCCACGGTGTGGGCGATCGACGACGACATCGACGGTCTGATCCACGACGACGCCGTCGCACCTGACGTCGACGGGCCCGAAGGGTTGCCCAACTTCGAGCAGCTGTTCGCCGAGGTCGAGGACGATCCCGGTCCGCCCTTCCCGTTCTGGCGGAACTTCGAGTCACGGCCGCTCGACTTCAGCTACGACTGGCCGCCCAAGGAGCCGTTGCCGCCGCGGTACAACCAGTGGAATCGCTTCCTCGAAGGCGACTTCACCGATCCGTGGGTCGACGCGTGCCGCGCGCTGGTGCTGGTCGACGTGCAGAGCTGGCCGGCGGCGAGCCGGCCGCACATGTGGAAGCAGCCGAACGTGTACGCGCCGAGCCTCGACCTGTACGTGGCGCTGCACCGGCCGCCGACGACCGAATGGTTGATGACCGACGGCCACTCGCCGGTCGGAGACGCCGGCCTGCTCGGCTGGCACGGCCGACTGTGGTCATCGGACCGACAATTGGTCGCGAGCGGCGGCGGTCAGGCGCTGTGCCGCCCGATCCGCACGCCGACGCAGGTCAAGTAGCCGTGCGCATCGACTACGCGTAGTAGCGGTAGACGACCTGGGCGACGCAGCTCGGCTTGGGCGCGCCCTCGCACTCGAAGGTGAGCGTGAGCTTCACCTGCGCGCCGCCCGCGATCTCCTCGACCTCGTCGACGGTCGCGCCGCAGCGCACCTTCGCCCCGACTGGGACGGGCGCCGGGAACCGGACCTTCTCGCACCCGTAGTTGACGCCCATCGAGAAACCGTGGACGTCCCACATCTTCGGAAGGAAGTACGGCCCGAGCGAGAGCGTGAGGTAGCCGTGCGCGATCGGTCCGCCGAAGGGACCGGACTTGGCCCGCTCGGGATCGACGTGGATCCACTGATGGTCGCCGGTGGCGTCGGCGAACGTGTTGACCTGCTGCTGGGTGACCTCGTGCCAGTCGCTGTAGCCGATGTGCTGGCCGACGAGGCTCGAGAGGCCGTCGACGCCGGTGACGGAAGGATGCTCGCTCATGGCGGCAGCCTTGCACCCGCCGGACTACTTGAACCAGATGCGCTCGTACTCGCGTGACTGCGGGTGCAGGAGCAGCAGCACCAGCGCGATCTCGAACATCAACGAGATGATGTCGGTGCTGAACACGCGGTTGACGCCGTCGGTCGCGATGCGAACGACGAACGGCGCGAACGCCACGATCACGCCGAGCCCGTAGCCCCACTTCCGCTCGTTGGCGATGCCGTAGCCTGCCGGGATGCCGGCCACCTTGGCGAGCACCATGAACAGCGAGATCTCGCCGAAGATGATGGAAACCACCGCTTGCGCATAGAGCAAGAACACTGCGATCTGCAGGGTCTGGGGCTGCGACGGATCCAGCCACCGGCGGGTCTCCATGGGTGACAGTGTTGCAGGTGTCGTCCTCGCCGCCGGTACCGGAACGCGGTTACGGCCGCTGACCAAGCTGCTCCCGAAGGTCCTGTGCCCCCTCGGCGACCGCCCGTTGCTCGACCACGCCCTCGACCGGTTCGGCGGCGTCACGGGATCGGTCGCGGTCAACGTGCATGCCGGTCGTGACCTGGTCGAGGCCCATGTGGCCGGTCGGGCCCATCTGTCCTTCGAGGACGATCGACCGCTGGGCACCGCCGGCGCGCTCGGACGGCTGCGGGGCTGGATCGATGGCCGCCCGGTGGTCGTGGTGAACGGCGACACCTGGTGCCCGCAGGCCGTCGACGGGCTGCTCGACGGCTGGGACCGCAGATGCATCCGGGTGCTGGTCGCGGGCACGGACGAGTTCGGCGCCGGCGTTCCGGTGGCCGGCTCGTTGCTGCCATGGGACATCGTGGCCGAGATCCCCGCAGAGCCGAGGGGACTGACGCCGATCTGGCTGCGCGCCGCTGACCAGGGCCGGGTGGAGACGCTGCGGCTCGCCGACGGCGTGCCGTTCGCGGACTGCGGGACGCCGGCGAGGTATCTGGCGGCCAACCTGCGGTGGTCGGGCGGCGAGTCCGTCGTCGGCGCGGGCGCTCGCATCGAGGGCACGATCGAGCGCTGCGTCGTGTGGCCCGGCGCCGAGGTCCGCTCGAACGAGCACCTCGTCGAAGCCATCCGAGCCACCGACCGCCTGACCGTCCTGGTCCGCTGACCCGCCGACCCGCCGACCCGCCGGCTCGAATGTTGGATGGAAACGGGCGCTATGGCGCCCGTTTCTCCCCGGAGTTCACAACGGGGGCAGCGGGGGCAATTGAGAGGTGGGTTTCTCGGAGCTGGCCGCACGCGGCGTCGATGTCGGTGCCGCGGGTGCGGCGGACGGTGACGTTCACGCCGAGCTCGACGAGGCGGTCGCGGAACCCACGGACGCCTGCCGGGGGCGTGCCGCGCGCCGGCCAGCCGGGCGTGGGATTCAACGGGATGAGGTTCACGTGCGCTCGCAACGGGCGGGCGTACGCGGCGAGCTCGGCCGCGTCGTGCCGCCGATCGTTCACTCCGTCGATCAACGCCCACTCGAAGGACAGGCGACGGTTCTTGGCGCGCAGGTAGTCGCGGCATGCGGCCGACAGCTCGGTCAGTGGGTAGCGCCTGTTCATCGGGATGAGCTCGCCGCGCAGCTCGTCGTTCGCGGCGTGCAATGACACCGCGAGGTTGACCGGCAGCCGTTCGGTGGCGAGGCGACGGATGCCGGGGACGATCCCGATCGTCGAGATCGTGAGATGGCGGGCGGACAACCCGAGGTCGCCGTGCATGCGCTCGACCGCGGCCCACGTGTTGTCGTAGTTGGCGAGCGGTTCGCCCATGCCCATGAACACGATGTTGGACACGCGCCGCCCGGTGTCGCGGGCGCGCACCATCGAGCGCACGACCTGCTCGACGATCTCGCCGGTGGTGAGGTGGCGCTCGAAGCCCGCCTGACCGGTCGCGCAGAAACCGCAGCTCATCGCGCAACCGGCCTGGCTGGACACGCACACCGTGACGCGGTCGCGGTACGCCATGAGGACGGTCTCGATCGTGCGATCGTCGTGCAGCCGCCACAGGAACTTCACCGTGTCGCCACCGTCGCTGACTCGTTCGGTGACGTGCTCGAGCGAGGGCGGCAGGGCCGCGTCCAGTCGCTCGCGCAGCGACTTCGGCAGATCGGTCATCTTGTCCGGCGCGAGAAGGTGCTTGTACAGACCGTCGGACACCTGCCGAACGCGGTACGCGGGTTGGTCCGCGAGCAGCTCCTCGAGTGCGTCGGAACGAACCTCGTAGCGGAACGGCACGGCCCCTAGGCTACGAGCGATGGCCGCAGCCGACCGCGACGCGAGCCCCTCGGAACGTGCGCAGCTCGCGCCTCGACCGGAGCATCATCATCGTGACGTCCGTAGCGGCAGCGCCCGCGCCGCGGTCTTCGGGGTCAGCGACGGCCTCGTCTCGAACGTCTCGCTGATCCTCGGCGTCGCCGGTGCCGACCCGGGTGCGGGCGTCGTGCGGCTCGCCGGCCTCGCCGGTCTGATCGCGGGCGCGGTGTCGATGGCCGCGGGCGAGTACGTGTCGATGAAGGCGCAGAACGAGTTGCTGCAACGAGAGCTCGACCTCGAACGGCGAGAGCTGCACCGCAATCCCCACGTCGAGACCGTCGAGCTCACGCAGATCTACCAGTCGCGTGGGATCGACCCGGATCGCGCCCGCGAGCTCGCCGAGGACATCATGCGCGATCCCGATCTCGCCCTGGAGACGCACGCGCGCGAAGAGCTCGGCATCGATCCGAAGCAGCTCGGTTCGCCCGAAGGCGCGGCGGTGTCGTCGTTCGCCTCGTTCGCGATCGGCGCACTGGTGCCGTTGCTCCCGTGGTTCTTCGGCTCCGGCCCAGGCGCGGTCGCGGCGTCGGTCGTGCTCGGACTCGTCTCTTGCGCCATCGTCGGCGGGTTGCTGGCGCGCTTCACCGGTCGATCGGTTCTGTTCTCCGCGGGACGGCAGATGGCGATCGGCATCATCGCCGGCACCGTCACCTTCGTGGTCGGCGCGCTCGTTGGCGTCGGGGTCTGACTCTTACGACCCCGCGCCGGCCAAAAGGCCCGCGAACGCACGATCGGTGTGGTCGATCTCGAACCCGATGCTCCGGTACAGCCGGACAGCAGGTTCGTTGGCCGCGTCGACGTAGAGCATCCCGCTCTCGATGCCGTGCGTGCGATGCATCCAATCGAGCCCCGACAGGGTGAGCGCGCGCCCGAGCCGGTGACCGCCGTAGTCGGGATCGACGGCGATCACGTAGATCTCACCGACCAGCGGCGTCTCGTCGGCATGGATCTTCGTCCACACGAAACCGGCCAGCCGCCCCGTCTCGGGATCGTGGTGGAGCAGGAAACCTTCCGGATCGAACCACGGCTCCGCCTCGCGCTGCTCGACGACCTCACGGGACCATCCGCCCTGCTCCGGATGGCTGGCGAACGCCCGGTTGTTGACGGTGACCCAGTCGTCCTCGTCGCGCCCCGGCTCGAACGCCCGGAGCGCGATCGGCGCGATCGCCTCGTCCACCGGTAGCGGCCGGCGCATCTGCAGCAGATCGCGCTCGAACGCGAGCCCGTTCGCCTCCGCGGCACCGGTGTCGGCGGCGGCCGGATCGGTGACCCACCATCGGACCTCGCCCCCGCCGCGCGCCCGGATCGCCTGCAGCGCGCGTTCGAGCAGGTCACGGTGCGCGTAGGTCAGCCACGTGCGCGGGGCACGAGCGATCCGCAGCTCGTCGTCGCCCACGGCGCCGAAGGTAGTGCCGCCCCACTAGCTTCCCGGCGATGGGCCGCCCTCGCTCGCCAGCCGGTCGGGCCAAGGAGACGATTCGCCTGCTCGCCGAGGAGTATCCGGGCACGGCGAACGACCTGTGCGAGCTCGATCACGACGGGGCCTTCCAGCTGCTGTGCGCCACGATCCTCTCCGCGCAGACGACGGACGAGCGCGTCAATCAGGTGACACCAACGCTGTTCGCGCGCTACCCGACACCCGACGCATTGGCGAGCGCGGACCCGAGCGACGTCGAGCAGATCGTCCAGTCAACCGGCTTCTACCGCAACAAGACGAAGAGCCTGCTGGGGATGGCACAAGCACTCGTTGAACGATTCGACGGCGAGGTGCCGCGCCGCCTCGAGGACCTCGTCACCCTTCCGGGCGTGGGACGCAAGACCGGCAACGTGATTCGCAGTGTGGCGATGGACGAGCCCGGCTTGCCTGTGGACACGCACGTCGGGCGCCTCTCGATCCGCCTCGGATTGACTACACAGACCGACCCGGTCAAGGTCGAACACGAGCTCAACGCCCTCGTTCCTGCTCGCGAGCGAGGCACGTTCAGCCTCCGTTTGATCCTCCACGGCCGGCGCGTATGTGCAGCCCGGAAGCCCCGTTGCTCTGCCTGTGTACTTGCGGGATTCTGTCCATCGGCCGGGCTCGGAACATGAGAACTTCACCGTGCGTTCAAAGCTGCACCCGTTGTATGGTTCTCGTGACCAGGTTCCCGCCACCTGGTTCCCGCGACATCGGGATCCGCCGCCTGGTGTCGCCCGCGAAGGCTCCCGGAAACGGGAGCCTTCGCCACGTACGGACCTCGGTCGCGCCGATCACTCGCGATCGACGACGCGCTGCAACCGTCTCGACGCGTGTTGCAGCGCGCGCTCGATTTCGTAGAGCTCACCGGCGACAGCGTCGTCCGGATCGCCGGCGCGGGCGTCCGCGAGCTGGGTGATGCGGCGCGTGAGATCGTCGAGGGTGCTGGCGATGGTCGACAGTTGGGGACCGAGTCCGTCCATGCGCCATTTTCTCCGGATCTGCCTCGGGTTGCAGCCCACTACCGTTTCAATGTGCTCGATCGCGTGGACGTCCGTGGTGTGCGCGATCTGCGCGCCGTCCTGCCTCGACCCGCCGGCGGGGGCGACGACCCCGCCGTCGTGGAGGCCGTTCGACGCATCCTGGCCGACGTTCGTCAACGCGGCGATGCCGCGGTGCGCGACTGCACGGAGCGCTTCGACGGGGTCCGTATCGACGAGCTCGCCGTACGCGAGGAGGAATGGAAGCGGGCGCTCGACGCCATCCCCGCCGATGTCCGCGGCGCGCTCGAGCTCGCGGCGGCGAACGTGGCGGCGTTCGCACGGGCGGAGATGGCGCGCGACGTCATCTATGACAGCGACGGACTGCGCGTTCGCACGGTGCGCCGCGCGGTCGACCGTGCCGGTTGCTACGTGCCAGGTGGTCGCGCCGTCTACCCGTCGACCGTGTTGATGACCGCGGTGTTCGCGAACGTGGCCGGGGTCGACGAGACCGTGGTGTGTGTTCCGCCGGATCGCGAAGGTCGCGTTCCCGATGCTGTCCTCGCTGCGTGCGCGATCGCGGGTGTCGATGCCGTGTACCGCATCGGTGGCGCACAGGCGGTCGCGGCGATGGCGTACGGCACCGAGTCGGTGCCTCCTGTCGACGTGATCGTCGGTCCCGGCAACCTGTACGTCGCGATCGCGAAGCGCGAGGTCGCGGGCGAGGGCCGGGTCGGAGTGCCGTCGGCGTTCGCCGGTCCCTCCGAGGTCGTCGTCGTCGCCGACGAGACCGTCGACCCAGATCTCGCCGCCATCGATCTGATCGTTCAGGCGGAACACGGTCCCGAGGGTCTTGCCTGGCTGCTCACCTGGTCCGATGCAGTTGCCGACTCGATCACGTCCGCCATCGACACGATCACCGCCGACGCGCCACGCCGCGCCGAGATCGAGTCGACGCTCGACGCGAACGGACGATGCGTGCTCGTCGACGGGCCCGAGCAGGCCATGGCCGTCTCCAACCTGATCGCGCCCGAACACCTGCAGTTGCTCGTCGCCGATCCCGAAGCGTTGGTTCCGCTCGTACGTCACGCCGGCGCGGTGTTCTGCGGGCCGTGGGCGCCAGCGTCGATCGGGGACTACGTGGCCGGTCCGTCACATGTGCTCCCGACCCACGGCTCGGCGCGGTTCGCCGGCGCCCTCACTGCGGACGACTTCACCAAGCCCGTCCATGTGGTGGACGTGGACCGCCACGCGTTCGCCCGCCTCGGCCCCGCCGTGGTCGCGCTCGCCGAGACGGAAGGTCTCGACGCGCATGCCGAGTCGATCAGGCGCCGTCGGTGAACGCGATGGGCAAGCGGATCGAACCGCGCGACGACGTCGCGTTGATGGAGGGCTACCACTCGCCGCAGGTCGACGTGAAGGTGCGGCTCAACACCAACGAGGCGCCCGAGCCTCCGCCGGCGGCGTTCACCGAACGACTGGCGGACGAGCTGCGGCGCGTCGAGTGGCATCGCTACCCGGACCGCGCCGCGGCCGAGTTGCGCGCTGCGATCGCGCAGCTCCACGGCGTGCGTGCGGACCAGGTGTTCGCCGCGAACGGCTCGAACGAGGTGCTGCAGACGTTGTGCCTCACCTACGGCGGCCACGGCCGCACGGTGGCCGTGTTCGAGCCGACGTACGCGCTGCACTCACACATCGCGCGACTGACCGGTACCACGGTGGCGGTGGGCGAGCGCAACGAGGACTTCACGCTGGACATGGGCGAAGTCGATCGAGTGCTCGCCGAGGCCGCGCCGTCGATCACGTTCCTCTGTTCACCGAACAACCCGACGGGAGTGGTCGAGACGGAGGACACGGTGCGCTCCGTGCTCGACCGCGCGCCCGGGCTTCTCGTGGTCGACGAGGCGTACGGGCAGTTCGCGCCATGGTCCGCGCTCGAGCTGGTCGACGAAGACCGTCCACTGGTCGTGACGCGTACCTACTCGAAGACGTGGTCGATGGCCGCGGCCCGGCTGGGTTATCTCGTCGGACCGTCGTGGTTGGTGCGCGACCTCGAGAAGGTCGTACTGCCGTATCACCTCGACACGTTCAAGCAGGTTGCGGGTCGCCTTGCCCTCGACTACCGGCACGAGATGGATCAGCGGGTCGCCTCGCTCGTCGAGGAGCGGGGGCGACTGACGGCCGCGCTGCAGGATCTGCCGCTCGATGTGTGGCCGTCGGGCGCCAACTTCGTGCTGGTGCGACCACGTCACGCCGACGGCGAGAAGGTGTGGCAGCAACTGCTCGATCGGTCCGTCCTCGTGCGCAACTGCGCGTCGTGGCCGAGGCTCGAGGGCTGCATCCGCATCACGATCGGGACGAAGGACGAGGATGACGTGCTGCTCGCCGCCTTGCAGGAGGTGCTGACGTGAGCCGGATCGCGACGCGCAAGCGCGAGACGAAGGAGACGTCGATCCTCGTCGACCTCGACGTCGACGGATCGGGCACGGCCGAGGTGAGCACGGGCCTGCCGTTCTTCGATCACATGCTCGACCAGTTGGCGCGTCATGGCGGGTTCGACCTCAAGGTGCTCGCCACCGGTGATCTCGACGTCGACGGCCATCACACGGTCGAAGACGTCGGCATCACGCTGGGGGAGACGCTGGCCGAAGCGCTCGCCGACAAGGCCGGGGTGGCGCGCTTCGCCAGCGGGCTCTTCCCGCTCGACGAGGCGCTCGTCGAGGTCGCGCTCGACCTCTCGGGCCGTCCGTTCGTCGTGTGGGACGTGCCTTTCGGTGAGGTGTTGCCGCTGGGCGCGCCTCCCTTCAACCCAGAGATGGCTGGTCACTTCTTCCAGTCGTTCGCCACCGCCGCGGCGATCACGTTGCATGTGCGCAAGCGGTCAGGTGAGAACACCCATCACGTGATCGAAGCGACGTTCAAGGGCGTCGCTCGATCCTTGCGTGGCGCGGTGCGCGTCGAAGGCAGTGGTGTTCCGTCGACGAAGGGCGCGCTCTGACGTGACGGCTGCTGGTCAACGTCCCTTGATCGCCGTGCTCGACTACGGCATCGGCAACCTGCGCTCGGCCGAGAAGGCGCTCGAGCACGTGGGTGCCGACGCGCGCTTGACGGACGACGCGGCGACCATCCGCGACGCCGCCGGCGTGGTCCTTCCTGGTGTCGGTGCCTTCGGGCGGTGCATGGACGCGCTCGAGCGCACCGGACTGGCATCGATCGCGTGCGAGCGGGCCGCGAGCGAGGTCCCGTTCCTCGGCATCTGCATCGGGATGCAACTGCTGTACGAGGCATCGGAGGAGAACCCCGGACGCGAGGGCCTCGGTGTGCTTCCCGGCGTCGTCCGGCGACTGCCCGACGGCGTGAAGCATCCGCAGATGCAGTGGAACACGATTGCGGCACGCAACGGCGCGTACCTGTTCCAGGGGTTGCCTGACGAAGCTTGGTTCTACTTCGTGCACTCGTACGCGCCGGACGACCTCGTGAACGCGTCGGCGACATGTGACTACGGCGGCGAGGTCGTCGCCGCGGTCGAACGCGACAACGTGTCGGCGATGCAGTTCCACCCGGAGAAGTCGGGCGCCAACGGACTGCACGTGCTCGCCAACTTCGTGGCGCGGTGCGCGGCTTGACGACGTTCGACCTCTATCCCTCGATCGATCTCCGGGGTGGGCGGGTGGTGCGGCTGCACCAGGGCGACTTCGACCGCGAGACGGTGTACGGCGACGATCCGGTGTCGGTGGCGCGGTCGTTCGAAGCGGCAGGCGCGCGATGGATCCACGTCGTGGATCTCGACGCGGCTCGGCGCGACGGATCGAACCGAGCTGCTGTCGTCGAGATCGCAGAGGCGGTGGACGTACCGGTGCAGACGGGCGGAGGTGTGCGTGACGGTTCGCTGCTCGACGAGGGGATCGCGCGCGTCGTCGTCGGTAGCGCCGCGATCGAGGATCCCGCCATCGTCCGCTCGCTGGCGAGCGCATGGCCTGACCGCGTTGCCGTCGGGCTCGACCACTGGGGCGGCGAGGTCCGGGTGCGCGGTTGGGAGCAGGGGAGCGGCAGGCAGCTGCTCGATGTCGCTCGTGAGCTGGCGATCCCGGGCGTGGCCGCGTTCGTCGTGACCGACATCTCCCGCGACGCGACGTTGGTCGGTCCCGATGTCGAGGGCTTGTCGCAGTTGCAGGCATCGACGACCGTGCCGGTGATCGCCAGCGGCGGCGTCGGCTCGCTCGACGACCTCACTTCGCTCCGATCGATCGGCCTCGCCGGTGTGATCGTCGGAAAGGCGATCTACGAGGGGCGGTTCAACGTCGAGGAGGCCGTGCTCGCATGCGCTCGGTGAGGATCATCCCGTGCCTCGACGTCGATCGCGGGCGCGTCGTGAAGGGCGTGAACTTCCTCGATCTGCGCGACGCCGGCGACCCCGTCGAGCTGGCCGCTCGCTACGACCAGGAAGGCGCGGACGAGTTGGTGTTCCTCGACATCACCGCTTCGTCGGACGCACGCGACACGATCCTCGACGTGGCCAGCCGCACCGCCGAGGAGGTGTTCATCCCGTTCACCATCGGGGGTGGCATCCGCTCGGTGGACGACGCCCGCAAGCTGCTACGGGCGGGCGCGGACAAGGTGTCGGTCAACACCTCCGCGATCGATCGGCCAGAGGTGGTGTCGGAGATCGCCGACGAGTTCGGCACGCAGTGCGCCGTCGTGTCCATCGACGCCCGCCAGGTCGGTGACGGCTGGGAAGTCTTCTCGCATGGGGGCCGGAAGCCGACTCGGCTCGATGCGGTCGAGTGGGCCGCCGATGTCGAGCGGCGGGGCGCCGGCGAGATCATGTTGACGTCGATGGATCGTGACGGCACCCGTGACGGATTCGATGTCGAGTTGACGCGAGCGGTCGTCGAGGCGTGCAACATCCCGGTCATCGCGTCAGGTGGTGTGGGCAACCTCGAGCATCTGGTCGAAGGCGTGACCATCGGCAAGGCCGACGCGGTGCTCGCCGCGTCGATCTTCCACTTCGGTGAATACACCGTCCGTCAGGCGAAGGAGGTCATGGCCGAGCACGGCCTCACGGTGCGGCCGGTGTGAGCTGCGTGATCCATTCGATGCAGCGTTGCGCGACGACATCGGTGCGGCCGACGAAGAAGTGATCCGCACCCGGGATCGTGGTGATGCTCGTGGACCGCCAGTCGATCGTCGCCGCCTCGAGCTTGTCCGGCGGGAAGAAGCGATCGTGCTCCGCGGCGGCGACGAGCTTCGGGCGGGGGTCGGCGCCGATTGCCGGCTCGACCAGCGTGAGCGCGGGAGCGGCGAGGAACCATCCCGCCAGGCGTTCGTCGTCGATCGTCGCGGCGACGCCGCCCCCGAACGAGTAGCCGACGAGGAAGCGAGGCGCGCCGTCGTCGGGCAGAGCGGCGAGCGCTTCGAGCGTCTCGGCCGCCGCGGTGTCGATGTCGCTGCTGCTGAAGTCGAAGCGGATGGTGGTGACGCCCGCTCCCGGGAGGATCCTGAAGAGCTCGCCGACGACGTTGTTGAACCGGTCGCCGCCCATGTCGGGATGGGGGTGCAGCAGCACCGCCGCCGCTCGGGCCGCGCCGTCCGCGGTCACCAGGTCGTGAGGTTGCACGGGTGGACGGTACCGTTGCGCCGATGGCGAAGCCGAAGGTGAGCGATGGCGACAAGCTCCCGATCAAGATGCTCAACGATCGGGTGCTGGTGAGGGCCAACGCGCAGGAGGGCGAGCGGCGCACGTCCGGCGGCATCCTGATCCCGGCTACCGCGCAGATGTCGAAGCGACTGTCGTGGGCGGAGGTGTACGCCACCGGTCCGAACGTCCGGGCCTTGGAGGCGGGGGACCAGGTGCTGTTCAACCCTGAGGACCTCTACGAGGTCGAGGTGCGCGGCGAGGACTTCGTGATCCTGCGTGAGCGCGACGTGCACGCAGTGGCGTCAAAACGCCTCGAAGAGGGCTCGACGGGCCTCTACCTTTGACGGCCATGCCTTCGCCTGTTTCACCTGCCGTCACCCCGATCGCCGCCACCGAGGAACAGCTGGCGCGCGTGAAGTACGACGCTGCCGGTCTCGTCCCGGCCATCGTGCAGCAGGAAGGCACGGGCACGATCCTGATGGTGGCGTGGATGAACGACGCGACGTTGCGCCAGTCGCTCGAAGAGGGGCGCACGGTGTTCTGGTCGCGCAGCCGCCAAGAGGTGTGGCGCAAGGGCGACACGTCGGGCGACCGCCAGTACATCCGATCCGCGCACTACGACTGCGACGGCGACGTGCTGCTGTTCGTCGTCGAGCAAGAGGGCAAGGGCGCGTGCCACACCGGCAACTTCAGCTGCTTCTACCGTTCGTTCGGCCCTGGTGAGCAGTCCGAGCAGGGCTGACTTCCACGCACTCGCGCGCGATCACACCGTCGTCCCGGTGTGGCGCGAGTTGCTCGCCGACCTGACGACGCCGGTTGCCGCGTTCCTGCGTCTCGTCGGTGACGAGTCGGGATTCCTGCTCGAGTCCGTCGAGCACGAACGGTGGGGGCGTTGGTCGTTCGTGGGGCGCCGCCCCGCGCTCACGCTGACGTCGCGGGGCGGTGCGTTGTCGGTGGACGGCGCATTGTCCTCGGACGTGCCGCTCGATCGTGGCGTCCTGGTCGCGGTGGAGGCGATCCTCGACCGCTATCGGTCGCCGTCGCTCGCGGAGCTGCCTCCCTTGCACGGCGGACTCGTCGGCTATCTCGGGTACGACGTCGTGCGCGAGGTCGAGCACCTGCCGGACGTCCCGCGCGACGACCTCGGCAACCCCGATGCGGTCATGTCGATCATCGGCGAGCTCGCGGCGTACGACCACTACCGCCAACGCGTGACGCTGGTGGCGAACGCGTTCTTGCCGTCGGGCGCGTCTGCCGCTGTTGTCGACGCCGCGTACGACGAAGCGCTGGCCCGCCTCGAGCAGCTCGCGGAGGACGGTGCCCGTCCGATCGACGAACCACTCGTCGAGCCTCCCGATCGAGACGAACCGCTGCCCGACGTGCACTCGTCGATGGGACTTCGTCTGTACTGCGACGCGGTCGAGGTGGCGCGCGAGCACATCCTGGCGGGCGACATCTTCCAGGTCGTGCTGGCCCAGCGGTACGACCTCTCGCTCGACGCTGACGCGTTCGACGTCTACCGCGTCGCTGCGGCAGGTCAACCCGAGCCCGTACATGTACTTCATCCGCAACGACGCGCTGACGCTGGTCGGGTCGTCGCCCGAGCCGATGGTGCAGCTGTTGGACGGTCGCGTGATCTCGCGCCCGATCGCCGGGACGCGTCGGCGGGGGCAGTCCGAAGTCGACGACCGCCGGCTCGCCGCCGAGCTGACCGAGCATCCGAAGGAGCGGGCCGAGCACGTGATGCTCGTCGACCTTGCCCGCAACGACGTCGGTCGCGTCGTCGACTTCGGCACCGAGCAGGTCGACGAGATGATGACGCTCGAGCGGTACTCGCACGTCATGCACCTCACGTCGCAGGTGTCGGGCGCGTTGCGGGAGGGACTGGGTCCGATCGACGTGCTGCGGGCCACGTTGCCGGCCGGGACCGTGTCGGGCGCGCCGAAGGTGCGGGCGATGGAGATCATCGATGCGCTCGAGCCGGTCAAGCGCGGTCCGTACGCCGGGGTCGTGGGTTACATCGACTTCTCGGGCAACCTCGACACCGCCATCGCCATCCGCACGATGGTCGTGCAACCGGACGGACGTGCATCCGTCGAGGCCGGCGCCGGCATCGTCGTCGACTCCGTCCCCGAGCACGAGGACCTCGAGTGCCGCAACAAGGCACAAGCCCTCCTCGCCGCCGTCCCCGCTGCCCGCCGCATGACCGCCGCCCGCCGCCGCCTCACCTCCACCACCGCCTCCACCGCCGCAGCGCACGTCGGGCAGGGAGGGACCGGGCCGTAGTCTCAGGGGCGTGAGGGACGCGTTCGCGGTGTGGATCGAGCGGGATGTCGTGCGCGCAGGCGGTCCCGACACGGTGTCGTTCCTGCAGGGCCAGCTCAGCCAGGACGTCGAGTCGCTCGCCATCGGGGGATCGACGTGGTCGTTGGTGCTGCAGCCCTCCGGCAAGGTCGACTCGTGGTTGCGGGTGACCCGCGAGGCAGACGAGGTGATGGTCCTCGACGTCGACGGCGGTTGCGGTGACGCGCTCATCAGTCGCCTCGAGCGGTTCAAGCTCCGTACCAAGTGCGAGCTCGAGCGCGTCGACGGGACACGCTGCCTCGCGGTCCGCAACGTCGAAGACGTCTTGCCCGGCGCGCTCCCCATCGTGTGGCCCGGCACCAACGGCTACGACCTGCTCGGCCCTGGGATCGAGCCCCCCAAGGACGTCGACGCAACCGACGACCACGACATCTACGAGCGTGCCCGCATCGAGGCCGGCGTACCGGCGCTCGGACGTGAGTTGACCGACGCCACCATCCCCGTCGAAGCGGGGCAGTGGCTCATCGACGCATCGGTCTCGTTCACCAAGGGCTGCTTCACCGGACAGGAGCTCGTCGCGCGCATCGACTCCCGAGGCGGCAGACGCGCCTCGCCCCATCCGTGGCCTGCGCTTCGGCGGCATCGGCGGCGTGGGCGGCGGCGGCACCGCCCACGAACACGACGAGGTCACCATCGACGGCAAGACCGTCGGCGTGATCACGAGCGCGAACGACGGCGTCGCGCTCGCGCCGCTCAACCGCACCGTCGAGATCGGCACCGAGGTCGAAGTCGGTCCTGCAGGCGTGTCCGGCACAGTTGTCGCCTTGCCCATGGCATGAGCTTCAAACCAAGACGGCCCACGACGAGGGGACTGCGCCGCGTGCTGCCCGTCGCCATTCCACTCGTCTTTGTCGGCGTGCTCGTCTTCCGCGGCAACGACACCGGGAGCTTCCCTGACATCAAGGCGGCGAACGGGCAAGGGGCAACGTCGAGCGCGCCGCCGTCGTCGATCGCGCCCGCCGATCTCACTGCGGTGTCCCTCGCCGGGGTCGAGGGCACGACCACCACCACACCGATTCGCTCGACGGGTACAGCCCATCTCAGTGGCACTGTCACGACGACGCAGGGACCGGCGCCCGGACCGGTACCCGGTGCGATCGTGCGCCTCGAGCACCTCGTTGGTCCGACGGTCACGACCGACGTCATCGCCGGCCCCGACGGCCGTTACGACGCGCCGAACATCGCCGGCGGTCGCTACCGGGTGCGCGCCTTCTTCCCGCCCAACTTCGCGGAGACCGATGCGCAGGTCTTCTTCCTCGATGACGGCGCGCGGCGGACCCTCGATCTCTCCGTCGACAACTTCGACGGCTTCACCGTCACGAGCGCGACCGCGCCCGACCCGCCCGCGCTCGACCAACCGGCAACGTTCGCGGTGCGCGTCGCGACCCGCCGGGTGGACTTCAACGGCATCGTGCGCGTCCGGCCGGTGCCCAACGCGATCGTCGACCTCACCGGTACTTCGGGCTGGTCGGTCAACGGGCCCACGAGCGGCATGACCGACGCGAGCGGCGATGTCTCGTTCGCGCTGGTGTGCGGGACACCGGGAACGAACCAGGTCCTGATCGCGGTCAGAGGGGACAGCGCCGATGTTCCGCACCCCGCAACCATGACGACGTCTGCGTGCGTCGACACGAGACCGACCGCCACTACGACTTCGCCGACGTCGAGTTCGCCTCCGAGCTCGACGACGGGATCGGCGTCGTCGACGTCGTCGACGCAGAACTGAGCGGACTCTCGGCCGAGGGACGGCTCAGCGGCAGGAACACCGAGAGGCACGCGCCCGCCATCGTCGTGTCCAGCGCGTTCGCGGCACTGGCGCGCACGATTCCGCCCATCGCCGTGACCAGCTCGCGCACGATCGCCAGCCCGAGACCCGAGCCCGTCTCGCGCCGGTCGGGCTGCCGCCGAGCGACGTACAGGCGCTCGAACACGTGCGGCAGATCCTCCGGCGCGATGCCGGGACCGTCGTCCATCACGTCGAGACGGGCCCAGCCGTCGGACACGCCGGCGGCGACGATCACGCGCGACCGCGCGTACTTCAACGCGTTCTGCACGAGGTTGCCCGTGAACTGCGCGAGCCGGTCGGTGTCACCGACCACCGTGATCGGATCCTGCGGTGCATGCAGTTCGAGCGCGATCGACGCGTCGTCGGCCTCGGGTCGGAAGCCATCGACGGTCGCGGCGGCGACGTCCGCGAGATCGACCGACTCGAAGGTCATCGAGAACTGCCGGCTCTCGAGCTTGGCGAGATCGAGGAGGTCCTTCACGAGCCGATCGAGCCGGCGCGCCTCGCTCAGGATCACGGCGCCCCCCTCCGCCGCGTCCGGCAGCGCGCCGTCGGTGATCGCCTCGGCGTAGCCCTGGATGGACGTCAACGGCGTGCGCAGGTCGTGCGACACCGACAGGAGGAACTGCCGCTCGAGCCCCTTCGACCGTTCGAGCGTCTCCGCCATGGTGTTGATCGACTCCGCCAGCGACGTGAGCTCGTCGTTGGATCCCGGATGAGCCACCGGCACGCGCGCCGACAGGTCACCGGCGGAGATGCGATGGGTCGCGTCCTGTGCCTCACGCAGCGGCCGTGTCAGCCGTTTGCCGAACCGCCAAGCCACCAGCGCACCTATGGCGAGCGTCGCGACTGCCGCGATCAGGAACCAGCCGGTCGCCGGACGCAACGGCGTGTCGGCCTGCCGGGTCAGCACGACGACGGCAAGGATCTCGCGAGGGTTGGCGGTGCGCAGCGTCACCGTGGCAGGTGCGGCCGCGTACACGAGCGACCCGTGATTACCGCTCAGCGTCTCGCCGTTGCGCAGCGCTGCGAGATCGATGTCGGCGGGCTGCACACCCTCGGGATACGAGTCGACCGTGCGGCCTCCGGGGCCGAACCGCATCACGGCGATGCCCTCGAGGTTCAACGTGTTGCGCAAGTTGACGAGCACACGGAGCTCGGCCTGGTTGTCGAGGTCGTCGATGGAGGCGGCGAGCGAGGTCGCCTGTGTGCGCAGCTCGTTCTCGGTGTGCTGTCGGGCGCCGAGCCGGGCGAGCACGAGCGTGCCCAGTCCTGCGACCAGCAGCGTTGCCGCGACCGTCGCGAGGATGACGAGCGTGAGGCGCCGCGTCATCCGAGTCGGTAGCCGATTCCTCGCACTGTGGCGAGCGGGAGCGCGTCGCCCAGCTTCTTGCGGAGCTGACGGACATGGACATCGACCGTGCGCTCGTCGCCGTACCAGTCGGCGCCCCACGCGCCGTCGAGCAGCTGCCGGCGGCTGAGCGCGAGGCCCGTGTTCTCGGCCAGGTACAGCAGCAACGCGAACTCGCGGGTCGTGAGCGGGATCACCTGCCCGTCCACCCGCGCTTCGGCGCGGCCGGTGTCGACCTCGACCCCACCGGTCGTCAGCACCTGCGGCGTGCCGTTCGCCCTTGCCTGTGCCACACCGTCGGCACGGCGCAGGATCGCCTTCACCCGGGCGACGAGCTCGCGGGGCGAGAACGGCTTCGTGACGTAGTCGTCCGCGCCGAGCTCGAGGCCGAGGACGCGGTCGATCTCGCCGTCACGGGCGGTGAGCATGATCACCGGGACGTTGCTCGTGGCCCGCAGCCGCCGGCACACCTCGAGCCCGTCGATGTCGCCCGGCAGGCCGACGTCGAGGATGACGAGCCGAGGGTCGCGCTCGCCGATGGTGCGCAGGCCATCGGTGCCGTTGTCCGCCCGGTACACCCGGAAGCCCGACTGGTCGAGGTAGAGCGACACCAGATCGGCGATGTGCACGTCGTCCTCCACGAGGACCACGGAGAGCGCGTCTGCCATCGAGCAGTATCGTCGCGCCCCTTGTGGGTTGTCGGTGAGATGCTGGTTAGGACTGGATGAAGGACCCTGCATGATTGATCCGGCATGAGGGACCCTGCATGAGCCCGTACGACGTCCTCGGCGTGTCGCCGGGCGCGAGCCAGGCCGAGATCCGGCGGGCGTACCTGACCCTGGCCCGCCGCCACCATCCCGACGCCGGTGGCGACGCGGACGAGATGCGCCGTCTCAACGAGGCCTGGGCCGCCCTCTCGGTCCTCCCCGATGCATCGCCCGTGCAACCACAGGTCAAGACGGCAGGTGGACGCACGTTTGATCCCGACGACGAGCAGAAGATCGACGTCGACCCGCACCAGTGGGACGTCGGGCCGGCCCGGCGGGTGTCACCGCGGCTGCGGCTCATGGACAGCGTCACGTTGCTAGCACTGCTCGCCTGCGTGGCGTCGGCCGCGCTGTCGTTCCTGTTCGCGCTGCTGTTCGAGTCCGGGCCCCTTCTCGGGTTCTGCGTGTTCTCGCTGTTCCTCGTCGCCGTCCTCGTGGTCGCTCGTACGTTGCTGGCCATGGGGTTCGACCGGGGCGGCATCCATTGACGGCGACCTATCTCGACAGGATCGTCGCCGCCCACCGTGCGAGAGCGGCGGACGACCATCGCCCGATGGCCACGCTCCGCGAGGTGGCGCGGGCGATGCCGCCGACCCGCGGCTTCGCGAACCGCCTCCGCACCGATGCCACCGCGGGCCGCCTCGCCGTGATCGCCGAGGTGAAGCGGCGCTCGCCGTCCAAGGGCGACATCGACGCGGATCTCGACGCGGCCGAGCTGGCGCGCGATTACGAGCGCGGCGGCGCGTCCTGCCTCTCCGTTCTCACCGACACGGAGCACTTCGGCGGATCACGAGACGACCTCGAGGTGGCGCACGACGCGGTGGACTGTCCCGTCCTGCGCAAGGACTTCACCGTCGCCCCGCTCGATGTGTGCGATGCGCGCATCATGGACGCCGACGCGGTGCTTCTCATCGTCGCCGCGCTCGACCAGCACGAGCTGCGCGACTTCCATGCGCTCGCGCTCGAGCTCGGTCTCGACGCGCTCGTCGAGATCCACGACGAAGGCGAGCTCGAACGCGCCATCGACGTCGGCGCGACGCTCATCGGCGTCAACCAGCGCGACCTCGTTACCTTCGAGGTCGACACGGCGCGCGCCGTCCGTCTCGCGCCCCTGATGCCGGCGGAAGTCGTGCGGGTCGCGGAGTCGGGCATCGGCTCCGTGGACGATGCGCGCCGCCTGGCCGCGGCCGGCTACCACGCCGTGCTCGTCGGCGAGAGTCTCGTGCGATCGGCCGATCCGGCGGACGCGGTGGCCGGATTGCGCACGATCGGGGTCGAGGCCCCCCAGTAGCCTGCTCAGGTGTTCGTCAAGATCTGCGGCATCACCAGCGAGGAAGACGCGCTCCTCGCGGTGGCCATGGGCGCCGATGCCGTCGGATTCGTGTTCGCGCCGTCGCCCCGCCAGGTGGCCGCCGGCCTCGTGCGCGACATCGTGCGCCGCCTGCCACCCGAGGTGCTCACCGTCGGCGTGTTCCGCGACGAGTCGGCGCAACGCGTCGTCGACGTCGTGAACGCGGCCGGGCTGCGGGCTGCGCAGCTCCACGGACTCGAGACCGCCGACCAGACGATGTGGGTGCGCAAGCGGCTGCCCTTCGTGATCAAGGGCTTCGCCGCCGGTGATCCCGCGCTCGACCGGGCCGACGACTTCGGCGCCGACGCCATCCTCGTCGACTCGCACGCGCCGGGATCCGGTGAGGTCTTCGACTGGTCCCTCGCCGAGGGAGCGCCCTTGAACCGGCGTGTCATCCTGGCCGGCGGGTTGACGCCCGAGAACGTCGCCGAGGCCATCGAGCGGATCCGGCCATGGGGCGTCGACGTCTCGACGGGCGTCGAGTCCTCGCCCGGACACAAGGACGCCCGCAAGGTCCGTGAGTTCGTGCTGAACGCCCGCGCCGCCGCGCCTCGCCGATACCAGGGCGACGAAGAGGTCCGGCCGTTCGACTGGCAGGAGGAAGGTTGACCGGCGCCGAGCCGCAGCTCGAGCCGCGGGTCATGGGCGACCCCACGCCCGAGGGACGGTTCGGGCGCTTCGGCGGACGGTTCGTCCCCGAGACCCTCGTGCCCGCGTGCGCCGAGCTCGAGCGCGCGTTCCGCGCCGCGTGGGGCGACGCCGCGTTCCGTGCGGAGCTCGATGCGCTGTTGCGCGACTACGCCGGCCGTCCGTCGCCGTTGACCGAGTGCCACCGGCTGTCAGACGAGCTCGGCGTGCGCCTGCTGCTCAAGCGCGAGGACCTCAACCACACCGGCTCGCACAAGATCAACAACGTGCTCGGCCAAGCGCTGCTGGCCCGGCGCATGGGCAAGACCCGTCTGGTCGCCGAGACCGGCGCGGGCCAGCACGGCGTCGCCACCGCGACGGCCGCCGCGCTGTTCGGCCTCGACTGTGTCGTGTACATGGGCGAGGTCGACATGGAGCGCCAGGCGCTCAACGTTTTCCGCATGCGCCTGCTCGGCGCCGAGGTTCGAGCCGCGGTCACGGGCAGCCGCACCTTGAAGGACGCCATCAACGAGGCATTGCGCGACTGGGTCGCGACCGTCGAGTCGACGCACTACTGCCTCGGCTCGGTCATGGGACCGCATCCGTATCCATGGATGGTGCGCGAGCTGCAGCGCGTCCTGGGCGACGAAGCGCGCGAGCAATGCCGTGCACTGCTCGACGGCGGCGATCCCGATGTCGTCACCGCGTGCGTCGGCGGCGGCTCGAACGCGGCAGGCATCTTCAGCGGCTTCGCCGAACTTCCTCACGTCGACCTCGTCGGCGTCGAGCCGAGCGGCGGCGCCGCCATCGGTCATGGTGTCCCCGGTGTCGTGCACGGCTCGCTCAGCTACCTGCTGCAGGACGAGTGGGGCCAGGTGCTCGAAGCCGAGTCCGTGTCCGCGGGCCTCGACTATCCGGGCGTCGGGCCCGAGCACGCGCATCTCGCGGATCTCGGGCGGGCGCGCTACGTGTCGGTCACCGACGCACAAGTGCTCGACGCGTTCGTGTTGCTGTCGCGCACCGAGGGCATCATCCCGGCGCTCGAACCAGCGCACGCGATCGCGTGGGTCTCGCTCGCGCGCGACGAGCTCGCTGGGCAGACGGTGCTCGTCAATCTGAGCGGCCGCGGTGACAAGGACGTGCAACAGGTGAGCGACATCCTCGGCGGCGAGATTGGCTGAGCTCGAAGCGCGTTTGCGCGCCGCTCGCGACCGGGGACGGAAGCTCCTCGTGCCGTACGTGACGGGCGGCATGGACGACGAGTGGCCCGAGGTGGTGCGGGCGGTGGCCGACGCCGGCGCCGACGCGGTCGAGGTCGGCATCCCGTTCTCCGATCCGGTGATGGACGGCCCGGTCGTCCAGGAGGCATCCGAACGAGCGCTTGCTCGGGGCGCCACACCGCAGTCGATCCTGGACGAGCTGCGCGTGCTCGACGCGGGCATCCCGGTTGCGGTGATGACGTACTACAACATCGCCTTCCACATGGGCCACGAGCGATTTGCCCGCTCGCTCGTCGACGCGGGCGTGGACGCGGCGATCCTCCCGGATCTCCCGCTCGAAGAGGCGGGACCCTGGTGCATCGCCGCGGACGACGCGAACGTCGAGACCGTGATGCTCGCCGCGCCGACCGCGCCGGACGAGCGCCTGCCCCGCGTCTGCGAACGCTCGCGCGGCTTCGTGTACGCCGTCGGACTGCTCGGCGTCACGGGTGAGCGCAGCGCGATGGCCGAGTCTGCGCTGGTGATCGCGAAGCGGTTGAAGGCAGTGACCGACAAGCCAGTGCTCGTCGGTGTCGGGGTGTCGACCGCGGCACATGCGA
Source organism: uncultured Acidimicrobiia bacterium (assembly GCA_963721305.1). Lineage (GTDB taxonomy): Bacteria > Actinomycetota > Acidimicrobiia > Acidimicrobiales > JACDCH01 > DATAES01. The sequence continues at coordinate 445,925 of CAVRIR010000003.1, forward strand.
CGGCGCTCTGTGAGCATGCTGACGGCGTGATCGTCGGCTCGGCGCTCGTGCGCCGACTGCTCGACGGTGAAGGACCCACCGGCGCGGCGACGTTCGTGCGGGAGCTGAGACGAGGGATGGACAATGGCTGACTGCGATCTGTGTGAGGCGGCGCGCCTCACCGAGTGGTTCTTCGAGGACGACCTCTGCTGGATCGCCGAGTGTGAGATCTGCGCGACGCCGATGGTCGTGTGGCGCGAGCACGATGCCCGTCCCCCGGAAGAGGTGAAGGCGGCGCTCCACGACCGCCTCGCCGCCGTCGTGCGCGACCACTTCGACTTCGACCACTACGTCGACGACAACATGCGCAACATCCCCGACCACTACCACGCGCACGCGCGGCCGGTCGGTGGCTTCTTCGGGCACGGGTTGAGGCGCAAGCAGCCGCCGTCAGCCGGTGGTGCGGCTCCGTCCTGACGCCGTCAGCAGGTCACCCCACGGATCGTCCGTGCGCCCGAGCTCGCGCCAGTACGTCCACACCGGCCAGTCGCGTGTGTGCTCGCGCAGGCGCGCGCACAGGTCGGCGGGCGGCTCGAACGGCACGCCGAGGCCGGCGCACACGTCGTGCGCGTGCAGGATCAGCTCGAGCCCGCCGCGCGGGACGAAGTCGCCCGGCGGCCGCACCTCGGGCTCGGGATGCAACCAGATGATCGAGCGGACGTCGGGCTCCGCCACGGTGACCACGGCACGCAGGATCCTCGTTGCGGTGCAGAGCGCTTCGACCAACTGGGCCGGTGTCGCCGCCGCACCGATCGTGAACGACTCACCCGCCGGGTAGGTGTCGGTCTGGCGCGATGCGAGGAAGAACGCCGGAGCGAGCGTCGTGTCGACGGCGTGGTCCGCCGTCTCGATGCACGACCAGTCGAGCGTTCCTGCTCGGGCGGTCCAGTCGCGGTCGGCGCCTGCGGTCCACGCGGCCGCGACGTGCTCGGTGAGCGTGTCCATGTCGTCGAGCGCGAAGACCGAATCTGACATTGCGCCATCGTTGCACCGCCGAACGTCCGTAGCCTGGGTGGGAATGGAGACGCCGCCGTTGGATCCGGACGACTGGACGGACGAGCAGTGGATCGAGTGGCTGCATGCCACCGAGACCGTCGAGGGGAGCGACCCTCGCGTCTACGCGCCGCGCCTCGCCTCACGGGGGTCAGCCGTCCTGGGTGCCGCGATGCTCGGTCTCCAGAGAGGGATCTACGGCGACGTCGACAAGCCCGAGATCGTGATCGAGGTCGACGCCGACGGTCAGGACGACGGCATCAAGATCGCGCTCGACCCCGACGATCCGTCACAGTCGACCATCGTCATTCGCCCCTGAACGGACGGCGGCGAGGACTTCGTCGAGCGGCGCGTGGTCAGCGGTGTGTGCATCGACGTGCTCGTATCGGATCTTGGAACCGGGACCGAGCACGAACGTCGCGCCGAGCTGGTTCACGCGCTTGCCGCTCTTCTTGACGCGATAGCCCTCGCGATGGGCCTGCCGTGAGCCCTTCAGGCTGCGCGGGTCGAAGAGCAACGTCGCGAAGTTGACCTTCTTGACGGACGCGGCGCGCGCGGCTTCGGCCCCGTCGTCGACCAGCACCGGGAAGGTCACGTGCTCGTCGGCCACGAACGCTTTCGCGTAGCGCTCGTCGCCCGTGCCGACGGCGACGACCTCGGCGCCGGCTGCGGTTATCTCGTCGTAGTGGTCACGCAACTGCGCGACATGTTGGCGGCACAGCAGTCAGCCGAAGTGGCGCAGGAAGACGAGGATGACCGTTCGGTCGGCCCAGAAGTCGCCCAACCGGTGCCGCTCGCCGTCTGTGCCCGCGAGCTCGACGTTGTCCAACCGTGCGAGGTCCATGGGTGGCCGACGATAGCGGTCAGCGAACGGCGAGCAGGTCGACCACGAAGACGAGCGTCTCGTCCGGTCCGATCACGCCGCCCGCACCCTGCTTGCCGTAGGCGAGTCGCGGCGGGATGGTGATGCGGCGCCGTCCTCCGACGCGCATGCCGGCGACGCCCTGATCCCATCCCTTGATGACCTGGCCGGCGCCGAGGCCGAAGTCGAAGGACTGGCCGCGGTCCCACGACGCGTCGAACTGCTTGCGGGTGCGCCACGACACGCCGACGTAGTGCACCTCGACCTTGTGGCCGGGCGTCGCCTCGTCGCCCGTGCCGACCTCGAGATCCTCGACGACGAGCTCGGACGGTGGGGCTTCGCCCGGGGTGACGAGCACAGACGGCTTTTCTTTGTCGGCCACGCGGCGAGGCTAGCCAGCGTGCTAGCCATCGACGGCGTGGAAGCGTCGGAGCAGCGAGTCCGAGAACGAGTCGCGGACCTCGGAGTCGACCATGTGGAGGGCCTGAGCCAGTGAAGAAGCTCGCGGACTACGGCACCGACGACCATCCCCCGAACGATCCCGAGCGCGCTCAGGTCGCGTGGGTGGTTGCCGCGTTCGACGACTGCGACGAGTGCGGCGACTTGCGAGTCGAGCTCACGGTCGAAGAAGTGGGTGGCGCGGGGCAAGGTCTTGTCGCCCATCTCGCTCCGGCGTCGGCCCGACGGTTGCGCGCTGCGCTCGCGACCGCGCTGCGGGAGATGGGGGAAGAACCGTGAACCCCGACGGTAGATTCGCTGGTCCGTGCAATTAGACGTCTATCAGGCTGTTGGCGGTGAGGCGTTCTTCACTGCGCTCGTGGATCGGTTCTACGGGCGCGTCGAGGAAGATCCCGTGCTTCGACCGCTCTATCCGGACGATCTGATCGAGCCGAAGCGCCATCTCACGATGTTCCTGATCCAGTACTGGGGCGGGCCGCCGGCGTTCAGCCGCGAGCCGGGGCCATCCCGCGCTCCGGATGCGCCACGGGCCGTTCGTGATCGGACGCGCCGAGCGTGACGCGTGGTACAAGGCGATGTCGGCATCGGTGCTCGAGGCGGATCTCGACGTTGCGATCGAGCGCCGGCTGCTCGAGTACTTCGCCATGACCGCCGACCACATGGTGAACTCACCGACCTGATGCCGCATCCGCTCCACGACGTGGCGATCGCCGGTGTGTACAACACGCGCCAGGCGCGCACGCTCGAGGGTGAGGACTCGTTGTCGCTCGCCGTCGAGGGCTCGCTCGGCGCACTCGCCGACGCGGGCATCGGCATCGACGAGGTCGACGGCGTCGCCGGCCAGTTCGCGGCCGACATCGTGCTCGGTGCCCGCATGGGACCGTGTTCGCGGAAGCTGTCGACGCACGGGATCCCCACGGTGCTCGAAGCGGCGTCGATGATCGCGTTCGGCGAGTGCGAGGTGGTTGTGATCGGTGCGGGCGGCGCCGCGCTCTACACCGAACGCTCGGCGACCGCGCCGTGGACTCGTCCGTCCAACGAGCTCGTCATGGGCTACGGCCTGTTCACCGCGGCGGAGTTCGCGTTGATGGCGCGCCGACACATGCTCACGTACGGGTCGACGACCGAGCAGTTCGCGGCAGCGGCAGCCGTCGTCCGCAACAACGGCCACGTGAATCCGGATGCGGTGTACTGCGGACGCGGTCCGTTCACGGCCGACGACATCCTCGCGTCGCGGATGATCGCGGATCCGTTCCACCTCCTCGAGTGCTCGATGACGTCGGAAGGCGGTTGTGGGCTCGTGCTGACGACTGCCGAGCGAGCGGCCGCGGCCGCAACGAAGCCGGTGTGGATCCTCGGCGGCGCGGGCGACACGTTCGGGCCGGCCTACGTCGTGCCGCCGGTGTGGGACGAGCGGGGGAGGGACGACGGCATCCCCGCGGGCTACGTCGGCCGCCGCGCCGCACAGAAGTGCTTCTCGATCGCGGGGCTGCGGCCCGCCGACGTCGACGTGGCCGAGTTGTACGACCCGTTCTCGTTCGAGATCATCCGGCAGCTCGAAGCGTTCGGATTTTGCGGTGACGGCGAGGGCGGAGCGTTCGTCGAGGACGGCCACGTCGGTCCGGGCGGACGCCTGCCCATCACGACCGACGGCGGGACGATGTCGTTCAGCCACGCCGGACTGAACGTGCAGATGCTGCAACGGGTGATCCGTGGTGTGCAGCAGCTGCGGGGTGACTGCGTGAGCGCGCAAGTGCAGGATGCCGAGGTCGCGTTGTGCAGCAACGGCGGCTCGGGCGCGCTGTTCAACGACGTGATGCTGCTCGGGGTCGAGCGGCCGTGACCATGTTGCAACCGCAGGCATCCGGCATCCCGACCGGGGCACAGTCGTCCGCGGCCGCGCCCTACTGGGAGGGTTGCCGGCAGGGTGAGCTGCGTTACCAGCAGTGCGTGGCGTGCGGCTCGATCAACCGCAAACCGGCGCGGATGTGCGCGGCATGCGGCGGCCGCGACCTCGAATGGAAGCGCAGTGCGGGGCGGGGACGGCTGTACAGCTGGACCGTCGTGTGGCGACCGCAGCACCCGTCCTTCCAGGTGCCGTACGCGCCGGCCGTCGTCGAGGTCGCGGAGGGGTTCTGGCTGATGACCGCCCTCGTCGGTTGCGACCACGAGGCGATCCGCGCGGACATGCCGGTCGTCGTCGAGTTCCATCCCGCCAACGACGACGTCGTGCTGGCGTACTTCCGTCCGGACTAGAGCGGGCGGTTCCCTTCCGGCGGCCATGGCGCGCTGTGGGGTGTCCATGCGCGGCCGTCCCACCAACGGAACCGCATGGGTGCCCACGGGTCCTGATACCAACCCGGTGGTGTGACGGGACTTCGTTCCGCCATCGACGAGCCCGCCGGAAGCACGGTGAACACGATGCCGAGGATCAACACGATCCCGCTCGCCACGAGCAGGACCAGCCACGGTGCTGCCGCCTTCACCTGGTCGGTCAACGGTCGCGCGAGCAACGCGGACGACGCCGTCGTTCCCTCGATGTCGATGTCGTAGGTGCCGTCGGTGGGAACACTGAACTCGACTGCCCCGGTGAACTTCGTGCCATCTTGCGTCAGCGACTGATCGCCGGTCACGTCGCGCACGGACTGCTCCGTGCCGTTGAGGTCGGTCACTTGGACGTTGGCGGGCGTGATCGTGGTGGGCCCGTTGTTCTCGGTGTGGACCGGGCCGAAGTCCTGTTCTGTGCCAGTGCGTTCGAAGATGATCCACCGACCGGCGTCGAGGTGGATCGTGGTTTCGCCCGGCGCAGTGACGGCGGGGCCGTCGACCGACGACTTGACGATCTGCACCACGCGGACGATCGAGAACGCTGCGACCGCGACGGCAACCACGATCATCGCGATAGCGGTGCGTCGACGCGGACGATGCGATCGCCTCGGCTTCGCTGCCTCCACCCTCACACCCGTCCCGGGAGGCTACTTCCCGGTCCCCTCTCGATCTCCTGGCAGCTGCCAAGCCGCATGCATTCACACGTGCGACGCATACGGAAGGCGAGGTTCGGGCGGATCGGGTGGGATCTGACGGTCCATCAGGTCGGGCCCTAACATCGACACGTGCGAGGAATCGTGGCAGCGGGGGCGTACCTCCCTCACGGACGGTTGGATCGAGCGGCCATCGCGTCGTTCGTCGGCTCGGGTGGCGGTAGGGGCACGCGCACCGTCGCGTGCTACGACGAAGACACCACCACGATGGGATTCGAAGCGGCGCGACTGGCCCTGAAGGCAGCGCCCGACGGCTCGATGCCGGACGCGCTGTGGTTCTCGACCGTCACGCCGGCATACGTCGACAAGACGAACGCCACGACGATCCACGCCGCGCTGCGACTCGATGACAACGTCGGCGCCTTCGACTTCGGTGGCGCGCAGCGGTCGGTGATGGGGATGCTGCGTGCCGCGCTCGCGGGGCAGGGCACCGACCTGCTGGTCGCGTCGGACATCCGCACGGGACTCCCCGGCAGTCCCGACGAGGCTGCGGGCGGCGACGGCGCATCGGCGCTGCTGATCGGCGACGGCGACAGCGTGATCGCCGAGCAGCTCGCCAGCGCGTCCGCGACCGAGGAGTTCGTGGATCGGTGGCGCAGCCCGGGCGAGCGGCGGTCGAAGGTCTGGGAAGAGCGCTTCGGCGAGACCCGCTACCTGCCCCTCGGCGAGAGCGCCTTCCGCATGGCCCTCAAGGAAGCCGACCTCGGCCCTGAGCAAGTCGACCACCTGATCGTGACCGGCCTCCACGCCCGCGCCGCGACCGCGCTGGCCGGACGTCTCGGCGTGGCGAGCGAGAACATCGTCGACACGCTGGCGTCGTCGGTCGGCAACACCGGCGCCGCCCATCCCGGCCTGCTGCTGGCGGGCGTCCTCGAGAGCGCCGCGCCGGGCAAGGTGATCGCCCTGGTGGTCCTGGCCGATGGCGCGGACGCCGTCGTGTTGCGGACCACCGAGGCCATCTCGTCGTACCGACCCACGAACTCGCTCGCCGACCAGATCGCGGCCGGCGCCGACGTGTCCTACGGCAAGTACCTCTCCTGGCGCAAGATGCTGCCGGTCGAGCCCCCTCGCCGTCCCGAACCGGCGCGGACCTCGTCCTCGGCCTCCGGTCGCGCGATCGACTGGAAGTTCGGATTCGTCGCTCGCGCCGACCCCGACTCTGGCGCGCCACAGCTTCCGCCCCTCCCGAGCGGCACCGACGCGAAGCCGATGGCCGACGTGCCGGGCACCGTCGTCACGTTCACCGTCGACCGGCTGGCGTACTCGGAGAGCCCGCCGATCATCTTCGCCGTCGTCGACTTCGACGGTGGTGGACGGCTTCCGATCGAGCTCACCGACGTGCGCGAGGACGACGTCGCGCCCGGTGTGCGAGTCGAGATGACCTTCCGCAAACTGTTCACCAGCGACGACATCCACAATTACTTCTGGAAAGCCCGACTGGTTCGAGGAGCAGCCTGATGGGATCTCACGGCATTCGTGACCGCGTTGCCATCATCAGCGTGGGATGCACGCCGTTCGGCGAACACTGGGACCGCAGCGTCGACGACCTGATGGTCCAGGCGGTCGACGAGACGCTCAGCGGCGTCGGACTGACGAAGCAAGACATCGACGCGTACTGGCTCGGCACCGCGCAGCGGAGTTGCGGCATCACGCTCGCCCGGCCGCTCGAGCTCGAAGGCAAGCCGGTGAGCCGCGTCGAGAATTACTGCGCGACCGGATCGGAAGCGCTGCGCCAGGCCTCCTACGCGGTCGCTTCGGGTGCGTACGACATCGCGATGGCGGTCGGGGTCGAGAAGTTGAAGGACGCCGGCTACCAAGGTGTGCCCGCCGTCCTCCCGCCGAACGACGGCACGGCGCGCACGCTCACCGCGGCCGCGATGTACAGCATGATCGCTCCCGCCTACAGCAAGAAGTACGGCGTGAGCGAAGGCGAGCTGCGCGACGCGCTCTCACACGTCGCCACGAAGAACCACTACAACGGCGCCCGCAACCCGCGTGCGCAGTTCCGTCGTGAGGTCACCAAGGAGCAGGTCGAGCGAGCGCCGAAGATGGCAGGCACGCTCGGCGTGTTCGACTGCGCGGGGGTCGCCGACGGCGGTGCTGCCGCGATCGTCGTGCGAGCGGAGGACGCGTCGAAGTACACCGACAAGCCGCTGTACGTGAAGGCGTTGTCGCTCGTCGCCGGCAACGGCAGCGGGTTGAGCGATCCCGACTACGACTACACGACCTTCCCCGAGGTGGTCGACACCGCGGAGGACGCGTACCGGCAGGCCGGTATCACCGATCCGCGGTCGCAACTGGCGATGGCCGAGGTGCACGACTGCTTCACGCCGACCGAGATGGTGCTCATGGAAGATCTCGGCTTCGCCGAGCGGGGTACCGCGTGGAAAGAGATCCTCGCCGGGACGTACGACCTCGACGGCGAGCTGCCGGTGAACCCCGACGGTGGACTGAAGAGCTTCGGCCATCCCGTCGGTGCGTCCGGGCTACGGATGATGTTCGAGTGCTGGCTGCAGCTCCGCGGCGAAGCGCCTGAGCAGCGCCGGCTCGGCAACGATCGCAAGCTCGCGCTCACGCACAACCTCGGTGGGTACCCGGGCGAGATGGTGTCGTTCGTCTCGATCCTCGGCACCGAACCCGGCTGAGCGGTCGCGTACGTGAAGGTCGGCGAGGTCGCGAACGAAGACGCGGCGCAGTACGGAAAACCGCTCGACGGCATCCGTGTGCTCGCGGCGGAGCAGATGCAGGCGCTCCCGTACGCGACGCAACTGCTGGCCCGGCTCGGCGCAGACGTCGTCAAGGTCGAGCCGCTGGCGGGCGAGTCAGGCCGCGGCGCGCAGCCGTCGATGCGCGATCCGGACGGACGGGTCGTCGGCGCGACGTTCTTGCGCAACAACCTCGGCAAGCGCACCATCTCGCTCGACTTGAAGTCCGACCAGGGGCGCGACCTGTTCCTGCGCCTGGTGCCGCGCTTCGACATCGTCGCCGAGAACTTCAAGGCCGGCACGATGGACCGCTTCGGTCTCGGTTACGACGTGTTGTCCGCAGCTCACCCTGCGGTGATCTTCCTGTCGATCTCCGGGTTCGGCGCATCCGGCTCGCCGTACTCGTCGTGGCCTGCGTATGCGCCGATCGTCGAGGCGATGTCGGGCATCTACGACTACCTGAACGCGACGAACCAGCCGCCGCGCGCCGCACCCGTCGGCGCGCTCGGCGACATCAGCGCCGCGCTGTTCGCCACGATCGGCGTGTTCGCCGCGCTTCGTCATCGCGACACGACCGGCCAAGGGCAGCAGGTCGACATCGCGATGTTCGACAGCGCCGTCGCGATGACCGACATCGTGATGAACCTCGCGTCGCTCGGTCAGGCGAAGCAGCCGTTCCCGAAGCACTTCATCCTCGATTCGTTCCGCGCCGCGGACGGTTGGTTCGTGATGCAACTCGTGCGCGACCACCAGTTCGGACCGCTGGCCGACGTCGTCGGGCATCCGGAGTGGAAGGACGATCCCCGTCTCGCCGATCGTGAGGGTTGGGGGCAGCACCTCGACGACATCATCCGCCCGGGCGTCGAGGCATGGGCCTCGACCCGGACGATGATCGAGGCGTCGAAGGAGCTCACCGCGGCGGGCGTCGCCGCGGGACCGTGCTTCCATTCGTCGGACGTCATCACCGATCCCCACCTCGATCGCCGCAACATGGTGGTCGAGCTCGAACGGGTGGACGGTGTCGACGATCCCGTCCTCATCCCCGGTAACCCGGTCAAGCTCTCGAAGGTGGCCGAGGGACCGGAGACCCGCGTGCCCTGGCTGGGCGAGCACACGCAGGACCTGCTTCAGGACGAGTTGGGCCTGACCGACGACGAGCTCGATGGGCTCGTCGAAGGCGGTGTGATCGGTCGCTGAGCTCGGCCCGTCAGAGCCCGACGGGACGGTTGCCGATGACACCGGCGACGCGCAACGACGAGATCTCGTCATCGCTCAGTCCGAGGTCTTGGAACACCTCGTCGTTGTGCTCGCCCAGGGTTGGCGCCGGAAGGCGCACCCACTCCTGCACACTCGCGAACCGGAACGGAAGTCCCGGGATCGCGTGATCACCGGTCACGCGATGAGGTCGCGTCTCGAAGAACCGCCGATGCACGAGCTGCGCATTGTTGAGCACGTCGCGCGACGGGATCACCGCCGCGGCAGGAACGCCCGCCGCGCACAGTTCAGTGGCGAGGTCGTCGGCGTCGCGCCCGCCCGTCCACGCCCGGAGCTGCTCGTCGATGCGGTCGTGCGCCGCGAGGCGGCCGGCATGGGTGGCGAGCGCCGCGTCTGCCGTCCAGTTCGGGTCGCCGAGCGCGCGACGCAACGCGTGCCACTCGTCATCGGTCGTGACCGCGATCGCCAACCAGCGATCGTCGCCGGCGCACGCGTACAGGCCTTGCGGCGCGGCGCCGCGCCAACGGTTGCCGTCACGGGTGAGCACGGTTCCGGTCGCGGAGAACTCGAGCACTTGCTCTGCGGCCGCGTTCAGCGCGGCCTCGACCATCACCGCCTCGACCATGCGTCCGCCACCGTGAGCGGCGTGATCGAGCATCGCCAGCAACGTGCCGATGACGGCGTGCATCCCCGCGAGCGGATCGCACGCGCCGCGCACGAGCACGGGCGGCCCATCGGGGGTACCCGTGAGCCACGCCATACCGGAGACGCATTCCATCGTCTGCGCGAATCCCGTGTTGTCGCGCCATGGCCCGTCGAGGCCGAACGCGGGCATGCGGGTCATGATGAGCTCGGGGTTGAGCTCGTGCAGGCGTTGCCAACCGAGCCCGAACTGGTCCATCACGCGCGGCGTGTAGTTCTCGATCAGGACGTCGGCGGTCTGGACGAGACGCTCGAACACCTCGACCCCTTCGGGCCGCGTGAGATCGAGCGTGATCGCCCGCTTGCCGATGTTGCCGGCGTGGAACAGCGGGCTCCACTCCCACCACTCGTCGACCTTCGGCGGCTTGGTCGACGCGTAACGCATCAGATCGGGACGAGTGATCGACTCGACCTTGATGACGTCGGCGCCCAGCATGGCCAGGGCCGCACCGGCGGCGGGTCCTGCCCACCATGCCGTGCAGTCGATGACCCGGATGCCGGCGAGGGGCAGTGGTTCGGAAGTGGGAGGCAACGGCGTTTCACGAGCGGTGTCGCCACCGGTGATGCGGTACGGGACGCGCGGCTGCGTGAAACGACCGGAAGTGGTCGGGCCGTAGACGCCGCGCTCGACGAAGTGCTCGAACTCGAGAACGGTCGCGCCGTTGAGAACGGGACCGCTCGGGATGCGGAACGTGCCGGCTTCGTCGAGCACCTCGTGCGTCGTGCGCGCGGTGGTGAAGTCGTGGACGAGTGCCTCGAACTCGTCGCGCCGCGCGAACCGTTCCTGTGGCCGGGCGAGCTTCGTGTCGTCGAGCAGCTCGGGATGACCGATCATCACGCAGAAGTCGCTGTACTGCTGCGCGCTGTTGGTCGTGAAGACGACGTAACCATCCGACGTCGGCTCGACCGACGGGATCTCGAGTGAACGTCCTGTGCCCGCCATGGGCGGCCAGTCGAAGAACGAGGAGTACAACGACGGGACCATGACCATCGTCGTCGCGACACAGTCGAGCATGGCGACGTCGATGAGCTCACCACCGTCTTCGTCGCCGTGGCCCCTTTGGCGACGAAGCAGCGCGGCGATCGCCGCGAGGGCGGCGTACGTGCCGGTGACCCACTCGCCGATGCGGCCGCCTGCGGCGAGCGGCTCCTCACCGGGGATGCCACGGAAGCCGGTCGAGCCGCCGGACGCCTGCAGGGTGAACTCGGTCGCCGGCCGATCTGCCCACGGCCCGTCGAGCCCGAACGGGGTGATGGCGACGACGATCTGGTCGGCGGGACGGTTCGTGGTCGCGGGGCACGCGCCGTCGACGATGACGACGTCCGCGCCCGCATCCAACGCACCGTCGTCGTCTTCCTGGGCGACCGAGCGCTTCGACCCGTGCAAGAACTCGAACAGCGCTTCTGATCCGAGTGCGCCGAGCGGGTCCACCGCGGCCGGCGGGACGCGGATCACATCGGCGCCGGCGTCGGCCAGCACCTTGCCGCAGTAGCCGCCCGCGATGCCGTTCGTGTGATCGACGACTCGTACGCCGCGCAGCGGCGCCGGATGATCGGACATGTCCCGGGTCAACCCATCGTGATCTGGCGCCGCGCGAGCTTCCATCCGCCCGCCGTGCGCACGAACGCGTCCTCGTAGCGGCCCATGGTCCGCACGACGGGCGCGGTCGCAGTGTCACCCCAGTACGTGAAGTATGAACGAGACGTCGCGTGGTCATCGTCGTCGTCGAACTGCACGGAGATGGTGGCGACCATGTGCATCGTGTTGGAGCCGGGTCCTTGGTGGCCGCCCGCCATCCGGTCGCGCTGGCCGGCCGCGACATCAGCGTGACCGCGACGCTCGGATGCCGGCAGACCGATCGCCGGATTGGCGGGCATGATCCACGCGATGTCATCGGTCAGCAGGCTGATGTAGTCGTCGGTCGCGCCGTCGTCGGCCAGTTGGGCCAGCCGCGCCAGCACGTTGCGGATCTCGAGCTCGTCGGCCACCCGTTCCATGGTGCGTGACTGTTTCAGATTGCAACCGGCGGTGCGAGGACCTGTCGGGGTACCGTCGCCTCGTGCAGATCTCGCCCCGCTACGACGGACCCCCGATCCTGCAGGTCGATGTTCCGATCGCCGATCCTGCCGTGCCGTTGTTGCGTCAGCGGCGACGGCTCGCGGCGACCCTCGGCGACATCGACGAGACGCAATGGATGGCACCGAGTCGCTGTGACGGGTGGTCGGTACGCGATGTCGTGTGCCACCTCATCGGCACCGATCACTACTGGGCGCTGTCGATCACCAAGGGACTCGAGGGCGAGCCGACCCGCTATCTCGATTCGTTCGATCCCGTCTCGGTCCCGGCGCAGATGGTGGACGCGATGCGGGCGATGACGTCAGCAGAGGTGCTGGCGCAGTTCGAGGAGGCTGTCGACGGCTTGGCCAAGGTGCTCGATGGCGTCGACGGCGCCAAGTGGTCGACGGTGGCCGAGGCGCCCCCCGGCCACGTCGCCCTGCGGTCGGTCGCGCTGCACGCGTTGTGGGACGCGTGGATCCACGAACGCGACATCGTGTTGCCGCTGGGTCTCGATCCGGTGGTCGAGGACGACGAGGTGGCCGCGTGCTTGCTGTACGCGGCGGCGCTCGGACCCGCGTTCCTCGCGTCAACGGGCTCGACGCGGTCCGGGGCGCTCGTCATCGACGCCACCGATCCTGACGTGTCGTTCGTCGTGGAATCCGGATCGACTGTCGTGATCGCCGAGGGACCGGGCCCGGATGATGCGCCCCGCCTCGCCGGTGGCGCGGTCGCGCTGGTCGAGGGCTTGAGCTTCCGCGGACCGCTCGAACACGGCTTGTCCGCCGACGACGAATGGTTGCTCGGTGGCCTCGGCGATGTCTTCGAGGTCGACGCATAGGTGGTGGATCGCCGGGGCGTCTGACAACACAGGCGCCACGTAGGGTGCGGCCATGGCTACCGCGATCGCGCCACCGACGTGGGGAGTGGTGGACCGCGACGACCTGGAACGGATCGTCGTCGTGCAACCCCACTTCGACGACGCCGTGATGGGCGCCGGACACGTGCTCGGGTCGTATCCGGGAAGCGCGTGCATCACAGTGATGGGTGGACCTCCGAAGTCGTACCCGTCGCCGCCGACGGAGTGGGACGCGCTGGGTGGCTTCGTGGACGGTGACGACGTGGTCGCGTTGCGGATCGAGGAAGATCGCGCTGCGCTCGCGGTCGTCGACGCGCGGCAGGTGTGCCTTCCCTTCGTCGATCACCAGTACCTCGGCAAGGACGAGCGCGCCGAAGCGCTCGACGTCGCGGCCGCGCTGGGTTCGGCCATCGACGCAGAACGTCCGACCGCGGTGTTCGTGCCGATGGGTCTTGCCAACCCGGACCACGCGGTGACCCACGAAGCTGCGCTCCACGTCCGCGAGCAACGACGAGACATCGCCTGGTTCGCCTACGAGGACGCGGGCTACAAGCACATCCCCGGCCTCCTCGCATGGCGGGTGGCCACGCTGTTCAAGGCGAGCGTGTGGCCGACACCGGCGATGGTTCCGGTCGAGCCGGATTACGAGCGCAAGAACCGCGCGTTCGCCTGTTACCGCAGCCAAGTGGCCCCGCTCGAACGTGAGCATTCACTGACCGAGCGCCTAACGGCGAACGTGCCGGAGCAGTACTGGCGGCTCGATCCGCCGCCGGACGGATGGGAGGGACTCAGCGCGACCGTGTGATCGTGTCGACGAGTCCCCACTCGTGCGCGCGGGCCGCATCGATGACCGCACCGGAGAGCGCGAGCAGCGCGACACGATGACGTCCGGCGCGCCGGGTCAGACTCACGGTTCCACCGGCGCCGGGAACGAGACCGAGTGCGAGCTCGGGCAGCGAGAGCAGTGTGTCCGGAGCCGCGGCGACGCGACCGGCGAACGCGGCAAGCTCGATGCCCGAACCGGCGCAATGGCCGTGAAGGTGCACCGTCGTGCGGCCGCGCACCCTGTCGATGGCGCGCCCGATGCTGGTCGCCGTACGCACGAGATGCGCGCTGGCCGGATCCTCGAACGATCCGAACTCGTCGAGATCGCCGCCGCTGCAGAACACCGGTCCGTTGCCACGGATGTCGACGGTCGCCATCGTCGGATCGGCCGCGGGGATCGCCAGTGCTTCGAGCCACGCGTCTCGCATGGCGCGGTCGAGCGCGTTGCGCACGTGCGGGCGGTTGAGCGTGATGGTGAGACGGTCATCCTCGCGGCTCGTGAGCACCGGCGGCTCGTGGTCCGGTGGTCGCCGGCGGGACGTCCGGTTGCTCAACCAGCGCGCGAACTCCGGGCCCGCTTGCAGGACGGAGTACGCCGCCGACTCGGCGACGAGGCCGTTGCCGATCGACCGTTGCGCCACGCCGCGCAACAGCAACGCCAGCGTCACCGACGCGATCGGCTGGGCATCGATCGAGTCGAAGAGGTCGTCGAGCGTGGCGACATCCGGATCGGCGGCGGTGTCGAGATGCGTTGCCGTGTCGCCGGCGCGATCGGCCCCGACCACGATGCAGGGGAGGGCCGCCAGTTCGTCGACGGCCGCGCCGCTGACCGCGGATCCGTCCACGTGGGCGACGGCGACGACGATGTCGTCGGCGGTCGTGAGCTCGCTCGCGGCGAACGGTGAGCGGAGGATGGCGTCGAGCTCGGCGTCAGCGAGATGCAGGACCTTGATGCGGCGACCGTAGCGTCACCGCTTCCGCCCACCCGTCCGGCGGCTGCGAGCATTGCGCCGTGGACGAGCGGATCGCGGCGTGGGCGACGAGCGGAGCGATGACGTTGACCGGCCGTGCCGGGTCGCCGCCGCTGGGTCCCCCGCAGGCGCTCGTCGACCGTTTGTCGCGCATCGGTGATGTCCTCGGTGTCGACGCGCTCGAGCTGCTGGGTGAACGGGCCGCGTTGCTCGATCTCCACCGCAACGGCGACACGAGCTGTGGTGGAGCGACTCGGCTGCTGCGCGCTGCGGACGGTTGGGTCGCGGTGACGCTGTCACGGTCCGACGACGTCGACGCCGTGCCCGCGTGGCTGCAGCTCGACACGGTGCATGGCGATGTCTGGGACGCCGTCGAGACGGTGGTGTCGGCGCGGTCGTGCGCGGAGCTCGTCGACCGAGCCTCGCTGCTCGGCATGCCGGTCGCCGCGCTGCCGCCGCCGGCGGTCGAGGTCCGCTCCGATCACGCATTCGGTGAGCTACCGGTGCACGCGACCGAGCTGGGTCCTGCCCGTCGAGCTGATGGCCGCCGAGCACTCGTCGTGGATCTGTCATCGCTGTGGGCCGGCCCCTTGTGCTCGCATCTCCTGCAACTGCATGGCGCGCAGGTCGTGAAGGTCGAGTCACTCGACCGTCCCGATGGTGCGCGCAACGGCTCTCCCGCGTTCTTCGACCTCCTCAACGGCGGCAAGGCGAGCGTGGCGCTCGACTTCCGTTCGGCGGAAGGGGTGCGCGCGCTGCGCACGTTGCTCACCGCCGCGGACGTCGTCATCGAGGGCTCCCGTCCGCGTGCGCTTCAACAGCTCGGCATCGACGCGAATGAGTTGTTGAACGCGGACGACGGTCCGGACGTGTGGCTTTCGATCACCGGCTACGGCCTGGTGGGGGACAACGCGGCCCGGGTCGGGTTCGGCGACGACGCCGCGGTGGCGGGTGGACTGGTCGTCTACGACGACGCCGGACCGTGCTTCTGCGCCGACGCGGTCGCCGATCCGATCACGGGCATGGTGGCGGCTGCCGCGGTGCGCGACGCGCTGGCGTCGGGCCGGCGATGGTTGATCGACGCGGCCATGTCCCGCGCCGCTGCCGCTTTCGCGGGACCGACGTTGCCCGTGGACGACGCCGCGCTCACGTCCGCCGCGCCGCCCCGAGCTCGTGCGACCACAGCGCGAGCCGCTCCTCTCGGACGAGACACCCGCTCCGTTCTGGCGTCGGATCCGGCGGATATCCGCCGCTGGTGACGCCAGAACGGAAGAAACGGAAGAGCGGTCACGACGCGACGGTGATGTCGAGGGTCGCCGCGATGTCGTCGGACGCCCGCCCGATCAGCAGTTGGTAGGTCCCGGGATCGACCTGCCAGCCGGGGGAGCGGCGCTCACCCTCACCCCGGGTGAACATCGCGCGAGCGCGCTCGCGGATCGGCTCCCAGTCGTCCTGACCGGGATCCCAGTACGCGAACGAACGATCGTCGAGGACGAGATCGACCACCGTCGACTCACCGGGCGCGAGCCGCACCTTGGCGAATGCCTTCAGCTCCTTCGGTGGACGGGCGAGCCGCGGCGACTGCGGCGCGACGTAGCACTGCACGACCTCGCCTCCGGCGCGGTCACCGGTGTTCGTCACCGGAACGGACACGGTGATCGTGCCGCCGCGATGGAACGCGGTGTCTGACACGCTCGGCTCACCGAGAGCGAACGTCGCGTAACTGAGGCCGTGACCGAACGCGAACTGCGGCCTGATGCAACGATGGTCGAACCCGCGGTAGCCCATGAACAGCCCTTCGCCGTAGCGGAGCTCGCCGTTCTCGCCGGGGAAGTTGTCGTGCGACGGGCTGTGCTCGAGTCGCACCGGGATCGTCGTCGGCAGGCGACCGCCGGGATCGGCGTCGCCGACGAGCACGTCGGCAACGGCGTGGTCCACCTCCTGGCCGCCGAACCAGCACTGGAGCACGGCGGCCACGTCGTCGGCCCACGACAGGTCGATCGGCGCACCGGCGTTGACGACGACCACGGTGCGCTGGTTCACGGCCGCGATACGGCTGACCAACTCGTGCTGACGACCGGGGAGCGCGAGCGTTGTGCGGTCATGGCCCTCGCTCTCCCACTCGTTGTCCGTGCCCACGATCACGACGGCGGTGTCCGCACCGTCGGCGGCATCCACGGCACGCTCGAGCAGCGCGTCGTCCTCCTTGGTTCGGAAGCCGAGCCGGAACCCTGCCACCCCGGTCTCGATGCGGGCGTACTCGACGACCACGTCGATCGCCACACCGGCCTGCAACCGCACCTCGGCGACGAGATCCTGGCTGGCCTGGCCGAAGAAGTCGGAGCCGCCCGGCGGCGGCGGGTTCGTGAAGCCGTCGAGGACGAGGTCACCGTCGATGAGCACGCGCGCCCGGCCGGCCTGGGCGAGCGCAAGTTCGAAGCGGCCGTCCTCGTCCGGAACGACTTCGCCGCGGACCCGGCACGACCAGTTCCGGCGGCCGAGGACATCGGTGCGCGAGCGCAACGCCATCATCCGCAGCTCGTCCAGGTGACGATGCTCGATCGGCGCACCCTCGAAGTCGGTGCCGTCGAAGGCCTCCAGCTCGAAATTGCCGACGACGCCGAGGACGCCGCGTCCGACCGGTACCGGCGACGTCGTGATCTCACAGCCGCGTTCGTAGACCACCTCGACGTCCGGTCCCATCGCCTCCGTCAGCGCGGCGACGATGTTCGGTGACCGGTGCAGCACCATCGAGGCCGATCCGCCACCGACCACGACGGGCCGCGCCGCGTTCGGCCCGATGATCGCCAGCCGGCGGACGGACCCACGATCGAGCGGCAGCGTTCCGTCGTTCGTGAGCAGGACAGTCGCGTCCGCTGCCGCGCGCCGCAGGAGCGTCACGTGTTCGGGGCGTGTCGGACCCGGTTCGATCTCGAGCGTCGGCATGTCGAGCGCGCCGATTCGATCGAACGCCGTCAACAACCGGCGCAACGCATCGTCGAGATCGGTTTCCGGTACGTCACCGGCTTCGACCGCCTTCACGAGCGTCGCACCGAGTGCACGGCCCGGCCCGGGCATCTCGAGATCGAGTCCGGAGGCGAGCGACGTGTTCGTGTCTGCCGTCGCGTACCAGTCCGTCATGACGAGGCCTTGGAAGCCCCACTCGTCGCGCAGCAGGTCGATGAGGAAGGCGGGTTGCTCGTTGAGCCAGTTGCCGTTCAGGCGGTTGTACGACGTCATCACCGCGTGGACACCGCCGTCACGCACCGCGAGCTCGAACGGCACGAGGTAGAGCTCGCGCAACGACCGCTCGTCGATGACCGAGTTGATCGTTCCCCGCTCGTATTCGGCTTCGTTGCCCGCGAAGTGCTTCACGGTGGCGAACGCGCCAGTGGACTGGACGCCGCGGATGTACCCAGCGGCGAGGCGACCCGCGAGCAGCGGGTCCTCGGAATAGCACTCGAAGTTGCGACCGGCCAGCGGGGACCGGTGCAGGTTCACGGTCGGCGCGAGCAGCCCGAAGCAGCCGCGGTCGATCGCCTCCTGCCCGACGAGCGCGCCGAGTTGCTGCGCGAGGTCCGGATCCCACGTGGCGCCGACCGCGGAGCCGCACGGGATGCACGTCGACGCCGCGCCACCGAGGCCCGGCCACGCAAGGCCGCGGGCGCCGCTCGGTCCGTCGGTCAGGTTGATCCGGGGGATGCCGAGCCGCTCGACCGCCACCGTCTCGAACGCGCCGCCGCCGGCGGTGAGCGCGGCCTTCTCCTCGAGCGTCAGCTCACGGATCAGAGCTTCGACATCAGCCATTGCGCCTCCTGCGTTCGTCGATAGCCGCACTCTCTACCTGAGCGTCGACGAGGTCGGCCAGCACGGGGCCGATGCGCGCGGCCAGCGTCGCGTTCGCATACCCGGCCCACGCCACCGGCGACGTGGTGTCGAGTGGCGCGTCGAGCGGTTCGCCCGACGGATCGGTCACGACGCCGCCCGCCTCCTCGAGCAGCATGGACGTGCAGACGTCGTAGGGGTGGGCAGCGAGTGCGGTGGGCACGATGAGCGGACGCAGATCGGCCACGAAACGGTCCCGTCCGCTCAAAAGCTCGTGGATCTGCCCGCCCGACGAGATGTACTCGTCGTCGAACACCGTCTCCGCGCCGATCCGACGGAACAGCTCCGCCTCGAGCTCCGCGAGCGCCACCTTGCCCGGGACGAAGAACTTGGCGAACCCGGCGAACCCGTGCTCGAGGTCGGTGCTCGACGACGGTTGCACCGCCAATGGGGAACGCGACCCGTCGCGCAACGACACTCGTTCGGCGACGACACCGCCGCCTCCGCGCACGCCGCTGAGCTGATCGGATGCGCCCTGCTTGACGGTCGGCAGCTCTGTCATCGCCGCCGCGACGATGTCGCGCAACGAACCACCTGCCGGTGCCGCGGCGGCGAGAGACCACGCGGGCCGCTTGTCGTACATCAGTCCGCGGGTGCCGTCGATCGAGTCGACGATGACCGTCCACTCCGGATCGCGCCCGATGGTGACCGGTTCGTCGAGCCCTTCGGACACGAGCTCGACCCCGGGCCACCACTCCTCGAACCAGTCGACGAGCGTGTCGTCCGCGACGCGGTCGATGGCGTAGATCGTGTCGGCCGCGGTCGCACCCTCGATGGCCGACATGTCGATCGCACGACCGCTGATCACCGTGTCGCGGATGTGATCGCCCAGCGCGCACAGCCGCCGTCGCGCTTCGTCCGCAGAGATCGCCATGGGGTTCATTGTGCTCGGGGTCCGAAGTGCGTGGGTGAAACGTGTACTTCTACCCGAGGACGCGAGGAGCTGAAGCTCAGCTCGCGCGGGCTCGCCGTCTAGCCGGCGGGCTTCCTGCGGCGCAGATGTTGGCGATGGTCTGACGGCTGAGCCCCGTCGCCTCAGCCAACGCGCGCAGCGTGGCGCCCTCCCGCTTGGCGATGCGGATGACACGGTCTCGATCGGAGATCTCCTGCGCAGCGCGCTCGGCCAGAAGTGCGGCCGCGGCAACGGCGGCGCCGACGGCGTCGTCGCTCGGGCGGACCCCAGTCAGCTCTGCGAGCGCGGCGTCAGCGATTCGGTCGTGAGCATTTGCGGTCCTCGTCATCCGGCCTCCAGTGCATCGATGAGCTTCGCCTTGATGCCGGTCAGGATCGCAGCACCGACAGTGAGCTCTTGGCTGCGAGCGACGAGGCGCCAGCGGCCATTGATTCTCATCGGCCTAGTCTCGTCGCATGCCGCTCGAGCCAGGTGACAAGGCGCCCGCGTTCAATCTCGTCGACCAGCACGGCAACAAGGTGCGGTTGTCGAGCTTCAAGGGCACCAAGGTGCTCGTGTACTTCTACCCGAAGGCCGACACACCGGGCTGCACGACGCAGGCGTGCGGGTTGCGCGACATCCTGCCGAAGGTCGGCGACACGTCGGTGGTCGGCGTCAGCCCGGACAAGCCCGGCAAGCAGTTGAAGTTCGACGAGAAGTACAGCCTCGGGTTCCCGCTGCTCGCCGACGAGGACCACGGCGTGGCCGAGGCGTATGACGTGTGGCAGGAGAAGTCGATGTACGGCCGCAAGTACATGGGGATCCTGCGATCGGCCTTCCTGATCGACGAGAAGGGCAAGATCGAGCAGGCCTGGTACAAGATCAGCCCGAAGGACACGGCGACGAACCTGCTGAAGTCGCTGTCCGCTTGATCTCACGCCGCTGCGTCGTTCGACGTTCTACCTGACATGGGGCTGCCGGCGTTCCAAACCGTGATCGACACGCACGGACCATCGCTGCATCGCTACCTGGTCGGGGCGGTCGGCATCCACGATGCCAACGACTGCTTCCAGGAGTCGATGATCGCGGCGTTACGTGCCTATCCGTCCCTCCAGCACACCGACAACATCGGCGGCTGGCTGTTCACCATCGCTCATCGCAAGGTGATCGATGCCGCCCGGTCGCGCAATCGTCGCCCGGTGCCCGTCGGCGCGGTCGCCGGGGCGGATGGCGGCGGCAGCCGGGGTGGCGCGCACCAGCTCCCCGACGTCTTCGACGACGACGGGCTGTGGGGCCGCGTCGGCGAGCTGCCACCGAAGCAACGGAGCGCGGTGCTGCTGCGTTTCGTCGCCGACCGGCCGTACCGCCGACATCGCGGCCGCGTTGGAGTGCTCGGAAGCGGCGGCTCGGCAGAACGTCCGTGCCGGCGTGCAACGACTGCGAGAGGAACTGCGATGAGCAAGGTCGAGACACAACTGCGAGCGGGACCGCAGAGCGGCGAGGGCACGTTCGAAGAGGCTCTTGCCGGCTTCCGTCGCCGCGCCGATCGTGAAGGGCTCGTCGAGATCGCGTGGTGCCCGGTCGACACGCCCGTCGGCACGATGCTGCTGGCATCGACGGCCGAGGGTCTCGTCCGGGTCGCGCTCTCCAACCAGGCCGAAGATGTCTTCCTCGAGGACCTGTCCGACAACATCTCGCCTCGGGTCGTCGAACATCCGAAGCGACTCGATCCCGTGCGCCGCCAGTTCGACCAGTACTTCGAAGGACGCCGGAAGTCGTTCGACGTGAACGTCGACTGGCGGTTGTCGCACGGTTTCCGCCGTGACGTGCTCGAGCTGCTGCACGCGGAGGTCCCGTTCGGTCACGTCGTGAGTTACAAGGAGCTGGCCGATCGTGTCGGCCACCCTCGTGCCAGCCGCGCCGTCGGCACGGCGATGGCGACCAATCCCATCCCCATCGTCGTTCCCTGCCACCGCGTGCTGCGCACGGGCGGCGCCCTCGGCGGCTACGGCGGCGGCCTGGACATGAAGCTGCACCTCCTCCGCTTGGAGGGCGCCCTCCTCCAGCTGAGCGACCGCGGGACCGCGAACTCCGGGGAGAAACGGGCGCCAGAGCGCCCGTTTCCATCCAACATTCGAGCCGGAATCAGGCGGGGGCGAGCACGATGCAGCCGTTGTGGCCGCCGAAGCCGAACGAGTTCGACAGGCTCGGGCCCGGGGTCCACGGGCGGGGCTCGCGCAGGACGAGGTCGATCGGCGGCAGGGCGGGGTCGACCGACTTGGTGCCGTCGGTCGGCGGGATCAGCTCGTGCTGGATGGCCAGCACGATGGCGGCCGCCTCCAACCCGCCGGCGGCGCCGAGCGGGTGACCGGTGACGCCCTTGGTCGACGTGACCGCCGGACCGGGCGTGCCGAAGAGCGAGGCGATCGCTTCGGCCTCGGCGGCGTCGTTCAACGGCGTCGACGTGCCGTGCGCGTTGATGTGCACGATGTCGGACGGGTCGAGGCCCGCGTCCTCGATGGCGAGCCGCATGCACTTGATCGCACCCTCGCCCCCGGGCGACGGCGCGGTGACGTGATGCGCGTCCGCGTTCGACGCCGCGCCCAACACCTCGGCGAGGATCGTCGCCCCACGCGCTTCGGCCTTCGACCATTCCTCGAGGACGAGGACAGCGGCGCCCTCGCTCATCACGAAGCCGTCGCGCTCGGCGTCGAACGGACGGGACACGCCCCTCGACGACAGCGCGGTCATGTTGTTGAAACCGGCGATCGCGGTGACTGTCATCGAGATCTCGCTGCCGCCGGTCAACATGACGTCGCATCGGCCGGTGGAGATGAGTCGCGCCGCGTTGCCGATCGCGTGGGTTGACGCCGCGCAGGCCGTCGCGATCGTCTCGCACGGTCCCTGATACCCGTACCGCATCGACAATGCCGCGCCCGCGGAGTTCGCCATCATCATCGGGACCAGGAACGGCGACACCCGCCGCTCACCCTTCTCGACACGGACGACGACCTGTGCTTCGAGCGTCTCGAGCCCGCCGACGCCGGTACCGAACAGCACGCCGGCGCGATCGGGATCGACGTCGATCGCCCCGGCCTGCGTCATCGCTTCGTCCGCCGCGGCGAGGGCGACCTGCGCGACGCGGTCCGTGCGCTTGATCTCCTTGGGGCTGTCGAAGAAGGACGCAGGATCGAAGCCGGTGATGCGCCGCTCACCGGTGGGCTGTGGCGACAACAAGCCGGACCAGTAGTCGTCACGTCCGACGCCGCATGCGGCGAGGACACCGACACCGGTGACCGCAACGCGGCGCGACGACGTCACAGCTTCGATTGGACCAGCTCGAATGCCTGGCCGACGGTGGTGATGCCTTCGAGCTCGTCCTCGTCGACGGTGATGTCGAACTCCTCTTCGAGGTCCATCACCATCTGGACCAGGTCGAGGCTGTCGGCGTCGAGATCGTCGGCGAAGCTCGCCGACATCGTGATCTCGTCAACGGGCTTGCTCAGGCTGTCGGCCGCCGTCTTGCGGAACCGCTCGAACAGCTCGTCGCTCATGATCAGGTTCTCTCCTTGTGAGGTGCAAAGACCGTAGTTGTCGTCTGTCTGTCAACGGCCCATTCCGAGTCCGCCGTCGACCGGGAGCACCGCTCCCGTGATGTAACCCGCCTCGGGCGATGCCAGGAAGTGCACCGCGGCCGCCACTTCTTCCGGCGTGCCGAATCGGCCGGCCGGCACCGCGCCGATGCGTCTGCGTGCGCCACGCGTCGCCGAGCGCAGCAGTCATGTCCGTCTCGATCGGGCCCGGCGTGACCACGTTGGCGGTGATGCCGCGTCCCGCGTACTCCCGCGCAATCGATCGTGCGAACCCGACGAGGCCCGCTTTCGCGGCCGCGTAGTTCGCCTGACCGGGCGTCCCGATGTGCCCGGCAACCGACGACACGAAGATCAACCGGCCCCAGCGTGCCTTCATCATCCCGGGCACAGAGCGGCGGGCGACGTTGAACGCGCCGGTCAGGCTCGCGTCGATCACCTCCCGCCAGTCCTCGTCCTTCATGCGAACGAGCAACGCGTCGCGTGCGACGCCCGCGTTCGACACGACGACGGACGGACGGCCCAGCTCGGCCTCGACCTTGCCGAACGTCTCGTCGACCGCGCTCGAATCGGCGACGTCACAGGTGAAGCACGGGAACTCGTCTGTTGTCGTCGAGCGGGCGAGCACGGCGACGCGATCACCGTGCGCCGCGAAGCCCCGCGCGCACGCCAACCCGATGCCTCGAGTTCCACCGGTCACGACGACCGTCGCGCGCGTCGCTCATGTCAGTGGATCCCATCGCACGATCGCCGACGCCCACGTCATGCCGGCACCGAACCCGACGAACAGGATCAGATCGCCGGGGGAGAGGCGCCCTCGGTTGATCGCGTCGACGAGGGCGAGCGGGACCGACGCCGACGACGTGTTGCCCGTGTGCTCGAGCACGATCGCCGTCCGCTCCATGGGCAGGCCGAGCTTGGCGTTGGCCGACTCGATGATGCGGATGTTGGCTTGATGCGGCACCACGAGCGCGATGTCGTCGGCCGACACACCCGCGTGCTGCATCGTGCGTTGCCCCGAGTCGATCATCACCCGCACGGCGCGGCGAAACACCTCCCGCCCCTCCATGTGGATGTAGCCGCCGATGTCCGCGTCGAGGATGGAACGGAGGGACCCGTCGCACCCGAGGTCCCAGCCGAGCAGGTGACTCCCCGCGCCGCCGTCGTCGGTGGCCGACACCACGACGGCGCCCGCACCGTCCGCAAAGAGGACAGCAGTCGACCGATCGTCCCAGTCGAGGATGCGCGACAGCGTCTCGGATCCGATCACCAACACGTGCTCGGCCGAACCGCTCGCCACGAATTGGTGCGCGGTCACGAGCCCGTAGACGAAGCCCGAGCAAGCCGCATTCAGGTCGAACGCGCCGCAGTCGAGACCGAGCTCGTGCTGCACGACGGCAGAGGTCGCGGGCACCTGCTGGTCGGGCGTCGTGGTGCACAGGATGAGGAGATCGATGTCCGCCGGCGCGACGTTCGCCTTGTCCACCGCGGCCTGCCCCGAGGTCACGGCGAGCGCGGAGGTCGTACCGCCGATGCGCCGCTCGCGGATGCCGCTGCGCTCGACGATCCACTCGTCATTCGTGTCGAGCATGGCCTCGAGGTCTTTGTTGGTGACGACCTTGTCGGGAAGTGCGGTGCCCCAACCGGTGATGCGGGCCGACCTCATCCTTCAATCATGGTGTGTCGCTCACGCGGTTCGAAGCCACGCGATCGGTTGGCGCGACATCACTCGTTCTCCGAGGTGCGCGAGGACTCCTTCGATCCGACCCGAGAACGGCGAGCGCACTTCTGCCTCGCCAACGGTCCCGAGCAGGTCGCCCGCCACGATCGGCCGGCCCGCGTCGAGATCTGCGACCGGCTCGAACAGCCCGGCCGCCGGACTCACGACCACACGCTCGGTCATGAACAGGTGCTCGCCCTCGTGGGCGACCGCGCCCGCCTCGCCTTCGATCCGCTCGAGCAGCGTGTCGAGATCTGCCGGACTCGCCACGGAAAGCGCGCGGCCACCTTCGAGGGTCCGCTTGACCGTGCCCCCGAGCACCGTGCCCGGACCGACTTCGACGAACGTCGTGATCCCTCGGTCGTGGAGCGTGTGCAGCGACTGCCTCCATCGCACCGGACTGCAGAGCTGTGCCGTCAGCAGCCCAGGCCACTCAGCGGTCTCGTCGTGCGCCGTTGCGTCGACGTTCGCGACCACTGGGATGTCGAGTGATCGGAACT
Organism: uncultured Acidimicrobiia bacterium; assembly: GCA_963721305.1. Lineage (GTDB taxonomy): Bacteria > Actinomycetota > Acidimicrobiia > Acidimicrobiales > JACDCH01 > DATAES01. Next base: position 471,239 of record CAVRIR010000003.1, read on the forward strand.
CGACTTCGGACAGTGCCTTGCGCAACCTGTCGCGCGCCGGGGTCATGAACGGTGTGTGGAACGCGCCGCTGACCTTGACGGGAAGGACCTTCGATGCGCCGAGGTCCTTGGCGATCGCACCGGCGGTCGCGATTGCGTCGGGATCACCGGCGACGACGACGTTGCCCGGCGCGTTGTAGTTCGCGGCCCACACGTCGGCTGCCGCGCGCACGCACGCGATCTCGACCTTGTCGTCGTCGAGCCCGAGCACAGCGCCCATCGTCCCAGTGCGCTCGTCGGCGGCGACCTGCATGGCCTCACCGCGCTCGACGACGAGCTTGACGCCGTCGGTGAAGTCGAGCGCGCCGGCCGCCGTCAGGGCGGAGTACTCGCCGAGGCTGTGCCCGGCGGCCACGGACGGCTCGACACCGAGACGCTCGACCGCGTCGAGCGCGACGAGGCTCAGGACATACGTCGCCACCTGCGCGTTGCGTGTCTGCGTGAGCTCGTCGGCGTCCGCGTCGAGCAGAAGATGCCCGATGTCGCGCCCGGCCGCTTCGGACGCCTCTTGGACGAGCTCCCACGATTCGTGTTCGACCCAAGGTCGGCCCATGCCAGGCTTCTGCGATCCCTGGCCGGGGAACGTGAAAGCAATGCTCATGCGGTTGGGACTCCAGGGAGTAGGGGCTTCCATGTCCGACCCACGGTCTCGCCCGGAGGTTTCAGGTGTGTCGCGACTTCGTGAAGAGGGCTCGCAGACGCGGGATCAGCCCGACAGCGCCGCCGTGCTCGCCGCGAGCTTGCGGCTGCGGAAGATCGCCAGCGCGACGGCCATCGTGACCAGCACCAGCGTTCGCTTCAGGCGGCGGGACCGGCGAGAACCACCTTCGTGACGGGACACCACGCGAGGTTACGCTCGTCGCCCCGCCCCGGTATCCCAACTGGCAGAGGAAGCGGACTCAAAACCCGCACAGTGAGGGTTCGAATCCCTCTCGGGGCACGAACACATGTTCGAGAGCACGTCCGCTTCGATCTGCTGGTGCTCTCCGCCGAGAAACGCTACGTTGCCGGCGCGGGAACTCACGGTCCCGTCGTCCGCCTAGACCCCGCGCTCGACATCCGTCCGACGAACGCTCTGTCAGGTGGACCTCGGCCTGCCACCAACCCCCCGCGGCTGGCTGACCGCATCGCCCCCCTGACGGGGCGTTCGTCTGAGGTGACGCGCTCCCGCTGGTTCAGCGCGGTGGTGGGGGAATCACGACCGTGATCGAGTCGGTGTTGTTCGTACCGTTCGTTTCTCCACCGATTCCGGTCGGCAGGGTCACGGTCCCTTGCCATGTGCCTGGTGCGTCGACCCGCCATTCCACGAGCAGGGACACGACCGAGGTCGCTCCTGGTGCGATTACCAAGCCGCCGACCGACGTGAACGTCACCCCGGATGAGTCGATGACGGAAGTCCAGTCAGGCGCGATCACGACCGACGGGATGAGTGGGCCTGGTCCCTCCAATATCGCGAGAGTGAGGCTGAAGGTCATCGGCCCTGTGGTCGGGGCGCTACCAACGTTCGTGATCGTGATGGTGTACCGCCCGCTGAACCCGACCCGCGGCCCGTCGATCGTCGGCATCAAGTCGGGCACGGGCACCGGCGCCGTCGTGGTCGTGGTCGCCCCCGCGGTCGTGGTCGTGGTCGCCGCCGCGGTGGTCGAGGTGACCTGCGCGGCCGTCGATGGAGCGACCTCGGACGACGGACAAGACGCAGCGTCCGCGCGACTGGCGTTGCTCACGGTCAGCGCAGCTCCGACGGACAGCACCACGATGACGGCCACTCCGCCGCCGAACCCGAGTCGGCGAGCCATCCGAAGAAGCAGGATCCCGCCTCCGAGCAAAGCCAACGCCAACAGCACCAAAACCAGCGTGCTGCTGCCCGTCCTGGGCAGCGGGCAATCAACCATCGCGGTATCTCCCACCGGTAGCTGAGGGGACGACCACGCTCCCGCCACGAGCGGTCGAGGCAAGCTAACAGGCCACGTTTGTCGTCGGCGGCGATACCCGCCGGAGCGTTGCCCGGTTGCTTACGATCCGCGCGTGATCTTCATCACTGCAAAGTTCCTCGTGAAGCCCGAGCATGCGGACGCGTGGCCGAACCTCACGCGCGCGTTCACCGACGCCACGCGGAGCGAGCCCGGATGCCTGTGGTTCGACTGGTCGCGCAGCCTCGACGATCCGACCGAGTACGTCCTCGTCGAGGCGTTCCGCGACGGAGATGCCGGTGCCGCCCATGTGCGCTCGGAGCACTTCGCGTCCGCCACGTCGACGCTCCCTCGGTACCTCGTCGAGACGCCACGCATCGTGAGTCAGAACATCGAGCAGGACGACTGGTCCGAGCTCGGAGAGATGCGCGTCGACTGACGGTCAGATGTGGGAGACGATCGCGTTCACCCGGTCAGTTCACCGAACGTTCACTCACCCGTCCCTCAGCTGAGGTTCGAGTCGGTGCGCGCGCCGAACCACGCGGGCGCGCTGATCTCGGGGTTGGGCAACGGCGTCACTCCGCGCTCGGCCAGGAGCGCGGCGAAGCCTTCGGGGTCGGCGGGAACCCGCGCGGGTCGCCCATCATGATCTCGAGCAGCAACGCGCCGTCCGAGCCGGCTTCGATCGGGCCGAAGACGGCGCCCTTCTCGAGGACGATGTTCGTGCCCGGTCCGCAGCGCTCGTCGCCGACCGTGATCTCGCCATCGAGCACGTAGACGATGTGATCGCTCATGTGTCCGTGACGCTCGGTCAACATGCCGGCGTCGTAGCGGGCGTAGAGGACGAGCAGGCCGGGCGTCCACTCCAGGTACTTCTCCCACACAGAGACGCGGCGGTCACCGTGCTGCTGCGCCTTCACCTCTTGCCACTCGACGTTCTCGAGATGGGTGATCTTCAACTCGGCCATGCCAAGACCTTGACATGCCGCGAAGCCCGGGGAGACTCAGCGACGCCGGGAGTTCGTCAGGTCTTGGTACGCGTGCTGCATCGCGTCGGGGTTGTCCTGCTGCAGCAGCGCGATCTCGTTGCCACTGCGATCGCGCAGCACGAGGCACGGACCATCGGGCACGCCGACCCGTACCGCCGTCGCGAGCCACCCGGTCGCCTGCAACCACTCGGACGTGTTGTGCAAAGAGCGCACCGTCCAGATCGGCAGGCAACTCGGGACCGGTCGATGGTCCGCGAGCAGCACGAGCGGCGATCCTTCCGGACCGACGCGTACGGCGGCGACGTCGGCGCCGAACGCTTCGAAGTGCCACACCAGGTCCGCGCCGAGCACCTCGTCGTACCAGGCGAGGTCGGCGCGCAGGTCGCTCGTGCCGATGTAGAGGTAGGCGAGTCGTCCGAGCGGGAAGGGATCGTCGCCGGTCGATGGGCCGGGCACAGCCGCAGGCTACGAGGAGCCGAACGCGTCAGCGACAGCGACGCGCACCTGCGGGTCGACGACGATCTCGTCGATCGTGACCGGCAACGCGAGCGACCAGTTCGGCCGCTCGACCGTGGTGCCGGGGATGTTCGGGCGCTCCTCGACGCAGAGCGCGTCGTCGATGGACGCCGCGCGTATGCGAGAAGGCGCGGACGCCAGCCGGCGATACGTCTCGATCACGACCTCGTCGACCGGCGCATCGTCGGGGAGGCCGGTGAGGTCGCAGAGGCGACGACGATGCGCGTCGATCCCTGCCTCGTTCGGTTCGATGCCGACGCTGTCGTTGCTCATCGATGTCCGCGCCGGTCCAAACGCCGGCGATCGTCGGTAGGTCGTGCGTCGACACGGACGCGAGCGCGTGGTGCGGAAAGGACTCCGGCGGCCCCGGCTCGAACCACACGACGCGGTAGGACATCACCGCTCGGTCCGCGAGCCGCTCACGGACCTCGTCCTCGACCGTTCCGAGATCCTCGCCCACGATTTCGGCGCCGGCCCGCACGCTCTCGAGCGCGACGATGTCGAGGAGCTCGGTAGCCGGGATAGCGCACGTACGTGCCTTCTTCGGCGTTGCAGCCTTCGGGAATCCAGAACAGACGGAACAGACCCATTACGTGATCGATGCGGAGCGCGCCCATGTGCCGCAGCGCGGCGCGGATGGTCTCCACGAACGGTTCGTAACCGACGGCGCGCAACTTCCACGGCACGAACGGGGGCAGGCCCCAGTCCTGACCGCCGAGGTTGAACTCGTCGGGCGGCGCACCGACGCGCACGCCGGGTGCGAGCACGTCGCTCCACGTCCACGCGTCCGCGCCGTCGGGATCGATGCTGATGGCAAGGTCGCCGAGAATCGGAACCTCGGCCGCGGCCAGCGCCACCTGCTCGTCGAGCAGCCACTGGACCCACGAGTGGAACCGCACTCGCTCGTCGTTCGCAGCGGCGAAACGCTCGACGCCCGGACTGTCCGCCCGGCGGTGCTCGGACGGCCACTCGGTCCATCGCGAGCCGTGTCGCTCCGGCGAGCGTGCAGTAGACCGCGTACTGCCGCAGGCCTGAGCCCTGTTCGCTGACGTAGGCCTCGAACCGCGGGTCGCCCTCGAAGTCGGACCAGAGCCGCTCGAGCGCGTTGGCCTTCAGCGCGTGGACATGGTTGCGGTAGATCACCCGTGAGGCGTTCAGCGCACGACCGGCGGCGGCGGCTTCGCACAACAGCGAGTCGCCGGCGTCGTAGCCGGGCACATCCTCGATGCGCACGTACAGCGGATTGCGAAAGCGGCGGCTGCTCGGGAAGTACGGGCTGGGCTCGGGATCGGGCAGCGGGCGCGGCGCGTGGAGCGGGTTGACGCCGATGTAGCCGCGCGCCGAGCTGTGCCGACCACTTGGCAAGTGCGCGTAGATCACCGAGGTCGCCCATGCCCCAACTGGTCGACGACCGCGCCGCGTAGAGCTGCACCGTCCAACCCCACGCACGCTCGCCGCGCGCGACGTGGCAGCGATCGGGCGTCACGACGAGGCGAGTCGTCGCGCCGCCGTCGCTGGGCAGGAGATCGTGGTAACCGAGCGGAAGGTCAGGCGGTAGCCGGTCCGACGCGCTGACTCTCGTACCGTCCTCGAGCAGCAGCTCCGCCGAGCGGTGGATGGGCGGCCCGTCGCCGTGGCGCACGAACCACACCGGCCGCGTCTGGGGCGGTGGATCCTCGACGTCGCCGAGCCCGCCCATCGCCACCCGGAGCTGCCGACGGACGGGATCGGGCGTCTCGTGCCACTCGCCCCGGATGTCGTAGTAGCCGTCCTCGATTCCCCACGCATCGGTTGCCATCGGCCCTACCGATCTGTACCAGGGCCTCGACCCTGGTGGTTCCGGATGAATCCCTTCAGCTGTGCGACATCCACGGCAGAACAAGTCTGCTTGTTCAGCCACGCCGTCGCGACGATGCGGTCGGGCAGATCCGGGTTGGGAGCGACGGCGACCTTGTCACCGGCGAGCTGCGTCAGCGACTGCACCGCGCTCGGATCGAGGTCGCGGTACTGGATCAGCACGAGACCGGCCTCGAGTGCACCGACCTGTGACGGGCGCGACAACGGTTGGTCGAGCACGCCTCCGGCGTAGTTGCCGGGAGTGTGGGGTCCGGATGTCGGGGGATCGGTCGTGTACTTCGGCTCCGACGCGCCGGGCAGGACGTGCTGGAGGTTCGAGTCGAGCGGTTCCTTCTTCGCCTGCCCGCATGCAACAGAGCCGGTGCCGGACGAGCAACCCAGCATCGGCAGCGACGACGAGCGCGACCACGACCAGCAACACGGCAGGACCGATGACGGGTTGCATGCGCGGTCGCCGCAGCCGCGTCGGCGGATGGACGAGCGCGATGCCAGCGATGATCAGCAAGCCGCCCCAGACGAGACGCCATTCGAAGGGTTCGTCGAGCACGACGACTCCTACGGTCACTGCGACGACGGGGATGACATAGGTGACCAACGAGGCGCGGGTCGCGCCGAGCTCGGCGATCACGCGGTAGTTGAGGATGTACGCGATGCCCGTACCGAACACGCCGAGCAACACGATCGCGAGGACGCGGTGCGGGTCGAGGTGGATGCCCGACGAGATCGACGTGCCGATCGCGAGTGGGAGCGACAACAAGGTCGCCATCAGAAGCTGACCGGTGGCGGCGATCGTCGGATCGACGGTGGTGAGGTGCTTGCGCATGTAAGCGAACGCGACGCCGTAGGACGCGCCCGCGAGCACTGCGGCAATCGACCCGGTGATGGACGAGTGCGCGAGGTCGCCGCCGCCGAGCCCGGCGGCGACGCTCACGCCGGCGAAGCCCAGCAGGAGCCCGACGACCTGGATCGGCTTGAGCCGGTCCTTCAGGTACACGGCGGCGATGATGGCTGTGAACAGCGGCGTCGACGCGTTCAGCACTGCGGTCACCGCGCTGGTGATCCGCTCCTCGCCCCACGCGAGCATGGTGAACGGGAGGACGTTGGCGAACAGCGCGGCGACCAGGAACCGCGGCCACATGTTCCTGAGATCCGGCAGCGATCGGTGGCGCACTCGAAGCAAGATGATCAGCACCAACGCGCCGAGCCCGACGCGCGCGCACGCGACCGTCGCGGGACTCATCCCCTCGACCGACACCTTGATGAACAGGAACGACCAGCCCCAGATGAACGCGAGCAGCAGGAGTCGCTTCATCGCATCCGGGGGACTCGCATGAGGCAGACAGTCTGGGAGATTCGGTCCACGCCTACAATGCGCGCATGTCGAGGTCGATGCTCGAACGCCGCCTGCAAGAGGTGGGCGAGCGGCTGAAGCAGCTTCGAGAGGAGCTCGTCATCACGGACGAGCAGGCTTCTCACTTCACCGAAGCCGCCGATGACGCACGCATTCGGGCGCTCGTGTCCGAGACGCCGCTCGCTGATCGGGAGCACCACGAGGCACAGCGTCATGCTGACGCCTACGAACGCCATCGATCCGAGGTTCTGACCTCGATCGAACGACTCGAACGCCAACAGGACGAGTTGCTCGATCGACTGACCGCCGAATCCCGCTGAGCCCCCGCACCCGCACGGGTTCGACGACCTGGAACGAAGTGGAGACAAGGTGCCCATCCGTGTCGTGATCGCTGAAGACGAGGCCATCATCCGCCTCGATCTCAAGGAGACCCTCGAAGAAGAGGGCTACGAGGTCGTGGGTGAGACCGGGCGTGGCGACGAAGCCGTGCAGCTGGTCAAGGACCAGCAACCCGATCTCGCCATCCTCGACGTGAAGATGCCGGGCATGGACGGCCTCACCGCGGCCGGTCAGATCACGGCCGAGAAGGGCGCGGCCGTCCTCATCCTCACCGCGTTCAGCCAGCGCGATCTGATCGAGAAGGCGCGCGACGCGGGCGCGCTGGCGTACCTCGTGAAGCCGTTCCAGAAGAGCGAGCTGATCCCTGCGGTCGAGGTTGCACTCGGGCGCTTCCAGGAGATGAAGGCGCTCGCCGACGAGAACCTGTCGCTCACCGACCAGCTCGAGACGCGCAAGGTCGTCGACCGCGCCAAGGGCAAGCTCATGGACAACCACGACATGAGCGAGGCCGACGCGTTCCGGTTCCTGCAGAAGACGGCGATGGACACGCGCAGCACGCTCAAGCAGGTGGCCCAAGACGTCATCGACGGATCGCTTCACCCCTGACATCCGGCTGGCTCGACGAGCTGACGTTCATCGCGGACGGACCACCGTGGTTCGCGATGGGCGTCGGTCGCATCGACGAGTCCGAGTGGCTCGTCGCCGACGACCTCCGCGACGAGCAGCTCGCCCTGAAGCGTCGTCTCCTCGCCGAGCACCGGGACGACGTCCTCGCCTTCGCGGACAACATCGACCCCGACAGCGACATCGCCCCAGCCTGCGCCGAACTGCTGGGAATGTTGGATGGAAACGGGCGCCATAGCGCCCGTTTCTCCCCGGAGTTCGGCAACGGAATTGGAGTCGGGCGGCGCTGTCGGTGCAGGAGGACCTGTGCGTCCTGTTGCCGGATCCGGATGCGGACGGACAGCTCGTGCTCGCGGCGGCGTGCGTGTGCTTCCCGTCGCACTGGCGGTTGCGCGGACAAGATCGGCCGGCCGGCCATGGCGATCCACGGACCGGTGCCGCGCTACGACGACCGAGCTCGGACGCAAGGTCGACACGTTCCTCGACCGGTTGCGTCCGCCGGCGGTGATGAAGCGTCGCAACTGGACGATCCACGAGTCGCCCGACCTGTTCGTCCCCGACGCCACCGGCCGCGCCCGACACCTCGATCCCGCCCGAGCGTCTGTGGCTGCGCAGCGAGCGCCAGACCTTGCGCCGGCTTCCCGAGATCGGTGCGGTCGTGTTCACCATCCGCACGCAGCAGGTCGCAGGTCGCGGCGCTCGAGCACCGTCCGTCCGTCGCCGCGGCCCTCGCTGACCGCCTGCGAGCGCAACCAGAGGCCATCGCCCGCGTACGCCGGTTACCACGCTCACGTGCCGGCTCTCATCCATAGGCTGCGTCAATGGCAAAGCTGATGCTGGTCGACGGGAACTCGCTCACGTACCGAGCGTTCTTCGCGCTGCCGACCGACATCACGCTGGCATCAGGACAGGTCACCAACGCGGTGTACGGGTTCACGTCGATGCTGCTGAACCTCGTTCGCGACCATCAGCCCGAAGGCATCGGCGTCGCGTTCGACCGTCCCGAGCCGACCTTCCGGCACGAGGCCGTGGCCGAGTACAAGGCGAACCGCAGCGCCGCGCCGGACATCCTCCGCCAGCAGATGGGGCTCGTGCGCCAGGTCGTCGAGACGTTCCGCATCCCGATCATCGAGGCGCCCGGCTACGAGGCCGACGACATCATCGCCACGCTCGCGACCCAGGCGCGCGACCAAGGCGACGAGGTGCTCGATCGTCACCGGCGACCGCGACGCGTACCAACTCGTCGAGGATCCGCTGATCCAGGTCCTCTACAACCGACGCGGCGTGTCCGACTACGCGCTCTACGACGAAGCCGGCATCGAGGAGCGCACCGGCGTCGCGCCGAAGCTGTACACGCAGTACGCCGCGCTGCGCGGCGACCCGTCCGACAACCTCGCCGGTGTCCCGGGCGTCGGTGAGAAGACGGCGGCGAAGCTGATCAACACGTACGGCGGCATCGACGGCATCTTCGAGCACGTCGACGAACAGACCCCGAAGCTGCGCGCCAGCCTCGGCGAGCACGAAGAGCGGGTCCGTCGCAACGCCGACGTGATGGTGCTGCTTCGCGACGTGCCGCTCGAGATCGCGCCGGACGGACTTCGGCTCGAACCGTTCGACCGTGAGGAGGTGCGCAAGCTCTTCGACTTCCTCGAGTTCCGCACGTTGCACGAACGGCTCGCCGAGGCGTTCGGTGACGACGGGGGAGCGGCAGTCGCTCCTGCAGTCGCGGTGCTCGAGGCCGAGGTCGAGACGATCGAAACGGCGACGGCGGCGAAAGCTTTCCTGGACGAGCTCGCGGCGAAGCAGAAGATCGACGAACCGCTCGCCATCGAGGCGGGATGGGACGGCCCGGAAGGCCGTAGCCCGCTCCTCGGTCTGGCCTTCGTACGAGACGCAGCCAGTGCGGACACCGTGTGGCTGCCGCGAGCGGTGCTCGACGACGAGTCCGTGCGGAAGTCGTTGCGCGAGCTCGTCGGTGAAGGCGGGCGACGCGATCGTGGCGCACGGGGTCAAGCCGATGATGCGCGCGCTGCTCGGTCAGCTCGATGCAGACCTGCGCACGCTGTGCCTCGACACGATGCTCGCGGCGTACCTGCTCGACCCGGCCGAGTCGCGCTATCTGCTCGCGGACCTGCTTCTTCGCTATGCCGGCCTCGAGCTCCCGATCGGCGGAGGCACGACCGAGCCAGGCGCGCTGCAGCTCGATCTCGACGGCGAAGGCGGAGAACCGCTCGATCGAAGCGGGGCGCCACGCGCTCGCGGTCGCGATGTTGATCGAACCGATCACCGCCGCACTCGACGCACAGCGCATGCGTTCGCTGCACGACGACGATCGAAGTGCCGCTCGTGCGCGTGCTCGCCAAGATGGAAGACGCGGGCATCGCGGTCGACGCGACCGAGTTCAAGCACCTCAACGACACGTTGTCGTCCGAGTGCGCGGAGCTCACTCGCGAGATCTGGAACGACGCGGGCGAGGAGTTCAACGTGAACTCGACGCTGAAGTTGCGCGAGATCCTGTTCGACCGCCTCGGTCTGCAGCCGACGAAGAAGACGAAGACCGGTTATTCGACGGATGCCGCGTCGCTCGAGAAGCTCGCGGGCCAGCACCCGATCGTCGAGCATCTGCTCCGCTTTCGGGAGGTCGAGAAGCTCCGGTCGACGTACGGCGAGGGTCTGCTCGGCGAGGTCGCCGACGACGGGCGCATCCACGCCACGTTCAACCAGACCGTGGCGCGCACCGGCCGGCTCAGCTCGGACGCGCCGAACCTGCACAACATCCCGGTGCGCAGCGAGCTCGGCCGGAGCTTCCGCAAAGCGTTCGTGCCCGCGCCCGGCTGTGAGCTGCTCATCGCCGACTACGACCAGATCGAGCTGCGCTGCATCGCCCATCTCGCAGAGGACCCGGGTCTGATCGCCGCGTTCGAGTCGGGCCAGGACATCCACAACACGACCGCGGCGCGCGTTTTCGACGTGGAACCCACCGCCGTCACGCTCGAGCAGCGCTCGAAAGCGAAGATGGTCTCGTACGGGCTGGCGTATGGGATGGAGGCTTACGGGCTCGGGCAGCGGCTGAACATCCCCACCGACGAGGCACAGGTCATCCTCGACGCCTATTTCGAAGCGTTCCCGAATGTGAGGGACTACATGGAGCGCACGGTCGCCGAAGCCCGCGAGCGCGGCTACACCGAGACGCTGTTCGGCCGCCGGCGGCTCATTCCCGAGCTCAGCTCGAGCAACTACCGGGTCCGCCAGGCCGGTGAACGGCAGGCGATGAACGCAGGAATTCAAGGACTTGCCGCAGACATCTTCAAGGTTGCCCTCGTTCGGCTCGACAACGCGTTCGAGGAAGAGATGCTGGACAGCCGGATCATCCTGCAGGTGCACGACGAGGTCCTCGTCGAGTTGCCGCCGCACGAGCACGAGCACGCGGCCGCGCTCACCGCCGAGGTCATGGCCGGCGCCGCCGAGCTACGCGTACCGTTGGCCGTGAATCTGTCGTTCGGCGCCACGTGGGCCGACGCCAAAGGCTGAGGGAGCTGGGACATGTCGAGTCGTCCGGCGCGGCGCGACAGGACCGTCGCCACCGCGTGGCGAACACGGTCCGCTCGTTCCTCTTCGTCGCGTGCATCTTCGTCGTCTACATGCCCTTCTCGGAACCTTGAATGACAGACAGGCCGGCTCCGGACCATTGGTTCGAGCCGCTGGCTGACCATCTCGGGTCGGCCTATCTGCGGTACTCGTTCACGAAAGGCACCGAGCAGGAGGTCGCGTTCCTCGTGGACGCGCTCGACGTGCAGCCCGGCAACCGAGTGCTCGACGTCGGCTGCGGGCCTGGGCGCCACGCGCACGCGCTGGCGGCGCGCGGCGTCGAAGTCGTCGGCATCGACATCTCGCAGCGGTTCATCGACATCGCGACCGAACGCACGCCGGCCGAAGCGCCCGCGACCTTCGTACGGATGGACGCGCGCGACCTGTCGTTCGACCGCGAGTTCGACGCTGCGATCTCGCTGTGCCAGGGCGCGTTCGGCCTCGTCGGTCCGGGGGCCGACGTCGACGTCCTCGAGGGGATCGCGCGCGCGCTCGTGCCGGGTGGGCGGTCCGCGATCAGCGCGTTCTCGTCGTACTTCCAAGTGCAGTACCCGCAGGAGTCCGGCACGTTCGACATCGCGACGGGCGTGCACCACGAGCGCACGGTGATCAAGGACGAGGCGGGCAACGAAGCCGACGTCGGATCTCTGGACGACGTGCTACACGGCGCGAGAGCTCGAGCTGATCGACCGAGCGCGCCGGTCTCGTCGTCGACCACATCTGGTCGGTCGAGCCGGGCCAGCTACGAGCGGCGCGACGCCGACGATCGAGACACCCGAGCTGCTCGTGCTAGGACACAGGGCGACAGCGGAGCGAACGGCAGCAGGTGGCGTGACAGCGGCGGACCGAGCGCGCTCGTGAGCGAGCCTGCACGGAAAGGACTAGCCTGTCGGGCCGTTGCCCCGGGTTCCGCGCGCCTGCGCGTCAGCCAACCACACCGGGGTGCTTTGACCATCATCCGAGAAGGCGATCTCCTTGTCCGACCAGAGCCCCGACCCGACCGGCGAACCCGCCGCGGCCGCACCCACCACACCCGAGGAGCCGGCCCCGCAGGCCGAAGCTGACGACTACAAACCCCGCCAGGTGGTCGAAGACGACCTCGGCGGCATGTCGCTCGAGGAGGCCTACGCGGCGTCGATGGTCGAGGTCGAGGACGGCCAGATCGTCGAGGGCACCGTGGTCAAGGTCGACCGCGACGAGGTCCTGCTCGACATCGGCTACAAGTCCGAAGGCGTCATCCCGGCGCGCGAGCTGTCGATCCGCAACGACGTCGATCCGTCCGAGATCGTCAGCCTCGGCGACAAGGTCGAGGCGCTCGTCCTCCAGAAGGAGGACAAGGAAGGCCGGCTCGTCCTGTCGAAGAAGCGCGCCCAGTACGAGCGGGCGTGGGGAACGATCGAGAAGATCAAGGAAGAGGAAGGCGTCGTCCGCGGCCCGGTGATCGAGGTCGTGAAGGGCGGTCTCATCCTCGACATCGGTCTGCGCGGCTTCCTGCCCGCATCGCTCGTCGAGCTGCGCCGAGTGCGCGATCTCGCGCCGTACGTGGGGCGCAACCTCGAGGCGAAGATCATCGAGCTCGACAAGAACCGCAACAACGTCGTCCTGTCGCGCCGGGCGTGGCTCGAAGAGACCCAGAAGGAACAGCGCGAGGACTTCCTCGCCAACCTCAAGCCGGGCGAGGTCCGTTCGGGCGTCGTGTCCAGCGTGGTCAACTTCGGTGCGTTCGTCGACCTCGGCGGCATGGACGGTCTCATCCACGTGTCCGAGCTGTCGTGGAAGCACGTCGACCATCCCGGCTCGGTGGTGCAGGTCGGCGACGAGGTCACCGTGCAGGTGCTCGACGTCGATCTCGACCGCGAGCGCATCAGCCTGTCCCTCAAGGCCACCCAGCAGGATCCGTGGCAGGAGTTCGCCACGACCCACCGCGTCGGCGAGCTCGTCTACGGGCGGGTCACGAAGCTCGTGCCGTTCGGCGCCTTCGTGCAGGTGGGCGACGGCATCGAGGGGCTGGTGCACATCTCGGAGATGTCGGCACACCACGTCGACCTGCCCGAGCAGGTCGTCACGCCCGGTGAGGAGCTCTGGGTGAAGATCATCGATCTCGACCTGGCCCGCCGGCGCATCAGCCTGTCGATCAAGCAGGCCGCCGAAGGCGGCGAGGTGGCGGAGGAGTACCGCGAGCACTTCGGCGAGCACGCCTACGACGAGCAGGGCAACTACATCGGCTACGACACCTCCCAGTACGAGCAGGCGTGGGAGGAGTACGAGAAGTCCGAGGGCATCGAGGGTGGCGAGGCCACCGGCGAGGCTGCCGACCCGACCGAGGCCGCCGGCGAGGCTGCCGACCCGACCGAGGCCGCCGCGGGCGACGCGGGCCCGAACGAGGCATCGGTCGATGCCGCCGAGGGCGACGCGGGCCCGAACGAGGGCGACGGGGACCCGACCGAGGCCTGACCCACCTGGGCCGTACGGGCCTACGGATGTGAGTCGCGGCAACACGCGTCCGACGCGACGCTCAGCGAGAGCAATCGGTCACTCGACAGGCCCCTTCGCTCGTGTTCACGTCGTCACCCCGGTTGGCATCCCTCGGGCTCGCGATTCGGCGCGCTAGGTGTTGATCGTGCCCAACCGTTCGCGGGTCCTGTCGCGCACCCCGTCGTTGGGTGCCGTGGTCGGCGGGATCGTTGCTTTCGTCGGGCTGCTGATCGGCCTCGGGCCGCTGAACGACAACAGCTACCTGACTCACCTGGCGACCGGTCGGCTCATGTGGGCGACGCACCACATCCCCCGGTCGGACCCGTACTCGTTCACCGCGCTCGGCCATCCGTGGGTGGTGCAGAGCTGGCTCGCATCGCTCTTCTACGGTGCCGCTGACAAGTGGTGGGGCCCGCCGGGTGTCCTGCTCGTCGTCGCCGCGGCTGCGACGTCGGTGGCCGCAATGGTGTGGACGCTCACCCGTCCGGCGCACTCACTCCTGAGCCGCATCCTGATCGTCGGGCCGCTGCTGCTGATCGGCGCCGACGGCGGCTGGGTCGAGCGCCCGTTGCTGTTCGGCCTGGTGTCGCTGTGCCTGCTTCTACTGGCCGCGGAGGGCCGGCTCGACCCGCGCTTGCTCATCCCCGTGATGTGGTTCTGGGTGAACACGCACGGCTCGTTTCCGCTCGGACTCGTGGCCGTGGCCCTCCTCGCCATCGGCCGGCGCCTCGATCACCAGTCGGCTGCAACGGAGGTCCGAGCGCTCAAATGGGCCGCGCTGGGCACGTTGATCGGCGGGATCAATCCACTCGGTCCGCGGCTGCTCGTGTTCCCGATCGAGCTCTTGCGCCGCCAGGACGTCCTCTCGAACATCATCGAGTGGCAGGCGCCGAGGTTCGTCCACTTCGGCCAGCGGGCCTTCCTGGTGCTCCTGCTGCTCGCGATCGTCGGGCTCGTCAGGCGCCCCTCGTGGCGGGCCGGCCTGCCCGTGGTCGTCTTCACCGCGGCGTCGCTGCTGGGCGCCCGCAACATCGTCGTCGCCAGCATCGTGTGGGTTCCAGGACTGGCCCGAGGCCTGGCCGACATCGGGTCCATCTCGAGCGGTGAGCGCCGCTCCATCTACCGGCCCATCGCTGCGGCACTGGTCATCGTGGGGCTGCTGACCACGGTCTCGGCCGCGACAGGGCCGGTCTACAGCTTCAACGGGTACCCGGTCGCCGCCGTCACGTGGGCGCAGCGCGAAGGGCTCCTCGAGTCCGGCAAGCACCTCGTGTCACGCGACTACGTCGGCAATTACCTCGAGTCGAGGTTCGGGACGTCGGTCAAGGTGTTCATCGACGACCGCTACGACATGTTCCCTGATTCCGTCGTGAACGACTTCCTCGTCCTCGACAAGGGCGGTCCGGGCTGGCAGGAGGTGCTCGACCGGTGGAACACGACCGCCGTGCTCTGGAAGACCTCCGAACCCCTGGGACAGCTTCTTGCCATCTCCCCACGGTGGCGGGTGGCCTATTCCGACCAGGAATTCGTCATCGCCGAGCCTCGGTGATCACCGGCACACCCTGTGACGGGGCTCGGCCCCGAGACTCGAGGTTGCCGCTCGGTCAGTTGGTGTCGAACCTCAGCTTGACGGCGGCGATGCAGACGACCGCGATCAGCGCCACCAGGAGTGCGTGCTCGACCCGCGAAGCGCCGTGGTCGTCGTCGACACGTGCCCGGAGCCAGGTGGCGAGGACCTCGTGCGATGTCATCATCGGTTGACGGTGCTCCCCGGGTTGCTCGCGATCGCGCCCGTTCCCGATGGGGGCTGGGCGTCCTGTCGCGACAACTATCGACCGAGGGTGGAAGCGCTTCATAGGCCGCTCGACCCATTTTGGGTGCAGGGCCACAACGGTGGGGGCCGCTAGCTGCGGCTGCCGACCAGGGAATTCAGTTGAGGCGGATGATGCCCATCCTCACCGCCTGTAGCACTGCCTGCGTTCGATCGCGTGCGTCGAGCTTCTGGTAGATCGAAGCGAGATGGTTCTTCACCGTCTTCTGGCTGATGTACAGCTTCTCGGCCGCCTGTGGCGTCGAGCAGCCGTCGGCGATGAGCTGGAGCACCTCTTCCTCGCGCCGGGTGATGACCCGGTCGGCCTCGCCGGGCCGGTCGAGGCGCCGGAGTTCGTCCAGCATGCTCGACGCGAGCTGCGGCGAGAGTGCGGTGTCACCGCCGCTGCCATCCGCACCGCGCCGGCGATCTCTTCGGTGGAACAGTCCTTCACCAGGTAGCCGGACGCGCCCGCTCGGATGGCATCGGCGACGACGTCGGCGTCGGCGTGCATCGTCAACATCACGACCTGTACTTCCGGCTGCGCTTCGTGCACCCGGCGGGCAGCCTCCACACCGTCCATCTCGGGCATGGTCACGTCCATGAGGATCACGTCGGGCGTGAGCTCGTCGGAGAGCTTCACTGCTTCGAGCCCGTCCGACGCTTCGCCGACAACGTCGAATCCCTCTTCGGTCATCGAGCGCCGCAAACCTTCGCGCAACATTCGATGATCGTCCGCCAGTAGCAGTCGGATCGCCATGAGGATCCCCTCGTCGTTGCGTGGAATCTAGTGCCCACCGTTGCTGAAGACGTGCCCCTCACGCAGACGCGTCGCGCGTGCGTGAAACGACCCCCGGGGTGGTCAGCGCACAGTCGACGAATCGGATGCGCCCCGCGGGATGTGAGCGTCCTACCGCGCGGAGCGTTTCACGCCGAGGAGGCCCGCGGCGGGGGAGGGGGAGACGCCGAGGAGGCAACGCACGCGTGTGCCGGCACCCGGTGTGCTCTCCACCTCGAGGGTGGCGCCGATGCTCGCGGCTCGCTCGCGCATGCCGACGATCCCGTACGAGTCGAGCCGTCCGGCGCGTCCGGTGGGGAAGCCTTTGCCATCGTCCGCCACCTCGAGCTCGGCGTTGGCGCCGTCGCACTGCCAGGTCACGGTGACGTGATGCGCACCGGCGTGCTTCTCAATGTTGGCGAGCGCCTCCTGGGCGATGCGGAACAGCTCACGCTCCTGCAACAGCGGCAGCCGGCCGGTCGCCTCGCTCCGCACGACGATTTCGAGGCCCGTCCGCTCGCGTACTCGTTGGAGGTACAGGTGGAGCACCGTGAGCATGTCCTGCGACTCGGATACGTCGGTCCGCAGGTCGTACAGCGTGTCCCGTACGTCTCGGATCACATCTCGGACGTCGGACCGTAGTTGTTCGAGCGAACCGCCGACCGCTTCGCCCCTCGAGTCGGTCTTGACGATCCGGTCGAGCTCGAACGCGAGGTAGGCGAGTGACTGTCCGATGTGGTCGTGCAGGTCGCGGGCGATGCGGATTCGTTCCTCTTCGGCGCCCACCGTACGGAGGCGACCGAACCAGCGGGCGTTGTCGAGCGCCAGCGCCGCCGGTTCGGCGAACCCATTCAGCAGCTCGACGTCACGGTCGCTGAAATGGCCGGGGTCGGGGTGCTCGATCGACACCAGGCCGATGACCGATCCTCGGGCGAGCAGGGCGGCATACACGCCGGAGCACATGCGGGGCGCGAGCCCGGGCCCGTCGCTCGACAGCAGGTTCAGCTCGGAGACTGTCCGTTGTTCGTCCACCGCCAGCACCAGTGCGGGCGGCAGCTCGCTGGTCGCGAAGCGCGGCGGCAATCTCATGCCCTCCCGGCGAGCGGTGACCCAGCCGTGATCGGTCTCGTCGTAGAGCAGCACGGCCGCGGCGGCGTAGTCGAACAGGTCGCGCAGCCGGCCCATGGTCGAGTCGAGCGCCTCGTCGAGATCGAGCGAGGCCGGAAGCGTCTGGGCGACCTGGTGGAGCGAGAACAGCAGCGCGTTCGCGTCAACGAGTCGCCCCAGGCGGTCGAGCGCAAGCGACCGTTGCCGGTCGGCCTCGCCCGAGACGCGGCGGGCGTAACCGGCGACGAGCGCGACGAGGACGAACTCGGCCGCCCACTGCAGGCTGACCCGCAGCTCGTGCTCGCTCCGGAGGTAATCGGGCAGGCCGACCGCGACCACCGACGCGAGGACGACCACGAGCGCGAACCTGAAGCCGCGGGCGAACCCGGCGACGACGATCGCGGTGATCAGCGAGAAGACGAACGGTGAATCCCAATAACCGGTCGAGATGACGGCCAGCGCGTGGATCGCCACCTCGACGAACACGGCCACCACGCCGCTGATGTCGTCGGTGATCCGGATCGGGCGCAGCGTGCGGAATGCCGCGTAGGCGACGATCACGATCGCCCACAGGCCCACAGCGGTGCTGTCGTGTCGCAGGTCCGCCGCGGCGAGCGCCAGTCCGATGGCCGTAGTGCCCCAACGAATCGCGATGGTCGCCGACCTGAAGGGAGCCAGCCGGTCGTGAGGACGGTCGACGCCGATCAGCCGAGGACGGGTCCGATCTTGAACGTGACGCGCCCGAGCGCGATCACGAAGACGGGCGGAAGGATGGAGAGCACGAGCCTGAGTCGGAGAAGGCTCGACTACGTCGTGGGGACGCGCCCCGTCGGCTTCCCCAGTGCGTTCGCTTCCGTCAGAGCCACTACGAAGTTCGATAGCTCCGCTACCTCGGTCTGCTTCAACAGGTTCTCAAGGGCATCCCGCGCCGGAAGACCCAGGTCCATCGGTGTCAGCGTACGGGACAACTCGCGCGCACCGGGGAAGTCGCGGCTAGGCGGCGTCTCGGGGATGGGCGTCGACCAGGTCCAGGCGTACCACGTTCGAGGGTTCGTCCATGCGCGCAACCACGGCACGGAGCCGCTCGATGTCGCGCTCGTTGCCTCGATGGCGTCACGTCCGTGAACTCGATGCCGCAGCGGACGCCATACAGGCACAGCCCTGCGTCCGCTTCAGCGAGTGCCTCGACTCCGCACTCCCGCCGGACGGGACAGTCCCGGCAAACGGCGAGCGCGGCCGCTCGATTACGTCGCCCGTGTCGCCCGACTCCCCAGTCGTCGGCGAACATGGACGGTGCGTCCGGGTCACAGCACGCCGCGTGCCAATCCCACGCGCCCCCGTGAGACGATCGGTCGAGGAAGTCAATGGCGGTCGAAGTGCCGGCCGATGCACCGGCGGTGGCGTTGGTCATGCCTTCACCCTGCAGAAGATGCGGTCGATAGTCGTCACCACTGCTGGGGCGATTTGCGTCCGCCGGCCGAGCCGCAAAGCCTCAGCTTCCGTCCACCGCCACCGTCGGTGGACGGTCCCGTCGCGGTGAACACGCGAATATTGATGAACCAACTGTCTTTTCCTCCGTGCTCCCCTGGCCACTCTCGGCGGGGAGTTGGTCGGGATCGGCCGGTAACACCGGGACCATCGTCCGATCGAGGCTGAATCTACGCGGACAGTCTCAACAGCCCGATAACGGAGGATCAATCATCTGTGGCGAACGGGACTTCGGTGCCCGCCCGGGTCACCCGGACCGGGGTGAGGTCAGCTGTACGCTTCGGCCGGTTGGGGCGATTGGAGAGGTTGCCTACGCGGAGCGTTGTCGCTGCTACGAAGCTTGCGGTTCCGAGGCCGCTACGCGTACTCGTGGCGCGGCCTGATCTGAGCGCGCGATTGGACAGCGAGTATCGGCTCGGGCTGGTTTCGGCGCCGGCCGGTTATGGCAAGACCGTCCTCATGGCGTCGTGGGCCGCCGGGCTCGCTGACCGGCTGGCGTGGCTGTCGTGCGATCCGTTGGATGTCGAGCCCACACGATTCATGTCGTCGCTCTTGTCGGCGATCTCGGCGCGGTGGCCCGGTGTCGCCGACGACGCGTTCGTGCTGCTGGAGCGCGGGGGCGCCGATACCTACGACCCTGCCGTGTCAGTGGCGAACGAGCTGGCTGCGGTGGACGTCCCGGGGGTGATCGTGGTGGATGATCTCCATCTCGCTGCACCCTCGGCGGACATGATGACGGCGTTCATCGACGCATTGCCCGACAGGTTCCGGTTCGTGGCCGGAACCCGGTCCGATCCGCCCTTGCCCGTGGCCCGCCTGCGGGTGCAGGAGGAGCTACTCGAGCTGCGGAGCGAGGACCTTCGGTTCACCGCCACCGAGACCGCGGACTTCTTCGATCAGCACGAGATCTCGTTGACGGCCGACGAGGTGCGGCGCGTGTACGAGCTCACGGAGGGTTGGCCCGCCGGTGTGCAGCTGGCCGCGATCGCCTTGGAGCGGGCCGTGGCGCGCGACGAACTCCTGGACGCGTTTGCCACGACCGACCGTGCCGTCGCCGAATTTCTGGTGAGCGAGGTGCTTGCCAGCCTGCCGTCGGACCTCGTGGAGTTCCTCCTCGAGACGTCGGTGCTCGACGCCTTCGATGCTGAGCTGTGTGCGGCCGTCACGGGCGTCGAGGAGGCGGCGGTCGTGGTCGAGCGTCTCGTCGCCGCCGATCTGTTCGTGGTGCCGCTGGACGAGCGGGGTCGTTGGTATCGCTACCACCATCTCTTTGGCGAGTTCCTTCGCGCCCGACTGGCGTCGCTCGGGACCTCGAGACTGCGCTCGGCGCACGATCGGGCGAGCCGTTGCCTCGAAGAGCGGGGCGACGTCGAGGGCGCGCTGCGTCACGCCATGGCGATCGATGACGTGGAGCGGGCCGGTTGGATTCTTCGTGCAGCACTCGAGCGTTCCCTGAGCATGTCCGAGGGTGCGGACGTCGCGGTGCGGGCGGTGCGCCTGTGGCTGCACGAGTTCGGCCCGACGTTCGTCGAGACCGAGCCCGCATGGGTTGTGGAACTTGTGATCGGGTTGATCACGCTGACCGGACCGGACGACGCGCCCACGTGGTTGGAGCGGGTTCGCCGGGCCCATCCGGATGCTGACGGCGAGCTCACTGCCCTCATCGAGGGCGCCTGGAGCGAGCATCACCAGCACCGCGGACAGCCGTTGGAGGCGCTCCGCCACCTGCGTCTCGCGATGGATGCCGTCGGCGGCGAACCGTCGAACCGCGGTCTGTTGCCCCTGCTCTACGCCGGCACGGCTCGCGCGTATCTCCAGGCCGGTGAGCTCGACGAGGCGGCCGCCGTGCTCGAGCGGGCTGTGGCGCATCCGGTCGGCAACCCGCTCACTGACGAGGTCCGTCAACCGGGGATCGCGGCGTTCGTGGCGGCGCGCTCGGGAGAGCTCTCGGCTGCCGATGCGCTCGCAAGAAGCGCGACCCAGTCGGCCGACGAGTTCGACCTGCGCAGCCCCGAAGTGGGGCGGATCTTCGCCGGACTGGCTCTGGCCGAGGTGCACCTCGAACGCGGTGACAACGAACAGGCGGCCCAGATGCTCGAGGGGGTGACGCGCGCCAGCGACGCAAGTCACCGTCCGACGCTTCAGAGCCTGGTCACTCTCTACCGCGCCAAGCTGGCTCGTGTCCTCGGTGACGAGGTCGTCGCCGCTGCGCTGTTGGCCGAGACCCGACTCCTGTATCCCGACGCCGACGTGGCGTTTCGCCAGGTGCTGGGCGAGGAGGCAGTAGCGCAGTCATTGCGGTTCGATCCCGCGAAGACGGCGACGCTGCTCCAAGACCTCGACCAGGGCCGCGTCACCACGCGGATCCTGCAGGCGCGCCTCGCCCTCCTCGAAAGGGACGCCAAGGTCGCGGTGGCGCTCCTGGCTGACCTACCACCGCCGACGACACGGCGGGGCCGCGTGGAGCGCGGCGTGCTGCGAGCGCTCAGCCTGCTCGAGAGCGACGTCGAGGGCGCCAACGCCGACCTACGCGATGCGCTCGAGGCCGCCGCGCCCGAGCGGTTGATTCGCACCATCGTCGATCAGGGGCCCGGTGTCCACAAGCTGCTGCTGTCGTTCGCGCCCGACGCCCGCCACGAGGGTTTCCTGCAGGAACTGATCACCGCAACGAGCCAGATCGTCGGACCGGTGCGCGCCGCGGTGCCCCAGACGCTCGTCGACCCGCTGACCGAACGGGAGTTGACGGTGCTGCGCTACTTGTCCAGCCGCTTGACGTACCGCGAGATCGCCGCCGCGCTGTACGTGTCGCTCAACACGCTCAAGTCCCACGTCCGGGCCGTGTACCGCAAGCTCGACGTCGCATCCCGAGCCGACGCCGTCGACGCCGGCCGGCGGCTGGGTGTGATCTGAACGCGAAGAGGCCCCGGTCCAGGACAAGGACCGGGGCCTCTTCCTCCGAGGGGAACCCCACACGAGAACCCTCAGAGATCTAGATCGCTCCCGCGAGCTTCGTGATCGAGGGCACGACGGCCACGATGAAGAACACCGGCATGAAGCAGAGGATCACCGGGAACAGGATCTTGACGGCCACCTTCGCCGCCCGCTCCTGCACCAGCTGCTTGCGCTTGATCCGGATCTCGGCCGACTGGACACGCAGCGTCTCGGCCAGCGATGTGCCGTGCTTCTGGGCCTGGAGAAGCGCCGTGACCAGCTGCCTGATCTCCTGCACCTGCACCCGGTCCGACAGCGTACGGAGGGCCTGAGACCGGGGCATGCCGGCCTGGATGTCGGCCAGGGTACGTCGCAACTCCTCGGCCAGCGGTCCCTCGTTGCGGACCGAGACACCGAGTCAGCGCCGCATCGAAGCCGAGGCCGGCTTCCACGCAGATGGTCAGCTGGTCGAGGATGTCGGCCGCCGAGAGGCGGATCGGTCGTGTGCCGCTTGTCCTTGATGGTGGCCACGTAGTAGTCGGGCAGGAAGAACAGAGCCACGGCGGCGACCAGAGCCATCAGCGGGTGCCCGATGATGAACAGCAGCAGCCCCGAGAAGACCGCCAGGGTGATCTTGACCCCCAGCATGCGGGGCAGATCGAGTCCGTACGGATGACCGGCCTGCACGAGGCGCACCTCGAGGCCGTCCACCATCTGGTTGGGGAGGATGCGCCGGGTGATCGTTCCCGCCTGGCGCAGGATGTCGTCGAGCTTGGACGGCGGGGCTTCGTGTTGCGGTAGGCCGGCGAAGAGATTGGCGCGGGCTCGGCTCGGCTCGGCCGTGAGGCCCCACCAGAGGGCGCCGAGAGCACCGACCATCGCCATGGCACCCAGGATGACTGCGATGTTCATGGTTCAGTTCCTTGTCAGTGTCGGTGTTGTCACAACGCCACGTCCTTGACGATCCGGTTGATCCACAGCCAACCGATGAGCATCAGGCACGGCGCCGGCGACCAACCAGAGAATGCCGGACCCGTGGGTCAGGACGGCGAAGTTGTCCGGGTTGGTCTTCCATTCGAACAGGGCGAACACGATGGGGAAGGCCGTGAGGATGCGAGCCGACAGCCGGCCCTCGGCGGTCAGGGTTTGGACCTCGCGGACCATGCGCTGGCGCTCCCGGATCGTCTCGCTCACCTGTGTGAGCGTCTCGGTGAGGTTGCCGCCGGTGTCCCGGTTGATCTCGATGGCGCCCACCACCCAGTCCAGGTCCTCGCTCTGCATGCGCTGCGAGAGTGACCGCAGGGCGTCGGACAGGTCCCGCCCGAGGCGGGTCTCGACCAACACGTGGGCGAACTCGCTGCGAGCCGGCTCGTCGGCCTCTTCGGCCACCGAATCGAGCGCCTGGGTGATTCCGAGACCACTGCGCAGCGATGTCGTGAGCAACTGGAGCACCTCGGGCAACTGCCTGGGCGAACAGCGTCTGGCGCTTCACCAGGCGGCGCTTCACCACCGCCCGAGCGATGAGACACACCGCGCCACCCAGAAGGACGCCCAGGAGGGGGCCGGCGAGGAACAGGCCCACCAGCCCGGTCACCAGTGCGATCGCGAACACCAGCACGATGAACTCGCCGGGCTGCATGGAGATGCTGGCCACCGACAGGTTCTGGGCCAGGGTGCCCCGCTTGCCGTGACGCTCGAGAAACTCCTCCACGGCGGTGACGGTGCGCTTTCCCATCTCCGACACGTTCCTGGGTTGCTGGATTCCGAGACGAGCCTTGGAGACCCGCTGACGGGGCCAGAAGGACCACACCAGGATGAACAGGGCGGCACCGACTCCCAGCGCCCCCAGCCACAGCCACGACTGGGTGGCCGAGTCACTCGTGCCTCCGGTGACCGTGGTCGGCGCCGGCACACGGCTGAATGCTGTCGTGGGAGGCGGGACGGTGGTCGGCGCGACGGTCGTCGGGGTCGTGGCCACCACCTTGGTCAGCAGATCGGCCACCCGACCGAACGAGGCCGACAGCCCCGTGGGGTCGTCCGCCGGCGTAACCGTGCCGAGGGCCTGAAGGGCCGGGATGTCGGTGTCGGCCGTGGTCAGGCTGATGGCCTCCACGTGGTCGCCGTTGACGGAAGCCACCGCCTCGTCCAGGCCGTGGGCGCTCAGGGTGTCCTTCCCGTCCGAAAGGAGCACGAGGGCCTTGTTGGCGGCGCTCGGGGTGAAGGCATTCACCGCGGTGATGACCCCGTCGTAGAGCGGCGTCTCACCGTCAGCTGACAGAGCATTGATCCGATCCGTCAGCGCCGCCCGGTCGGTCGTGGGCGGCGCATCGACGGTGACCTGCTTGCCGAAGTCCACCAGGCCGATGCGCACGTTGGCCGGCATCTGGTTGATGAACCCGACTGCCGCGGCCTTGGCCTGGTCCATAGCCGGCTTCATGGACCCGGATGTGTCGACCGCGAGCATGACCTCGAAGTTGTCCGGAGTCACTTGAGCACCAGCCGGGTGGCTGAACACGATCCCGTAGCTCGCCCGAGGACCATGAAGGCGAGGAACACACAGCACGCGCCTCATCGGAGCCACGCTTCGGGGCCACCGAAGAGACCGCCGGGCAGGGCGATGCCCCGATCGGCCAGCTTGTCCACGAACGCCGGACGGATGCCTGTGGGCACCAGCGACATGGCCTTGTAGTCGTACCGGAAGATGTCCTGGAGGGTCACCACTTCGCCCTCCATGCCCACCACTTCGGTGACGTAGCTGATCTTGCGGCTGCCATCACGGAACCGGTCGACGTGCACGATCAGATCGAGCGCCGCCGCCACCTGCTCACGGATGGCCCGCGACGGCAGGTCGAAGCCCGCCATCAGCACCATCGTCTCGATGCGAGCCAGGGCGTCGCGAGGAGCGTTGGCGTGCACGGTCGACAGAGACCCGTCGTGACCGGTGTTCATGGCCTGGAGCATGTCCAGTGCCTCGCTGCCACGGACCTCGCCCACGATGATGCGGTCGGGCCGCATGCGGAGGGCGTTGCGGACCAGGTCCCGAATGGTGACCTCGCCCTGCCCCTCCATGTTCGCGGGCCGTGCCTCCAGCCGGATGACGTGGTGCTGATGCAGCTGAAGCTCGACGGCGTCTTCGATCGTGACGATGCGCTCGTCCGAGGGCACGAAGCTGGAGAGGACGTTGAGCATGGTCGTCTTGCCCGTGCCGGTACCGCCGGACACGAGGATGTTCAGCCCGCCCTCGACGGCGGTGGCCAGCAGGGCCGCCGTGGCCTCCGTGAAGGTCCCCAGCGCCACCAGGTCCTTCGCCTGGAACGGGTCCTTGGCGAATTTGCGGATGGTGAGGATCGAACCGTCCAGCGACAGCGGTGGCACGATGACGTTGACGCGGGAGCCGTCGGCCAGGCGGGCGTCCACCATCGGGGACGACTCGTCGATACGCCGGCCGATCGGGGCCACGATGCGGTCGATGATGCGCCGCAGGTGCTCCTCGGAGATGAACCGGGCCTTGGTCTGCTCGATGACGCCCTTGCGCTCGACGTAGATGAGGTCGGAGCCGTTGACCATGACCTCGGAGACGTCGGGGTCGTCCAGGAACTGCTCGATGGGACCGAGTCCCATCACGTCACGGGCGATGTCGCGGATGAGATCCTGACGCTCCTGAGACGACAGCGCCGTCTCGGTCTGGTCCATGAGAACGCCGATCTCGGCGACCACCATGGCCCGCAGCTGCTCCTCGTCCTGCGACTCGAACAGCCGCGAGCCCAGACGGGCGAAGAGCTGGTCGTGGACCCTGATCTTCAACTCCGCCAGCCCGTCACGGACCGTCTCCTGGGAAGGGTGCCAGGTCTGGATCGTGTCGCCGGCGGCCTTCTGGGCCGCCTGGTTGATGCGTTCGCTGATGCTCATCGCCGCCACCCCTTCCGAACCTTGTCGGTGGCAGGGGCAGTAGCCGCTGCGTACAGGCTCGAGAGCTGCTGCAACTGCTTTGCCACAGCCGACTTGGGTTCGCTGACGACCACCGGGGTGCCGATGTTCAGCGACATGGGGATTTCCCGGCTGGAGGGGATCTGGCAGGCCACCTTCATGCCGATGGCTTCCTCGGCGTCGGAGACGTCGAGGCCGACCTTGGCGTCGGCCCGGTTGAGGATGAACTGGCGGCGACCCGTGACCTCTATCCGGTCCAGCGTGTCAATCGCCTTGCGGAGGCTCTTGATGCTGGTGACGTCCAGGGAGGAGATCAACATGAGATCGCTGGCGCACTCGATGGCCGCCAGCGTGCGCTCGTCCAGCCCCGCCGGCGTGTCGACCACCACGTAGTCGAACTCCTGCGCCAGCAGCGGCAGGACCTTGGAGACGTGCGTGTGCGTGATCACGTCGGCATCTACGGGATCTGCGGCGCCGGCAAGGACGAACAGGCTGTGCTCGTACGGGGTGAGGAACAGCTTGGCCGAAGTAGCGGTGATCTCACTGGAGCGAGCCATCTGCGCCAGGGTGTGCTCGGGTTGGAGGGCCAGAGCGGTGGCCAGGTCGCCGAACTGCACGTCGAGGTCGACTGCCACCACCCGCCCGGGGTGACGTTGTGACAACGCCACGGCCAGGTTGGTCGACACCGCTGTCTTGCCGGAGCCGCCTTTGGGGGAGACGACCACGATGATCCGGCCCTTGCCGGGGCTGGGAGGGGCGAAGCCGTTGGCCTTGACGTTGACGCCCAGACCCTCGAGGGTCGTGGACACCTCGGCGGCCAACTCGGCGGGCATGTCGTGCCCGATGATGACGGTAGGCATCTCGTCCACTGTCACTGGGTCACCGCGTAGACGTTGCCGAGGGTGATGCTTTGGGCGCCACCGTCGGCAACGGTCGCCGGCTCGTTGGACAGCCAGATGTGCCCGAACTCGGTGCCGTAGACGAAGTGCTCGGACTGGTCGGGAGTCATGGCCAGGGTGACGATGTAGTTGTCCCCGGTGACCTGGTCGACGCCCGCCTTGTTGTCCTTGGTGGGCTGCGCCGGCGCGCCGGTCGTCTGGACGTTGGTCACGAGCACGTGCTGGTACTGCAGGTTCGTCGTGTTCGGAGTCGTGTCAACGGTGTCGAAACTGATGTACACACCGACGGTGTCGCCCTTCTTCAGGGTGCCACCCACTGTGCGCTCGGCGGTGAGGTTGGCCGACACCTGCACCTTGTCGGTCACGTCGATGGTGGCGTCCGTGGGCTCCACCAGACGCGCCGTGAGCAACTGGTCGCCGGGCTGGAGATCCGTGGAGGCCACCTTGTCCCCCACCTGATCGATACTGGTGACGGCGCCTGGCTGCACGAGCCGCTGGGGCACCTGGCCGACCGAGACCGAAGCCTTGATGGTGTCCGGCGGCGAGCCCTTGGGCACTGCCTTGTCGACCACGTAGACATCAGCGAGGGCTTCTTTGGCCACCGCCTTGTTCTTGGCCGAGTTGACGAAGCCCGCGAGGGCTGCCGTTCCGAGAATCGCGAGCAGCGCTGCTGCCCCGATCCCGATGATCCGCCTCTTGTTCTTCATGATGTGTGGGGTTCCTTGCTTGTTGGTTGTTGTTGGATCTAGCTGGTGAGACTGACGACCGACGCACCGAAGGGTTCGCCGCTGGGACCAATAGCGCCCTGCTCGGTCACGAACTTGGTGAAGTAGCCGCGGATGCAGTTCTTGACCGTGCAGGAAGGGATGCCGCTGGTTGGGTAGCTCTGCGGGGTGCCGTGCTTGAGGTCCCATCCGGTGAGGTGGAACCCGGCGTAACCCGAGATGGTGTAGGTCACGCCGGATCCGCTACCCGCCGTTGCTGTGTAGATGGGGATCAGAAGGTCGGCGTTGAGGCCGCCGCCGCTCACACCATTGATGCAGTCGTAGGGCAGACCGGTGCCGTTGCCGTTGTCCCCGCCCGCAACGACCTGACCAGTGGGGCCGAGCGTCGTTGTGACGGCACAAGTGCTGCCGTTGGGTCGATCGAGCCACCCGAAGTTGCCAGGTGGGCGCCCTGGGCAGTTGGTGGAACCACCACCGATGGGCACGACCTGTTCCGTCGATGGAAATACCGTCCCGTTGGACGTGGCGATGTCGAACACACACGCCGAGATGACCGCCGGGATCGTGGTGGCCGAGTTGATGCTGCCCCACTTCGCCGTGGCCGAACGGGTGACCGTCCGGCTACCGGCGCCCGCCACGAACGTGATGTCGATGGTCTTGCTCATCGACACCGTGGTGGCTGGCCGGGGTCCGCACACGTCGGCGTGTTGGCCAGCGCGGCACCGTTGGTCTGGTACGCCGTGAAGGTCGTGGTCGCTACGCCCTTGGCGCAGTCCGTCGCCTTGGCCAGAGCGCCGGCATCAGCGGCGTTCTGCGTCTCACGACGGGCCACGATTCCGCGAGCTCCGTCGAAGACCAGCGCTCCCATCAACAGGAGGAACGGCATGGCCAGCACCACGAAGATGGTGGCCACGCCTCGGTCGTCGTGTCGTGTCATCCGCCGCATCTCATCGTCCCCGTTGCTGTGATGGGCTTGGTCCCCAGCGAGATGCCCGGGATCGTGAAGTCGTAACTCGTGTTGAGCGTGATCGAGGCGTTGTTGGTCGTGTCCCCGGCGGCGCACTTCACGATGCCGGTCGCTGTCCACCCCGGCGCCTCCGGGGGCGTGTAGGTCGGCGGTCGGGCCACCCAGCGCCAGGGTCCTGGCGGCGTCACGCGCCGTGCTCGTCACGTCGACCTTGTTGGAGAAGTAGATGCCGAACTCGGCGATGGCGAAGATCAGGGCGATCAGGAAGGGGGCGACGAGAACGAGCTCGATCGCGACGACCCCTCGGTCATCGCGCCTGCCTGTGTGTGGTTTCTGATCATGTGTGGATTCCTTTGCCAGGGAGCATGGAGGGGCGGCCGCGAGGCCGCCCCTTCCGTCCGCCGAAGAAGATGCTCAGAAGGGCAGGCCGTTGAGCTTGCCCTGCATCGTGGTCCAGAGACCGGTGGCGAAGACGACCGCCACACCGGCGGCCACGAGGCCGGCGATGACGACGTACTCGATCGCCACGACACCCTCGTCGTTCTGGGCCTCGGCCTCGGTGTACTTGTCCAGGATGCTGTTCACTTCACTGCCTTTCATGGTTTGGTGCGTGATTCGGGGTGAAACGAGCAGTAGGGCGGGTCGGAAGACCCGCCCTACCGATCAGTTGACGGTGAACAGGCCGTTGAGCTTGCCCTGCATCGTGGTCCAGAGGCCCGTGGCGAACACGACGCCGACGCCGGCGGCGACCAGCCCGGCGATGACCACGTACTCGATGGCGACGACACCCTCGTCCGACGCCTCGACGGCCTCGGGGGTGTACTTCTCGACCAGGTTCTTCATTTCAGGGGGTTTCCTTTTCTCTCTCCCAACCCCGCCAGTCGGGGAGGGACGCTGCGCAGGGAACCACGCCACCCGTGCATTCGCATGCAAATCGAACAGAAACGGGTCCAACGGCCTACGACCGGATCGGGCTCGTCGACACTTTGGGTCCGTTGGCCTATATGGATGCGCCCGTCGCGGGCCGCGTATCCGTACTGTGCTCGCCATGTCCGCGCCCCCCTTCGTGAAAGAGCACGCCCTGAGCGGCGTCACTGCTCTCCTGTTCGGTCTCACCATCTGGCGTCTCGGGATGAGCCCCGAGCTCCCTGCGGTTCTCGCGTTCGTCTTCGGAGGCGTGCTCCTCGCTGCCATCGACTGGAAGGCCCGGCTGCTCCCACGAAAGATCGTGTACATGACGGCCGCTGCGGTCGCCGGCGCTCTGGCAGCAGCCGCGCTGATCACCTGGGACTGGGCGCCACTGTTGACCGCGGCGATCGGCGCGGTGGCCTTCGCCAACGTGTTCTTCCTCACGTGGTTCCTCGGCAAGAAGATGCTGGGGATGCTGATCCTGGGGTACGGGGACGTGCGCCTCGCCCTGGTGCTGGGCATGATCACCGGCTGGTACGGGCTGGAGTACGTCGTCTACGGCGCTGTCGCCGGAATCGCCTTCGCCCTGGTCCTCGGGATCGCGCTCATCATCAAGGAGCGCCGGTTCCATCTCCAGTTCTGCTTCGGTCCGCCGCTCATCGCCGGCGCGCTCGCAGTGGTTCTATTTCACGGGTGACGCACTCGCTGTTGCTACGTGCATCCATAGGCGCAAGCCGCACCTGACGTTCGCATTTGTCCGCCGCTGATAATCGGGACCCTTGAACAGCTGCTTGAACGGCTGACCGGTGAACTCGATATCGCCGAGGCCGAGGCGATTCGGTTGCAGGCTCGGATTTACGGTCTGCAAATGGAAAGTCGTACCGATCGAGGCGCTCCTGCATCGGTCGGGACGAGCGATGTCGATCGATGAGGTGAAGGATGCGCTCAACGCTGAACGGCGCGAAGCGTTAATGCACGCGTTCGTCGCCTCCACATTGAACCTGCTCCACCGCACGGGTGGCGGTGGATCGTCGAGGGCACCAACTCCTGGTGGTCGAACTATGGCCAGCGCCGACGCACCGCAGACCGTGGCAGCTGCGATCGACACGCTGCGCTCTGTCTCGCCACCAGCGTTCTGATCGTCGGCAAGCGCATCACCTACCGCGACCGATGGAGCCCGACGTGGCGCCTATCCGCTCAGCTCCTTACGATCGCACGGTGCTGGTCGTCGGGCTCACAGGTGGCATCGGATCGGGCAAGTCGACCGTCAGCGCCATGCTCGCCGACAAGGGAGCACTGATCATCGACGCCGACGCCATCACCCGAGACCTGCAGCAGCCCGGCCACGAAGTGTTCGACGCAATGGTCGAACGTTTCGGTACCGGAATCGTGGCGCCCGACGGCACCCTCGACCGGCCGTCGGTAGCGACGATCGTGTTCGCCGACGAGCGGGCCAGGAAGGACCTCGAGGCCATCGTTCATCCGGCCGTCGGCGCGGAGATGCTCAACCGGATGCAGTCGGTAGCCGATACAGATCGGGTGGTGATCTACGACGTGCCGCTGCTCGTCGAGTCTGCTCGGGGTGGCTATGGCGCGGTGATCGTCGTCGACGTCGATCCGGAAGTCGCCGTGCGGCGCCTTGTCGAGCACCGCCAGATGGACGAGCGCGACGCTCGTGCCCGGCTCGCGAACCAGGCCGGCCGCGAGGAGCGGTTGGCGGTCGCCGACCGGGTCATCGACAACTCGGGAACGATCGACGACCTGCGGCGCGAAGTCGGCGAGGTGTGGACGTGGATCGAGTCGTTGCCACACAAGTGACCGACCGGCCGTCGCAGCCCGTCGCCGAGCCCGGCGACGTGTTGACGATCTTCTCGGTGCTGTGGGCGTTCGCCAACCTCTTCCACATCTGGGGCCCGAGCGCACGGGCCAATCAGGTCTTCTCCCACATCACGACGGTCGGCGTCACGCATGTCCTCATCGGAGTGGCGGCTGTTGTCCTGTTGCTTCGGCCGCGGTCGGTGCCTCGCCTTGCCGCGCTGGCGGTGCTCGGGCCCGTGTCGCTCTGGTTCGAGGCGCCCGTGCTCGGGAGCCACTGGGTGCGTGGCAGCCTGCGTCGACCTGGCGATCTTGGTGTCGGTCCTCGTCGCGCGCGGCTTCGACGTCGGCCGGGTCGAGCGGGCCTTCCTGCCGGCGGCACGCTGGGTCCTGCTCGGCTTCTACTCGTTCGCCGCGTTCTCCAAGCTGAACCACGCGTTCTTCACGCCGCGGGTCAGTTGCGGCAACTACTTCTTCGACGAGCTGTCCGGGTCGTTGGGGCTCGACATCCACAGTGCGACCGCGGGTTGGTGGGCGCATGCGGTGCCGATCGGCACGGCCGCCATCGAGCTGTCGGTACCGCTCCTGTTGCTGTTCCGCCGGACTCGGATCGCCGGCGTCTGCGTCGGGCTCGTGTTCCACAGCTTGATCGCGCTCGACCAGACCCATCTGTTCTCGGACTTCTCGTCGGTGCTCAACGCGCTGTTCACCTTGTTCCTACCCGCGACGTTCGCAGCGAGCGTGCTGCACGCGTATCGCTCGCGATCCGCCGACGTGCGCGACGGGCTGAGGGCAGCGGTGGGGACCGTCAGTGGCATTCCTGTTGGTGTTGCAGTGGTACGGCAAAGGCGTCGGCGTCCAGCGCGTGTTCATCGACGGAAGGGCGTGGGCGTGGATCCTGCTCGACGGGTTGCTGCTGGTGTTGGTGGGCCGGTACGTGTGGGCACAGCGAACGCTCCGATCCGACGTCGATCTGCGGGTGTCGGGCTGGATGTGGGTCGTGCCTGCGCTCGTCGTCCTCAACGGGATGTCGCCGTTCCTCGAGCTGCGGACCGCCTACGCGTTCAACATGTACTCCAACCTCGAGACCGCGTCCGGCGACTCGAACCACTTCCTCGTGCCGCGCACGCTGCCGCTGACGGACTACCAGGACGATCGGGTCTCGATCCTCGAGTCGTCCGATCCGGACCTGCAGCTGTACGCGACGCAGCAGTTCGACATCCCGTTCCTCCAGTTGCGGGACTACCTCAGCCAGCACCGCGACGCGTCGCTGCGTCTACCGGCGCGACGGCCAGACCCACGAGGTGCGTCATGCCTCGGACGATCCGGCCCTGGTCGAGCCGGTCCCGTCGTGGCAGTCGAAGCTCTTCGCCTTCCGGTCTCTCGACCAGACCGAACCCAACCGCTGCCAGCCTGTCTTCCTGCCCGCTCTCTAGGGCGCGAATGTTGGATGGAAACGGGCGCCATGGCGCCCGTTTCTCCCCGGAGTTCGGGTCCTCGGTCGACTGTCGCACCCCCTCTTTAGACTTCTCCCGATGCCGAAGCTCGAGGTTGTCTCGCAGTTCGCGCCGGCCGGCGATCAGCCGCAGGCGATCGCGGAGCTGGCGGAGGGGATCAACCGGGGCGACCGCTACCAGACGCTCCTCGGCATCACCGGGTCGGGCAAGAGCGCGACCGTGGCGTGGACGGTCGAGCAGGTCCAGAAGCCGACGCTCGTCATCGCGCCCAACAAGTCGCTCGCCGCGCAGCTCGCCAACGAGTTCCGCGAGTTCTTCCCCGACAACCGGGTCGAGTACTTCGTCAGCTACTACGACTACTACCAGCCCGAGGCGTACATCGCGTCGAGCGACACGTACATCGAGAAGGACAGCTCGGTCAACGACGAGATCGACCGTTTGCGCCACGCCGCGACGTCGGCGCTGCTCACCCGCAAGGACGTGATCGTCGTCGCGTCGGTCTCGTGCATCTACGGCCTCGGCTCGCCCGAGGAGTACCGCGGTCATTACCTGTTCCTCAAGCCGGGCGAAGAGCGCGACCAGCGGTCGATCCTTCGCCAGCTCGTCGACATGAACTACGAGCGCAACGACATGAACCTCACCCGCGGCAAGTTCCGGGTGCGGGGCGACACGATCGAGATCCATCCCGCCTACGACGAGACCGCGGTGCGCGTCGAGCTGTTCGGCGACGAGGTCGAGCAGATCACCGTGGTCGATCCGCTCACCGGCGAGCGGGTGCAGACGCTCGAAGAGCTCATCGTGTTCCCCGCGAGCCACTACGTCGCCAGCGAAGAGCGGATGCGCAAGGCGATCGTTCGCATCGAGGCCGAGCTGCAAGAGCGGCTCGCGTACTTCGAGAAGGAAGGCAAGCTGCTCGAAGCCCAGCGGCTCCGCATGCGCACGCAATACGACCTCGAGATGATGCAAGAGGTCGGTTACTGCAACGGCGTCGAGAACTACTCGGGGCCGATCGACGGTCGCAGCTCCGGCGAGCCGCCGCACACGTTGCTCGACTACTTCCCCGACGACTTCCTCGTGGTGGTCGACGAGAGCCACGTGACGGTGCCGCAGCTGCACGGCCAGTACGAGGGTGACCGGAGCCGCAAGGAGGTGCTCATCGACCACGGGTTCCGGTTGCCTTCGGCGGCCGACAACCGGCCGTTGCGCTTCGACGAGTTCATCGAGCGGGTGCCGCAGGTGGTGTTCCTGTCGGCCACGCCGAGCCCGTACGAGCTGCAGGTGTCGAGCCAGGTCGTCGAGCAGATCGTGCGTCCGACCGGGCTGGTCGATCCCGAGGTCATCGTGAAGCCGACCAAGGGCCAGATCGACGACCTCTTGGAGCAGATCAACGACCGCGTGAGCCGCGGCGACCGCGTGCTGGTCACGACGCTCACGAAGAAGATGGCGGAAGACCTGACCGACTACTTGCTCGAGCTCGGTGTCCGGGTCCGGTACCTGCACTCGAACGTCGACACCATCCAGCGCATCGAGATCATCCGCGACCTGCGGCTCGGCGAGTTCGACGTGCTCGTCGGCATCAACCTGCTGCGCGAGGGCCTCGACCTGCCCGAGGTGTCGCTGGTCTCGATCCTCGACGCCGACAAGGAAGGTTTCCTGCGGAGCGAGACGTCGCTGATCCAGATGATCGGCCGGGCCGCACGCAACGTCGACGGCCAGGTGATCATGTACGCCGACCACGTCACCGACTCGATGCAGCGTGCCATCTCCGAGACGAACCGCCGCCGCGGGCTGCAGCAGGCGTACAACGCCGAGCACGGCATCGATCCGCAGACGATCCGCAAGGCGGTCACCGACATCCTCGCTCACCTCCGGCCCGACGGCGACGGCACCGCGCCGGTTCCCGGTCGTGATCGGCGCGGCGGGCGCCTCACACGGGCCCGCGACGAGCGACGGCGCAACGAGCTCGCCGACCTCGCGCCGTCCGAGCTCGGGCGACTGATCCAGACCCTCGAGGACGAGATGAACGAAGCGGCGGCCGAGCTTCGCTTCGAGTACGCCGCGAGGCTCCGCGACGAGATCAACGAGCTGCGCCGCGAGCTGCGAGACGCTGGCTGAATCGACACTGACCTGCTCCGCACGCGCGCGACTCCCGTTCGCCGGCACCACGGCGAAGGTCTTGGGATCGCCTTCGTCGTGTGCGGGTCATCGAACGAGTGTTCCCCCTCTGGGTGATCATGCCCGGATAGGCTCGATCTTCGTGTCCGATCGGCTGGTGGTCCGGGGTGCGCGCGAGCACAACCTGCGCAACATCAACCTCGACCTGCCCCGCGACAAGCTCATCGTGCTCACGGGCCTGTCCGGTTCGGGGAAGTCGTCGCTGGCGTTCGACACGATCTACGCCGAGGGGCAGCGCCGGTACGTCGAGTCGCTGTCGGCCTATGCCCGCCAGTTCCTCGGCCAGATGGACAAGCCCGACGTCGATTTCATCGAAGGCCTTTCGCCGGCGATCTCGATCGACCAGAAGTCCGCGAGCCGCAACCCGCGATCGACGGTCGGCACGATCACCGAGATCTACGACTACCTGCGGTTGTTGTACGC
Source organism: uncultured Acidimicrobiia bacterium (assembly GCA_963721305.1). Taxonomy (GTDB): domain Bacteria; phylum Actinomycetota; class Acidimicrobiia; order Acidimicrobiales; family JACDCH01; genus DATAES01. The sequence continues at coordinate 506,338 of CAVRIR010000003.1, forward strand.
GCGCATCGGTGTCCCTCACTGTCCCGAGTGCGGCGCCGAGGTCACTCGCCAGACGCCGCAGCAGATCGTCGACCGGGTGCTCGAGCTCCCGGAGGGCATGCGGTTCCAGGTGCTCGCACCCGTGGTCCGAGGCCGAAAGGGAACGTACGAGACCCTGCTTGTCCGATCTCGCCACGCAAGGTTTCGCGCGCGCCCGCATCGACGGCGAGCTGCACGAGCTGACGGACAAGGTCGACCTCGCCCGCTACGAGATGCACACGATCGAGGTCATCGTCGACCGCCTGGTGAAGCGAGACGGCATCGAGCGGCGACTCACCGACTCGCTCGAGACCGCACTGAAGCTGGCCGAGGGCGTTGCCGAGGTCGAGATCGTCGCCCGTGACTCCGACGAAACGAGCGACGACAACGTCCTCACGTTCAGCCAGCACCTCGCCTGTCCGAACGGGCACGGCAGCTTCGAAGAGCTCGCTCCCCGCAACTTCTCCTTCAACTCGCCGTACGGAGCGTGCGAGAAGTGCGACGGGCTCGGCACCCGATACGAGGTCGATCCCGATCTCGTCGTTCCCAACCCCGATCTGACGCTCGAAGAGGGCGCGATCGCGCCGTGGGGTGGCGGACGCAGCCAGTACTTCAGCCGCCTGATCGAGTCGGTGGCCGAAGAGCACGGCGTGAAGATCGACGTGCCGTGGTCCAAGCTCACCGCCAAGCAGAAGAAGATCTTCCTGTACGGGGCCGGCAAGGAACGGGTCCTGGTCAAGTTCCGCAATCGCTACGGGCGCGTCCGGAGCTACTCGGCGACCTACGAAGGTGTTGTTCCGTATCTGCAACGCCGCCACGTCGAAGCCGAGAGCGACGCGGTCCGCGAGCAGATCGAGGGCTACATGCGCGAGGTGCCGTGCAACGCATGCGGCGGCTCGCGGCTGAAGCCGTTGTCGTTGGCGGTGACGATCGACGGTCGCAACCTCGCCGAGCTGTGTGACCTCTCGATCGGCGAAGCGGCCAAGGCGCTCGAAGATCTGCGCCTGTCCGAACGTGACCGAATGATCGCCGAGCGCGTCATCAAAGAGGTCAACGCCCGGATGGGGTTCCTGCTCGACGTCGGTCTCGACTACCTGTCGCTGTCGCGTTCCGCCGGCACGCTGGCCGGAGGCGAGGCGCAGCGCATCCGGCTCGCCTCCCAGATCGGCAGCGGGCTCGTCGGCGTGCTGTACGTGCTCGACGAGCCCTCGATCGGATTGCACCAGCGCGACAACCGGCGGCTGATCGAGACCTTGATGCGGCTGCGCGACCTGGGCAACACCGTGCTGGTCGTCGAGCACGACGAGGAGACGATCCGCGTCGTCCGACCACGTCGTCGACATCGGGCCGGGCGCGGGCGAGCACGGCGGCGCCGTCGTGTACGACGGGTCGGTCAAGGGTCTGCTCAAGTCGAAGGACTCGATCACCGGGCAGTACCTGTCCGGACGCAAGAAGCATCCCCGTTCCGGGCGTGCGCCGCATCGGCAACGGCAACGCGCTCGTCGTCAAGGGCGCGCGCGAGCACAACCTGCGCAACATCGACGCGACGTTCCCGCTGGGCAAGTTCGTCGCGGTCACCGGCGTGTCGGGCTCCGGCAAGTCGACGCTCGATCAACGACATCCTCGAGAAGGCGCTGATGCAGCGCATCTACAAGTCGAAGCAACCGCCGGGACTGCACAAGACCATCACCGGCATCGACCACCTCGACAAGGTCGTCAACGTCGACCAGTCGCCGATCGGGCGCACGCCACGCTCGAACGCCGCGACGTACACCGGGGTGTTCGACCACATCCGGCGGCTGATGGCGCAGACGCAGGAGGCGCGGGTGCGCGGCTACCTGCCCGGGCCGGTTCAGCTTCAACGTCAAGGGCGGGCGCTGCGAGGCGTGCGCCGGCGACGGCACGATCAAGATCGAGATGCACTTCCTTCCCGACGTGTACGTGCCGTGCGAGGTGTGCAAGGGCGCGCGCTACAACCGCGACACGCTCGACATCACGTTCCGGGGCAAGAACATCGCCGAGATCCTCGACCTGTCGTGCGAGGAAGCGCGCCGAGTTCTTCACCAACCAGCCGGCCATCAGCCGGCACATGCAGACCTTGGTCGACGTCGGTCTCGGGTACGTGCGCCTGGGGCAGCCGGCGCCGACGCTGTCCGGGGGCGAGGCGCAGCGGGTCAAGCTCGCGAGCGAGCTGGCGAAGCGGTCGACGGGCCACACCATCTACCTCCTCGACGAGCCGACCACCGGGCTGCACTTCGAGGACATCCGCCGCCTCCTGGTGGTCCTGTCCCGACTGGTCGAGCAGGGCAACACCGTGGTGGTCATCGAGCACAACCTCGACGTGATCAAGACCGCCGACTGGCTGATCGATCTCGGCCCCGAGGGCGGCAGCCGGGGCGGCACGATCGTCGCCGAGGGCACGCCCGAGGACGTTGCCGCCAACCCGTCGAGCCACACGGGCCGTTACCTGGCGCCGATCCTGGGCCTGGAGGTGGCGGCGACGGCCTCCTGACCCTCGTGACAGGGGTCTGCAGGATCGGCAGTCCCGGCCTGAACTGCCGGTTGAGGATCAGTGGTGCGAGGGACAATCCTCAGTCGGCGGTGCTCGCGGTGGTGATGTCGAGCATGCGTTGCAGTGCCACGCGGGCCCACTCGGCCGTATCGGGGTCGACGGTGATGCGGTTGACCACCGTGCCGTCGACGAGGTTCTCGAGCACCCAGCACAGGTGGGGGCCGTCGATCCGGAACATCGTCGAGCACGGGCAGATCAGCGGGTCGAGCGAGACGATCGTCTTGCCACCCGGTGTCTCGTTCGCCAGTCGCTGCACCAGGTGGATCTCGGTGCCGACCGCGATCGCCGCCCCGGCAGGTGCGGCCTCGACGGCCTTGATGATGTAGTCGGTCGAGCCGACCTGGTCCGCGAGCTCGCACACGTCGTGGGCGCACTCGGGATGCACGATGACGATGCCGTCCGGATGCTCGGCGCGGAAGGCTTCGATGTGCTCGGGACGGAACCGCTGGTGCACCGAGCAGTGGCCCTTCCACAGCAGGAACGTCGACTGCTTGCACTCCGAGTCGGTGAGGCCGCCCAGTTCGAGACGCGGATCCCAGACGCTGCATGTCGTCGTGGGTGAACCCCATCGCGATGCCGGTGTTGCGTCCGAGGTGTTGGTCCGGGAAGAACAGCACCTGCCCTCCGCCCGCTTCACCGAGCGCCCACTCGAGGACGGCGCGCGCGTTCGTCGACGTGCACACTGCGCCGCCGTGCTGCCCGACGAACGCCTTCAGTGCCGCCGACGAGTTCATGTACGTGATCGGCACCAAACGGTCGATGTCCGTGATCGCGGCGAGGCTCTCCCACGCCTCCTCGACCTCGTCGAGATCGGCCATGTCGGCCATCGAGCAGCCGGCGTTGAGGTCGGGGAGGATCACCTGCTGATGGTCCGCGGTGAGAATGTCGGCCGACTCGGCCATGAAGTGCACGCCACAGAAGACGATGTACTCGGCCTCGGGCCTCTCCTGTGCGAGCACCGCCAGCCGATACGAGTCGCCGCGGGCATCGGCCCACTTCATGACCTCGTCGCGCTGGTAGTGGTGTCCGAGGATGAACGACGCGATCGCCCAGCACAGCTCGTGCCGAGGTGATCCACGCGTCGAGCTGCTCGACCGTCGCCGATGTGTACCGCTCGGGGAGCGGTGACTGGAGCCGCAACATCTGGAACCCCCATGGGTTGGCGCTCCAGTTCGCGGACGGTGCGGACAGCCTGGTCGCCCAGCACGGGGATGTCGTCCCTGGAACGGATATGTCGCCGGATACCAGGCCGGCGAGCTCACTGTAGCGGCGTGTCGACCGTTCGCGCCTCTCACGGTCAGGTCCTCGACGGGCAGCGCACCGGCCCTCCTCCGGACAAGCCGAGAGCTTCGTTCTGACGGCCCCGTAACATTGACCGAGCCATGATTCAGCGCCCCGCCCGCGGGAACCATCCCCGACGCCCCTGGCTCATACCAGTTCAAGGACGCCGAGGGCCGCGTCATCTACGTCGGGAAGGCGAAATCGCTTCGACAGCGGCTCTCGAACTACTTCCAGAGCCCGTCCGCGCTCGCGCCCCGAACTGCGCAGATGGTCGCGACCGCCGAGACCGTCGAGTGGATCCAGGTCCGCAACGACGTCGAGGCGTTGATGCTCGAGTACTCGTTGATCCAGCGGCACAAGCCGCGCTTCAACGTCCGGCTGCGCGACGACAAGAGCTATCCGTTCCTCGCCGTCACACTCGACGACGAGTGGCCGCGGCCGATGGTCATGCGCGGTCTGCGGCGCAAGGGCGTGCGCTACTTCGGTCCGTACGGCCACGCGTACGCGATCCGCGAGACGCTCGACCTGTTGTTGCGCACGTTCCCGGTCCGTACCTGCAGCGACAACAAGTTCGCCCATCACCACCGCCAGGGTCGGCCGTGCCTGCTGTTCCACATCGAGAAGTGCAGCGGGCCGTGCGTCGGTGAGATCGACAAGGCCTCCTACGACGTTCTCGTCGCCGAGCTGCTCGAGTTCCTCGACGGCGAGACCGACGCGATCGTCAAGCGGCTCGAGACCGAGATGCGCGAGGCGTCGGACGCGCTCGAGTTCGAGCGTGCGGCGCGCGTGCGCGACCGGCTCACCGCAGTGCGCAAAGCGATCGAGCGCCAGCAGATGGTCGCCGACCGGAACGAAGACATCGACGTCGTCGGCCTCGCCGACGACGATCTCGAAGCCGCCGTGCAGGTGTTCTTCGTGCGGAAGGGCCGCGTCGTGGGCCGAAAGGGGTTCGTGCTCGACAAAGCAGAGGACCTGACCGCATCGCAACTCGTCGAGCAAGATCCTCGAAGGCCTGTACTACGACGACAATCCGCTCGGTCCGCCGAAACAGGTGCTCGTGCCGGAGGATCCCGACGACGTCGACCTCTACCAACGTTGGTTGACCGAGTGTCGCGGGTCGAACGTGACGATCCGCGTGCCGCAACGGGGCGACAAGCGCGCGCTGCAAGAGACGGTCGCGCAGAACGCGAAGGAGGAGTTCGTCCGTCATCGCCTGCGCCGCTCGTCGGATCACAACAGCCGTGCCCGCGCGCTCAACGAGCTCCAGGACCGGCTCGGCCTTCCCGTCGCGCCGCTCCGCATCGAGTGTTACGACATGAGCCACATCCAGGGCTCCGACTACGTCGGCTCGATGGTGGTCATGGAGGACGCGCTCCCGAAGAAGTCCGACTACCGCCGATTCAAGATCAAAGAGGTGCCGGGCAACGACGACTTCGCCGCGATGCGTGAGGTGCTCACCCGCCGGCTGACCGCGTACCTCGTCGACCGTGAGAAGCCCGTCGCCGAACGCACCGGCAAGTTCTCGTACCCACCGCAGCTGTTGCTGGTCGACGGCGGCAAGGGCCAGCTCAGCGTGGCCGTCGACGTGCTCGAAGAGCTCGGGCTCGACGAGGAGATCCCGGTCGCCTCGCTGGCGAAGCGGTTCGAAGAGGTCTTCGTACCGGGCGTCGCCGACGCGATCCGCATCCCGCGGCAGTCCGAAGCGCTGTATCTCTTGCAACGCATCCGCGACGAAGCGCACCGGTTCGCGATCACGTACCACCGCGAGCTGCGCGGCAAGCGCATGACCAAGTCGGTGCTCGACGACGTGCCCGGACTCGGACCGACCCGGCGCAAGCGGCTCATCAAGGAGCTCGGCGGCGTGAAGGCGGTGAAGGAAGCGCCGCTCGAGGAGCTGCAGTCGCTGTCGTGGCTTCCCGACGCAGTGGCGAACGCCGTCTACGAGAAGGTGCACGGGATCCCGACGCGATGACGACCGGCCGCGGCGATCCGTGGGAGACGAGCGCCGGGATGGTGGCAGGCCGGGTTCACCGCGGGCGCCGACCCCGAGTACGAGGAGCAGATCCTGCCGCTCGCGGCCGAGTGCCTTGCCGGCGCGCGCTCGCTGCTCGACATCGGTTGCGGCGAGGGACAGATCTCGCGGCTCGGGGCGTCACTCGATGGCGTCGAACGGGTCGTGGGGGTCGATCCGACGTGGGCGCAGATCACCGTCGCCCGCGCCCGGGCACGCGGTCCTGCGTACGTGCGCGGTGGAGCCGCGACCCTGCCGTTCGCCGACGACGCCTTCGACACCGTGGTGGCCTGTCTCGTGTTCGAGCACATCGTTGCCGTCGACGCCGCGATCGCCGAGGTGGCGCGCGTGTTGCGCCCGGGCGGCCGGTTCGCGTTCTTCCTCAACCATCCGCTGCTGCAGACACCCAACAGCGGTTGGATCGACGATCAGATCCTCGATCCCCCCGAGCAGTACTGGCGCATCGGTGACTACCTCGTCGAGGACGAGTCCCTCGAAGAGGTGGAGAAGGACGTGTTCATCCCGTTCATCCATCGCCCGTTGAGCCGGTACGTCAACGCGCTTGCGGCCAACAGCCTGTTCATCGAGCGGATGGACGAGCCGGCCCCGCCGCCCGGCTTCCTCGCGCGCGCCGCGGAATACGAGGCCGCGGCGACGATCCCGCGGCTCATGCTGCTGCGGGTGCGCGCGCTCGCTTGACGAAACCCTCGACCACGGCCGCCTCGCTCGGCGCGTCCCGCTCGACGTCGAAGCTGTCGCGGTAACGGCGCGATTCCAGGGCATCGGTGGACTCCCGGGATACGGTTTTCGGCGAGCACATGAGCGATTTCGTCGTCATCACCGGGCTTTCGGGCGCAGGGCGCTCGCAGACGGCCGACCATCTCGAGGACCTCGGTTGGTTCGTCATCGACAACGTTCCGGCCGCGCTCGTCCCGAAGCTGGCCGAGCTGGTCGCCGACCCCGGCAGCACGCACGATCGTGCGGCCCTCGTCGTGCGCAGCGGCGACTACGAAGAGGAGATCCGCCCGGCGCTCGACGCGCTGCGGGCGACAGCGGCAGCGCGTGCGCGTGCTCTTCCTCGACGCGTCGACCGATGTCCTCGTCCGTCGTTATGAGGGCACTCGTCGCCGCCATCCGATCGGGGGCCCGACGCTCGAAGAGAGCATCGAGCGCGAGCGCACCATGCTCGAGCCGTTGAAGGCCGAGGCCGACGTGGTGCTCGACACGACGGAGATGAACGTCCACCAGCTTCGCGGCTGGATCGTCGAGCTGTTCGCGGCGGACTCACCGGACGCCGGGATGCAGGTGAGCGTCGTGTCGTTCGGCTACAAGCATGGTCTTCCCCTCGACGTCGACCTCGTCTTCGACTGCCGGTTCCTGCCCAACCCGCACTGGGTCGACGAACTCCGCCCGCTCACCGGTCGAGACGATCGCGTGCGCGAGTACGTGTTGGGTCAGCCGGAGACGGCGGAGTTCCTCACCGAACTCGAAAGCATGTTCACGTTGCTGCTGCCGGGGTTCATCCGCGAGGGCAAGTCGTATCTGCGCGTCGCTCTCGGTTGCACCGGCGGACGTCATCGCTCGGTCGTCATCGCCGAAGAGCTGGCGCGCTTGTTGAAGGCGCATGACCTCGACCCCGCCGTCCTTCATCGTGATGTCGATCGGTAGGCGGCGCTGCTGGTCGACCGGCCATGTCTGAGTCGGCCGGCGCTCGCGTTGTCGGCATCGGGGGTGGGCACGGGCTCGCGGTCACGCTGCGCGCCGCGATTGCGTATGCGGACGACCTGGCCGCAGTCGTGACCGTGGCCGACGACGGCGGCTCGAGCGGACGGCTCCGGGCGGCGACCGGACTCCCGGCGATGGGTGACATCCGGCGCTGCCTGTCTGCTCTCGCGGCGCCGGTCTCCGGTCTCGGCGACATCCTCGAGGACCGGTTCACCGGCGACCTCGCCGGTCATGCGTACGGCAACCTCCTCATCGCTGCCTTCGCGGAACGCATGGGGTTCACCGCCGGCATCGCCGCGCTCGCTCGCCTCGTCGGCGTCCCGGCTCGCATCCTTCCGGTGACCGAGACGCCCCTGGTGCTCGTGGCGGAGACCGACGACGGGCCGGTGCGTGGTCAGGTCGCGGTGCAGCGCAGCCTCGGCATCAAACGGCTCACGCTCGAGCCCCACGACGCGCCGGCCGCGCCCGGCGTGGTCGATGCGCTCAGGGATGCCGACCAGATCGTCCTCGGACCCGGATCGCTGTACACGAGCGTGCTCGCAGCATCCGTGCTCCCGGCGGTGCGCGAAGCCATCGCGGCGTCCTCGGCGCAGGTGGTCTACGTCTGCAATCTGCGACCGCAGGTTCCCGAGACCCACGGCTACGACGTCGCCGCGCACGTCGCCGCCCTCCACGATCACGGCATCGACCCGCACGTCGTCGTGGTCCAGGACGGGGCGATGCCATCCGGTTCGACCGACGTCGAACTGGTCAGCGCCGCCGTCGCCCGCCCGAACGGGCTCGCCCACGATCCCGCGCTGCTGGGCGAGGTGTTGGCGGCGCTGTTGGGACGTGCGCAGCCTCCTGTGTAACGTCCAAACAGGTTCCCTTCAGGAGGCGGAGATGACTGTTCGTGTCGGCATCAACGGGTTCGGGCGCATCGGGCGCAACTACCTCCGAGCCGCGCGGAAGAGCGGAGCAGACGTCGAGGTCGTCGCCGTCAACGACCTCACGTCGCCCGAGATCAACGCCCATCTCCTGAAGTACGACAGCACCCACGGCACGCTGGCCGACGAGATCAAGGTCACCGGCGATGGCATCGCAGTGGGCTCCACCACCATCAAGGTGTTCGCCGAGCGCGATCCGAAGGCCCTCCCGTGGGGCGACCTCGGCGTCGACGTGGTGGTCGAGTCGACGGGTGTGTTCACCGACCGCGACGGTGCCGCCGCCCATCTCGAGGCAGGGGCGCCGCGAGTCGTCATCTCCGCACCGGCGAGCGGTGTCGACGCGACCTTCGTCATCGGCGTCAACGATCAGGACTTCGATCCGGCGAAGCATCTTGTCGTGTCGAACGCGTCCTGCACGACGAACTGCTTCGTCGCCGATGATCAAGGTGCTCGACGACGCGTTCGGCGTCGAGCGCGGCCTGATGACGACCGTGCACGCGTACACGAACGACCAGAACCTGCTCGATCTCGTGCACAAGGACCTGCGCCGCTCGCGCGCTGCGGCGGTCAACATCGTCCCGGCGTCGACCGGTGCGGCTCGCGCCACCAGCCTGGTGATGGAGTCGATGAAGGGCAAGCTCGACGGTCAAGCGATGCGCGTTCCGGTGCAGGACGGTTCCATCACCGACTTCACTGGCATCCTCGGTCGCGAAGTGAGCGTCGAAGAGATCAACGAAGCGTTCCGCGCCGCGGCCGGCAGCGGTCCGCTCGCGAAGGTTCTCGTGTACAACGACGATCCGATCGTCTCGTCCGACATCGTCGGTTCGCCCGCGTCGTGCACCTTCGACGCGCCGCTCACGCAGGCCATCGGAAACCTGGTCAAGGTCTTCGGCTGGTACGACAACGAGTGGGGCTACTCGAACCGTCTCGTCGACATGTCGATCATCGTCGGGCGCGCCAACCAGGCGTGAGCGAGCGCACTGCCGGTCCTCGAGGACCTGCCCGGCCTCGAGGGGAAGCGCGTTCTGCTGCGCGCCGACTTCAACGTCCCGCTCGAGGACGGACACATCACCGACGATCTGCGCATCCGCGCCGCGCTGCCGACGATCGAGTGGTTGCAGCAGCACGGCGCCCACGTCACCGCCTGCACTCATCTCGGTCGACCGAAGGGCAAGCCCGACCCGAAGTACTCGGTGCAGCCCGTCCGCGAGCGGCTGGCAGAGCTCGCGCCAGGTGTCGAGCTGCTCGACAACCTTCGCTACGACCCCGGCGAGGAGGGCAACGACCCCGCGTTCGTCGACCGCCTCGTCGACGGGTTCGACGCGTACGTGAACGACGCGTTCGGCGCATCGCATCGAGCCCATGCGTCGATCGTCGGGCCGCCGCAACGGCTTCCGAGCGCGGCCGGCCGGTTGCTGGCGAAGGAAGTCGAGGTGTTGCTCGGGCTGCGCGAACATCCGGCGCGCCCGTTCGTCGCGGTGCTCGGCGGCGCAAAGGTGTCCGACAAGCTCGGTGTCATCGACGCGCTGCTGCGAGACGGTCGACGCGCTCGTCATCGGCGGTGGCATGTGCTTCACGTTCCTCGCCGCGCAAGGTCACTCGATCGGCGACTCGTTGTGCGAGCGCGACGAGATCGACACCTGCAAGCGTTTGCTCGAGCAGAGCAAGCCCATCCATCTGCCGAGCGATGTCACCGCGCTCGGGCCGGGTGACGAGGTCCGCCAGTTGGGCACCGATCTGCCGATCGGTTGGAAGGGTCTCGACATCGGACCGGGCAGCGCGGCCGAGTTCACCGACGTCATCCTCGAGGCGCGCACGGTGTTCTGGAACGGACCGATGGGCGTGTTCGAAGACGATCGCTTCGCCGCCGGCACGCGCACGGTCGCACAGGCAGTGGTCGACACACGCGCCTTCACGGTCGTCGGTGGAGGTGACAGCGCTGCCGCGCTCGCGCGCTTCGAGATGACGTCCGGCGTCGACTGGATCTCCACCGGTGGCGGCGCGTCGCTCGAGCTGCTCGAGCTCGGCGACCTGCCTGGGCTCGCCGCGCTGCGAGGAGCGACATGACAACGACTCGGAAGCCGTTGATCAGCGGCAACTGGAAGATGCACCTCGATCACTTCGAAGCGATCCGGGCGGTGCAGAAGCTGGCCTACCTGCTGTCGAGTGACGACTTCGCCGTCGCCGACGTGTCGATCCACCCGCCGTTCACGGATCTGCGCTCGGTGCAGGTGACGCTCGCTGACCAGAAGGCCACCGAGATCGCACTCGGCGCGCAGAACTGCCATTGGGAGGACAAGGGCGCGTTCACCGGCGAGGTGAGCCCCGTGTTCCTTGCCAAGCTCGAGGTGCAGTACGTGATCGCCGGGCACTCCGAGCGCCGTGAGCTGTTCGGCGAGACGGACGAGGCGGTCAATCGCAAGGTCAAGGCGATCTTCCGCCACGAGATGACGCCGATCCTCTGCGTCGGCGAGACCCTCGACGAGCGGGAGGCGGGCTCGACCGAGACCAAGGTCGCAGGTCAGGTCGGCGCCGGCCTCGCCGGCCTCACCGCGGAGCAGGTGGCGTCGATGGTGATCGCGTACGAGCCGATCTGGGCGATCGGCACCGGGCGCACGGCCACGCCGGACGACGCCCAGGCCGTCTGTTCGCTCGTGCGGGCGACCGTGGGCGACCGGTTCGACGCGGCGACGGCAGAAGCGGTCCGCGTCCAGTACGGCGGGTCGGTCAAGGCGGAGAACATCTCCGACTTGATGGCGCAAAGGGACATCGACGGCGCGCTGGTCGGTGGTGCCAGTCTGGATGCGGACGAGTTCGGGCGCATCGCCCAATACCACCGCGCGTGATCGTCGCCAATTGCTGATTCGGTCAACAGATCTCGCTCGAGATGGTCGAGTTGCTCAACCGGCGGGGCACAACGGTTGTGTTGCGCTTTCTTTGCAACTGGTTTGAATGACCTGTGAGGTACTCGACTGAGGCGGAACGGGGTAGGTAGGGTCCGGGCGCGCACCCCGTGGTCGTCCTGACACGGCTGGGGTGCCGCTCTCAGCACAAGCCGTGCGACAACGGCGCCGACATCCCCCAATCAGGAGGCTGTGATACGTGAGACGGAAGCGTCGAGGCGTACAGCTGTTTGCATCGCTGTTCGCGTTCGTTCTGTTGATGACTGCCTGTTCCAGCGACAACAAGAGCACCAGCGCAGGCAGTTCGGGTTCGGGTGGCGGACAGAGTGGCAGCGGCGGACAGCTCACGCTGACGAGAGCGCCCGGCAAGCAGGGCGGCACGGTGACGATGGGCTACGAGCAGGAGTTCACCTCGTACAACAACATCGACTCCAGCAACAACCTCCTCGCCAACACCATCGTGCTGAACATGGTCCAGCCGCAGGTGTACCTGACCGATGGCAACCTCAACGAGGTCCTCAACACGGACCTCATGGACGGCGTCAAGGTCGTCTCGCAGAATCCGCAGGTCATCGAGTGGGACGTGAAGCAAAACGCGAAGTGGAGCGACGGCGCGCCCATCGACTGCAAGGACTTCTGGCTCGCGTGGATCTACCAGAACGGCAAAGCGGGGGACAGCCCGACCCGTACCGGGGACGACGGCAAGGCCGCGCCGATCTTCAACCCGGGTTCGACCACCGGTTACGAGCTGATCAGCAAGATGGATTGCTCGCCGGACGGCAAGAAGATCACGACGACATTCAGCTCGCCGTTCTCCGATGCGACCGCCGGCGGGCTGTTCAGCGGGACGACCCCTCTGTTGCCTGCGCACGTCGTCGAGCAGAAGACCGGCGTGCCGGACATCACGAAGGTCGATCCGACCGATTCCGCGACGCTGGACAAGATCGGCCAGTTCATGGCCACCGGATGGAACACCTTCGACCCGTCAATCGAACCATCCGGGGCCTGGTACCAGCTTCAGAGCTTCAACAAGGGCCAGGACCTGACCCTCACTCGGAACCCCAACTACTTCGGGAAGCCCGGCTACCTCGACACGATCGTCATCAAGCAGATCCCGGACGCGACGCAGCAGCCGAGCGCCCTGAAGAACGGTGACGTCCAGGTCATCCAGCCGCAGCCGAACCCTGACCTCGTGGCCCAGCTCAACGGCGCTCCGGACATCACCAGCAAGGTGTACGCCGCCACGTCGTGGGAACACCTCGACATGCAGATGAACAACCCGATCTTCCAGGACGTCGCCGTGCGGAACGCGTTCACGCTGTGCGTCGACCGCAGCGAGATAGTTCAGAAGGAGATCGCGCCGCTGTCCCCGGACGCGGAGGTTCTCGGCAACCGGATGCTGCTTGCCAACCAGACGGGGTACAAAGACAACTCCGCCTCCGGCACGGTGGACTTCTCGAAGGCCGATCCCACGAAGGCGGGTCAGATCCTCGACCAGGCCGGTTGGACGAAGGGTCCTGATGGGATCCGCACGAAGAACGGCCAGAAGTTGTCATTCAGCATCGGGCGCCGCGACCCGAACGCCCGACGTCACGACATCATTCAGCTCGTGCAGCAGGAGTGCGGACCGGTGGGCTTCGACATCAAGGAAGCCGCTGATCCCGACTTCAACTCGACGCTCCTAACCGCCGGTCAGTACGACGTCGCGCTGTTCGCCTGGGTCGGCACCCCGCAGCTGACGTCGAACGAGGGGATCTACAAGATCGGCGGTGGTGAGAACTACCAGAACCTGAACGACCCGGCCCTCACGCCGCTGTTCCAGCAGCTCGACGGCGAGTTCGATCCTCAGAAGCGTCTCGACATCGCCAACCAGATCGACCAGCAGCTGTGGAAGGACGACGCCAGCATTCCTCTGTTCCAGTTCCCCGAGCTCCTGGCCAGCTCCGACGCCGTCAAGAACGTGATCTACAACGGGCCACAGGGTCCGACGTGGAACGCGTACGACTGGTCACTCGGCTGACCTTCCAGGTCATCGTCTGATGGGGGTCGGGCACACACTGCCGGCCCCCATCGACGCTGATTGCTTCGCTCCCTGTACGCCTTCCAGGAGCTGCTGATGATCCGCTTCGTCCTCCGCAGACTCCTGGTCGCTATTCCGATCGTCTTCCTGTCGTCTTTGCTGACCTTCGTCCTGGTCATCAATGCGGGAACACCGGCACCGATCGAGCGCTTGCTGGCGCAACAGAACCACAGCCAGGCCTCGGTCCAAGCGCTCCGGGCGGAGTACCACCTCGACGAGCCCTGGTACCAGCGCTACTGGGATTGGTCATCCAAGGCGGTCCACGGCGACTTCGGTACGGACAACGACCATCACTCCGTCTGGAGCGACGACGTCTGGCCGGCGATGCTGGTCACGCTGCGCCTTGTGCTGATCGCAGAGCTCCTGGCCCTGTTCCTTGGCGTAAGCGTCGGTGTACTCAGCGCCGTACGCCAGTACAGCTGGTTCGACTACAGCTCGACCGGCCTTGCCTTCTTCTTCTACGCGATGCCGGTCTTTCTTTTCGCCGTGCTCCTCAAGGAGTTCGGCGCGATCAAGTTCAACGAGTTCCTGAGCAGTTTCGGCTGGGACCGCGTGATCAAGACCGTGGGTTATCAGACCACCGGCCTCCACGGGAACATCTTCGCCCGACTGGGTGACTCGTTCGGGTACACGATCCTGCCGGTCATCACACTCACTGTCATCAGCTTCGCCACGTACAGCCGGTTCCAGCGAGCCTCGATGCTGGACACCCTCAAGTCCGACTATGTCCGGACGGCGCGAGCCAAGGGTGTGCCGAACCGGACCGTGCTGATCAAGCACGCGTTGCGCAACGCGTTGATCCCGGTGACGACCCTTGTCGCCATCGACTTCGGCGTCCTGCTCGGTGGGGCGGTCATCACGGAGCACGTCTTCGGCTGGCCGGGCATGGGCACGCTGTTCATCAACTCCGTCAACCAGGTCGACCCGAACGTGCTCCTCTGCTGGCTCGTCGTCGTGGCCACGATGGTCGTGATCTTCAACATCCTGGCCGACATCGCGTACGCCTACCTCGACCCGAGGATCCGCATTGACTGAGTTCGGCCCTCGCCCAGGTGCCCGTGACACCCTCGAACGCGCCGGTGTCCTTGGCGGCCCACCCAAGGCGCCGCCGACCCAGAAGCCGCCCTCGACCGGTCCGGAGCGCGAGTTCACGATCGAGGCCCGAAGCCAGACCAGGACGATCGTGCGGCGGTTCATGCACCACAAGCTCGCGGTGGCGAGCTTGATCGTGCTCGGTGTCATTACCTTGTTCGCGTTCGTTGGACCCCACTTCTGGCCGTACGACGCCGGTGTGGCATACGCGGAGCAGGGCACCGTGTTCCAGCTCCGAGACGCCAACGGGAACATCGTGAGCAAGACCGTGGGTGGACCGTCCTTCGCCGACCCCCCTCGCTGTCACGGTGACTTCTCGAACCCGAACGGCAAGGGGGAGATCCCTGCCCGCGCAAGGGACGAGCCGTGCGCGCCACATCTCTTCGGGGTCGACACGATTGGTCGGGACATGGTCGCCGAAATCATGCGGGGCAGTCAGAAGTCGTTGTCGATCGCGCTCGTGGTCGCATTCATCGCGACCCTCATCGGTGTCGTCGTCGGGGCGATCTCCGGGTACTTCGGTGGGCGAGCGGACGCGATGCTCATGCGGGGAACCGACCTGTTCCTGACGATTCCGCTGATCGCGGTGGCAGGCACGCTCTCCCACCATGTGCGCGGCGGTCAGTGGTGGTTCCTCGCGATCATCCTTGCGGGACTCGGATGGATGCCGATCGCCCGCGTCATCCGCGGCGAGATCCTCTCCCTGCGAGAGAAGGAGTTCATCGAGGCCGCCCACGCGATTGGCGCGAGCGACAAGCGCATCATCTTCCGCCACATCCTGCCGAATGTCATCGGCTCGATCATCGTGAACGCCACTCTCGTGGTGGCGCTCGCCATCCTCCTCGAGACGGCGCTGTCCTACCTCGGGCTCGGCGTCAAGCCGCCGGACACTTCGCTCGGCCTGCTGATCTCCGACAACCAGACGGCATTCAGCACCCGGCCATGGCTCTTCTGGTTCCCGGCGCTGTTCATCATCCTCATCGTGATGGCGATCAACTTCGTGGGCGATGGCCTCCGGGACGCGTTCGATCCACGACAGACCCGGGTGCGGGCGTAGATGGGCGACGATCTGGCGTTGTCCATCCGGGACCTCAGCGTCGACTTCCCGACCGAGGACGGGATCGTGCACGCCGTGCGGGGTGTGAGCTTCGATCTCCGTCCGGGAGAGGTGCTCGGCATCGTCGGTGAGTCGGGATCAGGGAAGTCGGTCACCAATCTGGCGGTGATGGGCCTGCTCCCGCCGGTGGCGAAAGTGTCGGGCTCGGCCATGTACCGCGGCACCGAGCTCCTCGACATGAGAGCGAACGAGCTCAACCGCTATCGGGGCAAGAAGATCGTGATGGTGTTCCAGGACCCCATGACGTCGTTGAACCCCGTCTACAAGGTGGGCGAGCAGATCGCAGAGGCCGTTCGTGTCCACAACGAGGTCTCGAGGAAGGAGGCGCTCGCGCGGGCGATCGAGATGCTGGCCCTGGTCGGCATTCCCAGTCCGAGGGCGCGCGCCGGCGACTACCCGCACGAGTTCTCTGGCGGCATGCGTCAGCGGGCGATGATCGCCATGGCCATGGTCAACGACCCGGATGTGATCATCGCCGACGAGCCGACGACCGCCCTCGACGTCACCATCCAGGCCCAGATCCTCGAGACCCTGGTGAAGGTTCAGCACGAATTCAACTCGTCCGTGATCCTCATCACCCATGACCTCGGCGTCGTCGCGAGCATGGCTGACCGCGTCCTGGTCATGTACGCGGGCCGGGTGGTCGAGGTGGCGTCGGTTGATCAGCTGTTCGACAGTCCCCGGATGCCCTACACCCTCGGGCTATTGGGTTCACTGCCTCGGATCGACTCCGACGGCACGGAGCGGCTCGTTCCGATCGTCGGCGCGCCGCCGTCCCTCGTCAACCTGCCGCCCGGCTGCCCATTCCAGCCTCGTTGTCCTCTGGCGCGGGAGCTGTGCAACGAGGTCGAGCCCATTCTCCTGCGAACCGACAGCGAGACCCACCTCTCGGCATGTCACTACTGGCCGACTCTGGCCGCTGACGTCAAGCCCGAGGAGGTCTTCGAGGTCACGGCTGTCGACGACGCGCTGCCCGAAGAGTACGCACCGCCGGGCGGCAAAGGCCCGTCGTCGTGAGCGAGGCGACGACGACCGAAAGTGTCCACGCGACCGGGACCGGCCCGCCGATCGTGCTCGAGATCACAGACCTCGTGAAGTATTTCCCGGTCCGATCCGGCGGCTTGATCAACCGGACGATCGGCGCCGTGCATGCGGTGGATGGGGTGTCGCTCGTCTTGCACGAGGGCGAGACCCTCGGGATCGTGGGCGAATCCGGGTGCGGCAAGTCGACCTTGGGACGCACCGCCGTGCAGCTGACCCCCGCCACCGCGGGTTCAGTGCGCTACCGAGGCCGGGAGCTCGTCGGTCTGACCCGCAAGCAGCTGCGGCCGATCCGCCGCGAGCTGCAGATCGTGTTCCAGGATCCATACGCCTCGTTGAACCCGCGGTTGTCGGTGGCGGACATCCTCAGCGAGCCGCTCCACATCCACGGCCTGTGGGACCGCGACGGCAAGGGCGAGGGCCGCGCCCGGGTGAAGGAGCTCATGCGGCTCGTCGGGCTCAACCCTGAGCACACGAACCGCTACCCGCACGAGTTCTCGGGCGGCCAGCGCCAACGGATCGGCATCGCCCGCGCGCTCGCACTCGAGCCGCAGGTCATCGTCCTCGACGAGCCCGTCTCGGCTCTGGACGTCTCGATCCAGGCCGGCGTGGTGAATCTGCTCGACGACCTGCAGGAGCGACTGCGTGTCTCGTACATCTTCGTTGCCCACGACCTCTCGGTCGTCCGCCACATCTCCGACGAGATTGCGGTGATGTACCTCGGCAAGATCGTCGAGAAGGGCGACCGTGACGCGATCTATCAACGGCCCGCGCACCCGTACACGCAGGCGCTGCTTTCGGCGGTGCCGGTTCCGGACCCGAGACGTGAGCGCGTTCGCCGCCGCATCGTGCTCGAAGGTGACGTCCCGAGCCCGATCGACCCGCCGTCCGGCTGCCGGTTTCGCACCCGCTGCTGGAAGGCGCAAGACATCTGCGCGCTCGAGGAGCCGGAACTGGTGGATCGGGGCCAGGGCCACCCGGTCGCGTGCCACTTCGCGGAGTCAGCCGAGGTGGTCTGACACCTGCTCGCCGTTCTCGAGCCCCCCTCGGAGCTCGGCGGCGTGGAGATCGGCCCACCGATTCACGCCGAGGCACGGTAGCCACTAGCCTCATGGGGTCATGTTTGCGACGCTGCTCTTCTCCCGGCTGATCTTCTGGGTCGGCCTGATCCATGTCCTCGACAGCCTCCTGCTGGTCTTCCTCGTGCTTCTGCACAGCGGGAAGGGCGGCGGTCTGTCCGACATGTTCGGCGGCAGCATCGGCGCCACGGCCGCCGGCTCGACCGTGGTGGAGCGCAACCTCGACCGCATCACGGTCGTCGCCGCCGTCGTCTTCGCGTTCACGACGATCGGCTACGGCCTCCTGCTCTCGTAGCTGGTCGGAACGCCCCGTTGGCGCACGGCGCGGCCGGACGGTTGGGGTAGCTTGGGCGGCCCCGCGGACGTGGTGGAATCAGGTAGACACGCCAGCTTGAGGTGCTGGTCCGGGCAACCGGGTGGAGGTTCAAATCCTCTCGTCCGCACCGAGCCCAACATTCACGTCAGTTGATGCCGAGGCGGACGCCGAGGGCGTCGAGATCGGTCCGGGCGAGGACCGAGCCGGCGAGGCCCCAGACGCCTTGGAACACCTCGGCCGGAGCGTTCGCCTGCATGCCTCCGAGCAGCTCGGCGCGCCCGTCGATGTTCATCGCCGGCAGCATGATCGCGAGCGACGCGGCCAACTCGTCCGGCGGGATGTTCGACACGATGGCGCCGTGGATCTGGAGGACGGCATCCGGCCCGACGGCCGCTTCGAGCGCCGGCATGACGACCTGCTCCTCGACGTCCTGGTGCTCGAGGTACGCGCTCGTGAACGACGCGAGCTCGAGGTACAGCTGATGCGCCCGCAACGTCTGCGTCCGCGGCGGTGGCTTCCGCCGCGACGGCTGCGAGCTCGACGAAGCCGGCGATGCGTCGATCGAGCTTCGTGTGGTCGCGCTCGATCCGCTCGGCCAAGTCGGGGAGGTGGATCTCGAGCGCGGGCTGCACCGCCCCGTCCTCGTGCTCCGCGTGCGTGACGAGGAACCCGGCCACGGTGCCGACGTGGCCGGCCAGGGCGACGCGTGCGCCACGGTTGGTCGGGTCGAGGCAACCAGCCTCGGACACGATGGCGAACAGCTCGGCGCGGATGCCCTTGTGGACATCGCGGTACAGATCGTGCACCACGAGCTCGAACTCGGTGCGGCTGGGCTGCTCGGTGATGGGCTGCTCGGTGATGGTCACTGGGGAGGTCCTTTCGATGAGGTGTGCTTGCCGAGGACCATCGTGAAGGAATGCAACCGTCGGCGTTCCTCAATGCGCCGTAGCCGAATGCTAAGAATCCGCTCACAACTCCGGAAAGAGAGTCCGAGGCCCGTGTTCGAGCCGGAAACCGTCGAGTTCCTGGAATCCGGATGCGCCTTGATCGTCGGCACGGTCGACGCCCACGGCGCACCCCACGCGACCCGCGGCTGGAGCGCCAAGGTGCTCGACGCCGGGGAGGCGCGACTGCGACTCGGGCTCGACGCGCTCGACTCGACCGTGCTCGACAACCTGCAAGAAACCGGTCGCATCGCGGTCACCGGCGCCGACGTTCGGACGTTGCGCTCCGCCCAGATGAAGGGGCGGGCGGGCGACCTGGTGCCGGCCGACGACCTCGACCGTGAACGCATCGCGCGGTACTGCGATGCCTTCTACACCGACGTGTACGAGAGCGATGGCACCCCACGACCCCTCCTCGATCGCCTCACGCCGGCTGACTTCGTGATGTGCGAGGTGACCGTCGACGAGTACTACGACCAGACGCCCGGGCCGGCTGCCGGCAACGAGTTGGCGTCGCGGCGTCGATGACCGAGGCGTTCTCGCTCCGCGACCTCGAGCTCTGCTTCGAGGGCGTCGTGCCCGCGGTGATCGCCACCGCGGCAGCCGACGGGACGCCGAACATCACCTATCTGTCACGTGTCCGGATGGTCGACGACGAGCGCGTCGCACTTTCCAACCAGTTCTTCTCGAAAACGAGTCGCAACCTCGTGGAGAACCCGCGCGCCAATGTCCTCGTCATCGAACCGGTTTCCTACGACATGTTCCGGTTGACGCTCGCGTACGAGCGGACCGAGCGGCGTGGTGTGGTGTTCGAGCAACTGCGCGACGACGTCGACGCGGTCGCGGCGCTGGAGGGGATGCAGGATGTGTTCAAGTTGCGCGCCGCGGACGTCTACCGCGTGTTGCACATCGAGCAGGTGCCGACCGCGGCGGCCGCTGCCCCGGTCGCAGCGGACATGTCGGGGCGAGACATCGAGCACGCCACTCGGCTGGCGGAGCTCTCGGCTCGGCTGAGTCGCTGTCCCGACCTCGACACGCTCGTCGAGCGCGACGGTCGACGGACTGTGCGAATTGCTCGGCTACGCACACTCGATGCTGCTACTCGTCGACGAGCGCGGCAAGGCCCTGTACACGATCGCGAGCAACGGGCTACGACGAGCAGGGCGTCGGATCAGAGATTCCCGTGGGTGAAGGGATCATCGGCATGGCGGCGGCGCGCTGCACCCCGATGCGCCTCGGCAACCTGCGCCACATGTCCAAGTACTCGCAGACCGTGCGTCGTTCGTACGAGGACGAGGGACACATCGGTCCCGGGCCGGGAGATCCCACTGCCAGGCCTCTCGCTCGCGCAGAGCCGCGTGGCCGTGCCCGCGATGGCGTTCGGCCAACTCGTCGGTGTCCTGGTGGTCGAGAGCGCGGATCCGGTGGCGTTCACTGCGACCGACGAGTCGCTGCTCACGGTCGTCGCGTCCGTCGTGGCGAACGCCATCGAGGTCGAGCGGACGCACGAGCGGGCGGAGGACGTCGCCGGCGGGCGTGCGCTTCCGGAGGCACACGTCGACGTGTCGGCGCTCGAGGAGAACGCGACGCAGGTGCGGTTCTTCGCCATCGACGGCAGCACGTTCCTCGACGGGGACTACCTCATCAAGGGCGTCTCGGGCCGGATCCTGTGGTCGCTGCTCGGCCAGTACGAGCAGGAGGGGCGCACCGAATTCACGAATCGCGAGGTGCGCCTCGACCCCGACGCTCGAGCTCCCGGAGTTTCGTGACAACTTGGAGAGCAGGCTGATCCTGCTGAAGCGCAGGCTCGACGAGCGAGGTGCACCCATCCGAATCGAAAAGACGGGGCGGGGACGGTTCCGGCTCGAAGTCGAGCGACCGTTGCGTCTGGAGCAGGCATGAGCTCGCTTCTCTCTGCCGGCCAGGCAGTCGTTCTCGGGTTGGTCGAAGGCCTCACCGAGTTCCTTCCGATCAGCTCGACCGGGCATCTGCTGGTCGCGTCGCGGATCATGGGGCTTCCGGACACCGGCACGGCCGGCGACGCGCTCAAGAGCTACGAGATCGCGATCCAGTTCGGCGCCATCCTCGCCGTGTTGCTGCTGTACCGGCGGCGGCTCGGGGTGATGGTGGAGGGCGCCGCGGGACGCGACGACCAGGGCCGGCGTCTTCTCGTCGCCGTCGCGATCGCGTTCGTTCCTGCCGCCGTCGTCGGGCTCTTGTCCGAGAAGATCATCAAGGACCTGCTCTTCGGCGTCGGGCCCGTGGTCATCGCCTGGATCGTCGGCGGCGTCGCGATCCTGTGGCTGAGCCGTCGTGGACTCGCGGGACCGAGAGGTGGGCGACCGCTCGAGGCGATAACGAGTCGCGACGCGGTGATCATCGGCGCGGTGCAGGTCCTCGCGTTGTGGCCCGGCACGAGCCGCAGCATGGTGACGATCCTCGCCGCGCTCCTGCTCGGACTGTCGATGGAGGCCGCGATCGAGTTCAGCTTCCTCCTGGGATTCGTGACCCTCGGCGCTGCCACCGCGTACGAGACGTTGAAGAACGGGAAGTTGATGATCGACTCGTTCGGCGTCGCCATCCCGCTGCTCGGTGTCGTGGTCGCTTTTCTCGCCGCCGCCGCGTCGATCAAGTGGATGGTCGGCTACCTCCGACGCCACGACCTCAGCATCTTCGGCTGGTACCGGATCGCGGTCGCCGCGCTGGCCATCGTGTTGGTCGCGACCGGCACGATCTGACCCGCGCTTCTGTGATGGCTGAGCCACCAGATCGGTCGCTCAGGCATCAATGTTCGAGCCGCTCCCCATTCTGTGATCGCTGAGCCACCGGAATCGGTCGCCCAGCCATCAATGTGATTGAACCGGGAGCGGGACGGGAGGGGAGGGCGAGGGTCAGCTGGAGGATTGTTCGAGGGCGCGGCGGACGAGGACGCGGGCGAGGTGGCGGCGGTACTCGGGCGTGGCGTTGAGGTCCGACGGGGGATCGGTGCCCTGGTCGGCGATGGCGGCGGCGTCCTCGACGGACGCGCCGGAGCCGAGGGCATCCTCGACGGCTGCGGCCCGCAACGGCGTCGAGCCCAGGTTCACGAGCCCGATGCCGGTGCTGCCGTTGCGAACGCACGCGACACCGACGATGGCCCAGTCCTGGGCGCGGCGGTTGAATTTCTGGAACGACCATCCCGCGCCGGTCACCTTCGGGACCCGGATCTCGGTCAGCAGCTCATCCGGCTCGAGCGCGGTCTCGAGGAAGCCCGTGAAGAAGTCGTCGACGGCGATGTCGCGCGAACCGTTCGGCCCCTCCGCGACCAGCGTCGCCCGCAGCGCCAGCAGGACGGCCGGGAGATCCGACGCAGGATCGCCGTGCGCGACGGAGCCGCCGATCGTGCCGCGATGGCGAACCTGCGGATCACCGACCTGCCCGGCGGCATGACGCAGCAACGGCACGTCGGTGCCCAGCACGTCGGACAGCTCGAGGTCCTGGTGCCGCGTCAGCGCGCCGATCGCGATGTGATCACCGCCGTCGCGGATGTACGACAGATCGGTCAGCCGCCCGACGTCGACGAGCACCGACGGCGTCGCCAGTCGCAACTTCATCAGCGGCAGCAGCGAATGCCCTCCGGCGAGGAGCTTCGCGTCCTCGCCGTGTTCACGCAGCAATTGCACCGCATGATCGGGCGACTCGGCCCGTACGTAGTCGAAGCTGGCGGGGATCATTGCGACTTCGCCTCCTGGATGAGTGTCCACACTCGCTGTGGTGATGCCGGCATCGCGACGTCGGTGATGCCGAGATGCGAGAGCGCGTCGACGATCGCGTTCATGACCGCCGGTGTCGCGCCGATGGTGCCCGCCTCGCCGATGCCCTTCACGCCGAGCGGGTTGGTAGGGGAGGGTGTCGTGGTGTGGTCCAGCTTGATGCTCGGCATCTCCGCGGCCGACGGAACGAGGTAGTCCATCAGCGTCGCGTTGCGGAGCTGGCCGTCGTCGTCGTACACCGCCTCTTCCCACAACGCCTGCGCGACCCCTTGCACGATGCCGCCGTGCAGCTGTCCTGACACGATCATCGGGTTCACCTGGTTGCCGCAGTCGTCGACGGCGGCGTAGTCCACGAGACGGACGTGACCGGTCTCCTCGTCGATCTCGACGACCGCGACATGCGTGCCGAACGGGAACGTGAAGTTCGGCGGGTCGTACGTCACCGTCTCGGCGAGGTTCGGCTCCATGTCGTCGGGCAGGTTGTGAGCCTTGAACGCTTCGAACGCGATCGCCTGGATCGGCATCGACTTGGTCGGCGTGCCTCGTACCCGAAACTCGCCGTCGACGAACTCGAGGTCGTCCTCGTTCGCCTCCATCTGGTGCGCGGCGATCAAGCGGGCCTTGTCGAGCACCTTCTGCGCGGCCATCTCGATGGCGACGCCGCCGACCGACAGCGAGCGCGAGCCGTAGGTGTCCATGCCCAGCGGCGACAGCGCGGTGTCGGAGTGCAGCACGTCGACGTCGTCCGGATCGACACCGAACTTGTCGGCGATGATCATCGACCACGACGTCTCGTGCCCTTGACCGTGGGGCGTTGCGCCGGTCACCACCTGGACCTTGCCCGTGGGCAGGAGCCGCACAGTGGCGGCCTCCCATCCGCCCGCGCCGTAGTTCAGGGACGCAAGCACGCGCGACGGGGCCAGCCCGCACATCTCCACGTACGTCGAGATGCCGAGGCCGAGATGCTTGGTGGATCCCGACGAGCGGCGCTCGGCCTGCTCGCGGCGGACCCCCTCGTGGTCGACCATCTCGAGTGCTCTGTCGAGCGACGGCTCGTAGTTGCCGGAGTCGAACAGCAGCCCCGCGGACGAGCTGTACGGGAACTGCTCGGGCTTGATGTAGTTGCGCCGCCGTATCTCCTCTGACGCAACACCGACTTCACGGGCCAGTGCCTCGATGGCTCGCTCGATCGCGTACGTCGCCTCCGGGCGTCCCGCACCGCGATACGCGTCGGTCGGCGTCTTGTTCGTGAACACGCCCGTGCACTCGAACGAGTACAGCGGCACGTCGTAGACGCCGTGGTACAAGAACGCGCCGAGCAACGGGATGCCGGGCGTCACCAGCTGCAGGTACGCGCCCATGTCCGCGAGCAACTTCACGCGGACCGCGGTGATCCGGCCGTCGGCATCCGCAGCGAGCTCGATGTTCTGGATCTGCCCGCGGCCTTGCACGGTGGCGACCGCGTTCTCGGATCGATCCTCCGTCCACCGGACGGGCACACCGAGGCGGCGCGCGACCGCGACCGCGATGAGCTCCTCGGCGTACACCTCGAGCTTCGAACCGAAGCCGCCGCCGACCGCCGGCGCGATCACGCGCAACTGGTGCTCGGGGATTCCCATTGTCACCGCGATCATCACCTTGAGGATGTGCGGGATCTGCGTGGAGGAGTAGAGGGTCAGGTCGCCGGCGACCGGCTGGGGGACGGCTACGACACCGCGAGGTTCCATCGCCTCGGGGATGAGTCGTTGCTGCACGTATCGCTCGTGGACGACGTGCGCGGCCGACGCGAACGCCTGCTCGACGCCGTCGGGATCGGGAACGAGTGTCCACGTGTACGACGCGTTGGTACCGGCGGACTCGTGGATGACGATGCGGTCACTCGCGGCATCCTCGATGTCGACGACCGCGGGCAGTGACTCGTACTCGACGGCAACGGCATCCGCGCCGTCTCGGGCGGCATAGCGCGAGTTGGCCACGACGACGGCGACGATGTCGCCCTGGTAGTTCGCCTTGCCGATCGCGACCGGGAGGTGCTCGGGGTTCTTCATGTCGTCCGTCACCGGCCACGCGCATGGCATCGGGGCCGCCCACGCGTCGCGGAGGTCGGCACCGGTCAACACCGCTTCGACTCCCGGTGTGGCGAGCGCGGCGCTGGCGTCGATCGACGCGATGCGCGCGTGGGCCTCGGGGCTGCGCACCATGCCGAGGAACCGCACGCCGGGGATCACCAAGTCGTCGACATAGCGGGCTTCGCCGGTGAGCAGTTGCGGATCCTCCTTGCGCCGCATCGGCGTGCCGACGACCGGGCTCATGACGACACCGGCTCGTTGGCCGCGGCGAGCACCGCCTTCACGATGTTGTGGTAGCCGGTGCAGCGGCACAGGTTGCCTTCGAGTCCCTCCCGGACCGACGTCTCGTCGGTCACCCGACCTTCTTCGACCAGCGACACCGCGGCCATCACCATGCCGGGCGTGCAGAACCCGCACTGCAGGCCATGGTGCTCGCGGAACGCGGCCTGCATCGGATGGAGCTCGCCGTCCTGTGCAAGGCCCTCGATCGTCTTGATCTCGGCGCCGTCGGCCTGTACCGCGAGGACGGTGCACGACTTCACCGATTCACCGTTGAGATGGACGGTGCACGCGCCGCACGACGACGTGTCGCAACCGACATTGGTGCCCGTGAGGCCGACCACGTCGCGCAAGTAGTGCACGAGCAGCAGCCGCGGCTCGACGTCGTGCTCGGTCGTGACGCCGTTCACCGCGATGGAGACCCTCATGGCCCCCCTCCTCTCAGTTGTCTACCTGGATCGTTGCTGCCATCTTTCCCCGTCGGCGAGTGCCGTGCGTGCAGAACGCCCCGGAATCTTCCGGCCGGATCGAGCTCGGGTCATCTTGCGCGAGTCCGGACGATGGCTCTCCTACGATGAGGGCCCCCGGGCACTGAGCCGGTGGACGTAGGGCAGCGATGGACCTTCAGCCAGCCGATCCGACGAAGGCGTTCGTACCGGTTGGCGCGGGCGACCTACCGGACGAGGGCTTCCGGATGATCGTCGACATGACGGCGAACGCGTTCGTCGTCATCGGGCGCGACGGCACCGTGCGCTACGCCGGGGGCTCCATCGAACGGCTGCTCGGCTGGCGGCCGGATCAGCTGGCCGGCCACAACATGGTCGAGTTCCTTCCGGCGCACCAGATCGAGTCGGCGATCGAGGCCGTCGCCGAGATCGCCGAGATCGACCGGACCGGGCAGGGCGTCCCGATGGTGTTCGAGGTCCTGCGACCCGACGGCGCCACGACCTGGGTGGAGATCGGCGCCATGCCGTTGCTCGATGTCCCCGGCGTGGACGGCATCGCGATGCGCCTGCGGGCGTGGGACGGCCAGCACGACTTCGACACGTTCCTTGACGCGCTGCTGGCTGATCAACCACTCGACGAGGTCCTCGTGGCGCTGTCGCATTCGATCGCGGGCTCGTTGGAAGCCGACGGCGTGGTGATCCACTACGGCTTCGACGGCAAGGCGTTCGCAGGCGCGGCCGGCTTCGGCGTGCCGGTCGACCTCCTGCCGCTCGACAGCGGACCCTGGTGCAGCGTCGTCACCACCGGCGAAGCATCGCAATCGCTCGTCAACGACCTCGAAGCGGCGATCACGCGCGCGTCGGCCGGCGCGGGCATGAGCTGGTGCTGGACGGTACCGGTCTCGAGCGGACCAGACCTCGCGCCGGCAGCGATGTCGGTGTGGCGCGTTCTGGGCGGTCCTCCGCTGATCGGGCATCGCCAACTGCTCGACCGGTCGGCGCGGCACGTGCAGCTCGCGCTCGTGCGCACTGCTGAGCACCAACGCCTCCGTCATCTCGCGGGCCACGACGCGCTCACGGGTGTGGCGAACCGCGCGCAGTTCCGCGATCGGCTGGCGGACGCACTCGCCATCGGCGAACGCGACGTCGCGGTCGCGTTCTGCGATCTCGACGGGTTCAAGCCCATCAACGACACGTACGGGCACCGCGACGGCGACGCCGTGCTCGTCGCCGTCGCCGATCGCCTTCGAATGTCCCTGCGTACGGGCGACGAGCTCGCGCGCATCGGCGGTGACGAGTTCACCGTGCTCCTTCGCAACGTGCCCGACGCCGCCGCGGCCCGCCACGTCGCGGACCGGCTGCTCGCCGCGGTCGCAGAGCCGTTCACCGCTGGCCGCGACGAGGTCACCCTCGGCATGTCGGTCGGCATCGCACTGGCAACGCCGGGCGTCAGCGCGGACGGCTTGTTGGTCGCAGCCGACGAAGCGCTCTACCGCGTGAAGCGCGCCGGCGGCGGCCACGCCGACGTGTCGGGCTGATCGACCCTCGGACGACCCCTACTACGGAATGTGGTGACTAGCACGCTCTGCGTCGCCGGAGCGCTCAGCGTGTCGAGCCGCGTACGCTGGCACCTTCGCACCGACGACAGGGGGACAGCATGCGCGCAGCGGTTCTGAGCGACTTCAACCAGCCGCTCACCATCGAGGAACTGGCGGATCCCGCGCTCGGTCCTCGCGACGTGCGAGTGCAGATCGACGCCAGCGGCGTCTGCCACTCCGATCTCACCGTGCAGCGCGGCGGCATGCCGATGCCCGTGCCCCTGATCCTCGGCCACGAAGGCTCCGGCACCGTGGTCGAGACCGGGCCCGAGGTGTCACGGGTTCGGGTCGGCGACCGCGTCATCGCGTCGTTCATCCCCGCGTGCGGCAACTGCTTCTTCTGTCTCCACGAGCAGGCCAACCTCTGCGAGAAGTCGATGGAGTCGATGTTGACGCCGCGGACGACCCGATCCGACGGTTCGCCGGTGTTCCCGATGACCGGCCTCGGGACGTTCTCCGACATGATGACCACGAGCGAAGAGTCCTTGGTGAAGATCGAGACCGATCTCCCGAGCGAGCAGCTCGCGCTGATCGGTTGCGGTGTGACCACAGGTGTCGGTGCGGCGCTCCTGACCGCGAAGGTGCAGCCCGGTTCGACGGTCGCCGTCATCGGGTGCGGCGGCGTCGGCCAGTCGGTCATCCAGGGCGCCCGCATCGCCGGCGCGTCGCGCATCTTCGCCGTCGATCCCGTCGAGTTGAAGCGCAAGACCGCCGAGCAGCTCGGCGCGACCGACCTGATCGATCCGGCACAAGGTGATCCCGTTCAGCAGGTGAAGGACGCGACCGGCGGACGCGGCACCGACTACGCGTTCGAAGTGATCGGACTGTCCGACACCATCCTGCAGGCGTACAACACCGCTCGCCGCGGTGGTACGGCGGTGGTCGTCGGCATGCCTCGCATCGAAGACATGGTGACGTTCTCGGCGACCCAGCTCTTCTACGAGGAGAAGAAGTTGCTGGGCTGCATGTACGGCTCGGCCCAGGTCCGCCGCGACTTCCCGAAGCTGGTCGAGCTCGTCGAGACGGGACGGCTCGACGTCGGCTCGATGGTGTCGCGGCGCATCAAGCTCGACGAGGTCAACGACGCGTTCCGCGCCATGGAAGCGGGCGAGGTGATCCGCAGCGTCATCGTCTGACGAACCGCTGTCGGATCTGATCCGGAGGACGGCCGCGGCGATCGTCGAGTATCGCGAGGGCCTTGCTGCCGCGCGCGTGCATCCGATGCCCGATCTCGACGAGCTGCGCGCATCGTTCCGTCGACCGTTGCCCGACGACCCCACGGATGCCGGCGCGGTCATCGACGAGCTCCGCCGCGTCGTCGAGCCGGCGCTCGTCGCCGTTGGCGGTCCGCGGTACTTCGGATTCGTCATCGGTGGCGCCACCGATGCCGCGCTGTGTGCCGATCTCCTCACGACCGGATGGGATCAGATCGCTTTCAACGCGGTGTCCGGTCCCGCGGCCGCCGTCGCCGAGGAGACCGCGGCCGCGTGGCTCAAGGAGCTGTTCGGCCTGCCCGAGCACGTGACCGTCGGGTTCGTGACAGGCGGGCAGGCGGCCAACACCGTCGGCTTGCTCGCCGCCCGCCACGACGTCCTTCGTCGCGCCGGTTGGGACGTCGAACGAGACGGGCTCATCGGGGCGCCGCCCGTCCGGGTGGTGGCCGGTGCCGAACGCCACGGCACCATCGACCGCGCGCTGCGATTCGTCGGGCTCGGCTCCGGGTCGGTGGTCGAAGTGCCGGCGGACGAGAACGGCGCGATGCGCGTCAGTGAGCTCGCGTCGGTGCTCGAAGGTGACGACGGCACGCCGACCATCGTGCTGGCGCAGGCGGGCAACGTGAACACCGGCGCGTGCGACGACTTGCGCACGATCTGTGAGGCTGCGCGTCCGGCCGGCGCCTGGGTTCATGTCGACGGTGCATTCGGTTTGTGGGCGGCCGCCAGTCCGAGCACCCGCCATCTCGTCGACGGCATCGAGCTGGCCGACTCGTGGGCGTGTGACGGCCACAAGTGGCTGAACGTTCCGTACGACTCGGGCTTCGCTCTGTGCGCGCATCCCGACGTGCACCGCGCCGCCATGAGCTACACCGCGGCGTATCTGATCGGGCAGGGCAGCGCGATCCCCGAGTCCCTCCGACCTCGTGCTCGAGTCGTCGCGGCGGGCACGCGGGTTCGCGGTGTGGGCCGCGCTGCAATCACTCGGACGCTCGGGCGTCGCCGATCTGGTCGACCGGTGTTGCGCGCTGGCGCGGCGCTTTGCGAAGCAGCTCGACGCGGTCGAGGGCTTCGAGGTTGTGAACGACGTCGTTCTGAATCAGGTACTGGTGCGGTTCGGTGACGACGAGGCGACCGATTGCGTGATCGATGCAGTACAACGAGAGGGGACGTGTTGGTTCGGCGCGACGACGTGGCATGGGATGCGACTGGCCCGCATCTCGGTCTCCAATTGGTCGACGACGGAGGACGACGTCGACCGGTCCACCGAGGCGATCGTACGCGTGGCTCGATGAGGGCCGCGCTCGTCACGTTCGTGTTGCTGCTGACGCTCGCTGCCTGCTCCAGCGCCTCGAGGTCGTCCACGGCGCCGGCGTCTGTCTCGTCGCCCCCGCCGCCACCGGCGGTGCGCTCGTCTGCCGGCTGCCACGCGCCACCGCAGCCGCCGGGTGAGACCAAGGTGACGCTCACGTCTTCCGGCGCCGAGCGCTTCTACTACCAGCACGTCCCTCCGACCTACGACGGCACGGCTCCCACGCCCGTCGTGATCGACCTGCACGGCTGGCAGGAGGGCGCTGACATCCAGAAGATGAGCTCGCAGCTCGGCCCCTACGGCGACACCCACGGTTTCGTGACGATCACGCCCCAGGGACAGGGCCCGGTGCCGCATTGGAACGCCGCGCACGGTAGCGACGACGGCGTCTTCTTGACGGCGGCGCTCGACCAGGTCGAGTCGGCACTGTGCGTCGACGAGCGTCGTGTCTACGTCGACGGCTACTCCAACGGCGCGATGTTCGCCTCGTTCCTCGGCTGTGATCTGAGTGACCGCGTTGCGGCGATCGCGACGGTGGACGGGCTGGTCCCGGTGCCGGACTGCAAGCTGAGCCGGCCGGTCCCGGTGATCGCCTTCCACGGCACCGCCGATCCGTTCATCACCTACACCGGGGGTTACGGGCAGGCGACGCTCAACCTGCCGACCCCGGATGGCTCCACGACCCTGGGGAAAGCCGGTGTCACCGGCGCAGGCATCCCGCCCGTGCCGGAGGTCGTCGCCGGCTGGGCCACGCTCGACGGCTGCACGTCGGCGCCGCCGGCCGAGACCACGGTCGCGGCCGACGTGACCCTGCTCACCTACCAGTGTCCGAAGGGCAACGAGGTCGAGCTGTACCGCATCGAGGGCGGCGGTCACACGTGGCCGGGCAGCCAGTTCACTGCTTCGATCGCGAACATCGTCGGCCCCACCACGATGTCGATCTCGGCTGACGAGCTCATCTGGGACTTCTTCCAGGCGCATCCGATCCCGAACTGACGAGATGCCGGATTGACCGGGCCCGGTTGGATACGGTGCCGCCGATGAAGGTCGGAGCTTTCGTCCCGATCGGGACGCTCAACGCCAATCCGGAGTTCGTCCGTTCGCTCGGCCCGACGCTCGAAGAGCGTGGTTTCGAGTCGATCTGGGTCGCCGAGCACGTCGTGATGTTCGACGAGTACGAAAGCAAGTATCCGTACGCGGACAACGGTCGGTTCCCGGGCGGCAGTGACACCGGTCTGCTCGAGCCGTTGACCGCGCTCGCGTATCTCGCCGCGACCACCGAGACGATCCGGCTGGGCACGGGCATCTGTCTCGTCGCGCAACGCAATCCGGTGTACACGGCCAAGCAGGTGGCGGACGTCGACGTGCTGTCGGGTGGCCGGGTCGACTTCGGTGTCGGCGTGGGCTGGTTGCGTGAGGAGTTCGACGTCGTCGACATGCCGTTCGACGATCGAGGTGCCCGAGCGCGTGAGCATCTCGAGGTCATGAAGGCGTTGTGGACGCAAGAAACCGCCTCGTACGACGGCGACCTCTACAAGCTGCGCCCGTGCACGCTGTACCCGAAGCCGGTGCAGCAGCCGCATCCGCCGATCCACTTCGGTGGCGAGACGCCTGCGGCGCTGCGACGGGCGGCTGACCTCGGTCAAGGTTGGTACGGGTTCAACCGCACGCCGGAAGAGGTGCCGCAAGCGCTGGCCAAGCTCGACAAGCTGCTCGAGGAGCGCGGTCGGTCGCGCGACGACTTCGTGATCAGTGTCTGCCCGTACTTCAAGGGCGTCGACCGCGACGCGCTCGAGCGTTACCGCGATCTCGGCGTCGATCGTGTCATCGCGCTCGTCTTCGCCTTCGACCGCGACGGCCTGCTCACCACCGCCGACCAACTCGCCAACGACCTGGTCGAGCCCAGCCGAGCCATGTGACGTTCGCACGGCGCGAATGTTGGATGGAAACGGGCGCTCGAGCGCCCGTTTCTCCCCGGAGTTGGCGCCTTGGGTTAGTTGAAGTGGGGGAGGACGTGGGTGCCCATCAGGTCGATCGTCTGCATCACGGCGTCGTGGGGGATCTTGTACGGGTTCACGAGGCAGAGCAGCAGGTCGACGCCGGCTTCCTCGTAGCGGTGGCACGCTTCGAGGCAGTCGTCCGGCGTACCGACGGCGGACGCACCTGATTCGGACAGGTACTCGAGCGTGAGCAGATCGAGCGAGCCGTCCTCGTCGATCGACTTCATGTCCGCGGCGTACGAGTAGTTGCCGAGCTCCTGCTGCTTCTCCGCCATCCAGTCCGCGACAGAGCCGATCATTCGCGCACCCTGCTTCGGGTACCACTCGAACGACTCACGGGCGCTGTCCATCGCTTCGTCACGGGTCGGTGCGCACAACACCATTGTGAACGTGGCCGCTTCGTCGTGGACGTACGCGCCGATCGGATCCGTGCAGTCGGCGATGCCCCCGCGATAGATGTCGATGCTGGCCTTGACCTGCTCGGGCGGTACGCCCACCGCGAACGAGCACAGACCGAGTCCGAGCTCGCCGACCTGGCGATGGCCTTCGGGACTCGACGTCGCGCCCCACAACGGCGGGTGCGGCTTCTGCATCGGCTTCGGGAGCACCCTGCGCTTCGGCATCTGCCAGTGCTCGCCGGCGAACTCGTACTCGTCGTTCGTCCAGCAGCCGACGACGTGCTCGATCGCTTCCTTCCACATGCCGCGGGTCTCGGCCGGGTCGATGCCGAACCCTTCGAGCTCGGCGCGCGTCGCGGAGCGTCCGGTCCCGAAGTCGACGCGCCCGCCGGAGATGAGATCGAGCACCGCGACGGACTCGGCGGTGCGCACCGGATGGTTGTACGGCTTCGGCATCAAGCGGACGCCGTAGCCGATGCGGATCTTCTCCGTGCGCGCCGCGATCGCTCCGTACAGGACCTCGGGATTCGAGCAGTGGCTGTACTCCTCCAGGAAGTGATGCTCGACCGTCCAGATCGCATCGAATCCGGCACGCTCGCCGGCGACGACCTGCTCGATCGTGTCGAGGTAGGCCTGCCGCTCGCTGTCAGGCCCCCACGGGCGCGCCACCGGGATCTCGTAGAACAGCGCAAATCTCATGAGCGGTCACAATACGGGGATGGGTGGAACCGAAGGGAAGCTGGCCGGCAAGGTCGTCGTCGTCACCGGAGCGGCCTCGGGCATCGGACTCGCCACCGCGCTGCGAGTGGCCGCCGACGGCGGGACGGCGGTCGGCGTCGACATCGCCGCGGGGGAGGGACGCTCGCTCGACGTGCGCGACGACAGTGCAGTCGCGGCGTTCGTGCACGACACGTTCACGACGTACGGACGCATCGACGGCGTGGTGACCGCCGCCGGAGTCGCCGGCGGCGGTGCGGCGCACCTCATCGACGCGGACGAGTGGAACCGAGTGATCGGCGTGAACCTGACCGGAACGTTCCTCGTGTGCAAACACATCGTCGAGCGCATGCTCGAGCAGGAACCGATCGACGGTGAGCGCGGCTCGATCATCACGATCGCGAGCGTCGAAGGACTCGAAGGAACGGCGGGCGGCTCGTCGTACAACGCGTCGAAGGGCGGCGTCGTCCTTCTCACCAAGAACCTCGCCATCGACTACGGGCCGAGCGGCATCCGCGCCAACGCCATCTGTCCGGGCTTCATCGAGACGCCGATGACCGACGGCATCTTCGGCATGCCCGGCATGGAGGAACCGCGCCAAGAGGTGATCGACGAGCACGCGCTCCGGCGGTTCGGTCGCGCCGACGAGATCGCGTCGGTCGCCGCGTTCCTGTTGTCGTCCGACGCGTCCTTCGTCAGCGGCCAGGCGATCGCGGTCGACGGTGGTTACACGGCCGGACGCGACCACGGAGTCACGAAGCTGATGGGCTTGTCCTGAAACTCACCGGCTGACGATCGAAGACAGGAACGGTCACGTCGACTTGAACGGCGGAAGGGACCCGTCCTTCTCGGAGATGATCGAGCGGTCGGCGGTGTCGATCGGCATCGGCCACTGGATGTCGAGCGCAGGGTCGAGCGGGTTGACGGCCGTGCCCGCCATCCCCGGAACCCACTCGTGGTCGAAGCAGTAGAGGTACTGCGTCGGCCTGTCGCCGACGGATTGGAAGCCGTTGCACACGCCGTTCGGGACCAGCACCTGGGTTCCCGCGGTGAGCCGGATCGTCGTCACGTGCCCGAAGGTCGGCGAGTCCGCCCGGTTGTCGACGTACGCCCCGAACGCCTCGCCGCTGGCGACCGCGACGAGCTTGTGCATCTGCTCACCGTGCAGACCTCGCAGCGCGCCAGGCTTGGTCTCGGTGACGTTCACCTGGAGCCATGCGCCGAGCGAGGGAAGACCAGCGGAGATCCAGGACGACTCCCGGTAGAACTCGCGCACGATCCCGCGCTCGTCCTCCACCTGCTTCATGGTGATCCGCATCAACCCGTCGATCTCTGTCTCGTCGACCGACATCTCCGTCACGCGCACGTTCACAGCCGCGTTTGTAGCCGACATGCCTCTGCTAGAAACAACCGGCGATGAACGTTGTGGTCCTGTACGAGTCGATGACGGGCAACACCCGGCGGGCGGCTGAGCTGATCGGCGGCGCGGTGGCGGCCAAGGGCGCGAACGTCTCCGTGCGCCCCGTCACCAGCCCGGATCTGCACGAGCTCTCGGTGGCCGACCTCGTGTTCGTCGGCACCTGGGTCGACGGTCTCGTGCTCTTCGGCCAGCGTCCGGGGCGGGCGCCGAGGCTGTGGAAGCTCCCGGTGCTCGACCGCAAGCCGGTCGCGGTGTTCTGCACGTACGCGATCAACGCCGGCAAGGCGCTCGACAAGACCGCCCGACATCCTCGAGGCCAAGGGTGCGCGCATCGTCGGCAGCCACCAGTTCCGTCGTGATCGCCTCGAGCAAGGCGTCGCCGAGTTCGTCGACGCGATGCTGCAGGAAGTGCCGGCCTGACCGGCCGGCTCAACCCGTGCAGTTCCTCGTGATGCCGTACAGCCGGTAACCCGCTGTCTGGGCCATCGCCCGGACCGATACGCCGTCGACGCACGCAGTCCCCGGGTTCGACATGTCATCGAGCAGTTGCTGCTCGTTCGTGCGGAAGCGGTGATAGCGCGGGTCGATGACGACGTAGTCGACCTGGCGTTTGTCGAGGAAGCCGGCGTATGCCTTTTCGTCCTTGAAGCTGCGCCGATTGATGCTCTCGGGAAAGAACTCGGAGTCGAGCCGCCCGCCGGCGCGCACCACGGAGTACGGCCCGTACTTCGCGTCGCCGAATGTGAGCACGCGGTAGGTCGCGCCAGGGACGAACATCGACGAGTGCGTCAACGCGCTCGACGCCGTGGATGGGCTGGCGGTTGAGCGCGCCCCAGCCGGCAGCCATCCCACTGAACGGGATGGTCAGCAGCTGACCGACGATCATGATGCCGGCGGCCCACATCGCGGCCGAGCGCTTGTACTTGCCGTGCTGCAACGCGACGAGCGCCATCGGCACGAGGAAGGCCAACGACCGCAGCGCGACCGTCTCGATCTCGATCCACGACGTGTAGACGAGCGAGTTCTGTGACGAGACGGGTGACGCGAAGACGAGCAGCGCGCCCGGGATGGCGACCACCAGCGAGATGAGCCATCCGCCGACCAGCGCGCGCCGGTTCGGCTCGCTTCGATAGCGGATGAGAACGATCAGCGCGGTGATCGGGACGAGCACCGCGGCATGGGTGAGCTGCGCGAGCGCAGCGAGGATGATCGCGAGCGTCCGGCGATCGCGGCGCCAGAAGCCGACGGCGAGCATGAGCATCGAGGCGGCCCACAAGAAGGGGAGCTGCCCGAGCAGCAACGCCTCGACGATCGCCGGGTTGACGAGGACGGCCACGGACCACCAGCCGCGCCGCAGCTCGGGGAAGGACCAGAAGGTCGCGCCCACGAGCAGGACGAACCCTGCCCCGAGGACGAGCGTCACGCTCCACTCACCCATGAGTGGCCACAGCAGCGCCGCGATCATCCAGGGTATGAACGCGTAGGGGAACGCCAACGCGGTGCCGTGCGCGAGCACGGGCATGTGGAACGGGACCCCGTGGCCGTGCCAGAGCTGCTCGGAGACGAACCACACGTGGATGTAGTTCGACAAGGTGTCACTCGAGAGGATCTCGCGGTGGCGCAGCAGCAGCACGAGGATGGCGATCCAGACGCCGATCACGATCCGCTGGGCGATGTGGCCGCCGCGCTCGACGTCGTTGGTGCTCAGGCCGTCCGAAGGTGCGGCGCTACGTTCGTCCGCTGATGCGGTGGCCGTCGCGAGCTTGGGCTTCATCGCCGGCGGTCCGCTCTGTGGCTGTCGGCCATGGCATCGCGCTGCTCGGCGCGGTCGTGTTCGCCACCGACCCCGACAGCGGCGTGGTCGCGGCGATCGGCTTCACGGTCGCGTCGTTCGCCGTCGCGTTGTTGTTCGCGGCGGGCGACCGCGGTGCTCGTTCGCCGTGCCGCCTTGGTGCCGATCGGCATGGCGGCCATCGCTGTGGCGTGCGTGTTGCTCGCCGTCACGTTGCGCGGCGTGATCACCATGCCGATCGCCGCGGTGCTCGGCCTCGGCGTCGGTATCTCGCTCCCCGAGATCGAAGGTCTCGAGCGCCGGCGTGTCCTGGTCGGTGTCGTTGCCGGCGCGATCGAGCTGCTGCTCGCGGCCGCGATCGGCGGGCGCATCACCGGGCTGTGGTGCGCGGCGATCGTCGGTGTGGCTGTCGGTGCCGTGTCGATGATGAGCGCGGCGCACCGGAAGGTCGGACGCACGGGCGTCGTGCTCGTCGTCGTGACCGCGCTGCTCGGCGTCGGTCTCGTCGCCTGGGTCGGCGGCAACGACCCGACGGTGCAATGGTTCGGCCACGTCATCACCCATGGGGACAGAGCGCAGCCGCGGGTGGCGCTCACGTTCGACGACGGGCCCGACGACCCGTACACGCTCGACGTCAGCCGCATCCTCGACGAGCACGGCGTCAAGGGGACGTTCTTCGAGGTCGGGAAGGCGATCGAGGCCCGGCCCGACATCACTCGGGCTCTGCTGGCCGACGACCAGCTCGTTGGGAATCACTCGTTCCACCATGACTATTGGCGTTGGCTCGATCCTCGTTACCCGGAGCTCGACCGCACCCAACACGCCTTCCAGCAGGCAGTGGGCAAGTGTCCCGCGTTCTTCCGGCCCCCACACGGTCAGCGCACTCCCTTCATGCTCGCACAGGTACGGGACGAGGGCATGCATGCGGTGACCTGGGACGTCTCGGCGCAGGACTGGGTCTCCCGCGACGCCGCGCTGATCGCCCGCCGGATCGTGGATCGGGCCCAGCCCGGATCGATCATCCTCCTGCACGACGGGCTCGACGGCAACGTCTCTGCGGACCGGTCGGTCCTGCTCACGGCGCTGCCACTCATCATCGACGGGCTTCGGGCAAAGGGGCTCGAGCCGGTGAGGCTCGACGAATTGCTCGGACTGCCCGGTTACCTCGACCGTTGCTGAAGAATGCGGAAGGCCCGGCGTAGGACCGCGACGCCGGTTGCCGTCGCTGTCGTCGCGACAGCCGTGGTCACCGCGAGCGGCGGCACCAGACTCGGCACCTCCTTGCCCGGTGGACGACGGGCGGTGACCCGGAACGCCGCGACCGGGATCGCCGCGAGATCGATGAAGACATCGACCATCCGTGTGCGGCTGCGGTACACGGGCACCGGGACCAGCACGTCGTTGCGCACGTTGTACCCGAGCCGGCACAGCACCACGGCGACCTCGACGGTCTCGGAGTACTTGTAGCCCCGGTAGTACGTGAGGGCGTCGGCGAGTGCGCCGAGACGGAAGATGCGGTAGCCGGACTCGACGTCGTAGAGGCGATGGCCGGCCCACAACGTGGCCCAGGCCGACAGCAGTCCGTTGCCCGCCTGCTTGTACATGGGGTACGTCGACAGGTCGCGCCGCACGAGGAGCCCGTCGAGCTGTTCCTCGACCGTTCGTCGATGCAGATCGTCGATCACGTCGAGGTCGTGCTGACCGTCGGCGTCGACGGTGAACACGAGGTCGTCCGGCGACAGCTCGCCGTCGCGCATCCGCCGGCGCAGGTCCGTGAACGCGAGGTAGTACGCCGCCGACATGCCCTGGTTCTCGTCGAACCACAGGAGGCGGACGTGGTCGTGGCCGGGGAGCCACCCTTCGATCTCGGCGCGCGTGCGATCGGTCGACCCGTCGTCGACGACCACGAGCTCGTCCACGAAGTGGCTGAGCTTGTCGAGGACTTGGGTGACCGTCGGTTCTTCGTTGTACGCGGGGACGACCGCGATGCGTCGCGTCCCGCCGGGCCGGTCGAAGTCTGGGAGCAACGGTTACTCCTCGGTGAGCCTGACCGCGGGTGCTTGGGTGGCGGCTGCCTGCTCGCTGGCCTCGGCGGCGGCAGCTGCCTGGTACCACGCGTAGGTGCGAGCGAGACCAGCGGCGAACGACGTCGACGGCTGCCAGCCGAGCTGCTCGCGCGCTTTGTCGCTGGACACGACACGCGCCTTGAGGTCACCGGGCCGAGCAGGCCCGTACTCGACCACGCCGGTGCCGACGAGCGAGCACACGTTCTCGGCGATGTCGCGGATGCTCACCGGCACCGCGCCCTCGATGTTGTACGTCTCGTTCACCGCGATGTCGTCGAGCGCCTTCACGTGCGCCTGTGCCAGATCCTCGACGTAGACGAAGAACCGCTGCTGGCTCCCGTCGCCGTCGATGCGCAACGCCTCACCGCGCAGTACAACGCTTCATGAACGCGGCGACGACGCAGTTGTCACGCATCCGCGGTCCGTACGGGATGCCGTAGCGGAGGATCGTGTACGGCCGTCCGTAGAGCGTGTAGTAGTCGCGGCACGCCATCTCGGCCGCGACCTTGGACGTCACGTAGAGATGGCGGTCGGTATTGGGATCGAAGACGGTGTTCTCGTCGACCACGTCGCCGGTCGTCGCGGCGTACACCCAGACCGTCGACGCGAGCACGACCCGGCCGGCGTCGGCGCGGCGCGCCGCCTCGAGGACACGTGCCGTGCCCAGGGTGTTGACCTGGATGGCGAGCGTCGGGTCGGCGATGACGTCGTTGACGTCCGCGATCGCGGCGAGGTGGAAGATCACCTCGGAGCCGGTGAGCGCTGTCGTCAGGCCATCGGTGTCCAGGACGTCGACGGGAACCCACTCGGCATCGGCACGATGCGGCGGCTTCGGATCGAGCACGCGGACGACACAGCCGGCATCGAGCAGCGCGTCGACGACGTGCGTGCCGATGAAGCCGGATCCCCCGGTGACGGCGACGGTTCTCTGCAACATGGATCCTTTGCTACGAGGCGGATGCGAGTCGGTCGAGTGCGGCGCCGAGCGACGAGATCACATGCGCCGCCTGCTCGTCGGTCATCACCGCGGACACGGGTAGGCAGATGTGTGATGCGCACAGCTTCTCGGCGCCGGGCAGCGGGCGGTCGACCCAGCGGTCGAACACCGGTTGCGCGTTGCAGCGGCAGTTCGTACACCTCACCGGACAGGCCGACGCCGTACTCCGAGCGGAGCAGTTGTTTGAGCTCGGTGCGGTCGACGCCCTCGGGCAGGAACGCGACGTACTTGTAGTAGTTGCACACCGCATCGCTCGGGATGGCCAGCGGCGTGAGCGGCAGCCCGGCCAGGCCGTCGTCGTAGAGCTTCGCGATGCGCTGGCGGTGGGCGATGAATTCGTCGAGCCGCGCCAGCTGGCTGAGCGTGATCGCCGCGTGCGGCTCGCTCATCCGCCAGTTGTAACCGAGGTGGGTGTGGACGTTGGCGGTGAAGCTCGCCTTGCCCTGATCGCGGTAGATGCGGGCCTCGTCGGCGATGGTGTCGTCGTCGGTGAGGATGATGCCGCCCTCGCCACCGGCCATGACCTTCGTCGGGTAGAAGCTGAACGATCCGGCGAAGCCGAAGGTGCCCGCCATCCGCTCGCCCAGCGACGAACCGTGGGCGTGGGCCGCGTCTTCGAACAGGAAGATGCCCCGCTCGTCACACAGCCGTCGGAGCTCGCGGATCGCCGGCGTCACGAGGCCGCCGATGTGGACGACGACGAGGCCGGCCGTGTCGGGCCCGATCGCGGCGGCGACGTCGGCGGGGTCAGCCGCCATCGTGGCGGGGTCGCA
The DNA here is from genome assembly GCA_963721305.1 of uncultured Acidimicrobiia bacterium. GTDB lineage: Bacteria > Actinomycetota > Acidimicrobiia > Acidimicrobiales > JACDCH01 > DATAES01. Next base: position 546,276 of record CAVRIR010000003.1, read on the forward strand.
GTCGACGAACTTCGGGATCGCGCCGGCGGCGACGACCGCGGCGGCCGTGGCGAAGAACGTGTTGGCGGGAACGAGGACCTCTCGCCCCTCCACCGGCCGGCCGAGCGCGGCGAGCGCCCGCAGCGGGATCTCGATGGCGCTGGTACCGGAGTTGACGGCGATGGCGTGCTTCGCGCCGTGGTGGGCGGCGAAGCGCTCCTCGAGCTCGCGCCCGATGGCGCCGAGGGTGAGCTGGCCCGTGGTGAGCGCCTCGTCGATGCGACGCAGGATCTCGGCACGGTCTTCCGGCGGGAAGTACACCTGTGCGGGAGGTACGGACAGGGCAGGGGCGGCCGCGCCGGAGGGGGCACTGGAAGCGGTCATTTGTGGCTGGACTCTACTTGGCTGAGGCGCCGCGACCGCTCATGCACCGGCGGTGGTTCGCGTGCGAGGGAGGGTTCGAACTTGCTGCTCCGCCGGCCCTACGACGCTACCTGATCGGGACGCCCCGGCACCCTTCGGCCCCCGTTCACTGCCGTTCACCGCACCATCACCCCGCCATCACCCGACAGTGGTGGATACGCCCGTTACGCGTCGTAGTGTGTGGCTCGTGCTCGTCGACCGGTGTTGGATCTGCCTCGAGCAGCCAGCGGTCACCACGGTCCAGGCCGCGGACGGTCGCCACTACCCGGCCTGCGATGTGTGCGCCACCGAGCATCCCCATGGCCCGCCTCCCGATCGCGGCACCATCACGGATGCCGACCTCCGCCGGATCGTCGGCGACACCGCCTGATCCACCAGCGCTGATCCCCGAGCCGGCGACATCGCGGCCGTAGCTTCGACCCCGTGATCAAGTACCTCGGATCGAAGCGGCGGCTCGTGCCCGCGCTCACCGCGATCGCCAGGGCATCGAAGGCTCGCACCGCGCTCGACTTGTTCACGGGCACGACCCGAGTCGCGCAGGCGTTCAAGGCGCGCGGCATCGAGGTGACCGCGGTGGACAGCGCCCGGTACGCCGCCGCGTTCGCCCGCTGCTACATCGGCGTCGACGCGGACGAGATCGATCGCGCCGAGCTCGAACGAGTGGTGCGCCGACTCGACGACCTGCCTCCCGAACCCGGCTACGTCACCGAGGTCTTTGCGCACGCGGCGCGCTACCTGCAGCCCGACAACGCGGCGCGCGTCGACGCGATCCGCGACGCCATCGACCGCGGTTGGCGGGACCATCCGTACGAGCCGGTCCTGCTCACCTCGCTGATCGAGGCGGCCGATCGCGTCGACTCGACGACCGGCGTGCAGATGGCCTACGTCAAGCAGTGGGCGCCGCGGTCCGCGCAACGGCTGCAACTACGGGTGCCCTCGTTGCTCGCCGGGCCTGGCCGCGCCATCCACGGCAACGCGTGCGATGTCGCCAAGACCGTCGGTCACGTCGATCTCGCCTATCTCGATCCGCCGTACAACCAGCACCGCTATACCGCCAACTACCACGTGTGGGAGACGCTCGTGGCCTGGGACGCGCCCGAGCACTACGGCGTCGCCTGCAAGCGCGCTGATCTGCGTGACCCGTCGACACGGTCGGTCTTCAACTCCCGGCCCGCGATGCCGGAGGCGCTGCATCAGGTCATCGACGATCTCGACGCCGATCTCCTGGTGGTGTCGTGCTCGAACGAAGGGTGGGTCGGCATCGACGAGCTGCGCGAGTGGTGCCTGCCCCGTGGCCACGTAGCCGTCATGGCGTTCGACTCGCGCCGGTACGTGGGCGCGCAGATCGGGATCCACAACCCGCGCGGCGAGCGTGTCGGCGAGGTGTCGCACGTGCGCAATGTCGAGTACCTCGTGCTCTCCGGCGACCGGGCCGTCGTCGAGCGGGCGGTTCAGTCGAGCAACGAGCTGACGAGCGCGTCGACGTCGGCCAACGGCTCGCCGGCCGTGTCGGGCGTCTCCCGCTGAGCCTCGTCCACGAATCGTCTGTCGCCCTCGCTGTCCATCGTGGCGACGACGGCGTCGGTGAGGAACCGGCTCCGCTGCCCGTAGACATGGCGGTCGCTGAGCCGCGCCCGACCGAGACCGGTGTGATAGCGGACGGGTAGGTAGCACCACAGTCGATCGCGGGCACGGGTCATGCCGACGTACAGCACGCGGCGCTCCTCTTCGATCGACGCGTGGTCGCCCGTCGCCATGTCGGACGGGATGTTGCCGTCGGTGACGTGCAGCAGGTGCACGCACTGCCATTCACCGCCTTTGGCCGAATGGATCGTCGACAGCGTCAGGTAGTCGTCGTCGAGATGCGGCGGACCGGCCAGCTCACCGGTCGCCGACGGCGGATCGAGCACCAGGTCGGTGAGGAACTGCTCGAGGCTGGCGGAACCCGACGCGGCCTTGCCGAGCTCGTCGAGGTCGGCGTTGCGAGCCGCGGCGTTCGGGTACCGGGCCTCGACCCGCTCGTCCACCCACACCCGTACGCGCTCGACGACCGCGCCGGGACCGACGTCACGCCGGAGCCGCCGGCCGTCGTCGAGCGCCTGCAACAGATCGACGACGGCGTCGGGTACTTCCGCCTCGTCGAGCGTCGCGCCGCCCCTGGGCGCGAGCCGGCGCGCGGTCGCCGGCCCGATGCCGTCGACGAGCTGCAGGACGCGGAACCAGGCGAGCTCGTCGTTCGGGTTCTCGACGAGCCGCAACGCGCACAGCAGATCCTTCACGTGCGCAGCTTCGAGGAACCGCAGGCCGCCGTACTTGACGTACGGCAAGCGGCGCGCGGTGAGCTCGAGCTCGAGGAGGTCGCTGTGGTGCGCGGTTCGGAAGAGCACGGCCTGGTCGTGCAACGCGACACCTCGCTCGTACTGCTCGATGATGCGGCTGCACACCGCGGCCGATTGGGCACCTTCGTCCGCGCATGACACGAGCGCCGGGCGCGGGCCATCGGGGCGCGCCGACCACAACGTCTTCTCGTGTTTGTGCGCGGCGCCCGCTTCGACCATCACCGTGTTCGTCGCGTGCAGGATCGACGGCGTCGAACGATGGTTGCGGTCGAGCACCACGACGTGCGCGCCGAACCGCTCGGGGAACTCGATGATGTTGCGCTGCGTCGCGTTGCGGAAGCCGTAGATCGCCTGCGCGTCGTCGCCGACGGCAGTGATCGTCGCGCCGCCGCCCGCGAGCGCGTGCAGCAGATCTGCCTGCTGCGCGTTGGTGTCCTGGTACTCGTCCACGAGCACGTGGTCGAACTGCGCGAGCAAGGTCGGCGCGGCGGGCGATTGCAGCAACGAGGACCAACCGAGCAGCAGATCGTCGTAGTCGAGGACCTGCGCCTCACGCTTGCGGGCCCGGTAGGCCTCGAACGTGGCTCGCAGCTCGGCCTGTTCGTCGGTGCACCACGGGAACGAGTCGCGCAGGACGGCCGACAGCGGCGTGGCGGTGTTGATGACCCGGCTCAGGATCGCGGCCATCGTGTCCTTCTTCGCCCGGCGACGCTCGACCCGTTCGACGTCGCCGCCCTGCGAGTCGGTGGCGTCGAGCTCGGACCGGACCATCGCGAGCAGGTCGGCAGTGTCGGACTGGTCGAGGACCGTGAACGCGGGATCGAGGCCGAGCGCCCAGCCATGGCGGCGCAGCAGCCGGTTGGCCACGGCGTGGAAGGTGCCGCCCCACGAGCGGCGGGCGACATCGTGCCCCGCTTCGGCCTCGGCTCGGCGCAGCAGCTCGGCCGCGGCGCGCCGACTGAACGTGAGCAGCAGGATGCGCTCGGCTGCGACGCCGCTCGTCACCAGCGAGGCCAGCCGTGACGCCAGCGTCGTCGTCTTGCCCGTGCCCGCGCCCGCGACGATCAGGAGGTGGCCCGCGTCGTGCTCGATCGCGGCGCGCTGCTGCTCGGTCAACCCAAACACGTGTTCGATCCTACAACCGGGTTGGTGCTGCGGGGGTGACATTGCGAGGATGCACCGATGGACGAGCGCGAGCGCTTACTCACGCCCGCGTTCGTCGAGATCACCAGTTGCGCGCTCTGCTACTTCATCGCCATCGGCGTCGTCGTACCGGTGCTGCCGCGCTACGTCGAGGACTCGCTCGGCGGCGGGGGACTCGCCGTCGGGCTGTCCGTCGGCGCGTTCGCGGTGTCGGCCGCGCTGTTGCGGCCTGCGTCAGGCCACCTCGGCGACGCGAAGGGTCGCAAGGTCCTCGTCCTCGCCGGAGCCGCGATCGCCGGCGTGTCGATGTTGGGCTACACGATTGCCACCACCATCCCCGCGTTGATCGGCATGCGACTGGTCACCGGTGTGGGCGAGGCCTTCATGTTCGTCGGCGCCGCGACCGCCGCGCAGGACCTGGCGCCGCCGTCCCGCCGTGGTGAAGCGGCGTCGTACTTCTCGGTCGCCGTGTACGGCGGGCTCGCCATCGGGCCGCTGCTCGGCGAGCTGGCGCGAACGCACTGGGGCGTGAACAGCGCGTGGTACCTCGCCGCGGGGTTCTGCTTCGCCGCGTTCCTGGTCGGCATCCGCATGCCGACCGCGCGTCCGCCGATCGTCGAGCAGGCCGTGCCGACGAAGCGCCGGTTCCTGCATCCGGCCGCGGTGCGACCTGGCTTGATCCTTGCGCTGTCGACGACCGGATACGCGGGCTTCGCCGCGTTCGTGCCGCTGTACGTGACCGAGCTCGGGCTGAGCGGCTCGGGCATCGTGTTCGCCGAGTACGCGTTCGCCGTGCTCGCAGTGCGGATCGTCGGCGCGAAGCTGCCCGACCGGTTGGGTTCGCGCCGCGGCGCATCGATGGCGCTGACGTTGCAGGCGAGCGGTCTGGCGGTGATGTGTCTGTGGATGTCACCCGCCGGGCTGTACATCTCGACCTTCATCTACGCGATGGGCGTGTCGTTGCTCTACCCCGCGCTCTTCCCACTCGTCGTCGACGGCGCGCCCGAGTCCGAGCGCAGCCAGGCCGTCGCGACGTTCACGCTCGCGTTCGACGTGTCCGCCGGCCTCGGTGCGTTCCTGCTCGGCATCGTCGTGTCGCTCAGCAGCGAGCGGTGGGCGTTCGGTGTCGCGGCGTTGCTGTCGCTCGTCGGGCTCGTGCTCGTGCGCACCGCCGGCAAGCGGTACGGCGAGGTCCGTCAGCTCTCTGGCGCGGTGACCTCGTAGGCGAGCGGTTCGCCGTTCGTCCAGCGCTTCAGGTTCGTCACGAAGGCGCTCGCCGCGCGTTCGTAACGAGCGTTGCCTCCCGCGGAGGAGTGCGGCGTGAGCACCACGCGCGGGTGGTGCCACAGCCAGCTGCGGTCGGGTGGCGGTTCTTCGCTGGTCACGTCGAGGATGGCGACCTCCGGCACCCCGCGGTCGAGCGCGGCCCGCAGCGCGTCCTCGTCGATCAACGAACCGCGGCCGACGTTCACGAGCACCGAACCCGGTTGCAACCGCGCCAGCCGTTGCCGGTCGAGCAGGTGTTGCGTCTGCACCCCGCCGGGGGCGGCAAGCACCACGACATCCGCCCGACCGAGCGCGCGGTCGAGCTCGTCCGGCCGGATGCATTCGTCCACGGGCTCGGTGCCGTCGGGCCGGCGGCGCACGCCGATGACCGTCGCGCCGAACGCCTTGGCACGCGTCGCCACCTCCATGCCGATGTGTCCGAGGCCGACGATCAACCACGTGCTGCCGTGCACCTCGCGGAAGTCGTGCGGTGTCCAGCGCTGTGCGCGCCGCTCGTCGATCCACGCCGCGGCGTCTTGGAAGTGGTCGAGCACCGCGCGCAGGACGTACTCGGCGATCGGTATGCCGGTGACGTGTGACGTCGTGAGCCTCGTCCCGCCGTCGAGCAACATCTTGAACACGGGATGGTCCGTGCCGGCACTCGAAGTCTGCAGCCATTGCGGCTTCGTGTTCAGCGCGAGGCGCAGGAACGGCCGCACCGGCCCGCCGTTGAACAGATCGGCCGTGAGCCACGCGACGTCAGGCGCGGCTTCGTCCCACGAGATCGGTTGACCGTCGAGCACGAGATCGCCGTCCGCTTTCATGCAGATGAACCGCGCGCCGGGCACCACAGCCGCGATGCGATCTCCGAACGACTGGAACGACGGCTCACTCAGCAGCAACAGCATCGGCGGCGACGGTATCCGTGATCTGCAGCTGCGTCCGGCGGCGACGAGCGAGCACCACGACCGACGGCACCTGCACGAGGCCGGCGCACACGATCGCGGTCGGTGTCGACGCCAGCACCGCGATCGAGCCGAAGATCGGACCGCCCGCCACCTCGCCGACGGAGTGCGCCTGGCTCGCGAGCGAGTTCACGGTCGCGCGTGTGCGAGGGTCGAGGCCGCGGTTGATCCACGCGGCGAACACCGGATCGCTCACCTCCCACACCGCGGCCGCCGCCCACAACGAGATGGCGGCGAACCAGAACGAGCGGCTGAGCCCGAAGGCCACGACGGCCACGATCATCCCCACGACCACCGCGCCCGCGGTCCGTTCCACGCCGTGGTCGCTGTTCAAGTCGGCGCGCCGGCGGACGACCTCGGTCAGAGCGATCGCGCACAGGAGCCCGGCGGCCTCGAGGGCGGCGGTCCACACGACCGGGGGAAGGTCGCCGACCGCCGGCACGCCGATGTCGGTCAGCACGTGCAGCTGCCACAGCCGATCGAAGCCCTCGGATGCGAGCCCGATCAGTCCCATCACGCCCAGGGTCAGGAGCAGTGTCGGGTGTGATCGGACCGTGCCCGCGGCGTCGGTGACCGTGCGCTTCATGGTGGTCAGCGGACGGGTTCGTTCACCCTTAACAGGACGAACGAACGCGGTCTCGGGCATGACGAACCACAGCCACACCGCGTTCGCCAGCTGGAAGAGCGCGCCGGCGACGATCGCGAGCCACAACGCGATCGCGCCCAGCGCCGCACCGACGACGATGCCGGCGAAGATCGCGGCCTGGCGCGCCTGCGCGCCGCGCACGTACAGGGGGCGGGCGGCTTCCTCGCCGACCTCGTCGGTGATCCACGCGACGTCCGCACCGCTCGTGAACGTGTAACCGACGCCCCACACGACCTGGGCGATGAGCACGACCGGATACGACGGCACGGCGTAGAGCAGGAAGCCGAATCCCAACAACGCGACCCCGATGACGATCGACAGCTTCCGACTCACCGTGTCGGCGACCACGCCGGTGGGGATCTCGCACAACGCCACCGTCAGCTCGAGCGCCGTGCCGACCAACGTCAGCTCGAGCGCGTTGAGGTGCAGCCGCGTGATGAGGAACACCATGGTCGCGGTCGCGGACGTCTGGAACGCGAACCAGGTGGATGCCTGGTACGCGAGCCACACCCGCGTCGCCCGCCGCCCTTCCATTCACGCCATCTTGGCGTCCCCACCTTGCGAACTCCGGGGAGAAACGGGCGCCATGGCGCCCGTTTCCATCCAACATTCCAGTCGGGGCGGCGTCAGGCGATCCGCTGGACGAAGACCTGCTGGGCGACGGTGCGGCCGAGTGTGCGGTCGTGGCCGTCCACCCGGACGACGAGCGGGCCGTCGAACGGGTGCTTCTCCTTCACCTCGACCCGGCCGCCCGGACGCAGGCCGAGGGTGTCGAGGAAGGCGACGACTTCGGGATCGGTGGACCCGGGCACGGCGACCACGGCCACGTCGCCGGGTTCGAGGTCGTACAGCGGCGGCATGTCCGGCAGGTCTTCGGTCTCAGGCGTCGGGATCGGGAAGCCGTGGGGGCAGGTGCTCGGGCGATCGAGCGCGATGAAGACGCGGTCCTCGACCTCTTGGGGCAGTTCGTGCTCGAACGACGTGGCCAGCCGATCGGCCTCGTTCCAGGCGTAGCCGAGCATGTCGGCCAGGAACCGCTCGACGATCCGGTGGCGGCGGATGGCGCCCACAGCTTCGCGCCGGCCCTGCTTGGTCAGCTCGACGCCCTTGTACAGCCGGTGCTCGACGAGGCCCCGGTCGGCCAGGCGCTTCACGGTCGTCGTCACGGTGGAGGGGCTGACGTCGAGCCGCTCGGCGAGGTCGCCGGTGTGGGCCGGCTCGTCGCCCTTCGTCAGGCGGTAGACCGCCTTGAGCGTCTCGCGCTCGGACTTCGTGAGCTTGAGGTCGTCATCCATGTCCGCCGAAGAATGGATTTTGGCACTCCGAAAAGTCAAAGCGGGATGGTTTTCACCCCGAGACGTTCGGCCCCGCGTACTCGACCGAGACCCGCAGGAGCACCCGTTGCTCGCGTCGCATCGCGTCGCGGTAGTCGTCCCAGTCAGGGTGCTCGCCGGCCAGGCCGCGGTAGTACGCGACGAGCCCGTCCATGGCAGCCGGCAGGTGCACGATCTCGCACGACCCGTTCACGAAGCACCACGAGCCGTAGAAGCCGTCGTTCAGCACGCACAGTGCGGCTCGCGGGTCGCGGGCGAGGTTCTTGGTCTTGACCGCGGTCTCGCGGCTCGAGATCACCGCCTTGCCGTCCTCGTCGATCGCGACCGACACGGGGGAGAGCTGTGGCGACCCGTCCCGCCGAAACGTGTGCAGCACGGCGCGGTGGTTCGAGCGGATGAACTCGATGGCGTCAGCGATGTCCATGGGCGCAGTCTGCCCGGTGTCATCGCGACATCGGCCGGCGCTGCGCACCAGCTTTTTCGTCCGGGGTGGGTGCGGGTCACGGTCCGTTCGGAGCGTTTCACCGTTTGCCTCACAACGTCACGCAGCGTGACCGAACCTTTGTGCACACAGGCTCGGGCAGGGCCCAGGTGAGGGCGGTGGTGCCGTCAGATCATCCCCCGAGGAATGCCGTGAGCGCCGCCCGGTAGGGGGCAACGTCGGCAGTGGCCATGAGCTCGCGGGCCGAGTGCATCGACAGTTGGGGCGCCCCGACGTCGACGGTCGGGATCCCGAGGCGCGCCGCGGTGATGGGCCCGATCGTCGAGCCGCACGGCAGGTCACCGCGGTGGACGTACTGCTGCAGGTCGACGCCCGCTCGATCGCAGGCGTCGATGAACATGGCGGCGGATCGCGCGTCGGTGGCGTAGCGCTGTGAGGCATTCGTCTTCACGACCGGGCCACCGCCGAGTGCGATCCAGTGTCCCGGCTCGTGCCGCTCGGGATAGTTGGGATGCGTCGCGTGCGCCATGTCAGCGGACAGGCAAACGGAGCGGGACAGCGCGCGATGCCATTCGTCGCGATCGCCACCGAGCCCGGACGTGATCCGCTCGAGAACGGTGTCGAGCAGGGAGCTGCCCGCTCCGCGATTGGTCGTGCTGCCGATCTCTTCGTGATCGAAGAGTGCGATCACGGTCACGGCGTCCCTTGCATCACTGCTGATTGCTCCGACCGCGGCCCAACACGACGCGAGGTTGTCGAGGCGCGGCGCCGAGATGAGCTCACCGTCTCGACCGATGAGCTCACCCGGTTGCGCGTCGTGGAACATGACGTCCCAGAACAAGACGTCGTTCGCGTCGATACCGAGCTCGCACGCAATGAACGTCCGGAACGATGGTTCCGTCCCGTCGCTGACGCCCCAGAGCGGAACGAGGTGCTGTTGCGGGTTGAGCACGAGCCCTTTCGTGTTGACGTCGCGATCGAGATGGATCGCGAGTTGCGGGATGCGCGCGATCGGCCGAGCGATGTGGACGAGTTCGAGCCGGCCGCCCCGCAACGCCACCCGCCCGGCGAGCGCCAGGTCGCGGTCGAGCCACGAGTTGAACAGGGCCCCGCCGTAGACCTCTGCTGCGAGCAGTTGTGCGCCCGCGCGCTCGACGTCGGGGTGAGGCTTGAGCCGGAGGTTCGGGCTGTCGGTGTGCGCGCCGATGATCCGGAACGGGATCGTCGCCGCGCTGCCGTCGGGCACGCTCCACGCGACGAGGCTGCCGTCACGAACGACGTAGTGCCGGCCCGGCCCGCGGCGCGGCCACTCGTCCTGCTCGTCCACGCGGCCGAAGCCCGCGGCGTCGAGCCGGGCCGCCGCCGTCGCGCACGCGTGGAACGGCGTCGGCGACGCATCGACGAAGGCGAGCAGGTCCCGTGCAGCCTCGATATCGGCGCTGTCCATCCGAAGATCATTCCAAAGCGCGTCGCACCTGCGTCCACCCTGGCGATCCTCCCGCCCACGAATCTCACAGACGACCCACAACCACTACACGCCGAGATCGCAGCAGGCGGGCGCACCATGCGGACCATGCCTGAGTCGTTGAGCGTCGGTCTTTCCCGCAGCAGCAATGTCGTCGTCGTCGAGATCCGTGGCGAGCTCGATGCCGGCACCTGCGGGCCGGTGGTCGATGCGATCGACGCGGCCGCGCTCTTGGACATCGTGGTCGTGGTCGACACGTCAGCCCTGACCTTCGTGGACTCGGGCGGCCGCCGCGCGCTCGACCGCGCCTGCCGGGGAGCGAACGCGGTCTTCGTTCCCGGTCGCGCGGTCGAGCGCTTCGACCGCCTGCTCGCTCGCGCCATGCGAACGTCGGCGTGCAGGCGCACGACGACCCGAACCGCTACTGCGAACTGATCGCGTCCTGCGCCTCTGCTTCGGGGTCGACGAACGGCTCGCCCGAGACGTCGATCTCGACGCGGTCGATGACGCCGGTGAACTCGAATCGGCCGCGGTAGTCGGTGTCGGCGGCAGAGAAGTCGGTCGCCCAACCGACGGTGAGCCCCGCGTTCGTGAGCGACAGCCGGCTCCACAGCACGCGCTTGATCTGTCCCTGACCGATCACCGCACCGTCCACCGACAACGCGACATCGGGCGGATCGAAGTCGACGGCGAGCGTGTGCGCGCCGGGTGCCAGCGACGAAGGCATCGGCCCGTCGACGCGGTAGACGCGCCAGCCGGCGAGGTTGTGCACGAAGCACAGGCGGCCGTCGACGACATGGAACGACCAGCCGCCGAGCACCGATCCCTGCGAGACGAGCACGCCTTCGACGGGCTCGCCGTTCGTGTGCACGTGCGCCACGACCGTGTGGGCACGATTGCGGATGTTGACGGCGACGCTCTCCGGCACGGGTGCACGTCCCGGCCAGTAGACGTACCGCTGCCGCGCCGCGACGGATGAGCGGCGCTCGAGCACGAACGCCGAGAACGGGCGGTTGTCGAGCGGCAGCACGTCGTTCGCCTCGGCCTCGGCCCACCAACGGTCGACCATCGACGCCAGCCGTTCCGGATGGGCCGCCGCGAGGTCATGACATTCAGACGGATCGGCGCGCAGGTCATACAGCTCCCACGGCGCGCGATCGAGCCCCGGCTCGTCGAACTGGATGTCGTGATAGACGACGGCCTTCCACCCGTCCTGGTACAGCGCGCGGCAACCGAACATCTCCGAGTACTGAACCCTGTGCCGTTCGGGCTCCTCGGCGCCGTCGAAGCTGTAGGCCAGGCTCACGCCGGCGAGCGGCTTCTGCTCGACCCCGTCGACGACCGTCGGGAACGGCACGCCCGCGAGTTCGAGGATCGTGGGCACGACGTCGACGGCGTGCACGTACTGCGTCCGCACCTCGCCGCGCGCCCGGATGCCCGCGGGCCAGTGCACGATCAGGGGATCGGCGACGCCGCCTTCGTGCGTCTCGCGCTTCCACCGTCGGAACGGTGTGTTGCCCGCGATCGTCCAGCCCCACGGATAGTTGTTGTGCAACCGGGGCCCGCCGATGTCGTCGATGCGATCGAGTGCTTCGTCCACCGTTCGAGGCAACGCGTTCCAGGCGCGGCCGTCGTTCAGCGAGCCGGTCGGCCCGCCTTCGGACGACGCGCCGTTGTCCGACAGGACGATGACGATCGTGTTGTCGAGCTCGCCGATCTCCCCGAGCCTGTCGATGACTCGACCGACCTGCGCGTCGGCGTGCGCGAGGAACGCGGCGAACGCCTCCATGTATCGCGCGTAGACACGGCGTTCGTCGTCGTCGAGGTCGTCCCACGCCGGTACCCACTCGGGTCGCGGTGACAGCTCGGTGTGCTCTGGCAACAACCCACTCGCCTTCTGCCGCGCCAGCGCTTCGTCGCGCCAGACGTCCCAGCCGCGGTCGAACCGGCCGCGGTAGCGCTCGACCCAGTCAGCGGGCGCCTGGTGCGGCGAGTGGCACGCGCCGGTCGCGAGGTAGAGCAGCCACGGCTTGTCGACGTCGACGTGGCGAAGGTCCTCGACGAACTCGATCGCCCGGTCGGCCAGGTCCGCGCTCAAGTGGTAGCCGTCCTCGAATGTGCCCGGAGGATCGACGAAGTGGTTGTCGTGCACGAGGGACGGCACGAACTGATGAGTCTCGCCTGCGAAGTAGCCGTACCACCGCTCGAAGCCGCGTCCCAACGGCCAGCGGTCCCGGCGGGAGCCGAGGTGCTCCTCGTCCTCGGGGGTGAGATGCCACTTGCCGACGGCGTACGCGGCGTAGCCGCGGGGCGTGAGCATCGCGGGCAACAGGGCGCAGGAGCGCGGGATGCGGGCGTCGTAGCCGGGGAATCCAGTGGCGAGGTCGACGACACGTCCCATACCGCACGCATGGTGGTTGCGGCCCGTGAGGAGGCACGCTCGGGTCGGCGAACACAGCGCCGTCGTGTGGAAGTTGGCGTACCGCAGACCGTTGGCGGCGAGGCGGTCGAACGTCGGCGTCTCGATGTCGGAGCCGAAACAACCGAGCTGCGCGTACCCCACGTCGTCGAGGACCACGAGAAGCACGTTCGGCGCGTCGTCCTTCGGCCGCGGGTCTTCCGGCCAGTAGGGCTCCGAATCCCAGTGGTAGCGCCCGATCCGCCCTTTGAACTCGCTGCTCTCCATCAGTCCTCAGTAACATGGCGGAGCTGCACGGGCCAACGCCGTCCCGAGCGCCTGGACCCAACCGATCCGACGCAAACGGAAAGACGCCTGTGAACGAAGTCCTACGCCCTCAGGGCTTGTACGACCCTGCCTTCGAGCACGACTCCTGCGGAGTCGGCTTCGTCGTGGACATGCACGGCCGCGCCAGCCATCGCATCATCGAACTGGGCATCGCCTCGCTGTGCCACCTCGACCACCGGGGGGCGACCGGGGCCGAGGCCAATGTCGGCGACGGCGCCGGGATCCTCGTGCAGGTGCCCGACCGATTCCTCCGTGAGGTCGTGGACTTCGAGCTCCCGCCCGCTGGCAGCTACGCGGTGGGTTGCGCGTTCCTGCCCCGTGACGCCGACGAGTGTGCGGCAGCCATGGGAGCGATCGGGAAGATCGTCGCCAGCGAGGACCTCGTCGTGCTCGGATGGCGCGACGTGCCCCACGACGACTCGATGATCGGACAGATGGCGCGCGATGCCGAACCGACGTTCAAGCAACTGTTCGTCGCCTCGGTCGACGGGTCGCTCGCGGGCATCGACCTCGACCGGCGCACGTTCGTGCTGCGCAAGCGCATCGAGCACGAGACGCGCGCGTACTTCCCGTCGTTGTCCTGTCGCACGCTCGTCTACAAGGGCATGCTCATCACCGGTCAGCTGACCGAGTTCTATCCCGATCTGGTCGACCCTCGTTTCGAATCCGCACTCGCGCTCGTGCACTCACGGTTCTCGACGAACACCTTCCCGTCCTGGCCACTCGCGCACCCGTACCGGATGATCGCCCACAACGGTGAGATCAACACGGTGATGGGCAACGAGAACTGGATGCGTGCTCGCGAGGCGTTGCTCGACACGCCGCTCGTTCCGGGCCTGGAGCGGGCCTATCCGATCTGCACGCCGGGCGCGTCGGACACCTGCCGGTTCGACGAGGCGCTCGAGCTCCTTCATCTCGGCGGCCGCTCGCTCCCGCACTCGGTGCTCATGATGATCCCCGAGGCGTGGGAGAACCACGAGTCGATGCCGGCGGACAAGCGCGCGTTCTACCAGTTCCACGCGTCGCTCATGGAGCCGTGGGACGGACCCGCGTCGATCGCGTTCACCGACGGCACGGTGATCGGCGCGGTGCTCGACCGCAACGGCCTTCGTCCGTCGCGCTACTGGGTCACGGCCGACGGACTGGTCGTGATGGCGAGCGAGGTCGGCGTGCTCGACATCGAGCCGGAGGAGATCGTGCAGCGCGGGCGGTTGCAGCCCGGCCGCATGTTCCTCGTCGACACGTCGCAGGGTCGCATCATCGGCGACGAGGAGGTGAAGGAACAGCTCGCGGCCGCGGCGCCGTACGGCGAATGGCTGCACGCAGGGTTGGCGCATCTGGACGACCTCCCGACGCGCCGCTTCCTCACGCCGCAGCACGGCTCCGTCGTGCAGCAACAACGCGCGTTCGGTTACACGACCGAGGAGCTCAAGATCCTCCTGTCGCCGATGGCGAAGGCCGGCTACGAGCCGATCGGGTCGATGGGGACGGACACGCCGATCGCCGCACTGTCCGATCGACCGCGTCTGCTGTTCGACTACTTCCAGCAGCTGTTCGCGCAGGTCACCAACCCGCCCCTGGACGCGATCCGTGAGGAGCTGGTGACATCGCTGTCGCAGAACCTCGGTCCCGAGGGCAACTTGCTCGATCCCACGCCCGCATCGTGCCGGCAGATCGTGCTGCCGCACCCGATCCTGTCGAACACCGATCTGGCCAAGCTCCTCTACATCAACGAGGACGGCGACCAGCAGGGCTTCCGCCCGTTCGCGGTCGACGGCTTGTATCCGGTCGCTGAAGGAGGTGAGGGACTGCGACGAGCGCTCGAAGACGTGCGCGCCCGCGTCAGTCAGGCGATCGCCGACGGCGCGAAGGTCGTCATCCTCTCCGACAGGCACTCGAACGAGGCCCTCGCGCCGATCCCGTCGCTGCTGCTCGTCTCGGCGGTGCACCACCATCTGATCCGCGAGAAGACCCGCACGCAGGTCGGCCTCGTGCTCGAGTGCGGCGACGCGCGCGAAGTGCATCACATGGCGCTGCTGCTCGGCTACGGCGCCTCGGCCGTCAATCCCTACCTCGCCTTCGAGACCCTCGATGAGCTCATCAACGAGGGCTTCCTGCCCGGGCTGTCCAAGGGACAGGCCATGCGCAACTACGTCAAGGCTTGCGGCAAGGGCGTCCTCAAGGTCATGTCGAAGATGGGGATCTCGACGGTGGCGTCGTACACCGGTGCGCAGGTGTTCGAGGCGATCGGGATCGCGCAGGACGTCGTCGACGAGTACTTCTGTGGGACCACGTCGAAGCTCGGCGGCGTCGGCCTCGACGTGATCGCGGCGGAAGTCGCGGCGCGCCACGAGTTCGCGTACCTGGACCGTCCCGAGGAGGCGGCGCACCGCAACCTGTGGCAGGGCGGCGAGTACCAGTGGCGACGAGAGGGCGAGTTCCACCTGTTCAACCCGCAGACCGTGTTCAAGCTGCAGCACGCGACGCGTACGAAGCGCTACGAGATCTTCAAGGAGTACACGAGCCTCGTCGACGAGCAGTCGTCCCAGCTCGCGACGCTGCGCGGCCTGTTCCGTTTCCGGGACGGCGCGCGCAAGCCGATCCCGATCGACGAGGTCGAGCCTGTCTCGGCCATCGTGAAGCGGTTCTCGACCGGTGCGATGTCGTACGGGTCGATCTCGAAGGAAGCGCACGAGACACTCGCCATCGCCATGAATCGGCTCGGCGGCAAGTCCAACACGGGCGAAGGCGGCGAGGACGCCGATCGGTTCGTTCGCGACGCGAACGGCGACCTCAGGCGCTCCGCGATCAAGCAGGTCGCGTCCGGGCGGTTCGGGGTGACGTCCGAGTACCTCACGAATGCGGACGACCTGCAGATCAAGATGGCGCAGGGCGCGAAGCCCGGTGAGGGGGGCCAGCTTCCGGGTCCGAAGGTGTACCCGTGGATCGCGAAGACGCGGCACTCGACGCCGGGTGTCGGACTGATCAGCCCGCCACCGCACCACGACATCTACTCGATCGAGGACCTCAAGCAGCTCATCCACGATCTCAAGAACGCGAACCCGTCGGCCCGTGTCCACGTGAAGCTCGTCGCCCAGGTCGGCGTCGGGACGGTCGCCGCTGGCGTGTCGAAGGCGAAGGCCGACGTCGTGCTCATCAGCGGCCATGACGGCGGCACCGGCGCATCGCCGCTCACCTCGTTGAAGCATGCGGGCGCGCCATGGGAGCTGGGGCTCGCGGAGACGCAGCAGACGTTGTTGCTGAACGGTCTGCGCGATCGCATCGTCGTGCAGACCGACGGCCAGCTGAAGACCGGGCGTGACGTGGTGATCGCGGCGTTGCTCGGCGCGGAGGAGTTCGGCTTCGCGTCGGCGCCGCTGGTGGTGTCGGGTTGCATCATGATGCGCGTCTGCCACCTCGACACCTGCCCCGTCGGTGTCGCGTCGCAGAACCCCGTGTTGCGCGAGCGGTTCAACGGACGGCCAGAGTTCGTCGTGAACTTCTTCGAGTTCATCGCGGAAGAGGTGCGTGAGTACCTCGCGCAGCTCGGCTTCCGTTCGTTGGCCGAGGCGGTCGGGCACGTCGAGTCGCTCGACGCCCAGGCCGCCATCGAGCACTGGAAGGCCAAGGGCCTCGACCTCGCACCGATCCTCCACGTGCCCGAGTCGCCGTGGGAGCAGGACCGCCACTGCACCAAGACCCAGGACCACGGCCTCGATCGCGCGCTCGACCAGACGCTCGTGCAGCTGTGCGAAGGTGCGCTCGCGGACGGTTCGCCGGTGTCGCTCGAGCTGCCGATCCGCAACGTCAACCGCACGGTCGGCACGATCCTCGGTCACGAGGTGACCAAGCGGTTCGGTGCCGAAGGCCTGCCCGACGACACCATCCAGGTGCTGTTCACCGGGTCTGCCGGCCAGTCGTTCGGTGCGTTCGTCCCGCGCGGCATCACGCTCCGCCTGCACGGCGACGCCAACGACTACTTCGGCAAGGGCCTGTCCGGTGGACGGCTGGTCGCACGCCCGCCGCAGCATTCGCATCCGGACTTCGTCGCCGAGGAGAACATCGTCGCCGGCAACGTCATCCTCTACGGCGCGACCGGGGGAGAGGCGTACGTGCGCGGCGTCGTCGGGGAACGGTTCTGCGTGCGCAACTCGGGCGCGACCGCGGTCGTCGAAGGCGTCGGCGACCACGGCTGTGAGTACATGACGGGTGGACGGGTGATCGTCCTCGGTCCGACCGGTCGCAACTTCGGCGCCGGCATGTCCGGCGGGCTCGCCTTCGTGTACGACCCGGACGACACCTTCGTCCGTCGGCTCAACTTCGAGATGGTCGACCTCGATCCGCTCGAGCCCGAGGACATCGACTGGCTGCGGTCCACGCTGCGCGTCCACCAGTCGGAGACCGATTCGGCAGTCGCAGCGCGCATCCTCGCCCGCTGGCACGACGAGGTCCGCAGCTTCAAGAAGGTGTTCCCGAAAGACTTCAAGCGCGTGCTCGAGGCCATGCGCACCGCCGAGGAACAAGGACGGGACGTGGACGAAGCGATCATGGCGGCGGCCCATGGCTGATCCGACCGGGTTCCTCAAGCACGGGCGCAAGACGCCGACGCGCCGTCCGGTGCCGGTGCGCATCCTCGACTGGCAGGAGGTCTACGAGGACTTCCCCGACACCGACCTGCGCGCACAGGCGTCGCGTTGCATGGACTGCGGCATCCCGTTCTGCAACAACGGCTGCCCGCTCGGCAACCTCATCCCGGACTGGAACGACCTCGTGTGGCGTGACCACTGGCGCGACGCGATCGACCGCCTGCACGCCACCAACAACTTCCCGGAGTTCACGGGACGGTTGTGCCCCGCGCCGTGTGAAGCCGCATGCGTGTTGGGCATCAACCAGGATCCGGTGGCCATCAAGCAGGTCGAGGTCTCGATCATCGACCATGCGTGGGAGCAAGGATGGGTCGAGCCCGTGCTGCCGTCGGCGAAGACGGGCAAGCGCGTCGCAGTGGTCGGCTCGGGTCCCGCTGGACTCGCGGCCGCGCAGCAGCTGACGCGCGCCGGGCACGACGTCGTCGTGTACGAGCGCGCCGATCGCATCGGTGGTCTGCTGCGCTACGGCATCCCCGAGTTCAAGATGGAGAAGCGCCATCTGGACCGGCGCATCGCGCAGATGGCGGCCGAGGGAACCGACTTCCGCACGACCGCCGACGTCGGTGTCAACGTGCCGGTCGACGAGCTCGACGGCTACGACGCCGTCGTGTTGGCGGGCGGCGCGACGGCGTGGCGCGACCTGCCCATCCCCGGCCGCGAGCTGGCGGGCATCCATCAGGCGATGGAGTACCTCCCGTGGGCCAACAAGGTGCAGCAAGGCGACGTGCCGGACACGCCGATCTCCGCTGCAGGCAAGAACGTCGTCATCATCGGCGGCGGCGACACCGGCGCTGACTGCCTCGGCACCGCGATCCGTCACGGAGCGGCGTCGATCCACCAGTTCGAGATCCTGGCCCGCCCGCCCGACGAGCGACCGGACGCCAACCCGTGGCCGACCTGGCCGATGATATTCCGCGTCGCGTCCGCACACGAGGAGGGGGTCGAGCGCGTCTTCTCGGTCAACACAGAATGCTTCCTCGGCGACGACGGCGGGAACGTCCGAGCGCTGCGCGCCCACGAGGTCGAGCTGGTGGACGGGAGGTTCCAGAAGATGGAGGGAACCGACTTCGAGCTGCCGTGCGAGCTCGTCCTGCTTGCCATGGGCTTCGTCGGACCGGAGCGGCCCGGCCTGCTCGAACAACTCGGCGTCGACATCAACGAGCGGGGCAACGTCGCCCGGGACGGCCATTTCGCCACCAACCTCGACAAGGTCTTCGTGTGTGGCGACATGGGTCGCGGCCAGAGCCTCATCGTGTGGGCCATCGCCGAAGGCCGGTCGTGCGCGTCGGCGGTGGACGAGTGGCTGATGGGGGAGACGGCGCTACCGGCGCCGATCGCCCCGGACGCCCGCCCCCTCACCTGACGGCCCGGGCGCCGCCCCCAACCCGAAGCTGATGTTGATCGAGCTCGTGCAGTACGCGCTCGAACTCGCTTCCGCCAGCGCGTTCTGACCAGACTCGGCGGGTGCTTCCCGTCGTGCTCGTCCACCGCAACCAACCGCAGCGGCTGCGCGACACGATCGCGGCGTTCCGCGCCCAGGACGTACCGGTGACGATGGCGGTCGTCGACAACGGGTCGACGGCATTGCCGGATGTCGAAGGTCCGGACGTGGTCGTGCTCGATGCGGGCGGCAACCTCGGGTTCGGTCCCGGCGCGAACGTCGGCTACCGCTACTTCCTCGACAACGAAAGCGACTGGGACTGGATCGCGCTCGCGCCGCACGACGCGTTGCCGCAGCCGGGTTGCCTTCGCCGCATGCTCGACGCACTGGCCGAACGTCCGAGCGCGGGGCTCGCGTGCGCCGACGTCGGCGACGACTCCATCCCCATCGTGGACCCGTACTTCGGAGGGATCCTCGCGCCCGCGTTGCTCGACGCGGGGTGGGAGGCGGCAGGTCATCCGCACGGCACGTTGATGTTCGCCAGGCGCGACTGCCTCGAGACGGTCGGCCTCTTCGACGAGCGCTACTTCGCGTACTGCGAGGAAGCCGATCTCGCGTTGCGCGCCGCGGCTGCAGGATGGGAGTGCGGCCTCGTGCGGGGAGCGATGGTCCGCAATCCGTACGTCGGGTCCGCGTCGGCGGCCATCGACTACTTGCAACTGCGGAACACGTTGTTGCTCGTGCGCGAGCACTCAGGTCGCTACCACACGTTCATCCGTTACACGATCGCGCTGTGGCACCTGCTGTCCGGCGCAGTGGTTCCTGCCCGTCGCGGTCCGTACTGGAACGTGCGCGGCCGCGTCGCCGCGTTGGTCGACTTCCCGCGCGGGCGGTTCGGTCCGCCTCCGCCGCGAGCTGCTCCTCAACTGACGTCGCCCCGTTCGGCCGCCGCGACGCGGGGACGGATGCTGAGGAGGTAGTACGCGGAGATGACCAGCCCGCCGACGACGGTCAGGATCCCGACGAGGATGACGACGATCCACACGATCCGGCGCCGGCCGGCGAGCGCCCACGCCCATTCGGGACGATGCGCGGCGTCGAGCAGCGCCCAGAGCGACACCCCGAGTGGGATGCAGGCGAACGTCGCCGTGACCATGGCCCATGCCCAGTCGCCGGGACCGTACTGAGCGAGCACCGGGCGAGGGTACTGTCCCGCGCTGTGAGTCCTCGTCTGTCAACGCTCAGCCGATCGGTCGCAGGGCGGGTCGTGATCGTCACCGGTGCGGCCAGCGGCATGGGGCGCGCGACGGCGCACGTGTTCGGCGACGAAGGCGCGCTGGTCGCGGTCACCGATGTGACGCTCGATCGTGCCGCGCCGGTCGCCGACGAGATCGTCGCCGCCGGAGGTACGGCGGCCGCGTGGGCACTCGACGTGAGCGACGACGGACAGGTCCGTGCCGTCGTCGACGACGTGGTGGCGCGTCTCGGTCCCGTCGACGTGCTGGTGAACAACGCCGGCGTGTCGATCCCGGCGCCCATCGAGAGCGCGGGCTTCGATGCCGCGTGGGCGACGACCTTCGAGATCAACCTGCACGCGCACACGCGGATGGTGCGCGCCTGCCTTCCGCATCTGATGCGCAACGGTGAAGGACGCATCGTCAACATCGCGTCCACCGAAGGCGTCGGTGCGACCGGTTCCATCTCGCCGTACACCGCGTCGAAGCACGGCGTCATCGGCTTGACGCGATCGCTGGCCGTCGAGCTCGGCGCGCGCGGCGTCACCGTCAACTGTGTGTGTCCGGGTCCGATCCACACCGGCATGACGCAGTTGATCCCCGACGACGCGAAGACGAAGTTCGCCCGTCGCCGCGTGCCGTTGCGTCGCTACGGCGAGCCGGAGGAGGTCGCGCACGCAACGTTGTCCCTCGCACTTCCCGCGAGCTCGTACATCAACGGCGCGGTGCTGGTCGTCGACGGTGGGATGACGGCGAAGAACACGTAGCGTTCGGTCATGCCGTTGGCGGATGAAGAGATCGAACGCGTCCTGGTCGTCACCGCACACCCGGACGACGTGGACTTCGGTGTGGCCGGTTCCGTCGCCACGTGGACCGACAGTGGGATCGAGGTCGCGTACTGCATCGTGACCGACGGCGACGCCGGCGGTTTCGACCCGAACGTGCCCCGCAGCGAGATCGCAGGCATCCGGCGGGCGGAGCAGACCGCGGCCGCCGAGGTGGTGGGGGTGACCGACGTGACGTTCCTCGGCCATCCGGACGGGCGGCTCTATCCCACCATCGACGTGCGTCGCGACATCAGCCGAGTGATCCGCAAGGTCCGTCCGCAGCGGGTGGTCACCCAGTCGCCGGAGCGCAACTACCAACGGGTGTACGCCAGCCATCCCGACCATCTCGCCGCCGGCGAGGCCGCGCTGTGCGCTGTGTATCCGGATGCGCGCAACCCGTTCGCCCATCCCGAGTTGCTCGACGAGGGCTACGAGGCGTGGACCGTGCCGGAGGTGCTGCTGATGTCGGCGGGCGGTGACCTGCACGTCGACATCACCGCCAACGTCGAGCGCAAGGTCAAGGCGCTCCTCTGCCACGCGAGCCAGATGACCAATCCCGATGCGATGGACGACCTCATCCGGAATTGGGCCGCGGCCAACGCATCCGCCGCCGGCCTCCCCGACGGCCGCTACGCCGAATCGTTCAAGGTCATCGCCACCGGCTGAAGTTGTCGCACAACTACGAGGACGGGCAGGACTGGGCTTGGACGTCCGGTTGGCCGGTGGGGGGAGCGGGATCGGGGGTCGGACCGCCGGCGAAGCGGTCGTTGATCCAGCGGAGCATGTCCGGGAAGGACGGGCCGATGACGCCGGCGTGGGACTGGCCGGGGTAGATCCACCGTTGCTCGACCTGGTTCACCTTGCACAGCTGCTCGAACAGGAGCTGCGTCGAGACCACCGGAATCTGCTCGTCGCTGCCGCCCTGGATGATCAGCAACGGTTCCTTCGCGGCGGCGGGGAACTTGCCGGGGTCGTTCTCGTCGAGGAGCTTCGCCCACTCGGGAACGTTGGCGGGATCGTCCTTGACGAGGGCGTCGGTCGGGATGTCGGCCGTCGCCTTCTCGATCTGGTCGGTGCAGCCCTGGTCGACCGCGGGGAGCGCGGCGAGGCCGGCCGGTGTCAGCACCTTGTCCAGCGGCGCCGCCTCGTCACCGAAGCCCGCGTTCAGCCCGGCTGCGGCCATCAGCAGGTAGTACTTGAACGGGCTCGTCTTCAGCGCGTCGTACACGAGCGACAGCTGCGACGGCGGCGCGCCGGCGACCACGCCGACGAGATGCAGCTCGGGCGCCCAGTCGTCGGCGATGTGCAGCGAGAACATCGCGGCATGCCCGCCTTGCGAGTGGCCCCACACGAGGTAGCGATCACTCGCGTGCACGTCGGGCAGGTTGCGCGCGGCGCGGACGATGTCGAGGGTGCCGCGGGCCTCGCTCGGTCCGGCGATGTACGGATGGCGTCCCGGCGTGCCGAGCCCCTCGTAGTCCGTTCCCGCCACCACGTAGCCCGCATCGAGGAGCCCGTTCGCGAGCGACACGTAGTCGTCCGGTGCGAGCGACGGCGCGCACGTGTCGGCGATGCCGGTCGTGCCGTGCGCCCACGAGATGACCGGATAGCCACCCGGCGGCGGCGGCGTGTTCGGCACCGCGATGAGACCGGTGACGGGGATGTCCTGACCCTGGATCGACTGCGAGTGGTACATGACCCGTTGCATCGTCCCGTGCAGCGACGTCGACGCGACCGGTTCCGTCTTGATCACGTCGCCGGGCTTGCCGGCCGGGAGCGGGTCGGGGATCCCGTAGAACGCGGGCAGTCCCTCGGGGGGCGGATCGATGACCGTCGAAGGTGGCGACGAGGAGCTCGATGCACCTGCGGCCGCCGGCTTCGACGAGTCGGACGAGCACGCGCTCGAGAACAGGACGATGGCGACGACTGCTACCAGTGCATGCTTCCGCAGCACGATCCCCCCTTGTCGGTTGTGCCGCAGAGCGACGCGATCGACGCTACCGCTGCAACAGCCGAAGCAACGACGTCGGGATGCCGTCGTCACCCCGCCGCAGCATCGCGGCGCGCTCGACGTTGACCGCGTCGTGATGGCGGGCCGTCCATCCGTCCCAGGGTCCCGGGCCGATGCCGTCCGGGTCGCCGTCAGCGTCGACGCAGGCGCGCAGGTAGTCCTGAAGCTCGCGGACCTCCTCTTCACCACCGATCGGTCCGTGCCCGGGTACCACCACGGGCGCGAGCTGCGTCAGCCGGTCGAGCGACTCGGCCCACGCCGCCGGATCGCCCTGGTGCGCGAGCGGCGTCACCCCGAAGCTGCACATCGCGCCGGCGAACACGATGCCGGCGCCGGGAACGACGACGACGAGGTTCTCGGCCTGCTGGCCGCTCATCGGCACGGCGACGGCGGCAGGGGTCAGCTGCACGGCGGCGTTGACGACGTGGCTCACCGGTCGGGTGCGGAACTCCTCGTCGATGTCGTCCGCCGCGTCGGGGTACAGGTGCCTGAGGATGTCTGGATCCGCCGGTTGGTCGAGGTGAGTGCTGGTCTGCCGGCGACCGTAGATCGCGGCGAAACGGAACCGGGACGTGCCGCCCGCGTATTCCGCGTTGCTCGACGTGAGGACGACGCGCCGGATCGGGAAGCCAAGGGCCTCGACTGCGTCGCCGAACGGGCCCCATTGGGATGGCGTCAGCAACGTGTCGACAACGGTGACGCCGTCCTCGTCGACGACCACCCCTGCGTTGGCGCGGCCGGGCGCTCCCGGAAGCTGCATCCACGCATGGACACCGGGCAGCAACGAGTCGAGCACGTCGTTCAACCTAACGACGTGAGGGAAGAGAACCAGTCGCGCACCGAGACACGTGGCTGGAGTGCGAGCCCGACGGCGAGCGCGAGCCGAGCCTTGCGCGCGCTGAGCTCGCCACCCTCGATCACGCCGAGCGACGCGATCGAATGCCCGCCGCCGTCACCGCCGTAGATGGGCGCCACGACGCCGGTGAGACAACGACTCGTGATCACCACTGGGACGCCGCGTTCGCGCGAGTGCTCGATGCCTTCGACGAGCGCGCCGTTGACGTTGCCGGCGCCGCCGCCCTCGATGACCATGCCGCGGTACCCGCGATCCAGATGCCAGTCGATCAAGCCAGGATCGACGTCACCGTACGACGGGACGATGCCGACAGGCCCCTGCACGACGGCGCCGCCGAAGTCGGCGGGCGCGGCGGCACCCCGCGACGGTGGCCCATCGAAGTGCACTCCCGTGTCGTCGACTCGACCGACGGGACCGTGTCCCGGCGAGCCGAAGGTGTCGGCCGCCTGCGTATCCCGCTTCGTGACCCAACGGGCTGCGTGGATCTCGCCGTTGACGACGACGAGCACGCCACGCCCTCGCGCCTTCGGTGCGCGCGCGACCGTGAACGCGTCACGCAGATTCTGCGGTCCGTCGCCGTCGGCTTGTCCCGCGTTGCGCATCGAGCCGGTCACGATGATCGGGGACCGCTCGGTCGTTTCACCGGCGACGAGATCGCTGAGGTAGGCGGTCTCCTCGAGCGTGTCGGTTCCGTGCGTGATGACGACGCTGTTCGTCTCGGTGTCGCGAGCGCGCACTGCGATCGTGCTCATCGCGCCGAGGTCGAGGCTCCAGCTCGGTCCTTGGAACAGATCGAGGACGTCGACCTCGGACGCGTCGAGGTCGGCGACGGTGCCGAGAAGGCCGCGACCGTCGAGCGCGACAGCAACTCCTCCGTCTGGTTGCACCTTGCTCGCGATGGTGCCGCCGGTTGCGATGAGGAGAACGCTCAGCTCACAACCCCAGCGCCAGACGGGTGATGCGGTCCTTCACGGCCGAAGGCGTGAACCGATCCATCGTGGCAAGGGCGCGCGCGTCGAGGCCGACGAGATAGCGAGGGCGTGGGTGACGCGTCGAGATCGCGCCGGCGATGACCTTGGCGCACTGCCGCGGCTCACCCATGATCGGTGACGCGAGCTTCATCCCCTGCTGGCTCCGTCGGTACGCGCCGCCGAAGCGCGAGTCACCGCGCTGCTCGATGTCGCGCTCCATGTCCTCCCATATGCTCGTGCGGAACCCGCCGGGCTCGACGAGCGCAACGTGGATCCCGTCGGCGGCGACCTCGACGCGCAGCGCGTCGGACACGGCTTCGAGCGCGTGCTTCGCGGC
This sequence comes from uncultured Acidimicrobiia bacterium, assembly GCA_963721305.1. Taxonomy (GTDB): domain Bacteria; phylum Actinomycetota; class Acidimicrobiia; order Acidimicrobiales; family JACDCH01; genus DATAES01. The sequence goes on from CAVRIR010000003.1 coordinate 571,288, forward strand.
CTGGTACCAGCCGCCGAGCGGTGTGGTCACGAGGCCCATGATCGACGAGACGTTGACGATCCGCCCCCGACCCGCTGCTCGCATGCCAGGAAGTGCCAAGCGCGCCAACCGCATCGGCGCAACGACCATGGTCTCGAGCAGCTGGCGCGCCTCCTCGTCGGTCACGTCCTCGATGGCGCCGGTCATGCCGTACCCCGCGTTGTTGACGAGTCCGTACAGATCGGTTCCGATGTCGTCGAACGTCGCGTCGCACGCATCCTCGTTGGTCACGTCGAGCAGGACAGTTTCGACCTCGACGCCCGCGTCGGACGCGGCGCGTTGCACGACGTTCGCCTTCTCCTTCGAGCGCACGGATCCGATCGAGCGGTAGCCGGCGCGCGCCAGCTCGATCACCGTCGCCAAGCCGATGCCCGAGTTGGCTCCGGTGGTGAGAACGGCGTCGCGCCTGCCCTTCGGCCCGGCGCGATCGTCGGTCACGGCCGGCCTTCGGCGGCCATCACCGCGGCACCGACGATGCCGGCATCGTTGAGCAGCCTCGCGGCGACGACTTCGGGACGCACGTCGAGGCGAGGCAGCAGCTTGTCGGCGTTCTTGCTGGCGCCGCCGCCGAGGATGACGAGATCGGGCCAGATCAGCGCGTCGAGCGTCCTGATGTACCTCTGGACTCGCGCTGCATAGTCCTTCCAGCTGAGTCCCTTGCGCTCGCGGACGCTGTCGGCCGCGAGCTTCTCCGCATCCTTGCCGTCGATCTGGATGTGGCCGAACTCCGTGTTCGGAATGAGGACGCCGTTCTGGAACATGCCGCAACCGATACCCGTACCGAGCGTGATCATGACCACGACGCCGTCGCGGCCCTTGCCGGCGCCGAAGCGGATCTCCGCGATGCCGGCGGCGTCGGCATCGTTGAGCATGAGGACGGGCATGCCGAGGCGGTCGGTGAGGATCTTGTCGGCGTCCGTCCCGATCCATTCCCTGTCGACGTTGGCCGCGGTGAGCGTGATGCCGTCCTTCACCACCGCAGGAAACGTGGCGCCCACGGGTCCGTTCCATTGGAAGTGGTCGATGACGTCGGCCACGACGTTCGCGACCGCCTTCGGTGTCGCGGGCTTCGGGGTCAGGATCCGACACCGATCGGCCAGAAGCTTTCCGGACAGGACGTCGACGGGCGCGCCCTTGATGCCGGTTCCGCCGATGTCGATACCCATGACGACGTGGTCGTCGCTCGATACGGGTTCGGTCATCGGTTGGCACCTCCGGCAGCTGGGTTCGGCGCAACGGTACTGTGCGCGCCCGTGACGGGTTCCGAGGTCGTGCTCGAAGGTTTGGCGTTCGGTGAAGGACCGCGGTGGCACGAAGGGCGCCTGTGGTTCTCCGACATGCACGCGCACGTGGTGCACACGTTCGACCCTTCTTCGGGCACGCTCGGCGACGTCGCGGAGGTCGACGGCACGCCTTCGGGGCTCGGTTGGGACCGCGACGGCTCGTTGCTCGTGGTGTCCATGGACGATCGCCGGCTGCTCCGCGTCACCGATCCCGCGACGGGGTCGCTCGACGAAGTGGCCGACCTGTCCGGCTACACCGACTTCCCGATCAACGACATGGTCGTGAGCGCGAGCGGCACCGCGTACATCGGGTCGTTCGGCTTCGATCTGCACGCCGGTGGCACGCCCCGCAACACGGTGCTGCTCGCGGTCGACGCCGTCGGCGATGGCAGCCATCGCATCGCGGCGGACGACATGCGGTTCCCCAACGGGATGGTCATCACGCCCGACGGTTCGACCCTGATCGTCGGCGAATCGTTCGGTGGCTGCCTCACCGCGTTCACGATCGCCGCGGACGGCGTGCTGGAGGACAAGCGACTGTGGGCCGATCTCGGAGGTGAGGGTCGGTTCCCTGATGGCATCTGCCTCGACGCCGAGAACTGCGTGTGGGTCGCGTCGCCTGGCACGCGCGAGTGCCTCCGTGTCCGTGAGGGCGGCGAGATCGTCGCGAGCGTGTCGACCGGTGACCGCATGGCGATCGCGTGCATGCTCGGCGACGACGATCGCCGCACGCTCTACGTCCTCACGAGCAAGGGCCTCGATCCCGAGAAGGCGCGTGAGCTGCGCACCGGCCGCCTCGAGCGTGTTCGCGTCGACGTTGCAGGAGCAGGGCGGCCGTAGCCATAGCCTGCTCGCGTGACCGACTACGTCGCGCCGGTCGGCGACATCCGCTTCGCCCTCGAGAACCTCGTCGACCTCGCGGCGCTGTCAAAGGTGCCGGCGTTCGCACACGCGGATCCCGAGACGGTGTACGGACTGCTCGATGAGTTCGGACGATTCGTGTCCGACGTCCTCGCGCCGATCGACCGGGGTGGTGACACGACCGGCGCGCGCTTCGATCCGGCTACCGGCGAGGTCACGACTGCGCCGGGTTGGACCGATGCGTATCGCAGGTACGTCGACGCGGGTTGGGGGAGCGTGCCGTTCGAGCCCGAGCACGGTGGTGGTGGATTCCCGTGGCTCGTCGCGATCGCGATGCAGGAGCTGCTCACGTCGGCGAACATGAGCTTCTCGCTGTGCCCGCTGCTCACCCAGGGTGCGATCGACATGCTGTCGCAGTACGGCAGCGAGGAGCAGCAGGAGCGCTACCTGCGCCCCATGGTCGCGGGCGAGTGGACGGGCACGATGAACCTCACCGAGCCGCAGGCCGGCTCGGACGTGGGCGCGCTGCGGACGCGCGCCGCGCCTTCACCGGAAGGCGACGGAACATGGCGCATCTCGGGCCAGAAGATCTTCATCACCTACGGCGACCACGACATGACCGACAACATCGTGCATCTCGTGCTCGCGCGCGTCCCTGACGCCCCGGCCGGCACGAGAGGCATCTCGTGCTTCATCGTGCCGAAGCGACTGATCAACGACGACGGCTCGCTCGGCGCGCACAACAACGTCCGTTGCATCGGCATCGAGCACAAGATGGGCATCCACGCGTCGCCCACCTGCACGCTCGAGTACGACAACGCCGTCGGCTACCTCATCGGCGACGCGAACGCGGGCATGCGACTCATGTTCACGATGATGAACATCGCCCGCCTGTCCGTCGGCTTGTCCGGCCTCGCGATCGCCGAGCGTTCCTACCAGCAGGCATACGACTACGCAGTCGAACGCCGACAAGGTCGTGCGGTCGGCGCGCCCGCGGGCGAGTCGAGTCCGATCGTCGACCATGCCGACGTTCGGCGAATGTTGCTCACGATGCGCGCGTTGGTCGAAGCGATGCGCGGCCTCGTGTACGCGAACGCGGAAGCCGTCGATCTCGCCCGCCACAGCGAAGATGCGGCCGAGCGCGAACACGCACAAGAACGCGTCGACCTGCTCACCCCGATCACGAAGGCGTGGTGCACCGACATGGGCACCGAGGTCGCGTCACTCGCGGTGCAGGTCCATGGCGGCATGGGCTACATCGAAGAGACCGGCATCGCGCAGCGCTATCGCGACATCCGCATCGCCGCCATCTACGAAGGCACCAACGGCATCCAGGCGATGGATCTCGTGGGCCGAAAGGTACCGATGCGCGCCGGTGGTGTCGTCGACGAGTTCTTCCAAGAGCTCGACGCGATCGATCTCGGGGCGACCCATGGTCGCGAGCTGGCGCGACACGATCGCCGCGCTGCGCGATGCGACGACGTGGATCATCGACCACGGCGCCACCGATCCGAACGACGCGCTCGCGGCGGCGACGCCGTACCTGCGCATGTTCGGCATCGTCGCCGGCGGTTGGGTGATGGCGCGGCAGGCGGTGGCGGCCGAGCGGCTCGGCCTCGACGAGAAGCTGGCGACCGCGCGCTTCTACTTGTCCGAGCTGCTGCCTCAGGCCAGGGGTCTGCTCCCCGCGGTCACCGCCGGCACGGGCATCCTGTTCGAGCTGTCCACCGAACAGCTCGACTCCCGCCGCTCCTAGCTCCGAACTCCTTCGTAGACGCTCGGACAAATGACAGAGATGCGGTTTGCTGTTCACGGTCGCACGAATGTCTCGTCCGGTATCGCTCGCCTACCGCTCCTCCCGCCCGAGCTCCTGCGGCGGCTGACACCCGGCGAAGCACTACTCATCCACGGAAAACTCAACCCCGCCCACCTCCGAGTGCGGCCCTACTACGCAGCGCGGGGTCCACGAGAAGGTCACGAACCGTCGAACCGAGTGGTCAGCGGCTGAACTCGAACCGCAACGATGGGCTGTCGGCGACGATGATGTTGATGTTGGAGATCGACGGGTCGGTCGGACGGAGGAAGAACCGGTCGCCCGACCGGAACAGCAGCTTCAAGCCCGAGTAGCGGTAGTGGTAGGCCGACTGGTCCGGCGCGTCCAGCTGCGTTTCTGTCACTCCGTCTGGCAGATGCAGGCGCTTGTCGCTGTAGATCACCGCGTCCGGCAGCCCGGGCAGGCCCTGCTCGACCGCAACGGCCTGGTCGATCCCCTTGATCTGCGCGTAGCGGGCGACGCTCCAGAACAGGCTGAGCAGGAGCAGCACTACGAGCACGACCTCGCTCCACAAACGCAGCGAAGCGATCTCGCCGGAGGGATGGGTCGTAGGCGTGGGGTCGTCGCGGCTGGCGGCGCGTGCGCCCGGCGCGCGCGCAAAGCCGAAGCGCGCAACGAGCGCAAAGCCGTAACCGAGCAGGACGACGGCGACGGTAACGAGGACCGGTGACCACAGCGAGACGATGCGGGACGGGTGGTCGACATTGGCGCCGACGAGCCCGAGTACCAGGGCGGTGAGCCCCACCACGGCAAGAACCGCGTACAGCGCGACCAAATGTGGTCGCCACCGCTCGTCGATCCGTTGCCTGCCGTCCTCGCCCACTGTGGGGCGAAGCAGCGATACCAGCCCGGCATGAAACGCGAGCCCGGCCAGCGCGGCCACCGCCCCCACGAACAGCGGCCAGTACATGGGGTCCACGCTGCGAAGCAGGTACTCCCGCGTCGAGAAGTCGAACAGGCTGTAGTCCAGGCCGAGGACCTGTGCCTGGGAGTTCGTACGTGCCCACCCGAAATAGAAGAGCAGCGCCGTGACCAGCGATGCCGGCGCGACGAGCGTCGCGATGCCCTTCAGCGTGAGCCGAACGGGCTTGTCAGCCTGCTCCGGCCCGGGCGCGCCGCCCTCGGGTGTCACTGGGTGACGGGCGTCGTCGCGGAGGGTGAACTCGAGCTCGACGTCGACGAACTCGAGCTCGACGTCGACGAACTTGAACTCGACGAGGACGATGAAGATGACGATGAGTTGGTCGTAGTGGCCGGGCACGCGCGGCCCGGGTTCCCGGCCACGAATTTCAGGCGTGAACGAGGGATCGGCCGCCCGGCGCTGGATCAGATCACTGACCCACGCGTAGACGACCTGGAGGCACCGATCGCATGGATCGTCGTTGGTCTCCGGGCAACCGCTGCTTGTGAATGCGGGGGGAACGGCCTGGAGTCGCCCGAAGTCGGCGGCGGCCGCGTCCCAACGCTCGAGGCAGACCTCCGTGGCCGTCCGATAGAGGAAGTACTCGCCGAGGTCCACCTGCTCGGAGGTCTGCTTCGGCCCCGTCGGCTGGCCCCACCTGCTGGTGATCTCGTCCAGCAGCGGCCCGCATTCCCCCGCGGCCAGCATGGCGTAGGCCCTGGTCTGCGGGGGCGCGACAGGACCGCTTGGACCGCCGCTCGGATACTCGACCTTGACGCGGTTGGCCGTGCTGGTGCCAGCAACCGATGAAGCGGTCGTGCTCGTCGTGCTCGTCGTGCTCGGCGTTCCTGCTGACCGGTCGTTCTTGTTGCCATCCCCGCACGCACCCACTGCCAAGCCGATGAGCAGCAACCAACCGCCAACCCGGATCGCCGAGTGCACCCGTGACGCCATCGGCTCGTCCCTCCCGTTTGTGCCGAACCCCTCATCGGCAACAGCCGGAACCGCTCGACCAGGGTAGGCCCCGGGGTCCACGCCTGCTCGCCTCGCCCAGCTACGACACGGCTGCAAGCACGCAGCCTGACAGCTCGCAGCCAGAACCTCGAGCGCGGCGACCAGCTGGTCCGGGACAGATACGGCGCAGGGCCAAGTCGGAGAATGTCAGCGCGGCAGTCGGTGAGCAACCCGCGCGTGGTCGCGACGGCTGCTGTGGTTCTTGCGAGCTCACCCGTCGCTACCAACGCCGTTTCAATGAGATCGCAGGGAGTTCGCTCGCTCGCCGGTGATGCATACCAACGCGAAGCCTTCCCTGCTCCGGTCAGAAGGTGCGCGGCGTCGGGCGATGTTCGCGTCGTGTCCGCTCCGGTAGCGTGCACAGGCCGGCGCTCCAGAGGAGGGACGGGGTGGGCGACGTTCCGGGGTTCTCGCCGAGCGTGAATGGTTTGCGGTTCACGAACGACTGGCCGTCCGAGCCGGACATCGAGGTCGATGTGCCGGGTTTCGGGAAGGTGCGCATCGGTGATGCGAGCAATGGGCTCTGCGGCGGGATGGTCTTCACCGTTCTCGACGTGTTCATCGCCAAGCTGGCACCTTTGCCCGCGGCGCGCCCGGCACCGAACTCGGCGCTCTACTCGTACCTCGTCAGGCGGTTGTTCGAGAGCTTCGACGTCCCCAACGGCGTACTCAAGTACTTCGACTGGATGCTGGAACCCGACGGTGACATCGACCTGTGGTTGACGACCCGGCGTGGCGTGTCGTGGCTCACCATCGTCGGCGAGTGGCCAGGGATCCAGGCCGACCTCGACCGCGGCCGTCCGGTACCGCTCGGGCTGGTGACCGTGCGTTCCTGGTCTCCCGGCGACCTCGGCCGCAATCACCAGGTGCTCGCCTACGGCTACGACCTCACCGGCCGCGACCTCGTCCTCAAGGTCTACGACCCCAACACCGACCTCGCCTCAGCCGACGATGTGCGTGTGTCGCTCAGCATCGCAAAGCCGTCCGAAGCGACGACGATCACCCACAACGTCAGCATCGGTGACCCGATCCGAGGATTCTTCCAAGTTCCCTACGAGTTCAGTGACCCGTCCGAACTCCTTGCCTGACGGACTGGCTGGCGCACGCCCGGAACTTGTCGATGCAAACGGCTCGATCGTCCTGCACGCCCAACGCACGAGCGCGGCGAGGTCGCGCATCGCTGTCCGGGTCGACGTAGCGGAGCGCCGCGACGCGATCCAGCGCCTGCACCGTCCGCAACATGAAGGCCACGTGCCGCACCGCCAGCCGTCGCTGCGCCGGCGCCGTCGTCGGCCAGCAGCGGAATGTTTGAATCGGACGAAACGGGCATTGCTGGTGGGTCTACCACTGGTTGTCACGGATTCGTTAGGGTCGAACGGATGCGTCGCAGGCGATTGGGGCCCGCTTCCGCGATCACGGCACTACTGCTCGTGGCCGTCATCGGGCTCCTGCCACTGCTCGCGCCTGCCACCGCGGCCGCCAGCCCGAGACCCTCGGCCGCCCGGCCCGCCCAGGCGCCGCCGCCGCTGGCCTATGTGCTCGTCGACGCCGATACGGGGGCCGTGCTCGCCCAGCAGGACGCCCGCACGGTCCGGCCGCCCGCCAGCACCATCAAGTTGATGACCGCGCTGATCGCGGTCCAGCACCTCAAGCCCGACGACGCCATCCCGATCAGCCCGCTGGCGGAGGGGATGCCGGCACGCAAGATCAACGTGAAGGCCGGACAGCTCTGGACCTTCAAGGACCTCCTGTACTCGATGATGATGGTGTCGGCCAACGACGCGGCAGTCGCGATCGGCGAGAAGCTCGGGGGCGGATCGCTCGACGGCTATACGGCGCTCGCCAACCAGACGGCGGAGGCACTGCACCTCGAGGACCAACCGGTGTTCAACGATCCTGCGGGTCTCGACGATGAGTTCTCGAACAAGGGCGGCTCACGCATCTCGCCTCGAGATCTCGCGATCGTCGGCCGGGCCGTCCTCGCGCAACCCGGTCTGCTCGACGTGATCAACACGCGCGACTATCAGTTCATCGGCGGCGACGGCCTCCACCACACGCTCAGCAACCACGATCTCTTCCTCGATCTGTACCCAGGTGCGAACGGCTTGAAGACGGGCACGACCGAGCTCGCCGGCCACACCTTCGTGGGCTCGGCCACTCGCGACGGCCGGACGATGCTGGCGGTCGTGTTCAACGCCGTCGACTACTACGGTTCCGCCGGCGCGTTGCTCGACCAGGGTTTCAACACGCCGGTCAGCGCGGAGGCGAACTTCGAGCACCTGCCCGCCGTCGTGCCCGATGCGTCGCTGCCGCCGCCGACCCCGGTTGCCGCGGTCGCAGCGGGGCCGGTGCCCGGCGTCGGTCCGGTCGCGAAGCACGGCGGGAGCCGTTCGTGGTTCGACTCGCCGGCCGTCGCGGTCCTCGTGCTCATCGTCGGGCTCGTGCCGCTCGTCGCGCTCCGCCGCCGAACGGTGGTGCGCCGCCAGCGGGCGCGTGCACGTGCGCAGGCGCGCCAGCGTCAGCTCCAGCGGCAGTACGACCTAGACGGCGTCCCAGACGAGGCCGGGGCCTTCCCCGGCCTGGAGGAGGAGTTCGGCCGGATCGTGCTTGTCGATGTGGCCGATCAACCCGTGGTAGATGCCGTAGCCGACGAGCTGGCGTAGCCGCGGCGAGAACCCGCGGGCGATGTCGATCGGGATGCCGAGCTGCTGGTTCTCCTGCTGGCGGATGTAGCCCGCGCAGTAGTTCATCGCGATGCCCACCCGACGCGCGTTCGTGCGATTGGCACCGCCGCCGTGCCACAGGCTGCCGTGCCACACGAGGACCGATCCTCTCGCCATCTCCGCCGGCACAGACGGGTAGTCGCTCCCGTAGTCGGGACTGTGGTCGCGCAGATGTGAGCCCGGGACGAGCCGCGTCGCGCCGTTCGCCTCGGTGAAATCGGTGAGCGCCCACATCGTGTTGCACACGGTCGGCGGGTGCGGTTTCGGGATCGGGATCAGCTGGTCGTCCGCATGGATCGGCTGCGCGATCTCGCCGGGGCCGATCGCGATGGACGACAGCGACGACACGAGGCAACCCGCATCGAGCACACCCTCGACGACCGGCAACACGTGCGGTTGCACGGGGACGCGCTCGTACAGCTCGCCGTGCGCGAGCAGGTTGTAGATGCGCCACGTCCGTTCGCCTTCGAAGCTGTTCTTCGCCGGCTCGATGCCGAGCTCGCGCTCGAGACGGTCGAGGTCGCCGGCGAGCCCGTCGATGTGGTCAGGCTCGATCGCGTCCTCGATGATCGTGAAGCCGTGCTCGGCGATCGCGGCCACGTGACCGGCTGTGTCCATGGCCGTTCATTCTGGCAAGAATGGGGGGATGTCCATCTACGACGTCCCGATTCACACGCTCGACGGACAGGCCGCCGATCTGCACGACTATGAGGACAAGACGGTGCTGCTCGTGAACGTCGCCTCGAAGTGCGGGCTCACGCCGCAGTACACGGGCCTCGAGCGCATCCACGAGAAGTACAAGGACCGCGGGTTCACCGTGCTCGCCGTGCCGTGCAACCAGTTCGGCGGCCAGGAGCCGGGCAGCCCGGAGGAGATCCAGAGCTTCTGCTCGACCACCTACGGCGTCACGTTCCCGCTGACCGAGAAGGTCGACGTCAATGGCGACGCGCGGCACGACCTGTACCAGCAACTCGTGGACGTGCCCGACAGCGGCGACGGCCACACCGGTGACATCCGGTGGAACTTCGAGAAGTTCGTGATCGCGCCGGGCGGTGAGGTCCTCGCCCGGTTCAACCCCATGATCGAGCCCGAGGCGCCCGAGGTCATCCAGACCATCGAGAAGGCGCTGACGTAGTAGCCGACGACGCGGCGGGACGCCGGAGGGTCTTCCTCGACGTCTCACCGATCTCCGAACATCGCCAGTACCGGCTGCTCTTCACCGGGCAACTGGTGTCGTTCTTCGGCAGTCAGGTCACGATCGTCGCGTCGGCGATACAGATCTTTTCGCTGACGAACTCCTCGCTGCAGGTCGGGCTTCTCAGCCTCGCGCAACTCGGGCCGGTCATCATCGGTTCGTTCTATGGCGGTGCGCTGGCCGACGCACTCGACCGTCGCAAGCTGTTGATCGTCGCCAACCTGCTCATGGCGAGCACGAGCCTGGGACTCGCGGCGAACGCGATGACCGGTCATCCGCAGGTCTGGCCGCTGTATGTGTGCACCGCGCTCGGCGCCGGCTTCTCCTCGATCGACGCCCCAACCCGATCGGCCGCAGTCGCAACGTTGGTACGGCGCGACCAGATACCGGCAGCCGCCGCGCTGAATCAGACGGGGTACCAGTTCGGTCAGGTCGCGGGACCGGCATTCGCCGGACTGGTGATAGCGGTGCAGTCGATCGCGGCCGCGTACTGGGTCGACGTGGCATCCTTCGGCATCGCGCTCGTCCTGCTGACTCGCATGCACGCGATGGTTCCCGAGGGCGGTGGCACCAAGGCCGATTTCCGCTCGATCAAGGAGGGACTGCACTACCTCCGCGGCCAGCGAGCGGTGCAGGGGTCGTTCCTGATCGACATCAACGCGATGGTGTTCGGCATGCCGCGCGCGTTGTTCCCCCAACTCGGTACGCAGCTGTACGGCGGTGGTGCCGGCACGGTCGGTCTCCTGTACGCCGCGCCCGCCGCCGGTGCCTTCGTGGGCGCCGTTACGACCGGTTGGGTCGGGCGGGTGCGACGTCCCGGCCGCGCCGTCTTGTTCGCAGTGCTGGCGTGGGGCATCTCGATCGCCGCCTTCGGCACGACGTCGTGGTTGCCGCTCGGCCTGTTCTTCCTCGCCATGGCGGGAGCGGCAGACGTCATCTCCGCCGTGTTCCGGGGGACCATTCTGCAACTGCAGGTGCCGGACCGGCTCCGGGGCCGGTTGAACGCGCTGAACATCGCCGTCGTGACCGGCGGACCGCGCCTCGGCGACCTCGAGGCCGGCGTGGTCGCGAGCGCCACGACCGCGCAGTTCTCCGTGGTCTCCGGTGGGCTGGCGTGCATCGCCGGCGTCGCCATGCTCGCTCGGTATCGTCCGGAACTCGCAGCGTGGCGGCCGCCGGATAGCCTGGGTGAGATCACATGAGGACGACATTCGAGGCGCTCGGACTCTCCAGCGATTTGGTCGAGGCGCTCAACACCGCAGGTATCACGCACCCGTTTCCGATCCAGTCGCTGACCATCGCCGATGCGCTCGCCGGCCGCGATGTGTGCGGCAAGGCGAAGACCGGTTCAGGAAAGACACTCGCGTTCGGGCTCCCGCTGCTCGAGCGCACACCCCGGGCCGAGCCGGGACGGCCGACCGCGCTCGTGCTCGTTCCTACGCGCGAGCTCGCGGTTCAGGTCAACGACGTGCTCGCCCCGCTCGGCAAGGGCCGCGACGTGCGCCTCGGTCTGGTGTACGGCGGCCAATCGCTCGAGCGACAGTCGCGGCGTCTCGCCGAGGGCGTCGACATCGTGGTCGCGACGCCGGGTCGGCTGATCGACCTGCTCGACCGTAAGGCGCTGTCACTCGAGGCCGTGAGTTGCGTCGTCCTCGACGAGGCCGACCGCATGGCCGACATGGGCTTCCTGCCACAGGTCGAGTGGGTGCTGCGCCACATCGGCGGCCCGCATCAGACGCTGCTGTTCTCGGCGACGCTCGACGGCGCGGTCGACGTCCTCGTGCGCCGATACCAACGCGATCCGGTGTTCCACGAGGTCGCGTCGCGAACCATCACCGTCGACGAGATGGTGCATCGGTTCCTGCTCGTGCACGAGATGGACAAGGTGAAGGTCGCCGCCGCGATCGCCAGCGGTGCGTCGCGGACGCTCATGTTCACCCGCACGAAGCGGACAGCCGACCGCCTCGCCGCGAGCCTGAACAAGGAAGGCGTGCGTGCCGCTGCGATCCACGGCGACCTGCCGCAACGGGTGCGCGAGCGGGCGCTGGACGACTTCCAGAACGGCCGGCTGCCGGTGCTCGTCGCGACCGACGTCGCGGCGCGCGGACTTCACATCGACGACGTCGAGATCGTCGTGCACTACGACCCGCCGCAGGATCACAAGACGTACCTGCACCGGTCTGGGCGCACCGCCCGCGCCGGCGAGTCGGGCATCGTCGTGACGCTCGCGCTGTGGAACGAGGAGCTCGAGATCAAGCGCCTCATGCCCCGCATCGGCGTCAAGCAGCCGCTGGTGCAGGTGTTCTCGAACGATCCGCGGCTCGCCGACCTTGCCGCCTGGGATCCGTCCGATACCGCCGAAGCTGCCAGTCGCTAGCGTTTGCCGGGTGGCGTTGCCCTTGGCGCGAACGACGGCGAGAAACCAACCGAGGTGGATCCGCAACCCCGTGGTCGACGCCGTGCTCGCGCTCATCTGGGTTCCCTTCGCGGTCGTGGCACACCAACTCGAGGGTGACGCGCACGCGCTCGCGGCGCTGATCGGCGCCACCTTCGTTCTGTCGTTCTTCCACCAGCCGCTGACGTTGCCGCTCGTCTACGGCGACCCCGCGCAGTACGCGCTCCGCCGCAAGGTGTTCACGTGGAGCCCGCTCGTGTTCCTCGTGGCGATCGCGGTCGGTCTGCACGTGTCATTCGTGCTCGTCGCGGTGGTGGCCGGCTTGTGGAACGCCGAGCACACGTTGATGCAGCGGTTCGGTCTCACGCGCATCTACGGGCGCAAGGTCGGCCAGGAGAGCGGCTCACTCGAACGATGGCTGCTCGTGTCGTGGCTCGTGCTGGCCGCAGTGTGGATCGGTGCCGACCCCGCGACCCCGGGCCGGGTGGCCCGGCTTCCGCTCGGCGACGTGAACTCGTCGTCGGTCAACAGCCTCACGACCCTGCGTCCGGTTATCGCCGCAGTGGTGCTGCCGACCGTGCTCGTCGCGGTGGCGCTCTCGTTGCGATGGCTGATCGCCGAGTTCGACCGGTTCCGCCAGCATGAGGCGAACCCGGCGAAGTGGTTGTACGTCGGCAGCACTGCGGCGTTGTTCGGTTGGATGCTCGTTGATCCGATCGCCGGGTTCATCGCGTACGTCGGCTCGCATTCGATCGAGTACTTCGTGATCGTGAATCACTCGCTCGGCTCCCGTTTTGCCGACGGCTCGGGAGGACCGTTGGGCGCCACGGTCCGGGCGTCTCGCGGGCGGGCGAAGTTCTTCGTGCTGTACGTGCTCGCGATCGTCGTGCTCATCACCGCGCTCGACCGCACCGGCAACCCCGACGCGTACGGCTTCGCGGTGCTGTTCTTCGGAGGCCTGCACGTGTTCTACGACGGGTTCATCTGGAAGCTGAGGCGGCCCGCGGTCTCGCGAGGCCTGGTTCAGCCGATTCCCGCGAACGTCAGCGCGTAGAGCACCGCGGTCAACGACAGCCCGTCGGGCATCTCGCCTCGCTCGACGATGCTGCGGACGTCCGCGATCGGGACCCATTCGACGCGCTCGGCCTCACCGGGGTCGGTCGGGGCGCCGACGTGTTGCGCGCCGTCGGCGAGGTAGATGTGGAAGCGCTGGTCCGACAGCCCGTTCGTCGGCTGGTAGGTCACGAGGTGGCGCAGGGGCCCGGGCGCCCACCCCGTCTCCTCGATCGTCTCGCGGGCGGCCGCCTCCTCAGGCGTTTCGCCTGGCTCGATGCCGCCCGCCGGGACCTCCCAACCCCAAGTGTCGGTGATGAAGCGATGGCGCCACAGGAGCAACAACCCGCGGTCCGGGTCGTGCACGATCGTTCCGGCGGCCTTGTGCGGCAAGCGGACGACGTGGTGCTCGAACCGGCGGTCGCCCGGGATCTCGACGTCCACCAGCGTGAGCCGCACCCACTCGCTCTCGTAGATCGAGCGCTCACCGTGCACCGTCCACCGCATGTACCGAACTTACGCTGGACCCGATGCTGTCACCGGCCCGCCGTCGTGAGCTCGGCGCGTTCTACACGCCCCCCGACGTCGCGGACCGTCTCGTGGCCATCGCCCTCGACGGATTGCCCGACGGTCCGGCGGTGTGCGACCCCGCGTGCGGTGACGGCGTCTTCCTGCTCGCAGCCGGGCGCGCGCTGGCAACCCGGGGAGTCGCGCCCGAGCGCATCGCGCACGACCTGTTGTGGGGTTGCGATGTCGACCCCGACGCTGTCGCCGCGACCCGCGCCGCGATCACCGCGTGGTCGGGAGTGGATCCGGCCGACCATGTACGGGTCGATGACGGTCTGACATTGGCAACGGCGAACTGGCGTGGGCAGTTCGACGCCGTCGTCGGCAACCCGCCGTTCCTGAACCAGCTCGAGCGAGCCACCGTCCGCCGCGAGCAGTTGCCCGCATCGCTCGACGCCTTCGCCGGTCCGTACACCGATACCGCGTGGGTGTTCGTCGTCGCCGCACTCGCGCTCGTCCGTCCGACCGGGCGCGCCGTTCTGGTGCAGCCGCAGTCGTTGGTCGCGGCGCGCGATGCCGCGCCGGTGCGCGACGCGATCGCGGACTCGCTCGAAGGCATGTGGTGGTGCGACGTGCCGCTCTTCGACGCATCAGTTCGCGTGTGCGCGCCGGTTCTCGGCCGCGGACGCGGTTCGATCCGGCGCTGGATGGGACGTGGGGTCGAGCCGATCACGCCCGTCGACTGGCCGCAGGCGACGTGGAGCGCGCTCGTCCCGTCCGACGTCCCGGTCGTCCACCTGCCGGCGCGTACGCCGGCGCGCCTCAGCAGCATCGCGAGCGCGACCGTGGGGTTCAGGGACGAGTACTACGGGCTCACGTCGCATGTGGTCGACGACGCGAACGCGGAATTGCCGAAGTTGATCACGAGCGGCCTGATCGACGTGGGCCGCGTCCTGTGGGGTGAACGGGTCACCCGCTTCGGCGGCGACCGGTTCGTGCACCCACGGGTCGAGGTGGACGAGCTCGACGGATCGGTGGCGCGTTGGGTACGGCAACGGCTCGTGCCGAAGGTTGTCGTCGCGACGCAGACGAAGGTGCTCGAGGCGGCGGTCGACGTTCGCGGCGACTGGATCCCGTCGACGCCGGTGATCGCCGTCCACGCCGCGCCGTCGGATCTGTGGCGGGTCGCCGCCGTCCTGACCGCACCCGCGATGAGCGCGTGGGCGTTGGGGCACCATGCCGGCGCGGCATTGCACGCTGATGCGATCAAGCTGTCCGCCCGCCAAGTGCTCGACCTGCCGCTGCCGCTCGACGAGGCGTCGTGGCAGCAGGGCGCAGCGGCGCTCGAAGCAGGCAGGACCATGGACGCCGCGGCCGCCATGAACCGGGCGTACGGCGCGGGCGACGACGTGCTCGAGTGGTGGCGGGATCGGCTGCCGTCCGCAGGCAGGGCTATTGAATCCGGATCGGCCTGAGGCGCCGGGCATCATGGGGAGCGTGAGTCGCCGGGTCCATCCTTCGATGCTGCCTGCATCGGGTGCCTGGCGACCCGGCGATCCTCCTGGGCATCGCCGATTCCTGCCGCTCGGCGTCGACCGTCCCTTCGTACTCGAAGGCGGGGGAGCGTTGCGCGACATCACGATCGCGTACGAGACCTGGGGTGCCCTCGATGCCGACGGCGGCAACGCCATCCTCGTCTGCCACGCCCTCACCGGCGACAGCCACGCCGCCGGCCCGCTTGTCAACGGCCATCCCGGTCCTGGCTGGTGGGATGGGCTGATCGGACCGGGCAAGGCGCTCGACACCGACCGGTACTTCGTCGTCTGCGCCAACGTCCTCGGAGGCTGCCAGGGTTCCACCGGTCCGGCCTCTCCCCATCCCGACGATGGCCGTCCGTACGCCTCGCGGTTCCCGGTGGTGTCGATTCGCGACTGGATTCGGACGCAAGCAGCGCTCGCGGATCATCTGGGCATCTACCGTTGGCTCAGCGCGGTCGGCGGATCGATGGGCGGGATGATGGTGCTCGAGTGGGCGGTCATGTTCCCTGACCGAGTCCGTTCCATCGTGCCGATCGCCACGTGCGTCGCCGCCACCGCCCAGCAGATCGGTTGGTGGAGCACCGGCCGCAAGGTGATCGAGCTCGACCCTCGGTTCAACGGCGGCGACTACTACGACGCGGCGCCCGGCGACGGACCGCACGAAGGCCTCGCGATCGCGCGGATGATCAGCCAGATCACCTTCCGCAGCGACGACGTGTTCACCGACCGGTTCGGGCGTGAAGTTGTCGAACCGCTGAACGGCGGGTTCTCGCTGTGGCAACGGTTCGAGGTCGAGCGCTACCTCGAGTACCACGGCGACAAGCTCGTTCGCCGCTTCGATGCGAACACCTACTTGCTCGTCACCAAGGCGATGGACCTGCACGACATCGGACGCGGCCGCAACGGTCTCGAGACGGCAGCGCGACGCATCGAGGCGCCCGTCCTCGCGATGGGCATCAGCTCCGACATCCTCTATCCCGCGTACCAGTCGCGGGAGATCGTCGACTGCGTGCGGGCGGCCGGGGGTCAGGCCCGGTACGTCGAGCTCGACAGCCCTCATGGGCACGACGCCTTCCTGCTCGAGACGGACCAAGTCGGTGCTGCACTCACCGAGTTCTTGAACGATGTGGAGAAGGATGGCTGACGACACGCGCGCCGCCGGCGACGAGCACCCCGAGTGGCATTCCGAGACGCGCGCGGTGCGTGCCGGACGGACGTACAACGAAGGCTCGTTGGCGCCGGTGCTGTGGCCGTCGACCACGTACTTCAACCCGTCGGTCGACGAGCAGTACGGCCTCGCCCGCTCGTCGCACCCCGCGAAGTTCTACAGCCGCAACGGCAGCCCATCGGTGCTCGAGTTCGAGGACGCGGTCGCCGCGTTGGAGGGCGCGGAGGCGGCGCTCGCGTTCGCGTCGGGCATGGGCGCGATCTCGTCCGTGTTGCTGACGTTCTGCGGTACCGGCGATCACGTCGTCGCGCAGTCGTCGACGTTCTCGGTCACCAGCCAGTTGTTCGCGATGTTGTGTCCCCGGCTCGGCATCGACGTCACGTTCGTCGACGCGACGGACAGCGATGCCGTGCACCGCGCGGTCCGACCCGGCAAGACGCAGCTCGTGTTCGTCGAGACGCCCGCGAATCCGGGGCTGAGCATCGTCGACCTCGACGCCATCGGTTCGATCCAAGGCCCGTTCACGGTGTGCGACAGCACGTTCGCGCCGCCGCCGGTGCAGCAGACGCTGGTGCACGGCATCGACATCGTGATGCACGCGGCGACCAAGGGGATGGCGGGCCACAACGACGCGATGCTCGGCGTGATCGCGGCGGAGCGCGATCTCGTCGCCGCGGTCTGGGCACACCACGTCATGCACGGCGCCGTGTGCTCGCCGTTCGACGCGTGGAACGCGTCACGAGGCATCCGCACGCTCCACGTGCGCGTCACCCAGCAGTCCGAGACCGCGCAAGCCATGGCCGAGTTCCTCGAAGGGCACGATGCCGTCGCGTACGTGTCGTACCCGGGCCTCGATTCGCATCCGCAGCGCGAGGTGGCGAAGCGACAGATGACGATGGGCGGTTCGGTGCTCACGTTCGAGCTCGCCGGCGGGTTCGAGGCCGGCCGCGCCTTCTGCGAGAGCGTCGAGCTGGCGCAGGTGGCGCCGTCGCTCGGGGGGCCGGAGACGTTGGTGGTGCATCCACCGACGATGACCGCGGCCACACTGACGCCTGACGAACGAGCAACAATGGGCATCGGCGAGGGCATGATCCGCGTGTCCGTCGGCCTGGAACACGTCGACGACCTGATCGCCGACTTCGCGGCACGCACTCGCTCGTTGCTGACCGATGCCGCTCGACTACATCGTCGCGGACGTCTTCACCTCCGTGCCGCTGACCGGCAACCAGCTCGCGGTGTTCACGGATGCCGCCGACATCGACGAGTCGTTGCTCCAGCCGTTGGCGCGCGAGATCGGCTTCTCCGAGACGGTGTACGTGCTTGCCCGCGATCGCATCCGGATCTTCACCCCCGGCACCGAGCTTCCGTTCGCCGGTCATCCCGTGCTCGGCACGGCATTCGTCCTCACGTCGCAACGCGGTGTCGACGCAGTGACGTTGACGACCGGGCGAGGTCCGATCGACGTGCGCTTCGACGACCGCGGCCGAGGCACGATGACCCAACCGGTTCCGTCGGTGTCGAACTGGTCCGGCGACGCCACCGAGCTGTTTGCCGCGCTGCGCATCGGGGGCTCGCGCCTCCCCGTCGACGAGTACGTCAACGGCCCGAGCCACATCTACGTCACGCTCGACTCCGCGGAAGAGGTCGCCGGACTGCGCCCCGACTTCGGCCGGCTCTTGGAAGCGGTCCCGGACAGCGGTGTGAGCTGCGTCGCGGGCGACGGGACGAAGTGGAAGACCCGGGTGTTCGCGCCGGGTGTGGGCGTGAACGAGGATCCGGCGACGGGCTCCGCCGCCGGGCCGCTCGCGGTCCATCTGTGCCGCCACGGGCAGGTGCCGTGGGGCGCGGAGATCACCGTCGAGCAAGGCGGCGAGCTGCAGCGCCCGTCCACGTTGTACGCGACCGCGATCGGGTCTGATCGTCGGGTGGACGCCGTGGAGGTGTCGGGCGATACCGTCGTCGTCGGGCGCGGCACATTCCGGCTCGAAGGGGGACGTCCATGAGCGACAACGGACTGCGAGTCATCTCTGCCGACTCACATGTGCTCGAGCCACACGATCTGTGGACCAGTCGCATGGCCGGCGGGCCCTTCGCCGATCGTGCGCCGCACATGGTCGAGCACGAGAGTCACGGCCACCTCTTCATCATCGACGGCTTGAAGCCGTTCCCGATCGGGCTCGCAGGCGCGGCGGGCAAGGCGTCGGATGAGCTGCGCGCCAGCGGCGACACCGCGGAGACCCTGCGGGCCGGTGGGTGGGATCCGGTTGCTCGGCTCGAGGACATGGACACGGACGGCGTCGCCGCCGAGGTTCTCTACCCGTCGATCGGGATGACGCTCGCGCAGTCGAAGGATCGCGAATACCAGGTCGCTTGCATCCGCGCGTACAACGACTGGCTCGTCGAGTTCTGTGCGGCCGGTAACGGTCGGCTCGTCGGGCTGGCGATGATCCCCACCATCGACGCCGACGCGGCTGTCGAGGAGATCGAGCGGGCGTCGGCCGCCGGCATGCGCGGCGCGATGGTGCCCGGTGTGCCGCCGGAAGGGCACTACGCCGAGCCCCGCTTCGATCCGATGTGGGCGGCGTTCGCCGACGCTGGTTGGCCGGTGTCGTTCCACATCCTCACGGGAGCGGGTGGCGGCGATCCGACGCTCGGTTCCCGACTGGGGATGCTCACGGTGATGAGCGTCGTGCAGCAGGTGCAGCAAACGCTCGCGCTCTTGATCTTCGGACGCGTCTTCGATCGCCACCCGACCCTGAAGGTTGTGTCGGCTGAGCACGATGCCGGCTGGGTCGCGCACTACGCGTACCGCCTCGACCAGATGTGGGAGCGGCACCATGCATGGCTCGGCCGCGGTTCTGCAGGGCTCGAACGGCAGCCGAGCGAGTACCTCGCGGACAACGTGTACTTCACGTTCCAGAAGGATCCGGTCGCGGTCGAGACCAGAGCGCGCGTCGGACTCGATCGGTTGATGTGGGCCAGCGACTACCCGCACTCCGATTCGACGTGGCCCCATTCCCGCAAGGTGATCGAGCGCGACTTCGCGGGCGTGCCCGATGCCGAGCTCCACGCGATCGTCGCTGACAACGCGGCCGCTCTTTACGGGCTGTAGAGACTGCCGGAGCTCATCGAGATCGAGTACTACCGCGCGCTCGCCGAGCGCGCGCTCGGACGGAGGATCGACGCCGTCGTCGCGCCCGACGCGTGGTTCCTCAAGCGAGGTCTCACGGCCGATGTCGTCACGGACGCGCTCATCGGGCGCCGCTTCGTCGGTGCGCGGCGCATCGGGAAGCTGTTGCTGCTCGACATGGACGACGGCGCGGTACTCGGTCTTCGCTTCGGTATGACCGGCCGGCTCGTGGTCGACGACCATGCCGGCGTCGCCGACCTCCAATACTCGAGCTCCCGTATTGAACCGGCGTGGGATCGTTTCTCCGTCGGCTTCGACGACGGCGGCAGTCTGCGCGTCAACGATGCCCGCCGCCTCGGTGGCGTCGAGCTCGATCCCGACGAGGCAATCCTCGGTATCGACGCCGCATCGGTCACACCCGCGCAGCTGCGCGCCGCGCTGGACCACAGCAGCGCACCGCTCAAGGCGAGACTCATGGACCAGCACCGCATCGCCGGGCTCGGCAACCTGCTGGCCGACGAGATCCTGTGGCGGGCTGGGCTGGATCCCGCCCGCCCGGCCGGATCACTGACGCTGGTCGAGCAGCGGCGGTTGCAACGCCAGGTGCGGGCAACGGTCGACGACCTGTTGTCGCGCGGCGGCTCACACCTCGGGCGTCTGCAAGTGGCGCGGGTGCGCGGCGGCCGCTGCCCGAAAGACGGCGCCGAGCTCCAGCGGCGAACCGTCGGCGGGCGCACGACGTACTCGTGCCCCGAGCACCAACACTGACCGCTCCCCAACCCTGCTCCGAACTCCGGGGTGAAACGGGCGCTCCAGCGCCCGTTTCCATCCAACATTCGGAGGTGGAACTCGTGGTTCAGAAGACGGCAGGGACCTCGCGCATCGGGCGATTCGGCTCCGAGTAACCGTCCGCCCGCCGGCGCTTCGGCAGCTTGATCTCTGCGGTCGGCTGCCGCTCGTAAGGGACCACGCTCAACAGATGGGTGATGATGTTGAGGCGTCCGCGCCGCTTGTCGTCCGTGTGCGCCACGTACCACGGTGCCCATGGGGTGTCCGTGAGCTCGAACATCTCGTCGCGGGCGCGGGAGTAGTCGTACCAGCGGCTGTACGACTTGAGGTCCATGTCGGACAGCTTCCAGATCTTGCGGGGATCGGTGATGCGGCTCTCGAGCCGTCGGGTCTGCTCGTCAGCGCTGACCTCGAGCCAGTACTTCACGAGGATGATCCCTGATTCGATCATCGTCTGCTCCACCGCGGGCGTCGCGCCGAAGAACCGGGCGAGCTCCTCGTCGGTGCAAAAGCCCATCACCCGCTCGACGCCGGCGCGGTTGTACCAACTGCGGTCGAAGATCACGACCTCGCCGGCCGCGGGGAGGTGCCCGATGTAGCGCTGGAGGTACATCTGCGAGCGCTCGCGCTCTGTCGGGGACGGCAACGCGATGACGCGGAACACGCGCGGGCTCACCCGCTCGGTCATCGCCTTGATCGTGCCGCCCTTTCCGGCGGTGTCACGGCCCTCGAACACGACGCAGACCTTCGCGCCTGTCGCCTTGACCCACTGCTGCATCGCCACGAGCTCACCGTGCAGTCGCCGCAGCTCGCGCTCGTAGTCCTTGCGCTTCATGGGGCCGGCAACGGCCGGCTGGTCGGCGCCGGCGGACGGCTCGACGCCGGCCTGCTTGACGCCGACCTGCTGCTTCGACTGCTTCTGCTTGGCCTGCTTCTGGCTCTTCGAACGCTTGTCTTCGGCCGCAGCCACTTACGAGAGCGCCTTCGCCTTCGCCTGCTCGAACTCGGCGTCGGTGATCGTCCCGTTCGCACGCAGCTCAGCTAGTCGTGCGATCTCGTCGGCCGGGCTGCCCGAGCCCGGCTGGACGGTGTCTCTGGACGTATTGCCGGAACATCTTGTCCTGGTCGGCAGCCTGCTGGGCCGCGTGCTCCTGCATCTTGTGCCCGCGTGCGATCAGGTAGACGAAGACGCCGAGGTACGGCAAGAAGATCACGAAGATCGTCCAGAGCGTCTTCCCGAGACCGGACAGATCGCGGCTGCGGAAGATGTCGCCGAACACGACGATGAGCAGCCAGATCCAGATGAACCAGAGGAAGAACCACAACATCGACCAGAACACCTGGCCAGTTCCGAACTCTGCAACGAACACGCCACACCTCCTGGGGTGAACAGAACGTGCTCGCCACACGGGTGGTGCCGCACCACCCGCCCGCGGGTGGAACCGCACCGCAGTCCGGTAGTCACCCGTCAAGACGCTCTGCGACGTACATTCTTGCCTCGCGTGACCTGACGTGAGGCGGACAAGAAGTGGGCGATCCCACTGATCGAATGCCCGAAGAACACCAC
Source organism: uncultured Acidimicrobiia bacterium (assembly GCA_963721305.1). Lineage (GTDB taxonomy): Bacteria > Actinomycetota > Acidimicrobiia > Acidimicrobiales > JACDCH01 > DATAES01. The sequence continues at coordinate 593,285 of CAVRIR010000003.1, forward strand.
CTGAGACCAAGTGCGCCGGGGGAGCGGTCAGCCGCGCGCGCCCGTTCGTCGCTCGTCCACCGGCCTCGACTCCTTCGGGCGCTGCGGGGTGCGACGGAGGTGCCACTCACCGTGGTGGTAGCGCCCGCAGGCACGGGCAAGACGGCGCTGCTCTCGGACTGGTCCCAGGAAGAGACCACCCCGGTCGCGTGGGTCTCGGTCAACCCCAGCGCCGACGCCCGGGAGTTCTGGCGCGGGGTGGGATCGGCGCTCGACCACATGCATCCGGGATGCGCAGATCGCACCGCAGCCGACCTCGACTCCGCATCCGCGCTCGAACCGACCGTGACCCGTCTCCTGGACGGGCTCCACGCCGTCCCCTCCGACGGCTCCGTGCTGCTGGTCGACGACGTCCATCTCGTCGACGAGACCGACGAGCTGGCCGCGTCGATCCAGCAGTTCGTGCAACAGCTCCCTGACTGGCTCCACGTCGTGCTGTCGTCGCGTCGCGAGCCGCGGCTGCCGCTCGACCGTCTCCGAGCCCGCGGTGAGGTCGTCGAGCTGCGGTTCCGTGAGCTGCTGCTCTCACCTGACGAGGCGGGGGAAATGCTGAGCCGCGAGCACCTCGCGCTTCCGAAGGCGCAGATCGAGTCGGTGATCGCACGAGCCGACGGGTGGGCCGCGGCGCTCGAGCTCGCGGTGCCCGCAGCGCGGACGACCGATGCGCAGGAGCGCGTCGACGACTTCGATGCCGAGTACGAGCGGTTGTTGCGCAACTACGTCCTGCACGAGGTGCTGGGGGAGGAGTCAGCCGAAGATCTCGCCGTGCTCGGTGAACTGTCCATCGTGGATCGCATCAGCCCGGGCCTCGCCGATGCCTTGCTCGACCGAACGGATGCCGAGCGCTGGTTGTTGCGCGCGGAGGCGCGCAGCCTCGTGACGGGAGTCGTTCCCGCCGGCTGGTACGAGGTGCATTCGCTCGTGCGCACCGTCTTGAACGGTGAGGTCGCCAGTCGGTTCCCCGATCAGCTCGAGCCACTGCATCGGCGCGCGGCGCGGTGGTACGAGCGCGCCGGCGATGTACCCGCGACGCTCGAGCACCTCCTCCTCGGTGGTCGACCCGCGAGGCGCTGCGGCTGCTGGCCGCGAAGCACGCCGACCTGTATGACGACGGCGACGAGGCGACCATTCGAAGGACGATCGCCGCCATCCCGCCGAGTGTGGCCATGGGCGACGTCGAGGCGATCATCGAGCTCGCCTGGAGCCAGCTGCGAACGAGCCGCCAGGCCTTCGCCGAGGTGGTCGACCACCTGCAATGGCGGGTGAGGGAAACGGCGCTCGACGAGCCGGCGCGCATGCGGGTGTCGATGCTCGGCGCCTTCCGGGCGACCATCCACGGTGATTGGGTGGGAGGAGCAGCGCTGGCGCGTTCGATCGAGCAGCCCCGTGGCGACCAGTCGTGGCGCGATCCGCTGGCGCGGTTCAGCTGGAACGTCATCGCCCACGACATCGCGCTCGGCGAGCGGTGGGACGACGCGTCCGACGAGACTCGAGAGATCGAGATCGCGCTGGCGCGTGACCCGGAGCGGCGCCTCGGTTTCGAAGGCACTCGGGCGCTCGGCCAAGCGATCGCCGGGTGCCCGGTCGACGCGTTGCGCGTCGTCGGCGGGCTCCGCCGCATCGAGAAGGTCGCGAAGATGTCGATCCTCTCCCTCGAGCTGGCGCTCGCAGAGGCGATCGCGCACCGTGAGCTCGGCGAACGAGATCAAGCGCGTGACGAGTTGCGAGCACTGTTCGAGGGCTTCACCGACCCGATCCTGTACGCGAGGGTCATCGCCGGTCTCGAGCTGGCACAGGTCCACCTCGATGACGGCGATCCCGATCGTGCGCGCGACGTCTTCGGGTCGGTGAGCGACCTGGCCGAGGCCGAGCAGCTCGGCGCGGGCCTGCGGACCTGGGTGGCACGAGTCGGCACGCTGGTCTCGCTCGGCCACCGGCGTCATGACGACGCAGCCGCCTGGGCCACGCGAGCCGACGATCCGTTCTGGTCGGCCGTGTCAGCGGCTCGGGTGCACCTCGCCGAGGATGCTCCGGACGTGGCGCGCGTCGATCTGACCGATGCCGTTGCTCGATGCCCGCGTCACGCCGTGACGCTGCACGTCCTGCAGGCGCGTGCCGCCGAGGACGGTGACGCGGAGAAGCACGTCGTTGCCGGCGTCGAAGCTGCAGTCGGCCACAGCATGCTGCAGACCGTCGCCTCCGAAGGGCCCGACCTGGTCGCGATGATCGAACCGGTGGCGTGGGACGTCCCGAGAACGTGGATGGATCGGCTCCGTCGCGCGGCGGGGCGGTCGGGGATCCCCATGCACGCGTCCGCGTTGCTCGACACCCTGACGGATCGTGAACGAGATGTGCTGCGCTTCCTGCCGAGCCGGCTCACCGTTCGCGAGATCGCGAGTGAGCTGTACATCTCGGTCAACACGCTGAAGTTCCATCTGCGGGTGATCTACCGCAAGCTGAACGTGTCGTCGCGCGCGGAAGCGGTCGAGATCGTCCGCGACATGCTCAATCGCTGAACGTCGGCCTCTATGCGCCGCCGACGATCTTCTCCTTCTGGCGGGCGAACTCCTCCTCGGACAGCACACCGGTTCGGCGGAGCTCGGCGAGCGTCTTGAGCTGCTCCACAGGGTCGACGAGCAGCTTGTCCCAGCCGGCTGCGACCTCCCGGTGTCCGAACGGCGGTCGAGCGAGCAGATCCTCGGTGTCCTCGTTGAGCGCGGCGCCGACGCGCTGCGGTGGCACGAGCTCGCCGGCGGCGATCCGGCCGCCCGCCTCCTTCGCCGCGGACGACAGCGGCGCCGCCCATCGGTCCTCGGTCACGACGACGAGTCCCGCTGACGCAGGCGGAAGCGAGAACGACGCCATCTCGAGGTCGTGATCGGTGAGCAGGCCAGGTGCTTCGCGATGGACGGGCACGTCGTCCGCGAGGTCGTCGAGCTCGTCCACCGAGACGACGGTGATGGCGCCCAGATCGTCCTTCGTCAGCATGACGACATCCAGGAGGCGGACCGTGCCGGCGCGCACGAGGCGCGCGAGCGCGGTCAGCAACTGCCCGACCGACGTGCGATCCGGCACGCCCACGATCAAGTACTGGATGAGGTCGGGCTCGAAGCCTTCGAGCTGACCATCACGCCGTGCGTCGTCCACGATCAAGTCGACTCCGGTGACATGCAGCTTTCGCTGCGGACAACAGTGGGGGTGGAGCGAGTGGCTTCACATCACTCCCCGCGGGGTGGTCTGGCGGACCACCCATCGTCGGATGGCTCGACTCCCCGCCCGAGTTCGACAACGGTCGGGGCGGTGGCCGGTGCATGGCGTGCCCCGTCCTTCGCGATCCGCTTGACTGACGTGCGGCTGAACCACCCGGCATCGGGTGGCTTCTGACCACCCGGGTGGGCCCTAGCGTCGCGACTGCTTCACGTTTCCGTGCGCGGTGTTGGCAACTGAGGAGGAGCGATGGCCCCAGCAGACCAGAGTGCGGTGCCCCGAGGATCCGACACGAGCGTGTTCGGCGGGGAGGACGAAGCCGGTTACGGCTGGCTGTTCTTCGCCGGGACGATCCTCGGCCTTGCCGGCATCATGCGCCTCGTCGATGCCTTCTGGGCGTTCCGCTACAACTCGCAGTTGCAGAACGTGCCGGACAAGCTCACGGATGGCGTCCTCGGCGACAACCTCAAGACCTACGGATGGGTGTGGCTAGTCGTCGGCATCCTGCTGATCGTCGCGAGTGTGCTCATCCTCTCGCACAACCAGATCGCAAGGATCTTCGGGCTCGTCGCGGTCTTCATCATGACGATCAGCGCGATGACCTGGATGCCGTACTACCCGATCTGGTCGCTGACCTATGTCGCCATCGGGCTGTTGGCCGTCTATGCGCTCGCGGCGCACGGTGGCCGGCAGACCGTATGAGTTCGAATTGCACCGAAGGGAGTCTGCATGGCGGATGACGAAGCGGTTCTGGGCCCGATCAGCTACCTGATCGCGGAATTTCCCGGCAACAAGATGACCGGTGACGGGTTTCCGGCGCTCCTGGATCTCGTGGATAGTGGCCTGATCCGCATCCTCGATCTGATGTTCGTGACGCGACAGAAAGACGGCACGCTCGAAGCGATCGCCTTGACGGACCTCGACAACGACGGCGAGCTCGACCTGACGGTGTTCGAAGGCGCAGCATCAGGTCTGCTCGACGATTCCGACCTCGCTGACGCGGCCTCCGTGATCGAACCGGGCTCGTCCGCCGGGATCCTCATCTTCGAGAACCGTTGGGCGAAGCCGTTCACCGATGCGCTTCGACGTGGAGGGGCCGAGTTGGTGGCGGCGGGCTACATCCCGCAGGACGCGCTTCTCGCCTCGCTCGACGCAACCGACAGCTGACAACAGGAGGATCGGAAGAGATGCCAGGACTCATGCGGGGAGTAGCGCGGACAGCCGTCGTTGCCGGCACCGCGACCGCCGTCTCGAACCGGGTGTCGCGCCGGCAGGCCAACCGTTGGTCCGACCAGGCCGACCAGCAGTACTACGAGCAGCAGTACCAGCAGCAACAGGCCGCGCCGCCACCGCCGCCGCCGGCCGCGTCGGCCATGGGTACCAACACGGTCGAGCAGCTCAAGCAGCTTGCAGAGTTGCACGACCAGGGGATCCTGACCGACGAGGAGTTCGCCGCGCAGAAGGCAAAGATCCTCGCCTGAGGCCGATGCCCGATGACTGACGCCGCGCCCGCGGCGAGTCAGCCCGTCGCGAGGTCACTGAACGTCCGGCAGGCGGCTTTCATCGGCGTCGGCGCGATGGTCGGCGCCGGCATCTTCTCGCTGCTCGGCGCGGCCGGCGAGGTCGCGGGAGCCGCAGTCTGGCTGTCGTTCGCGATCGCCGGTGCGATCGCCCTGTTGCAGGGCTACTCGTTCTCGAAGTTCGGCGCCCGCTTCCCGTCTGCGGCGGGCCTGCTCGAGTACGTCGTGCGCGGCTACGGCGACGGGCACATCGCCGGAATCATCGCGTGGCTCATCCTCGCCGCGAACGCGATCGTCACCGGCATGGTGGCGGTGTCGTTCGGCAGTTATGCCAGTGAGGCGTTCGCCGACGGCGGCTCGGGGTGGATCAAGTTCTTCGCCATCCTCCTGGTCGTCGCGATGGTCCTACTGAACATCGTCGGCTCGCAGGCAGTAGCGCGCGTCCAATCAGTGGTGGTCGTCGTCGTGCTGACGATGTTGACGATCTTCGCCGTGTCGACCCTGGCGAACATCGATCCACACCTGCTCGCGTTCTCCGGCTATCCCTCGGTGCGCGACATCGTGTCGAGCGTCGCCCTCACGTTCTTCGCCTTCCTCGGGTTCGGTGTCGTCACCTTCACGGCCAAGGATCTGTCGAACCCGGCGAAGCAACTCCCGCGGGCGATGTATCTCGCGCTGGGAATCGCGACGGTGGTCTACATCGCGGTCGCACTCGGCGTGTTCGGCACGCTCACCGTCCAAAAGGTGATCGACTCGGGCGGGACCGCGCTTGCCGTGGCGGCGGAGCCCACCCTCGGCTCGTTCGGCTACTGGATGATGAGCGTCACCGCGCTGTTCTCGACAGCAGGCGCCACCAACGCCGGTCTGTATCCGGCGACCGGGCTCTGCGAGCAGATGGCTGCCATCGAGCAGTTCCCCCCGGTGCTCGGTCGCCGGTTCGGCGGTAAGGCGCCCGCCGGACTGCTGCTCACCGCCGCCATCGCGATCGTGTTGGCGGTCGGCTTCGACCTGAGCTCGATCGCGTCGCTCGGCAGCGCGATCGCCCTCATCGTGTTCACGATGGTCACCGCGGGGCACTTCAAGGTCCGCCGCGAGACAGGTGCGAATCCCTTTGTCTTGGGGATCGCCGTCGCCACGACCGCGATCGTCCTGATCACGTTCGCGTTCACCACGCTCGTCGATGAGCCGGCCACTGCAGTCACGCTCGTCGCCATCCTCGCCTTGAGCGTCGGCCTCGATCTCGTGTGGAAGCGTCAGCGCGGGCCGCGCGGCTCGACGGAGCTGCGGACGGAGCCGGCCTGATGAAGCTGACGAACCTGCGTCAACTGGTCGCCGCGATATGGAACGACCCACAAGGCAAGAAGTGGCTCATCTGGTCGCAGCTTGCCCTCTTGGGCATGGTCGTGTTCGACCTGCTCATCCCGCAGGCGATCCGGGGCATCGTCAACAACGGGATCCTCAAGGGCAACTTCGACTGGGTGGTGCGCGGGTCGCTGTACATGGCCGTCTTTGCCGTCGCCAGCATGTTGTTCGCGACCGCCAACGCATGGTTCGCCGCTCGGGTCGGCGAGACCGTCGGACACCGGTTGCGCGTGATGCAGTACCGCAGGGTGGCCAACCTCTCGTGGGGCAACGTCGACCGGTTGGAGACCAGCGACCTCCTCGTCCGCCTCACCACCGACGTCAACCAGATCCGCACGGTGACGATGAACAGCGTCACGACATTGCTGCGGGCCCCGCTGATGATCATCGGCGCGTTCTTCATCCTGCTCGTGATCGACGTCCGGCTCGCTCTCGTCATGGCGCTGTTCCTGCCACTGGTCATCGGCGTGCTGTGGTTCTACCAACGTCACGGCGCACCCCTGTACCGCGCGGTACTGGCCCGCTTCGACGGTCTCAACCAGGTGCTCCAGGAGAACATGGCCGGCGTCCGCGTCGTGAAGGCGTTCGTCCGTCAGGACTACGAGAACGGTCGCTTCGACGGCGAGAACCGCGAGCTCGAGAGTGCCGCGGTCGCCGCGCAGCGAAGTGCGGCGCTGTTGAACCCCGCGTTGCTGCTCATCGTCAACCTCGGTCTCGCGCTCGCGTTGTGGGTCGGCGGCGGACTGGTCATCGACCACGAGATCGAACTGGGCGCGGTCTTCGTGTTGCTCAACTACCTCGTCGCGGTGATGATCCCGCTCGTCCTGCTGTCCGTCCTCTTGCCGCAGATCGCGTCGGCGGACTCGTCGGTCGGGCGGATCCTCGAAGTGATCAGCGAGGTTCCCGATGTCGAGGACAAGCCCGACGCCGTGTCGCTCGAGGAAGCAGCCGGTGGCGAGATCCGCGGGCGCGTCGCGTTCGAGAACGTCACGATGGCGTACGTCGGGCCCGACGGCACACCCAATCCCAAACCGGTGCTGCATGCCATCGACCTCGTGGCCGAGCCGGGTCAGATCGTGGCGATCCTCGGTCCGACCGGGTCGGGAAAGTCCACGCTCGTCAACCTCATCATTCGCTCCTACGACGTCACCGGGGGTCGAGTGACCGTCGACGGCGTCGACGTGCGCGACGTGACCCGCGCATCACTGCTCGAAGCGGTCACTGCTGTGCTGCAACAACCGAGCCTGTTGAGCGGCACGTTGGAGAGCAACATCCGGTTCGGGGCGGACGAAGACGATCCGCGCCACGTCGACGTCGTGACCGCGGCGAAGGCGGCGGAAGCTGCTTCGTTCATCGAGGACCGGTCCGACGGCTACTCGGGTGAGGTGAAGCGGCGCGGCGCGAACTTCTCCGGCGGGCAGCGGCAACGACTGGGGATCGCGCGCGCGCTGGTTCGACGACCGAGGATCCTCATCCTCGACGACAGCACGAGCGCGCTCGACGTCGCCACCGAGGGTCGGGTCCAGGACGCCATGCGGGGTCTCATGGGCGATACGACGATCTTCCTGGTGGCGCAGCGCATCAGCGCCGTCCTCACCGCCGATGTCATCGTCGTGCTCGAGGAGGGACAGATCGTCGCGAAGGGTCCGCATCGAGAGCTGCTGCGCGAGAGCCCGCAGTACCGATCGATCTACGAGTCACAGCTGGGCGCGGTGCCCGAGAATGTCTGACGACGTCCTGAGCTCCCCGGAACCGCCTGCTCCGCCCAAGTCACTCCCGCGGTTGCTGTCCTACGTCTGGCACTCGCCAGGCCGCATCGCCGCCGTCGTCGTGTTGAGCTTCTCGGGCACGTTGCTGGCGATCCTGCCCGCAGTGTTCGTCGGGTCGATCATCAACGGTCCGATCACCGATGGCGACAAGTCCGCTCTCGCCGTCGACCTGGTCGTCGTGCTCGTCGTCGCGGTGGCCGGTTTCGTCGCGATGTGGTTCGGTGGCCGCCTGCTGGCGGTCACCGCGCAGGACGCGATGTACCGGCTGCGGCGCGAGGTGTTCGAGCACACTCAGATCCTGTCGTTGCGGTACTTCGATCGTCAGCCGATCGGCGACTTGATGAGCCGGGTGACGAACGACCTCGACTCGGTCAACCAGTTCTTCGACAAGGGTCTGTACCCGGCGATCAACTCCGTGTTCACGCTGATCAGCACGACGGTGCTCATGTTCATCGTGAGCTGGCAGCTGTCGCTCGCCGTGATCCTCATCGCACCGGTGATCCTCGTGATGATGAGCATCACGTCGCGTCACTCGGGCCCGGCGTTCGCGGTGCTGCAAGAGCGAACGGGTGCCTTGAACGGCGTGGCCGAGGAACTGATCACGGGCGATCGGACCATCAAGGCGTACCGCGTGGAAGAGCTGGCGATCGCCAAGCTCGAGCAACTCAGCGACGAAGCGCGCGAGGCAGGTCAGCACGCCAACTTCGTCGCGCTGACCGCGACGCCCTTGTCGGCGATGCTGTCGAACCTCGACATCACACTTGTCGCGCTCGCGGGTGGCTGGCTCTCCATCCGTGGCACCGTCGATGTCGGAACCGTGGCGTCGTTCTTCATCTTCGCCCGCACGTTCAGCCGGCCGCTGAACCAGTTCGCGCAGATCCTCAACATGGCCCTCCAGGCACGGGCCGGCGGTGCTCGTGTGTTCGAGATCCTCGACGAGCAGCCCGAGATCGTCGACCGCGCGGGCGCTCGTGACGTGACCGCGATCAACGGCGACGTGGTGATGGACCACGTGGACTTCTCCTACGTGCCCGGCGTCCCGATCCTTCGCGACGTCTCGCTGCGCGCAGAGCCAGGCCGCAAGATCGGTCTCGTCGGGCCGACGGGAGCAGGCAAGAGCACCATCATCAACGTCATCACCCGCTACTACGACATCGAGCGCGGCGACATCCGCCTCGATGACACCAGCATCTATGACGTCACCCAGGAGACGCTGCGGGAGCGTGTCGGCATGGTGTTGCAGGAGCCGTACCTGTTCTCCGAAACGGTGATGGCGAACATCCGCTACGCGCGATTGGATGCAACCGACGACGAGTGCATCGCGGCAGCGAAGGCCGCGAGCGCTGACTCGTTCGTCATGACGTTGCCGAGCGGCTACGACACAGTGCTGTCCGGTGGCGGGTCGAGTCTGAGTCAAGGCCAGCGGCAGCTCATCACCATCGCCCGCATCATCCTCGCTGACCGGCCTGTGCTCATTCTCGACGAAGCCACGTCCAGCGTGGACACTCGCACGGAGAAGAAGCTTCAGGAAGCCCTGACGAAGATGATGCACGGACGTACGAGCTTCGTGATCGCGCATCGCCTGTCGACGATCCGCGACGCGGACGTCATCGTCGCGATCGCGGAAGGCCGCGTCGTCGACGTCGGCAGTCACGACGAGCTCATGGCGGCGAAGGGCTTCTACCACGACCTCTACATGAGCCAGTTCCGCGGCGACGCGACACCGGTGTCGGTCTAGGTCCTTTGGACGACTTCGCTGCGGAGCTGGGAGCCTTGATCGAGCAGCAGCGCGAGCTGTCGACGATGCTCGAGCCGCTCGATGAACGCGACTGGCACCGGCCGACGCGCTGCGACGGCTGGGACGTGGCCGATGTGGTGCTGCACCTCGCGCAGACCAACGAGATGGCGATCGGCAGCGCGGCAGGGAAGGTTCGACGAGGCGATCGACACGCTGACGTCGGGTCTCGGCCAGGCTGACAACGTCGACGACGGTGCCGACCTCATGGTTCGCCACCAGCGCGGTGCGCCCGTCGACGAGCTGCGGGCGCGCTGGCAGCGCAGCGCGGACACGTTGCAAGGCGTCCTTCACGACGTGGATCCGCACGAGCGCGTCGACTGGGTCGCAGGTCAGATCTCGGTCCGGACGCTGACGTCGACGCGCCTCGCCGAGACGTGGATCCACACCGGCGATGTTGCCGGCGCCATCGGCGTCGAGCCGCAGCGGGCAGAGAGGCTCCGGTACGTTGCCCGACTCGCGTGGCGGACGCTGCCGTACGCGTTCGCCCGAGAGGGGCGCTCGCTCGGCGGGCCGGTCGCGTTCGAGCTCGTCGGACCCACAGGGAATGCGTGGCGCTTCGTTCCCGACGCCCCGGCGCGGACGACGGTCAGGGGTGACGGCGTCGAGCTCTGTCTCGTTGCTGCTCGCAGGGTGGCCCCCAGCGATACAGGCCTCGAGACGGACGGGCCGAACGGTGCTGCCGTCCTCGATCTGGTGCGCACCTACGCCTGAGCGCTCGACACTACGATCGCTCGGTCGAGCCCTCGGGAGAACCTGACTTTGGACAACGTGATGCAGCGGGACGCGGCCAAGCGGGTCGTGCTTGTGGTCTCCGTGGCTGCCATTGCGTTGGTGCTCCTGGCTGTCGTCCGTTCTCCGGGTGCCAATGCCGCGCCCCGAGCGGATCTGCAGACGAGGACCACGAGAACGAGCCTCCGGCGGGCAACGTCGACCACCACGACGACGACCGCGCCGACCACGACGACCGGGGCGCCGGTCACCACTGCGGTGCCTCCCGGTGGAACGGCGCCGAATGGCGGACCGCTGCTCGTGCCGGGCGCGAGCGACGCGCCGGCCAGCCAGGCCGGTGACGTCAAGAACAGCGACAACACGGGAACGATCGTTGCGCTCGTGATCTCGGGGCTGCTCCTGGTCGCCGTGCTGCTCGCCGTGCTGACCTATTGGTTCTGGCGCAACACTCGCCCGGAGAAGGTGCCCGCCGAATCCCCGCCCGACAACCTTGCTGGAGCGTGAAGACGATGGCTGACGAACTCGACGTCGACGCGATGATCCAACGCTTCCACGACCGCGCGGCTGCGGTGCGCAGCCGGCCGTTGCCGCCGATCGCGGGGGAGGAGCGCGCCGCGTTCATCAGGCAGGCCCAACTGGACTATCAGGACTTCGCCATCATCAGCGACGCGAAGGGCTCGCTCGACAGCGGCGTGCTGACGTTGACCATCGACCTTCGCCCCGCCGAGTCTCGCTCCTAGCCTTCAGATCCCATGGCAGACGATCGGTTGGCCCGCGCGATCGCCGCGATCGACGCGGCCAACGCCGACGATCCCGAGACGATCGTCGTGCGGGGCCAGCGGCAACCGAAGGAACTGGCACACGCGGTGCTCATGACCGAGAGGGTGCGCCAGCTCGACCCGAACCCGACCGACGCGCAACTACTGGCGGCACGGGCGCACCATCTCCGGCGTTGGTCGATCCCTCGGTCGTCCTATCCCGACGGGCGGGCCGGCTACCTGCGCTGGCGCACGACGCTCAACCGACAGCATGCGTCCGAAGTCGGTGGCATCTTGACTGATGTCGGCTACGACGCGTCGACGATCGACGAGGTGCAACGCATCATCCGCAAGGAGGCGCTGAAGACCGACCCCGTGGTGCAGACCCACGAGGATGCGTTGTGCCTGGTGTTCGTCGAGACGCAGCTCGGCGAGCTCGTCGATCGGCTGGGTGACGACAAGGCGGTCGATGTCGTCGCGAAGACTCTTCGCAAGATGAGTCCGAACGGAATCGACGTTGCGCTGGCGATGCCGCTCGACGCGCGGGCGCGCGCGGTCGTCGAACATGCGATGGCGACACTCGAAAAGCCGTAATGTTCAGCGCCGTTGCCGAGGGAGGCCTGAAGGATGAGCGACCAATCCGACGACGAAACCCCGCCCCCGGCGTCGTGGCCTGCGGACCCATCGGGCTCACAGGTGCCGCCACCACCGCCGCCCCCTCCGCCGCCACCTCCAGCGCCGGGCGGTCCGGCCGCGCCTCCACCCCCGCCTCCGCCGCCTCCTCCTCCTCCTCCTCCTCCCCACCACCCCACCCCGCCGCCGCCTGAGCCAGCGGCGCCCGCGCCTCCGCCGCCTCCACCGCCTCCACCCGCGCCGGTTGCTCCGGCACCGCCTCCGCCGCCTCCACCCGCGCCGGTTGCTCCGGCACCGCCTCCGCCACCTCCGCCCGCGCCGGTTGCTCCGGCGCCGCCTCCGCCTCCGCCTCCCGCCGCCTCTGCAGGCGCCACCCGTCGCGCCTGCGCCGCCGCCTCCGCCTCCGCCTCCCCAACCGGGATACGAGCAGGCGCCACCCGTCGCGCCTCCGATGGCGCCACCGACCGTGCCTCCTCCGCCCCCTCCGCCTCTGCAGGCGCCACCCGTCGCGCCCGCACCGGTGGTGAACGATCCTCACGGCCTCGGCATCGCCCTCGGCCGCCTCGGTGGCGGTCCTCGCCGCGGTTCGAAGGCCGCGGCTGCCGCCCTCGGCGTGTTGCTCGGCGAGGGCGAGGTCGTCGAAGGACTCGTCGCCGGGCAGGTCTACGGCGCCAACGCCGTCGGTGCCCTGACCAACCAACGATTCATCGTCGTCAATGACCGTGAGTTCAAACCCGACGTCATCGAGCTACCCGTTGACGCAGATACGACCGTGCAGGGTTGGCAAGACGATCGCAACGCCGCGCTCCTGGTGCAGGGGAGCGGCGGACAGTCGGCGCAGATCGAACGCATCGCCGACCGTCCGCTGGCCATGGAGATGGCACAACGCCTTCGAGCGAGAGCAGCCGGACAGGGCTGACTACGCTCTTTGGCACAAACCAGCGACCCGGGAGGGCACGCAGTGTCTCGCACCCCTCGCATCGTCGGGACGATCGCGATCGTCGTCGGCGTTCTTGCATTCATCGCCGGCATCGTCGTATGGGGCGTCGTTCGATACCAGCTGTCCGAGCAGCACATCACGGTGTCGGAGGATGCGCCGTTCCTCGGCGGTAAGGACGTGAAGGGCCCGTTCACCGCGTTCGCGCAGGCGGCGGCGATCAACAAGCACGCGACCAAGGCGGGCGGCGGCAAGACGTACGCGGAGTTGCCCCAGGACGATCCCAATCGCAGCACGGTGATGACCGCGGACTTCCTGCAGGCTTCTCTCTACACGTCCGTGGTCGCGTTCGGTGTCGCCTTCCTCGTCTCCGTGCTCGGCGTGTTCTTCTTCTTGATCGGAGTCACGTTGCACGAGCTCGATCGACGAACGAAGCGGCTCGTGGAGACCGGCGCCACCGAAGAGGCGACGGAGACAGCGCCGGCCGACGCGACGATGCCGGCGCCGGCCACGTAGACGCGGCGAAGGCCCGCTGCAAGAGCGGGCCTTCGGCGAGCGGTAGACCGGGCTCGAACCGGCGACCTCGACCTTGGCAAGGTCGCGCTCTACCAACTGAGCTACTACCGCAAGGCCGCCGAGCATACCGCGCCCGGTGAAGGTCCTCCGATCGCTTCGAGCCGACGCTTACGCTGCCGCCCGTGACCGCGAGCGCCTGGGCGTTGGTCGTGATCGCCGCCGCTTTCGCGGTGGGCGACTGGGTCGCCGTGGCCACGGCCAACAGGCAGCTCGAATACGTGTGCAAGCCCGCCGCGATCTTCTTTCTGTTTGCGCTCGCCGCCGCGCTCGATGTGGGCGACCCCTCGGTGCAGCACTGGTTCATGCTGGCGCTCTTGCTGTCGCTGGTTGGCGACGTCTTCTTGATGTTGGCTCGTGACCTGTTCCTGCCCGGACTGGTCGCGTTCCTGCTTGCTCACGTCGCCTACATCGTCGGCATGTGGGTCGACGGCGTCGGCACGCTCGCTTTCGTGCTCGGTCTCGCGGCCGCAGTGCTCGCCGCGGTGATCGTCGGCGCCCGAATCGTGAGCGCGATCAACAATGGCGAACACGCCGCGATGGCGAGACCTGTCATGGCGTACATGGCGATCATCTCGCTCATGCTCGCGAGCGCGTTCGGCACCGGCGAAGGTTTCGCCATCGCCGGTGCCGCGCTGTTCTATGTATCGGACGCGCTCATCGCCTGGGAGCGATTCGTACGTCCACAGCCGTGGCACCCTCTTGCCATCATCGTCACGTACCACGTCGCGCAAACAGCATTGACCTTGTCGCTGATCACGTGAGCCTCAGCGACATCGCGCGTCGTCAGACGGTGCGATTGCGTCCGAAGATGCTGTAGCCGCCAGGGCCGACCAGACATGCGGCGATGAAGAGGATGATGGCCAGGATGATCTGACCTTGGAGCAGTTGGACCACGCCGATCACGGCGAGGATCACAGCGAGTATCCAGAGCAGCATTACAGCCTCCTGATGATTGGTAGCTCGTCAGCAGCGAAGGAGTACCCGAGACCTCGCGCGGTCAGACCGTTCGAACTGTTCATGCGAGCTACCGTGCCGGTATGGAAGGACCGATCGTGGTTGGCACTGATGGGTCGGAGTCCGCGGCAGTCGCTGTCTCCGAGGCGATCCAGCTCGCGAAAGCCTTCGACCTGACGCTGCACGTGCTGTGTGCGTTCCATCCGCAAGCTATGGACACGCGTGGTCTGCCGTCGGAGTTCGCGGCCTCGCTACGCCCGGACAGCAGAGTCCAAGCGGTCCTCGACGACGTGGTGTCGCGCGCTCGTCAGGCAGGCGTCACCGTCGAGCAATACGCGGTGACCGGCGACCCTGCGGGCGCCATCCTTGATCTCGCAGAGTCGGTGGACGCCGGCCTCATCGTGGTCGGCAACAAGGGCATCAGCTCGGTGCGGCGATACGTGCTCGGCAATGTGCCGAGCAAGGTCGTGCACCACGCAACGTGCTCGACGCTGGTCGTGAACACGGCCGTGTGAACGCCTTCCCGAAAACGACGATGGCCCGGGGGCATCGTTGACCCGGGGCCCTCGTTGATCCGACACCGATCCCCGCGGAATCGGCGACCCTTTTGTCCATCGGCGCAATTCGTCGCACGTCGAGGACGTATGCGTGCCAGGACGAGGCGGTTCGAGAGCGTTTGACCGATTTTGCTCCCCCCGAAGCCGCGTAATGTCGGCCGATGCCGATCTCGCTGCGGACGACGGTTGCCGCCGGGCTCGGGCGCGCCGTGGCGGCAACATCGCGCGCCACTCGCCGTGGCGACGGCTCGGTCATCGGCGCCCGGGTCACGCTCGTGCTGGCGCCGCACGCGCTCGACGAGCTGGCCGCAGGGCGGCGGATCGCGACGGTGTCGGGAACCAACGGCAAGTCGACGACGACGGCGTTCCTCGCCGCCGCGTGTACCGCTGGTGGACACACCGTCGCGTCCAACGTCGAAGGCGCGAACCTGCAGTCCGGAGTCGTGGCGCTGCTCACGAGCCATCGCGCTGACGACGCCGACCTCGCAGTGCTCGAGATCGACGAGCTCGCGTTGCCGGCACTCCTGTCGAGCTTCGATCGTCCCACCGTGGTTTTGCTGAACCTGTCGCGTGATCAACTCGATCGCTTCGGTGAAGTGCGCACGGTCGCGGCCGAGTGGCGGCATGCATTCGCCACGCGGGCGTCGACCGTCGTCGCGAACGCTGATGATCCGTTGGTGGTGTGGGGCGCGTCCTCGGCTGGCGACATCACGTTCGTCGGCGTCGGACTCGGATGGAAGCTCGATGCCGTGTCGTGCCCGAGCTGCGGCGAACGCATCGAGTCCACCGCGAATGACTGGTGGTGCAGCGGGTGTGCGTTGCGCCGGCCATCCGGATACGAGCTCGTCGGTGACGAGCTGCGCGACCCGTCGGGAAACGTCGTGACCGCGCTGCGTCCAGGTGTGCCCGGTCGCCACAACTTGGCGAACGCCGCGCTGGCGGTCGTGGCGGCAATGCGTCTCGGCGTCGATCCTCAGACGGCATCGCGTGCCACCGAGTCGATCACCTCGGTCGCGGGGCGATACCAGACCGTCCCCATCGGTGGCTCGCAGGTTCGCTTGTTGTTGGCGAAGAATCCGGCCGGCTGGCACGAGCTGCTGGCGATGATCGACGGTGAAACCCGTTCGTTGCTGCTTGCGATCAACGCACGCATCGCTGACGGGCGCGATCCGTCCTGGCTGTGGGACGTCGAGTTCGAGCGGCTGCGCGGCCGCAAGGTCGTCGCCGCCGGTGACCGCGCTGCCGATCTCGCGGTGCGACTGCACTACGCCGAAGTCGACTGCGAGGTGTGGGACGGCGACGTGCTCGATCGACTGCGCACGTGGGACGAGCCGGAGATCGACGTCCTCGCGAACTACACCGTGTTCGCGGATCTCACTCGCGCGCTGAGATGGTCGACGTGACGGCGCGCGACAGCGCGGTGCGCGTTGCGTTGCTGTTCCCGGAGCTGCTGGGCACCTATGGTGACGGCGGCAACGCGGTCGTGCTCGCGCAGCGGTTGCATTGGCGAGGGATCGATGCGGATGTCGTGCGCGTTGCCGTGACCGATCCGGTGCCGACGTCGTGTGACATCTACGTGCTCGGTGGCGGTGAGGACGCGCCGCAGACGTTCGCCACCGAGCAACTCGCGGCGCATGGTTTCGGCGACGCCGTCGCGGCCGGCGCGGTCGTGTTCGCCGTGTGCGCCGGCTTCCAGATCCTCGGCCACTCGTTCACGGGCGCCGACGGCGCGCAGCAGCCTGGCCTCGGTGTGCTCGATTGCGTCACCCGTCCCAAGGGCAGCCGCCAGATCGGTGAGCTCGTCGTGCGGCCGACGGCGCTGGACCTACCGATGCTCACGGGGTTCGAGAACCACGGTGGCATCACCGAGCTGGGTCCTGCCGCGAAAGCGCTCGGCGCCGTCGTCGTCGGTTCGGGCAACGGCACGGGCGGTGTCGAAGGTGTGCTCACCGGCAAGGTGATGGGAACGTACCTGCACGGCCCCGCGCTCGCGCGCAACCCGGCGCTGGCCGATCTGTTGCTGTCGTGGGTCGTGGGCGCGCTCGAGCCGCTCGACGATCAGATCGTCGAGCGACTGCGCACGCAGCGTCTGTCGGAAGCGCTCAGCTCCCGGCGGGCGGGACGATCGACTTGAGCTCGAGGTAGTGCTCGAGGCCTTCTCGACCGAACTCGCGCCCGATGCCCGAACCCTTGAACCCGCCGAACGGCGCGATGAAGTCCATCGTGTACTGGTTGATGCCGTAGGTGCCCGTGCGTACGCGGCGGGCGATGTCGAGACCCTGATCGACATCAGCCGTCCACACCGATCCGGCGAGGCCGTACTCGGAATCGTTGGCGATGCGCACCGCGTCGCTGACGTCGTCGAAGGGGATCACCGCGAGCACCGGCCCGAAGATCTCTTCCTGCGCGATGCGCATGCTGTTGTCGACGTTGGCGAACACCGTCGGCTGCACGTACCAGCCCGTCTCGAGGCCGGGCGGACGACCGTTGCCGCCGACGACGACCTTCGCGCCTTCTTCTTGGCCGACGGCGATGTACTTCTCGACTCGCTCCTGCTGCCGCTCGGCAACGAGCGGACCGACCTCGGTCGCGGGATCACTCGGATCGCCGACGGCGAGGCCGCCGACCATCGCGCCGAGCGCGTCGACGACCTCGTCGTAGCGCTTGCGGCTGGCGAGGATGCGGGTCTGCGCGACGCACGCCTGGCCGTTGTTCATGAGCGATGCGAACTTGAGTCCTTCCATGGTGGCGCCGAGGTCGGCGTCGTCGAGGATGATCGCGGCAGACTTGCCGCCGAGCTCGAGGCTGTAGCGCTTGAGCTGCTCGCCGCAGATGCTGGCGATGCGTCGGCCGGCAGCCGTCGAACCGGTGAACGCGATCTTGTCGACATCGCCGTGACGCACGAGGTGCTCACCGACCTCACGGCCAGCGGGCACCACGCTCACGACGCCCTTCGGTACGCCCGCCTCTTCGAGCAACTCGGCCATGAAGAACGCGTCGAGCGGCGTCTCGGGCGACGGCTTGATCACGATGGCGCAGCCCGCGAGCAGCGCGGGCGCCAGCTTCGACATGGTCACGAACTGTGGGACGTTCCACGGCACGATCGCCCCGACCACGCCCACGCCTTCGCGGCGGACGATCACGTCGCTACCGAGCACGCCCGCGCGGCGCTCCTCCCACGGGTACTCCGCCCCGATCTGAAGGAACGTGTTGAGCATCATCCACGGCGCCGGACCCTGCGCCAGCTGCGAGAACGTGATGGGGGAGCCCATCTCTTCGGTGATGATCGCGGCCATGTCCATCATGCGAGCGGCGTAGATGTTGCTGAAGTTCTGCACGATCTCGGCCCGCTCGGCCGGCGCCATGCGCGGCCAGTCGCCGTTGTCGAACACGTCGCGGGCGGCGGCGACGGCGCGATCGATGTCGTCTTCGGTGCCCTCCGGCACGCGGCCCACGAGCTCTTCGCTGTGGGGTGAGATCACGTCGATGGTGTCGCGGCCTGCCGGCTCGACCCATTCTCCGCCGATGAACAACTTGTCGTACGTGTGCATGCACGGACGTTAGCCGTGACCTCGCCCGATACGAATGGTCGCCCTGCGAATGTTGGATGGAAACGGGCGCTCTGGCGCCCGTTTCTCCCCGGAGTTCGGGGTGTCAGGGGCCGAGTATCGTGTCCCGTTCCGGCGGCGTGGCCGAGTGGCTTAGGCAAGGGCCTGCAAAGCCCTGTACACCGGTTCGATTCCGGTCGCCGCCTCTACCAGAAGTGCTGGTCAGGGCCATGGAGTCGGCCTCCCAGGCTCGTTTGGCGCGTCAGGGCGCGTTGGATGGCGCGCCAGGTCCGCGCCATGACGTGCTGGGAGCGAGTCGGCGAAGGAACGCCGGCGAACGGCGACGGACGCAAGCGAACAGACGACGGGCGGTGCGGCCAGGGCTTCTGAGGCTCTGTCCCATCTGATGTCCACCGGCAACTCGGCAAGGACCGGCGTCCGCACCAAGTGTCCACATGAGCCGGTCTCTGGCGCGTTGCTAGCTCGGTGTTGGCGATGTCGTTCCGGCGCGGGTGAATGAACGCGATGTGCGTCGGGAGCGCCAGTTGGGAGATGGTCCGTGGATGAGCGATACCGAGTAATTGGGCAGCCGTCGGCGCCAGGGGATGCGAGAAGAAGCGACACGCACCGGATGTCTCTGATCCGGCGTTCCATGGACGCGTTCAGTGCTCTCGGCGGGCTGAACATTCGGGGGCAGTCTGTGGACGATCGATACCGAGCGGATCGCGACGTCGCGAATTCGTCCGTCAAGCGAGATGTATCGGCACATCCCGGTCGCCCGGATTGCAGCATGCGGCTGAACAGATCGGCAGCTATGTGCGGGACGCACCGCGCATCTCCACTCCACACACACAGCTCTGACGACGAGCCGGGGCCGTCGCCTGCCGCCACCATGCGCTCCCACCTAAACCCCATGGACACCGGCGTCCTCGACCGGGCGGCCGACTGGCTCGACGACTGCTCAATCCCGACCCGCACGCCGAACGGCAGAAGGACAGAGGCCGCCACGGCCTTCTCGACGAGCTAGCCCTCGATCAGCCACGCCATCGCGGGAATCACCAGCAGCCCCATGCCGATCTGGAACACCTTCCACGAGAAGCTCGCGGTCCGTTCAGACCAGCCAGCGTGTCGCGTGGCACTAGTCCAAGTATCGGTGTTGATCGACGGGCCCTGGCACATGAACGCGGCGAAGACAACTCCACCAAGTCCGATTGCCAGGATCGCAGGGACCACCGTGCCCAGCGCAGCGAGCACCAGAAAGACGTGCACCGACGCCAACCCAATGAACGCCGTGCCGATCACCGCGCGTCCTCGGAGCCTGCTCACGTCGGTCGCATGCTGCCCGTTCTGGAGCGCCGTCGCACAGCGGAGGGATTGCTGGATGCGAGCGGCGGGAAGGGCACTTCTGCGCTGTGGAGGACAACAGCCAGTATGAGGTGTGGACCAGGACGCAGCGGTTGTCGAGATCGTCGAGTGGGCGAAGGGTGACGACAACATTCGGGCCGTAGTTCTCACGGGTTCCGGAGCGCGGGGCTCGGTCGGCGCTGATCCGCTTTCGGACGTCGATGTCGAGCTGTATGTCCGGGACCCGTCGATGCTGCTGGAGCGCGACGGGTGGCACCGACGATTCGGACAGATCCTGGCGACTGAGTCGCTTCCGAACCAGGGTTGGAACCCGACCCGACTGCTGTACCTCGTGGACGGCAAGATCGACTTCACCATCGTGAACGTCGATGAGGCGCATCGGGTAGTCCCCGACCGCGTGTTCCGGGTGCTGCTCGACCGCGACGGCATCGCGGAAACCATGAGTGTTGATCCGACGCGTCTGCGGCCTCCCGATCCGGGCGAGGTCTCGGAGTGCTGCAACTGGTTCTATGCCGCGGCACTGATGGAGGCGAAGCTCCTGGTCCGCGGCCAACTGTGGCAGGCGAAGTTCCGCGAGTGGGATCTGCTGCGCCAGCTCTTGCGCATGGTCGAGTGGGACCATCGAGCACGCTATGGATGGGACTACGACACTTGGTACAACGGCAAGAACATCGACCGGTGGGCCGACGCCGATGTCCTGTCGGCAGCCCATGCATGTTGGTCGGCCCTTGAGCATGCGGACATGCAGCGAGCGTTACGAGCAATCGGTCGTTCTGTTCAGCACGCTCGAGCCACGAACTGCGAACAGCATCGGAGTTGACCCGTTCGGCCACGAAACCGTCGCAGCCGAACTCGAACGGCTGCTCGCACTCGACGGGCCGCAGTAACACGCCGGGCGGGATCGGCACGTTCCGGACGGGTTGCGGCCCCGCAGACCAGCACGATCGACGAGCACAGACATCACGCGCCTATCGCAGTTCTGGCGCGTCATTGATTGCTGTCCAGGGCGCCCTCCGCCGTCAACGCGTGGTGAGCGGCTAGAAACGCCTGACGGCCAGCCGGGGTGCCGCAATAGACCGTTGCGTGAGCAAGCGTGTCCTGTATCTGGGCCACGGTGACCCCGCTCCTCAACGCGCCCTTCACGTAGATGCCGAGTTCATCGAAGCGACCCAGCGCGGTGAGAATGCCGAGATTCAGGATGCTTCGGGTCCGATGATCGAGACCCGTGTTGCTCCACGCTGACCCCCAGGCCCACTCCGTGACGATCCGTTGGAACGCCATCATGAAGTCGTCGGATTCGGCGAGACTGGTGTCGACGTACGCCGCGCCGAGCACTTCGCGGCGCACTTGGAGACCCTTTTCGAACAACTCGCTCTCCGCCACTGATCGGCTCCTCTCACGATCGCCGCAACACGTGGGTGTGATCAGCCGGCGATGCGCCGGCTGTCGCGGGTGACGCGATTGGCCGCGCCAGATTGCCCGTTCTGGAGCATGCCCGCACCCACCCTCCAATGCCGGGCCCAGCGAGCGCGATATCGGCATGTCTGAAGCAGTGGAAGTTGTCAAGAGAATGTTGCGCGTGTCGGCCGCTGTTGCAGCGTTGTTGGCCGTCGTGACGTGACGCGGGACGCGCGAGGTGAGCGCGCGGGCACGCGGTGGGAGGGCGGTCAAGGCCGGCCGACAGGCCGCCCTCTGGGGGAGCCTTGACGGCCCGGTCGTTACCGGGTTCGAGAATGTGGTGCCAAGCCGGTCACGGCTTGGCGGTGGCGTCGTCGAAGACGCGTTGCGCTGCTGTCTCCAGTTCCCCACGGGGTGTGGGGGGCAAGCAGACCGGGCTCGGTTGCTTGGACATGTCTTCGCCGGTCCCCGAGATCGGGGCCGAGCATGGAGCGGTGCGGCGCAGCCAGCAGTGCTCAATCACATATTGACGACCGCGAAGGTCATGCCGATACACGAGCCGGTCTGCTGGCTGCGTCCGAGCGTCACCCTGTCTCGACTGTCGCGAGGCAGCGGATCTCGCCGTCGCGTAGGCCGTAGTAGACGAGGGTGAGAAGTTTGCGGGCCGCGGCGACGCGGGCGATGTTGCGTCCTCGCCGCTCGGCGATGCGCCGATAGTCGTTCTTGATCTTGTCGTGGCCGTGGTTCTTGGACACCGCTTCGACCGCCGCCCACCGCAACAGCCGCGACCCTTGTTTCGTGATCGACCCGCGGCGGATCTTGGTGTCCGACTCCCGATGCGTGGGGGTCATCCCTGCCCACGAACACAACCGGTGCGGCGAGTCGAACCTGGTGATGTCGCCGATCTCGGCCACGAACACCGCGGCCAACACCGGACCGACACCGTGCAATGCTTGCACGGCGCGGTAGCCGGCGTGCCCGTCGAGCCGTGACGCGATCGTGCGGTCCAGACCGGTGATCTCGGTCGTGTAGATGCCGATGAGCCGACGCAGCGACTCCAGTCGACAGGCGTAACCGGCGGGCAGCTCGAGCGCGTCGAGCTGGGCGGTGCCACCGGGACCGAACATGTCCACCCGCGCTGGCAGCACGCCGTGTTTGCCCATCACCGCATGGACCTGCGCTTTGAGCGCGGACCGCAACCGCATCAGCTTGTGGCGATAACGGACCAGCTCCCGCAGCTCCCGCAGCTCCGGCGGGGCGATCCACGCCTCGGCCAGCCGACCCAGGCGCAACAGATCGACCAGATCATTGGCGTCACGTTCGTCGTTCTTCACCCGCCGCTTGCCCCAGTCGTTGCCCAACGGGTGCGCCAGATGCACGTGCGCGCCCATGTCGCGCAGCAAGTCGACCGCCCAGTACCACCCGAACGTGGCCTCCACGACCACCTCCGGCTCCGGACCGGCGGCCGCCACCGCCGTCGCCAACGCCAACGGGTCGTTGTCGATATGCACCTTCGACAACAACTCGCCCGCCGCGTTCTTGCGCACGATCACCGACCGGCGGCGATGCAGATCGATACCGACATACTCTCGTTCCACAGGGACCTTCTTTCGTCGTGAGGGTGTTGCTTTGGCGAGCTCGAGTGTTGTTCCACTCGACCCCACACGACGAGAGGAGGCCCTCTTCGCGGTCGTCATCGTCGGACTCCCACACCTCGGCGCCGCCCGACCCCACGTCAAGCCGTCACGCAAGCAGCGGCAACTGCTTCATCGCGATCACATCCAGGTCGCCTGGACGAGCGAGGCTGCGCGTTACTTGGGTTGGTCCGAGGTGCGCGGTCAAGCTCTGGCAGATTCGTCGGAGGCGGTCTCTATTGCGATACCGCGGTTCCGAGGGAGTCGGCTCCCTCGAACTTCGGGGAGCCCTTTTCATAGAAGACGTCAACTTCGGCAATGTCAAAGCCCGCCTCCGTCAGCAGATCAACGATCGGACGGGTGAGATGGCATCCGCCGAGCATCCGCTTTTGGAGGGGCTCGACGCGTCGTTGCCAGTGGCGGACGCGCACGTCCGGTGCCAGTCCGTGTTCGAGGAAGTGCAGGGTTCCTCCTGGCTTGAGGACGCGTCGCACTTCACGCAAAGCCGCGGCGACGTCGGGGATCGTGCACAGTGTCCACGTCGACAAGGCGGCGTCGTAGCTGTCGTCGTCGAACGGCAACGACTGACCGTCGAGGCCAGACCGCTCGACGGGAACCTTCGTCGCCCGCACGCGGTCGTCGGCCAGCTTCCACGCAAGGTCGGCCGGCTCGACCGCGGCAACACGAGTGACGGCGTCGGGATAGAACGGGACGTTGAGTCCCGAGCCGAAACCGATCTCGACGACATCGCCCGCCAGACCTTCACACGCCCGGCGTCGCAACGGCGCAAGTGTCTTCATGCCGCCCGCGACGTTCATGAACCGAGGCAGGATCCGATCACCGTACAGACCCATGACGGCCTCCCCTCTCGCCGGGCAGCGTCACACATCTGCGACGATGCCACAAGGGATCACTACCGCCGTCCTAGCGGTAGCGCGGGATAGCCGGATCACGCGCGACCGCTCGCCAACACGCAACCATCCGGGAACGCTCATCGGAACATTTCCGGATGGGTCGCGGCACCGGGCCACCCATCCGGGTTCGGCACGTATGCGCTGTGCGTGGGCTACGACCGTTGGGTCAGTTCGACGACATTGCCGTCCGGATCTCGATATCGAGCTGACCGTCCCCACGGCTGCGAGTGTGGGGCGTGGAGGACCTCGGCTCCGGCCCCCACCGCACGGGCGTGAGCGGCATCGAGATCATCGACGTCGAATCCGATCTGTGACCTACGGGTCACCGAGCCGTCCTTGGACGCGTAGAGCGCGAAGTGAATGAAGGCGCCCTCGGTCCACGACGTCGCGGCATGTCGCCCGCTGGTCCATCGATCGTTGCCATTGTGATCGCCCACGTGGAGGTCAAGACCGAACGTGTCGCGATACAGAGCTAGCGATCGGTCAAGGTCGCCGACCTCGAAGACAACGGCGACGAGTCGACAGTGTTCAGTCACGTCGACATCCTGCCGCGCCACAACGGCGGAAGCGGCACGTACCGGATGTCGTTCAATCGGCGACTGCGAAGGCGTAGGCGGCGCCGTTCAGCTTCCCGATCATGCGGTAGACGTGCCAGAGACAGTCACCGAGCATGATGCGGTAGTTCGTGACGCCGAACTCGTCGATGTACCGCTGCGGGTCGCGAAGAAGGCGCGCTGCATGGATCAGCCGGCGGCCTCCGGCACCGTCGCGTTCTTGGCGGTACTCGCCCCACTCGCTGCCGTAGTCAGTCGAGCCGACGACGGCGAAGCCGGCACCAGCGGCCGCGGTTCGAGATCCGCCGCTCGGACACTGTTCGCGCCGGCGCCCTCGCGCCAGAACAAGGCAGCTTCCCCGTCTGTCATCCGCTGCCCGGTCAACACCTGCACGACGTAGACCGTGCCGCCGGTCGTGAGGACCCGTCGGAACTCGTGGAACGCTGCGTCGAGGTCGGCGTACATCAGGCACTCCTTCGCCCACACCAGGTCCACAGAACCTCTCGGCAGCGGTAGCTGCTGCGCCGTTCCGCGTACGAAGGACACGGACGACGTCAACCCTGCAGACTCGGCGGCTCGGCGTCCAAGCTCGAGGTGACGCTCCACCGGATCGACACCGTGCGCCCGAAGCTGATAGCGGCGAGCGAGTTCGACCGTGTCGTCGCCTTCGCCGCAGCCCACGTCGACCGCGGAGGCTCCTCGGTGAGGGACCAGCCGCTCGAAGTCGGCCCACAGGCTGTGCGGACCGCGCGGGTTCAACGACTCGTCGAGCCTCTCCTGGAACCGCTCCTCGATCCGCGGAAAGTCGTCATACGAGTCATCGAGCGAAACTCCGTCGGCCACGCTGCGACTATGGCCCACATCACACGTTCACGTACGGGATCGGCTTCATTTCCCGGTCGCTCAGATCTGGCCCCTGCGGCGTGCGTCGCTAGGCGTGGCGGCCCCATGCTTGGACCATCCTCGGGCCGGCCACGAGCGTGGTCGGGTCGTCAGTGAGTGCTTGTAGCTCTTTGTGCGCAGCGTCGTATTCGTCGGCTCTCGTTACGCCCGCGGCGAGGACGGCCGCCCTGATCTTGCCCATTGACATCTGCTGAAGCTGTTTGTGGGGGCCATCCAGATACGCAGCTTGGGCGACACGTACTCCCACGCCCACCAATCCCGCCTCGCGCAACAAGGCCGGAAGGCGAGGACCGATGTCGTTGTCGCCGCCGTTGCGGCGAACGGTCTCGCGGAACCACTCGACCCAGTGGTCATACGCGGGGCAAGCCGGTTCGGTAAAGCAACCCCCGAAATGCACGTCCTCCACGATGACCACGCCGCCCGACCGCACCGCATCCGCCATGGCCCCCACAACAGCCGCGGGATCGCGCAAATGCGAAAGCAGCATCCGCGCGAACGCAAGATCCAACCCCGAATCGACGAAGTCCTCCACCGGGCCAACCCGGAACGTCACGTTGTTCAACCCACGGGCGGCTGCCTCCTGGCGAGCTGCTCCTAGCAGGGCATCGTCAAGATCAACCCCTGTGACATGACCAGACGGCCCGACACGTCGCGCCAGCTCCATCGTGACGTGGCCGCCGCCGCATCCCAGATCAACGCAGCGTCCCCCCGGCGCGACACCGACCATGTCGAGAACGACGAGCGTCGCAGGGGCGTGCACAGCCGCCAACAAGTCCATTCGCTCACGAACGCCCAATCCTCGTTCAATCGTGTAGTCGGCCACAGACCCCTCCGGGCTCACACACACTCCAGGCACCACTCGCAAGACACATCGCCTCACTCGGGCGTCCAGCACTCATAATGCCGGTTCCTTCGCTCGCGTGCTGAGGCAGGAACCACGCGGTAACGCTCGGAGCCCGGCGTTTGGGGTCAGGGGATCGTCTGCCGAAGCCGGGCGTGGTAGCGCGATGGTTTGGCTGTGGGACACATCGTCATGGGATTGCTCTTCTTTCCGCGCGGCGGGTCGGCACAGGTCGCGCGCTACTTGTCGACGGCGTTGGCCGACGCCCACTGGTCGGTGGAGCTCGTGACGGGATCGCTGGGCGACCCCGGAGAGTTCACGCATGCGCCGTCGTTCTTCGCTGGAGCTCCTCTGCAACACCTGGATTACTCAGACGCGGTGCGAGTGTTCATGGCCGGCGGAAGCGCGATCTCTGCTCCCGTGCCTATGCACCCGTCGTACGAAGACCGCGAGGACGCGCCGGACGTGGTGTTTGCCGCGGTGCCGGACGACCTCGCCGAGCATCTCTCGGCGGTGTGGGAGTCACCGTTTCGTGCCGCTGGGGCAGACCGTGCCCATGTGTTCCACCTCCACCACCTGACGCCGCAGCACGACGCGGTACGGCGTCACTGGCCCCAAGGTGCCGTCGTCGCTCACCTCCACGGCACGGAGATCAAGTTCCTCGAGGCGGTCAACGCACGCGCAGCACTTGCGAAGGCGGTGGGGACGACACTGGCGGGCATGCCCGCATGGGTCCGGGTCAACCCAGACGGGGGTGCGGGACTCGACGATCGCCAGCGCGAGCTGTTGCGCACTACGCGGTGGGATTGGTGGCAGTACGGCGCGGCCTGGCGCGATCGGCTCCTGCGTCAGGCCGACGCCGCGGACCACCTCGTCTTGGTGTCACCGACCGAGCGCGGCCGGGCTGTCGAGGTACTCGATGTCGATGCCGACCGGGTTTCGGATATCCCGAACGGCGTGGACGTGACAAGGTTCTGCCCACGACCGATGAGCCGGGAGGCGCGCCGAAACCACTTCAGGCGTTGGCTCGTCGAGGATCCCCGAGGCTGGAACGAAACCTCCGTAGCCGGCACGGTGGGATACTGCGAGGCGGACCTCGACCGGCTTCTGGGCCCCGACGGCGACGCGACGGTCCTGGTCTTCGTCGGGCGCTTCACCTCCGCCAAGCGGGTCCCGTTGCTGGTGCGGGCGTTCGCCCGCGCCAGGGCGCGGTTCGACCGTCCGGCATCCCTTGTGGTTTGGGGCGGATATCCGGGCGAGTGGGAGGGTGAACACCCGGTCACGGTTGCCGGCAAGATCGGTGCGGAGGGACTGTTCTTCGCCGGATGGAGGGGCCATGCCGATCTGCCCGAGGCGCTCGCCGCCTGCGACGCGCTGGTGATCCCGTCGGTCGACGACTCGTACCCGCAGGCGCCGCTCGAGGCCATGGCTGTCGGCCTCCCGGTGATTGCCACCAACAGCGGCGGGTTCCCGTTCGTGGTCAACCTCGACCCCGCTCGACCCACCGGCTGGCTCGTTCCGCCCGATGACGAGCGCGCCCTGTCAGAGGTGCTCGTCTGGGCGGTCAATCGTCCGCACGAGCTTTCTCGACGAGGCGACGCAGCGCTTGCACATGCCCGATCGCGCCTGTCGTGGGCCAGCCGTGTCGAGCTGTTCGAAGAGGCGTACGCGTCCGCCAGGGACTGGCGGGCAAGACGTGGCTCCGGCAAAGCAAGCAGCGCTGACCGCACGAACCGCGCACGCTGACATGTCTCGACCCATCTCGAAAGTACGCTCCGCACCGGCGGTATGGGAGGGTGCCGGTTGCCGCGCACGACGGCGGAATACGGGATGATTCAGGTGTTCGCGCCGCCGCGCGGGCTCGGGTCGTCCGGATTGCTCTGAGTGTGGCGGCGGGTACGGCGCGGGGCGGTCACGTCGCCCGCGCCTGACGGAGTTCTTCGATGACGGCGCGTCGCGCTTGCTCAAGCGCTTCGAGGTAGGTCGAACCCCCACGGCGCGCGACCATTCCGACTTGATGGGATAAGCGCTGCTGGACATCGCCTGCTGTCGGACGCTTGACAGCGGCCGGCCACTGCGGACGAAGCAGCTGTGAGGCCGTTCCCTCCGTCCACGACGTGATGCTTTCGAGGAACTCAATCCCTAAGGACGGTGCACCATCTGTGGTCCATGCTGCCCAAGCCGACGCTGGTCCTTTCCTGGGAGGCGAAGGCTTGCGGGCGGCCTTCGAACTGGCAAACGCGAGACGCTCGCGCCGTGTCGTCGTCGCAGCAGACGACGCTCGAGAACGGAACCAACGACATGACGATCCTCTCTGAGGTTCAGAAGAGGCGGCATGCCTGCGGGGCGGCAACCACAACCGGTCGTCCTGCCAACCAAGCGTCCCTTCGGGACAACCGCAACTGTACCGCCTCCACAGCAGGTCGACCCGTCAGGACACGGACCGCATCGTCGGTGCACGGCACCGCACGACACGTCACTGTTCCGCGGCTCGCACGACGAGCCGACAAGGGTGCCACCGCCGGCGCCGAGCGTCAGATCGGGCGCAGCGAGGTCAACTGACAGGCGCATCGTCGGCGACAAGGTCCAGCCCTGCACGCGCTGAGCCGGCGATAAGGAATGCCCAAGATCGTTTAGGCGCCCGTCCCCCTCGGAGTGCTCTCGTTACCGTCTCGGCCCTGGATGTCTGCGGCGGCGCCGCGCACCAACGAAGGAAGTGACTCGACTGACCTCGAGTGAACCGGCACATCCGGCGATGTGTGACACCAGCGGAGGATTCCTTCGTGCCGGGGGATGTCCAGTTTCGGCTGCCGTCACCCTTCCTCGCGGCTCCCGGCGAAGGTAATCGTGTTGCCGTTGGGATCGCTCACGCTGGCGATCGCGATACCCGATGACACCGTCTGCATGTCGGTCTCAACGCCGATGCTCGTCAAGTGCTCGGTTACGGGAGTGACCGTGTCCACGACCAGCGTCGCAACACATGATCCCGCTCCCTCCGACCGCTCGACACCGGTAGCCCGCCCGTACGGTTCAGTTGCCACGCGGCGAGGCCGTCCATCGGCGCCGATCGGGCGGACGACCGAACAGGGCGGTGTACCACTCGACCCCGGCAGCGTGGTCGGTGACAATCATCTCGGCCAGGACGTTGGTGATCTCGGGCGCAGCCATGCACTCGTCCTACCTCATTGACAGCGACGCCAGGCCGCCCGACTTGCGTCTCACACGGAGGTCCGGGACGCATCGGCCTGCTGTCAGGCTGAAATGCCGCGACGTTCGAGCTCCACCCGCAGTCGAGCCGCATCCATTTCCAACATGGATGGTTCCGCTTGGCCACTGCCAGTCCACAGCTCCCGCAGGAAGTCGAGGTTCTCCCAGATTGGAGCAGTGGGTCGGCCGTCGTCGGCGTGGCGAGGCGTGACCCACCAGTGCAGGTGAGGAACGCCGTTGCCGAGCGACTCGACGTTCGTCTTGACTGGGGAGAACACAGCGTCGACTGCCGCGCACACCTCGGTCAGCTCAGCGAGATGACGTGATCGGGTGACTTCATCAAGGTGGTACATCTCCCTGATGCACAGCCGGCTGACGAAAAACGCGGCGCCTCTGTAGCGCTGGTTCCGGTGAAGGCGTAGCCAGCCCGTCTCCAGCCCCGCCACATCGCCAGGGCGAGGTTCGGTCTCCTGGAGCGCGTTCTCGGCGCAGAGCGGACATTTTCCCATTCCCGAACGCTATTGCTGGTTGCGGTTCTGCTCGCGGAACCGACTGCGAGAGCCAGGCTCTGGGCGGTCGGCCCGTCGGAGTGCTCGTGCCGTGGGCCTGCCCCAGATGTGCCGTACTCGGGCAGCCCGATTACGGACACGAACGCGACGGGTGACACGCCACAGCTCGCATCAAGTTCAGGAGCTGGTTACGACGCGGCGCGCGTTGTACAACGAAGTCGTCACCCACAACTCGTACCGCGCGCGTGGCGTTGCGAGACCGTTCCATGGCGCGTGGATGGCGCGACCGCTGACGTTCGCCTCGGCTCGGTGATGTTCGACGCAGCGCGGTGACCAGCATTTTCGTCCGTCGGCGTCCGTCTGTGACCGTACGCGGAGGACTGCAAAGCCCTGTACACCGGTTCGATTCCGGTCGCCGCCTCCAACGTTTGAGCAGGTCAGGCGCTTGTCGCGTGAGACAGCGAACGGCACATCACCATCGTCATCGTCTCGTGCCTTTCTCGTCGTGGGGAACCGCGACGGGCACTCCTGATGACAACAGTGCGTTTGCCTCTTACGAGCCACGCCGCGGACAGGACACTGGCGGCACGGCTGTTCGTTTAACAGCCAGACCCGTGGCCGGCAGGCACTTCAAGAGCCGAACCGCCAGCACCCTCGACGCTACGAGCAACCCCGTCGCGCCAACCCGATTCTCAATCGGGCACTTCTGCGCTGTCGGTGGTGGTGTTCAGATGCGCGCCGGTCGGCTTGGAGGAGGTGCTTGTGTGACAGCTGACCGAGGTCTTGTCGCGACGAATTAGTTGTCGAGCGGCGCCGGTGGCGCGAGGTTTTGGCCAGTCGCCTCAGGGCGGGGACGGCTGGGGACTGGGGGCGTGTCCGATGCTGGGACGCTGGGTTGTTGTGCGTGGGCTGGCAGTTCGGGGCATTGGGGGGCGCCGGTCTCGGTTGGGGCGTGTTGGTTTGGTCGTGTTGGTTGGGGTCGCGTTGTTGGGGTTGTCGGGTTGTGTGGCTGATCCGCCGCCGCGGATCGGGTTGGCGGTTGCGGGGAACGGTGAGGCGGCGTTGTCGTGGCAGCCGCCGCTGGCGGCGCCGTTTCCGACTACGAGTTATCGGGTGACGCCGTGGGTCGGTCAGGTGGCACAGACACCGATGGTGGTGAGCTCGTCGGCCACGACTTCGACAGTGACTGGTTTGAGCAATGGGCTCGCGTACACGTTCACGGTGACGGCGGTTGACAGTCGTGGTGACGAGAGCGCGTCGTCGGGCCAGTCGAACCGGGTCACGCCGAGTGCGGTGATCCCGGCGGTCACTTCGGTCGACGCCGGTGGAACGACGTCGTGTGCTCGGGTCGCCAACGGCACGGCGGAGTGCTGGGGCAACAATCCGGTCGGCGAGTTCGGTAACGGCACGACTGCCAACTCGAACATTCCAGTCATTGCCGCGATTGGCCATGTCTTCAGCACGGTCGAGACCGGCGGGCTGGCGTCTTGTGGGCTGACCCCCTCGAACACGGTGGAGTGCTGGGGTTACAACCTCGACGGCGAGCTGGGCAACGGCACCACTACCACCTCGACCACCCCTGTGCCCGTGACCGGGATCAGCAACGCGACCGCGATCGCGGCGGGCGGACGGCACGCGTGCGCGCTGCTGAGTGGCGGCACGGTGCAGTGTTGGGGCTACAACGCGTCCGGCCAGCTCGGCAACGGCACCACCACCAACTCTTCGGTGCCGGTGCCCGTAAGCGGGATCACCACCGCCACCGCCATCACGGCCGGGCACTTGCACACCTGTGCCCGCCTCGCTGACGGCACGGTGCAGTGCTGGGGCAGCGCATTCGGCGATGGCTCCAACACCGACTCATCCACTCCCATCGCGGTCAGCGGGATCAGCACCGCCACCGCCATCACCGCCGGGTACGTGGATACGTGCGCCCTGCTCACCAATCACACCGTCGAGTGTTGGGGCGCCAACAACCAAGGCCAGCTCGGCGATGGCTCCACCACCGACTCGTTCAGTCCGGTCGCAGTTAACGGGATCACGTCCGCCACCGCGGTCGGGGCGGGCGACGTGCACACTTGCGCGGTCCTCACCGGCGGCACGGTGAAATGTTGGGGCTACAACGCGTTCGGCCAGCTCGGCAACAACACCACCACCAATTCGTCCACCCCCGTCACCGTGACCAACCTTCCCGCCGTCACCGCGGTCGCTGCAGGAGCCAACCACACCTGTGGCCTGCTCACCGGCGGCACCGTCGCCTGCTGGGGCGACAACGGCGTCGGCCAACTCGGCAACGGCACCACCACCGGCGCGCCCACCCCGGTCCCCGTCGCCTGGCCCGCTCCCGTTGCCATCACCGCCGGCACCGAGCACACCTGCGTCCTGCTCACCGGAGGCACCATCGCCTGCTGGGGCCGTAACCAATTCGGGCAGCTCGGCAACGGCACCACCGTCGACTCGTCTACCCCTGTCGGGGTCATTGGGATCACCCAGGCTGTCGCCGTTGCCGCCGGCGGCGAGCACACCTGCGCCCTGCTCAGCGACAACATCGTCAAGTGCTGGGGCCGGAACAATTTCGGCGAGCTCGGCAACAGCAGCTTGACCGACTCGTCGACCCCGGTCGCGGTTACCGGGATCAACAACGCCATCGGCATCGCTGCCGGCATTGGGCACACGTGCGCCGTGCTCAGCGGTTTCCACCTCAAGTGCTGGGGCAACAACTCCTTCGGGCAGCTCGGCAACGGCAGCACCGTCAATGCCGTCAGCCCTGCCGACGTGACCGGGATCTCCACTGCCACCGCCATCACCGCCGCCAGCTCGCACACCTGCGCGATGCTTTTGGGCGGCACCGTCAAATGCTGGGGTGGCAACTTGCTCGGCCAGCTCGGCGACAGCACCACCGCCGGCTCGACCACGCCGGTCGCCGTCACCGGGATCACTACCGCTGTCGGTGTCACCGCCAGCGGCTTCCACACCTGCGCCCTGCTCTTCGACAGCACCGTCGCCTGCTGGGGCAGCGGAGGCAGCAACGGCACCAACACCGACTCGTCCACCCCCGTGCCGGTCTCCGGGATCACCACCGCCGTCAGGATCACCGCCGGCGACTCCCACACGTGCGCCCTGCTTACCAGCGGCACGATCGAATGCTGGGGTTTCAATTCCCTAGGCCAACTCGGCAACGGCACCACCACCGACTCGATAACCCCGGTCGCCGTCACCGGGATCACGACCGGCATCACCGTCTACGCCAACGCCATCACCGCCGGCACTGAGTACACCTGCGCCCTCCTGACCGGCGGGACCATCGACTGTTGGGGCCTCAACACCCAGGGACAGCTCGGCAACGGGACCACCATCGACTCGCACACCCCTGTCGAGGTCGTCTGGCCCTAGACCGCCACCTCTGCTCACGCAGCGATACGCAAACGCCCGAGGATTGTTGACGCCGAGGCATGCAGAACATCAGCGGCGGAAATGCCGCCTACCGCGTGAGCGGTATCGGCACGTCCCGGCGGCGGGTCAGGCGGCGGCCACGGTGACGGTAAGGGCAGGCCCGAGCGCGCACAAAGCGCCGGGCCGGCAGGTGACGACCGTCCAGATGTTCGCTTGACCGGGTACGGCCGCGGTAAACGTTCTCCGAGGCGGGCTGCACGTCGTATCGCACGAGTCGTTGGTCTCCAAGGTCGGTGCGAACTGCTCGTTGCCACCGACCCAGTGCAACTCGGTGGGGTCTACGTTCACCTCCAACTGTTGGTAGACGCGTAGCGTTATCGGCGTCGGGGTCTGACCCTTGACCAGCGTGACGATCACAGGGTCGGGTGACGGCTGGCCCCGCGTGGTGCTAGTCGAGCCGAAGGAGGGCTGGCCGCTCGTGTTGCTGCTCGTCGACCCGCAACCCGCGGCCACGACGGCTGCGAGAAGCAAGACACACAATCGCAGTCTCATATGACGCACCGTTCGCTGCAGTAGCCCAAGCACCGTCGCTCAAGCGGACGGTATTTGGGACGCTCGATGTCGGCGTCTGGTTCCCTGAACTGCGGTCTCACTTGTCGCCTGGCGAACCGCACCCATCCCGTATTGACGGATCTGAGTGCGATGTATCAGGCACTTATGAGCGGTGCGGATCGGCCCCTAGGTCGCGAGTATGCCCCTTCGGGTCGGCCACATCGCGCCGGCGGGGGACGGCGAAATCTGCTCAACTTCGGACTCGGGTGGTGTTCGAGACGGACGACCTCGTCCTGAACTCGGTGCACATCCTCGGAGGGGACACGATGAGCGATTACTCACAGGGACCGGGTTGGTGGCAGGCGACGGACGGGAAGTGGTACCCGCCAGATGCGACGGCCGCAGGGCAAGGTGCCTTCGCGCCTGTTCCGTCGAGTGGACAGGACGTCGACGCGAAGGGATTCGTGCGATCGCTCTACGACTTCAAGCTCGACCACTTCGTCACGCCGAAGGTCCTGCGGTTCATCTATGCCATTGTCGTCATCCTGCTGAGCCTCGGTGCCGTGCTGTTCCTGCTCGCCGGCCTTAGCTCGGGCGACTCGTCGAGCGCAGTCGCCGCGCTCATCGGCGTGCCGATCGCATACTTCCTGTACTTGGTGTTCACCCGCATCTATTTCGAACTCATCGCCGCCTTCTTCCACATACACGACGACGTGCGGGCGATCCGTCGCAACAACAGATCCTGAATCCTTCGGTTGCGTGACATCGTTACGAGTGACGCGGAGACGTTCTCGGAACTCGGGCGTTCCCATTGCTCGAGGCGCGGTTCTAGCGCCCCGGGTGTCCCCTGTCGGCGCCGAGAGGTGCTCGATGACGGCACGTATACGCGCTCTGAGCCCAATAGTCGTCGCTACAGATGCGTTATTCTTTCAACGGCCGCGGCGTCGGCGGGACGGTAGCGTCGCGTGCATGCGTGGGCGGCTTGGCACCATCACCGTGTTGTCGGTACTCGGCCTGCTCGCCGCCTGTGGAAGCGACAAGGCGACGAGTTCGTCATCGTCGGGGCCACAATCTCGGAGCAGTTCCTCGTCGACCGCAGTACCGAGCCTGTCGGGGACGGCGTGGACACTGACGAGTTACCTGGGCGCCGGCGGCACGATGGTGGCGTCATCGCCGGGCGCCGCGCTCAGCTTTGCTGCTGACGGGACTTTGTCGGGCAACACTGGATGCAACTCGTTCGGCGGGACGTACACGTCCGCTGACTCGAAGCTGACGATCAGGCTGGGACCGATGACATTACGGGCATGTGCCGATCCGGCAGCCATGGCACAGGAGACCGCGATCGTCCAACAACTACCCACGGTGTCCAGCTACACGACGACCGGAGGCGTGTTGACGCTCACGGGAACGAACGGCAGCCCGTTGTTCATCTACGCGATGTCGAACAACACACTGCCGGGAACGTCGTGGCAGGTGACCGGCGTCAACAACGGTCGGGGAGGTGTGGAGTCGACGGCCCTGACCGAACAGCTCACCGCCACCTTCGGCAGCGATGGGACGTTCACTGCTTTCGGTGGTTGCAACCAGCTTGCCGGGCGCTACACGACCACGGGCACCTCGGGGCTCGCGGTCGGCCCGTTGAGCGGAACCGACAAGTCATGCAGCAGCGACGTCGACCAGCTCGAACACGAGTACTCGACCGCGCTGGCCCAAGTAGCCAGCTACGACATCATCAACGGCACACTGACCATGCGGGACCGCCAAGGTTCAACTCAGGTCACCGCCATCGCCGCCCACTGAACCTTCATCGCCTCACTTGTCGTGGGCAACTCACAGATGACAAGCCGCCACGCCCGCCTGTCAGTGTCGGGCACTCGATACCTGCAACCGCGTCCGAGATCGGCACGTTCCGGATGTCTGCCAGGAGTATGTGACGCTCCGCAGAGGTGATCCGATGACCGATGCTCAACAGGAGCCGGACCACTGCCCTCGGTGCGGGCGACGGTTGCCGTCCGCGACAGCAGGCGGACAGATCGGCCAAGTACCGCGTGCACCCCAAGAGTTGTGTTCCTGGTGTCTCACGGGGCATGGACCGACGTGGACCGACCTGGGCACGCTCCGCAACACGAGAGGGCGACGCTTCAACCTCCGACTACAGCGGAGATTGAGCCGGTGGTCTGGCGACGAAGTGACCTACAAGCTTGACCCGCCTGACCCCGACGTGGACACGAAGTAACGAAGCACTTACGAGCGGGTGCAGGTCAGCAGCTATGGGTTCGATAGTCCGATGCGCTGAGCCTCGATCACGACCGTGTCGCCGCTCTGCATCTCGATAGCGATGCCCGAACCATGCTCGACCTCGATCGGACCCTCGAGCCCCAGAACGCGCCGTCAATCGGATCGATCTGGTCCTCCATGGGCGTCGGTTCCTCCTTCGGTTCCGCGAGCTTGACACCCGCGGAGCGTCAGGAGGCCGTGAGCGCCGAACCCATGCCGCTCGACACGTGCAGGATGCAGTAATAGCTGTAGTTGCCTGCCGCGGGAACGGTAAAGGTGAAGCTGCGGGCCGCTTCCGGCGGACCTGCGCCCGGCGGCGAGTTCGGCGGGAGCAGGCCGGTGTTGAAGAAGTCGGTCGCGTTGAGCGTCTGCGGCGACGGACCGGGCGCGGGCGCGTCCGTGCGCGGGTCGGTTGGGTTCTGGATCGGTGGCGTGTTGCCGGAGAACGTGGCCGTGTGCGGCGCAGCCGAATCGTTCAAGAACGTCACCTTGTCGCCCACCTTCATGCTCGGCGGCGGCGAGAACGCGAGCACGTCGGTGTGCGCGGTCGAGGCACCCATCTTGACGGTCCAGGTCTTCGTTCCGTCAGGATTGGTGGTCGACGCAGCAGGCGTGTTGTTCAGCGTCTGTGCCGCCGCCTCGCCCTCGGCCAGCCACTGCTGCTTCTCGCTGTTGCCGCGATCCTGCACCTGCTGCGGCGTATCGGACGTCGCGCTGGCGTCGACGACGTTCACCTTGCCGACCATCTGCGGGTGGATGACGCAGTGGTACTCGTAGGAACCGGTCTTGCCGAACGTCATCGTGAATGTCGGAACCGGCCCCGGGGCGAGCGGGAACAGGCCACTGTTGACGAACGTCGATCCGTCGTAGGGGCCGGTCGGTGGCGTGGGCGCGAACAGCGACGTGTCGCTGCCCGGAGCCGGGAGTTGTTGACCTGGGGCGAGGAAGGTGACCGAGTGCGGCTCGATGGCCCCGTCCCACGACCAGTTCACCGGCGTGTTGACCGGAACGGTGACCGTGTCCGGCATGTATTGGAGCACCGCGATCGTCTTGTTGCCCGGATCGTTGATGCCGGCCTGCACCTGGATAGTGGTCGGCGCCGGTGCGGCAGACGACGACGATGGCGAGCTGTTCGATGCGGTGGAGTTGGAATCGGAGCTACAGGCCCCGAGGATCAACACGATCACCACCGTTGCCATCAAGGTCCGCGTTGCTCGCACGATCACTCCCCACTCGAGGCGAAGCAGGGAATCTTCCAGGCGCGGCAGCACGGGTCAAGCACCGCGTTCGCGGTCGGGTGCGAAACCCGGCGAGAAACGGCCTGTGTCCCCGCGGCCTGTATCGCCTCGAGATCGACCCAGTCCTTCGTACGGTTGAAGAACGGTCAGGTCACTCGGGCGGTCACCCCGAGTCGGGATGCCAGAACGCGTCGCGCTCAACGGCGAAGACGACGCCGTTGATCGCCCAGTCCAGCCGCTCTTGGATCTGGTCTGAGTCGCCGCGCCAGTCGGGCCACCTACCTCCGGCTGGCATCGCGATCGTCATCGTCGAACGATGCTCCGGAGCGAATCGAAAGCCATGGCGCGACTCGATCGCGTCGATTGCCTGGGCGCTGAGTCCCGTAGTCAACTCGGCTCCGCAGGTGTGCAGGGCCTGTTCAATGTCAGCCTCTCCACTAGCGCAGAATGCCGCCGGTTCCTGAGCGGGATGTATCGCCACATATGCGCTCACAAGCTCGGCGCCGATGAGCTGCCACGTCGCGTCGTTACGTGCAGGAGTGTCGGCGCGACGGCGCGACGAGCGTAACAGTCGATATGTACGCCTTCCCGCCCGCCAAGAAAAAGCGCGAGTAACCCGGCTCGTCGTCCGCTCCCTGGGAGGCCCGACGGAGATGGTTCGCGCTGTACTTTGCGGGTCGTGCCGGAGTTCGCCACCTTCGATCAGCGACGCTATCCCACCGTCTCGGCACGCGAGGGGTACGCGGCGTGGCACGTGACCTACGAGGACAGCGTGCAGGACATCATGGACCTCCGGATCCTCGAGCGGATCACGTCGGTGCCTTGGCGCGCAGTGACGCACGTCGCGGATCTCGGCTGCGGGAGCGGCCGGACCGCAGCCTGGCTGGCAGAGCAGGACATCGCGACGATTGATGGTGTCGACCTCACTCCCGAGATGCTCAGCAAGGCGCGCGAGCGCGGGCTGCACCGTCGCCTCGAAGAGGCCGACGTACGGTCCACACCACTGCCGACGGGCGCATATGACCTTGCGATCTGCTCACTCGTCGACGAGCACCTGCGGGAGCTCGCGCCGCTCTATCGCGAGGCTCGCCGTCTCCTTTGCGCTGACGGCAGGTTCGTTGTCGTCGGGTACCACCCGTTCTTCATCATGGCGAGCGGCATGCCGACTCATTTCGATGACGCGAACGGCCGACCCGTCGCCATCGAGACCTACGTGCATCTCCCCAGCGAGCACATGCAGGCAGCCCAGACGGTCGGATTCGTCGCGACTGAGATGCATGAAGCGGTGATCGATGACGAGTGGATTCGGCGGAAGCCGAAGTGGGACACGTATCGCGACTGGCCGATCAGCTTCGCGTGGGTCTGGAACGTGCGGTATCACGAGGAGCCGTCAAGCCCGTGAGAGCGCGCACACACCGCACGACCTGCGATGAGGCGATCGCACTACATCGCTCGACCGAATCGGCGACCTGTCGCGGACTGCGAGCCCTGGAGGCGAGCGAGCGTCAGCTGACCGACGAACACCTCGACGTCTACGACGGTCGCGACGGCTGGTGGAACCCGGACCACGGTGTGATCGAGTTGCCCGACGGGTGGGAGTTCGTGCCCAGCGGCGACGCGTTCATCACCCGGAGGGTCAAAGCGGCCGGCCGCTACTGGCTCGCCTGGACGCCCCGCACGCGGAACCGACCGCACCGCCGCGCTCTGGGGCTCATCGCTCCGGCCAAGGCGATCAGTGGCGCCCGTGAAGCCGCCGACGCAACAGCGGACCGGCGAGCAGCGCAGCGAGGCTCCGGCGCGAAGTACCGGGAACGCCAAGAAGCCGGATATCGAGACCGACTCGCGGTCGCCATTGTCAGCTATCTCGACTTCGCCCCGGCCCACGCCGAACTCGCCGACGGCATCGCTCAACGGGCCGCGGCCCGAGCCGGCGAGGTCGGCTCTGGACGAGTGGGACGAACCCAACTTCTCAGCCTCGAGCGCCGAGCCGAGCTCGCCGCTCGAGCCGACATCCGCCACAACCACACCAACTACGAAGACCACCTCGCCGAGATCGACCTTCACGGCGACGACTGGCTCTACGCCGAGATCAAAGCCGATGCACACGAATCCGTTGACGACTTCATCGAACGCCATCGACAACGGTGACAAGAGCGCCTGTACCTGGCATTTCCGCGCATGTGCTCACACGGTGCCGAGTTTCAGCGTGTGGTGTGTGCGATCAGGTCAGAAGTGAGGTGGCTTGGGTGCTGAAGGGGTCCCATGTGACTCACGTCGGGGTACACGATGTGTTGCGCCCCAGGGATCCCGACAGCGGTACCTGCGGCGAGCGCGGCGAGCATCAACGACTCGGGATCGCCGGTCCCGATTGTCACTGGCTGTTCGACGGTGGCGATGTCTTCCACTGAGATGCCGCCCGTCGTCTCGTACAGCGTCGCTTCCGTCTCTGCCCGACACTTCAGCCGCACGGTGCCGTCCCGGAGGTCTTCAAGTCCGTGCTTCACGTAGCAGTCGAGGACCTCGTCGTGCAGAGTTGCCAACGAGGGACGGGACTTGAAGCGTTGCCGGGCGTGGGCTCGAGAGTTGAAGACCTCGGTGCGTCTCCGTGCCGAGGCGACCATCGGGTTGTGCTCCACCGGCGCGCGCATCCTGGTCGGCGGCACGATCGGTTCGAACACGAACACCGACGCGAATCGTTCCGGCTCTGCCACCGCTGCGGCCAGGGCAACGGCACCGCCGATCGAGTGCCCGAACAGGTGGATGCGTCCGTCGATGCGGCGAGCGGCGTCGAGTACGTCGGCGGTGATGTCGCACCACTCCAAGCTCGCCTCCGGCCATAACGGTGAGTCTCCGTGTCCGCGCAGGTCCAACGCGAAGAACGTGGTGCGGTGCAGCAAGCGCGCGAGCGAACGGTTCGTACATGCGTCCACAAAAGCCGGTGGCGTGGCACACCAGTAGCGGCTCGCCCTCACCGCCGAGGTCGTGCACGGCGATCATGTCGTCCTCCACCACTACATCCATCGGTCTATCGAATAGCAGATCAGAGCCAGACCTCCCCGCCGACATCCGGCATCCGCCGATAAGACTTGCGGAATGCTGCTACCACTCGCGGGCCACCCGTTCACCGCGCCGGTGGACCGCGACATGCTCCCTTCGGAGCGTCGTGAGTTCGTCCGCACGCACCGCACTTGCGTGTTCGGCTACACCCGCCGCGCCGATGGTCCCGCCATGTCGGTCGTGTACTACGTCCCGACAGATGACGACGAGCTACTGGTGTCCACAATGGCGATGCGCGGAAAGGCGCTCGCCGTCGCCCGCAACCCGAAGGTCAGTCTGTGCGTACTCGACGAGCACTGGCCGTTTACTTTCCTGCAGGTGTACACCGACGCCATCGTGGACGACGACCGTGATCTAGTTGTCAACGTAATGATGGGTGTCGGCTGGCGCATGTCCGGACAGGAGCTAGCTGACGACGCCCGTCCCGTAGTCGAAGCGATGGCTCAGGAAGAGAACCGCGTCGTCCTCCGTTGCCGCCCGTACGCGACGTTCGCGACGCCGCCGCGTCACCTGCACGACAACGACCAAGACGAGCGCCTTACCCACTGGACTTCAGGCAGCGTCCCGTGGGACTCACCCGATTCCGCCTAGGGCTCCGTTCTGTGCAGCACCAGACCCCGCAATCTCGTGTCGTTCGTCGGTCGCACCATCTCGAGTGTCGCATAGCGTGTGGAACTGAGGGCGCTTCTCGCCGAGCTCGAGACCGTGCTTGGGCCTCCCGACGATCGAATGCTCGCGGAGGCGCAGGCCGCGTTCCAGAGGCTGAATTGACGAGTCAGACGCGGATGAGGGGGACAGCGCGCCCGAGGGCGGCCACGATCGGCCCGAGGTCGCGCTCATCGGACGTCATGACGCCATAGCC
The DNA here is from genome assembly GCA_963721305.1 of uncultured Acidimicrobiia bacterium. Classification (GTDB taxonomy): domain Bacteria; phylum Actinomycetota; class Acidimicrobiia; order Acidimicrobiales; family JACDCH01; genus DATAES01. Next base: position 634,373 of record CAVRIR010000003.1, read on the forward strand.
GCGTCGATGTGCGACGACCACGACGTGGGCGTCGACGACGTCGCTGGCCCTCGCCTTGCCGACAAGAGCGCCGACGTCGTGCGCGTCGCCATCATCGAAAGGCACCACCTCACAACCCCGCAGGAATCGCCGTAGCTGCGCCTGCCGCGCCGATCGGCTCACCTGTGCGACGACAGGCGCAGTGGTCACAGGTACGACCCCGAGCTCCAACCGCGCGCGGTGGTCGGCCCAGATCTCGCGATCCGATCGGTCGGCCGCCACCAGAGCGCCGGCGTCGTAAACAACCGTCATGCGGTCCTGCGCCGTGGGCTCGACGTCCGTTTGCGGAGCTGGCCCTTCACACGGTCCCGTGCAACGGTCATCTCGGCGTCCGTCAGTGCGCCATGGTGCGCCTCCCATTCGGCAACGGCTGCGAGACCGTCACGGATCAGCAGGGCACGCCGGGCGGCGTCGGTCATCCAGGCGGAGACGCTGACGCCCTCCTCGGCGGCGGCATCGAGGACGCGCTCGTGGACGTCGGCGTCCACCGTGATGGCGAGCTTCGGTGAGGGCTTCCCTCGAGGCATGTGTCGAACCCTACTACTACGGTAGGAGGGTTGCCAGTCGCACCCGTGATTGACCATTACTGACCGCCATCGCCCTTCCTGCTTGCTCCCTCGTGCTCCCTGCGCCCTTGGTAAAAATGACAGGTCAGGCACGGTTTGCGCAGTGACCGTTGCGGACTGGCGGGGGACTGGCTCACTGACGGCGACCGGCGTGTGCGCCCTTCACCGGACCTTGTTCGCCCATCGCTTCGACCACTCGTCGAGAGGGGCGATCGCGTCGCCGAGCGCACTGCCAAGCCTCGTGAGCGCGTAGTCCTGACCCTCGCGACGGATGAGACCTGCTTCTGTCTGTTCTCGCAGGCGTTCATACAGAACACTGGGCGAGAGGCCGTCACAGCGCGCCAGCAGGGCGCGCGCGCCGAGCGGCCCGCGTTGGAGTTCCCACAGGATTCGCAGCGCCCATCGACGCCCGAGGAGGTCGAGGGCCGCCATCAGTGGACGTCCCGTCCTCGACGCGCGCACCGGCTGTCCTGGTTTCGGGGTCTTCGACGCCATTCGAGGTCAACCCTCCTCGCGTTTCGTTTTCCGTAACGAGACTGTACCGTCGTCGTTACTGATTCCGTAACATGTGTGCCCAGGAGGCGATCGTGACTCGAACAATCCCACTCGAAGCGCCGTTCGAAACGGACACGCGAACGACACTGAGCCGGATGATGCCCGCCGGCGTACCGCCGATCGCGCTGTTCCGGACGTTCGCCCGCAACCTCCCGATGACGAAAGCGATGCACACGTGGGGGTCGTACGAGTTGAGCAAGGAGCTGTCGCTCTCCCTGCGCGATCGTGAGATCGTCATCGATCGCACATGTGCACGTTGCGGCTGCGAATACGAGTGGGGCGTTCACGTCGCCTTCTTCGCTCAGCGAGCAGCGTTGGACGACAACCAGATCACCTCGCTGGCACACGGCAGCCCCGACGACGCGTGCTGGGCCGCCGAGCGGGACCGGTTGGCGATCCGCACGGTTGATGCGCTCCACGACCTGTCCGACATTCCGGACGATCTTTGGTGCGAACTGCTCGAGGAGTTTCCCGTGGAGCAGATACTCGACTTGACCATGCTCTGCGGCTGGTACCACGCGATCAGCTTCACAGCGGTCGCCGCCCGAGTCCCGCTCGAGGAGTACGCCCCAAGGTTTCCCTCGCGTCACCCTCACGGCCCTCCACTCCATCCAACCCGAACAGAACGGTGATCTGAGCGCAGGAAACGACCAAGCCGCACCTTTCGGACAGGTCCGCGGATTCCAGCGTTGCGGGGGCCGGGTGGTTGTGGAAGGGTCACGCGGGAGTCGCGCGAGTATCGGCGGCTGGAAGCGGGGGTGGGCGATGGGTCTGCATGGGCGATTCGGACTTGTCCGGACTCGACGGTTGCACGCTGCGGTCCGACGCCGCGCCCGGTGGAGGAGCGTGCTGATCTTGGCGCTCCCGGTGGCCGTGGCATCGACGACCCTGACGGCTTGCGTGGCTGATCCTCCTCCGAGAATGGTTGGCGCCGTCGCCCACGACCACAGCGCGGTCGTGACCTGGCTTCCGCCCGTGGCTTCGAACGCGGGGATCGCGGCGTACGTCGTTACCCCGTATGTCAACCAGGTTGCGCAGACTCCGACCCGGTTCAACTCGGCGGCCACGACTCAAACGGTCACTGGGCTCACCAACAGCACCACGTACACCTTCACGGTTCTTGGCATCGACGCGGTAGGGAATGACACCGCTTCCTCGGGCGAATCGAACGCGGTATCACCTCCCGGGGCCACCGCCATCAGCGCGGGCAACTATCACACGTGCGCGCGGCTTCCGGGCGGCGTGGTCAACTGCTGGGGCTCGAACAGCGACGGCGAGCTCGGCAACGGCCTCATCACCGGCTCGAACACTCCGGTCGCGGTCACCGGGATGACCAACGCCACCGCCATAGCGTCCGGCGAAGATCACACGTGCGCCCGGCTTGTTGGAGGGACCGTCGACTGCTGGGGTGGAAACTTCACCGGGCAGCTGGGCGATGGCAACACCTTCAACCAGCCCACACCAGTTGCGGTCACCGGGATCACCACCGCCACCACCATCGCGACGGGCTACTTGCACTCGTGCGCGCTGCTCGTCGGAGGCACCGTCGACTGCTGGGGCTCAAACGGTGCCGGGCAGTTGGGTGACGGCACCTTCACCGATTCGTCCACGCCGGTTGCGGTCACCGGGATCACCAACGCCACCGCCATCGCCGGCGGATTCGAACACACGTGCGCGCTGCTCAGCAGCGGAGCCGTCAACTGTTGGGGTGACAACAGCTTCGGCGGCCTCGGCAACGGCACCACCACCACGTCGTTCACCCCCGTCGCCGTCACCGGCATCACCACCGCCACCGCCATCGCCACCGGCGGCAACCACACCTGCGCAGTGCTCGCTGGAGGCACCGTCGACTGCTGGGGCGGAAACTTCGAAGGCCAATTGGGTGACGGCACCACCACCGATTCGTTCACCCCCGTCGCCGTCACCGGTATCACCACCGCCACCGCCATCGCAGCCGGCAATAGCCAGACGTGCGCGCTGCTCAGCAGCGGAGCCGTCGACTGTTGGGGCTACAACGGCTCGGGACAGCTGGGCAACGGCACCACCACCAACTCGTCCAGCCCGGTCGCCGTCACCGGGATCACCACCGCCACCGCCATCACCGGCAACTCGGATTTCGATTGCGCTCTCCTTACCGGCGGCGCAGTCCAATGCTGGGGTCACAACAACGTCGGGCAGCTTGGTAACAACACCACAACCGACGCGCACACCCCGGTCGAAGTCCTCTGGTCCTAGACCGCGCCGTGGACACGAAGCGGTTCACGGACTTCCATTCATCATCGTCGACAGCGGCTGTAAGGCTTCTCGGTAGCAACGACGCAACAACTTCACATCTCGCCCCGTTTAGCTGACGCGCTCCCACTGACGATCTGGATGGCGCAGTGACATTGCCGTGACGCTGTTGCCTGTTCCCACAGAAGTGCTGGTGGTCAGGTCGATCGGATCCAGCGCGTTCCTCATCGCTTCACGAGCGTAGAAGAGTCGACTCCGAATCGTGCCCACTGGCACTCCCAGAAGCTCAGCGACTTCCGAGTGAGGACGCTGCCGCAGATAGCAGTGGTCGACGACTTGGCGGTGCTCAGGGCTGAGCTTCCGGAGTGCCACGGCGATCGTGAGCGACCCGACGACGTGTTCCGTGTCATCGGGTGCAACGGACTCCGCCGCGGTGGAAGTCGTACGGGGACGCCGGGCGCCGGCACGTGCGAGATCGACGAGCAGGTTGCGCATGATGCCGAACAGCCAACCGCCAAGGGAGCCCCGCTGCGGATCGAAGTGATGGGCGCTCTTCCAGGCGCGGAGCATGGTCTCTTGCACGACGTCTTCGGCGGAGCCCCAACTGCCCACGCGTCGAGCCGCGAAGGCACGGAGCTGAGGTCCGTACTCGACCATCGCCTGCCGCATGCCTTCGTTGGAGCCGAGACTCGCGTTGACGTTCTGTGGACATTCGATCACGTGCGCAACATCCGCTAGTCGGCTGACCGCGACCCGTCAGTCGGCTGACGCCGCGCCGCGGCGGACGTCTGTGGGCCGGGAGCCTCCGGTCAGCCGTCAACGGATGATTGGGTCGGGATGACTCGTCGGGAACGCCAGCAGAAACAAGTCGCGTCGGCGCTCGATCGAGGGCACTACGCCCGCGTGCTGGTCCTCGCGCGGGAACATCTCGCCGAATACCCCGACGATGACGACGTCCGGGAGGCGGCCGAGATCGCGCGAGCAGCGTGGGACCGTCCCGCCGGTCGATAACGGCGCGAGCTACGCCGTGGTCCGCAGCAGCTGCCTGATGACCCCCGTGGCGTCGTTCGCCCCCGCGGTGAACTCGTCCGCCGCAGTCTCGTTGCCCACCTCGTCACGGGCTCGGTCGAGAAGCACATCCACATCGGCTCGCGCGCCGACTCCGAACGCCAAACCGAGAGCAGCGCCCGGGGCTTTCCGCAGTTCGCTCGCCGCTCCCAGCAGTCGCGCGGCTCCCTGGCCGTCGTGCTCGAGCAATCCGGTCGCGGCGAGACTCTCGAGCGCGAACGCCAGGGCGCGCGGCAACGCGGCCTCGTTCGCGATCTGAAGCGCGTCGAGTTGACGCGATCGAGCCCGCCCGGCGTCGCCATCGATGCCTGCGGCCCAGCCGAGGATGGTGGCGCAATACGTTGCCGCCTCGGGGTGGTCGATCTCGCGTGCGGCATCGAGCCCTTCCTGCGCATAGGGGGCGGCGCGGTCGGCCCTTCCAGCGCGCCACTCCGTGATGGCGAGCCCGGTCAGCGACTCGGAGATACCGCGGACGAATCCGAACTCGCGCGCCCACGCGAGAGGGAGCGCCAGTACGGACCGGGCCCGATCGGCATCGCCCTTCTCGGACAGTGCCTCGCCGAGCTCGCCGAGCAACAGATTCAAGAATCCACTCAGCCCGAGGTTCTGTGCGATTGTGCAGGCGCGTTCCAGAGCATCGATTGCCCCCGCGTGGTCGCCTCGAACCGCTGCAAGCCGCGCCGCATACCGCAATGCGAGCGATTCGTGTGCCGACATCGCGTTCGAGGTAAGTAGGTCGAGGCTCGCCTGGAAGGCATCCTCGGCATCGGTGTAGCGATCTTCGAGGAACGCGAGTCGCCCCGTGGCGAACGCGCGCATCGCGCGGGTCAACGGATCGTCGCCCGCGGCGATGAGCCGGTCTTCGGCGTCCGCGACGAGCTCAACTGCCCGCCCAACATCTCCGAGCGTCGAGAACGTGACGGAGATCGCCAGCTCGACGCCGGCGAGTTCCTCTTCCACCTCGTCCGCCTTGCAGTACAGCGAAACCGCTTCGCGCGACAGTTGCGAGATCTCTTCGAGTGAGCGGCAACAGTCGGGGCTCTGTCGTCGGAGCTGGCGTGCGCCACCGGCCTCGCCCCATTTCACGAATCCGGGCGCGTCGGCAAAGACTGTCCACGCGAGGACACGGGCCAGCGCGATGTCGCTGACCGGCCCCGCGCACGACCGGGCAACAGTGAACCAACGCGAGGCTTCGAGTCCGCGTCCGGTAATCCACCAATACCATCCGAGGCCGCCCGCGATGCGGTGTGCGGTTTCGGCGTCGCCTTCGTCGACGGCGACGTCGAGTGCAGCCCGCAGGTTCGTCAGATTCGAGGCGACAGCGCGCAGCCATCCGCGTTGGCGATACCCGCGCAGCGCCGCGATGCTGCGCACAGCGAAGTCCGCGTAGTAACGGACATGGGCGGCATAGATCGATTCGGTGTCGCCCAAAGCTTCGAGTCGATCTCGGCCGTAGTCGACGAGCGTTTGCAGCATGTGACATCGCCCGTATCCGTCGAACTCGTCGGTTTCGACAACGACCAGTGACTTGTCGACGAGCCGCGCGATCAACTCGGACACGTCGTCACCTGAGATCTCTTCATCTGCGCACACGACCCGGGCGGCGGCGAGACTGCAGCTTCCGCGAAAGACCGAGAGTCGAATGAACACGAGCCGCTCGTCGTCGAAGAGCAGGTCGTAGCTCCAGTCGACGACGGCGCGAAGCGTCTGCTGGCGCGGAAGGGCGGTTCGCGCGCCGCGGGTGAGTACGCGGAATCGATCCTCCAGCCCGGCCGCCAGCTCAACGATCGGCATGGCGCGCATGCGGGCCGCCGCCAGTTCGATCGCGAGTGGCAATCCATCGAGCCGGCCGCAGATGTCTTCCAGCGTGTGCCTCATCTGCGGCGACTCGTCGCTCACGTCTGATACGGGGTCCACCGCGCGGCCGCGCTCGACGAACAGAGCGATCGCGTCGTCGAGCGCCAACGGCGGCACCGTCCACAGCACTTCGCCTGGGATCGCCATTCCTTCGCGACTCGTCGCCAGGATCCGAAGTCCCGGACACGACTCGAGCAGGTCCTGTGCCAGGACTGCAGCCGTAGCCACGAGGTGCTCACAGTTGTCGAGAACTATGAGCACGGCCTTGCCGCTCAGGTACTCCACCAGGCGCGGCACGTCGGTGTTGTCAGGGCCGCCTCGCGGCAAGTCGATCGCGTTCATGATCGCCGGCACGATCTCGTTTCCATCGCTGACGGCGGCGAGCTCGACCATCCAGACCTCGGCACCGCCGGAAGCGACGCGCTCGCGCGCGGCTTCCTGCGCAAGCCGAGACTTGCCGACACCGCCCGGTCCGACGAGCGTGACGAGGCGACTCTCCTCCAGCACAGGCTTCAGAGCCGAAATCTCCGGGTGTCGGCCGACCAGCGTTGTCAAGGGCGTGCGCAGATTCGTCGTCGGACGACCCGTCGATGCAGGACCGCGCCCGAGAACGACATGGTCCTGCTGCAGGATGGCCGTCTCGAGCGCCCGTAGCTCGGCCGATGGCTCGAGACCGAGCTCTTCGCCGAGTACGTCGCGGGCGGCTTGATAAGCGCGCAACGCCTCGGCCTGGCGACCACACCGCGACAATGCCAACATCAGTTGCGCTCGGAAGTGCTCTCGCAACGGATGCGCGCCAACGAGCTGTTCCAGCTCGCCGATCAATGACGTATCGCGACCAAGGGCGAGGTCGGCGTCGATGCGCGCCTCGATGGCGACGAGGCGCGCTTCGGTGAGTCGCACGATCTCCTGCTGCGCGAAGTCCTCGTATGTCACGTCGGCGACTGGGTCGCCTCGCCACAGCGCGAGCGCCTCGTCGAGGAAGGCACGCGCGCGCACCGGATCGCCGGCGTGCATCGCGTCGTAGCCGCGCGCGGCGAGCGCGTCGAAACAGAAGATGTCGACCGATGCGCGGTCGATGGAAAGGGCGTACCCGCTCCCGCGCCTCGCGATCACGTCTGGCGCGTCGAGGACGCTTCGTAGCCGCGATACCTGTCGCTGGAGGGCGTTGGCCGACTGTTGCGGTGGGTCCGCACCCCAGATCGCGTCGATCAATGCATCATCGGTGACAACCTCGCCGCATCGAAGCGCGAGGGCCGTGAGCAAGATCGCAACGCGCCGGCCCGCGACGGCGATCCGCTCGCCACCGGCATCGACTACTTCGAGAGATCCCAGCAGCCCGATCTCCACGCCCCGAGGATACGCACTGGTCCCTTCGCGAGGGTGAAGCGCCGCGTTTGTCAGACGATCTTCGGTATGACCTCGGCCGCGAGCCTTTCCATCTGATCGGCGATGTCGAACAGCGGGTTCACGAGGATCAACTCGGCGCCGGCGTCCGCGACCTGCTGCAGCCCGGCCACGCAATCGCTGGCTGTACCCGTCACCGCTACGGGCAGAAGCGTTCGACCGAGCTCACCGTAGAAATCGGTCAAGGCGTCCGACATTCGTTGGCGCGCTTGTCGCGGATCGTCATCGACGGCGACGTAGACGCGTTTGGCGATCCGAAACATTTCCGCGTCCAGCCCCGATTCAACGAGCATCGACCGCACCGTGCGGACCTGCTCGGTGAAGCTCGCGGTGGTCGACGAGCCCGCGCCGAAGAATCCGTCGCCGAGTTGAATGGCGCGACGCAGTGCGGCGGGATGGCTGCCGCCGAACCACAGCGGTGGGTAGGGCTTTTGGAACGGCTTGGGCTCCATGGTCGCGGCGTCCAACTGCCAGAACCGTCCCGCCACCGCAGCTTCGGGTTCGGTCCAGAGCGCCTTCATCACGTCGATTCCTTCGACGAACCGCGTCACGAGATGGTCGTCGGGATCGACACCGAATGCCGAGAACATGCGATTCCGTCCGCCGATCCCGACTCCGACCTCGAGTCGTCCGCGGCTGAGTTGGTCCAGCGTGGCGATGCTCTTGGCGAGATGAACCGGGCTGTGCAGTGGTGTCACGAACACGGAGCATCCCAGCCGAATCTCATCGGTCAGCGCGGCCGCATACGCCATGATCTCGAGTGGGCTGGGATGAGGAATGCGGCCGAGCACCTGTTCGGTGATCCAGGCGCTCTCGAAACCGAGCTGTTCGGCACGTCTCAGGTAATCGCGGAACTCCTTCGGACGGAAGGAACCGTCGGGGAGATGCTGCGGAAGGGGAATCGCGTACCGGGTCATCACGTTGCCTGTTCTGACGATGTTCGAAGGGGCGGCGCGGTGGGCGCGGCCATCACGATCGGTGGACTCGGCTTCGATTTGGGGCTGCTGGCGACGACGGCGTGCCGGGCGCGTGGCGTGGCGCCTCCGTGTTCATCCGCGACCGCGGGAAACCTCGTGGACACCGGTCACTATCCAACCTGGCGTCGCGCGAGCCCGTGGTGCAGCTAGACAGCCGCCTTCGTCCGTGAACGACCATTCTTCGCGGCGGTGAGCGTCGAGCTCTGCAGCTGCTCGACCGCCGCGCAGAGAGCGTCGATCTTGTCCTCGAGTCGTCGGACGTCCTTGTCGCGCTTCTTCGACTTCTCGCCCGGACCGTTCGTCGCGTCATGCTCGGCCTTGACGGCGAGATAGCAGGCGCGCAGTCGACGGCCGGTGTCGCGTTCCTCGGCGATGTAGCGACCCAGCAGCTCGCCCGTCTGGATGTCGATCGAATGATCGGCGAAGAACTGGTCGAACACGTCGGGTCCGGTCTTGCCTGCGTCTTCGGCGATGCGGGCGACGCCGAGGAAGTGCATCTTGTCGTAGTCGCTGATCTCGGTCGAACAGGCGCACGCGAGCCGCTCGGCCCGCTTCGGATCGTCGGCCTTCGGGCGCAGGTTGTATCCGAGCTCGTTGATCCGCTTGGCGAACGCCATGCCGTGCTCACCTTCACGCGCCGCGACGGTGAGGAGCGTGGCTTTCACGCCATCATGGGGAGTCACCGCCGCCCAGGCAGTGAGGTACTCGTGTGCTTCGGTCTCGGCCAGGGACACAGCGTTCAGGAGCCCGAGGTAGGACGGCTTGTCAGACATGTGGTTCTCCCATCGATCCGATATGCACAGTCTGACAGACGCCTGATGTCGGCGTTTTCGGGCCGAGATCGCGGCGCAGACCTCAACCCGCAAGGGCGAATGGCCGAGGTAGCACGGGTGACGGGCGAGGGGCGGAGCGCGACCGTGCGCGCGATGTCTCTCGGGCGGCGCTTTCTCGCGTCACGGGCCCGCCGTCGGTGGGCGCTGGTGGTCGTCGTCGCCCTTGCGGTGCCACTGCTGTTGGCGCCGTGGCGATCCGGGCGCCCCCGTGACCAGGTGCAGATCTTCGGCGCGACGTCAGCCGGCCCGATCGCCCCCGTCACGCCCGATCCGTGCGGGGCGCCCGACCACTGGGTCGGCGCGTGGATGGCTGCGCCGCAGGACTCGACCACCTTCGTGCCCCCTCGTACGCCCGACGGCGACAAGACCCCGGACGCGACCCAGGTCACCGCTCCGGTGTCGTTCAAGAACCAGTCCTTCCGCATGATCGTGACCCCGAACTTCGGGGGCTCCGAGATGCGGGTTCGGCTGTCCAACCGGTTCGGCACCCGCCCGGTGACCTTCACCGCCGTGCACGTCGCACGCCGCCTCGACGGCGCGACCATCGTCCCTTCGACGGACCACGTCGCCACGTTCAACGGCGCGCTGGCGGTCACGGTGGCCCCGGGGACGATGGTGGTCAGCGATCCGGTCGCGCTCGGCGTCGACGCGTTCCAGGACCTGGCGATCAGCTTCTATGTCACGGGGAAGACGTCGCTCGACGTCCACCTCGACGCGTTGCAGACGCAGTACCTGACGTCGCCGGGTGCCGGTGACCACACTGCCGACACCGACGGCGACAGCTTCGATCAGTCCGTCCTCAGCTGGCTCGCCGTCGACGGTGTCGACGTCCTCGCACCGTCCAACGTGAGCGCGGTGGCGGTCCTCGGTGACTCGCTGACCGACGGCCTCGGTTCGACCGCGGACGCGGATGCACGCTGGACGGACGATCTCGCGCGCCGGGCGCTCGCCACCGGTCAACCGATCTCCGTGCTCAACGCGGGCATCAGCGGCGACCAGGTCACACACGACAACATCGGACGGGCCGACATGGTCAACGGCGCCGGTCTGAGCGCGGTGGATCGCCTCGACCTCGACGCACTCGAGCAGTCGGGAGTCCGCACCGTGGTGGTGTTCGTCGGCATCAACGATCTGCTCGCCCCGACGGGCGTGGATCCGGCACATGCCGTGATCAAGGGCTACCAAGCGATGATCGCCGAGGCGCACGCGCACGGGATCCGCGTGGTCGGCGCGACCCTCACGCCGGCGGCACAAACGGGTGTCGTCGAAGGGTGGCGGCGCTCGATCAACACCTGGGTCCGGACGAGCGGGCGGTTCGACTCGGTCATCGACCTCGATGCCGCGGTCCGCGATCCGCACCAACCGAGCCGCATCGCCCCGGGGCTCACGGACGAGGTGTTGCACCTCAACGACAGGGGCTACCGAGCGCTGGCCGGATCGATCGATCTCCACGGGCTGTTTGACCCGTCCGCGCTCGAGTGCGGGAGTACGATCCCGACGTCCTAGGACACCGGACTCGGGGGTGACCGTGCATCAACGCTCGTCGCGGCGAACACTTCGCCGTATCTGTGTACTGCTCTTCGTTTGCGTGCTCGTCGTGGCCGCGTGCAGCAGCAAGAAGTCCACGTCGTCAGGTGGTACGAGCGCGGGGTCGTCGAGCGACACCACCAAGCCCGTGTACGGAGGGAGCGTGGTGTACGCGGAGGACGCGGAGGACGCCGGCGGGCTGTGCCTGCCCGAGGCGCAGTTGGACGCGGCCGGCATCAATTACGCCCGAACGATCTACGACACGCTGACGGTTCCCAACGCGCAGGGCCAGTTCGTGCCGTTCCTCGCCCAGTCGGTGGCGAAGAACTCTGATGCCACGGTGTGGACGATCGTCCTGCGTCAGGGCATCAAGTTCCACGACGGCTCGCCGCTGACCGCGACGGTCGTCAAGAACAACCTCGACGCGTACCGTGGCGCGTATCCGACGCGGCACCCGATCCTGTTCGGCTTGGTGTTCGGCCCGTACATCAAGGACGTGACTGCAGACGACGCCACCTCCACGGTGACGGTGACGGTCGACGGCGACCCGGTCACGCCGGGCAACCAGGGTTGGCAGACATTCGACTCGTACCTGTGGTCGAGCGGGCGGCTCGGCATCATGGGCCAGGCACAGCTCGACGACGTCGGCGGCTGCGCGAAGAACCTGATCGGCACCGGTCCGTTCAAGCTCAAGGAGTGGGTCATCAACGACCACTTCACCGCGGTGAAGAACCCTGACTACTGGGGCACCGATCCGGCCAACGGCAACAAGCTGCCGTATCTCGATCAGATCACGTTCAAGCCCGTGCCCGACGGTCAGCAGCGCCTCAACGGGCTCGAGAGCGGCCAGTTCCAGTTGATGTACACGACGAGCAACATCGTCCAACAACAGCTCCGCGGACTCGCGCAGAAGGGCACGATCAACAACCAAGAGGCGAGCAAGTACACGACGACGAGCCACCTGATGTTGTGCACCGCGCCACCGACGGACACCACGTGTCCCGGGAGCCCGTTCGCGAACATGCACGCGCGACTCGCGGTCGCGTACGCGCTCGATCGAACGACGATCAACCAGGTCCGCGCGAAAGGCATCACGCAGATCGCGAGCGGTCCGTTCCCACCGGGCACCATGGGCTACCTCCAGGACGCCGGCTTCCCGCAGTTCGACCTGCAGAAGGCGAAGGACGAGGTGGCCGCCTACAAGACCGACACCGGCAAGGACCTGACGTTCACCTACGGCGGCACGCCCGACCCCGAGGGTGTCGAGACGCAGAACTTCATCAAGAGCATGTTCGAGGCCGCAGGCATGAAGGTCTCGACGTACACGGTGGAGCAGACGCAGTACATCAATGTGGCTGTCGCGCGGAACTACCAGATGTACGGCTGGAACAACTTCGGCGGCAGTGACCCCGACGGCCTGTTCGTCTGGTGGCACTGCGGCAACAGCGATGCGTCGCCCGCCGCTTGTGACAACCTCGTCAACTTCGGCGGTTTCAACGACCCGATCATCAACAGCGATCTCGAGAAGGGGCGCGTCGAGCCCGATCCGACGAAGCGCGCCGGCTACTACGAGGACATCAACCGCGAGTTCTCCAAGCAGCTCTACAACCTGTGGATCGACTGGACGAACTGGGCGATCGGGAGCTCACCGAAGGTGCACGGGATCATCGGCCCGCAACTTCCGGACGGGAGCAAACCGGACTCCACCGTCGCCACCGGCTTCCCGGTCAGTGCGATCTTCGTGACTCCCTAGAGGCCGCGGCGCTCAGGGCGTCAGGGTGACCTTGATGGCACCCGTCGTCTTGTCGCCGGCGGTCTCGAACGCCGCTGACACCTCGTCGAGCGGGAATTGGTGCGTGGTCAGCGCGCGCAGCTCGTCCTGCCACCTGCCGGTCAGCCGCGCCGCGGTCGCGAACTCGGTCTCCCGCTCACCGCTGCCGTAACAGAACGAGCCGAGGAGCGCGACCTCCTTCATCATGAGTCGCTGCAGGTCGACCGGCTTCGGACCGTTGAACGTGCCGAGCAGCACCAGGCGCCCGCCGCGACCGATCACGCGGATCGCGTCGGCGACCGTGTCGGCCGCGCCGCCGACGCTTTCGATGACGACGTCCGGTCGATGCTCCTTGCCCCACGGGATCGCGTCGGTCTCGTCGAGCACCGTGACACCGAGTCGCTCCGCCGCGGCGCGCTGGTGGGGATGGCGAGCGGTGATCGCAACGCGCGCGGCGCGGTCACGCGCGGCCAGTGCCGCGCACAGCCCGATTGCGCCCGCGCCCAGAACGAGAACCGAGCTGTCCGGTTCGATCGCGGCGCGACCGACGCCGCGCACCGCAACTGCGAGCGGCTCGGTGAGCGACGCCGTCACCGCGTCGACGCCATCGGGAACCGCGGCGAGGTTCACGGCGGGCGCGTCGATCAGCTCCGCGAGGCCCCCGTTGCGCCCGAGCCCGAGTCCGTAGCCGCCTCGATTGCACAGGTTGCTTCGACCGCTCAGGCAGAACGTGCAGGTACCGCAGGCGACGTTCGGCGACACCGCATAGCGCGCATCGGCAAGACCCGACGGCCCGTCGACGATCGTGCCGGAGAGCTCGTGGCCCGGTGATGTGCCGGTCGCTCGCGGCAACGCGCCGTGCCACATGTGCAGGTCCGAGCCGCAGATGCCGCACGCCTCGACGCTCAACCGGACCCAACCGGGTTCGAGCGGACGCGGCTCGTCGTCCACCACCTCGAGACCATCCGCGCTCCACACCGCACGTCGCATCCGTTCACCGTACGCCCGGTTGACATGACTCGATAGCTTCTCGGGGTGGCATTCCGGGGATGGCCTTCCGAGGCGATCGAGTTCTTCGACGGCCTCGAGGCCGACAACTCGAAGGCGTACTGGCAAGCGCACAAGTCGGAGTACGAGAGCCTGGTGCAACGGCCGATGGCCGAGCTGCTGGCCGACCTCGAGCCCGAGTTCGGCGAGGGTCGCATCTTCCGGCCCTACCGCGACGTGCGGTTCAGTCGTGACAAGTCGCCGTACAAGACGAACATCGCCGCGACACTGGCCGGTGGCGGCTACGTGAGCTTCTCGGCCGACGGGCTCGGCGCCGGGACGGGTTACTACATGATGGCGACTGATCAGCTCGATCGGTTCCGCCGTGCGATCGACGACGATCGCACGGGCATCGAGCTCGAGAAGCTCGTGAAGGCACTGCAGAAGGCGCACATCGAAGTGACTGCGCACGACTCGCTCAAGACCGCACCGAAGGGCTATGCGAAGGACCATCCGCGGATCGAGCTGTTGCGGCAGAAGGGCCTTGTCGCGTGGAAGCAATGGCCGGTCGGCGCGTGGCTCGGCACCGCGCAAGCCCGGAAGCGCACCGTCGATCTCCTTCACGCCGCGAAGCCGATGTGCAACTGGCTCGACACGCATGTCGGGCCGAGCACCGAACCCGCCTACCGCTGATCGACCGCGATGGCGGCAGGCGTTCGGCGGATCTCGGCGGAACAACGCCGGGCTCGCCTCGCGCGCCGTCATCATCTCGCGCCGAACGACCTCGCCACCGCCGTTCGGACTGCAGTCGACGATCTCGTCGCCGTTCACTCGAGTGATCCGGCGTCGGTGTTCGTCGGGCTGGCGGTGCGCGCGAAGAACGCGACCGTGGCTTCGATCGAGCGCGAGCTGTACGAGACGCGATCGATCGTCCGCATGCTCGGCATGCGCCGCACCGTGCATGTCGTCGACGTCGCCCTCGTGCCGATCGTGCACGCCAGCAGTGCGCGCGCGGTCGCGGCGCGCGAGCGGAAACGCACACTCGACTTCGTCGAGAGGGCCGGCATCCCGGACGCACAGCGGTGGCTCGCGAAGCTCGAGGCACAGACATTGCGCGCGCTGAGGAAGCGCGGCGAGGCGACTGCGACCGAGTTGGCGTCCGACGTCCCTGGATTGCGCGAACAGATCTCGGTCGGTGCGGGCACGAAGTGGGCGGGCACGGTGAGCGCGTCCACTCGCGTGTTGTCGTTGCTCGCGGCGGACGGGCTGATCGTGCGCGGCCGGCCGCGCGGGAGCTGGATCAGCAGCCAGTACCGGTGGGCGCCGATGTCGGCCTGGCTCCCCGAAGGGGCAGAGGAGCCGGCGGCGGCCGACGCGCGTGTGCAACTCGCCGAGCGGTGGTTGCAGACCTACGGCCCCGCGACGGTGAACGACATCAAGTGGTGGACGGGCTGGACAGCCGGACAGGTTCGCGACGCGCTCGCCGGTCTGTCCGTCGAGGAGGTCGACCTCGACGGCGCCGCCGGCATCGTGCTCGCGGGCGACGGCGCGCCGATCAAGGCGCCGGCGCCGTTCGCCGCGCTGTTGCCCGGACTCGACACGTCGGTCATGGGTTGGTCCGACCGAAGCTGGTTCCTCGGAGGGCATGGCCCCTTGTTGTTCGATCGGTCCGGCAACGCCGGACCGACGGTCTGGTGGGACGGCCGCGTGGTCGGTGGCTGGGCGCAGCGCAAGGATGGCGAGGTCGTCTGCCGTGTGCTCGAAGACGTCGGGGCGCACGCGGTGACGGCGATCGACGCGGCAGCGGAGCGGCTCGCATCGTGGCTCGGACCGGCGCGCGTGACACCCCGCTTCCGGACGCCGGTCGAGCGCGCCCTCGCAATCTGAGACTTACCCGGGTGTCGCCTGAATTCCCAGCGTATGTGGGTAATTTGGCCCGGTGATCCGCTCGCCCGAGAGCGCTGTCTCGGCGATCGCTCGCCAGCTCGCCGAGTTGGGTGCAGGAGAGCGCTCGAAGGTCTTCCGCATGACGTGGTGGAGCGAGCGGATGCTCGACTGGGCGATGGCGCGCCCGGAGTTCAAGACGCAACTGTTCCGGTTCGTCGACGTGTTTCCCGCCCTCGCCGACAACGACGACGTCGCCGGGCATCTCGTCGAGTACTTCGAAGGCGTTCCCGTCCCGCGCGTGTTGGATCTCGGCGTCGACGTCGCCGGGCACGTTCCGTTCGGGCGCGCCATCGAAGCGCGGGTGGCCCGCCGAAACATCCTGCGCATGGCCGAACAATTCATCGTCGGTCAGACGTCCGTCGAAGCCGTCGACGGGTTGCACCGCCTCTGGCGATCAGGATCGGCGGCGACGGTCGACCTGCTCGGGGAGAAGACGATCGTCGACGCGGAAGCCGACCGGTACGCGGCGCGTGTCGACGAGCTCGTGCGAGCGCTCGCCGCGGCATCGGCGCACTGGGCACCCGACGATCATCTCGAGAGAGACGACCTCGGAGTGATCCCGCGGATCAACGTGAGCATCAAGCCCACCGCACTCGCCGCGCACTACGAGCCCTTGACGCGCGCCATCGGACTCGAACGGGCGAAGGAACGCATCCGCCCGTTGCTCGCGCTCGCCCGCGACAAGGGCGCATTCGTGCACTTCGACATGGAGCACTTCGACGCGAAGGATCTCACGCTGCAGCTCTTCCGGGAGTTGCTCACCGAGCCCGACCACGCAGACCTCGAGGCCGGCATCGTCGTGCAGGCGTACACGAAGGGAAGCCGAAACGATCTCGCCGATCTGATCGCGTTCTCCGCATCTCGAACCAAGCCGATCACGGTTCGGCTCGTGAAAGGCGCGTACTGGGACACCGAGACCGTGCACGCCCGAGCCGCCGGTTGGCCGGTGCCCGTGTACGAGCGGAAGGCGGAGACGGACGCGAACTTCGAGCGCTGCGTTCGGTTGCTGCACGACCACCACGGTGAGGTGCGCGCCGCGTTCGCAACGCACAACTTGCGATCGCTCGCGTACGCGATCGCGTACGCCCGGTCCAAGGGCATCCCCGATACCGGGTTCGAGGTGCAGATGCTCTACGGGATGGCCGAGCCGATGCAGGCGGCGGTGCGCCGCAGCGGCCTACGGCTGCGGGTGTACGCGCCGGTGGGCGAGCTGGTTCCAGGAATGGCCTACCTCGTCCGTCGGCTCCTCGAGAACACGAGCAACGAGAGCTTCGTCCGCCATCGTTTCGTCGAGGAACGCGAGCTCGACGAACTCCTCGCCGCGCCGGAGGTCGACACGCTGCCCGTGCCAGGCGCCGCCATGAGCCGCCCAACGACGGACGCCGTCGCGCCGACGCCCTACGAACCCGAACCCGTCGCCGAGTGGCGACAACCCGCGGCGCGGGCCTCCTTCGCAGTAGCGGTCGACGCCGTCGGCGGTGCGTCCGCGCTCGACGTGCCCGCGCTGATCGATGGCGAGCGCGTGTGGACCTCGACGACGATCGACAGCGTCGATCCCGGGAGGTTCGACCGGGTGATCGCACGCAGTGCGGCGTGTGACGTGACGCACGCGGACGCCGCGGTCGCCGCTGCTTCTGCGCGAGTCGAACGTTGGCGATCGACGCCGGTCGCCGAGCGCGCCGGCGTCCTGTTCCGCGCCGCGGCGTGGATGCGCTCGAATCGCAACCAACTCGCCGCCATCGAGGTGTTCGAGTGCGGCAAGCCGTGGGACCAAGCCGACGCCGACGTGTGCGAGGCGATCGACTTCTGCGAGTACTACGGCCGCGGCATGCTCCGACTCGAGGGCGAGGCCGCGAGCCGCGTGCAATCGCCGCCGGGGGAGCGCAACCGCCTGACCTACCAAGGCAAGGGGGTGGCCGCGGTCATCGCACCGTGGAACTTCCCGCTCGCGATTCCGTGCGGGATGACGGCGGCCGCGCTCGTCGCCGGCAACCCGGTGATCTTGAAGCCCGCCGAGCAGTCGCCCGGCATCGCGTGGCAACTGGTCGAGGCGTTTGCCGCCGCTGGGCTGCCCGAGGGCGTGCTCCAGTTCCTGCCCGGCTACGGCGAGGCCGTCGGCGCGCGCCTCGTGGAGCACCCGGAGGTCGCGGTCATCGCGTTCACCGGATCGAAGGCCGTCGGCTTGCACATCAACGACGTCGCCGCGATCACCCGCCCAGGACAACGTCACATCAAGCGAGTCATCGCGGAGATGGGTGGGAAGAACGCTCTGGTGATCGATTCGGACGCCGATCCCGACGAAGCGGTGCCGGCGGTGATCACATCTTCGTTCGGGTACGCGGGCCAGAAGTGCTCGGCCGCATCCCGCGTGATCGTGGTGGACCGCGTCTACGAGCAGTTCGTGCCGCGCCTGGCCGCAGCGACTGCGGAAGTGATCGTCGGGCATCCGTCCAACATGGCGACGCAGGTCGGCCCGGTGATCGACGCCGACGCGCATCATCGGCTGTCGATGGCCATCGAGAAAGCGTCAGCAGACGGCTCTGTCATCGCACGCCAAGACGACATTCCCGCAGGCGGGTGGTACGTAGCGCCCACAATGGTGGCGGTGGACCATCCCGATGCGACGATCGCCCGCGACGAATTGTTCGGCCCGGTGGTGGCCGTCCTTCGCGCGCGCGACTTCGATCACGCCATCGAGCTCGCCAACGACACGGACTATGCACTGACCGCGGGGCTGTTCTCGCGGTCGCCGGTCCACATCGACCGCGCCGCACGCGTCGTTGCGGGCGGGCAACGTCTACATCAACCGAGGCACGACCGGCGCGGTCGTCGGACGCCAACCGTTCGGCGGGTACGGGCTCTCCGGCGTCGGCTCGAAGGCCGGCGGCCCCGACTACCTGCTGCAATTCCTCGACCCGCGCGCGATCACGGAGAACACCGTGCGCCAAGGTTTTGCGGCCGACACGTGACCGAGAACACGCCGATCACGGTTCCCGTGGCGTCCGATCCCGTGACTTCGAACCCCCGCCCCCGGCTCCTCCTCCCTCCCCGCCGCCCGGGCCGTCGCCCGAGCCCGGGGCCCTGCAGCAGCGCTGAACCGCCAGGCCGCCTACATCGCGCTGGCCTCGGCCGTGCTCGCCGTCGTCGGCTCGTTCCAGGTGTGGCTCAGCATCACCATCGCCGGTCTGTCGCCGCCGGGCTCGACGCAGACGGGGTGGGACGGCGGCGACGGCCGCACGATCCTCGTCGCCGGCATCGCTGCCGCGGTTGCCGCAGGCGCGCTCCTCATCGGACGGCACGATCTCTGGATCAAGATCGTGCTGCTGATCAGTGGCGCGATCGCGGCGATCATCGCGCTCGTCAACATGGTCGACGCCGGCTCGAAGGCGCACGACATCAGAGTCGAGTTCGGCATCCCGTCGGGCGACGTGAAAGCGGAGATCGGCATCGGTCTCTTCATGGTGGTCATCGCCGGCCTCGGCATGCTGGCGGCAGGACTGCGCGTGCGGACGAGCTCTTCGTGACCGCGCCGGTCGCCGCGACCGCGCGGTCGTCTCGGGGTGCGCGCGACACGGTCTGGTTCCCGATCCTCGTCTTCGTCGGCATCGCCCTGGTCTTGTTCGTCACCGTCGAGGTGTCGCACGACCACTTCAGCGCAGAGCACGAGCCGGCAGCGGGTGCGCTGCCGACGCAAGGCCACTGGTACTCCGGATGGCTGCAGTTCGACGCGGCCTGGTACGTGTACATCGCCGAGCACGGCTACGACGCGCAGCAGAAGGCCGCATTCGATTCCGGGCAGCAGTCGGCGATCGCCTACTTCCCCGCTTATCCGCTCACGGTCCGCGCCGTAGCTGCGATCACCGGTTACGAGGACGGGGGCGTGGCGATGCTCACCACGTTCTCGTGTGGCCTCGCGTTCGCGTTGCTCTTCTGGTACTGGTGTCGCGATCGGATGTCGCGACGGGCACGGCGAACGGCTCTCGTGTTGCTGCTCGTGTACCCGTACGCGTGGTTCCTGTATGGCAGCGGTTACGGGGACGCATTGTTCCTGGCCGTGACGGTCGCGGCGTTCCTGTTCCTCGAACATGACCATCCCGTCCTCGCCGGTGTCGCCGGCTTCGTCGCGCTCGCGGCGCGACCGACGGGGACCGCGGTCTTCATCGGGCTCGTCGCCGTCGCCCTCGAGCATCGCGGTGTCGTGACCCGCGATGCGGAGCCCGCCGCCGTCGACGGCGGTTTGTGGGGTCGCGAACGGTCACGCTGGCACCTGCACCGCGGTCGCCTGCGCCGGGGTGACGCCGGAGTCCTCCTCGCATTCGGCGGACTCGCGAGCTACGTCTTCTTCTGCGCGACGCAGTACGGCGACCCGTTCGCCTTCGCCACCGTGCAGAAGGCTCCGGGATGGGACCAGGGCGCCGGGCTGCACACGTGGTTGAAGATCGGGTTCTTCGGACACCTCGTGCACGGCTCGCCCGCCTACTCCGTCCGCCTGCTGGCCGAGGCGGTGCTCGCGCTCGCGTTCCTGCTCGGCGCCTACCTCGTGTTGCGTCGATTCGGTTGGAGCTATGCGCTGTACTCGCTCGCGATCGTCGCGGTGCCGATGTTCGGTACCGGCGACTTCCAGGGCATGGGCCGTTACATCCTCGGCTGCTTCCCCGTGTTCGCCGCGGTCGGCGACTGGTTGGCCACGCCGAGACGGGAAGTCTTGCGGGCGGCAACAGTTTTCATCAGCTTTCTCGCGCTCGTGATGCTGGCAAGCTTGTTCGGCCGCAGTTACTACCTCACCTGACCGACCACGAAACTCGAGAGCGATGAACGCAGACCTCGGCACGCTCACGCTCTTCTTCCCGATGTGGAACGAAGAGGAGATGATCCTGCGTACGGTCAACGCGGCGAACGAGACCGGAGCGGATCTGGTCGCCTGCGGCGTCATCTCGGACTACGAGGTGCTGATCGTGGACGACGCGTCCACGGACGCGACCGGAAAGATCGCGGACGAGCTCGCCGCATGCGACCCGCGAGTCCGTGTGGTCCACCATGCGGTGAACCGAAAGCTCGGCGGCAGCGTGCGCACGGGCTTGGCGGAAGCGACCTCCGACCTCGTCCTCTACACGGATGCCGACATGCCGTTCGACCTCGCCGACCTCGGCAAGGCGCTGCGATTGCTGCGGGTCTACGACGCCGACATCGTCAGCGCTTACCGGTTCGACCGCACGGGCGAGGGAGCCCGCCGAAGCGCGTACTCGCACCTCTACAACCTGCTCGTGAAGTCGCTGTTCGGGTTGCGGATCCGTGACGTGAATTTCGCGTTCAAGTTGATCCGGCGAGAAGTGCTCGAGAATCTCGATCTCGTGAGCGAAGGATCGTTCATCGATGCTGAACTGCTCGCCAAGGCACAACGGCGCGGGTATTACATCATCCAGTTCGGGGTCGACTACTTCCCGCGTGAACGGGGCATGTCGACGCTCTCGTCGCCGTCAGTGATCGCGACGATCCTGCGGGAGCTGACGCAGTTGTTGCCGTCCGTGTGGCGGGTGACGCCGTTGCCCGAGCACACGCCTCGGCACCGGTGACCTGATGACGCGATGACGCGCCTGCTGATCGTCAATGCCGACGACTTCGGGCTGACTGCAGGTGTGTGCCGTGCCGTCGTGCGCGGGCACCGCGAAGGGATCGTGACGTCGACGTCCGCGCTTGGCCGTCGGCCCCGCATTCGCCGCGAACGCGTCGCTGCTCGACGACGTGCCCGAGCTCGGTGTCGGCGTGCACCTCGCCGCCGTCGGCGAGGATCCGCCGCTGTCGACCTCCGCCGAGGTCCCGACGCTCGTCGACCGCGACGGTCGATTCCCGCTCTCCTGGAAACGGTTCCTTCCACGTGCGTTCGCCGGTCGCGTGGACGTCGGCGAGCTCGAACGCGAGCTGAACGCGCAGCTCGACGTCGTGAGCGATGCGCTACCAGGGCGGACGATCACCCACCTCGACACGCATCAGCACCTCCATCTGTGGCCGCCGTTCGGGGCGCTCGTCGTGAAGCTCGCGCAGCAACGCGACATCCCCGCAGTACGGGTGACGCGCTCGGCGGTGCGACGGGGCCGATCCGTCGTACTGAACCGGTTGGCCAGGCGGTTCGAGCTCGTGGCCTCGAGCGCGGGGTTGCGCAGCACCGACGACTTCGCCGGGTTCGACGAGGGCGGCACGTTCGCGACCGACGCACTCGTCCGGACGATCGATCGGCTCGGCGCGGGTGCCGCCCGCACCATCGAGATCGGCATCCATCCGGGTGAGCACGGTGACCCCGACCTGGCTCGATACGAATGGGGTTACCGGTGGGGCGACGAGCTGGACGCGCTGGTGTCGCAGACCGTTCGCGACGCGGTCGATCGCAACGGATTCACGCTCGGCTCGTACGCCGCCCTCGGAGCGCCGTCGTGACGGAACGGGCGGTCGAGCTGTTCGCGGGCGCGCCCCGGGCGACGCGCCTGCACACCCGCTTGCGCTGGTGGTGGTGCCCGTTTCCGGTGATCGCCGGCGCGGTGCCCGAAACCGGCGACGTGCTCGAAGTCGGCTGCGGTCACGGTCTGCTGTCGCTGTACCTCGGACTCGAGTCGCCCCGACGGCGCGTCGTGGGCACCGACATCGACAGCGCCAAGATTGCCGAAGCCAAGGAGGCCGCCGGCCGGTTGCGGCCCGGCGAGGCGACGGTGTCGTTCGAAGCGGTCGATCCCGGTTACGCGCCGGACGGTCGATGGGGCGCGATCGTGCTCGCGGACGTCCTGTACCTGCTGTCCGAGGAGGACCAGCGTGCGCTTCTGGTCGCGTGCGCGCGGGCCGTCCGGCCCGGAGGTGTGGTGGTCGTGAAGGAGATGGCGCTCACACCGCGGTGGAAGTTCGAGTGGAACAAGGCGCAGGAGATGTTGGCGACGAAGGTGTTCCGCGTCACCGACTCAGTCGGGACGGGGTTGACGTTCGTGAATCCGGAGCGGATGTCCGGCTGGCTCGATGCCGAAGGACTCGACACGACGCACCACCCGATCGACCGCGGGTACCCGTGGCCGCATCATCTGATCGTCGCGACCGCATCGACGAACGCGTCGATCTCCGAGTCCTCGATGTAGCCGTGTGGCGAGACCCGGATGCCGCCGCCGCGCGCGGCGCACACGAATCCCTGCCCTTCGAGCGACGCCGCGACGGTCGCCGAGTCAGCGTTGTCGAGCACGAACGTCACCAGACCTGACCGCGCGCCTCGCGATCGGTCGCTCAAGATGCGGACGTAATCGACGTGCGTCAGGTTCTCGACCAACCGCTCGCACAGGCCATCGACGTACGACCACACGCGGTCGATGCCCGCGTCGAGCAGCAAGGCCATGGATGCACCAAGCGCGAGGATGCCCGCCTCGTTTGGTGATCCGCCTTCGAACCGGCGCGCCGAGTCGTCCCAGACGAGCTCGCGCCGGTCCCAGTCACCCCGATGTGCGACCGATGCCCATCCCGGCTCGAGCGGTCGGAGCCGATCGCGCACGCTGGGGGCGACGTAGAAGACGCCCACGCCGCGCGGCGCGCACAACCACTTGTGCGGCCCCGCGGTGGCGAAGTCCACGTCCCACTTGTCGAGCTCACAGGGGATGACGCCGAGGCCTTGCATCAGGTCGACGCACAGCAGCGAGCCGGCGTCGTGGCACAGCTTCGAAAGGGCTTCGAGATCCACCCTCCAACCACGACCGAAGTTGACCCAGCTGGTGGCGACGAGCTTCGGCGGTGGACCGTCGTCGATGACCGCGGCGAACGCTTCCGGCGGAAGCGTCCACCCGTCGCCGGCAGGCGCCACGAAGTCGACCCGCACGCCCGCGTCGCGCAGGGCCAGCCACGGGAGCACGGTCGACGGGAACTCGAGGTCGGGAACGACGATTCGATCGCCCGGCTGCCATTGCAAGCCGGAACACACGAAGCCGAGGCCTTCGGTCGTGTTCTTGACGAACGCGACGTCGGCCGCGTCGACGCCGAGCATCGATGCGGCATCGGCACGTGTGCGCGCCATGCCGGTCTCGATCTCGTCGTAGTCGGTGCGGCCGTGCTGTTCGTAATGATCCGCCCACCAACGCATCGCGTCCGCCGCGGCGCGTGTGATCGGTGCGATGCCCGCGTGATCGAGATAGCAGTGGTGATCGACCACCGGGAACTGGTCGCGGGGGAGCGCGGTCATCGACGGATCACGAACGCGCCGTGCTCTCGGTCGTGACCTGCGCGACGAGCTGGAGCACGCGGTGCCCGAGCTGCTCGGTGAGCGCGATCTGGGTCATGGTCCGCATGATGCCGCTGACCCCGAGGATGCCGTTGATGACTTCTTGCAGGTGCTCGTTCGTACGTGCGACCACCCGACAGTGGAGATCGCCCTGGCCTGTCGTGGCGTGCACCTCGAGCACCTCGGGGATCCCAGAGAGATGCGACGTGACGTCGACCAACCGGCCTTGCGCGATCTCCAACGTGACGAAGGCGAGGACGTTGTAGCCGAGCGCGCGGAGGTCGAGATCGGGTCCGAAGCCGGTGATGATGCCCCGTGATCGGAGCTTGTCGAGCCGCGCCTGTGCCGTGCCACGGGCGACGCGGAGCCGGCGAGCGAGCTCCATGACCCCGGCCCTCGGGGACTCGGCGATGGCGAGGATGAGTTGGGCGTCGAGGGCGTCGATACCGGTGGGCAGCATGGGCAGAGCGTAGGTCTGCACTGCGCCGGAAACTGTGCAGTCTGCACAGTCTCTCATCCAACTGTTGACCGATCCGTGTTCGGCTCGTTGACTCGAAGGAGCAGTTCGCGAACCTAGGGGGCGTCCGTATGTCGATGACGGAGACCAAGGCGCCACCGATGCTCGGTGGCATCGACCATCTCGAGTGGTGGGTCGGCAACGCCCGGGCGTTCGCCGGATTCCTGTGCTCTGCGTTCGGGTTCACGCCGATGGCCCACGCCGGCCCCGAGACCGGCCGCCGCGATCGTGTGTCGTATCTCTTGCAGCAGGGCGACGTCCGCTTCCTCGTGACCGGCGGTCTCGGCCCCGACGACATCGTCACCGACCACGTCCGTCGGCACGGCGACGGCATCCGAGACATCGCGTTCGTGGTGCCCGACGTCGACGGCGCGTACGACGCCGCCTTGGCGCGCGGCGCCACCGCCTTCCGTCCGCCCGCCGACGACGTCGACGCCGCCGGCAACGGCACGATCCGACACGCCGCGATCGCGACGTACGGCGAGACGGTGCACACCTTCCTCGACCGCTCCCGCTACGACGGACCGTTCGCGCCGGCGTACGAGCCGTCGCCCTTACGCGCGCCGATCGGTCCGCGCGCCGGCATCGAGCGCATCGACCACGTCGTCGCGAACGTGGAAGAGGGCGCCCTGCAACATTGGGTCGGCTACTACGAGGACGTGCTCGGGTTCGACAGACTCGTGCACTTCTCGGACGACGACATCTCGACCGAGTACTCGGCGCTCATGTCGACCGTCGTGTGGAACCACGACAAGATCGTCCTGCCGATCAACGAGCCCGCCGAGGGCCGCAAGAAGAGCCAGATCGAGGAGTACCTGGACTACTACGGCTCGCCTGGCGTGCAACACATCGCGCTGCACACGCGCGACATCATCTCGAGTGTCCACGCGCTGCGCGATCGCGGTGTGCGGTTCCTCGATGTGCCGGCCAGCTACTACGCCGAAGCGCGCGAACGGGTCGGGGAGGTCGGCGCAACGCTGCCATGGGAGCGACTGGCCGAGCTCGGCATCCTGATCGACCGCGATCCCGATGGCTACCTGTTGCAGATCTTCACGGAGTGCGTCACCGACCGCCCGACCGTGTTCTTCGAGATCATCCAACGGGAGGGCGCCAAGGGGTTCGGCGAGGGCAACTTCAAGGCCCTCTTCGAGGCCATCGAGCGCGAACAGGAACGCCGCGGCAACCTGTAGGGCTAACCTGAGCCGCCCACCCGGGGCGATTAGCTCAGTTGGCTAGAGCACCTGCATGACGCGCAGGGGGTCGGGGGTTCGAATCCCTCATCGCCCACGCGTGTGATGTCGCGAGACATCGGAAACACCTTGAACCCTTATCTCGGTGGCTGGCGGGGTTTGGGTCCTGGTGGCCGTCCGAGGGGTTGGTAGTTCTTGGCGGGGTCGATGGTGAGTTTGCGGATGAGCTCGCCGGTGGTGGCGTGGGCGACGCGGACGTCGAGGTTGTGGACGAGAACGATCACGCGGGTGCCGCGGTGTTCGGCGCCGAGGCCGATGTGGTGGAGGCGCCCGTTGACGCGCAGAGTGATCTTTGCGCTGTGGTCGACGGTGTCGTGGCGGACGCGGTCGTGGCTGTCGTCGCGGTCGCCTGGGGATGCTTTGGGTCGCCGGTGGTAGGCGTCGGCTGGTGTGCATCGCTGCGGTAGGGATCGGTGCGGTCGTTGGTGGTTGTAGTGCTCGGCGAACGCGTCGAGCAGTGCTTGTAGCTCGGCGATGGTCACGGGCTGGTCGGGTTGCGCGTCGAGCCATCGCTTGAGGGTCTGGTGGAAGCGT
Organism: uncultured Acidimicrobiia bacterium; assembly: GCA_963721305.1. GTDB lineage: Bacteria > Actinomycetota > Acidimicrobiia > Acidimicrobiales > JACDCH01 > DATAES01. Next base: position 660,679 of record CAVRIR010000003.1, read on the forward strand.
TCGACTTTCCCGCAGGTTGTCGGATGGTTGGGCCGGGAGTTCTTCTGCGTGATGCGGAGGCGGCGAAGCTCGGCCTCGAAGCCGTTGCGGCCGCCTTTGCCACCGGCGAAGCGGGTGGTGAACACCATGCCGTTGTCGGTCAGCGTCGACGCGGGCACGCCGTGGTGGGCGATAGCGGCGCGGAACTCGTTGAGCACGATCGGTCCGGTGACGCGGTGGTGCGCGGTGAGGCGCAGGGCGTAGCGGGCGTGATCGTCGAGCCAGCACAGGACCTCGACGTCGACGCCGCCAGCGAGGCGGTAGTGGGTGAAGTCGGCCTGCCAAGTCTCGTTGGGCTGCTCGGCTTGGAAGCGCACATAGCTCGAGCGCGGACGCTTGTGCGGCTGGGGGGTGACGAGTCCCGCACGGTGCAGATAGCGCCCGATCGTGGCGGCCGACAGCGACACGCCATGGTGGTGCGCGAGATGCCAGCGGATCGTCTCCGCTCCGGCGTCGTCGCCGGCTTCGACGAGCCGACGCCGCAGCTCGACGATCACAGCGACAACATCGAGCGGCGTCGCCCTCGGCGAGTTGTTCGCCCGCCGTGACTTCGGCTCGAACGCGGCGTCGCCTTCGTCGCGGTAGCGGGCCACCAGCCGCGACACCCAGCCCGGCGACACGCCATAGTCACGACCGACCTCCCGAACCCCACGGCCCTCGAGGACCACTGCAGTGATGACAAGCCGGGCACGTGACATGCCCGAGCGTCAAGACCTGCATCGCCGCCACGGTGGACCTCAGGTGTTTCCCATGACGCGCGACAGGTGTTTCCTATGTCCTGACATCACACACCTCATCGCCCACGGCCCGTTGTCAGAGTTACAACGTTTGCCCTGGTCAGAGGCCATTTCGTCGTGTCCGGTCGCTCGGACCAATGTTCGTCGCGTCTTTCAAACCCCGGTGATCCGGCGCACGTTCAGTCGAGACCCAGCCGTCCGATCGGCAGCGGTATGTCGGTGGGACACGGCAGCAGCATTGACGCGCTTCGCGTCGTGCCGGACCCGCCCCAGCCGCCTAGATCGCTGGCTGTGTGCGGCTCAGCATCCGCGACCAACGTCGCCGCGAAAATCGCCGAGCACCGCTCCACCGAGCGTCGTGGTTCAGTCAGTCAGTTGGTCGACGCGACGGAGACGCAGTCCGCTGTCGCGGATGGCTCGACTCTTCGTGACGGCAGCGACTGAACCGGCGGCGCGTCGCCGACGTTGACCACGTCGGGCTCGGCTCCGTGTGGTTGCGCCGGGTTGGCGGTCGTCGGCCGGATTCGCCCGAGTTCGGAGAGCACGTCTAGTCGAGATCTGCGATCCACAGCAACGCGATGGACGACGGCCACTCCGGCTGACGGTCGTCGACGAGCACGCTGATGAGGATCCGCTCGACCCATGCCTGCTTCACCAACCGCTCCACCGCCGGCTCGCGCCCATGGAAAGTCCGCTCGTGGCCTGACTCGAGCAATAGCGTGAAGCCCTCGAAGTCGCCGAAGCGGTCGTAGAACACCGCGACCACTTTCCCGATGAACTCAGCGCCGAAGCGAGAAACGTGTCGTCCGCCCTGATCATCCCCGTCGTGCTCGTGGCCGGGATGCCTCGGATGCCCTGGTACGTCCCCGGAGGGCGACGGCCCAATCACGTTCGGGTTGCCGTCGAAGCCGAGGACCCGACCGGCGATGAGTTGCTCGTACTTGCGCAGCACCGGAAGCCAGCGGCTCGTGACCTCCGTGACGCTGATCCGCCAACGGATCCATGCCAGGAGCCGCTCCTCGGGGTAGAGCAGGTTGTCCTTCATGGTGATCGGGATCCGAACCTGGAACGCGCCACGGAGCTGCCGCCAGGCGAGTGCGTAGCCAGGAACGCCGGCCTCCCGCTGGGCGAGGTTCGGCGAGCTGTCCTTGGTATGCCTGAACAGCTGGGCTGGGGAGAGCTGCTGGACCCCGATGTCGTAGATGTCGCCACGTCGTATGCCCGGAGGAAGGTCCAGCGACAACAGCCCCGCGTAATGGCCGGCACCGGGAGGCACCGGGATGAAGCTGATACCCGCGGCCGGGCACTGGATCGTGTGACTGTCGAACGCGACCAGTTGGTGGCTGCGGTACATCCGGTCGGCCAGCACGATGACCTCGGCGGCGTCCACCTCCGGCAGGTAGAACGAGGCGATCGAATCCTTGGGCGTGTTGCCCCACGTCACCAGCAGCTCGTCCAGGCCGAGCGACGCGGGGTCGCTGGCGCGGATCTCAAACGGATGGGGCATGACGCGAGATGGCTCGGCGCCGGGGTTCGGGCCGTCGATCCAGGCGATGTTGCGCTGAGCGAGCTTGTCCGACGTCGTGCCGCTCGCGCCGTTGGGGATAGGCGTATCGTCGTACCGGATCTCGGCGATCAGGCACTGGTGCGGCGCGGCGGTGATCGCTGAGTTGATGGACGACGTGCCGGTCCACGGCCCATCCCAATTCGACTGACCGCCCGATGGGGGCGTGGGCACGAGGAACTTCTGACCGGGCTGATTGATGTCCAGCCAGCACCCGAAGTAGGAGTCGACCTCGACGTTAGGTGAGGTCACGATCGATCGCGCGTTGGGCGAGTCGATCTGGGTGTTCATGTCGGCCGGGCTGGTCAGGTTCACGCGCCTGCTGGCGAAGCACGGTACCGAGCTGTATTCGAGCGCACCGGACTGATTGGTCTGCACGCCGAGGAGGGCGATCTTGTGCCCGGCGGTGCCGTTCGAGCCCCACCGGTAGGACCCCTGTCCCTGGCCGACCTCGGTGAAGGTCGAAGAGGTGGTCGCCGCTGGGAAGAGTCGGAAGAACACGCGTACCGGTTCGACCGTGACGACGGAGCTGGCCAGGATCCGCACACGTGCGACCGCGAAGTTGAAGGTCGGGTCGTGGGTCGTGGAGTTGTCAGCCAAGAACTCCAGTGCGGACAGCTCTTCGCTTTGCTGCAGTGTCGTCTCGAATGTGTCGCCATTCGTGATTAGCGAAGGGTTGTTCAACCGATCCAGAACGGAGGTGATGTATCCGGGCGCGTCTGCTGCGGTGGAAGGGTTGGGTACACCGAACATCGTGTGAGCCTGAGTCGGCGTCACCTTGAAGAACCGCAGGTCGTAGCTCAGCCAGGTCGGGAACGCCGTCGGGTGGTCCGGATCCGTATCGGTGAAATACGGGTCCTCGCCCTTCGTCAGCTCGATCGGTGCCGACGTGGTCACCGTGATCGGCCCGACGGTAAAGGTGGCGTGCAGCGTGAGGATCGCAACCTCGTGTACCTGGAGCGCGTTGAACGCCGCGCTGCCGGCGAACGACACGGTGTAGGGGTAGAGGAACTGCTGCATCTCCGAGACCAACGAGGGATCTGTCGCCTCGATTGGTGACGGTCCGAACGTGGACACCGCAGGCAGGTTGGCTCGGATCGTCGACCGCTGGCTCGACGTCAGGGAGCTGTTGAGGGCGTCGTCGAGCGTGACCGTGATGTTTGGTGCGGGTGACGGCGGCTGGTTCAACGCGGCTGCGGTCGCGAAGCCGAGCGCTTCGTTGGTGAAACCCTGCACCGACAGCCAGAAGGCCTTCGGCCAGCTGGTGTGGACGATGACCTCGTCCTGGCCGAACGTCGCCTTGTTGATGACGAAGCCGATCTCGGGGATCGCCAGCGGTGCCCCCCAGATCTGCTCGACGGCCGTCGTACTGCCCCGCCGATCGGTCCAGCACCCGAAGAAACGGCCGTGCGCGACGCTCAACCCGATGTAGTCGCCGAACTCCTGCGCGTTGTCCTGGGGCGTGACGGCCTCATCGGTGCCCAACGTCGTGACTTGGATTGCCGGCGACCACGTCCCTCCGAAGTCGGTCGAGTACTGCATCCAGATGTCGGCTTGCACACGGTTGGCGTCGTTGACGGTGTCGTAATAGATGATCATCATCCGGCCGCTGTCGTCGTCGACGGCAAGCCGCGGGAAGAACTGATCGTTCTTGCCGGCCTGGTCGTTGATCTTCACCGCCGCCGACCAGTTCTGGCCGCCGTCGGTCGAGCGCGCGAACCAAACTCGCGTCTTGCACGCCGACGTGGTTGTGGTTCCCGGAGCGTTGGCGGGAGAGTTGCACCCGGTGCCGCCGGCCAGGTCGTGCCAGCACGCGTATACGTCGTCGCGCCCGCTGCCGCTGTAGGCCCCGCCGCTGAGGTTGATGAGCGTCCCGATTGAACTGCTCGCAGTCGCCCGGTTGGCCTGCGCGGGAATCTTGATCGTGAACTTCCCACTCGTGCTGGCGATGGTCACGGGGCTCGGACTCAGTGCGGTGAACGATGCTCCGCCGTCCGTCGACTTGGCCACCAGCAAGCTCTGGCTGCCGGCGTTTGGCCAGAATGCGAACACGTCGCCTGCACCGTTGCTCTTGATGTCCGTGCCGTCAGCGGTGAAGGTCGTTTCGCTCCCGCTGACCTGAAGCGGAGTGGTCCAGGTGCCGGCCTTGCCCTGGCGAACGGCGACCTGCGCGGTCGCTCCGTCGTGCCAGATCGCGTACAGGTTGCCGCTGCGCGCCGAGACGTGGTCGACCCACAGGCTCTCCTTGTCAGGGTTGTTGCCCGTCCCGGTCAGGCTGGAGTCGAACGTCCAATCCTTGCCACCATTGCTGGACCTGTAGCAGCGAAGTGTGAGGGTGGATCCCAAAATTCCTAACGTGAGCGCCCACGCCGTGCCGTCCGGCGTCCACGCCACCGCTGGGTCGCCCTGGCGGCTGTCGGTACTTGCGAGCGGGAGGCTCGACTGGCCCCAGGTCTTGCCGCCATCGCTGGAGTAGTACTGCGCCTGGTTGATGCCCGTTCCGTTGTCGTTGGACGCCGCGATGATCTGGAGAGGGTTCGACGGATTGATCGCGATGTCGCACTCGCTGTACGCGATCGTCGTGGTCTGGGAGAGCGAGACGTTGGCCGCCACGGCTCAACTCGCGCCCTCTCCGGTCTTGGGAGACTTGGCTCGCCGCGGCTTCTTGTCCGGCTCGGGCGGGAGTCCCAGCGGGTTGTCGGGGTTGTGGCGCATCAGCTCCCAGATGCGTTCGAGGATCAAGGGGTAGGCCACCAACCCGTTCGACTCATCGATCTCGGGGTGCTCCTTCCGCCACCAGACCTTCAGCCAGACCGGAAGACCCATCGGATCTTCCTCGTGCGGCGGCAGAATCGATACGTCCTGGTTGTCACGGATCAGCTGTTCGAGCGCCGACCCTGCTGGTGCTCGCGAGCCCGCCAGCTGCTCCTCGACGCTCGGCCAGTTCTCTGTCCTTGATGCCATGACGCCACCTGTATCCGCAGACCCTAAGGTCTAGAAGGCGTAGTGGCGGCTGGCGCCGCCCCTATGCATTTACGTTCGATTCGCGGCCGGATCGGCCTGCAGCCGACGCCATTGCCGCCGGGCGAGCGTGCCGGCACCGACGGCCGCCACCAGCATGACGGCAGCGATGAGCCACTCCAGCAAGCCACTGTGACGGTCGGGATCGATCCCGAAGACCTCTTCGATCCAGTCGCGCGAGACCAACGTGAGAATGAAGAGGACGGCGAAGCAAGACGTTGCCGCGGATTCAACCCAAAGCAGAAACTCTTTGCGCATAGCGTCGCCTGTGTTGAGAGTTTGACGGGCTTATCAGCGGCCGAGTCCGATGTCAATGCTGCCTCCAAACGCCGGCTCGACGGCGCGGGTATGCCCGGCCCCGCGCGAGCGGCCTTTCTTGCGCGAGCGCAACAGATCGACGGTTCAGTTCGCGCTCGATGATGACGTGAGTGCCCGCGAACGCGCGGACCGGCGTCGAGATCCATCCATGGCCGGGCTCGTAACACCGATCGATCGCCTCCGGCACACCGTCACACCGAGGGGCTGTTCGGCGCAGCACGCCGTCGTTGATCGGGATCTGGTGCCAGCGTCATGTGGGCGCGGAAACGAATCCTCTTTGAGTCAAGGGGTTCTTCGGAGGTGGGTACCGGGCACGTGAGTTCGAGCCGTCGCTGAGTGGCGCGGCTGAATAGCGTGTTGTTGGGTCCGGGAGTGACCTCACCGAAGAGCCGGCCTCAGGGATGTAGAGCCGGCCACGCTGGCTTCAGAGTCGTTCCCGTTTGTCCTCCCGGGCCCGTTACCTCGCGGCGTCGGTGACGAGTTGGCGGTAGACGGCGTTGCTGACGTGGCGTTTCAGTGCGCGGAGCGCTTCCTTCTTGGTCTTGCCCTCGGCGACTTTGCGGTCGAAGTAGGCGCGACCGTCGGAGTGGGGTTGGCGGATCTGGCAGATCGCGACCATGTGGAGGGCGTGGTTGAGTTGGCGGTTGCCGCGCCGCGAGAGGCGGTGCACGACCCGACCGCCGGAGGAGAACTCGACGGGAGCGGTGCCGTTGTAGGCGGCGTAACTGGTCGCGGTTGCCGAACCGGCCGATGTCGCCGGTGTAGCCGATCAGCGATCACGGCGATGATCGGTCCGACTCCGAACAGGTCGGTGAGCGGTCGTGGTCGATGCCGCGACCGCGTCGCGGATGCGTCGGTGCGACACCTTGAGTTGGGCGTCGAGGCGACGAACGTCGTCGAGCAGCTCGACGGCGAGGTCGTAGCGGACCTGCTCGACCGGGGTCTGCGGGATGGATCCGGGCGAGGAGCCCGACGACGTCAGAAGCGTTGATTTCCTTGGCGATTCCGCCCGGGGCGAGCTCGGCCAGCAGCGGCGTGCAGCCGACACACGACCCGGGTGCGCTGGTTGCCGATGTCGGTGTTGCGTTTGGCCAACAGGCGCAGCACCTCGCCGTGGTCCGCCGGCTGCCACCGGTCGCAGCGCCGGTGCCCGCAACGCGGCCACCGCCACCGACAGCGCGTCGTTGGGGTCGTTCTTGTTCGATCGTCCCGAGCCCAGCACCCGGACCCGCGACGCCAGCGTGGCCGGCACGTCGACGACGTCCTCGCCCGCCGCGACGAGCTGCTGGGCCAACAGATAGCCGAGCCCGCCGGCCGACTCGATCGCCCACGTCCGCTGCTCGAACGGCTCCGCCCACGCCAACAACTGCGTCACCTGGCGAACGCGTGGCTCGCACCTTGCACGACGCCGAGCTCGTCCTCGCTCGCGGCCGATCGCCACCGCGGTGTGCGACGCCTTGTGCGGGTCGACACCAATGATCACTGCCATGAGTTCCTCCGTGGTCTCGTTGGATGGGACCGCGGAGGGCACTCCTGCTTCCGGATCGTTCGTGCACGTTCCTCTTTCGAGCCACACCGCGGCGAGATCCCGACGCGACGCTCTTCGTTCGAAAGCCAACCGGCACACAGGCCGGCGGCAGGCACTTCGAGAGCGACCCCGCCAGGACCTCGAGACGCTACGGATCAACCGCAACGCCCACCCGCATTCTCAAGCAGGCACTTTGCGGCGATGCCCATGTCGATATGTCCGCGTCATCGAGGAACTGGCGCGGGCCGATGCCTCGGTCGGGTGGATCGCGACGATCGGTGCGAACACACCAGCGATCTTCGCTTTTCTGCCACCCGACACGTATGACGCCATTTACGTCGACGGACCTGACGTGATCCAGGCGGGGAGCCTCATCCCTCGCGGCCAAGCCGTACCGGTGCCGGGCGGGTACCGCTTCACCGGGCAATGGCCCTTCGCGAGTGGCTTCGTCCACGCCCAGTACCTGAACTTCGCCGCCTTCGTGGTACAACCCGACAGCGAAGCACGATCCGGACCACGCGAGGTCCGCTTCGCTGTCGTGCCTGCCGGCGAGGTCGAGATCGTCGATACCTGGCATGTCAGCGGTCTCAAAGGCACCGCGAGCCACGACCTTCGCGCGGACGACCTGTTTGTCGAGGGCGCGTGGACCGGGTCGTTCCTTGTCCCTGCGCCCGTTCGCACCGCTCGGCGCCACGCTCCTCGGCGAGCCCGCATCCGGCATCCTGCTCTAACGCGTTCGCCGAGCGCGGCGACAGAGTCCCGCCGGGGGGAGCCATGAGGGGTGAGGTTCGAGGTGTGATGTTCGTCGGGTGGACGCTCGAAGCCCGTCGACGGCGGCCTCTCGAACGCACTTGTCGGCCGCGTTGATGACCTCGACGCTGCATGTTGGAGGCGGGTTCGTGTCACCACCTTGTCACCAAGAGCTGTGATTGGCCGACGGAGCTCTGCAACGACGAGGCCATCTCGAGCCGCATCGTCTCGTGCGGGTCGACAGTCCGACCGCGCCTTTCTAGCCTGCCCCTGGTCTCGTCCGGGGGGTCGTCGTGGTTCACGCGCCGAACAGGTGGCTGACTGTGCTGGCCATCGTGGTGGCTGTGGCCGCCTCGGCTTGCAGTGCTGAGACCAAGTCGGTGTCGGAGAGTGAATCGGCGTCGTCGGGGCCGACATCATCTGCTGGACTGGCTCCCGTAGGCGTGTTGGCGTTGGGCCACTCCGCGCTGACCGGGGAAAGCTCAGATCCTGGCCGGCCCGGACGGGCCGCAGAGGAGAACTCGTGGGCGACGGGTACCTCACCCAACGTGCTCAGCGTTTATCAACAGCTGGTCGCAGCCCGACCGGAAAACGCCGGTCACGTTGACAACGAGGCGGCTGGCGGCGCGACTGCGTTCAAGCTGCCCGCCCAAGCTGTCAACGGGCTGGGTGTCGTGCCCGCGCCTCAGCTGGTGATCATCGAGACGATCGACAACGACATCCGCTGCGACGGCACTGACGACGCCAACGTGCCTCGGTTCGGCAGCGCCATCGCCACCACACTCGACACGATCACTCAACGTTCGCCGAACTCGGCCATCCTGATTGTGGGCCAACCAGGTCGACCCGCCGACGACGTCGATGCGATCGCTCAAGTCCCCAGCGCGAAAGCGATGTTCACTGGCACCGGACCATGCGACTTCTTCGACCCGGCCGGTGACCGCGTTGACGCGAACATCGCGAACCTCACGTCGATCATCGAGAAGTACGAGACCGAACAAGCACGAGTGTGCAGCAAGTACCCGCAGTGCCACACCGACGGGGGCGCGTTCGCGGCGTCTTCCGGTTGGTTCGCTGACGTCGCCAGCGACGGCAACCACCTCACGACTCATGGGCTCAGCCGAGTTGCAGCACTGGCGTGGCCGATCGTTCAACAGATCCTCGGTCTCCACTAGGCCGACGCTCGAACGCTCGAACGCCCGACCGATCGCACGATCCACCGCCGTATGACGTGATGGGTTCGGTTTACCCCAGTCGACGGTGGGAGGAGTCAGTCTCGTCAACGTCTCACCGTCAGCTTGGCGGGACGCCGAACGCGAAGTTGTCGAGCGAGAAGCCGGACGGGCCGCCGACTCCAAGGGTTTGGTCGCGCGCACCACGGGCCTGCTCGAACGAGCCCAGATTCCGCGGCTACGGATTTAGCGGCGCGCGCTTCAGTGGATGATGCCGTCCTGGCGAAGAAGGGTGTCGACCTTGTCTGCGATATCGGCCGCGTACGTGCCGGTGATGTGGTCCGAGTCGCGCTTCACGATCAGTCCGTCGACGACCGGGTCACACGTCGGCAGGCGAGGACAGACGAACCGGTCGAAGTCGAGCGACCACACCTGGTTGGGCACGACCGCTTGCCGGTAGAACTGCTCGAGAGGTGTCGGCTGCGCGTTGGCCTGGTAGATGCAGTTGTCGACTGAGCTCGCACTCGACAGGCAGTTCAACGGGTCGTCTTGCGTCGTCGCGATTGGGATGGGCTCCACGATCACGATCTTGCGACCGCCGCTCGAGAGGAGGTTGAGGCTCACTCGGGATGACGAGTCGAGCGCAGCCTCGAAGCCGGGCGCATCCGGTTGGAACGTTCCTTTTGGCGAGATGATCGCCGCTGCATTGGCGGAATCGTCGATCGGTCGATCGACGACCACGATGACGTCAGGCTTCAGCGCATCGACGAGGCCCCCGTACCAGTCGGCTCGCACGGGCCGGCAGGTGTCACCGCCGATCAGGTAGAAGAGGTCGCGCTGCCAAGGGCACAACTGTGTCGCAGCGACAGAGAGCGTGAGGTTTTCCTGCTGCGCGATCTTCTGGAACGTCGGGATGTACATCCGAGCGTTGCTGTCACCCATCAGCAAGATGTGCTGACCCGTGCCGTGCACGATCGTGCACGACACGATCGTTGCGAGCGAGCAGTTGGGCAGCGGAGGGACGTCCTTCTGCGCGGCCTTCCAATCGAGGGTGTGCACATCGACGCCGTTTGCTCCCGCGACGGTGAGTGACGAGCCAGCCTTCGTGTTCAGGATGGCGGGCGCGACGATGATTCCGCCGAGCAGGCTGAGCGCGAGCCCCGCACCGATGACCTGCCGGGAGTACCCGTCGAGGAACTTCGAGAAGCGGACGCGCATCTCGAGCGCGTGGAAGCTCAGTGCGGCCAGTGCCGTCGCCAACCCGCAGGCGATCACGAAAACAGGAAGCGATCCGAGCGCAACTTCGTGGGTCAGGACGACGATCACCGGCCAGTGCCACAGGTAGGTGCCATAGGACAGCCGGCCGAGATAGGTCACCCGTGGAGCCGACAGCGCACGAGTGGCTCGTGCCTGCCCGGCGCTCTCGATCGAAACGATGAGGGCGCAGGTAGCGATGGTGGTCGCGATGCCGCGATGGATGGCGTCGAACGAGAATGCGGATGTCGCCAACACCACGATCGCGACGATGCTGATCGCCGCGATCGGGCCGAGCACGTGTGCCACCCGCCGTCCGAACGCAAAGAGCTGCGGAGTCAACGCGAGAAACGCGCCGGCGAGGAGCTCGTAGCCCCGGGTGTCGGTGCCGTAGTACGCGCGATTGAGGTCGTAGCCCGAGACGTGAAGCGCGAGCAGCGCCGACGCCAATCCTGCGACGACCACTGTGCCCCGGACGATCGCCATTCGCCGGCGGCGGAACCAACCCGCCACCAGGAAGAGGGCGCTGAGGAGGAGCGGCCACACCAGGTAGAACTGCTCCTCGACCGCGAGCGACCAAAAGTGGATGACCGGACTGCGGTTGACGTCGGCGGCGAAGTAGTCGGCCGACTGATGAATGAAGTACCAGTTCGCGTAGTAGAGGAACGAGGCGCGGAACGCGCCGACGGCATCTGCCACCTCGGCCGCCGAAGCCACCAGCACGTACGCCACGGCGGTGACGGTGAGAGCAACGAAGGCGGCAGGCAGCAGCCGTCGGTATCGCTTGGCGTAGAAGCGGCTGAGGCGGATCCGGCCACCCCCCTGCAGATCCCACAGGAGCAACCGGGTGACGAGGTAGCCGGAGAGGACGAAGAAGACGTCCACGCCGATGAACCCGCCGGACAGAACGCCGATGCCCGCGTGGTACGCGACGACGAGGTAGACCGCGACGGCCCGAAGTCCATCGAGATGCGGCCGGTAGTCGGACTGGCGCGACGGCCGGCTGGTCGTTTCGGTGCTGGCCGTCGTGGCCGTCGTCACCACGGGATCCTCAATCCGGGTAGTGAGCTCCGTGCTCGCGTCGCGTCTCCACCGATTTCATCGATGAATGGTAAGCCGTTGTGAGGGTGCGGTGGACGCGGGACGTGGGAGGGTGCCGCCCTTCGTCCACTTCGTCCTCGGTCAACCGGCGCTGGATCGCCCGTCGGCGAGCGTTGAGCCCGGAGACAACCGGTGATGCGCGAGTGATGCGCTCCGGCTGCCATCGTCCTCCTCGGATGAGCGCATGTGCCGGCGCCGTTCACGACTGATCGGCACAAGGGGGATAGCGATGATCACGGTGCTGGTGTTCCACGAGGTCGACGATGTCGATCGTTGGCTTCGCTCACCCAAGCGCGAGGAATTCTTCGGACCTCTCGGGATGACTACGCGTACCTTCGTCGATCCCGACAAGACGAATCGAGTCGGGCTGATCGTCACGGTGCCAGATCTGGACACGCTACGAAGCGCGCTGGCGACCCAAGAGGCGGCCGACGCCATGAAGTCCGACGGTGTCCGTCCCGAGACCATCGTCATGCTCAACGAGTCGTGACGACCTCGTCGTATCGAACCCAGACAACATCCAACTCGGGTTCATGTGCATGGGCTGACCGAGGCCCGACCCGAACACCCACTACGTAAGGAATGGAGATTCCCATGTTCGTGACAGTCATTCATCGAATCCATGACCCGAAAGGGTTCCAGGAAGCCGAGGCGAAGGCACTCGAGGCCGGACTCCCTTCCGGTGTCGCGCTGCCGGTGCACGCGGCGACTCGTGATCACCGACTCGGCATTTGCATCTGGGAAGGCGAATCAGTCGCGGCGGTACGCGAGGTCGTCGAGGGCGCGGTCGGACTGTACGCCGACAACGAGTACTCCGAGATGGAAGTTGACGGCCTCACGCCGCAGCTACAGAACTGACCGCGTGGTGAGCTTGGTGCACTGGAGGAAGCATGACGTTCGCCCCGATTGCACCGACCACCACCGTCGCTCCGACGAAGATCGCGCAACGACACGTACGTGATTCACCAGGTGCAGCCCGCCCTCGGTCAGCCGCTGTTCGTGTACATCAACTCGATGGTGATCCTGGGCAAGGAGCCGGTCATCGTCGACACGGGCACGCCGGCGAACCGGAAGCAATGGCTGGATGACGTCTTCTCGCTCGTGGAGCCCGAGGACGTTCGCTGGATCTTCCTTTCGCACGACGACGTCGATCACACGGGCAACCTCGACGAGGCGTTGACCGCATGCCCCAACGCGAGGTTGGTGTGCAACTGGGCGATGGTCGAACGGCATACGAACTGCTTCGACTTCCCGCTGGAGCGCTGCCGATGGGTCGTGCACGGCGAGACGTTCGATGTGGGCGATCGGACTCTGCACGCGTTGCGCCCACCCGTGTTCGATTCGCCGACGACCCGCGGTCTGTACGACTCGACGACCGGCGTGTACTGGGCCGTCGACACGTTCGCGACGCCACTCCCCGATCCGAGTATCGACGATTGCGGACCTCGACCAGGACTTCTGGTTCCACGGCTTGTGGCTGTTCGCACTCGGTGCCGTGAGTCCGTGGCTGACGATGCTCGACACCGACAAGTACGGCAAGTCCGTCGACCGCGTGCAGAACCTCGACATCACGACGATCGCGAGCTGTCACAGCCCGGTGATCGAGGGCCCGTTCATCGAGCAGGCGTTCGGCCGCATCCGCGAGCTACCGACTCTCGACGCGCCGACCTTGCCGGATCAGTCCATCCTCGACCAGATCGTGTCGGCGACCTCGATACCTCAATCCTGACTCCGATCACGGACTGGCGTCGGCCAGCGCGTCGATTCGGGGGATCCAGGTCCGGAATCCCAAGGTCCGGCACAGCTCGGATGCCTCGCCGAGCCAGGCCTGTGCTTCGGCGTCGAGCCTGCCGAGCCGGCGACACCTTGCCTGCGCGAGCGCGAAGAGCGTGGTCGCCCGGTGGTACTGCCATCCGAACGCCTCGGCGATGTCGAGCGCGGCGCGCAGGTGCTCCTCCGCGTCGTCATGACGCCCGAGCGAGCGACTCGAGCTTCCCGACGTAGGCGGCGATCGGCCCCTGACTCGTCACGCCGTTGAACGCGACATCGTTCGCGTGCGGCTCGAGAAGGGGCAGGAGCTGGGCCGCGGCGTCGGCGCGATCGAGCTCGATCGCGAGGATGGCGTAGCCGATGACGCAGGTCGTCCAGAGGTTGTCGACGGGCAGCTCCGCGAAGCCGCTCGCCATCCCGTCGTCCAGGATCTCGCGTGCAGTCTGGTCGCGCCCGACGGCGGTGCAGATGATGCCGTACGCGAGCTTGAACGCGAGGGCCAGCGGGGTCGTCCTTCGTCGCCTGCTCCACCAGTGGGAAGAGCTCGTCGTGGCGGCCGGCGAACGTGCCGATCACGAAGAACTCGGCGGCGAAGAACGTGAAGGCGTCGGGCTCCCCGATCTGCATACCGAGCTCGAGTGTCTCGTCGCCACCGCTTCGGCTTCGACGAGGCGGCCCGCCATCGTCGCCGTGAACGTCTCGGGAAGGCCGACCGTCCAGCGCAGTCGTGGCTCCCCGATGGTGCGCGCCGTCGCCCGGAGCTTCGCGAGGCTGCGAGCTGCCGTCACATGATCGGCTGATTCGATCGCGATGTCGAAGGCCGAGAGATGGGCACCGAAGTCGAGTCGCGGGTCGCCGGATGCTTCGGCAACCGCGACCGCTTTCGCCGCGACGCGGGACCGGACGTCGGCGCTCCCGGGCTCCCACAGTCCCCAGAGCACACCCGGCGCGATTCGGGCGAGCAACGTCGGATCATGATGCGCGTCGGCCAGCTCGAGCGCCTCGTGCGCCGACGCGACCCGGCGCTCGGCGTCCGGCGTCCAGACGAGGCTCTGTGCCAACAGCGCGAGCAGTCGGGCGTAGGTCGCGGTGTCGGCCGCGTCCGCGACCGCGACCGCCGCCTCGACGGTCGCGAGATACTCGGGTGCACGCGGATCGACGCGCATGAATCCGGGGTTCGACGCGAGCGCAGCCCGGATGAGCGGGTCGTGCGCGCCGCTGCGGCGGGCGAGGTCGGCACCTTGCGCGAGCGTGTCTTGTGCTTGCGGGTCGCCGGCCCGGAGTTGCGCCTCGCCGAGCCGCACGAGCAGATCGGCGCGTTCGGCGTCGGGACGATGCATTGCGATCGCCATGTCGAGCGCGATGCGGTAGTGGTGCGACGCCTCGGTCGGTGCCAGCTGTTCGAGAGCCTGATCGCCGGCGAGCGTCGACCACCGCTGCGCCGCGTCGGGCCAACCGGCCCGAGCACAATGCCGCGCGAGCTGGACCACGACATCGGGCCCGATGTCGTCGGTGCGCTGTTCGAGCGAGCGGGCAGCTTGTCCGTGCAAGCGGACGCGAAGCGATCGGCCCAGGTCGGCGTACAACGCATTGGCGACGAGCGCGTGCACGAACCGCGTCGATCGCCGCACCGACCCGGCGTCGACCAGGAGACCGGCGCGCGTCGCGGTATCGAGCGTTTCGACCACGACCGACTCCGGAAGCCCGACCATGTCGACGAGCACGTCTTCGGAGAACTCGATACCGAGCACCGACGCCGCGGTCAGGATGCGCGACGCATCGGCACCGAGCGCGTTGACCCGGCTCCACACGACGTCACGCAGGCTCGGCGGTACATCTTCCTCACTCGCGGCCGGCAGGTCCGACGCGGTGACGCCCGCATCGTCCAAGCGGCCCGACTCGACCCAGTGCCGGATGAGCTGCGATGCGTAGAGCGGGTTCCCGGCGGTCTCCACCCGCAACGCGGCGGCAACGCGGCGCGCCTCGACATCGCCGGTCACCGGCGCGGCGACGGCGACCAGATCGGCCAGCTCGTCGTCGTCGAAACCGGCGAGCTGCAAACCACGATGCTCGCCCCGTTCGAGATCGGCCAGCGCGGCTCGCAACTGCTCCGACGCGTGCTCACCCGATTCGCGGCTGCTGGCAACAACGAGAACCGGCGCGTCGGCCAGCGCTCGCGTGACGTGACGCAACATCAACAACGCCGTCGGCTCTGCCCACTGGAGGTCGTCGAACATCAAGCACGAGAGGCCGCGGCGTCGCGATGCGACGTAGGAGAGTCGGTCGCAGCCTCGAACACGAGGAATCGTTCGGTGGCGTCGTCGGACACCGTCGGCTCCGGAGCGGTCTCTACTCGCGTTGCGAGCTGAGGGCAGATCCGCACGAGTTCGCCACCGCACCGCGCGACATGCTCGGCGAGGAGGTCGACCGGTGCGTGTTCGACGCAGTCGGCCAGCACGCTGCGGAAGGGTTGAAGCGGTACTCCGGTCTCGTCGCATCGCCCGTAGACGACGGTCGCGTCGGCCGATCGACACCACCGATTGCGCGAACGCCGCCAACAATGTGGTCTTGCCGATGCCCGGTTCGCCTCTGAGCACCACGCCGCGCAATCCCGAACCTCGCACCAGCGCGAGTTCCTCGGCGAGCGCGTCCAGCTCGTTCGCGCGGCCGACGAAGCGAGCGTCGTGCGCCAACGCGCTCGGGAGAGGGACCGTGACTGCGTCGATCGGCGCTGGTGCGCGTCGGCATCGGCATCGATGCCGTCCCAGCTCGTGGCGACGCGCCGCTCGATGCGGACGACATCCGGCGGAAGGCTCGGTCCCGAGCTCCTCGATGAGCAGTGACCGGTACTGCTGGAACGCGCGGAGCGCATCGCCCTGGCGACCCGCGCTCGCCAGGGCGCGGATCAAGAGTCCACGCGAGCTGTCGCGATACGGGTGTCGCGCAACCTGGGCTTCGAGCGCCGCGACCGCGTCGGCCGACCGGCGCACCGAGATCAGCTCCTCGGCATAGTCATCGACCGTGCCGGCATGCAGCTCGGTCAACCGAGCGATCTCGCCGTCAGCCCATTCCTCTCCCGAGAACTCCTCGAGCACTGGTCCGGTCCACAGCCCGAGCGCGCGCTCCAGGGCGCGCATCCGATCGTCGGCATCGGCGGCGCCGGCGACCGCCTCCGAGAACTGCAACACGTCGACGTCGGTCACCACCGAGTAGCCCGTGCTCGCCGTTTGCAGGACGGCTCCGCCGATGGCCGTTCGCAGCCGGGACACCGACATCCGCAACCCGCCGGGCGAGATCCCCAGGACGTCGGCGAGCCACTCCGACCGCAGCCGACGCGGCGAGTGCAGCGCCAGGATCGCGAGCAACCGCCGCTGGCTCGCACTGGGCAGGTCGATCGCCGAGCCGTCGACCGCGACCGCGTGTACACCGCCGAGCAAGCGCACGCTCTTGATCGCCGGTTCCGACCCCACTGCGAGCACATTGTCTCACGCCAAGTCCTCTCGCTCGCCGCCACAGCCCATGCTCGACCCGGTGTGCGCTACCCGCCGTACTCCGAACACCAACGCGAGCGGGGCTATCGAATCGAAGCTCTGAGCGGCAAAGGCAACGTCAGCTCCCGAGCAGGTTGACCGCGTTGGCAATCACGAGCGCGAGAATGACGATCGACATCGACGCTTGCGTGACCATCATCAACTTTGCCCATCGCGCCAACGGCATGACGTCGGTGGGACTGAACGCGGTCGCGTTGGTGAATCCCAGGTAGAAATAGTCGACGAAGATTGGTCGCCATCCCGGCGGCGACACCTGTGGATTCAGGTGCTCGGGAAAGGCGAAGTCCGGGAACTCCCGAGGGTCGTGCAAGCGCTCGGCCGCCCCGCCCCCGTCGAGCTCCCAGTACAGCAGGGCAAACGTCAGGTTGACGTCGATCCACACCAACGAGCCTGTCCGCAGCAGGGTGGACGCGTTGTCGAGGTCTGGCGCCCCGTCGACGAGCTCGATGACAAGCCAGACAGTGGCGACTGCGGCAATGGCCGCGAGCAGCAGCGTGAGCACGATCGACAGCCCTCGCAGCAGCTGCGATCGGCGATCGATCCGCCCCGGGTCGACGATTGCGAGCGCGACGAGCAGCGCGAGTTCGATCGGGGCGAGCGCCCAGAACGCGCGGGGGAACACCTGCTTGGGGAGCAGGAACGGGATCGCGATCAGCACCACGATCGCAAGCGCCGCCGGCCACCGTCGTTCACCTTCGACCTGCGTCGCGTTCACGCTCTCTCCTACCGTTGCGGCCGCGAATTCAACAAGCTGACGACCCGTGCGTACCGGACTCGCGATTCTGGCGCTCACGCTGGTTGTCGCCATTTCAATGTTGCAGCATCGAGTTAGCGGATGAGACGAGCAGCGTTCAATCTGGGAGCGCGGCATAGCGCTCGCCGCGGGTCAAGTCGAACGGGGCCTGCGCTACGCGCCCATCATCTGGCCACTTAGTCGAGGCGACCCGTGCGGGGGTTGAGCCCGCGGGCCAGCCAAGGTCGGGGCGGCGGCGACGCTCCCGTGAAGGTGGCAGGGCCGGCGCAACTCAGAGTAACCCTTGACCTCTCTTCCTTGAGGACATATAACTTGATATCAAGTTACCTGAAGGCGAGCGACCTCGCTGGTCCATCGCCGGAGGTTCACACCAAGGGGGATGTCATGGCCGGTCCGATTGATGCGGTGCGCGCGATTCACAACGCGTTCAGGCAAGACATCGATCTCATTGACGCGGCAGCTTTGGATGCCGCCCGCGGGAAGCCGGGTCTCGAGCAAACGGTCGAGCGCTTCCGGTTCTTCAACGAAGTGCTCGAATGGCACGCCCACGGCGAAGAGCTGGCGATGTTCCCGGCCCTGGAGGCGGTCGCACCGTCGGTCGCCGAGGCCTACGAGAAGGACCACCGGGCACTTGACGCCGCCTTCGACGCGTTGAACAACGCGGTGTCGGTGCGCGATCCGCTGGAAACGGCCCGCGCCACCAAGGCGTTCAAGTACTTCCTCGACGTCCACCTCGACAAGGAGGACGCCCACTTGTATCGCCTCATCGCCGAGCGCGTCTCGATCCCTGACCAGGGCCAGGCCGTGGGTCTGATGGCCAGCACCGTTCCGGAGGATCGGTTCCCGGAGCTGGTGGCGTGGATGTTCCCGCTGATGGGCCACGACGACCGCGAGAACATGACACGCATCTGGCAGCACGTGATGCCGCCGGAGGCGTTCGCGGGAGCCTCGCAGCTGGTCGCCGCGTCGATCGGTGATGACTGGTCCGAGCTGACACGACGGATCCCCGAACTGGCTGCACATTGAGCCCATCGACGACTCGGGTCCCAGAACCGCTCATCCGTGTGGGTGACGACTTCGAAGACGAGTACCCCGGCGCCAGCGCCCTTGCCACGGAGTGCTTCGCCAACCTTTGGCGGGCGGCGGAGCTGCTGATGGGGCTGCACAACCGGCACACATTGGACCAGTACCGGCTCTCACCCAGCGCCCGCGGTGTGCTCGCCGTCGTCGAGGGTGCCGGTCAACCACTCGAACCGAGCGTGATCGCCGATCGCCTCGTGGTCACGACGGGCTCGATGACCTCGCTACTCGACAACCTCGAGAAGCGAGGCCTCGTCCGACGGCTGCCGCATCCAGAAGATCGCCGCAAGCTCCTCATCGACATCACGCCCAAGGCCAGAGCCATCGTCGATGAGCTGCTCCCGACACTGCACGCCCGGGAACACGACGTGATCGGCGCCGCCCTCACTGCCAGCGAGCAACGCACCCTGCTCCGGCTACTCGCGAAGCTCCAGCGGGCCGCCGCTGACCCTCAATCCACGCCAACACCACAACCGAGCGCGGTCCGGCATCGCGCAACTCGTCCGAAGCGCGATCCGCGCAACCCGAAGGGAAGCCCGTCATGACCGTCACCGATCACGAGATACCCGACGCCGCGACAACGCCCGCGTGGAGTGGGATCAACCACCTCGCGCTCATCACCGCCGACATGGACGCGACCGTTCGCTTCTACCACGGCGTACTCGGCGCCCGGCTCGCCGCCACCGTCGGGACACCTGAGTTTCGTCACTACTTCTTCGAGTTCGGACCTCAGTGCACTGTCGCGTTCTTCGAGTACGCCGACGCGACCATCGAGCCCTTCGCGAAGGCGGCCGGCGTGCCCGACCCCCGCGCACCACACTTCGACCACCTGGCACTCAACCTTCCCGACGAGAACGCGCTCGATGCGCTGCGGCTACGGCTCACGAACGCCGGCTGCGAGGTCACCGAAATCATCGACCACGGGAGCGTCCGATCCGTCTACTTCACGGACCCCAACGGGATCGCGCTCGAAGCGTCCTGGTGGGTTCGCGACGTGACCGGCCGTCCAGACGACTACGACGACGACCAGCGCTATGGCGATCCCAACCCCGTCCCCGCGCTCCACGAGCTACGCACCACCGGCACGCTCACCAACCTTCCGAACACCCAGCTCCTCTAGGCCGACAACCACTCACGACATCACGACAAGGGAGACTCGTCATGCAGGACATCATGATCAGGATCGAGACGGATGACTTCGATGCGTGGAAGGCACAGCACTATCTCCATGCCGACAACCGGGCCGCGTTCGGGATCAGCGACGGGCCCGCCTACCAGGACATCGACAACCCCAACGCTGCGTTGTTCCACATCAAGACCGACGACATGGACCGGGCCATGCAGTGGTTCAAGACCGACACCTTCAAGGACGCGTCACGACTGGCCAAAGTCACCGGCCGCGCCTTCTTCCTCGCCCAGCCGCAAGCCTGACCGCATCAGACGAGATCACGAGACCGTCAACGCCACTGCTTTACGGCCTCTCCGCGTCCGTGCAGAACAGTTGTCAGACGGCGGCGATGCGCACGCAGCAGTAGCCCGGCGCCGGGTCGAGGCGGGCCCTCAGGTCATCGGTCGGTCCGAGTCCGTCGAGGAAGCCGTCGAGGAAGTCGAGGTTCATCCCGCAGACCAACGTGCGGTGCTCCTCCGAGAGTCGATGGAAGGGACAGTTCGCCAAGGCGATCTCCCCGCCGTGCCCGACCTCGGGCTCATACCCCTGGCGGGCCAGGACATCGAGGACAGCCGCTCGCCGGTCCCCTCGACGCTTCATGGTGCTCACGGCGTCGTGAGCCTCCTCACCGAGATGGCGTCCCGCTGCCCGTGCGGCTTCACGCACGCAGTCACCGACGGGCGACCCGGTGCGGGTCGACTCGGAGATCGCGGTCGCGAGCAGTGAACCAGCGAGGTCGTAGCGGCGTTCGGGGACCGAGGCGGCGAGCTCGTCGCTGGCGATGCGGTACAGCTTCGACGGACGGCCGGCGCCGGGACCCCGTCGGCCGCTGGTGCGCTCGAAACGGACGTCGAGGACACCGGCATCGACGAGCTTGTCGAGGTGGAACACCGCCACCGACCGGGAGACATCGAGTGCGGCAGCGGCCTCGTCGCGCGTGGTCCAGTCCTGCCTCGCGGCGAGGAGTCGGTAGAGGTCGCGCCGCAACGGCTGGTCGAGCGCCGAAATCGCGGCGATCCGCTGCTCGAGGTCGGGACTCGTGGACACAAGGCCATTCTAAAACAAAAGGAGCTTGACGCAAGAGATCTGGCTCTCTATCGTCAACCTCACTCACTTTTAGAACGGAGCTGTTTATGACCACGACCCTGGACCGGCCCATCGGACAAGCGGCTCGGCGGCAACTCGCCGATCCCGGCTTCCAAGCCTTCGCGCTGTTGCGAACCGCCTTTACCGTCGCCCCGATCCTGTTCGGGCTCGACAAGTTCCTGAACTGGCTCGTCGACTGGCCCATCTACCTCGCGCCGGAGATCAACGACCTCGTTCCCGGGAACGCCCATCAGGCGATGCTCGCAGTTGGCGTCGTCGAGATCATCGCCGGCCTCGTCGTCGCGATCCGTCCGAAGTTCGGCGGTTACCTCGTTGCCGCCTGGCTCGGCGGGATCATCGTCAACCTGCTGCTGCAGGCCGACTTCTACGACATCGCGCTGCGCGACTTCGGCCTCTTGCTCGCAGCACTCGCGCTGGCTCGCCTGGCCACGGCCTTCGAGCGCGCGCCGGCCGGCGCCTGACGGCATGCGGCTCTCGATGACCCGCACCCGCGGCGTGTTGCCCCTGCACTTCCTTGGGGCGGTGAACGCATGACCACCGCATTCGTGCTCTCAGGCGGCGGCAGCCTCGGCGCCGTGCAGGTCGTCCACGTCGACCACAGCGTGCACCAGCGACGGTGCCGCGTGAGCGCTGTCGGGTCGACCGTGAAGACAACTCGCACGATCGTCGTCGTGGGCGCGAGCTTGGCCGGCGCGAAAGCGGCGGAGGGTGCGCGCGACGCAGGCTTCGACGGCCGCATCGTGCTGATCGGTGACGAACCGTGTGTTCCCTATGAGCGCCCTCCGCTGTCCAAGGCCGTCTTGCGCGGTGATGCGCAACCCTCCTCGACGCGCGTGCACGAGGTCGGGTTCTACGAGACGAACCAGATCGAGCTCGTCACCGGCACGGTTGTCTCGCTCGACACCGCTCGCCGCGAGGTTGCGCTCGATGACGGCACCGTCGTTGCCTTCGACGCGGCGGTACTCGCCACTGGGGCTGCGCCGCGACAGCTGTCGGTGCCAGGCGGTCGTCTTGCCGGTGTCCACACACTGCGGACAGTCGCCGATGCGGCCGTACTGCGCGAAGCCATTCGCGCAGCGGCGCGGGTCGCCATCGTCGGCGCCGGATGGATCGGTTCGGAGGTCGCCGCGTCCGCTAGCCAGATGGGCGCCGACGTCGTCCTGATCGACCCCGCGCCGACGCCCCTCCATCGTCTCCTGGGCGACCGGCTGGGCGCCGTCTTCAGTGCCCTGCATGGCGAGCACGCTGTAACGCTCCGCTTGGGCCAACGCGTCACCCAAATCCAGGGCCGTGAACGGGCCGAGGGAGTCGTCCTCGCGGACGGCACCTTCGAGCCTGCCGACCTCGTCATCGCCGGCATCGGCGTGACCCCTCGGACCGAGCTCGCCACCGCGGCCGGTCTACGAGTCGACAACGGCATCGTCGTCGACGAGCACCTGCGTACCAGCGCGGCGAATCTCTTCGCCGCGGGGGATGTGGCCAACGCGTGGCATCCCGACCTCGGCATGCAGCTGCGGGTCGAGCACTGGGCCAACGCCCTTCACCAGGGAACGACCGCTGGTCGCAACGCCGCCGGCCGAAACGAGACGTACGACCGGTTGCCGTACTTCTTCTCGGATCAATACGACCTCGGTCTCGAGTACGTCGGCCATCATCGGCCCGGCGACGCCGTCGTCGTGCGGGGCGACCTTGACGCCCGTCAGTTCATTGCGTTCTGGCAGCGCGACGGTGTCGTCACTGCGGCCATGAGCGTCAACGTGTGGGACGTCGTCGACGACCTGCGGACACTCGTGGCCGAGCGGGGCGCGGTCGAAGCCGTCCAGCTGGCGAACGACGAACCACTCGAGTTGCGTAGCCGGAGTTGACCGTGCTCGAGCAGTCTCGTGGGGGAGGTCCGTTCTAGGGTTGCCCGATGGCCGAGCCGAAAGCGATCGCGATCGTTGGTGCGGGCCCAGGGCTCGGCTCGGCACTTGCACGACGGTTCGCAAAGGCGCGCTGGTCGGTCGCTCTCGTGTCCTTGCGCCAGGACGTGCTCGACGCTGGCCTGGCCGAGCTCGAGGAATTCGGGGTGAACGCGTGTGGCGCCCAAGCCGACGTTGCTGACCGCCCTGGCGTGGAGCGCGCCTTCGGCTCGATTGTCGATGCTGTCGGCGTGCCCGATGTCGTTGTTTACAACGCATCGATCTACCAGGCTGAGGCGGTCCTCGAGCTGTCGCACGAGTCGCTCCAGCTTGCGCTCGACATCCACGTCGTCGGCGCACTCAACACAGCCCAGTGCGCGATCGCGGCGATGCACCGAGCCGACGACGGGGTGATCGTGTTCACCGTCAACAGCCTGGCAAGGTCCCCGGAAGCGATGTCGGCCGCGCTGAGCATCGGGAAGGGAGCGCAACTGAACCTCGCGCTGAGCCTCGAGCGCGAGCTCGAGGGCACACCCATTCGCGTCGGCGTCGTAACAGTGTGCGGTCCGATCAAGGCGGGCACGGGTTACGACCCCGATCGACTGGCAGATGTTTACTGGGAGCTGGCCACCCAGGAGCCGTCCCGGTTCGAGCGGGACCGCCTCGTCCAGGCGCCCGACTGATCCCAGAGGGTCGCCTTCTCGGTCGCGACGGACAGGCGTTCCTGGTAGTGACAAGCGTCGGCGATGCTCGCCGGAGGGCGAGTGCCGGCGGCTATGGTCGCTCCGATGGGCCTGTGGAACGGGATGGCGCCGCGACGCGAGCGTGTGTGCGCGACCCGAGCGCGAGTTGGTTACGCGCGTCGGCTCACAGGCGCGTATTCATCCGTATCGTCAGCGTCGGCCCGGCCATAGCACCCGCGCGGGCACTCGCTGCCGGGAAACCTCCCGGTCGAGCTCACGAGTTTTGTCGGGCGACAACCGGAGCTGCTCGAGATCCGAAGGCTGCTGGCGGTAGCCCACACGGTCACGTGTCCATCGGTGCCGGCGCGACCGCGCTGTTCCACGACCTGCACAAGGTGACCGTCGAGGCTCGAGACGCCGACGACCCCGAGGCGTTCGCGGCACTGCTCGAGGTCGTTGCCCGGCACGGGGTCGAAGTGGTCGTGCCGGAGCTGGTCTGACCGAGCCGCAACACGCGCGAAGCCAGAGGATGCCCGCTTCGCACGCGACGACGCCGTCCCACACTGGGTCGCCGTCACCCGGTCACCGCGCCCGGCTCGGCACGGCGCGCGGGTGCAGGCCACACCACTCGAACGGCGTTGGCGACGGTCCATCCCAACACCAGCCCGCCGATGACGTCGACGGGAAAGTGGGCGCCGACATACACGCGGGCGAAGGCCACGACGCCCGCCGCCACCCACACCAGTCGGCTCCATGGGCGAGACAGGAACGGGCTGGCCGCGCCGGCCAGAGCCGCGGCAACGGCGGCGTGACCCGAGGGATAGCCGAACCCAGTGGCCGTCTCGGCCCGCACCACCACATCGGCAATGAACGCGGGCGGTCGGCCGCGACCCACGACGTTCTTGACGGCGAGCGCAATCTCGTACGCCGCCAGCCCAGCAATCGCCAGGTGACCCGCCAGTCGCCACCGGCGCACGAGCGCGGCGACAAGAGCGGCGACCAAAACCGCGACCAACCCACCCGCTTGCATGACCGGCCACACCAGCGCCAACAACCAGTCGGGAAGATCGTGGACGAACGTGAACACCGCCCGCTCACCCGGCAACAAGCCCACCCACATCACCACGAGCGTGAGCACCACGAAACCCGCCGCACCAACCGCGGTGCGAAGCAGGTCGAGACGACGCCCCGAGGCAGACCAGCGACCCACACCGACATCCTCGCCCGTTACCGCGAGTCAACTGCCTTTGAGGCGCTCGACGAGAGGGGCCGCCGACTCGGCCGAGTCGGCGTTGAACACGTAATAGGAGATGCCCCAACGTTCGCGGCGAGCCTGGATCGTCGCGGCCATCTCGTCGATCGTCCCGAGCAGCACGTACGGACTTTCGAGGACGCGCGCTGGCGTTGCGACCTCACCGTCGGCCGGAGGCAGCCCCGCCGCGATCCCCTCGGCCATCCCCGTCCGGTCGTCGGTCTCGATGATGAACGGAACGACGATGGAGAGTTCGATTGCGTCGAAGCGTGACCCGGCGGCTTCGCGGATCCAGGAGATCTTGCGATCGGTGGCCTCGTCGGTGGCGTCACCGATGTTCGTGTCGGCCCACGCTTCGTTGCCGAGGTTCTTCGGGTTCAGACCGATGATGTCGGCCTCCCGCGCTGCGAATGTGAGTAGGCGCTTGCCACCTGCGCCGATCATGATCGGCGTGTGCGGGCGCTGCACGGGCTTGGGGAGGGCGTCGTGACCCGTGATCGTGTAGTGCTCGCCCTTGAAGTCGACGGGGCCGTCGCCGTGAAGCGCCTTGATGATGTGCACTGCTTCGATCATGCGGTCGACTCGTACGCCGGGCCGGTCGTAGGGCATGCCGGCCTGCTCGTAGTCCGAGCCCATCCAACCGGCACCGATACCCAGTTCGACGCGCCCGCCGGACAGGACGTCGAGTGTTGCCATCTCCTTGGCGAGCACGAGCGGGTGGCGGTAGTCGTTGTCGAAGACGAGGCACCCGACGCGCAATGTCGAGGTCGCGCACACGGCGGCAGTCATTGCCACGATCGGCGCGAGCTGGTCGTCGAAGTGGTCGCGCACGAAGAGACTCGAGAAGCCAAGCGCTTCGTAGCGGCGTGCCGCCGTCGCCCACGCCGCACCGTCTGCCGCGTCGGAGGTGTGAACGCCAAAGCGGAACGGTCGCTGCTCGGTCACAGCCGTGACCTTACTTACGCCGTGTGGCGACATTCCCCGGGAGACGTCGTACTCTCGGATCGTGAGCATCGACGCCAAGCCATTGCTGCGCGGCTGGCTGCATCTCGCGTGCTTCTTCGTCGCCGTGCCCATCACTGTCGCCATCGTCTTCTCGGCGACGTCGGCGACGGCTCGAATTGCCGCCGTGATCTATGGTCTCGGCGTCGTTGCCCTGTTCGGTGTCAGTGGGTCCTACCACCGTGTCCGGTGGTCGCCGGTCTGGCGCTCACGCATGCAGCGCCTGGACCACACGACGATCTTCGTGACGATCGCCGTCAGCTATACGCCGATCTGCCTGCTCGTCCTCGAGGGTTGGCTCTCGGTTGTGATGCTCGTCGTCGCCTGGACGGGCGCCGCGGTCGGCGGCATCCTGGCCTGGACCCGCAGCCATCGCGTCAACGGTGTCCGATTCGCGCTGTACATCGTCCTCGGCTGGGCCGCCGTTGCCGCTCTCCCGCAGCTCGTCGGCAATCTGACCGGTGCCCAATTCGCGCTGATCGCGATCGGCGGCGTCTTCTTCACCGTCGGCGCCATCTTCCTCGCGAGCCACTGGCCTGACCCGTTTCCCCGGGTGTTCGGCTACCACGAGATCTGGCACGTGCTGGTCGTCGCGGCCGTCGCGTGCCAGATGGTGGCCATCGCCTCGGTGATCCGCGGCACCGGCGCCACCTGACGCCTGCACTCGCGAGCGATTCAGCGCCAGCTGCGAATCGCCTCGACGACCGTGGTGGGATCGGACGTGTCGAGCTCGACCAGCGTGGCGGGTCCGCCGAACCAGGCCACCCGTTCGACTCGTTCTTCTGGTGGCGTCATCGAGCTCGGCGTCTCGATTGCGAGGACAGGCTGATCGACCGCCGCCCAGAACCGCCGCGCGAACTTCGCGCTCGACATCACCCCGTAGCCATGGGTCGCGCGCGGGTCGAGCCCGGACGCGGGCGGGGGACCCGTGGCCGCGCGGTCCGACGCGATCCCTCGGACCATCGCGTGGAACGCGTCGATCTCTTCGGTAGGGCTTCGCCACCTTCCCCAGAGCCCGTCGACGACCACGACGCCGTCGCAACCCCCACCGGCTGCATGGACGAGAGCCCCGTGCGCGTTCTGTCCGACTCCGACCAGCGTCGAGCCGCCGTTGTTCTTGTCGCCTGACGCGGCAGCCCCGAGCGCCCAACGCGCGATCGCCACCGTACTCATGGGGTCGTAGTGGCCCGTTCGAACTGCGGGCGTCGAGCCGTGACCCGGAAGGTCGGGGATGATCCAGTCGGTTGGCGCGGCGGCTCGCCACCTGTCACCAGCGTGGGGATCGCCCAGGTCGTGGAGGAGCACGACGGTCACGGTCCGACCTCTTCGACGAACGCGCGGATGGCGCTCGTTGTCGCCTCTGGATCCTCCAGGTGCACGTAGTGGCCGGTGCCCGGCATCCGTATGTGACGCGCCCGCAACCAGCCGACGCGCTCGGTCTCTTGCTCAGGCGTGAGGTCGCGCCACATGTCGTGCTCGGTGCCGGTGATCGCCAGCACGCGGCAGCGGACACGGTGATGCTCCTCGGCGAGGAGATCAGCATTGAACTCGCTGGGGACGCCGAGGCCGAACATGGGATCGGCTTTCCAGACCCAGCCACCGTCGGGCCCGCGCCGGCTGCCGTGTCGCGCGAGGTGGAGCGCCCAGTGCGGTGGCAGTCGCAGGTTCTGCTTCGCGCGGTAGGCGGCCATGTCTTCCACGGACGGCCACTCCCGCCGGTGGCGTTCGAAGAGGATCCGATCGGTGCGTGTTTCGTTTGCTTGAATCGATGCGCGGACGTCTTCAGGCATGGTGAACGCAATCGGGGGCGGCCCGAGCCCGTCGATCACGACGAGCCACCGCACGAGCTCGGGGAAGGCGCCAGCGAGACCTATGGCCTGTCCGCCACCGAACGAATGGGCGATGACGCCTACCGGACCTGCGATGACGTCGCGAACGAGCAGCGCGAGGTCGATGTGCAGCAGCGCCCACGCGTAGCCGGTGTCGAGCGGACCGCTGTCTCCGTGACCGCGGAAGTCGAGGGCGATCGCGTGATACCCGAGCGAAGCGATGCGAGGCGCGAGGTCGTCGAACATGCGGCCGTGGTCGTACGCGCCGTGGAGGAGCAGCACCGGTAGCGCTCCGGGATCACCCCAGCACCAGAGGCGCAACGTCGTGCGATTGAGCGCGACGAGCTCGGCCCGATCGGGCTCGCGGAAGACCAACGCGGTCTCGTGAGCGTCGTCGGGCAGCGTGGGTTGCGTTTGGGCCATGGTCTCTCTGCAGATCCTCGGTGAGAGCGTGGCAGCGTATTGCCCGTCGGGGACAGCGAGTTCACCGACCCGAGGTGCCTCACTGTCACACCCCCTGGGGAGAATGGGTTCATGGGTGTGGCGGACGGGGGATCCGAGCAAATGGAGCGCCGGGTCAGCGAGTTGATGGGTGTCGTCAACGCGACGACGGCCGCGCTCGTTGTCCTGATCGCTGAGGTGCTCGAGGCGGGCGCGTGGGCAGTGAGCGGCATCCGTTCGGCTGAGCACTGGGTGTCGTGGCAATGCGGTGTGTCGCCGCGGCGAGCACGTGACTTGGTGGCGATGGCACGCCGCCGGGCCGAGCTGCCGGCGGTGTTCGAATTGTTCGAGGCCGGCCTGGTGTCGGAAGACGCGGTGACCGCGGTGGTGCGCCGCGCTCCTGTCGAGCGCGACTTCGAGGTTGCGGAGATGCTGCCGCTGCTCATGCACACGCAGTTGTCCCGCTGGTTGTCGGCCATGCCCCCGCCGCGGCACGACCCGGCTACGCCCGATGAGTCGGGTGCGTCCGGGGTGCGCGACTACGTGATCTTCGGCGCGGTGGGCGATCGGTGGCGGATGCGGGTCGAGCTGCCGCTGGACGAAGGGTTGGTGGTCGAGAAGGCGTTGGTGGCGGCTCGGTCGCAGGTGTTCCATGAGCGCCATCCCGACGAACCCGAGGTCGGCATCGATCTCGGACGGTCGACGGTGGACTGGACCGACGGGCTGGCGCGCGTGGCCGAGCTCGCGTTGCAAGCGGTCGATGGCGGCGATCGCCGTCCGGCCGACCGCTTCCAAGTCCTGTTCCACGTCGACGCCTCGACCGGTGCGGCGCGGTGGCACATGGGCGACGCGCTGCCCGACAGCGTGCGCCGTTATCTGTCGTGCGACGCGGACGTGCGGGCGATGGTCGAGCACGATCGCGTGGTCGTGGCGATGTCCAGCCGCATGCGGACGGTCGACGATCGTCTGCGCGCGTTCGTGGAGCATCGCGACGGCGGTTGCGTGGTGCCTGGCTGCAACCAGAAGCGCTGGCTGCACATCCACCACATCGAGTTCTGGGAGGACGGTGGACGCACGGAGTCCTGCAATCTGTGCGCGCTGTGTCCGCGTCACCACCGGATGCTTCATGCCGGCCTGCTGACGATCGAAGGCGATCCGGATACGCCGTTCGCCCTGGTGTGCCGGGATGTGACGGGGCGGGAGTTACGGCCGGTGCCGCCGATGCCGCCCGATCATCCGCCTGATCCACCGCCCGAGCCGTTCCGGCACCCGGCCGGTGACCGGATCGCATGGCGCTACATGTACGCCTGATCGACGCAACGCTGGTTGAGTATTCACCCGGGGCGGGTGATTCTGGTCGCCCGGGGGTTGCGTATCTTCCGGGTGTCGTCCGCGCGCCGCGGGGGCACCCGAGTCAGATCCGCAGGAGGATGCGACGTGCCGTCAGGTGCTCCGAACATCGTGCTGGTGATGTCCGACCAACATCGTGGCGACATGCTGGGCTGTGCGGGCGACTTCGGCGTGCTGACGCCGGCGCTCGATCAGCTTGCCGGGGAAGGTGTTCGGTTCTCGAGGGTGACGTGCCAGGGCCCGTTGTGCATGCCGGCGCGGGCATCGTTCATGACCGAGCGTTACGTACGCGACCACGGCGTCTACACCAACTGGGCTGAGATCTCGCCCGAATCGCCCACGTATGTCTGGGCGCTCCGGGAGGCGGGCTACCACACGGCATTGCTCGGCAAGGCGCACCTGTATCGCGACGAGGCGAAGACGTCCTCGCACGTGAGTGAGCAGGCCGATCGGCTCCGCGCGCTCGGTTTCGCCGAGGTGTTCGAGACAGGCGACAAGTTCAACCTGCTGGTCCCGAATCGCTACACGGATCACCTGCGCGAGCGGGGACTGCTCGACGCCTACCTGTCCCACGTCGTCGACCGCAGTTACCAAGGTGAGAACGACAGTGGTCGCAATCCGACGAAGCGCGTACCGATGTGGGACGCGACACCGATGCCCGTGCCGATCGACGATTACATCGATGCATGGCACGGCCGGCAGGCAGTCGAGTGGCTCGAGGAGTACGACACCGCCGAGCCGTTCTTCCTGTTCGTCGGCTTCCCGGGTCCGCATGATCCGTGGGACGCGCCGGAGGAAGCGATCGCGCGCTGATCGCGATGTGGACGTGTCGATGCCTGCTTCGACCCGCCGTCCCGAGATCGACGGCACGGGACGGTACGGCGCGCTGCTCGACGCCTTCCTCGGGCTGTCGGACACCGACACGATGACGCGTGACGCCATCCGCGGCATGCGACGCGCCTACGCCGCCGACATCTCGGTGATCGACGATGCCGTCGGCGAGATCGTGTCGACCCTCGAGCGGCGGGGGCTGCTGGACGACACCTGGTTGATCTACACCAGCGACCACGGCGAGATGGGTGGCAACCACGGGATGATGTCGAAGTGCGTCATGTACGAGCCATCGATTCGCGTGCCGCTGATCATTCGGCCGCCGGGAGGCTGCGCGCCGAGCGTCGTCGACGACCTCGTCGAGCATCTCGACGTCCCGGCGTCGGTCCGAGAAGCGGCGGGCGCGCCAGACGTGCCCGGCAGCGAAGGCCGGTCGCTGCTCGGCTACGTGCGCGGTGACGATCCCGCACCGCGCACGGTGTCGGTGAGCGAGAACTGGGGATTCGCGTCCTTCGAGACCGATCGCTACAAGCTCGTGGTGGACGAGGACGCGTTGAGTCCGTGCCAGCTGTTCGACCTGGACGCGGACCCCAACGAAGACAACAACGTCGTGCTCGACTCGGGCTACACGGGCGTCGTGGACGAGCTCATGGAAGGCCAGGTCCGACCGTTCTTCACCGTCGAGCCCGCTCGTCCGCACAAGAGCATCTTCACGGGCTGACTCGGCTCAGGGGCCTGTGACACACTCGAACTGATGCGAACGCTCGTCACCGGAGGAGCCGGGTTCATCGGAAGTCACCTCGTGCCGCGGCTCGTCGAGCGGGGTGACGACGTGGTCGTGCTCGACACGCTCGAACCGCAGGTGCACGGCGGGCAGCAGCCCGAGCTCCCGGACGGGGTCGAGCTGATCGTCGGCGACGTCGGCGATCCCGACACCGCCGACAAGGCACTCGAAGGTGTCGACGCGGTCGTGCACCTTGCTGCCGCGGTCGGCGTCGGGCAGTCGATGTACGAGATCGACAAGTTCGTGCGTCACAACACGATGGGCACCGCGACGTTCCTCGAGCGCATGATCAACCGCGCCGAGCGACCGAGCCGGCTTGTCGTCGCCTCGTCCATGTCGATCTACGGCGAGGGCGGGTACCAGTGCGCGAGGCATGGCGAGTTCGCGCCGGGCCCTCGACCGGAAGAACAGCTCGCACGCGGTGTGTGGGAAGTGCTGTGTCCGGTGTGCGGCAACGAGAGCAGCACGGTGCCGACACGCGAGGACAAGCCCATCATTCCGACATCGGTGTACGCGATCACGAAGCGCGACCACGAAGAGCTCTCGCTCGTTGTCGGTGCTGCGTACGGGATCCCGACGACCGCGCTGCGCTTCTTCAACGTGTACGGACCGGGCCAGGCATTGTCGAACCCGTACACGGGTGTCGCGGCGATCTTCGCGTCGCGGTTGCTCAACGGGCGCGCGCCGACGATGTTCGAGGACGGCGATCAGTCGCGCGACTTCATCCATGTGAGCGACATCGTGTCGGGCATCATGCTCGCACTCGAGCGCGACGACGCCGTCGGCCAGGCGGTGAACCTCGGCACCGGTCGGGCGACCACGGTCAACGACATCGGGCGCATCATGGCGAAGGGCCTCGGTGTCGACGTGGAAGCGGAACGGCTCGGCAAGTTCCGGGCCGGCGACATCCGCCATTGCATCGCGGACATCACGCGCGCGTCCGAGCTGCTCGGTTTCGCACCGACGGTGACACTCGAGGACGGCATGACCGCGTTGATCGGTTGGCTCGAAGGGCAGCACGCAGAAGATCGCGTCGACGACGCGGCGCGCGAGCTCGCCGCCCGCGGCCTCACCAGCTGATCGACGTTCTTTCTCGCCAACCGTCATCCGGCGGGTGACCTGACTCCGTAGACGCACGGGACGGCGACCGCCCGTCCGGCGAAGGGGACGGGTCATGGCAGATCTCACGCGGCGATTGTTCCTGTCCCGTGGCTCGGTCGGCGCAGTCGGCGCCATCGGTGCGCTCAGTGCCGGCCCGGCCGCCATCGTGTCGGCGGCGGCGGCGCTGACGTCGACGGGTGCCGGTGATGATGCGGGGGAGGCGAGCGCGCTCGACGGTCCACTGTTCATGCACGTGCGCGACGCCGTCACCGGCGAGATCGAGGTGCTCGTCGACGAGCGCTCGATCGTGCTCAACGACACCGCGCTCGTCGCGAAGTTGCAGCAGGCGACGAAGTAGGAGGCCACGCATGTCATCGCACCGCGAAGCACCAGCCATCTCGAAGGACCCCGTAGCGGACAACACCGACACGTATGCCTTCGTCACGCCGGGCCATACGGTCACGATCGTCACCAACTACCTGCCGGCACAGTCACCGGCCGGAGGTCCGAACTTCTACGAGTTCGGTGACGACGTGCTGTACGAGATCCACGTCGACAACGACGGGGACGGCGAGGCCAACGTCACCTATCAGTTCCGGTTCACGACGACGATCACCGATCGGGACACGTTCCTCTACAACACCGGGCCGATCACGGCGCTCGACAGCCCGACGTGGAATCGGCGGCAGACCTATTCGGTCACCCGGCTCACGCAGGGCCACGGACCTCGCACCACGGTCCTCGGATCGACGATTCCGTGCCCCCCGTGCAACATCGGACCGAGATCGACACCGAACTATCCAGCGCTGGCGAGCGCTGCGGTGCGAACGCTCGCGAACGGAGCGAAGGTCTTCGCCGGGCAGCGGGCGGACCCGTTCTTCGTCGACCTCGGCTCGGTGTTCGACCTCGGCACCCTTCGCCCGTTCGAGTCGCTGCATCTCATCCCGACGGCGAACGCGCCGGGCGTCGACTCGTTGCGATCTTCCAACGTGCACACCATCGCCCTTCAGGTGCCCATCGCCGAGCTGACCCCGGACGGGTCGGTGCCCACCGACCCGATGAAAGCGGCCGGAGTGATCGGCATCTGGGGCGCGGCGAGCCGGCAGAAGGCGACCCTTCGCAGCGACAACCACGAGGCGACGTCCGTCGGACCGTTCGTGCAGGTGTCGCGGCTCGGCAATCCGTTGTTCAACGAGGTGATCGTGCCGATGGCCGAGAAGGATCGATGGAACGAGCTCGATCCCAGCAGCGACGCCTTCTTCGCGAAGTACGTCGCGCAGCCCGAACTCGCCAGGCTGCTGCCGGTGCTCTACCCGGGCGTGTTCCCGAACCTGGCCGGACTCACCGCCGACCGCGCCGACCTGCTGGCGATCCTGCTCACCGGCATCCCGCCCGGCATCGTTGCCGGCTTCCAGAACTTCACCGGTTCGAGGCAAGCGGACATGCTGCGGCTCAACGTCGCGATCCCGCCGGCATCGTCGCCCAACCGTCTCGGCCTTCTCGGCGCCGACCTCGCCGGCTTCCCGAACGGGCGGCGGCTCGCCGACGACGTCGTGACGATCGAGCTGCGAGCGATCGCCGGCGCGACCTACCCACTCGTGCATCCCGGCTACACGCCCGACGCGGCAGTGTCGCTGATCGAGGACGGCACGAACGGCCACCCCGGCCGGGTGCTTCTCGCCGACTTCCCCTATGTCGGGACGCCGTACAGCGGCTACGACGTGCCGGCCGCATGAGCACGACACCCGTTCTCGACATCGGCGGCGACGTCGGCGCGGTGGTCGTGCACCTCACGGCGATGCCACCGACGGGCGAGCTCGAGGCATGCCCTCGAGGTCGTCCCGATCGGCGGTTCCACACTGGTGTGCACTGGCGGATGGTCGGTTCCGACCGCGTTGCGGTCGCGGTGTATCCGCAGGTCGTCGAGGGCGACTACGACGTCCTCGACGGCGAGCTGCGTCCACTGGGATCGGTGACCGTCGAAGGTGGACGGGTCTCGGAGCTGCGCGTCTCGCCACGGTAGATGGCGCGCACGATGTCCTCGATCGCCGGTTCCTCGACCGACAGGTCGCGCACCGGTGCCTGCGCGACGACGCGCTCGAGCAGCGCGGCCGCTGTCAACTCGTCGCGACGGAACTGCAACCACTGACGGGGACCCTCGACCCGAGTCACCTGCGCGCCTTCGACGTCGAGCGGCGGACCCGGCACCTCGAGATCGACGATGAGGGTGCGCTCGGTGCCGTAGCGCTGCTTGATCGCCGCGACCGTGCTGTCCTCGATCAGGCGCCCGTGGTCGATGATCACGAGGCGTTCGCACAACCGCTCGACGTCGGCCAGGTCGTGCGTCGTCAGCAGGACGGTCGTCTGGCGCGTCTGGTTGAGCTCGACGAGGAACGACCGCACCGCTTCCTTGCTGACCGGGTCGAGCCCGATGGTCGGCTCGTCGAGGAAGAGGATGGCCGGATCGTGGAGGAGCACCGCGGCCAGCTCACCCCGCATGCGCTGACCGAGCGACAGTTGCCGGACCGGGATCGGAAGCAACTCGTCGAGCGCGAGCAGCTCGCGGAACACCCCGAGGTTGGCCTCGAACCGGTCGGCCGGCACCCGGTACACGTAGCGGAGCAAGGAGAACGAGTCCTCGAGGGGCAGGTCCCACCACAGTTGCGTGCGCTGCCCGAACAGCACGCCGATCCGACGCGCGACCGCGACGCGATCCTTGTTCGGGATCGAGCCCGACGACGCGTGCCGACCCGGACGACGGAACGAGGATGCCCGTGAGCATCTTGATCGTGGTCGACTTCCCGGCCCCGTTCGGGCCGATGTAGCCGACCATCGCGCCCTGCTCGATGGTCAGCGAGATGCCGTCGACGGCGCGCACTTCACGACGCTCCCTGCGGAGCCGCCCTTTCCGGATGGCGACGTTGAACTTCTTGGTGATGTTGTCGAGTACGACGACGGACTCACCCATTGGAGTCAGCTTCCGGTGCTCCGATAGTGGCGGACCGCCTGCGTCCACACGGCGCGGGCGACGAGCGCGAGTGCGAGCGCGACCACCGGCGATGCGAACGCGAGCCAGGAGGGCAGCCCGAAGGGGATCGGCTTGTCGAGCAGGTACGCGACCGGCATGTAGCTCGTGAACGCCAGCGGCACGACGAAGATCACGAAGCGGCGCAACCAGGTGCCGAACACGTCGATCGGGTACTCGGACAACGTCATGCCGCCGTACGTGAACGAGTTGGAGATCTCCTGCGTGTCGACAGTCCAGAACGCGATGGACGACGTGATCACGAAGATCGCGCCGAAGATGACCGCGCCGCTGATCACCGCGATCGGTATGACGGCGACGTCGAGCGGCGTCCACGTCACGTCGACGCGCTGCAACGCGATCACGATGACGACCAGCGGTTGGATCGATCGTCCCAGCCGTCGCGGTGCGAACTCCGCCGCGCACAGTTGCAGCAGTGCGCTCGCGGGACGGAGCAGGAACAGATCGAACGTGCCCGCCTTGATGTGTCGTGACGCGAGCTCGACCTGGCTCACGAACAGGTCGGCGAGGCCGAACCCGAGCCCTGCGACACCGAAGAGCAGCGCGACCTCGACGCCCGACCAGCCGGCGAGGGTGTTGACCTGGCTGAACAGCACCGCGATGACCGCGAGATCGAGTCCCGCGACGAGCGCTTGGCTGGTGAGGAACAGGAAGAAGGACGTGCGGTACTGCAGGTCGGCACGGATGCGGGCTCCGACCAGCCGCCGGTACACGGCGAGCTCACCCACCTTGGACCACCACCTTGACCATGGCGCGTTTCAACGCGAGTCGTCCGAGGCCGAGCAGCGCGGCGATCCAGAACAGTTGGATCGCGTAGACACGCACGATCTCGGCACCGGGGTGCTTGCCGAGGAACACCTCGACGGGAAGCTGCGCCATCGAAGGGAACGGGGTCAGGTTGGCGAGCGCGCCGAGCCAGGCAGGGAAGAACACCACCGGGATGAACACGCCGGCGAAGAACTGTGCCGTCAGCCAGCCGAGTTGGTTCGGGCCGCGCACGTCGAGCAGCCAGAACGACGTGAGCTGCAGCAGGAAGCCCCATCCGAACGCCACGGCGACCGCGAGCGCGACAGACCCGAAGAACGCGAGCCACGTCCCGAGGTTCGGCGGGAGCTGCAGATGGAACACCAGCGACCCGATCAGGAAGGGCGGGATCCCGCGGAAGATGGCATAGAAGAACGAGCGTCCGTACGCGTCGGCCAGCCAGTAGGCCTGGAAGTCGACCGGGCGGTACAGGTCCGACACGACGTCGCCCGACCTGACCCGATCGGCGATGTCGGTCGAGCCGAAGACGCCGATCACCATCAGCATCCCCTGCATCACGAACGTGAACGTCACCGCGTCGACCGCGTCGAAGCCCCCGATCGTCGTCCGTTGCTCGTACACGGCGAGCAGGACGTAGGCGAGGATGAACCCGAAGACGGTGTTCGTGAACACACCGGCGAACGTCGCGCCGCGGTAGGTCGCCTGGCGGCGGTAGGCCCTGGTGGCCACCTCCCACATCCAGCGCATGACCCTCCCCGGACGCGCGACAACGGCCCGCACATGCGTGCAGGCGGGGCCACAAGGTACCTCAGTGTTGCTGCAACTGCGTCCGCGTGAAGTCGACGACTGCCTTCAGCTCGTCGGGGCTCAGGCGACCACCGAAGGCCGGCATGCCGCCCTCGCCGCCCTTCACGATGACCAGTTCGGCGTCAGCCGTGGAGAAGTCGCGGGTCACCGCGCCGCCACTGAGCTTGGGACCGATCCCGCCCTCGCCTTTGCTGCCGTGGCAGGTGGCGCAGTTCTTGGCGAACACGTCAGAGCCGCTCACGACGACGACTGCGCCGCCGCCGCCGGCGGTCGACGATGTTGACGACGACGACGCCGGCGCCGCCGCGGTGGGGTTGTCGGGCTTGTCGACGAACAACAGCACGACGAAGACCGCGAAGCCGATGACGGCGAGGATCTCGACCACGTTCACGATGCGTCGGAGCATGCGATCAGAACCCCGGGAACGAGTTGTTCTGGAAGAACCACAGCGAGCTCGTCACCCACAGCACGCCGAGCGCCGCGAACGTCGCCAGCCCTGCCGCGGGAAGGAGCCACTTGGGGAGTTCGTGGCTGCGAACGCTGAGAACCTTCACGACGAAGACGCCGTAGAACACGCAGCCGACCACGGAGTGGATGTACGTCCGCAGATTGTTCGGGTCGGACTGGAAGCCGATCGACCAGAGGCAGTGGAACGCCACCGGCAGCGTGAACAGGAACGCGAGCGTGCCGCTGAGACGATGGACCTCGCCGAACCACTTCGGCATCCTGCGAGGGACCTTGATCCTGCCGTACAGGCGAGCCGCGGTCGCGACTTGAACAAGCGCGAGCACTACGGCGACGGTGGCGAACCAAACCTTCAGGTTGATGCTGCTCGAGAAGAACAGCGTGAGGGTGGATTCGCCGGTTGGGTCGTGGATGTGCGCGTATGCGCCGAAGAACAATGAGACGGCGGCGCCGGCGAGCAGGACGACGATCAGAGGGAGCGGGTTCGACCGTGGGGCCTGTGGCGTCTCTGGCTGTGGCGCGGGCGCGTCAGGGTCGAATGTCTGATCTGTCCACGTCGTGCCGTCCCAATACCGGTGCGCATGGCCCTCAGTCGGGTCCGGATACCACCCTGCCGGCGTCTGCGGCGCGGTCATGGCCGGGCATGATGCCGCGTTCAACGGACGCGTGCGCTGCCGAATGGGATTTCGCCCAGACCGCGGCGAGCACATATGCGGCGGTGAGCGTGGCGGTGATGGCGAAGCTCGGCGGTACGTCGTCGACGCGGTAGCTCACCGTGAGCCCGATCCACATCGAGCCGACGGCGATGGCGGCCGACAGCCCCAACGCGATCGTGGGCCGGACGGTCAGGTGTTGCGCGGCCGCAGCCGGCGCGGCGAGCAGCGCGAGCAACAACAACGCGCCGACAGCCTGCGCGGCGACACCCGCGACGACGCCGACCAGCAGTAGGAAGCCGAACCCGAGTGCGCGTACGGGTACTCCGGCGGCCGCCGCCACGATCGGATCGATCGATGCGTAGAGCAACGGTCGCAGGATGACGAGAAGGACGACGATCACCGCGAGCGAAGCGCCTGCCGACCACCAGGCGCGGCTCGCGTCGAAGCCGAAGATCGAGCCGAACAACACATTGACCCCAGCCGCGCTGTTCGTCGACGAGTGATTGGCGGTGAAGACGGACAGGAAGAGGACGCCGAGGCCGAGCGTCCACGCGAAGACGGCTCCGATGGCCACGTCGTCGGCCCGACCGCGATCGCCGAGCAGGCCGAGAAGGAGCGCGACGGCCAGGACCGCAGCGAACAGGCCCAGGCGTACGTCGACACCGGCCGCGAGCGCGGCGAGCGCACCCGTGAAGGCGACGTGACTGAGAGCGTCGCCGGTGAACACCTGCCCGCGCAGGACGACGAAGTAGCCGGTGAGCCCGGCGGCGAGCGCGATCGCGCTGCCGGCCAGGAACGCGTTGCGCATGAACGACTGGCTGAGCATGTCGCTGATGCCGAGCAGGTCTGCGACGCTCACGAGGTGGCTCCACGGAGCGTGCGCGGCAGCACTCGTGCGGCGCGCGCCACGACGTAGCAACCGAACGCGATCGACGTGATCCAGAAACCGATGGGGTAGGGGGAGTAATACGCGATCGCGAGTCCGGTCCACGTGACTGCAACCGCGATGCCCGTGCTCAAGGCGAGTCCCCACCCCGGTCGTGCCGTGATCGACTGCGCTGTCGCCGGTGGCAGGACCAGCAACGCGAAGATCAGCAGCGAGCCGGTGATCTGGCTGGCTTCCGCGGCCGCGGCGCCGAGCAGGACGAGAAAGGCGATGGACAGGGCACGGGTGCGCACGCCTGCGGCCTCCGCGACTTCCGGATCGACGGAAGCGAACAGCAGCGAGCGCCCCATGACCGCCGAGCGCGACGAGTGCGGCGATCGCGACACCGGTCAGCGTGACGACCTGCGCGTTGGTGACGCCGAGGAACGTGCCGAACAGCAGGCTGTTGATGCGATTGAGACTGCCGCGATACAGGGACGCGAAGAGGAAGCCACATGCAAGTGCGAATGCCTGCACGATGGCGATGACGGCGGACTCGTCGTTGAACCGTCCTTCTCTTTGCGGGACCGCGCCGATGACGAGCGCGCCACCGATGCAGAACGCGAAGAAGCCGAGTTGGGGTGAGAGCCCGATCAGAACAGCGCCGGCTGCGCCCGGGAAACCGATGAGCGCGAGCGTGTGCCCGGCGAACGTCTGGCGCCGCAGCACCATGAACCAGCCGATGGTGCCGGCGAGGACGGCCACGACCGTGCCGGCGCGGAAGGCGTTGACCATGAATTGGAACTCGAACAGGTCGCGCATCACGCGTGGCGATCGTGGTGGTGCGCGGGAGCCTCGGGTTGGCCGACGACCACGAGGCGTCCGTCCGAGGCGCGCAACACCTCGATCGGCGTGCGGTACAGCTCACTGAGCGTCTCGCTGGTGATGACGTCGGCCGGGGGACCGGTCGCCGCCCCGCCCTGGCCGAGATACACGATCCGGTCCACGTAAGGAAGGATCGGATTGACGTCGTGCGCGACGAGCACGACGGTGATCCCCGCGTCGCGGCACAGCTCCGCCACCAGCTTCGCGACCATCGCCTGGTTGGGCAGATCGAGGCTGTCGAGCGGCTCGTCGAGCAGCAGCATCCACGGCCGCCGGATCAATGCCTGCGCGATCAGCAGGCGTTGCTGCTCGCCACCGGAGACTTCACCGATCGGACGGTCGGCGAAGCCGCTCGCTCCGACCTGTTCGACCACCTCGCCGACCCGGGCGCGGATCTTCCGGCGGGCGCCGGGCGTGACCGGAAGACCCCAACGCGCGCCGTCGGCGCCGAGACGGACGACGTCGATGCCCCTGATCCGGAGACTGGGATCGAACGCTCGCCGTTGCGGGAGATAGCCGATGAGCTCGCGGGCCTCGTCCGGATGGCGGCCGAACACGCGGACCGACCCGTGGCCCAGTTGCTGCAGTCCGAGCACGACGCGCAGCAGCGTGGACTTTCCGACGCCGTTGGGGCCGAGCACCGCGACGAACTCGCCGGACGGGACGGTCACGTCGAGGTCGCGCCAGATCTCCCGGCCACCGAGCGCGATGGCGCCGTCGTGCACGTCGAAGGCGACGGTGCTGTTCATGCCTGCCTCACTCCCGCGCCTGCGCGAGCGCGGTTGCGAGTGCCTGCAGTTGTGCCGTCTGCCAGTCCTGGAACGACGCGCCGGCCGGCACGGGCGTCTCGGTCACGGGGACGACCGGGATGTTTCTCGCGCGCGCCTCGTCCACGAGCCGCTGCACGTCGGGCGTCGCGTTCTGGCGGTTGTAGACGAACACCGACACCTGGCGGGTGTCGAGCTGCTGGTCGACCGTGACCTTGTCGGAAGCGCTGGGATCGTTTCCTTCGCTGATCGCATCGAGGAAGCTCTCCGGTGTCTTCAGATCGAGCCCGGTCGCGGCGGCGAGGCCGACGACGATGCTCTCCGACGCGCCGATGGGCGTACCTGCGTACCGAGCGTGGATCTGAGCGATCGCGTCGTGGTACGGGCCGAGTGCCGTGCCCGTGTACCGCGCCTGTTGCGCGTCGTAGTACGACGCATTGGCGGGATCGAGTGACTTGTAGTCGGCCGTGATCCGATCGATCACCTTGGTGACGTCGTCGGGGAAGTACCAGCGGTGGGGATTGTCGCCGGTGTGGAGGTCGAGCAGCTTGCCGACGTCGAGCACGGCTCGCCCGCTCGACTGGTTGGCGCCGACGAGATCGCTTGCCCACGTGTCGTACCCGAGCCCGTTGACGATCACGTAACCGGCCGTCGCGATGGCGCGTGCATCCTGGGGCGTGGGCTCGTAGTCGTGGGGGTCGGCGTCGGGGCTGCTCACGATCTCGGTGACGTCGACCCGATCACCGCCGAGTTCGCGGGCGATGCTGCCCCAGAAGCTCTCCGCGGCGACGACCGCGAGCTTGCCGTTCGCCGTCGTGACGGGACCGGATCGACCCGACGCGCACGCGACCGCGAACAGGAGCAGCGCCGTGCCGACAGCGGCGAGACGCGCTCGCG
Source organism: uncultured Acidimicrobiia bacterium (assembly GCA_963721305.1). GTDB lineage: Bacteria > Actinomycetota > Acidimicrobiia > Acidimicrobiales > JACDCH01 > DATAES01. Next base: position 701,920 of record CAVRIR010000003.1, read on the forward strand.
GTCGCAGCCGATTCACAGGTTCGAGCCTAATCGAGAGCGATTCTCGTTACAACATCTTTGGGAGTGGTTCTCATTCGTTCTCGATTTCGGGTTATGCTGCGCCGGTGGACTCCGATCTCCACGAGACGGCGGCGAACCGGTTGCGCGCCCACGATCAGCGGTACACGAAGAACCGCCGCGCCATCGTCGAGGTGCTGGCGTCCAGCCATCGACCGCTCACGGTCCCGGAGGTGCTCGACCACGGCGAGCGCATGCCGCAGAGCTCCGTCTACCGGAACGTCGCACTCCTCGAGGAGACGGGCATCGTGCATCGCATCGTCGGGGGCGACGAGTACGCGCGCTACGAGCTCGCGGAGGACCTCACCGATCATCATCACCATCACTTGATCTGCTCGTCGTGTGGCGCGATCGAGGACGTGACGCTGCCGGCGGACCTCGAGAAGTCGGTCGAGACCGTTCTCAGGCGAACAGCGCGCCGCAGTGGCTTCGAAGGCTCCTATCACCGGCTCGACTTGGTCGGCGTGTGTGCCGGTTGCCGAGCCGGTTGATCACTGCGTCTTCATCGCCTTGCGGATCTGGTCCTCGGGTTCCTTGCGGTCGAGGTAGTCGCGCCACGACGTGATGAGCCCGTCGCCGTCGAGCTCGACGATGGTCGCACCGTGGATGGTGACCGGCGTGCCGTTGAACGTGGCCCGCCCGATCCATTCGAACACGGCCCAGTCGTCGCCGCCGCGGATCGACGTGATGTCTTGATGCCAGTCGGGGAATATCTGGCGCGTCTGTTGCTGGATGTCGCGTAGATCTTCCGTCGGCGCGTTCGCCGGATCTGCGAAGCGGGCGCCCGGCGCGAACAGGTCGCGGAAGCCGGTGCCGCTGCGCATGTCGAGCGCGGCTTCGAGCTTGCGGGCGTAGCCATCCCAGTCCTTCATCGGTTGATCGCCGCCTGCCAGCTTCCGGTCAGCGGGATGCGGGTGAGATCGGCACCGGCAAGCATGAGCCAGGCGAGCACGTCTTCGTGGGGGACGTCGGGCGGCACCGCGATCACGAGACCTCGCTTGGGATGGTCCGACAGCACGCGCCATCCGTCGGGAACGGCGATGCCATCAGCGTCGAGCTTGCGCACCGCCTTCGGTCCGGACTTGTGCAGGATGCCCAGCTCGGCGTGGGGCGGCTTCTGCCCTGGCTGGGGCGCGACCCACGTGCACACGGGAACGGGCGGGCCGGTGCCCGTGAACAGCGTTCCGAGGATCGACGGGGTCGGCGGTTCGTCGTCGGGATGGATGCCGGGGTACAGGTTGATCCATCCCTTCTGCGCCTCGGTCAGCTCGGCCATCGCGCGCACGATCCCCGCGACGGCATCGGCGTCCTCGGGGCGAAACTCCACCAGCATCGGCTCAAGGATCGCGCCGTCGGCTCGTGGGAATCACCATCGCCCCGTCGACCGCCCGTTACCCTGCGACGAGAAGGCACCTGAGGGGGCCATGTGACGGCAACGATCGACGATGCACTGACCTACCGAGGCTTTCCGAAAGCTGAGCTCGTCGACGACTACCGCATGGCGCTGGTCAGCCGCGCGCTCGACGATCGCGAGATCAGCTTGCAGAAGCAGAGCCGCGTGTTCTTCCAGATCTCGGGCGCAGGACACGAAGCGTTGCTGCTCGCGCTGGCTCATTCCTTGCATGCGGGTTACGACTGGTTCTTCCCGTACTATCGCGACCGGTCGCTCGTGCTCGGGCTCGGGGTGACGCCGTACGAGATGTTGCTCGAAGCTGTCGGCTCGGCTGACGACCCTGCGAGCGGCGGGCGGCAGATGCCCTGCCACTGGGGTCACCGCGACAAGAACATCGTCACCCAGTCGTCGCCGACCGGTTCGCAGTGCCTGCCCGCGGTCGGTTGTGCGGAGGCAACGCGCTACATCCAGGGCCGTAACCTGCCCGGCTGCAACGCGCACGGCGACGAGATCACGTACGTGTCCCTGGGCGAAGGGGCGACGAGCGAGGGCGAGTTCTGGGAGTCGCTCAACACTGCGTGCCGGTTGCACCTCCCGGTGCTGTACATCGTCGCCGACAACGGCTACGCGATCTCCGTGCGCGCGGAGGATCAGTCACCCGCGCCGATCTCCGAGATGGTGCGCGGCTTCCGCGGTCTCGCGGTGACCAAGATCGACGGCCGCGACTACTTCCAGGCGCGGCACTTCGGTGCCCGTGCGGTGGCGCGTGTGCGCGCCGGCGAGGGACCCGGACTCGTCCACGCCAAGGTCACGCGTCCGTACTCCCATTCTGCCGCCGACACGCAATCGAAGTACCGACCGGCGGCGGAGCTGGCCGACGAGGCGTTGCACGACCCGATTCTCGTGCTCGAACACGAGCTCGTGAAGGGCTGCGTGCTCACGCCTGACGACGTCGACCGGATCCGTGGCGAAGCGAAGGACATCGTCGCCACCGCGGCGAAGCGAGCACTGGCGGCAGCGACACCGGATCCCGCCACGGTGCTCGACCACGTGTACGTCCGTCCGCCGATCGCCGATCCGCCGCCCGCCGCGGCCGCGGGCGAGCCGGGCGCCGAGAGCGTCACGTTCGGTGAAGCGATCCGGCGCACGCTGCACGAGCTGATGGCGCTGGACGAGCGCATCCGGGTGTTCGGCGAGGACGTGGCCGATGCGCCCGAGGACGTGCTCGCCAATGTCGAAGGCAAGGGCGGTGTGTTCGGGACGACGCACGGGCTGCAGCGCGACTTCGGCATCGCCCGCTGCTTCAACACACCGTTGGCGGAAGCGAACATCATCGGGCGCGCCATCGGCCAGGGCATCCGCGGTCTGCGTCCTTGTCCCGAGATCCAGTTCTTCGACTACATCTGGCCCGCCATGACGCAGATCAAGAGCGAGGCGGCCACGATCCGCTGGCGCTCGAACGGCGCGTGGGCATGCCCCGTGGTGATGCGCGTCGCCATCGGCGGCTACCTCACGGGCGGCGCGATCTGGCACAGCCAGTGCGGCGAGTCCATCTTCAGCCACGTGCCCGGTCTGATCGTGATGTTCCCGTCGCGCGCCCGCGACGCCGCCGGCATGTTGCGCGCCGCGTTCCGTTGCGAGGACCCCGTGCTGTTCCTCGAGCACAAGCATCTCCTGCGCCAGGGCTACGCGAAGGATCCGTTCCCCGGACCGGACTACGTCGTGCCGCTCGGCTCCGGTGACATCGTGCAGGAGGGAACCGACCTGACGATCGTCACGTACGGCGCCACCGTCGAGCGATCGCGGCAGGCGGTGGCGCGCCTCGGCGGCGATGTCTCGGTCGAGATCATCGACCTCCGGTGCCTCGTGCCGTGGGACCAGGACCTCGTCGCCTCGTCGATCGCGAAGACCGGCCGCGCTCTCGTCGTCCACGAGGACATCCGCACGTCGGGCTTCGGCGCCGAGGTCGCGGCCTGGATCGCGCAGGAGTGCTTCTCGTCGCTCGACGCGCCCGTCGAGCGTGTTGGGGCCAAGGATTGCCACGTCGCGTACGCGCCCGTGCTCGAGGACGCCATACTCCCGCAGGCCGACGACATCGCCGCCGCCGCCCAGCGCGTCCTTTCGTACTAGCTGTTCTCGTCGATCGGGACGGTGACGACGCGATAGCCGTCGTCCTCGAGTGCGGCGATGACGCGATCGGCGTGCGCTCGATCCATCGTCTCGATGGCCAGCTCGACCTCCGTGCGATGGATCGGCGCCGCGCCGAAGAGGCGTTGGTGCACGACCTCGACGATGTTGGCGCCCGTGCGTCCGATGACGCCGCTGACGAGCGAGAGCGACCCGGGCCGGTCATCGAGCCAGACCTTCAGGCGGGACAACCGCCCGCTGTGCACGAGGCCGCGCAGGATGGTCGACGACAGCAGCCGGGGGTCGATGTTGCCGCCGGTGACGAGCACGCCCACGGTCCGACCCGCGAATCGCTCGCGGTGCTCGCTGATCGCGGCGAGCCCGGCGGCGCCGGCACCCTCGGCCACCACCTTCTCGATCTCGAGGAGGAGGTTGACCGCTTCCTCGATGGCGCGCTCGCTGACGGTCATGATCTCGACACCCGCTTCGCGGAGGATCGCCGAGGTGAGTGCGCCGGCCTTGGCCACGGCGATGCCCTCGGCCATCGTCTGTCCGCCGGGACACGGGCGGTCGTCATCGGCGAGCGCACGAGCCATCGACGGGTAGAGCTCGCTCTGCACCCCGACCAGATCGACGTCGGGTGCCTTGTCCCGGTACAGGACGCTGAGGCCACTGAGCAGGCCGCCACCGCCGACGGGAACCACCAGCGTGTCGAGCTCGGGATGGTCGGCCAGCAGCTCGAGCCCGAGCGTGCCCTGACCGGCGATGACCCACGGATCGTCGAACGGGTGCACGAAGGTGCGACCTTGCTCGGCGGCGAGCTCTGCGCCGCGTTCGAACGCTTCCGCGACGGTCGCACCCGAGAGCTCGACGCGTGCGCCGAGCGCCCGCGTGTTCGCGACCTTGACGAACGGCGTCGGTTCGGGCATCACCACGAGAACATCGATGCCCAACAGCGCGGCGTGACGCGCGACGGCCTGCGCGTGGTTGCCGGCGCTCACGGTGATCACCCCGCGCGCTCGCTCCTCGTCGGTCAACTGGAGGAGCTTGTTGGCCGCACCGCGCTCCTTGAACGAAGCGGTGAACTGGAAGTTCTCGAACTTCAGGACGACGGTGCACCCGAGCAGGTCGGAGAGTGTCTGCGAGACGCTGCTCGGCGTGTGGGAGATCGAGGGACCGATGGCGATCGCGGCGGCGGCGATGTCGTCCGCCGTGATGTTCGTCATGTTCCTCGAGCGTGCGCGTCGAGGATGTGTGCGATGCACGTCGTGACGCCGCGCGCCATGCGAAGGTCGAGGAATTCGTTCGGTCCGTGCGCGTTCGAGCCGGGACCCATCGCGCCGGTGACCACGAACTGCGCGTCCGGGAAGCGCTGGCCCAGCATGGCCATGAACGGGATCGTCCCACCTTCGCCGATCGTGCGGTACGGCTGGCCGAACGCATCCATCGACGCGTCGTCGAGCGCCGTCGCGAGCCACGGCGCGGTCCGCGGCGCGTTCCATCCATGCGCGCTGAGCTGGGTCTCGACGTGCACCTGCATGCCGTAGGGCGGGTCCGTTGTGAGCGCTCGCACGATCGCGGTGTTGGCGACACTGAGGTCGCACGTCGGAGGGAGCCGGAAGGAGAGGCGCGCGGTGGTGAACGGACGCAGGACGTTGCCGCCACGGGCGCGGTCGGGGAGCCCCTCCATGGCGATCACCTCGAGCGTCGGCTCCCACGTCTTGGCCCGTAATTCGAGCGACCGGGTCGCCATCGGCCACCGGGTGCACGCCCGTCGTGAACGGGAAGTCGCCGGCGATCTCGTCGCCGAGCTCGTTCGCGGTGGCAGCCAGTTCCCGGGCGCGATCGTCGGGCAGGTCGACATGCAACTCGGGGAGGAGCAGCTCGCCGGTGTCCGGGTTCTCGATCCGGTCGAGCAGACGTCGCAACACGCGGAAGGTCGACGGAACGACACCGCCCGCGCCCCCGGAGTGCACACCTTCGGTGAGGACCCGCACGGTGATGTCCACCGCTACGAGCCCCCGCAGCGATGTCGTCAGCCACAGCCGGTCGTACGTGGCGCATCCCGAATCGAGGCAGACGACGAGATCCGGTCGGCCGATGCGATCGGCGAGCGCGTCGATGTACTCCTCGAGATCGGTGCTCGCCGACTCTTCGCTGGCCTCGATGAGGACGATGCAGCGCGCGTGCCTTCCGCCCGTCTGCTCGACGGCTTCGATCGCGCTCATGGCCGCGAACGCGGCGTAGCCGTCGTCGCCGCCACCCCGCCCGAACAACTTGTCGCCTTCGATCACCGGCAGCCACGGTCCGAGGTCGTCACGCCAGCCGACCATCTCGGGTTGCTTGTCGACGTGGCCGTACAGCAGCACGGTCTCGGACGAGCTCGGATCGGTCGCGGGGATCTCGGCGAGGATGAGCGGCGTTCGTCCCGGCAGCCGCTCGACGGTGACGGTCAACCCCTCGATGGGACGCGCCGCCATCCACGCTCGGACGAGCTCGACGGCACGATCCATGTGCCCGCTCGACTCCCACTGGGGATCGAACGCGGGCGAGACGTTGGGGATTCGGATGTACTCCTGCAGCGTGGGAAGGACATCGGCCTCCCACACCTGGTCGACGTGGTCGGTGGCAGAGGACACGCTCAGATACGTACCCCGCCCGGCGAAGACCACAACTCGTCCCACAGCCGGCGGGCGGCGCTACCGGGGTCGTCGAGCAGCCGGATCGTCGAACCCAGCTCCTTCACGTTGCGCGTTTCGGTCGAGTAGGCAGGCCACGACGCCACGCCGTCGTGCTCGGGACTGCCGTGGCGCGCCATTGCGGTCCACGCGCGTGATGTCGCGGTCGACAGGGCACGCGTGCCGTCGTCGACGCGGCCGAGGAAGAAGTCGACGCCGCGGCGGTCGACGTTGTCGAACGCGAACGGCACGTCGACGGCGTGACAGGCGCCGAGCGCGCCGTCGAACGCGGTGGACTTGTAGCTGAAGAGGTATGCGTACGTAGCGGGTTGGTTCGCCGATTGCGCCTCGCTGAGACGGATCGCCGGGACGCGGAACACCCAGTCGGTCGCGATGGCGCACCACATGTCGTCGTTGCTCGCCTGCGGCAGCTCGTCGCGATACACCGCGATCACGTCGTCGGCGCGGTCGCCGACGCTGCGGGACAGCCGGCGGCGGAGATGGTCATCCGTCATCGGGCCGCGGGCGCGGTCCATCAGGTGGAAGAGGTTCCACTCCTCCGCGGTCGTTCCCGCGAGCAGCGCGACGTTGGCCGCCGATCCGTCGCGGATGGCGTCGATCGGTGGACGGGGCAGGACGACACCGTCGACGACAGGGGAGAAGGGCAACCCCGCGCCAGTCGCCTCGGCCCAGCGCGTCGACGCCGTGAGCTGTGCCGCGAGCAGCGCGTCGACACCGAGTGCGAGCAGCGCATCGGCGCCGGTCGCGTCGAGACCGAGCTCGTCGAGCAGGATGCCCGTGGCTCGGCCTGCCTCGTCGAGGGGCTTCGCGTGATCCGCGGCGCCGCTCTGCGCAATCGCGCCGCACAGCATCTCGGGCACGCCTGGGGTGCCGAGCAACGTGCCGACGCTCATCCCACCCGCGGACTCGCCGAAGACCGTGATGCGGTCGGGGTCGCCGCCGAACGCGGCGATGTTGTCCTTCACCCAGCGGATCGCGGCGATCTGGTCCCGGATGCCGTTGTTGCCGGAGCCTTCGAAGCCCGCGCCGAGTACGCCGTCGAGATGCAGGAACCCGAGCGCGCCGAGCCGGTAGTTGATGGTGACGACCACGACATCGCCCTGCGCGGCGATGCTCGACCCGGCGTACCACGGGGTCGATCCCTGCCCCGCGGTGAACGCGCCGCCGTGGATCCAGACCATGACGGGCCGAGTGCGGTCGTCGACCGCCGGCGTGTACACGTTGAGGAACAGGCAGTCCTCAGTGCCGTCGACCGGCGGCGCGGCCAGCATCGCCTCGAGCGGCGACGGATTCTGCGGCGCGGGCGTACCGAACCTGGTCGCGTCGTACACGCCGTCCCAAGGCTCGACCGGTTGCGGCGGCCGGAATCGCTCCGCCGTCGCGTAGCGGATGCCGCGGAACTGCACCACGCCTTCCTTCTCGAACCCCTGCACCTTGCCGTTGGTCGTGGAGGCGATCACGAACCGAACGGTATCCCGCGATCGTCAGCGGGGGAGGCCCAGGACCCGCTCGCCGAGCACGTTGCGCAGGATCTGCGTGGTGCCGCCCATGATCGTGTACGCCGGCGCGTAGCAGAGCGCGCGTGAAGCGCGCGCGCCGAGGCCGTGCGTCTCGCCCCACAACAGCGCCCACGGGCCGAGGGCTCGGGCGCAGAACGACGCGACGCGTTGCTCGAACTCCGTGCCGAACGTCTTCGTCGCGGCCGAGAATCCCGCGGGCGCCTGGCGCAGCGTCTCGCGCAGCACCAACAAGCGTCCGATGCGATAGCACGTCTCGATGGCGGCGAGCTCTTGGCGCACGATCGGATCGGTCCGGTCGAGCTGCGGGAGCGCGAGCACGTCGCGGTACAACGCGTAGTTGGACACGAGTCGATCGATGCCGCCGCGCTCGTGCTCCATCTGGCGCATCAACTGGCGGAAGCTGTTGTTCGGCTCGCCGACGAGGTTGCCGGCCGGTACTCGCACGCCTTCGAACGTCACCTCGCAGAAGTGACGGCTGGTCGTCATGTCCTCGATCGGGCTGACGTGCACGCCGGACGAGTGCATGTCGACGATGAACTCGGACAGGGCAGCGTGCTTGGGGGCATCGGGATCCGTCCGCGCGATGAGGTAGCACCAGTCGGAGAACGCGGCACCGCTCGTCCACACCTTCTGTCCGTCGATCACCCATTCGTTGCCATCCCGCACTGCGCGGGTTCGCAACGACGCGACATCACTGCCGGCGTCGGGCTCGCTCATGCCGATGCACCACATCGACGTGCCCGCCACGATGTCGGGGATCCATCGCTGCCGCTGCTCGTCGGTGCCGAACTGCAGCAGCGTCGGCCCCATCTGCCGGTCGGCGAACCAGGACGCCGCGACAGGTGCGCCGTTCGCGATGAGCGCCTCGTACACGACGAACCGTTCGAGGGCGGTGCGCCCGTGGCCGCCTTCTTCGACCGGCCACGTCATCCCGATCCAGCCGCGGGCGCCGAGCTCTTTCGCAAAGGCGGCGTCGTGGCCGACGATCCATGAGTCTTCGAGGAACGGCGAGCGCTGCGTCCACTCGAGTGCGAGCGTCCGGGCTTCATCCGCCAGCGCGTCGAGCTCGGGTGGAACCGCGAAGTCCATGGAGTTCGGCAGTCTACGTTCGCGTGCGGTGATCATCCGACCCGTCCGACCGGACGAGTACGACGCGCTCGGCTCGCTGACCGTCGACGCGTACGTGACGCTCGACGGCAACGTGGACGATCCCGAGTACGAGGCCGAGCTCGCCGTACGCGGAGGAGACCCCCGCCCTCAAGGAAGGGTGAGGACGATCTTCCCGAGCTTGCCGCCGGCCGCGAATCGTTCGTAGGCCGCAGTCGCATCGGCCATCGGAAAGGTCTCGGCGACCGGTACCCGCACCGCGCCGGTGGCGAGCAACGGGAGGACGTGGTGCTCGACGGCCCGCGCTGCCGCGCCTTTGTCCTCGAGCGACCTCGGACGAAGGGTGGACCCGTGGATGCGTGCACGCCGCTGCATGAGCGCGAAGAGGTTCAGCTCGACGTTGGCGCCGGCACCGACGCCGATGATCGAGATGCGTCCTCCGCTTGCCAGCGCATCGAAGTTGCCGGGGAAGTTCGGCGCGCCCACCAACTCGAGGATCACGTCGAACGGTCCGTAGGCCGCGAACTCCTCCGGTGCGACCGCGGTCGCACCGAGCGCCGCGACAGCGTCGCGCAGCCCTTCGTTGCGCACCGTGGCGATGACCGACGCCCCCGCGGCGGCCGCGAGTTGCACGCCCGCGACGCCGACACCGCCGGCGGCGCCGTGGATGCAGACGCGCTCGCCCATCCGCAGTCCGCATTGCGTGAACAGCGCATCGTGCGCGGTCGTGAACACCTCGGGAAACCCACCAGCCTCGGCCCACGAGACGGTGTCGGGAACCGGGAGCCCGTGGCGTTCGTGAACGACCGCGAGCTCGGCCTGGCCGCCGCCACCGACGACCGACATGACGCGGTCTCCGGGGGTGAAGCCGGTGACTCCTTCGCCCGTCGCCACGACCTCGCCCGCGAACTCGAGGCCGGGGATGTCCTGCGGGCTACCCGGCGGTGCCGGATAGAACCCCTGCCGCTGCATCAGGTCGGCGCCATTGATGCCGGCAGCACGCACGGCGACGAGCAACTCGCCCTTGCCCGGCGTCGGGTCAGGATGCTCGTTCCATTCGAGCGCGCCGTCGACGATCGTTACGGCACGCACTACCTCGCGTCGATCGGCAGGTAGTCGCGCGCTGGTTGACCGATGTAGAGCTGGCGGGGACGCGCGATGCGCGAGTCCTGGTCGAGCAGCTCCTCCCAGTGTGCGAGCCACCCGGTCGTGCGGGGGATGGCGAACAGCACCGGGAACATGTCGATCGGGAAATTCATCGCCTGGTAGATGAGGCCCGAGTAGAAGTCGACGTTCGGGTAGAGCTTGCGGCTGGTGAAGTACTCGTCCTTCAGCGCGACCTCTTCGAGCTTGAGCGCGATGTCGAGCAACGGGTTCTTGCCCGTGACGGCGAAGACCTCTTCGGCGGTGCGCTTGATGATCGTGGCTCGCGGGTCGAAGTTCTTGTACACACGGTGGCCGAAGCCCTGGAGCCGTCCGCCGGTGCCTTCCTTCACGCTCTTCACGAACGCGTCGACGTTGTCTATCGACCCGATCTCGGTGAGCATCCGCACGACCTGCTCGTTGGCGCCGCCGTGGCGGGGGCCGTAGAGCGCGGCACACGCGGCCGCGCACGCCGTGTACGGGTCGGCGTGGGCCGAGCCCACCACCCGCATCGCCGTCGTCGAGCAGTTCTGCTCGTGGTCGGCATGGAGGATGAACAGCACGTCGAGCGCTTTGGCCAGCACGGGATCGCGCCACTGCACGCTCTGGAGAGGTTCGAACATCATCCGCAGGAAGTTGGCCTCGAAGGCCAGCGAGTTGTCCGGATACACGAACGGCATGCCGACGAAGAACCGATGCGCGCACGCCGCGATGGTCGGCATCTTCGCGATGAGCCGCACGATCTGCGCGTGGCGGTTGTCGGGATCGTCGATCTGCTTGGCTTCGGGATAGAAGGTCGACATCGCCGCGACCGCGGACACGAGCATCCCCATCGGATGGGCGTCGTAGTGGAAGCCCTCCATGAACCGCTTGCGCATGTTCTCGTGGATGAACGTGTGGAACGTGATCTCCTGGCGCCACTTGTCGAACTGCTCGGTCGTGGGCAGCTCGCCGTGGATCAGGAGGTACGCGACCTCGAGGTAGGTCGAGTGCTCCGCGAGCTGCTCGATGGGATAGCCCCGATAGCGGAGGATGCCGGCGTCGCCGTCGAGCTCGGTGATCGCGCTCGAGCAGGCCGCGGTCGTCATGAACGCGGGGTCGTAGAACCAGACGTTGGGCAGCAGCTTGCGCCATTCGGTGGCGTCGACACCGCCGTTGACGATGGGGACCTCGATCGAGTCGCCGCTGCGGTTGTCGGTGATCGTGATGCTTTCGGCCACGACCCGAATCTACTGGGGAACGACGATCGGGGTGCCCGCCAGGTGGTCGGGGATCGTCCGGCTGACGGTTCGGTTCTCGTCCCCTCCCGACGCCATCGCGGCACACCTACAGCGGGCTGTTGTCGTGCCGTCTGCGAACGAGCTGCTCGCGCTTGCTGTCGAGCGTGTCGAGTGCCTCGGCGACGACGCGGCGCGTGTCCGCCGGGTCGATCACCGCATCGACGGACCCGCGCTCTGCGCCGCGCCACGGGTTGAGGAAGGCGTCCTCGTACGCGAGCTCGGCTTCGGCTCGTTGCTCTGCCGGGGCCCGGCGATGGAGGATCTCGACCGCACCCTTCGCGCCCATCACCGCCACCTCGGCACTCGGCCACGCGACGTACAGGTCGCTTCCCATCGGGCGGCTGTCCATGACGATGTACGCACCGCCGTAGGCCTTTCGCAGCACGACCGCGACGCGGGGAACGGTGGCGCGGGCGTAGTTGAACGCGAGCTGCGCGCCGTGGCGGATCATGCCCCGCCATTCGAGGTCCTTGCCCGGATAGAAGCCCGGCGTATCGATCAACGTCACGATCGGCAGGTTGAAGGCGTCGCAGAAACCCACGAACCTCGCGCCCTTCTGCGACGCCGTGATGTCGAGCGTGCCCGCGATCGATTGCGGTTGGTTGGCCACGAATCCGACGGCGTGCCCGCCCACCGTTGCGAGCGCCGTAACGAGGTTGGGAGCCCACATGGCTCGGAGCTCGATGACATCGCCGTCGTCGGCGAGCGCGCCGATCGCATCGCGGACGTCGTAGCTGCCCTGGCCCTCGGCCGGGACGAGATCGCGCAGCTCAGGCGTGGCGCGGTCGGATGGATCATCGGTCGGGCGCTGGGGTGCGAGCTCGTCGGCGTGTGACGGCAGGAAGCTCAACAGGTCGGCCACGGCATCGAGTGCCGCCGTGGCGGTCGGCGCCACCAGCGAAGCGAGTCCCGTGTGCTGGGCGTGGACGCCGGCGCCGCCGAGCTCGGCCGCATCGACGATCACGCCCGTGATGTCACTGACCATGCGCGGTCCGCTCACGAACGCGTAGGCGTCGTCCACCATCACGACCTGATCTGCGAGCCCGAGCACGAGTGCAGGCCCCGAGACCGCGGGACCGGCCGCGATCATCACGACGGGGACGATCCCCGAGCAGGTGGTGATCGCATGTGCGGCGCGGCCCCACGAGAAGGTTGCCGCGAGGCCGGCGGTCACGTCCGCACCGCTCGACGCCATCGACACGACGAGCGGAAGCTGTGCCGCGAGCGCATGGCGCGCGGAAGCGACGAGCGTGTCGCCGTCTGCCGGCGTGAGGGCGCCGCGCCGGACGGCCGGATCGCAACGGGCGAGGATGACGTCGCGATCGCCGAGCCGCGTTCGTTGCGCGTCGACCGCTCCGGGTGTTCCGCCACGGATGGCGAGCAAGGGTGCCGCATCCGCCATGCAGGGTGCGACCGCCGCGGTGGCGATCGCGTTACGCAGTCGGCGAAATCGGCCGGATGCCCGGTTGCTGAACTGCCTCGTCGACGACCACCGACCGGATGACGTCGGCCAGCGCGCGCGCCGGTGCCGACGGCATGCCCCGGCGACGACGGACGAGTCCCACCGAACGTCCCGTCAGACCGTCGATGGCGACGATCTTCCAATCGCCGGTCAGCCAGCGCGGCGCCGCGGAGGCGGGCAGCACGGCGGCACCGAATCCTTCGAAGGCGAGCGAGGCGACGAGGCGCATGCCGTCGACCTCTGCCTTCGTCTGCAGCGTGATGCCCCGGTCGCTCGCCTGCGCGTCGAGATCGTCGCGGAAGGCGGTGCCCGGCGGCTCGAGCAGGAGGTCGTGCTCGGCCAGTTCCTCGAGCGTCACCCGGTCGTGGTCGGCCAGCGGGTGGTCCCCGGGAGCGATGACCAACAGGTCCTCCTCGAAGAGCTGCTCCGCCTCGACGTCGGGGTCGTGCACCGGGAGCGCGAGCACAGCGAGGTCGAGTTGGCCGCTGTGGACCTGGGGCAGCAGGGACGTGGTCGTCGCGTCGACGACGACCACCCGGACCTTCGGATAGCGCGCCGCCATGGCCTCGAGCAGCGGCGGCACCAGCCATCGGGCGGTGGTGCCGATCACCCCGACGCGGGCGACCCCGGCGATCTCGTCGTGCACGGCGGCGACGTCGCTGACCAGCGCCTCGAGCTCCTGCTGCACCCTGGTCGCTCGCCGGACGACGACCTGGCCCTCATCGGTGAGGGTGGTGGTGGCCCGGTCGATCAGGGTGACGCCGAGCTCTCGTTCCAGCCGGGCCACGTGGGTCGAGATGTTCGACTGGACGGTGTGGAGGGCCCGTGCCGCGCCCGAGAACGAGCCGTGCTCGGCCACCGCGACGAGGGCGTTGAGCTGCCGCAGGTCCATCGCCTCGCATGATGGCAGCTATCGAGAAGAACTGTTGGACAGATCTGGCAGAGGTCGCGAAGATGAGTTCACAACAGAAGCGGGCGTCGAGATCCTGTCCCCCCAGGGAATCCGCTCGCAAGGAGTGGCCGCCGGGCTTCGGCTCGGCGGCCAGCTTCCTTTTCGGTTGTAGCGTGCGCGCCATGGGTCGGGAAGCCGCCTTCTTCGATCTCGATCGCACGCTGTTGCGGGGCGCGAGCGGACCGGTCATCAGCGACGCGCTGAAGTCCGTCGGGCTGTTGCGAGATCGTGGCCTCCCGGGGGAGAGCCTCATCTACCGCCTGTTCGACCTGGTGGGTGAGAGCCGGCCGACGATGCAACTCGCCCGTCAGGCGGCGCGCTTCTCGCAGGGTTGGCCGCGCGACAAGGCACAGGCTGCGGGGCGCATCGCGGCCGAGACGCTGATCGGTTCGATCCAACCGTTCGCGCTGCCGATCATCGAGGAACATCGCGCTGCCGGGCGCGCGGTCGTGCTCGCGACGACGACGCCGTTCGACTTGATCGAGCCGCTCGCCGACGCGCTCGCGCTCGACGATGTGGTCGCGACTCGCTATGGCGTCGTGGACGGCCGGTACGACGGCACGATCCGCGGTGAGTTCGTGTGGGGTAAAGGGAAGCTGCGGGCAGTCATGGAGTGGGCTGATGAGCACGATGTATCGCTGGCTGATTCGTATGCGTACTCCGACAGTTGGTACGACGGTCCGTTGCTCGCCGCCGTCGGCCACCCGTTCGCGGTGAACCCCGACCCGCGGTTGATCGTGCGGGCGGCGGTGCAGCGCTGGCCGATCCTGTATCTCGACGTGCCGAACGGCGTGCCGAAGGTGCTCGGGGTCGAGCCCCAGCAGCTGATGATGGCGGCAGCGCGGCCCGAGCTCCTGCCGTACGCGAGGTTCGACATCAGTGGCATGGAGAACCTGCCCGAGTCGGGCTCCGCGATCGTGGTCGCGAACCATCGCAGCTACTTCGACCCGCTGGCGATGGGGATGGCGCTCTCGCAACGCGGGCGTCCGGTGCGGTTCCTCGGTAAGAAGGAGGTGTTCGACGTCCCGGTGGTCGGCCAGATCGCGAAGGCGATCGGCGGCATCCGCGTCGACCGCGGCACGGGATCGGACGAGCCTCTGGTGGCGGCGGCCGACGCGCTGCGCGGCGGTCAAGTCGTGGCACTGATGCCCGAAGGGACGATCCCACGAGGTGACGCGTTCTTCGACCCGGAGCTGAAAGGACGTTGGGGCGCGGCCCGGCTCGCGCACATGACCGGCGCCCCGGTGATCCCGGTGGGCATGTGGGGGACCGAACGGGTGTGGCCGCGGAGCGCGCGGCTACCGAACATGCTGAACGTCACGAATCCGCCGATGATCACGATCCGGATGGGTACGCCCGTCGAGTTGAAGGGCAAGAGCCTCGACGCGGACACCAAGCGCATCATGAGGGCGATCACGAAGCTGTTGCCGCCCGAGGCGCACGAGCAGCGCACGCCCACCGCGGAAGAGCTCGCCCGCACCTACCCGCCCGGCAAGGCACCCACCTCCGGCGGCCACGAACGCGACCGTCGCCCCGGCAAGGACTGATTCAGCGTTCTGGCGTCAGGTCCGGCGGATATCCGCCGTTTCCGACGCCAGAACGCAGACGCGCTCCACCATCGGGAGCCAGTGGTCGAGGTCGGGGACGATCGCGTCGGGGTCCTTCGCCGCTTCGTCGGCGCGGCGCAGGACGAGCGCGTCCTCGAGTTCGGGACGGGCTTCGAGCGCGGTGACCTCGGTGGGATGGAGCGTGCCGCCCTGGTACTCGAGACTGGCGATCGAGCCGGTGCTCAACGACGCGCGATAACCGTCGTCGACCGTGACGAGATACCGCTTCGCGGGGACGTGCAGCTCGACCAGCGCAGCCACACGTTCGCCGAACAGCCCGCGCACGGCGTCGGCGGCGACGGTTCCGTGCTCGACCGGATGTCCGGGTCGCAGCCGATGGCCGATGTCGTGCACGAGTCCCGCGACGATCAGCTCGTCGTCGTCCGGAGCGACGTCCGCCAGTCGTGCCGCGCACTGCAGCGAGTGCGGGAGGATCGGGATCGGATCACCGTCCGGCCCGAGTGAGTCGTAGAAGTCCTCGCAGGACGCGAGCACGGCGACGAGCTCGTCGAGGTTCACCCGGTCTGCTTCGCCCGGATGATGTTGAGCGCGCTCGCCGGCGCGGAACCACTCGATCTGCTCGGGGCTGAACGTGTGCGCTGCCTCGAAGTCGACGGTGGAACCGTCGGGCTTCGTGATGCGGCACTGCACCGGCTCGTCCGGGCGCGAGGTCGGCGAGGCCGAGCACGGAGATGCGGTCGTCCTCGCCGATCTGGTCGTAGGTCGCCGGGTCGGCGAAGGTCAGCGGCAGCATGCCCTGCTTCTTGAGGTTGGTCTCGTGGATGCGGGCGAAGCTGCGGGCGAAGATCACCACGCCGCCGCGGAAGCGGGGCTCCATCGCCGCGTGCTCGCGTGACGAGCCCTCGCCGTAGTTCTCGTCGCCGACGGCGCACCAACGCTGGCCGGCCTCGCCGCAGGTGCTTGGCGATGTCGGGGAACGACCGCGTCGTCGCCGTCGAGCGGGTCCTTGCCCTCGCCGACCGCGCCGGTGAACGCGTTGATCACGCCGAGGAAGAGGTTGCCGGAGATGTTCTCGAGGTGGCCGCGGTACTGCAGCCACTTGCCCGGCCGCCGAGATGTGGTCGGTGGTGCACTTGCCCTTGGCCTTCATGCAGCACGGGCAGGTCGACGTAGTCCTCGCCGTCCCACGCGGCGAAGGGCTCGAGCAGCTGCAGCCGCTCGCGAGTCGGGCGCGACCGACGACGTCGACGCTCGACGCGTCGTCGGGCGGCGCCACGAAGCCCGACTCGCCCGGATCGAAGCCCTCGTGCGGGCAGGTCCTCGCCGACCGGCGGCTCGCAGATGCACGCCGTCGATGTCGTCGGTGAGCGGGTCGAAGTCGAGCGTGCCCGCGAGCGCGTAGCGCGATCACCATCTCGGGCGAGGTGACGAACGCCTTCGTGTTGGCGTTGCCGTCGTTGCGCTTCGGGAAGTTGCGGTTGTAGCTGTTGACGATCGTGTTGACCTTCGACGGGTCGACGTCGGGCCGGTCCCACTGGCCGATGCACGGTCCGCACGCGTTGGCGAGCACCGTGCCGCCGATGGCCTCGAGGTCGGCGAGCAGGCCGTCGCGCTCGATCGTGGCGCGCACCTGCTCGGAGCCGGGCGTGACGAGCAGCTGCGTCTTCGCCCGCAGCCCGCTGGGCCGACGCCTGGCGGGCGATCGACGCGGCGCGGGTGATGTCCTCGTACGACGAGTTGGTGCACGAGCCGACGAGCGCGGACGAGATCTCGGTCGGCACGTCGTTGCTCGCGCGCCCACGCGCCGACCTCGGCCACCCGGTGCGCGAGGTCGGGCGAGTCCGGCCCGTTGATGAGCGGCGTCGAGCGTGGACAGGTCGATCTCGATGACCTGGTCGAAGAACCGCCCGGGGTCGGCCTCGACCTCGGGATCGGCGCGCAGGTCGCGCGGCGACCGCGTTGGCGGCGTCGGCGATGTCTTCGCGGCCGGTGGCCTTCAGGTAGGCGGCCATGTTCTCGTCGTAGGGGAACAGTGACGTCGTCGCGCCGATCTCGGCGCCCATGTTGCAGATGGTGGCCTTGCCGGTGGCGGAGATCGTGTCGGCGCCAGGGCCGAAGTACTCGACGATCGCGCCGGTGCCGCCCTTGACGGTGAGCACCTCGGCGACCTTGAGGATGACGTCCTTCGGCGCGCTCCAACCCGACAGCGAGCCGGTGAGGTGCACGCCGATGAGCTTCGGCCAGCGCACGTTGAACGGGAAGCCCGTCATCACGTCGACGGCGTCGGCGCCGCCGACGCCGATCGCCACCATGCCGAGACCGCCGGCGTTCGGCGTGTGGCTGTCGGTGCCGATCATCATCCCGCCCGGGAACGCGTAGTTCTCCAGCACGACCTGGTGGATGATGCCCGAGCCCGGCTTCCAGAAGCCGATGCCGTACTTGGCCGACACCGAGCGCAGGAAGTCGTAGACCTCGGCGTTGACGTCGAGTGCGAACTTCGAGGTCGATGTTCGCCTCGACCTTCGCCTGGATGAGGTGGTCGCAGTGCACGGTCGTGGGCACGGCGACCTCGGGCAGGCCCGCGGTCATGAACTGCAGCAGCGCCATCTGCGCAGTGGCGTCCTGCATGGCGACGCGGTCGGGATCGAAGTCGGCGTAGCTGCGTCCGCGCTCGAGCTCCTGGCTGTGCGGCGTCGCGCAGGTGGTTGACGAGGATCTTCTCGGTGAGGGTCAGCGGTCGGCCGAGGCGCTGCCGCCCGAGCGCGACCCGCTCGGGGAGGCGGTCGTACACCTGCTCGACGAGCTCGAACGGGGTGCTGGCGGTGACGGCCATGGGTTGCTCCTAGGGGTTCCGCTTGCGCTGCGACTTGATATAGACAAGTCTAATACAAGTGCGAGCGGTGCGCTACGAGGAGATCGCGGACGACCTGCGCCGGCGGCTCGAGGCCGGCGAGTTCGCCGAGCGTCTCCTACCCAGTGAGGCCGACCTTTCCGCAGCCTACGACGCGAGCCGGATCACGGTTCGCAAGGCCCTCGAGGTGCTCCACGAGGACGGGCTCGATCGGCTCCCGGCAGGGCGTCGGCTGGTTCGTCGTCGCCGACCCGCTCCGCCAGACGCTCGGCCGCCTCGGCACGATCGAGGCGCAGCTCGCGGAAGCGGGCATCGCGTCCACGAGGAAGGTCCTCGAGTTCGGCTTCGTCAACGCGCCTGCCCGGGTGCGGCGCGTTCTCGGCGTGCGCCGTGTGCTCGAGGTCAGGCGGCTGACGCTCGCCGACGGCCGGCCGTTCGCGCGGGTCACCGTGTGGTGCAGCGAGCGGCTCGGCCGCCATCTGTCGCTCGACGATGTCGAGCAGTCGACCTTCTACGAGCTGCTCGACGTCGAGCTCGGCGGCGCGACGCAGACGATCGCGGCAGCGGGTGCTTCGAAGGCCGACGCCGAGCTGCTCGAGCTGGCGCCCGGCGTCGCCGGTGCTGTCGTGCGAACGGGTGACAGAGGACGTCCACGGAAGACCAGTGCTCATGAGCGAGCACGTCTTCCCGTCACACCGCACGCAGTTCGTGGTGGAGATGACGCGTGCCGACCGCTCGATGGCACCGAGCGGATTGCGCCTGGTCGAGTGAATTCGCGGCTGGGTCTGCCAACCTGGCGTCATGCGGTTGTTGCCCCGCACCTGGAGCACGGAGACCTGGGTGTGCTCGATGCGGTGCCACGTCACGCCCGCGGCCGACGCCGCAGAGCTCGCCCCTGAGGACCGCGAGCTCGGCGTCGACCTACCCGACGGTCGCCGGCTCTCGCGATGCCTGCGCTGTGACGCGTGGATCGAGGGCTTTCCGCCTGCCGTCGACGAGGCGGCCTACGAGACCATCCCGTCCCTGCAGGAGCTCGACCTTCCACGTCGAGGCAAGCCGTTGCGCGACGCGGTCATCATCCGTCTGATCGCCATCGATCGAGCATTCCATTCGGCCGTGTTCACCTTGCTGGCGATCGCGCTGTTCTTCCTCGACACCAAGTACTTCGACGTCGAGTCGTTCGCCAAGGACGCGGCCGACCGTCTCGACGGGGTCGCCAACAACACGGGCCCGCACACCAGTCACGACTTGCTGAGCCGTGAGCTGCAGCGGCTCGCGACCCTCAACCGGGCAACGGTCACCACGCTCGCCATCACCGCGACGGCGTACGCGGTCATGGAGGGCGTCGAAGCGGTGGGGTTGTGGCTCGAGCGCCGGTGGGCCGAGTACCTCACCGTGGTGGCCACGGCCGGGTTCCTGCCGTTCGAGATCCGCGAGCTGTTCGATCGCGTCACGATCGTGCGAGTCGTGGCGCTGGTCGTGAACGTCGCGATCCTGGTCTGGCTGGTCTACTCGAAGCGGCTGTTCGGGCTGCGAGGCGGTGCGAGCGCGATACAGGAGCAGATCGACTGGGACGAGATCCTCGCCCCTCCCGGCGATCAGCGCGCCGCAGGCGTCACGAGCTGAGATCCGGCCATCGCCGCTCCTGGGGGCGGCGCCGCTTCGGGCCTCGGTCGCCGAGAGCCCAGGCTCGTCGCCACGACGACACGTCAGGGCCGGACAGGGACGGCGTCTCGGCCCGATGGGCGCGCAATCTGGCCGTGTACCAGTCCGACCCGACCTCGTCCGCCAAGGCGGCCACCGCGGCCTCGATGCGCGCCGCGAACCGCCGCGAATCCTCACCCTCCGCGGGCCACAGCGGCTCGCCGAACGTGACGCGAGTCGGTGACCGCCGCGGCGTGTTCTTTCCCTTGCGCAGGATGCGTCCCGTCCCTTCGATGTGGACGGGGACGACCGGCACGTGGCAACGCAGCGCGAGGTACGCGGCGCCGCCTCGGAACGGCTGGCCCCAGCCGTCGGGTGAGCGTCCGCCTTCGGGGAAGATCACGAGGTTCCAGCCGTCCTCGATGAGCGCGGCGGCATCGTCCGCCGGCCGGCGCGACACGCGGGTGCGCTCGATGGGGATGGCGTTGAGCACGAGCGCCGACGCGGCGGATCGAACCCGTGATGTGAAGAAGTAGTCGGCCGCCGCGGCGACGAACGTCTTGTGCCGCCACGGTTCGGGGATCGACGACAGCAACAACGGTGTGTCGATGTGGCTGTGATGGTTGGCCGCGAAGATCACCGGCTGCGGCGGATCTGCCTCGGCGAGATCGTGCAGCCGATCGATGCCGCGTCGATCCGGGACGGCGAGCAACTGCACCGCGGGCGAGAGCACTCCTTCGAGGAGTCCGACGCGCGCGAGGCGAGCGGCGAACGAGCGCGCCCACTCGGTGTCGTAGTTCGCACCCGTGCGTGCCTTCGTCCGCGGTGGCTCGACGTCGATCGGCGTCGGGGCTGCCGTGAACGGGAACGGTGGTCGAGGCAGCTTCACTTCACGTCGGCGAGCAGGATCGGCGGAACGTGCAGATGGGTGATGGTCGGCGTTTGCCCCACGACGTCGGAGGCCATCTCGAGTGCGTCGTTCATCGTCGACGCCGACATGAAGCCGAGCCGGCGGACGGC
This sequence comes from uncultured Acidimicrobiia bacterium, assembly GCA_963721305.1. Classification (GTDB taxonomy): domain Bacteria; phylum Actinomycetota; class Acidimicrobiia; order Acidimicrobiales; family JACDCH01; genus DATAES01. Next base: position 722,743 of record CAVRIR010000003.1, read on the forward strand.
ACGGGGATCGCCGCCCACGACGATCACTCGACCGAGATGTTGCAGCGCGTGCGCACCCCAGTACCACATGTAGAACGGATGCACGCCGTGGTAGGCGTAGCTCGTGCGGTAGAGGTGCCGGTACCACTCGTCCTCGGCGAAGCCCTTCTCGAACTCCGCTTCGATGCGCACCGGGTCCGTCGTCTCCGACAGCACCTGCTCGAAGAAGTCGATGTAGCTCGGATGGTGGACCGGGTGGAACTCCCACGGCGTCGGATGGCTCATGATCAACACGCCGCCCTCACGGACGAGGGGCTTGCCGCGGTAGAGGTTGAAGAAGTAGCCGAGCCCGAGGCACATCACGAGGATCGGGTTCATGATCGAGTTGACGTTGTACGGACCGATGTACGGCAGGCCCATCGCCAAGATGTCGGTCTGACCCTCGACTTCGACGAGCTGCTGGCGATGCACGTTGCGGATCGTCTCCTCGTGCACCGCCTCGACCTCGCCAGCCTGCACGCTCGTCATCTGATGCGGCCCCTTCACCGACTGGAAGATCTGCCGGGCGAGTCGCGATGGCGTCCGAGCGAGGCTCTTGCTCGAGCCGACGAAGAGCGCGCGGTCGCGCGGCGACCACTCCCACTCGCGCTTCATGAGGAAGTCGAACGGCGGCGGGAAGGTATCGGTGTTGAGCGTGGTCTCGATCTGGAAGATCTTCACGCCCGCATCGCGGATGACCTTGCCCATCCGCCAGTTGCTCGTGTGCAGCTCGCTGCGCGGGTGATCCATCAACGAGCGTGAGTGCTGCAACGTGTGGACGTTGTGGTGATGGCGGAGTGACCGGTAGCTCGCGAGTCCCGTGGCGGTCGACTTCCAACCGCCGTCCATGGCGACGAGGTTGATGTTCACGTAGACGAGCAGATCGGACTCAGCGGCCCGCTTGTTGATCTCGACCTCTTCGCCCATCTCGGTGGTGCCGAGGAACGCCATGGCATCGGGGTCCTCGGCATCGAGGTTGTAGAGCCGCCCCGAGGGTTCGAACGCGTCGTACACGCGGTCGCCGACTGCGTGGCGAAGCTCCGCCTCGGTCATGCGCCGGTGCAACGCGAGCGCGGCGATGAGGTGGACATCGTCGACGCCGGCCTCGGCCGCCAGGTCGAGCACTGCCTCGATCACCCGCTGGCGCACGTCGGGTCGCCGCATCGGCGGCAACGGCAACGAGATGTCGTCGAACGCGATCGTCAGTTTCATGCCCGGGAACAGCAGCTCGGGCAACGGCTTCGAATCGCCGAGCGGGTTCAGGAGCGCGTCCCGGATGGCGGCCTGCGGGTCCTTCAACGGGTCGAGCGGCTCGGGTGGGTAGATGACGCGCGTCCGCTCCGCGGGCAGACGCTCGAGACGGAACCCCTCGCCGTGCCAGAACAGCAACGGCGGGGTCGAACGGTCGACGTCGAGTACGAACCCAGGTCGGGGCATGGCTACCGGTTCCGTTCCTTCTCTGCTCGGAGGTCGAATGCGACCTTCACCGCGCCGCGTGCGCCGGCGCTGGCCGCGTGCTCGATGGCGTCGCGGTAGCGGGCGAGGGGATAGGTGGCGGTGACGAGGCGCCCGAGCTTCTGATGACGCACGAGGTCGATGGCGCGGTCGAAGTCGTCACGGGTGTAGGCGTAGCAACCGCGCAGCGACGACTCGCGATGCCAGAGGCCGGTGAGGTCGAGGCTGGTGGTCGGCCCGGGCATGCCGACGAGCACGACCTCGCCGCCCGGTGCCACGACGGCGAGCGCTTGCTGGATCGAGGCGGCGCTGCCCACGCAATCGACGACGGTACTGACACCAGAAGTGAGCTGCTCGCCGATGACCATGGCGCTGGTCAGCGAACGGACGGCGCGCACGAGCTCGTTCGGCGCGGCCACGCGGTCGGCGCCGAGCTCGCGGGCGAGGCGTTGCTGGAGCGGATGCTTCGCGGTGGCGAGGATCGTGTGGTCGGATCCCAGATGGCGGAGCGCGGCGATCGTGAGCAGTCCGAGCGTGCCGGCGCCGATGACCGCGACATCGCCGGGCAACACCGACTGTGCCGCGTGCACGGCGCAAGCGGTCGGCTCGACGATCACCGCTTCCTCGTCCGACAAGTCGTCGGGAATCGGTACGAGCTGCGACTGGTGCGCGACGAACGCGGTCGACCAGCCGCCGCCGGTCGATTCGCAGAACCCGGTCTGCAGTCCCGGTTCGAGGTGGCCGAACGCGATGCGCTCGCACCGGTTCGGTTGCCCGGACTGGCACCACGCGCACATCGGTTCGACGCCGCGCGCCGCGCACGTGAGGATCGGGATCAGCACGACCCGCGAGCCGTCGTCGAGGTCACCGACCACCTCGTGGCCGGGTGTGAACGGGAACGAGACGATGGGCTCGAAGTAGCGCGACGAGTGCCCGTCGATGGTGGCGAGGTCCGATCCGCAGATGCCCGCCAGCCGCGGTCGCACCCGGACCCAGCCCTCTCGTCCGACGTAGGGCTCGTCGACCTCGCGCAGCGAGAGTGGTCCGACCGACGCGCCCTTGCCGGGTACGAGGCGTCCCGCCACGGCGGCCGCGACGTAGCGCGCCGGCTTGCGGTCGAACACGAGCGCCTTCATCGCGCTGCCTGCAGTCGAGGCGCGAGGGGCATGAGCTTGCGGGGACCTCCCGGGGACTTGGCGAAGTGCTCGACCAGCCAACCGCGCTTGCGGGCGATCGCCGCGAGCCGGGTCTCCGGGTTCACCGCGACCGGGAAGCCGACGGCTTCGAGCATGGGGAGGTCCGACGACGAGTCCGCGTAGGCGATCGACTCCGCGAGCGAGATGCCCTCGGCTGCGGCGTAGTCGAACATCGCTTGCGCGCGCGCCTCGCCGGTGGGCGGCACCATGCGCAGCTCGCCGGCGTAGCGACCGTTCGCGGTCGGTTCGAGCGACGCGCACACCACGTCGTCGAACAAGGGACGCAAGGGCGCCACGACGAAGTCGAGCGCGCCGGTGATGAGCAGCGTGCGATGGCCGAGGGCGCGGTGCTCGCGGACGCGGCGAATGGCGGCAGGGAACGACTTCGTGATGATGAGGTCGCTGAACATCTCGACCGAGTCCTCGTCGAGCTGACCGATCGGCGCGTCCTCGAACCGACGGTAGAAGTGGCGAAGGAAGTCGCCGCGATCGCGCCGGTCCATCGCCAGCAGGCGGGGTGCCTCGGCGACCGTGCGAGCCACGAGCCGAAGGCGGTCGTCGGTGCGGAGATGGCGCGTCGCGAGCCATGCGTACGACGCGACGACGTTGGACGCGATGAGCGTGTTCTCCAGGTCGAACGCCGCGAGCTGGCGCTCGGGCGACAGCACTTGGCGCCGCAACCGGTCCTCGCGGTTCTCGACCGTCGACTTGCCGGGCGTCGTCCGCACGCGAGCGTGCTCGACGACGGACGGCAGGTGCACGTTGCACACGTAGTGGTCCCAGTCGATGGCGCGAGGATCGAACCAGAACGCATCGCGGTCGTCCGCATCGACCGACTCCCAGAGCGCGAGCAGGCGGTCGACCCCATACAGCGCCTCGCACTCGGCGTAGGCGCCGTACAGCTCGACATACGAGAGGGCGCGCTCGGCTTCTTCGCGGCGTTCCTCGAGCCGCGCCGTCAGTTCGGCCTGCTTCCCTCGCAGCGGGAGCGACTGCAGCACCCGTTCGGCCCGCTCGAGCGTCGTCTTGGCGCGGCGCAGCTGTCCTTGCACCTTGCCTCGGCCCGGGAAGGCCCACGGCCGCACGACGATCGGCTGTCCTTTGGTGTCGTACAGCGGGCGCTCGAGGAACCATTCACGCCCGAGATCGACGAGGCGCCGGTAGCGCAGCGGGTTGACGGAACCCGACGCGCTCTGGAAAACGTCGACCTGACCGTCGGCCGACGGCCCGCGGGCGGCGACCGCGCACACGGCCCCGACCACGAGATCGACGGGAATGACGTCGACCACGCCTTCGGGAACGCCTGGGAACTCGCGGAGCAGCCCACGCGCGTACGAGATGATCACCGGCTCCGCCATGCGGAAGCCGCGGATCCAGCCCGGACGCGGCTCGGCGAGTGACGACTCGATGATCGACGGCCGGACGATCGACACGGGGATGTCGCCGCGCGTCTCGGCCAGCGCGCGCTCGCCGAGCGCCTTCGTGTACGCGTAGGCGTCGGGCCAACCCAGCGAAACGGCGCGGGCGCGCCCGGCTTCGACCATGCGCTCCTTGACCCATTGCGTGCGCCGCTGCTCGGTCTTCTCCGCGAGCAGCGGCACGCCCGCCGCGCCGAGCTCGCGCCGCGCCTCGGCGCTGAAGCGCTTGAGCGCCTCGGGCGACCGGCTGTCCGCTTCCGCATCGGCCCGCGCTCGACGAGCCGCGTCGACCTCGACGCGCCAGTCGATGTCGAGGAAGAACAGGCCGTCGGACAGGAGGCTCTCGGGGGCGGCGCCGCGGCGGTTGCCGGCGACGTAACAGGTCGACACCGCGACGAGATGCGGGCGAACGCCGAGCGATTGGAGCGTCTGCGCGATGCGGCTCGGCCCGAGCAGGTTGACCTCGACGGCGCTGTCGAGCGGCGAGTCGAACGCAACGGTCGCGGCGCTGTGGATCACGATGTCGCACGAAGCGAGCGCGGCGCGTCCGGAGTCGTCCAGGGCGAGGCCGTCGCGGCCGACATCACCGGGGATCACCGTGACCCGGCGAGCGATCAGGTCGTCGAAGGCGGCGTTGCCGCCCAGCTCGGTACGCAGCCGGTCGAAGGCGTCGTTGCGGAATATCTCGCGCCGGGCTCGCTGGTCGACCGACGATCGCCGCCCCGGCCTGAGCAGCAGCACGAGCTCGCAGTCGGGGACGGCCCGCAGGAGCCGCTCGACCAGCGCGGTGCCGAGGAACCCGGTCGTGCCGGTGATGGCGATGCGCCTGCCGGCGAGTCCTTCCCGGATCACGCTCGTTTGTCTACCATTTGGTAAGTGAGCACGAAAGACCGAGTGCTCGACGCCGCGTTGACGTCGTTCGGGACCCGCGGGTTCGAGGCCACCTCGCTCGACGCCATCGCCGCTGAGCTGGGCGTTCGCAAGCAGACGATCCTGTACTACTTCCCGAGCAAGGACGCGTTGCTCGACGGCGTCATCGATGCCTGCGCGGACGAGCTGACCGCCGAGCTCGAGCGGACGCTCGGCCGCGCCGGGGACGGCTGGGGTCGGGTCGAAGCCGTCGTACGCAAGGTCTTCCGCCTCGCCGCCCGCCGTCCGGCGCTGCTCGGCTTCCTCCGTGAGGTCTCGCGGCTCGGACCGCCGGCGTCCACCCGGCTCGCCGACCGGCTCGATCCGCTGGTGAAGCGGGCGCAAGGCTTCCTCGAGACCGAGATGGCGGCCGGCAGCCTGCGGCCGCGGGATCCGTCGCTCGTGCTGCTCGCCGCGTACTCGATGGTCGTCGGGGTGTCGACCGAGGTCGAGGTGCTCGGCGCGCTCGGCCAGGAGCAGACGCTGCGAGCGCTGGTACGCCGGCGCAACGGGTTGCTGGCGCTGCTGCGCGACGCGCTCGTCGTCAGCGCTTCGTATCGAACCTGACGCGGCGGTCGTGTCGATCGAGCGCGAGCCGAACGAGCTCGTCGACGAGCTCGTCGTACGGGAGCCCCGACGCCTCCCACAGCTTCGGGTACATCGAGATCGGCGTGAACCCCGGGATGGTGTTGAGCTCGTTCACGAGAAACCCTCGCCCGTTCTCCTCGTAGAAGAAGTCGACCCGGGCCATGCCGTCCACCCGCAACGCCACGTACGCATCGACCGCGAACTCGCGGACCCGGCGCGTCTCGTCATCGGACAGCGGCGCGGGGATGCGCAGGCCGGCGTTGCCGTCGAGGTACTTGTCGTCGAAGTCGTAGAACTCGCGACTCGGCACGACCTCGCCGGGCAGCGACGCGCGCGGCGAGGCGTTGCCGAGCACTGCGACCTCGATCTCGCGCCCAATGATGGTCTCTTCGACGATGACGTACTCGTCGTAACGCAGCGCCTCGGCGATCGCGTCACGCAACTCGGCCTCGTCGCGTGCCTTCGTGACGCCGACGGACGAACCGAGGTTCGCCGGCTTCACGAACATCGGCAGTCGGAGCTCGCTGATCGCGCGCGCGATGAAGGCGCCGTCGACGTCGTGCTCGCGGGCGCTCATCCAACGTCCTTGCGGCAGGCCTCGCGCCGCGAGCACGTCCTTGGCCGCCGACTTGTCCATGCACAGCGCGGACGCGAGCACGCCGGCCCCGACATACGGAACGCCTGCGAGTTCGAGCAGGCCCTGGACCGTTCCGTCCTCGCCCATCGGCCCGTGCACGAGCGGGAACACGACGACCTCGGACGCGCTCGCGGTTCGCCGGGACGATCGCGGGGAGAGGATCGATCTCGGACGCATCGCTGTCGTCCGGCGAAGGCAACGCGCCCGCTCCGGCGGCGCTCTCGAGCGCTGCGATCGCATCGCCCGACTCGACCCAGCGGCCGTCGCGGGTGATGCCGATGGGGACGATCTCGAACCGCTCTGCATCGGCAGCGCGCAGCACGTGCAGCGCGGAGATGCACGACACCTCGTGCTCCGCCGAGCGCCCACCGAACAAGACGACGAGCCGGACGCGGTCAGGTCGGGGCACGGTGCAATCGTAAGGTCTCGCCCGTGAAGTTCCGGGCGATGGACGTCGCAGCCGCCACCGGCGGCGATCTCCGTGGACCGGATGTCGAGATCGACGGGGCCACGATCGACTCGCGGGCGGTCAAGCCGGATTCGTTGTTCGTGGCTATCGTCGCCGAGCGCGATGGCCACTCGTACATCGCCGACGCGGTCGAGTCGGGCGCGGCGGCGTACCTCACCGCGCGGGCGCCGGTCGGTGTCGACGCGGCGGCCGTGGTCGTGGCGGACACCGCCGACGCACTGCTGGCGCTCGGTCGTCACGCACGCACGCGGCTGCCGGACCGTGTGATCGGGATCACCGGCTCGGTCGGCAAAACGACGGTGAAGGACCTGACGCGCGCCGCGGTCGGCGCGCGGTTCGCCGTCCACGCGAACGAACGGTCGTTCAACAACGAGCTCGGTGTTCCGCTGACGCTCGCGAACGCGCCTGAAGGCACCGAAGTCACCGTCGTGGAGATGGGGGCGCGCCGGCGCGGGCACATCCGCCTGCTGTGCGAGGTCGCGCGCCCGACCATCGGCATCGTCACCGCAATCGAGCTCGCCCACACCGAGATCTTCGGCTCCATCGAAGAGGTTGCTGCCGCGAAGAGCGAGCTCGTCGAGGCCCTACCGGCCGACGGGGTCGCGGTGCTGAACGCCGACCGGTCCTTGGTGGCGCGGATGGCGGAGCGCACGGTGGCACGCGTCCTGACGTACGCGGTGGAAGCAGCGGGCGCCGATGTCACGGCGGCCGCGGTCACGGTCGACGACGAGTTGCGGGCCTCGTTCGAGCTGCGCACGCCCTGGGGCAGCGCGGGCGTGCGTCTGCCGGTCGCGGGTCTGCACCAGGTGTCGAACGCGCTTGCCGCGTCCGCCGCTGCGCTCGCGTCGGAAGTGGCTGTCGAGGAGATCGCCGCCGGCCTGGGCGCGGCAACCCTGTCGCCGTGGCGGATGGAGGTACGGCGGGCGCCGAGCGGCGCCGTGATCGTCAACGACGCCTACAACGCCAACCCGGCGTCGACGGAAGCGGCGTTGCGTTCGCTCGAGGCGCTGCCGGCGCAGCGCCGCATCGCGGTTTTGGGGGTGATGGCCGAGCTGGGCGACGCCGGCCCGGCGGAGCATGCGCGCATCGCGATGCTCGCGCGCGACATGGGCATCGAGGTGATCGCAATCGATGCGTTCGACTACGGCGCGCCGACGGTCCACGGCGTCGGCGGCGCGTTGGACGCGCTGGATGCGATGCAGCTCGGCGAGAGCGATGCCGTCCTCGTGAAAGGAAGTCGGGTCGCGGGCCTCGAGAAGCTGGCAGCCGCGCTGCTCCAGTGATCAATCGGTGGGGGCGGTCACGAGCTCCGGGGCGCCCGCGGGGACGCGAACGTCTGCGTACCAAGCGAGCGCGAGCGCGACGACGGCGTTGACGAGCAACACCGCCGTCACCGAGGTTGCGTCGATGACCTTGCCGGCGATGAGGTTGCCGACGCCGACGGTGCCGCCGAACCCCATGATCCACAGCGCCATCACCCGACCTCGGACGCTGTCGTCGAGTCGCTCCTGCAGTGCGGTCGAGAGCGACGTCACCATGGCGAAGTAGAAGAACCCGAGTATGGCGACGACCAGGAACGCGGGACCGGGTGATCGCAACACGGCGAACACGGCGAGCGACACCGCGTAACCCACCATGCCGACGCGCACGAGCGCGTTGAGTGAGCGACCCGCGAGGACGGTGCCGATCGACAGCGCGCCGAGCGCGGCGCCGACGCCGAACGTCGCGTACAGCAGTCCGTAGCCAGCTGAGTCTGAGGCGATGCCGAGGTTCAGCGCCGCGACGACCGCCAACTGGCCGACGAACGTCAAGGCGAAGGCCGAGAACAGGAAGATCGTGATGAGGCAGCGCTTGATGACTCGATCGGAGCGCGCCACCCGCAGACCGACCGTGAGCTGATGCCAGCCGCGCTTCTCGCCGTCGATGCCGACCGGCCGCGGAATCGCCACCGCCATCAAGGCGGCGATGACGAAGATGTACGTGACGGCGTTGCCGAAGAACACCCAGTCCGCGCCGACGACGTGGAGCAGGACACCGCCGATGGCCGGGCCGATGACGCGTGAGCCGTTCATCTGCGCCGAGTTCAGCGAAATCGCGGCGGCCAGGTTCTCCCGTTCCACGAGCGACGGCAGCAGCGCGCTGTACACGGGCGCGTAGATGGCCTGTCCGATCCCGATGGCGAGCACCATCAGGAAGATCAAGGTCAAGTTCGGGTTGCCGCCCTGCACGACGAACCCCAGCGCGACGGAGAACAGCGCCTGTTCGACCGAGACCCAGATGAGGAGCATCTTGCGGTCGAGGACGTCGGCGACCCACCCACCGATGGCGGACAGGAGCAACAGCGGGCCCAGCTGCGCGAACACGATGAGGCCCACGTACGTGGCGCTGTGGGTGAGCGTGTAGGCGTAGCCCATGAGCACCGCGTTCTGCATCCAGCTGCCGATGTTCGAGGCGAACGCGCCGAAGAAGACGACCTTGAACACGCGATCTCGCAGGACGTCACGCGCGTTGCCAGGAACGAACGGGCGGTCAGCGTCGAGCAGCGCGTCTTCGCTGTCCTCGAGCGTGTACTTCGGCTGTTGGATGGTCACTGGCCGAGTCCGACGACGTCGAGTCCGAGCGCCTCTGCCACGGCCGGATGGGTCACGTTCCCTTGGTGCACGTTGACGCCGTGGGCGAGCGCAGGGTCGAGTCGGGCTGCTTCGGCGACCCCGTGCACCGCGAGTTCGACCAGGTAGGCGAGCGTGGCGTTCGTGAGCGCGTAGGTCGAGGTGTGCGGGACGGCGCCCGGGATGTTGCCGACGGCGTAGTGGATCACGTCATGGTGGACGTAGATCGGATCCGTGTGTGTCGTCTCGTGGATGCCGGCGACGCAGCCGCCCTGGTCGATGGCGACGTCCACGAGCACGGAGCCGGGCCGCATGCTCGCGACCATGTCGTCCGTGACGAGCGTCGGTGCCCGTCCGCCCGGCACCAGCACCGCGCCGATCAACAGGTCGGCGTCGGCGACCGCCCGCTCGAGCGTGCCCTTGTTCGACGCGAGCGTCAGGATGCGGCCCTTGTGGATCTGGTCGACCCAACGCAGACGGTCGATGTTCTTGTCGAGGAGGACGACTTCGGCCTCCATGCCGGCGGCGATCCACGCCGCGTTCCAACCGACATTGCCCGCACCGAGCACGACGACCCGTCCGGGGCGGACGCCCGGCGCGCCGCCGAGCAGCACGCCGCGCCCGCCGCTCGCCTTCTCGAGGTAGTGCGCACCCGCCTGCGTCGCCATGCGGCCGGCGACCTCGCTCATCGGCGCGAGCAGGGGGAGCGCGCCATCGGCTGTCTGCACCGTCTCGTACGCGACCGCCGTGCACTGCGACCGCAGGAGCGCCTTCGCCACTTCCGGGTACGCCGCGAGATGGAGGTACGTGAACAGCAGCAGGTCTTCGCGCAGGTACCCGTACTCGGGTTCCTGCGGCTCCTTCACCTTGCAGACGAGATCGGCGCCTGCCCAAACCGCGGCCGCGTCGCGAACGATCGATGCGCCTGCGCCCTCGAACTCGGCGTCCGTGATGCCTGCGCCCGTGCCGGCTCCCGCCTGTACGAGGACCCGCACGTCGTGATGGACGAGCTCGCGTACGCCGTCGGGCGTGAGCGCGACGCGATGCTCGCTGTCCTTGACCTCGGTGGGAACGCCGACCGTCGACGTCATCCCAGCCATTCCTTCTGCGCTTCGGTCAGCACCATCCGGAGGATGGACTCGATCTCGGCGAACTCGTCCGGCCCGCAGGTGAGTATGGGGGAGAGCTGGATCACCGGATCGACGCGATCGTCGGCGCGGCAGATGAGGCCTTCCTCGAAAAGCCGCGGCGCGACGAGCCCGCGGATCAACCGTTGTCGCTCGTCGGGCGTGAACCGCACGGTGTGGTCGTCCGGATCCTTCACCAACTCGAGCGCGAGGAAGTACCCGTCGCCGCGCACGTCCCCGACGATCGACAGATCGCGCAACGAGTCGAGCTGTCGACGGAAGTCAGGTGCGCGGCTCCGCACGTGGTCGACGATCCCTTCACGCTCGAACACGTCGAGATTGGCGAGCGCGGTCGCGCAGCTCACCGGATGTCCCGCGAACGTGATGCCGTGGGCGAAGCTCGCACCCGCGGCAAGGAACGGTTCCGCAAGGGCGTCGCTGGCGATGACGCCGCCCAGCGGCGCGTACCCGGAAGTCACGCCTTTGGCGAACGTGATCATGTCCGGCACGTAGTCGTATCGGTCGCCGGCGAACATCGCGCCGAGCCGCCCGAACCCGCAGATCACCTCGTCCGACACGAGCAGCACGCCGTAGCGATCACAGATCTCACGCACGCGACGGAAGTAGCCGGGCGGGGGCGGGAAGCATCCGCCCGTGTTCTGGACCGGTTCGAGGTAAACCGCGCAGACGGTGTCGGGTCCTTCCGACACGATCGCCTCTTCGATGACGTCGGCGCAGGCCGCGGCGAAGCGATCGTCGTCCGCAGTGACCTCGGGCGGGAACGGTGACCGGAAGCGGTTCGTGTTGGTCACGTGGACGGCGCCGGGTACGAGCGGTTCGAACGGCGCCTTGATCGCGGCCAGCCCGGTGATCGACAGTGCTCCCATGGTCGTGCCGTGGTACGCGAGCGTGCGGGCGATGACCTTGGTGCGTCCCGGTTCGCCAATGGCGCGGAAGTATGCGCGCGCCAACTTCCACGCGGACTCGACGGCTTCGGAACCACCGGTCGTGAAGAACACGCGGTTGAGGTCGCCGGGCGCGTAGCCGGCGAGGCGGGCCGCCAGCTCGACGGCGGCGGGGTGGGCCGCAGACCAGATCGGGTAGTACGCCAGCTTCTCGGCTTGTGCGGCGGCGGCTGCGGCCAACTCGGCGCGCCCGTGACCGACTTGCACGACGAACAAGCCGGACAGTGCGTCGAGGTAGCTCTTGCCGTTCTCGTCGTACAGGCGGACACCCTCGCCTCGCACGAACATCGGGATGTCGCGCTCCGCAAAGGCGCCCAGCCGGCTGAAGTGCAGCCACAGATGGCGGTGCGCCAGCTGCTGCAGCCTTGCGTGATCGTCCGGCACCCTTGCCATGATGCCCGGACCATCGCCGTGCCGACGAGTCGATCACAATGGCTCACTAGGGTGCGCGCCATGAGCTCACCGCGCGTCGCGCTGGCTCCCGACGGGGTGCGCAGCTGGCTGGCCGACGCGATCGAGTCGGGCGGCGGCACGATCGTGGCGTCGAAAGACGCCGAAGCCCTCGTGTGGGCCGAGCCGGCCAAAGGGGACGAGCTCGACGCGCTCGTTGCACGGCGCGGCCCGCACCGTGAAGTGGGTGCAGCTGCCGTGGGCCGGGATCGAGCCGTACGTCCACGTGATCCATGACGACCGCATCTGGACCTGCGGCAAGGGCGTGTACGCCGAGCCCGTTGCCGAGCATGCGCTCACGTTGCTGTTGGCGGGACTGCGCGGACTCGATCGCTACGCGCGCGTGTCGACGTGGACGACGCCGCACGGGACGAACCTGCTCGGCGCCAAAGTCGTGATCGTCGGTGGGGGAGGCATCACCGACTCGTTGCTGCGGCTGCTCGGACCATTCGGCGCGGACGTGACTGTCGTCCGCCGCAACCCCGTACCGATCGAGGGAGCGACACGCGTGATCGGCGTCGAGGGTTTGCACGACGCGCTCGACCGTGCCATCGGCGTCGTACTCGCGCTCGCGCTCACGCCGGAGACGAGCGGCATCATCGGCCGCGCCGAGCTCGAGCGCATGAGCCCGCGGGGCTGGATCGTCAACGTGGCGCGGGGAAAGCACATCGTGACGGACGACCTGATCGCGGTGTTGCGCGACGGCGCGATCGGCGGCGCGGCGCTCGATGTCACCGATCCCGAGCCGTTGCCGGACGACCATCCCTTGTGGTCCCTTCCGAACTGCATCATCACGCCGCACGTAGCGAACACGCCGGAGATGGCGCTGCCCTTGCTGGCGGCGCGCATCACCGAGAACGTCCGGAGATGGGGGAGCGGGGAGCCATTGCTCGGCCTCGTCGACCCGTCGCTCGGCTACTGACCCCGGGTGGCCGGGGGTACCGTGCCAGCAATGGCCCGGTCGTACTACGACGTGCTCGGCGTGTCCCGGAGGGCCGCCGACGACGAGGTGCGCAAGGCCTATCTCGACATGGCCCGTCGCTTCCATCCCGACCGCTACATCGACGCCAGCCCGGCCGAGCGCAGCGCCGCCGAGCGATCGATGCAGGAGATCAACGAGGCGTGGCGGGTCCTCGGCGATGCCGGTCGGCGACGGCGCTACGACGCTGAGCTGAACCCGGTGGCGACCGCGCGCGCCCGGTGGGAGGCAGACGACGATCGGTTCGCGACGAGGCCCGACGGCACGATGCCCCCGGAGATCGAGCACCTCGATCCGACCGAGCGGGTCATCCGCGGGTTGCCGTGGATCCTGCTCATCCTCGTGCTGATCGCCATCTTCGTGTTCACCGCGTACGCGTTCACCGGCAATCCCGCGACGACCCAGCCCGGGCGGGACCGGAGTGGGTTCGTGTGTGACCGTCACGGACGGTCCCACGGTGCAGCCCGCGTCGTGCGGCACGCCGGGCGCCCGCGAGGTCGTCACGCAGGTCGGGCTCACCCAAGCGTGCCCTGATCAATCCGAGCGTTTGCAGCCGGCGACGGGGTCGGTCGCGTACTGCCTGGCGGTCAACAAGTGAAGACCATCGGCGTCGACCACGTGGTGCTGACGGTCCCCTAGATCCTGAAGAAGAGGTTGCAGAAGCGTTCGGTCAGGCTGCCGTCGCCGTGCGCGGTGCCGCCGTTGATCCGTCCGAGTGAGGTCAGCACGAAGCTCGCGGCGTCGAACTCGAGGACGAGCGGCAGGTCGTCGATGTCGCCGGGTTCGAGTGCCATACCGTCCGACGAGACCGACACCCTCGTGTCGCCTCCGTTGTGGCCCGACACCCGCACGCCGATCGTGAAGGGCTCGACGCCTGCGCATTCGGCGGTCGACTGCCAGACGATGAAGCAGAACGGCACGAGGAGGTCGGCAGCGTCGCTGTCCATCGCGTGGTTGCGTTCGCTGCCTTGGCGGATGTCCCAAGTGTGGACCGTGTAGTCGACGAGTTGCGCGACGGGATAGAAGAACGAAGGGATCGGACCCATGTACTTGTGCGGCACGATGAGGCTTCCCCACGAGTCCGCGTCGAGCCCTTGCATGATCGCCATCATCTCGGCGCGGTCCTTCTCGAGCCGCTGGATCATCTCGTCCTGCGACGCGCCGCGGAACGAAGTCGCGCCCTTGTCGACGTGTGTGTTCATCCCCTTGACGCCGAGCGCGTCAGGCGCGGTGCCGTTGCCCCGCGCCGCGTCGAAGGCGGCGAAGTAACCCTCGGTCGTGTCGACGAGGTGGCCGACGACGTCACGTACCTCCCAGTGGCCCGACGCCGTGGGTTGCTCCCAGACGCTGGGCGCCGATGCGAGCGTCAGCATCTGGTCCGACTGTTCCTGGACCGTCCGCAGCAGGTTGTCCTTGCTGGCGTAGTCCATGAATTGCCACTCGCTCATGGTGGCCCTCCTCTCGAGAGGGCCTGTTCTACAACTCGCGCGCCTCCTGTTTCAGTGCACGATCTCGAGGTCGACGTTCGCCACCGTCGGGCACAGGTCAGCACAGCCGGTGTTCGCGATCTGGATCGTGTTCGAACCGGCGACGAGATCAGCCGCCGGGATCGGCACGAGGAAGTTCCGCCACAGGTACGAGCCGTTGTTGTCAACCGTGTCAGGATCCGGCGCGGTCACCAGGTGCCCGTTGACGCTGATGGTCAGCGCCCTCCGTGAGGAGTACCAGTACACGTTCCCCGTCACGTACGCCTGCCCGTACGACGGGGCGACCCCTTGGAGCGTGAAGGTCTTCGTCGGCGTCTGGTAGCCAAGGTTCACGGTGCCGTCGGGACGCGACTGCATCGCGTCGGGGATCTCGTAGCCCTTGTCGACCGGGATCACCGGGCCGTCGAACCCGATGGCGTGCCAGTGGTACGTCTGCGTGGCGGTCGTCCCGAACTTCGCGGCGGCGTACTGCGAGTGTTGGAACGACAGGTACCCGCGGGTGAAGTCGAGCGGAGTGCCGAAGTTGACGTGGCCGACATTGCGGAGGTTCGTCCCGCCCGCGTCGGACGCGTTCACGGTGATTCCCGACGTCGAGATGTTGACGACGAAGTGGTTCGCGTGATCGTCGGCCGTCGTGAAGCACGGGCCGCGCACGTCGTAGTCAGTCTCCACGTAGTTGTTGAACACCGCCACGGTCCGCAAGGCGTTCGCACCAGCATCGTTCGACTGGCCGGGACCGTTGTTGCACCAGTCGGCGTCGAAGACGAGCTCGACACCGTTGCGCGGAGCGATGTACGTGCCGGGATGATCGCTGTGCGCGACCTGCACCGGCTGATCGGTCAGCCATATCTCGGGCCACCACTCGTGCGAACCTTGGCTCTTCGCATCGACGGACCACTCGAAGCTGCCGGTCCGATTCGCGAAGTCGAACGGTTGCCGGGCGCGCAGGCCGAGCGCGGCGTACTCGCCCTGATCGTTCATGCCTTCCATCCAGTGGTTCGACTCGCCGAACTGTTTGCCGCAGATGAACGAGTCGTTGTCGGCCAGGCGAATCATGTGGGTCATGCAGAACTCGGCATTGAACGGTGCCCAGTTGTTGATCAGCCCTTGGCTCGGGTTCGTGAGCTGCTGAACCCGGGCCATCGACCACTTGGCCGGGTCCAAGTCGCCTTCCCGGCCGCCACCGACGATCGTCTGGAACGTGTCGCAGAACGCCAACTGCGGAAGCGTGCATCGATCAGGCGTGCTCATGTCGCCCGGCATCGTCGCGGACGGTGCCGTCGTCGACGGCGCAGTCGTTGTCGGCTTCGTGGTCGTTGTCGGCTTCGTGGTCGGCGTCGTCCCGCCGGACGCGGTGTGCGCCTTGAACGCCACGAGCTGCAGCACCCACGCGCCGCCCTTTTGCGTCGCCGTCGTGTCGCGCGAGCCCTTCAATGCGCCGACTCGGTCGAAGATGCGGTTGCCGAACGCGTTGGAGCGCGATGTGAATCGAGGGTCGATGGCAGTGACAGTGGCCGAGGACGCACCGCCGGCGAACAACAGGTCGTTCGCGCCCGTCGTCGTCACGGTGCCGGAAGCCATGGCGGAGCTCGTGCCCGCGGTCGCGCTCGAGTCATCGAGCCCGGCGACGCTGCTGTACTCGCTGATGTAGCCGAGGCCGAACCTGGTGATCGGCCTCGCGAACGCCTCCGTGACGACATCGGGGCCACTGATCAGGCTCGAGGCGTAGAAGGTCTGTGCCGACCAGCCGGTTCCCCATGTGGTGCGGGATGTTGCGGGAAGGAACACGTCTCCCTGGCTGTCGGTGATCGCGACTGCACCGGTGTTGTCCCACACCGCGTACACGACGAGGAGGTCGCCGCTCGCGACGGATCGATCGAACGAGATGTTGTTGATCACGCCGGAACGCGCTGCCGCGGCGGTCGCTTGTACGAAGATCGGCACCGGCGCCGCAGACGCCGAGCCCGAAACAAAGGTGACAGCAGCCAGCACCAGAACGGCGCCGACGAGAAGGCGCGAGAGGATGCGCACGGACGTCCTTTGCAGTGGGGATACCGCGCGACACCCGCGCTGCGTCCGTTCTTCCCACCCCGTGAATGTTTCAAACGCGCGCTACGTCCGTTCTTCCCACCCCCTGAATGTTTCAAACGCGGTCAGCGCCGTCCGTCGGAGATGACGGCCATGAGCGGCGCCACGGCAGCACGCTCTCCGGTCGTCGCCAGCTCGCCGACGCTGGTTCCGTCTCGGGTGTAGAGGAAGACGCCGTCGGTCTCGGCGAACAACCATCGCCCGTCGGGTGACCAGGCATAGTTCGAGGGGTTGTTGGCCGCGGCCTCGACTTGCACGTCGCCGCTGCCGACGTCGAGGACGCCGATCCCGTAGCCGTTCGGACCGACGTGCAGCGTGTAGGCCATGGCCGCGCCGTCCGGAGTCAACGCGGCATCCGATGTGGTGCCCCGGTCGAGGGTCATCGTCCCCAGCAAGCCGAGGATGATGGCCCGGTCCAGTCCGGAGGTCTCGTCGTGCACGTGCACCTCGTCGGTCGCGTCACCTGGTTCGCGCCATGCGACGGTCGATCCCGCGGCACCGAAGAACAACGGCCCTCGGCCCGGTGCGAGCTCGGCGACGAACGTGTCGGTGTCGGGGTTCCAGACCTTCAGCGTGTCTTTGCCGGTCTGGAGGTTGCTGCCTTGGAGGACGAGGCCGCCATGTATGAGCGCCTCCGGCACGTAGCCGCTCGGGATCGGGATGCGCGGCGACTGGATCGATCCGTCCACCGCGACTTCCTGCACGAAGGTCCGCAGCGCCCGGTCGGACAGGATCGCGACGCGTTGCGTGTCCTGCGGTGGCGCCGGTAGTGCGTCATAGCCGTCGCCGAGGCGGACGGGGCGGCCGCCGCTCGTGAGCGCGGCGGTGTCGAACCCCCAGATGGTTCCTTGGCCGGCGAGGTCGGTCACGACGACGACGACAGTGGAACCCGTGGCGATCAGCCGGTGCACCGACCGTCCCGGCTCGTCGTCGGGAATGGCGACGGTGGTCACGTCGTCACTGTCCACGGATTGGACGACCAGCGTGGGTGCGCCACGGCTGGCGGCGCTCACCAGCAGCGCGCCGGTCGAGACCGGAGGGTGCGCCAACGGTGGCGGCACCACCTGACCGGTCGCGTTCGTCGATTCAGTTGGCGCGACGGATGTCGGCGTCGGAGCGGGCGCGGTCGAGTGCGATGTGCCGCGGGACGTGTCCCGTGTCAGTGCCCAGGCGGTGACGGCCACCAAGATGATGACGGCAACGGCCGCAGGCCATCGTCGGGGTGAGCGATCGACTCGGGTGCGCGACGGGTCGGCGTTTGCCGTCCGAGCTCGCAACGCCGGTGTCGCCGCGACCTCGAGGTCGTCGCCGAGCGTTGCGCCGCACGCGGGGCAGTGACGCATTGAGTCCTTGAGCGGTGCTCGACACTGAGGGCACCGCGACGACACCCGTCAATCATCGCAAACGGCGTCGGGAACGTCAGGGCCCGAGCGTTGTCTCGGCGATGTTGACCGGCGCGCCGGCTTGGTCACAGATCACGATCTGCCCGCCGCGAGCCGGAGTCGTCACCCGCAGGTCGAGCGGTCCCGCATAGGCGACCAAGAAGGGCTGGATCGCATCTGCAGGCAGCGTGACGGGAGCGGTCGGTGTCCCGCTCGCGTCGGTGTACACCACGTCGAGCGCCCCCGGAGACTTGATCGACGCGCCCCGCTCCAGTCGTACATCCGCGGGGCCTTGGATCGTCTGGCAGGACGACGAATGATGACCGAGCTCGCGGCGCAGGACCAGCCCGAGCTCCCACATTTCTGCGTCTGCCGGGTCCACATGTCCCGGGACGGGCGCTCGTCCCGACGCGACTGCCTGCCGCAGCCATCCGAGCGTCACCCAAGGGGCCCTGACGACGTCGGGGCGGACGGCATCCGGCACCTGGGCCGCGGCGGGCATCCGTGGCAGCGTCAGAAGATAGGTGCCGAACGCGATCTGCTTACGGTTGGCCGCGTCTGTCGGGAAGCTGCGGACGTTCCCGACGAAGGACAGGGCCAGCACACACGCGAGCGGAACGACCGCGGCGCGCCATCGTCTCATCAGCGCATCCGCGGCGACCCCGATGACGGGAACGAACAACGCGCCGGCCACGTACACGTACCGGCTCGGCGTCGCTGTGTCCTGGAAGTCGTCCCATCGTCCGATCGCGGTGATGATCAGGAAGAACCCGCCACTCACCAGGCACGCGAGCGGAATTGACGCCGTCCGACGGAACCCGCGCCGCGACTGTCCGCTCCACGCCACCGCGAGGCCTCCGATGAGGACGACGCCGACCACCACCCAACCGAAGCGCGACATCTGGGACAGC
The DNA here is from genome assembly GCA_963721305.1 of uncultured Acidimicrobiia bacterium. GTDB lineage: Bacteria > Actinomycetota > Acidimicrobiia > Acidimicrobiales > JACDCH01 > DATAES01. The sequence continues at coordinate 741,431 of CAVRIR010000003.1, forward strand.
CCGTGGAAGGTTGCATCGGCGATCGTCCCCGCGAACCGGGCGATGTCGACCCCACCTCCGGCCCGTTGTCCCGTGTACCCCGTTGAGCCGATCGCGAGATACCAGGTCAAGTACAGGGCTCCGAGAGGAGCGGTGTGGAAGAGCGCGGCGCGCCGAGCCGCGACGGACGAGGCATGCGACCCCGACCATGACGACCATCGACACGGCGATGCCCGAACACAGCAGCGCGGCCACGCCAGCGAGCAATCCCAGCCAATCGCGTCGGTCGACCCGCCCGTCATGGTCCGACAGAACCAGTTGGACGAGTCCGAGCGCGATGGCCGCGGAGAACGTCACGCCGAAGGCCAGGCTGATGGTCTCGTAGCCGGCACCGAAGAACAGGAAGGCCACCGCGATCACCGTGGCGGTCCACGGACGGACTCCTGCGCGTCGCATGACGACTCGGAGGAGAACGGCGACCGCGACATGCGAGCCGATCGAGAGGAGCTCGTACGGGATGTAGCTCCGTAGACCAACGATGTGCCAGAGCAGGCGGTAGACGAGGATCGGGAGCGTCGACCAGTGGACGACGTGCGGCGCGAAGAGGTCGTGCAGGCTCGTCGCGTCCCTGGCGGCCAGGAAGTCCCACTCATCGTGCTTGAACCAACGGCCCCGGCCCAGCCACAGGAGGCAGCCGGCAGCAACGACGGCACAGCCGACGAACGCCATCAATGCACGCGATCGGGACCTGTCGGCCCGCGTGACCTCGGGTTGTGACGTCTCCGGCGTCGGTTGCTCCATCACCTGCAAGACGCGAACTGTGGCACATCACGTGATGCTTCGGCGCAACTACGGAGAGTGCCCGCCCTCCGAGCTGATGATCGCAGACCGCGGGAGAGGGACTGCGCAACCTTGCCGCCGCCTGTTCCTCCGGAACGGGCGCGACTTCCTCAGTTCGCCTGCGGCAGCGGTCGGCTGGTGTAGGCGATGTCCCGTGCGAGCGCCTTCCAATGCTCCGCCGCCCACTGGCCGACGGCCCCGAGGCAGCGAAGCCGCTCGCCGCGGGGCAATGGAGCCCGTCGCACCACGGTGAGGTACCCGACCAGCAGCGACCAGTGAGGGACCCGTCCTCCCTGCTGGAGGCTGCCGGGATCGGATCGCTTGGAGCTGAGCGGCTCGTCCAACCATTGGAACCGGGTCCGCACGGCCAGGTCGCACAGCAACACGGTGTCGGACGACGGATAGTCGCCGAGCACGACGGTCTGCCGGAGGACACCGGCGCGGATGAGCCCGTATGTGGCGTCACTCGGACCACCGGTGGCGAGGATCTCTCGCATTCGGGCCGACGGTGGCTCCGCGCCGTCGAGTTCGATCGGGCGGCGATCGGCCTTGCCTACCGCGCAACACACCGCGACGTCAGGCCGCGCGTCGAGCTCGGTCACGAGCCGCTCCAGCATGTTGGGCTCGCACACCTCGTCGGGTGCCACCCAACGGAAGTAATGACCACGCGCGAGCTCGAAGGTGAGATCGGCATTCCGCATCGCACCGATGTTCCTCGAGTTGCGGGAGTAGCGCACCCGCGGGTCTCGGTTCGCGAACCGCACGCAGATCTCCTCGGTGCGGTCAGTCGAGGCGTCGTCGGAGATGAGCAACTCGAAGTCCTCGAACGTCTGCGCCAGCAGCGACTCGATCGACTCCTCGAGGAACTCGTCGCCGTCCCGGACGGGTAGCCCGATGCTCACCCGCGGCGGTGTCGGCGCCGTGCCCCTCCCCAGCTCCATGACGAGCCGGAACTGTAGGAGGTGCAACTGCAGCGCGGGGGTCGCCTCGACTGTGGTTGGCGACCACGGCGACCGAGCGACGCGAACCTGGGTGGGCGCACTGGTCCGGGCGGCGGTTACTGCGCAGCGAGCGCTATCGAGTAGCCGGTGCCGGCGGCGACCGAGTCCCAGTTGGTGGCGGTGCCGAGCCGGACCGGGCTCGCGTGGTTGTCGAAGGCCCAGGCCCACAGGGTGCCGTTGGTCTTGACCGCCACCGTGTGGGAGTTGCCGGCGGCCACTGTGGCCCAGTTGGTGGCGGTACCGACCTGGACCGGGCTGGGATGAGCCTGAAAGTCAGTAGTGCCGAGGCCCAATTGCCCGGAGTAGTTCTGGCCCCAGGCCCACAGGGAACCGTTGGTCTTGATCGCCATCGTGTGCGCGCGGCCGGCGGCCACCGTGGCCCAGTTGGTGGCGGTACCGACCTGGACTGGCGTGGACCGGTCGGTGGTGGTGCCGTCCCCGAGTTGCCCGGACACGTTCCAGCCCCAGGCCCACAGGGTCCCGTCGGTCCTGACCGCCACCGTGTGCTCTTGCCCGCCGGACACCGAGGCCCAGTTGGTGGCGGTGCCGACTTGGGCGGGGCTGGCGTGGTTGGTGGTGGTGCCGTCGCCCAGTTGCCCGAAGTTGTTGCGGCCCCAGGCCCACAGGGTTCCGTCCGTCCTGACCGCCACCGTGTGCTGGTAGCCGGCGGCGACCGAGGCCCAGTTGGTGGCGGTGCCGACTTGGGCCGGGCTGGCGTGGTTGGTGGTGGTGCCGTCGCCCAGTTGCCCGTTGGTGTTGTCGCCCCAGGCCCACAGGGTGCCGTCGGTCTTGATCGCGACCGTGTAGAAGTCGCCGGTGGCCACCGAGGCCCAGTTGGTGGCGGTGCCGACCTGGGCCGGGACGGGATGAGCCTGAATGTTGTCAGCAGTGCCGTCGCCCAGTTGCCCGTAGCCGTTGTTGCCCCAGGCCCACAGGGTGCCGTCGGTCTTGATCGCCAGCGTGTGCGCGCGGCCGGCGGCCACCAAGGCCCAGCCGCTTACTCCGATGTCATATGGCGTCGGCCGGTTGGACTCGGAACCGTCGCCGAGATCTCCCCAGCCGTTGTTGCCCCAGTCCCATATGGTGCCGTCGGTCTTGATCGCCACCGTGTGCTGGTCGCCGGCGGTGACGGAGGCCCAGTTGGTGTCGGTCCCGACCTGGGCGGGGCTGGCGTGGTTGGTGGTGGTGCCGTCGCCCAGTTGCCCGTAGCCGTTGTGGCCCCAGGCCCAGAGGGTGCGGTCGGTCTTGATCGCCACCGTGTGCTGGTCGCCGGCGGTGACGGAGGCCCAGTTGGTGTCGGTGCCGACCTGGGCGGGGCTGGCGTGGTTGGTGGTGGTGCCGTCGCCCAGTTGGCCATTGCCGTTGTTGCCCCAGGCCCACAGGCTCCCGTCGGTCTTGATCGCCACCGTGTGAATGCCCCCCGCGGCCACGTTGGCCCAGTCGCTGGCGGTGCCGACCTGGACCGGGCTGGTCCGGCCGGTGGTGGTGCCGTCGCCGAGCTGCCCGGACGTGTTGAGGCCCCACGCCCACAGCGTCCCGTCGGTCTTGATGGCCGTGGTGTGCGAGTCGCCGGCGTCCACTGAGGCCCAGTTGGTGGCGGTGCCGACCTGGGCGGGGCTGGCGTGGTTGGTGGTGGTGCCGTCGCCCAGTTGCCCGTTGGTGTTGGCGCCCCAGGTCCAGAGGGTCCCGTCGGTCTTGATGGCCGTGGTGTGCGAGTCGCCGGCGTCCACTGAGGACCAGTTGGTGGCGGTGCCGATCTGGACGGGCGTCGTCCGGGTGATGGTCGTGCCGTCACCCAGTTGCCCGCGGTCGTTGTTGCCCCAGGCCCACAGGCTCCCGTCGGTCCTGACCGCCACCGTGTAGTAGTCGCCGGCAGATGCCGAAGCCCAGTTGGTGGCGGTGCCGACCTGGACGGGCGTCCGGTCGGTGGTGGTGCCGTCGCCCAGTTGGCCGTAGAAGTTGTACCCCCAGGCCCACAGAGTGCCGTCGGTCCTGACCGCGACCGTGTGGCCGAAGCCGCCCGCCACCGAGGACCAGTTGGTGGCGGTGCCGACCTGGTAGGGCGTCACGCGCCTTATGACCGAACCGTCGCCGAGCTGCGAGAAGGTGTTGTCGCCCCACCCGTACAACTCGAGAGGCCCCTGCGTCGGGGTGACCGGGTTGGACATGCCCGATTCCGCGCTGTCGTCGCCGTTCGCGTTGACCGCGTGCACGGTGAACGTGTAGGTCACACCGTTGGTCAGTCCGGTCACTGTTTGCGTCGTCGTGGCCGAGTTGAACACCACCGGTGTCTGCCGCATGAACCCGATCCACGGCGTCACTACATAAGCCGTGATCGGTGCCGGGGCCGCCAGTGGCGGCTGCCATGACACCACCGCTTGCGCATTGCCGGGTGCGGCGGTCCCCATCGCCGGCGGCGGATCAGCCACGCATGCCGACAGCCCCAACGCCACCAGAGCGACGACCACCACGGCCATCGCAAGTCGCAGCGGCCTGACCGATCCTGCCATCGCCAGCCCCCCCCAAGTCTGCGGCCCCTGCACCATACGCCGTGACCAAACACGCCCGCGGCGCCGCACAAGATATCGGCACCCCTCTGTCAACAGCGGGGTCGCATTCACGATCTGCGCCACACCGCGGTCCCGTAGTGGATCGCACGTGGTGGCTCGTGTCGATGTGTTCGTCGAGTCCGCGTCGCTGCCGTCGGATGACGACGGATCCCGCTGGGTTCCACCGGGTTTTCGCGGGGTAAGGCCGAGCCTCGCGATCGTCGCCGGAGAGAGGAGTGCGTCTGACGACGTCGAAGTCGGTGGGCGCACGCCGGTTCGAACGGCGGACCTCTGCCGTGTGAAGGCAGCGCTCTGACCAACTGAGCTATGCGCCCCGGAGGGGGAAGGACCGTAGCGTACCGAGCCGCTGCTTCCGGCTTTCCCGCCCGGTCCCAACTGCGGGGAGAAACGGGCGCCATGGCGCCCGTTTCCATCCAACATTCGCTGTGGAACGTATGGGGTGGCGGTTGGCGATTCGGTGTGTATCCTCCCCGCCCGCGCGCCAACCCGTAGACCAGCCTGGAGCACCTGCGAACACATGCCAGACGACCCCGTAGACGACATGGCCGACGTCGAAGTCGATCTCGAAGAAGGCGAGCCGGAACTCGACGAGGCCGAGATCGACGAGGCCGACTTCGAAGGCGAAGAGGATTTCGAAGCCGATCTCGTCGACGACGACGAGCTGGTCGACGAGGACGCGATCGCCGAGGACGAGGAAGCAAAGGGCGAAGAGGAAGCCGGCGCCCCTGCAGCGCGCCCGGCGAAGACCGGTGAGGAGGAAGGCGAGGAGGACGACCTCGAGGACGTCGATCCCGACGACGTCGAAGCCGACCTCGACACGATCCTGAAGGACCGCATCGCTGCTGCCGACGACGAGGAAGACGAAGAGGAAGACGAGGTCGTCGACGTCGACGAGCGCGGCGACACGAACAAGATCCAGCCCCGTCGTCCCGGCGAGTTCGTGTGCCAGTCGTGCTTCCTGTTGAAGCCCCGGTCACAACTCGCCGACGAGAAGAACCAGTTCTGCCTGGACTGCGTGTGACCTACGCGAACGTCGTCGTGGGCACCGACGGGTCGCCGACGGCGGAGATCGCGGTGCGCCACGCCGGCAGGCTGGCCGCGGACAACGGCGCTCGCCTCGTCGTGGTGACCGCGTACGAAGGGCAGGACGACGAGCCGGTCGCGACCGCTCGCAGCGCGTCGTACGACATGAAGTGGGCGCTCACCGATCAGACCCAGGCCGAGGAGAAGGCGGTGTACGGCAAGACGCTCGCCGCGGAGATGGGTGCCACAACGGTGGTCGTCCAGGCGCTGTCGGGCAGCCCGCCCGATGTGCTGCTCGAGGCGGCGGTCGACTTCGACGCGGACGTGATCGTCGTGGGATCGAAAGGGCTGACGGGCGCTTCTCGCTTCGTCCTGGGCAGCGTCGCGAGCGCCGTGTCGCACCACGCGCCGTGCGACGTGTTGATCGTGCAGACCACTGACTGATTCGACAACATTGGCATCGTGACGGAACGAAAGACGCCCATCGAGCAGGCCCTCGATCTGTTCTTCTACGCGCCCCTCGGTCTGGTGATGAACGCCGAGGAGCTCGTACCGCAGCTGATCGAGAAGGGCCATCAGCAGGTGACGATGGCGAGGATGTTCGGTCAGTTCGCGGTGAAGCAGGGCCAAGCCGAGGCGGAGAAGGCCCTCACGAGACTGCAGGGACTCGCTCCCAATCGGGGTCCCGCACCGGTTGCAGACACGCCGGAGGCCGACGACACCGAACCGCCGTTGGCCACGCAGACGTCAGCTCCCGTGATACGGCCTCAGCACAACGGCGAGGTCGCGGCCACGCTCGCCATCCCCGACTACGACAGCTTGTCTGCATCGCAGGTGGTTCCCCGGCTCGAGAGCCTGTCCGATGCCGAGCTCGACGCGGTCCGCGAGTACGAGTCCTCGAACCGTGGGCGCAAGACGATCCTCAACAAGATCGACCAGCTGCAGTCGTAGCGGCGAGCTTCGAACGGGGGAGGGCTGAACGACATGGTCGAAGCCGTCCGTAGCGCGACCAGGGATGACCTTGGCGCGCTGGCTGTGCTGGCACGCGCTGCGATCGCGGAGCTCGCGCCCACGAAGGGCGGCGGGGTGTGGGCGCGCCGCGAGGGTCGAGCGGAACCCCTCGACGAGTCGCTCGTGCGTTCTCTCGACGAGAGCGAGACCGATGACGCGGTGGTTCTCGTCGGGACGATCGACGACGTCGTCGTCGGCTACGCGGTGGCGTCGGTCGAGGTGGTTGCGGACGGCGGGAAACTGGCGCGCCTCACGGATCTCTATGTGGAACCCGAAGCGCGCGAGGTGGGCATCGGCGAGCTGTTGCTCGACAGCGTGCTGCGGTGGGCACAAGCGCGGGGCTGCTTCGGCATCGACTCGATCGTGCTTCCGGGCAACCGCGAGACGAAGAACTTCTTCGAGACGGCCGGGATGGTGGCGCGCGCGATCATCGTGCACCGCCGGTTGGAATGAACGGGGAGAGCGACCTCGCTCGCCCCGAGGTGTGCGTGGGGGCGATCGTCGTCGAGGACGAGCAGCTGTTGCTCATCCGCCGCGGTCACGGACCGGCGGCGGGGTTCTGGTCAGTTCCGGGTGGACGGGTCGAGCACGGCGAGCTGCTCGCCGAGGCCGTCGTGCGCGAGCTGGCGGAGGAGACGGGCCTCGAAGGGGTGTGCGGCGAGCTCGTCGGATGGGTCGAGCGCATCGACGACGGCTACCACTTCGTGATCCTCGACTTCCGCGTCACGCTGCTCGATCCCACGGCAGAGCCGACCGCCGGTGACGACGCGGCCGAAGCAGCGTGGGTGCCGCTGCACGAAGTGGCCGAGCGCCCGCTGGCGGAAGGCCTTGCCGAATTCCTCCACGAGAACGGCATCCTCCGCACGATTGCGTAGCCGCGACGGTCAGCGACCCTTCCACACCGGCGGGCGCTTCTCGATGAAGGCCTTCGGGCCCTCCCAGAAGTCCTCGGTGTTGGCCAGCTTGGCCATCCCCTCGCCCGAGCGCTTCCAGCCGATCTCGTCCGGGGCGTCGACCGTCGCGAGCGCGATGGCGCGGCTCTCACGCACGGCGAGCGGCGCGTTGGCGGCGATGCGGTCGGCGAGGACGCGAGCGCGTTCGAGGGCCTGGCCCGGCTCGCACACCTCGTTGACCATTCCGAGCGCACCGGCGCGCTCGGCCGAGATCGGGTCGCCGGTCATGATGATCTCGAGCGCGACCTTGCGAGGCAGCACGCGCGGCAGGCGGAACAGGCCGCCGGCGGCCGCGACGAGCGAGCGCTTGACCTCGGGGAGACCGAACTTGGCTTCACTCGACGCGACGATCAGGTCGCAGGCCAACGCGATCTCGCAGCCACCCGCCAACGCAGGCCCTTCCATCGCCGCGATGACCGGCTTCGTGCGCTCACGTGAGACGAAACCGGCGAAGCCGCCTCGCTTCGTCTGCAGGTCACCGGCCTGACCGGAGTTGATCGCCTTGAGGTCGGCGCCAGCGGAGAAGACCGGGCCCTCGTGGGTGAGGATGGCCAGCCAGGCCTCCTCGTTGTCCTCGAGCTGGTCGATCGCTGCTTCCAGGCCGCGGGCGACGTCGCCGTTCACCGCGTTGCGGGCTTCGGGGCGGTTCAGGGTGATGAGGGCGACGTGCCCCTGCAGTTCGTAGTCGACCATGGCGTGCAACGTTACGTTGAGGTCACAGGTCGAAGACAAACAGTCAGGTAGCGTTGCAGAGGAAGGGGGGAATCCGATTCGGTGGATGGCGACGCCGAGCACTTCCAGTGCCCGTATTGCGACTCGTTCGAGGTCGACCGGCTCTACCTGGCATCGCTGAACCTCGATTCCTGCGCCTGCATGGTGTGCGGCGCGCGCTGGGACCAAGACGCGGCCAGCGGTGAATTCCGTGGCCGAGCGAGCAAATCTTCGGTGCTCGCGCCGCGAGACGCTCGCTGACGGGTGCCCGTCGTCTCCATCTTCGATCTCGACGGCACGCTCCTCGATTCGGATGCGGCGCTCGTCGCGCCATTCGTCGCGCTCGGCGTGCCGCGCGGAGGATGTGACGTTCGGCGCGTTGCTCGCCGATGAATGCGCGCGACTGGGCGTGACCGTCGACGACTACCTCGGCCGGTACGACTCTGCCGCCGCGCTGCCGTTCGCCGGCGTCGACGAAGTGGTCGCGAAGCTCGACCGATGGGCGGTGTGCTCGAACAAGCACCCCCACGCGGGCCGGGCCGAGCTCGCCCGCTTGGGTTGGGAGCCCGATGTCGCGCTCTTCGCCGACGCGTTCGGTGGCCCCAAGCAGCTCGGTCCGGTCCTCGAGGCGCTCGCTCTGGACCCCGGCGATGTGGTGTTCGTCGGCGACACCGATCACGACCGTCGTTGCGCGTCGATGGTCGGCTGCCGGTTCGGCATCGCGACGTGGAATCCGCGTGCCCGACGCGCAGGACGGCGACATCGTCCTGCGGGAGCCGGCCGACGTGCTCGCGCTACTCGACTGACGGAGGCGGCGGCGGAAGCGGAGGCGGCGGCGGCACCGCCTTCTTCGCCGTGGCCTTGCGGGGGGCCCGCTTGCGCGAGTCTGCGGGTGGAGGGTCGACGCCGAACGCGGTCGCGACCTGCGGCACACGGCTCGCGTACTTGCCCACGGTCGCCAGCAACCCTTCGCTCGGCTCGTCGGGACGCGACGCAGGCGCGACCGCGAGCCGTACGGGCGAGAACGCGATCGCCTCGAGCACGATGCCCCAGCGGTCGACGGGCGTCTCTGCCGTGAGCGACGCACTCGCCGCCTCGGTGAGGCGGGTGCTCAACGCCGGATCGAGGATGGTTCCGGCCTTGGGCGGTCGCGAGCTGAGCCGCAGCGCGCGGACGGCCCGTCCCGAGTCGAGCGCGCTCGTGACGTCGGCGAGCCATGCGGCTTGCTCGCTCTCGACGCGCTTCGCGAGAGCCTCACGCAACTGCGCGGCCAGCGCGCGTGTGTCGTCGTCGCGCGCCGCGCTGTCAGCCGCGACCACAACCGATCGCAGGTCGCGGAGATCGATCTGGTCGACGTCAGCGAGTGCGGCCTCCGCGCGGTCGCGCCACTCTGCAGTGCGCAGCCGCGGGCGCATCTTCTCGGCGAGCGCGAGCAACTCTGTTCCGTCGATGGCCGTCTCGCCGCGCTCCTTGCGCGCCTCGTTCTCCTTCTCGATCGCCTGGCGCACTGCGGGGATGTCGCCGGCAAGCACCTGTTCCGCGATCGGGCGGTGCTCAGGTGGCAGCTCTTCGAGCACAGCGGTGCGGTGGACGCGTCCCGGACGAAGTCGCTTCGGCTTCGGCTTGGGTGGCTCTTCCGGACGGGGGCGCGGTGGACGTCGCTCGGCACGCGCGGGACGCTCGCCTGATGCCGGCCGTTCGCCACGGGGAGCACGGTCGCCTTCGCCGCCCTCTCGCCTTCGTGGGCCACGCTCGGCGCGATCTCGCCGGTCCCCGTGTTCGCCCCGGTCGCGATCACGACGATCGCTGCGCTCGCCTCGCCCGCCCTTGACCAACGAGGACGTGACGAGCTGGTCCTCGCGCGGTGGCGGCCCGATGATCTCGATGCGTTCGGACTCGTTGCGCTTCTTCTCCTGGATCGTCGAGAGGGCAACGATCGTCACGCCGTCGAGATCGAACTCGGCGTCGGCCCGGAGGACCTCGCCCACGCTCGCGCCTGCCGGCAGCAACGTGGCGTCGACGACGCCGCGCGGTTCACGGGCGCCCGCAGCACGCCACGTCCACGATCCGTCACCCCGATCACTGGTGAGTTCGACGTCGATGCGGCGAGGCACGGGTTACGACGCTAGCGCCTCCTGATCGGAGCGCTTTCTCAGTAGCGCCACCGCCTCCGCGTAGCCGTCGGCGATGTCCCACACGTCCGGCACGAGCTCGCGGCAGGCGATCACGCCGAAGTCGACGTTGCCCATGTTCGACAACACGGTGATGTTCATTCCCGCGCCTTCGAGCAACGGTCCGAACGGATACACGCCGGCCACCAGCGCGCCCGCGGCGTACAGCGCGAAGGGCGGCCCCGGCACGTTCGACACGATGAGGTTGTGGACCGGCCGGTGGCGGTCGGCCAGCTTCAGGTCCGAATACAGGCGCATGGCCCGGTTGAAGAGCGTCGGCGGTACGAACTGCGCGAAGTCCTGGAGCACGTCCGCGCCGATAGCGTCCTGCACCTCTTTCGCCTCGCGGGTCTCGGCGTTGATCGATCGCAGCTGCTCGACGGGGTCTTCGAGCTGCACGGGAAGGCGGACGAACATCGACGACACCTGGTTGGTGCCGTCGTGCGCGCTGCGTCCGTGGACGGACACCGGCACCGAGCACACCAAGGGGATGTCCGGTAGATCGTCGTGCGCGATCAAGTACTGCCGGAGCGTCTGCGTGCACGCGGCGAGGACGACATCGTTCACGGTCGTGCCGAATGTCGACTTGATGTGGCGCATGTCGTCGAGGGACGCCTTGCCGAACGCGATCGAACGGTGCGGTGTGATGGCACCGGACCACATCACCTTCGGGGCGGTGAACGGCAAGGCTGGCGACGGTCGGTCCTCCTGTTCCGCGGTTCGCTGACGCTGCACGAGCCCGAACGCCGATCGGCTCGTGTTCGTCAGCACCTTCGCCAAGGTTCTCGGGTGCCGGAGGATGTTCTGCACCGCGTTCGACACCAACGTGACATCGGACGGCACGGCTTCGGGCTGCCACGGCTCGTCCGGGGGAGCAGGATCGAGCGCGTCGGGCGTCAGATCGAAGAGATGCGCCATGAGATCCGTGCCGGTGACGCCGTCGATGGCGCAGTGGTGGATCTTCGTGACGAACCCGACCCTGCCGTCTTCGAGTCCCTCGAGCAGGTGCAGCTCCCACAGCGGCCTGCTGCGATCGAGCGGAATCGAGGCGATGCCCTCCACGACGCCGGCCAACTCGCGCATCGTGCCCGGCGCGCGAACGGCACCCCGGTGCACGTGCGCTTCGAGGTCGAAGTCGGGGTCCTCGATCCACACGGGATGGCCGAGCTCGAAGGGGACGGGCACGAGACGGCGTCGGAACGGCTCGAGCAGATGCATCCGCGCATCCAAGGTCTGCATGAGCCGCTCGAACGAGAAGCCCTTGCCTTGCGCCGGGTCGAAGACGAGCACGGCCACGATGTGAGGCAGCTGCGACGGCGTCTCCATGTACAGGAACGACGCGTCCATTCCCGTCAACGGCTTCATGGGCTCATGCGGCTGACGCCGAGGCGGCCGCGGCACGGCTGTTGATGCCGACGCTTCGGCGCCATTGACGGATGAGATGGCGATCGAGCCCGTTGGTGACGTAGGCGAACGACATGCCGCTGACCGGATCAGCCCACGCGAGCTGCCCTCCGGCTCCGTCGTGTCCGAACGTCTCGGGCGTCTGACCGTGTCCGAACCCTCGCCGTGCACCGTTGCCGTCGTCGCCGTAGATGATGAGCCCGATCGAACGGTTCGCCGGCACGCCGAGCAGGGGATCGGGGAACGTGTTGCGCACCTCGCTCGTCGCGATGGCAAGCCACTTCGGATCCCACAGCTCGCCGGGGTTGTGCAGGAGCGCCTGGTAGAAGAGCGCAAGCTCGGACGCGGTCGACACGCCACCACCTCCGGGGACGCCGACTGCGATCACGTCTCGTTCGTTGAACGACTCGAGTGCCTCGTCCGTGACTTCACCGACGTCGATGCTCGGTACGCCGAGAACGGCCCGGAACTCGTCCGGAGTCGGCGCGTTGCCGGTGTGGACGACACGGGCGATGTCATCCTGCTGATCCAGCGGCACGCCGAGCGCCAGCTGCTTCAGACCCAAGGGCTCGAGCACCCTGCGCCGGATCGAGTCGGTGTGCTCGCATCCGTCGGCCCGTGCCAGCAGCTCCGCGAGCACCCAGTGCGCCGTGGTCGCGTGGTACTCGTGACGCGTCCCCGGTTCCCAGTTGAGCCGCCACTTCGAGAATGCCGACAGCCGGCCTTCGCGGGTGTCCCACTGCGGTCGGCCGAGCGGCGCGCGGGAAGCCGGCGGTGTGGAGCAGCACCTGCTCGACCGTGACCACGTCCTTGCCGTTGGTCCCGAACTCCGGGATGTGATCGGCAACGCGATCGTCGAGCGCGACCTTTCCTTCGGCGAGGAGCTGCCACACCGCTGACGCGACGATCGGCTTCGTCGCGGAATAGATGGTGTAGCGGGTGTCGTCCCCGGCGAGCGCAGCACCGAGCGTCGCCGTTCGTATGACCTCACCTTCGTACGCGACGGCGACCTGGCAGGACGGCAGGATCCCCTCGTCGATCTCCCGACGGGCTCGCTCGATGACGGCGTCGACAGCATCAGAACGGATCATCGAGAACTGATCTTTGCATCGGCCCTCGTCTTATGCTCGGCGAGTGCACGGGCCGCTCGACGGGGTGAAGGTGATCGAGCTCGCGAGCATCGGTCCCATTCCCTTCTGCGGGCTCGTGCTCTCCGACATGGGCGCAGACGTCGTACGGGTCGACAAGTTGGGCGACGTGGCGACGGCCGATCCGTCGCGGGCGCCCGGCACCGTGCTCGATCGCGGCCGGCGGTCGATCGGCGTCGACCTCAAAGCGCCCGCCGGCGTCGACGTCGTCCTCCGGCTGGTGGAGTCGGCCGACGTCCTCATCGAGGGGTATCGCCCGGGTGTGGCCGAGCGATTGGGCGTCGGACCGGACGAGTGCCTCGCCCGCAACCCGGGGCTCGTCTACGGACGGCTCACCGGTTGGGGTCGCGAGGGACCGCTCGCCGATCGCGCCGGGCACGACATCGACTACATCGCGCTCGCCGGCGCGCTGAGCGCGTTCGGGCGCGCTGGTGGTCCCCCCACGCCGCCGTTGAACATCGTCGGCGACTTCGGGGGTGGCGGGCTGCTGCTCGCGTACGGCATCGCCTGCGCGCTCGTCAGTGCGGCGCGAACGGGGACCGGGCAGGTGGTCGACACGGCGATGGTCGACGGCACCGCGCTGCTGATGGTGCCGTTCTACGCGGCCCGCCAGATCGGGTTCTGGAGCGACGAGCGCGGCACGAACATGCTCGACACGGGCTCGCCGTACTACGACACCTACGAGTGCGCGGACGGCGGCTTCGTCGCGGTCGGCGCGATCGAGCCGCAGTTCTACGCCGAGCTCCTGGCTGGTCTCGATCTGTCGTCCGACGACGTGCCCGATCGTGACGACCGCGGCCAGTGGAGCGAGCTGCGCTCGATCTTCGCGGCGCGGTTCAAGTCGCGGACTCGCGACGAGTGGGCCGAGCACTTCGCCGGACGGGACGCCTGCGTCGCGCCGATCCTCACGCTGGCGGAGGCGCCGCGTCACGCGCACAACGTCGAGCGCGGCACATTCGTCGTCCGCGACGGCGTGATCCAGCCTGCGCCCGCGCCGCGGCTCGATCGGACGCCCGGCGAGATCGACCGCGCACCGTGCTACGCAGGTCAGCACACCGACGAGGTGTTGCGCGAGCTCGGCTGCGCCGACGAGGAGATCGCGCAGCTACGAGCGGGCGGCGCCGTCGCCTAGAACGCTCTTGAGCGCCTGCGCGGCGCCCATCAAGCCCGCGCTCTCGAACGGCACCACGATCTTCGAGTTGTCGCTCTCCGCGAACTTCGACAGCGTGTCGAGCTGCAGGATGGCGACGAGGGTCTGGTCAGGGTCGGCGGCCTTGATCGCGCTGTAGACGGTGGTGATCGCCTGGGACCGGCCCTCGGATTCGAGAATGGCGGCTTGCCGCGCACCTTCGGCGCGCAGGATCGCGGCTTTCTTCTGGCCCTCGGCCGCGCTGACGGCGGCCTCCGCCTCACCTTGCGCGACGTTGATGGCTGACTGCTGCTGACCTTGCGACTGCAGGATCCTCGCTCGCTTCTCCTGGTCTGCCTGCTTCTCGAGCGCCAGTGCCTGGAGGATGTTCGGCGGCGGTGAGATCTCGACGATCTCGATGCGGCTGATGCGGATGCCCCACTTGTCGGTGACGACCTCCATCTGCTGCTGCACGTCGGTGTTGATGCGCTCCCGTTCGGAGAGAGCCTGGTCGAGCGTCATCGTGCCGATGACCGAACGCAGCGCGGTACGGGCGAGGGCATCGATGCCGACGTCGAAGTTGGCCACGCTGAACAGGGCCGCCTTCGCGTCGACCACCTGCGTGAAGATCGTCGCGTTGACGGTGACGACGACGTTGTCCTTGGTGATGACTTCTTGACGGTCTCCGGGACGAGGGATCTCGCGCATGTCGACGTGCTGCAACACGCTGATGAACGGTGCGATGATCACCAGCCCGGGCTCATGGGTGCGTACGTACTCACCCAGCCTCTTCACGACGCCGACCTGGCCTTGCTGGACGATGTTGATCGCGCTCCTCAGTGCGCTCAGCGCGACGATCAAGACGAGTGCAAGGACGACGAGGGCCGCTATCGGGCCTGCAGTCACGAAGTTCTCCCATCCGCGCCGTCGGGCGCATCCGTTTGGGGTGGTTCCAGGGTCGGTGTCGAGTAGCCGAGCTCGTCGACCGGCCAGACGGTCAGGGTGGTGCCGCGCAATGCGGTCACCAGCACCGGCGTGCCGGCGGGGATGGCCGGGCCGCCGCTGACGGCGAGCCAGCGCTCACCCGCGAGGCGCACGTGGCCGACCGAGTGGTCGCCGCCGACCGCGTCGAGGGTGAGCGCCTCTTGGCCGACGAGGCCGCCGTGCACGCCTCGGGTGATGTGACCGCCGGTGCGATGGCGCTCGAAGGCATGGCTGACGAAGGGGCGGGCCGCCACGACGCCGACGACGGTGAGGACGATCGCGACGACGATCTGCAGAGCGATCGCGTCGGGGAGGAGCACCGCGACGGCGGCAGCAGCAGCAGCTCCGATCGCACCGAACAGGGCGTAGAACGCCATGTGGTGCAACTCGAAGAGCAACAGGCCCACGCCCAACACCACCCAGGCGATGACCATCTTGCTTTCCACCTCCTGAGACGGAGGTTACCGCCGTGTCCGCTTGATGAAGGGATCACGGACCTGGGGGATCCCGGAGGTCCGCACCTTCCGTCGGGTGTGTCGTCGGTGGTAGAAAACTGAAACACGTTTCATTTCTCGTCGTCGGCGCCCACCGGGTCGACCAAGGAGACGAGCTTGCGGATCGCCTACACAGCCGAGCAGGAAGCGCTTCGACGGGAGCTGCGCGAGTACTTCGCGGAGCTGATGACCCCCGAGGTGCAGGCGGAGGTGGCCACCGGCGACACCGGCGGCCCGGCGTGCCTCGAGGCGGTGCGGAAGATGGGCCGCGACGGCTGGCTCGGCCTCGGCTGGCCCAGGGAGTACGGCGGCCAGGAGCGGGGTGAGCTCGAGCAGTTCATCTTCACCAACGAGAGCTGGCGGGCCGGTGTGCCCCTGCCGTTCCTCACCATCAACACGGTCGGCAAGACGATCATGGAGTTCGGGTCCGAGGAGCAGAAGGCCAAGTTCCTCCCCAAGATCCTCGCGGGGGAGTGCCACTTCTCCATCGGCTACACCGAGCCCGGCGCCGGCACCGACCTCGCATCGCTGCGCACGACCGCCGTCAAGGACGGCGACGAGTGGGTGATCAACGGCCAGAAGATCTACACGTCGCTCGCCTCGTACGCCGACTACATCTGGCTGGCGGCCCGCACCGATCCTGACGCGCCGAAGCACAAGGGCATCACCATCTTCCTGGTGCCCACGACCGACCCCGGGTTCTCGTGGACGAAGATCCACACGATGGTCAACGCCTCGACCACGTCGACCTACTACAACGACGTGCGGGTCGGCGACGACGCGGTGGTGTCCGGCGTCAACCGCGGCTGGGACCTGATCACCAACCAGCTCAACTACGAACGGGTGTCGCTGTCGCCGCCGGGCATGGTCGAGCGCTGCTACGACGACGTCGTCGAGTGGGCGCAGGACACGAAGCTGCCCGATGGCCGGCGGGTGATCGACCAGGAGTGGGTGCAGGTCAACCTGGGTCGCGTCCGAGCGAAGACCGAGTACCTGAAGCTCATCAACTGGAAGGTGTCGTCCGGGTCGATCAATCCCGGCGTGGCGAGCTCGGCGAAGGTGTTCGGAACCGAGTTCTTCACGGAGGCGTACCGACTGCTGCTCGAGGTCGTCGGACCCGGCGGCCAGCTCCGCCAGGGTGAGCCCGACGCCCCGTTGGCGGGACGGATCGAGCGCGCCATGCAGGGGACGTTGATCCTGACGTTCGGTGGCGGCACCAACGAGGTGCAGCGCGACCTCATCGCGTTGTTCGGGCTCGGGCTGCCCCGGGTCCCCAGGCACTGAGGAGTTCCGTGGACTTCACGTTGAGCGAGGAGCAGGAGGCGATCGCCGACCTCGCCGGACGCATCTTCACCGAGAAGCTCCCGCCCGAGCGGTTGCGCGAGATCGAGACCGATCCCGCGGGCCGGTGGTTCGCGGACGACGTCTGGAACGAGCTGGCGAAGTCCGACTTGCTCGGCGTGTGCCTGCCCGAGTCGGTAGGTGGTGGCGGTTACGGCTTCCTCGAAGCTTGCCTGCTCGCGGAGCAGCAAGGGCGCGCAGTCGCGCCGGTCCCGTTGGTGCCGACGCTCGTGCTCGGTGCGCTCCCGATCGCCCGCTTCGGCAGTCCTGCGCAGCAGTCGCTGCTCGCGGGCGTGATCGACGGCTCGATGATCCTCACGGCGGCGTTGACCGAGGTCGGTGACTACTTCGCCCCCGCCCTGCCGGCCACGGTCGCGACGCGCGACGGACACGGCTGGCGGTTGAGTGGCAGAAAGGTCGTCGTCCCCGCTGCGCATCTCGCGTCGCGCATCCTGGTGCCCGCGCGCGTCGATGCCGGCGTCGCCGTCTTCGTCGTCGACCCGTCGGCGGGAGGGGTGCAGGTCGAGCGCAACGTCGCCATCAGCGACGAGCCCTTGCCGGCGGTGCAACTCGACGGTGCGGTCGGAGAGCTGCTCGGGTCGGTCGAAGACGGCGACGAGATCCAGCAGTGGATCAGCGACCGCGCCATCGCCGCGCTGTGTTCGACACAGGTGGGCCTGTGCGACGCCGCCCTGCGGCTCACCGCGGACTACGTGTCCGAGCGTGAGCAGTTCGGTTCGAAGATCGGCACGTTCCAGGCCGTCGCCCAACGCATCGCCGACGCCTACATCGATACCGAGGCCATCAGGCTCACGGCGCAGCAGGCGGCCTGGCGGTTGAGCGAAGAGCTGCCGGCGGCCGACGAGCTGCACATCGCGAAGTTCTGGGCCGCCGACGGGGGCCATCGCGTGGTCCACGCGGCGCAGCACCTGCACGGCGGCATCGGGGTGGACATCGACTATCCGGTCCACCGCTACTTCCGCTGGACGAAGGTGATCGAGCTCACGCTCGGCTCGGCGACCGAGCACCTGCGCCGGTTGGGCGAGCGCATCGCGGCGACACCGAGCAGCCAGTAGACGACAATCTGTTCATGCACCATTCGGGGGGAATTCATCGATGAAGCGATATCGCGCCGTGGCACTCGCGGTCGTGGTCGTGCTCCTGGCCGCTTCCTGCAGCCGGAGCGGCAGCAGCGCAGCGTCGAGCTCGTCAACCAGTTCGACGTCGTCCGCGTCGGGAGGGGGTGACACCGCGCTCGCGAACGGCGGCTTCGGCGACCTCGCGAAGGTCTGTTCGGCCGGTGACGCCAAGGGCGCGACCGACAAGGGCGTGACCGACACCGAGATCCACATCGGAACGGTGACGGACAAGGGCTTTCCGGCACGGTCGGGTCTCAACAAGGAGATGTACGACGGCGCCGTCGCGTTTGCCAACTGGTGCAACAGCCACGGCGGCATCCTCGGGCGCAAGCTCGTGATCGACGATCGTGACGCGGCGCTCACCAACTACCTGGGCGTAGTGACGACGTCATGCGACGAGGACTTCGCGCTCGCGGGTGGCGGCGCGGTGTTCGACGACGGTGACAACGGCAAGCGAGAGTCCTGCGGTCTGCCCAACATCCCCGGCTACGTCGTCACCGAGAAGGCGAGGACGGCCGGCCTCCAGGTGCAGGCCTTGCCGAACCCGGTCGGCCAGATCGCCAGCGGACCGCTCCTCGCGATCGACCGCATCAGTCCAGACGCGCTCCAGTCGACGTCGGTCATGACCGGGAATCTCGCGACGACGATCTCGGTCCGCGACGACACCGTGCAGGCGGTCAACATGCTCGGCGGCAAGGTCGTCGACCAGTCCGTGTACAACGCGCAGGGCGAGTCGGACTGGTCGCCGTTCGTGACCACCCTCAAGGAGAAGAACGTCAAGGCGTTGCTCATGATCGGTGAACCGGTCGATCTCGCGCTCCTCGAGAAGGCGATGGCGACCGCCGACTACTACCCGGAAGTCATCATGCAGACGCCGAACTTCTACGACACGCAGTTGACCGAGACTGCCGGTGACGCGATCAAGAACACCTACATCGGGACCGCGTTCATCCCGTTCGAGAACGCGTCGCAGAACAAGGCGACGCAGGACTACCTCGACATGATGAAGCAGTTCAATCCCAACGGAAAGGTCGCCTTCCTCGGGGCACAGGGCATGTCGGCCCTCCTGCTGTTCGCACAGGCGGCGACCGAATGCGGATCGAACCTCACTCGTCAGTGCCTGCTCGACAACGCCAAGAAGGTCACGACATGGACCGGCGGGGGACTGCACGGGCAGACCGACCCGGGGGCCAACGCCGGATCACAGTGCTTCCTCATCCTGCAGGCCGCGGCTTCGGGCTTCTCGTACCAACAGCAGGCGACCGCGCCGAATCAGGGCATGTTCAACTGCGATGCGAAGAACTCCGTGGCCCTGAACGGCAACTCCTCGGGCAGTGGCAGCAGCACCTCCTCCAGTAGCTGAGTAGAAGTGGACAAGTTCCTCGCGTTGACGTTCGCCGGTCTGTCTACCGGAGGCATCTACGCGATCGCGGCGAGCGGGCTGGTCCTCACCTACACGACCACTGGCGTGTTCAACTTCGCGCACGGTGCGATCGGGATGCTCGGCGCGTTCATGTACTGGCAGTTGCACGTGTCGATGGGCTACCCGACGTGGGTCGCGTTCGTCGCGGTGCTGCTGGTCATCGCCCCGGCGTTCGGCATCGCGCTCGAACTGGGGATCATGCGCCGATTACAGGGGACGTCAGAAGCCACTCAACTGGTGATCACCGTCAGCCTGCTCGCGGCATCACTCGGTCTCGCGCAATGGTTCTGGCCGAACGACGAGGCCCATCCGGTGGGGCACTTCTGGGAGGGCAACAAGATCTCGGTCGGGCCGGTCAACGTGACGTGGCACTCGGCCTTCGCCTTCGCCATCGCCATCGCCATCGCCATCGGTCTGCGGCTGCTGCTGTACAGCACCCGCGCCGGAATCACGATGCGGGCGACGGTGGACGACCGACCGTTGGTCACCCTCAACGGCGGCAAGCCCGACCGCTCGGCGCTCCTGGCTTGGGCCATCGGGTGCTCGCTCGCGGCAATCGCCGGCATTCTCGCCGCTCCTGACCAAGGGTTGTCGCCCGCTCTGGCACTCCTGATCGTCAACGCGTACGCGGCGGCCGTCATCGGGCGTCTGCGGAGTCTGCCGCTCACGTTCCTCGGAGCGATCATCCTCGGCCTCGCTGACGCGTACGGCACGGGCTACGTCAACCTCCAGAACGACTATCTCAACGGCTTCCGCTCGGCCATCCCGATCATCATCCTCTTCGTCGCGCTCATCGCATCGCCGCAGTCGCGACTGCGCGGGCACAGCGCGGTGCGGTCTCGCGAACGGATGCCAAAGCCGACCTGGGGCAACTCGCTGGTCGCGTGCGGATGTGTCGTCGTTGGAACCGCCGTCGTGTCGACGATGGTCACCGACGCGAACGCGCTCACGTTGACGCGTGTCTTCGCCATCGGCGTGATCGCACTCTCGTTGGTGCCGCTCGTCGGCTTCTCGGGCAACATCTCGCTCTGCCAGATGAGCTTCGCCGGCATCGGCGCGATCACGATGGCCCATCTCGGCGCCAGTGGCTCGCTGTTGGGGCTCGTCTGGGCGGCGATCGCCGCCGGGCTCGTCGGCGCGCTCGTCGCGCTTCCGACTCTGCGCCTGTCCGGGCTGTATCTCGCGCTCGCGACGGGCGCGTTCGCGGTCGTGCTCGACGAGTGGATCTTCAACCTTCCCAACTTCAACATCGGACCGTTCGACTTCAAGCTGTTCGAGGTCGGCAGTGTTCCGGTTGCGCGGGTGCACCTCCCCTTCGTGAACCCGTCGAGCCCGAAATCGTTCCTGATCGTTTTGGCCGTGGCGTTCTGTGCGTTCGCGCTCGTGGTCGTAGCCATTCGTCGTAGCTACTTCGGCGAGCGGTTGCTCGCCATGAAGGACAGCCCCGCCGCGTCCGCGACGCTCGGTCTGAACATCCGTCGGACGAAGCTCGTCGTGTTCGCCTTGTCCGCGGCGATGGCCGGCGTCGGAGGAGCGCTGTACGGAGCGACCCTCGGTACGATCACGCCGGACCGGTTCAGCTTCTTCGAGAGCCTTCCATTGCTGCTGCTCGTGGTGGTCGGAGGCATCGGCTCAGCCGGCAGCGCGCTGTTCGCCGGCCTCGTGCTGTACGGCATCCCGCTCGTGTCGGTATCGGTCGTGTGGTTCGCGAACATCGGCAACGTGCTGCCCGGCGCGATGGGCATCGGTCTGGGGAAGAACCCCAACGGGGTCGTGCCCGACGTAGCCGAGCGCTTCAGTCCCTTGCGCAAGGCGACGTCGATCCTCATCGGGATGGTCGTGGTCATCGTCGCTCTCGTCGTCGCCGCGAAGCTCGAGCTCCTCGACAACTGGCCATTCGCCTTCGCGGTCACCGGTGTGATCGTGATCGCGCTGGGGATCGCAGATCGCGATCGCCTGCGGGGTGAGGAGGCCGAGGCGCTCGAATGGGTCGGCGTCGACCGCGCTTTCACTGACGACGACGTCCGCCGCATGGACGCCGAGCTGGGCCTCGAAAAGGTCGACGCATGAGCGAGCGCGGCTCCACCCGACCGCTGTTGGAGGTCCGCGGCGTCACCGTCCGGTTCGGCGGCAACGTCGCGCTGATCAACGTCGACCTCGAGGCGCAGCCAGGTCAGGTGACAGGGCTCATAGGCCCGAACGGTGCCGGAAAGACGACCTTGTTCAACGTGATCTGCGGACTGCAACGGCCGGACGCCGGGCTCGTTCGCATCGACGGGCGTGACGTCACGCGGCTGCTGCCGTACAAGCGGGCGCGTTCGGGGCTGGCACGCACGTTCCAGCGGCTCGAGCTGTTCACGCTCCTCGATGTCCGCAGCAACATCCGGGTGGCCGCGGACATCGAACGACGCCATCGCGGCGACAAGACGCTCGACCCCAATCGGGTTGCCGACGAGATCATCGAACGCGTTGGCTTGCAGAGCGTGGCCGACGCTCGCGTCGACCAGTTGCCGACCGGGCTGGCGCGTCTCGTCGAGGTCGGCCGCGCACTCGCGTCTCGCCCGCGCGTCCTGCTCCTCGACGAGCCCGCTTCCGGACAGGACGAGGCAGAGACAGCCGCGTTCGCGAGGTTGCTGCGCGAGCTCGCGGTCGAGGACGGTCTCGCAGTCGTGCTCGTTGAGCACGATGTTCGGCTCGTGCTCGCGGTGTCCGACGAGGTGTGCGTCCTTGACTTCGGCCAGGTGCTCGCGGTCGGTCCGCCGGAAGAGATCCAACGCAACGAAGCTGTCATCGCCGCGTATCTGGGTGAGGGCGTCTCGTGAGCGCGGGCGTGAGCGTGAATGACTCGGCGGCGCCGGTCGTCGATCCGATTCTGGAGCTGCGCGGCGTGCGCGCGGCGTACGAACGCATCGAAGTGCTGCACGGCGTCGATCTGTCGGTTCGTCCTGGCACGGTGTCCGCGTTGCTCGGTCCGAATGGCGCGGGCAAGACGACGACGTTGAAGGTGATCGCAGGACTCGTCGGCATGAGTGCGGGTGACGTTCGCCTCGCGGGCCGGCGCGTCAATGAGGCGCGTCCGGAAGAGCTCGCTCGGCGGGGACTGTGCCTCATCCCCGAAGGCCGCGGCATCTTCCCCAACCTCACGGTGCGCGAGAACCTGCTGGTGGCGACCTACACGGGTCATCGGCGGTCCGAGGTCGAGGGAGCCGCGTTCGCCCGCTTCCCTGCTTTGGCCGAACGTCGGAGTCAGCTGGCCGGCACGCTGTCCGGCGGCCAGCAGCAGATGCTTGCGCTCGCCCGCGGCTTGGCGTGCGATCCTGCGGTGCTGCTGCTCGACGAGCTGTCCATGGGGCTTGCGCCTTTGGTGGTGGAGGAGCTGTATGAGAACGTGGCACGCATCGCCAAGGAAGGAATCACGATTCTCGTGGTCGAGCAGTTCGCCAAGGTCGTGCTCGGCGTGGCCGACGAGGCGGCCATCATGGCGCACGGCCGGATCACGATGACCGGGCGGCCGGACGAACTGGCGGACGAGTTGAGCGCGGCATATCTCGGAGGATGAGCGAGACCATGGAGCAGAGCCCGGAACGGGTGGAGCAGTTCAAGACGGAGATCGCGGGGATGAACCTGCGCGACCCGTCGACGGCCCGCGATCGACAGCTCCTGTGGCTCGGCATCATCTTGCTGGTCGTCGGGATCGTCGTTGCGATCTACGCGTACACGTTGTCACACGGCACCACCGACGCATTGCAGCAGCGCGACGCGATCGTCGTCGCGCTCGCCGCGGTGTGCGTCTCGATCGCCGGCGCCGCTCTGTTCGTGCGCTACTCGATCGCCCAGTTCCTCCGCTTCTGGATCGCCCGCATCACCTACGAGCAGCAGGCGCAGACCGACCGCGTCGTCGACGCCCTCAAGCAGCGCGACCAGTAGAAGATGGATCTCTAGAACCCGGACGCTTCCAAGGATTTGAGGGTCGCGAAGCGGGCGCGGACGTCGTTGCGGCGGCCGGGGTCGTTGGCGAGGTTGACGAGCTCGTGCGGATCCTCTTGGAGGTCGTAGAGCTCGTGGTCCTGGTCGTCGAAGTCGGCGTCGACGTCGTACTGCTTGGCCGTCGGGTGCTTGTAGAACGGATCGTCGCCCGGCTTGCCGCCGCCGACGCCGTAGTAGCGGGCGTACTTGTAACGGCCGTCGAACATGCCGCGGATGGCGTAGCGCGTCTGTTGCACCAGCTTCGTGTGCGCGCTGTCGTGGGCGAACAGCACGTGGTCGCGCGCAACGCCGCCGAACAGGTCGATGCCCTGCATCGCGGGGTCGGGCTCGACACCGGCGACCGCGGAGATCGTCTTGGCCAGGTCGACGTGACTCGACAGCTCCGAGGTCGTCGATCCGGGTGTCGTCACGCCGGGAATGCGCACGTGCATCGGTACGCGCATGATCTCGTCGTAGACGAACGGCCCTTTCGACCGCAGGCCGTGCGAGCCGCACATGTCGCCGTGATCCGACGTGAAGATGATCGCGGTGTCGTCCCACGCGCCGGCGTCCTCGAGCGCTGACAGCACCACGCCGAGCGACTCGTCCGCCAGCCGGTGCAGCTCGACGTAGTAGTCGAGGTGGCGGCGCCAGGCCTCCTTGTCGGTGGGATCGATGTAACCCCAGATGCCGTGCTGCTGCGACCACCGCCACGCGCGGTGCGCGTCTGGCTTGGTGTACAGGTCGTCGTGGAAGTTCTCTGGCAGCGTGTCGACGACCGACGGGTAGTCGCGCTCGTATGGCGGCACCGTCTCGTCTTGCTTCCAACGCGACGCCTCGAGCAGGGCCCGTGCTGCCTCGAGGGCGTCGGGGTGCAAGGCGCGCCACTCGGGCTGGTCCATCGGGAACCACATCACGTCGTGCGGGTTGACGAGCGCGACCGTGAGGAACCAGGGCTGCGAGGAGCCCACGGCGTTCGCCCGCAACCACGCCGCGGCAGAGTCCGCGATGACCGGATCGAACGCCACGCCGGTGCCCGCCCAGCCCATGAAATGACGGTCGTTGCCTTCCCAGTCGCTGTAGCCGTACGCCTCCATCGGCGGGTTCGGCCCGACGGTCAGGTGCCACTTGCCGATGTAGCTCGAGCGATAGCCGCCGTCACGTAGCACCGACCCGATGGTCGGCGTGGCGGTGTCGAGCGACACGTGGTGCTCGAAGATGCAGTTGTCGATGACACCGTGCTTGGGCACGTACTGACCGGTCATCATCGTCGCCCGCGACGGCGAGCACGGTGACGAGTGAGTCCAGTGGTTGGTGAAGTCGAGTCCCTCCGCCATGAGTCGCTCGCGCCACGGCAGCGACACCGACGACGGCAACCACGTGCGAGCGCGCTCTTGATCCGAGACGACGAGCAGGATGTTCATTCGCTCGTGTTCGCCTTGGCGACGAGGTCTTGCGCCCACGGGTAGTCGGGCTTGCCGCTCGGGGAGCGGACGATGCTCGCGACGAGATGCAGCTCGCGAGGGATCTTGTAGCCGGCGAGCGTGGCGCGGCAGTGCGAGCTGAGCGCGTCGAGGGTCGGCGAGGTGCCTACACGGGGTTGGACGACGGCGGCCACCCGCTGGCCCCACCGCTCGTCGGTCGCGCCCACCACCAACGCATCGAAGACGTCCGCGTGTGACTTCAGAGCGGACTCGACTTCTTCGGGGAAGATCTTCTCGCCGCCCGAGTTGATGCACATCGAGCCGCGACCGAGCAGCGTGATCGTGCCGTCGTCCTCCCACAACGCGAAGTCGCCGGCGACGACGTAACGACGTCCGTCGCTCGCGATGACAAACGTGGCCTTCGTCTTCGCCTCGTCCCTGTAGTAGCCGATCGGGATGTTGCCGCCGCGCGCCACCTTGCCGACGACACCGCTGCCCGGCGAGAGAACGTTGAGGTCGTCGTCGACCACGACCACGTCGGGCGCGGGCTTGACCGTGGGGCCGCCCTTCATGGCCGTGCCGTCCTTGGGCACCTGCGCAATGCCGTTGAAGCCGCCTTCGGACGAACCGATCGAGTCGGTGATGACGAGGTTGGGGAAGCGAGCGAAGAACCGATCCTTCACCGGCGCGGAGAACAGCGCCGCACTCGAGCTGACGGCGAACAGCGAGCTGACGTCCCATCGGTTCGGCTGCGCGTCGAGCGTCTCGATCAACGGGCGGCCCATCGCATCGCCCGTGATCATGATGGCGTTCGCCTGCTCGCGCTCGACCGTCGACCACACGTCCTCGACTTCGAACCTCGGCGTCAGCACGACCGTGTTGCCCTGGAACATCATTCCGAGCATTCCCCACTGGCACGCGCCATGCATCAGCGGGGGCAGCATGAACGAGATGATCGGGAACGCATTGGCGGCGGCCTTCTCGGCCAGTTCGGTGTCCGACTCGACCTTGTGCCCCGTGATGGCGTCGATGCCCTGCCCGAGCGCCATGAACACATCCTCCTGCCGCCAGACGACACCCTTCGGCATGCCGGTCGTGCCGCCCGTGTAGAGCATGTAGTGGTCGTCGGGCGAGCGCACGCCGAAGTCGCGCTCGGGGCTCTCGGCGTCACGGGCGGCGTCCCAGGTCTCGTCGATCGGCAGTGCGTGGTGAAGGCCGGGAAGCCGCGGCCGCACCGCGTCGAGCCGCGCCGAGAACTCCGGGTCGTAGACGACGACGGTGCAGTCGGCGTTGTCGAGCAGGTACGCGAGCTCTTCTTCGACGTACCGGAAGTTGATGTTGATCGGCACGGCGCGGAGCTTGAACGCGGCGAGCATCGCCTCGACCCAGGGCGGACCGTTGTACCCATAGATGCCGATGTGATCACCCGGGCCGACACCGAGCGCGGCGAACCGATGCGCCACTTGGTTGGCGCGACGGTCGAGCTCGCCGAAGGTGAGGTGGTCGTCGCCGACGATCAGGCCGAGCCGGTCGGGGACGCGATCAGCGACGTGTTCGAACAGGTCGGCGATGTTGTAGGCCATCGAAGCGAGATTAGAACACGTTTCAGTTTCTTCGGACGAGCCCCGCGGGCAAGATGGGCCGGTGACGACGGTGTTCCTGATCGTCTCGATCGTGTGCGCGGTGTTGGTGCTCAACGCCTTCTTCCCGCGCCGGAACCCGGCCATGCTGCTTCCGAGCTTCATGAGCGCGTGGTTGACCATCGAACTCGCCCCGTGGCTGCTGTTCTGGGAGGTCGCGGTCGTCGCCGTGTTCGGGTGGGCGGGAGCGATCGAAGGCTGGAAGGGCGCGATCGGTGTCGCGCTGGCCGCACTCGGCGCCGTCGGGCTCGTTCTGATCATGATCCGGTCGCGGCGCACCGTCGTCACCATGCGTGGCTCGATGAGTGAGCTCGATGTCTCGGGCGCGCCGCGGTTCCCGCGCTCCCACGTCCTGTTCCCGGTCCTGTTGCACCACCGCGCCGGGGTCATGACGGTGCGCAACGTCACGTTCACCGTCCACGACTCGAAGCCGGTGAAGCTCGACGTGGTGAAGCCGATTGCGGCGAGTTCCGGTGACCGGCGCCCCGGGATCCTGCAGATCCATGGCGGCGGCTGGGTCATCGGCGACAAGCGAGAGCAGGGGATCCCGTTGCTCCGCCATCTCGCTGCCAACGGATGGGTCGGCATCAACGCCAACTACCGGCTCAGCCCCCGGGTGGCGTTCCCCGACCACCTCATCGACGTCAAGCGCGCGATCGCGTGGTACCGGGAGCACGCGGACGAACACGGTGCCGATCCGGACTTCTTATGCGTGACCGGTGGTTCGGCTGGCGGTCATCTGTGCGCGCTCGTGGCGTTGACCGCCAACGATCCCGAGTACCAACCGGGATTTGAGACGGTCGACACGACGATGCGCGCCGCGGTGCCGTTCTATGGCGTCTATGACTTGACCAATCGCAACGCGACATGGTCGAAGCTGACGGTCAATCGCTTCTTCGAGCCGGTGGTGATGAAGAAGAAGTTGCGCGACGACCCCGATGCGTTCGCGAAGGCGTCACCGATCGATCGAGTCCGGGCCGACGCGCCGCCGTTCTTCGTGGTTCACGGCGACCTCGACACGCTCGCGCCGGTCGCCGATGCGCGTGAATTCGTCGCCCGGCTTCGTGCCGTGTCCGACGCCCCCGTGCTGTACGCGGAGATGAAGGGAGCGGAGCACGCATTCGACGTGTTTCCGTCGTATCGCACCGCGCGCGTGATCGAAGGGATCGAGCGGTTCTTGCACTCCGTCCACGAGCAGTACCTGAGCGGACGAACCCAGGGTGAGGTGTCCGAGCGCCAGGCCGGCGAGGAGCTGGTCGAAAACTAGAACACGTTCTAACCTAGGGAGCGGTGGACTTCGACGACACGCCGGAGGAGGCGGCCTTCCGCGCGACTGCACGGCAGTGGCTGTCCGCGCAATGCCGTGCCCAAGGGATCGCCCGACGACTTCTCGGCCGGGCACTTCGCCGGCGACATGAGTCCCGGCGACTACGTGAAGCGTTGCCGCTGGTGGCAAGGGCAGTTGCACGAGGCCGGCTGGGCGGGCATCTCGTGGCCGAAGGCGTTCGGAGGGCGCGGCGGCAAGTCGATCGAGGAAGCGATCTTCGGTGAGGAACAGGCGAAGTGGGGAGTGTCGGTCGGTGTGTTCGCCGGTCGCGTTCGGCATGGTCGCGCCGACCCTCATGCAGCATGCGACCGACGCGCAGCAGGCGCGGTACCTGGCGTCGATGCTTCGGGGCGACGAGCTGTGGTGCCAGTTGTTCAGCGAGCCCGATGCGGGATCCGACCTGGCATCACTGAAAACGCGGGCCGAGCGCGACGGCGACGAGTTCGTCGTCAACGGCCAGAAGGTGTGGACGTCGAACGCGCAGCACAGCGAGTGGGGGATCCTCATCGCGCGCACCGATCCCGACGCGCCGCGCCACCGCGGTATCACATATTTCGTCGTGGACATGTCGACGCCCGGCATCGACATCCGCCCGCTGCGGCAGATGAACGGCGAGGCGCACTTCAACGAGGTGTTCCTCAACGACGTGCGCGTGCCGGTCGCCAATGTGATCGGCGACATCGATGACGGCTGGAAGGTCGCGGTCACGACGTTGTCGAACGAGCGCGTCGCGATCGCCGGTGGATCGGGCATGTCCGATCCCGAGCGAGTGCTGCAACTCGCGTCGACGCTCGGTGTCCGCTCGGATCCGCTGTTCCGCCAACGGTTCGCGGAGGTCTGGAGCCGCAACGAGATCATCCGCTACCTCCGCCTCCGCAGCCGCACGGCGCTGTCGCAAGGACGTCGGCCCGGGCCCGAGGCGTCGGTGATGAAGCTGGCGTACGCGCGCTACGTGAAGCAGCTCGGCGATCTCGCCATCGGCATGCAGGGCCCGTACGGCGCGCTCGATCATCCGGACGCGAGTGCGGACGGGGTCTTCCAGCAGAAGTGGATCAACGCGGTGCAGTCGTCCATCGGCGGTGGCACGGACGAGATCCAGCGCAACATCGTCGGCGAGCGGGTCCTCGGGCTCCCTCGCGAGCCACGGTAGGTTCGGCTCGATGGCCGAGGCGGTGTCGGCGCTCACGAAGAGCCAGGCGGCCCGGCGCGGCCGCGTGATCGAAGCGGCCCTGAGTCTCGGTGCCGACGGCGGCTACGACGCAGTGCAGATGCGCGACGTCGCGCAGAGCGCCGGGGTCGCGCTCGGCACGATCTATCGGTACTTCTCGTCGAAGGACCACCTGCTGGCCGAGACGCTCGTCGAGTGGGCCGCCGACCTCGGACGCAAGGTGTCACGGCGACCGCCAAGGGGCGACACGCTCGCCGACCGGGTCGTCGACGTCCTGCGTCGAGCGACACATGGGATGGAGCTCGAACCGCGGTTGTCGGAAGCGGTGATCACCGCGCTCACGTCGACGGACCCGCACGCGGCGCGCTGCCAGCGCGAGGTCGGTGACGTGATGGGCAGCATCATCGCCGGCGCGTTCCCACCCGAGTTCGACGCCGGCATGCGCGACGACATCGTGCGGGTCCTCGGCCACGTCTGGTTCTCGTCGCTCATCGGCTGGGTCAACCGCTGGTACGGCATCAACCACGTCGCCGAAGAGCTCGAGATCGCCGCCCACCTCCTCCTCGACCAATACGGCTGACCGCGGTTGACGGAATGTTGGATGGAAACGGGCGCTATGGCGCCCGTTTCACCCGGAGTTCGTGGCTCGGAGGAGTTCGTGGCTTCGGCGGAGTTCGTGGCTTCGGATCAGATCGAGCGTTGGACGCCTTGCCAGTAGGGGTCGCGGAGCTTGCGCTTGAAGAGCTTGCCGCTGGGATCGCGGGGCATCTCGCTGGTGAAGTCGTAGGACTTGGGCCGCTTGTACGAGGCGAGGTTGGCCTCCGCGAACTCGCGCAGCTGCGCCTCGAGCCCGGGGCCGGCTTCCTGTCCTTCTGCGGGCTCGATGACCGCCTTGATCTCCTCGCCCCAGTCCTCGTTGGGGATGCCGAAGATGGCGACGTCGCCCACCAACGGACACGTCAGGAAGGTTCCCTCGATCTCGGCTGGGTAGATGTTGACGCCGCCGCTGATGATCATGTCGATCTTGCGGTCGCGTAGGAACAGGTAACCGTCCTCGTCGAGCTCACCGACGTCGCCGACGGTGAAGAACCCGTCGCGCCGGTTGGCGTTCGTCTTCTCGGGGTCGCCCTTGTACTCGAAGCTCGCCTGCGCGAGCGACATGTACACGGTGCCGATCTGGTGCGGCGGCAACTGGTTGCCGTCGTCATCGAGGACGCGCACCTCGGAACCGCTCCACGCCTTGCCCACGGTGCCGGGGCGCTCGAGCCACTCCTTCGAGGTGACGATCGTGCCGCCGCCTTCGGTCGCCGCGTAGTACTCCATGATCGCGTCGCCCCACCAGTCGATCATGCGGCGCTTGATCTCGATCGGGCACGGCGCGGCGGCGTGCACCATGCAGCGCAGCGACGACACGTCGTACTTCCCGCGCACGTCTTCCGGCAGCGCGAGCAAACGGTGGAACTGCGTCGGCACCATGTGCGACGTCGTGACCCGATGGGTCTCGATGAGTCGCAGCATCTCCTCAGGTGACCACTTGTCCATGAGGACGACGGTGTGGCCCATGTGCAGCGAGTTCGTCGTCCAGAGCAACACCGCGGTGTGGTACAGCGGCGAACCGGTGATGTGAACGTTGCCCTCTTCCGGCTGCACGCCGAACAACATGAGGAACATCGAGTACAGCGCGCCCATCTCGTCCGGATCGATTTCAGCGAGGGGACGCTTCACGCCCTTCGGTCGGCCGGTGGTGCCTGAGGTGTAGTGCATCGGCGCGCCGGCGGAGCGGGCGTCTGGGCGGGTGTCGGGTTGGCCGTCGGTGAGCTCGGCGTACGGCCGCCACCCGGGGATGGTGCCGATGGCGAAGCGACGGTCCTCCGGGAAGTTCGCCTGTTCCGCCGCGACAGCCAGCGCGCCGGCGAAGCGCTCGTGGCCGACGAGGACCTTGGCCTCGCTGTCGCTCACGATGTACGCGATCTCCGGACCGACCAGGTGGTGGTTGATCGGGGTCATGTACAGCCCGATCTGCTGCGCGCCGAGAACGAGTTCCATCATCTCGATGCCGTTCGGCACGACGACCGCGACGGTGTCGCCCCGCTGCAGCCCGAGCGCGCGCGAATCCGTTCGAGACCTGATTGGCGCGTGCCGCGAGCTGGCCCGCGGTCACCTCGGTGCCGTCGGGAGCGATGAGCGCAACGCGGTCGGGATCGGCGGCAGCCTGCCGGAAGTAGCCCAGTTCAGCCATCGGCGCAGACTAGAACGTGTTTCAGTTTGCGCGCTAGCGTGCCCGCCCGATGGCAGAACCAACCGAAGTGCTCAGAGCACCGCTGGTCATCGAGTACCCGTTCTCGCGAACAACCGGCCCGGTCATCGGCGCGTTCCTCACGGGACTGCGCGAACGGGTCGTGGTGGGCACGAGAGCGAGTGACGATCGCGTGCTCGTCCCGCCCATGGAGTACGACCCGGACACCGGCGAGGCGCTGACCGAGCTGGTCGAGGTCGGTCCCGCGGCAACCGTGACGACGTACTCGTGGGTGACCCGCCCGTCGCCCAAACATCCGGTGCAGCGACCGTTCGCCTGGGCGCTGCTCAAGTTCGACGGTGCCGAGTCTGCGCTGCTTCACGCCGTCGACGCCGGTGATCCGTCGAAGATGTCGGTCGGCTTGCGTGTCGTGCCGCGGTGGCGCGACGAGCGCGAAGGACACATCAACGACATCGAGTGCTTCGTACCGGAAGGGGAGTCATGAGCGAGCTCACGCTGCCGCCGTCGTTGCAGGACGTCGAGCACGTGAAGAGCGTGCGCACGCCGGCCGAGCTGCGGTACGAGTACACGCCCGGCGCGGCGACGACCCGGTTCCTCACCGGCATCGCCCAGAAGAAGATCATGGGGGAGAGGTGCCCGGTGTGCGGCAAGGTCTACGTGCCGCCCCGCGGTTCGTGCCCCACTGACGGGGTGCCGACACAGGAGCAGGTCGACCTTCCGCACACCGGCACGCTGACGTCGTTCTGCATCGTGAACGTGCAGTTCTACGGGCAGGCCATGGAGGTCCCATACACGAGTGGGCTGATCAAGCTCGACGGTGCCGACCTTCCGCTCATGCATCTCCTGCAGGAGGTCGCGGTCGAGGACGTCCGCATCGGTATGCGGGTCGAGGCGGTGTGGGTCGACGACGACAAGATCGGTCCGACGCTCGAGAGCATCCGCTACTTCCGCCCGAACGGCGAGCCCGACGCCGACGTCGACCAACCCGGCGAGCACGGATGGGGGGCGTTGGCCGATGCCTGATCGCGACATCGCCATCATCTCGTTCGCGCAGAGCGACCACACCCGCGCCGTGACCGACGCGAACGAGGTCGAGATGCTCATGCCCGTCACGTCGGCTGCGGTCGAGCGCGCGGGCATGACCAAGAACGACATCCAGTTCACGTGCAGCGGTTCGACCGACTACCTCGCCGGCACCGCCTTCAGCTTCGTGTCCACCCTCGACGGTGTCGGGCCGTGGCCGCCGATCCAGGAGAGCCACGTCGAGATGGACGGCGCGTGGGCGCTGTACGAGGCCTGGGTGAAGCTCCAGCTCGGCGAGATCGACACCGCGTTGATCTACAGCTACAGCAAGTCGTCGCCCGGCCCGGTGCACGAGGTGCTGAGCAGGCAGCTCGATCCGTTCTTCGTCGCGCCGCTGTGGCCTGATGCCATCTCGCTCGCCGCGCTACAGGCCCGTGCACTGCTCGAGGCGGGTAAGGCCACGGAGAAGGAGTTCGCCGAGGTCGTGGCCCGCAGCCGCACCGCGGCCCTCGGCAACCCGCACGCGCAGCTCAAGTGGAACAAGTCGTCCGACGAGGTGCTGGCCGAGCCGATGCTCGTCGATCCGCTGCGCAAGGACGACTGTCCGCCGATCACCGACGGCGTCGGCGCCGTCGTGCTCGCCGCCGGCGATGTCGCCCGGTCGCATTGCGACCGTCCCGCATGGATCCGCGGCATCGACCATCGCATCGAGTCGGCCGTGCTCGGCCTGCGCGATCTGACCGAGTCGCCGTCGACTCGGGTGGCGGGTGAGAAGGCCGGCGTCGGCAGGGGATCGGTCGACGTCGCCGAGCTGCATGCGCCGTTCAGCCACCAAGAGCTGATCCTGCGCGACGCGCTCGGCCTCGGTGACGGCGTCGAGGTCAACCCGTCCGGCGGGGCGCTGTGTGCCAACCCGATCATGGCGGCCGGACTGATCCGCTTCGGCGAAGCGGCGCAGCGCGTGATCGACGGCCGCGCCAACCGTGCGGTCGCGCACGCCACGTCCGGCGCGTGCCTCCAACAGAACCTCGTCTGTGTGCTCGAAGGAGACGGCTGATGGGCAAGGAACGAGTCGCCGTCATCGGCGTCGGGCAGACGAAGCACCAGGCCACCCGGGGCGACGTCTCGATGTCGGGACTGATCCGCGAGGCGGCGGACCGTGCGCTGGCGGACGCAGACCTCACGCTTGAACGACATCGATGCGGTCGTCATCGGCAAGGCGCCGGACTTCTTCGAAGGCGTGTGCATGCCCGAGCTGTACCTGACCGATGCCGTCGCGGCCGCGGGCAAGCCGTTGTTCCGTGTGCACACCGCCGGCTCGGTCGGCGGCTCGACGACGATCGTCGCGTCGCAGCTCGTGCAGGCGGGCATCCACAAGCGGGTGCTCACGATCGCGTTCGAGAAGCAGTCGGAGAGCGAAGCGATGTGGGCGCTCTCGCTGCCCATCCCGTTCCAGCCGCCGATGCATGCCGGCGCGGGCGGCTACTTCGCGCCGCACATCCGCTCGTACATGCGCCGTTCCAAGGCCCCTGATCACATCGGGATCCTCGTGGCGTTGAAGGATCGGCGCAACGCGCTCGAAGAACCCCTACGCGCACCTGCACGACCACGACATCAGCTTCGAGTCGATCGAGCAGTCGATGATGTTGTGGGACCCGGTCCGCTACGCCGAGACGTGCCCGTCATCCGACGGCGCGTGCGCGCTGGTGCTGGCCTCGGAGGACGCTGTGTCCGGAGCGCGCCCGCCCGCATGGGTGCTCGGCACCGCCATGCGATCCGAGCCGACCATGTCCGCCGACCGCGACCCGGTGCTGCCCCTCGGCGGCATCCAGTGCTCGCGTGACGTGTACCGCCAGGCCGGCATCACCGACCCGCGCAGGCAGATCGACTGCGTGGAGATGTACGTGCCGTTCTCGTGGTTCGAGCCGATGTGGCTCGAGAACCTGCAGTTCGCCGAGCTCGGTGAGGGTTGGCGGATGGTCGAGGACGGCGCCACGCAGATGGACGGCGACCTGCCGGTGAACATGAGCGGCGGCGTGCTGTCGTCGAACCCCATCGGCGCGAGCGGCATGCTCCGGTTTGCCGAGGCGGCCATGCAGGTCCGCGGTCAGGCCGGCGAGCACCAGATCGACGATGTCAACATCGCCCTCGGCCACGCCTACGGCGGCGGCTCGCAGTTCTTCGCCATGTGGCTCGTCGGCGCTGACAAACCGTGACCGACCCACTGCGAATGTTGGATGGAAACGGGTGCTATAGCGCCCGTTTCTCCCCGGAGTTCGTGAGGTAGGCCGGTCATGGGACGATTGGACGGGAAGGTCGCGCTCATCAGCGGGGGAGCGCGGGGACAAGGCGCGGCCGAAGCGCGGCGGTTTGTCGCGGAGGGCGCCAAGGTCGTCATCGGCGACGTGCTCGTCGACGAGGGAGAAGCGGTCGCGGGCGAACTCGGACACGACGGCGCATTCGTGCAACTCGACGTGACGTCCGAGAGCTCGTGGCAGGAAGCGGTGAACGAGACCGTCGACGCATTCGGCAGCCTCAGCGTCCTCGTGAACAACGCCGGTGTGCTCGGCGGGTTCACACCACTGGCGAAGACACCGCTCGACGACTTCATGCGGGTCCTCAACATCAACCTGGTCGGCACGTTCCTCGGCATGCGCACCGCGGTCCCGGCCCTGCGCGAGAGCGGTGGCGGCGCGATCGTCAACATCTCCTCGACCGCGGGCATGTGGGGCGTCCCGTTCGGTGCCGGCTACACCGCGAGCAAGTTCGGTGTGCGCGGCATCACGAAGACCGCCGCGCTCGAGTTCGGCCACTACGGCATCCGCGTCAACTCGGTGCATCCCGGGGGAGTGGCGACGGAGATGACGGCGGCCGTCGGCGACGACGGCAACAGCGACTACTACAAGGCGCTGCCGGTGGCTCGCATCGGCACGGTCGACGACATCACCAATCTCGTGCTTTTCCTCGCGTCGGACGAGAGCGCGTACTGCACGGGCACCGAGTTCGTGATCGACGGCGGCATGCAAGCAGGCGACATCCGCCTGATGCCGCCGCCCCGCTAGTGACCTGAGCCGCTAGTTCTTGTCGAGCCGCGCCGATGCGGTCGCCTTGCGGGGCGCCTCGTCCAACCGGTCGGGCCAGTACGGAGGCGGGAACACCGTGCGCTCGTCGCCGTCGCCCACGGGTTCCGCGTAGAACTGCGCGCACCACTTGCGGAACTTCATGAACGGCCCGTCGCCATCCGCAAGCGCAGGCCGGACGAGGTGCGCCTTGTGCTCCCAGATCGGCTTGTCCTCGAGCACCTGCTTGTGGACCTCGTTGACGAAGGCCTTGCCCACGCCTTGCGTGGTCTCGGGATCACCCATGGTCCGGAAGCGGAAGTTGAACCGCACGATGCACTTGTCCGGTTCGATCGGCGTCGTGACCGCGAGGTTCAACGTGTCGACGATGCCGGAGAACGACACGAGCGAGATGCCAGGCCCCCACGACTTCGTGTCGATGCGTCCCTCCATCACGCCTCGCGGCGTAGGGAACTTCTGGTTCGAACGCATCTGCGAACTGGGGAACCCTGTCTCGTAGGACTCCATCTCGGGGACCGTGGCGGTGTTGTGCACGTACCGGAAGTGCGCGGCATCGACGCCGTTCTCCGCCATCTCCTGCCACGTCGTGCCGATCTCGTACGAGGTGCGGATGTCGGTCGACCATTCGGGATCGTCGGCGAACTCCGGCACGAGCGGCACGTCCCACATCGGGGCCACGCTCTCGTCGGGGTGATACCAGGCGAACGACAGGCCGTTGACCTCGGCGACCGGGTACGCGCGGATGCGGCCCTTGGCGTTGGTGCGCGTGCTGTAGGGGATGTTGGTGTTGCGGCCGTCGCCGTCGAACTGCCAGCCGTGAAACGCGCACACGATCTCGCACCCGGTCACCGAACCCCCGTGACCGAGATGGGCGCCGAGATGGGGGCAGAACGCGTCCATCACGTGAAGCTCGCCCGACTCGTCGCGCCAACCGACGAGATGGCGCGACCAGTAGTAGAGCGGCTTCGCCTCGCCGACGACGATGTCCTCCGGGAACCCGACGCAGAACCAACCGAAGGGGATGGGGAACGGGAACCGCTTGTTCATCGCGGTCACAGGTTGAACACCTTGACGGCGTTCTCGCGCAGGAACTTCGGCCACACGTCGTCGCGGAACGGGACGTCCTGCATGTCCTTGAAGATGCGCTCGAGCGACAGGCCCATGGGGAAGTAGCCCGCGTACATCACCTTGTGCGCGCCGCGTGTGTTGGCGAAGTCGATGATCGTGCGCGGGTAGTACTTCGGCGCGAACGCGCTGGTCGAGTAGTAGAGGTTCGGCCACTTGAGCATGAGCTTCACTGCCAGCGCGTCCCACGGCTCGGCGCCGTGACGCATCACGATCCGCAGCTCGGGGAAGAACCAACACACCTCGTCGAGCAGCTCGGTCTTCTGACACAGCATCGGTACCCGCGGCCCGGGCACGCCGGTCGTGATGCAGATGGGGATGTCGAGCTCGATGCACTTCGCGTACAGGGGATAGAACTTCTTGTCGTTGATCGGCACCTGCGGGACCATCCCCGCAGGAAACGCGGTCGCGGCCCTGATGCCGAACTCCTCGTGGGCGCGCACGAGATCGCGGACGCCTTCCATCCCGCGGTTCGCGTCGACCTCGTAGCTCCCGAAGAAGCGGTCAGGATGGTCGAGCAACGCCCGGTGCGAGTTGGTTCGGGTGGTGCCGGCGCGACCGCCGATGCCGAGCATCGCCTTCTCGATCCCGAAGTGGTCCATCTCCTGGAGGACCACCGAGACAGGGTCGGCGTCGTCCGCGATGTCGTCCGGCACGTGCTTGAACATGTACTGCGCCGGGAACTCCATGTCCTTGGACTCCTGGTCCATGAAGCCCTTGCGGAGGAACTCGTACCAGTTCTTCTTGTGACCCTCGGGCAGCCCCATCATGAGATCGATGACGGGCACGTCGGAGGGCATGGCCATCGCCACAGATTAGAACACGTTCTACTTTTGCGCCACCAGGGCCACGGGTTAGAACGGCCCGGTGAAACTCGGTCTGATCATCGGCTACTGGAACAATGCGGGCCCGCCAGGGGGAGTGCGAGAGTCGATCGCCGAGGCCGAGAAGCTCGGCTTCGACTCGATGTGGACGTCGGAGGCGTATGGCTCGGACGCGTTCACGCCTCTCGCGTGGTGGGGAAGCGACACGAGCACGATCAAGCTCGGCACGTCCGTCGTGCAGATCTCGGCCCGGACGCCGGCCGCGACGGCGATGTCGGCGATCACGCTCGATCACCTGAGCGGCGGCCGGCTGCTGCTCGGTCTCGGCGCGTCAGGGCCGCAGGTCGTCGAAGGTTGGTACGGCCAGCCGTACCCGAAGCCGCTGGCACGCACGCGCGAGTACATCGAGATCCTCCGGCGCGTCTTCCGGCGCGAGGAGGTCGACTTCGCGGGGGAGCACTACCAGATGCCGTTTCGTGGCGACCGCAGCACCGCGCTCGGCAAG
Source organism: uncultured Acidimicrobiia bacterium (assembly GCA_963721305.1). Lineage (GTDB taxonomy): Bacteria > Actinomycetota > Acidimicrobiia > Acidimicrobiales > JACDCH01 > DATAES01. Next base: position 779,091 of record CAVRIR010000003.1, read on the forward strand.
CCGTTGAAGTCGATCGTGAAGCCGCTGCGCGAGGACATCCCGATCCTGCTCGGCGCGGAGGGACCGAAGAACGTCGCCATGGCCGCGGAGATCGCCGACGGCTGGCTGCCGATCTTCTTCGGACCGAAGAGCGATCCGTTTTACCGGGCCGCGCTGGAGGAGGGGTTCGAGCGCCCCGGCGCCCGCCACTCGTGGGATGACTTCGAGATCGCCTGCACGGTGCCGGTGATCATCGGCGACGACGCCGAAGGCTGTGCCGACTTCCTGCGCCCGATGATGGCGCTGTACATCGGGGGGATGGGAGCGCGCGAGGTCAACTTCCACTTCGACGTGTTCGCGCGCATGGGCCACGAGGAGGCGTGCCACAAGATCCAGGACGCGTACCTCGACGGCCGCAAGAACGACGCCATCGCCGCGGTGCCGACCGAGCTCGTGGAGGACATCGCGCTCGTCGGGCCGCGCGAGAAGGTGCTCGCGGAACTCGAGCAGTGGAAGAGCACCGTGCTCACCACGATGCTCGTCTCGGGGCCGCCGGACCTTCTCAGCCAGATCGCCGAGCTGGTCGGCTGACGCCCCGAGCGGGCGCAACCTACGGGCCGGTCAGCCCTTCGCAGCGGCCTTGAGCTTCGAACCGACCGTCACCTTCGCCACGTTGGTGGCGGGGATGTCGACAGGCTCGCCGGTCTGGGGATTGCGGCCGGTGCGAGCGGCGCGGTGCGACTGCTCGAACGTGAGGAAGCCCGGAATCGTCAGCTTCTCACCGCCCGTGGACACCACTTGCGTCACCTCGTCAAGGAAGGCGGTCAGCACCTTGTCGACATCGGTCTGGGACATCGAGGTGCGGTCGGCCATGGCCTTCACCAGGTCAGCACGCGTCATTGGGTTCTCCCTTCACGAGAAGCGTGATGGCGCACACCGTAGGGAGTGCCCCGCCGCAGTTGGTGGATGGTCAGGCCGGAAGGTCGGACGGGATGGTCAGACGGCCTTCACCGGTGATGGTCCGCCACGGGGATGGCGTCGACGGACGACTGAGGGACCACGTTCGGCCCGTTGTTCGCGTCGTGGCTGATCTTCCCGCCGTTCTGCACCGTGACGAAGATGATCACGTTGGCGTCATCGGCCGTCGGGATGTACCGCTTGCTGACGAAGTCGGTGACCCACCACTGGGGGGTCATGTCACCCTTGATGATGTGCAACAACTTCTCGTCCTCCTCGTTGGGTAGGCCGAACGACGACGTCCATCGAAGGAGTATCTCCTCGGGCATGCGGTCGAGGTCGACGTCGGCGTCGATGCCGGGGATGGGCCCGACTCCGTACTGCACGGCCGACGCGCGATCCCAGTGGCCCACGCCGCTCAGATCGACGGCCCCCGGGTTGGCGTACCAGAGCTCGACCCCCTCGGCCACCAGTCGGGCCGAATCGAGGTGCTTGTCGGCGCCGTCGCCGTTCGTGTAGAGCACGAGCGGGTCGCTGCCGATGAGATCGAGGAACTGCATCGCCCAGTCCGTGTTCGCCTGGATGCTCGGTAGCCAGTTGCGCTCCATGTCAAGTGCAGTCGGCAGGTCGAGCTCGGAGGGGACGTTCGCGCGGTACCAACGGGCCTCGGTGATCGCGTCGTGGCGATTCGGACGGGCGAAGTGGTAGCCGCCGACCTTGATGCCGTTGTCGCGCGCGCCGGTGACGTCGTCCGGGTAGTACTTGTCCAGAAAATCCGAGCCGTCGGTTGCGAGTACCCACGCGTAACGGATGCCCGCTGCGGCCACCGTCGCCCAGTCGGGCGCATGCTGGTAGTTGCTCACGTCGATGCCTGGAACGTTCATTCGCACACGCTCCCGCGCCGTCCTGCGTCCTGGCAGGGGTGACGCTACTGCCCAAGGCGCTCCGACGGTGCATGTTTGTCGCAACCGCCGAGAATCCTCGTTATGTCAAGTTACGGCGTTCCCACGGGACTGGTCCCGAAGCGCTCGCTGGAGGGCTCGCTACGAGGTCGGCACGATGAGGACGGCGCAGCGGGCGCCGTGGGCGACGCTGTTCGGCACGCTGCCGAGCACGCGGCGAGCGCCGGCCATGCCGCGGTTGCCGACCACGATGAGATCGGCGTCCTGCGTCTGCGCGACCTCGAGGATCGCCGACGCCGCGCTTTGGGCGAGGCAGTGGGTGTCGACCTCGATGCCGTCGCGACGCAACTCGACCGCCAACTCGTCGAGACCGGCCCGAAAAGCCTGCTCTGCTTCCGCGTCGGTCGTTGCCGCGACGCCGGCCATGGCATCAGCGGATGCGCCCGCGACTTGGAGCACCGGGCGGAACGCGCGCACGAGATGGAGCGAGGCGCCATGGGTGCGGGCGAGACCGGATGCGACAGCGACGGCCTGTCGCGATCTGGACGAGCCATCGGACCCCACCACGATCGACTTGAACATGCCGCCCTCCCTGGAGGATCACAGGGCCGTCGACCCCGGGGCGCCCATTCTTGCCTGGCGCGTCAGCGGGTGAACAACGGGCGGGCCGCTTCGATGATCCAGGCCACGGCCTCTTCGAGGTCCTGCTTCGTGTGGCTGCCGGCGAGGTCGCGTTCGACGTCTTCCACCGCGGCCTCGAGCATGTAGAGGCGGTCCTGCAGCGACTCGAGCTCGGCGCGTGTCATCACCAGCTCCCCTTCGGACAGGCCGAGCTCGCCGGCCCGGCGTCGCGCTTCGTAGTCCCGCTGGCGGCACGAGGCCTTGCAATGCGTTCGCGGCCGCCCGGTCGAGGCGGGCTCGGGCAACGAGCGGCCGCACCATCGGCAGCGATCCCCACCGCGCTCGGCACTCCGGTCTCCACCTAGTTTCGTCACTGTGACGAAACTAGCAGGCGGCGACGTGAGTGTTCCTGAGCGATCAGTGCCGGACGGACTACCGTCCGGGCCGTGTTCCGGCCATCGGAGCTGTCCCCACGTGCCCGGAACCTCGCCGCCGGTCTGATCCAGCGAGGCTGGGGCTGGATCAGCGACGTCGGCGCCGTGTCCCCCGACGACGAGCGGGGCCGCCGTTTCGGCGCAATGGGAGCCCGCAGCATGATCGCCTTCCCGTCCGGCTCGGTGTTCGGCGAGCGGTGGATCCACATCGGAGCCGACACGCTGATCGGCCCCCATGTGAGCCTGTCGGCGGGGATGGCGCCCGGCCAGACGATGGCGAACGACCCGGTCGTGCGCATCGGCGAGCGTTGCTCGATCGGACGCGGGTGCCACATCGTGGGCCACGAGTCGATCGACATCGGCGACGACGTCACCTTCGGTCCGTATGTGTACGTGACCGACCAGAACCACGTGTACGCCGACGTCGACGAACCGATCGGACGGCAATGGCCGGCGGAGGATCCGGTGGTCATCGGCGCCGGCTCGTGGCTCGGCGCGAACGTCATCGTGCTGCCGGGCTCACTGATCGGACGCAATGTCGCGGTGGCCGCGGGGTCCGTCGTGCGCGGCTGCCTGCCGGATCGGTGTGTCGCCGCCGGCGCGCCGGCGAAGGTCGTGCGCCGCTACGAAGCGGGCGGATGGGATCCGCCGTTGCGCGACGTGTCGATCTCGCCACCGCCGGGCTGGGAGGGACGGTCCGAGTCTGCCGGCTCGTGATGCAGGACGGCCGCGAGCAGCCAACGGATGTTGGCTTCTTCAGGAGTCGGCTCGTCCTCGCCGAGTTCCGCCTCGGGCTTCATCGTCACGCTGTCCTGTCGGCCGTAGCCCCTGCCATGTGAGCCATACACTGCGAACAGTCGCCGACCCGGAGGAGCCACCGATGCCGTCCGACCGCCAGCCGCACGCGTTGCCGACGTTCGCCAACATCGACGAGGAACGCCGCCATCGCAAGCAGCGGCTGGCCGCCTCGTTGCGGCTGTTCGGCCAGTTCGGCTTCGACGAAGGTGTCGCAGGTCACATCACGGCGCGCGACCCCGAACAGCTCGACCACTTCTGGGTCAATCCGTTCGGCATGAACTTCAAGCACATCCGCGTGAAGGACCTGATCCTCGTCAACCACCACGGCGATGTGGTCGAGGGCGACTGGCCGGTCAACCAGGCGGCGTTCGTGATCCACGGCCAGATCCACGCCGCTCGCCCCGACGTCGTCGCCGCGGCCCACGCGCACTCCGTCTACGGCAAGGCGTGGGCGTCGCTGCGCCGGCCGCTGGATCCGCTGACCCAGGACTCGTGCATGTTCTACGGCGACCACGCGGTGTTCGACGACTACACCGGCGTCGTCCTCGACATCGACGAAGGCAAGCGCATCGCGCACGCGCTCGGCGGCAACAAGGCGGCCATCCTGTCCAACCACGGGCTGCTCACGGTGGGCACGACATCGGTGGACGAAGCGGCGTACTGGTTCATCTCGATGGAGCGCACCTGCCAGGCGCAACTGCTGGCCGAGGCGGCCGGCACGCCCCGCCCGATCGATCCCGACCAAGCCGAGAAGACGGCCAAGCAGGTCGGCCATCCGATGGCGGGCTGGATGTCGTTCCAGCCGCTCTACGACTGGATCGTCGCCCAGCAACCCGACCTGCTGGAGGAATAGCCGAGGGTTGGTTACGGTCGAGCGATGAGCGCATCGCGGCCGTGGCCGTTGAAGTTCGGCATCTTCCTCGCTCCGTTCCATCCCGTCGGCCAGAACCCGACCCTTGCGCTCGAGCGCGACCTCGATCTCGTGGTGCACCTCGACAGGCTGGGCTTCGACGAGGCGTGGATCGGCGAGCACCACTCCGCCGGCTACGAGATCATCGCCAGCCCCGAGGTCTTCTTGGGGGTTGCGGCCGAGCGCACGAAGCACATCCGGCTCGGCACGGGAGTGAGCTCGCTCCCCTACCACCACCCGCTCATGCTGGCCGATCGCATGGTGCTGCTCGACCACCTGACCCGTGGCCGCATCATGATGGGCGTCGGACCCGGTGCGCTGCCCTCCGACGCGTTCATGATGGGCATCCCCGTCGCCGAGCAGCGCGACCGCATGGAAGAGGCGCTCGAAGCGATCCTCTTGCTGTTGCGCAGCGACGAGCCGGTCACGATGAAGACGGAGTGGTTCACGCTCGATGACGCGCGTCTGAACCTGCGTCCGTACACGCAACCGCACTTCGAAGTCGCAGTCGCGTCTCAGATCTCGCCGGCCGGCTCGCGGGCTGCAGGACGTTTCGGTACCAGCCTGTTGTCGATCGGCGCGACCAATCAGCAAGGCTTCGACCTGCTCGGCTACCAGTGGGGCATCGCCGAGGAGCGCGCGGCGCAGTTCGACACGACCGTGGATCGGCGCAATTGGCGGCTCGTCGGCCCCGTTCACATCGCCGAGACGCGCGAGAAGGCGTACGCCGACGTCGCCTTCGGTCTCGAGCAGTGGGTCGACTACTTCCAGCGCGTTGCGGCACTGCCGATCGCTCCCGATACGTCGAACGCGGAGGAGATGGCCGACGCCATCAACCAGTCCGGGTTCGCAGTGATCGGCACGCCGGACGACGCCATCGCGCAGGTGCAGCGCTTGTGGGACCAGTCGGACGGCGGGTTCGGCTCGTTCCTCGTCATGGCGCACGAGTGGGCCGACACCGAGGCGACGCGCAAGAGCTACGAGCTGTTGGCGCGCTACGTGTTCCCCGAGTTCCAGGGTTCGGCCGAGTCGACCACGGCCTCGCGTGACTGGGCCGCCGAGAACCGGCCGACGTTCATCGGCGAGGTCGGCGCCGCGATCATGACCGCGATCGGCAAGCACAATGCCGAGCACGAAGACGCCGCCACCGGAGCAGCAGCGTCTCCAATCGTCGGCTCGTGACCAGGAGCCCGATGGCTCCCATCGTCAGCCGAGCGTGTTCCAGAACCGAGTCAGCGCGCTGACGCCGAGTGCGGGGTCCTGCAGCATCCACCAGTGGCCGAGTCCGTCGAGGGTGTCGACCTGCGCGTGCAGGCGCTCGGCCATGTCACGGGCGAGCATCGCGTCGCCGAACGGATCTTCTGTCGCGAGCAGCAACAGCCCGGGCGCATCGGTGGGACCGACCTGGGCGCCCCAGTCCTCCGACGTGTTCGGCACGGCGGACCGGTAGAGATCGAGGATGCAGCGCGACATCGTGTGATCGAGTGCTCGACCCAGCTCGCGCGCCTCCGCCTCCGGCACGCCGAAACCGGTGAACACGTCGCCTCGTGTGTCGTCGGGCGTCGCGAGCTGCGCGTCCATGGACTCCTCGCCCTGGCCGGGGGTCTGCCACAGCTGCGCGAAGTCATGCCAGACGTAGTCGGGGTGGAAGACGTTGGCCACGTCGGCCACCCAGCTTCGGATCAGCCCGCCATGCGCGGTGGCCACGCGGACGGTCAGCAGCGCGCCCCAGTCGTGGCCGACGAGGTCGATCGGTCCGTCGATCGCCTGGAGCTCGTCCTCGAGCCAAGCGGCGTAGTCGTCCTTCGTCGCGCCGAAGCCGTCGGGCCTCGGGTTGCCGAACCCCGGCAACGAGAGTGCGACGGAGTCGCGGTCGAGCCGGTCGCGGACCCCGTCCCACAGGTCGGCGGTCTCGGGCACTCCGTGGACGAAGACGGCTGGCATGGCGGCACGGTACCGGCCGGGGCGGATTTGCAGGTACCTTGGTGAGGCCGTCGACCCTGCCCGGGAGAGCACCTCCGGGTGCGCCGAAGGGGCAACCGACTCCCGGGAATCTCTCAGGCCATCGGACCGCGCAGGGTAGGCACCGCTGGAAGCTTCGTGCCCGGGCAGCCGGGAGCGGGTGACAGCGTCGGGAGCGACGCCAGGAGTGATCCATGACGGAGTTCGCCGGTCGCCACATCGGCCCGTCCGACGCCGACATCGCCAAGATGCTCGCCGCCATCGGCTACGGGTCGCTCGACGACCTCGTGAACGCGGCCGTGCCCGATGCCATCAAGGCGTTCGACGGGCTCGACCTCGATGCGCTGACCGAAGCCGAGGTACTCGACGCGCTGCGTGAGCTCGCCGACCACAACGAGGTCCTCGTGTCGATGATCGGGCTCGGGTACGCCGACACGATCACGCCGCCCGTGCTGCGACGCAACGTCCTCGAGAACCCGGCGTGGTACACGGCCTACACGCCGTACCAGCCCGAGATCTCGCAAGGCCGGCTCGAGGCGTTGCTCAACTACCAGACGATGGTCACGGACCTGACAGGGCTCGACATCGCGAACGCGTCACTGCTCGACGAGGCGACCGCGGCTGCCGAAGCGATGGCGTTGTGCCGGCGCTCGTCGAAGGCCGCTGACGGCGCGGTGTTCGTGATGGATGCGGACTGCCATCCGCAGACGATCGCAGTCGTCGAGACGCGCGCCGAACCGCTCGGACTGGAGGTCGTCGTCGCCGATCTCGCCGCTGGCGGGTTGCCTGACGGCGACGTGTTCGGCGTCCTCGTGCAGTACCCGTCATCGAGCGGACGGCTGGTCGACTGGACGGCCGTGATCGAGTCCGCGCACGAGCGCGGCGCACTCGTGGCCGTCGCAACCGACCTGCTCGCGCTGTGCCTGTTGCGCTCGCCCGGCTCGATCGGCGCGGACGTCGCAGTCGGGTCGACGCAGCGGTTCGGCGTGCCGATGATGTTCGGCGGCCCGCACGCCGCGTTCATGGCGGTTCGTGCCGGACTCGAGCGGTCCCTGCCGGGACGGCTGGTGGGCGTCTCCGTCGATGCCGACGGCGACCTCGCCTACCGGCTCGCGCTGCAGACGCGCGAGCAGCACATCCGCCGCGAGAAGGCGACGTCGAACATCTGCACCGCACAGGTGCTGCTCGCGGTGCTGGCATCGATGTACGCGGTGTACCACGGTCCGGACGGACTGACCGAGATCGCGTCGCGCGTGCACGCCCGCGCGCGGGCGATCGCAGGATCGGGCGAGCCCGTGTACGACACGTTCTTCGACACTGTGCAGCTGCGCTTGCCGGGACGCGCCGCCGCGGTCGTGGCGGCCGCGCTCGACGAAGGCTTCAACCTTCGTCTCGTCGATGCGGACACCGTCGCGATCGCGTGTGACGAGACGACGACCGACGAACACGTCGACGCCCTGCGTTCGTTGCTCGAGGCTGACACGGACGCCCCGCTCGTTGGTGGGATCCCCGAAACGTTCCTGCGCGACGATCAGTTCCTCACCCATCCGGTGTTCCATGAGCACCACAGCGAGACGGCCATGTTGCGCTATCTGCGGAAGCTGGCGGACAAGGACGTCGCGCTCGACCGGTCGATGATCCCGCTCGGCTCGTGCACGATGAAGCTCAATGCCACGGCAGAGATGGAGCCGGTGACGTGGCCCGGTTTCGCCGGCCTCCATCCCTTCGTGCCGCTCGACCAGGCCGAGGGCTATCGGGTGCTCATCGCCGATCTCGAGCACTGGCTGGCCGCGATCACCGGCTACGACGCCGTCTCACTGCAACCCAACGCCGGCTCGCAAGGCGAGCTCGCCGGTCTTCTCGCCATCCGCGAGTGGCACCGCGCCAACGGAGACAACGACCGCGACGTCTGCCTCATCCCGTCATCCGCACACGGCACGAACGCGGCGTCCGCGGCGATGGCCGGCATGCGCGTCGTCGTGGTCGCGTGTGACGACCAGGGCAACGTCGACCTCGACGACCTGCGAGCGAAGCTCGACGCCGACCGGGCAGCGATCTCCGCGCTCATGGTCACGTACCCGTCGACCCACGGCGTGTTCGAGGAGTCGATCGGCGACATCTGCGCGGCGGTGCACGACGCGGGCGGGCAGGTCTACGTCGACGGCGCCAACCTCAACGCGCTGGTCGGCCTCGCGCAGCCGGGTCGGTTCGGCGCGGACGTGAGCCACCTCAACCTGCACAAGACGTTCTGCATCCCGCACGGCGGCGGTGGTCCCGGCGTGGGCCCGGTCGCGGTGCGCGCCCACCTCACGCCGTACCTGCCGAACCATCCGCTCACGCCCGAGGCCGGCCCGGCGACCGGACCCGGACCGATCTCCGCCGCGCCGTGGGGCTCGGCCGGCATCCTCCCGATCCCGTGGGCGTACATCCGGCTCATGGGCGGCGCCGGGCTGCGCCGCGCCACCGAGGTCGCGATCCTCAACGCCAACTACATCGCGAAGCGCCTCGCCCCGCACTACCCGGTGCTGTACACGGGCCGGGGCGGCTTGGTGGCGCACGAGTGCATCGTCGACATTCGCGGCATCACGAAGGAGACCGGAGTGTCGGTCGACGACGTCGCCAAGCGGCTGGTCGACTACGGCTTCCACGCCCCCACGATGAGCTTTCCGGTCGCGGGCACGCTGATGATCGAGCCGACCGAGTCCGAGGACCTCGGCGAGATCGACCGCTTCTGTGACGCCATGATCGCCATGAGGGCCGAGATCGACAACCAGCCGGACCTGCTGCGCAACGCGCCGCACACCGCGGCGATGCTGCTGCGTGATCCCTGGGAGCAGCCGTACACCAGGGAGGAGGCGGCGTACCCCGTGGCATCCCTGCGTGCCGGGAAGTACTGGCCGCCCGTCCGCCGCATCGACGGCGGCTACGGCGACCGCAACCTCATGTGCGCGTGCCCCCCGCTCTCGTCCTACGAGTAAAACGCGTTCTGGCGTCAGATTCGGCGGAATACCGCCGTCAGTGACGCCAGAACGGGGTGGGGACGACGGTCCCCGGCAGGGTGTCGCCCTCGCGGACCTGGATCGCCACCTCGCGACCCTCGCCGACATCGGGCGGTAGGAAGCCGAGGGCGATGCCGTGCTCGAGCATCGGTGAGAAGTTGCCGCTGGTGACCTCGCCGGCCGGCTCACCGTCGACGAGCAACACCTGCTCGGCACGCGGCGGGCGGCGGCCCTCGGTGTTGATGCCCCGCAGCCGCCGGACCACGCCCTGCTCGCGCTCGGCTGCCAACGCCTCCCGTCCGAGGAACGGGCCCTTCTCCCAGCTCACCACCCAACCGAGTCCCGCTTGGAGTGGCGTGATGCCGGGACCGAGCTCGTGGCCGTGCAGCGGCAGGCCCGCTTCGAGCCGCAGCGTGTCGCGCGCGCCCAAGCCGGCGGGTACGACGCCGGCGCCCGTGACCGCCTCCCACACGTCGGCCGCGCGGGTCGCGGGCACGGAGAGCTCGACGCCGTCCTCGCCGGTGTAGCCGGTGCCCGCGACAACGCACGCGACTTCACCGCCCCATGACACCGGAGCGACTCGAAACCGTCCGACTGCAGCCGCTTCCGGCCACACCGTCGCCAGCCGTTCACGCGCCGATGGCCCCTGCACGGCGATGATCGCTCGCTCGGCGGTGACGTCGGCGTCTTCCCCCACGCCGAGTGCCTCACGCACACGAGACGTGTTCGACGCGTTCGGCATGACGTCGAAGCGATCAGGCTCGATCCACCACACGATGATGTCGTCGAGGACGGACGCGTCGTTCTCGTCGAGCAGGTGCGTGTACTGCGCCCGACCGGGCGCGATCTTGCGAAGGTCGTTCGTCAGCGCGAGCTGCAACCGCTCGAGCGCGTCGGGACCGGTCACCCGCACTGTGCCGAGATGGCTGACATCGAACGCGACGGCGTCGGTGCGACAGGCGCGGTGCTCGGCCAGCGTGCCCTCGCCGTACGACAGGGGCATCTCCCATCCCCCGAAGGGGACGAGCTTGGCGCCGAGAGCGCGATGGACGGCGTCGATCGGTGAGTGCCGAAGCGTCACCCGTGCTCGGCCGGTACGAGCGGCGTGCCGTCCCCCGGCGCCGACGGAAGGGCCGGGGGGAACAGCTCACTGATCGAGGCATCGACCTCCCGGGCCACCCGCCCGAGTGACAAGACGTTGAGCACACCCTGGCCGGTACGGACCAGGTCGACGAGCTCGCCGTCGTCGCGGGCGAGGACGGCGGTGCTGCCGTCGATGACGATGTTGGCGCTCGTGATGTCAGCACCCACGTGCTCACGCAGGTTGGCGAACACGTCGCGCACGGTCTCGAGCTTGATGCCCGCGTCGAGCAGCTGCTTGATGATCTTCAGCTCGAGCAGGTCGCGGTACGAGTACTTCCGGCGGCTGCCACTGCCCTTCGCATCGGCCATCGACGGGCGCACGAGGTCGGTGCGCGCCCAGTAGTCGAGCTGGCGATAGGTGATGCCCACGATCTCGGCGGTACGGGTGCCGCTGAAGCCTGTTTCCACGCTGCCTCCCTCAGGACGACACGGGCGGAACTACACCCATGCAAGTCGAGAAGGGTACGGCGAAGGAGCGACGGAGACAAGGGTCAGCCCGCGAAGTCTTGCGGAGGTGCCGAACCGGCGCTCTCGTCCACGCCTCGAGACCGTCCCCAGGCGAACAACGACAACCCCGCCAGCAAGGCGACCGCGGCCCACCCGTACATACGCAGCTGCTGATTGCCGCGACGTCGCCTCCCGGTTGACCACGCGTGCACGTCAGATGAATCCCGACGGGCTCGACTAACTGGCGAAGTCTTCCGGATTGACCCGGTCGATGAACTCCTTGAACTGCTCGACGACCTCGTCCTGCTCCTCTTCCGCCTCGTCCTCGGGCGTGTAGCCGGCCTCGTCGAGCACACTCTCGTCGGCGTAAATCGTCGTGCCCGTGCGGACGGCGAGGGCGATGGCGTCGGACGGGCGGCTCGACACCACCTGGGTGCGGCCGTTCGAAGCGAGGTGGAGCTCGGCGTAGAACGTGCTGTCGCGCAGTTCGGTGACCACGACCCGATCGAGGCGGACCCCGAGCCCGTCGAGCACGTCCTTCATGAGGTCGTGCGTCATCGGCCGTGGCGTCTCGACCTGCTCGAGCGCGAAGGCGATCGCAGTGGCCTCGGGACCGCCGATGAAGATCGGCAGCGTCCGATGCTCACCTTCGATCTCTCGCAGCAGGACGATCGGAGCGTTGGTGGGCAGCTCGACCCTGACGCCGATCAGCTCCATCTCCACCATTGGGCGCACCCTATCCCGCGAGGCCGGGAAACGAGGGTCGGTGACTACAAGCTGTAGGACTTCAACGCGTTGCGCAGCATGGCGCCGCGCAAGCGCTCGCCGAGCGACGCGAGATCGGTCAGATTGTCGACCGCTTGTTGGCGGGCGGCCGGATTCCGTTGCTTCACGAGCGGCATGACCACCTGCTCGAAGAACGACGCCTCACGGTCCGCGGCCACCTTGTACATGCGGAGGTGGCGCGCCTCGACGCCATAGCGAAGGAAGCCTGCGGCCAGCCGGGCCACCACCAACGCGTCTTCGTCGTAGAGCGTGTCGCGCCCCATCGGGCGGCCGACGACGAGGCCGTAGCGCTCGAGCTCGGTGATGATCTTGTCGGGCAGTCCTGTGGCGGACGAGAGCTCGTCGCGTGTGAGGCTCACCGCACTCGGGCCGCGGTCGAGCGTCGCGCTCGTCTGTGCCGGTCGTGAACGGTTCGATCGGGCCGGCGGGGCGGCGGGTGCGGGCAACGGCAGCTGCGGCTCCGGCTCCGGCTCGGGCTCGGGCGTCTGATCGTTCGTCTCGACCGGCTCGGAGTCCGGTCGCCCCTCGAGGCGGCCCTTGATCACCTTGAGCGGTAGGAAGTTCTCCTTCTGCTGGGTGAGGATCCAGCGCAGCTGATCGATGTCGGGCTCGTAGAACTTCCGGTACCCGGACGGCGTGCGCTCGGGGTCGAGCAGACCCTGGCTCTCCAGGAACCGGATCTTCGAGATCGTGACGTCCGGGAACTCCTCCTGGAGGAGCGCGAGGACCTCTCCGATCGACAGGTGGGCGCGCTCGGCCACAGGCTGCCATCCCTACGCGTTCGGCCCGGCGAAGAAGGCGAGCTTGAACTTGCCGATCTGAAGCTCGTCACCGTTCTTGACCGGGCCGGACTCCACCCGCTCCCGGTTCAGGTAGGTGCCGTTCAGCGAGCCGACGTCACGCACGATGAAACCGGACTCGCCCCGGTGCAGCTCGGCGTGGCGGCGTGACACGGTGATGTCGTCGAGGAAGATGTCGCTGTCGGGATGGCGACCCACCGTGGTGACGGTTTTGGTCAGCCCGAGTCGGGATCCGGCCGTTGGCCCTCGGGTGACGACGAGGAGGCCGGCGCCGGGCGGGATGTCGTCGAGGTCGAAGGTGAGCTCGTCCTCCCCCGCTTCGGGTGGGACGTCGAAGCTGAACGAGATCGTCGTCCTGTCTCCGGGCTCCAGCTCGAGCGGCGCACCGCACGACGAACAGAAGTTGGCCCCCAGCGGGTTCCGGTGCCCGCACTGGTTGCAGAACACCTCGGCCATTACGTCGCTCTCGCTTCGCTCAACAGCTCATCCGTCGATCAACTGCCGGTACGCGCCGGCGTCGAGGAGCTGATCGAGTTGGGAGACGTCGTCGGGCTCGATGTCACAGAGCCAGCCGTCGCCGTACGGGTCCTCGTTCAGTCGCTGCGGCGCGTCGGCGAGCTCGGCGTTGACCTCGATCACGGTGCCGGCGACGGGCGCGTAGATGTCGGACACCGACTTCGTCGACTCGACCTCGCTGAAGCTCTCGCCGAGCGTGACGGTCGTACCCACCGCGGGAAGTTGCACGTACACGACATCGCCCAACGCGTCCTGCGCGTAGTCGGTGATGCCGATGCGAACGCGACCGTTGTCGAGCCGCGCCCACTCATGGTCCTTCGAGTACCGCAGCTCGTCGGGCACGTTCATGACGCGGCACGTTATACCCACCCTCAACCTCATGTTGAGGGGAAGATGATCAGCGCAAGAGTTGGCGGATGCGGCGGGCGTACTCCTGTGCCAGGCGCCGAGCGTCGACGTCCGATCCGGCTTCCGCCCACACGTGCGTGAGCGGTTCCTCGGGGTCGGGCAGCGCGAGTGCCCAGTCGTCGCCGTGGCGCACCTTCACACCGTCGACGAGCTCTTGGTCGCGGTCCTTCGTCATCTCCATGAGTGATCGCATGACCGTTCCTTTGTGCTCCCACGGCGTCACGACCGCTTCGTGCGCGACGTGCACGCGTGGCAAGTGGTGCACCAGCGACGACAGCCGCAACTGTTGCCGCGCGAGCAGCTCGAGCACCTTCACGACCGTGGCGGCCGCGTCGAACGCGGGCAGGAAGCCCGGGAGGATGTAGCCGCCGTCGAGACTCGCGGCGAACCCGACGCCCTCCTCGGACGCGGCGTCCATCGAGCGCCGCGAGTGGAGAGCTTCGTGTAGAGCACCTTGACCCCGTGACGCGCCGCGATCGCCTCCGCGTGCCGGGTGACGGCCACGGGAAGCGCGACGCAGTCACCGAGCAGATGGTCCGACACGAGGTCGAGCAGCGCGAGAACCGCTTCGGTGTGCGACAGCACGTGGCCCTCGTCGTCGATCAGCGTGAGGTGCTCGCCGTCGGGGTCGATCGCCGCGCCGAGGTGGGCGCCCGATGCCCGGACGAGCCCGGCGACGTTGGCGGCGTGGCTGGCCGGGTCGTAGCGCAGAACGCCGCTGGTCGACGCGTAGGGATTCACCGCGAGCACGTCGGCACCCAGCTTGGCCAGCACGTTCGGCATCACGAACGACGTCGACCCGTACCCGTAGTCGACCACGACCTTCGGCTTGCTCGAACGGATCAGGGCCACGTCGACGGTCGATTCCAAGGCGACGGAGTACTGCTCGAGGGCCCGCGGGGGGAACCCGATGTCGCCGATCTCGGCGGGCAGCACGCGGCGGAAGTCCTCACGGTTGAAGAGGCGTTCGATCTTGCGCTGGCCGTCCTCGGACAGGTCGAGGCCGTTGTCGTCGAAGAACCGCACCACTACGGACTGCGGGTCGGCCTCGACGAGCCGGATGCTGAGCCCTGCCACAGAATTCGGCTGGCGGGTCACGAACCGCGTGACGGGCACGGACGCCACTTCGAGGTCGAGCACGTTCACGCCGGCGGCGTTGAGCCCTGCCATCATCGCCCGCTTCAGCATGCGGGCCGACCGGGACGAGTCCCGCGAGGTGATGACCGTGGTCTCCTTCTTCAGCGAGCTGCCGTGGGCCATCGCCAAGCGGGTGGCCAGCTCGGGCGTGATGTCCACGTTGGCCAGGCCCGACACGCCGTCGCGGCCGAACAACGACCGCGCACCGCGCGACTCCCACACGATGGATGAGTTCACGACCGCCGCGGTCTCGACGGTCTTGAACGGATAGACCTTCACGCCCGAGCCCAGCACCGCGTTGTCGCCGACGAAGCACTCGTCGCCGAGCACGACACCTTCTTCGCAGCGGACCCCGCTGCGTAGATCACAGGCCCGCCCGACGACCGTGCCCCGGAGCCGCACGTTCGGACCGAGGTACGCGTTGTCGTGGATCACGACCCGCTCCAGGTCCGCACCCTCGCGGATGCGCACGTTGCCGCCGAGAACGGTGTACTCCCCGATCCGGGCGTTGGCCTCGACCCGGCAGTTCTCGCCGATGACCGCGGGTCCGTCGACCACGGCCTCGGGATGGAGCTCGGCTCCTTCACCCAGCCACACGCCGTGTTCGAGGCGGAACCCGGGGATGTCGATCGTGACCTTGCCGTCGAGGACGTCCTTGTGCACCCGCACATACGCCTCGAGCGTGCCGACGTCCTCCCAGTAGCCCTCGGCGACCGCGCCGAACAGCGGCATGTTGTTGGCCAGCAGCTTCGGGAAGACCTCGCTCGAGAAGTCGACGGCCTCGCCGGCCGGGATGTAGTCGAAGATCTCGGGCTCGAGCATGAAGATCCCGGTGTTGATGGTGTCGCTGAACACCTGCCCCCAGGTGGGCTTTTCGAGGAAGCGCTCGATCGAGCCGTCCTCCTGCGTGATCACGATGCCGAACTCGAGCGGGTTGTCGACCGCCACGAGGCCGATGGTCGCGAGCGCCTGGCGGGACTCGTGGAACGACACGATCTTGGACAGGTCGATGTCGGTGAGCACGTCGCCCGAGATCACGAGAAACCGCTCGTCGAGCTCGTCCATCGCGTTGCGGACCGATCCTGCAGTGCCGAGCGGCTGCTCCTCGGTGGCGTAGACGATCCGCACGCCCCAGTCGGAGCCGTCCGCGAAGTACGTGCGAATGGCGTTGGGCATGAAAGCCAGCGTCACGACGATGTCGTCGAAGCCGTGCCGCTTCAGCAACCCGATGATGTGCTCCATCATCGGCAGGTTCGCCAGGGGCATCATCGGCTTCGGCTGATTCGAAGTCAGCGGCCGCAGTCGGCTGCCTTCGCCGCCGGCCATGATCACTGCCTTCATCAGGTCGAACCTATCTCCGCTTGGGTGCTGCGAGCGGTCCGGCCCGCTCGCAGCGCGTCACGCGCGAGCGGGATGTAGAGCAGTGCGGCGTACCAACTGAAGATCACCCCGGGGATGGCGAAGCACCACGCGGCGAAACCGCAGAAGCCGGCATAGGGCGCGGTCGAGTGCGAGCCGAGGAACAGCGGGAAGGCGAACATGTTGGCGAACGTCCCCGCCTTCCCGTACCAGGTGACATCGATGCGCTTGGCGCCCATCGCCGCGAGCGTGAGCGTGGCGCCGGCGACGAGGATCTCGCGGATCAGCACCGCCCATGCGAACCACACCGGAACGGAACCGTCGATGAGGATCGCGGTGATGCCGACGAAGAACAGCAGGCGGTCCGCGATCGGGTCGAGGACCTTGCCGAGGTTGGACGCCTGGTTGAAGTGGCGCGCGATGTAGCCGTCGGCGAAGTCGGTCGCGCCGAGCAGGCCGAGCAACCACGCGGCCGCGGCGCGGTTCTCCTCGTGGAAGAGCAGCCACAGGAACACGGGCAGGCAGAGCAGCCGAAGCACCGTGATGACGTTGGGGATCGTCAGCACTCTGTCTGCGGTGCTGTTGTCCGCGTCCCCCTTCACGGGCCGAAGCCTACGATGCCGCCCTGATGCCGACGATCTTCACCCGCATCATCGACGGCGAGCTGCCCGGGCGGTTCGTGCACCGCGACGACCGATGTGTCGCGTTCCTGTCGATAGCCCCGATCCGGCCCGGCCACACGCTCGTCGTGCCGATCGCAGAGGTCGATCACTGGGTCGACCTCGATCCCGATCTCGCCGGACATCTCATGAGGGTGGCTCACCGCGTCGGCCAGGCGCAGATGGCCGCGTTCTCGCCTGCGCGCATCGGGCTGATCATCGCGGGTATGGAGGTGCCGCACGCACACATCCACCTCGTGCCGATCGACCGCGAGTCAGACCTGCACTTCGAGAACGCCGACCAGAACGCGAGCCCCGACGACCTCGACGCCGCTGCGGACCGGCTGCGGGCGCAGCTGTCCTAGCCCTGGTCGGGCTCCGAGGTCGACAGCTCGGTGTAGACCCGCACTCCCTGCTGGTCGGACACGAGCACGAATTGGTGCACGGCCATGCCGGCGCCGAACGTGCGCCACTGGTCGGCGCTCCAGTTGACGACGGTCTCGTCGACGATCACCCGGCTCACGTCCCGAGTCGCTGTGGCCGCGTTGGGTTGCGCGTCGAGCACGTAGAGCTTGCGCCGTTCCGCCATCAACGACACGAGGTCAGGTGACGCCCGCACCGCCGTGTCGTCGCCGACCAGCTTCACGGCGTCGTGGCGGGCTTGGTCGGTGACGTCCTCTCTCCCCCACTCCCACGGCCGTTGATAGGGCGAGTTGACCGCGTCGATGCAGAAGAAGCCGATGGCGGCCACGGAGAGCGCGATGAGGACGCGTCGGTCCACGAGGATCTTGTCGATCGATGGTCGCCCCATGCGGTTGAGCGCGAACGCGGCGGCGACGAACGCGAACACGGTGAGAGGCAGACCGAACTCGTTCGTGCCGTTGCCCCGCAGGTTCACGTCCGCGACCAGGAACAGGGCGGTCAATCCCATCGCCGGGATCAGGTAGCGCGGCGCCAGCACGGGCAGGAACAGCAGGGGCGCGAGCAGGCCGACGATCAGCCGCACGTTGTCCTCGTCGAGCAGGTCGCCGAGCACATGGTTCGGATGGACGATCATCCCACCGGCGATTGAGAACGCGTTCGAGCCGTAGGCGCGGAACGCGCCCGGCGCGATGAAACCGGTGCTGCCGAAGCGCGGCTCGAGGATGAGCACGGCGACGATCGCCCAGCCGAGGCCGAACACGACGATCAGCGTTCCGGGCGCACGGTCGCCGAGGATGAAGACGAGTACGCCGATGCCCGCGATGACGAGGCCGAGCTCCGCGCTCCAGATGAGCGTCGCGAGGCTCCACAGGAAGAAGTACCCCCACTGCTTGCGCAGCGCGGTGTAGGTCGCGGCGAGCAGCGGGGCCACCGCGACCGCCGTCGGGTGGAAGTCGGCGAGGTTCAGGTTGTTGATGGTCGGTGACGCGCCGTAGGCGACGATCAGCGCGAGCGCAGCGCCCGCTCGCAGGTCGGCGACACGTCGGGCGATCCGCCACAGCGGTACGACGCCGAACGCCAGGCCGGCCGCTTGCAGGGCGAGCAGCGTGGGGATGGTCGGCAGGACGCGCGCGGCCCAGCCGACGGGGTACATGCCGATCGGCAGGTGCTGCGCCAGCAGGTTGGTGCCGGTGACGGTCAGATCCGGCGTGTGGCCGTGAGCGATGAGCCACGCGCCCTGTGCGGCCGCGGCGAGGTCGGCGCCGACATCGACGCTTCGGACTTTCGCCTCGGCCAGCGTGAAGTACAGGAGGAACAGCACCGAAGCCGCGATCCACGGGAAGTAGCGGTCCGTCGACTCGCTCTCGAGGCGCGCTCCCCAGCGCAACCACTGGCTCTCGAGCCGCCGGCGCCAGTCCGGCCGTGGCCGCGTGCTCAAAGCAGGCGGTCCGCTACCGGGTCGAAGGGCTGGGCGAGCTCGGCGCCCTTCGACCGCGCGTTGTTCACCGCGGTGCTGACGGGATGGAGCGCGATCAGCGACGCCGGCGCGGGCACGAGCAGCTGGCCGAGGGCCTCGAGATCGGCGTTCTCCGGATCGAGCCACTCCGCCCAAGCGCTCGGCGGCAGCATCACCGGCATGCGGTCATGGATCTCGGCGACCTTCTCGTTCGGCTGGCCGGTGATGATCGTGCAGCTGCGGATGAGGTCACTGTCCGTGGCGTCTTCGGTGTCCTTCGGGCGCCACACCTCCCAGAGGCCGGCGAACGCCATCGGCTCGCCGTCGGCGCGGTGGATGAAGTACGGCTGCTTGGCCTTCTCGCCGGGGACCTTCTTCCACTCGTAGAAGCCGTCCGCCGGGATGATGCAGCGCCGCTTCTTCAGCGCGTGCTTGTAGGCGTTCTTCTCCGCCACGGTCTCGGCACGGGCGTTGATCATCTTGTTGCCCGCACTCGGATCCTTCGCCCAGAACGGGATGAGGCCCCAGTGGAAGGTGTCGAGCCGGCGGATCCCGCCGGACTCGACCACGACGTAGACGTCGTTGCTCGGCGCGACGTTGTAGCTCGGCTCGAGCGCGGACTCTTCCACCTTCTGGACGTCGAAGTACCGGGCCAGTTCATCCGGCGGCGAGGACGACACGAAGCGTCCGCACATCGAGGCGACGCTACTGGACGGGTCAGGACAGGACGCGCTGCTTGAAGCCGCGAATGCCCAGGGTCAGGAACAGGGCGCAGAACAGCAGAAGCATCGGATACACGACATAGAGGTGCATGTGGCTGGCGTTGGTGACGGCGCCGCGGAAACCCTCGTTGACGTAGATCAGCGGGTTCACGAGCACCAGGGTCTGCAGCCACGGGAACCCGGCGACCTTGACCGGGGCGAGCGTCGTCCAGGCGTAGTACGTGCCGCCGAGGAAGGTGATCGGCAGCACGATGAAGCCGAACATCAGGCCCAGGTTGCGGGGCTCGAACTTGGTGCCGAGGAACAGCCCGAGCGCAGCGAACGCCACGCACGCCGGGATGATGACGCTGAGCAGCACCAGCCAGTGGAAGTGGAGGTGCGCGTGCACGCCGCTGGCGTGCACCACTGCGGCGATGGGGAAGACGATGAGTGCGGCGAGGACGCCCTGCGCGGCGCCGGAGACGACCTTCGCGACGGCAACGAGCCACACCGGGCACGGCGCCTGCACGCGGTCCTCGATCTCGCGCGTGAACCCGAACTCTTGCGACAGGGTCATGGCCACGGCCTGGATGCCCTGGAACATGATCGAGATGCCGACGACGCCGGCGACGAGCACGGTGGCGAACGCCGACTCGCCGGCGCGTCCGCCGCCGCTGCCGACGCCCTGACCGATGGTCGGGAACACGTACAGGAAGACGAAGACCAGCAGGAACGGCTGAACGAGCGTGCGAGTGATGAACTCGCCGAGGTTCTTGCGCAGGACGACGAGGTCGCGCTGGATCAGCGCGACGAACGCGGCGCGGCTGGCCTGGGTGACCGGCCGGACCTCGGCGGTGATGTGGCGGCGAGCGGCGCCTGCGCCCCGTTCGTCCGGCGCGGTCTGCTCGGTCGTGACGGTAGCCATCAGTCGCGCAGCTCCTTGCCTGTCAGGTTGATGAACACGGTCTCGAGGCTCGGCTCGGCGATCGACAGGTCGGCGATCTCGAAACCGCCCTTGTCGACGACGTTGATGACGCGCGGCAGCAGGCTCGGACCAGTCGCCATGTGCACCTCGACCCCGCCGTCGATGGTGCGTACCCGCCGGACGCCTTCGAGCTCGCGGTTGAGCAGTTCGGCGAGCGCTTCGCTGTCACCATCGGACTTCACGGTGACGATCGTGTCCGCCCCGACCGTCTGCTTGAGCGCCGTCGGCGTTTCGAGGGCGAGGATGCGGCCGTGGTCCATGATCGCCACGCGGTCGCAGAGCTGGTCCGCCTCTTCCATGTAGTGCGTGGTCAGCAGGATCGTCTGACCCTCGTCGTTCAGCTCGGTGAGGATGTCCCACAGCGCGAGCCGGCTCTGGGGGTCGAGACCGGCCGTGGGCTCGTCCATGAACAGCACGGCCGGACGGTGGAAGATCGACCTCGCCACCATCAGCCGCTGCGCCATGCCTCCCGACAGCGCGTAGACCGACGCCTTCGCCCACTTGGTGAGGTGGAACTTCTCGAGCAGCTCGTCGGCCGTCGCCCGGCTCTCTTTGCCCGGAATGCCGAACAACCGCCCGTGGAAGTACAGGTTCTCCCACACGTTGAGCTGCCGATCGAGCGTGTTGGTCTGCGAGACCACCCCGATCAGCTGCTTCGCGACCGCGGGATGGGCGACGACGTCGATGCCGCCGACGAACGCCTGACCGCTGGTCGGGATCACCCGCGTCGTGAGCATGCCCGCCGTCGTCGTCTTGCCCGCGCCGTTCGGTCCGAGCAGGCCGAAGATCTCGCCGGTGTAGACCTCGAGGTCGAGTGCGTCGACGGCCTTGAAATCGGTGCCCGCGTAGACCTTGGTGAGGTCGACGGTGCGGATGATCGCATCCGCTTCCGTCATCTCGACCGTCTCGGTTTGCGTCACCGTCACGGATGTGGAGGCTAGCGGGGGCGTGCGACAAACTTCAGCGCACTCGACGACCGGGGGACGTTCTTGAGCGAGACAGCGGGACAGGTGCCGACGGAGCTGCAGCGGTCGAGTCGGGACCCCGATGTGCTGCGTGAACAGCTGCAGAGATGGCTGGGCGTCCAGCTGCCCGCCGACGCGTCGCCGCAGGTCACGGAGCTGGCGCCGACCTCGGCGAACGGGCTGTCGAGTGACACGATCCTGCTGACGGCGGAGTGGGACGACGGGGCGCGAGTCCAGGGCCACGAGCTCGTCGCCCGCATCGCGCCCCGTGCGGCCGATGTCCCGGTCTTCCCGTCCTACGACCTCGAGCGCCAGTTCCGCGTGATCGCCGACGTGGGGCGGTTGTCTTCGGTCCCGGTGCCGAAGCTGTACTGGTCGGAACCCGAGGACCAGCACGTGGGCGCGCCGTTCTTCGTCATGGGCCGGGTCGACGGCGTCGTCCCGCCTGACCTCATGCCCTACACGTTCGGGGACAACTGGCTCTACGACGCGCCGGCGTCGTCACGACAGGCCTTGCAATCCGCCACGGTCGAGGTGCTGGCCGAACTGCACGGCATCGACGATTCCCAAGCGACGTTCTCGTACCTCGAGTTCACCGAGCAGGGCGGTACGCCCCTGCGCCGTCACGTCGCCCACACCCGCGCCTGGTACGAGTGGGTGGCCGAGGAATCCGGTCGCTCCCCTGTCATCGACCGCGCCTTCGCGTGGCTCGAGAACCATTGGCCTTCATCCGAGGGAGACGCGGTCGTGAGCTGGGGCGACTCGCGCGTGGGCAACATCCTGTACCGGGACTTCGCGCCCGTGGCGGTGCTCGACTGGGAGATGGCCGGGATCGGCCCGCGCGAGCTCGACGTGGCGTGGCTCGTGTACAGCCAGAGCGTGTTCCAGGACATCGCCCGGTCGATGGGACTGCCGGGCCTTCCCGATTTCCTTCGCCCCAACGACGTGTGTGCGGCATACGAACGGCTGACGGGCTACGCGCCGCGCGACCTCGAGTTCTTCGGCACGTACGCAGCGTTGCAATGGGCGATCGTGTTCGTCCGCACCGCGCGCCGGTCTGTCCATTTCGGCGAGCGCGAGATGCCGGACGAGCTCGACGAGGTCATCGTCAATCGCGACGGCATCGAATCGATGCTGCACGGCACCTACTGGAGCTAGGAGTCCGCCATGTTGCCCGTACCGCTCGACGAGTACCCGATCCACCAGGCCCCGGTCTCGATGCGGTACGTGCCCACGAGTGATCGCAACTTCTACGACCGCTGCTACTTCAACGCGCACGATCGCACCGGCGACATCTTCCTGGTGACCGGGCTCGGTGTGTATCCGAACCTCGGCGTCATCGACGCGTACGCGACGGTGCGCAAGGGCGATCACCAGTGGGCGATCCGCATGTCCGACGCGCTGACGGACCGCAGCATGGACGTGGAGGTCGGTCCGTACCGCATCGAGGTGCAGGAGCCGTTGCAGCGTGTTCGCCTGCTCTGCGACGGATCCGACCACGGCATCGGCTTCGACCTCACCTGGGAAGGCTCGTTCGCCGCGGTGATGGAGCAGCACCACGTCATGCGGACGGGACCGCGAGCAATCCTCGACGCGGCGCGGTTCGCGCAGGTGGGCACATGGGAGGGCGTCCTCGATGTCGGCGGCTCCGAGCACGTCGTGTCACCTGATCGCTGGGTCGGCACCCGGGACCGCTCGTGGGGCATCCGTCCGGTCGGCGAGGCCGAGCCGCCGGGCCGCAACGCCGACGAACCGCTCGAAGGCTTCTGGTGGCTGTACGTGCCGCTGCGATTCGACGACTTCGCCGTGGTGCTGATCGCCCAGGAGCTGCCCGACGGCTTCAGGACGCTCAACGACGCCAGCCGCATCTGGAGTGACGGGCGGGTCGAGCAGCTCGGCTGGCCCGAGGTCGAGATCCATTACCGCTCGGGCACCCGTCATCCGGAGCGCGCGGTGTTGCACCTGTCGAGCGCGGGGCGGCAAGCCGTTCGACATCGAGGTGGAGACGCTCGGTTCGGTCGTGCTCCATGTCGGCGCCGGTTACGGCGGCGACCCGGACTGGTCGCACGGGCAGTGGCGAGGCCGCGGCTTCGTCGAGGGCGCCGAGTACGACCTCAACGATCCCGCGATCGTCGCCCGCATCCCGTTCGGGGTGATCGACCACGTGGCCCGGGCCACCTGTGATGGCGCCGAAGGCTGGGGTCTGTTCGAGCACGGCACCATGGGCCGCCACGATCCGTCCGGTTTCGCCGACTGGGGCTCCGTCGCGCCGTGACCGACTCGGGCGAGGTCCCGTGTGAAGAAATTGAACCTGAAGGAATCCGCCGACTGAACCATCCGGCGGGTCGGCCTCGACCGGTGTCTCGGTGGCTTGCGTGTGACCGTTGACGCCTTCTCAAGCGGTTCAGTCGGGAGTAGGGTCAGCGACACTGCATGGGAGCCCGATGGGCGCCTTCGGACGATCAGCAGCAAGGGGTGGGACATGACGGCTACCGACACTCCCGTCAACAACGGCGTCAATGTCGAGGCGCTTCTCGGGGCCCGCGAAGCGCTCACCGGGGCGCCGGAGGCGGCGAAGTTCCAATGGCGGGCGACATGCGAGTGGCAGAACGGGACGCACAGCACTTCGGATGTCGAGGGGTTCTTCGGCCTCGGTGAGGAGCAGAGCCACCGCACGAAGTATTCGTTCGAGTGCGACCACCCCGAGGTGTTCGCCTCCGAGGACAATGGCGCGACGCCCGTCGAGTACGTCCTCGTCGGACTCGCCGGTTGCCTCACTGCCGGCGTCGCTGCCGTTGCCCAGAACCGCGAGATCCAGCTGCGCAAGGTGTCGGCCACGGTCGAAGGCGCCATGGACGTCCGCGGCATCCTCGGCGTCGACTCGGACGTTCGCAACGGGTTCAGCAGCATCAAGGTGACGTACGACATCGACGCCGACGCGACGCCGGACGAGATCCGGGCACTGGTCGCACAGTCGCAGAAGCGGTCCGCCGTGTACGACGTCATCACGAATCCGACCGACGTCCAGGTCGAGGTCAAGTAGAGGCGCCTCCCAGCGCATCGCGTCGCTCGGGGGGAAATCGCGATGCGCACCACAACTGTCGTCATCGGAGGAGGGCAGAACGGGCTGGCGACGAGCCAGCTGCTGTCCGACCGGTCGATCGACCACGTCGTCCTCGAACGGAACGAAGTCGCCAGCTCGTGGCGTACCGAACGTTGGGACTCGCTCCGGCTGCTGACGCCCAACTGGCAGTGCCGGCTACCGGGCCACGAGTACGACGGCGACGACCCCGACGGGTTCATGACCGCGGCAGAAGTCGTCGACTTCCTCTCGGCGTATGCGAAGGCCGTGGCGGCGCCGGTCCAGACCGGTACGACGGTGACGTCGGTGCGCCGAAGGGACGACGGGTACGTCGTCGCCACCGACCAAGGTGAGTGGACGTGTTCGACCGTCGTGCTCGCGAGCGGCGCGTTCAGCAACCAACGGCTGCCCGACTTTGCCGAAGCGGTGCCCAAGTCGATCACGACCCTCGGATCCGTCGACTATCGCAATCCGGAGCAGCTTCCGGAAGGCCCCGTCATGGTCGTCGGCGCGTCCGCGACCGGCGTACAGATCGCGCACGAGGTCCACCGATCGGGCCGTCCGGTCACGATGGCCGTGGGCGAGCACGTGCGCGGCCCGAGGACGTACCGCGACCGCGACATCCATTGGTGGATGGACGTTGCCGGTGTTCTCGACGAGCGCTACGACGAGGTCGACGACGTCATGCGTGCGCGCAACGTGCCGTCCATGCAACTGGCGGGCTCGCCCGAACGCTCGACGTTCGACCTCAACTCATTGACCGACAGCGGCGTGCAGCTCGTGGGTCGCTTTGCAACCATCCGTGACGGCCAGGCCTTGTTCTCGGGTTCCTTGCGGAACAAGTGCGAGCTCGCCGACCTGAAGCTCGGCCGGCTCCTCGACACCATCGACGAGTGGGCGATGACGAGCGGCTTCGACGACTCCGTCCCGCCGCCGCATCGTTTTGAGCCGACCAGAGTGCCGGACCCGCCGACGCTGACGCTCGATCTGCGGTCGGGCGCGATCAAGACGATCATCTGGGCGACCGGGTTCCGTCCTGACTATCCGTGGCTCGACGTCGACGTGCTCGACGCGAAGGGGATGGTGAAGCACGACGGCGGGGTGGTCGAGTCGCCTGGCATGTACCTGCTCGGTATGCCGTTCCTGCGTCGCCGGAAGTCGAGCTTCATGGACGGGGGCCGCGCCGACGCGGAGGACCTCGTGGCCGCGTTGTCGGCGCACCTGGCCCGCTCGGGGACATGACGGACGCGACGGACGCGACCGACGCGCAGCCGCAGTGGACGCTCGTCGACGAAGGCTGGGGGCGCAAGGCCGTCGACTTCGCGACGCTCGGCGAGCCGTCCAACTGCCGCGAGTACGTCGCGCTTCATCACCGCCTGGCGGTCGACGACGGCGACATGCTCCTCGATGTCGCCTGCGGCAGCGGCCTGGCGCTCGAGTTGGCGCGGCTGCGCGGCGCGAGCGTCGCCGGCATCGACGCCGCCGAGCGGCTCGTGGCTGTCGCCCGCGACCGCAATCCGGAGGGTGACATCCGGGTCGGCGACATGCGCGCGCTCCCCTGGCCGGACGCGACGTTCGATGTCGTCACCAGCTTCCGCGGCGTCTGGGGCACGACGCCAGAGGTCATGAGCGAGCTCGAGCGGGTGCTTCGTCCCGGAGGACGACTCGGGCTCACGGTTTGGGGCCACCTGAAGGTGTCGCCAGGCGTCTGGGCGCTCGAGCCGTTCCGGCTCGCGGCCGCGCCGAAGGTCGAGAACCAGGCCGCGATGGTCTCGCTCGGACGACCGGGCGCGGGTGAGGAGCTGCTGTCGCGCCACGGCTTCGCGGACATTCAACGCGTATCGCTGCTGACGGTGTGGGAGTACGCCGACCCCGAGCTCTACGCGCGCACGATCGCATCGTTGGGGCCTTCGTACGAGGCGATCCAGAACGTCGGCGAAGCGGCTGTTCTCGCCGAGGCGACCCGCGTGGCCACGGACCACGTCCGCGACGGCCTACCGCTTCGCGCCGAGATCAACCTCGTCGGTTACATCGCTCGCAAGCCGAAGTGAGCTGCGGTCAGCCCGGGTCGTCCGTCTCCGCCGGCACGTAACCCCAGTAGCCCGAGAAGTCCTTGCGCGTGTACGCCACGCTCAAGACCGCTTGCATCGGGTAGGCGGGATTGCCGCCCATCGTCAGCGCGGGCCCGACGAAGTACTGGCCGATGGCCACCCCTGTGCCCGAACCGACCAGGCCCGGAGGCGTTCGATCGAACTCGCGCCGCCAGAACTCCTCCGAGAAGAACACCGCGCTCTTGTCGAGCTTCGGGAAGTCGTCGGTGAAGAAGTAGCCCTGATCTGTGAGGTGAGGCCACAAGTTCACCAGGCACTGGTGGATGCTCATCTGCCAGTCGACGTCGATCGAGCACAGCACGATCGGTTCCGTGTGTTCGGGCAACGTGTCGGAGAACCAACCCTTGCGGAATTCGCAGACCTCGATCGCGCCCAGCGCGGCGACGTTGGCCTTGACTTCCTCGAGCGCGCCGCGCAAGTGGCCCGCAGCTTCGGCGGTCGCGAACCGGTCGTTGACGTCGCCTTCGGGGAGACCTTCGAACGAGTCGTACACGACGAGCTGGCGCCCGACGGCTTTGCAGATGAGCGAGATGTTCGCGGTGGAACCGCCCAGGAAGCAGCCGCACTCGACCACGACGCCGTCCACATCCGGCGGGATCTCGAGGAGCTTCGCCAGCATCAACAGGTGCGCCCGGTACGAGGTGCCGGTGAACACCTTCGTGGTGTTGGTGTGCAGCCGGAACGCGAGTCGGAACAGGCGTGGCCACGTCATGCCGTACTCGGGATGGATGTTGCGGTTCGTGAACAGGAACCACACAGTCAGCGGCAGTGTCACCGTCGGGAACATGCTGCGGACGAAGAGGATCACGCGGGTGCGCAACGGCTTCGACCGGTCGAACAGGAGCGGGCGGAGCGCGCGTGGCAGCGTGAGTCGCGGATTCATCGCCGGCTGCACGTCGCCCGTCTTTCCGCGCTAACCGACGAAGATGGGCAAGTAGCCCGAAGGGACGGCCGTTGGGGCGAACAGCCACGCCTCCATCGCATACCGCGGGCGAGTCAGACCCGGCTGCCCACCTCCGTTGGCATGGGCGAGCAGCTCGTCGAACAGCAGCGCGTCGCCGGGCGCGAACGTGGGCTTGATCGCGCCGATGCCGCCGCTTGCTTCCTCGAATTGGTCGGGCGTCAGGACGATGTCGCCGTTCGAGACCTCACCCCGCAGCGACCGGTCGAGCCGCCTCGGTACGAGCGCAAGCCCCGGCGCGTCTTGGCCCTCGCCGCAATCGGAGAGGGCGAGCCACAGGTTCACTGTTCTCGTCTGCTGGCCCATGAACGAACCGTCCTGATGCCACGACGGCTTTGCGTCGGGAGGGACGCGCCGCAGCATGGTCTTGTTGGCCGACAGGACCGGCTGCTCGCCGAGGTAGTCGGCGATCACGGCGAGCACCGGACTCGTCTCCAACAGTTCGGTGATCTGGAAGATCGCGTGTGGCGAGTCGCATGCGTGCACCGCGCTGCCGCTCTTGTCGCTGTACTTGCGGCCGTTGCGCGCCTTCTCCGGAGTCGCCGCTTCCCACGTCGCGCACGGGACGTACCACGGCGCCGTCTCGGTGACCGGCACACCCGCGACGTGGTCCTTGCGTGCTGCGAGCGCGTGGTCGATCGTCTCTCGCATCGCCGCCGCTCGATCGCCCGCGAGCATGCCGCGCACCTGCACGCATCCGTGATGCCGGATCGCACCGCCGAGCAGCTCTGTCGACAGGTCGGCGACGTCAACCGCCGGCACGCGGCCCTCGAGATCGGGGAACGGATCGTCGAACTCCGGCGGCCCTTGTTCAGGCGCGGCACCCCCGGGGTGGGAAAGAGCGAGCTCGCACCGAAGCCGGACCAGATGCTCCTCGACCTCGGGGTCGGGATCGCGTCGGTTCACGCTCGTCCATGCCGCGATGGCATCCCGGAGCCGCCCGTCCGCCTCGTCGGCGCGGGCCTGTTCGCGCAGCAGCGAGAGCGTCGCGTCGGCGTCGTCGTCACCGGATCGACGCGCCATCAAGCGCTTGAGCTTGACCCCCATTGGAACGACTGTAGAACACGCCGGAAGTGGCACCGCCAAGCAGTTCCGGACATGAAGACGCCCCCTGCCGGAGCAGAGGGCGTTCCTCACTCGAGGGTCGTCAACAGTGCGGCGACGGCGAAGCCGAGCGCGGTGAGAAGGCCGACCCGGCGCCCGCCTTCCTTGAAGGCTTCGGGCATCATCGAGTCGGACAGCATCGTGAGCACCGCGCCCGCCGCCAACGCCTGGACGTAGCGGCCGTCGACAGCGGACAGCTCGCGGGCCACCTCGTACCCGACCGCGGACGCCAGGCCGGACGCCACGACGATCGACGCCCACAACCTGTAGATCCGCGCCGGACTACGCGTGAGTGCCAGGTCGGTCGTCGAGGACAGGCCTTCCGGGACGTTCGACACGCAGACCGCGGCCAGGAACCCGATGCTGACCGAGCCGCCGACCGCGAGCCCGACGCCGAGCACGATCGACTCGGGCACGCCGTCCAACAAGGCTCCCAGAGCGATGGCAAGCCCGGCGCCCCCCGACGCGCCCGCTCGACGCTCGAGCACGCCGTCAGCGATGTAGAAGAGCAGTGCACCTACGCCGAAGCTGACCCAGACCTGCCAGTCGGACAGATTGCTGTTCGGGATCAGGTCATAGGCCAGCGCCGCTATGAGCGCCCCGCCGCCGAAGCCCATGATCTCGCCGACCTGCGGAGCCGGGACCTTGAACCGCAGCGCCACGAACGCGCCGACCAGCAGCGACGCGGCTGCGAACGCCGCCCACAGACCCGCTTCCACCATGGCCCACACACTTGCCTACCCGTGTCGACGCTGCCCGAGGTGTTCCGGCCGAGCCTGAAGGATTGACAGCGCACGGCAACGGCGCTCGGATGACTACCGAGCAGCAGCTATCCATCCGAACGGATCCATCGAGGAGGACCCCGCATGGCCGCAGACACGTTTCTCGTCTACGCCGGCGTCTACGACAACCCTGACGACGCCGTCGCCGACTACGAAGCTGTCAAAGACCTTCACACCGAGGCCAACCTCATCGACGCGTATGACGCCGCAGTCATCGAACGGCGCGCCGACGCCAAGGTGAAGATCCTCAAGAAGCACGAGACACCCACTCGAGCTGGTGGCGTGCTCGGCGGCGGCATCGGCCTCGCGACCGGATTGGTCGTCGTGTTGTTCCCCGCGGCAGCCATCGGTGGCGGCCTGCTCGCCGCGACCACCGGCGGCGGCGCCCTCATCGGCTCGATCGCCGGCCACGCTGCAGCAGGAATGAGCCGCAAGGACCTCAAAGAGCTCGGCGAAGAGCTCGACAAGGGGCAAGCCGGACTCGTCGTCGTCGCCGTCTCGGACATGGAGGCGAAGGTCAAGCAGGCGATGAAGCACGCCAAGAAGGTCGAGGAGAAGCAGATGAAGGCGGACGCGAAGCAGATCGAAGCTGACGCCAAGGACGCCACGACCTAGAGACCTTGGTGGGCGATGTCGAGGCCCGGCTCGAGGTAAAGGCGGTCTCGGTCCCGAGCCTCGACAAGAGGAGGGCGGGGACGTCCCCCCCTTTCGCCCGACGAGCAGAGACGGGCATTGCTCCCGCTGATACGCGAAGTACGCGTGGAGGCCGTCCCGCACATGGGGTTGGCAAGTGCGGGACGGCCACCATTGCGAGGCACCAACCGCGGGTGAGGAATGCGGTTGGCTCTCACCACAGCTATCAGCGCTTCACACGCCCGCACATCGCCCGTTCGGGTGGTTCGCGAGGTGTGGCGACACGCGGATCTGCTTCTCGATCACATCGGTGCTCTGCCGCAAATGGCTGCAAGCCGATGCGCGGGAACGCCACCCTACGCGGCGCTCGGCGCACTCGGCGCGCTCGAAGTCGGGTCGGCTGACAGAGGCCGCTGGGCCGTACCTCTGCGAAGCTGTCGTGGAACAGAGTTATCCGGACGGTTCTCGATCTCGACAACGCGAATGATCTCGAGCGGGTCGGTCGCGCGACTTCGATTGTGGGGAGGCTGGAGTGCGGGTTTTGTGTACGTCGACGCCGATGGACGGTGTGGTCATTCCGTTGTTGCCGATCGCGCAGGCGTTGCGCGATCGCGGGCACGAGGTGAAGATCGCCGTCGGACCCGACGTCCGGGCACGCGTCGAGGCCAGCGGCTTCACGCCGACGATCATCGGTCCGTCGGCGATGGACGCGGCCATGCGCGCATTCGGTGATCCCGCCGTCGGTGGACCTGGTGTTGCCGACGCCGTCTTCGCGGCCGCCATGTTCGGCGGAGTTTTCGCACCTGAACTCCTGCCGGAGCTTCGGCGCATCGCCGATGAGTTCGTTCCTGACGCGGTCGTGCATCCAGCGGTCGAGTTCGCTTCACCGATCCTCGCGACCGAACGAGGCATCTCAGCAACCACATACGGGTTCGGTCAACTCCTGCCTGCCGCGATGCTCGCCGCATCGGCCGAACGCGTCGCTCCACTCTGGGAGGCATCGGGACTTGCCGCGGACCCGTACGCAGGGGCCTATCTCGACTGCTACCTCGACCCCTGCCCACCAAGTATGCGCCTCGGCGACGTCGCCCCCGCTCGCGTTGTTCAGGCAATCCGGCCGGAGATCGCGGGAGCCGTGTCCGACACGGTCCCGCCCGAGATCATCGCCCTCGATGAACGCCCGCTTCTGTACGTCTCACTCGGCACCGTCCCGCTGTTCAACCAACTCACGACCTTCAACCTGCTGCTGGACGCGATCGTGGCCGAAGACCTCGATCTGGTCGTCACGATCGGACCCAACAATGACCCGGCATCGCTGGCCGAACTGCCGCGGAACGTGCACATCTACAAGTGGTTGCCGCTGCGTCCGTTGCTCGGCCGCTGTGACGCAGTTGTCTGTCACGGCGGCTCCGGCACCACGTTGGCGGCCCTGCACGCTGGTATCCCTCTCGTCATCGTCCCCCAGGGCGCCGACCAGTTCGAAAACGCGACCGCGTGCGAAAAGTCAGGGACAGCACGCGTGCTGCGTCCCGATGACGTCGAGCCGGCGGCCATACGGGATGCAGTGCTCGCCGTCATCGCGACCCACAGCAGTGAACGCCTCGCCGCGCGTGCCATCGCCGACGAGATCGCTGCGATGCCGACCGCCTTCGAAGCCACCGCGGTAATCGAAACCCTCACCTAACCGGACCAGCAACCGCAACATCACAATGGGTCGGGCTGGCGGGATTTGAACCCACGACCCCTTGACCCCCAGTCAAGTGCGCTACCAAACTGCGCTACAGCCCGTGAGCAGGCTCACTCTAGACGCCGCACGGTGGTCGGACGCCCGGGCGTTGTCGGATGACGTGTCCGCTTCAGAAGATCCATTGGATCAACTGCACGAGCCGCCAACCGAGGTACGCGGCGGCCATCACGATCATCAGCTTGAAGTGCCACGGCGCGCGGTACTCGGTGGCCTCCACGACCTCTTGCGGCGATGCGATCTGCAGCCCGCAGGTCGGGCACTTGCCGGTCGACGGCATCGAGTTCGGTGACCAGAACTTGGCGCAGTCCTCACAGAACGGCATGGCGTGTCAGACCGGCGGGACGCCGTGGCGGCGTTCGCTGAACGAGCGGTCCTTGTCGCGGGCTGCGGCGAGGCGAGCCACGATCTGTGCGCGGAGGTCGGGGAAGTCCACCACCGCATCGACGACGAGTTCGGAGGCGAGCCGCAAGAGATCGACGTCCTCCTCGTACACCCGACGCTGCTCGGCAACATAGGCCTCGCGCTCATCGGGGTCTTCAATGGCGGCGATCTTGTTGGCGAACACCGCGTTCACCGCGGCCTCAGGGCCCATCACCGCGATCTTCGCGGTCGGAAGCGCCAGTGTCGCCTCAGGATCGAAGGCCGGGCCCGACATGGCATACAAGCCGGCGCCGTACGCCTTGCGCACGATCACCGACACCTTGGGAACTGTCGCCTCCGACACAGCGGTGATCATCTTCGCGCCGTGGCGAATGATCCCCTGCCGCTCGACCGCCGTGCCGACCATGAAGCCGGGGACGTCGGCCAGGAAGATCAACGGGATGTTGAACGCGTCGCACAACCAGATGAAGCGGGCGCACTTGTCGGCCGAGTCGACGAACAGGACACCGCCGAGTTGCGCTGGGTTGTTGGCCACGATGCCGACGGGCTCACCGTCGAGCCGTCCGAGCCCGACGATCACCTCCGGCGCCCAGAGCGGCTTGATCTCGAAGAAGGACTCGTCGTCGACGATGCCGTCCACGAGCAGGTGCATGTCGAACGGCACGTGCTCGTCCGGCGGGACGAGCTCGTCGGTGATCGCCATTGCCGGCGACACCGGTTCGTACCGCGGCGGCGAGTCGCGCCACGACGTCGGGAAGTACGACAGGAACGCCTTCGCCTGATCGATGGCGTCCTCGTCGTCGATCGCGAGGTTGTCACCACAGCCGGACACGGACGCGTGCATGCGCGCGCCACCCATCTCCTCGAGCGTCGTGATCTCGCCGATCACCATCTCGGCCATGCGCGGCGAGCCGAGGTACATCGAGGCGTTTCCCTCGACCATGATCACGATGTCGCAGAAGCTCGGGATGTACGCGCCACCTGCGGCGGACGGACCGAACAGGCAGCACACCTGAGGCACCCGTCCCGACAACCGGACCTGGTTGTAGAAGATGCGTCCGGCACCGCGACGACCGGGGAACAAGTCCACCTGGTCGGTGATCCGCGCGCCGGCCGAGTCGACCAGCCACACGACCGGCAGGTTGTGACGCAACGCATTCTCGGTCAGTCGCACGATCTTCTCGACGGTGCGCGCGCCCCACGATCCGGCCTTCACCGTCGGATCGTTGGCCATCACGCACACCGGACGGCCGTCGATGCGCCCGACGCCGGTCACGACCCCGTCAGCAGGCAGATCGCCGGACGGAGCGAGCGCATTCGCGAGCAGTGAGTCCTCGACGAAGGAGTCGGGATCGAGCAGCAGCGCGAGCCTGTCGCGCACGAACAGCTTGTGCTGCGCAGCGAGCTTGTCGCGGCCCGCGTCGAGGTTGCCGTCGAGCGCTCGCTCGGTGGCCTTGCGGATCTGCTCCTCGCTCA
Source organism: uncultured Acidimicrobiia bacterium (assembly GCA_963721305.1). Classification (GTDB taxonomy): domain Bacteria; phylum Actinomycetota; class Acidimicrobiia; order Acidimicrobiales; family JACDCH01; genus DATAES01. The sequence goes on from CAVRIR010000003.1 coordinate 812,715, forward strand.
CGCGCGGCGGATGGCCACGACGGCGATGTCGTCGTTGATCGGTGACGACGCGAAGTCGCGGGCCGCCTCGACGAGCGACTTGCACAGCACGTCGGGATCGACGCCGGGATCGCGACGCAGGAACCCCGCGATCCGCTCCTCGCCGAACATGTGCTCGCCGTCGCGGGCCTCGGCGAGCCCATCGGTGTAGGTCAGCAGCAAGTCACCACGGTTGAGTGTGATCTCTCGACTGAAGTAGCCGGCGTTCGGGTCGAGCAGCAGCAGCGGACCGGTCGCGCGCAACGGCTGCACCTCGCGGTCGTGCCACAGCCACGCCGCGGGATGGCCGGCCGACGCGAACCGCAATGTCCCGGCCTCCGTGTCGAACACCGACACGAGCAGGGAGATGAACTCCTCGGGACGCGCCTGCGTCGACATCTGCGCGTTGAGCAACTCGATCGCCTGCGCCGGGTCCCGGTACTCGCGCAGGAACACGCGCAGCAGGTACTTCGCCTGGAACGCGGTGATGGACGGCTCGATGCCGTGACCCGTCACGTCGCCGATCACCGCCGCGACCCGGCTCTCGGCCACGCGGAACACGTCGTAGAAGTCGCCGGCCATCAACCCCGCGCCGGGTTGATAGACCCGCCCGACCTCGAACCCGGCGAAGTCGGGAAGGTCGTCCGGTGCCAGCCGGTCGGCCCAACGGCGCGGCGCGAGCTCTTCCTGAGAGAGGACCTCTTCGGCGCGGCGCTCGAGCATCGCCCGTTCCTCGAACAGCCGCGACTCACGGATGAAGTCCCGTCCGTAGATCAGCGTGAGCGCTATGGGTGCAAGGATGAACGCGTAGAGCGTCACCGCACCGTCCTGCTCACTGGCGGCGGCGGCACCCGACGCGACCGCGAGGACGAGGTACAGCGCGGTCGTGTGCAGCTCCTTGCGGAATGCAGCGCGGGCGAGGCGCGCCGCGTCGCTGTCGGAGCCGAATTCGGCTTCGACCCGTAACTCGACCTTCCGGAGGTAGCGGGTGGAGCGGCCCCAGACCGCAGCTGCGACGAGGCAGGCCACGGCGACCAGAGCCAGAACGGGTCTGTGCATGACTGGCGCGAATCGTACTTGACGGTCCGCTCGAATCCGTTACGGATCGATGACGCGAATCGTCGTGGAAATCCAGGTCAGGAGGCCGTCAGCATGCGGCTCAGGACGGAACAGGCGACCGCTCGCCGGTCCAGGGGCTCACGTCGACGCCCAGTTGCTTCATGCCGAAGATCACGGCCTTCGGGTCGATGGTCGCCGCCTCCCAATCCGGGTTCCACATGCGCGCGTCACCAGTTGCTTTCACGAACAGTGCAGTTTGTTCGATCGTCAACAGCACGCCTCGACGACTCACGATGCGCTCGTAGCGCTCGGCATGGGCGGCGTCGAGCACGTAGTTCATCGAGTCGCACTGGTGGACGATGTCGTTGTTGTTCCAGTCCCACGGCGACGTGCTGATGTGCACGAGCGTGGACGGTTGCTCGGGCGTTACGACACCGTCGACCGCGCGCAGGTCGATCGGCGCGAGACAGCACGCGCAATAGCTCTTCAGCGTGAGCTCCTTGCCGGCGAATGGTGGCATGCGGGAGATCGCCACGGACTCGAGCGCGCAACCGGCGAACGAGTGGAAGCGTCCGTCGATCCACACCTCGACCTGGCTCGGGAAGCTCGAGAAGGGCTGGAACTTGATGACGTTGCAGTTCTGGCTGTCCTGGTCGACGACGCAGATGATGCCGAGCTGCAGCTCCTTGTACGCCTGGACGATGGTGCGCCGATCGAGGCCGGTCCCCTCGGTCGCCGCCCGCAGGTTCGGGCCGTGTCCGCGCTCGCACCAGAACTCGTACACGAACGCGCGCAACTGCTTGGCAGCATCGGAGAACTGGAAGGGAGCAACGTTCTGAGGCATATCGCGGTGAGTCTGCCAGCCCGTCACTCTCGCCGGCGCACTCGCAGCTTGATCGGGGTGGCGCCCAGGCCGAATGCCTCGCGCAGCTTGCGTTCGAGGAAGCGCAGGTACGTCGGCGGCAGTTCCCTGTTGGCGAACAGAGTGAACGTGGGCGGGTCCGCCGCGCCCTGCGTCGCGTACAGCACCCGCGCGCCGTGCGGCGCCGGCTGTGCGACCTGTGCGGCGCGGATCACCTCGTTGACCTTCCGCGTAGGTACTCGTGTGCTGTACGCATCGATCGCCAGCGCGAGCGCGGGCAACAGCTTCTGCACGCCTTTGCCGGTCAGCGCGCTGATCTTGAGGACGATCGCGTCGCCCGCGAAGTGCAGCTTCCGACCCACCTGGACCGTGAGCAGCGTGCGATCCTCGGAGTCGAGCAGCTCCCACTTGTTCAGCAGCACGACGATCGGGCAGCCCGCGGCGTCGACGCGCTCGGCGAGGCGTTGATCCTGCGCAGTGACACCTTCGGTCGCGTCGATCACGAGCAGCGCGACATCGGCCAGGTCGACCGCCTGCAACGCGCGCACGAGCGAGTAGTACTCGGTACCTTCGCCGATGCGCGAGCGGCGCCGCATCCCCGCGGTGTCGATGAACCGGATGGGACCTTCGTCCGTCTCGACGACTGTGTCGATGGTGTCGCGCGTGGTGCCGGGAAGATCGTGCACGACGGCGCGCTCGTCGCCGATGAGCCGGTTGAACAGCGTCGACTTGCCAACGTTGGGCCGGCCGACGATCGCGACACCGAAGATCCGTTGCTCGTCGTGCGGCCCGACCGCGGCGCCATCCGGGCCGTCCGTCTCGGCCGCGTCCGGCAACAGCGATACGACGCGGTCCAGCAGATCGCCGGCGCCGCGTCCATGGAGCGCGCTCACTGGCATCGGCTCGCCGAGACCGAGCTGCAGGAAGTCCCACACCATGGCCTCACGGTTCGTGTCGTCGACTTTGTTGACCACGACCACCACGGGCGAGCGCAACGAACGCAGCACCTCCGCGACGCGGCGCGTCCTCCTCGGCCACACCGATGTTCGCGTCGACGACGAGCAGCACGACATCCGCTTCCCGCATCGCTTTCTCGGCCTGCTGGCTCACCTTGGCGTCGAGACTGTCCTGATCGCCGGGTAGCCAGCCGCCGGTGTCGACCACGATGAAGTGGCGGCCTTGCCACTCGGCGTCGACCTCCTTGCGATCGCGGGTGACGCCAGGCTTCTCCTCCACGATCGCTTCGCGGCGGCCGACGATGCGATTGAGCAGCGTGGACTTGCCGACGTTCGGACGGCCGACGATGGCAACGGACGACATCGCTACCGCCCCGCGCCGGCGGTTGCGCCGACCATGAGAGCGCGACGGAGGGCGCCGCCGTCGGTAGCGACGATCTCGACGGGGTGCGGAAGGTCCCCGGGCGACGAACCGTCGAGGAACAGGCCGGCGGACAAGCAGACGTCCGGCAGCAGGTAGCGATGCCCGGACGGTTCACGTTCGAGCGCTCGTGCGATGTCCGACCCCACGAGCAGCCCGGTGACGCCGATGTTGCCCCCGAAGTACTCGTTGTCGACCGTCAGCACGCGCACGTCTTCCCGACCGAAACGGTCGACCATCGGTCGCAGAACGCGCGCGCCGTAGGCACTCGTGATGATGGCAACGGGGGCGTCGGCGCGGGGACGTAACACGACGGAGACGTCGGACACGTCGGTGCGGGGACCGCGGTACGGCTCGAACTCCTCGGTGCCGTCGAGGCGTCCTTCGACCCAAGCGAAGAAGCCGGCGCGCGGACCGGTCGTGTCGTCGCTGTGCCCGGCGAACTCGGCTTCGAACGTGCGGGCCATGCCGATGCCGTCCTCGTGCATCGGGAAGCCTTCGTACGTCTCGGGCGGTGGGAACGCACGAGCGGCGAGAAGGTAGTACTCGTCGGCCGCGTAGACGAGACGGCGTCCGAGCACCGTGCGGAAGATGTCCTGCCAGTCCTCGACGCAGTCGACCACCGCCTCTGCCTCGGCCGGCGTGTGGGCTCGCATGCGGGGCTCGGTCGAGTATCGGCTCACGCCGAGCGGCACGACACACACCGACGACAACTCGGGGAACCGGTCGAGGATGCCGACCATTGTGTCGTCGAGGACATCGCCGTCGTTGATGCCAGGGCACACGACGACCTGCCCATGGACCTCGATGCCATGGTCGAGCAGGGCGCGGAGCCAGCGCAGGCTCGTGGCGCCGCGGCGATTGCGCAACAACGCAGTCCGGACGTCGGGATCGGTCGCGTGGATGCTCACGTTCAAGGGACTGAGTCGCTCGGTCACGATCCGCTCGAGGTCGGCTTCGGTGAACCGGGTCAACGTCGTGAAGTTCCCGTAGAGGAACGACAGCCGGTAGTCGTCGTCCTTCACGTAGAGGCTCTTCCGGAGGCCGGGCGGCAACTGGTAGATGAAGCAGAACTCGCAGTGGTTGTCGCACGTCTGGACCTGGTCGAACAACGCGCTGTGGATCTCGACGCCGAGCGGCTCACCCTCGCGCTTCGCAACCGGGACGGACAGCTGCAGCCCGCCGCGCTCGACGTCGATGGCGACGGCGTCCGCGTCCGCCAGGAGGCGGTACTCGATGATGTCGCGGGGCGCCCGTCCGTCCATCGCCACGATGAGGTCGCCGACCTCGAGCCCTGCGTGCGCAGCCGGCGATCCGGGCGCGACAGCAACGATTCGAGGGGCGGACACCACCCAAGGATACGGGCCGTAGCCTGTGTGTGTGCCCGCCGATCGTGTCCTGCTCGCCGCGCCCCGAGGATTCTGCGCGGGTGTCGAGATGGCGATCAAGGCACTGGCGTGGATGGTGCGTGCCTTCGAGCCGCCGGTGTACTGCTACCACGAGATCGTCCACAACCAGCTGGTCGTGCAACGGTTCGAAGACCTCGGCGTGGTGTTCGTCGACGACGTACGCGAGGTGCCGCCGGGCAGTCCGTTGATGTTGTCTGCCCACGGCTCCGCACCGGAGGTCGTCGAAGCGGCCCGATCCACGGGAGGCTTCGTTGTCAACGCGGTCTGCCCGCTCGTGACCAAGGTGCATCACGAGGTGAAGGTCCGGGCCGCCAAGGGCTATCGCATCGTCTACGTCGGTCACGAGGGCCACGAGGAGGCGGTGGGCACGATGGCGGTCGCGCCCGACGCGATCGATCTCGTCGAGAGCGTCGACGACGTCGCCGCCCTCCCCGAGACCGAGCTGCCTGTCGCGTTGCTCGCGCAGACGACGCTGTCGCACCGTGAATGGTCCGACGTCCTCGATGCGACGGCCACGCGGTTCCCCCGGATGTGGCGTCCGGGTCGCAGCGACCTGTGCTTCGCGACGACGAATCGTCAATCCGCGCTGACGGCGATTGCGGCGCAGTGTGACGCGGTCGTCGTCATCGGATCCGCCAACTCGTCCAACACGCGCGCGCTCGAGAAGTTGGCGCGCGAGTCGGGCTGCACATCGGTGTACCGCATCAACGCGGCCGAAGAGCTGCCCGAGCTGTCCGGCATCGTCGGTGTCACCGCGGGCGCGTCCGCGCCCGAAGAGCTCGTCGACGCCGTCATCGCGCGACTCGCGCCCGTCCACGGTGTGCAAGAGGTCACGATCACCACCGAGGAGGAGTACTTCCCTCCCCCGCCTGAGCTGCGCGAGCTGTTGACTGCGATGGATCAGGCGGTCACCTGGACGCTCGGCGGCGCGGTCGAGGCTCGACCGCGGCTGAATGACCGCTCGCTCGCCGCGAGCGAGGTCCTGGCAGCCCTCGCCTGACAGACTGGAGACTCATGGCCACCACCTTCACCCGCATGGACGAGTCCACCGCCGAGCAGTGGTCCGTCATCGGTGCCGAGACCGCACAGAACATGGGTCGCACCGCGGATCGCGTCCTCGGCATGCTCGAGTCGCTCGCCGACATCACTGACGGGTTCGCGACCGACCAGCTCACGCACTGCCTGCAGACGGCCACGCTCGCGGAACGCGCCGGGGCCGACGACGAGATCGTTGTGGCCGCGTTGTGCCACGACATCGGCAAAGCCGTGAGCGTGCCGAACCACCCGCGCATCGCCGCCGAGATCCTCCGTCCGTACGTGCGCGACGAGGTCTACAAGATGATCCTGGTCCATCAGGACTTCCAGGGCCGGCACTACTACCAGCACTTCGGCGGCGATCCGAACGCCCGCGAGAAGCATCGCGACGAGCTCTCAGCCGAGGAGTTCGCGCTGGCCGAGAAGTTCGCGGACCAGTGGGATCAGCTCGCGTTCGATCCCGACTACGACACGCTGCCGCTGACGCACTTCGAGCCGAAGGCGCGAGAGGTGTTCGGGCACCCGAAGATGTTCTAGCCACCCGCTAGCGGGCGACGCGCGCTTCCGCGTCGTCGAACAGCTTCTGCACGTCGGCTCGCAACTCGTCGGTCAGTTGCTTGACCGCCTTCCGAGAGATGCGCCCGTTTTCACTCGGAGGCGGCGGCTCGAGCGGCTCGCCGATCACGATGGCCAGCTTCGACCGCTTCAGCAGCTTGGAACCCTTCGGCATCATCGCCTCTGACCCGCCGATGCCAACCGGAACGATCGGCACTTGCGTCCGCGTCGCGACGTACGCGGGACCGTCGAACAGGTCCTCGATGATGGCGCCGGATCGTCGCGTGCCCTCCGGGAACATCACGAGCGGCTCACCCGCTTCGATCACGTCGATGCACGTACGCAGCGCCTCGCGGTCCGCCGCGCCCCGGCTCACCGGGAAGCCACCGAGGAAGGACACGAACCTGCCGAGCGCCTTGCTCTTCCAGAGCGAGTCCTTGCACATGTAGCGCATGCGGCGCGTGGTCACGAGCGAGGCCAACCCGAAGTCGATGTTGGAGCGGTGGACGGGCGCGAGCACGAACGGGCCCTCCGGCACGTGTTCACGGCCCTCGACGTCGACCCGTCCGAGCACCGTCGCGGCGCCGAGGATGGCGGATCGGATGATGCTGTAGAGGACCCGAGCCACCGGACCGAGCGGCTTCGACGCGGACGTGCGCGTCTCAGCTGCCACCGTCGAGCCTCTCCAACAGCTCGTCGACCACTTCGTCGACGGATCGATCAGTGGTGTCGACCGTGACGGCGTCATCCGCCTCGGCGAGTGGGCTGTTGTCGCGTCCCTGATCGAGCGCGTCTCTGCGCGCGAGGTCGGCGGCAACCGTCTCGTAGTCGAGTTGTGTGACCTCGAGCGCGCGACGACGAGCACGCGTCTCCGGTGCCGCGGTCAGGAACACCTTGAGCGCCGCATCCGGAAACACGACCGTGCCGATGTCGCGACCCTCGATCACGCCGCCGTCACGCTTCGCGGCCCACTCGCGCTGCCGGCGACGCATCTCCTCGCGCACGCCGGGATTCGCGGCGACGATGCTCACGGCGCGCGTCACCTCGGGACCGCGGATCTCGACGGTGGCGTCGGTGCCATCGACGACGACATTGCCGTTGTCGACGTCGAGGTCGAGGTCGCGTGCGAGCGACGCCACTCGCTCGCCGTCCTCGGGATCGACGTTGCAGCGGAGGGCATCGAACGCGACCGCCCGGTACATCGCGCCGGTGTCGAGGTACTCGAGCCCGAGACGGTCAGCGAGGCGCCGTGCGACGGTCGACTTCCCCGAGCCGGCCGGCCCGTCGATGGCGATGACCCTCATGCGGCCGCCACCCTAACGAAGCTGGTCGAGCGTCTCGAAGAACTCTGGGAAGGTCTTGGCGACGCACTGCGGGTCGGCGATCTCGATGCCTGGCACGCGCAGGCCGAGGATGCTGAACGCCATCGCGATGCGGTGGTCGTCGTAGGTCTGTACGACGGCGCCATGGGGTGTGCCCGGCTGGATCGTCATGCCGTCGTCGTGTGCGACCGCGTCGATGCCGCATCGGCGGAGCTCGGTCACGACGGCGTCGATTCGATCGCTCTCCTTGCCGCGGATGAAGCCGATGCCGTTGATCGTCGTCGGGCTGCCGGCGAACGCGGCCACCACGGCGAGCGTCGGCACCATGTCCGAGAAGTCGCGGAGGTCGACCGTCACGCCCTGCAGCGCACCGGTTCCGGTCACGGTCGTCGACGAGCTGTCCTGCTCGACGGTCGCGTCCATCTGCGCGAACACGTCGACCAGTCGCAGGTCGCCCTGCCCGCTGCCGGACCCGAGCCCCTCGATCCGTACCCGCCCGCCGGTAACGATCGCCGCGGCGAAGAAGTAGGAAGCGGTGGACGCGTCCGGCTCGATCGTCAGCGAGCGAGCGCGGTACTGGCCTGGCGCGACCACGAGGTCGGGAGTCACGTCGACGCCGAACGCTTGCATCACCGAACGGGTCAGCTCGACGTACGGGCGCGACACGAGGTCGGTCGTGAGCTCGACGTGCACCCCCTTGTCGAACGACGGTGATGCGAGCAACACGCCCGACAAGAACTGGCTCGACACGTCGCCGGACAGCGAGACCGTGCCGCCGCGCACACCGTCGGCATGCAGGATCAGCGGCAGGTGCCCGGGCTCGCCCGGCTCTTCGATCGTGACGCCAAGCCCTCGGAGCGCGTCGACCAGCGGCGCCATCGGTCGCCGGCGCATCGGCGCGCCGCCATCGAGCTCGAAGTGGCCGTGCCCCGTGGCCGCCAGTGGGGCGACGAAACGTGCTGTGGTGCCGGAGAGGAGCACGTCGAGGTGGGCACGCGGCGCGGGAAGCGCGCCGTTGCAGCCGGTGATCTCGATGCGTACTGCAGCACTGTCGACGTGGATGGATACGCCGAGCGCTCGTAGGCACCCGATCATCGCGTCGGTGTCGTCAGCGGTGAGCGCGCCATCGAGCACGCTCGTGCCGTCGGCCAAGGCGGCACACACGAGCGCACGATTGGTGATGCTCTTCGACCCGGGAACTGCGATGGTGACGTCCGGTGGCTGCGAGAGCGGCTCGACTGCCCGAGGCGTGAGCTCGCGTCGCTCGCTCATGCGAGCATGCGTACTGCGGGCCGATAGCCGCGAGCCAACAACCCGTCCTGCAACCGCTCGGCGCGATCGGCGGGCACGAGCAGGATCAGCACGCCGCGCTCTCCTTCGCTCGAGTGCGCGATCTCGAGGTCCGCGATGCTCACGTCGAGCTCGGCCGCGAGCGTGGTGACATCAGCGAGGACGCCGGCGCGGTCCTGCACCGGTACCCGCACCTCGCACAGCTCGTCAGGTTGCGCGACACGCGCCGGGAGGTTGCGGCGGGCCAGCTGCGCTCGTTCGAGCACGGACAGCAGCGCGTCACGATCAGCATTCTCCACGGCGGAGCGCATGTCGCCGAGGCCGGCGATCAGGCGATCGAGCATGTCGACGATTGCGGCGCGGTTCTCCGCGCAGATGTCGGGCCAGATGCCGGGATGCCCTGCCGCGATGCGCGTCATGTCGCGAAAGCCGCCGGCCGCCAGTCGCAGCAGCGCTCGGTGCTCTTCAGCGCGCTCGTCGGCCAGGTGCATCAGGGTTGCCGCGGTTAGGTGAGGCACATGGGACACGACGGCGACCAGGGCGTCATGTCGTTCGGGCGGCAGCGCGACCACGTCCGCCCCGAGCGACGACACGATCGATCGCACCGACGCGTACGCATCGTCGTTCGTCCTGGCGGTGGGTGTCAGCACCCACACCGCGCCTTCGAAGAGGTCCGGATCTGCGCCCTCGACACCGTCCTGCTCGCTGCCCGCCATCGGGTGCCCGCCGACGAAACCGGGGTGAGTCGATCGCGTCGGTGATCGATCCCTTGACGCTGCCCACGTCAGTCACGAGCCCCGAGGTCCCTTCGAGCGCGCGGGCGACCTCGGCGGCGATGCCGCCGACCGGTACGGCGACGAAGGTGATGTCCGCTGCGGGATCGAGCCCCACCTCGTCGAGCGCGCCGACCGCGAGCGCCTGCTCGGATCGACCCGCATCGACATCGTTCCCGGTGACGTGAAGCCCGAGCCTGCGCAGCGCCAACCCGATCGAACCACCGATCAGGCCGGTGCCGATGACGTTGGCCCGCCCTGCGGTCACTGCCTCACGCCGGCAGGTCGTCGCGCAGACCCCGTGCACCCTCGAGATAGACGTGGTGGAGCTCGTCGCGCCCTCGCTCGGTCATGAGATGAAGCATGACCCGGATGCACTTGCCGGTTCCGCCGATTACGTCGATCTCCTGCGCGCCGATGAGCGGCACGTCCCCCAGCCCCATCTTCCGCGCGGCAGTGGGTGGGTACATCGAATGGATGTCGCCGGTGGTCGTGAAGAGGATGCTGATGATGTCGTCGTGGTCGACGTCGTTGCGATCGAAGAGCTCCTGCATCATCTCGACCACACGCTCACTGATGTGGTCCGGCTCGTCGCGATCGACCGTGGTCGCGCCGCGCAACGCTCGTACGGCAGGAGGCATGGTCACAACGTAGTGGCCGCTCCTGCGGCCGCTCGCTCCAGGTTGCGCACCTCTTCGGTCGTGAGCGCGCGCCACTCCCCCGGCGCGAGCCGCCGGTCGGTGATCGGCCCGATCCGCGTTCGCACGAGCCGCACCACGGGATGGCCGATGGCCTCGCACATGCGCCGAACCTGCCGGTTGCGGCCCTCGTGGATCGTCAGGCGCACGACGTTCGGTTCGACGAGGCTCGCCTTGGCCGGCGCGGTGACGCCGTCATCGAGCTCGACCCCGTCTCGCAGCAGCCGCAACGAACCCCGCGACGGCCGTCCCTCGACCTCGGCGACGTACTCCTTGTCGACGCCGAAGCTCGGATGGGTGAGGCGGTGGGTGAGGTCGCCATCGTTCGTCAACAGCAGCAGTCCCTCGGTGTCCTGGTCGAGCCGGCCGACGGGAAACACTCGGGGCTCGGCTGGCACCAGATCGGTCACGCTGTGCCGTCCGTGGGGATCGCCGGCCGAAGTCACCACGCCCGCCGGCTTGTTGAGCAGGTAGTACACGAGACCCGGTCGGGTGCCGATGGCGACGCCGTCGACTTCGATGCGGTCGGTGGCCGGATCGACCTTGTCACCGAGCGTTGCCAGGTTTCCGTTGACGGTGACGACGCCGTCCTCGATGAGCTCCTCGCAGTGTCGGCGGCTGCCTAAGCCGGCCTGGGCGAGGACCTTCTGCAGTCGTTCACTCGGCATCGAGCGAGTCGGGCCGGAGGCCTTGTTCCAGTGCCTCGACGACCTCGGCACCGGGAACGAAATCGCCCAGCGAGGGCAGGTCGTCGAGCGAGTCGAGACCGAGCCGTTCGAGGAACAGCCGGGTCGTGCCGTACAGCAGCGCGAGCCCGGGGCCGGGATCGCGGGCGATCTCCTCGATGAAGCCGCGCTGTTGCAAGGTCCGCATGACGCTGTCGACGTTGACGCCGCGGATGGCCGCGACCTGCGCACGGCTCACCGGCTGCTTGTACGCCACGATCGCGAGGGTCTCGAGTGCCGCCGCGGACAGCCGTGCGGACTGACCGTCGAGCACGAACCGCTCGACGTACGGCGCGAGGTCGGGATGACTCTGGAACCGGTAGCCGCCCGCGACGCGGACGAGCACGAAGCCGCGCTCGTCCTCCTCGTAGGCCGCTTGCAGCTCCGCGCACAGCTCGTCGACGCGCGATGACGGCACTTCGAGCAGTTGCGCGAGCAGGTGAGGCTCGACCGGGTCCTCGGCGACCATGAGGATCGCTTCGATGGCACGTGCATCCGCGTTCACGAGAGCATCCTCATCCGTCGTAGCCGTCGACGAGAGCGAGCGAGCGCATCCAGCCGCCGTCTTCCGCGCTCGCGGGATCGCCACCGATCCACGTGATCGTGATGTCGGCGAAGTTGGTGAACTGCTCGACTTCGATGAGCCCTTGCTTGTACAGCTCGAGCATGGCGAGGAAGCGCACGACGACGTCGAGTCGCTCGAACAGTCCGCCCGTGAGCTCGCGGAAGCTGATGCGACCGGCGCGTGGCAGCTCGTCGAGCAGCTCCTCGACCGCGTCGGTGACGCTGGCGCGTATGGGCGCAACGTGCTCGAGATCGACGCGCGGCAGCGGCCTCGGGGTGACGGCGCGCAGGAACGCGTCATGCACGTCTTGCGCGGTGACGCCTGCGAGAAGATCAGGCGCGATCTCCAGGAACTGCTCTTCGAGCCCGGCGGTCCGCGGGTACGAACGGCCGGCCTCGGACGACAGTCGCTGAAGCGCAGTCGCCGCGTCCTTGAACGTCTTGCACTCGAGCAGCCGTGCGAGCAACAGGTCGCGCTCCTGCCACAGGCTCAGCTCGTCGTCGAGGTCGACGTCGTCTTCGCCGGGGAGCAGCCGCTTCGACTTCAGCTCGACGAGCGTCGCTGCGATGAGCAGGAACTCGGTCGCCACGTCGAGATCGAGGTGCTCGAGCCGCTCGATCTCCTCGATGTAGGCGTCGACGATCCGCGTGAGCTGCACCTCGTAGAGGTCGACCTGCTCTCGCAGGATCAGGTGCAGCAAGAGGTCGAAAGGGCCCTCGAAGACGGGGGTCTGGACCTCGTACGGCACGGCTGTTCAGGCTACCGGCGCTCGAAAGGCGGCCCGCGCATGGTCGGCCGGCCCCTACGATCCGCAGATGGCCAGGGTGTTCTCGGGTATGCAACCGACCGGCGACGCCACGCTGGGCAGCCTGCTCGGCGCACTCCGCAACTGGGTCGACGACCAGAACCCCGACGCCCTCTATTGCGTGGTCGACCTCCACGGCCTCACCCTGCCCCACGACCCGCAGGAGCTGCGGCGGCGCACCACCGAGCTCGCCACGCTCTTCCTGGCCGTCGGGCTCGATCCCGACCTGTGCACGCTCTTCGTCCAGAGCCATGTGCACGAGCACGCGGAGCTCGCCTGGATGATGGAGTGCACTGCCGCGTTCGGCGAGCTGCGGCGCATGACCCAGTTCAAGGAGAAGGCGGACCGTGCGGACTTCGTGTCCGCGGGTCTGTTCGCGTATCCGGCACTGATGGCGGCCGACATCCTCCTGTACGACACGGAGGAGGTCCCCGTCGGCGACGACCAGCGCCAGCACGTCGAGCTCACCCGTGATCTCGCCGAGCGGTTCAACGCGCGGTTCGGCCCGACGTTCACGGTCCCCAAGGCGACCATCCGGCATGCAGGCGCGCGGGTGATGGATTTGCAGGAGCCCACCCGCAAGATGTCGAAGTCCGAGACCTCGGTCGCCGGCACGGTGTTCGTCCTCGAAGACGTCGCCTCGGTCGAGAAGAAGATCAAGCGTGCGGTGACCGACAACGACTCCGAGGTCCGCTACGACGTCGCCGGCAAGCCGGGCGTCTCCAACCTGCTGTCGATCCTCGGCGCGTGCGTCGGCGAGTCGCCCGACGAGCTCGCCGAGCGCTACACGCAGTACGGGCCGCTGAAGTCCGATACCGCCGCGGCCGTGGTCGACACGCTGCGACCCATCCAAGAGCGCTACCGCGAGCTCGCCGCCGATCCGGGCACCGTCGCGAAGATCCTCGATCAGGGCGCCGAGAAGGCACAGATGGTCGCGGCCGCGACGCTCGAGCGCGCCAAGCGCAACGTCGGGCTCGTGCTCCGCGGCGAGGCCTGAACCTGGTCGGGACCTTTCGACGCGCGCTCGCGCTCATCGCCGTCGCGGGGTTCGCACTGCGGGTCGCGTTCGTCCGGTGGTTCTCGTCACACATCCAGTTCGGGCTCGACGCGCTCTGGTACGAGCTCGTCGCCGGCACCATCGCCGCGGGACACGGGTACGTCGATCCCGCCCACTTCTACGGCCAGGGCGAGTCGGTCGCGACCGCGTTCAGACCGCCGGGCTATCCGCTCGTGCTCGCCGCGATCGCGAAGATCGTCGACGGATCGCAACGGAACTTCCAGTACGCCGGGTGTGTCCTCGGAGCGATCACGATCGTGTTGATCGGCTCGCTCGCGCGACGGCTCGCCGGCGAGGTCGTCGGACTGGTCGCGGCCGGACTCGCCGCGGTCTATCCGGCGTTCATCGCGACCGATGCGTCGGTGATGAGCGAGTCGCTGTACCTGCCGCTCGTCCTTGCCTTCCTGCTCCTCGTGTACGCGGCCGTGGATCGGCCGACCGCATCCCGTTGGATCGCCGTCGGCGCGGTGGTCGGCCTGTGCGCGCTCACCCGTGGCGACGCGTTGGTCCTCGCGCCCGTGGTCGTCGTGCCCGCGCTCTGGTTGCTGCCGAGGTCTCGTCCTCGACACCGGTTGTTCCTCGGCGCGATGGCTCTCGGCGCGCTGCTCGTAGTCATCGCACCATGGGTGATCCGCAACCAGCGAGACCTCGACTCGCCGACGATTGCGACGCTCGATGCCGGCTCGGCCATCGCGGGAACCAACTGCCCGTCGACCTACGGCGGCGGCCTCGTCGGCTCGTGGGATCCGGCGTGCGCGCGAACGGACGTGCCCGACATCAGCGAGACGGATCTCACCCGCGACCTCGAACACGATGGCGCGCGGTACGCGCTGCACCACGTCGATCGCGTGCCGCTCGTGGTCGCGGCGCGCGTCGCGCGCCAGTGGGGCGTCTGGAACCCGGTCAGCGAGTCGCGCACCGAAGCGGTCGAGAGCCGCAACGAGACCTGGCAGCTCGTCACGTGGGCGGTCTACGTGCCGTGCGCGATGTTGTGCGTGTACGGGCTCGTGCTGTTGAGACGCCGGCGGGTTCGGATCCAACCGCTCGTGTGCGTGCTGATCGCCGTCACCCTGTCTGCCGCGCTCACCTATGGCAAGCAGCGGTTACGCGTCGCGGCCGAGCCGGTGATCCTGGTCGGCGCCGCCGTCGCGTTGGTCGAGCTCGCTCAACGGCTCAGTCGTCGTCCGCCGCCTTCAACGCAGCCGCGATCTCGGGACGGATCGTCCAGTGATCCGGCGAGCGGTGGTGCTCCCGAGCCCACGCTTCCGTGAGCGGATCGCTTCCCGCCATGCCGAGGAGGTCGCCGCCGAGGTCGGGATGCAGCAGGTACAGCCCGACCTTTCGAGTGAATCCCCGAGTCCGGGTCCAGTCCCGCGCCATCTCTCGGCCGGCGATCAACCCGCAGATCGTCGCAACGACGCGGCCGTAGACGCCGAGGTCGGACTCGATCTTGCCGACGTCGTGCAGCAGCGCGGCGGCGAGGACCGGGCGGGTCGCCTCCGCACCGAGCGAACGCTCGACCTCCCTGGCGACGCCGACGGCATGACGACGATCGGCGCCCCGCATCCGTGCCCACAAGGCCTGCTCGGCCGGTAGGAGCTGCGCGCACGCCCATTCGTCGTCCGTCGGCGGAGGTCCCCCTGGTCGCAGCGACCCGAAGAACCGCCGCGTCAGGTGCGCGGCCGTCGAGCTCATCAGCAGCTATCAGACGGCGTCAGGCGTGGTTGATGCAATACCGAGTGGCGGGCATGGCTTCGATCCGGGCTTCGGCGATGTCTTGGCCGCAGGTCTCGCACTTGCCATAGGTGCCGGAATCGAACTTGTGCAGGGCCCGCTCGACGTCGGCGAGCTGATCGGACAAGGAGGCGGCGAGGCGCCGGCTCTCACCCTGCTCTGCGGCCACTTGTCCGGAATCGGCGAAGTTCTCGTCGAACGGCAGCGACTTGTCGCTCGCGCTGCTCAGCTCGTCGAGCTGGCGTTGCAGCGACGCCCGCTCCTCGTCCAGCTGGGCGCGCAACGATGCGAAAGCGGTCGAACTGGCCACAGAAGAAGGTTAACGGACGGTATCGAAGTCGCGTTCGGGACTTGGTTCCTCAGCCACGAGCGCCCCGCGCTCGTGGGTGGGCCTGGTCGTAGATCTGCCACAGCCGCTCGGTCGACACTTTCGTGTACACCTGCGTGGTCGATATCGAGACGTGTCCGAGCAGCTCCTGCACCGCTCGGATGTCGGCGCCGTGATCGAGCAGGTGGGTGGCGCACGAGTGACGGAGCACGTGCGGGGTGAGGCGATCACCGAGACCGACTCGATCGCCGTACTTCTTCACGACGAGCCACGCGCCGGCACGCGTGAGCCTTCCGCCGCGTGTGTTGAGGAACACCGCTTCGGCATCGCCGCGACGCGCCCATCGTTCGGGTTCGAGCGAGGGGCGTCCACGGTCGAACCAATCGGCCAGCGCTCGTCGCGCCGCCCGTCCGAGTGGGACGATGCGTTCCTTCGACCCCTTGCCGAACGCGCGCAGCAACGCGCCATCGAGGTCGACGTCCGACAACGACAAGCCGACGAGCTCGGAGATACGGAGGCCGGTTCCGTAGAGCACCTCCAGTACGGCACGGTCGCGCAGATCGGTGGGTTCCGATCCGACCACGCTCTCGATGAGCGCGGTGACCTCGTCTTCGGTGAGCGCCTTGGGGAGGCTCGACGGCACGCGCGGCGTCTCGACGCGCGCGCCGGCATCGACCGCGGTCACGCCCTCGTCGGCCAGGAAGCGATGGAGCGACCGCACCGCGACCGTCGTCCGCTTGACGGATGCCGGCGCCATGTCGCTCGCTCGCAGGTCGGCGACGAACGTGACGATGTCGGGCTCGCCCACCGCGTCGACGCGAAGCGCGTGATGCGCGAGCCAGGCGCAGTAGCGACGCAGGTCACGGCGGTAGGCGTCGAGTGTGTTCGCCGCTCGTCCGCGCTCGACCGCGAGCCACGTGAGGAACTCCTCCACTTCGATCGGCATGGCCTCCGGATCGAGGCGAGTGTCGGTCATCGTTCAGGTGACGGATGAAGGCGGGTACGCGAGACGATCGCGCGTCATCAACAGACCGATGATCGTCTTTGCGTCGGTGATCTCGCCGGCGGTGATCAGGGCGGGAACGACCGCGAGCGGGACCTCTTCGATCTGCATCGACTGCTCTTCGAGTCCGTCGCGCGCCATCGTCGTCTCGTGCAAGCCGCGGGCGAGGAAGATGTACGAGTGCTCGTCGGAGAAGCCCGGCGAGTTGTGGAACTCGACGAGCAGCTCGACATGATCCGCGGTGAGACCGACTTCCTCGGCGAGCTCGCGTTGCGCGGTGACGACGGGCTCTTCGTCGACGACATCACGCTTTCCGGCCGGGATCTCGAGCAAGTCATGGTTCAGTGGTGCGCGGTACTGACGCACGAGGATCACGGAGCCCGTCTCCGTCAACGGAACGACAGAGACGGCGCCAGGGTGATGGACGAGGTCGCGTTCGAACTCCGTGCCGTCGGGCGCGACGAACGTGCCGATCGCCATGGAGATGACATGCCCTTTGTGGATCTGGCGCTCGCCGACCTTGTCGAATCCCGTCACGGATCAGTTCAGCGTGACCGCAGGTTCGCGCCGCTCTTCGCTCAGGAACAGATGCGGGTTACGACCCTCGGCGCGCGTGAGCGCGGCGCCGACGAACTCACGGAACAGCGGCGCCGGGCGGTCCGGACGGCTCTTGAACTCGGGATGTGCTTGCGTCCCGACCCAGAAGGGATGCCCGATCAGCTCGATGAACTCGACCAGACGGCCGTCGGGTGACAGCCCCGAGCAGCACAGGCCGGCCGCCTCGAACTTGGCGCGGTACTTGTTGTTGAACTCGTACCGATGGCGATGTCGCTCGGATACGACACGCTCGCCATAGGCGTGCGCGACGAGCGAACCGACCGCGAGCTCCGCGAAGTACGCGCCGAGTCGCATCGTGCCGCCCTTGGTCGTCACGTCACGCTGGCTCTCGAGCAGGTCGATCACCGGGTGGGGTGTCTGCGCGTCGAACTCGCTCGTGTTCGCACCGGCGAGCCCGGCGACGTTGCGGGCGAAGTCGACGGTCATGACGTGCATGCCGAGACACAGGCCGAGGCACGGGATGTTGTGCTCACGCGCGTAGCCGGCGGCGGCGATCTTGCCCTCGCCTCCCCGCTCGCCGAAGCCACCGGGGATGACGATGCCGTCGAGCTCGCGGAGCCGTCCGGCGGCGAGGAGGCCTTCGACGTCCTCGGCCGAGATCCAGTCGATCTCGACGTCGACACCGTGGTGGAAGCCGCCGTGCTTCAGTGCCTCGACCACGGAGAGGTAGGCGTCCTGCAAGCTCACGTACTTGCCGATCAGACCGATGCGTACCGGCTTGACCGCCAACTCGACCCGCTCGACCAGTGCCTCCCAGGCGGTCAGGTCGGGCGGCGTCTCGGGCAGGCCGAGGTGCCGGCACGCAACGGTGTCGAGTCCCTCGTCGTGGAGGATGAGCGGGATCTCGTAGATGTTGCGGGCATCGGCGCAGTTCACGACCGCGTTGACGGGGACGTCGCACAGGTTCGAGATCTTGCGCTTCAGTCCCTCGGACAGCGCGCGCTCGCTACGGCAGACGATCGCGTCGGGCTGGATGCCCCGGGCCCGCAGCTCGGTGACGGAGTGTTGGGTCGGCTTCGTCTTCTGCTCGCCGGACGGACCGATGAACGGCACCAGGGTGACGTGCACGTAGCAGACGTTCTCGCGACCGACGTCGAGCCGGAACTGACGGATCGCTTCGAGGAAGGGAAGGATCTCGATGTCGCCGACCGTGCCGCCGATCTCGGTTATGACGACGTCGACTTCGTCCGCGTCGAGCCGGTTGATCCGGCGTTTGATCTCGTCGGTTATGTGCGGGATCACTTGCACGGTCTTGCCGAGGTAGTCGCCGCGCCGCTCGGCCGCGAGGACAGCCGAGTAGATCGAGCCCGTGGTGGCGTTGGAGTCGCGCGACAGCCGTTCGTCGATGTAACGCTCGTAATGGCCGAGGTCGAGGTCGGTCTCACCGCCGTCGTCGGTCACGAACACCTCACCGTGCTCGAACGGGTTCATGGTCCCGGGATCGACGTTGATGTACGGGTCGAGCTTCTGCATCGTGACGCGCAGACCACGCGTCTTGAGCAGACGACCCAATGAAGACGCTGTGATGCCCTTGCCCAGCGAAGAGGCAACCCCACCCGTCACGAAGACATGTTTCGTCACGGGAGAACATCATATCGCGAGCCTCCCGTGCTCCCCGGGATGGCGCGCGCGGCCCGCGATCGAGGAGGTCAGTCAGCGGCGCCGGGCCGATGCGAGGAGTTCGGTGGCATGATCGCGAGCCGTTGTGCTGTCAGGAGAGCCTGACAGCATCCGCGACAGCTCGACCACCCGGCCGTCGTCATCGAGAACCGCGGCGGTCGCCTCGGTCGAGCCCCGGGCCGTCGACTTCCTGACTGCGATCTGGGTGTCGGCATAGGCAGCCACTTGCGGCAAGTGGGTGACGACGAACACCTGCCTCGCTGCGCCGAGCATGGCGAGCGCTGCCCCGACGGCAACCGCGGCCTGTCCGCCGACGCCGGCATCGACCTCGTCGAACACGAGCGTGGGTGGGCCCGAGTCGTCTCGCCCGTCGAGGAGCACGAGGCGCAGGGCGAGCATGGCGCGCGCCAGTTCGCCGCCCGAGGCGACCTTTGTCAGAGGCAGCAGCGGCGCACCGGGGTTCGCCGCGAGCAAGAACGCGACGTCGTCTCCGGGATCGCGTTCGCCGACCTCGACCGCGACCTTGGCCTTCGCCATGGCGAGCTGCGCGAGCTCGGCCTCGACAGAGGAAGCCAGCTTCGGTGCCGCCGCTCGGCGTGATGCCGCAACGACGTGGGCCGCGGCCTCGACTCGGGCGAGGGCGGCGGTCCGTTCGGCGTCGAGCGCGGCGGCGCGCACTTCGTAGCTCTCGAGCTCGTCGAGGCGCGTTCGGGCTTCGACGAGGTAGTCGAGCACCTCTGCCAGCGTCTCGCCGTACTTGCGCCGGAGATCGTGCAGGAGCTGACGGCGGGCGCGCACGGCGGCGAGTCGCTCCGGATCGTCCTCGATGCGCTCGCCCGCACCTCGCAGCTCGGCGGCGGCGTCGGCGAGATCCGCCGCGATCGACCGCAGCCGGGTCGCGAGTGGCTCGAACGGACGCCGGCCGGAGACCGCCGCGAGCGCGGTGCCGAGCGCGTCGACCGCGCCGCCGTCGCCCTGCAGCGCCGCGCCGGCAATGGCCGCCGCCTCGCGGTGCGCGATCGCGTCACCGAGCTCGTCCTCTTCGACGGCCAGGCCCTCGTCCTCGTCGGGATCCTGGAGCTGCGCCCGGTCGAGCTCGTCGACCTGGAACCGAAGGAGGTCGATCTCACGGGCGCGAGATCGTTCGTCGCCGCCGAGCTCGGCAAGGGCGGCATCAACGCGGGCGACGTCAGCACGTGCGTCGCGCAGGGCTGTCAGGTCGACCGAGCCGAAGCCGTCGAGAGCGGCCCGCTGTGTCGGCGCTGCGAGCAACGACTGGTGCGCGTGCTGCCCGTGAAGATCGACCAGGCGCTCGCCCCATTCGGCCAGCGCGCCCACCGGCGCGAGGCGGCCGTTCACGTACGCGCGCGATCGCCCTGTGGCCGGTACCACCCGCGTGAGGACGACCTCGTCGTCACCGACGACGAAGCGCCCTTCGATCGTTGCTTCGGCCGCGCCCGGACGCACGAGCATCGCGTCAGCGCGCGCCCCGACCAGCAACTCGATCGCCTCGACCAGCATCGTCTTTCCCGCACCGGTCTCGCCGGTCAGTGCGGTCATGCCGGGCGCGAGCACGATCCGTAGCTCGTCGATGACCCCGAGATCGCTGACCGCCAGCTCGACGAGCATCAGCGATCGTTGAGACGGAACTTCGACTTCAGGGTGTGATGGAAGTCGCGCGAGCCGAAGGTGACGAGCCGCGCCGTCTGATCCGCGCCCGTGCACACAACCGCTTCACCCCGTGCGAGCTCGCCGAGGTTACGGCCGTCAACCGACAGGGTGGCGGGACGGGGACCACGCACCTCGAGCCGTAGCTTCGTTCCTTCGCTGAAGATCATCGCCCGGTCGAAGAGCTGGTGCGGAGACACCGGGGTGAGCACGAGCGCGTGCAGGTCGGGCGCGACGATCGGTCCGCGTGCGGACAATGAGTACGCCGTGGATCCTGTCGGGGTGGCGACGATCAGGCCGTCGGCCGCGTACGTCGTCCAGAAGGCTTCGTTGATCGACACGTTGAGACGCACGGTGTGTCCCATCGGCGTCTTCTCGAGCACGGCCTCGTTCAGCGCGATGGCTCGTACACCGGTGGCCTCGACGAGGATGTCGAGCAGCATCCGCTCCTCGATGTCGTAGTCGGCGGCGAAGAACCGTCCGAAGGCGAGCTCCATGTCCGCGGGCTCGACATGAGCGAGATAGCCGAGCTGGCCGACGTTGACACCGAGGACGGGCACGCCTTCCCCTGCGACGAGGCCGACCGTGCGCAGCATCGTGCCGTCACCGCCGAGACTGACGGCGAGATCGAGCCCTTTGGCCAGGCCGTCCTCGGGGACGCCGTGCTCGCGGAGCTCCGCGACCTCGGCGTCGGTGACCGGCAGCCGGACTTCGTGGCCCCGCTCGATCAGCCACCGGGCGGCAGCACGCGCCAGCTCCATCGCCTGCAACCGCTCGCCGTGCACCATCAACGCGACGACGGCCATCAGCGCTTCCGGGCGTGCACGAAGTACTCCACGTTGCCGTCGGCACCGGTGAGAGGCGACACCATCGTCCCCATGATGGCCGCGTCGAGACCGTCGAGGGCGCCGAGCACTTCGGACAGGACGCGTTCGCGCACGGTCTCGTCGCGTATGACGCCCTTGCCCTTGGCTGCCTCTTGGCGGGTCGCCTCGAACTGCGGCTTCACGAGCAGCACCAGTGGAGCGCCCCGCCGAGCACAAGCGAGCAGCGCCGGTGCGACGAGCCGCAACGAGATGAACGACACGTCCGCGACCACGATGTCCACCGTGCCGCCGATGCTGTCGGGGTCGAGGTTTCGAACGTTCGTGCGGTCTCGCTCGGTGACCCGAGGGTCGCGCACCAGCCGCTCGTGCAGCTGACCGTGGCCGACGTCGACAGCGACCACGTGTGCCGCGCCCCGTTGCAGCAGGCAGTCGGTGAACCCGCCGGTGGACGCGCCCGCGTCGAGGGCACGCACGCCTGTGACGTCGATGCCGAACTCGTCGAGCGCGCCGTCGAGCTTGTCGCCACCGCGGCTGACGAATCTCGGCGCCGGGCCGCTCAGCTCGATCGGCTCGGCGGCGGCGACCATCCGCGACACCTTTGTCGCCGGCGCACCGCCTACGGTCACTCGCCCTGTGGTGACTGCGTCAGCCGCTTGCGCTCGCGTCGCAACGAGGCCGCGCCGGACCAGTTCGGTGTCGAGGCGTCGTCGCGTGGACGTCGGGTTCAGCTCGTCGCGTCGTTGCCGCCGGACTCGACGGGCGCCGACTTGTTCGCTGCGGCCTTCTTGCCCGCCGCCTTCTTCTTCGCGGCTGCTTTCTTGGCGGGCGCCTTCTTGGCGACGGCCTTCTTCTTCGTCGCCGCCTTGGCCGGCGCGGCCTTCTTGGCCGCTCGTGTGCCCGAAAGCTGGCTGCGCAGATCGTCGACCTGAGCCTGGAGCCGGGTCACCACGTCCTTCGTGACGACCTCGGCGACGTCGAGCTGGTTGCGGACCTCGGCGCGGATCTGCTCGACGAAGCGTTCGGTGTTGCGCCGGCTTCGGTCGACCAGTTCGTTCACCACCGCTTGGGCCTGCTCGGCCTGCACCTCACCAGCGCGCACGAGGTCGCGCACGAGTGCCTCCGCTCGCTGCTGGGTCATCTGCGAGAACTGCAGGCCGGCGTCGAGATACCGCTTGAACAGCTGATCCTGCGCCATCCGGACAACGTAGCCGCCGAGCAAATGGCGACGATGTTCGCCTGGAGAACGCCCTTTTAGCGCCGTATGTAGGCGTCGACCAGCGCGGCGAGGTCGGGCGCCACGATGTCGGGCTTGGGCTCGACCGACGGGACGTCGTCCGCCGAGGTCACACCGGTGAGCACCAACGCGAACCGGTAGCCGAGCACGCGTGCGAGTCGGCCGTCAGTGTCCGGCCGATCGCCCACGACCGTGCCGACCTCGCCGAGCCGGGTACGCAACAGGTTGGCCATGGGGACGTACGGCTTCCCCGCGACCACGGCGTCGACACCGGTGGCGCGCTCGATGCCCGCGAGGATGGATCCGGCGCCGGGAATCGGTCCCGCCGGCGTGGGATAGGTCGCGTCGTCGTTGGTCGCGACGAGCTTGGCCCCGGCACGGACCGCGGTCGCGGCGCGGCCGCATCCGGTCGTAATCGAAGTCGTTGTGGAACCCGACCATCACCAGGTCGACCGGCTTGTCCAGCTCGTGGTCGTTGGGAACCGGCACCGCGCCACGCTCCCCCAGCGCCTCGACAACCCCGGGACCGGCGCACACCAGCACCCGTTGGCCGGGCTCGACGAGCGTCGCGCCCGCCATCGCGGAGTTCACGACCGCGGCATTGGCCTCGATGCCGTGACGCGCCAGCTTCGTCTCCACGTCACTGACCGGCAGGTACGAGTTGTTGGTCACGAACACGACGGCGTCGTCTTCGTGATCCTGCAACCGCGCCACCGCGTCCGCGGCACCCGGGATGGACTCGTCGCCAAGCCACACCACACCATCGAGATCGATCACCCAGTTCAAGAGGGAGAGCCTGTCATGCCAGTATCGGCACGTGCCCCGTTTCGCTGCCTTTCCCGGCATTCGCTACTCGCACGATGATCTCGGCGCGGTCACTGCCCCGCCGTACGACGTCATCGACGACGACGAACGCCGCCGGCTCGTCGATCGTCATCCGCACAACGTCGTGCGGATCGATCTTCCGGTCGGCGGCGATGATCCGTATGCCGACGCCGCGTCCACGTTGCGCGCGTGGCTCGACGACGGCGTGCTCGCGACGGATGCGCCGTCGCTCTACCTGTATCGCATGACGTTCGCGGACGAGGCCGGCCACTCGCACCAGACGCTCGGGGTCATCGGCGCACTCGGCCTCGAACCGCCGGGAACCGGCGACGTGTTGCCCCACGAGCACACCACTCCGAAGGCGAAGAGCGACCGGCTCGACTTGTTGCGGGCGACGAAGGCCAACCTGTCCCCCGTGTGGGGGCTGTCACTGGCCGGCGGTCTGTCGAAGCTGCTCGATCCCTCGGGCGCGAGTCCGCTCGGCGCGTGGCACGACGACGACGGGGTCGGCCACGGGCTGTGGCAACTGACCGATGGCGACGCGATCGACGCGATCGTGGAAACGGTGTCGGGCGCGCCCGTGGTCATCGCCGACGGGCACCATCGCTACGAGACGTGCCTGGCGTTCGCGTCCGAGCAGGCCGACCTCGACAACGTCGATGCCACGATGTGCTTCGTGGTCGAGCTCGTCCAGGACCAGCTCACCGTGCAACCGATCCACCGGCTGTTGCGCGGCCTACCCGAGGACTTCGACCTCCTCGCCGCGCTCGAGCCCTACTTCGACCTCGTCGACGTCGGGCCCGTTGACGAGACGATCCTCGAACGCATGGCTGCACGCGGCGGTCTCGTGGTCGTCCAGCCGCACGGCAGCCGGTTGCTGCGGCCGAAGGCGGACGCCCTGGCCGGTGCGCGCGATCTCGACTCGGACCGCCTCGACGTCGCGCTCGCGTCGCTTCCCACTCACACGCTCAAGTTCCAGCACGGCGTGCAGAACATCGCCCGAGCGGTCGACACCGGTGCCGCGCAGGCCGGGTTCCTGTTGCGACCGCCGACCGTTGAGCAGATCGCGCTGACCGCGCACGCGCGCGAGAAGATGCCCCCGAAATCGACGTTCTTCTGGCCGAAGCCCCGGACGGGGACGGTGTTCCGCTCGCTCAGATAGTCCAGGTCGCGCCAGAGTGCAGCAGCGCGCCGAGATCACCGGCGCCCTTCTCCTCGACCGCGGCGGCGAGTTGCTGTGACGTCGCCTGGGCGTACTCGGGACGAGTGACGGCCCGGAACACGCCGACGGGCGTCGGCTCGTGGGGACCACGGGCCAACCGCGACAACATGAACGCCAGACTCGGATCCTCGCGGGATTCGTCGTGCACGAGCACCGCTTCCTCGCCGACGTCGGCCACCAGCGCGATGCGCGGGTTGCCCTGGTTGTCGACGGCAACGCACTGCTCGAGGTCGGCGCCGAAGCGCACCGGCTGGCCGTGCTGCAACGGGATGAGCATGTTGGCGCGGTGCTCTTTGCTGGTGATCGCCTCGAATGCACCGTCGTTGAAGACGTTGCAGTTCTGGTAGATCTCGACGAAGGCAGTGCCCTTGTGAGCGTGGGCGCGGCGGAACGTGTCGAGCATGTGCTGCCGGTCCATGTCGTGGGTACGGGCGACGAAGGACGCCTCCGCGCCGAGCGCGACCGACAGCGGGTTGAACGGATGGTCGAGCGAGCCGAACGGCGTGGACTTCGTGACCTTGCCCACCTCGGACGTCGGTGAGTACTGGCCCTTGGTCAATCCGTAGATCTGGTTGTTGAACAACAGGATCTTCAGGTTGATGTTGCGGCGCAGCGCGTGGATCAGATGGTTGCCGCCGATGGACAACCCGTCGCCGTCGCCACAGATCACCCACACGTCGAGATCGGGCCGCGCCATCGCGAGACCGGTCGCGATCGCGGGCGCGCGGCCGTGGATGCCGTGCATGCCGTACGTGTTCATGTAGTACGGGAAGCGGGCGGCGCAGCCGATACCGGAGATGAAGACCGTGTCTTCACGACGCACCCCGAGCTCGGGCATGAGCAGCTGGAGCGCCGCGAGGATCGAGTAGTCACCGCAACCGGGGCACCAACGCACCTCCTGGTCGCTCATCCAGTCCTTGCGGGTCGTCGTCGGGACGTCGGTGGTGCTCACTGTGCTGCAACTCCGAGCTCGTCGAGGATCGCGTGCTCGAGCTCGCCGGCGGTGAACGGCGCGCCCTGCACCTTCGTGACGGAACGGGCGTCGACGAGGAACTCCGCCCGGAGCAGCCGCGAAAGCTGACCGAGGTTCATCTCGGGTACGAGCACCTTCGGATGGCGGCGCAGGATCTCTTCGAGGTTGTGCGGGAACGGGCTGAGATGGCGCAGGTGGGCGTGGGCGATCTTGTGGCCTCGCGCCCGGACCCGATTCATGCCGCCGTCGATCGCGCCCCACGTCGAACCCCAGCCGACGACGAGGAGCTCGGCGTCTTCGACGTCGCCTTCGAGCTCGATCCCGGGGATGTCGTCCGCGATGCCGGCGATCTTCGCCGCCCGCAACCGGACCATGAACTCGTGGTTCTCGGGGTCGTAGCTGATGTTGCCGGACCCGTCTTCCTTCTCGATGCCGCCGATGCGGTGGGTGAGCCCCGGCGTGCCGGGCGTGGCCCACGGACGGGCGAGCGTCTCGGGATCGCGGAGGTAAGGCCAGAAGTCCGCGTTGCCGTCGTCGTCGACGTGATTGGGCTCGGTCGCGAACTCGACGGAGATGTCGGGCAGGGCGTCGATCTCGGGCAACCGCCACGGCTCGGAGCCGTTGGCGAGGTAGCCGTCGGACAGCAGGATCACCGGCGTGCGGTACTTCAGCGCGATGCGGGTGGCCTCGATGGCGGCGAAGAAGCAGTCTGACGGGCTCTTGGCGGCGACGATCGGCAACGGCGACTCGGCGTGCCGACCGTACATCGCCATCAGCAGGTCGGCCGCTTCGGTCTTCGTCGGCAGGCCGGTCGAAGGGCCGCCGCGCTGGATGTCGATGATCACGAGCGGCAGCTCGAGGCTGACCGCCAGGCCCATCGTCTCGGACTTGAGCGCCATCCCCGGACCGCTGGTCGTCGTATAGCCGAGGTGGCCCCCGAACGACGCGCCGAGTGCGGCGCCGATGCCTGCGATCTCGTCCTCGGCCTGCAGCGTGCGGACACCGAAGTTCTTGTGCTTCGACAGCTCGTGCAGGATGTCGGAGGCCGGCGTGATCGGATAGCTCCCGAGGAACACGGGCAGCTTGGCCAGCTGGCCGGCGGCGACGATGCCCCACGCCAGCGCGGTGTTGCCGGTGATGTTGGTGTACGTGCCGTGGTCGAGCACGGCGGGCTTGACGTTGTACGGATGGTCGAAGAGCTCGGCCGTCTCGCCGAACGCGTAACCCGCCTTGAACGCCGCGGTGTTGGCGTCCGCCACCTGCGGGCTCTTGGCGAATCGCTCGGTGATCCAACGCAAGGTCGGCTCGACCGGCCGCGTGTACATCCACGACACGAGGCCGAGGGCGAAGAAGTTCTTCGAGCGATCGGCGTCGCGCGGCTTCACGCCGAGCGGTGTCACCGCCTCTTTCGTCATCGACGTCATCGGGATCTCGTAGACGCGGTACGCCTTCAGGGTCCCGTCTTCGAGCGGGTTCTGCGCGTAGCCCGCCTTGGTGAGGTTGCGCTCTTCGAAGGTGTCGGAGTTGACGATCACCGTGCCGCCGGTCTCGAGCCGGCGCAGTTCGCTGTGCAACGCCGCCGGGTTCATGGCCACCAAGACGTTCGGCGCATCACCGGGCGTGGTGATCTCGTGGTCCGAGATGTGGATCTGGAAGGCCGAGACCCCGGCGAGCGTGCCGGCCGGCGCTCGGATCTCGGCTGGGTACTCGGGCAGCGTGGCGAGGTCGTTGCCGAACATCGCGCTCACGGACGTGAAGCGATCGCCGGTCAACTGCATGCCGTCGCCCGAGTCGCCCGCGAAGCGGATGATCACGCGATCCAGGTCGACGACCTGGCGCGTGCGCTCGGCTGTGTCGGACACCGTTGTCTCCCTTGCGCGACTCCGTTGTCGCGTCCTTGCCACCTTATCGCCGGCTTGCCGCCGAACCGGGACACCGGTCGGCGACCGCGGGCGCGATTCGCATGTGCGCCCCATAGCGTTCCTCGGGTGGGGTTTCGTGGGACCATGGGGTCGACACACCGGTCGCACCCGACCAGCCCTCACTGCCGAGGTAACGCAGTATGACCGATTCGTCCGGTTCCCCTGCCAGCTTCGCCGACATCCCGGCCTCCGCGCTCACCGCATCGATCCTGGCCACCGACCACGACGTGGCCGCCCAGATCGCTCGCGGCCACAACCTCATGCGCCGCGAGGTGCGTGACCAGTCCGGCGTGTCGAGGCTTGTGGTCGAGCTCTCCGAATGGAGCGCCGCCAGCCGCGAGATGCTCTCCCGCCGCTTCGTCGACCGCCGGGTCGCCGGCGCGTATGCGAGCGTCGCCGAGCCGTTCGTCGTGCCCAGTGAAGGAACCGACCTCGACGCCCAGATCGACCTGCTGCACCGCCAGCTCCGCAACCAGGTCGAGTGGCACGAGCGCCTGCGCCTGACCATCCCGGACCGTGAGCAACCGGATTCCGTGCTCGACGAGCCCCGCGGCGGACGCCGGCGCGGCGCGCAACGATCCGTCGCCGTGCTGGCGGCCACGGCCTCCTCGTTCGCCGCGGCGGTGGTCGAGATGGTCGCTCGCGCGACCGGGATCCTGCCGGTGGTCGTCGAGGACCAGCCCCGCGACCGGCGCTCGCTCGTGCGCACCGCCGAAGAGACGCTGCCGGCACGAGGGGTCGCCGTCGTGGTGCTCGAACCGTTGAGCGACGACCAGACCGACGACCGTGCTCGGCCGAGCACCTCGTCGCTTCTCGCGCTCGGTTACGCCGCCGGGGCCCTCGGCGCGCAACGCGTGATCGCGGTGTGCGCGCCCGGTCTCGAGCCCGGGCCCGAGCTCGGCGACTTCACCACCGTGGTCATGGACGACGGCGAGGCCTGGCGCCGCCAGCTCGAAGGACTGCTCAGACAGGGTGAGCTACGCGCTGCGTCGGTCGTGTCGTCGATCAGGCGACGGTGATCGCGCCGTCCCGGTAGACGTCCTGGATGGCGTTGAGCAGCTCGATGCCTTCCGACATCGGACGCTGGAAGGCCTTGCGGCCCGAGATCAGCCCGGTACCGCCGGCGCGCTTGTTGATCACGGCCGTGTACACCGCGTCGGCCAGATCGCTCGAACCCTTGGACTCGCCACCACTGTTGATGAGCCCGGCCCGGCCGAGGTAGCAGTTGGCCACCTGCCACCGGCACAGATCGATCGGATGGTCGGTGGTCAGCTCCTCGTAGACCAGGTTGCTGGTCTTGCCGTAGCCCTTGAACGCGAGGTAGCCGCCATTCGTCGTCGGCAACTTCTGCTTGATGATGTCGGCCTCGATCGTCACGCCGATGTGGTTCGCCTGGCCGGTGAGATCGGCGGCGACGTGGTAGTCGACGTCGCCCTGCTTGAACTCCGAGTTGCGCAGGTAGCACCACAGCACCGTGAACATCCCGAGCTCGTGCGCACGCGAGAACGCCTCGCTCACCTCTTGCAGCTGGCGGGTGGACTCCTCCGAGCCGAAGTAGATCGTCGCGCCCACACCGGCCGCACCGAGGTCGTACGCCTGCTCGACGTTGCCGAACATGACCTGGTCGAACTTGTTCGGCAAGGTCAGCAACTCGTTGTGGTTCAGCTTGACGATGAATGGGATGCGGTGCGCGTAGCTGCGTGACACCGCGGCGAGCACACCGAACGTCGACGCGACCGCGTTGCACCCGCCTTCGACAGCGAGCTCGACGATGTTCTTCGGATCGAAGTACTTCGGGTTGGGCGCGAAGGATGCCGCGGCCGAGTGCTCGATGCCCTGGTCGACCGGGAGGATCGACACGTAACCGGTCCCGCCGAGGCGGCCGTGATCGAACAGCGACTGGAGGTTGCGGAGGACCTGCGGCGACCGATCGCTGTGCGCGACGACCCGCTCGATGAAGTCGGGACCTGGCAGGTAGAGGTCGTCCTTCGGGATGCCCTTCGACTCGTGCGTCAGGAGATCTTCGGCAGCGTCGCCCAGCAGGCTCTGGATATCCATGCGTCCAGCCTACTGGGCGCCACCGAGCCGGCTCAGCCGGACGAGGTCTCCGCCAGGCCAGCGAGCACCGCCTCGAGGGCGCGGCTGACCTGTGATCTGCGGCGAGTGGACAGCACGACGTCGGCGATGACTTCGGTGCGACTCTGCGTTGATCCGCCGCTGCGGAAGAAGCGGCGCTTGACCTGGCCGACCACGGTCACCGCGTCGCCCTCGGTGAGGTCGTAACCCGCTTTCGGCGGTTCGAACCAGGCGACCGGCGCGGTGATCGCCGGCCCTTCGTTCGGTCGGGTGGTGACCTCGTAGGAGATCACGTCGCCGTTCGCGGTCGACCGGATCTCAGGCGCACGCGACAGCGTTCCCTGCAACACGACGATGTTCATCTCGTTCTCCGTTGATCGGAGGTGCGTGAGGGGGAAGCTCGGGTGTCATCGTACGCAGGGGGTGTGACAGTGAAGCCGGGCGACGATCGGCGGACGGCGTGTCAGGCGAGCGATCGCAGCCGGCTGCCGACGTCAGCGAAGTCGGGGTCGCTGTCCGCGACCTTGCGGAACAGCCGTCGCGCTCGCGGGATGTCGCCGGCGCGCTCGACGAGGTCGGCGAGCGCGTACGTGAGCCGCAGGTGGTGCATCTGCATCCGTTTCGCCGGCTTCTGCCCGGCCTCAAGCAGCCGGATCGCCCGGTCGACCTCGCCCTGGTCGGCCAGCGCGCCGGCGGCGACGATGCGTCCCTCGGTCACGGCGTCCGCGCTCGGCGACGCTGCAGCGAGCTCCTTCCACAGCTCGTCGACCTCGGTGTACCGGCGCAGTGCGCGATAGCAGTCCGCCAGTACCGGGAGCTGCTCCGCGGATCCGGTGAGCGTGCGGAACGCCTCGAGCTCGCGGGCCGCTATCCGCCAGTGTCCCAGGCGGTACAGCGTCAGCCCGTAGAGCTCGCGGACGGGCGCCGAACCGGGGGCCCGTTCGGCCAGCGGCTTCAGGATCTTGCGAGCCTCGGTGAATCGATCGCGTTCGAACGCCCTCGACGCCGCCCGCAACCGCTCGCCGAGCTTCGGGACGTGTGACGGACCGGCGAGCTCCTCGAGCTCTGCGGCCGTCGGAACTGGTCGATTCGGCTCGGTGCGCCTGGGTGCCTGCTTGCCCCGCGCGATCGCCTTCCGCGCATCGGTGCGGATGTCTTCGTCGACCCGCACCCACGTCTCGGGCTCGTGGCTGCGGTCCTCGAGACCGGCGGCCTCACGAAACGCCTCCGATGCCGCGGATGGTCGATCGTCCTGCAATCGGCCGGCGCCGCGGCGAGCGACGCTGCCCCACGACTTCGGACCTGCCCGGGTGTCGCGTTCGTCCTCGTGCCGCGATCGCGCTGACGAGCTCGGCCGCTTGGAGGCCTTGGCCGCCCTCGCCGGCCGGGAGCCCGACTTGGATGCGCCCGCGGACTTCGAGGTTCTGGCCGGCTTGGACGTTCTGGCCGGCTTGGACGTTCTCGCCGGCTTCGAGGAGCGAGGCGGTTGCGACGATCTCGAGGTGCTGGCCCGCTTCTTGCCGCGCCGGGCCCTTGGGGCGCCCGCGGGGATCACGGGGCGGCGCCATGGCGGCAGCGTACCGATCGGTGGTTTGCCACGAAGACGCGCTACGAAGACCGGCCTTCCACACGTAGCGACAGGAACTCGTCGACGTGCACCAGGCCGAGGATCCAGCGCGGCGGCGCCGGCACCGTGCGTCGGCGCGGATCATCGAACAACTCCGGCTCGACGAGCCCGATGTCGTGGTTGTTCGTTCGGATGGTGCAGCGACCGGCAGCTTGCACGTTGCGGACCCAGTCGCTGCCCGACCCGTACACGAGCGCGAAGACGTAGTGGTCGTCCCTGTGGAACGCGTTGACCGGCGTTCGGTACGCACGTCCACTGCGCCGTCCCGTGTGCGTGACGATCGCGAATCCGGGCATCCATCCGGCAATGTGGCGGGCAACGCGGTTCGTGAACCGCTTGTTGAATCTTGCGACCTTGCGCGACACCGGCATCGGCGCCTCCGAAGTGAAAAGGGCCCCTCCGAAGAGGGGCCCTTTCGAGCGAAACCGGCGGCGTCCTACTCTCCCAGGGGATCTCTCCCCAAGTACCATCGGCGCTGGTGGGCTTAACTGCCGTGTTCGGAATGGGAACGGGTGTTGCCCCACCGCCATGGCCACCGAGACTTGTGTTCAGGCGCGCCACCGGCTGAAGCCGGGTCGCCCCCTGAGAACTCCATAGCGAGCACGAGTTTCATTGTCGATCCAAGCCCTCGGCCGATTAGTACCGGTCGGCTGAACACGTTGCCGTGCTTACACCTCCGGCCTATCAACGTGGTCGTCTACCACGGGCCTTACCTGGTTGACCCAGTGGGAAACCTCATCTTGGAACGAGCTTCGCACTTAGATGCTTTCAGCGCTTATCCCTTCCGCAGGTCGCTAACCAGCCGTGCCCTTGGCAGGACAACTGGCACACGAGAGCTGCGTCCGTCCCGGTCCTCTCGTACTAGGGACAGCCTTCCTCAGGTTTCCTACGGCTGCAGCGGATAGGGACCGAACTGTCTCACGACGTTCTAAACCCAGCTCGCGTACCGCTTTAATGGGCGAACAGCCCAACCCTTGGGACCTGCTTCAGCCCCAGGATGCGATGAGCCGACATCGAGGTGCCAAACCTTCCCGTCGATATGGACTCTTGGGGAAGATGAGCCTGTTATCCCCGGGGTACCTTTTATCCGTTGAGCGACGGCGCTTCCACACGCAACCGCCGGATCACTATGTCCTGCTTTCGCACCTGCTCGACTTGTGAGTCTCGCAGTCAAGCTCCCTTGTGCCATTGCACTCGA
Organism: uncultured Acidimicrobiia bacterium; assembly: GCA_963721305.1. GTDB lineage: Bacteria > Actinomycetota > Acidimicrobiia > Acidimicrobiales > JACDCH01 > DATAES01. Next base: position 845,140 of record CAVRIR010000003.1, read on the forward strand.
CGCCTGATTGCCAACCAGGCTGAGGGAACCTTTGAGCGCCTCCGTTACTCTTTAGGAGGCGACCGCCCCAGTCAAACTACCCACCTGGCGCTGTTCCCAATCCGGATAACGGATCGAGGTTAGAGCCCCGGTATACGCAGGGTGGTATTTCAAGGTTGACTCCACACTGGCTAGCGCCAATGCTTCCTAGTCTCCCACCTATCCTACACAGCGCATACCAAAGCCCAACACCAAGCTGTAGTAAAGGTCCACGGGGTCTTTCCGTCCTGCTGCAGCTAACGAGCATCTTTACTCGTACTTCAATTTCGCCGGGTCTGTGGTTGAGACAGTAGGAAAGTCGTTACGCCATTCGTGCAGGTCGGAACTTACCCGACAAGGAATTTCGCTACCTTAGGACCGTTATAGTTACGGCCGCCGTTTACCGGGGCTTCAGTTCTGAGCTTCGCCCTTGCGGGCTAACCCTTCCCATTAACCTTCCGGCACCGGGCAGGCGTCACAGCGTATACATCGCCTTGCGGCTTCGCACGCTGCTGTGTTTTTAGTAAACAGTCGCTTTCCCCTGGTTTCTGCGGCCCCCTCGAGCTCAGGACGCGAAGTCCATCACCCTACCGGGGCCCTCCTTCTCCCGAAGTTACGGAGGTATTTTGCCGAGTTCCTTAACCACAGTTCTCCCGATCGCCTCAGTATTCTCTACTTGCCCACCTGAGTTGGTTTGGGGTACGGGCACCGTGTCAGCTTGCTAGAGGCTTTTCTCGGCAGCATGGGATACGTGACTTCGCCTGAATCGGCTCGGCATCGCGTCTCGGTATTGATGGGGCCCGGATTTGCCTAGTCCCCTACCTACACGCTTACCCCAGGACAACCATCGCCTGGGTTCACTTACCCTCCTGCGTCCCCTCATTGCTTACCGCCACCGTGTGGGTCGGTTCGTCCCGAAGGACAGCCCCTTAGCAACACGATCTTGGTATGGGCGCGGACACGGTGGTACCGGAATATCAACCGGTTGTGCATCGACTACGCCTTTCGGCCTCGCCTTAGCTCCCGACTTACCCTGGGAGGATTAGCCTTCCCCAGGAACCCTTGGGCTATCGGCGGAGGGGTTTCTCACCCCTCTCTCGCTACTCATGCCAGGATTCTCACTCGATACCAGTCCACGACGGTTCACACCGCCGCTTCACGCCAGTATCGACGCTCCCCTACCACGCACACAGAAGTGTGCATCCGCGACTTCGGCTCTGAACTTGAGCCCCGTTACATTGTCCGCGCAGGATCACTCGACCAGTGAGCTGTTACGCACTCTTTCAAGGGTGGCTGCTTCTAAGCCAACCTCCTGGCTGTCTGTGCAATCCCACATCGTTTCCCACTTAGTTCAGAATTAGGGGCCTTAGTCGGCGGTCTGGGCTGTTTCCCTTTCGACCATGAAGCTCATCCCTCATGGTCTCACTGCTGCGTTCTGGAATCGTGGCATTCGGAGTTTGGCTGGGATCAGTAAGCTTGTAGGCCCCCTAGCCCATCCAGTGCTCTACCTCCACGATTGAACACGCAACGCTGCACCTAAATGCATTTCGGGGAGAACCAGCTATCACCGAGTTTGCTTGGCCTTTCACCCCTATCCACAGGTCATCCCCCCAGTTTTCAACCTAGGTGGGTTCGGCCCTCCACGGGGTCTTACCCCCGCTTCAGCCTGCCCATGGATAGATCACTCGGCTTCGGGTCTGCAGCACGCGACTGAACGCCCTGTTCAGACTCGCTTTCGCTCCGGCTCCCCATCACTGGTTAACCTCGCCACGTACCGCAACTCCCTGGCTCATTCTTCAAAAGGCACGCCATCGTGGCGACCGGCCGAAGCCGGCCACGACACTTTGACTGATTGTAAACCAACGGTTTCAGGTACTATTTCACTCCCCTCCCGGGGTGCTTTTCACCTTTCCCTCACGGTACTAGTTCGCTATCGGTCGTCTACGTATACTTAGCCTTACGAAGTGGTCTTCGCAGATTCACACCAAATTTCCCGGATTCGGTGCTACTTGGGAACTCCGATCGGAGACTGATTACCTTTCGCGTACGGGGCCATTACCCACTGTGGCGCGACGTTCCAGAACGCTTCCGCTAGGCATCAGCTTTGTAACTCCGTGACGGGTCTGGTGCCCCGTCCATCAGGTCCCACGACCCCGAACTGGCAACGCCACCAGGCTTTACCACCAGCTCGGTTTAGGCTTTTCCCGTTTCGCTCGCCGCTACTCAGGGAGTCGCTGTTGCTTTCTTTTCCTGCGGGTACTGAGATGTTTCAAATTCCCCGCGTTCCCTCACCCGGCCCTATGTGTTCAGACCGGAGTGACACCCCATGACGGGTGCCGGGTTTCCCCATTCGGATATCCACGGATCAAAGCTTGGTCGGCAGCTCCCCGTGGCTTTTCGCAGCCACCCACGTCCTTCATCGGTAGTAGACGCCAAGGCATCCACCGTTGGCTCTTTGTAGCTTGGAAGAACAAAGATGCTCGTGCTCGCTATGCAATTCTCAAGGGTCGATCTGCGCCCGGACGCGACAGAAGCGACACACCTGGAGAACGGAACAGCGGACGGTCCGGAGCCGGAGGACATTGACTGGCCGAGAGCGAACTCGATCGGCCGAACCTCCGGACGTACAACCAGTGCACCAACTGGGAGTCGTTCCTCGACATGAGGAACGGTTGACTCCTTAGAAAGGAGGTGATCCAGCCGCACCTTCCGGTACGGCTACCTTGTTACGACTTCACCCCAATCGCCGATCCCACCTTCGACAGCTCCCTCCACAAGGGTTGGGCCACTGGCTTCGGGTGTTACCGACTTTCGTGGTGTGACGGGCGGTGTGTACAAGGCCCGGGAACGTATTCACCCCGGCGTAGCTGATCCGGGATTACTAGCGACTCCGACTTCATGGAGTCGAGTTGCAGACTCCAATCCGAACTGAGACCGGCTTTAAGGGATTCGCGTCCCCTCGCGGGGTAGCAGCCCGTTGTACCGGCCATTGTAGCATGTTTGCAGCCCTGGATATAAGGGGCATGATGACTTGACGTCATCCCCACCTTCCTCCGAGTTGACCCCGGCAGTCTCCTGAGAGTGCCCGGCATTACCCGGTAGCAACACAGGACAAGGGTTGCGCTCGTTGCGGGACTTAACCCAACATCTCACGACACGAGCTGACGACAGCCATGCACCACCTGTGTAGGGCCCCGAAGGACACCGTATCTCTACGGCTTTTCCCTACATGTCAAACCCAGGTAAGGTTCTTCGCGTTGCCTCGAATTAAGCAACATGCTCCGCCGCTTGTGCGGGCCCCCGTCAATTCCTTTGAGTTTTAGCCTTGCGGCCGTACTCCCCAGGCGGGGCACTTAATGCGTTAGCTACGGCACAGATCCCGTTGGTTGAGACCCACACCTAGTGCCCAACGTTTACGGCGTGGACTACCAGGGTATCTAATCCTGTTTGCTACCCACGCTTTCGCTCCTCAGCGTCAGTTCCGGCCCAGAGCGCCGCCTTCGCCGCTGGTGTTCCTCCTGATATCTGCGCATTTCACCGCTACACCAGGAATTCCACGCTCCCCTACCGGACTCTAGCCACAGCAGTATCAGGTGGCGTCTCCAGGTTGAGCCTGGAGGTTTCACACCCGACTTACTGAGCCGCCTACGAGCTCTTTACGCCCAATAAATCCGGACAACGCTTGCCCCCTACGTGTTACCGCGGCTGCTGGCACGTAGTTGGCCGGGGCTTCTTCTGCAGGTACCGTCAAATTCGTCCCTGCTGAAAGGGGTTTACAACCCGAGAGCCTTCATCCCCCACGCGGCGTTGCTGCGTCAGGCTTTCGCCCATTGCGCAAGATTCCCCACTGCTGCCTCCCGTAGGAGTCTGGGCCGTGTCTCAGTCCCAGTGTGGCTGATCGTCCTCTCAGACCAGCTACCCGTCGAAGCCTTGGTGGGCCATTACCCCACCAACAAGCTGATAGGCCGCGAGGCCCTCCCGAAGCGGAATCCATTTCCTCACCGGATCATGCGGTCCGGTGAGGACATCCGGTATTAGCTCTCCTTTCGGAGGGTTATCCCGGTCTTCGGGGCAGGTTCCTCACGTGTTACTCACCCGTTCGCCACTAGGTCTTCCCCAGTGTTGCCACCGGATGGACCTCGTTCGACTTGCATGTGTTAGGCACGCCGCCAGCGTTCGTCCTGAGCCAGGATCAAACTCTCCATCGAGATCTCGGCCGGCGAACCGGCCTTCGATCGGTGAAGAGCCGGCGGCTTCACCCTGGAAAATCAGGGATTCGTCGCCGACCCGGCAAGGACAGCCAACATTCGGCATCCGAAGATGCTTCGTTGTCCGTCAGTGCATTGACTTGGTGAACGGCCACGACCGAAGTCGGGACCGCCCGCACTGGCATTTTTCGTCCGCTATTCCGTTTTCAAGGTGCGCCGCTCCTCGCGCAGAGGTGCGACGGGCACACGCCCGAGGGGCGGTGGTGCCACGATGGTCTCCTCGATCCGGGGGCGACAGTGCCCGACCGGCTTCAGAGGCGGAGGACTAAACTATAGGCCTCGACGGAGAGAGTCAACTCGCCAGCAGGACCAGATGGCGCTTCCGTTTACCTGCGCCGAGCACGAGCCAGCGACCCTCGATGAAGGCGCTCACGTCGACCACGGCGTCCGCAGACTCTACCGGTAGGTCGTTGCAGTAGGCACCCCCCTGCTTGACCAGCCGGGCCGCGGCGCTCTTGGAGTCGGTGAGGCCGGTTCGGACGAGCAGATCGACGACCGCGACAGGCAGCTCGCCTCCGGACAGGCCCGTCGACGGCATCGTCGTCTCGAGCCCTCTGAGCACGTCCGGGTCGAGCCCGTCGCTCCACGCCCGGGTGCCTCGGGCGGCGTCGTCGGCCGCGCCGTCGCCGTGGACGATCGCCGTGACCTCCCAGGCCAGCCGGCGCTGTGCCTCACGACGCTCGGGCGCCGCCTCGTGTTCCGTGACGATGTGGGCGACCTCGTCGACGGGGAGCAGCGTGAACCACGCCAGCATCCGGCGCACCTGGCGATCGTCGGTCTGGATGAAGTGCTGGTACAGCTCGAAGGGGCTCGTTCGTGCCGGATCGAGCCATGTCCGTGCGCCGGTCGTCTTCCCCAGCTTCGAGCCGTCCGCGGCGGTCAGGAGCGGCCAGCACAGCGCGTGCACCGTCTGGCCGTCACGCCGGCGGATCAGGTCGACGCCGGACAGGATGTTGCCCCACTGGTCGGACCCGCCGATCTGGAGCTCACACCCCTGATGGGTGTGCAACCACCAGAAGTCGTACGCCTGGAGGAGCATGTAGGAGAACTCGGTGTACGAGATCCCGTGCTCGCTGTCGATGCGGGCCTTGACGGACTCACGGGCCAGCATCTGGTTGACCGTCATGTGCTTGCCGACGTCCCGCAAGAAGGCCAGCAAGGGCGCATCGCGGGTCCATTCGTAGTTGTCGACCAGCGTCCACTCGCCCTCGGGCCCGAGGACCCGGGCGATCTGGCCCTTGATGGCCTCGACGTTGCGGCGCAGCGTGCCCTCGTCGAGCAGGTTGCGCTCCTCGGATCGACCGCCCGGGTCGCCGATCATGCCCGTGGCCCCACCTGCCAGTGCGATCGGATGGTGTCCGGCCTCCTGGAACCGGCGCAGCATCACCAAGCCGATGAGGTTGCCCGTGTGGAGGCTGTCGGCTGACGGGTCCATGCCGTGGTAGAGGGTCACGGGCCCCTTCGCCAGCCGCCGGCCGAGCGCATCCCGGTCGGTCGAGTCGTGGATCAGGCCGCGCGCCTCGAGGTCTCCGAGCAGGTCCATCCCGGCCGCACCCTAGCCAGCAGCATCCCGAAGGGAGCGGCCACAAACGGCCTGCGTGGCCGGGGAACGCAAAGACACAGCTCGACCATGCGAGCGACGGAGCCGCCAGGCGGAGGAGCGGCCACAAACGGCCTGCGTGGCCGGGGAACGCAAAGACACAGCCCGACCATGCGAGCGACGGAGCCGCCAGGCGGAGGAGCGGCCACACACGGCCTGCGTGGCCGGGGAACGCAAAGACACAGCTCGTGACCTCGGTCTGAGCGCCGAATTGGCGACAATGGAGGGGATGCGTGGGTTCGTGATCGCGATCGCGTGCGCGGTGGCGACGGCAATGCTGGCGAGTGGGTGCTCGTACACGCCCACGGCCGTGGTGCCCACGATCCCTGCAAATGCGCAGTCGTCGAAGATCTTCGCCGCCGACGGCACGCTGATCACCTCCGTACACGGCCCGGAGAACCGCATCGAGGTGCCGCTCGACCAGATCTCCGAGCCGATGCAGAAGGCCGCCATCGACATCGAGGACCAGCGCTTCTACTACCACCACGGCGTCGACTTCCGGGCGATCTTCCGGGCAGCCAAGACGAACGCCGAAGCGGGAACCGTCGAACAGGGCGGCTCGACGATCACGCAGCAGCTCGTCAAGAACACGCTGCTGTCGTCCGGCAAGACGCTCGACCGCAAGATCCAGGAAGCGGCCCTCGCCTGGCAGCTCGAGGGCCACTATTCGAAGCAGCGGATCCTGGAGATCTACCTGAACACGGTGTACTTCGGCAACGGCGCCTACGGGGTCGAGGCTGCCGCCGAGCAGTACTTCGGCAAGCCGATCGGGCAGGTCGGCGCGGTCGAGGCAGCCACGATCGCGGGGCTGATCCAGTCGCCCAACGCGTACGACCCGATCGCCCACCCCGATGCCGCCCTCGCCCGGCGCAACGTCGTCCTCGCCAAGATGGCCCAGATCGGCGACATCACGCCTGCAGAGCGGGACGCGGACATCGCCACACCGCTTGGCATCGCCCCGACGCCGGCGAACCAGCAGTACGCGGCGCCGCACTTCGTCGACGAGGTCAAGAAGTTCGTCGAGGACGATCCCCGCTTCGGGTCCACGCCTGAGGAACGCCGAGATCTCCTCTACGAGGGTGGGCTGCGCATCTACACGACCATCGACCTGCCCCTTCAGGCCGCGGCCGAGAAGGCCATCAAACAGGTCATGCCGTCGACCGGTCCCGAGGCAGCGCTGGTGGCCGTCGACCCCCAGACCGGCTACGTGAAGGCGATGGTCGGCGGACCCGACTACTTCGGTACGAGCCCGACGGCCCAATACAACCTCGCCGTGGGGAAGGGCCGTGGCACCGGGTCGGCGTTCAAGCCGATCGTCCTCGCAACGGCGCTGTCCCGCGGGATCCCGTTGTCCGAGGTGCTCCCCGCTCCCTCGGACATCACGTTGAGCATCCCGGGCAGCACGACGCCCTGGAACGTGCACAACGCGGATCCGGGTGAAGGAGCGCCCGGTGGCACGGACCTCATCGAAGGCACCGTGCACTCGTTCAACACGCTCTTCGCGCAGCTGATCCTGCAAGTCGGTGTCCAGAACGCCATCGACATGGCGCACCGCATGGGCATCACGACGCCGCTGCAAGCCGTGCCCGCGGCCGTGCTCGGCTCGAACGACGTGCAGCCTCTCGAGATGGCGTCGGTGTACGGCACGCTCGCCAATCAGGGAGTCCACGTCGATCCGATCATGGTGACCCGCATCACCAAGGCGGATGGAACGATCCTGTACGAGGACGTGCACCAGCAGGAGAAGGCGATGAGCCAAGCGGTTGCCGACACGGTGACCGGTGTGCTGCAGCAAGTCATCGCTCGCGGCACCGGGACCGCCGCGCAGCTCGATCGCCCTGCGGCCGGCAAGACCGGGACGGGTGAGGATTACAAGAACGCCTGGTTCTGCGGCTATACCCCATCGCTGTCGACCGCAGTGTGGGCCGGCTTCCCCGAGACCGAGACCCAGATGACCCCGCCGAACACCAGCATCACCGTCTACGGAGGGACCTGGCCCGCGCAGATCTGGCAGAGGTTCATGACCGCGGCGACGGCCGGCACTGCTCCGGCCGACTTCCCTGCGCCGGCCGCGACGACGACCACCACGGTGCCGGCTGCTTCCGCTCCTCCCGTCACCGCGACACAGGTGACCGCACCGGGAGCGGTGCCGGTTCCCGCGGTCGTCGGCACATCGGCTGACGACGCGACTGCAGCGTTGTCGCGCGACGGCTTCGTCGTCGACCGCCAGGACACCGGGGCCGGCGGTGGTGCCGGCGTGGTCGAGGCACAGAACCCCGCCGGTGGATCCTCCGCACCCACCGGATCGACCGTGACGATCATGGTTGCGCCGAAATGAGCGACACGTCGATTCTCAGCACGCGCCCGGCGCGCGATCGTCATCGCCGTGGTGATCGCGGCGAGCGTGGCCATGTGGATCTACGTCCTGTTCATCGCGAAGCCAGAGCCGACCGACTGGCTCACGGATCGCAGCTTCCCGAACGCGGCCGAGCCGATCTGCAAGGCCACGCTCGACAACCTCAACAACGCCGGCCTGCTCAACCAGAAGGCGTCATCTCCGCAGGATCGGGCCTCGTTGGCGGATCGCGCCGACGCGCAGTTGACGGACATGATCGGGCAGTTGCGGACGAAGGTCCCGGCGACCGGCGAAGCCCACGACGCCACGACGGCCTGGCTGAACGACTGGGATCAGTGGCTGAGCGATCGCGCCGCATGGACCGACAAGCTGAAGGCCGGCCAAGACGTCCAGTTCTTCGAGAGGCAGCGGGCCGCCACCGGCCAGCCCAACAGCGCGGCGTTGACCGCGTTCGCCATCACGAACGACATGGGCTCGTGCCAGACGCCCGCGGGTGTCTGAGCATCAGCCTCACGCAGTGACTCAAGGAGTCAGCGGCGGCGCGACACGTTCGGCTCGTCGGTGACGAACCATCGCCAGGGATGTTCCGCGCCCGCGGTCAGCCCGATGCGAACGCTGTTGCCCGGGATCGGCGGCGGCCGAGTGCCGTCGTCGACGATGGTCACCCCACGGTCGCACGTGACGAGATCCGCACCGTCGAACGCCTTGTCGAGTCCGAACGCCTCGCACAGCTTCGCCGGGCCGCTGCACAGGTCCCGGTCACGGCGCGCCGCTCGCCCGCGCGCCGCGTACATCTCGTCGAGCCCGCTCAGAGGAGTGCCGGCTCGCAGCAACACGGCGACGCCTTCGTCCTCGTCGCCGCAGACCGCGTTCGCGCACCAGTGCATGCCGTAGGTGAAGTACACGTAGAGCCCGCCGGGAGGACCGAACATCGCGGCGTTGCGGTTCGTCCGGCCACGGAAGGCGTGGCTGCCCGGATCGATCGAGCCGCAGTAAGCCTCGACCTCCACGATGCGCGCCGATCGGTCACCGCGCACCAACACCTTGTTCAACAGGTCCGCCGCGACGAGTCGAGGATCACGGCGGTAGAAGTCTCGCCCGAGGGACGCCGTCGTCACGCGGACAGTGCAGCTCTGATCTCGTCGGGGATCGGCGCGGTCTCGACGCGTGCCGGTGGTGACACCGACGTAGACGACCATCGCCTCGAACACAGGCCGTTCGCCGACCGAGCCTTCGATGGTCACATCGAACGACGTCGTGCCCCAGCGCGACACGTGCGGCACCAAGGTGAGCACGTCGCCGAGACCGGCTCCGCCGGCCCATTCGATGGTGGCCTTCTTGACCATGAGGTCCCACCCGAACCGCTCGAAGTGGGCATCGATCGACCGCAGCCACGAGTCCACGCAGTCGTCGACGAAGGCGAGGTAGTGCGCGTTGAACACGACACCTTGCATGTCGACCTCGCCGTAACGGATGCGGATCTCGTGGCGGAAGGTCACGGACCGCGCTGCTCGCTCAGCGACCGAGGCGCGAGTCGAGCGCGTCGACCTGGCTGCGGAAGCGGTCGATCTGGATCGCGACCGCCTCGGGCCCGGCGCCACCTGGCGTCGTCCGGCGGCTGACCGCGACGCCCGGCTCGAGCAGCTCGAGCGCATCCTCACCGAGATCGGGATGGGCCGCGACCAACTCGGCCAGCGGTACCCGCCGCTCGATCGAGTCGCGCACGAGCCCGCCGACCAGCGCGTGCGCCTCGCGGAACGGCATGCCCCGTTCGACCAACAGCTCCGCGAGATCGGTCGCGGCGGACGTCGGCACATCCGCGCTCGCCTGCATCCGGTCGCCCACGAACGTCACCGTGCGCAGCAGACCCGTCAGTGCGGGCAGCGCCAGCGCCACGGTGTCGACGGCGTCGAACAGCGGCTCCTTGTCCTCCTGCAGATCGCGGTTGTACGCGAGCGGAAGCCCCTTGAGCGTCGCGAGCAACCCCGTGAGATGGCCGATGAGCCGTCCGGCCTTCCCTCGCACCAGCTCCGCGATGTCAGGGTTCTTCTTCTGCGGAAGCATCGAGCTACCGGTCGCATAGGCGTCGGCGAGAACGAGGAAGCCGAACTCCTCGCTCGACCAGAGTGCGATCTCCTCGCCCATGCGCGACAGGTGCACCCCGAGCAGGGACAGGTCGAACAAGGTCTCCGCCACGAAATCTCGATCACTCACCGCGTCGAGCGAGTTCTCGAACCGGCGGGCGAAGCCGAGATCGTTCGCCACGCCGTCCGGATCGAGCGGCAGCGACGATCCGGCCAGCGCGCCCGCACCGAGAGGCGACACGTCGAGCCGGCTGCGCGTGGCGAGCAGGCGATCGACGTCGCGAGCGAGCGCCCATCCGTGCGCGAGCAGATGGTGGGACAGCAGCACCGGCTGCGCGCGCTGCATGTGCGTGTAGCCGGGTAGGTACGTCGGTCCCGCTTCGGCGGCGCGATCGAGCAGGACCCGTTGGAGTCCGAGCACCTGCGCGGCGACATCGGTGATCGATCGCTTCGTGTACAGGCGCAGCGCAGTTGCGACCTGGTCGTTGCGGCTGCGGCCGGTGTGGAGCTTGGCCCCTGTGGATCCGGCGAGCTCGGTGACCCGGCGCTCGATCGCGGTGTGGATGTCCTCGTCGGTCGGCTCGAACGCGAAGGTGCCGTCCGCCAACTCGACCGCGACCTTGTCGAGCGCGCCGAGGATCGCGTCAGCCTCGTTCGCTTCGACGATGCCTCCGCGGACGAGACCGCGCACATGCGCCCGCGAGCCCGCGAGGTCGTCGTCCGCGAGGCGCCGGTCGAAGTGCAGGCTCTCGGAGAACGCCAGCAGCTCCGCCGCCGGCCCGTCCTCGAACCGGCCGTGCCACAGGGTGCTGCCCCGAGCTTCCTCGCGTTCGTTGCGCTGGCCTTGCCCCATCAGAAGGCCATCATGGTTCCGACGAGCCCTGCTTGGCCGCCCAAGTTTCGAGCCCGAGGCCCCAGAGACGGACGAACCCGGCCGAGTCCTCGTGGCGGAACACGTCCGCGCTGTCGTAGGTGGCGAGGCCGTAGTCGTAGAGGCTGTGCTCGCTGCGCCGACCGGTCACTTGGCACGAGCCCGGTTCGAGATGCAGGCGTACCTCACCGGTGACGAATCGCTGGGTCTCGTCGATGAACGCGTCGAGCGCCTGGCGGAGCGGGGAGAACCACAGGCCGTCGTAGACGAGCTCGGCGAACTTGATCTCGAGCCGCTGCTTCTCGCGAGCGAGGTCGCGTTCGTGGGTGATCGACTCGAGATCGGCATGGGCGGCGATCAGAGCGAGGCCCGACGGGCACTCGTAGGTCTCCCGGCTCTTGATGCCGACGCGACGGTTCTCGACCATGTCGAGCCGGCCCCATCCGTAGGAACCGACGATGGAACCGACCCGCTCGATGAGCTCGACGAGCCCGATCGCCTCGCCGTCGACCGAGACCGGAACGCCCTGGTCGAACTCCACGACCAGGTCACGCGGCTCGGTCGCGGTCTGCTTCGTCAACGACCAGACGCCGGGAGGCGGGACTCGCCACGGGTCCTCCATCTCACCGCACTCGATCGCCCGGCCCCAGAGGTTGTCGTCGATCGAGTACAGCTTCTCCTTCGTCGCGGTGATGGGGATGCCGTGGTCGTACGCATAGAGGATGCAGTCCTCGCGGGTCATCCCCCACGACCGGACGGGCGCGACGACATCGAGGTCGGGCGCGAGAGCGCGCGTCGACACCTCGAAGCGGACCTGGTCGTTTCCCTTGCCGGTACAGCCGTGGGCGACGGCATCGGCGCCGTGCGTGCGCGCCGCGTCGACGAGATGCTTGACGATCACCGGGCGCGACAGTGCAGAGACGAGCGGGTACTTGCCCTCGTAGAGCGCGTTGGCCTTCAGTGCCGGTACGAGGAAGTCGCGGGCGAACTCGTCGCGCGCGTCGTCGATGATGCACTCGACTGCGCCCGCGGCTTCGGCGCGCGTGCGGATCGTTGCCTCGTCGATCGTGCCGCCGTCCTGGCCGACGTTGACCGCGAGCGCGATGACCTCGACGCCGAGGTTGTCGATCATCCATCGCACCGCGACGGACGTGTCGAGTCCGCCGCTGTACGCCAAAACCACCCGCTTGGGCATCAGAAGCTCCTGCTGCTGTCGTTTCGCAATTTCGAGAGTGCGTTCACAGTCCGGCCAGCTCGCTCAGGCGATTGGCCATCTTCGCCCCGCTCAGGCGTTCCGCCACGACGACGAGGATCGTGTCGTCGCCTGCCACCGTGCCGAGGACGCCGTTGATGCCCGCCCGGTCGATGGCGGATCCGACGACGTGCGCCGAGCCCGGTGGCGTGCGCAGGACGACGAGGTTGTGCGAGTGCGACACCTCGACCACCCAGTCGCCGAGCACGCGCCGGAGATGGTCCTCCGGTGTGCGCTGCTCCTTCGGCAGTTCGGGGATGGCGTAGACGCTCTCGCCGTCGCCGGCGCGCACCTTGATCGCGCTCAGGTCCTCGAGATCACGCGAGACGGTGGCCTGCGTGGCGATCACGCCGTCGCCGGCGAGCAGTTCGATGAGCTGGCCCTGACTGGCTGACCGGGTGCTGCTCGAGGAGGCGCGCGATGCGGTGCTGCCGCTGCTGCTTCGCGAGGCGCGGTGCACCGTTGTTCGTCGCCTTCCTCATTGATTCGCCTCGACCAGCCACGAGAGCAAACCGCGGAACGAGTGCATGCGGTTGTGTGCCTGTTCGTAGATCCGGCTGTGGGGTCCGTCGACCACCGACGCCGATGCCTCCTCGCCGCGGTGCACGGGAAGGCAGTGCATGAAGATCGCGCTCGGATCGGCGGCCTCCATGACTCGGTCGCTCACCTGGAACCCTTCGAACGCGCGTGCTCGTTGCTCGCTCTCGGCCTCGAATCCCATCGAGGTCCAGACGTCGGTGTGCACCGCGTCCGCGTCCTTGGCCGCCTCTTCCGGATGCGTCGTCACGAACGGGACGCAGCCGAGCGCCGCGAGAAGGTCGAGATCGAGATCGCTCGGACCGAAACCGGACGGGCAGGCGAGCCGCACCGTCATGCCGGTCATCGCGGCACCGATCGACAGCGAGCGTCCGACGTTGTTGAAGTCGCCGACGTAGCACACCGTCCGACCGGCGAGTCCGCCGAGCTCCTGGCGCATCGTGAGCAGGTCCGCAAGGGCCTGGCACGGATGGGATGCATCCGAGAGCAAGTTGACCACGGGGAGGGCATCGGCGGCTGCGAGCGCTTCGACGTCCGCGTGCTCGAACACGCGGGCACCCATGACGGCGTGGTAGCCGGCCAGAACGTGCGCGATGTCGCCCCACGGTTCACGGGCTCCCGGTTCGATCTCGTCGCGCTTCATCGTGATCGGGTGGCCACCGAGCTGCACGACGGCCATCTCGGACGAGTGACGCGTACGCAACGACGGTTTGGCGAAGTAGAGCGCGACGCCTGTGCCGTCGAGCGGACGGCCGAGGTCCGCCCGCTCGGCGCGGTCGAGCACCTCGGCGAGCTCATCGACCGACAGGTCGTCGACCTCGAGGAAGTGCCTCATGCCGTCCCTGCTGCCAGGACCTTGCCCAGGATGGCGACGGCTTCGTCGATCTCGGCATCGCTGACCGTGAACGGCGGCGCAAGGCGCAGCGCCGTCGGCGTCACGGCGTTGACGACGAGGCCCGCCGCAAGGCAGTCGGCCGCGACCTTGCGTGCGTCGCGCCCATCCTCGAGTTGCGCGGCGATCAGCAGACCGAGTCCGCGCACGTCGTCGATGCCGTCGAGCCCGTCGAGCCCGTCGACGAGTCGCTCGCCCGCCTGCTTCGCGGGTTCGGTGCGTCGATGCGCTGCATCTCGCCCAGCACCGCTCGCGCCGTCGCGGTCGCCAGCGGTTGGCCACCGAAGGTCGTCGCGTGGTCGCCGGGCTCGAACGCGCTCGCCACGTCGGCGCGGGCCCAGCACGCACCGATCGGCATGCCGTTGCCGAGCGCCTTCGCCATGGTCACGACGTCGGGTTCGATGCCGTAGTGCTGGAAGCCGAACCAGCGTCCGGTGCGCCCGAGGCCGGTCTGCACCTCGTCGAGCATCAACAGGATCCCCCGCTCGTCGCACAGCCGGCGAACGGCCTGCAGGTACTCCTGTGACGCCGGGTTCACGCCCCCCTCGCCCTGCACCGGCTCGAGCAATACCGCAGTCACGGACGGATCGAGCGCCGCCTCGAGCGCGTCGACGTCGTCCCATGCCACGTGGCGGAACCCTTCGGGCAACGGTTGGAACGGCTCGTGCTTCTGCGGCTGGCCGGTCGCGTGCAGTGTCGCCAGGGAGCGGCCGTGGAACGAGCCGTACGCGCTGACCACGACGTGACGACCACGGCCTCCGAACTTGCGCGCCAGCTTGATGGCGCACTCGTTCGCCTCCGCGCCGGAGTTGCAGAAGAAGACCAGCCCGTCGCCGGCGTCGATCAACCGGTCGAGGGTCGCGGCGACGTCTTCACCGGGCTCGGTGCCGAACAGGTTCGACACGTGGAGCAGCGTGCGCGCCTGCTCGTTGATCGCATCGGCGACGACGGGGTTGGCGTGGCCGAGCGAGGTGACGGCAAGACCGCACAGGAAGTCGAGGTACTCGTTGCCCGCGTCGTCCCACAGTCGCGTGCCCTCGCCGCGCACGAACGTGACGGGCTGGGGCGGATACGTGGGCATCAGATGCGAGCTCATGTCTCGTCCTCGGTGATCATCGTGCCGATGCCCTCGTCGGTGAACAGCTCGAGCAACAACACGTGCGGGATGCGGCCGTCCAGGATGTGTGCCGACGCGACGCCGCTGTCGACCGCGTGGACGCACGCCGCGATCTTCGGGATCATGCCGCCGGTGAGCGTGCCGGCATCGATCATCGCCTGCAGCTCCTTGGAGGAGATGCGGCTGACGAGGGACGCTGGATCATCGATGTCGCGCAGCAGACCTTCCACGTCGGTCAAGTAGACGATCTTCTCGGCGTCGAGTGCCTCCGCGATCGCGCCGGCCACGGTGTCGGCGTTGATGTTGTACGCCTGGCCTGCCTCGTCGGTGCCGATGGTCGACACGACCGGGATGAGGTCTTCGGCCAAGAGGCGATGGAGGATCGTGGGGTTCACCGCGTGGACGTCGCCGACGAACCCGAGATCGGGATGGCGTGCCGTCGCGAGGATCAGCCCGGCGTCCTCGCCGCTGAGCCCGACCGCGAGCGGACCGTGGACGTTGACAGCCGACACGATGTCGCGGTTGATCTTGCCCACGAGGACCATGCGGGCGACGTCGAGGCTGTCGGCATCTGTGACCCGCAGTCCGTCGCGGAACTCGGGCACCATGCCGAGGCGCTCCATCAGCGCGCTGATCTGGGGACCGCCGCCGTGCACGACCACCGGTCGCAGACCGACCGACCGCATGAGCACGACGTCCTCCGCGAACTGCCGCGCGAGACCCGCGTCGGCCATCGCGTTGCCGCCGTACTTCACGACGACGGTCGCGCCGCGGAACCGCCGGATGTACGGCAGCGCCTCGACGAGGATCTCCGTGCGCATCGCCGCCGCATCCGATGTCGTCGCGCTCACGACGTCCCCATGTTCTCGTCGATGTACGCGTGCGTGAGGTCGTTGGTGTGCACGTGATAGTGGGCCGATCCCGTACCGAGCACGCACGTGATGGTGAACTCGTCTCGCGCCGCGACCGCGGTTGCGTCCTCCCCCGTCGGCCCGAGTCCTCTGGCGACCACCACGTCGTCGTAGGCGATGGTGATCGCTCCCATGTCCACTGACACGCCGGCGACACCGATCTCGGACAGCACCCGGCCCCAGTAGGGATCCGAGCCGTACAGGCTCGACTTCACGAGAAGGCTGCCCGCGAGCTTGCGGGCGACGACTTCGGCTTCCGCATCGCTTGCGGCCTGTTCGACCGCGATGGTGACGACCTTGGTGTGGCCTTCGGCGTCGCGCACCATCTGCATGGCGAGTGAGTCACACGCATCGGCGAGCGCCTGAGCGAAGGCGTCGAGATCGTGTGGCGCGCCCGACGATCCGCCGGCGAGGACGAGGACGGTGTCGTTCGTGCTCGTGCAACCGTCGACGACGATGCGATTGAAGGACGCTCTCACCGCTCTCGTCAGCATGTCGTGGAGTGGTGCGGGTTCGACGGCCGCGTCGGTGGTGAGGACGGCGAGCATCGTGGCCATGTTCGGAGCGAGCATGGCCGCGCCCTTCGCCATCCCGCCGATCGTCCAGCCGTCACCGTTGACGATCACCTGCTTCGGGACGGTGTCGGTGGTCATGATCGCCCGGGCCGCGTCGGCTCCCGCCTGTTCTCCTGCCGCCCGGGCCAGTGCCAGTTCAGGGATGCCGCGCTCGAGCGGCGCGGGGTCGAGCGGGATGCCGATGAGACCGGTCGAGCAGACGAGCACGTCGTCGGGAGCGCAGCCGAGCTCCTTCCCGGTGCGCGCACACATCTCGTTGGCGACGTCGACGTCGGTTCCGGTCGCGCAGTTGGCGTTGCCACTGTTCAGCACGACGGCCGCGGCGCGACCGCCAGTGGACGCGAGGTGCTCACGCGGACGCGCACCGGGCCTGCGCAGGCGAGGTTCTGGGTGAACACGCCGGCCGCGGAGACGGGGCGGCCGTCTGCCGTCGCGACCAGCGACAAGTCGGGCGCGCCGGACTCCTTGATGCCGCAGTGCAGTCCAGCGGCCACGAATCCTCGCGGCGCGGTGACGCTCACGGGTACACGCCCACCGCGCTGAGCCCCGCTGTCTCTGAGAGGCCGAGCGCGAGGTTGGCGCACTGCACCGCCTGCCCGCTCGCGCCTTTCACCAGGTTGTCGATGGCGCAGAGGCTGACGATCCAGCCGGTGCGCTCGTCGGCACGGACGGTCACGTGTGCGGTGTTGGAACCGAGCGTGGCCTTGGTCGAGGGTGGCGCGTCGCTCACGACGACGAACGGCTCAGTGTCGTACGCCTCGTGCAACACGTCGAGCAGCCCGCCCGTCGTGAGCGTCGAGTCGGAGGCTGCAGGCCGCGCGTAGCAAGTGGCGAGGATCCCCCGATTCATGGGCGCGAGGTGCGGCGTGAAGAGCACCTGCGCGCCGAGGTTCTGTTCGATCTCGGCCGTGTGCCGGTGGTCGAGCAACCCGTAGGCGACGAAGTCCTCGTCCGTACCGCAGAACGGGTACTTGCCTCGTCCCGCGCCGGACACGCCGCTTGCGGCATCGACGACGATGCCGGTCGGCTCGATCAGTCCGGCTCGCGCGAGCGGCGCGAGCGCGAGAGTGGCTGCGGTCGGGTAGCAACCGGGTGCGGCCACGAGCGCGGCGGACGTGAGCGCGTCACGGAACAGCTCGGGAAGGCCGTACACGAAGTCGCCGAGGAGGTCCGGCGCGGTGTGCGCCTCGCCGTACCACTGCGCGTAGACGCCGGGATCGGTCAGGCGGAAGTCCGCCGCGAGGTCGACGACGTGCTTGACCCGCGTGCGCAACTCGGGCATGAGCGCCTGCGACGCGCCGTGCGGGAGTCCGCAGAAGACGAGATCGAGGCCGTCGATGGCATCGACGTCATACGGCTGGAACACGAGCGACGGGTAGGCGGCGGCCAGACTCGGGTAGAGGTCGGCGACCTTCGTGCCTGCTTGCGTGTCGCCGGTGGCGATCTCGACCGTCAGGTCCGGATGGTTGGCACAGACTCGCAACAGCTCGGCACCGGTGAATCCCGACGCGCCGACGATCCCGATCTGAGCCATCGCATGATCATACGCCGCCGCGCATGATTATTCACAACTGAACCGTGAGGTGGTCGACCCCCGGACCCGTCACGGCTGCAACGGGACGTCGTGTATGGCCTCGATCAGATCGTCCGTCGAGACGAACGTGCCTCTCCTGGTCTTCGCGATCACGCACACCGACATGGCGATCAACGCCGTACCGGCGCCGAGAACCGAGGACAGCTCGATGCGGGTGTAGAGCGAGAGCGGTGCGAACACGACGAGGCCGAGGACGAACGCACCGACCGATCCGAGCCAGCTGAGCGCCACCTGGTTCTGTCCGTGCAGGGCGATGAGCGCCTGCGACACCGCTAGGGCGAGCATGTACGCCGCGCTGCCGGCGGCCAGGAGCACGAGGTCGCTCCGCCCCAGATTGGCGTCGAACGCCTTGTCGACCACGAACGGCCCGACGATCAGCGCGCCGGCGACACCCACGGCCCCGACGGCGGCCACCACGGCGACGAGCTTCCTGAAGCCGGCCCTGAACTCGTCGATCTGGCCGGTGGTGGCGAGGCTGCTGAGCTTCGGCAAGAGGGCGGCCTGCACGGCCTGGAAGAGGAACAGGGGCAGCCGGGCCACCACGACGCCGACGAAGAACGTGGCCACGATCTCGTCCGCGTTGGGACCGGTGGCGAGCAGCTTCACCGCCACCACGCCACCGTTGACGAGCGCCTGGGCCAGCACCGACGCGGCGAGCAGCGCGCCGAGTGATGCGGACAGCTCGGAGTACGGCGCATCCGGCCCGGGCGTGACAAGGCCCTTCTGGCCCCGGACCGCTGCCATCGCCGCGAGGATCGGGGCCAGGCCGAGCACGACGCCGTAGGGGCCGGCCGCCTTCACGCCGATGACCGCGAGCACCAAGCAGCCGGCGAGCCGGACGACCCCCTCGCCTCCGACGTACACCGCGTACGGGCCGAAGCGTCCGAGGCCGGACACCGTTCCGCGGGCGAGATGGCCCATGTAGTAGCCGACGAGCCCCAGGAGGAGCCCGACGAGCAGGAGCCACTGGTCGCTGAAGAGCTGCTCGACGATGACCTTCCCGGTCACGATGCCGATGAGCAGCAGCAGGGCGAGCAACACCCCGCCGAGCGTCGCCGCCCGCCGGATCAGGGGGCCGCTGCCCTGGCTGCGGGTACGCCGTGCCGCGAGGGCGCGACTGACCTCTTGTTCGAGTGGCAGGAAGAACCCCGGTCCCAGGGTGAACAGGAGCGCCCAGAGCACACCGAGCGGTCCGTACGCGGAACTGCCCAACGCCGCCTTCGCAATGGTCAGGTAGGCGTACGTGGTGATGCCGGCGACGACGAGCCCGACGCCGACCTGGATGGTGCCCTCGGGCAGGGCGTCGGTCACCTTGGAGCGATCGATCATGGATGCTGGCGGCAGCCTATGGGGCGTGAGACGGGCGGACTGTGCATGGGTTGGCTGTGAGTCGGAGGGTGTCAGCCCCGAAGGGTCGCGCCGGTGGCGCCGGCGACCGCCTCGATGCACCGGCGGCGCACCTCCGCGATCTCGGGGTCGGTGAGCGTGCGGTCGGCGGCCTGCAGCCGGAGGCGGTAGGCAAGGCTACGCGCACCGGGCGCGACTCCGGCCCCGCGGTACGTGTCGAACAGGTCGAGCCCGACGAGCAGGTCGCCGCCACCCTGACGCAGAGCTGTCTCGACCGCGGCCGCCGGAACCGCATCGGGCGTCTCGAACGCCAGGTCTATGTCGCTCGACGGGAAGCGACTGATCAACCGATAGGGGCGCTCGCCGTGGGGCAGGTCGAAGAGGCGGCCGAGATCGACCTCGACCCAGGCAACCCGCTCGCCGATGTCGTGGGCCGCGAGGACGCCCGGATCGACCTCGCCCACCGCGCCCACCGTCTCGCCCGCCACGACCACCCTCGCCGACCTGGTCGCGTGCAACCCTGGCCGCGCGTCGGCGACCAACGAACGGTCGGAAATTGCGAGCGCCGTGGCGAATGCCTCCCACGCCTCGACCGCGGCCGGCGCCTCGGCTCCGGCGATCGCGACCGCGAGGTACTCCCGCTCGTCCGGCAGCGGTTGCGGCTCGTGCGGCCGCAGGAACACGTGGCCGATCTCGAACAGCGCGACACCAGCGTTGCGGTGCGACTCGTTGTAGGCGATGGTCTTGAGCAGGCCCGGCAGCAAGGACGTGCGCAGGACCGACTCCTCCGCGATCAGGGGGTTGGTGATCGTGATCGGATCGTCGTCGAGTCCCGACCGCGTGAGATCGCCCGGCGCGAGGAACGGCATCGGCATGGCCTCGGCGTACCCGAACCCGACGAGCACGTCGCGCGCGAGCCGGCGCTCGGCCTGGCGGATGCTCAGCGCACCGAAGTGGACAGCCGGTGGAACGATCGCGCCGATGCGCTCGTAGCCGTACATGCGCGCCACTTCTTCGATCACGTCGACTTCACTGGACGAGTCGAGTCGCCACGTCGGGATGGTCACGTCCTGATCGACGTCGTTCTCCCCCGCGGCATGTGTGTCGAAGCCGATCGGCTCGAGCAGGCCGCGGATCTCGGTGCTCGTCAACGTCGTTCCCAACAGGCCGTTGACGCGCGAAGTGCGCACTCGAACGGTCGGCTGCTCGGGAAGGATCCCGCGTTCGTCGATCGTCCCGTCGGCGACCGTCGACACCGCGCCGCCGAGCAGCTCGACGAAGCGATGCTGCGCCCGCTCGATGGCGGCGTGGTCGCAGCCCTTCTCGAAACGGGCCGACGCTTCGGAGCGAAGGCCGAGGCGCCGCGAGGACTTCACGATCGTGATCGGGTCGAACCACGCCATCTCGACGAGCACGTCTGAGGTCTGCTCGGAGATCTCAGCGTCGGCGCCCCCCATGATGCCGGCGATGCCGCTCGGGCGATCGTTCGCATCGCAGATCAGCAAGTCGTCAGCGGAGAGCTTCCGTTCCACGCCGTCGAGCGTCGTGAGCGTCTCACCGCCGCGCGCTCGTCGGGCCCGCAGACCCTGTCCGCCGACAAGAGCGAAGTCGTAGGGATGCGACGGCTGCCCGAGCTCGAGCATCACGTAGTTCGACACGTCGACGACGTTGTTGATCGGGCGCATGCCGAGCAGGGTCAGGCGCGTCGCGATCTTCGGATCGGAGGGGCCGATCGTCACCCCCTGCAGCATCCGCGCGGTGAAACGTCCGCAGCCTCGCGGATCGACGATCTCGACGGTGGCGAGCGAACCGACGGGCGCGCCGACCGCCACGGCCGAGACGTCCGGTGTCGGTATGGCGAACGGTACGCGGTACGAGGCCGCGAGATCGCGGGCAACACCGGCGACCGACATGGCGTCCGGCCGGTTCGGGTTGACCTCGAGGTCGTACAGGACATCGGTTTCGATGCGCAACGCCTCGCGCAGCGGCGTCCCGGGTGCGTGTCCTTCGCCGAGGATGAGGATGCCGCCGGCGTCGCCGGGCAGGCCGAGCTCGGGCGGCGAGCACAACATGCCGTTCGACCACTCGCCCCGAAGCTTGCGGCGGGCGATCTCCATCCCGTTGCGCATCGTCGTGCCGATCGTGGCGAGCGGGACCAGATCGCCTTCGGTCATGTTGAACGCGCCGCAGCAGATCTGCAGCGCTTCGCCGTCACCCGCATCGACGTCGACGAGCTGGATGCGGTCTGCGTCCGGGTGCTTGCGCAGCCGCAGCACGCGCGCGACCACCACGCCGTCGAGTCCTTGTCCGAGGATCGTCATCTCTTCGACCGGTGTGCCGAGCGCGCCGAGCGCGTGCGCGATGTCGTTCGGATCGGCGGCGATCGGCGCGAACTCACGCAGCCATGACAAGAGAACTTTCATCAGAACTGCTGTAGGAACCTGATGTCGTTGGAGAACAGGTCCCGCAGGTCGTCGACGCCGTGCTTCTCCTTGGCGAAGCGGTCGATGCCGAACCCGAATGCGAAGCCCTGCCACTCCTCGGGATCGAGGCCGCATGCGGTCAGCACGTTGGGGTGCACCATGCCGCACCCACCGAGCTCCATGAACGAGCCGTCGGGGCGCAGGATGTCGAACTCGGCGGACGGCTCGGTGAACGGGAAGTACGCCGGGCGCAGGCGGGACGCGAAGTCACCACCGAAGAACGCCTTGCTGAACGCGTCGATCGTGCCGGCGAGGTGCGCGAACGTGATGCCCTTGTCGATCACCAGACCCTCGATCTGGTGGAACACCGGCATGTGGGTCGCGTCGGCCGTGTCCTGACGGAACACACGACCCGGCATGACCATGTAGATCGGCGGTGGCAGGTGCTGCATCACGCGGATCTGCACGGGCGACGTGTGCGTGCGCAGCAGCGTGGAACCTGGCTCGCCGTAGTCGAGGTACAACGTGTCGTACATGTCTCGCGCGGGGTGGTCGGGCGGGAAGTTCAACGCCCCGAAGTTGTGGAAGTCGTCCTCCGCTTCAGGGCCTTCCGCGATCTCGAAGCCCAGACCGATGAAGACGTCCTCGAGCCGCTCCCACGCCTGCGTGACGAGGTGCTTGTGACCGTAACGCCGACCCGGGTGCGTGAACTCGGTGAGGTCGAGGCGCTCGGCTTCGAGCTGACCGGCACGCGCGGCCGATTCGAGAACGCCGCGCCGCTCGTCGAGTGCCTGCTCGAGCGTCGAGCGGGCGTCGTTGAGCGCCTGTCCGACCGTCCTGCGCTCGTCCGGTGCCAGCGCGCCGAGCCCCTGGCGCTGGGCCGCCAGCGCGCCTCGCTTGCCGAGCAGCTCGATCTCGACCGCGTGGAGCTCATCGAGCGTGGCGGACTCGGTGATGCGGGTCGCGCCACCGGTCGTGATGCGTTCGATCTCGTCGGTCATGTGAACGACAACCCTGCCGTCACGCCGACTGCGCAGGCAATTCAGTTCGCCCGGTCCGATCAGTTCGCGAGGGGCTCGTCGATGTCGACGACGGGGATCGTGAAGGTGAAGACGCTTCCCCTCCCCTCCTCGGAATCGGCGCTCAGACGTCCACCATGGGCCTCGACGAGGCCGCGGCTGATCCACAGCCCGAGCCCCGTGCCGGTCGGGTGTCCCATGTCACCGCGGAAGAACTTCTTGAAGACCATCGGCAGGTCGGATGGGGGGATTCCTTCGCCCGTGTCGGTCACCGCGACCACCACTTCGCCGTCGAGCACCTCGCCGACCACGGTCATGCCCTCGGTGCTGCCGTACTTCGCCGCGTTCTCGACGAGGTTGGTGAGCACTTGCTCGACCTTGTCCGGGTCGGCGAACACCGCGGGGAAGTCGTCCGGGAACGACACCTTGCAGTCGAGGTCGGCGTAGGTGATCGTGAGCTTCTCGACGACATCCGCCGCGACCTGGGCCACGTCGACCCGCTGGCGGCGAAGCACGAGTCCGCCGGTCTCGAGCCGGCTGATGTCGAGCAGCTCGGTGATCAGCCGGGTGACGCGATCGGCATCGTGATGGACCTGCTCGAGCATCATCCGCTTCTGGTCGTCCTCGAGACGATCCCAGCGGTTGAGCAGCAGTGATGTGTAGCCCTTGACCGACGTCAACGGGCTGCGCAGCTCGTGGCTCACCGTCGACACGACCTCGATGCCCGTCGGTTCGTCCGCACGGCGTCGAGGCGGACGAAGCGCGAGAACGGCGCCCGTTACGGATCCGTCGCCGTTGCGCTCGTACCGACCCGTCACCCGGACGGTGCAGTCGCCGTCGGCCGTCGTGATCGTGACGTCGTGCTCCGGGATCGCGGTGACCGAGCGCAGCTGCGACGAGGGATGCCAGCCGTCGACCAGCAGCGCGTCGCCCTGACTGCCTCGTGGCTTCACGACGTCCACGAGCGGCAGGCCGAGCAACTCGTCACGCGCTCGGCCGACCAACGACGCGGCCGCGTCGTTCGCGTCGACGATCGCCCGGTCGGCGTCGAGGCGCACGACCGCGTCAGGGAAGGCGTCGAGCGGTGACGTCATCGGCCGTCCGATTCTCGCCGCTGCCGGGCCGCTTCGAAGCAGACGATCGCGCCGACCACGGCGACGTTGAGGGATTCGACCCGTCCCGCCATCGGAACGTGCGTCCACCCGTCGACCAACGGGTCGAGCTCGCCGGGTACGCCGTGCGACTCGCTGCCGAGGACCAACGCGATCGGCCCGGTGAGGTCGGTGCGGTCGTACGAGTCGCCCCGGTGCGCGCTCGTAGCGATACGGCGGCCTCCGAGTCCTCCGATCGTCTCCAGCACGTGCACTGATCGGGCTCCGCTCGTCACTGGTACATGCAAGATCGAACCGGCCGACGCCCGGACGCACTTCGGCGAAAAGGGATCGACGGCCTCGTCGCAGAACAGTACAGCGGCGACCCCTGCGGCTTCGGCGACTCTGAGCAACGTTCCGGCGTTGCCGGGATCGCTGACCCCGGTCAGGACGGCCACCAAACCGCCGTCCGCCACGACCTCCTCGACGACCGATTCATCCTGAACAGGAATCGGCGCGATGGCCACCACCCCTTGAGGCGTGACGGTGTCCGTCATCCGCGCGAGCGTCCCGGGATCCACCTCGAAAACCGGAGCATCACAATCCGTGAGATCGATCGCGGCGTCCGGCTCGACGAACACCGCGGTTAGTGGGTGCCCGTGAGCGATGAGGTCGCCGACGAGGTGCGGCCCGTCGAGGACGAACGCGCCCTCCTGCCACCTGTCGCGGCGCCGCCGCGACAGACGCCGCAGCTCCTGGAGCTTCGGATTTCGAGCGGAGAGCCGCTCGGTCAGGTCAGAGCGCGCCTGGTTCGGTTGACGTCGGGTCCCACTCGTCTGTCGTGCCTCAGCGCTCTGACCCGTGGCGTCGGCGTGGGGGACGCCCTCTCAACTCTTGACCTTCTCGACCAAGCCGGCGAAGGCCGCCGGGTCGGTGACGGCGAGGTCGGCGAGGATCTTGCGGTCGACCTCGATGCCGGCTTCGCGCAGACCGGCGATGAACCGGCTGTAGCTGATGTCGTTCTGGCGGCAGGCCGCGTTGATCCTCTGGATCCACAGCTTGCGGAACTCGCCCTTGCGCGCCCGGCGATCGCGGAACGCGTACTGCAACGAGTGCATGACCTGCTCGTTGGCCGAGCGGTACGACCGGCTCTTGTTGCCGTAGTAACCCTTCGCCCGCTCGAGCGTGGCGCGGCGGTGCTTCTTGCTGTGGACGGCGGCCTTCACCCTGGCCATGGTTGCTCTCTCCTTCGTTCGTACGGCCGGCAGACGGTGCGTGAATGCTCAGAGACCGAGCAATCGCTCCATCCGGTCGCGGTCGCCGCCGGTTATCTCGGCCTCCCGATTGAGGCGCCGCTTCCGTGTCGGCGACTTCTTCTCGAGGATGTGGTTCTTGAACGCCTTGCGACGAACGAGCTTGCCCGAGGCCGTCAGTTTGAATCGCTTCGCCGCACCCTTGTGCGTCTTCATCTTCGGCATGTCTTCTCCAGGTGTGTTGCAGTTGTCAGGGACGGCGTGGCGGTACGGCGTTCGCCTCGGCGCTCAGGACTCGGGGTCAGCGGGCGCCGGCGCTGGCGCTGGCGTAGCGGACCCGTTGCCACTGACGTCGCCGTCGCCTTCTGCTCTGCGCTGCGCTTCCCACGCCGCCTTCGCCTTCTTGTCGGGCGCGAGCACCATCGTCATGTTCCGTCCGTCGAGCTTCGGGATCACCTCGACTCGGCCGAGATGCGTCACACGCTCGGCCACGTGGTCGAGGATGCGGCGACCGAGCTCCGGATGTTGGGTCTCTCGCCCACGGAACATGATCGTGACCTTGACCTTGTGACCCTCGTCGAGGAACTTCTCGACCTTTCGGGTCTTGGTGTCGAAGTCGCCCGTACCGATCTTGGGTCGGTACTTCATCTCCTTGATCGAAATGTTGGTGCTCTTGCGGCGGGAGTCACGTTGCCGCTGCGACTCCTCGTACTTCCACTTGCCGTAGTCCATGATCCGGCAGACCGGGGGATTCGCCTGCGCCGCGACCTCGACGAGATCGAGGTCGAGATCACGCGCGATGGCGAGGGCTTCCGGAAGCGGCTTGATCCCGATCTGGGCGCCGTCTGGTCCGACGAGTCGTACCTCGCGAGCCCGGATGCGATCGTTGATCCTGGGCTCGTTGGTGGCAGGCGGCGCTGCTATCTCGGATCCATCTTCATGTGGGGCGCTGGTCCTCCCTGACGCTCGATTGGTGGGACAAAAAGCACGAAGGGCGAGCGCCGGAGAGAGCCGACACCCGCCCGGTGGTCTCGATCGATCGATCGAAACCTCAGGTTGGTCATCGACCCGGGCGCACCGGACTTCGTCCTGTGGCCGGGTGGGGAACGGCGGTGCACCTGCTTGCGCGCAGCGGCGAACCCACTTCCGGATTTCAGTTGTCCGCGTAGGGTACCAGTCGCCCTCACTCGGACAACACATCGGAGCCGATGAAATGAGTCTCTGGACGCCCGGCGGTGAACATCCCGTGGATCGTGAACCGCCGTCGTCGGCTCGCCCGGACGAGACGGTTGACGAAGCCGAGGACGATCCCCTCGCCGGGTTGACTCCCGAGGAGCGCGAGCGGGCCATGGCCATGGCGGCCGAGATGGACGAGGTCCGCCAGCAACTGGCGTCGGTGCCGGCGGCCGTCGTGGTCGCCAACCATGCGATGGGCCTCTACGAGCTGGCCGCGATCCATCTGTCCTCGCAGCCGCCGAACTACGCCGAGGCGCAGCTCGCCATCGACGCGATGGGCGCGGTGGTCGAGGGCATGCGCGGGCGGCTCGGCGACAACGAGCCGACGCTGGTCGACGCGCTCGGCCAGCTCCGCCTCGCGTTCGTGCAGCTCCGGAGCAGCGAGGAGTCGAACGAGGACTGACGAACTGTCAGCGGGGCGCGATGGTTCGCGCTTCCCATGTGCCGTTGCGACCCGGGGTGACGTCGAACGTCACCAACGCGCCGACCTCGATCGTCCTCGTGCCGTCGGCGATCGCGGTGCAATGGAAGAAGTGCTCGACGGCGGTGCCGTCCTCGCGCACGGTCCCGTAGCCCTTCGCGTCGTCGAACGCGACGACGGTGCCCGCGGGCATCAGTGGACGATCTTCGCCAGCGGAAGCTCGATGATGTCGGAGGCGCCCGCGTCCTTCAGCGCCGGGATCAACGTGTTGATCGTCGCCTTGGGAACGACCGTTTCGACTGCGAACCCGTCCTCACCGAACAACTTCGAGACCGTCGGTGACCTCATCGACGGCACGAGCGCGATGACCGCGTCGAGATCGGACTCGGACACATTGAGCTTGACGAGCACGTTGCCGCGCGCTTCGAGCGTGCCGGACAGCAGTGTCTGGATCTGTGTCATCGCATGCGCTTTCACGGGATCACTCGCGCTGAGCGGGTTGGCGATGAGCTCGGTGTACGACGTGAGGATGGTGTCGATGATCTTGAGGCCCGCGGCGCGCAGCGCGCGTCCGGTCTCGGTGATGTCGACGATGCAGTCGACGATGTCGGGCACCTTCGCCTCGGTGGCGCCGTAGCTGAGGCGAACGTCGGCGTCGATGCCGTTCTTCTCGAAGTAGCGCCGCGTCAGCTCCGGGTACTCGCTCGACACCCGTACGCCCTGGCGCAGCTCCTCGACTCTCGTCACCGGGCTGTCGTTCGGCACTGCCAACGACGATGTTGACCGGCCGCGCCGTGGCCTTCGAGTAGTGCAGCTCGCCCAACGACACGACGTCGCTGCCGGTCTCCTCGATCCAGTCCCGGCCGGTGATGCCGAGGTCGAACAGCCCGTCGGCCACGTACCTCGGGATCTCCTGCGGCCGCAGGATCCGCACCTCCGAGATGCGGGGATCGTTGATCTGGCCCCGGTAGTCCACCGACGATGACCGCCCGACCGGAAGGTCCGCCGCCTCGAACAACTCGAGCGTCGCCTTCTCGAGCGATCCCTTCGGCAGAACGATCTTCAACATGGGACCAGTCTCCCACTCGTTCCGGCGCTCATTGCTCGCACATTCCGGAGTCACGAACGCAGTTCGGAGATGGTGCTCAGGAGGCGGGCCATCTCGACGGCGGTCTGCGCGGCTTCCTCGCCGACGTTGTGACCGCCGGTGGGCTCGGACCGGCAGAGCGCCTGGTCGAGGCTCTCGGTCGTGAGGACGCCGAAGATCACCGGAACGCCGGTCTCGAGGCCGACCTGCTGGATGCCGCGGGCGCACTCCCCCGCGACCAGTTCGAAGTGCGCGGTGTCGCCTCGGATCACGCAGCCCGCGCAGATGACGGCGTCGATCGCGCCGGACATCGCGAACGTCTTGGCCATCAACGGCAGCTCGAACGCGCCCGGAACCCAGACTTCGGTGACGTCGTCGTCGGCGACATGGCAGTCCCGCAGCCCGCGGCGGATGCCGTCGAGCAGCCGAACGGTGACATGGTCGTTGAACCGGCCACAGACCACCGCGACGCGCAGGCCGCTGCCGTCGCGCTCAGGCTCCTCGCGCGACGACGCGACGACATCACGCGACACTGCCCGTCTCCTCGGGATCGTCGAGGTCCTCGACCGGCTCAACGGCCTCGAGCGCACCGAGACCGTCGAGGATGTGGCCCATCCGCTCGCGCTTCGTGCGCAGGTAACGCTCGTTGTGGGGGTTCGGATCGATCTCGAGCGGCACGCGCTCGACGATCTCCAAGCCGAAGCCTTCGAGGCCGCCACGCTTCGCCGGGTTGTTCGTCATCAACCGCATGGTGGTGATGCCCAGGTCGACGAGGATCTGCGCGCCGATGCCGTACTCGCGACTGTCGGCCGGGAGGCCGAGCTGCAGGTTGGCGTCGACAGTGTCGTGCCCTTCGTCCTGCAATTGGTAGGCGCGGATCTTGTGGCCGATGCCGATGCCGCGGCCTTCGTGGCCGCGCAGGTACACGACCGCGCCGAGATCCTCCTCGGCGACCCGCTCCAACGCGGCTGCGAGCTGCGGACCGCAGTCGCAGCGCAACGAGCCGAACACGTCGCCGGTCAGGCATTCGCTGTGCACGCGCACGAGCACGCTCTCCGCACCTTGCACGTCACCGCGCACGAACGCGATGTGATGCTCGCCGTCGAGCACCGACTCGAACACGATGCACTCGAACTCACCGAACTCCGTCGGGATCGGGGCCTCGGCCAGCCGGCGCACGAGCTTCTCGTGCTTGCGGCGATAACGGATGAGATCGGCGATCGAGATGAGCAGCAGTCCGTGCTCGTCGGCGAACCGCTCGAGCTCGGGCGCACGCGCCATGTCCATCTTCTTCTCGTCGACGATCTCGCACAGCACGCCGGCGGGATACAGGCCCGCGAGGCGTGCCAGGTCGACCGTCGCCTCGGTGTGACCGGCGCGCTTGAGCACCCCGCCTTCGCGCGCTTCGAGGGGGAGGATGTGACCGGGGCGGGCGAGGTCTTCGGGGCGCGTCGCGGGGTCGACGAGCGCCTTGATCGTCGCGGCACGGTCGAACGCCGAGATACCCGTGCTGGTGCCGTGGCGGAAGTCCACGGACACGAGGAAGGCAGTGCGCTGGCTCTCGGTGTTCTGCATCACCATCGCGTCGAGGTCGAGCTCGCGGGCCCGCTCGCTCGTGATCGGCGCGCAGATGTAGCCGGACGTGTGGTGCAGGAAGAACGCGATCCTCTCCGGCGTCACGAACTCCGCCGCCATGATCAGATCGCCTTCGTTCTCGCGATCCTCGTCGTCGACGACGACCACGATCTCGCCGCGGCCGATCGCCGCGACAGCATCTTCGATGGGTGCGAACGTCATCAGGTGTGTTCCTTCCACTCGAGCAGACGCTCGACGTACTTCGCTGTGACGTCGACCTCGAGGTTGACGAGCTCACCGGCTCGCTTGGTGCCGAGCGTCGTGACCTCCGCGGTGTGCGGGATCACCGCGACCGTGAAGCCGTCGTCGAGCACGTCGACGATGGTCAGGCTGATGCCGTCGATGGTGATCGATCCCTTCTCGACGACGTAGCGCAACAGGTCGCTCTGCTCGACCCGAACGCGCAGGTGGGGCGACGGTTCGACGATCTCTCCCACGCCGTCCACATGCCCCTGCACGAGGTGGCCACCGATGCGGTCCTGCAGGCGCAAGGGGCGCTCGAGGTTGACGGGGTCGCCGGTGTGCAACGAACCGAGTGCGGTCCTCGCGAACGACTCGTCGGTGACGTTGGCCGCCCACCACGACGGCTTGTCGCAGGCCGCGTCGCCGTCGTCGCTCCCCCAGTCCACGACCGTGAGGCAGCAGCCGTTGACCGCGATGGACGCGCCGAGCTGCACGTCCTCCAGGACGAGCGACGCGTTGATGCGCAACATGTCGCCGTCGCGGCCGGCCACGCTGCCGAGCTCTTCGACTATGCCGGTGAACACGGCTCCACCTCGATTCGTAGGTCGTCGCCGAGACGGTCGACGCCGATGATGTGACCTCGCCAGATGTCGGTGATGGTGGGAGCACCTGCGCCGGCGAGCAGCGGGTGCGCATCGTCGCCGCCGAAGAGCGCGGGTGCCAGATACAGGACGTAGCGGTCGACGAGCGAACGGCGATGGAATTCGCCGGCCACGGTCGCACCGCCTTCGACCATCGCTTGGACCACACCGCGGCGGCCCAGGTCGTCGAGCACGTCCTCGAGGGGGCCGTCGAGCTCGACGCAGGGATGGACCTTCGCGCGCTCCGGGGCGCGCCCGAGGACGACGCGGAGCGGATCGCCGCCTTCCGCATCTGCATCGCGGACGGTCAGCGCGGGGTCGTCGGCCGCGACGGTGCCGGCCCCGACGATCACGGCGTCGCTCTCGGCCCGCAGCCGGTGAGCGTCGGCGCGGGCCTCGGGCCCGGTGATCCACTTGCTGGTGCCGTCCGGTGCGGCAGTGCGGCCGTCGAGGGACGCGGCCAGCTTCAACACGACCCAGGGGCGTCCGGTCGAGCGGTGCTTGCGGTACGGCGCGAGCTGCCGCCGCACCGCGTCGGCGCCGACGCCGACGTCGACGGCCATGCCCGCGTCACGCAGTTGGGCGACGCCGGTACCCGAGACGTTGCGATCGGGGTCCTCGATGCCCACCACCACCCGGGCCACGCCCGCCTCGATGATCGCCCGCGTGCACGGTCCCGTCCGGCCCTGGTGACAGCAGGGCTCGAGCGTCGTGTAGAGCGTCGCGCCGCGAGTGCCGTCCCGACCGGCCGCAGCAGCAGCCGCGTCGAGCGCGACGATCTCGGCATGGCGGCCACCCGGTGGCTCGGTGGCGCCGGTGAACGACGCGCCGTCGGCGGTGACGAGGACGGCACCGACCCACGGGTTCGGCGACGTGATGGCGCGGACACCGGCGGCGGCGTGCACTGCTTCCGCCATCCTCGCCTCGTCCTGCTCGGCCACGTCTCGTCATCCCAACGGACGCGCGCGCCAAGGCACACGCGTCCCTCGCTCCCGTCCGGACTCACGGCCCGCATCGCTGCGGACCGAACACCGTCGGCCCCGGGGTTCCACCGGGTCGGCCCCACGCCACTGGGCGAGGGGTTCGCGGGCTCTCACCGCCGGTTCGGACTCTCACCAACTGCTGCATCCCGCGAGGGAGTGCGTACCCCGAAAGTGTAGAACCGGTTCTACCGACCTCCCAATGTCGACCACGAGAACGGGCTCGTCCGGTCAATGAGGATGTCCGCCGCCGAGCAATTCGAGGGCATGCGGGATCACGTCGAGGATGGCGGTCAGGGTCTCGACCGCGCCGGCGGAGGACCCGGGCGTGTTGACGATGAGCGCCTCGCCCCGGCTGCCGGCGATCGCCCGGGAGAGGCGGCCGAGCGGGCTGACCAGGCGCATGGCCTCGGCCAGACCCGGCGCCTCACGGTCGATGACGGCGCGGGTGCCTTCCGGCGTGAGATCGCGAGGACCGAAGCCGGTGCCACCGGTGGTGACGACGAGGCCGGCGAAGCCGTCGCACAAGTCCGTGAGCGCACTCGCCACACTGTCGACGCCGTCCGGGACGACCCTGCGCTCGTCCACCGTGAAACCGTCGGCGATCAGCCTCGCGACCAGAACGTCGCCCGACTTGTCCTCGCGAGTGCCGGCGACGACGCCGTCGGACACGGTGAGGACCTTGGCGAACAGGACGGGCACGGCCGGCAACCTATCCAGCGACGCGCAGGCGAAGGAGGTACATCCCGTCCGTGCCGGCCGCTTGGGGCAACAGGCGTGCGCCGCGTCCGAGCACCATCCAAGGTTCGCCCGGCGGTTCGAGGGGCGCCATGTCCGGTCTCGTGGTCGCGAGGTGCTCGTCGATCGCCTGCGCCTCCGCGTCCGTGAGGGTGCACACGCTGTAGGCGAGGACGCCGCCGGGGCGCACCAGCTCGGATGCTGCATCGACGAGCTCGCGTTGCAGCACGCCGAGTCGCTCGACGCTGTCTTCGTCGATCCGCCAACGGGCGTCGGCGCGGCGCCGGAGCGTGCCGAGGCCGGAACACGGCGCGTCGACGAGGACGCGGTCGAAGCTCTGCGGGACGTACGGAGGGCACCGGCCGTCCGCCACCAACGTCGACACGTTGCCGAGCGACGCTCGCCGGACGTTGTCGCCGATGAGCGACGTCCGCGACGCGCGCGCGTCGCTCGCGGCAACCAGGACCGCGCCGGTGCGCGCCATCAACGTCGCCTTCCCGCCCGGGGCCGCGCACAGATCGGCGACCCGGTCACCGGCGCTCGCGCCCACGAGCTCGGCGACCCACTGTGAGGCCGCGTCCTGCACGTAGTCGTCGTCCCGCACGGTCGCGGACGCGGGCTCGTTCATGGTCTCGAGCGCAGCCGTTGCGTCATCCGACCCGAGATC
This sequence comes from uncultured Acidimicrobiia bacterium, assembly GCA_963721305.1. Classification (GTDB taxonomy): domain Bacteria; phylum Actinomycetota; class Acidimicrobiia; order Acidimicrobiales; family JACDCH01; genus DATAES01. Next base: position 877,936 of record CAVRIR010000003.1, read on the forward strand.
GGCGCGGAGGCGCTCGACGATCCAGTCGGGATAGCTGAGGCGAGTGGCGTCGTCCGGCCACATCACGGGCGTGGTCGCGACGCGGCGCAGGACGGCGTTGACGAAGCCCCGCGCCTTGCGAGGTGCCAGCTCGACGGTCTGGTTCACCGCCGCGTGCGCCGGGACCTCGTTGAACTGCAGTTGGTACGCGCCGAGCCGGAGGATCGTGCGGATATCGTCGTCGACCGGTCGCAACAAGAAGCGGTCGACGAGGAAGTCGCACGCCCGCCGCATGCGGGTGGTGCCGTAGACGAGATCGGTCACGAACCGCCGGTCACGCGGCTCGAGGTCGCTGCGGTCCAGCTCGGCGCGCAGCGCGAGGTTGGCGTACGCGCCCTGCCAGTCGATGCGGTGCAACGCGCGCCGCGCGATGTCGCGCGCGCTGTTGTCCTCGCTCATCTCATGTCCCGAAGGGATCGCCGGGTTGCCAGCGTGCGCCGTTGGCCCACGCGTGTGCGGGCATCCGGCCCTTTCCTTCCGGTTGCACCTCGAGGAGGTGAATTGGATCGGTCCCCGTTGGCGCAGTCACCGAGTCGGCCGCCGCGTCCAGTGACGTGCGCCAGATCTTCAGACGATGACCCCGGAACGTCGTCCACGCGCCGCCCACCCGCACGAGGCGATGGAGCTCGATGGCGGGCTTCGTCCAGTCGAGCTGCAGCTCCGTCGGATCGATCTTGTGCGCGTAGACCGGCTCGCCGGCTTGGGCGTCGGGCTCACCCAATCCGTCCGCGAGCGCCTCGACGACGAGTCGAGTTCCGATGTCGACCAGCGCGGCGCGCAGCTCGTCGGCGGTGGTATCGACACCGATCGCCACTTCGGCGCGGCGGTAGACGGCGCCGGTGTCGAGCCCTTCCTCGACGTCCATCACGCACACGCCGGTGACCGCGTCTCCGGCCAGGATCGCCCGCTCGACGGGTGCCGCGCCCCGCCACCGCGGCAGCAGGGAGAAGTGGACGTTGATCATCGGCACCGCGGCGAGCACGTGCGGCTTGATGAGCCGCCCGAACGCCACGACGACGCCGAGCTCGGCAGGCGGGTCGAGGTCGAGCACGTCGTCGATCCGATCCGTGACCGGAAGGTCGAGCTCGAGCGCGGCGGCCTTGACCGGCGACGGTACGAGAGCGCTCCCCCGTCCGCGCCGCTTGTCTGCCGCGGTGACAACCATCGCGATGTCGTGGCCGGCGTCGACCAGCGCTCGCAGGGTCGGCACCGCCATCGTGGGGGTGCCGAGGTAGACCAGCCTCAGAGGTCGCTACCGGATCCGGATCGGCTCACCGGCCGCAGGCCCCCGTTGAGGTTGATCTCCCGCAACCTGCGCATGGCTTCTTTGTGGGTGTCGGGATCGAGGCGCTCTAACAGGAGCACGCCGTCGAGATGGTCGAGCTCGTGCTGGAAGAGCCGGGCGACGAGCTCGTCCGCTTCGATCGAGACCTCGTTGCCGTCGAGGTCGTACCCGGTGAGATGCACTTCCTTCGGGCGCACGATCTCCCAGGACAGGCCAGGGACCGACAGGCAGCCCTCCTCGTAGGTCCATTCGCCGCGGTGCTCGGAGATCACGGGATTGACGATCGTCTTCAGGCCCTCGCCGTCCTGCAGGTCGTACACGAAGAGGCGCTTCTGCACGCCCACCTGCGGTGCGGCCAGCCCGAGACCCGACGCTTCGTGCAGCGTGACCGCCATGTCGCTCGCCAGGCGGACGAGCGTGCCGTCGACGTCCTCGATGTCAGCAGCCCGCTGCTTGAGCACGGGGTCGCCGAAGAGGCGAATGGTGTAAGGCGGCATAGAGAGTCAAGGCTACCGTCGGCTCCTGATGGCGAGTGGTCCCGGCGCTCCCCACTACTTCGACGCAGAGCCGGCGAGCGCCTCTCGCCGCCGGACCGTCGACCTGGTGCTGCCCGACGTGTCGCTGCACCTGGCGACCGACAGCGGTGTGTTCGCCGCAGCGGCGGTCGATCCGGGTACGAAGCGCCTGCTGCTCGACGGGCCGCCGTTGCCGGACACCACCGACGGTGACCATCTGCTCGACCTCGGATGCGGCTACGGGCCGGTCGCGCTCACGATGGCCAAGCGCGCGCCACGTGCAACCGTGTGGGCGGTGGACGTGAACACCCGCGCGCTCGCACTGTGCGCCGAGAACGCGCAGACGAACGGCATCGCGAACGTGCGCGCCGTCGCGCCCGACGACGTGCCGGCAGACGTGCGCTTCGCCGCGATCCTTTCCAATCCGCCGATCCGCATCGGCAAGGAGGCGCTGCACGCGTTGCTCGTCCGCTGGCTCGAACGGCTTGCCGAAGGTGGGCACGCGTTGCTCGTCGTGCAGCACCATCTCGGGTCCGACTCGCTCGTCCGCTGGCTCGACGAAACCGGCTGGCCGGCGCGGCGGCTGTCGTCGCGGGCCGGCTACCGGCTGCTGGAGGTCCGGCGACCGGCGAGGGCGGCGGACGGGTGAAGCAGCTCGACAGCACCGGCCTCAAGCGTCTTCACCGAGACTGGCGCCGGCGCACGCAGGCGCGGGTCGGGTTGATCCTCGAGTCGGTCGAGAGCCCGTTCAACGTGGGCTCGATCATTCGCACCGCAGCCGCGTACCGCGTCGACGATCTGTGGCTCGCCGGATCGTCCGCGCCGCTCGACAGCTCGAGCGTGCAAAAGGCCGCCATGGGAACCGACCGCTACCTCACCGTCGCGACCACTGCAGACGCGGCTGAGGCGATCTCGTCCGCCCGCGAGCACGGCTACGCGGTGATCGGTGTGGAGCTGGCCGACGAAGCGCGCCCTTTGCACGAGCTCGCCCTCGGGGACGCCGTGTGCCTCGTCGTCGGCCACGAAGACCGCGGCCTGCGCCCGGCCACCATCGCCGCCTGCGACGCAGTCGCCTACCTCCCGCTCGCCGGGCGCGTCGGCTCGCTCAACGTCGCCACCGCCGTCGCCGTCGCGCGTCTACGAAATTCGCCGTCAGGAATGGACACGCACGCATGAGTGAGATCGAGGTACGAGGGATCAACGAGGACGAGCTCGCCGACTACCTGCGCTGCATGGGTACCGGGTTCCACTTCGGCCCGAACGTGTCGGACGAGTTGCTGGCGTACGGCCGTCGGCAGTACGACGACCTGTCTCGCCGGCTCGGTGCGTTCGTTGCCGGGTTCGCTGTGTGGGACGGCAGGGTCGTTCGGCACCGACCTGACGGTTCCGGGCGAACGGACCGTGGACTGCGCCGCCGTCACGCAGGTGACTGTCTTGCCGACGCATCGGCGACGAGGCCTGCTGGGGGCGATGATGCGCACGCAGCTGCAGGACGCCGTCGATCGGGGCGAGGTCGTCGCCATGCTCGTCGCCGCCGAGTGGCCGATCTACGGGCGCTACGGCTACGGCATGGCGGTCGAGGCTGCCGGCACGGTCCTCGACGCCTCCGTGGCCGAGTTCCGCTCGTCGGCATCGGACGGGACCGTCGAGCTCGTCGACGCCGAAACGCTGCTCACCCACGCGCCCGCGGTGTTCGACGGCAATCGCATCACGTCGCCGGGCGCCATCACCCGCTCCGAACGGAAATGGCGGGACCTGACCGACATCGAGCCGAGCCCGTTCGCGAAGAGTCCCGCCAACCGCATGCGCGCCCTGCATCGCGACGCGGCGGGCAACGTCGACGGCTACGTGGTCTACGACCCGACCGAGAAGTGGTCGCACAACCGGCCTCGGGTCGAGCTGCGCGTCATCGAACTGATGGCAACGACGCCGATCGCGTGGCTCGGTCTGTGGCGATACCTCGCCGCGAGTCGATTGGGTCAGCGAGGTGCAGGCCGGCGTGCGTCCCGTCGATGAAGACCTGCGACCGCACCTCGTGGACGGTAGGGCCAGCCGTCAGGCCGACCGCAGCGACCACATGTGGGTCCGCGTGCTGGACGTGGCCCGAGCGCTCGCGGGCCGCACGTACGAGGTGCCGGTGCGGACCGTCCTCGAGGTCCACGATCCGTACCTCGACCGGGGTGGGCGCTTCGAGCTCGACGCCGGTCCGGATGGAGCCACGTGCGCCACGACGGATCGCCGGGCCGACGTGTCCGTCGACATCGACGTGCTCGGGGGTGCGTACCTGGGTGCCGGTTCGCCGCTGCGCGGGTACGAGCTCGCGGGTCGGATCGTCGAGCACTCGTCGGGCGCCCTCGCTGCCCTCGAACGTGCCATGCGGACGTCCCGTGCCCCCTGGGCCACCACCGGTTTCTGACCCCACCACCTGACCTCACCAGCTGCGAACTCCGGGGAGAAACGGGCGCCATGGCGCCCGTTTCCATCCAACATTCGTGCTGGGGGTGTCAGATGCGGAGGGGGTCGACCTCGATGCGGGTGCGGGCTTGCGGCCGGGGGGTGGCGGCGAGGGCGGCGCAGAGGGTCTGGTGGTCGGGGGCGCGGAGCAGCCAACGGTCGTCCACCGGGCCGAGCACGTCGACGCCGAGAGGCGACCCGAACGATTCGACGAAGGCGGCGGCGCCGGCCCCGGACACGGCCGCCATCGCGGACGCGGGCGGGAAGCCGAGTTCGATCCGGCGGGCCCGCTCGGGGCCGGCCAGGCGAGCCGGGTCGGCGTGGAGCACCGCGTCCAGCACCGGATGCTTCGGCTGGCGGGTCTGCGCGACGAGCCGGCCACCCCGGTCGCGGGGGCCGAGCATCCGCGCCGCCCGGGCCAGCAGTGCCATGGCCTGCTCGTCGGCGCGATAGCGAGGCGCCAGCAGCTCCTGGTCGAGGTCGAGGAACGCGACGATCCCGACATCACGCCGGACCCGGTGCAGCACCGCCTCGGTGCCGACCACGATCCTTTCATCGCCGTCCTCGCCGCCCACCGGCTCGTGCAGGATCGCTTCGAGCTCTTCGCGCGCTCGGCCCACGCCGACCCGAAGGTTCTTCAGCGCGGTCGACCCGCACGCCGTGCACACGACGGGCCGCTCGGTCCCGCACCGCTCACAGCGCAACGCGTCCGCCGGTTGCACCACCGCAGCACCGCATCGCTCGCAGGTCGCCACCTGACCGCACGCCACGCAGGCGAGCAGTCGCGACCGTCCCTTCCGGTTGAGCACGCACACGGCGCGCCGGTCCCCCGCCCGCCTGATCGCCTGCACGAGCCGGTCCGAGTACAGCCCCGACCGGGGATCATCACGGCGGCGATCGACGACGTCCAGGATCGGCCAGCCGGCGCGCTCCTCCGCTCGGGACGGCTCGATCACGCGGTCCGCCGCGTCGAGCGCTTCGAGCGACGGGCACGGAGACAACAGCACACAGGGGATCTCGGCACGACGCGCCCGCTCGATGGCGACGTCGCGAGCGTGCCAGGTCGGCGCGCGCTCCTCCTGCAGTCCTTCGTCGTGCTCGTCGACGACGACGATCGCTCGCGCGCTCGGCGCCGCGGCCCACGCCGCCGAGCGCCGCCCCTCGATGACGAGCGCCCCGTCATACGTCGGTGCCGGCGTCGCGGGTGGGACCCGCACGACGGTCACGCCGGACTCGGCAGACAACGCTCCCGAACGGTTCGAACCGTGGGCGTTCGACGCAGTGTCCAGGAGGTGCACGACCCGCCCCGCCCACCGCCAGGCCGCCCACGACGCGAGTGCCACCAGGTCGGGAGTCGTCCCCCCTCGCGACACCTGCGCGATCGGCTTCAACACCGCGTCCGTCGCGGGTGCAACGTCGACGTCGGTCACCCAGGCGCGCACCCGCCGGCCGTGCAGCGCGACCCGGACGATGCCCCCAACGCGCACCTGGTCCCGGAGATGATCCGGGACCAGGTAGTCGAAGCTCTTGCCGTCGAGTCCCGCGACGTCCGGGACGACGCGGATGATCAAAGACCCAAAGCGGACTTCAGGTCGTCGGCGCGGCTCGGATCCTCCCAGGTGAATTCCTTCTCCTGGCGACCGAAGTGCCCGTAGGCGGCGGTCTTCTTGTAGATCGGCCGGCGCAGGTCGAGGTCGCGGATGATCGCGGCCGGGCGCAAGTCGAACACCTCGCGCACCGCCTTCGTGATGGCGTCGACGCCGACGGTCTCGGTGCCGAAGGTCTCGACCATCACCGAGACGGGCTGCGCGACACCGATGGCGTACGCGACCTGGATCTCACAACGCGCCGCCGCGCCGGACGCGACCACGTTCTTGGCCACCCAGCGAGCGGCGTACGCCGCGGAGCGGTCGACCTTCGAGGGATCCTTGCCGGAGAACGCGCCGCCACCGTGACGAGCCATGCCGCCGTAGGTGTCGACGATGATCTTGCGTCCTGTCAGGCCGCAGTCGGCGTGCGGGCCACCGAGCTCGAACGACCCGGTCGGGTTCACCCACACGTCGTAGCCGTCCTCCGCGAACTGCGGCGGGACGAGCGGATGGATGACGTGCTCGATGAGGTCGGGTTTGATCAACGTCTCGGCGTCGAGACCCGGAGCGTGCTGCGTCGAGATGAGGACGGTGCGCAGCCGCTTCGGCTTGCCGTCCTCGTAGTCGAAGGTCACCTGCGTCTTCCCGTCGGGACGGAGGTACGGCAGGATCCCGGCCTTGCGGACCTCGCTCAGCCGGTGCGCCAGCCGATGCGCCATCCAGATCGGGAAGGGCATGAGGTCGTCGGTCTCGTCGCACGCGTAACCGAACATCATCCCCTGGTCACCGGCGCCCTGGCTGTTGAGGATGTCCTCGCCAGACGTGCCGGCGCGCGTCTCGTACGCGGTGTCGACACCCTGCGCGATGTTCGGCGACTGCGGATCGATCGACGTCATGACGCCGCAGGTGTTGCCGTCGAAACCGTACGACTCACGGTCGTAGCCGATGCCGACGATGGTCTCGCGCACGATCTTCGGGATCTCGACGTAGGCGTCGGTCGTGATCTCACCCGCGACGATCGCGAGGCCGGTCGTGACCATCGTCTCGCATGCGACGCGTCCCTTCGGGTCGACGTCGAGGATCGCGTCGAGGACCGCGTCGGAGATCTGGTCGGCCATCTTGTCGGGGTGACCCTCGGTGACCGACTCCGAGGTGAAGGTGAATCCGGTGTTCACGGTTGGCTCCTGGTTTGCATCACGGCGTCGAGGACGGCACGGGCGACTTCCCGCTTGTCGCTCAACGCCACGGTGATGGTGGTCGTGTGGGACACGATGATGACGGCGTTGGTGTCGTGCTCGAAGCCCGCGCCGGGCGCCGAGACATCGTTCGCGACGACGAGGTCGGCGCCCTTGCGCGCCAGCTTTCCCCGTGCGTTCGCCTCCACGTCGTCGGTCTCCGCCGCGAAGCCGACGATGGTCTGTCCGGGCCGCTTGCGTGCGCCCAGCGCCGCGAGGATGTCGGTCGTCGGTTCGAGAACGATCTGCGGCACGCCTACGTCCTTCTTGATCTTGTGATCTGCGGACTCGGCAGGACGGAAGTCGGCCACGGCCGCAGCCATGACGACGACGTCGCAACTGTCGCTGCGCGAGAGCACGGCATGCTCCATCTCGGCTGCGGTCTGGACGGGCACGACATCGGTTCCCGCGACGGCGGGGCGATCGGTCGTCGTGACCAACGTGACCTTGGCGCCACGGCGCATCGCCTCGTCGGCGATCGCATGGCCCTGCTTGCCCGACGACCGGTTCGAGATGTAGCGGACCGGATCGATCGGCTCTCGGGTGCCGCCGGCCGTGACGAGGACGCGGAGACCGGCGAGATCCGGTTCGGTGAGCACACGCTCGACCGCAGCCACGATCGTCTCCGGTTCGGCTAGGCGGCCCGCACCCACGTCACCGCCCGCCAGTCGCCCTTCCTCGGGCGGCACGACATGGACGCCGCGGCCGCGAAGCGTGCGCAGGTTGTCCTGCACCGCAGGGTGCTCCCACATCTCGGTGTGCATCGCCGGGCACAGCACCACCGGCGCGCGGGTCGCGAGCAGCACGTTGGTCAGGAGGTCATCGCTGATGCCGGCGGTGTACGTGCCGATGAGGCGCGCGGTCGCGGGGGCGACCAGCACGAGGTCGGCGTTCTGGCCCAGCCGCGTGTGCGGGATCGCGTGCTCGTCCTCCCACAGCGACGAGTGCGCCCTCTCGGAGCCGAGCGCGTCGAACGTCGTGCGACCCACGAAGTGCAAGGCGCCTTCGCTCAGCACGGGAATCACGTGCGCGCCGGCGTCGACCAACCGGCGGCACACCTCGACCGCTTTGTACGCGGCGATGCCCCCGGTGACCCCCAAGACGATCCGTCGCCCGGCGAGCATGCCTGCTGCTGCTTGAGTGCCTAGGCGTCTGCCGGCTCGTCGCCGTCAGCGGACACCTCGTCGTCTCCCTCCGGCGGCCCGTCGATCGGGATGATCTTGCCGGCCGCGACCTCTTCGAAGGCGATCGACAGCGGCTTGCGGGCGACCGAGGTCACCTGCGGCGGGATGATGGCGCCCAGGCCTTCACCCAGTTGGCCGAAGTAGGAGTTGATCTGACGTGCCCGCTTGGCCCCGAGGGTGACCAGCCGGAACTTGGAGTCGGCCGCATCGAGAAGGGTCTCGATGGGCGGGTTCATCATCGTGTCGTGACGTCCGGCGGCCATGCGCGTGTGTATACCTCAGGTCTGGCGGAAGAACGGCTCATCAGCTTACTTGGTGGCGGCCCGCACGATCGAGTCGGTCAGCTCCTCCGGCGTGACGCCGGTCGAATCGACCACCAGGTCGTACACCGATCGGTCGTGGAGGTCGATTCCGTACAGGGTGCGGTAGCGCAGCCGCTCGGACGTCTCCCTGACCTGGTTCGCCTCCAGCGCCTCCGCGACGGCGATCGATTCCCGGTCCGCCACCCGGCGGGCCCGCACGTCCTCGTCGCCGTCTATCCACACCTTCGTGGCCTCGACGCGTTCGTTGACCGCGATCCAGGCCGCCAGTCGGGACTCGAGCACCACGTCGCTGGCGCGCGCGATCGCGGCGAGCCGAGTGTCGAGCTCGATGTCGATCTCGGGATCGCGTTCGGCGACCGCGGAGAACGAGCGGACATCGAGATCGTGGTCGGCGGCCATCGCACGGAACACCGTGCCGCCGTCGACGTGGGCGATGCGCAGGCGCGCCGCGGCCAGTCGCGCGACCGTGCTCGTCCCCGAGCCGGGAAGACCGGAGACCGTGACGAGCACGCGTGAGGCTCAGCGCGGCTCGAGCGCGCGCGTCAACCGGGGAACGTGTCGAGCAGCTTGCTCCGCTGCTGCTCGCCGAGCCCGCGCACGCGGCGCGTCTCGCTGATGCCTACTTCCTCCATCGTGCGGCGGGCCTTGACCTTGCCGACGCCAGGAAGCGACTCGAGCACAGCGAGAACCTTCATCTTCGCAACGACCTCTTGTGAATCCGCTAGCCGGAGAAGCTCCTTGAGATTGATGGAGCCCATCTTGAGCTTCTCCTTCAGCTCGGCGCGTTCCCGGCGGGCGGCGGCCGCCTTGTCGAGCGCGGCCTGTCGCTGCTCTGGTGACAGAGTGGGGGGAAGAGGCATGCGGCGACGCTAGCGCGCTCTCGGCGAGGCGTCAGTCGGTGAGTTCCGCCGCGATCGCGGAAGCCGCCGCCACCGGGTCTTCCGCCTGCGTGACGGCGCGGCCGAGGATGATGAGATCCGCTCCGGCTTCGAGCGCCTCACGCGGTGCCGCGGCGCGCGCTTGTTCGTGTTGCGGCGCTCCTGCGGGACGAATGCCAGGGACGGCCGCGTACAAGCGCGGCCCGTACTGCTTCGCTTCGCGCACGTCACTGGCCGCGCAGACGATGCCGTCGCAATCGCTTTCGAGTGCAGCTTGCACGCGCTTGCCCAAGATGTGCGGCGGCGCGTCGTGGTCACTCGTGAGCACGGTGACGGCGAGCGCGAGTGGTTTCGGCATGCCCGCGTCGGCGGCGCCTTCCTTCAGTCCTTCCGCACCGGCGCGCAACATGCCCGCACCACCTTGCGCGTGCAGGTTCAAGTACTTCGCGCCGAGTGAACCGATGACACGAGACGCCTTGTTCACCGTTGTCGGGATGTCGTACAGCTTCAGGTCGCAGAACACGTCGAAGCCGAGATCGTTGAGCGCCGTGACCGCGTCCGGTCCGACCGAGCTGTAGAGCTCGAGACCGACCTTGGCCGTGCCGAACCAGGGAGCGAGCTGGCGCGCCACCCGGAGCGCCACCACGAGGTCGTCGACATCGAGGGAGATGGCGAGCTTCGATCGCACGTAGGCAGGTACGTCAGGCATGGACTCCTCCGATGAGTTCGGTGAGCGCGCGCACGCCGTTCCGCCGCGCACCACGATTCAACTCCCTCCAGGACCCGCAGCGGGGCGCGGGGTTCGGCGAACGTCGCGGTGCCGACCTGCACCGCTGACGCTCCGGCGAGCAGCAGCTCGATCGCGTCCTCGCCGTTCATCACGCCGCCCACACCAACGACCGACAGCTCGGGCAGCGCGGCGTGGATGTCGTGCACGGCACGAACGGCGACGGGGTGGATGGCCGGACCGCTCAGTCCTCCCCCGCCGGCAGCCGAACCCAATCGGTACCCGCGCGTGGACGGATCGATCGCCATCCCGAGCAGCGTGTTCGTCACCGTGACCGCGTTCGCGCCTGCTTCGTGCGCGCGACGCGCGATCGACACGACGTCCGTCGTATGCGCGGTGAGCTTCGCCCACACGGGACGGTCGGCAACGGCAACGATCGCAGCGATGGCGTGTGCCGTGTCGTCGGCGTGCTGCGCGAAGAGATGCGCCCCGCCGTCGAGGTTCGGACAACTCAGGTTGACCTCGATGGCGATGATGTCGTCGGGCGCGCCCTTCAGTTGCGCGGCCACCTTCTCGAACTCCTCGATGGTGCGACCCCAGATGCTGACGACGACGCGTGCGTTCGCGCGTTGCAGCGCGCCGAGGTCGATCGCGAGCCACGACTCGACACCCGGACCTTGCAACCCGACGCTGTTCAACATCCCGTCGCGGGCTTCGTGCAATCGCGGCGCCGCGTTGCCGGCCCAGGGTTCGGCCGCAAGCGACTTCACCACGACCGCACCGAGTCGCGCCAGCGGGAAGTACGCGTCCAGCTCCGCGGCATGCCCGCTCGTCCCCGACGCCGTCATCACCGGATTCGGCAACTCGACGTCGCCCACCTTCGTTCTGGCGTCGAATTCCCCGGATGTCCGAGGCGATTGACGCCAGAACGAACGGGACTCGCTCACAGGTCGAGCTCAAGCTGGTCGGTGATGCCGCGGTGGTACTCCTGGAGAGAACGGACGCGCAGGTCGTGGTGGGCCCAGTCGGCGATGCCTTCGGCCGCCGCCATTCCTGCCGCGGCCGTCGTCAAGCACGGGATCGAGTGGACCGACGCGGCGCTGCGAATGTGGTCGCCGTCGGCGCGGGCGCCACGTCCACGTGGGCTGTTGATGACGAGCTTGACCTTGCCGCTGCCGATGAGGTTGACCGCGTCGACCGCGTCGCCACCGGCCGGCTCGCCGAGCTTCGCCACCACGCTGTCGACGGGGACGCCGCTGCTCTCCAGCGCCTCGGCGGTCCCGACCGTCGCGGCGATCGTGAAGCCGAGGTCGACGAACATCCTCGCGGCCGCGATGGCGACGGCCTTGTCTCGATCCGCGACCGACAGGAACACCATCCCGCCCGTCGGCAGGGGATCACCCGCCGCCATCTGGCTCTTCGCGAACGCCAGCCCGAACGTGCGGTCGATGCCCATGACCTCGCCGGTCGAGCGCATCTCCGGACCCAGCACCGAGTCGGCGTCCGGGAACCGGCTGAACGGCAGCACTGCTTCCTTGACCGCAACGTGCCCGCGGACGGCCGGCGGTAGCAGGCCCTCGTCGCGGAGCTCGGCCAGCGTCGCGCCGACCATCACGCGGGCGGCCACCTTCACCAGCGGCACGCTCGTGGCCTTCGCCACGAACGGCACCGTGCGGCTGGCACGGGGGTTCGCCTCGATGACGAACACCTGGTTGCCCTTGACCGCGTACTGCACGTTGACGAGCCCGATGACGTCGAGCGCCTGGGCGATGGCCCGCGTGTGCGTCTCGAGCACCGCGATCGTCTCGTCCGACAACGAGTACGGCGGTAGCGCGCACGCACTGTCGCCGGAGTGCACCCCGGCCTCCTCGACGTGTTCCATCACGCCGCCGATCACGACCTCGCCCTGGCTGTCTCGGATGGCGTCGACGTCGACCTCGGTGGCGTCCTCGAGGAACCGGTCGACGAGCACCGGCCGCTCGGCGGACAGCCCGCCCTCGCGACCGAGTGAGCCGAAGCCGGCGAGCTCGTTCATCGCGGCCCGCAGGCTGTCGTCGTCGTACACGATCTCCATCGCCCGCCCTCCGAGCACGTAGCTCGGACGCACGAGCGCGGGATACCCGATGCGACCGACGATCGCGAGCGCGTCGTCCACGTTGGTCGCGGTGCCGCCCGCGGGCTGCGGGATCTCGAGCCGAGCGCACAGCTCGTTCCACCGGTCGCGGTCCTCGGCGAGGTCGATGGAGTGTGCTGACGTACCGAGCACGAGCTTTGGCGGAAGCTGCGACGCCAGCTTCAACGGCGTCTGCCCGCCGAGCGAGACCACGACACCCTGCAGGTGGCCGGATCGCTGCTCGCGTTCGACGATGGCGAGCACGTCTTCGGTCGTGATGGGCTCGAAGTACAACCGGTCGGATGTGTCGTAGTCGGTCGACACCGTCTCCGGGTTGCAGTTGACCATGATCGTCTCGTAGCCCGCGTCGCGCAGCGCGAACGCGGCGTGCACGCAGCAATAGTCGAACTCGATGCCTTGGCCGATGCGGTTGGGTCCGGACCCGAGGATGATCACCTTCGGGCGGGTGCTGTCGCGGACCTCGTCCTCGTCCTCGAAGGTCGAGTAGTGGTAGGGCGTCTCGGCCGCGAACTCGGAAGCACAGGTGTCGACCGTCTTGTACGTGACGCGTACGCCCTCGTCGAGACGTGCGGCACGGACATCCGTCTCGGGCACCGACCACAGCCACGCGAGCTGCGCGTCACCGAAGCCGAGGCGTTTCGCTCGGCGCCAGTCGCGCCGCGTCATGCCGGCGAAACCGGTGGCCGCCAAGTGCGCGCGCTCGTCGACGATCTGCGCGATCTGATCGAGGAACCACGGGTCGACCTTCGTGGCCTCGTAGAGCCGCTCGATGGAGATGTCGCGCCGGATGGCGGCCTCGAGATGGAAAGGACGATCCGGCGTCGCGATCGCGGCACGATCGACGACTTCGTCGTCGGTGAGCTCGTCGAGCTGGCGCTCGGCGGGGTCGCAGTTCAACCCGAGCCGGCCGTGCTCGAGCGACCGCAGCGCCTTCTGCAACGACTCGGGGAACGTGCGGCCGATGGCCATCGCCTCGCCGACGGATTGCATCGACGTACCGAGCACGCCGGTCGTGCCGGGGAACTTCTCGAACGCCCACCGCGGCACCTTCGTGACCACGTAGTCGATGACCGGCTCGAAGCTCGCGGGCGTCTTCTTCGTGATGTCGTTCGGGATCTCGTCGAGCGTGTAACCCACCGCGAGCCTCGCCGCGATCTTCGCGATGGGGAATCCGGTCGCCTTCGACGCCAGCGCGCTCGAACGCGAGACACGCGGGTTCATCTCGATGATCACCATGTCGCCGTTGGTCGGGTCGAGCGCGAACTGGACGTTCGAGCCGCCGGTTTCCACGCCGACACGGCGGATGCATGCGAACACGGCATCGCGCATCGCCTGGTATTCGACGTCGCTCAGCGTCTGCGCCGGCGCGACCGTGATGGAGTCGCCGGTGTGGACTCCCATCGGATCGAGGTTCTCGATCGAACAGATCACCACGCAGTTGTCCGCGCGGTCGCGCATGACCTCGAGCTCGTACTCCTTCCAGCCCGCGATCGACCGCTCGATGAGGATCTCGCTGATCGGGCTCGCGTCGAGCCCGTTGCGAGCGAGCCGATCGAACTCCTCCGCGTTCGACGCGATGCCGGTTCCCTTGCCGCCGAGGATGAACGCAGGACGGATGATGACCGGCAGGCCGACGAGCTCGACGACCTCGCGGCCCTCTTCGAGGGTGTGGGCGACGCCGGACGACGGAACCGCGAGCCCGATCTCCTGCATCGCGACCTTGAACCGCTCGCGGTCCTCTGCCGTCGAGATCGCTTCGGCGTTCGCGCCGATCAGCTCGGGCGTGCCGGGTCCGGCCGCGACCGCGCCGCGCTCGACGAGCTGCATCGCGAGGTTCAGCGCCGTCTGTCCGCCGAGCGTCGGCAGCACCGCGTCGGGGCGCTCGCGCTCGATGATCTGCGTCAGGATGTCCGCGTCGAGCGGCTCGATGTACGTCGCGTCCGCGAACTCCGGATCGGTCATGATCGTCGCCGGGTTCGAGTTGGCGAGGATCACCCGGTAGCCCTCGGATCGGAGCACGCGACACGCCTGCGTCCCCGAGTAGTCGAACTCGCAGGCCTGCCCGATGACGATCGGGCCGGAGCCGATGAGGAGGATCGACTCGAGGTCGTGCCTACGAGGCATGTCGCTCCATCAGCTTGTCGAAGTCAGCGAAGAGATAACTCGCGTCGTGCGGGCCCGGTCCGGCCTCCGGATGGTGTTGCACGCTGAACGCCGGCGCGTCGAGCACGCGCAGCCCCTCACACACGCCGTCGTTCAGGTTGACGTGTGTCATCTCGGCGATGCCCGCGAGCGAGTCGGCCATCACCGCGAAGTTGTGGTTCTGGCTGGTGATCTCGACCCGGTTGTCGACGAGCCGGCGCACGGGGTGGTTGCCGCCGTGATGACCGAACGGCAGCTTCTCCGTCTGCGCTCCGATGGCAAGGGACAGCAGTTGGTGCCCGAGACAGATGCCGAACACCGGCACCTGACCGAGCAGTCCCTTGATCGCCTCCGTGGCGTAGGGAACCTGCTCGGGATCGCCGGGCCCGTTCGACAGGAACACACCGTCGGGCCGGCGAGCGAGCACGTCCGAGGCGGGCGTCGACGCGGGGACGACCTCGACCGTGGCGGTGCGGCCGAGATGACGCAGGATCATGTGCTTGATGCCGAAGTCGTAGGCGACCACTCGACGGGGGCCGTTGCCGAACGTGTACGGCTCGCCCGTCGTCACGGTGGCGACGAGGTCGACGCCGCTGGTACCCGGCTCCGCGGCCGCGGCGGCCTTCAGTGTCACCTCGTCGGCGATGCCGAACGCGCCCGGCATCGCGCCGGCGTCGCGGATGTGACGGGTCAGTCGGCGCGTGTCGACACCGGCGATGCCCGGCACGCCGTTGGCGCGGAGGAACGCGTCGAGATCCTCCTCGCTGCGCCAGTTGCTTCGCCGTCGCGCGAGATCGCGGATGACCACGCCGCGGCAGAACGGGCGGCGGCTCTCACGATCGTCTGGCGTGGTGCCGTAGTTGCCGATGTGTGGATAGGTGAACGTGATGATCTGCCCGGCGTAGGACGGATCAGTGATGACTTCCTGGTAGCCGGTGAGCACGGTGTTGAAGACAACCTCGCCGGCGGCAACACCATCGGGCGGCTCGGCTCCGATGGCCTCGCCTTCGAACGTCGTGCCATCCGCCAGCACCAACGCTGCCTCGCGCACCTCTCGCGTGTTGGCTCGGGTCATCGCTGCGTCTCGCCGTCGAGGACGACCAGCTCGCCCCACAGGAACGTGTGGCGCACGCGCCCGGTCACTGTGCGCCCCGCGAACGGGGTGTTGCGGCTGCGACTCGCCAGGCGGGACGGATCCACCGTCCACGTCGCCGTCGGATCGATCACGCAAAGGTTCGCGGGACTGCCCTCGACGACCGGGCCTCCGTGTTCTGACGTCATGCGCCCGATCGCTGCCGGCCGCCACGAGAGCAGCGACAGGATCACCGCGAGGTCGAGTTCGAGCTCGGTGATCGCGAGTGCAAGTGCGGTCTCGAGACCGAGCATCCCGGGTGGCGCCTCGTCGAACGGTTGCTCCTTCGCTTCCTGCGCGTGGGGCGCATGGTCGGTGGCGATGGCGTCGACGGCGCCGTCCGAGAGGCCGGCCTTCACCGCGGCCACGTCTGCCGGCGTCCGCAGGGGTGGGTTGACCTTGAAGACCGGGTCGTAACCGGCGCAGCACTCGTCGGTCAGCGTGAAGTGATGCGGCGTGGCCTCGGCCGTCACCGCGAGACCGCCGCTTTTCGCGGCACGCACCAACGCGATCGCACCGGCAGTCGACAGGTGTTGGAAGTGGACCGAGGCTCCGGTGAGCCGAGCGAGCGCGATGTCGCGCATGACCATGAGCTCTTCGGCCTCGGCGGGCATGCCCGGGATGCCCAACCGGCTCGACCACTCCCCTTCGTTCATGTGCCCGCCCGCGGCGAGCGATTCGTCCTCGCAGTGCTGCGCGAGCGTGACGTCGAGGCCTGACGCGTACTCCAAGGCGCGGCGCATCAGGCGGTTGTCCTGCACGCCGCTGCCGTCGTCGGTGAAGAGGCGAACGCCGAGCGCCGCCATCTCGGCCATCGGCGCGAGCTGTTCGCCGTTGCGTCCGACCGTGATCGCCCCTGCGACGTGCACGTCGCACAAGGCGGCCTTGCCGAGGTCGAGCACCTCCCGCACGACCGACGCACTGTCGATCGCCGGTTCGGTGTTCGGCATCGCCACGACGGCCGTGAACCCGCCGAGTGCAGCGGCGCGGGAGCCGGTCTCGACGGTCTCGGCCTCTTCGCGGCCCGGCTCGCGCAAGTGGGTGTGGAGGTCGACGAGACCGGGCGCGACGACGCAACCTCCCGCGTCGATCACCCGGTCGCCCGCCAGATCCGGACCGACGGCGGCGATGCGTCCGTCCTCGCCGATCACGACGTCGGCGCGGCGCTCGCCGGTCGCGTCGATGATGCGACCGCCCTTGATCACGACGCTCGTCATTGCCGAGCCCGTTCGTTGCCGGGGAACGCTGACATCAGAGGTCCATCCCGCTACCCAGGAGAAGGAACAGCACGGCCATGCGGACGGCGACGCCGTTGCGCACCTGGTCGATGACCACCGAGCGCGGGAGGTCCGCGACCTCTGCTGCGATCTCGACACCACGGTTCATGGGGCCGGGGTGCATCACCAGAGTCGACTCGTCGAGCAGATCGACCCGCCGGCGGGTGAGCCCGAAGCTCGCGGTGTACTCGCGCAGCGACGGGATCAGCGCTTCGGTCATCCGCTCTCGCTGCATGCGCAGCAGGTACACGACATCGCACTTCGGCAGCACGGCGTCGAGGTCGTAACTGACGCTCACGGGCCAACCATCGAGACTCGGGGGCAGCAGCGTCGGCGGAGCGACGAGGGTGACATCCGCGCCGAGCGCGCTGAAGGCGAGCACGTCACTCCGGGCCACGCGGGAGTGCTTGATGTCGCCCACGATCGCGATGCGCCGGCCGTCGATGCCGCCGAGATGGCGGCGGATCGTGTAGCTGTCGAGCAACGCCTGCGTCGGATGCTCGTGCCAGCCGTCACCGGCGTTGACGACCGATGCGTCGACCCAGTCGGCGACTCGCCACGGAGCACCGGCGGACGCGTGGCGAACCACGATGCAGTCGACGCCCATGGCCTCGATCGTTTGCACCGTGTCGCGCAGCGACTCGCCCTTCTTCACCGACGAGGTGCTCACGCTGAAGTTCATCGTGTCGGCCGACAGTCGCTTGGCCGCTTGCTCGAAGCTGAGCCGCGTACGGGTGGAGTCCTCGTAGAAGAGCCACACGACGGTCTTGCCCCGCAGCGCCGGCACCCGCGGGATCTGTCGCTCGCTCACCTCGACGAACGAGTCCGTGAGGCGAAATACCTCTTCGATGCCGTCGCTCCCGCCGAGGTCGTCGACCGAGAGGAGGTGCTTCACTTCACCATCTCTCCCAGGTCGACACCCTCGTCGTTGACGTCGACGACTTCGTCGCGCCGAGTCGGCAGGTTCTTGCCGACGTAGTCCGGGCGGATCGGGAGCTCGCGGTGTCCGCGGTCGACCATGACGGCGAGTTGCACGGCGCGAGGACGACCGAACGACGTGAGCGCATCGAGCGCGGCACGGATCGTGCGGCCGGTGAACAGGACGTCGTCGACGAGCACGACGATGGATCCGGTCAGATCGGCAGGGATGCTCGTCACCGCTTCGGGGAGCACTGGCCGCAGCCCGATGTCGTCGCGATGGAACGCCACGTCGAGCGACCCGACCTCGACCGTGACGTGCTCGATCTGCTCGAGCGCGTCGGCGAGGCGGCGGGCGAGCGAGATGCCGCCGGTTTGCAGACCGATCAGGACGACGCTGTCGAGGCCGTGATTGCGCTCGATGATCTCGTGCGCCATGCGCCAGACGGCCCGGTTGACGTCGTCAGCCTCCATCACCCGGCTGCGGGCGACAAAAACGCCCCCATAAGGGGGCGTCGATCGGCGTTCGCGTTCGGCCACGCTGCGACTCCTGCCGTCCGGGCCTCACAGGACCCGCTTCACGGTCAGGGAGGCAGGTTAGCAGCCTCGCGTGTCATCGCTTGATCCGCAGGCGGAGGTTGTTCGACTCCGCCACCCAGACCGAGGCCGGGTTCTCGGGGTCGACCTCGGCGAACAGATCGGTGAACGCGAGGTCGTCCCGCAACCACGACGCGAAGAGCCCGACCGCCCGAGTGGCGACGTGCCGGCGACGGTGCGCGGCGCCGACCCACCAGCCGAGCTCGGCACGCGACGGCCCACCGGCGAGCGGGACCATGCCGACCTCGCCGAGGACGGTGGTGTCGTCGTCGTCAGCCGGCGACACCACGAGGTCCAGGGCGAGCGCTCGTTCCCGGCGGAGTCCTTCAGCCGAGATCCAGCGCAGAGCGTCGTCCGGCCCGCGCCGCTGCGGGACGCGGGTCCAGCGCTGGATCTCGTCGTCCGCCCACGCGTCGACGAGCGCATCGACATCGTGCGCGCTCCACGGACGAAGGCGAACCGCGTCGTCTGCGAGCGGAGGATCCGGCAACGGCAGTGGCACTACAGCAAGCCTGCCCGCTCGAGCAGTGCACGCAACGCCTCCCGATCGGTGAACGGCTCTGCCTGCATGCCGGCCTGACGCGCGCCTTCGACGTTGCGGACGGTGTCGTCCACGAACAGGCACCGCGCCGGCTTCGTGCCGAGCGCCTGCGCCACAGCCAGGAACGCCGCGGGATCCGGCTTGGCCAGGCCGAGCCGCGCGGAGTTGAAGACCACGTCGAACGCGCCACCGAGGCCGCAAGTCTCGAGGTCGGCCTCCAGGCGCGTGCTGGCGTTGCTGAACAGCGCGACCTTGGCCTTGCCACTGGCGCGCACCTCGCGGACCAGCGCGACGACGTCGTCGTCGATCGTCCAGGCGAGCGCTGTGAATGCGGACGCGGCGGCGACGGGATCGGCTCCGTGCCGCGCGCCGATGCGCCGACCGATCTCGTCGGACCACTCCTCCGCGGAGATCGCGCCGGTCATCGCGGACGCGAGCAACTCAGCCTCGAACGCAACGGCGCCGAATTGCTCGTGCGTGAGTCCGAGCGACTCGACCGTGGAACGGAGGTGGTCGGGATCCCAGTGGCGCACGACGCCGTCCATGTCGAGGATGAGCGCGTCAACCATCGGGCCGAACCTGCTTCGCGATCGCGCTCAGCAAACCGTTCACGAATCGTCCCGACTCGTCGGTGGAGAACTGCTGCGCGATCTCGACCGCCTCGGAGATCACCACCGCGACCGGAACCTCGGATTGGCGCAGCAGCTCGAAGGTCGCCATGCGCAGGATCGCGCGGTCGACCGCGGGCATGCGCTCGAGCGTCCATCCCCTGACGTGCGCAACGAGCAAGTCGTCGATCGTCGTTCGATCGTCGTCGACACCGGTCGCCAAGGCCACCGCATACGAGTCGGGCGCGGCCGGGAAAGCGTCGATGATCTCGCGACAGCTCGCCTGCTTGCTCTCTGCCTCGTACAGCAGCTCGAGCGCCCGCTCGCGCGCTTCCCGTCGGCCTTGCACGATCGAGCTCGGCTCAGGCCCTACGCGCGGGTGATGTATTCACCCGAGCGGGTGTCGACCTTGAGCTTGTCGCCGGTGTTGACGAACAAGGGCACCTGCACGACGAGACCGGTCTCGAGTGTCGCCGGCTTGCGGGCGCCCGACACACGGTCACCCTGGATGCCCGGCTCGGTCTCGCGCACCTCGAGCTCGACCGCTGCGGGTAGCTCGACACCGACGATCTCGTCGCCGTAGAGCTGCAACACCACCGTCGAGCCATCGACGATGTAGTTCGCGGCCTCTCCGAGCGCGCTCGGACCGACCTGGCGCTGGTCGTAGGTCGTGTTGTCCATGAACACGAAGTCGCCGCCGTCGCGGTACAGGTACTGCATCTCGCGCTTGTCGATGACCGCTTGCTCGACCTTCTCTGCGGCGCGGAACGTGCGATCGATCACCGCACCCGTGCGCGCGTTCTTCAAAGTGGTTCGGACGAACGCGCCGCCCTTGCCGGGCTTGACGTGTTGGAAGTCGACCACGGTGAACAGGCCCTCGGGAAGGTTGAGGGTCATGCCGTTCTTCAGGTCGTTGGTGGTGATGGCCATCTACGGAGATCCCGGTCTTTCGATGCATGTGTCAGGGGGCGGCAGCCGTCGGCAGTGACGACGACCGTGTCTTCGATGCGGACGCCACCGTGCTCGGGCAGATACACACCGGGCTCGACGGTGACGACGTGACCGGCGGCGAGCGTAGCAGTGGACGACCAGGTCACCCTGGGGTCCTCATGGATCTCGAGTCCGACGCCGTGTCCGGTCCCGTGCGAGAACTCGTCGCCCCAGCCCGCGTCGCGGATGATGGAGCGGCAGGCCTCGTCGATCTGCACCGCGGTCGCGCCGGACCGCACCGCCTCGACGCCCGCTCGCTGCGCGGCGCCGACCACGTCGAGCATGCGCTGCTCGATCTCGCCGATCGCACCTGACGCGACCGTGCGCGTCATGTCCGAGCAGTAGCCGTCGACCAGCGCGCCGTAGTCGATGACGACGAGCTCGTCGGCGCCGATGCGCCGCGACGAGCTCGCGGCGCGGTGGTGCGGTTTGGCGCCGTTCGGGCCGGAGCCGACGATCGTCTCGAAGCTGTTGCCCTGCGCGCCGAGCCGGCGGATCTCGGTGTCGATGCCGAGCCCGAGCTCGTGCTCGGTCGGATGTTCGTCGAGCAGATCACGGACGTTCGTCAGCGCCGCGGTTGCGATGGTCGCGGCAGCTTCGATGCGCGCTACCTCACCTTCGTCCTTCACGACACGCAACGACTCCACCACGCCGGTCGTCGGGACGAGGTCTCGCACGAACGGTAGATAGGTGCTCTGCATGGCGCGCTGATCCGCCCATGACACCGCGTGCGCTTCGAGCCCCAGGCGAAGGCCAGTTGTCGCGGTTCCGAGGATCTCGTACTGCCCGGCCATCGTGAGGGCGACCCGGATCTCTGCGTTCACACCGGCTTCGTGCAGCTCGTCGGCGGCCTGATCGCGGTACCGCCCGTCGGTGACCAGCAGCAGCTCGTCGGGCAGCACGAGCAAGATCGCCGCGGATCCGGTGAAGCCGGTCAGGTAGCGGATGTTGACGAGCTTCGTGACGAGCAGCGCATCGCAGGTGGGATCGCCGTCGGCGAGCAACGGTCGAAGCCGTGTCGCGCGCCCGGCGACGTCCATCGCCGGCATCGTCGCGAGATCGATCATCGGCTCAACAGCTCGGCGATGGCCTCGGCCGCCAATCGGTAACCGAAGCCGCCGAAGCCCTGGATCACCCCGGTCGCGACCGGCGAGATGACCGACGTCCGCCGCCAGGGCTCGCGGCCTTCGGGATTCGAGATGTGTAGCTCGATGATCGGTCCGTCGAATGCGGCGAGCGCATCGTGGATCGCCCAGGCGTAGTGACTGAACGCGCCCGAGTTGATGACGATGCCACGGTGCACGCTGCGCGCCGCTTGGATCGCGTCGACGAAGTCGCCTTCGTGATTCGACTGCATGTGCTCGACGGTGAGCCCCGCATCCTTCGCCACCGCGGTGAAAGCGTTGACATGGTCGTCGAGGGTCGCGGTGCCGTAGATCTCGGGCTCACGCAGGCCGAGCATGTTCAGGTTGGGGCCGCTCAACAACAGGACGTCACTCACGGCTCGCCATCCTCGCGAACGCCTGGTCGATCGCGGTGCGATCCACTCCGGACACGATCTCGAGGCCGCCCGGACCGTCGAGCACGAACGTCACGCCATCAACGGCCTTCTTGTCGCGCGAGAACAGCTCGACGAGCTCTGCCTGGTCGGTGTCCGGTGGCAAAGTGATCGGCAGGTCGTACGACGCGACGACCCGCCGGTGCAGGGCGACGCGATCGACGTCGATGCGATCGAGCACCGATGCAAGCTCGGCGGCGAACACCAGACCGATGCCCACGGCCTCGCCATGACGGAGGTCGTAGTGCCCGGCTGTCTCCAGCGCATGGGCGAGGGTGTGGCCGTAGTTGAGGAGCGCACGCCGGCCGGATTCGCGCTCGTCGCTCTCGACGACGTCCGCCTTGATGCGCACGCATTCGGCGATGCGTTCGTCGAGCGGGAGCGCCATCAGGTCGTCGCCGCCGAGGAAGTGGTACTTCGCCAGCTCGCCCATCCCGCTGCGGAGCTCGCGCGGCGGCAGCGTCTTCAGCGAGTCGGTGTCGCACAGCACCGCCGACGGCTGCCAGAACGCGCCGGCGAGGTTCTTGCCCTCGGGCAGGTTCACGCCGGTCTTGCCGCCGATGGCCGCATCCACCATTCCGAGCAACGTGGTGGGCACGTGCACGACAGCAACGCCCCGGTGGTAAACGGCCGCTGCGAAGCCCGCGGTGTCGGTGACGACGCCTCCGCCGACCGTCACCACCACGTCGGCGCGCGTGAGATTCCAGCGCGCCCACTCGCGGCAGAGCTGTTCGACCGTCGCCAACGTCTTCGCGGGCTCGCCCTCGTCCATCACGAACGTCTCGTGCTCGACGCCCGGATCGACGGCGAAGCCGATGCCGGCCTGCGTGACGATCGCAGCCCGCTTGGCGGTGGCCGGGAGGACCGACGGCAACCAGTCGCGGGCGCCGTCACCGACGAGCACCTCGTACGACCGGTCTCCGAGAGAAACCGGCACGCGGATCATGCGGACACCTTCCGTGCCAGGACGATGTCGGCGGCCGCGGCAGGCGTGAGATCGTCGATGTCGACGACCGTGGTCGCGACCGCTTCGTACAGCGGGGCGCGCCGTCGAGTCACGTCCGGGTCGACCGAAGGGCGGACCTCGCTGCCCGCGGCGCGCGCCGCGCGCTCGTGGTCGTTGATCCGCAGCCACACGACGCGACGAGCGGTCGAGAGTGCGAGACGGCCGGTGCGTTCGTCGACGACGCTCGCCGCCGCGGCGATGACCGACGGCTCGGCGTGCGCCAGCGCGTCGAGCAGCACCTGTAGCTCCATCGCGTGCAGCGCCGCCAGCCCGTCGGCGTCCGCGATCTCTCGCGCGCTGCGCCCCGACTGGCGCTCGAGCTGCGTGTCGCTGTCGACGAAGTGGCGACCGAGCCGTTCGGCGACGATCGTGCCGATCGTGGTCTTGCCAGAACCCATCCCACCCACGAACACGATGTGATCGACCGAGCGGCGGGCGCGCCGCATCCGCACCAGATCGATGATGCGGTCGGCAAGCCGTGACTTGGCCTGCGGCTTCGGCTCGCTGGCGAGCGCACCTTGCACGTCGACCACTCCGTCCGCAACGGCCTCGAACCAGGGTTGCCGTTCGGTCGCCAATCGCGTGAGGACACCGACCGGATCGTCGTCGAGCAACGGCCGGTGCGCCTTGCCGCGCGGCGCGCGACGCGAGAAACGCGGGCTCGGCTGTCAGCCACACGCAGAACACGTCGTCCTGCTGCAGGCGGGCGCGGGTCGCCGCCGACACCACAGCACCTCCGCCGGCGGCGATCACGGTCGGCTCGGACGCGGCGAGCGCCCCTGCCATGACCTCCGCTTCGATCTCACGGAAGCGCGTTTCGCCGTCTTGCGCGAAGACGTCGCGCACGGACTTGCCTTCGCGCGCCTCGATGGCCTCGTCGGCGTCGACGACCCGCATCGCAAGCCGCTGCGCGACGATGCGGCCGATCGAGGTCTTTCCCGTTCCGGACAGGCCTACGAGGACGACGTGCGGATGCTGTGGGTCAGCCATCGCGCAGCGAGTCGACATACGCGCCGTAGTTGCGCGCCAACTCGTCGACGGAGTCGCCGCCGAACTTGCGCATCACCTCATCGGCCAGAACCAGCGCCGTCATCGTCTCCGCGACCACGCCCATCGCCGGAACCGCGGTGACGTCGGTGCGCTCCTTGAAGCTGACGGTCTCTTCCTTCGTTTGCATGTCGACGGTCTTCAGCACCGGTCGGTTCAGCGTCGCCAGCGGCTTCATGGCGGCGCGGGCGACCAGCAGCTCGCCTGTGGCCATGCCACCTTCGAGACCGCCTGCGGCCGTGCCCTCGCGGCGGTAACGACGCTCGGTGTCGTCCCACGAGATGGGGTCGTGCGCTCTCGAGCCGGGGCGCCCGGCGACGTCGAAGCCTTCACCGATCTCGACGGCCTTGACTGCGTGAATGCTCATCAACGCCTGCGCCAGGAGGCCGTCGAGCTTCCTGTCCCAGTGCACGTAGCTCCCCAGGCCGACCGGCACGCCATACGCCAACACCTCGACGACGCCGCCGAGTGAGTCGCCGTCCTTGGCCGCGGCCTTGATCGCGTCGATCATCGCCGCCTCGGCGGCGGGATCGAAGCTGCGCACCGGCGACTCGTCGACCGTCGCGAGATCGCCCGGCTCGGGACGGTCGACGCTCTTCGTGCGCACGCTGCCCAACTGGATGACGTGGGACACGATCTCGGTGCCGACCTCGCGCAGCAACAGCTTCGCGACCGCGCCGGCCGCGACCCGCGCCGCTGTCTCACGTGCGGAGGCGCGCTCGAGCACGTCACGCGCGTCGATGAACCCGTACTTCTGCATCCCGGTCAGGTCGGCATGGCCGGGGCGCGGCTTCGTGAGCGGCGACGCCGTCGGACCGTCCTCCACTCGCGGCGACATCTCCTTCTGCCACTTGTCCGGATCCTTGGTCCACTCGCTGTTGGCGATCTCGATGGCCAGCGGCGACCCGAGCGTTCGCCCGTGGCGTACGCCCCCGAGCAGGGTCAGCTCGTCGGCCTCGAACCGCATCCGCGGCCCCCGGCCGTAGCCGAGCCGGCGGCGTGCGAGCTCGTCGGCGACGTCGTCGAGCGCCACCGGCAGCCCGGCGGGCAAGCCCTCGACGATCACGACGAGCGCAGGCCCGTGCGACTCGCCTGCCGTGAGGAACCGAAGCATCACCGGGATGGTACTGGCGCGCCCCTGATCAGCTTGAGGCGGTTCGTGTCTGTCCGGTCAACGTCCTGCTAAGCGACGTAACGGTCGAAGGTCAGCACGACGTAGATGACCGCGACGGCGAGCGCGGGCCCGAACGGGAACGCGCCCGCTCTTCCTTGGATCAGTCGCCAGATCAGCCCGAACACGATGCCGAGCACACATCCGAGGAACAGTGCGATCAGCACCAGATAGACCGCATTGAAGTACGACGTCGCCAACCAGCCAAGGCTGACTCCCATCAGCAGCGCGAGCTTCACATCGCCGAAGCCCATGCCCCGCGGGTACACCAGGTGGAAGAAGAACAGGATCAGGAAGTAGGTCAGCAGCCCGACGCCGGCGAACCGGAGGACGCGGAAGGCGTCACTCGCGCTCGGTAGCACGATGAACGACGCCACCACGATCAACACGAGCGTGACGATCAGTCCCGGGAAGACGAACCGGTCGGGGATGCGGAACAGGCGCAAGTCGACAACGGACACCGCCAGCAACACGGAGAACACGACCAGGTACGGCAGCACGACCCAGGCACGGGTGAACTTGTCGGCGGCGAGCGCCCACAGCACCCCGTTGGTCAGCACGATCGCGACCTGTGCGCCCCGGGGCGGATCCCAGTCCTCCGGGATCATCCGGAGGGCAGGCACCAGAACGAGGGCACCGGCGACCGCGCCCAAGATGGCGAAGAAGAGAACCGCACCGGTGCTCATGGCGGAATGACGCTAGTAGGGCGGTCGGCGAAAACCAGGGACGCCGCGCTGGCCTGGTTGGTCTGCGTGGTCAGGTCGTCGCGCCGCTCCGTGGTGGCAGTCCGCTGCCAGGGGGCTCGCATGGACTGGTTATCGCCACCCAGCCCCCGCATCTTGAGTGGCACGATCGGACGGGTCCGTTTGATCGGTCCGCAGGACATGGACGAGCAGCAGGACCGGAGCGACGACGGTTATGCCGAGCGTCACCATCTCCGCCACCTTGTCGCCCGTGTCCAGGACGTTCAGGTGGAACAGGTGGTACAGAAAGTGCGGCGCGGCGTTGATGAGCGCTGCGGAGGCCACGACCTGGACCAGGTACCGGCCGGGCCGCATCAGTGCGGCGATGGCGACTGCGGCCAGTGCCAGGTTGAGCGTCCCGACGTCGCGAACGAGGTGCTCGTTGAACGGGCCGTCGAGGGCAACCCAGTGGCGCCCGCCGCCGGGGAAGTCGTCGTAGAACGACTGCGGAGCGAGCGCGGCCCAGGCGCCGACCCCGAACAGCCCGAGGGCGATGACCGCCAGCAGCACCTTCGTGTAGGTGTCACGCAGCTCACGCATCGATCGCCTCCAGGGCGCAGAAGCCCTCGCGGGCCGACGGGTAGGCGGGCGACCAGCCTGTCGCCCGCTTGAACTTGGCGTTGCTGACCCGCTGCGAGCGGGTGAGCACCTCGGACTTCCGGCCGCCGAGGCGGGCGAAGCGCCCCGGCACGTCGACCCACGGCGTCGTGCCGAACGCGATGCAGATTGCCTTCGCGTAGTCCTTCTTGGTGAGCGGCTCGTCGTCCACGACGTTGTAGATGCCGTTCGGCGCGTGCAGCGCGGCCACGACCGCGGAGGCGGCGTCGGCCAGATGGATGGAGGACTGGTAGGCGTGGGGCCGCCCGGCCACCATCCCGACATGGCGCCGGGCGGCACGCACGAGCTCGTCCGTCTGTGCGCTGCCGGGGCCGTAGAAGAGGCCGAACCGCAACACGATCCCCGTACGCCCCGACTCGGGTTCTGACTCGGCGAACCGGCTCGCGTTGGCCTCGGCCGCGGCGACCGCGTCGACCCCCGGCGGCGGCTCGATCGGGACGGTCTCGTCGATCCAGGCGTCGCCGCGATCCGGGTAGGTGAAGCTGATCGACTCCTGGACAAGGCGTTCGACGCCGGCGGCGAGCGCCGCATCGGCAACGGCAGTCGAGCCCTCGGTGCGGATGCGGTTGTTCATCGCCCATGCCGATGGCTTGACCGCGTCCTTCGTCGGCGGGATCGCGGTGGCGAGATTGGCGACGGCGTCGTGGCCGGCGAACGCTGCGGTCAGCGCCCCGACATCGAACAACGACACGCGAGCGGCGCGTGCCCCGTGGCCCTCGACCCAGGTGGCCTTGTCACCGCTGCGGGCGAGGGCGGTCACGTCGTGCCCGGCCTCCACCAGCGCAGGCAGGACGTGCAACCCGATCGCCCCCGTGCCGCCAGTCACGAACACCTTCATCGCAGTACCTCCTCGAACCAATCGGCGGACTTCCGCACGGCCACGGGACTGACGCTGACGAACAGGTGCCGGAGGACGTCGCCGATGGTCTGCTTCGCGAGCTCGGCTCGCCACGCGTCCTCGGCCCGTTGCATCGCGGCATGGATCCCGCACGGCTCCCGGTACTCGGACGCCGGCATCCGTGTCGGCCCGCGGCGACGGATCTCGCTGCACCGGAACGCCGGACCGGTGCCCTCGATCGCGTCGACGACCTCGAGCAAGGTCACCTCGTCGGCGGGACGGGTCAGGCGGTAGCCGCCCTTCCGTCCGGGGACGGATTCGACGATGCCGGCCTGGGCCAGCGCCTGCAGGTGCTTGGCGAGGTACGCGGGCGGGACCCCGTGATACTCGGCCAGCCGGGCCGCCGGCAGCGTCTTGTCAGGCGGGACCACCGCCAGCAGCGAGCAGCAGTGCAGCGCCCACTCGACCCCCTCGCCCATCTGCATATCCGGACACTAGGAATCCGGATATAAAATGTCAAGGTTTCTTCCAGCAGACGTTCTGGCGTCAGATCCGGCGGTATCTCGCCGCAGATGACGCCAGAACGGCGGGAGGCCCGGCGACCTCGGCCGCCACCACCCCGCCGGCGTCGACCCCCACGCTGCCGAGCCAGGCGACTCGCACTACATCGGCAGGTCGGCGAACTTGCTTCAGTCTGTTTGTGCGCCCCCGGCGAGGGCCTTCTCGGCAGCCTTCGCCATCGCTCGGACCGGCGCTTCGAGACCGGTCCAGAGCCGCACGGCGTGGGCCGCCTGGTGCACAAGCATTCCCAGCCCATTGGCCACGGCACTCCCCTGCCCGGCCGCCTCACGGAGCAGCGGCGTCACCGCCGGGTGGTACACGAGATCGACCACCGTGTGGCTCGGTCCGAGCAGCGCCGGATCGACGGGAAGGCGCTCGTCCGTCATCCCGGCCGGCGTAGCGTTCACCACGAGGTCGGCGCCCGGGATCGCCTCGGTGGCCGTGGCGACGTGGCCGATGCCGGGCACCAGTGCGACCGCTCGTTCGGCATTCGTCGCCGTCCGATTCACCACCGCGATGTCCGCGGCCCCCGCTCGGGCGAGTGCGAGGACGACGGCCCGCGCCGCCCCTCCGGCCCCGACCACGACAGCGCGACGTCGAGCCGGATCGAATCCGAGATCCGCCGCCAAAGCATCGATGAAGCCCGGACCATCTGTGTTCTCGCCGATCAACTCGCCCGTGTCGGACACGACGCAGTTCACCGCGCCCAGCGCGGTCGCATCGTCGGAGCACCGGTCGACGAGCGCCGCAACGCGCTCCTTGTGCGGCATCGTCACCGAAAGACCAGCGAGTCGCAGCGCGCGCATGCCGTCGAGCGCGGCGGCGACGTCATCGGGCGCGACGTCGAACGCGAAGTACGACCAGTCGAGATCGAGCGCCTCGAAGGCGGCGTTGACGATCACCGGCGAGAGCGAATGGCGGATCGGCGTCCCGATGACGCCGGCGACGCGAGTCGTTCCGGAGATCAATCGCAACCGAGGCCGGCGTCGTGGCAACGCTGCTTGGCGGCCTGGAAGGCAGCTGCGTTGTCCGTGAAGAAGTGCTGGCCGGGCGGCAGGTTTGGATCGAGCACGTAGTAGAGCTCGTCCCCCGTGTCGGGGTTGAGCGCGGCATCGAGCGACGCCTTGCTCACATTGGCGATCGGGGTCGGCGGCAAGCCCGTCTTGGTACGTGTGTTGTACGGCGAGTTCGATGTCAGATCGCTCTGGTGCAGCACGCACGGCCGCTCGTCCTTCAGGTAGCACAGCGTCGCGTCGACGCCGAGCGGCATGTTCTGGGCCAGCCGGTTGTAGATCACGCGCGCGATCTTCGGCCGGTCCGCGTCCACCTTCGCCTCCTGTTCCACCAAGGACGCGACGATCAGTGCCTCGTAGGGCGAGTGCCCGACGCGCTGCTGCGCGTTCTGCAGCCCGAGATCCGCCGCGACCTTGTCGAACTGCGAGACCATCGTCTGGACGACGACCTGCTCGTCGGCGCCTTCGGCGACGTCGTAGGTGTCGGGGAACAGGAAGCCCTCGAGCGGTTGCCCCGCCGGTTGGAAGATCGACTTGACCTGGCCGTCGGTCATCGCCTCGTTCAGCTTCTCGACCGACATCGTCGGGAGGTCCTTCACCACCTGCGCCGGGACCTGGCGGATGTTCAGACCGGGCGGGACGGTGAACCGCGCCGTCGGCGGGGGCAACGGGCCGGCCTCGAGTGTGCGGATGACCTGGTCTGCTGGTGCATTCGACGACAGCCGGTAGCTCCCCGCCTTGAACGGCCCCGCGCCCTTCCAGCGGACGTAGAGCTTGAAGAGGAAGGAGTTGTCGATGATGCCCTTGCTCTCGAGCAGGTCTGCGATCGAGTTCGTGCCCGACCCGGTCGGGATGTCGACGACGACCTGGGAGCCGCCGGAGCTGCTCGGGAACAGCTGGCGGTGGGCCCACACGCCCACGACCCCGAGCAGCAGCACGAGAACGGTGAAGACGCTCAGGACCAGGATCAGGATCTTGCGCCCGCGCGAAAGCTCGGGGCGAAGCTCTTCGTACTCGTAGCCGTCGTCGATGTCTCTGTGGTCGATGTCGCTGTCGTCGCCGCGGACCTCCGTCACCCGCTGGCACCGCCGGAGGGGCGACGATCGAGCCACGCCTGCAACAGCACCGCGGCCGCAGCACGATCGATCACCATCGTGCGGCTCTTGCCCCGCACGCCTTGCTCACGCAGATGGCGGTCCGCGGTGACCGTGGTGAATCGCTCGTCCACGGTCTCGACCGGGACGGGCAGTCGCTCGCGCAACTCGTCGACCTCGGCGGTCACCGTCTGGGCGGCCGGACCGTGCGTGCCGTCGAGCGACAGCGGGAGCCCGACCACGACGACGCCGGCGCCCCATTCGTCGACGAGCGCCGCGACCGCTCGGTGGTCCGCAGTGCGGTCGTTGCGTGCTCGGGTGATGGTGTCAATGGGTGTCGCCACTCGTTCGTCCTCGTCACTGATCGCCACCCCGATGCGTTTCGACCCCAGGTCGAGCCCCAGCGCCCTCATGCAGTGAACGCGCCGGCCGCGGCACGTGCCTGGTCGAGCGCGGCATCGAGGCTCCCGGGATCCTTACCACCCGCGACCGCGAGTCGCGGGTCGCGGCCGCCCCCGCCCTTGATCGTCTTGGCGGCATCGGCGATCAGCGTCGATGCGTCCAGCCCGCTGTCGTCGGTGACCGCGCTCACGAGGGCCGCTCCCCCGCCGTCCGGCGCCGACCCCAGCACGACGGCCCGGATGCCGGGCACGTCTCGAACGGCGACGGCGAGATCGCGCAGCGCCTCACGGTCCACCCCGTCGATTCTCGCCACCACCACGCCGTCGACCGCACCCGACGCCAACTCGGTGGATCGACCACTGGCCGCCTCGCGGCGAAGGTTCTTCACCTCGTCGCGCAAGGTCTTGATCTCGTCCTGCCGCTTCCGCGCCCCGTCGAGCAGGTCTTCGCGGGGCACGTTGAGCAGCTGCGCAACGGAGTCGATCAGCTTCTCTTCTTCACGCAACCGTTCGATCGGGCCGGTGCCGGTGACCGCTTCGATGCGCCGCAAGTTCGAGCCGATGGACTCTTCGCGCACGATCTTGATCGGGCCGATGTCGCCGAGCGCGCGCGACGTGCGTGCCGCCGCACAGCTCGATGGAGTGCCGGCCTGCTTCGAGGACGCGAACGATGTCGCCGTACTTGTCACCGAAGAACGCGATGGCGCCGAGCTGCTCGGCGTTGGTCTTCGTCGTCTCGTAGTGGTGCACCGGATCGTTGGCGAGGATCTCGTCGTTCGCGAGGTCTTCGATCTGCTGGATCTGCTCGGCGGTGACCGGCTCGTAGTGGCTGAAGTCGAACCGCAGGCGGTCGGGAGCGACCAGTGAACCCTGCTGCTTCACGTGTTCACCCAACACGCTGCGCAGCGCCCAATGGAGGATGTGCGTGCCGGTGTGGTTGCGCCGGATGGCATCTCGGCGCGCCACGTCGATGGCCGCGCCGGCCTCTTGGCCGGCAATGATCTCGCCCTCCGTGATCCGCGCCACGTGACGGTGCAGGCCCGGCAGCGCGTAGTTGGTGTCGAGCACCTGCGCGGCGCCGGTGTCGGTGCTGATGGTGCCGGTGTCGCCGACCTGGCCGCCCGCCTCCGCGTAGAACGGTGAGCGGTCGAGGATGATCGCGACCGTGTCGTCACGGCCGGGTACGACTGCGACGACCGTCGCCTTCGTCTCGAGCTCTTCGCGACCGACGAAGTCCGTCGGGCCGAAGCGGTCGAGCACCGACTGGAAGTCGGTGAGATCCGCGTACAGGTCGCCTTTCTTGCCGGCCGCCTTCGCGCGCTCGCGCTGCTCGGTCATGAGCCGATCGAAACCGTCGACGTCGACGTCGACGCCCTGTTCACGTGCGATCTCCTGCGTGACCTCGAGCGGGAAGCCGTACGTGTCGTGCAACTGGAACGCGACGTCGCCCGGGACCTGCTCGGCATGCTGCGCGAGCGCGTTCTCGAGCAACTGCACACCGCGTGACAGCGTCGAGCGGAACCGCTCTTCCTCGCGGCCGAGGATGTCGAGGACCGCGTCGCGGTTCGCGAGCAGATCGGGATACGCATCGGCCATGGTGTCGATGGTGACGCCCGACAGGTCCGGCAGCACCGGCTTGTGCACGTCGAGCAGGTACGCGAAGCGGATTGCCCGGCGGATCACCCGACGCAGCACGTAGCCGCGATCTTCGTTCGACGGAATGACGCCGTCGTTGACGAGGAACGTCATCGTGCGGGCGTGGTCGGCGAGGATGCGCAGCGCGACGTCGGTCTCGTCGTCGCGACCGTAGGTTCGACCGGTCAACGACTGGGCGGTCTCGAGCAGCGGCTGCATGATGTCGATGTCGAACGCGGTGCGTCCGCCCTGCAGCAGCATCAGCCAGCGCTCGAAGCCCGCGCCGGTGTCGATGTTGCGGGCCGGCAAGTCGGTGAGCGTTCCGTCGCCGTGGCGGAAGTACTGCATGAAGACGAGGTTCCAGAACTCGATGTAGCGGTCCTCATCCCCGAACGCCGGGCCACCCTCCGCTCCCCACTCGGGCCCCGTGTCGTAGTGGATCTCCGAGCACGGGCCGCACGGACCCGTCTCGCCCATCTCCCAGAAGTTCTCCTTGTCGAGCCGCTGGATCCGCTCGATCGGCAGCCCGATCTCGTCGCGCCAGATCTGCTCCGCCTCGTCGTCGGTGATGTGGATCGTCACCCACAACCGATCGCCGTCGAAACCGGCGACCTCGGTGACGAGCTCCCACGCCCACTTGATCGCATCGAGCTTGAAGTAGTCGCCGAAGCTCCAGTTGCCGAGCATCTCGAAGAACGTGAGGTGGCGGCGGGTGCGACCGAGCTCGTCGATGTCGTTGTGCTTGCCCGCGAGACGCACGCACTTCTGGATCGAGCAGCTGCGCGGCGGCTGGTACGGCACCGGCTCTTCGCCGAGGAAGTACGGGACGAACTGCATCATCCCCGAGTTCGTGAACATCGGCGCGGTCGGATGGTGCGGGATCAGGCGGGCCGAGGGCACGACCGTGTGCTGGCGCGCGACGAAGAAGTCCAGGAAGGCGCGTCGCAGCTCGTGAGCCTGCATCGGATCAACGCTACCGGTGGGTCGGCTCGAGCTCGGCTCGGATCTCGTCCTCGCGCTCGTGCATGGCCTCGCGGCCCTCGGCGGCCGCCGCCCGCAAGTCACGGCCGAAGGCGCGCAACGCGTCGGCCAGGTCGCCGGACACCCGCTCGGGCGTGTACCGGCCGACCGTCTCACGTACGAACCGCGTGACCCAGAATGACAGCCCGAACCCGAAACCGATCCCGATCGCGAGCCAGAAGAGCCGCTTGAACATCGCGTTCTCGCCCGCCGCGCCTAGTCCGCCAGCCGGCGGCGGCGGAACCGGCGCGCCGCCCGACCCGTCCCCGACGCGAAGGCGATGGTCTTGATCACCGGGTTCGAGAAGGCGAGGTACGCCAACCGCGACGCGGAGTCGACGGTGGTGGAGATCGACTCGGCGGTGCCCAGCAGGGTGTCGACGCGCTCGAGGTCCGCGTTCGCCTGCGTCACCGCGACGCGCATCTCGGTGACGACCGGAAGGGTCTCGTGGCGCATCTCCTCGATCGCCTGGCGCAGGACGTTGAGCGTGCGGCTCAGCTGGTAGATGGCGAAGACCAGCACCACCACCGCGATGCCACTGGCCACGGCGACGACGACTGCGGCGGCGTCACTGGCGTCCATCGTCACCACCTTCGGTGTGCTCGTCGTTGACCGGTTTGCGAAGGCGAGCCATGCGCTCGGCGATCTCCTGTTCGAAGCCGTGGGGCGATGGCGTGTAGTAGGTGCGCCCCGCGGCCGCCGGGGGGCGGTATTCCTGCTCGACCCAGCCCCGGGGGTCGTCGTGAGGATAGTGGTAACCGACTCCGTGCCCGAGTTTCGCCGCACTGCGGTAGCCGGTCCCTCGGAGATGGGGCGGGACCTCGCCCGCAGCGCCGCCGGTCACGTCTTCGCGGGCGGCCCAGATGCCGACGGCGGCCCGGTTCGACTTCGGTGCGGTCGCCAGGTGCACGACCGCCTGCGCCAGGTTGAGCTGCGCTTCGGGAAGGCCGACGAACTCGACGGCGCGCGCTGCCGCGTCGGCGACCACGAGGGCCATCGGGTCGGCCATGCCGACGTCCTCGGAGGCGAGGATGACGAGCCGGCGGGCGATGAAGCGGGCGTCCTCCCCTGCCTCGAGCATCCGGGCCAGCCAGTAGAGGGCGGCGTCGGGGTCAGAGCCCCGGATGCTCTTGATGAACGCGCTGATGACGTCGTAGTGCTCGTCCTCGCCGTACCGCAGCGCCTTCGTGCCGATCGCCGCTTCCGCGTCGGCGAGAGTCACCGTCACGTCCCCGCCGCCGGTCGCGCGTGCGCGCACCAACGCGACGGCGACCTCGATCGTCGTCAACGCTTGGCGTCCGTCACCCTGCGTCATCTTGACGAGGTGCGCGAGGGCGTCGTCGTCGATGCGCGCGCCCTCGGCGTCGACGCCGCGCTGGATGAGCTCAGCTGTCGCCTCCTGATCCAGCGGTTCGAGCCGGAACAGCGTGGACCGGGACATCAGCGGCGGGTTGACCTCGAAGTACGGGTTCTCGGTCGTCGCACCGATGAGGACGATGAGACCGCTCTCGACCGACGGAAGCAGCGCGTCCTGTTGCGCCTTGTTGAACCGGTGGACCTCGTCGAGGAACAGGATCGTGCCCTTGTCGTGCTCGCCGAGTCGGCGTTGCGCGCGCTCGAGCACCTCGCGGACGTCCTTCACGCCCGCGCTCACCGCCGACAGCTGCTCGTACTCCTTCGCGGTCGCACGTGCGATCAGTCGCGCGATCGTCGTCTTGCCGGTGCCGGGTGGCCCCCAGAGGATCACCGACGACAAACGGTCGGTCTCGATGAGCGCCCGCAGCGGTGCGCCGGGCGCAAGGAGGTGCGACTGCCCGACGACGTCGTCGAGCCGAGTCGGGCGCAAACGGTCGGCGAGCGGCGCCCGGGCCGCGAGTCGCTCCGCGGCCGCCGTCTCGAACAGGTCGTCGCCTCTCGCCACGAGCGGAGACTACGGGCCGCTGTCCGAACTCCGGGCCGCTGTCCGAACTCCGGGGAGAAACGGGCGCCATGGCGCCCGTTTCCGTCCAACATTCGCTGCGGCTGCGGCTGCGTTCGAGGCCCGGCCGCAACCCGTCAGGTCTTGGGTGGCAGAAGGCGCAGGCCGAGCTCGGTGAGCTGGCGGGGCTCGACCGGGGTGGGCGCACCAGTCATGGGATCGAGGCCGGACTGCGTCTTCGGGAAGGCGATGATCTCGCGGATGTTCTCCTCGCCCGCGAGGATGGCGACGAGCCGCTCCATGCCGAACGCGAAGCCACCGTGGGGCGGCGCGCCGTAACGGAACGGCGTGAGGAAGAAGCCGAAACGACGGTTCGCCTCTTCCTCGTCGATGCCGAGCAGGTTGAAGACGCGCTGTTGCAGCGCGGGATCGTGGATCCGGATGCTGCCCGAGCCGAGCTCCCACCCGTTGAGGACGAGGTCGTAGGCCTGGCTGCGCACCGACATCGGGTCGGTCTCGAGCTTGTCGATGTCGTCGGGATGTGGATGCGTGAAGGCGTGGTGCGCCGGCTTCGGACGGCCCTCCTCGGACAGGCCGACGAACATCGGGAACTCGAGCACCCAGACGTAGCGGTACGGACCCTCGTACACCGGTGGCCGGGCGAGGTCGTTGCGCAGTTGACCGAGCACCTCGCACGCCGTCATCCACTCGTCCGCGACGAGGAGCAGCACGTCTCCCGCGGACGCGCCCATCGCCTCCGCGAGCGCGATCTGCTCGTCACTCGACAGGAACTTCGTGAGCGGCGAATCGAGCGCGCCGCCCTCACCGACCTTGAACCACGCGAGCCCCTTCGCGCCCATCTGCTTCGCGCGATCGGTCATCGCATCGAGCTTGTTGCGGGTGAGTTGGTCGACCCTTCCCGCGGCGCAGATGCCCTTGATCGTCGGCGCCTGGAACACGCGCGCCTCCGTCGTGGCGAACACGTGAGCGAGATCGACGAGCTCCATCCCGAAACGCAGATCCGGCTTGTCGACCCCGAAGCGGTTCATCGCCTCGTGCCACGTCATGCGCTCGATGGTGGCGGGACGTTCACCGGTCACGGCTTCGGCCGCGTCGAGCACGGCCTCGTTGATGAAGTCGAGGACGTCGTCCTGGTCGACGAAGCTCGCCTCCGCGTCGAGCTGCATGAACTCGTACTGCCGGTCAGCGCGCAGGTCCTCGTCGCGCAGGCAACGCGCGATCTGGTAGTAGCGCTCGACGCCGCCGACCATCAACAGCTGCTTGAACAGCTGCGGGCTCTGCGGCAGCGCGTAGAACGAACCCTGACTCTGTCGAGACGGCACCAGGAACTCGCGCGCTCCTTCAGGGGTCGACGCCATCAGCGCGGGCGTCTCGACCTCGATGAAGCCCTGGCGTTCCATGGCCTTGCGGACCGCCGAGTTCACCTGGGCGTGAACCGTCGAGGTTGCGCTGCATGCGCTCGCGCCGAAGGTCGAGGTACCGGTACTTGAGACGCACGACCTCGTCGACGTCGATGCGGTCGTCGATCGGGAACGGCGGCGGCTCGGCGACGTTGAGGATCTCGACAGTGCAATCGCCGATCTCGACCTCACCGGTCGCGAGCTGCGGGTTCACCGTGCCCTCGGGACGGGCCCGCACCGTGCCGGTGATGCGCAGGACGTACTCCGATCGCAGGTCGTGGGCTCCGTCGACCACGCACTGGATCAGCCCGGTGCGGTCGCGCAGATCGACGAATGCGAGGTGTTCGCCGTGCTCGCGGCGCCGCGCGACCCAGCCGCACAGCGCGACTTGCTGTCCGATGTGTTCGGCGCGCAGCTCGCCACACCAATTCGTTCGCATGCTCACGAGGACAACCCCTGCCGCACGATCTCGACGACCTTCTCTCTCGGGACGATTTCCTGGGTGGCATCCGCCATGCGCCGCACGGTCACCATCCCGTCGGCGACTTCGTGTTCGCCGACGATCAGCGTGAGGGACGCGCCGCAGCGATCCGCCTGCTTCATCTGTGCCTTCATCGAACGTCGGTCGAACGCACGGTCCGCGCGTACGCCGACAGCCCGCAGCTCCGACGTCAACGCGAGCGCGTTCGTGCCGTCGACGACGTCGACGACGAAGACGTCGACCAATGAACCGGGCGCAGGGAACACGCCTTCCGCGTCGCAGGCCATCAGGGTGCGCTCGATGCCGGAGCCGAACCCGATGCCCGGTGTCGGTGGGCCGCCCATCTGCTCGACGAGTCCGTCGTACCGTCCGCCGCCCCCGATCGCGTTCTGCGCGCTGCCCAGCGAGTCGGCCGCGAACTCGAAGGTGGTGCGGGTGTAGTAGTCGAGCCCGCGCACGAGCAGCGGCGCGAGCTCGTAGCTCACGCCGACCGACGCGCAGACCTACTCGAACCCGCTCGAAGTGCGCGCCGGCCTCGTCAGACAAGTGATCGATCATGACGGGTGCCGACCCGATGACCTCGACGTCCTCCTTGCGCTTCGAGTCGAGGACGCGCAGCGGGTTCACCTGCATCGTCTGTCGGGCCTGCTCGCTGAGATCACCGCGGCGATCCTCGAGGTAGACGCGCAACGCGTCGAGATAGCGAACCCGCGATTCCGGGTCGCCGAGCGAGTTGAGGAGCAGGCGGAACCGCTGCAGACCGAGCGAGCGGAAGAAGCCGTCGAGCAGGGCAACGACTTCGACGTCGAGATCTGGATCCATCGTGCCGAGCGCCTCGATGCCGACCTGGAAGTGCTGGCGGTACCGACCGGCTTGCGGTGCCTCGGCACGGAAGTTCGGCGCGACGTACCAGACCTTCCACGGTGTCGTCGGACGGTGCTCGACGTAGGCGCGCACGACTGAGCCGGTCCCTTCGGGGCGCAGCGCCAGACGGCGGCCGCCGCGGTCCTCGAACTCGTACATCTCCTTCTGGACGATGTCGGTCGACTCGCCGACACGCGCGAACACCTCGTAGTGCTCGAACATCGGCGGGATGTGCAACCCGTAGCCGGCCCGTCCCACGTGCTCGGCGAAGCGGGCGACGAGCGCGCTCCACCGTCCCGACTCGGGCGGGATGATGTCATGCGTCCCCTTGGGCGCTCGGAACAGGTCGTTTTCGGCGATGGGATCGGACGTTAGTGGGACGACCTCCGGATCCCGAACCCGGTTAGCTCACCGTCAACGCGTTGCTGGCGGTCGAGAAGCCGCCGGTACCGACGTTGTTCGTGGCCTGGATCCGGAATCGATATGACGTCCCGCTCGCGAGGCCGGTCACCGTCTCGGTCGTTGCCGCCGAGTTGAACGGGACCGTCTTCGCCGCCGCGAGGCCGATGTATGCGGTCACCACATAGCCGGTGATCGGTGATCCACCGTTCGACGCCGGAGCGGTCCAGGAGACCACCGCTTCGCCGGTGTTGCCGTTCGTCGCTTGCGCGAGCGTCGGCGCGCCGGGGGTGGTCGCGGGCGTCACGTCGTTCGACTGAGCGGACTGTCCGCCGGTGCCGACCGCGTTGATCGCCGCGACGGCGAACGTGTAGTCGGTTCCGTTCGCGAGGCCCGTGACCGTCTGCGTCGTGGCGGTGTTGTTCGTGAACGGCACCGGTGTCTGCGCGACGCCGAGGATGTACGGCGTCACCACATACCCGGTGACCGTCGACCCTCCGTTGTACCCGGGCGCGGTCCACGTCACGGTCGCCTGCGCATTGCCACGGGTGGCCGTACCGATCGTCGGCGGGTCAGCCACCGTCGCCGTGGGTGTCACCATGTTCGACGTCTTCGACGATGCTCCGGTACCGACCCCGTTCACCGCTTGCACGCGGAACCCGTAGGTCGTGCCGTTGGTGAGGCCCATCACGATCTCCGTTGTGGCCGGCGTGTTGAACGTCGTCGTCTTGACCAAGACGACCCCGTTGAACGTGCTGACCACGTAACCGCTGATCATCGATCCGCCATCCGACAACGGCGCCGTCCACGACACCGTGGCCTTGTTGCTGCCGGCAACAGCTGTGCCGATGGTCGGCGCGGTCGGAACCGCCGCCGGCGTCACCGAGTTCGACTGCGACGATTCGGCGCCGATGCCGGCGACGTTGCCAGCTTTCACGGTGAACGTGTACGCCGTCCCGTTCGTGAGGCCGGTGACGGACTGGGTCGTGGCGGTCGAGGTGAAGGGAACAGGCGTCTGCGCGACACCCAGGATGTACGGCGTCACCACGTACGACGTGATCGGCGCGCCGCCGTTGTACCCGGCGGTCCACGTCACCGTGGCCGATGCGTTGCCGCCCGTGGCGGTGCCGATGGTCGGCGCGTCCGGCACCGTCGCCGGCGTCACCGCGTTCGAGAAGTCGGACCGCGAGCCGAAGCCGATGGCGTTGAACGCGGCGACCGTGAACTTGTACGTCGTGCCGTTCGTCAGGCCGGTGATGGTCTGTGACGTCGACGTGTCGTTGAACACGATCGACGTCAGCGCGACCGTGCCGTTGTACGGGGTGACCTCGTAACCGGTGATCGGCGAGCCACCGTCAGACGCGGGAGCCGTCCACGTCAACGACGCTTGGGTGTTCCCGAACGTTGCCGTGCCGATCGTCGGCGTGCCCGGGATCTGCGGCGTCACGGTCACGGAGTCGCTCTGGGCGGACGATCCGCCGTTCCCGATGGCGTTGAATGCCTGCACCGAGAACCGGTACGTCATGCCGTCGGCAAGTCCCGTCACCGTCTGGGTCGTCGCTGTGTTGAAGAACGTCTGAGTCGGCTGCGCGACCCCGCCGATGAAGGGCGTCACGATGTAGCCGAGGATGGCGTTGCCGCCGTCGAAGTCAGGCGCCGTCCACGACAGAGTGGCCGAGCCGATGCCGGCGGTCGCCGAGCCGATGGTCGGCGCGTCCGGCACCGTCGCCGGGACCACGTCGTTCGACGGAGACGACGAGCCGCCCGGGCCGATCGCGTTGACCGCGGCAACGGTGAACGTGTAGTCGGTCCCGTTGGTCAGGCCCGTGACCGTCTCGCTCGTCGCCGCTGAGTTGAACGTCTGGGGCGTCTGCGGAACGCCGCCGATGTACGGCGTGATGACGTAGCTCGTGATGGGCGAACCGCCGTCGAAGCCCGGAGCGAACCAGGAGACCATGGCGGACTGGTCGCCCGGCGACGCGTTCACGAAGATCGGGATGTCCGGCACGGTCGCGGGCGTCACCTGGTTGGACTGGAGCGACAACGCTCCCGTACCGATGGCGTTGAACGCTTGCACCGCGAACGTGTACGGCGTGCCGTTGCCGAGAGACGTGACGGTCTCAGTGGTCGCCGTCGAATCGAACTCGATCGGTGACTGCGGGTTGCCGCTGATGTACGGCGTCACGATGTAACCAAGGATGGACGAGCCGCCGTTCGAGCCGGGTGCCGTCCACGACACTGTCGCCTGCGCGTTGCCGGCGGTGGCTGTGACCAACGTCGGTGCGTCAGGTGCGCCGACCGGTGTGACCGCGTTTGATGGGGCCGACTGCGCTCCGGTCCCGACTGCGTTGACGGCCGCGACCTTGAACGTGTACGTCGTCGCGTTGGTGAGTCCGCTCACCGTCTCGACCGTGGCGGGGGAGTTGAACACCGTCGGTGCCTGCGGGGTCGATCCGATGTACGGCGTGACCGCGTAGCCGGTGATCGTCGAACCACCGTCGAACGCGGGCGCGGTCCACGACACGGTCGCGGTTCCGTTGCCGGCCACCGCGAACCCCATCGTGGGTGCATCAGGGACGATCGGCGCAGGAGTGACGGCGTTCGAGGCGGTGGACGTCGCGCCGGTGCCGACCGCGTTGATCGCGGCGACCTTGAACCGATACGTCGTGCCGTTCGTCAACCCGGTGACCGTTTCGGTCGTTGCCGTCGTGTTGAAGGTGCTCGAGGGCTGTGCGAAGAAGCCGACGAAGGGCGTCACGACGTAGCCGGTGATCGTCGTACCACCGTTGAACGCGGGCGCGGTCCACGAGACCGTGGCCTGCTTGTTGCTCCCGATTGCCGATCCGATCGTCGGCGCATTCGGGACCGTCGCCGGCGTGACCACGTTGGACGGCGCCGACTGCCCGCCGAAGCCGACCGAGTTCAAGGCCGCGACGGTGAACGTGTAGGCGGTGCTGTTCGCGAGACCGGTGACGGTCTGCGTGGTCGCGAGGGAGTTGAACACGGTTGCCGTTTGCGCCACCGAGCCGGCGTAGGGAGTCACCTCGTAGCCCGCGATGGGAGAGCCACCATCGAAGGCAGGCGCGGTCCACGACACCGTCGCCTGCGCGACACCGCCGGTTGCCGATCCGATGGTCGGGGGGTCAGGGACCGATGGTGCGGCGATGATCGTGTTGGTCTGACCCGAGGACGGGCCGGTGCCTGCGACGTTGACCGCCTGCACGCTGAACCGGTAGCTGGTGCCGTTGGTCAATCCCGTGACCGTCTCGGTGGTCGCCGGCGTATTGAACGGCACCGGCGTCTGCGCGACACCCGAGATGTATGGGGTCACCACGTAGCCGGTGATGGCCGAGCCTCCGTTGGTGGCCGGCGCCGTCCACGAGACCGTCGCCTGGGACACGCCTCCGATCGCGATGCCGATCGCGGGCGCCGGCGGGGTGGTCGCAGGCGTCACCATGTTCGACGTCTTCGAGGCCGCTCCGGTGCCGACCCCGTTCACGGCTTGCGCGCGGAACCCGTACGTCGTGCCGTTGGTGAGGCCCGTCACGATCTCCGTCGTGGCCGGCGTGTTGAACGTCGTCGTCTTGACCAAGATGACTCCGTTGAACGTGCTGACCACGTAACCGGTGATCGTCGATCCGCCATCCGACGCCGGCGCGGTCCACGTCACCGTGGCCTGGCCCGGCCCCGCGGTCGCGGTACCGATCGTCGGAGCACCCGGTACCGACGCAGCGGCTGCTACCCCGGCCGACACCGTGAGCGATGCCACCACGACTGCAACCGCAATGACGACCGACACGGTCGCACGATGAACACGAGTCCCACCTACAGCAGGCATAACCGCCTCCACACCCTGTGTCGCCGAGCCAGCTCTCGGCAGGCCCGAGAACGTTAGACCAGACTGCGCGAGTCTGCGCTGGATACCTCGCCGAGCGCTCCAGCAGCCGCTGACGGCGGTCAGATTCGATGCGCCGTGTGAGCGTGTGTGCGCCGATCGTCCTCAGAGGTCGTTTCGCGCGCACACTTCCGGAAGTCTCAGAGCGCGGGTCAGCCGCCCTTGCCAGGGACGATGCGATAGGCGTCGTAAACGGATTCGATGCGCTTGATCGTCGACAGCACCGAGTCGAGGTGCGACGGGTCGCCGAGCTCGAAGTCGAACCGCATCTTCGAAATGCGGTCGCTTCCGGTGTTCGACGTGCACGACAGGATGTTCACGTGGTGGTCGGACAGCGCCCGCGCCACCTCGGACAGCAATCGAGCACGATCCAGCGCCTTGATCTCGATCGACGCGACGAACGAGCCGGAGATCTCCGTGTCCCACTCGACCTCGATCAGCCGCTCGCCCTTGCCGGTTGCCAGCGAGACGGCGTTCGCACAGTCGGCTCGGTGGACGGAAACGCCACGGCCGCGCGTGACGAAGCCCATGATCTCGTCACC
This sequence comes from uncultured Acidimicrobiia bacterium, assembly GCA_963721305.1. Lineage (GTDB taxonomy): Bacteria > Actinomycetota > Acidimicrobiia > Acidimicrobiales > JACDCH01 > DATAES01. The sequence goes on from CAVRIR010000003.1 coordinate 920,729, forward strand.
CGGCACCGGTGTGCAGCAGCGCGACAGCCGGACCATGACGTCGTCGAGCCCCTCGACGTGCACGCCGACGGCCTGCCGGCCGCGGCGGGTGCGGGGTTGGCGAACGGTGGTCGGCAGCTGCTCCTCGTGCTCGCCGTCGCCCTCACGCAACGCCTTCGCGACTCGAGACGCGACGGACTTCGCGGAGACATGGTTCTCGCCGATCGACGCGTGCAACGCGTCGAGATCCGCGTAGTTGAGGGTGGTCGCGACCTCGCTCAACAATGGCGAACCGAAGATCTTCTGGACCGGTAGTCCTTCACGCCGCAGTGCCTTCGTGAGCTCGTCACGGCCGCTCTCGATCGCGTCCCCGCGGCGCTCACGCGAGAACCACTGGCGGATCTTGTTGGCCGCACGCGGCGTGGCGACGATCTTCAACCAGTCGCGTGACGGCCCTGCACCCTCGACCTTCGACGTGAAGATCTCGACGGTGTCGCCCGACACGAGCTCGGAGTCGAGCGGCACCAGTCGACCGTTGACGCGTGCACCGATGCACGCGTGCCCGACCTCGGTGTGGATCGAGTACGCGAAATCGATCGGGGTCGCACCCACTGGCATCGTGACGACGCGACCCTTGGGCGTGAAGATGTAGACCTCGTCCTGGTCGAGATCGATCTTCAGCGTCTCCATGAACGCGCTCGGGTCCTGCGTCTCTTGCTGCCAGTCGATGATGCGACTGAGCCACGGCATGTCCGACGCGGATTCGCCGTCCTTGTAGGTGAAGTGCGCGGCGACCCCGAACTCGGCCCGCTGGTGCATCTCGCGGGTACGGATCTGCACCTCGACGGTCTTGCCGCCCGTACCGATCACCGTCGTGTGCAGTGACTGGTAGAGGTTGAACTTCGGCATGGCGATGTAGTCCTTGAACCGACCCTGCACCGGCTTCCACGTCGCGTGGATCGAACCGAGCGCCGCGTAGCAGTCCTTGACCGTGTCGACGATGACGCGGATGCCGACGAGGTCGAAGATGTCGTCGAACTCCTTGTCCTTCACGACCATCTTCTCGTAGATGCTCCACAGGTGCTTCGGGCGGCCGGTGACCTCGGCGACGATGCGCAGCTCGGCCAATCGCTCTCGGACCTGTTCGAGGACCTGCGCGAGGTACAGCTCGCGCTCGGGCGTGCGGCTCGACACCATTTGATCGATCTCGGCGTACCGCTTGGGATGCAGGGCGGCGAAGGCGAGGTCTTCGAGCTGCTGCTTCATGTCCTGCATGCCGAGCCGGTGCGCGAGCGGCGCGTAGATGTCGATCGTCTCGCGGGCGATGCGCTCCTGCTTGCTCGCCGGCAGCGCGGCGAGGGTCGCCATGTTGTGCAGACGGTCGGACAACTTGATGATCAGGACCCGCACGTCCTTCGCCATCGCCACGAGCATCTTGCGCATGGTGGCGGCCTGCTGGGCCTCCTTGGAGTCGAACTGGATGCGCTCGAGCTTGGTGACGCCGTCGACGATGCCGGCAACGTCCTGGCCGAACTCGGCGGCGACGTCGTCGAGCGTGACGTGCGTGTCCTCGACCGCGTCGTGCAGCAGCGCGGCGGCGACGGTGACGTCGTCGAGCCCGAGGTCCGCGACGATCCGGGCGACCGCCAGCGGATGGTGGATGTACGACTCCCCCGAGCGGCGTACCTGCTGGCGGTGGGCGTCGGCCGCAACCACGTAGGCCCGCGAGATCATCGCCGTGCTCGACTTGGGATGCTTCGCCCGGAAGACGTTGACCAGCGGAGCGATCTCCTCCGCGGTCGGCACCGTGTTTCGCCGCCACGGCAGAACCCGGGTCACGGTTGCCATGAGCGCTCCAGTCTACGGGCGACTGCTCAGCAAGATATGAGTGTCAACACGTCGAAGCCCTCGAGCTTCGACCGGCCACCGAGCGCTTCGATGGCGATGACGAACCCGAGACCCTCGACGGTGCCGCCGAGCTTTTGCACGAGTCGGACGGTCGCGGCCGCCGTGCCTCCCGTTGCGAGCACGTCGTCGACGATCAGCACGTGGTCGCCGGGACTCACCGCGTCGCGATGGATCTCCAGCAGATCGGTCCCGTACTCGAGCTCGTACTCCACGCGCTCGATGTCCCACGGCAGCTTTCCGGCCTTGCGAACCGGTACGAACGCGGCACCGAAGCGATACGCAACCGGCGCCGCGGCGATGAAACCACGAGCCTCGATGCCGAGGACGCGATCGATGTGCCGGCGCTCGAAGTGCTCGACGATCGCGTCGATCGTCGTACGGAACGCGTCGACGTCGGCGAGCAGCGGGGTGATGTCCTTGAACACCACACCTGGTTGCGGGAAGTCGGGAATGTCGCGGATGAGCGCGGGAAGGTCTTCGACCTTCACGGCGTCACCTCCGCTTGCCCTTCTTCCTCGGTCGCGGCGGGATGTTCGTGGCGAGTCGCGTCGGTCCTCCACTGGTGACCGGCACCCGGATCGGCTCTTCGATCTCCTCGCCGTCCGTGTCGGAGGCGACGGTCTCGATCGGCTGGTCGACCTGCGGCGTCCGGCGCGTCGAGGTGGAGCGGTTCTCGATGCGGCGGCGGACGTCGCGGTTGCGAGGCTCGCGCTCCTTCAGGATGGCGAGGAGCGGCGAGGCGACGAAGATCGAGGAGTAGGCACCCGAGAGCAGGCCGATGAGCAGTGCGAGCCCGAATTCCTCGAGCGTCGTCGCGCCGAGCATCACAGAGCCGATCACCAGCAGCGACATGATCGGGATGACCGCGGCGATCGACGTGTTCAACGAACGCATCAACGTCTGGTTGAGCGAGAGGTTGACCATGTCGCTGTACGTGACGCCGTTGGTGGCCGAGACCAGGCGCGTGTTCTCGTTGACCTTGTCGAAAACGACGATCCCGTCGTAGATCGAATAGCCGAGGATCGTGAGCAAGGCGACAACGGTCGCCGGTGTCACCTCCAACCCGCTCAACGCGTACACGCCGACCGTGATGATCACGTCGTGGACGAGCGCGGCAAGGGTCGGTAAGGCCATCTTGAACTCGAACCGAACCGTGATGTAGAGGGTGATGACGATCAGGAAGACGATCAGCGCGTTGCGCGCCTTCGTACTGATCTCCTTGCCCCAGGACGGACCGACCTCGTCGCGATTGACCTGATCGGCAGGGACACCCGCCTTCGCGGCCAAGGCGTCACGCACTTGGGTCGACTTCGTGGAGTCGAGCGTGTCGGTCTGCACGCTGATGGACCGGCCGCTCTCGCTGGTGACCTCTTGGACCTTGGCGCCGCCGAGACCGAACTGGTCGAGCACATCGCGGGCCTGTGCGATGCTGAGCGTGGTGGTCGGGACCTGGAAGATCGAGCCGCCCTCGAAGTCGATGCCGAGGTTGAGTCCCCGCAACAAGAGCGAGCCGAGACTGATGACGATCACGATCGCCGAGATCGTGAACCACACCTTCGTGCGACCGATGAAGTCGATCTTGGTCTCGCCGTGATAGAGCCGTCCGAACGGACCACGGTGGCGCGGCTCGGGCACGCCGAACGCGACGTCGAGATGCTCGCGCTGCTTCATCGTTCCTCGGGGGCTGCGCCCCCGGACCCCAACGGCGTCCGGCTCCCTAGCGGTCGCTCGACCGCCCTGATCTCGCGGCGCTCGATCATCGTTCCTCGGGGGCTGCGCCCCCGGACCCCAACGGCGTCCGGCTCCCTAGCGGTCGCTCGACCGCCCTGATCTCGCGGCGCTCGATCATCGTTCCTCGGGGGCTGCGCCCCCGGACCCCAACGGCGTCCGGCTCCCTAGCGGTCGCTCGACCGCCCTGATCTCGCGGCGCTCGATCATCGCCCACCTGCCGCAGGGGCGCCCATCGGCGCCTCCTTCGGCGGCCGCTCCATGGCGAGACCGGCACGCACACCGATCCAGCGAGCGTCGGTCAACCAGCGGCTGCGCACGAGCCACGACACCATCGGGCGCTTGAAGAAGTAGGCGGTGAACAGGTCGAGCAAGACCGACAAACCGAGGAAGAAGGCGAAGCCGCGCACCGCACCCACGGTCAACCAGTACAGCAGGAGCGCGCCGATGAAGGAAGCGAGGTCGGCCGCGACGATCGTGTGCCACGCACGCTTGAACCCGTAGTCGACTGCGGCACGGATCGTCTTGCCGGTCTTCACCTCGTCCTTCATGCGTTCGAAGTAGACGATGTACGAGTCGGTGGTGACGCCGACGGAGACCACGATGCCGGTGACGCCAGCCAGACTCAGTGCGAGGCCGGCGTTGCCCGACAGCCAGACGATGATGCAGTAGTTCAGCGCCGCCCAGACGCTGAGGCCGAGGACGACGACGACACCGAGGGCCCGGTAGTAGAGGATCATGTAGAGCGCGACGAGCGCCAGCCCCACGGCGCCGGCCACGAGACCGGCGTGCAGCGAGTCACGGCCGAGGGTCGCCGACACCGTCTCGACACGCTGCTGCTGCAGCTCGATGGGGAGCGCGCCGTAGTTCAGGACCAGCGCGAGATCGGACGCCGTCTTGTTGGTGAACGAGCCGCTGATCTCGACCTGGTCGCTCGTGAACGTCGGTGTCTGCGGGACCGGGTTCGACTCGGTGTTGCCGTCGAGGACGATGGCCGTCGCGCCGCCGGGGCAGGTGCCGTCCTTGTTGTAGCAACGACCCGACAGGTCGTTGAACTTCTCGAGGCCCGAGTCCTTGAGCGTCAGGTCGACGACCCACGCGCCCTGCGGGATGGCGGCCGTCGCGTTCGACACCGCGGTGCCGTCGAAGGCCACCGGGCCGAGAACGTTGCACCGGTCGACCTTGCCGTCCTTGTCGAGATCCTCGGTGGAGATGATCGGCTGGTTGTCCGGTGTCGTGCTGGCACGATCGCCGGCGGCGCCACACGGCAGCGGGTTGGCCGGCGCGCTCGTCGTCGACCCCGGTGTCGTGTCGCCCGGCGCGGCCGGGACGCTCGCCTGCGTCGCTGCCGCGGTCGCGGCGGTGTTCGCCGGTGCGGTGGTGTCGGTCGATGCCGGTTGCTGCGCGGCGCTCAGATGCCCTTGCGGCGGGATGCCGAGGCCGTTCTGGCTGGACGACCCGCCCGGCTCGGCCGGCACGCTGCTCTGTCCGCCCGCAGCGGTCGTCGGCACGGTGTCACTGGCCGGGGAGCCGCTCGCAGGGGTGGCGCCGGGCGGCGTCGTATCGACGGTCGCGGCCGGCGAGGTGCCGGATGCGCCCGGCGCGACGCAACTGCCGTACTGACCGCTGGGATCGAGTGCCGCTTCGTAGGTGGCGTCGGGTTGGCCGGTCGGCAGCGATCCGCAGTACGGGCGGAACTGCAGCTTCGCGGTCTGGCCGACCACCTCGATGGCTCGGTCGCGGTCTTTGACACCGGGGAGCGACACGACGATGAAGTTGCCCTGGCGCTCGATCTCGGGCTCCGCCACGCCGAGCCCGTCGACACGCCGACGGATGATGGAGATCGCCTGATCGAGTTGCGCGTTGCTCGCCTGCTGCCTCGGCGCCAACACCACCGAGGTGCCACCTTGCAGATCGAGCCCGAGCTGAGGTGAGTGGCCGCCGAGCGTGAGCGTGTAGGTCAGCCACACGACGGCGAGAACGACGACGATGATGAGGGAGAGGCTCCCGGACCGACGCATCACTCCTCGGTCGCGGATGCGGCTTCGATGTCGGCATCAGCGTCGTCCGTCTGCTCGTTCTGCGGCGCAGCGCCCTGCGGAACGGTCCGCCGAGCGACCGCTCCCTTGACCACCCGCAGCTCCACATCGGGGGCGACCTCGAGTCGCAGGACGTCGCCGTCGATGGTCGTGATGGTGCCCAGGATGCCGCTCGTGGTCATGACCTCGTCGCCCTCGTGGAGCGCCGAGACCACCGCCCGGTGGGCGCGGACCCGCCGCTGCTGCGGCAGGATGACGACCAGCCAGGCGAGTGCGAGCATCGCGATGAAGAAGATGACTGCGCCCATGGCGCCGACAACGGTAGCCGCGATGACAAAGGCCCGATCCTCACCCCCAAATCTGGGCAGTGCGCTGGCGAAACGCGGCGAATTGCCCGTTGCGAACCGCGGTGCGCATGTCCTCGACGAACCGCAGCGTCCACGCGACGTTGTGGATGGTCACCAGCCGGGGACCCGTCGCCTCCCGCACTGACAGCAGGTGGCGGAGGTAACCCCGTGACCACTTCGCGCACACGTGGCACGGACAGTCGGGATCGAGCGGCTCGTCGTCGGTGGCGAACCGGGCGTTGCGCAGGTTGAGGCGGCCGGCGTCGGTGAGGACAGTCCCGTGGCGCCCGTGGCGCGTGGGCAGCACGCAGTCGAACAGGTCGACACCGGCGGCGACCGCCTCCACCAGCCCGGCCGGGTCGCCGACGCCCATCAGGTAGCGGACTCGCTCGGCCGGCAACGCGCTGATCGCGGCGCGCAGCGCGGCAAGCATCTCGTCGCGGCGCTCCCCCACGGACAGGCCGCCGATCGCATAGCCGTCGAACCCGATCGACACCGTGCGCTCGGCACTCTCGACCCGCAATCGCTCGTCGGTGCCGCCCTGCACGATCCCGAACAGCGCTTGATCCGCGCGCCGGTGCGCGCTCTTCGCCCGCGCGGCCCACGCCGCAGTTCGTTCGACTGCGGTGCGCACAACCGCGTCGGACGAGGGCAACGGCGAACACACGTCGAGCACCATCTGGATGTCCGCGCCGAGTTGTTCCTGGATCATCACCGCGCGCTCGGGCGTGAGGCGGTGGGTGCTGCCGTCGTACGTCGACCTGAAGGTGACGCCGTCGTCGTCGACCTTCGGTCGCAGGGAGAACACCTGGAAGCCACCCGAGTCGGTCAGCATCGGTCCGTCCCACCCCGTGAACCGATGCAGCCCTCCGAGCGCGTCGACGACCTCGGCGCCCGGCTTCAACATCAGGTGGTACGTGTTCGCGAGGAGCAACTCGACGCCGAGGGTGCGCAGATCGTCGGCATCGAGCCCGCGAATGGCCCCTCGAGTGCCGACCGGCATGAAACACGGTGTCGTCACGACGCGACCGTTCGGCATGGATGCGCGCCCGGTGCGCGCATCGCCGTCGACGGCATCGATCGCGATGTCGACCGTGTTCATCGAGTCCGCTCGACGAGCATCGCGTCGCCGAAGCTCAGGAACCGGTAGCCGTCCGCCAAGGCGATGTCGTACAGCTCGCGCCACCGTGGACCGACGAACGCGTCGATCAGCGCCAGCAGCGTCGTGCGGGGTACGTGGAAGTTCGTCAGCAGCACGTCGACCATCGCGAACCGGTAGCCACGCGTGATGAAGAGGTCGGTGCGTCCCGCTTGCGTCCCCGTCGCCGCGGTCGCCTCGAGCGCGCGCACGACCGTCGTGCCGACCGCGACGACCCGATCCGCCGCGGCGCACGCGTCCAGGGTCTCCGTCGGAACGACGTACGCCTCGGTGTGCATCGCGTGGTCCTCGACGCGAGCTTCGGTGACCGGCCGGAACGTGTCGAGTCCCACCGCGAGCTCGACCGCGGCAACGCCGATGCCGCGCGCCCTGCATCGCTCGAGCACCGAGTCCGTGAGATGGAGTCCCGCGGTCGGCGCGGCGGCCGACACCGGCCGGCGGGCGTACACCGTCTGGTAACGCTCGGGATCGGCGAGCTTCGCGTGGATGTACGGCGGCAGCGGGATCTCGCCGGCGCCGGCGATGTCTCCGTGCACCTGGAGTCGCCAGCGGCCTTCACCGAGTGGTTCGAGCACCGTCGCCTGCACCGCGTTGTCCGGGGAGCTGAGTTGCGTGCCGGCCCGGACGCGGCGGCTCGGACGCACCAGCGCCTCCCAAGCATCATCCGTCGGCTCGAGCAGCAGGACTTCCACCTCACCGCCGGTTGGCTTGCGCAGACGGAGCCGCGCCGGGCGCACGCGGCTGTCGTTGACCACGAGAAGATCGCCGGGCCGCAGGAGGTCCGGTAGGTCGGCCACGACGTGGTGCTCGACGCCCGCGGTTGCGCCCCGATCCACGAGCAGGCGAGCAGCGTCGCGCGGTTCCACCGGCTCTTGCGCGATGGAACTGTCGGGGAGCGGATAGTCGAGTTCGGAGACGTCCAAGCGCTGCTGGTCTTAGCCGAACAGCCCTGGAGGCGCGTCACCCGGAGCGTGCTCGGGTACGGCGATGCCGAGGTGCTCCCATGCCGCCGGTGTCGCGACGCGTCCGCGGTGGGTCCGCATCAGGAGGCCCTGCTGGATGAGGAACGGCTCGTACACGTCTTCGACCGTCTCTTCGGGTTCGCCCACGGAGATGGCGAGGGTCTTGAGTCCGACCGGTCCGCCCCCGAAGCGGCTGCACAATGCGTCGAGCACGGCGCGGTCGACCTTGTCGAGGCCTCGCTCGTCGACGCCGAACACCGTGAGGCCTTCGTGCGCGGTCGGGCCGTCGACGACGCCACCGCCCCGAACCTCGGCGAAGTCTCGGCTCCGGCGCAACAGTCGGTTGGCGATGCGCGGCGTGCCCCGTGCCCGTCGCGCGATCTCGTTCGCCCCTCGCTCGTCGGCCTGCACGCCGAGGATGTCGGCCGCCCGCACGACGATCGACTCCAGATCGTCGACCTCGTAGTAGTCGAGCCGCGCGACGAGGCCGAACCGGTCGCGCAGCGGCCCCGTGATGAGCCCGGTGCGGGTGGTCGCACCGACGAGCGTGAAGCGGGGAAGGTCGAGCCGGATCGAACGCGCCGCCGGACCCTTCCCGAGAACGATGTCGAGCTGGAAGTCCTCCATCGCCGGGTACAGGACCTCTTCGACCGCACGGGGCAGCCGGTGGATCTCGTCGATGAACAGCACGTCGCCTTCGTCGAGGTTCGTCAGCACGGCGGCGAGATCGCCGGCCCGTTCGATCGCTGGACCGGACGTGATGTGCAGCCGGACGTCGAGCTCGTTGGCGACGATGTGCGACAGCGTCGTCTTGCCGAGGCCGGGAGGCCCGGCGAACAACAGATGGTCGGCGGCCTGACCGCGGGCGCGAGCCGCCTCGAGGATGATCGAGAGGTGTTCGCGCAGCTCGGCTTGACCGACGAAGTCCTGCAGACGCCGCGGTCGCAGACCGCCGTCTTCCGCCACTTCGTCGCCGGGGATGGGCTCGGGACTCAACAGCTCCTCGCGCACGCTTACCGCCTCACCAGCGCGAGCGTTTGCAACGCCTGCTTGAGCAGCAACGACACGTCACCTTCGTCGGGCACGTCGGCGAGCGCGTCACGGATCTCGTCGGGCGCGTAGCCGAGACCGGCCAGCGCGTCGCGCACGTCGGCCCGAATCGAGGGTGCGCTTCGACCTCGACTGCCGTTGCCGTCGGAGCCGATCGCCGCTGACGTGAGGTCGACGTCCGCCGCGCTCAACCGAGACTTGAGCTCGACCAGCAGGCGTGTCGCGGTCTTCTTGCCGACACCCGGCACGAGACACAGCGACGCGATGTCGTCATCGGCGAGCGTGCGTTGCAGCGACTCGGGGCTGTGCACCGAGAGGATCGCGAGCGCGAGCGCCGGGCCGACGCCGTGCGCGCCGAGCAGGGCTTCGAAGCACCGTCGCTCACCTACGGATGCGAAGCCGTACAACGTCTGGGCGTCTTCACGGACGTGGTGGTGGATGTGGACGAGCACGTCGTCGCCAACATCACCGAGCGCGACCACCGTCGCCGGCGACACGGTGACCCGGTACCCGATGCCATTGACCTCGACCAGCACCTCGTCCTCGGACCGATCGAGCAACCGACCCCGCAAGGACCCGATCACGAGCTCGCGACCCTGCGCAGCATCGGCGCGTGCGCGATGTGGCACAACGCGAGCGCCACCGCGTCCGCGGCATCGACAGGACGCAGCGGTTGGTCGATGCCGAGCAGCCGCTGCACCATGCGCTCGACCTCGTCCTTCCCGGCGCCGCCCCATCCGGCGACGGCCTGCTTGACCTCGTTCGGACCGTACTGCGCGACCTCGCAGCCGGCGTTGATGGCCTCGGCCATGACAACGCCGCTCGCTTGTCCAACGGACATCGCGGTGCGCACGTTGGTCTGGAAGTAGACCCGCTCGATGGCGACGACCGCCGGGGCCGTCTGCTCGAGCAGCGCCCGTACCTCGAGCTGGAGCTCGGCGAGCCGCTCGGGCAGCGGCGACGACGCCGGTGTCGTCAGCACGCCGGCCGCGACCGCCCTCGAACGGCCTGCGGGCAGCGCCTCGAGCACGCCGTAGCCGCACCGCGACAGCCCCGGATCGATGCCCAACACGAACACGCGTACGACGCTAGCCCGCGGCCCGGCGCCGGACAGCGGACCCGCCGGACGCGCCCATTGCCGACGGCCTCCTCCCCATCGTTCTGGCGTCGGATCCGGCGGATATCCGCCGTTGCTGACGCCAGAACGTCGAAGTCAGGCCTCGACCGTCTCCAAGATGTCGTCGGGGATTCTTTCGATTTAGTCCGTTGAGATCGGGAGCTACACGATTGCAGCGAACCCAGCGATCGCTGGTCTGGTCCGCTCAGGAGCCGACATTCCCGACGGGCGCTGTGCTTGTGACCTGCGTGCTGTCACGGTCTGGCGCACCCATCGGTGGTGTGCGTCAGGATGGAGGTGTGGCGGGTAGTCGGGGGAGTCGGGTCGGTGTGGTGGGTTATCTGGCTGCGCCGTTGTTGACCGGGTTGCCGATGTTGGTGGGGTTGGTCGCGTCGGTCGTCGGGCTAGTGACGACGCGGTATCCGGACATCGGTTGGGCACAGACGGTGGGAAACGACGGACGGGCACTGGCGACAGGTCATCCGCTGTATGCGAATCCGGCGACGCACTACACGGCGATGTTGTACGGGCCGACCACCGCGGTGCTCTTGGCTCCGTTGTACCGGGTGTATTGGTGGGATGGCTGGGCGATGGTCTTGTCGATCATCGCGACGGTCGGACTTGTCGCGCTGGTGGGTGTGCTCGCGGCCGCGCGCCGATCTGGCGTCCCAGTGTGGCAACAGGTGACAGCCGGTGTCGGTGTCGGTTTCACGGTGTTGTGGATCGTGTGGGTAAGCCAGTCCGCGGCGGTTTTCCGTGGCAAGGTCGATGAGCTCGGGTGGTTGTTGGCCTTGGGCGGGCTGTGCGCGTTCGTAAGTTTCGCTGCGGGTCGCACGGTCCGGTTGTGGCCGACGGTGGTGCTGTTGACCGGGGCCGTGTGGACCAAGCAGACGACCGGTGGCGCGCTCGTCGCGGTGCTGGTGGTGGCGATCTGGTGGGCCTGGCGTCGCGCTCTGCCTTGGCGGGCTGTTCATCGCCTTGTCGTGGGTCTTGCTGCACTCAACGTGGGCGTGCTGCTCGCTCTGCTGGTCGCGACCCGCGGGTGGGTGTGGTTCACGATGTTCGAAATCGCCGCCCGGAAGTACAGCGATCCTGGCGTGCTGTCCTATCTGTCTGAAGCAACTCGTCTGCTTGCCCTGCCGGTGCTCGCTGTGGTCATCATCTATGCCGCGTCGCTGCGTGGCGGTCAATCTCCCTCCCGTGGCTCTCGGCCGTCCGTCACTCGTCTTCTCGGGTTTGTTCTCGTGGTGTTCGTGGTGGTCGAGTTGGTTCCGGCGTTCGTTGGTCGGCGACAGTCGGGCGGGTCAATTGATGCCTATCTCGGGATCCTTTGGGCGCTCGGAATGCTTCTGGCGTTGGCGTATCGAGCTGGCTGGACGAACACCCGAGCGCGCATGGCCGGAACGGTGGTGTTCGTAGCGATCGCCGCGGTCGGCGTTGTCGGCCCCGTCGGCGATGTCTTCGCCCGTGAGAATGTCGTGACACCAACCGTCGCTCCCCGCCAGGAGGTCGCGCCGATCAATCCCAAGGTCATCGACTTCGCGCGGACTCATCTCGTGTGGGAAAGCCAACTCGGTGTCGTCGCGCCGAAGCAGACATCACCGGTGGCGTTTCCCGCGCAAGCCAACCTCAACGACGTTCTCGCCGCCGGTGAACCGGTCACCTACTTCGTCGACGCGCTCGCGCAACGACGGTTCGACGCGGTGACAATGATCGAGCCACTGGCCGAGGGCTATGTCGCCGCAGGCGGTCGCATGAACGGTGAGTACATCGCTGCCCTCAACGAACTCATCCAGCGCGGCTACGCAGCTCGTCAGCCGGGTGTCCCTGGATCACTCCTCGGAAGACGACCCGGATCAATCGACCTGTCCTGGGCCCCGGCGTGCTTCAACACCCCCCACCCCGCCGCGTGCGTCGCACAAGGCCACTAAACACAGCCCGCTAGCGCGAGACGTGCCAACGCGTAGTGGCACCCGCTCGTTCGGCCGTGCGGGCAATGTGGTTTTTACACGGACTGGTCTGCGAGGATCTCGTCAGGGATGTCGAAGTTGGCGTGGACGTTCTGCACGTCGTCGTGCTCGTCGAGCGCGTCGATGAGGCGGAGGACCTTCTTCGCACTTTCCACGTCGGTCAGTGGGATCGTCGTCTGTGGGACCATCGTGAGGTCCGCCGAATCGACGGCCATGCCGGCTTCCTCGATGGCCGATCGGACCTTGTGCAGATCCGTCGGTGAGGTGGTGACCCGCCACAGCTCACCGTCGTCGGCAATGTCCTCCGCACCGGCGTCGAGCGCGACGAGCATGAGGTCGTCCTCTACGACCTTGCGATCCACCAGCACCTCACCCTTGCGGTCGAACTGCCACGCGACCGCGCCGGGTTCGGCGATCGAACCGCCGGTGCGGCTGAACAAGCTGCGGACGTCTGCGCCGGTGCGATTGCGGTTGTCGGTGAGCACTTCGACCAGCACGGCGACGCCACCGGACGCGTAGCCCTCGTACGTGATCTGCTCGTAGGTGACTCCCTCGAGCTCGCCGGTGCCGCGCTTGATGGCGCGCTCGATGGTGTCCATCGGGATCGAGGCGTCACGCGCCTTCTGGAACATCGTGCGCAACGTGGGATTGGCGTCCGGATCGCCGCCGCCTTCACGCGCCGCGACCTCGACCTGGCGCAGGACCTTGGCGAACAACTTGCCGCGCGCCTTGTCCTTCGCGCCCTTCTGGTGCTTGATGGTCGCCCATTTCGAGTGACCTGACATGGCTCAGACTCCTTCGAGGAAGAGACGGTGGATGCGATCGTCGTCCGACAGCTCGGGATGGAACGCCGCGGCGAGCACGGGACCGTCGCGGACGAGCACCGGCTTGGCGTCGACGCGGGCGAGCACGTCGACGTCCGGACCGGCGCGCTCGACGAACGGTGCACGGATGAACACCGCGTGGAAGGGGCCGCCGTCGAGGCCGTCGACGTCGAGATCGCTCTCGAAGCTGTCGACCTGGCGACCGAACGCGTTGCGGCGCACGTCGATGTCGAGCGCGCCGAGGCTGCGCTGATCGGGGCGGCCGTCGAGCACGTTCGACGCGAGCAGGATCATCCCCGCACACGTACCGAATGCCGGCATGCCGTCACGCAGCCGCTCGCTCACCGGCTCACGGAGCCCGGACGTGTCGAGCAACATCGACATCGTCGTCGACTCGCCGCCGGGCAGGATCAGCGCATCGACGCCGTCGAGGTCGAGGGCGGTGCGAACTTCGCGCGCTTCAGCGTCGAGCGAGCCCAGCACCCGAGCGTGCGTGGCGAACGCACCCTGCAGGGCCAAGATGCCGATCTTCACCTGGAGGCCTCTGACGCATCGGCGATCGAGTGTAGAGGCGTGCATTGGGTGGCGGCACGGTCGAAACGGCAGGCTGACCCGATGACAACCGCCATCGCGACCGGCCTCGATCGTTTCGGCGGCGTCGAGCCCGGCCCCGAGGTCGTCGCCGCCGCGCTCGCGTGCCAGCGACGCCGCCTGAGCGAGCTGTTCCGCACGTTCGACGAGCCGCAGTGGCAGGCACAGAGCAGGTGCAGCGACTGGACGATCCACCACGTCGTGCGCCACGTCGTCGACGCCGCCACCATCGACGGCGAGCTGCTTCGGGGCGAGGGCCCACGAAACGACCAGGGCCGCGTCGATCCGCGATCCGATCCCGACAGGTGGCTCACGGCATCCGACGGTCAGTCACCGTCGGACACCATCGCCGCGTTCGACGCCGCGTCGAGCGCCGAGCAGGCCGCGTTCGAGCAACACAGCCGCGAGGGCGGCGACGAGATGCTTCCCGGTCCCTACGGTCCGTTGCACTGGACGACGCTGGCGGCGCACCTCTTCTGGGACGGGTGGCTGCACGAGCGCGACATCCTCGTGCCCCTCGGCCGCCCACACGCGGCGACCGCCGAAGAGGATCGGCTCGCCGCGCTCTACGCGCTCGCGGTCAGCGCGACCACGCCGACGTTCGTAGGCGGCACGGTCAACGCCACGCTCGAGCTGACCGGAGGGCCAAGGGGCGTCTACGACGTCGTCGCCTCCGCCGATGGCACGCGGGTGCGGTTCCTCGACGGAGCGAAGACGGCAGACGCGCGCGCCGACCTCGCAGCATTGATCGACTCGCTGGCCGGTCGAGGGCCCGACGTCGACGAGGTAGCCGAGGGACCGCCCGAACTGATCGACCAGCTCAAGATGCTGCGGGCGTTCCTGCTCCCGGCGTCGTGACTACCAGCCGCGCTCGGCCAGCTTGACGTCGAGCTCGCCGATGTCCTGACCGCGCATCGGCGTGCCGAGACCGCGACTCACCTTCGCAAGGATGTCGGGATCGCGGTAGTGCGTCGTCGCCTCGACGATCGCCTTGGCGCGAGCGGGCGGGTTGTCGGACTTGAAGATGCCCGAACCGACGAACACGGCCTCGGCCCCGAGTTGCATCACGAGCGACGCGTCGGCCGGCGTGGCGATGCCGCCGGCGCAGAACAACGGCACCGGCAGCACGCCGGTCTCGGCGATCTCCTGGACGAGCCCGACCGGCGACTGCAATCGCTTCGCCCAGTCGTAGACCTCAGCGGAATCGGCCTGGGTGATCTTGCGCATGTCGCCGAGGATCGACCGCAGGTGCCGCACCGCCTCGACGATGTTGCCGGTGCCCGCCTCGCCCTTCGAGCGGATCATCGCCGCGCCCTCGCTGATGCGGCGCAGCGCCTCACCGAGGTTGGTCGCGCCGCAGACGAACGGAACGGTGAACCGCCACTTGTCGATGTGGTGCGCCTCATCAGCGGGCGTCAGCACCTCGGACTCGTCGACGTAGTCGACACCGAGCGCCTCGAGGATCTGCGCTTCCGCGATGTGACCGATGCGCGCCTTGGCCATCACGGGAATCGTCACCGTCGCCTTGATGCCCTCGATCATCTCGGGATCGCTCATGCGGGCGACACCGCCGTCGCGCCGGATGTCGGCGGGCACCCTTTCGAGTGCCATCACCGACGAGGCGCCGGCATCTTCGGCGATCTTCGCCTGTTCGGGGGTGACGACGTCCATGACGACGCCGCCCTTCAGCATCTCGGCCAGACCCCGCTTGACGCGGAACGTGCCGGTCTCGTGCGTGCTCACATCGGGAGTCTATTTGTCAGCCCGTGACGGTCCCGCCGCCAATTGGCACGAGCTCGACCCAGGTGCGACCAGGGGTCAGCTTCACCGGGTTGCCCTGCTGATCCGTGTAGACGGGCACCGCGTCCGGCGCCGACTTCGACCAGTTGCCGTCGACGCGCATCCCGTTGGTCAGGATCCAGGCCGAACCGTTGCCGACGAGGTCTGCTTCGGGGACCGGCGCACCCGTGACGTCGGTGTAACCGGTGTCGTGGTAGGTGACGAACTGCACGATCACGTTCTGCGGCGTGACCTGCGCGCCGCTCTCGTCGAAGTCGGGCGTTCCCTTCTGGTTGCGCAGGAAACCACCGGCCTGGGCCGACCACGTGTAGTCGATCGGCGCGCTGCCGGCGCCACCGCCGAAGACCAGGTTGACGGACCCGACCGGTACGGCCGACGGCAACACCGGTTCACCGGCCGCGCGGTACGGGAAGAGCGCGGGCGGCGCAGGCGCGTACGGCGGCGTCTGCGTGTACAGCTGCGGCGTCGACGAGTACAGGTTGTGCGGAGCCACGTGACCAGTCTGGTTGCGGCGCGTGTACAGGTCGGGATGTGCGTCGTAGCCCACGTCGATGAGCGGCGACGAGCGGATCAGCTGGGCGAACCCGGCATTGGCGCCCGACCACGCGTACAGCGGCTTGTTCAAGGGGCTGAAGACCGCGACGTCGGTGCTTCGAGCGGAACGGACGGGACCGATCGGATCGGCGTCCGTCGACTGGAAGACCGCCGCGAGCCGCGTGACGCTGCCTTCGACCATCTCTTCGTACACGACGTCGGCCTGGTTGAGACCGAGCTGCGGCCGCGCTTCGTTGCCGCGGCCTCCATCGGCGTTGTCGATCTTCACGACGAGCGCGGGGCGGTTCGCCGTGGCCGAATCGGTGACCGGCAGACCGGTCAAGGGGTACACCGCAGGTGCGGGTGCCGCGGTGGTCGTCGTCGCGAGCGTGGTCGACGTTGTCGTGCTCGCGCTGGTGGACGTCTTGCTGCCGCTGCTGCAGGCGGCGACGAACAAGAGTCCGGCCGCGACGAATGCAGTGATACGACGGCGGTTCATTGCTTTGCTGACTCCAAGAAAGAAGGTCGGGATCTCTGCTAGAGCTCCCGAAGAGCTGCGATCCGCTCTTCGAGCGGGGGGTGAGTGTCGAACAGACGGTTCAAGCGAGAGAGGCGGCCCTCCTCCTTTTGGGTCGGCAGAGGCTGCTCGATCCAGAGGTGTGCGGTTGCTCTCGAGTGGGCGTGGACGACGGTTTCGTCGTCCTTCAGTTTCTCAAGAGCGGATATGAGACCGGGTGGATACCTGGTGAGCTCGACCCCCGACATGTCTGCGAGGGACTCCCGGCGGCGGCTGACCGCGAACTGCATGAGCTGCGCGATGAGCGGTGCGAGCAACAGCAACGCGAACCCGAACAAGGCAAGGATCGCCTGCGGACCGCCGCCGTTGTTGTCGTCGCGGTTGCGTCCGCCGCCCCACCAGAGGAAGCGAATGCCGAGATCCGACGCGAGCGCGATGAAGCCCACGAGCGTGACGGCGAGCGTCGAGACGAGGATGTCGTAGTTCTTGATGTGGCTCAGCTCGTGCGCGATCACGCCTTCGAGCTCGATGCGATTCATCTTGTCGAGCAGCCCGGTGGTGACCGCGATCGCCGCGTGCTTCGGATCGCGTCCGGTGGCGAACGCGTTCGGCGCGACGTCGTCGATGATGTACACGCGCGGCTTCGGAAGGCCCGCGGCGATGCACAGTCCTTCGACGATGTTGTGCAGGCGCGCGTACTCCGTGGGATCCGCGGGCCGCGCGCGACTCATCGCGAGCGCAACCGCGTCGGACTTCCAGTACGACGACGAACGACGTACCGAGCGCGACGACGAGCGCGATGACGACGCCGATCCATCCGAACTGGAGCAGCGCGTTGAGCACGATCGCCACGGCGACCGCGAGCAGCACGAACGCCCCGATCAGAAGCGCGGACCGTCGTTTGTTGGAGGTGACCTGGTCGTACAGGGTGCGGGAGTTCCAGTGTCGAAGAAGGGCTTACTGCGGGGCTTGGCCCGTGGCCGGCGGCGGCGTGTCGAACGAGACCTGGACGGGCTCACGTGACTGCTCGTCGATCTCGAAGTACTCACGCGGCGTGAAGTGCATGGCGCCGGCCACGACCACCGCGGGGAACGTCTGGATCTTCGTGTTATAGCTCTGCACCGTGTCGTTGTAGAACTGCCGCGCGTAGGCGATGCGACCCTCGGTGCCGGTCAGTTCCTCCTGGAGTTGGAGGAAGTTCTGGTTGGCCTTCAGGTCGGGGTACGCCTCGGACAGCGCGAACAGCGACTTCAACGCCCCGGTGAGCATGTTCTCGGCCTGCGCCTGCTCCTGCACGCCTTGCGCGTTGACGCCCATGTTGCGGGCTTGGACCACCGCTTCCAGCGTCTGACGCTCGTGGGCGGCATAGCCCTTGACCGTTTCGACGAGGTTGGGGATGAGGTCGTAGCGACGCTTCAGCTGCACGTCGATCTGCGACCACGCGTTGTCGACCCGGTTGCGGAGTTTCACCACCCCGTTGAAGACGACGACGCCGATGATCGCCACGAGGACGATGAGCGCCAGCACGATGACGAGTGCGATCACGGACCGTCATGCTACTTGGCCGCCGCCCGACCGCCCGATCGCACGCCCCCCGGCGAATGTTGGACGGAAACGGGCGCCATGGCGCCCGTTTCTCCCCGGAGTTCACTGAGGTCGGGCGAAAAACACGACAGGAGGGGCCCGCTGGAGAAGGCCCCTCCTCGTCGTGTTGCCCCCGTTGCTGCGAAGGTGTTCCGTCGTTCTCTGTGGTGTGGTGGACGCACTCCGTGGTTGCCGCCAACGATGCTGCAAATCTCAGCGCCAGGCCATGGCGCGAACGGGCCGTTTTTCGTAGCCCTCACTCACTAGTCACAGCCGCTGGTAGAGCGCGAGGTACCGCTGCGCGAGGTTGTCCATCGAGAACTCCTCCGCCCGCTGCTGCGCCGAGGTCACCAGCGCGTCCGCGCACGACGGGTTCCTGAGGACCTCGCGCGAGCGCCGCCGCCAGCGCTTCCGCGTCGCCGGGAGGCACGAGGATGGCGTCGGCGCCAGAGCGAGCCACGTTGCGGTAGCCGTCGAGGTCGCTCGCCACCACTGGCGTCTGCGCGGCCATGGCCTCGAGCAGCACCACCCCGAACGACTCACCGCGCAGCGAGGGCGCGCAGAACACGTTCGGCGCCCCGCAGCCGCGACGCCTTCTCCTCGTCGCTGATGCGCCCGAGCCACTCGATCCGCGGATCGCCGGCGTGGCGCGAGCGCAGCGCGGCCGTCTCGGGACCGTCCCCGGCGACCCACACCCGGATGTCCGCCGGCAGATGGCGAAGCGGCGTCGAGCAGGACGTCGAGGCCCTTGCGGGGCTCGTGGCGCCCGATGAAGAAGATCGTCGGGCTGTCGGTCTTCGAGGGCAACGCCTTGGCGAACCGCTCGATCTCGATGCCGTTGAACAGCAGCTCGTACTCGCCGCCCAGCGCGCCGCTTCGCCATGTCGCGTGCCGCCTCGGACACCGCGCACCGCTGGTCGAGCCGTCCCGCCAGCCAGCGCACGCCGGGTCTGAGATAGCGATAGGCCGCGCTGGTGCCGGCGGCGTGGAACGTCCCGAGCAGCGGGGCGTTGCGGAACAGGATCGCGGTCATCGTCGGGCCGGGGACGAGCGGTTCGTGCAGGTGCAGCACGTCGAAGGACTCGTCGCGCAGCGCCCGGATCGTGCGCAGCTGGCACGACGGGTCGGGAGCGATCGGCGCGACCGATCCGTTGGCCGCGGTCGGGATCGAGCGCCCGAGCGGCGTCACCCCAGCGTCCGGAGGCGGCCGCGTCGCACGGGCCGAGCACGCGGGCCTGATGGCCGGCGTGCCGCAGCGAGCGCGCCAGCCCCAACACCTGCCCTTGCACACCACCAGGTGTCGTCAGGCTGTAGGGGCAGACGAGTCCTACCCGCACGGGCGCAACGGTACTTCTCGCGACGGCGTCAGCCCACAGAGTGCGCGTCGGCCCATCCCGGATCGCTCGGCCAGTTCGGCTGGAGCAGGTGCCACTGCTCGGGCGCGGCCCGGATCAGCCGCTCGAGCTCGTTGGCGAGCAGCTGCGTCACCCGGGCGACGTCGTCGCGCAGGCGCCCCTGCGCGCTCGGCCGGGAGGGGAGGGCACACCATCGCGAGATGGTCGTGAGGACGGAAGTACACGGCGACCGGCAACAGCGGCGCACCGGTGCGCAGGGCGAGGGTCGCCGGGCCGCCCGGCAGCAACGTCCGCTCGCCGAAGAACTCGACTTCCACGCCGCCGCCGCCGATGTCTCGGTCGCACAGCAGGCACACCACGTGGTTGGCGCGCAAGGCCTTGACCACCGCGGTGCCCGCGTCGGCGTCGAGCGGGATGATGTTCATGCCGAAGGCGCCCCGAAGGTCGGCGAACCACTCGAACAGCTCGGGCGGCTCGAGCGCCTCGACCACGACGCTCACGTTCCTGTGCTGCACCTCGGCGAGCCAGAACCCGCCCCACTCCCATCCGCCGAGATGGGGAAGAGCGAGGATCACGCCGCGGCCCGCGGCCAGGCCGTCGTCGACGTTGTTCATGCCCCGATAGGACATGCCGGCGTCGAGCACGTCCGAGCTCGTCCCTGGGAGCCGGAGCGACTCGGCCCAGTACCGCGCGTACGACTCGAACGTCGCGGCGACCGACCGCCGCAGCTCGAGACCGCGCAGGCCCGGACCGTGGATGCGGCGAAGGTTGCGCTCGACCTGTCGGCGCCGCCCTACCGACACCTCTGCGAAGCCGTGTGCAACGACTCGCGCCGCGACGTCAGCCGCGGGTGCGGGTATCGCTCGTGCCACTGCGGCACCGAGCTTGTAAGCGGTGACGGTCGAGGCGGTCAGCGAGTCCGGCGGCGAGACTCGCGCGCGGCCGCCCACCGCTCCCGACGCATGCGGCTGCGCTCAGTACCGCGTGCGACGCGCGGTGACCGCCAGCGAGCGACGAGCTGCGTGCGCGGCTTCGTGGCCGGTTTCGGGTTCGACGCCTGCGTCCACACGTGCACGAACCGCTGCACCGCGGTGACGGCGGTCAGGATCAGCATCACCCACAGGACGGCGATCAGGAGCCCTTCGAACAGAAGCCCGATCCCGAGCGCCATGAGTCGCTCGGCCCGCTCCATCAAGCCACCGCGCGCCTCGAAACCGAGGGACTCGGCCTTCGCCCGCTCGTACGAGATCAGCATGGACATGGCGAGCACGGCGAGCGGGAGCATCGCGATGTGGCCGCCGTACGTGCTCTGGAGGTACCACGCGATGCCGCCGAGCAGCAGGGCGTCGCTCACCCGGTCGGCGACAGAGTCGAAGAAGGCCCCACGGGGCGTGGCCGTCCCGGATGCCTTGGCCACGGCGCCGTCGAGCACGTCGGGCACGGCCGTGAGGAGCAGCAGCACGAACCCGAGGCGCAGCGCCCCGTTCGCGATGGCGATGGCGGCACCGACGGCCATCACCACGCCGAGCAGGGTGAGGTGGTCGGCGGTGATGCCGCTGCGCTTCAGGTTGGCGCCGACCGGCTGGAGTCGCTGCTCCACCGTTGGTCGTAGGCGCTTGTCGAACATTCAGGGGGGCTCCCGCAATCGGATGCGAAGCGATCAAAAGATACCAGTGGGCTCCCCGAACGAGCGACATGGCAGACCGGGTCCCCCGGAGAGAGCGAGGGAGCAGACTGCATGTAGCGTCATTGCACAAACTGATCGAGTCATTGGGGGGCCGACGACTTGAAGCGTTTTCCGCCAGAGCAGATCCGCAACGTCGCCTTGGTCGGGCACGGCGGGTCGGGGAAGACGACCCTGGCGGAGGCACTGTTGCACTGTGCCGGCGCCGTGACCAGGGTCGGAAGGGTCGAGGACGGTACGACGGTCACCGACTTCGACCCGGAGGAGCAGAAGCGAGGGCTTTCGCTGTCGCTCGCCGTGGCACCGTTCGAGTGGAAGGACCACAAGGTCAACCTGATCGACTGCCCCGGTTACGCCGACTTCGTGGGCGACGTGCACGCCGCGTTGCGGGTGGCCGACCTGGCGGTGTTCGTCGTGAGCGCGGTAGAGGGCGTCGAGGTCCAGACCTATGCGACGTGGAAGATCGCCGCGCAGCTCGGGGTGCCTCGCATGGTGTTCGTCAACAAGCTCGATCGGGAACGTGCGAACTTCGAGCGCACCCTCGACGATCTCCGCGACCGGTTCGGCGCCGGCGTGGCGCCACTCGAGTTGCCGATCGGGGAAGAAGCCGCGTTCCACGGCGTCGCCGACCTGCTCACGGACACCGCGTACTTCTACGACGGCGGCACGGCGACGCACGGCGAGGTGCCGGACGAGCTCGCCACGCTCGAGCACCAGGTGCACGACAATCTCGTCGAAGGCATCGTCGTGGCCGACGACGAGCTGCTCGAGCGCTACCTGGGTGGTGAGGAGATCGCCGGCGACGAGCTCGAGCACACGCTGGCCAGGGGCGTGGCCGAAGCGACCGTGTTCCCGGTCGTCGTGGGCTCCGCGACGAGCACCGTCGCGATCGATCGCCTGGCCGACTTCATCTGCGAGATCGGGCCCTCGCCCGTGGATCGTCCGCCCGTCACGGTGCACGCCGGCGACACCGAGGTCGACGTCGCCCCGGATCCGAACGGCGAGCCGCTGGCGTTCGTGTTCAAGACGATCGCCGACGCGTACGTCGGGCGCATCTCGTTGTTCAAGGTGCTGTCCGGCACGATCCGCCCTGACGACCATCTCTCGAACCCGCGGTCCGGCACGGAAGAGCGGCTGCACGGACTGTTCGCGCTGCGGGGCAAGGAGCAGGTGCAGCTCGACGAGGTCCCCGCCGGCGACATCGCCGCGGTCGCCAAGCTCACCGCGACGGCGACCGGCGACACGCTCGCCCCGAAGGGCAAGCCCGTCAGGATCGACCCGATCGTCAGCCCGCCTCCGGTGCTCGCGACCGCGATCCTCGCCCGCACGCAGGCCGACGAAGACAAGCTCGCCAACGCGCTGCACCGCTTGCAGGAAGAGGACCCGTCGCTGGTGATCGAGCGCAGCGAAGAGACGAAGCAGACGGTCATGCGCGGCACCGGCGACACACATCTGCAGATCACCCTCGAGAAGCTCGCTCGCAAGTTCGGCGTCGACGTCGACACCGAGGACGTTCGCGTTCCCTACCGCGAGACCATCACCGGATCCGCCCACAACGTCGAGGGCAAGCACAAGAAGCAGTCCGGCGGCCACGGCCAGTTCGGCGTGTGCGTCATCAACGTCGAGCCGCTCCCTCGCGGCGACGGCTTCGAGTTCGTCGACAAGATCGTCGGCGGCGCGATCGCTCGCGGGTACATCCCTGCGGTGCAGAAGGGCGTCGAAGAGACGATGGCGTCGGGCGGCCTGTACGGGCACCCGATCGTGGACGTGAAGGTCGAGCTCATCGACGGCAAGCAGCACGCCGTCGACTCCTCCGAGATGGCGTTCAAGATCGCGGGGCGCCTCGCGATCCGTGAAGCCATGGCGAAGGCCGACCCCGTCCTGCTCGAACCGATCTCGATGCTCGAGGTCACCGTTCCCGCCGAGTACCAGGGCGACGTCATGGGCGACCTCAACGCCCGCCGGGGTCGCGTGCAGGGGACGGAAGCCGCCGGTGACGGCGAACAGACGGTCACCGCGCTCGTGCCGACGTCAGAGGTCCTCCGTTACGCCATCGACCTCCGCTCGCTCACGGGCGGGCGCGGACGATTCAGCGCCACCCACGACCACTACGACGTCCTGCCTGCGCATCTCGTCGACAAGGTCAAGCGGGAGACCAAGGACCAGGACTGAAGCGCGGAACCGCGAGATTCGATCCGAGGGACGACTCATGCCGTGCGAGGAGTGCGGGTTCTCGCACCGGTCGCTCCCCATCGAAGACGCTCCCGCCGCGCTGCGCGAGCTCGGCCCCCGTTATCGCGTGCCGATGACGCGGGGTCTGCGGAACGAGGACCTCGACTCACTGCTGCGTGCGCATCCCATCGACGGCACGTGGTCGGCCCTCGAATACGCGTGCCACGTGCGCGACGTGCTGGCAATCCAACGGGACCGTCTCGACGTCGCACGGTCAACGGACGACTACGCGCCCGAGCCGATGGGCCGGGACGAGCGTGTCGCGGAGCTGCGCTACAACGAACAGGATCCGGTCGAGGTCGCGGACGAGCTCGAGATGAACGCCGAGAGCATCGCCGGGTACGTCGAGAACTTCGGCCCCGATGATTGGGAGCGCACGATGACGTACTCATTTCCCCAAGAGGCGGTCCGGCCGTTGACGTGGGTGGTGCGCCACACGGTGCACGAAGGCGAGCACCACCTACTCGACATCGGTCGCGTACTGCGCGCGGCACGAGGGCGGTGAAGCATGAGTGACGGATTGAACGTCTCCCGATTGGCGCCCGGAGACGCGGTCGCGGCGCTGCGTTCGTACCCGCGGCGCTTCCGCTCCGCGCTGACTTCGCTCGACGACGACGATCGGGCGAGCGCCGACGACCTGGTGCACCGCGCTGGATCGGACGGCCTGTCCGCTGTCGATCATGCCGATCACGTCGCCCGGAGCGTCGCGGTGCTCGGTGAGGCTTTGCGGCAGGTGCTCGTGCAGGACCAGCCGACGCTCCTGCCGGCGGTCGCCGATGACTCCGCCCGCGAGTGGCAGATGGCGGCCCAACCGTCGGCCGTCGACGCGGTGCTGGACTTCGTCACGGTCGAGTGCGACTCGATGGCCGACCTCGTCGAACGCACGAGCGCCGACGAATGGACGCGGACCGGAACCGTGGCGGGATCCGGACGAGCGATCTCCGCGATCGACATCGTCCGCGAAGCAGTCAAGACGGGTGCCGACCACCTGCGCGCCGCCGAGCGCGCCATCCAGTCGGCGAAGGGCCGCTGACCGTGCGTTACCGGCGCATGCCGATCGAGATCGAGTCGCCCGAGCAACTCGGGTACGACTCGATCACGAACAACCTCTCCGAGAGCTCGGTCGCGGACCGGCGGCTGCGCGACCTCGGCATCGAGATCGATGTCGAAGAGCTGCTCCTCTGCTACGGCGACCATCTCGGCGATCCCGAGCTGCGCGAGGTCATCGGGATCATCGAAGGAGTCGCGCCCTCGTCGGTGCTCGTGACACCGGGTGCGGCCGCGTCGCTGTTCTTCGCCGCCACGTCGACGCTGGAAGCAGGTGATCACGCGCTGGTGGTGCGCACGAACTACGCGACGAACCTCGAGACCCCGCGCGCCATCGGCGCCGACCTCGAGCCGTTCGATCTGCGATTCGACGAGGCGTGGGCATTGGACATCGACCGGTTGGCGTCGCGGGTTCGGCCGGACACCAAGCTCATCAGCGTCACGTACCCGCACAACCCGACTGGTCAAGTGATCTCGCTCGACACGGTGACCGCGCTCGTGGAGCTGGCCGATCGTTCCGGCACGACGTTGATCGTCGACGAGACCTACCGCGACCTCGCGTACGACGTCGACGGGGACCGGTTGCCGTTGGCGGCCACGTTGTCGTCGAACGTCGTCAGCGTCTCCTCGATGTCGAAGTCCTACGGCCTGCCCGGGCTGCGCATCGGCTGGGTGGTTGCCGGTGACGGCACAACGTTCGAGCGGCTGCTCGCGGCGAAGGAGCAGGTCGTCATCTGCGGCGCGACGGTCGACGAGGCGATCGCGGCGCGTGTGCTCGCGGCGCGTGACCGCGTTCTGGCTCCGATCCGCGCCGACGTCGCCGATCGGCTGCGGATCGTGCGCGATTGGATGGCGGGCCAGTCGGTGTTCGAATGGATCGAACCGCGCGGCGGGGTCGTCGGGTTGGTGCGCGTGCGACCGGATGTCCCCTTCGAGTCATCGAAGTTCCACCACGCTCTGCTGCACGAGCACGGCACCTACGTCGGCGCAGGCCACTGGTTCGAGCTGGACGATCGCTACTTCCGGCTCGGCTTCGGTTGGCCGACCCATGACGAGCTACGGGCCGGCCTCGACGCGCTGTCGGCCGCTGCGGAGATGCTCTGACCCATGGCCGTTGCCGATCGCACTCGTCGCTCGTCGTTGTCCCTCTGGTCCGAGAACTCGTTCCTGTCCATCGGATCGAAGGGATCCGTGCTCTCGATCGGTTCGGTCGGGTCGTTCCTGTCCATCGGGTCGATCGGATCGTTCGCCTCGATCGCTTCCGTCGCTTCTGCTGGCAGCGCCCTGTCGATCATGTCGTGGCGATCGATGCGGTCGGTGATGTCCGCACGCGCGAATCGCGGGGTGCTGCGCGGGCCGGCCGCCAGGCCTGGATGAATCTGAGCAGGCCTGCTCGGGGTGGTCGGGCGTGTGACCCAAGGGGTTGGGGGGAGCACTGCCCGACCACTCCCCAGCGCCCCACCCTGCGGGGCGGGGTCACCGTAGTTGCCGAGAGCGCCCGATGCCGCGGCCAGCCGCTATTTGGTATCCGCCCAGTCCTCGGGGTTGTCCTCGACGAAGTGTTGGAGGACGTCGCCCTTGACGCCGTCGACGAGCACGATGCCCCGCTTCGCGGGCGGCTCCTCGCTCGAGTAGAGCAGGATCCGCCAGGTCGGTCGGCTGCGCAGGCCGCGCCAGCCGAGTTGCGCCGACGCATGTCCGACGGGGAACCCGACGGTGCGGCCGGCGGCGGCGAGCGCGTCACGTTCGTCGAAGTCGAGGTCGAAGCCGGCTTGGTACGAGTAGATGCCGAACAGCATGAGCCCGATCCCGCCCCAGAGGAAACCGGCGTTGACCAGCACCGGATTGTCATTGCGGGTGAGCGCCCACAGCGCGATCGCGCCGAGGCCCATGACGCCGTACAGCACCGCCGGGATCCGCCGCCGGTTGTTGTTGGGGAACATGTAGGGCCCGACGAAGTTGGACGCGTCGAGGTCCTCCGGGAGCTCGTCGCGGATCTCTTCGTCGGCCGCCATCCCCTTCATTGTCGTGGCTCTGGCCACGCCGCACGCAATTTGCGCCAAGTGTCCGGGAGCGATTCCGGCAGGACCCGGGTCTCGGCCACCGAGGTCATGAAGTTCGAATCGGCGTCCCAGCGGGGCATGACGTGCACGTGGAGGTGGGACGGGATGCCCGCGCCCGCGGCCGCGCCGAGGTTGATCCCGACGTTGAGGCCCTGAGGTCGGTAGGCGGCCTTGATCGCCCGTACGCAGTCGGTGACGGTGGACCACAGCTCGGCATGCTCGTCGGCGGTGAGGCCCTCGAGGTCGCCGATCTCTCGGTACGGCATGACGAGGACGTGTCCGCTGATGTACGGGAAGCGGTTGAGGATGGCGAACGTGAGCGTTCCTCGCCACACGATGTGCGTCTCTTCGTCCGGCAAGCCGCTGTCGAGAATGCGAGTGAACACGTCGCCGCGGCGGGAGGTGTCCGCCGTGACCTCCTCGATGTAGGTGGCGCGCCAACCCGCCCAGAGTCGATCCATCGCGCCGCGACTCACCTCGCTCACGAACTCCGGGGAGAAACGGGCGCCATCGCGCCCGTTTCCATCCAACATTCGCTCTGGAGCCGCGTCATACGCGGGCGGTGACGTCGGCGCGGAGGCGGTCGACGAAGGCGTCCACATGGACGTCGCGCTCGGGTCGCTCGGCGCCGCGCGCGTTGACACCGACGGTGCCGTGGTCGACGTCGTCGTCGCCGACCACGAGCACGTACGGCACCTTCTCGAGCTTCGCCTTGCGGATGCGTCCGCCCAGCGGCTCGTTCGCCTCCACGGAGTCGGCCCGGAAGCCTTCGGCCCGCAACCGATCGACGAGCCGAGTGGCGTACGCCTCGTGGTTGACACTGATGGGCAGCACGCGCGCCTGGACCGGCGCGAGCCACGCCGGGAACGCGCCGGCGTAGTGCTCGACGAGCACGCCGAAGAACCGCTCGATCGAGCCGAACAGGGCGCGGTGGATCATGATCGGACGGTGGCGTTCGTTGTCGGCGCCGATGTACGACAGGTCGAACCGCTGCGGCTCCTGGAAGTCGAGCTGGATCGTCGACATCTGCCACGTCCGCCCGATCGCGTCGCGCGCCTGCACCGAGATCTTCGGCCCGTAGAACGCGCCGCCGCCCTCGTCCATCACCAGCTCGAGGTCCTTCGTCGACGCGGCTGCCCGCAGCGCCTCGGTCGCCTCCTCCCACTCGGCCTCGGTACCGACGGCCTTGGCCTCGGGTCGCGTCGACAGCTCGAGGTAGAAGTCGTTGAGGCCGTAGTCGCTCAGCAGGTCGAGCACGAAGGTCAGGAGCGAGCCGAGCTCGCCGGCCATCTGCTCTTTCGCGCAGAAGATGTGCGCGTCGTCCTGCGTCATGCCGCGCACCCGCGTCAGGCCGTGGACCACGCCCGACTTCTCGTAGCGGTACACCGAGCCGAACTCGAACAGCCGCACCGGCAGCTCGCGATACGACCGCAGGCGGCTGCGGTAGATCAGGATGTGGAACGGGCAGTTCATCGGCTTGAGGTAGTACCGCTGCCCTTCGTCGAGCTCCATCGGCGGGAACATCCCGTCCGCGAACCAGTCGAGGTGACCCGACGTCTCGAACAGTTCCTGCTTCGAGATGTGCGGTGTGTTCACGAAGTCGTACCCGGCGGCGATGTGGCGCTGGCGGGAGTAGTCCTCCATCAACATGCGCACGAGCCCGCCCTTGGGGTGGAAGACCGCGAGCCCCGAGCCGATCTCGTCCGGGAAGCTGAACAGGTCGAGCTCGACACCGAGCTTGCGGTGATCGCGCTTTGCCGCTTCCTCGAGCCGGTGCAGATGCGCGTCGAGATCGGCCTTGGTCGCCCAGGCCGTGCCGTAGATGCGTTGGAGCTGCGGGTTCTTCTCGTCGCCGCGCCAGTACGCGCCCGCGACGCGCATCAGCTTGAAGTGACCGAGATGGCGGCCGGTGTGCTCGACGTGGGGCCCCCGGCACAGGTCGATGAACCGCGGCGGGTTCTCGTAGGTGCGCACGAGCCCCGACTCCGTCGCCGACATCGGATCAGTCGACGCGTCGGCGATGATCTCGAGCTTGTACTTGTGATCCTTGAAGATCGCGCGCGCCTTGTCAGCCTCGATCTCGTCGCGGACGAACGGTTGCTCTTCCTTCATGATCTCTCGCATGCGCGCTTCGATCCGCGGCAAGTCGTCCTCGGTGAAGTGCCGGCCGTCAGGCAGCTCGAAGTCGTAGTAGAAGCCGTCTTCGATCGGCGGGCCGATGCCGAACGTCGCACCAGGGAACAGGTCGAGCACCGCCTGCGCGAGCACGTGCGCGGTCGAGTGCCGGATCGTGTAGAGACCCCGGTCGTCGCGGTCGGTGACGATCGCGACCTCGTCACCGTCTTCGAGCGGCCACACGAGATCGCGCTCGGTGCCGTTGACCTTGGCGATGACCGCCGCCTTGCGAAGGTTGCGGCCGATGCCGGCAGCCAGATCACCGGCGGTGGTCCCGGTGGCGACGCTTCGCGTCGAGCCATCGGGCAACCGGATCGTGATCTCTTCGCTGGCCATCTCTCGACGTTAGTGAGCGGCCGGCACCGCTCCTTGCCGATTCAGCACGTCCGCTGACGATCGTCGCACGGGCTTCGACTCGGGGACCGGCTCGTCGTCTCTCAGGTTGATCGACGGCATCGTGGCGACGTCGGCGGGTATCGCGTCCGGCTTCCTCGTCGCGTAGGTGTCGACGTACTCCTGCCCCGACAGGTTGCGGATCTCGAACATCACCTCGTCGGTGAGTTGGCGAAGCGTGATGTGTTCGTCGGCGCGGTCCTGATAGCGGGCGACATCGATCGGACGGCCGAAGTGGATCGAGCACGCCTTGAACGGCTTCGGCACCTTCGCTTCCGGTGGCTGGATGTCGCGCATCCCTCGCAGCCCCACCGGGACCAGTGGCGCACCGGTGCGCAGCGCGAGCCGCGCGGGACCGGTGTGCCCCTTGTGCAGGACGCCGTCGCGCGAACGAGTGCCCTCGGGAAAGATGCCGAACAGCTCCCCCCGCTCGAGCACGCGCGTCGCGGCGTTCAGCGCGCGGTCGCTCGCACTACCGCCGGACCGGTCGAGGGGGATCATGCCGATCGCCGGGAAGAGGTACTTCGTCTTCCAGTCGTCCATGTACTCGGCCTTGCCGACGTACGTGATGCGCCGTGGCAACACCAACGGCAGGAACACCGAGTCGATGAACGACGTGTGATTGGGGCACAGGATCGCGGGACCGTCGTCCGGCACGTGGTCGAGTCCCGTCGACCTGGACGCGCCAACCGAATCGCAGCACCGGTGTCAGCATCGCCTTCGCGATGTGGAAGAACTGCCCGACGTTGACTTCGTCGTCGCGCTCGGGATCGCCAGCCACGTTCGGAGTCTTTCACCCAGAACGGCGTCGATGTAGACGCGATCGAGGCGATCTTCGTCAGGTCGCGAGGTCGACGCCGAGCAGCGCCGCCGCGGCGCCGACACCCTTTCCTGCGGCAGCCGCGCGGTCGATGGCGATGACAGCGCGTGGCGTGCCGAGGTCGTCGTCGAGCGCGGCGCGTACTTCATCAAGCGCGCCCTCGCCGGCGCCCGCGACGCGCCACCGTTCGAGACGCTCGCCGGCGCGCGGCATGCGCGAGTCGTCCCATTCCCACGCCGTTCGGTAGTGGTTCTCGACGATCATCAGCCGTACGGCGGGCGCGTCCCACTGCTTGAGCAGGTCCGAGATGAAGACCAGGTTGCCGAGCGACTTGGACATCTTCTGTCCGTCCATCCGCACCATCGCCTGATGCATCCAGTGCCGCACGAAAGGCTCGCCGGTCGCGGCCTCGGACTGGGCTCGCTCGCATTCGTGGTGCGGGAAGATCAGGTCCGCTCCCCCGCCGTGCAGGTCGATGGTGGTGCCGAGCTCGCGCAACGCCAGCGCGGAGCACTCGATGTGCCAGCCCGGCCGGCCGGGCCCCCACAGCGACTCCCATGACGGCTCGTCGTCGAGCGACGGCTGCCAGAGCACGAAGTCGAGCGGATTGCGCTTGTGGGGGTCGTCGACGTTGCCGCCCCGCTCGGCCGCGTACTCGAGCATCTCCTGCTGCGAGTAGTGCGAAATGCTGCCGAACTCGGGGAACGTCGAGATGTCGAAGTAGACCGAGCCGCCGGCGGTGTACGCATGCCCGCGGTCGAGCACCATGCCGATGAACCCGCGGATGTCGGGAATGGCCGAGGTGGCGCGCGGCTCGCTCCAGCACGGCAGCACGTCGAGGGCGACCATGTCGGCGTCGAACCGGGCGGTCTCGGCCGCCGCGAGGTCGAGGTAGTGCACGCCGAGCGAGCGAGCCTTCTCGAGGATCGAGTCGTCCACGTCGGTCACGTTGCGCACGCACTTGGTGTCGTGTCCGAGATCGCGCAGGCGGCGCTGCAGCACGTCGTAGGTCACGTAGACCGCCGCGTGGCCGAGATGGGTGGCGTCGTACGGCGTGATGCCGCACGTGTACATGGTGACGACCGGGCCAGGCTCGAACGGCACGACCGCTTGGCGGGCGGTGTCGTAAAGACGCATCGGGCTCACGGTCGCCTGACTCCGGGACGCCTCACGCCAGGTCTCACTCCGGCGGAGGAGCCGACTCCGGGATGCCCGTGAACGTCACCGCCACCCGCGTCTTGTAGTGCACGTTGAGCTGGAGCAGCACCGCGGTGAACGACTCGATCGGCGTTGCCAACGACAGACCGCCCGCGTCGAGGGGCCGCATGTTCGGGATCTTGGAGACGATCTCGGCGGTGGCGTCGGTGGCGCGGCGGTGATCCGAGCAGATGAGCACGTCGCTCACGATCGGATGGTCGAGGTCGCCCAGCTCCTTGGCGGGAACGTGGTGGAAGGCCGCCGCCACCTGGCAGTGCGGCACGGCGGCCTGCACGCTCGCGGCCACCGAACCGCGGGGCGGCACCAGCGGCTGGAACTCCTTGCCGATCCGCGTGAGGGCGTTGGCCATGGAGATCACGACCTTGCCCCGCAGCAGGTGCTCGACCGATGTGGCGGTCTGCGTCGCGCCGTCCCACGGTGTGGCGATCACCACG
The DNA here is from genome assembly GCA_963721305.1 of uncultured Acidimicrobiia bacterium. GTDB lineage: Bacteria > Actinomycetota > Acidimicrobiia > Acidimicrobiales > JACDCH01 > DATAES01. The sequence goes on from CAVRIR010000003.1 coordinate 952,259, forward strand.
AGATCGGTGTCGGCGGCCGTCTCGTTGTCGCCGGCGGCGATCACGAGGCGGCGCTCGCGCCACTGTTCGTGGAGCTCGTCGACCTTCTCCATCGCCCGATACTTCGACCGCGACCCGATCACGACGTCGAAACCGGCGACGGCGAGACGGCAAGCGAGGGCGCTACCGGCTGGCCCGGTGCCCCCCAGGATTCCAATCCGCACCGGATCAGATTAGGGGGAAGGCCGTAACGTCCTGCCATTCGGAACGAGTCGGAGGCTCAATGGGACTGCTCGATGGCAAGCGCATCCTCGTCACCGGGGTGCTGACCGACGACTCGCTGGCGTTCGCCGTCGCCCGCATCGCCCAGGAACAGGGAGCCGAGGTCGTCCTCACCGGCGCCGGGCGCGGGATGGGACTGACCACGCGGGTCGCCCGCCGACTGCCCACCGAGCCCGAGGTGCTCGAGCTCGACGTGACGGTGCCGGAGCAGGCGGACGGGGTGCGCGAGCGGCTCGCCGAGAAGTGGGGGGCGGTCGACGGCGCGCTGCACGCGATCGGGTTCGCGCCGCCCTCTTGTCTCGGCGGCGGGTTCCTGGAGGCGCCGTGGGAGGACGTGTCGATCGCGCTGCAGATCTCGGCCTACTCGTTGAAGACGCTGGCAGGGGTGGTCGTACCCCTGATGGAGGACGGTGGGTCGATCGTCGGGCTCGATTTCGACAACAGCACCCAGGCCTGGCCCGCGTACGACTGGATGGGCGTGGCGAAAGCCGCGCTCGAATCCTGCTCGCGCTACCTCGCGAAGGAACTCGGGCCGCGCGGCATCCGGGTCAACCTCGTCGCTGCCGGACCTATCAAGACCGTCGCCGCCCGCTCGATCTCCGGGTTCTCGAGGTTCGAGGACGTGTGGGACGACCGCGCGCCGCTCGGTTGGAACGTCAAGGGCGACCACGAAGCGGTCGGCCGCGCCTGCGTCGCCCTCCTGTCGGACTGGTTCCCGAAGACCACCGGCGAGCTCATCCACGTCGACGGCGGCTTCCACGCCGTCGGCGCGTGACTCGCCAGCGAATGTTGGATGGAAACGGGCGCTATGGCGCCCGTTTCTCCCCGGAGTTGGCGCCGTACTTGGGGTTCGCGATCGGTGAGCTTGTCGTCGACGCCAGCCTTGACGGCAGCCTTGACCTCGTCGTAACGGTCGTCGAGGTCGCCGCGGCGGATCGCGGCGGCGAGCTCCGCGTCGTCGTCGAAGCCGAGCGCGTGCAGGCGCTCGAGGTGCGTGGCCTCCTGTTGCGGGCCGAGCTCGAGCTCGCGCTGCACCATGTTGAGGACGTTCACCGCGACGCGGGTGTGGAACTGCACCCTTCCCTCCGTCGCCGACATGACGTCGCGCTCGAGGAACTCGCGCACTGCCTCGACCAGCTCGGCCGCGGTCGGGCGATCGTGGGGCGCGGTCACGGCAGCAGCTCCAACAGGTCGTGCTCGTTCTCGCACACACGGCGGCCGATGGCGGCCAGCTCGACCGAGCGGCTGAAGCCCAGCAGGTGGGATGACGCCTGCATGATGCAGATGACGCCCCACTTCAACGTGCCGAAGGTCTCCCACCAGCGCACGACGTCGGGATCGACTTCCGTCCCCGACGCCGACGAGTAGGCATCGAACAGGTCCTCATAGTCACCGACCCCACCCACCGGCTTCGACGCCCCGAACCGCCACGCCCGGACGCACAGCCAGCCGAGGTCCTCGAGCGGGTCACCGATGTGCGCGATCTCCCAGTCGAGCACGGCGCGCAAGCCGTCCGTGCCGACGATGAGGTTGCCGAGGCGGAAGTCGCCGTGCACGACGGTCGTGCGCTCGGGCGGTGGACGATTCTGGTCGAGCCAGCGCAGGCCGAGCTCGATCGCGGGATGGGGCTCGCCAAGGGTGTCGAGGATGGACCGGTACTGGTCGACCGGGTCGTGCTGCTCGAGTCCCGGCGCAGCATCCACGGGGATCCGATGGATCGCGGCGAGCGCTTCACCGAGCTGGCCGGCGAGCTTCGACCGTGCTGCGGCGTACTCGTCGTCGCGGAGGATCTTGCGCGCGATCGTCTCGCCCTCGACGCGGCGGGTGACGAGGAACGCGGCGCCGAGCGGCGAATCCCGATCGCCCGAGACGATCAGCTCGGGCACCGGTACGCCGCCCTTCCATGCTTCGCGCAGCAGGGCCGCTTCCATCTCGATGCCGCCGCCCGAGGTCATCCTCGCTCCGGGCCGCTGGCGTTGCAGCACCATCGGCTCGCGTTCGCCCCCGCGGCGCACGGCGTCGAAGGCATACGTCTCCCGCGACGCGCCGCCCGACAAGCGGACGAGCCCCTCGACGTCACACCCCAGCACCACGGCAAGACCGTCGGCCACCGGTGTTTCTGCGTGATCCATGGACTCCGTCACCGCGGCGTCGTCACGGTGTCTCGCTGCCATTCGGGTTGCGATCGCTCTCGTCCTGGATGTCGCCCACGAGGTCCTCGAGCACGTCTTCGAGCGTCGCCAGCCCGACCACCTTGCGCGACCCGTCGACCACGACGCCGAGGTGCGTCCGCGACGCGCGCATGGCCACGAGCACCTCGTCCAGCGGGCGATGCTCGGGGAGGACGAGGACCTCGCGGATCCGAGCCAGGGGCAACGGCCGGTTGCGCGCCTCTGACGGGACCGTGAGCAGATCCTTCGCATGGACGAACCCGACGATGTCGTCGAGATCGCGTCCGGCCACGAGCAGACGTGAATGCCCGCTCGCCACGACCTGCTCCTCGGCGTCCGCGACCGAGATCCTCCGCGACACCCACGTGATGTCACCGCGAGGAAGCATCACGTCGCGCACTGGACGCTCGCCGAAGTCCAGCGCGCCGGACAGCAGATCGTGCGCCGTCTCTTCGATCAGACCCTCTTCGTGCGACTCCGCGAGCATCCGGCTGATCTCGTCGACGGTGTGGTTGCTCATCAGCTCGGCGCGCGGCTCGACGCCGAGTGCACGTGTCCCTGCGTTGCCGAGGGCCAGCACCACGCGGATCACCGGACGGAACACGATCACGAAACCCCGACTGAAGATCGACAGGCGCAACAACGTGCGTTCGGGATCGCCGAGCGCGAGGTACCGGGGCACGATCTCCCCGAACACCATGTGCAGGAAGGCGACGATGGCGAGGCCGACGACGACGCCGAGCACCGCGGCGACGCCGTCCGGCACGCCGAAGGGCGAAAGCAGGCTCTCGATCGCCTGCACCACGGACGGCTCGGCCACCGCGCCCAGTCCGAGCGAGCACATCGTGATGCCGAGCTGGAACGACGCCAGCTGCAACGGAAGATCGGTCGCGGACTGCAGCGCGAACCGGGCGCGCATGTCGCCTTCCCGCGCCATCGTCTCGAGCCGGGTGCGCCGGCTCGCGACCAACGAGAACTCGATGGCCACGAACACGCCGTTGAGCGCGAGCAGCACGAGCGCGACGAGCAGGAACCAGAGGATCACTGCTTGACCCCCTCGTTCGCCCCGACGGTCGTGTTCGCGCCACCGTTGCTCGTTCGATCGGGCGCTGTCAGCCGCACGAGGGCGATGCGGCGGCGATCCATCTCCACGACGTCGATCAGCCAGCCGTCGTAGCTGAAGCGATCGCCGACGTCGGGGATCCGTCCGAGCCGATCGAGGACGAAGCCCGCGAGCGTCTCGTACTCGCCTTCCGGGACATCGAACCCGCAGGCGTCGCGGACCTCGTCGGGGTGCATGGTGCCGGGCAGCTCGTACGTGCCGGTCGGCAGGACTCGTGTGAGCGCCGCCGCGGCACGGTCGTACTCGTCGTCGATCTCGCCGACGATCTCCTCGACCACGTCCTCGAGCGTGATGATCCCGGCGGTCCCGCCGTACTCGTCGACCACTATCGCGAGGTGGCCGCCGGCTCGCAGCTCGCGGAGCAACGAGCTCAGCTCTCGCGTCTCGGGGACGAAGAAGGGTTCGTGCATCACCGACGCGACCGTGGCGGTCGCCCGATCCTCGAACGGCACTCGGTACGCATCCTTCACGTGCACGACACCGACGACGTCGTCCAGATCGGTGCCGCACACCGGGAAGCGGCTGAACCCGGTGGCGACCGACAGCGACACGAGCTCGGGCACAGTCGTCTCCGGCGTCGTGAACTGCACCTGGACCCGCGACACGAGCGCGTCCGCCGCCGTCTTGTCGTTGAACCGCAGCGTGCGGGTCAGCAGCCTGAGCGCATCCGCGTCGATCGTGCCCTCTTCGCTCGACGACCGGAAGAGCAGCTCGTACTCGTCGAGCCCGCGCACTGCCGCCAGCTCCTCCTGGGGCTCGATACCGAGCTTGCGCACGGTCGCGTTCGCCGTCTGGTTCACGAATCGGAGGAGAGGCTCGAACGCGGTCGCGAACCACGTGACCGGGCGGGCGAGCGCGAACGCGACGCCGGCCGACCGGGCAATCGCGAGGTTCTTCGGGATGAGCTCGCTGAGCACCATGGATCCGATGGTCACGAGCACGAGCGCGAGCACGATCGAGACGCCGCGTCCGAAGAGCGGTTCGAACAACGAGGTGACCGCCGGTTCGGCGATGAAGCCGAGCAGACAGCGACGTGACGGTGACGCCGAGCTGCGTCGCAGACAGGTAGAACGCGAGCCGGTGGACGATCCGCTCGACAAGTCGCGCCCCTGGCCGACCGCGCGCGGACGCCGCCTCGACGCGCGCCCGGTCGACCGCGACGAAGCTGAACTCGGCCGCGACGAACACGCCGTTGGCGAACAAGAGAACCAGGACGGCCACCAGGCCGAGCGCGGTACCGATCGCGTAACGCTAGTGACGCGATCGGCTAACCAAGTGCCGTGTCTCCCGGGCAGGCCATCGCCGCGACCGCCGCGATGGCGCTCGGTTCGTGGGTGCAGGGCGGCGTCGGGTTCGGGTCTGCGCTGGTGGCGGCGCCGTTGCTCGCGCTCGTCGACACCCGCTTCGTGCCGGGGCCGATCACGGTCGTGACGACGGTCCTGAACCTCTTCATCATCCGTTCGAGCGACGACGCCGCGTTCGATCGGCAGGTGCGTTGGGCCGTCGGCGGACTCGTCCCGGGCACGATCGCGGCCGGCGCGACGCTGCTCGTCCTGTCGTCGGAGGGATTGAGCATCGCATTCGCGTTCTTCGTCATCGTCGGCGTCGTGCTCACCGGCGCGGGGTGGGACATCCGCAAGACGTCGTCGACGCTGTTCGGCGCCGGGATGGTCTCCGGCTTCATGGGCACCATCTCCGGCATCGGCGGCCCACCGGTGGCGCTCCTGTACCAGCACGACAGCGGGCCGACGCTGCGCGCGACGCTTCCCCGCTACTTCCTCGTCGGCGGCGCCGTCACCATCGTGACCCTCATCGTCGTCGGCAAGTTGGGGCGCGACGAGTGGCTCCTGTCGCTGCTCCTCGTGCCCGGCATGCTCGTGGGATTGCTCGGTTCCGGATGGCTCGCGCACCACGTCGACCGCCGGACTGCCCGTCCGTTCGTCCTGTTGCTCTCGGCCGTCGCGGCAGTGAGCGTCCTCCTCAAGGAGCTGCTGTGAGCCGCGTCGCGGACGAGCCGTCTCTCCGCCTGAAGAATGTCGGGCTCGTTCGCGACGGCGTGGTGATCCTCGACGGCGTCGATTGGGAAGTACGGCCGGGCGAACGCTGGGTCGTGCTCGGCGCCAACGGTTCTGGCAAGACGTCGCTCGTCCGCATCGCGTCGCTGTACCTGCATCCCTCGCACGGCACGGTCGAGGTGCTCGGCCGAACGTTGGGGCGCGTCGACGTGCGCGCCCATCGCCGCAACATCGGCGTGGTGTCGTCGTCGTTCGCCGATCTGCTGCGGCCGACGATCACCGCGCTCGACATCGTGGTGACAGCGCGCCACGCCGCGCTCGAGCCCTGGTGGCACGAGTACTCCGATGACGACCGCGCTCGGGCTCGCTCACTGCTCGAACGCTTCGGTTGCGGCGCGATGGCCGACCGCCCGTTCGCGGCACTGTCGTCCGGCGAGCGCCAGCGGGTGCAGCTCGCCCGAACGCTCATGACCGACCCGGGACTGCTCCTGCTCGACGAGCCGACCGCTGGGCTCGACCTCGCGGGCCGCGAGGACCTCGTCAGCCGCCTGGCCGCGCTCGCCACCGATCCCACGACGCCGGCGACGGTTCTCGTCACCCACCACGTCGACGAGATCCCGCCCGGGTTCGGCCATCTCCTGCTGCTGCGGCAAGGCCGCGTGCTCGCCGCCGGCCCGCTGGAGGGCACGCTCACCGCCGAGTCGCTCGGCGCCTGCTTCGACCTCGACGTCGTCCTCGAACGCCACCACGGCCGCTGGACCGCCTTCGCCCGCTCGACCTCTCCGAGCTCCGGGTCAACATTCGCTCCACCCGAGGCCAACTCCGGGGAGAAACGGGCGCCATAGCGCCCGTTTCCATCCAACATTCGCTCTAGTCGGCGGCGAGGAGAGCGAGGAGGCGGGGTTTGGAGCGTTCGATCTCGTCGCCGAGGACACGTTCGAGGACGGGGCCCCACAGGGAGCCGCCGTAGTGCAGGCGCATGGTCAGGCGGCTCTCGCCGTCGACCGGCGCGACGTCGACCCGCAGGATCCACGGCGAGTGCGACCGCCCGTCGCGTTCCTGACGCTCGAACACCACCGACTCCGGCGACTCGTCCTGGGTGCGCACCATCCGCAAGCGCTTGGACCGGGCGAACGGGCCGAGCTTGCCTCGCAGGTCCACCACCCACGCAGGCTCCTCACCGTCCTCCGCCACCGCCTTCGGCACGATCTCCAGCCATTCGGGGTACGAGCCGAGATCGGCGACCCACCGGTACAGCTCCTCGGGCGCGCACGGTGCAGTCAGCGTCGCGGTGACATCCATCCCCTCAGGGTCGCGCAGACGGCGCGGGCGGCACCGCAGGAACAGCGGTCTGCGGGTCCGCCACCAGGAGGATCGGATACGGATCCACGGCGGGGCCGCCGTCGGGGTGCACCTCGAAGTGCAGGTGCGGTCCGTAGGCATCGCCGGTGTGGCCCACGTAGCCGATCAGCTGCCCGGCCTCGACGAGCTGCCCCTGCGCCAGGCCCAGGACGTACGCGGACAGGTGCGCGTAGTAGTAGGACGTGCCGCTCTCTCCCTTGAGCCAGATGCCGTTGCCGCCCAGCCCGCCCGAGCTGAGCTGCGTGATCACACCGCGCTCGGCGGCATACAGCTCGGTTCCTTCGGCGGCGACGATGTCGCAGCCTTGGTGGGGATGGGCCTGCGGCGTTCCGGGCAGGCGCGGGTCGCCGAAGTCCTCGCTGAACGTGTGCGGCGAAGCCACCGGGAAGACGAAGCCGTGGATCACGGTGTTGCCTCCCGCCGACGTGACCGCCAGATCGAGGTTGGCGCTGTTGAGGTCGGACTGCGCCTGTGACTCCTGGAGTTTGGCCAGATCGAGCTGCGCCTGCGTGTCGCTCAGCTGCTTTGCCGTGTCCTGCTGACCCTTGTCCGCCGCGGCCTGCGCCGCCTTGTAGCTCACGATGGCGGATCGATCGTGGTTGGCGACCACCCCGAGCAGCGCCATGCGCTCATCGGTCTGGTCGTCGTCGCCGGCCCAGATCTCGAGATCGCTGTCGCCGCCCCGCACATAGGCGTCCACCGCACTCGCGACGAGGTTGTCGTGGGCCACGGTCAGGTCCTGCACGGTCTTCCGACTCGTGGCGGAGAGCTGGTCGACCTCACCCTGCAAGCTGGCGAGCGACGCCTCGACTTGCTGCTCGTGATCGACGGCCGACTGGTATGCCGCCTGCCGGGCCAGCGCCTCCGCTCGGGCCGTCTGTACGTCGACCTTCACCACCCTGGCCCGGGGCGGCAGCACCGCGTTCGGCTGGTTCGGTGGCACGGTCGCATCGGGAACCGTGATGGTGTCCTCGGGGACGCTCCCCGCCGGCGCGTCGCCGTCCGTGCCCGGATCCGTGGTCGTCGGCGGCCCGCCGGGCGTCGTGTCCGGCGTCGTGTCCGGCGTCGTGTCCGGCGTCGTGTCGGGGGTGGTCGCAGGCGTCGTGTCCTCGGTGGTGGCGGTATCGGTCGGCTGGGTGACCGGCAACGTCGTGTCGGTGGATTCCGGCATCGTGTCGCTGACGGGCGTCTGGGCGGCGGCCGGGGCCGCGACTCCCAACACGATCGCCCCGGCGATCACGAGCGCGGGCCACCTACTCATCGCCTCATTCTTTCGGATGCCCGGGTGTCCGTATGAAGCGGGAAGGTGACGTTTCGCGGTCGATGAGAAGAACACTGCCCCCGTCGACCTGCACACCGACGAGGTCACCGGGCGCGGGCACATCGGCCGATCGTACGACGACCTCGATGGTCGCCCCGCCGTCGACCTCCACCGGTACGAGGAAGTGATCGCCTCGGAACGAGGCCACCGACGCAACGCCAGAGACGTCGGCGCCGATGCTGGCACCCTCCGGCGCGATCGTGACGGCGTCGGGACGCAGGACCAGGCAGGCGGGACCGTCGCGCCGCTCTGTCGGGAAGGTACCGGCCGGCGACGTCACGGAGCCGTGGCGGACGTCGACGTCGAAGACGTTGGCGAACCCGAGGAACCGGGCGACGAAGCCGTCCACCGGCTCGCGCCAGACGTCGACCGGAGTCCCGCTCTGCACGATCTGTCCCGCCCGCATCACGACGACCCGGTCCGCGATCGTGAACGCCTCGCCTTGGTCGTGGGTGACGGTGATCGTCGTCGTGCCGAGCGTTCGAAAAAGATCGCGCAGTTCGACGGTCAATCGTTCGCGGAGGAACCGGTCGAGCGAGCCGAGCGGCTCATCCAGCATCAGCATCCGGGGCGAGGGCGCCAGAGTGCGGGCGAGAGCGACCCGCTGTTGCTCGCCACCGGACAAGGACACGATCGAGCGCTGCTCGTACCCGGCGAGCCCGACGAGCGCCAGCGCCGTGCGGACCTGCTCGGCAATCGCGCCTCGGTCCTGGCGCTGCATGCGAGGACCGAACGCGACGTTGCCGGCGACGTCGCGGTGCGGGAACAGCGCGTAGTCCTGGAACATCAGTCCCAACCGCCGCAGGTGGGGCGGTACGCCGGCGAGATCCGCGCCATCGAGCAGGATTCGCCCGTCGTCCGGCGTGAGCAATCCGGCGATCGTGCGCAGGATCGTGCTCTTGCCGCAGCCGCTCGGGCCGAGGAGGGTCACGATCTCGCCGGACTTCACGTGAAGGTCGACACCATCCACTGCGACGCTGTCGCCATAGGCGACCCGCAGCCCTTCGACGTCGAGCGTGCTCAAAACTCGCCGAGGCCCGGGGTGCGAAATCGTTCGATGAGGAAGATCGACGCCGCGGTGATCACCATCAGCACCGTGCTCATCGCCATCGCGGCACCGAAGTTCGACGCACCGGCGAGCGACAGGTAACGGAAGATGGCGACGGGCATCGTCGGACGGTCCGGTCGCGCGATGAACAGGGTGGCGCCGAACTCGCCGAGTGACACTGCGAACGCGAACCCCGCGGCGACGAGCGCAGCTCGCCGGACAATCGGCAGATCGATCTCCTTCCACACTCGTCGCGGCGATGCCCCGAGGACGGTCGCCGCGTCGCGAAGGCGATCGTCGATGGATCGCAAGACGGGGACGAGGATGCGCACCACGAACGGGATCGCGACCAGTGAGTGTGCGATCGGCACGATGATCCACGACGAGCGCAGGTCGATGGGCCGGTCGAGCGCGATGAGGAACCCGAAACCCACGGTCACCGCGGAGGTGCCGAGGGGAAGCATCAGCAACAGATCGAACGCCGTCCGGCCCCGATTTCGCCCCTGGATGCGACGGCGCGCGTCACCGGCGACGATGAAGGCCGCAATGCCGCCGACGATCAACGCGATCGCGGTCGCCGCAGTCGCGAACGCGAGCGAATTTCGGATCGCGTCCACCGGTGGCACGAAGCGTGCCGCGGCGCGCGGTGACTCCACGAGCGCGCGGTAGAAGCCGAAGCCGTAGCCCGACGACGTGTGCAGCGATCGCTCGACGAGCACGGCCATCGGAGCGCCGAGCACGACGGCCATGACCGCGAGGTTCGCGGCGAGGAACCATCGCTCGCCGCCGCGCGGCTTGTGTGACGCGTCGGCGACGGGCAACAGCCGCTGCTGCACGGACCGCCGCCGCGTGGCAAAGGACGTCACGAGCAGGAGGAGCACGACGACGACGAGTTGGACGAGCGCGAGCACGCTGGCCGTTCGCAGGTCCAAGCGGTCGAGCGTCGCCCGCTTGATCGCCACCTCGAGCGTCGCGTGGTCCTGCCCGCCGAGCACGAGGATGACGCCGAAGGACGTGAACGAGAACAGGTACACGATGGCGGCCGCCGAGACCACCGCGGGCCGGAGCAGCGGCCATGTCACCTCACGCAGCGCGCGCCAGCGTGAGGCGCCGAGCGTCCTCGCCGCATCATCGAAGGCAGGGTCGAGATGCGACCACAGCCCTCCGACCGTCCGGACCACGACCGCGTAGTTGAAGAAGAGGTGCGCGAGCAGGATCGCCCACACCGATTCGTCCAACGAGAGCCAGCCGCCGAGCAGGCCGCGCGGCCCGAGCAGCGCGAGGAACGCCGTGCCCACGACGATGGTCGGCAAAACGAACGGGACGGTCACCGCCGCGCGCAAGGCGTTCTTGCCGCGGAACGCGAAGCGGGCAAACACGTACGCGCCCGGCAGCGCCAGCGTGAGTGTCAGCAGGGTCGAGGCGGCCGCCTGCCAGACGGTGAACCAGATCACGCGGCGGGTCACGGCGTTGCCGAGGACATCGCCGACCGAGCTGAAGTCCCAACTTCCGTCGGGGCGAAGCCCGCGCACGACGATGCGACTGACCGGCCAGACGAAGAAGACGGCGAGGAACGCGATCGGGATGGCAGCGAGCGCCACCATCCCGAGACTGCGGCGGCGGGTCATCCGAGGACGGCTGACGTCCAGTCGTTGATCCATCGCTCGCGATTGCTACCGATCGTGTTGATGTCGAGCTCGATCGGGTTGGCCGGCTTGACCGCGAACTTCGTGAACACATCGGGCAGGGCCGCGTCAGGGCGAACGGGGTAGACGTACATCTGCAACGGCATGTCCTCTTGAAACTGCTTCGACAACATGAAGTCGATGAACTCGTGCGCCGCGTCGGCGTGCTTGGTCCCCTTGAGCACGCCGACGAACTCGATCTGGCGGAAGCAGCTGTCCTGTACGACGCCGACCGACGTGTCGTTCTTGGGCGGGTTGGCGAACACGACGTCGGCCGGCGGGCTCGTGGCGTACGAGACGACGACGGTGCGGGTTCCGGTGCTCGCGCTGCCGATCGTGAACTCGTTGTTGTACGCCTGATCCCAACCGTCGACGACCTTCAGTCCGTTCGCCTTCAACTGCTTCCAGTAGTCGAGGTAGTGGTCCTCGCCGAAGTGCTGCACGGTCGCGACGAGAAACGCGAGTCCGGGGCTCGACGTCGCGGGGTTCTCGACCACGACCTTGTCCTTGAACGCGGGCGTCGTGAGGTCCTCGAGCTTCGTCGGTGCAGCGGGCTGACCAGCCGCGCCGTACGCGGTCTTGTCGTAGTTGAGGCACACGTCGCTCTCGTCGACGGGCGTCACGCGATGCTGGTCGTGATCGAGATCGAACTGCGCGTCGACGCTGCTGAGCGCCGGAGAGGCGTACGGCTCGAACAGGCCCGCATCGAGGCCCTTCGTCAACAGCGTGTTGTCGATCCCGTAGAGGAGGTCGCCCTGTGGGTGATCCTTGGTGAGGATCGCCTGGTTGACGAGCGCGCCGGCATCACCGCTCTTCACTTGATTGACCGTGATCCCGGTCTGGTCCTCGAACGCCTTGAGCACGTTGTCGCTCACCGCGAAGGAGTCATGGGTCACGATGGTGATCGTCTGCTTCGCCGGCGCGCCGCTCGATCCGCTCGATCCCAACGCGCTGGGACTGTTGTCGCTCCCGCACGCGGCCACCGCCATCGCGAGCACGACGGCGAGCGTGACCGCGATTGCTCCTGACGAGCGCTTCCTCATGGCGTGTCTCCTCCGTCTCGTTCACCGGGCAGCACGACGACGAGCGTCCCGGCGGTCAGCTCGACCTCGGCCGGCATCGTCTCGAGCACGTTGCTGACACCGCGCGTCGTGCCCGCGGGCAGCGTCTCGCCGTGCAGTGGGTAACGGAGCCCCGCGGTCCGCACGCCGCCAGCCGGCCCGTGCAGCGGCAGCAGCGAGACGATCTCGCCGACCGCGCCTTCGATCACCGCGGTCGGCCCGCCGCCGTGCAGGACGTGAACGCGGGCACGACCGAAGTACGCCGTGATCACACACGCGGCGTAGCGCGGAGACGCGAGCACGAGCAGGTTGGCGAAGAGGTGGTCGCGCCGCCCGCCGTCGCCACCGACCACGACGATGCGCGTGCATCCTTCCGACACCGCTTCGTCCATCGCCAGCTCGAGATCGGTGTGGTCCTTCGCAGCCGGATGGCGCTCGATGCGCGCGCCTGCGGCCGTGACGTCGTCGAGGCCCGCCGCGGACACGGAGTCGAAGTCACCGACCGCGACATCCACGTGCAGCCCTGCGGCCAATGCATGGTCGATGCCCGAGTCCGCCGCGACCACGAGCGTGCCCGGCACCACTTGGATCCCGGTCAGCCGCTGCTGGTCGGGCGCGTCACCACCGACGACGACGATGCACTGCTCAGGGCTCCGGCTCACGGCTTCCTCCGCTGGCATTACCCAGGTCAGGTTCGTGGGTCGGTGACGCTGCTTCGTTCGCCGTCGGGCGAATTGCCGGTCACCCTCTCAGCCCGGCTGTCCCGAGCTCCCCAGGGTTTCGGTTGTGGCGGCGATGGTATCGCCGGCCTCGCCGGTCAGGGCAATCAGTTGGGCGAGACGATCCCATAGCGTGCGGACATGGAATCCCGCGCCATCGGCAGCCTCACCGTCTCGCTCGTCGGGCTCGGCTGCAACAACTTCGGCCGCCGTCTCGACCAGGCGGCAACACGTGCAGTGGTCGACGCGGCCGTCGATGCCGGCATCACGTTGTTCGACACGGCCGACATCTACGGCACCGGTGAGAGCGAGGAGCTGCTCGGCCGAGCGCTCGGTTCACGGCGCGACGATGTCGTGATCGCGACGAAGTTCGGGATGGGCGACGGCACCACACTTCCGAACGGCGCGAGCGCGGCGTCGATCGTGACTGCCGCGGAGGGAAGCCTGCGTCGGCTCGGCACCGATCACATCGACCTGTACCAGTTGCACAGGCCCGACGACACGACGCCGATCGACGAGACGCTGGAGGCACTCGATCGACTCGTGCGCGACGGGAAATTGCGCGAGATCGGTTGCTCGAACTTCGACGGCGATCGCGTCGATGCTGCTGCCGCGGCGGCGACCAAGTCGGACACGGCCGCGTTCGCCAGCGTGCAGAACGAGCTGAGTCTGCTGCGGCGCCGGGGCGAGCCTGACCTGCTCGATGCCTGCGATCGACACGACCTCGCGATCCTTCCGTTCTTCCCGCTGGCGTCTGGCGTGCTGACCGGGAAGTACCGCCGCGGTGAAGAACCGCCGACGGGAACGCGCCTCGCCGGCATGCCCGCAGAAGGTCGCGAACGTGCGCTGTCCGATCGACGGTTCGACGTCGTCGAACGGCTCGACGACTTCGCCCGCGACAGCGGGCACACCTTGCTCGAGCTGGCGATGTCGTGGCTGGCCGGACTCCCCCATCTCGCATCTGTGATCGCGGGCGCGACGAAGCCGGAACAGGTGCGAGCCAACGTGGCGGCGGTGAGTTGGGAGCTGACGCCCGAGCAGCGCGCCGACGTGGACGCGATCGCGCCGCCCGGCTAACGGCGCAAGAGGTCTTTGGCGATGTGCGTGATCTGGATCTCGTCCGTGCCCGCGTAGATCTGCAGGACCTTGGCGTCGCGCGCCAACTGCTCGACGTGGAACTCGGACATGTAGCCGTTGCCGCCGTGGAGCTGCACCGCTTCCATCGCCACTTCGGTCGCGGCGCGCGCCGAGTACAGCTTCATGGCCGACGCCTCCGCGAGCGTCAGGCTTCGACCGGCGGCTGACATCTCGATCGAGCGGAACACCAGGTTCTGCACGTTGAGCCGAGCGACTTCCATTCGGGCGAGCTTCTCCTGGATGAGCTGGAACTCGCCGATCGGTTGGCCGAACTGCACGCGGTTCTTCGCGTACTCCACGCACGTCTCGAGGCACTGCTCGATGATCCCGAGCGACATCGCGGCGACACCGGAGCGCTCCATCGAGAACGTGTCCTTCGCACCTTCGCGGCCGCCCGAAGGAACGTCCTCGGTCTCGCCGATCAGGCGATCGCGGCCGGCTCGCACGTCGGTGAGGAACAGCTCACCCGTCGGCGACGAATGCATGCCCATCTTGCGCAGCGGCTTGGACTGCTCGAGGCCGGGCATCCCCGAGTCGAGGATGAAGGACAGGATCTTGCGCTCGGCCGGCGGGTTGCCCTCGTCGAGCTTGCAGATGAAGACGATCGTGTCGGCGAAGGGACCGTTCGTGATGAACGTCTTCGACCCGTTGAGGACGTACTCGTCGCCGTCGCGGCGAGCAGTCGACTTCATGGATCCGAACGCGTCCGAGCCGGAGTTGGGCTCGGTGATGGCCCACGACCCGATCTTGTCGAGCGTCTGGAGGTCGAGCGCCCAGCGCTCCTTCTGCGCGATCGTGCCGCGGCTCATGATCGCCGCGCTCGTGAGTCCCATGGAGACGCCCATGGCGGTGACCATGCCGGGACAATGGCGGCACAGCTCGATGATCGGGATGATCGTCAGCGCGGCACCGCCACCCCCGCCGCCCGCATCGGCGTCGTTGTCCGCTTGCGGTCTCGCCTCGCGCTCGCGCTCGATCCGACGTTTGAAGCTCTCGCGCGCCATCGCGTCCATGCCGAACGTGGCGAACAGCTTGCGCAAGATGTCGTACGGCGGCAGATCGCCGTGCTCGAGCTCGTCACGATGCGGGACGATCTCCGCCTCCACGAACTGGCGCACCGCATCGCGGATCATCCGCTGCTCTTCGGACCATTCGAACATCCCGAAACCGTACGCCGTCCCACATCGCGCGGCCGCTTCCGCCGCCGTCAGCCGCACATCACATTGATGTCCGAGCCACCAAAACGGTGGGTAGGGCTTCACAGAAGGGACGGCCGCTCGTTCTGGGAAGTCCAGGCCACCAAAACGGTGGCTGAGACATCAATGTGAGGGCGCGCGGGCGGGACGGAAAGCGCGCCCTCAGGCGGGCCAGGGGTACACGACGCCGGTCTCCTGCTCGGACAGCTCCCACAGACGGCGAGCGTCGGCTGCGTTGCGCGCTGATCCGCTCGGGTGCGCGACCGTCGGATGTCCGTGCATCTCGAACACGCCGCCCGGCCCGTAGTAAGTGCCGCCCTCGACGTCCGGCATCGTCGCGGCGTACAGCTGCGGCCACGCACCTTGCACGTCGCTCTGCGCGAACACCTTGTTGCCGAACGTCGTCGCCCACTCCATGACGGGGTTGCCTGCCATCTCGGGCCCGACGGCTTGGAGGTGCGTCGCCGCGTAGCCGGGATGCGCGCCGACCGAGACGAGTGCGGTATCCGCGCCGCGCGCTCGACGATCGAGCTCGAACGCGAACAGCAGGTTGGCCAGCTTCGACTGCCCGTACGCCATCCACTTGCGGTAGCTCTTGCGCCAATGCGGATCGTCCCACCGCATCTTCCCGCTGCGGTGGACGAGCGACGAGGTCGTCACGACCCGTGGCGCGGGTGCACGCAGCAGCAACGGCAGGAACCGGCCGGTGAGCGCGTAGTGCCCGAGATGGTTGGTACCGAACTGTGCTTCGAACCCGTCTGCGGTCTCACGCCGAGGGATGGCCATGACCCCGGCGTTGTTCATGAGGACGTCGAGCTTGTCGACGTGGCGGCCGACCTCCGCAGCGCAGGATTCGATGGACTCGAGGCTGGCGAGATCCACCTCGACGTACACCGGCTCGGCACCCTTCGCTTCGGCCTTCACCGCGGCGAGTGCCTCAGCGGCCTTCGCCGGGTTCCGGCATCCGAGGAGCACCTGCGCCCCGGCCTGCGCCAGCGCCTCCGCTGATCGCAACCCGAGTCCGCTGTTCGCGCCGGTGACGAGGACCGTCCTACCGGTCTGGTCCGGGATGTCGCTGCTGCTCCAGGAGGTCACACCCAGATCGTTACGCGAAAGCAGGGCGGACGGCCAGGATGTTGGCCACGTACAGCAGCGTCTCCGGCAGCACCACGCCGCTGCTCACCGAGCGAAGTCCCTGGTAGTACGCGGCAAGTGACACTGGCACGTCGTTGCCCGTGTGGTCGAGCAGGTAGCGCATGAACCGTGCCGACATCCGGATGTTGTCGTTGGCGCTGGCGGGATCGAGGCGGATCCCGATCAACAGGCGCGTGACGTCCACGGTGGCGGGCTCCAACTGGCCGACGCCCATCGCGCCCGTCTTCGACACGACCGACGTCTGCCAGCCGGACTCGATCCACGCGGTCGCTTCGAGCAGGTCCGCAGGTACGCCGTAGGTCGCACCCCATCGCACGAACAGCGGGCGCATCGCCAACCGGTCAGGGTGCGCTTGCAGCTTCGCGGGCAATACGCCGCGTCGATAGCCCGAAGACGTCGTCGAGCCCGATGTGCCACCACTACCTGCGGGGATCGTCAGCGTGCGCCCGATGACCACCACGTTCCGATTGCGAATGCCGTTGGCCGTTGCGATCGCGTTGACAGACGACCCGTAACGCGACGCTATCGACGTCAGGGTGTCGCCGGGACGCACGACGTACGTCTGCGCGGCCGCGTTCGCCTTCGTCGTCGATGCCTGACCTGCCGCGGCGAGGACAGCGATCGCTGCGACACACAGACAAGTGACGAGCCGCGGCCTCATCCGCACGCGGCGACCAGCGTGTAGTACGGATTCACCGCGGCACCGCCACCGGGATGGATCTCGAAGTGCAGATGGGTCGGGCCGCCCTTTGCGTCGCCCGTGTCACCGACGTAGCCGATGACGTCGCCGGCTTTGACCTTGCCGGACTTGCCGAACTTGTCGAGATGCGCGCCGACGTACGTCGTCCCGTCCGAGCCGGTCAGGCGGAATTGGTTGCCGCTGATGCTGCCGACGACCTGCGCGACGGTGCCGCTCACCGGAGCGAGGACGGGCGTTCCCCGCTTGGCCATCATGTCGTTGCCCTGGTGGAAGCCGGTGTCCTCCCGGGCGAATCCCCAGTCGTTCATGAAGTGCGCACTCGCCACCGGGCATCGGGTCAGTGCCGTCTTCGGGGGAACGTTGCGCGGCGCCACCAGTAACTGGCCGCCCGCATAGAGCATCGACGTCGGCTTCAGCCCGTTGGCCTGAATGAGCGTGGCGACGGGTACTCCGGTCCTGGCGGCGACCGTGGCCAGCGTGTCGCCCGGCCGAACGACCGCGACGGCGAACGGGAAGGCCGATGTCGACGGGCTCACGGACGTCCCTGACGACGGTGGGGCTCCGGAGAGCGCCAGGTTCTGCCCGATCAGGATCATGTTGGGATTGCGGATGCCGTTGGCCGCCACCAGCGCCTGCACGGTCGTGCCGTTGCGGGCCGCGATGGAGGACAAGGTGTCGCCGCGATGGACGGTGTAACGCCCTGTCTGCGCCAGGCCGGCCATCGCGGTCAGGGCGACGGCACTCACGAGAAGCGCAGTGCTGCCTCGTCGGCGCACTCGGGGGTTGGTGGGGACGCGGATGTCGGAACCTCCAGGGCTCCGCCCGCGTGGATCTCAACCTAAATGATCACACGAGCCACTTCAACCCCTGGGCCCACATTCGCATCATCAACAACACCACCAACGGGACTCGATCAACGAGACTGGCGCCGCGCCTCCGCCCGGCGTTCGGCCGCCAGACGCTCGAGCGATGGTTCGGGCGAATGGTCGACGAACCGCATCATCTCTGCGACCGCGTGGTGGCCGGCCTGCTCTGCGATGAGCCGGTGCATCTCCTGCGCGACCAATCGGTACGCAGGATGACCTTGGGGAGTCGACCGCAACTCGATCAGGTGCATCGCCTCACGCGCGTTCAGTTGCAGCATGAACCGGACCTTGTAGGCCAGCGACACCGCGTACGGCGCTTGGGACGGGAACCGTTCGGTGAGCGCGTCGTGCAGGTTCGCGGACCGCTCCATTGCGGCGTCGAACGCCGCGGTCTGTCCGGCCAGGTCGACTGCGTCGGGCCGCGTGTAGCCGTGACGCGGCGACAGCGCCTGCCATTCGATCGTCAACATGCGATGGCGTTGCAGATCGCGGAACGCGCCATAGTCGGCGAGCACGTCGAATCGGTACTGCACCCGCTCGAGCGCGCGCCCGGGCTTGTGGCGGCGATTCATCCGCTCACCCGCGTAGGCACGCACCACCGCGAGCCGCTCGTCGACTGACATGGCGCGAACCCGCGCTTCGATCGCGGGCTCGGGCGCGTGCGCGTACTGGTAGAGCATCGCGGTGACGAGCTCGACCTCGGCATCCGGATCGAAGTCGACGAGCTGCACCGCCGGCACGTCGTCCACGACGGCTCCCGACGGGAACAACCGCTCGGCGATCTCCTCCATCGCGGTGCGCGTCGACGCGAGGTACGTGCTCCAAGCCACACCGCGGTCGTCGAGGTCGACCCGCTTGAGGAACGACGGGATCACCTTGCGCAGCTCGCTCAACATCAAGTCGGCGTACGCGCGCGCTTCGGGCAGCGGGTGCGCGCGCATGCGCAGCAGGAGCTGCTCATAGCCCTGTCCCGTGCCGTAGATGCCGACGTTCGAGAGCGACGCCGCCGGAAGGATCCCTCGCAAGGAATCGAACGCCTTGGCGCGGATCGCCTGGCGGTACACGAAGTCGGTGTCGTCGGGCTCCTTTGGGAAGCGTTCGCGGAAGAAATCGGCGAGAACGGGCACGAGCTCCGCGTAGGTGTCGAACAGCCGATCCATGTCGCCGACGTATCGTGTGCCGAGCGCCGAGCCGAGCACTTCGGGATCGCGGTAGTAGCGATACCGGCCACCGATGCGCGTGTCGTACGCGATGTAACGCGTCGACTGCTCGAGGTAGCTCATGAGCCGTCCCCACTCGAGCACCTTGGTCAGCAGGTTCGAGGCCTGCTCGCACGCGAGGTGCACACCGCCGAGCTGGGCGACGGAGTCGTCGCCGTACTCGAAGAAAACCCGGTCGTAGAGCTCTTCGGCCCGCCGCAGCCCGACGGTCGCGTCGATGCTCTGGTCCCCGGAGATGTCGAGATCGCCGACGAACTCGTCGAGGAACAGCCGCCGCAGGCTCTTGGGCGACCGGCTGTAGCGGGCGAACAGCGCTCCCTTCACCACTTCTGGCAGGTTGACCAGCGCAAACACCGGTCCGTCCAGATTTGTGAAGTACCGCCGGAGGATGTCGGCTTCGTGGGGTTCGAAGTCCTCGGCGATGTAGACCGTCATAGAGCGAGCCGACTGTAGGCGGGTCTCGACCGGGCGCCGCGGACCACGCTGAGCGGTCAGGACGAGCGGTGACTCACACTCTCCGCGAACTCCGCCTTGGCCGCGTCGAGCACGTCGGGGCGCAGCCACAGGTCGGCCACCGTCATCGCCAAGGCCTTCGCCCCGTCCACGACAGCGGCATCGCCCGCCTCCGCGGCGGTGTACGACGCGAACTCCTGGGAGTGGATCGACACGTGGGGCGGGCCGACTCGGATCATCGGATGGATCGCCGGCACGACGTACGAGACGTTGCCCATGTCGGTGCTGCCGACGACCGGATGCCCGGCCGCGCCGGGGTCGCCCAGTCGCCGACCGGTGCGCGCCGCGTTCGCGCTGTAGAGGTCGAGCATCGCCCGGTTGTCGATCATGTCGGCGTACACGGGTTGCTTCCACTCGTACGCCATCTCGCAACCAGCCGCCATCGCGCCGGCTTCGAGGCACGCGAGCACGCGCGGCTTGAGCCGTTCGAGGGTCTTCAACGTCGGTGAACGCACGTACCAGTGCGCGGAGGCGAACTCGGGAACGATGTTCGGCTTTTCCCCGGCGTTCGGGAAGATGCCGTGCAACCGTTCGGTCGGCAGGATGTGCTGGCGCAGCGCGGCGACGTTCATGTAGCCGAGCACCGCGGCATCGAGCGCGTTGCGCCCCTTCTGCGGGAACGCGGCGGCGTGCGCGGCCTTGCCGTGGTACTCGACCCAGAGCTGTTGGATCGCGATCACGTCCATGCGGGTCAGATCCGCGCCCGCGGGATGGATCATCATCGCCGCATCCACGCCGTCGAGCGCGCCCTGGTCGGCCATCAGCACCTTGCCACCGCCGCCCTCTTCCGCCGGCGTGCCGAGGATCAGGATGCGCCCGCCGAGCTCATCCGCCAGGGTCGCGGCGGCGATGCCCGCGCCGATACCCGCCGTGCCGATGATGTTGTGACCGCAGGCGTGCCCGATGCCGGGCAGCGCGTCGTACTCGCACAACACGGCGATCGTCGGACCGGTGCTTCCGGCGCGCGCCACGAACGCCGTTTCCAAGTTGTACGCGTTGCGTTCGAGCTCGAGCCCTTCCGCTTCGAGGATGCCGGTGAGGACGTCGTGCGCGAAATGCTCTTCGAAGTTGAGCTCGGGGTTCGCATGGATCTGATGCGACGCATCGATGAGCACGTCCGCGCGCTTGTCCACCTCGGCGGCGATGCGCTCCTTGACGGCTTCGAGATCGCTCATGCAGACGGTCTACACGACGCAGGTGAGCGCATCGGGCTCCAGCCGGATGGAGAGCGTGCGGGCCGACCCGATCCGCTCGCCGTCGAGCCAGACATCGAGACCGTCGACGTCGACCTGCACCGCCGCCGCTCGTCGTTCCTTGATGTCGCGGTGCGGAACATGCGAGCCCGTCGCCAGCCGCGGTCGCGCCTTGAGCCGCTCACCGAACGGCATCGACACGTCGAACGTGTCGAGGATGCCGTCGTTCGGATGGCTGCGCGGGGCAACGTCCCAGTGACCGATGAACTCCGCGTTCATCGCCACGTAGACCCGTCCGCGCCACCATCCCTTCCTCGCGACCAGGTGCGCCACGAACCAGTGCAAGCGACCGTCGATCAACACCGCGCCGAGATCGACCGGCAACTGCATGGCGTCGGGTGAGCGCAGGCGAGCTTCGTCGCCCGTGCCACCGAGCGTCCGGCACAGGTCACCGCCGAGCAGGCCGAGCGGCGGGATCGACTCACCGGCGCGCTGGGCGCGCTCGACCGCGCGCGCGCCTCGGCGTCGGTGCGCACGAGCACACCGTCGGGCGGAAGCGGCCCCGCCATCCCCCACGTCTCACCCTTCCGGATCGTCATCCTCGAATCACGCCTTCGTTGACCATCGAGGATGCGGCGATCACGCCCCGCAGCAGTTGGTCCGCCGCCTGATTGGCGACATGGGCAGTGGTCGAGTCCGAGCGCTGGCCGATCTGGCGCAGGAGATCGATGAGCTGCTTCACGTTGCGCACGAAGTCACCGCCGGAGAGATCCTCGTCCTCGAGGACGTGGTCGAGGTCCTCGCCCGCCGCCCACGCGTGCGCCAGCGCGACGAAACCGGGGTCGGGTCCCCGCGTCGGCATGAGGCCGGCGCGGTGCTCGTCGGCTTGCAGCTCACCGGCGAGGCGCTCGATCGCGACGAAGCGCTCACGCACCTTCGTCGAGGGGAACCACGGCGCGGGCGGCGGGGCCGAGCTCCGATGCTCGTAGGTGAACACGGACGCGAGCCCTGCCAGCGAAGCGGGCTCGAGATCGTCGAGCAGGCCGGCACCGAGGGTCTCGGCGATCAACAGGTCGCACTCGTGGTAGAGGTGCGCGAGCCCGACGCCCTTGTCCGTGAGCCGCCAGCCGTCCAGGTAGCCCCATGCGTCGAGCAGGCGCAGCACGCGATCGAAGCGGCGAGCGAGTGACTCGGTCCGGCCCTTGACCGATCGCTGCAGCTCGTCGACCTCGGATCGCACCCGTTCGAGCTGCGCGATGGCGCGCACGTGGCGATCGCGGTCGGGACAACGTGCGACCGGATGCGCGTCGGCCACCGCGCTCGCTTCGGCGTGCGCGGCGATCTCTTGCCGGCGGCGGCCCGCGTCCGGACCGCGCAGACGCGTTCGCTGCAGCCGGCGCGCCACCTGCTGTTGGAAGTCACGGCTGTTGGGTGCGTACGGCTCCGGAAGATCGATGTGGCCGAGTGACGACGGCGGATCGTCGAAGTCCGCCGTCCCGAGCGTCAGCACCTTGCGATGGTCGGTGACGACCTTGAGACGCAGGTCTCCGCTGCGGTGGGCGAAGCTCAGGACCGCGGCACGCCCGCCGTTGCGGCCATTCTTGATGTGCAGGACGTCGCCGGGTTTCAGGGTCGAGAGCGCCTCGGCGACCTCTCGTCGCGATGGCTGGAGCTTGCGCCGTGCGGCGTCGACCTCCTCGACCAACTTCTTGTACTCCGTCACATCCCCGCGGTCGCAGACCGCTTCGCGTTCGAGCGCTTCGAGCGCGTCACGGCGCTTCTCGAGCCGCGCCTCGAGCCGAACGACAGAGCGGTCCGCCTGGTACTGCGCAAACGAGAGGTTCAGCAGGTGATGCGCTTCGGCGGGCGCGCAACGGGACACGAGGTTGGCGGCCATGTTGTACGTGGGACGGAACGCCGACGTGAGCCGGAAGGCGCGGCTCGACGCGAGCGACGCGACCTGTTCGAACGGAACGAAGGGCGACCACAGCACGACGGCGTACCCGACCGGATCGATCCCTCGGCGCCCGGCCCTGCCGGTCAGCTGCGTGTACTCCCCCGCCGTGAGGAACTCGTGCCGTTCGCCGGTGAACTTCGACAGGTTCTCGATCACCACCGTGCGCGCCGGCATGTTGATACCGAGTGCGAGGGTCTCGGTCGCGAAGACCACCTTCACCAGCCCCTCGGTGAAGCAGGCCTCGACCGCCTCTTTGAACGGCGGCACCATGCCCGCGTGATGCGCGGCGATGCCCTGCTCGAGCCCCGCTAGCCATCGGTCATAGCCGAGCACGTCGAGATCGCCGTCGGACAACGCCTCGACATGGCTCTCCGCGATCGCGCGGATGCGCGGGCGTTCGTCGGCCGTCGTGAGACGCAACCCACCACCGACACACGCGTCCACTGCGTCGTCGCACGCGGCGCGGCTGAAGATGAAGTAGATCGCAGGCACGAGATCGTCGTCCGCAAGTCGCTCGACCACCTCCACGCGCCGCGGGGTGAAGAAGCGACGCCGCGGTCGTCCTCGCAGGCCCCGGCCGTGAAGCGACTCCGCGTCGAGCCGGGATGCCTCCGCGTTCGGCTGGCCGTCGACCAACGTCGGGAGCAGGTGCAGATCCGGCGACGAGCGGTCACCGACGCAGTACAGGTTGACCAGTTCGACGGGACGGCGTTCCTCGATCACCGCCGTCGTCGGGCCGCGTACCGTGGTGATCCAGTCGGCCAGCTCCTCGGCGTTCGACACGGTGGCCGACAGGCACACGAGGTTCACGTGCGGCGGGAGATGGAGGATGACTTCCTCCCACACCGGGCCGCGATAGGCGTCCTGCAGGTAGTGCACCTCGTCGAGCACCACGTAACGCAACCGCTCGAGGGCTTCGCTCCCCGCGTAGATCATGTTGCGCAGCACCTCAGTGGTCATCACGACGACCGGTGCCGAGCCGTTGACGCTGTTGTCGCCGGTGAGGAGGCCGACGCGGTCGCTGCCGTAACGGCGGCTCAGGTCGGCGAACTTCTGGTTCGACAGCGCCTTGATCGGTGCGGTGTAGAAGGCCTTGCCACCGTTCGCGAGAGCGAGGTGCACGGCGTACTCCGCAACGACTGTCTTGCCGGACCCGGTCGGCGCGGCGACGAGCACCGACTGCCCGGCGTCGAGCGCGTCGATCGCCCTGCGCTGGAAGGGATCGAGCTCGAAGCCGTAGGTCGCGACGAAGTGGTCGCCCGAGCTCATCAACCCTTGGCGGCGGCCGCGGCGGCGCGGCGCTTGCGGCGGTTGTGCACCCGGCCGACGATGATCGCTCCCTCGTAGAACACGCACAACGGCAACGACAGCGCCATGAGGCTGATCGGATCGTTGCTCGGTGTCGCCACGGCGACGACGACGAAGATCCCCACGATCGCATGACGGCGGTACTTTCGGAGCCACTCGTTGCTGACGATGCCGGCGATCTGCAGGAACACCAGCACGATGGGGAACTCGAAGCAGATGCCGAACGCCAGCATCATGTACGCGATCAGTTGGTAGTACTTGTCCGCCGTGTACGCCTGCGTGATGTTGTCGCCGCCGACCGCGCTCAGCCAGTCGAGGGCCTTCGGCAGGGTCCAGTACGCGAGCGCGGCGCCCATCGTGAACAACACGATCGCCGACGACACGAACGGCACCGCGTAGCGACGCTCGTGCTTGTAGAGGCCGGGCGACACGAACCGCCAGATCTGCCAGAGGATCACCGGCATCGCGAACGCGATCGCCACGTAGGCGGTGATCTTCATGCGAACCGCGAAGCCTTCGATCGGGCTCGTCGCGATCAGGTTGCCGCCCGCGATGCTGCGCGACGCGATGTCACGGTACGGCGCCAGCAGGAAGTGCGAGATCCAGGGGTACAGGAACCACGCGAAGATCGACATGGTGACGATCACGATGGCGCAGACGATGATGCGGCGGCGCAGTTCGAGCAGATGCTCGATCAGGGTCATCCGACCCTCGTCAGCGGACCCCGCGGGAAGTGCGCTCGCGCTCATGACAGGACTACGGAACGGACGACGCCCGCGGCCTACGCCGCGGAGTCATCCGACTGCGATTGCGGCCGGTCGGCGTTGATCTCCGTCGGCGGGTTCGGCTCGTCGGCCACGGGCTCGAGCGAAGGCTTCGGCGGCTCGGGACGCGTGACCTCCTCCATGGCAGCTCGCATCTCGTTCTGGAACCCCGCCGACATGCGCCGGATCTCCCCCACCACGTTGCCGACCTTGCGCGCCGCGTCGGGCAGCTTGTCCGGACCGAGCACGATCAGGACGACGAGCAGGATGACGAGAACCTCGCCACCGCCGAGGTTGAACACGTAGGAAAGGCTAACCCCGCGGCGCCGGCGAATCCGACCGTGAGCGCAGATGGTCGAAGGCGCCACGGGTCACGGCCGCCTCGGTGCGCAGCTCCACGAGGGCAGCGCGGAGGGAATCGAGCCGGGCGCACTCGTTGCGCAGCTCGTACCCCGCGGCGGCGGCCCGGGTCGCGGCGAACGCGACGCCGACGATGCCGGCCGCGATGACAACGAGCGGGAGGATCCACAGAGCGCTCACGGTGGACGTGAGCGTAGGCGAGGACGCCGATACGGCCTGGTTCAGCGCTCGCGGTCGAGGTCGGCGTCGAGCTCGTACTGGGTCGGAACGCTGCAGTCGAGCTCGGGCTCGAGCTCGAAGCGCTGGCTGGCGACCAGTGTGTCGAACCAAGCGTCCGACTCGAGGAGCTGGTGGAAGTCCAAGAGGTCGTCGTGGTCGATGCGCGGACCGAATCGGGGCTCGTAGAGCTCCGCCGGCAGGCGCCACATGGACACTTCGACACCGGAAGCAGCCAGCAGATCGACGATCCGAGGCTCGGCCGGCTTCACCACTGCCATGTGGCATTGAGGACAGCGGAAGTGGTACGAGCCGGAGTTGTCGTCGAGACACACCCGGACGCGCACATCGGCGGCGGTGAGCTCCACGTCACCACAGTCCGTGCACGTTGCCCGAATCGTTGCCATCAGAAAACCGCCTCCTACCACGTTGCCCGCTTGCGCCTACTCCTTCAGCAGATGCATCGTCGTCAGAAGCAGATACTTCTTCAATAGGTCGCTCGTCCCATTCCGCGGGTCAGAGTGCCCAAATCGGCCCGTGACCCCGCCCCGCATCCCCTCGCTCCGCCGGCCGCCCATCGGTTTCGCACACCGCGGGGCCAGGGCCCATGCCCCAGAGAACACGCTCGAGGCCTTCGAGCTGGCCCGTCGAATTCGGGGCAAATGGGCTCGAGAGCGACGTTTGGCTCACGGCCGACGGCATCGCCGTGCTGGACCACGACGGTGTGGTCCGGGTTCGCCATCGACGGCGCCAGATCGCCGAGGTCGAGCGAGCCGACCTGCCCGCCCACATTCCCTCGCTGGCCGACCTCTACGCCCAGTGCGGCACCGACTTCGAGCTCTCGCTCGACGTGAAGGACCCGGCGTCCGCAGCGCCGACCGTGGCGGTCGCCCGGGCTGCCGGAGACGGCGCGCCGAGTCGGCTGTGGCTCTGTCACCACGATTGGCGCCAGGTCGCCAGCGTGGCGGGGCGAGTTCCCGGACGTGAGGCTCGTCGACTCCACCCGCCTGCGGTGGATGAAGGAGGGTCCCGAGCGCAGGGCGGCCGAGCTCGACCATGCCGGCATCGACGCGGTCAACCTCCATCACACGGATTGGACAGGCGGCCTGACGACGCTGTTCCACCGCTTCGGGGTGCTGGCGTTCGGCTGGGACGCCCAGCACGCCCGCATCCTCGACGCGCTGCTCGACATCGGGATCGACGCCGTCTACTCCGACCACACCGACGTCATGAACGAGTCCCTCGCCCGCCTCGACGGCGCTCGCTGACGAATGTCGGTGTATTTGCGGTGCTATCGCACCGCAAATGACCCAGAGAACGGGTTCAGATGCCGCCGATGGAGCCGAGCGGCCAGACGCGTATGAAGGCGCGGCCGACGATCAGGCTCGCGGGTATGGGACCGAAGGCGTTGCTCGCGCTCGAGTTCCGACGGTTGTCACCGAGGACGAACACGTCGCCCTGGGGCACCTTGATGCACTGTGCGGAGAAGCTGAACGCTGGTGTCTTGTCGGTGACCCCGTTCGTCTTGTGCACGTACGGCTCGACGAGCTGCTGACCGTTGACGTACACGGAGCCGTCGCGCTGCTCGACGGTGTCACCACCCGTGGCGATCACCCGCTTGATCAGGTCCTCGTCATTGCCGCCGAGGCCGGACGGCGCGATCTTGACCTGTCCGCCGTCGCATCCGTCCACGGTCTGGCCCGATGTCGACGGCCGGCCGAACACCACGATGTCGCCGTGGTTCACGTCGTGCACGCGGTAGCTGAGCTTGTTGACCAGCACGCGGTCACCGACCTTCAGCGTCGGCTCCATCGACGGACTCGGAATGAAGAACGCCTGGAAGAGGAACGTCTTGATGACGATCGCGATGATGAGGGCGCCGGCGAGGACGACGACCCACTCGATCGCGTTGCGCCGTTGGTGTGCCTTCCGGCGAGCCTGCCTGGAGCCGCTCGACTGCGCTGCCGCGCTCGCGGTGTCGACAGGCGGCTCGCCGCCCCCGTCCCCTCCGGCTGATGTGGCGCGCACATCGACGGCGGCGGGGGACGCAGCGTCACCATCCGCCGTCGCGTCCTTCGACTCGTCAAGGGTGGGCAGCTCTTCGGACACGGCGGGCCGAGGGTAGCCGACGTGTTCTCCCATCCAACGGCGCTTCAACTGTCGGCGTAGCGAGCCAAGACACGTTCGGCAGCCTCGGGTCCGCACCGCACGAGGTCCGGGTCGCCGCGCACCTCGACGACCTGCGCCCGAGGGCCGAGCTGGAGCAGGAGCCGTTCGAGCCACGAGCGTCCGGAAACGGGCAACGTCACGCGCAGTCGTCCCGACGCCGTGGACTCGGTCTCGTCGACGGCGTACGACTCGACCACCCAGGAGGCCTCGGGCGCGAGATCGAGGACGACGCGAGGATCGTCGGCGCCGGCCTCGAACAGCTCAGGAGTCGGCAGCTCCGTGGGCGCATCGAACGTCTCGTCGAGCACCGTCGCCTCGAGGACCCGGTCGACGCGGAACAGGCGCACCTCGCCGCGAAGGTGGTCGAAGCCGGCCATGTACCAGCGACCCTGCTCGGCGTGCACGCGGTACGGATCGACCTCGCGCTCGGTGTGTTGGTCGCGCGAGTGCGTGTAGTAACGGACGCGCAGCCGCCGGTGCTCCTCGGTGCCCTGCTGCACTGCCGCGAGAACGGAAGCGGCGGCGCGGCCGAGATCGACCTCGAACGCGTCCTCCTGGTCGATGCCGAGCGTCGCCGCCAGCTTGGCGAGCCCGCGCGCGAGCGGTCCCGTTGCGTCTGCACCAGGCACCCCGAGCAGGCTCGTGCCCGCGGCCACGAGTGCCAGCGCCTCTTCCGGCGTCAATCGCAGTGACCGGTCGAAGCTCGGTGACAGATGGACCCAGACCCGGCCTTCTTCGACGACCACATCGAACAGATCGCCCGGCGAGTAGGGCGGCACCCCGACCATCGACACCAGCGCGACGTCACTCAACAGCTCGTCGGGTGTCAGCTCGAACCGCGCGCACACGTCTTCCACCGTCGGACCGTTGTGCGCCGCGGCCCACGGCAGCAGTGACAACAGACGGCGCAGCCGGTCGGCCGCGGTGATGCGGCTCACGGCGCGACCGCGGCGCGGCGGCAGCGGCGGCAGAAGGATCGGCGATCGCGCGCAGCCACTCGATGAGGTCGGCGCGCAGTTCAGCCGGGCTCAAGATCTCGGCATGGTCGAGGAACCCCAGCACGAACGCGCGCAGCCCTTCGGGGTTGCTGACGGGAAGCTCGATCACGACCGAGCCGTCGTCTCGCTCGTCCACCACGGCATCGACGCCGACGATGCCGACGGCAATGGGTGCCTGGTCCGCCTCGATCAGGACCTGCGCCCGCACGGGCTCGCCTTCGCCCAACTGCCAAGGCTCGGCGCGCGCCCCGGGTATGGACACCGACGGGTGCTCGAAGCTCCGCGGTGCGCCGGCCTCGACGGCACCGGCGATGCGGTCGAGCCGGAAGATCCGCTCGTCCTCTCGAGCGTGGTCGAAGCCAGTGACGTACCAGCGACCGCGGTTGAAGTCGAGTCGGTACGGATCGACCCTGCGGGTCTCGTCGCGGTACCGGAAGGTGACGGGCCGGCGCTCCCCCACGGCGCCGAACAGGTGCACGAGGCGATCATCCACCGGGATGGCCGCCACGGTGGCGGGCAAGGGCGCGTCCGGGGCGCCGGCCGGCACCCCGCCGAGCTTCAGGAGCCCGGCTGAACCCTCGACACCCTCGAGCCGGATGGCGGACGCGGCGAGATGCAGCGCAGCGAGCTCATCGGGCGCGAGTCCCGGATCGCGGAGGTAGTACTGATCCTTCGGGATGCGGTAGCCGGATTGCGGCGGGTCCGACAAGCCGATCTCCGTCACCACGATCGGGATGCCCATCTCGCGCAGCGCTTCCTTGTCGCGTTCGAATGCGCGCCGGAACGCGACGCGGTCTTCCGGGTAACCGAAGATGCGCTGCGCGATCTCTTCCGCGGTCAGTGGTCTCGGCGTCTCCAGCAACGCCGCGGTGAGGTTGAGCAGGCGCTCGAGCTTGTCGGTCGACGCCACGGATCGACCCTACTTTCGAGCCCAGATCAGGACGCCTCGTTTCGTCACCGTGAACGGTGTACGGACCGACGCCGCCACTTCGGCGGCGCGCTCCTTCGAGATCGCGTGCCCGCGCAAGTATGTGCGCACCGCGTCTCGATCGGGCAGCACGGTGAACGGTCCGTCCCATCGCTCGACCTCGATGCGACCGGAACCGAACACGTCGGCGACGAGGTCAGGCGCTTCTTCGGCATCGAACGTCGTGGGATCCGGCGGACCGAAGAACTCGACGAGCTCGGGTGAGTCGTCGCGATAGGTCGTGCACGACGCGAAGAGGCCGGCAGGCTGCAGCACGCGCGCGGCCTCGGCGATCACGAGGCGCGGATCGTCGAGGTGGTACAGCATCCACAGGGCAGCCGCGGCGCCGGCGCTCTCGTCGCGCACAGGGCACGCGACGGCGTCCGCGAGCGCGCCGGATCCCGCAACCTGCAGCAAGGGCGCGTCCTCGTCGATCCCGACCCAAGGCCATCCGGATGGGAGCGCCTCGCGCAACGCGCCGTCTCCACAACCGATGTCGAGCACCGGGGCCAGCGCGTCGCGTACGAATCGCTCAGCGACCACCGGATGCACATCGCCGACCGTCGACCATCTCGTCGCGCTCGCTCGTGCCGCCGCGAATCGTTCTGGATCGGTCCCGTAGTCCCTCGGGAACGCGGTCACAACGACGCGATCAGCTTCTCC
Source organism: uncultured Acidimicrobiia bacterium (assembly GCA_963721305.1). Classification (GTDB taxonomy): domain Bacteria; phylum Actinomycetota; class Acidimicrobiia; order Acidimicrobiales; family JACDCH01; genus DATAES01. Next base: position 982,407 of record CAVRIR010000003.1, read on the forward strand.
ACGCGTTCGTCACGGGCCTTGAACGGGTCCTTGCACAGGACCGTGCGCTGCGCCTGGTCGTTGAGCTTCAAGTGCACCCAGTCGACGGTGTAGTCGCGCTTGCGTTCCTTCGCGCGACGAATGAACTCGCCGCGCAAACGCGCCCGTGTCGTCTGCGGCGGTTCGTCGACCGCGTTGTCGATCGCTTCGTCGGTGCACATCCGCTCGACGAGGTCGCGCGCCTGCAACCGGTAGAACAACCCTCGAGCGCGGTTGACGTCGTGGTACTGCAGGTCGACCAACGCCACCCTCGGCGACGCCAGCGGCAGATCGTGCTTCGCTCGGTAGGCCTCGATCAGGTTGTGCTTGATCACCCAGTCGCACTCGCGGCCGAGCTTGAAGGGATCGCTCTCGAGCGTGGTCAAGCAGTGCTCCCACATCTCGAGGGCTCGCTGCTCGAGCGGCGACAGGCCCTTCGTGTCCGCATAGCGCAGCGCGCGGTTCAGGTACTCACCCTGGATCTCCAGCGCGCTCAGCTCACGCCCGTTCGCCAGCCGCACTCGCCGCGTGCAGGTCATGTCGTGACTGATCTCGCGGATCGCTCGGATGGGGTTCTCGAGTGTCATGTCGCGCAGCACGACCGATGGATCCTCGAGCATCCGCAACAGGATCGACGTCGCGCCGACCTTCAAGAACGTCGCGTACTCGCTCATGTTCGAGTCGCCCACGATCACGTGCAGCCGTCGGTAACGCTCGGCGTCGGCATGCGGTTCGTCGCGGGTGTTGATGATCGGCCGGCTGCGAGTCGTCGCCGACGAGACGCCTTCCCAGATGTGCTCGGCCCGCTGACTGATGCAGAACATCGCACCGCGGGCCGTCTGCAGCACCTTGCCCGCGCCCGCGTAGATCTGACGCGACACGAAGAAGGGAATCAGCACCTCGGCGTAGTGGGCGAAGTCGTCGCGCCTCGACGTCAAGTAGTTCTCGTGGCAGCCGTACGAGTTGCCGGCCGAGTCGGTGTTGTTCTTGAACAGGTAGATGACGCCGCGGATGCCTTCCTCGCGCAACCGTTGTTCGGCAGAGGCGAGAAGTTGTTCGAGAATTCGTTCACCGGCCTTGTCGTGCACGACCAGGTCGAGGATCGAGTCACACTCGGGCGTCGCGTACTCGGGATGGGATCCGACATCGAGGTAGAGCCGTGCGCCGTTGGCCAGGAACACGTTCGAGCTGCGGCCCCACGACACGACACGCCGGAACAGGTACCGAGCGACCTCGTCCGGGCTCAGGCGGCGCTGACCGCGGAGCGTGCAGGTCACGCCGTATTCGTTCTCGAGCCCGAAGATGCGTCGTTCCATCTCGATGGGAGGCTATCGGCCGTCCGTTGGCAGCTAGCGTTCAATCGGTGTCGGAGCTGCGGATGGTCCGCCTCGTCACGGCGGCCAACGCCGTCGAAGCCAGGATCATCGCTGCTCGCCTGGGTGCCGAAGGCATCGTGTGGCAGTTCCGGGGATCAGTCGACGGACCGCTCGCGCTCGGCCCGGTCGAAGTGCTGGTCGACGCGGATGGCTATGACGACGCTCGTGAGCTCCTGCTCACGGATGACATCGAGTCTTCGTTCCACGAGTCCAGGGCGGTTGTCCCGGCTCGCACCACCGGGCGCGACGTCTTCTGGGTCGCGTTGGTCGTGGCCCTGCTGATCCTCTTCGCGTTCGCGCGGATCGCGGCGCGGGTCTAGGAGTCGTTCGCCGGTTCGTCGGGGACGGCGTCGTCTGCCAGCGTGCCGCCGATCGCTTCCGGGACGAGTTGCAGCAGCGGGTCACCTTCGACGCGGTGGAACGCCCGCCGGCCGTTCCTGCGGCGCAGCACCGCCACCTCGAGATCGTCGGCCGTGAGCGAACGCTCTGGACCAGCCAGCGCGGACACGGCGATGGGAAGGCCATCGACCAACGTCAGGTCTTCCTGCCACGCCGACTCGATCCGTTGCGTGATCTCTTCGGCCTCACCACCGAGCACGCTGAACCGCTGCTCGTCCATGACCGTGCCGTCGTAGAGGATGTGGAAGAGCTGGTCGGTGCGGTGCGAATCGTCAGGATCGCCGACCTCCGCGACGAGGATCTCGACCTCGAGCGGCTTGATCTCGTGCGTGAACACCTGGTTGAGGATCTGCGCGTACGCGTTGGCGAGACTGCGCGCGTCGACGTCCTCACGACTGAACGAGTAGCCCTTGAGGTCGGCGTGGCGGACGCCGGCGATCCGCAGTTGGTCGAACTCGCTGTAGCGACCGACACCCGCGAACGCGATGCGGTCGTAGATCTCACTGATCTTGCGAAGGGTGTTGGACGGGTTCTCCGCACAGATGAGGATGCCCTCGTCGTAGCGGAGCGCGATCAGGGCCCGACCACGGGCAATGCCCTTACGGGCGTAGTCGGCTCGATCCTTCATCACCTGTTCGGGCGCGACGTAGAACGGCATGGACATCAGCGAGCGCCCCCTTTGCCCATCCCCGGCATGGTGGGCGTCGCCCCGACGGTCGCCGTGCTCTCGGGCGTGGACAGCCGGTCGACGAGGACGCGGAACCGGTTCGCCACCTCGTCTTCTTCGACCTTGACGAACCCGTCGGCCGTGATCGTCGCCATCGTCGGGTAGATGCCGCGCACGAGGTCGGGGCCACCGGTCGCGGAGTCCTCGTCGGCCGCTTGGAACAGCGCGGAGATGACGAGATCGACTGCGTCGAGGCGGGTCAGGTCCTCGCGGTAGCCGAGCTTCACGACCGTGCCGGCATGGAGGCTGCCGGAACCGGTGGAGGCGAAGTTGTGCTCCTCGTACCGTCCGCCGGTCACGTCGTACTGGAACAGACGGCCTTGGCGGCGGCGGACGTCGTAGCCGGCGAACAGCGGGACGACGACGAGGCCCTGCATCGCGGCCGGAAGGTGCTGGCGCACCATGGACGAGAGCTGGTTGGCCTTTCCGTCGAGGCTCAACTCGGTTCCTTCGACCTTCTCGTAGTGCTCGAGCTGGAGCTGGAAGAGCTTCACCATCTCCATCGCCGGTCCGGCAGCACCTGCGATCGCGACCCCGCTGTGACGATCGGCGGGATACACCTTCTCCATCGTGCGATGGCTGATGAGATTGCCGCTCGTGGCGCGGCGGTCGCCGGACATGACCACACCGTCGGCGTAGCGAACCGCGACCACGGTCGTGCCGTGCGTGATCGTGATTCGATCGTCGAGCTGCGACTGCGGGGGCGGCGGGACCTTGCCGGTTCGCCGCAACAGCTCGGCGAAGCTCGGGCCGGGGTCGTCCGCCGGCGAGAAGAGAGGGAGGCTCATCGGCCGCGGAGGCTATCGGGTGCAGCCGCGAACCCCCGGCGCCGCCGCCCACAACGCGAAGTCCGGGTTTGATCCCGGCGGTACAGCACCCGAATCAACCCGGGGTTCGTATGAGGTTCCACAGTCGCCGGGTTACTGGCCGCCCTTTTGGACGTAGGACTTCACGAACTCCTCGGCGTTGACCTCGAGCACTTCGTCGATCTCGTCGAGCAGATCGTCCAGCTCCGCCTTGATCTTCTCGCCGGTCTCCGACTTCGCGGGGGCGTCTTCGACGACCTCGTCCTGCTTCGCCGGCGCCGGCTTCCTCTTCTGTTCTCGCTCTGCCATGAGGATCAGCTCACTTCAATCGCTACGTTCCAAGCCGCTCGAGCAACTCGGCGGCACTGGAAGACTCGTCGATCAAGCTACCCACGTGGGCCTTCGTTCCTCGCATCGGTTCCATCATCGGCACGCGCCGCAGTGGGTCGCCGCCGATGTCGAAGACCAGCGAATCCCAGTTGGCGGCCACGATGGCGTCGCCCCACCGCTGCAGGCACTTGCCGCGGAAGTACGCACGGGTGTCGGGCGGCGGCTCGACGGTCGCGAACTCGATCTCACGGTCGGTCGTGATGCGCTCGAGCCCGACGCGGGCGGCGAGGCCCTTGTCCGCCCGCAGGTCGTGGTACTGGATGTCCATCGCGGCCAGGCGGGCGTCGTCCCACTCGAGCCCGTGGCGCTCGCGATACCCGTCGATCAAGCGATGCTTCGCCACCCAGTCGACCTGATCGGCCAACGATGACGGATCGGTCTCGAGCGCGGTCAGCACGGCTTCCCAGCGGCGCACGACCTCCGCGCCGATCTCCTCGCCCCCGACCGACTCGAACCCCTGCACCTCGCCGAACTTCTTCGCCCGGTCGAGCAGCTCCCATTGCACCTCGAGCGCAGTCACCGTGGAGCCGTCGGCGAGCTCGAGTGGACGGCGCAAGCTCAGGTCGTACGACACACGACGCAAGGTCTGGACGGGAGCAGCGAACGTGAAATCGCGCGGCAACAGGTCGTCTTCGATCATCGACAGCACCAGCGCTGTCGTTCCGACCTTCAGGAAGGTCGAGACCTCGGCAAGGTTCGCGTCACCGACGATGACATGCAGCCTGCGGTACTTCTGTGCGTCCGCGTGCGGCTCGTCGCGCGTGTTGACGATGGGGCGCTTCAAGGTTGTCTCGAGCCCGACCTCCTCCTCGAAGAAGTCGGCGCGCTGGCTCAGTTGGAACGGCACTTCCTCGACGGGAACGCCGCTCGCCTCCGAACCGACTTTGCCCGCGCCGCAGAAGATCTGCCGCGTGATGAAGTGCGGCATCGCGTGCATGACGATGCGGCCGAACGGAACCGTACGGTCCATCAGGTAGTTCTCGTGGCAGCCGTAGCTGTTGCCCTTGCGGTCGGAGTTGTTCTTGTAGACGACAATCTCCTGGCCCGGAGGCAGCGTTCGATTCGCGGCCGCCATCGACCGGCGCAGGATCGCCTCCGCGGCGCGGTCGTACACGACCACCGTGCGCGGATCGGCGCACTCGGGCGTCGACAGCTCGGGATGCGCGTGGTCGACGTAGTAGCGCGCCCCGTTGGTGAGCACCGCGTTGACCAAGTGGGTTTCGATCTCGGGCGCCATCGTGCCTTCGGGCGCGAACCCGCGCGCGTCGTTGCCGGGTGACTCGTCCTCGAAGTCCCAACCGATCTTCGGTGTCGCGCCGGCCGACGCCGCCCCGCGGGCGATGTCGTTCACATACGCATTGATGAGGACGCTCGACGCCGCGATCGGGTTCGAGTCCGCTGCGCCTCGGATCAAGATGCCGTACTCGGTCTCGACCCCGAGAACCTTCCTCAGTGCCACAGGGCGACGTTACCGGCTCGGTGGCGGAGCCGGCATGGAGCCCAGCGCGATTCTCCGGACGCCCGCGACCTAGAGGTACTGGCCGGTCGCGACACGTTCGATGGCGCGCCCGCCTGTGGTGGCTTCGTCGTCGTCCTTCTTGATGAGCGTGCGCACGTACACGATGCGCTCGCCCTTCTTGCCCGAGATCTTCGCCCAGTCGTCCGGATTCGTCGTGTTGGGCAGGTCTTCGTGTTCCTTGAACTCCTGCGCGATCGACGCGACGAGGTCGTCCGTGCCGATCCCGGACTTGTCGCCGGCGATCTGGCGTTTGATCGCCAACTTCTTCGCGCGGCGGACGATGTTCTCGATCATGGCGCCGGACGAGAAGTCCTTGAAGAACATCACTTCCTTGTCACCGTTCTGGTACGTGACTTCGAGGAAGCGATTGCGATCGGTCGTTGCGTACATCTCGTCGACCGTGCGCTCGATCATCGCCTGCACGGCCTTCTCGGGATCACCGCCGCCCGAGTCGCGCACGGTGTCGCTGTCGAGCGGGAGATCGGACGTGAGATAGCGGGAGAAGATCTGGGCGGCGGATCGTTCATCGGGACGCTCGATCTTGATCTTCACGTCGAGGCGTCCGGGTCGGAGGATCGCGGGGTCGATCAGGTCTTCACGGTTGGAGGCGCCGATGACGATCACGTTCTTCAGCGTCTCGACGCCGTCGATCTCGGCGAGGAGCTGCGGCACGATCGTCGACTCCATGTCGGAGCTGATGCCGGAGCCGCGCGTGCGGAACATCGAATCCATCTCGTCGAAGAACACGATGACCGGCCAGCCCTCTTCGGACTTCTCTCGCGCTCGTTGGAACACCAGGCGGATCTGGCGCTCGGTCTCGCCGACGTACTTGTTGAGCAGCTCGGGGCCCTTGATGTTGAGGAAGTAGCTGCGCGCTTCCTTGTCGCCCGACGTTTCCGCAACCTTCTTCGCCAGCGAGTTCGCGACCGCCTTCGCGATCAACGTCTTGCCGCATCCCGGCGGGCCGTACAGCAGGATGCCCTTCGGCGCGGGCAGGCGGTACTCCGCGAACAGCTCTTGGTGCAGGAAGGGCAGCTCGACCGCGTCGGCGATCTGCTCGATCTGGCTGTCGAGACCACCGACGTCGTCGTAGGAGATGTCGGGCACCTCTTCGAGCACGAGCTCCTCGACTTCTGGTCGAGGGAGCCGCTCGAGCAACAAGCCGGACCGAGTGTCCATCAACAACATGTCGCCGGCTCGGATCTTCTGACCGATGAGCGCGTCCGCCAGCTCGGCGACCCGCTCTTCGTCGGCGCGCCCGACGATCAGCGCGCGCGCACCGTCGTCGAGCACTTCCTTCAGCGTCACCACTTCGCCGGTCAGCTCACCCGAACGCGCCAGGACGACGTTCAACGATTCGTTGAGCACGACTTCGGCGCCGCGCGTCAGGTCCTCTTCTTCGAGCTCGGGATGCAGCGCGACGCGCATCTTGCGTCCGCCGGAGAACACGTCGACCGTTCCGTCGTCGTTGCGGCCGAGGTACGTGCCGTACGCCGATGGCGGCCGCGTGAGCTTGTCGACTTCCTCGCGCAGCGCGGCGATGTGCTCGCGCGCCTCACGCAGCGTGTAGGTCAGCTTCTCGTTCTGCGACACCGCCTGCGCGAGCTGTCCCTTGGTCTCGAGCAGGCGCTCTTCGAGCGTGCGCACCCGCTTGGGCGCGTCCTGCAGCCGCCGCCGGAGGGAGATGACCTCCTCTTCGAGCGCCTTCGACTGCTCACGGAGCTGGGCCATCTCGGACTCGTAGGCGCCGAGCCGCCGCTCGTACTCAGGGTCGTTGACGGGGACCACCTCCCATGCATCGAGGTCGAGGCGACGATACACCGCACCCTCCGGAAACCGATGACTCTTGTGATCGGCGCCGCACTGTGGCGCGCGCCACAGTTCCACCGGCCCTTTCCGTGTTTATTGGCTCGGGGCGTTAGAGTGTCCAGGTACCGCGGCGGTAAGGTCCGCCGGCCGCCAACCGATCGTTACTCGGATCGCAACACACTCGACACGGCAGTCACCAGGAGAGGAATCCCCCGACATGAAGGTCTGGATCGACCAGGATCTCTGCACCGGCGACGGTCTCTGCGAAGAGATCGCTCCGGACGTCTTCACCCTCCTCGACGACGGCCTCGCGTACGTGAAGGAAGGCGACAAGGTCTTCGCCACCGCCAAGGGCAACTCCCAGGGCGCAGACGGGCTCGCCAACGTCCCCGCGGGACAGGAAGAAGCCGTCATCGAATCCGCCGAGGAGTGCCCCGGCGAGTGCATCTTCATCGAAGTCGACTGATCCCGACCTCAGCCGACGCAGGGGCCGGTGGTGACCTGCTTCGTCAGGTCGCCGGCCAGCACTGATCGCAGTTCGTCGAGGGTGAGCGCATAACCGACATGCGGCTGATCCGGTGCGATCGCGAAAGCCACGCCCTCGACCTTGCCGGAGGGATCGATCAGGGCGCCGCCCGAGTCGCCGGGCGCGAGATCCGAGCTCAGGACGAAGACGTGCCGCGTCGTGCGGTGCTGGTCGTAGATGTCGAAGCCACGGGCGTCGACCGACTGCGCGATCTCGAACGGGCTGAGCTTCAAAGGGCCACCGAGCGGATGCCCGAACACCGCGCCGACGCCCCCCTCCCCGAACGCCCCATCTCCCAACGCGAGCGCGGGGCGGTTGATGCCCGGAACATGGAGGATCGCCACATCGCGCTCGGGATCGAACGCGACCACGGTCGCGTCGAGCTCCTTGTTGTCGTCGTCGCGGATGACCGTGGGCGCATCCGTCCCGGCGACGACGTGCGCGTTCGTCGCGACCAGATCAGGCCCGACCACCGAGCCGCTCCCCTCTTGGATCCTCGAGCAGGCTGGTGCCTCGACCTGGACGGTCGACCGCTGGATCTGCTTCGCGATGTCGGCCGACAGCCCGCTGGCGGCCGGAGGCGTGCCGATGTCGGGAGAAGGACCGAACCCTTCGAACACGCGCGGGCCGAGCACCCGCTGCAGCGCCTGTGTGGTGTCCGGCGCGTCCGGGAAGTGGTCCTGGATGAACGACGCGATCGCCGAGTTGCGCGCCTGCTGCGCCGGCCATTGCGGCGTCTGGGCGAGGATCGGCAACAGGAACCAGTACGCGACGAGCACGCCGACCGCGCCTGCCGCGGCTCCACCGATCCGGTCGACCGTCTGCGCGTTGCCGCGAGGGATCACCGTTCGCAGCCGGGCACCGGCGACGAGGCCGAGGACCTGACCGAAGATGGCCCCTGCGAACACGACGACGAGCCCCAGAAGCAGGATGCGGCGCCCGTCCACCTCGGAAGCGGTCAGCGTCGGCAACACCTTGATGGCGACCACGATCCCGATCGCCATGCACGCCCACGACGCGGCGCGAGCGACGAAACCGATTCGGTACCCGCCGATCCCAGCGATGATGGCGATGCTCACCACGACGAGGTCGAGCGTGTCCACCGCCGCGCTCGTCAAATCTGTTCGGCGAGCAAGCGCGCCGCCGTCAGGAAACCGGTGTGGGCAACCATGCGGTGATCGGGGCGAACCGACTGTCCCTCGATGTGCCAGGTCCGGTGCAGCACCTCGAGCGTCTCGGGCAGCGCGAAACGGCTCGACTCGAGCGAGTCGCGGAGTTGGACCGCCTGCAGGATCGTTGGCGTGTACGCCACGATCAGGCCGCCCGGCCGGAGGGCTCGCTCTGCGTGCTTGACGACCTGCCACGGCTCGGGCAGGTCGAGCACAACGCGGTCGAGGTCGATCTCGTCGATGCCGTCGTAGCAGTTGCGCATCTCCACCCGATAGCGGGACGCGGCGTCTGCGCCGAGGAAGCCATGCACGTTCTCGGCTGCGCGCGTGGCGAAGTCATCCCGCAACTCGTAGCCGACGACGTCGGCGCCGGCGCGGATCATCGCCATGGACAGCGCGCCCGACCCCACTCCTGATTCGAGCACGCGCACACCCGGATGGATGTCTGCGAGCAGCAACAGCGGGCCGAGATCCTTGGGATAGATGACCTGCGCGCCACGCGGCATCTTCAAGACGAAGTCGGACAACCGCGGCCGGAAGGCGAGGAAACGCGACCCACGGCTCGATCGGAACACCGAGCCCTCCGGTTTGCCGACGATGTCGGCATGCGCGATCAAGCCGGTGTGCGAGTGGAACTCGCCCGCGTCGGTCAACGTGATGAGGTACCGACGCTCCTTGCCGTCGACGAGCAACACCTTCTCGCCGACGCGGAACTCACCGGCCATCAACGCGCTCGCAGCTGCACCGGCTCGGCACCGCTCGTGCGGGTGACGAGTTTGCAGAAAGCGCACATCGCTTCACTCGTCGGCGCTCCGCAGCGTTCGCATGAGCCGAGCTCGTGCTGCTCGGTCTCGGCTTCGAAGCGAGACGACGCGCGGCTGAGGAAGCCGAAGTAGAAGTCGAACTTCGAGCCCGGTGACTGCGCCTCGATCTGATTGAGCGCTTCCTTGTAGCCGAGGTGCTTGTTACCGACCGCCATCGGGCACTCCTCGACGATGTAGTCGATGCCCGCAAGGACGCAGTACGCGGCCATCTCGCGCTCACCCAACCGCACCAACGGCTTCACCTTGCGGGGAAAGCCGTTGCCGGCCGGGAGCACCGGCAGCTGGCGGCCGAGATAGTCGGTCTGCCATCGCAACACGTTGCCGAACAGCACGGCTGCCTCGTCGTCGAGGTTGTGTCCGGTCGCGACGACGTCGTAGCCGTTCTCGCGCGCCGCCTTGTCGAACAAGTGGCGCTTCGACAGTCCGCAGGCGGAGCACGGGACGCGATGAGTGACCGCCGCTGCCGTCGGGATGTCGAAACCGTGTTCGTCGCGAAGATCACAGGTGAGCAGGTTCAGCCCGCGCTCGTCCGCGTACGCGTGCGCGTACGCGCTCGACTCGTCCGAGTACGGACCGATGCCGAGGCCGATGACGAAGCCGTCCGCGTCGTAGCCGAGCGCGCGCAGGATGTCCCAGCACGCGAGCGAGTCCTTCCCTCCGCTGACCGCGACCAGCACGCGATCGCCGAGTTCGAGCATTGAGAACTGCTCGATGGCCTTCGCCACTTGATCGCGGCACATGCGGAGGAAGTGGTCCGGGCAGTAGTTGGCGTTCTGCCGCCGTACGTCGATCACCGCGGGTTCGCGGCAGACGCGGCACTTCACCCGCAGCCTCCGGAGATCACCGGACGGATCTCGACGATCTCGTCGCCGTCGAGCATGGCATCACCCGGCACGAGCGTGTCGCCCCGGATGACGAGCACCGACTCGCGGTTGAGCTCGAGCCGGTTCAGCAACGCGATGACCGAGATCGGCGCGGGAACGTCGAGCTCTCGGCGCGGGTTGCGCAACACCACCTTCACGGCCGACAGGCTAGGACGCGGTTGCCCCGCGCTAGGACGGCTCGGATCGGGCCGAGTCCGAAAGCGCGCCCAGGTCCCTGATCAAGATGGTCTCACCGGGACGCAACTCGAATTGTTCGACGGCAGGCTTCGCCGTGACCAGCTTCCGGACGAGATGCGCGCTCGCGAGCGTGACCCACACCGTCAGCCAGGGGTGGCTGTTGCCGCGAATGCCTCTACGGAACGCTGTCCGGCGCAACTTGCGGAGTGGATCCATGAGTCACATCCTTCGGATCTCGACCACGGTGGACCGCTTGCGCCCGCGGCGCCGACCGAGCAGGAACGCCACTCCGACAACGGTGACGGCGATGACAGCGCCGACGGCCACCGCGTACGACTTCACCTCGGTGCCGACGTGGTTGACGTCGACCTGCAACTCACGGAACTTGCGCTCGATGTCGTCGCGTCCGATCTGGGTCGGCTGAGCGTTCATCGCGTTTTCTCCCGACTTGGGGCGATCCTGGTGATGGCGAGCGCGATCAGGATCCCGAGCACGGCCAGCCCCGCGGCGTACGGCATCCAGTTCCAATGGCCGCGCAGATGCTCGCCGGTGTGGGTCTCGAGCACCCGCATCACCGCCAGTGTGAGGAGCAAGATGCCCGCAGTGCCCATGACGACGGCCGCGATGCCGAACCCGATGTAGCGTCCGAGACCCTTCAGCGGGTCGACCGTCTCCTGCCGACCGTAGGAGAGCAACAGCTCCCACAACTCGGTCACCACCTCGTTGATCGACTTCTGCTGCTGGGGCACGGGACTCCTCGACATTGCCGATCTGGTCTGGGCAGACGCATTGCCTAGGCGAACGAGGAACGACGCGCAAGCTTCTCGCGCGCCGTGGATACCCGGTCATTGCATGGTCAAACGGGCGCGCAGGTATGCCTCTTCTTCGTTCAGCAACTCGTCGAGGCGTCGCAGACGTGTTTCGGGACCGGGTGATTCGAGCAGCTCCTGTTGATCCGCGGGCCCGAGCGGTGCCACCGCGGCCACCTGGTACGAGCCGAGCGTGGGCTCAGTGCTCAGCTCGATCGTCGCGTCGGTCGCAGGCTCGGCGAGCTCGACCTTCAACGCGAGCACGCGCCGCAGGAGCGAGCACGTCGCGCCGTACATCGATGCGAGATCGATCGTGGCCTCGCTGTCGTCCCAATCCTCGACGTCGGCGCGGGGGTACGGATCGTCCGGCAGCCACTCGTTCACGCGCAGGCGCCGCGTGCCGACCGTGCCGAGCACCCACCGACCGTCTTCGAGCTCGGTGGCGTCGATGATCTGTGCGACGGTTCCGGCGTTCGTGCGCACGTCGTTGCCACCCACCTCGCTGCCCCGTTCGATCAAGACGACACCGAACTCGCGCCCGCCGTCCATGCAGTGCCGAGCGAGCTCGCGGTACCGCGGTTCGAACACGTGGAGTGGCAGGAACAAGCTCGGGAACAACACGCTGCCGAGCGGGAACATCGGAAGCTCCATCAGCCGGACTTCGGGCCGATCACGCTCGGATCCGGCGCCTCCGGATACTGGAACAGGATGTTGCCGAGCTGGTCGCCCATGGCAACGTCGTCACCCGTGACGACTCGTGGCGGCGGCAGGTTGATGACGTACGCGAAGCTCACATGCGAGCCCTTCGCGGTCTGCAAGTAGCCGGCGAGCGCAGTCACCTGGTTGAGGGTGCCGGTCTTCGCTCGCAGCCGGCCGACGAGTGGGGTGCCGAGGAACCGCAGCGCCAAGGTGCCGGTCTGACCGGCAACGGCAAAATCGTTGGAGAAAGTCGAGCCGGGACCTTCCGAATCGAGCAGCGCCTGGATGAAACCGCAGGTCGTCTGGTCGGACCTCGACAGACCGGAGCCGTCGACTTCGGTCGTCCCGTCCACCGGAAGTCCCTTGTCCTTCAACGTCTGATGGATGACAGCAGTGCCGTTCGCGGTCGTGCCGCCGCCGCCGAAGCGCACGCCCAGCTCCTTCGTCAGGAGCTCAGCGGTCTCGTTGTCGCTCTCGCGCAACATCTCGCCCACGATCTGATCGAGCGGCTTCGAGTCGATCTTGGTGACCTCGACGTTGTTCTGCGGCGCAGTGCCCGACACGGGCGGTCCGGACACCTCGACGCCCCGTGCCTCGAGCAGTTCGGTCAACTGGTTCGCTGCGTCCTGCGCGGGATCCGCAGCCGCGGTGTTGCGGGGCACGTGCACGTCGAACGACGGCGGGAACTGCGTGAGCCCGTCGTTGACCATCAGCGCGCCGAGCGGCCCGATGTCGTCCGCAGAGATGTCCTGGCCCGCCCATTGCGGCACGCCGCGGGCGCGGTCGTAGCGCGAGTCGTCGCCCGCGACGCTGCCCTGCACCTGGTGCACGCCCGCGGCGACGATCCGGTCTGCGAGCTGTTCGAGCGACGTCCGCGTCACCGGTTGATCCCTGAAACTGGCGGCGTAGGCATCCGTCATCAACAGCGGATCGCCCCCACCGACGAGCCAGAGGTCGCCATTCACGACCCCGTGGTCAGGTGGCGAGGCGGCTTTCACCGACGTCGTGAGGACGGTCGTCGGACCCAGCTTCGTCAGTGCGGCTTCGGCGGTCTGGAGCTTCTCGACCGACGCGGGGATCACCGGCGTCGTCGGGTTCGAGCTGAACACGGTGCGACCGTCGACCGCGACCGTGAGGCACGACGAGCCAGGCGTGCGGTTGACGAGATCGGTGAGATGCGCGTCGAGCCGCCTGTCCGCGACCGGTTGGGCGATGAGATCGGGCACGCGGCGCGCTGACAGGACCGGCGTGAGCGCGGCTGCGGTCGCGTTCGGAGCCGCACTGGCCGGCGCGCGCTCGGTCTGGATCGCGATCGCAGTCGCAGTCAGGCTCGCGACCACGAGCACCGCGACGAGCACGGTCCACCGCGACAACAACGACGATCAGCCTGTTCGGTGCTGGTGGTACTTCGCGTACTGCCAGAGGTGTCCGAGTGCGGTGACGGCGCGGTTGGCGGAGCCGTAACACATCCGCCCGCTGTCGCGGCACCCGGCCACCGCCGGATTGTCGCGATCGGTGGTCGCCAGCTCGGTCGCGGTGAGGATCGGCTTGCCGACCTCTTTCGACAGCGCCGCCGCCGTCTCGGTGAACCGGCGGTCCTGCCGCTGGTGGTAGGCCACGATCCGCTCGAGCCCGTGGTCGGGATAGAAGCGCCCTTCCCGCTCCATGCGGCCTTCGTTGCCCTGGATTCCCATGCCCAGGAGGACGAGGGCGTCGACCTCGGGATGGCGCGCGACGACCTCGAGCACCGTCGGGATCGTGTCCTTCGTCTCGCCGCCTGCCATGTCGACTGGATTGTTGCGGCTCCAGCGGGGCGGGAGGTGTCGGTCCAGCTCTTCTTTCAGGTCGTCGGGCAACGGGAGCAGCCGCAGGCCGCGGGTCCGGCTCACCGCGTCGGCAGTCACGACGCCCCAACCGCCGGCGGTCGACACGACACAGACGTTCGGGCCCTGGGGCAGCGGCTGGGTCGCGAAGGTCGCCGCAGCCTCGTAGGCCTCCTCGATCGTCGCGGCGCGCACGACACCGGCTTGGCGGCAGGCACCGTCGAAGACACGATCGTCGGTGGCAAGGCTTCCCGTGTGGCTGGCGGCGGCGCGCGCACCGACATCCGATGCGCCGCCCTTGACCACGACGAGCGGCATCCGCTGCGCGACCGATCGCATGCGGTCGAAGAACGCCCGCCCGTCCGTGATGCCCTCGACGTACGCGAGGCCGACGTCGGTCTCCGGATCGTCCGCGTAGAAGTCGAGGAAATCCGGAACGGTGACGGCGGCCGCGTTGCCCACGCTCACGGCGCGGCTCACGCCGACGCCGTAGTGGCACGCATAGTTCATGAAGCTCGACACGAAGTTGCCGGACTGACTGGCGATGCCGATCCGACCGCGCGGCGGGTACGGCGCCACGATCTGCGCGCACATGCTCGACGGCGTCGAGATCACTCCCTGTCCGTTCGGGCCCACGAGCAGGATCCCGAGCTCGTCCGCGACGCGCACCAGCTCGTCCTGCGCGGCCTTGCCTTCCGGTCCGGCCTCGCCGTAGCCGGCAGACGTCAGGAAGGCCGCGCGCACACCCTTCGCCGCGCACTTGCGGAGCAGCTCGATGTTCGCCTTCGCCGGCGTGCACACGAACACGAGATCCGCTTCACCGGCAGGAAGGTCGGCGACGTCCGCGACGGTCTCGATGTCGAGCACGGGCGTGCCTTCGAGGTTGGTCGCGAAGACCTTGCCGCGGTAGCCGGCGGTGAGCAGGTTGTGCAGCGCGACGAAACCGAACTTGCCCGGATGCGTCGACGCGCCGGCGACGATGACGCCTTTGGGATCGAACAACACGCTGAAGTCCCGGTCGGTCATGCGCGCGTCTCCACCAGCGCGTCGACAGCGATGGGCGCGCCGTCGACGACGATCAGCGGATTGAGGTCCGCGCTGGCGATCTCGGGGTGCGCCGCCGCGGCGTCGGACAGCCCGACTAGCACGTCGACCAACTTCGTGCGATCGACGGCGGGCTCGCCGCGGAACGGGTCGAGCAAGCGCTGTGTCGCGAGGTCGTCGATCATGTCTTCGGCATCCTGCGCGGTGATCGGCACCAGCCGAAAGGTCACGTCGGCAACCGCTTCGGCGAGGATCCCGCCGACGCCGAGCATGACCGTGGGGCCGAACGTCGGATCGTCCGACAGCCCAGCGATGAGCTCGCGGGTGCCCGACACCATCGGAGCCACGAGCACGGCGACGTCACCGTCCTCCGGTCGTGCCGCGGCGAGCAGATCTGCGGTGGCCTTGCGCACGGCCGCTTCGTCGGCGAGGCCGAGCCGCACCAGACCTCGCTCGGTCTTGTGCGCGATGGCGGCGCCGCACAGCTTCGCGACGACGGGGAAGCCGAGCTCGGCCGCCGCTGCCGCGGCGTCATCGGGGGTGGCGACGGTGCGTTCGTCGAGCACGGGCACGCCGTACGCGAGGAGCAACTGTTTTGAATCCGCCTCGGAGAGGGTTGGCATCGGCGGGACATCGTAGGAGAGGGGCGTATGGTCGCCGCCCATGGCCTGGGCGATCGCGGGGATCATCGAGGGCTTCTACGGGCGGCCATGGACGTGGGACGAGCGGGCCGAGGTCATGCGTGTCTGTCACGCGCGTGGGATGCGCCACTACGTCTACGCGCCGAAGGATGATCCGAAGCATCGGGCCGACTGGCGATCGCCGTACGACCGCGACGTGCTCGACGGGTTCGCTCGACTCGCCGGCGAAGACACGCTGCGTGTGGGGTTCGGCATCTCGCCGGGGTTGTCGATCGACTACGCGTCGGCCGACGATCGGGCCGCGCTCGCGGCGAAGGTCGACCAAGTCGTCGGGGTCGGTGCCGACCTGGTCTGCCTCGCGCTCGACGACATCCCGTTCGAGGGCGCGGCGCAAGGGATCGCGCACGCGGAGCTCACCACCTGGTTGCTCGACCACCTCGAAGGTCGAGCCGCGCTCGTCCTCGTCCCGACGGAATACGTCGGCGCCGCGCCGACGCCGTACCTCGACGCGCTCGCGTCCGGCGTGCCGGCGGAGGTGCCGATCGCGTGGACGGGCGACGCGGTCGTCAACGACTCGATCACCGTCGGCGCCGCGCGGGCGCGTGCGGCGTCGCTCGGCGGACGGGCGCCGTTGATCTGGGACAACTACCCGGTCAACGACGGATTGATGACCGAACGCCTGCACCTCGGGCCGTTGTGGGGGCGCGAGCCGGGACTGGTCGACGTGTGCTCGGGGTATCTGGCCAACCCGCTCGTGCAGCCGCGGGCGACGTTGGTGCCGCTGGCGTCGATCGCCGCGTGGCTGCGAGGCGACGACCCGTTGGAAGCGTGGGCGTCCGAAGCCGAAGCCATGGGCCTGCGGGTGTTCGCGGAGGCGTGCGACGGTGCGGTGCCGCGCGCACTCGTCGAGCGAGCCGTCGAGTGGATCGACGACGACCGCGACTGGGCGACTGCCGCGGCGCCGCTGCGCGAGTGGCTCACCGCCGCGTCGGAATGCGCCGCTCCCGGTCTGGACGACGAGGTGGACGGATGGCTCGAGCAGGCGCACACCGAGGCGCGGCTGGGCCTCGACGCGCTCGCCCTGGTCGATCTCGGTCGGGCTGAGCGGTTCGGTGCCGGGATCGAGATGGCGTTCGTCGTGGGTGTCGTCTGGGCGGCGGCACGGCGCGCGGACAAGACGGTGATGGGCGCGCGCTTCGGCATGCAGCCCGTGCTCGGTCAGCGTCCGGACGGGACCTGGTCGTTCCGGGCGGCGTCGATCATCGAGGATCAGAACGCGATCGACGCCCTCGCCCGAGCCGCCTTCCAGTTCTTCGCTGCCCGCTCATCCCGCACGCAGTGACTGCTCGGCGGGGGCTGCTGGGCGTCGCAGTCGTTGTGCGGGCGCGGGCCTCAGGGTTGCAGGGCGGCGCTGACGAAGTCCCGGATGTGTTCGAAACGGGCCTCGAGGGCGGCGTCGGACAGCGGGTTGCGGTCGAGGAGGCCGACCATGAACGGCACGTCGCTGAAGTAGCTCAGCAGGGCGCCGTACCCGGTCAGGATCAGTTGCTCGGGGTCGTGACGGCGGAAGATTCCCTCTTGCATGCCTCGCTCGAAGTACGCCACGGCGCGCAGGAACAGCGGACGCAGCGCAGCACCCATGTCGACGCCGAGGTGGTTCTGGCTGTCGAGCGCCTCACGTCGCACCAAGCGCACGAAGTCCGGATTGGCCTTGAAGAACTCGAACGCCGCCGCGCAGGACGTGGTCGACCTTGCTCCAGCCGTCCTCGAGCGTCGGCTCCGCGACCGCTTTTTCGACCCGGGCGAACCAGTCCGCCATCGCCACTTCGAAGACCTCGCGGTAGAGGGCTTCCTTCGACGAGAAGTGGTGCAGGACGCTCGGGCGGCGGATGCCGACCGCTCCGGCGATGTCGTTGAGCGACGTGCCCTCGTAGCCGAAGGCCGCGAAGTGCTGGGTCGCCTCGCGCAGGATCGTTTCCCGAGTTGACTCTCCCCCGTTGGCAACCACCATGGCCAGGCTAGTGACAGGTCCTCGTGAGCAGCGGTTTCGTCTCCCGCGTTGCCTACCTACCGGTAGGTAGGTAGGATGAGGAGCGTACATGACCTCGCTCCTGCTGGCCCTCATCGTCGGATTCCTCGTGAGCCAGCTGGCGACGCTGGCCACCACCGTCTATCTGCATCGCACGCTCTCGCACCGCTCGATGACGATGCGGCCGTGGCTGATCGCAGTGGTCCGGCCGATCCTTTGGATGACGACGGGCATCCGACCCCGTGAGTGGGTCGCCGTGCACCGCAAGCACCACGCGTACACCGACGTCGAAGGCGACCCGCACTCCCCCAAGCTGCTCGGCTGGCCGGCCGTCCAATTCGGAAACGTCGGCCTTTACCGGAAGGTGGCCAACGATCCGGAGCAGGTCCGCCGCTACGCCCGCGACCTCCCGCCGGACCGCTGGGACCGGCTCCTGTTCGATCGGGCCTGGCTGGGCCTGGCAATCGGCATCACGTTCCTCGTCGTCGTGTTCGGCCCGCTCATCGGTCTTCTCGCGGCGGCCTTCCACGCCGGCATGTACCTCGGCCTGAACGCCGCGGTCAACGCCATCACGCACACCTTCGGCAAGCGGCCGTACGACAACACCGCCACCAACCTCCAGTGGCTGGCCCTGTTGACCTGCGGCGAGGGCCTGCACAACAACCACCACGCGGCGCCGACGTCGGCGAAGTTCGCGCTCAACCGAGGCGAGGTCGATCTCGCCTGGCCGCTCATCGCGACCTGGCGCCGGCTCGGCTGGGTCAGCATCCGCCACGACGATGCCAAGCTGAAACAACCGACCGGGGTGTAAGCCGGAGCCGTGGAACGGCTCCCGGCGGCGCGCGTCGTCATGCCGACCCGAATCGCCGGGCCGGCCGTGGTCGCCATCGAAGGCGGCCGCATCGTCGCCATCGAGCCGACGACCGAGCCGGTACCAGACCGCACGATCGCGCCGGGCTTCGTCGACCTCCAGGTCAACGGCATCGGCGCCATCGACGTCGCCAGCGCGACGGGATCGGACTGGGACGAGCTCGACCGGGCACTGCTCGCGCAGGGCATCACGACCTGGTGCCCGACCTTGGTCACCGCACCCCTGGACGACTACGCACCGCGACTCGCGCGGATCAGCGAGGCCGCCGCACGCGCGTCCGACTCCGATGCCGTCCGGCCCGTGGTCGCGGGCGCGCACCTGGAGGGTCCGTTCCTCGGCGGCGCGCCGGGCGCGCATCCGCCGGACCTCATCCGCGCACCCGATCTCCCCTGGCTCGACGAGCTGCCTCCGATCGTGAAGATCGTGACGCTCGCGCCCGAGGCGCCTGACGCGATCACCGCCATCAAGTCGCTCGTGGCTCGAGGCGTGCTCGTCTCGCTCGGCCACTCGAGCGCGAGGTACGACGAGGCCGTCGCGGCAGCAGCGGCGGGCGCACGCCTGGTGACGCACTGCTTCAACGGCATGGCGCCACTGCACCATCGCGAGCCCGCGCTCGTGGGCGCAGCGTTGACCGACGAGCGACTCGCGGTCTCGATCATCGTCGACCTGGTCCACGTCCATCCGGCCGCCGTCGATCTCGCGTTCCGCGCCAAAGGAAACCGCGGGATCGTTCTCGTGACCGACTCGGTCGCGTGGCAACGTGGCACGGTCGGTGACGTACGCATGTCGTTCGACGGCGTCGCGCCGCGGCTCGCCGACGGAACGCTGGCCGGATCCGCGCTGACGATGGACGGCGCGGTGTGCAATGCCGTGAACCACTGCGGTGTGTCCTTGCTCGATGCGGTTCGCGCCGCGGGGTCGACGCCGGCGCGCCTGCTCGGACTCGACGATCGCGGCGACATCCTTCCCGGACGGCGCGCCGATCTCGTCGCGCTCACGCCCGACCTCACGGTTGAAGCGACCTGGGTCCGCGGAAGGCTCGCCGGGTAGCGTCCCGTCGTGCAGATTGTGGCCGCGGTGTTCATCGACACCATCCAGTTGCGTGAGGCGCCCGGGCCGTCGACGCGCATCGACCTCGGTGGGGTGAAGTTCTCCGAGGCCGCGTCCGGCCCGCTGCCATTGACGATCGAGCCCCATCTCGTCGTGCTCGTGCACCGCCCCGCGGCGGACAAGGGCGAGGCCGCGCTCGAGGTCACGTACCACCGCGACGGCGAGCAGGTGGCCCGCAACGTCCAACTGCTCGCGGTCGATCCCGAAAAGTTCACGTACCGGCTGGTGCGCGCCGAGCTCACTTTCGACGACTACGGAACCGTCGAAGCCCGCTGCAGTGTCGACGGTGCCGAGCCGACCGTCGTGCCGTTCACCCTGCTCCGTCCCGCCGAGGGCTGACATGCCGTACGCCGCGGCCATGTCGGAGCATCCGATCGCGACGCACGCCACCGGCGAGGTGGTGGGTCAGGTGCTCGAATCGCTGGGCGACGAACCGGACCTCGCGATGGTGTTCGTCACGGCGAACCACGGCGGTGCGCTCGAGGACATCGCCGGCGCGGTGCGCGAGTTCCTGCGGCCCGCGGCGCTCGTCGGCGTCACGGCGGTGTCGGTGCTCGGCGGTGACCGCGAGGTGGAAGAGCAACCGGCGGTCAGTCTGTGGGCGGCGAAGCTCGGCAAGGCCCCGAGCCCCGTGCGATTCGATCCTCACGGTCCAGCCGTGGGCACGACGGTCAGTGGGCTGCCGCCATCGATGGCCGGCGATCCCACGCCACGCACGCTCGTCCTTCTCGCCGACCCGTTCTCGACGCCCGTGGACGGATTCCTCGAATCGGTGCCGGAGACCTACCCCGGTCTCCGCGTCGTCGGCGGGCTCGCGTCGGCGGCCCGCGGTCCGGGCGGCAACCGGCTCGTGCTCGACGGCAAGGTGTTCACGGACGGAGCGGTCGGCGTTCTGCTCCCGCCGGGCGATGACTCGTCGACGGTCGTGTCACAGGGATGCCGCCCGATCGGCCAGCCGCTGACCGTCACGAAGAGTGAAGGTCATGTGATCTACGAGCTGGCCGGGCGACCCGCGCTCGAGCGGTTGGTCGAGCTGCTCGAGAAGCTCGAGCCCGACGATCGCGCGCTCGCGCAACGCGGCGTCCATCTCGGTTGCGTCATCGACGAGCACAAAGCCGACTTCGGCCGCGGCGACTTCCTCATCCGCGCCGTGGTCGGTGGCGACCGCGAGGTCGGCGCGATCGCGGTCGGCGACGAGGTCGAGGTCGGCGCGACAGTCCAATTCCAGGTCCGCGACGCGGCGTCGGCCGACGACGATCTACGCGCGCTTCTCGCGGGTCGGCGGGCCGGCGGCGCACTCGTGTTCACCTGCAACGGCCGCGGCACCCACTTGTTCGGACGGCCCGATCACGACGCCGAGGTCGTGAACGCGCACGTCGACAACGGCGCGACTGCGGGGATGTTCTGCGCCGGCGAGCTCGGGCCCATCGGCGACCGAAGCTTCCTGCACGGCTTCACCGCGTCGGTCCTGCTGTTCCGCGACTGATCAACCCGCGACTCATCCGGTACGGGCTGGGTAGGGTCGCGCGCATGACGGCTACCGAGACGGCGACGGACCTCGAGCAGCGGGCGATCAACGTCATCCGGGGTCTGTGCATGGACGGCCCGCAGGCTGCGAATTCCGGGCATCCCGGCACCGGCATGGCACTGGCGCCGCTCGCGCACGTCTTGTGGACACGCGTGATGAAGTACGACGCGTCGGCTCCGCGTTGGCCGGACCGCGATCGGTTCATCCTGTCGAACGGGCACGCGTCGATCCTGCTGTACTCGATGCTGTACCTCACGGGCGTCGGCGATCTCACCATCGACGACCTGAAGCAGTTCCGCCAGTGGGGCTCGAAGACCGCCGGTCATCCTGAGGTCCACCACACCGCCGGCGTCGAGGTCACGACAGGCCCGCTCGGTCAGGGCTTCGGCAACGGCGTCGGCATGGGCATCGCCGAGCGTTACCTGCGCAGCCGCTTCAGTCCCGACGCGTGCGATCACCACACCTTCGTCTTCGCGGGCGACGGTTGCCTCGAAGAAGGTGTCAGTCACGAGGCCGGGTCGCTCGCCGGGCATCTGAAGCTCGGCCGGCTCGTGTACGTGTACGACGACAACCACATCACCATCGACGGACCGACCGAGCTCTCGTACAGCGACGACGCGGGCAAACGGTTCGAGGCGTACGGATGGCACGTCGAGCGCATCGGAGAGGTCGCGAACGACACCGACGCGCTCGAAGCCGCGCTGCGGCGCGCCATGGCGGTCGACGACGCACCGTCGATGATCATCCTTCGCAGCCACATCGGTTGGCCGTCGCCCAAGTACACCGACACCGAGTACGCGCACGGCAACCCTCTCGGCGAGGACGAGGTGCGGGTCACGAAGGAGATCCTGGGGCTCCCGCCGGACGAGACGTTCCACGTCCCCGACGAGGTCCTGTCCTTCTACCGCGAGGCCGGCCTGCGCGGCCGCTCCGGCCGCGAGGAGTGGGAGAAGCGCATCGCGTCGATCGACATCGATCGCGCGATGTGGGACGCAGCGATCGAGGGCACGGGGGTCAACGGTTGGCAGGCGAAGCTGCCCACATGGTCGCTCGGTGAGTCCGTGGCGACGCGCCGTGCGAACGGCGCCTGCATCCAAGCGCTCGTCGATGTCGTCCCCGGACTGCTGTCGGGCGGCGCGGACCTGACCGGCAACACCGGCACGGTCATCAAGGATCACGGCGTGCAATCCGCGGCCGAGCCAGGCGGCCGCCAGATCTACTTCGGTATCCGAGAGCACGGCATGGCGACCGCGATGACCGGCATGGCCATGCACGGCGGCGTCGTACCCGCCGGCGGCACGTTCTTCGTGTTCAGCGACTACATGCGCGGCGGTGTGCGCCTGTCGGCGATCAGCGAGGCGAAGGTCGTGTACGTGTGGACGCACGACTCGGTCGGCCTCGGTGAGGACGGTCCGACACACCAGCCGATCGAACATCTCGCTGCCCTTCGCGCCATGCCCGGACTGCGTCTGATCCGTCCCGCGGACGCCAACGAGACCGCGGCCGCCTGGAAGGTCGCGCTCGAGGGCAACGGACCCACAGGTCTGGTCCTGAGCCGGCAGAACCTCCCGGTCGTCGTGACGTCGGAACAGGCGCAAGGGCTGCTCCGAGGCGCGTACGTCGTCACCGACAGCGACGGCGTCGACGATCCGGAGGACGATCTCGACGTGATCCTGATCGGCACCGGCTCGGAGGTGTCCGTATGCCTCGACGCCAAGCCGCTGCTCGAGGCCGACGGGCTCAGTGTGCGGGTGGTGTCCATGCCGAGCTGGACGCTGTTCGAGCTGCTCGAAGACGACGAGCAGGACGAAGTCCTGCCGGCCGACGTCCCGACGCTCGCGGTCGAGGCGGCCGCATCGTTCGGCTGGGACCGCTGGGCGGACGACTCCGTGTCGATCGACCGGTTCGGAGCATCCGCGCCGGGGAAGGTCGTGTTGGAGAAGCTTGGCTTCACCGCGACGAACGTCGCTGAACGGGCGCGCCGGCTCTTGGCCGAGCTGGAACAGGAGGATTGATGGGACGTCTGCAACAGCTCCACGACGAGCAAGGTCAGAGCCCGTGGCTCGACAACCTCAAGCGAGGGTGGATCACCTCGGGTGAGCTGAAGCAATGGGTGCAACGAGGCGTGCGGGGCATCACCTCGAACCCGACGATCTTCGCCAAGGCGATCGAAGGTGCCGCTGACTACGACGACCAGTTCCGCGATCTCGTGCAGCACAACCGCTCAGTCGAGGACTCGTACTGGGAGCTGGTGAAGACGGACATCGAAGATGCCCTCTCCATCCTGCGCCCGGTGTACGACCGCAGCGGCGGCAACGACGGCTTCGTCTCGGTCGAGGTGGCGCCTGAACTGGCGCGTGACACCGAAGGCACCATCGCGTCCGCGCGCGAGCTGTGGCAGCAGATCGACGAGCCGAACCTGTTCGTCAAGATCCCCGCGACCGCGGAAGGCGTCCCCGCCATTCGTCAGTGCCTGAGCGAGGGCATCAACATCAACGTGACGTTGCTCTTCGGCCTCGAGCGCTACGGCGAGATCGTCGACGCGGACATGCAAGGCCTCGAGGATCGCCTGGCGTCCGGCGGCGACATCACGAACATCGCGAGCGTCGCGTCGTTCTTCGTGAGCCGCGTCGACACCGAAGTCGATCGGCGACTCGACGGCATCGGCACCGACGCAGCCCTCGCGCTCCGAGGCAAGGCCGCCCTTGCGAACGCGCAGCTCGCGTACGAGCTGTTCAGCCAGCGCCGCGCCACGGATCGATGGGCGCAGCTCGCGGCCAAGGGCGCCAGCGTGCAACGCCCGTTGTGGGCGTCGACGTCGACCAAGAACCCGGCGTATCCCGACACGCTCTACGTCGACAACCTCGTCGGACCCGACACCGTCAACACGATGCCCGACAACACGCTGCAGGACTTCGAGGATCACGGACGCCTCGAGCGCACCGTCGATGCCGACTTCGCCGCCGCGCATGCCGTCATCGAGCAACTCGGTGCGGTCGGCGTCGACATGCGCGATGTCACGAAGACACTCGAGGAAGAAGGGGTGGCGACGTTCTCCAAGTCGTTCGACGAACTGCTGACGAGCCTGCAGACCAAGGCCGACGCGCTCAAGAGCTCTTGAGAGACCGCTGAGCCCGATCGCGTCCGGGTACCTTCTCCGCCGATGAACGGAGAGCTGATCGTCGTGGACGACGTTCGTCCAGCGTTCACCGACCACGTTGCGTCGTGCTTCGCCACGCGTGCCAACGACACGTTCTCCTTCGCGCTCTCCGGTGGATCCACGGCGAGCGAGTGCTACGAGCATCTTGCCGACAACGCCGATTCTCGGATCGATTGGTGGCAGGTGGACTTCTACTGGGGTGACGAGCGCTGTGTCACCCTCGATCACGAGGACTCGAACTATCGACTGGCGCGCGAGTCGCTGCTCGACCGAGTCGGCGCGGCCAACGCGACCTACCCGATGCGCTGCGACGAGGGTCCCGATCCGTACCAGCTGCGCATAGGCGAGTTGGGCAAGCTCGACGTGATCCACCTCGGGCTCGGCCCGGACGGTCACACCGCATCGCTGTTCCCTCAGTCCCCCGCGCTCGACGCCGATCCCGGCCGGCTGGTCGTCATGAACGAGGACCCCCTCGGGCACAACAAGCGACCCCGAATGACCCTGACCTTCGCCGGCATCGCACGGGGACGCACGGTCATCTTCACCGTGGCGGGCGAGGACAAGCGCGAGGCGTTGGCGCGGATTCACGCCGGCGACGCGAGCGCGCCCGCTTCACGGGTCAACGCCGACCGTGTGCTGTGGATCGTCGATCGCGCCGCCGCCGGCGATATCACTGGGAATCCACCGACGTAAGAGGTACCTGCGGAGCCGGGGATCGCAGGGAAGGGATACCGGGAACGGCCGAGTCGGTGTCGCAACTTACGTCCCGACGATCCATGATGGGGGGAATGCCGCACGCTGCCGGTCTAGACATCGCCATCGACTTCACCGGGAAGGATCCGGTCCTCGTCCTCAAGGGCTACGTCGACCAGAGCACGGTGGCGCAGCTGCGGGACGCGCTCGGCAAGCTCATCGACAGCCATCACGAGCGACTCACCGTCGACGTCGAGGGCGTGACCTTCATCGACTCGAGCGGCATCGGAGCGCTCGCGGGCGCCTACAAGCGCGGTGCGAAGGTCACCGTCAGCCGCCCCTCCCCCGTTGTCATGCGCGAGCTCGTCATGTGCGGTCTCGACAGATTGGTCGCCATCAACGAGCGACCGTAGCGTCGGCATGGCACGCGCCAAGCGGCACACTCGAAGCAGCGCAATCGAAGGGGAAACCGTGGCTGTCCTGGTGCACGATCTGGAGTTGCCCGAGGTCGAGCTGTTCGATCTCGAACGACAAGAGGCCCTCGAGGTGCTCGCCGAAGCGCGGAAGGGCCACTGGCTGGCGCGCACACCGGCGGGCTACATGGTCACCCGCCACGAGGACGTCACCGCGATCCTGCGCGACAAGCGCTTCCTGTCCGCGCTCTCGCTGATCACGCAGATGGCCGGTGTCGACGACTCGCGGTTCATGGCGCGCCGGCGGCGTTCGATCCTCTCCGTCGACGGCGAGGACCATGCTCGCCTGCGTCGCCTCGTCGCCCCCGCGTTCACGCCCAAGTCGGCGGACCGGCTGCGTCCATTCATGCGCTCCGTCGTCAACGGACTCGTCGACAAGGTCGCGGCGGAGGGACGGTGCGAGTTCGTCGAGGACATCTGCGAGCCGTATCCGATCCCGATCGTCTGCCGGCTGCTCGGCGCGCCCAAAGAGGACTGGAAGCTGTTCTCGAACTGGGCCAACGACATCTTCCGGATCTTCAACAACAACCTCGAGAACGACATGCCGCTCATCGACGCGGCGTCCGACGAGCTCGATGCGTACGTGCGCTCGATGATCGAGGACCGGCGCTCGAAGCCGGCTGACGACCTGCTGAGCGATCTCATCGCCGCGGAGGAGGAAGGTGATCGGCTCGACACCGACGACCTCGTCGGACTCGCCGAGGCCGTGTTGATGGCGGGCACCGACACCACCCGCAACCAGCTCGCGTGCGCTGTCGCGCTGTTCACCGGGTACCCCGATCAGTGGAAGATGCTCGCCGACCGGCCCGAGCTGGCGAGGCGAACGGTCGAGGAGAGCATGCGGTACCTCGGTGCGGTGCGCGGCACGATGCGCATCACCGGTGAAGACGTCGAGTACCGCGACGTGCTCTTCCCCGCCGGGACCTTCGTCGCCACGAGCCTCAGCGGCGCCAACTTCGACGACGCGGTGTGGGACGAGCCGGAGCGCTTCGACATCACCAAGGAACGCGACACGACACATATGACCTTCGGTTCAGGCATCCACTTCTGCCTCGGTGCATCGCTGGCGCGTGCCGAGCTCGCCGAAGCGCTCCCCTTGCTCGCGCGGAGGATGCCGGACCTCGAGCTCGACGGGCCGATCGAATGGAAGCCGCCGACCGTGGGCATCTGGGGCCCGGCGCGCCTTCCGCTGAAGTTCACCCCAGGGCACTGACGTCGGCCGCCGGTCAGATCGGCGGCGGGCTGCCTCGCGACTCGTCCTGCGGGCTCATGATCCCGATCGGGTTGCCGTCCGGGTCGCGCACGACGGCATAGCGGGAGCCCCAGAACGCGTCGATCGGCGCGAGCTGGCTCGGGTGTCCGGCGTCGAGGACGCTTCGGTACGCCTCGTCGACCGCCTCCCGGGTCGGCACCCGCATGATCACGACGACGCCGGTGCCCTCCCAGTTGCTGTCGTAGGCCTTGGTGAGCGCCACACTGTCGAGATCGAGGGCCGTCCCGTCGATCGGGATGCCGACGTGATGGGACTGCCAATTCTCCTCGTCGGCGATCGCGACACCGAGGGTTCGGTAGAAGGCGATGGTCGCATCGACATCGCTCGTCACGACACTCAAGCCGAAGGTGGGCTTCGCGTCCGTCATGTTCCTGACCTCCGAGTGGTTGTCCCGCGACAGCTTGCCAGTAGCGTGCGGCCATGGATGCCGCCGAGGTGCTCGCGCTGCCATCCGACGAGCTCCGACGACGCGCTCGCGAGCGGCGTGACGACACGTTCGGGCGTCGGGTCACCTACTCGCCCAAGGTCTTCATACCGCTGACCATGTTGTGTCGGGACAAGTGCGGCTACTGCACGTTCGCACAACCTCCCGCGCGACTCGCGGCGCCGTACCTCACACCCGACGAGGTGCTCGCGATCGCGCGACGTGGCGCGGCAGCCGGGTGCCACGAGGCGTTGTTCACGCTGGGTGAACGGCCGGAGGAGCGCTATCCGGTCGCGCGCCAGTGGCTCGACGAGCACGGTCACGCGACGACGATCGACTACCTCGTCGCCATGTGCGAGCTCGTCCTCGGCGAGACCGGGCTGCTACCGCACGCGAATGCAGGCGCGATGTTCCCGGATGAGCTGGCGAAGCTGCGCGCGGTCAGCGCGAGCCAAGGGATGATGGTCGAGTCGTTGCGCGCCGATCTCGACTGCCATCGCGGTTCACCTGACAAGACGCCCGAACGCCGCCTCGCGACCCTCGATGCAGCAGGCGAGTTGGCCATCCCGTTCACGACCGGGATCCTCGTCGGCATCGGCGAGCAGCGAGCGGATCGCGCCACCGCGCTCGTCGCCATCGCCGACGCGCACGCGCGACACGGGCACATCCAGGAAGTCATCGTGCAGAACTTCCTGCCGAAGCAGGGCACAGCGATGCACAACGCGTCCCCGTGTCCGCATGACGACTACATCGACGCGATCGCGATGGCGCGGCTGCTGCTGCCGGCGGACGTGCACGTCCAGGCGCCACCGAACTTGAGCGACGACTTCGGCGTGCTGCTCGACGCAGGGATCGACGACTGGGGTGGCGTGTCGCCGATTACGGCGGACCACGTCAATCCCGAGCGGCCGTGGCCGGCGCTCGACCGGCTGCGCGAGGTCAGCGAGGTCCACGACTTCTCGCTCGCGCCCCGCCTGACCGTGTATCCCGAGTACGCGCTCGATCCGCAACGGTGGCTCGACGAGAAGCTGCGGTTCCCGATTCTCGATCGCAGCGACGCCGCCGGCCTCGGCCGCGACGATCCCGGTGCGCTCTTCCCGCAGAACGTCGGCGAAGTCCGCAACGTCGGCGACGGCGCCGAGGTCGTGTTGCTCGGCCGCCGGTCGACCGCGTGGTACTCGGGTGCCGATGTCGAGCCCGCCACGCTCGTGCCGGGTACGCCGTGGGCCGGCGCGGGGTCCGCAGTTGCCGAAGTGCTCGACGGCGTGCGGCTCGGCCAGGAACCCGGCATCGATGAGCTGGTGACGCTGTTCGGCGCGCGCGGGCGCGAGGTCGCGTCGGTCGCGCAACTGGCGGACGAGCTGCGAGCCGCGACCGTCGGCGACACTGTGACCTTCGTACGGAACCGCAACATCAATTACACGAACGTCTGTACCTTCAAGTGCCGGTTCTGCGGCTTCTCCAAGGGACCGTTGTCGTTGAACCTGCGAGGCACGCCGTATCTACTGACCCTCGACGACATCGCCGGGCGAGTGCGCGAGGCGTGGGACCTCGGTGCCACCGAGGTGTGCCTGCAAGGCGGCATCCATCCGGACTTCGACGGCGACTACTACATCGACGTAGCGCGCGCGGTGAAGGGTGCCGCGCCCGACATCCACGTGCACGGCTTCACCGCGCTCGAAGTGACCGAAGGGGCGCGCCGGTTGAGCGAGCCGCTCGACGTCTACTTGCGGCGACTCATGAACGCGGGACTGCGCTCGTTGCCGGGCACCGCGGCCGAGATCCTCGACGACCCGGTCCGAGCGATCCTGTGCCCCGACAAGATCGACACCGAGGAGTGGCTCGAGTGCCATCGGGTCGCTCACTCGGTCGGGCTGCGTTCGAACATAACCATCATGTTCGGCGCGGTCGAGCAACCAATCTCGTGGGCGCGCCACATCGTCCGTACGCGCGAGCTCCAGAAGGAGACCGGCGGGTTCACCGAGTTCGTCCCGCTGCCGTTCGTGCACATGGCCGCGCCGATCTATCTGCAGCGGCGAGCACGACGCGGACCGACGTGGCGCGAGGTGGTGCTCATGCATGCGGTGGCCCGCATCGCCTACCACGGCCTCATCGACAACATCCAGGCGTCTTGGGTGAAGCTCGGTCAATCCGGTGCGCAGCAACTGCTCCGGGCCGGCGTGAACGACCTCGGGGGGACACTCATGAACGAAAGCATCTCCAGAGCGGCCGGAGCGTCACACGGTCAAGGCATCGAAGAGGACGACTTCCGCGCGCTCGTCGAGCCGCTCGGCCGCATGCTCGAGCAACGCACGACGTTGTACGGACGTGTGGCCGCGATCTGATGGCGCGCACCGACGAGGTCCAGCGCGCGCTCGAGGCGTACGTCGACCTGCGCGAGCGGATCGAGCGAGGCGACGCGACATGGACCGAGCTCGCGACGATGTTCACGGACGATGCCGTGTACATCGATCCGGCCTACGGACGGGTCGAAGGCATCGAGTCCATGCGGGCGTTCTTCGACGAGAGCATGCGCGGGCTCGAGGCCTGGCGCTTCCCGATCGAGTTCACCGCGGTGGACGGCGACAACGTGATCATCAAGTGGACACAGGTGATGCCGAACGGGCGCCGGCAGTCCGGCTACAGCCGCTTGCTCTACGCGAGTGACGGCAAGTTCTCCTACGAGGAGGACCAGCTCAACATGGTGCACGTGCTCGATGACATGCGGACGATCGGTTGGCGACCCCCGGCGAACTTCGTGCCGCCGCCGACGGAGCCCAACCGCGACTTCAGCGTGCCGTAGTGGCGTCGCCGTTCCCAATCGCCGCCGCGACCGCGTCGGCCAACGCGTCGGGCTTGAAGGGCTTCCGCAGCAGTTGATCGCAGTCGCGCCAGCACGGGGGGAAGGCATCGGTCGGCCGGACGTACGCGGTGAACAGCACGACGGGCACGTCACACCCGGTCGCTCGCAGTTGATCCAGCACCTGCCAGCCGTCCAGATCCGGCAAGCGCGCATCGAGCACGATGGCGTCGAAGGCTCGGTCGTCGAGCGCCGATGCGATGTGGGCAAGCGCCTCTGCCGCAGTGCCCGCCTCCTCCACCTCATGGCCAGCGGACGTCAGCACGACGCGCGCGATGAGCCGGATGTCGGGCTCGTCGTCCACCACCAGCACGGACGGCATTGCGTCCGACCTTAGAGGAGAGCGGTAGCGTCCAGACATGTCGTCGTTGTTCGCTGATGATGCGGTCATCCGGCGAGTGGGTTGTGAAGGCGCACTCGTATTTGGCGGCGGACGCGCGCTGCTCATGCAGCTCGCCCACCCCTTGGTCGCGCAAGGGGTCGCCGACCACAGCGGCTTCGAGACCGATCCGCTTGCCCGCTTGAGAGCCACGCTCGAAGCGACCTACACGATCGTGTTCGGGACCGACGAGGCCGCTGACCGCACGGTCGCAAGGATCCGAGCCGTCCACGACACGGTGCACGGTCCCGGCTACGACGCCAACGATCCCGACTTGTTGTGCTGGGTCAACGCGACCCTCTCCGACACCGCATTGCGCGTCTACCGCAGCGCGGTCGGTTCGCTGAGCGACCGCGACGCGGCCCGTTACTACGAAGACACCACGCGCGTGGCCGAGCTGCTCGGCTGTCCTCGCGACGCGCAGCCGTCGACGTTGCGCGCATTCGACGAGTACGTGTCCGACATGGTGCAAACGTTGCGCGTCACCGACAACGGACGTCGCCTCGCGCACGCCGTCCTCCATCCGCGACTGCCATTCGTGGCCGAGCCGCCGCTCGCCCTGTTCCGATTCGTCACCGTCGGCCTGCTTCCCCGTCCGCTCCGCGATCAGTACGGACTGAGATGGGACCATCGACGCGAGAGGGCCTTCCGCGCCGGCGCGACCGCGACCCGCAGCGTGCTCACGGTGGTACCGGCGCCGATCAGGCGCGCGCCACTCACGTACTTCCACCTCGCCGCGTGATCGCCCGCAACTGCTGCCGATGCGGCGCGGCGACGCCGGACGAGGCCGAGCTGCCCCCCGGATGGTCGCTGTCGACTGACGAACGCGGCGTTTCGTTGCTCTGCCTGGCGTGCACTCGCGCCAACGTGCGGTCGATCGAGGCGAAGCTGCCCGAGGAGTGGTGGGAGTAGCCGTGCCACAGTCCCGTGCACGGCGTCGGTCGACCGGTGACGCGGACCTCGACCAGGAGATCGACGACCTGCTCGCCCACATCGGGCCGCACCAGGACGCCGACGTGCTGCGCGACATCCTCGTCACCTCCGCGGGCTTGGCCAGCGACGGATTGGACCGGCTCGACCTCAAGATCACCAGCGCGGCGCTGCGCGAGATGCGGGCCGCGTTCCGGGCGTTCATGCGCTACCAGGACATCCCGAAGGCGACGATCTTCGGGTCGGCGCGCACCTTGCCCGACGATCCCTCGTACGCGCAGGCACGCGACCTGGCGCGGCTGCTCGCGAGCCACGGTTGGATGGTCGTCACCGGCGCGGGGCCGGGGATCATGGCCGCCGGGCTCGAGGGCGCGGGCCGCGACAACTCGTTCGGCGTGAACATCCGGCTCCCGTTCGAGCAGGCGGCGAATCCGTTCATCGCGGGCGACGAGAAGCTCATCTCGATGAAGTACTTCTTCACCCGCAAGTTGATGTTGATGAAGGAGTCGAAGGCGTTCGTGTCGCTGCCCGGTGGGTTCGGCACGCTCGACGAGACGATGGAGCTGCTGACGCTCGTGCAGACGGGCAAGGCGTCACCCGCGCCCATCATCCTGCTCGACGAGCCGGGCGGCACGTTCTGGCGCTCCTTCGAGCGCTTCCTCGAGGACGTCGTCGCGCCACGTGGGTTGATCGACGACGACGACCGCGAGCTGTTCCTCGTCACCGACGATGCGCATGCCGCCGTCGACGAGGTCCTGCAGTTCGTGCGCAACTATCGGTCGCTTCGATGGGTCGATGACGTCCTGATCCTGCGTATGGTGCACGGACCGAGCGACGACGAGCTGGCGAAGTTGCAGGAGGACTTCGGCTCGATCGCCACCGACGGGCGCATCAACCGCACCGATCCGCTCCCCGCCGAGGTCCGGAGCAAGGACAATCTCGACCTCGCCCGCATCTGCCTGCGCTACAACGGCTTCGCCCCGGGAGGCCTCCGCCGCCTCATCGACGCCCTCAACCAGCTCGCCGCCTCACCCAGCGCCAACTCCGGGGAGAAACGGGCGCCATAGCGCCCGTTTCCATCCAACATTGCCCAGCGCCAACTCCGGGGAGAAACGGGCGCCATAGCGCCCGTTTCCATCCAACATTCGTTCAGTCGTGGAGGAGGTTGACGGCCTTCTCCACGGCCGTACGGGCGCGGGTCAGGCGCTTCTCGAGGTCGGGCCGCTTGTCGGCGCCCTGATCCACGGCGTCGCGCAGGACGCTCAGCGCCATGTCGGCGAGCTCTTCGGCGATGCCTTCGAGGCGGCTGCGAACGTCGTCGAGCTCGGGCATCAGCGGATCGCTTCGTCGATCAACGTCATCGGATGGCGGACGTCGAGGCCGGCGCCGGCGTTGGCCAGATGGATCATGCAACCCGGGTTGGCGGATGCGACGACCGTCGCCCCGGTTCGCCGGATGGCGGCCACCTTGCGCTCGCGGATCTCGCCCGCCAACCCGGCATGCAGCACGGCATACGCACCACCCGCGCCGCAACAGAGCCCCTCGTCGTCGAGCTCGACCATCTCTGCAACATAGGGCGCGAGGACCGTCCGCACGTGCTGGTGCGCGTGCTGCACGTGCCGGAGATGGCATGGATCCTGAACGGCGACAGGGCGACCACCGGCCGCCATGCGCCGCGCCGCCGGCAGCAGGCCGACGCGACCAGCGAGCCACTCGTGCACGTCGCGCACACGCGCGCTGAACGCGAGCGCTTGGTCGGTTCCGAGCAACCGCCCGTAGTCCTTCAACGCGGCGCCGCATCCGGCCGAGTCGACGACAATCGGCGCGTCGCCCGGCATGGATGCCATCACCCGCCGCGCCATGTCGCGCGCCTCGTCGACCAGTCCCGCGTGCGCACCGAGCGCCCCACAGCACCCGGCGCCGCGTCCGGTGGCCGGCAGCGCGACTCCCGCGCCCGTTGCCTCGATCACTCGTTGCGACGCTGCGTGCACATCTCGCTGCCAAGCGTCCATCACGCACCCGGTGAACAACCAGACGTCGGTGCCGCTGGCGTGCAGCGCCGGTTGCCCGAACGGCAGCTTCGCCGGGAGACCGAGTCGGCGCGACCGAGCGGGCGACAGCACCCGCATCCACTGCGCGAGGGCCAGCGCCTTCGAGCCCGCGAGAACGAGCCCATGGTGCGCGAGCGCTCGATGACCTGATCGCCGCCACCACGGCTGGTAGTCCCGTTGCTGCTCGACCAGCGCTTGCCGTGTTGCTTCCATGAGATGCCCGAACGGGACGCCGGCCGGACACGCGGTCTCGCACGCCCGGCACTGCACGCACGCGTCCATGTAGCCCGTGAACGCGTCGCCGACTGAAGCGTCCGACCACTGCACCTGGCGCATCAACGCGATGCGACCCCGCGGTGACGCGGACTCCTCACCCGTGACCCGGTACGTCGGACAGTGCGGCAGGCACAGGCCGCACTGCACGCATGCGACCAGGTCCTCGTCGTCGAGCGCGAGCTTCACGGCAGCACCGAGCGACCGGGCGCGAGACGTCCGGTCGGATCGAACGCCGCCTTCACCCGCTCGTGCAGCTCGACGACGCTGGGTTGCGCTGCGGCCGGCGGCTGCGGAACCGATCGATGCACGGCACCGACACCGACCTGCGCGACGAAGGGCCCGTGGCCGTCCGATGGAACGGCGCGCAGCTCGGAGGGGCGCAGCGACCATCGATGGGTCAGTCCGTCGAGCGCCGGCGGACCGTCGACCTCCGCTTCGGCGCCCGCGAGCCCAGCGACTCGCGCCTGCGCGGCGACGTCGTCGGGATGGCCGTCGAGCAGCAACCACGTCGTCGTGCCGTTCCAGAGAATCGACGCCGGCCGGTACAAGCGAGCGGCCAGCTCGAACGGATCGACGGCGCCGCGAAACCAGCGCTCGGTCATCGGAAGCGGTCGCGTGCGCAGCACGACCTCAGCGAGCAGCCCGAGCGTCCCGAGCGAACCGACGAACAGGCGCGGCAGGTCGTAGCCACTCACGTTCTTGACCGTCGGACCGCCGCCCCGCACGACTGTGCCCTCGGCGGACACGTAGCGAACCTCGAGCACGGTGTCGCGCACCGGCCCCCAACCCAGTCGGCGTAGTCCACTCTGGCCCACGGCGAGCACGCCGCCGACGGTCGCGCCCTCGCCCGCGGGCAGCGCGACGGTCTGGCCGTGCGCCGCGAGCGCGCCATCCAACTCGACCACCGTCGTCCCGGCGCGGACGCGCACGGTCATCTCGGCCGGTTCGTACTCGACGATGCCGGAGGGCGCACTGACCTCGCGCGCCGCGACCGACACCTCGCCGCCGACGTCGTACTGCGTGCGCCCACCGACGGCGACGACCGCCCCGGAGTCGACACCGCCGACCTCGGAAGCGAACCCGTCGAGCACACGGAACGTCATGTGCTCACACCCACAAGCCCTCGGGGATGTGTGCGACCTCACCGCAGCGCGAACCGGCCGGGAGCACCTTGCCCGGATTGGCGGCGCCATCGGGATCGAACGCCTCCTGCAACCGAGCCTGCGCGTCGAGGTCGTCCGCGCTGAACATCCGCCCCATCAGATCGCGCTTCTCGATGCCGATGCCGTGCTCGCCGGACAGGACGCCGCCGGCCTCCAACGACGCGAGCACGATCTCTTCGCCCGCGGCATGCACCTGGTCGAGCACGCCCGGTTGGCGCGCGTCGAACGACAGCAGTGGGTGGAGGTTGCCGTCGCCGGCATGGAACACGTTGAGGACTCGCAGACCTCGCGCCGCCGCGATCTCGTCGACCTTGCGGAGGACCTCGACCAACCGCGTCCGCGGGCACAACGGTGTCGTGCAGGTAGTAGTTGGGCGCGATGCGCGACACGGCACCGAACGCGGACTTGCGCCCCTTCCACAGCAACTGGCGTTCCGTCTCGTCCGCGGCGACGCGCACCGTACGAGCCCCGTGCGACGCGCTGATCGACCGGATCAACTCGACCGCGTTGTCGACGAACGCCGGAAGTCCGTCCACCTCGACCAGCAGCACCGCGTCGGCATCCGTCGGGTAGCCCGCATGAACAAAGGCCTCGACGGCTTCGATCATGTCGCCCGCCATCATCTCGAGCGCGGCAGGCACGAGGCCCGCAGCGATGATGGCGCTGACGCACGCGGCGGCGTCATCCATCGCTACGAAGTCGACGAGCAGGGTGCGGATGGCGGGCGGATCGGGCGTCAGCCGGACCGCGACACGCGTCGCGATGCCGAGCGTGCCCTCGCTGCCCACGAACGCGCCGCGCAGGTCGTAGCCGGCCGGCTCCGCGTCGAGGCCGCCGAGCGTCACCACGGACGCGTCCGGCAACACCACCTCGACCGCAAGGACGTGGGCAGATGTGACGCCGTACTCGAGGCAGTGCGGACCACCCGAGTTGTTGGCGACGTTGCCGCCGATCGAGCACGCCTGCTGACTGGACGGATCCGGTGCGAAGTGCAGCCCGTGCACCGCAAGTGCGCGCGTGAGATCGAGGTTGATGACACCCGGCTCGACCCACGCGACGCGTTCGTCGGTGTCGATCGAAACGATCCGGTTCATCTTCGTCGTGACCACGACGACGGGACCGCCCAACGGCACTGCGCCGCCGGCGAGCCCGGTGCCCGCGCCTCGAGCGGTGAACGGGCGGCCGTGCTTCAGCGCGAGCCGGACGCACGATTGCACCTCTGCGGTCGTGACCGGGAAGCACACGACGGCCGCCTCGCCGCCCTGGACGATCGACGCGTCGTGGGCGTACAGGTCGAGCTCGAGCGGTTCGGCTCGGACGCGCTCGGGCGCGAGCGCGGCGCGAAGATCGTCGACGAGTGCAGCCACCGAGTCGTCGACAGAACCGGCGCGGACTCCCATGAACCCATCTTGCCCGCAACTAACGTGCATCCGGTGAAGACCAAGGTTCCCGCCGACCTGCACGAGTGGCTCTCGTTCGACGATCCCGACGAGGAGCGCACGTGGGTGTTCGACGTGACGTTCCTCACCAGTGCCTGGATGTGCATCTTCGGCAACGGCTGCCCCGGCGTGCTCACCGGCCCGGCGCCCGAGCTGGTGCAGGGTTGCTGCTCGTACGGCGCGCACTTCACCGACAAGGCCGACCAGCGCCGAACCGAGCGCCTGGCCAAGAAGCTCACCGCCGACGAGTGGCAGTTCAAGAAGAAGGCCGAACAGCGGGGCGGACCCGTCAAGGTCAACGCCGACGGCGAGGTGGTCACCCGGCTCGTCGACGGTGCCTGCATCTTCCTGAACCGCCCAGGGTTCCCCACCGGGCCCGGGTGCGCGCTGCACCAGGCGGCGCTGCAACGGGGGCAGCGGCCGCTCGACTGGAAACCGGAGGTCTGCTGGCAGCTCCCGTTGCGGCGCATCGACGAGACCGACGTGTACGGCCACGTGACCTCGACGGTGCGCGAATGGAAGCGCCGCGACTGGGGCGAGGGCGGCGAGGAGTTCCACTGGTGGTGCACGGACGCGGCCGAGCCCTTCGTGGCGAAGGAACCCGTCTACGAGACCATGCGCGACGAGCTCATCGAGCTGGTGGGCGCCAAGCCGTATGCGATGTTCGCCGAGCTGGTGCGTCGGCGGAACGGCACGTCGCTCCCCCACCCGGCGCTCAAGGTCAGGCGGCCGAGGTCGAAGTAAGGAGTCGAGGCCGAGCTTCACCGCCGAGGAGTTCTCCGACCGCTGGTAGCCCCGACCGCGGTGGCCCCAACGGCGAACTGCGGGGAGAAACGGGCGCCAGAGCGCCCGTTTCCATCCAACATTCCAGCTAGGTCTTCGCGGCTCGGCGGCGTTCCTGCTCACGCAGCTGCCGCTTGCGAACGCGCAAGGACGCGGGCGTGACCTCGACGAGCTCGTCCTCTGCGATGAATTCGATCGCCGTTTCGAGTGTCAGCATGCGTGGCGGGGTTGAGCTTGATCGCCTCGTCGTGACTGTGCGTGCGGATGTTCGTCTTCTGCTTCTCGCGCGTCACGTTGATGACCATGTCGTCCGGCCGCGCGCTCTCGCCGACGACCATGCCCTCGTACACGTCCACCCCGGGCCCGAGGAAGAACTCGCCGCGCGCCTGCAGGTTGTCGAGCGCGTAACCGGTGGTGGCGCCGGCGCGGTCCGAGATCATCGCCCCGCCCTGGCGGTGCGGCAGGTCGCCCGCCCACGGGATCCAGCCGGCGTTGTGCTGGTGGATGCAGCGCGGTGCCCCGCGTCGCCGTCAGCAACAGCGACCGGAAGCCGATCAGACCCACGGGCCGGTCCTTCGAACGTGAGGATCGAACGGCCGGGATCACCGGGCCGGATGTCGAGCACCTGGCCCTTACGGGGCGCGACCGCCTGGGTGACCGTGCCGACGTGCTCGTCGGGTACGTCGACCACCACGCGCTCGAGCGGCTCGTGGCGCTTGCCGTCGATGTCCCGCACGATGACCTCGGGCCGGCTCACCTGCAGTTCGTAGCCCTCGCGTCGCATCGACTCGATGAGCACGGCGAGTTGCAGCTCGCCCCGTCCCGCGACCGAGAGCACGTCCGGCGAGTCGGTCTCCTCCACTCGGATCGACACGTTGCCGAGGACCTCGCGGTCGAGCCGCTCGCGCAGGTGGCGTGAGGTGAGGTAGCGCCCCTCGCTTCCCGGCCAGCGGCGACGTGTTGACCGCCGAACGTCATCCGCAGCACCGGCTCGTCGACCGCCAACCGCGGCAGCGGCTTCGGATCGCGACGGATCGGTCAGTGTGTCGCCGATCTCGACCTCGGGGAACCCGGCCAGGACGAACAGGTCGCCGGCCGCACGCTCGTCGACCTCGACACGGCTGATGCCGTCGAAACCGAGGAGCTGCGTGAGTCGCCGGACGAGCGGCGCCTCTCCTTCGGCCGTCTCCTCGTCGCACAGCGCGACGTTCTCGCCGCGGCGCAGCGTGCCTTCGACCACCCGGCCGATCGCCAGCCGGCCGAGGTAGTCCGACGCGTCGAGGTTCGTGACGATCGCCTGGACCGGATTCGCAGGGTCGCCGACGGGCGCGGGGATGGTGTCGACGATCGCCTCGAACAGCGGCGTGAGGTCCGCATCGGGACCCGGCATGCCGACGCCTGCGATCGCCCGCCCCTCCCGGGCGACGGCCGAGATGACGGGGAAGTCGAGCAGCTCGACGGGCGGATCGAGGTCGAGGAAGAGCTCCTCCACCTCGTCCAGCACCTCGTCGGGCCGTGCGTCCTGGCGATCGACCTTGTTCAGCACCACGCACGGTCGGCAGGTGCGCAGCGAGCGCCTTCGACAGCACGTAGCGCGTCTGGGGCAACGGCCCCTCGGCCGCGTCGACGAGGAGCAGCACGCCGTCGACCATGGCGAGCGCCCGCTCGACCTCGCCGCCGAAGTCGGCGTGGCCGGGCGTGTCGACCAGATTGAGGCGGATCCCGTTCCAGCGGACCGCGGCGGCCTTGGCGAGGATGGTGATGCCGCGCTCGCGCTCTTGGTCGCTCGAGTCGAGGACGCGGTCGACCAGCGTCCTGGTTGGCTCGGAACACGCCCGTCGAGCGCAACATGGCGTCGACGAGCGTCGTCTTGCCATGGTCGACGTGCGCGACGAGCGCGATGGTACGGAGAGGTTCGTTCACAGCAGCAGCGGTTGGAGGGGGAAGGCGGTCAGTGGCGACGGCAGCGAGCGGTCAGAAGCCGTCCTGGTCGCTGTCGGCTTCCTCTTTGCCGACCAGGCACCAACTGGCGTGATCCGCGCCGGGGATCGCACCGCACTCCACGCACGGCTCGGCATCTTCGGGGCCGAAGAGCGCGTCGAGGTTGTCGTTGGTTCGCTTGAGCGCGCGCGCCTCTTCGAAGCGACGATGACGACCCTTCTTCACGGGCCAGCTCCCACGTCGATGGCTGGATGTTCGGAGCGCCATTGTAGCCAGAGCCACACCTACCCCCACATGACGCCCCACCCGTACGCTCTCGCCGATGGAGGGGCGTGGAATCGACCACCTGTGGTGGCAGTCGGCCGTCGTCGAACAGCTCTACCCCCGGTCGTTCGCCGATTCCAACGGCGACGGGATAGGCGATCTGGAAGGGATCCGCCGCCATCTCGACCACCTCGCGTGGCTCGGGGTCGACGCCATCTGGCTGTCGCCGTTCTTCCCGTCCCCGATGGCCGACTTCGGCTACGACGTGTCCGACTACTGCGACGTCGATCCGCTGTTCGGCAGCCTGGCAGACTTCGACGCCCTTCTCGCCGCAGCCCACGAGCGAGGGCTGAAGATCGTGATCGACTGGGTGCCGAACCACAGCTCGGATCACCATCGGTGGTTCGCAGAGTCCCGCTCGTCGCGGGACAACCCCGAAGCGCGACTGGTACATCTGGCGC
Organism: uncultured Acidimicrobiia bacterium; assembly: GCA_963721305.1. Lineage (GTDB taxonomy): Bacteria > Actinomycetota > Acidimicrobiia > Acidimicrobiales > JACDCH01 > DATAES01. Next base: position 1,022,155 of record CAVRIR010000003.1, read on the forward strand.
GATCCGGCCCCCGACGGCGGGCCCCCCAACAACTGGATCGCCGCCTTCTCCGAGGGCGCACCGGCGTGGACCCTCGACGAGACGACCGGGCAGTACTACCTGCACCTCTTCCTGCCGCAGCAACCCGATCTCAACTGGCGCCATCCCGAGGTCGTCGCGGCCATGCACGACACGCTGCGGTTCTGGCTCGACCGTGGCGTCGACGGCTTCCGCATGGACGTGATCCACGGCATCGTCAAGCGTCCGGACCTCGCCGACGTCGCCGAGGGCTTCGCGCAGATGGTGGACGAAAGCAGGTACGACCCACCGGCGATCCACGACGAGCTGCGCAAGATCCGCCGGCTGCTCGACAGTTATCCCGGCGATCGGGTCTCGATCGGCGAGGTGTACATCCTGTCGACGGCCCAGGTGGCCACCTACTACGGCAACAACGACGAGCTGCACCTGGCCTTCAACTTTCCGCCGCTGTACGCGCCATGGGACGCGGCGAAGTGGCGAACGCGCGTCGAGCGGGTGCAGCAGGAGCTCGACCCCCGCGACGCGTGGCCGACGTGGGTGCTCTCGAATCACGACAATCCCCGCCATCGCACCCGCTACGGATCCGAGGCGCGGGCGCGCGCCGCCGCGGTCATGCTGCTCACGTTGCGGGGAACGCCTTTCCTGTACCAGGGCGAGGAGCTCGGCCTCGAAGACGCTGTCGTACCACCGGACCGCGTGGTCGACCCCGGCGGGCGCGACGGCTGCCGGGCGCCGATCCCGTGGGCGGTCGATCCTCCCCACGGATGGGACGGTGGAGATCCGTGGCTGCCGTTCCCGCCGTCCGCGGGCGAGCGTTCCGTCGCGGCATCGGTCGGTGATCCGGCGTCGATCGCTTACCTGTATCGCGACCTGCTCGCGCTTCGGCACGCGTCGCCGGCGTTGCAACTCGGTGACTTGGTGCTGCTCGACTCGCCTGAAGGCGTGCTCGCCTATGAGCGGATCGCGCCTGATGGATCCGATCGGTACGCCGTGCACATCAACTTCACGTCGGCACCGCGCACCGTCGACGCGCGCGGTGAGGTCGCGGTGTCGAGCATCCGTCGAGGCGAAGGGTCGGGTTTCGACGGCACCCTGGCCGCAGACGAAGCAGTGGTCGTCCGGCCGTCGTAGGGCGTCAGTGACGCTCTTCGAGGACGAGTCCGCCTCGTCCGTCGAACGCGATCGCGGCGCGACCTTCGACGAGCCGACGGATGTCCTGACCGAGCACCTCGGCGCGCCAGCCCTGCGCGAGGCGCGCGCGTTCGTCGCCCCGTAGCAACGCCTCGAGGTCGGCGCGTGTCGCCAGCATGGTCGGGTCGATGTGCAGCTGACGCCCGAGCTGCCCGACCCAGGCGCTGATGAGCGCGACGGCCGGCCGCAGGTCACGATCGACGTCGCCCGAGGCGGGCAGGCGCAGTCGGTGGCGAGGCACCTCGATGCCCTCGGCAACCGCGGCAAGCAGCTCGGACGCGGTGCTCCCGCGCAGGTGGCGCTCGTCGAGGCCGCGCACCCGGCGGAGCGCCTCGAGGTCGGCGGGAGGCCGTTGCGCGATGCCGACGAGCGCGAGGTCGGGCAGCACGAAGCGCACCGGTTGATCGACTTCGGCGGCGCGTCGTTCGCGCCATGCCGCGACGGATTGGGCCACGCCGATGGCGCGACCTCGCAGCTGCCGCGCCTCTTTGATCTTCCACCAGGCCTCGTCGGGATCGCGGGCCACCGCGGCGCGGCGCAGCAGCTCGACGCACTCGTCTTCCGCCCATGTCTCGCGCCCGTCGCGACGTAGTCGTTCGCACAGCCACTGCCTGAGCGCAAGGAGATGGGCGACGTCGGATGCGGCGTAGTCGCACTGGTCATCGCTGAGCGGCCGTCGCAGCCAATCCGCGAGCCGGTCGCCCTTCGGCAGGCGCACCGACAACACACCTTCGACCAGCGTCACCAGCGACGGGTTGTTGTACCCCGCGAACCCAGCGGCGATCTGCGTGTCGTAGAGGTGGGTGGGCAGCTCACCGCAGGCGCGGAGCAGCACTTCGAGATCCTGTGCCGCGGCGTGCATCACGATCGTCGCTGATCCGGTGATGACGGCACGCAGCGGCATGAGATCGACGGCGACCGCGTCGACGAGCGCGATGCGATCGGTTCCCCATCCGAGTTGCAGCAGCGCGAGCTGCGGGTAGTACGTGCGCTCGCGATGGAACTCGGTGTCGAGCGCGATCTCGGGCGCGTCAGCCAGAGCCTCGACGAGCCGCTCGAGCTCGTCCGCCGTGTCGATCCACCAGTAGCTCACCCGGGCCCGGATTCGACCGGGTGACCCGCTTCGACCCAGGCGCGGCTACCGCCCCGAACATTCACCGTGTCGTGACCCTGCCGGTTGAGGTACTCGACCGCCCGAGCACTGCGGCTGCCGCTGAGGCAGATCACGTAGACCGTCTCGTCTTCGGGGATCTCCTCGATCCGCTCGGGGACGTCCACCAGGGGGATCAGCCGGGCTCCGGGCACCCGGAAGTTCTCGAATTCGTCCGGATTGCGGACGTCGATGAGCACGATGCCCTGTTCGCGTAGTTCCGCGAGCTGCTCGACATCGATCTCGGGCACAGCCACGCGCAAACGTTACCGGTCGTCGGGTAGGTCCTCTGGTGCATCCGCATCGGTGAATCCCGCCCCGGAGTCGTCGAAGAAGCGGATGTCCAGGCAGGTCGCGGCGCGGTGGACCGACCGCTCCCCCTCGGCGAACGCCTCGGTCAGTGGCCCGAGGCAGATGCCACGCAGCCAGGCGCCGTGGAGCCACTGCGGCGCTCGGGCAACGACGGGGATCGTTGCGGCACGCTGGTCGACACCGACCTCGACCTCTGCCTCGTCCACGAGGCGCCGGATGGCCGTCGGCGAGGGTTCGATCAGGTCGCAGGCGAGCACCACCACGAGTTCGTTCGCTGCGGCGCGGAGGGCGGTGACGAGCCCGCCGAGTGGGCCTTCGCCGGGATGGTCGTCCGGGATGGCGCGTCGGCTTCGGTCGGAGGGTCCGCCGCCCACGAAGAGGACCTCCGCGGCGCCGGCCTGCTCGAGGGCGTGGGCGACCCGAGCGGACATGGCGCGACCGCCGATCTCGAGCGTCGCTTTGTCCCTGCCCATCCTCCGGCTGGCGCCACCGGTGAGAACTGCTCCCGACCAGATGGTCATCACAGCCTGACTGACCGTCAGCGGAGCGTGCCGAAGCCCGCCTTGCCCGCATCGGCGCCGTGCACGGCTTCGAGCGGATCCTGCAGGTCGCCGAAGTAGCCGAGCGCGTACGCGCCGCGGGTGTAGCCGACGAGCTTCGCCAACTCGATCGGGAGCTCGCGGGCCACATCGGGTGGGCAGGCGAGGTACTGGTTCTCCTCCTGGCGGAGCCACGCGAGCGTGTAGCCGACGTTGATGCCGAGCCGGTGCTCGCTCGAGCGGTTGGCACCGCCGCCGTGGTACACGGACCCGATGTAGATGAACACCGAGCCCTTCGGCATCGCCGCGGGCACGGTTTCAGTGTGGTCGGGGCGCAGCTTGTCGGCCCACGTGTGGCTGCCGGGGATGACGCGGGTGGCGCCGTTCTCGTCGGTGAAGTCGGACATCGCCCACATCGTGTGGCACTCGACCTCGTAGCCGTTCGGGAACGGGAAGAAATCGAACGCCCATTGATCTCGGTGCACGAGCTGTGCCGGTTCGCCGGGACCGATGTCGATGACTTGGGTGAGATGGAGCTGGTAGTTGGTCGCGTGCTCGCCGAGCACCTTGTCGAGCGTGCCGAGCACCAACGGGTGCGCCGCGACGGGGTGAAAGCTCGGTGACCGGGCGATGAGGCTGCCGGTCCGGCGGGTGTTGAAGCCGCTGAACTCGTCCGGACCCGCCGGTGTCGCGTCGAGATGTGGCGACAGCTCCGCATGGATCGCGTCCATCGTTTCGGGCGACGCCACCCGCTCGACGACGACGCAACCGTCCTCCGCAAGGACCGCCACGACATCGTCCGGCGTCGCCGTCGCGTCGAGTGACTGGACGGCGCGAGTCCCTCCCATCGCGCGACTCTGACACATCTCCCGCCGACTCCGGGGTGAAACGGGTGCTATAGCACCGGTCTCCACCCGAGGTTCGGGACGAGGAGGTGTTCGCCGGTGGACGGGATCGAGATGGTGCCGGTGGGATTCGTGCGCGGCGGCCGGTCAGAGGCGGTCGACGACAATTGGGCCGGCAGCGAGGCGACGATCGTCCTCGACGGCGATCGCTTCACGAGCGATGTCATCGCGGGGCTCGATGCGTTCTCGCACGTCGACGTGGTGTACGTCTTCCATCTCGTCGACGATGCCGAAGTGAACCTCGGCGCGCGGCATCCACGGGGTCGCACCGACTGGCCGAAGGTCGGGATCCTTGCCCAGCGCGCAAAGGCACGTCCGAACCGGATCGGCGTCACGACGTGCGATCTGGTGGGCGTCGACGGGCTCGAGATCCACGTGCGCGGTCTCGACGCCATCGACGGCACGCCGGTGCTCGACCTGAAGCCGTACATGGAGGAGTTCGCGCCGCGCGGCGCCGTGCGCGAGCCCGCGTGGGCGCGCGAACTGATGGAGCACTACTGGGAGTGACGGCGCCAGAAGTCGTGAGCGTCGCGCCCGGGTCGGAAACCTTGCGCTTCGACCATCTCCGCTGCGTCGGCGAAACCGCGCGCGACGACATCCGGCGCATGCGCATCGCTGCCGAACGACACCGCATCGCCCCCGACCTCGTACCACCACCGCACGATCTCGGGTCGAAGCGGGACAACGGTGTTGACCTCGAGCGCGCGCCCGGATCCTGCGAGCGCCCGCAGCACCGATCGGAATTCCTCTTCGAAGTCGAAGGGATCGAACGCGGGCTGACCAGCGGGCCACTGGCGGATCGGGTAATCGATGTGGGCGAGCACGGCGAACGCGCCGCAGGCATGGATCATCCGCTCCGCCTCTTCGAGGTACGAACGCACGACCGCATGGGCGTCGAGACGTTGTGGCGTCTCGGGGCTGTAGACGAGGTCGATGACCCACGGGTCGCCATCCAGTGCCAGCGAGTGCAGCGATCCGAGCAGTCGATCGAACTGTCCGGACGAGAGCAGGTCTTCGGTCTGCGACTCGAACCAGTGCGGCTCGCCCAGCTCGACACCCGACGAGAATCCTGCAGGTCCCGATACCGGCTCCGGCATCGGTCGATGCACGCGAGGTAACCGTCCACGTCGAACGGCGGCGGATCGAACCTGCCGTCGCCGCCTAGCCGGTCTTCCTTCGCGGCGCGCTCGGCCGCTGCGGAAGGCATCACCCAGCGGGTGCGATCCACGTGCTCGGTGAAGGCGATCGAAGGAAGACCCAACTCGAGGGCGCGCTCACACGAGGCGTCCATGGACCCCGCCACTGCGTCCCACGACCATTCCGTGTGCACGTGGTTGTCAGGAGGCAGGCCCGCGCGCCTCTCCCCCGACTCGTCAACCTCCATACGACATGCGGGTGTCTTCCATGCGGAGCACCGGAGTGTCCTCCGCCTTCTGGAAGCCGGCGTTGACGACCTCGCCGATGAACAACGTGTGGCCGCCGCAGTCGACCTGCTGACGCACGGCGCACTCGACGTACGCGACCGCTTGGTCGAGCACCGGCGCGCCGGTGGCCGGCCCGTCGTGGAACGAGAAGTCGTTCAACGTCTTGGCCGCGTCGTCGACCTCGACCGGCTTGGTGAACTTGCGGACGATCGCTCGATCCTCACGGTCGACGGTGTTGATCGTGTACACCTCGCTCGCGCTGATGAGCTGGTGCGTGAGCGCGGTCTTCTCGACCGAGATGCCCATCAACTTCGGCTCGAAGCTCACCTGCGTGCACCAGTTCAACGTCATGCCGTTGCGACGGTCGCCATCGCGAGAGCCGATGATGTAGAGGCCGGACGGGAACGTCCAGAGCAGTCGGCGCCGCAGCTTGTCGTACTCGTCCCGCTGCTCGTCGCTCTCCGTCCCCTCGGGGAACGGCCCGATCGGTCCTGTACCTCCAGGTGCGGCCATTGTCGGAGGCTACGACCCATCCACATCCACATCCTCGGCTCGGCTGGCCGGCGAGGCGGACACCATCGTTTTTCAGCAACGTGCCAACCGCCGAGTTTGCCGAGCGTTTACCCGACCCGCGCGACCTATGTGCTCCCTGCGGTGTTGGATGGCATCGGTAAGCCCCCACGAGCCCGCTCACCCCCCACATGGCCCTCGTGGGGGCTTACCGCGAAGGTGCTCGAAGCGTCGAGCGAAGCAGGTGAACCCCCCTGCTGTCGGCGGCACAGAGCAGCACATCTTGCGCCGGTTCGACACCGTCTACTTGGCGTCCCATCCCTTGTGGGACTGCTTCTTGGCCTCTTCTTTCTCGTGCTTCGCGACGCGCTTCTCCTTGAGGCTTCGCCCCGGCTTCTTACCCTGGCTCTTTGGCTTCGACTTCTCGCCCATGTCGACAGCCTACGAGCGCGGTCGTCAGCCGATCAGCACATGCTCCGCGCGAACGCCTCGAAATCCTCGGCTGCGCCTTTCAAGATCGGCGGTGCCGGGTAGAACACGCGCATGCGCGACGACCGAGATAGAGACGTGCGCCACCCGACCGACGACGAAGAACTACGGGCCGAGTACGACGAGCTACTCGCCGAGATGTTGCGACGACAGCGAGCAGCTGCGCCCTGGAACTGAGGGACGGCGTCGTCGGCCCGTCAACTCACTGCCCTTCGGAGAGAGGCTCAGGGCCGCCGGCGGTGATCTTTCCGTACCGCTGTTCATACAAGTCGACGTTCTGCGCGATCGCTCGAGCGATCTGGAAGATCACCGAGGGTGGAACCCGAACCCGCGCGACGATCAGCCGGTCGGGACCATCGGGTGCGGGCTGGACCGTGAAGTCCAACGTGAACCCGTGCTCGTTGTGCCAGATGAGCGCCGAGTCACTGAACACACCCCCGATGGTCTCGGGCTGGATCTGGATGTTGACCTGTTGTCCGGCGTCGCTCATCAGCTGGAACGTACATGCCCCTTCTTCGATGATGCGGAGGCGGCACTCCGTCCAAGGGTATGGAGTGCCGCCTCTGGCGTTTTCGTTTGACCCGTGACTTCGGGTGTCGAGCTCAGCCCTTCGAAGGCACTTCCGCGAGGAGCGCGTCCATCTGCGAAAGGACCATGCGCATGCCCTCTTCGATCCCCATGGCGAGCACCTGCTCCATGCCCGCCTGCGAGTCGAAGTGGGTACGGACCTTCATCACTGCGCCCCCGCCATCTCGCTCGTCGATGGTGATGACCATGGCCGTCATCGCGTTCCCGTCGTTCGGGCGACCGTTGTCGTCGACGTCGGCGTCCCGCAGCTCGAGGTGGCGGGGCGGATCGGCGTCGATGACCTCCCACGCGCTGTCGTGGCGCTCGCCCTCGGTCCCGGTCATGAAGAAGGTGACCCGCCCGCCGGTCCGTAGGTCGTGGTCGACCACGGTCGCCGGGTAGCCCGGGGGGCCCCACCACCGCTCGAACTGCCGGGGGTCGGCCCAAAGCTGCCACGCCCGTTCGACAGTGGCATCGAGGTCCGCCGTGACCGTCATGGTCAGAGCCTCCGGATCCTTTTCGACGCTGGTCACGCTCATCAATTGCCTCCAGTGGTTCGCTTGTCGGCTTCGAGAAGGTCGTCGATCCGGTCCACCCGCGCTCGCCACAGCTCCTCGATGCCGTCCAGGAGCATTCGGGCACGATGGACGGTGTCGACGTCGGTGCGCACGAGCTGCTCGCGCCCCCGCCGCTCCTTGGTGACGAGCCCGGCCCCCTCGAGCACGGCGACGTGCTTCTGCACGGCGGCGAAGCTCATCGGGTAGCGCTTCGCCAACGCCGAGACGCTGAACCCGCCCCCGATGGCCAGGGCGACGATGTCGCGTCGCGTGCCGTCGGCAAGAGCGTGAAAGATGCGGTCGACATCGGGGTTGGGCGCATGATCTACAACCATCTGGTTGTAGGTTCGCGCTGATGAGGGACGAGCGCAAGACCTGGGTGGGACGAACGGGATCGACCAGCGCTCACCTTCGTCCAGCACCCTCAGCCGGAGGTCCAGGCGGGGGTTGGGACCGGACTGGGCCTCCGGATACGAGGGAGCTGGCGACGCCGCCACCCCGGACCGGCACGAGGCATTGGCCAGCGAGGGGGGACGGTTTCTACCCCTGGTTGCGCCAGGAGCTCGCTCGGAGTGGCCCAGCCCAGTCCGACGCGAAGCGAAGTTTGGCCCAGCTGCGTCCAAAAGTGTCGTCGCCCCCACTGTGAGTGCGATGCGGCGTCGTTGTTACCCTGCGTGGCGTGGCGGAGCCGAAGATCGTCATCACCGGCGTCGGCCGCTCCGGTACGACGTTGCTCGTCCAGCTGCTCACGGAGCTGGGCCTCGACACCGGTGTCGGGACCGACAAGGTCGTGCCGTACATGCCGACCGTTCGTGCCGGCTTGGAATGTCCGGTCGACGCCCCCGACGCGCCGACTGTGGTGAAGGACCTGACGCTCGGTTTCCGGATGCGCGAGCTGCTCGAGCGGGGCGACGTCGAGATCGCACACGTGATCATCCCGACTCGCCGCCTCGACGTCGCGCTGGCCAGTCGCATCCGCGCCGCGAACTACGGACGACAGCCGTTCCGACGCGGTGCGCTGACCGGCACGTTGCTCGCAACCGAGCAGCAGGAAGTCCTCGAGCGCATGCGCAACGAGATCATCAGCGCGCTCGACGACTTCGGCATCGCGTACACAGTCCTCGAGTTCCCGCGCTATGCGTCGGACGCGGCGTACACGCATGGACAGTTGTCGCCGGTGCTCGGCGACGCCACTGTCGACGACGTGCGCGCTGCACTCGAGCGATGTGTACGCCCCGAACACATCCACGAGCAACCGCTGTCGCGCCAAGAGCGGACCCGCACACGTGCGATCACGGTGTGGATGCGGTTCTACCGCTTCCCGCTCGCGCGCTACCGCAACTGGCGCGATCCCGAGGGCTCACAGGCGCGACTGAAGGCGGGATACAGGGCAGCGCTCGAACGTGAAGCCGCGGCCGCTCAGGCGGAGTCAACGACCTCCGAGCGCCCGCCGAAGTAGCGCGCTCATCGCAAGCTCGAAGTGTCGACGCGCGTCGAGCTCGCGCGCGCCGTGCTCAGCGCGAGCGCGTGATCGTCACGACGTGATCGTTCGCCGGCGGTCGACGGCGAAGATGTACACGAGCGCGACGACCCAGCCGAAGCCGAGCAAGAGGGTCGCGACGAGGATGCCGATGCCCCAGGCGGTGTCGCGCGTCTTGAAGGCTCGGTACATGCCATAGATGCTGAGCGCGACCGTGGCGAGAAAGAGGAGCCATAGCAGGATGTACAGCGCCACGTCCATGGTCCGAGAGTAGCTAGCGCCGTGCGGCAGGACTGCATCGCAGGGCTAGGGAGCCCTGGTGAGGGGTACCACCAAGGGCAGCGAGCGGTACACCCCGGAGGAAACTCGTATGTGGATCATCGGACTTCTACTGCTGGCTGCCGCAGTCGTGGTCGGCGTCGACATCGCGACGAGGAACGACACGTCAGTCGACCTCGAGGCGTTCAGCCACGTGTGGACCTCGAGTCCCGCGGCCGTGTTCCTGGTCGGCGTGGTGACCGCACTCGTCGGAGCTTTCGGCATGTGGCTGATGCTGTTCGGCCTGCGCCGTGCTCGAGTTCATCGTCGTGAGCGTCGTGCCGAGCTGGCCGAGCGTGATCGCCTCGCCGACGAACGGCGCCGCGAGGTCGCGGCAATGGCGACCGCGAACCACGGCGATCGCGGACGCGTCGCCACCGGCGACTCCGCGGAGCGCGATCACCAGGACCGCGACATGAGCGACAGTGAAATGAGCGACCGGGATGTCGATCTGCGTGACCGTCAGGCCATCGATGACGACGAGGACGCCCGCCTGCATAGCAGCGAACGCTGACATCGGTTCCCCGTTGATTTCCCCGCCGGCGTACACGATGAGGTGTGCGCCGGCGGGGCAAAATCGCGTATGGGGTACGGTTCGGCGGTGGAGCGGCGCGGGCTTCTGACCGTCGACGAACTACGCGCTGACGTCGAGCGCGGCGCCATCGACACGGTCCTCATCGCGTGCACCGACATGCAGGGGCGTTTGCAGGGCAAGCGCTTGCACGCGCGCTACTTCCTGGACGAGGTCCTCGCGCACGGCACCGAAGCGTGCAACTACCTGCTCGCGGTCGACGTGGACATGACACCGGTCGAGGGCTACGACCTGGCGTCGTGGGAGCGCGGGTACGGCGACTTCGCGCTCGAGCCTGACCTCAGCACCCTGCGCCGCATCCCTTGGCACGACGGCACCGCGCTCGTGCTCGCGGACGTCGGATGGGACGACGGCCGGCCGGTACGTCCGTCGCCGCGCCAAGTTCTGCGCCGCCAGCTCGAACGGCTCGCCGAGCGCGGGTGGACAGCCATGGTCGGCACAGAGCTCGAGTTCGTCGTGTTCGCGGAGACCTACGAGGACGCGTGGGCCGACGGCTATCGCAGCCTTCGTCCCGCCAACCAGTACAACGCGGACTACTCGCTTCTCGCGACGGCGCGCATCGAACCGCTGCTCCGCCGCATCCGCAACTCGATGGACGGCGCCGCCATGATCGTGGAGTCTGCGAAGGGTGAGTGCAACCTCGGCCAGCACGAGATCACGTTCCGTTACGACGAAGCGCTCGTGACCTGTGACAACCACGTTCTGTACAAGACCGGGGCCAAGGAGATCGCCGCGCAGGAGGGCATGGCGATCACCTTCATGGCCAAGGTCAACGAGCTCGAGGGCAGCTCGTGCCACATCCACCTGAGCCTGCGCGACGAGACGGGATCGCCGGTGATGGCGGGCGACGGCGACGACAATCGCGGCAGCGGTATGTCGAAGGTGATGACGCACTTCCTCGCGGGCCAGCTCGCGGCGACGCGCGAGCTGTGCCTGTTGCTCGCGCCGAACGTCAACTCGTACAAGCGGTACCAGCCGAACACGTTCGCACCCACCGCCATGCGCTGGGGCCCTGACAACCGCACCTGCGCGCTGCGGGTCGTCGGGCACGGCCCGTCGCTGCGCATGGAGCACCGCGTGCCCGGCGCCGACGTCAACCCGTATCTCGCGGTCGCCGCACTGATTGCCGCGGGACTGCACGGTGTCGACGAAGCGCTGCGACTCGAGCCGCCGTGCACGTCGAATGCGTACGCGGAGGAGGGTGCACGAGTTCCGACGACGCTTCGCCGCGCGCTCGACCTGTGGCAGTGCAGCTCGATCGCCAGAGACGCGTTCGGTGAGGATGTCGTCGACCACTACGCGACGATGGCCGAGGTCGAGCTGGCCGCGTTCGATGCCGCGGTCACCGACTGGGAGCGCTACCGGGGATTCGAGCGCCTGTGAGCGAGCGGCTCGACGGCAAGGTCGCGGTCGTCACCGGTGCCGGCAGCGGCATCGGTCTCGCCACCATCCGGCGGTTCGCCGCTGACGGCGCACAGGTCGTGTGCGCGGACATCGACGAGAACTCCGGTCGCGCCGCGGCTGAAGAAGTCGGCGGACTGTTCGTCCGCGTCGACGTCACGTCCGAGGACTCGGTCGAGGCGATGTTCGCCGCCGCCGTCGGCGAGTTCGGTGGCCTCGACGTGTCGTTTCACAATGCCGGCATCTCTCCCACCGACGACGACTCGATCCTCGACACACCCATCGACGTGTGGCGACGGGTGCAGGAGGTCAACCTCACCTCGGTCTACTTGTGCTGCCGGCACGCGATCCCGCGTATGCAAGCGCGCGGCGGTGGGTCGATCATCAACACGGCATCGTTCGTCGCGGTCATGGGTGCGGCGACGTCGCAGGTGTCGTACACCGCGTCGAAAGGAGGAGTCCTCTCGATGTCGCGCGAGCTCGGCGTTCAGTTCGCCCGAGAGAACATCCGCATCAACGCGTTGTGTCCCGGACCGGTCAACACGCCAATGTTGCAAGAGCTGTTCGCCAAGGATCCCGAGCGGGCGGCGCGCCGGCTCGTTCACATCCCCATGGGACGGTTCGCCGAGGCATCCGAGATCGCCGCCGCGGCCGCGTTTCTCGCGAGCGATGACGCGTCGTTCGTCACCGCGTCGACCTTCCTCGTGGACGGCGGCATCTCCGGCGCCTACGTCACGCCGCTCTGACGTCGTCTTGTGGTACCTGCTCGGTCAGTCGAGATCCGAGGCGGCCAGCCAGGGTCGAGTTGTTGCAGGAACAGCAGGCAACGTTCGGCTTCGTCACGTTCGCCGATCGCCGCGGCCATGCGATGGAGGCCGTCGAGCGAGCGCAGGAAGCCTCGGTTCTCGGGATGCATCCAACGCACGTACCCCGAGCCGCGCCAGCCGTTCTGGCGGAGGCGGTCGAGGCCGCGGTGGTAACCGACCCGGAAAGCGGCGTACCCCTCGACGTCGTCACGCGCATATTGGCCGAGGCGCGCCCAGCCGTCGAGGAACCGTGGCCAGCGGGCGACGACAGCCGAAACGGCATCACGGCGATCGGACGGATCCCGCGACAGCGCGTCCGCGAGCGCGGTGAGCGCGGCGGGCTCTTCCGAGTCGAGCACGGTCTCCGGCGGTCCGCTTCCCGAGAACCCGACCGGTCGCGGTTCTGACATCGACGACAACCTACCGCCGTCGCGCCAAACGCTCGTCCAACGCCTCGGTGCTGGCGCGGTACGAGTTGGCCATGAGCTCGTCGCTGCGGGAGAAGTCGTTGAACGGCAGCTTCGGCGGCGCACCTGTCGGCAGCAGGATCGCCTCGACGTGTGGAGGCAGCGAGTGCAGGTCGCGCGTGAAGCGGTGCCGTCGTGCCATCCAGTACGCGTCGACGGCCACATCCAGAGGACGCTTGGGCTCGGCGCGCTGGCGTTCGAGGTTGCCGACGTGCAGGACGTAGATCGTGGTGGCACCGAGCTCGACCACGCGGGCGATCGGCACATCGTTGACGATCGCGCCGTCGCGGTACTGCACGCCGTCGATCTCGACCGAGGGGTACACGGACGGGATGGCCGACGACGCGAGGATCGCATCGACAAGCGAACCATGCGACAGCCACACCTCGGCGGCGCGCTCGATGTCTGTGACGACGCATTCGAAGCGAATCTGCAATTGATCGAATCGTTGCGCGCTCAGGAACGAGTCGACGACGTCGCGCAACGGCTGAAGGCTGTGCAGCGCGTCTCCCTTGCGCGCCAACTGGACCGCAGTGGAGAGCCAACCGGTCGGAAGCACCTCCTTGCCGTGCAGCGTGCGCCACACCTCGGTCAGGCGTTCGACGCCCTCGAGGGTCGGATCCTCGCACAGCGCGGCACCGTTGAGGGCGCCAACCGAGCAGCCGAGAACGACATCCGGCACGACCTCGTGCTCGACCAACGCGCGCAACATGCCGACCTGGACCGAGCCGAGGTTGCCGCCGCCACCGAGCACGAACGCAGTGTTCACGTCATCCGCCGCCATCACTTGGAGGCTACCGAGCAGGCGGCTGGTCGCTCGGGGAGCCGGTGAAGTCGAGGCGTCGTCGCAGCGGATGCATCTCGGGCACCTCGACGAGCACGATGCGCACGCCGTCTGGGTCCTCGATCCACATCTCGCGGAGTCCCCACGGCATCGTCGCGGGCGCCGCAAGCACCGTCACCTCGCCGGTCGCGACGAGGCGCTCGTGCTGAACGTCGACCTCGGGCACCTGCATCCACAGCGTCATCGGCATCGGGTCCTTGCCGTGTGGCGGCCCGGCGCAGTTGAGCTCGAGGAAACCACCGCCGAGGAACAACACCACGCCGGTCACCTGCCCGTCCGCGCCGAATTCCCGGAAGACGCGGAGGCCGAGGACGTCGGTGTACCAACGCCGTGAGGCGTCGAAGTCCAGCGGGGACAAGAGCACCCGACTCGACAGCACTTCCATCGGCCGGACCCTACGGCACTACCTTCCAGCTCCGATGGAACTGCTCCTCGTCCGCCACGCGCTTCCGCATCGCGTCGAGGCGGCCGAAGGAACGGCTGCCGATCCCGAGCTCAACGAATTGGGGCATGCACAGGCCGTCGCGCTCGCGCAGTTCCTCGCCGGCGAACACATCGACGCTCTGATCGCGAGTCCCCTGCGACGCGCGTTGCAGACCGCCGAACATGTCGCCGCCTGCACCGGGCTCGAGGTCGTCGTCGACAACGAGCTCGCGGAGTTCGATCGTCACTCGCGCTTCTACATCCCCTACGAGGAACTGAAGGCGGAGAAGGACGAGCGCTGGGACGACCTCATCGCCGGCCGCTGGGGATCCGAGGGCGAGGTCGATCCGGCGACGTTCCAGGCGGTGGTCGTCGAGGCGATGGAACGGGTCATCGGCGCCAACCCGGGGCGCACGGTCGCGGTGGTGTGCCACGGCGGCGTGATCAACGCGTACCTCGCGCAGGTGCTCGGGGTGAGCGGACCGGCCGGACCGATGTTCTTCGAACCGGCCTACGCCGGCATCTCACGGGTGATGGCCGCCCGCACCGGCCAGCGGCAACTGCGCTCCATCAACGAGCACGGCCACGTCCGGTCGCTGCTCCCAGGCGCGAACTCCGGGGAGAAACGGGCGCGATAGCGCCCGTTTCCATCCAACATTCCCTCAGGAGCGGGGAACCTTGGACCAGGGGAGCTCCTTGTCGACGCGGACGTCGCCGGGGAGGCCGAGGACGCGCTCGCCGAGGATGTTCTTCATGATCTCGGTGGTACCGCCCTCGATGGAGTTGGCGCGCGCCCGAAGGAACGCCTGCTGCGGGTTCGCCCACAACATGGCGTGCTTGGGACGGTCCATCGGGTAGCCGCCCGGCTTCAACAGCCCGTCCGCGCCGAGCAGGTTCATGGTGAACGCGGAGATGTCCTTGTTCAGGTCCGCCGATGCGGCTTTGCTGATCGATCCTTCCGGGCCCGGGTTCCCGACGGCGCGCAGTTGCTGCGCGCGGATGTTCGTGAGGCGCAGCACCTCGGCGCGCACCCACAACCGCATCAACTGGTCGCGCAGTGCGGGATCGTCGTGACCCTTGTCGTTCCAGACCTTGACCGCCTCCCCGATGAACCCGCCGCCTCGTGGCGGGATCTGGCCACCGATGGCGACGCGCTCGTTCATCAGCGTCGTGAGCGACACGCGCCATCCCTCGCCGACATCGCTCAACCGCTCGCTGTCAGGGATACGTACGTCGGTGAAGAAGACCTCGTTGAACTCAGCCTCACCGGTGATCTGGTACAGCGGCTTCACCTCGACGCCCGGCGCGTGCATGTCGACGACGAAGTAGGTCATGCCCTTGTGCTTCGGCGCCTCCGGATCGGTGCGCGCGATCAACATCCCCCAACGGGCGAGGTGCGCGAGCGTCGTCCACACCTTCTGTCCGTTGACGATCCACTCGTCGCCGTCGCGCTGGGCCTTCGCCGCGAGGCTCGCCACATCAGAGCCCGCGCCCGGCTCGCTGAACAACTGGCACCACACCTCTTCACCAGTGAACAGCGGGCGCAGGTAGCGCTTGCGCTGCGCGTCGCTGCCGTGCGTGACGACCGTCGGTGCGCCCATGCCGTAGCCGATGGGATTACGTCCGTAGGAGAACGGCGCGCCGGCCGTCGAGAGGATGTCGTTGATGGGTCGCTGCAGCTTCGGGCTGCCACCGAGCCCGCCATCGCCCTCGGGGAAGTGGATCCATGCGAGCCCGGCGTCGAATTGGGCGCCGAGGAAGTCGACCGACGGCGTCTCGACCGGAGGATGATCGATCAGCAGCTTCTCCGTGCGCTCGATGATCTCGGCCTCGGTGATGCTCATCCGCCGAGCGTAACTTGACCCGCCGGTCAAGAGGAAGCGGTCGCCGGCCTCATTCGCCGCCACAGCACGACCGTGCCGGTCTTCGGCCGGTCGAGGATGTCAGCGAGCTGGCGGTGGTCGAACCCGGGAAGGGCGGCGAGCCTCTGGACGAGCCCGCCCTCGTCGGCGGTGTTCGCGGCCACGATGCAGCCCCGCTCGCCGCCGCCGTCGAGGATGAACCGGATCCGCTCGTCCCAGGGACCCTTCGGCAGCGTGGTCACGCGGACCTCCTGCAGCTCGTCCCAGCCGACCTCCTCGTAGCGGCCATCGGCGAGGCTGCGGCGCACGCCCCACCCGTCGGCCACGAACGACACCGTGGCTGCCCGTGTGCGCCGGTCCTCCCGCTGGTGGCGCGCCACCGCCAGGAGGGCGGCGAATCCGCAGGCGAAGAGGACCAGGAAGGCGAAGGCCATCAGTTCAGTCTTGCTCGGAGGCGGGTCGCCCCACGGGTGGAGTCTTCCACCAGCTCGCCGTTGCCCGCGTCTTCGGCCAGCTCGGCGAGCCGGTCGAGTTCGGCGGCCGCGTCGAGGAACCGCCCGTCCGCCGCGAGCGCGGACGCGAGCTCGCGCCGCTCGTCCAGCGGCACGCCCGGAACCTCGGCGCGCAGCTTGAGGACCCACGCGAGGCTGCGACGGTCTCGGCGGCCGAGGTAGATGCCCTTCAGGTTGGCGAGCAGGCGGGCAACGATCGCTCGCGTACCCACCGGCGCGAGCACGCTGTCGTCGAACGACGTCGAGCCTTGCGCCGACACGAACAGATCACGACAGCCGTCGCCGTCGAGCAAACGGCCGCCGAACACATCGGCGTAGCGCTCGCGCGCGATGGCGTCGCGCACGAGGAAGTGACCGGGCATACCAATGCCGACGATCGGGACACCGATGCGTCGCCCGATCTCGATGGCGACGATGCCGAGCGTGATCGGGATACCGAGCCGCCGTTCGATCACCTCGTTCAGGAACGAGTTGCGGGGGTCGTAGTAGTCGTCGCGGTTGCCCGTGAACTTCTCGTCGGTGACGACGTGGTGGATGACGCCCACGAACGAGTGGTCGTCGCAGCGCGCCGCCAGCTCGTCGAGCCGGTCGATCGACCACCCGACGTCGAGCGCGGGATACGCGTGCGCCGCGACCAGCAACACCACGTGGTCGAGCGGGATCGCCGGCTCCGGCCCCTGCACCAGCGTGACGAACCGCGCCGTCGGATCCACCGCCATCACCGCTCGCCGTCCGCATGTTGGTGCACTTGCGGCGCTGTAGCACCGCAAGTGGCCCGGAGTTCGGAAGGGTGGAGCACGACGTACAAGATCGACGACCGTAGTCAGGACTCAAGCCGGGGGTGTCGACAGACGTGTGCGGCCGGCGAAACCGTCCTCGGGCCAGTGCCACCACGCCACCTCGGGCTCACCCACCAGCCAGCACAGCCAATAGCCGCGACCGCTGTCCGCTCGGGCCGGGAAGTCCACCAGTCCCTCGCGCACGTCGCGCAACACGATGCCGTCCGCCTCGAGCTCGGCGACGGCCGCGTGGAACAGCATGGCTTCGTCGCCCGGCGGCGCGTGGCCGTTGCCACGGGCGCGGCCCTCGACGGTCGACGTCCGGCGCAGGACGTCCTGCGCGGCGTCGCGCGCCCGCTCGACGACCTCCGTGACCCGCGACAGCGCGGCATTCGCCTCCTCCACGGTCCACCAGCGCGGCGGATCATTCGGGTCGATCAACGTCAGGCCTGGATCACGATGAGGCGCTCCTCGGTCATCTCCCGCACCGCGAACGCCGGACCCTCGCGCGTGTTGCCGCTGTCGCGGACGCCGCCATAAGGCATCTGATCGGTGCGCCACGTCGGCACCTCGTTCACGAGCACACCGCCGAAGTCGAGCGTGCGCGCCGCTCGCAGCGCGACGTCGAGCTCGTTCGTGAAGATCGCCGCCTGCAACCCGTAGCGGGTGTCGTTCGCGAGGTCGAGCGCTTCGCCGAGATCGTCGTACGCCGCAACGCCGACAACCGGACCGAACACCTCCTCGGCGCACACCTTCATGTCAGGCAACACACCGGTGAGGACGGTCGGCTCGAGCAGCCGGCCGTGCACCTTGCCGCCCACCTCGACGTGCGCGCCGCCGGCGACGGCCTCTTCGATCCAACTGCTCACTCGTTCCGTGTCGTCCGGCGAGATCAACGCGGACACGTCGGACGTCTCGTCGAGTGGGTCACCGACGACAAGTGTTGCAACCTGGTCTGTGAGCGCGTTGACGAAATCATCATGGATGGACCGCCGCACGTAGATCCGTTGCGTCGAGATGCACGACTGGCCGGCGTGGCTGAACCCGGCGACCTTGATCTTGGACGCCGCGGTCTTCCAGTCAGCGCTCGGCTCGATGATCACCGGCGCGTTGTTGCCGAGCTCGAGCCCGACTCGTTTGCGCGGCGCCCGCTCACGGATGCCCCAGCCGACCGGTGGCGAGCCCGTGAACGTGATGAGCGCGACGTCCGGATGGTCGACGAGCGCGTTGCCGACGTCACCACCGCTGCCGGTGACGACACTCAACCAGTTCGGCGGCAAGCCGCACTCGTCGAGCAGGAGGTTGGCGAGCGCGATGCCCGAGAACGGTGTCTGACTGGCGGGCTTCAGCACGACCGGGCAACCCGCGGCGATGGCAGGCGCAAGTTTGTGTGCCACGAGGTTCAACGGGAAGTTGAAGGGGCTGATGGCGCCCACCACACCCACTGGCACGCGCAGTATGAAGCCGAGCTTGCCCTCGCCGACTTGGCTCGCGTCGATCGGCACCATCTCGCCCGTGAGGCTGCGTGCCACCGCGGCGGCGAACTGGAACGTGCTGACCGCGCGCTCGGCTTCGACCCGAGCCGTCCTGATGGGCTTGGCCGCTTCCACGGCGATGGTCCGAGCGAACTCGTCACGCCGTTCCGCGAGAAGTGACGCAGCGTGATCCAGGATCTCGGCGCGTCGCCATGGTGGCAACGGTTCACGTTGCAATACGCCGCGAACCGGCAAGGACGGCACGATCGACGTCGTCCGGCGAACACTTCGGCACGCGCCCGACGCTCGATCCGTCATAGGGGTTGACGACCTCGATGGACGCGTCAGAGCCGTACTGCTCACCCGCGAGCGGGATCCTCTGTTGCGCAACTTGTTGAGTCATGTAGCTCCCCTGCCCCGAACCGGGCATGCTTGAACCAACGACATAGCAGCGAGACCGCGGAGGTGTCCGGCATGGCACTCGCCTCGATCATCGAATCCGTGCTCGGCCGTGACCTGCCGGTCGCGTTCCGAGCCTACGACGGCAGCTCGGTCGGTCCTCCCGACGCCGCGGCGACGATCTACATCCGCTCGCCCGACGCGCTCCGTCGCATCATCACGGCGCCCGGCGAGCTCGGTCTCGCTCGTGCATACGTCGCCGGCGACCTCGATCTCGAGGGCGACGTCTTCGCCGGTCTCGAACTGCGCGATCAGTTGCCCGACGTCAAGCTGCATCCGGCGCAGCTCCTGCAACTCGCACGCGAGGTCGGTTACAAGAACCTTCGCCCGCTGCCCGCGCCGCCCGAGGAAGCGCGCCTGCGCGGTCGCGCTCACTCGATGGCGCGCGATCGAGCGGCGATCTCGCACCACTACGACGTGTCGAACGACTTCTACCGGTTGTTCCTCGGACCGTCGTTGACGTACTCGTGCGCGGTGTTCGGCGCTGACGACATGTCGCTCGAGGACGCGCAAGCGAGCAAGTACGAGCTGGTGTCGCGCAAGCTCGAACTGCGGAGCGGGTTGCGGCTGCTCGACGTCGGCTGCGGCTGGGGCGGGATGGTGATGCACGCCGCCGAGAAGCACGACGTCAGCGCGGTCGGCGTGACGGTGTCCACCAGGCAGGTGGAGCTCGCGGCGAAGCGGGTCGCAGAGGCCGGTCTCGCCGATCGGGTGCAGATCCGCAATCAGGACTACCGCTTGATCGACGACGGCCCGTTCGACGCGATCTCGTCCATCGGCATGTTCGAGCACGTCGGCGAGGCGCGCTTGGCCGATTACTTCGGTCGTCTGTACGACCTGTTGCCTCCCGGCGGTCGGCTGCTGAACCATGGCATCAGCCGGCCACCGAGTCCCGACGGCAAGAACAACGCGAAGCTCTCGCGCACCGGCTTCATCCGGCGTTACGTCTTCCCCGACGGCGAGCTGCACGAGATCGGACGCGTGGTGTCGATCGTCCAGCAAGCCGGCTTCGAGGTACGGCACGTCGAGTCGTTGCGCGAGCACTACGCGAAGACGCTGCGGCACTGGGTCGCCAGCCTCGAGGCGCACTGGGACGAAGCGGTCGAGCTGGTCGGGCAAGCCAGGGCCCGTATCTGGCGGCTCTACATGGCCGGTTCCGCGGTGAACTTCGAGACGAACGACACGCAGATCCACCAGATGCTCGCGGTGAAGCCCGAGAAGGGACGCTCCGGGATGCCGCTTCGGCCGGCATGGGACAACACGCCGTTGACCGCTGCTGGATAACGTCCGGCGCGTGCCTCGCGCGAGTGACTTCACCTTTCTCGACTGGCCCGGACCGATCCCGTTCGCGCACCGCGGCGGCGCCAGCGAGGTGCCGGAGAACACGATGCCGGCGTTCGAGCACGCGATCAGGCTCGGCTACCGCTACATCGAAACCGACGTGCACGTCACGTCCGATGGCGTACTGCTCGCCTTCCACGACGACGTGCTCGATCGCGTCACCGACCGCGAAGGCGTCATCGAGGAGCTCCCCTGGTCCATCGTGTGCGAGGCGAAGGTCGACGGACGCGAACCGATCCCGACGCTCGAGGCGCTGCTCGGCGAGTGGCCCGACGTCAGGGTGAACATCGACCCGAAGCACGACGGCGCGGTCGAGCCGCTCACCGTGATCTTGCAGAAGTGCAACGCCGTCGACCGCGTTTGCGTCGGCGCGTTCAGCGACGAACGCCTCGAGCGCGTGCGCGCCCTGCTACCCGGCATCTGCACGTCGCTCGGACCGATCGGCACGCTGCAGCTCGGGCTCGCCGCGCAGGGCGACGACGTTCCGGAGCTGCCGTCGCCCTGCGTTCAGGTGCCGACCCACTACCTCGACACCGAGATCGTCACGCCCGCGATGATCGAGACCGCTCACGGTCGCGGCATGCAGGTGCACGTGTGGACCATCGACGAAGCCGACGAGATGACGCGGCTGCTCGACCTCGGCGTCGACGGCATCATGACCGACCGCCCCAAGCTGCTTCGCGACGTGCTCGAACGACGAGCCGAGTGGACGGGCACCGGGTGACCGAGTGAACGGGTGAACGTCCCGCTCACGCCGCTCGACTTCCTGCAGCGAGCGCGCCGGCTGTTTCCCACGCGAGTCGGTGTCGTCGACGGGCCATTGCGCTTCACCTATGCCGACTTCGCGTCACGTTGCGACCGGCTCGCGTGGCTGTTGGCGCGCGACGTCGGGGTCCGCTCCGGCGATCGGGTTGCGTGGCTGTGCGGCAACACCCACGAGCTGCTCGAGGCGTACTACGGCGTGCTGCTCGCAGGTGGCGTGCTACTGCCGCTGAACATCCGGCTTGCTTCCGCGGAGACGCGGTTCGTGCTCGATGACAGCGGCGCGGTCGTGTTGTTTCGCCACACCGACCAATCCGATCCCGAGCACGGGGTACGACAGATCGTCCTCGGTGACGAGTACGAGCGCTTGCTCGCCGCGCAACCGTCCGAACCGTTCCCACTGCCGACCGTCGACGAGGACGCGCCGGCCGAGCTCTTCTACACGTCCGGTTCGACCGGGTCGCCCAAAGGTGCGCTCCTCTCGCACCGAGGGCTGTACCTGCACGCGGTGCACAACGCGCTCACCGGAGGGCTCGCCGGCGACGACACCGTGATCCACACGATCCCGCTGTTCCACGTCAACGGTTGGGGAACGCCGCACTACGTGACCGGGCTCGGGGGCGTGCACGTGTTGCTGCCCCGTTTCGACGCGGGAGAGGTCCTCCGTCTCATCGAGACCGAACGCGTCACCCGCCTGTTCATCGTGCCGACGATGGCGCGCACGATCCTCGACCATCCGTCGTTGGCGGAGCGCGACGTGTCGTCGTTGCGTCAGGTCTCGGTCGGGGGCGCGCCGGCCGGGCCCGATCTGGTCGAGGAGATCGAGACGCGCCTCGGTTGCGAGTGCATCTGCGGCTACGGGATGACGGAGTCGAGCCCGACCTTGACGCGCTCGCTCGACAAGCCCGGCGAGCCGAAGTCACTTCACCGGCGGACGACGACCGGCCTGCCGATCGTCGGCGTCGACGTCCGGGTCTTCGATGACGACGACAACGAGGTGCCGTGGGACGGCAAGACCGTCGGCGAGATCGGAGCCCGGTCCAACCACGTGATGATCGGGTACTGGAACCGCCAGGACGAGACCTCGGAAGCTCTGCGCGGCGGTTGGTTGCGCACCGGCGATCTCGCCGTGGTGGATCCGGACGGCTACCTGACGATCGTCGACCGGAAGAAGGACATCATCGTGTCCGGCGGCGAGAACATCGCATCGGTAGAGGTGGAGAAGGCGATCGCCGCGCATCCCGCCGTCGCCGAGGTCGCGGTGGTCGGCGTGCCGGACGAGCGATGGGGTGAGGTCCCCCGCGCCTTCGTCGCGTTGAAAGCAGGCGTCGCCGACCCCCCGACCGAGCGGGACATCATCGAATGGGTCCGCGAGCGACTCGCCCACTTCAAGGCACCGAAGTCCGTGGTGTTCCTCGATGCGTTGCCCCAAGGAGGCACCGGCAAGATCCAGAAGACGGTCCTGCGCGAAGCGGTGTCGCAACCTCTCACGGCAACACCGCGTTGGGGTTCAGGATCCCGTTCGGATCGAGGGCGCGCTTGATGGCGCGCATTGCGACCAGTTCCGCCTCGGTGCGGTTGAGTGACAACCACCGCTTCTTGGCGGTGCCGATGCCGTGCTCGGCCGAGATGCTGCCGCCCCGCTCGGCCACGAGCCGGAGCACGGCATCGTCGATGCGCTCGTCCTCCGGGTCGACGCCGGTGACGTTCACATGGAGGTTGCCGTCGGCGGCATGGCCGAACAACCACACGTCGGCGTCCGGTGCGATCGCGTTCACCACCGGCGTGACGTCGTCGACGAACGATGCCAGCGCCGATGCCGGCAAGCGTCACGTCGAGCTTGTGCGGCGGACCGACGGCGTTGATCGCGGTCGTGTGCTCTTCGCGGTAGCGCCAGAGCGCGGCACGCGGCGCCGGCTCGACGGCGACAGCCGACGCCACGACTTCGATGTCGCCGAGCGCGCTACCGAGCGATGGTGACGGGTCCTCGTCGTCCGCGCACTCGACGAGCAGATACACCGCGGCAACGACGGGGGGCGGCGGCAACGCGAGCTGCTCGCGCACCAGCGCGACCCCGGGAGCGAAGAAGAGCTCGGCCGCTTCCAACGACGGCACCCTCCGTCGCAGCAGCGCGCACGCGTCGAGCGCATCACCGACCGACGTGAAGCCGAGCAACGCGACCACGCGCTCGTCGCGTCGAGGTACGAGCGCCAGCCGCGCCGCGGTCACGATGGCCAGCGTGCCTTCGCTGCCACAGAGGAGCGACGGAAGGTGATAACCGGTGTTGTCCTTCAGCAGTCCGCCGAGGTGCGACACGACTGATCCGTCGGCGAGCACCGCCTCGACACCGACGACCTGCGCGCGCGTGTCGCCGTAGCGCAGTACGCGCACGCCACCGGCGTTGGTCGCGATGGATCCGCCGACCGTCGCCGTGTCGCGTGCCGCCCAGTCGACGCCGTAGTCCCATCCGGCCGTGCGAGCCGCCGCGTGTACGGACGAGATCGTCGCGCCCGCGCCAGCGGTGAGCTGCCCCGCGACCGCATCGACGGAGTCGGAGTCGATCGTGTCGAGTCGCCGCAGCGAGAGCACGACCTCACCGGCCAGCGGGACGCCGCCCGCCACCAAACCGGTGTTGCCGCCTTGCGGCACGACGGCCGCGCGGTGGCGCGCGCAGACGCGCACCACTTCCGCCACTTCGTCGGTGGTCCCGGGCCGCACGACCGCCGGTGTCACGCCGTGGAAGCGGCCGGTCCAGTCGACCGCGTAGCTCGCTGTCACTGACGGATCGGTCAACACGTGGGCGTCGCCCACGATCGACCGCAGCTCGTCGATCATCCTTCGGTGCGGCGAGTGATCCAGTCGTCGATCAACCGGCGGGCGATGCTCATGCCCGGCGGGATCTGGGGCAGATCTGTCGCCTGGTACCACTGCGCGTCGACGATCTCGCTCTCCTGGAGCACCAGCTCGCCACCCGCGTAGCGCGCGTTGAAGCCGAGCATCAGCGAGTGCGGGAACGGCCACGGTTGGCTCGTGTGGTAGCGCACGTCGTCGATCTCGATGCCGACCTCCTCGAAGACCTCGCGGTGGACGGCTTCTTCGAGCGTTTCGCCGGGCTCGACGAACCCCGCGAGGCAGCTGTACAGCGGAATCGGGAAGGCGCGTCCACGCGCAAGCAAGGCCCGCCCATCTTCGCGTTCGATGAGGACGATGATCGCCGGTGCGAGGCGAGGGAACGCTAGGAGGCCGCACGCAGGGCACCGGCGCGCCCGTTCACCCGCAGCCGGTTCCGTCGGCGCGGCGCAGCGACCGCAGAACCGGTGGGTCCGTTCCCATTCGACGAGTTGCACGGCGCGGCCGGCGATCGTCCACATCGCTTCCTCGACCTGTCCCCACAGGCCCATCAGCGGCACCGCGCCCTCGTGGTCGTCGGACTCCACGGCGACGGCGAAGCAGGGACGGCCGTCGAGGGTGCCGAGGCAGATCGCGGTGTCGAGGTCGGGCTCGCCGCGGGAGGGATGGATGTCGGCGACCGACGCGACCGACACCGTGCCGAAGCCGACCGTGAACACGATCGCGTCGGCATCATCGGTCGGCAGTTCGAGAGCCGGGACGAAACGAGCAGCCATGGCGGACCGACAGTAACTTCGCCGCAGATGCAGTCCGTCACCCGCCACGCACCGCACGGCATGGTTGCGTCGGTCGACCAGCTCGCGTCGTCCGCCGGCGTATCGATGCTCTATCGAGCCGGCAGCGCGGCCGACGCCGCTATCGCCGCGAGTGCCGTCGTCGCCGTGACGTGCCCGCACCTGTGCGGGATGGGCGGCGATCTGTTCGCGCTCGTGCACGACGGCAGCGGGCCGCCGGCCGCACTCAACGCGTCCGGGCGGGGCGGAAGTGGTGCAGATCCCGACCGGCTGCGACTCGACGGCTTCAGGTCCATGCCGTTCACCGGCGACATCCGTTCGGTGCCAGTGCCCGGTTGCGTCGACGGCTGGCTCGCGCTGCACGACCGGTACGGGCGGCTGCCACTCGCGACCGTGCTCGAGCCGGCGATCGGCTACGCCGCGAGCGGCTTCCCTGCGTCGCCGTTGCTCGCGGCGGCGCTCACGCTGCTGCACGGTGTCGCCGGCGCTGACGACCTCATCAGTGCCACGCGCGTGCATCACGGCGATCGCGTTCGCCGTCCCGGTGTCGCGCTCGCTCTCGAAGCCGTGGTCGCGCACGGTCGCGCCGGCTTCTACGAAGGTCCGTTCGGGGAAGGTCTCCTCGAGCTCGGCGACGGCGAGTACAGCGAGGCCGACCTCGCCGAACCGATGGCCGATTGGGTCGAACCGCTGTGCGTCCGCGCCTGGGACCACGACATCTGGACGATCCCGCCGAACTCACAGGGCTACCTCACACTGCTCGGCGCGGCCATCGCGGAAGGACTCGATGTCGGCGATCCGTCCGACGCGGCGTGGGCGCACCTGCTGATCGAGTCGGCGCGTGCCGCGGCTCACGACCGGCCCGCGGTGCTTCACGAAGGCGCGGACGTGTCCGGCTTGCTGGATCGCGAGGCCGTGGCGCGGCGCCGCGCCCTCGTGGATCCGGCGCACCGCAGCACGCTCCGGGCGCCCGCAGGCGCGGGAGACACGATGTATCTGTGCGCGGTCGACCGTGACCGGATGGGCGTGTCGCTCATCCAGTCGAACGCGTCGGGTTTCGGCTCCATGATCTTCGAGCCGTCCACCGGCATCGGCTTGCACAACCGCGGCATCGGTTTCTCGCTCGAAGCCGGGCATCCCGCGGAGTACGGCCCGCGCCGCCGCCCGCCTCACACCCTCGCCCCTGCCGTGGTCACCCGCCCCGACGGCGATCTTCGGGCCGTGATCGGGACCATGGGTGGTGACACGCAACCGCAGATCCTGTTGCAGCTCCTGACCCGCCTGCTCCTGAACGGCAAGTCGGCGGGCTCGAGCATCGGCGCGCCGCGATGGGCGCTGCGCCAGCCGGACTCGTCGGGGTTCGACACATGGAGGGACGCCGACCGGACCGTCGTCACCATCGAGCTCGAAGCGGAGGACGACTGGGCGGAAGGGCTGCGCGACCGCGGACATACCGTCGAGGTGGCCGACGGCATCACCGGCACGTTCGGCCACGCGCAGGTCGTCGAGGTGACCGACACCGGTCTCGCGGGCGCGGCCGATCCTCGCTCGCTCGCGGGCGACGCCGTCGGCTACTGACACGCGCACGAAACACGCCCACGAACTCCGGGGAACGCCCACGAACTCCGGGGAGAAACGGGCGCTATAGCGCCCGTTTCCATCCAACATTCGCGTCGTCAGTCGACGTCCTGGAAGACGGGGTCGCGCTTTTCGAAGTAGGCGGTGATCGCCTCGAGGTTGTTGGGGCCGCCGATGAGCGAACCCATGGTGCGTTCCTCGGCCTTGAAGTGATCGGCGAGCGATGCCTGGCCCGACATGTTCAGCAGCGCCTTCACGCCGCGGACGGCGTGTGGGCTCTTCGACGCGATGTCACGGGCGAGGTCGAGCGCGGCCGCACGCGGGTCGTCCGCCAGGTGTGTCGCGAGCCCGATCTCGACCGCCTCTTGCCCGTTCACCATCCGGCCCGTGAACGCGAGCTCCTTCGCCACGTCGAGCCCGACGAGCCGCGGGAGCATCTGCGTGCCCGTCATGTCCGGCACCAGGCCCCAGCGGATCTCGAGGACGGACATCTTGGCGTCGGGTGCGATGAAGCGGATGTCCGCCGCCAGAGCGATCTGGAAGCCCGCACCGAGCGCCGGCCCGTGGATGGCGGCGATCACCGGCGCGGGCATCTCGCTCCACACGTAGGCGGCCTGCTGGCCGACGTTCGTGATGCGATCGGAATCACGCCGCGGCGCGTCGCCCAGGCCGGCGCCGAAGCCGCCGCTGCCCATGGCCTGGAAGCTCTCGAAGTCGAGACCGGCGCAGAATCCGCGGCCCTCTCCCGACAGCACGACGACCCGTACGGACCGGTCGACCTTCAGGCTCTCCCCGGCTTCGACGAGACCACTGAACATGGCCCCGTCCACCGCATTCAGCTTGTCGGGACGGTTCAGCCGCACGTCGGCGACTCCTCCGTCGATGGCGATGCTCACACGGTCGGACATTCGCCCATGCTCCTCCTCAGGCCGGTAGAGCCGCAACACTGGTTCGGTCAGTACCCCTCGTCGCGCCCACTCCGCCGGCCGCTGCCTCGCCGCGCTCGCACTCGTGCTGTTCGCCGCGCTCGCACACGTGTCCGGCGCTGCCGCCGCACCCAGCCAGGTCTCACCTGGCCTCGACGGCGTGCCGGTCGACAGCCTCGAGTACCGCGCCGCGCAGACCCGCTACGACAGCGCCTCGGCCGCGCTCGCCGGCGCGCAGGCGATCGTGTCGGGCAGCGCGGCACAGCTCCAGAAGCTGCAGACACAGGACGACCAGCTCACGAGCGAGCTCGCGACGCAGACCGCACAGAAGAAGCAGGCGGCGGTCGACCTCGCCTCGGCTCGCGCCAGCCTGCGAGCCATCGCGGTCTCGATCTATGTGAACGGCTCGCCGGACGACTCCGCCGACGAGGACCTCGAGATCGCGACACAGCACCTCGCGCAACGGGGGCTGACTTCGGTCGTGAGCATCGACCAGTCGGACCGAGCGGTGGCGGCGGCCGCGACAGTCGACCGCCTGACGCACGCGATGACCGACGCGCTCTCGCAGCGCACGACGGTTCGTCAGTCGATCATCGAAGCGCAGCAATCGCGCCAACAAGCCGCGGCCGACGTCGCCCGCTACACGCAAGCGGTGTCGGACGCGCAAACGGATGTCGCAGTGGCGCGCGCCACTGCCACGGTGGTCGGCGCAGACTTCCAACTCGTGGCCTTCGACGCCTACCTGCGCGCGGCCGCGTCGATGGCGCAGACCGATCCGTCGTGCGACATCCCCTGGTGGGCTCTGGCCGGCATCACGAGGGTCGAGAGCCGGCACGGCCAGTTCGGTGGCTCGACGTTGCTGGCCAACGGCGACACGAGCCAACCGATCATCGGCATCCCGCTCGACGGCGAGAACAACACGGCCGTGATCCCGGACACCGACGGCGGAGCGCTCGACGGCGATCCTGTCTACGACCACGCGGTCGGCCCGATGCAGTTCATCCCATCCACGTGGCGCCGGTGGGAGCGCGACGGCAACGGCGACGGCGTTGCCGATCCGAACAACGTCTACGACGCTGCGGCCACGGCGGCGCACTACCTCTGCGCGTCTGGCCCGATGCAGACCGACGACGACATGACGCCGCGGGTTCCTCAGCTACAACCACTCGGACGCGTATGCCGCCACCGTCCTCGGATTCGCCCACCGCTACGCCGCGTTGTCCCTGCCGTCCACGTAGCGTGCGGCAGGTGAGCCGCTCCTCCATCTCCATCACGCCAGAGCTGCACGACTACGTCCTTGCGCACAGCGCGCCGCCCGACGACGTGCAGCGATCGCTCATCGACGAGACGTCGAAGCTCGGTCCCGTCTCCGGCATGCAGATCGGACCGGAGCAGGGGATGTTCATGACGATGCTCACGCGGCTGCTCGCCGTCACCTCTGCCGTCGAGGTGGGCACGTTCACGGGCTACTCGTCACTGTGCATCGCCCGCGGACTCGCGCCGGGCGGACGGTTGATCTGTTGCGACGTGAGCGACGAGTGGACATCGATCGGGCGCCGCCACTGGGAGCAGGATGGCGTGACGGATCGCATCGATCTGCGCATCGGGCCGGCGATCGACACGTTGAAGGCTCTCCCCGCCGACCTCACCATCGACCTCGCGTTCATCGACGCGAACAAGTCGGGCTACCTCGCCTACTACGAGGAGATCGTGAAGCGCGTGCGCCCGAACGGCGTCGTGCTCGTCGACAACGTGCTGTGGTCAGGGCGCGTGCTCGACCCGGATGACACGTCCGACGACACCGCGGCGATCCGTGCCTTCAACGACCACGTCGTAGGCGACGGCCGCGTCGAGGTGGTCATGCTGCCGATCGGCGACGGCCTGACGCTCGCGCGGAAGAAGTAACCATCCACCACCTCTCACCGCCCGAGCGGTAGGTCGTTGAGATCGTTCGTTCGCGGTTCGAGGGCAGGCGCGACGCCGACGAGGTGAGAACGTGGAACCAGACCAGTTCACGGATCGACTGAACGGCCTCAGTGCCGACGCCATCGAGGCCGTGGCGAACAGCCTCCGCCACGAGATGGATTCGGTCGACGGCGAGGTGTCGTGGTGGCGGGCGACGATCTCGATCAATGCGACCCTGAAGCGTCATCACCGTTCCCGGGAAGCCGGCCTCGCCGCGCACCGGGCATCCGTCGCCGTGCTCGACGCCGCCGACCGCTCCGCCGTGCCAGTCAGCCGCGAGGACACGACCCTGGTGGCACGCGCCGCGTCGGAGGTGGCTCGGGCCCTCATCGCGGACCGAGATGCGCCGCTCCCTCACACCGCGACCGACATCGTCCTCGCCCCCTGGCACCCCCTCGCCGCCGCCTGAGCGACGTCTGCCGGTGAGCAAACCTTTCCCCCGGCGCGTCGCACATTTCATTTGTTACGAATCACGGTCCTTCGCCCGCCGATTCGGATGGGTGCTGTTGACACCGTGACACTCCCGATTTAGGTTCCCGAGCGACGGGCGTGTGCCGGTCGTCACAACTTAGGTGGGGCGGTGGTGAGGGCCAGGCAGGACCAGGAGCCTCGCAGCCGCCCCCGAGGCATCAACAAACCGGGGGGTATTGTGCCGAAACCTTCGCGGCATGCGACTACGACACGCATCGCAGCTGTGCTCCTGATCGGCCTGATGGTGATCGCGGCCTGCTCGAGCAAGAAGAGCAGCACCAACGCAGGCGGAACGAGTGCCGGCTCGTCGGACACGACGAAGCCGGTGACGGGCGGCAGCGTCGTCTACGCACAGGAAGCGGAAGACGCCGGCGGTCTCTGCCTGGCGGAGGCGCAGCTCGACATCTCGGGCATCAACTACGCCCGTGCGATCTACGACACGCTCACGATGCCGAACGACAAGGGCGAGTTCGTTCCGTACTTGGCCAAGTCGATCGACCACGACTCGACCTTCACCGTCTGGACGATCGGGCTCCGTGACGGCATCAAGTTCCACGACGGCACCGACCTCAACGCGCAGGTCGTGAAGAACAACCTCGACGCCTACCGCGGTGTGTACCCCGGGCGTTCGCCGATCCTGTTCGGGCTGGTCTTCGGGCCGTACATCAAGTCGGTCGACGTCGTCGACACGCTGACCGTCAAGGTCACGGTCGCCCAGCCATGGCCGGCCTTCCCGTCGTACCTCTGGTCGAGCAGCCGCCTCGGCATCATGGCCCAGGCGCAGCTCGACAGTAAGGACTGCGCGAAGGATCTGATCGGCACCGGGCCGTTCAAGCTCCGTGAGTGGGTCGTGAACGACCACATGACCGTGGACAAGAACACGAACTACTGGGCCAAGGACGCTTCCGGCAACCAGCTGCCCTACCTCGACTCGATCACGTTCAAGCCCGTCCCGGACGGACAGCAGCGTCTGAACGGCCTCCAGAGCGGCCAGTTCCAGCTCATCCACACCTCGAGCGCCATCGACATCCAGCAGCTCCGCGAGCTGGCGAAGCAGGGCAAGATCACCGAGACCGAGTCCGACAAGTTCGCCGAGACCGACCACCTCATGCTGTGCGTGGCCCCGCCGACCGACACCCAGTGTCCGGGTAGCCCGTTCGCGAACGCGCATGCTCGAAACGCGGTCGCCTACGCACTCGACCGCAAGACGCTCAACACCGTCAGAGGCAAGGACATCCCACAGATCGCCAGCGGACCGTTCGCACCCGGCACCGTGGGGTACCTCCAGGACGCGGGCTTCCCGCAGTTCGACCTGCAGAAGGCGAAGGACGAGGTGGCCGCCTACAAGCAGGACACCGGCAAGGACCTCACGTTCACCTACGGCGGTACGCCCGATCCGGAAGGTGTCCAGACGCAGGACTTCATCAAGACCATGTTGGAAGCGGCTGGTATGAAGGTCTCGACCTACACCGTCGAGCAGACCCAGTACATCAACGTGGCTGTTGCTCGGAACTTCCAGATGTACGGGTGGCGGAACTTCCCGGGCAGCGACCCCGACTCGTTGTTCGTCTGGTGGAACTGCAACAACGCGGCACCGGCAGCGTGCGACAACCTCGTGAACTTCTCCGGCTTCAACGATCCGGTGATCAACTCCGACCTGCAGCAGGGCCGGACCGAGACCGATCCCACGAAGCGGGCCGGGTACTACGAGGACCTCAACCGCCAGTTCTCGAAGCAGCTGTACAACATCTGGCTCGACTGGGCCGTGTGGGCCGTGGCGACCTCACCGAAGGTCCATGACATCTTCGGGCCACCGCTACCGGACGGGAGCGCGCCGTACCCAGGGCTCGCGACCGGACACTCGATGGCCGGGCTGTTCGTCACGCAGTGACGAACAGCTACAGCAACAGCACAACCACACCGGCGGGGGCAGGGAGGTAGACGATGCGAGCGGTCGTCCAGCGTTTGCTCCAGTTGGTGCTGGTGCTGTTGCTGGTGACCATCTTCACCGCTCTGCTGATCGACGCGGTGCCGGGGGACGTCACGTACACCCTGGCACCCGTCGCCACCCCACAGCAGCGCCAAACACTTCGGCACGAGCTCAGTCTCGACCAGCCCGTGTGGCACCGCTACGTGACCTGGGTCAACGGGTTCCTCCACGGCAACCTCGGGTGCTACTACGGCACGTCGGGCTACACCTCGTCGGGTGCCTGCCCCGACAAGGTCGCCGACCGGGTGAAGGATGCGTTACCGATATCGCTGTCGCTGATGTTCTACGCGCAGCTGCTCGCGTTGGTGCTCGCGATCCCCTTAGGGGTGCTGACCGCGTATCGCGCCGGCAGCATCTTCGACAAGACGGCCAACACCACAGCCTTCGCCCTGCTCGCGTTACCCAACTTCGTGCTGGCGCTGCTGCTGTCGTACTACGTCGGGACCAAACTCGGATGGGTCGACCCGACCGGCTGGGTCGATTTCGGTCAGGACCCGGTGGGCTACTTCGAGCAACTCGCCTTACCGGTGATCAGCCTCGCAGTGGGCCAGGTCGCGGTGTACATGCGGCTGCTCCGTAGCGACATGATCGCGACCCTGCAAGAGGACTTCGTCACCATGGCCCGCGCCAAGGGACTGAGCCCCGCTCGCATCCTGTGGCGTCATGCGCTCCGGCCGTCGAGCCTGACGCTGCTCACCGTCGCCGGTCTCAATGTCGGCGCGCTCATCGGCGGCGCCGTCGTCATCGAGAACATCTTCGTCATCCACGGCATGGGCTTCCTGATCGCCGACGCGATCGCCCGTCGCCAATACGTCGCCCTCCAGAGCTACGTCGCCATCCTGGCCATCGCGTTCGTGCTCGTGAACTTCTTCGTTGACATCCTGTACGCCATCCTCGACCCACGGATTCGCCATGCCCGAGCAGTCGCATAGTTCAGACGTCGGTCTCGCCGGCGAACGTCTCTTCGGCGAAGGTGTCGCCGTCGAAGACGGTGTCATTCCTGCCGGCGGTCAGACGCTCGTACTCGACCGCCCGCCCGTCGAGGGCGGGGTCGGGGTCGAGAAGGCCGCCACCAAGAAGCTCGGCATCATGGGGTGGCTCGCGCTCCTGTGGATCTTCCTCATCGTGTTCGCGGCGATCTTTGCCCCGATCCTGCCCATCCCCGATCCGAACCAGCACTTCCTGCTGCACACGAACGAGGCGCCGTCGCTCTCGCATCCCATGGGTACGGACGACACCGGCCTCGACATGTTCTCGCGCGTGATCTGGGGCGCGCGCGCCTCACTGGTCGTGTCGGTGTCAGCCGTCCTGTTCGGCCTGATCTTCGGTGGCTTCTTCGGGCTGGTCGCGGGCTACTACCGAGGGAAGCTCGACACCGTGCTGGTGAACATCTTCAACGTGTTCCTGGCCATCCCCCAGCTCGTGCTCGCGCTCGCACTCATAGCCGTGTTCGCGAGCGACCCCACCACCAGTGTCGGTAAACGCGAGTTCTGGTTGATCGTCTCGATCGGGATCGTCTCGGTCCCGATCATCGGGCGCATCACACGCGCGGCCACGTTGTCATGGGGGCAACGCGAGTTCGTCCTCGCGTCCCGAAGCATGGGCGCGAAGAACGGCCGGGTCATGCGAAGAGACGTCCTGCCCAACGTCTTGCCGGCGATGTTCTCGATCGCGATCCTCGGCGTCGCAGTCGTCATCGTGCTCGAAGGCGGTCTCAGCATCCTCGGGGTCGGCGTCCCGCCGTCGACACCCTCATGGGGCAACTTGATAGCCACCGGACGCAACGAGCTCACCAAGGTCATCGGTGGGGCGCCACAGGTGATCATCGCCCCGTCGATCGCCATCTTCCTGACCGTGCTGTCGCTCAACTACCTCGGGGACGTCGTCCGGGCTCGGACCGATGTGCGTGAGAGCGCTCTTTGATGCCAGGAAGGCGGCGGAAGGAAGTCAACCGGACGATCACCGCACACGGGCAGTCGTCGCGCCTGCTCGAGGTGACCGATCTCCACACCGAGTTCAGGACGGGACGGGGCCTCGTCAAGGCGGTCAATGGCGTGTCGTTCACGCTCGACCGCGGCAAGACCCTCGGCATCGTCGGCGAATCGGGCTCCGGCAAGTCGGTGCTGTCCCGTTCGATCATGGGCTTGCTGCCGAAGCGCAACGTCGTGCGCGGCGGAAGCGTGCTGTTCGAAGGCAACGAGATCTCGAACGTCTCCAACACGGCGATGCGCGCGTTCTGGGGAACCGAGATGGCGATGGTCTTCCAGGATCCGATGACGTCGCTCAACCCGGTGGTCAGGATCGGTCACCAGATCACCGAGTCGCTGCGCTACCACCTCGACATGCCCCGCGCTCAAGCCGACGCGAACGCGCTCGCGCTGATGAAGTCCGTCGGCATCCCCGAGGCCGAACGCCGACTGAACGAGTACCCGCACCAGATGTCGGGCGGCATGCGCCAGCGCATCGTGATCGCCGTAGCCCTCGCGTGCGGCCCGAAGCTGCTGTTCGCCGACGAGCCGACCACTGCGCTCGACGTCACGGTGCAGGCGCAGATCCTCGACCTCTTGCAACAACAGCAGCGCGAGCGCGACATGGCGATGGTGCTCGTCACCCACGACCTGGGCGTCGTCGCCGGCCGTGCTGACGACATCGCCGTCATGTACGCGGGACAGATCGTCGAGACGGCTCCGACGAAGACCCTGTTCGCACACATGCGGATGCCGTACACCGAAGGGCTGCTGAAGTCGATCCCCAAGCTCGAGCAGCCGAGCCACAGCCGGCTGCAGATCATCGGCGGCCGACCGCCGGACCTCATCAACCCGCCGGCCGGGTGCAAGTTCTCACCGCGCTGCCCGTATGCGCAGGATCGCTGCCGGATCGAGGAGCCACCCCTCCAAGAGGCCGACACGCCAGGCCACTACTTCCGCTGCTGGTATCCCGTCGGTACCGACGCCGGCAGGGACGCGCTCGAGCGCAACCTCGCGGCCCACGTTCCCCAGGCCGAGGCCGCCGTAGGCGGTGACGCGGTGCTCGCGTCGAAGATCGAGATGGCGATCGAGGTCGGCGAAGCCGTGACGGTGGAGAGCTGACGATGGCCGGCTCCGGTACCGCACATCTCCGCCCCGCCGACCAGTCGCTGCTGCGCGTCGAGGATCTCGTCGTCGAGTTCCCGGCCGGGCGCCACCTCAAGGTGTACGCCGTGTCGGGAATCAGCATCGACGTGCTCGAAGGCGAGACGCTCGGCCTCGTGGGCGAGTCCGGCTGCGGCAAGTCCACGACGGGCAGGGCGATCATGCAGCTCCCCCGCCCGACGTCGGGAACCGTGCACTTCGACGGTAGAGATCTCACGAAGCTGCCGAGTGAGAAGCTGCGCCAGGTCCGGCCGGAGATGCAGCTCATCTTCCAGGACCCGATCTCGTCGCTGAACCCGAGGCGCCGCGTCGGCGACATCGTGCGTGAGCCGCTCGAGATCTGGAACCGTGGCGAGAGCAAGAAGCGCGACTCGGTCGTCAACGAGGTGCTCGACGCCGTGGGCCTCGACCCGAGCGTGTCGCGGGGCCGGCGTCCCCACGAGTTCTCCGGTGGACAGTGCCAGCGCATCTGCATCGCCCGCGCGCTCGTGCTGGACCCGAAGATGATCATCTGCGACGAGCCGGTGTCTGCCCTCGACGTGTCCGTGCAGGCGCAGATACTCAACCTGCTCGAGGACATGAAGCACCGGTACGGGCTCACTCTGGTCTTCATCGCCCACGACCTCGCGGTCGTGAAGAACGTGAGCGACCGAGTCGTGGTGATGTACCTCGGCAAGTTGTGCGAAGTCGCAGACCCGGACTCGCTCTACGCGCAACCGGCGCACCCCTACACCGCCGCGTTGCTCCAAGCGATCCCCGTCCCCGATCCCGAGGCATCGACCTCGCTGCCGGCCGCCGTCGCCGGTGAGTTGCCCTCACCCCTCGCGCCGCCCTCCGGTTGTCGTTTCCGTACCCGCTGCCCCCGCGCGGAGGAGAAATGCGCGCAGGAGGAGCCGATGATGCGGCCGGTGGTCGGAAGTCCCGATCACTTCGTCGCGTGCCACTTCCCGTTGGTCGACGCCGTCGAGGCACCACCCGGTCCCTCGACGGCCGAGGTGGCGATCGCGGGAACGCAGTAGCCCTGCGGCGAAGCCCGATCGGAGGAGGCGCCGTGCAGCCACACGAAAGGACGAGAACCCGTCTCGACCCGCAACTCCGGCGCACGCAGATCGTCGAGGCTGCAGTGAAGGTGCTCGCCGAGACGGATCCGATCGAGGTCACCTTCGAAGAGATCGCCGAGGCGGCCGGGGTGTCGAGGGCACTCGTGTACAACTACTTCGGCGACCGGGGCGGGCTGCTGGCCGCCGTGTACCTCCACATGTTCGACGAGCTCAACCATGAGCTCAACACGACCATCGACCGGTACGCGCCGCCCGAGGAACGGCTACGCACCATCGTGCACGGCTACCTCAGGTATGCGGCCGAGCACGCGGCGGCATGGCGCCTCTTGCAACTCACGTCCGCCGTGAACCATCCCGCCGTGCAGACAGCGCGTCAGCGCCACATGGAGCGGATGGCCGTCGCGTGGGGCGCCGAAGGTCCAGAAGGGCGGACGCTCGCCTACGGCGTCGTCGGGATGCTCGAGTCCGCCACCTTCGACTGGTTGCGCGACCGGGACACCGAGGACGAGCGACTCGCCGAGCTCCTGTTCGCGTTCATCTGGACGGGACTGTCCAGCCTCGAGCGCTACGGGATCGCGCTGCCGCCGGCGCACGCTCGCGAGTCCGTGCCGACCTAGAGGAGAACTCGTGTCCGCGTACGTGATCTACCAGGGCGAGGTGACGGACCCGGAGCGGTACGAGGAGTACAAGCCCGAGGCCGCCGCGAGCATCCTCGCCGCCGGCGGCCGATACGTCGTGCGGGCGGGCGAGGTCGAGGTGCTCGAGGGTGAGCCACCGTCGGGACGCACGGTCGTTCTCGAGTTCCCGACCCGAGAGGCCGCCGTCGCCTGGTACCGCAGCGCGGCGTACACGGAGGCCCGCAAGCTCCGCGAGGGTGCGGCGACGGCGAGGATGTACGTCATCGACGGCGTGGAGTGACACCCCGGCGGGCGGCTGATCCTCGTCTGCGGTCTGCCCGGGAGCGGCAAGACGACCGTGGCGGCGCGCTCACCCCCACACGAACTCCGGTTTATTTCCGGTGCTTCAGCGCCGGAAATGAACCAACATTCGTGGTGCCGTGGCATCGATCGTGTGGGGCGAGGACGTCGCCGAGGTCTATGACAGGACCTACGCAGCGCTCGCCGCGCCGGAGGTCGTCGATCCGATGGTCGACACACTGATCGAGCTCGCACGCGGTGGTCGCGTTCTGGAGTTCGCCCCCGGCACCGGACGCATCGCACTGCCACTCGCGGCCCGCGGGCTCGACGTCAGCGGCATCGAGCTGTCGCGCCCCATGGCTGATCAGCTACGGGCGAAACCTGGCGCGGAGGCGGTACACCTGACGATCGGCGACATGACGACCACACGAGTGCCGGGGACGTTCACGCTCGTCTACCTCGTGGCCAACACGATCATGAACGTGACCACGCAGGACGAACAGCTCGCCGTCTTCGCCAACGCCGCGGCACATCTCGAGCTCGGCGGCTGCTTCGTGGTCGACGTCATCGTGCCGCAGTTGCGCCGCGCCCAACCGGGCGAGGTCGGACGCATCTTCCGGTTCGACGTCGATCACGTCGGCATCGAGACCTTCGACGACCTCGTCGGACAGATCGCGTCGTCGCATCACTGGATCCAGGTCGCCGGGCAGTTCGTCCATCACGCCGCGCCGTACCGGTACGTGTGGCCGTCCGAGCTCGACTTGATGGGACGGTTGGCAGGCTTCCGCCTGCGCGACCGGTGGGAGGGATGGACGCGCGCACCGTTCACGTCGGAGAGTCCCTCACAGGTCTCGGTGTTCGAGAAGGTCACGGAGCAGGTTTACGAGTGAGGTGCCGCGGCGTGCACTCACCAACGCCGACGTCATTGCGATCATGAGGTCCGAGATGAACGAACGAGAGATCGAAGCCCGAAGTCACGACGGTCTGCGTCGCGCCGAACAGGGCGATCGGCTCCGAGCGGAGGTGGACGTGCTCCGGGGCCAGCTCACCGTCTACGACGCAGCAGGTGGCATCGACGGTCTCACGCGGCTGGCACACGCGTGGCACGAACGCGTGATCGCGGACGAGATCGCGGGTCACGCGTTCAGGCATGGCGTCCGCGCCGACCACACCGAGCGACTCGCGGCGTACTGGGGCGAGGCCCTCGGCGGACCGGCCACCTATTCGCAGTCGTACGGCGACGAGACGGCAGTCGTGCGCATCCACAGTGGCAACGGAGAGCACGACGAGATGGACCGTCGGGCCATCGAGTGCTTCGACCGAGCGCTCGAGGACGTCGGCCTCGCGGACGACAGCAGGCTGCGCGACGCGCTGCACGATTACTTCGCGTGGGCAACGACAACCGCGATGGCGCGCTACCAACGTTCCGCGGACGACGTCCCCATTGGCCTGGCGATCCCACGCTGGTCCTGGGACGGACTCGTCACGTGAGATAGCTGCAGAACGCGGCGAGCGCCTCTTCACTGTCGGCGTCCGCGCCGTGCGGTGCGCGAAGCACGGATACGAACGCGGCGAGATCCGTGAGCGTCCATGCGAGTCGATACAGATCGATCGCCGTTCGATCGATCTCGGCACCGGCAACGTCGCGATAGACGTCGAGGGCGGCAGGCGCACGATCGTCGAGCATCCACAGGTCGCGTTCCCGTGGTGCGAGCGCGACCGTGTCCCAATCGATGAGCACGAGTCCGTGGGCCGTCTGGATCGTGTTGCCGGGATGCGGCTCGCCGTGCGTGACGACCCACGGTGCACCGGATGCCGTGACCGACTGTGCGAGGGCGGCGTAGTGCACGAGCCACGCGTGGACCGCTCCTGCTCGCGGTGCGAGCGCGAGGCGTGCCGGCTCGCCGAACGGGCCTTCCGCCCACGGTCGCTCGATCGCGTCGAGCGCGGCGTCGAGGTGCTCGCGACCGGGAATGGCGAGCGTCCGCCACAGGGCGGTGTCGCGGACGAACGGCGTCGCGCCGTGCAGGCGCGCCAGGTGTCGTGCAAGCTCCTCGTCGGCGGCCGCTTCCATCGCCTCACCCCACTTTCCAGGCCGCCCAGGCACGTACGGGAACACGGCGATGCTGTAGCGGTCGGTCAACCGCTCGAGCACCCGTCCAGACGAGCTCGTGAGCGGTGCGACGACGAACTCGCATTCGGCGTCGCGCAATCCGGACGCCGTGTCGAAGGCGGTCGCCAGACCTTCGAACGTCGTATCTCGGTCGTTGCCCAGCCACGGCTTCACGTCGAGGTTGTCGGCCGACACGAACATCATCTCGTCTTGCGCCGTCTGGAGGAGCCAGTGGTAGCTACCGCCACCCTCGGGCACGTACTCGACGTGTTTCCCGTTCACCCCCCAATGGGTAGCCACGGCCGCCGTCACTTGGGCGTCCTCGACTCCCGGCGGGCGCGCTCGCATCCACTGATCCTGCTCCATCGCAACGCTCACACCGTCTCGGGGGTTTGATGGTGTATGGCGCCGCTGGGACCGACCGAACCGGCAACAGTCGCGCCGCGACGGACAGACGACTTCGCAACGTTCTTCGGTGAGCACTATGTCCGTCTCTGCCGTGGCTTGTTCCTGATCACGGGCGACGCGGCCGAGGCCGAAGACGTCGCGCAGGAGGCGATGAGCCGCGTTTACGAGCGGTGGACGCGGATCGCGTCGATGGACTCGCCGGAGGGCTATCTGTGGCGCAGCGCGCTCAACCTCAACCACAAGCGAGCACGTCGCGCCGCAGTGCGGAACCGCTTCACGCCTACGGTGCCAAGCGGCCCCGATCCCGCAGTCATCGCGACCACCGGCGTCGATGTCCGAGCCGCACTTGCGCAGCTGAGCCCTGCGCACCGCGAGGTCTTGATCCTCATCGACTGGTTCGGGCTCGACGCCGTCGCCGCGGCGCCCGCGCTCGGCATCGAGCCCGTTTCGGTGCGAAGTCGTCTGCATCGCGCCCGCGAACGGATGCGCGAGCTGCTGGAGGAGGAGCATTGATCGACCTGAACGAGTTGCTGGAAGCGGAAGCACAGCGCATCGAGGTGCCCGCTGACGTCTTCGAGAAGGTGGTCGTGCGGGCGCGTCGTCGACGCCGTCGTCGCCGGGCGTGCGGCGTCGCGATCATGGTCGTCGTCTCCGCCGTTGCGCTCGTCGCCGGCAACAGGATGTGGCCGTCGTCACGGAAGACCGACGTCGTGACGGTGTCACCTTCGTCGACGGCGAGCCGGAGCGACACGAACCCGCCGCATGTGGTGAGCGCGAAGGAGCTCCCGGTTGGTGGCGCAACCGATGTTGCCGTCGACGAGTCCGGGGACGTGTGGGTTCCGGGAGCCGACGTTGTCCGCCGCCTCGACGGGCGCACCGGCGAGGTGGTCGCGACGATTCCGGTCGCCGGCTCGAGTGACTATCGCTACGCAGCCGCAGGGCTCGGCGCGGTGTGGGTCGTCGACTCGGGCACTGCCTCGCTGACCCGCATCGACCCGTCCTCGAACACGGTCACCGCCAGCGTCCCGCTCGCGGCGCCGCCCGTCGGCGTGGTCACCGGCTTCGGCAAGGTCTGGGTGCTCGCGTCCCTCGCGAGGGGCGGCATCACCACCACCAACGACGCCACGCTCTCCGCAATCAATCCGACGACCATGCAGATCGTCGACCACGTCGACACGCGCGGCGCACGCTTGTCAGCGAGCGACACCGAGGTGATCGTGAGCGGTGATTCGGATGGTTTCGTCCACGCGGTCGACCCGGAGAGCAACTATGTCCGGAACGCACGTCCTTTCGGGGGTGCAGTGGCCACGGTATGGGGCGCCGGCGACGACATGTGGATCGTCACCGAGAACTCGGTGCAACGATTCGATCCCGCGTCGCTCACGCCAACGGGCAACGCGGTCCACACTCTTGCCGGCCCGATCGCCGTCTCACCCAACGCCGTCTGGCTGCTGCAGCAGCCGTCGAGCACCGAGCCGTCACAACTGCAAGAGCTCGACCCTGCCGGACCGACGACGGTGGGTGGCCCCTCTCCCGTCGGGCTCACCGCGGTCGACGTGGTGGCATCCGGCGACCGCGTCTGGGTCGCCAACTTCAATGCGGGAACCGTGACGATGCTCACCCTCGCCTGACCCGTGAACACAACGCCCGACCGGCCGCGGGGTCAGTCCGGGGGCTTGGCTCCGGCGACCCGCCAGCAGTACCAGGCGGCGATGGTGCGGTAGGGACGGAAACGTTCGCCCAGCGGCAGCAGCTCCTTCGACGTCGGGACCTCGGACATCCCGTAGGCGCGCCCGTACCCGACACGGACGCCGTAGTCCCCGATGGGCCACACGTCCAATCGCCGCAGCGTGAAGATGAGGAACATCTCGGCCGTCCACGGGCCGATCCCCTTCACCTGCACGAGCTCGGCCACCACTTCGTCATCCGGCAGCCGGCCGATGCGATCGAGCCGCACCTGTCCGGACACCACCTTCTCCGCGAGATCCAGGGTGGACATCGCTTTGGAGCCAGACGATCCCGCCGCCCGCAACGCGTCGTAGCCGGCTTCGAGCACGGCCTCGGGCGTGAACGGCCCGTCGACGATGGCGCGGGTTCGCGTCCAGATCGCTTCCGCGGCCTTGCCCGCGAGCTGTTGGTAGCAGATCGCCTCGGCGAGTTGCTCGAAGCGGCTGTCGCCGGTTCGCCTGCTCCCAAGCTTCGGAGGCCCGTGCTCGACCACCAAAGTCGCCATCACCGGGTCGATGGCCGACACGGCGGCGACCGCGTCCCGCACGGAGATTCGAGCGGGAGGCATCGGGCTACCGTACGCCGATGCCCCAACCTCCTGCGATGCAGATCGACCTCGACACCATCTACCAAGTGGTGATCGACACCGATCGCGGTTCGATCACGATGGAGCTCGACCCGAGGCTTGCTCCCAACACCGTCAACAACTTCGTCTCCCTCGCTCGCGACGGGTACTACGACGGGCTCGCCTTCCATCGGGTCGTGCCCGAGTTCGTCGTCCAGGGTGGCGATCCCGAAGGAAGCGGACGTGGTGGTCCCGGTTACAAGTTCGCCGACGAGCCCGTCAAGGGCGAGTACACGCTCGGCGCGGTCGCGATGGCGAACGCCGGCCCGAACTCCAACGGCAGCCAGTTCTTCATCTGCATCGACGACTGCAGGCGGAAGCTCGACAAGTCCTACAACCTGTTCGGCTACGTCATCGACGGCGTCGACGTCGCGCAGAGCATCAAGCAAGGCGACGTGATGCGCTCGTTGACGATCTCCGAGCGCGCCACGGATTGAGCCGCGCGTGAGCGCACCGACACACGACCACGACCATCCCGACATTCCCCCGCCGACCGTCGAGGAAGTGAGCGACGGCGTCTTCGCGTACGTCCAGCTCGACGGCTCGTGGGGACTGAACAACAGCGGCTTCCTCGTCGGCCGCGACGCGGTCACCGTCATCGACACGTGTTTCACGGAACGCCGCACCCGCGCGCTGGTCGACACCATCGAGTCGGTGACTGCCCTGCCGTTGCGCACGCTCGTCAACACGCATCACCACGGCGACCACACGCACGGCAATTACCTCATGCCGTCCGCCACCATCATCGGGCACGAGCGGTGTCGCGAGGAGATGATCGACAGCGGCCACATCGCGACCGGACTGTTTCCCGGCGTGGACTGGGGCCGGCTGGAGGTCGCTCCGCCCTTCGTGTGCTTCGAGGACCACCTCGACCTGTACGTGGACGATCGGAAGGTCGAGCTGCAGTTCGTCGGTCCCGCGCACACGACCAACGACGTCGTGGCGTGGCTCCCGCAACAACGCGTCCTGTTCGCCGGCGACCTCGTCTTCAACGGCGGCACACCGTTTGTCGTGATGGGTTCGGTCGCGGGCTCGCTCGCTGCACTCGACCGCATCCGCGCGCTCGGTCCCGACCTGATCGTCCCGGGACATGGACGGGTGTGTGGCATCGACGCCGTCGACGACCAGGTCGCCTACCTTCGCTTCGTGCAGGAGCTCGCTCGGAGCGGCTTCGACGACGGCACGCCGCCACTCGAGCTCGCACAGCGCACCGACCTCGGACGCTTCGCCGGTCTGCACGATCCCGAGCGGCTCGTCGGCAACCTCTACCGCGCCTACTCGGAGCTGCGGGGTGAGCCGCTTGGCACGCCGATCGATCCGCAGGCGTACGCCGACATGATCACGTACAACGGCGGTGAGCCGCTGCGATGCCTGGCCTGACGAGCCGGATCGAGCTCGACCACCGCGCCGACCTTCGCCGCACGACGTACCTCATCGGTCACGGTCGCACCGATCCGACCATTCGCTTCACGCCCGACGGTGTGTGGCGAGCGACGCGGACGCCCGACGGTCCGGCCACGGTCCACCTCGCCGTCGTGCCGAGCGGCCACGCCGTCAGCGCGCAGGCGTGGGGACCCGGCGCCCCGTGGCTGCTCGAGCGCGCCCCCGGGATGTGCGGCGCGCTCGACTCGCTCGACGGCTTCGAGCCGAGCCGTCATCCGGCGGTCGAGCGGCTCGCACACCGGATGCCTGGCGTTCGTCTGTGCCGGACCGATCGCGTGCTCGACGCGCTCGTGCCCGCCATCCTCGAACAGAAGGTGACAGGACGCGAGGCACGCCGTTCGTGGGCCGGGTTGGTCCGCCGATTCGGCGAACCAGCACCGGGGCCGGTCGATCTGCTCGTCGCTCCCCCATCAGCGCTGCTACGGACGATCACGTCATCGACGTGGCACGCCCTGGGCGTGGAGCGCAAACGGGCCGAGACGATCCGTCGCGTCGCAACGGTCGCGCATCGCCTCGAGGAGGCGGCGGACCCGGCCGACCTCCGCACCCGCCTCCTTGCCGTTCCGGGAGTCGGACCGTGGACCGCCGCCGAGGTCGCCATCGTCGCTCACGGCGACCCCGACGCAGTGAGCGTCGGCGACTACCACCTCCCACGCGGTCACTTGGACCCTCGCGGGCGAGCCGCGAGGCTCGGACGAGCGCATGCTCGAGCTGCTCGAGCCCTTCGGCGGCCACCGGGGCCGCGTCGTTCGCCTCATCGAGTCGAGTGGGCTCGGCGCACCCCGGCGCGGTCCGCGGATGCCGCTACGCGACATCGCTCGCCACTGAACGAAGATTTCCCGACCGCACCCGTCGGACCTGGCGCTTCCCGAGCGATGATCTGTATGTGAGGGGGCTCGAAGCCGGCGCCGGCGACCACGGAGTGGCGCTGCTCGACATGTATGACGTCGCCCTTCCCCAGGTGTACGGCTATCTCGCGGCGCGCACCCGCAACACCGAGGTGGCCGAGGACCTCGCATCCGAGACGTTCCTCGCCGCGGCGCAGGCGGTGCAGCGCGACGCGGTTCCGGACCTCACGGTCGGATGGTTGATCACCGTCGCTCGCAACAAACTCGTGGACCATTGGCGGCGGCAGGAGCGAGAGGAACGCAGCCTTCGCCTCGTGGAGCCGGCCGAAGCGTTCGAGGACGACATGGAAGGACGCTTCGATCGCCAACGTGCCCGCGACGTGCTCGACCGCCTCGGAGCCCATCACCGCGCCGCACTGACACTGCGCTATCTCGACGGCTTGTCCGTGCCCGAGGTCGCCGCCCTGCTCGGACGGACGGTCCACGCCACCGAGGCGTTGCTCGTCCGGGCCCGCGACGCGTTCCGAGCCGCGTACGCCGAAGGGGGGTGCGACGACGATGTCTGATCCGTTCGACGCCCTGCGCGAGCCCGTCGCTCCCATCGCGCCACGACCACGGTTCGTGAACCAGCTCCGCGACCGTTTGACGGCGGCGCTCGGCATCAGCGGCGTTGCCGACGGAGCGGAAGGAAGTCCGCGAGTACACGCCCTCGCGGCTGCACTCGCTCACGCCCTACCTCGCGTGCAGGGCGCGGACCGTGCCATCGAGTGGTACCAGCACGT
Organism: uncultured Acidimicrobiia bacterium; assembly: GCA_963721305.1. Taxonomy (GTDB): domain Bacteria; phylum Actinomycetota; class Acidimicrobiia; order Acidimicrobiales; family JACDCH01; genus DATAES01. The sequence goes on from CAVRIR010000003.1 coordinate 1,066,968, forward strand.
GTTCGAAGCGAGCCTTCTCGGCGATCCGATCGTCATGCCCGACGGGCACATCGGGCACGCCGAGCTGTGCGTCGGCGACACGGTCTTCATGCTGGCGGACGAGTATCCGGCCGAGCTCCATCTCGGACCGGACACGCTCGGCGGCAGCAGCGTCGCGCTCATGATCCACGTGCCGAACTCGGACGCGACGGTCGCAGTGGCGGTCGCCGAAGGCGCAGAGCTCCTTCGCCCGGTCGAGGTCAACTACGGCGCACGCAGTGGTGTGATCCGTGATCCCTTCGGCCATCGATGGTTCGTCGCCACGGCCGTCGAACCCGACGACATCCCGGTCGAGGACGTGCCCGGCCGCCGGTTCGGCGATGTGGGTTACCTGACGCTCGAAGTGCCGGACGGTGATCGAGCCCAACGCTTCTTCGGCGAGCTCTTCGGATGGGACATCGACGGCGGCTATCAGCCGGGCTCGTTCCACATCTCCTCGATCACACCGCCCGGTGGGATCCACGACGAGAGGGCGACCCAGAGGTGCGGCTGTACTTCCGGGTCGAGGACATCGAGGCGACTGCGGCACGAGTCCGTGAGCTCGGGGGCCAGGTCCTGTCGGTCACGCAGTACGAGTCCGGCGGCAACGCCGAGTGCATCGACGACCAGGGCCTGCGCTTCGACCTGTTCCGTCCCCGCCCCGGCTACTGAGCTCACCAGCCGGTCGCGAACTCCGGGGAGAAACGGGCGCCATGGCGCCCGTTTCCATCCAACATTCCCTCTAAGTCATTCAAGGGACGTAGATGCTCAGCCACGCCAATGTGGTGAGCCCGAACAGGCCCGCGGCGCAGACCAGCACGGCGACCCGCTCGGCGAATCGGGACGACACAAGCGCGGCCAGCGCGATCACCAAGGGGAACGCATTGAGCCCGTATCGCTCGATCGAGTTGAGGTTGTCGGCGGCGAGCGAGGTTACGACGATCCCGAGCGAGAAGAGCCCGTACGAGGCGGGCAGTCGTTGGAACACCACGACCGTCAGCACCACGACCGCGATGGCGAAGGGCAGGTGCAGGCCGTGCTTGTCCAAGTGAACGACATCGGACGCGGCCTCGCCGATGCGGATGATGGGGTTCGACAACTTGCCGCGCAGGTCGTTCTGCAATTGCAGCGGGAGCTTCCAGTTGCCGAACTCCCGACCGACCCACCACATGTACGTGCCGACACCGGGCGAGCGGCGCGAGCACGGCCGCGATGCGACCCGGCAGCTCGTCCACGCGACGCCCACGCACGCCACGCGCCGCTTCGACCACGGCGGCGAGCGAAAGGAACACGCCCGTCGGCCGGGTCAGTCCCGCGAGGTACCCGGCGAGCGCGGCGATCCACCAACGTTCGCGACGCAGGCCGAGGGACATCGCTGCCGCGAGCGCGATGAACATGGCCTCCGCGTACGCGAACGTCAGCACGAACGCCGGCGGCACGATCGCGAACAACAGGGCGGCGCGATGCGCCGTGCGACGGTCGAGCTCCATCATCGTCAACCGATGGAGCGAGCGCGCCCGCGATCAGCGCGGCCACGTTCGCGATGATCACCAACGCGACGCCGGGATCGATGAACGTCACCGCCGCGACGAGCCGCCCGAACAGCGGGTACAACGGGAAGAAGCGCAATGCCTCGTGCGGCTCGAAGGCGTAGCCGTGGTCCGCGATGCCTCGGTAGAAGACGCCGTCCGCACGCGTACAGTCCGAACCGGCTCGCGGTCGGGGCGTACGCCGTTGCGGCGCACATGGATCCACAACACCGATGCGAACCACGCCGCGACGACGATGCCGCGGGCGATGACCCAGCCGGGAACGGCCGCGCGCGACCCCGAGGCCGCGCCGCGCGCGCGAGTCACTGCGAGGCAGGTACCGGGAAGCGCGAGAGGGTTGCATGCTCGAAGAACGCGTCAGCGTTCTCGGCGATGACCGACGACCCGCTCCCCAAGCGCGCACTCAGCTCGTTCGTCAATGCCTCGCATTGCCCCTCGAGGGTCTTGTAGCTACCGCTCGCGACGAGCCACACGGAGTGTGCCGAGTCTGCGTGCGCGGGTCGACGATCTGGTCGGCGATGGCGAGCGGATCGGCCTTTGCGTTGCGCTCGCGTCGTACGCGCCAGTCGACGCGGTCGGGCGATCCCAGCGTCGGGTAGACGACCTGGTCGACGGACGCGGGCAGGAGCCGGTGCATCGACGGGCCCAGCTGGTCGGGGCACATCACCACGAGGTCGCCCGGTTGCACTGGGGCACAATCGAAGCGGCGATCTCGCCTGACTGGGTGCGGTCGGTGACCACGTTGTGGACGCCACCCACGAAGCCAAGAGCAACCAGGGCGAGGACAACGAGGGGGCGCGCACGATCGGCATGTCGAGCCGCGTCAGTCCCACTGCCGCGACGACGAGGAACAGCGGCAGGATCACTGCGGCGTATCGCGTCGCATAGGTCGTGTTGGTGGCGTAGCCCGCGACGCAGGCGGTCGCGATCGTCGAGTCCGACGATCGCGGCTCCGCGACGCACTTGCGGGACGGTCCGCACGTCAAGCTCGAGTCGACGATCGTCGGATCCGGTCGCCATCAGACCGAGCGCGAAAGGGCCGACGTCGCCACCCCAACAGAACCGCTTCTGCGTAGTCGCCGCCGCCGAAGTCCTCGAGCGTGTCGGTGACCATCGTCGTCGGCCGCACTGCGGCCGCCCACGGCGTGCCGGTGTGCGCGGCCTGCGACAGCTTCGACGGCAGCCACGGGAGCATGAATCCTCACCAATCTTGCCAATGAAGCGCGCAAGTCAGATCCCACGCGGCTCATCACTTCGGCCCTTATCGGCCCGCACCGGAACGGCTTCAGCATGGTCCAGAACGACAAGTTCGCCGATGCGTTGGACGTCGTCGGGCAAAATGAATATATCGGCTGGTACGAAGGCACGCCGGATGATGCCGACAGGATCGAATGGCACCTGCCCCAGAAACCCATTCTCATTTCAGAGTTCGGCGCCGAAGCCAAGCAAGGGCTGCACGGCGGGAAAATGGATCGCTGGCGCGAGGAGCAGCAGCTTAACGTCTATCAGCACCAGTTTGTGATGTTCAGCAAAATCCAGCAGATATGTGGGATCATACCTTGGGTCCTCATGGATTTCCGCTCCCCGGGCCGTAACATCCCTGAGCTACAGAATGGCTTCAACCGCAAAGGGCTCATCGCGGAAGACGGCAAGCGCAAGCAAACCTTCTACTTCGTGCAGCAGTTCTATAAGGACCGTGCCGCCGGCATATCCAACTGGACACCCATGACCCCACCCATGCCACAACCCTAAGCACCAGACTGAAGGACTGCGTCCCACCTGCATGGGTACGTCGCACTCGCACGCGGTAACTATATGTGTCGCCGTGCTCGAGCGATCTTCCTGAAGCTACGCCGTGGACCAGACGACTTGGAGTGGAAGACCATCAGCTTGCACTGCCCGCACAACGAAGCCTCAATCTTCAAGCAACGATCGTGAGGTATCAATGACTGACTTTCGAACCTCTCGCCGCACTGTGGTGAAAGCGGCGCTCGCTGCCGCTCTGGCACCCCGCCAACTCGCCAGCGCTTTGACCGCTCAAGATATTAACATTGCACGCGGCCCTTTCGAACCCACATGGGAATCGCTCGCAACCTGCACTACACCGGAATGGTTTCGCGACGCCAAGTTCGGCATCTGGAATCACTGGAGTGCGCAGTGCGTCCCGGAGCAAGGGGACTGGTACGCGCGCCGCATGTACATTCAGGGCGACAAGCAGTATCAGCATCACCTTGAGACCTACGGCCATCCCTCGAAGGTCGGCTGGATGGAAATGGACAACTTATGGAAGGCGGAGAACTGGAAGCCGGCCGAGTTGATGGAACTCTACGTTGCCGCCGGAGCCAAATATTTCGCTGCGCTTGCGAACCATCATGACAATTTCGACGCCTACAACTCTCGATTCCACAATTGGAACTCTGTAAAGATCGGGCCGCGAAAGGACATCGTTGGCATCTACGGACGTCTGGCGCGCGAGCGCGGACTGCGCTTTGCGGTAACGAATCACTCCTCGCATGCGTGGCATTGGCTGCAGGTAGCCTATGATTACGATCCCGAAGGATCCATGGCGGGTGTTCGTTACGATGCCTATACGCTGACTAAGGCTGACGGCAAGGGCAAGTGGTGGGAGGGATTTGACCCTCAAGAGCTCTACACCGGCCGAAATCTCGTCATGCCGGATGGCATTACTTCCATAGCCGCGGCTAACAAGTTTCACGCCGCCAACGATGGGCACTGGCACGAAGAACTCCCCGCTGTAAATCCGGAGTTTGCCCGCAATTGGTTTTTGCGTTGTCAGGACCTGGTTGACACCTACAAGCCCGACCTTTTGTACTTTGACGACTCGGAGCTCCCATTAGGCCAATACGGACTCGACATTGCGGCGCATTTTTACAACAACAGCGTGCGTGACAAAGGCCACGTTGATGTTGTCCTCACAGCCAAGAACATCAAACCCGAGCACGAGGGCGCCTTCACTCTTGATATCGAGCGTGGGAAAGCAAATGCAATCCTTCCGCGGCCCTGGCAAACAGATACCTGCATCGGCGGTTGGCACTACGACATCAGCCTCTACCAGAACCACCGGTATAAGACGCCGAAATCCGTAATCCATGCTCTGATCGACATTGTGAGCAAAAATGGCAATCTCATGCTCAACATACCCTGAAAGGCGACGGTACGATTGATTCTGATGAGCGTGAATTTCTACAGGCAATCGCCACCTGGATACCTAAGCACGGGGAAGCTATCTTTGGCACCCGGCCTTTCACCATCTTTGGCGAAGGTCCGCCGGACATTGCCACCGGTCAATTCAACGAAAAGACGCAGCGGGCCTACACCGTCGAAGACATTCGATTCACCCGAAGGGGCGAAACCGTATATGCCTTCGCCTTCGTATGGCCCGAAAGCAGATCGCTGAATATCAAGACTCTCGCTCTGAGAAATACGGCGTTGCCAAAGCCTGTTCAACGTGTCGAACTCATTGGTGCAGGTCCTCTTTCCTTCGAGCAGACCCCAGCCGGTCTCGCGATTAACTTCCGGAGAAACCGCCGAATGAATATGCCTACGGGTTCATCATTCGCACCTAAGTGTTTTCTCTTGCTCGTGCAGCTGTTCCAAAGCCGCACGGATCAGTCCTTGAGCCGAGTATCAAATGGGTAGGTGATCACCTCCGCGATCCGAAAGTTCCTTGCTTCAGGATGGGTTGGGTTGAAGAGAAGGTTGAATGTGGCCGGGACAATCGCGCTCGGCACCTTCAAAAGCAGGGAACTGTTCCCGCGAAGCCATACGGTTCCGATCTCCCGTGTGATCTCTCCTTGGTACTGCCAGTCAGCGGGCAGGTCTTCGATAGACATCCTAGGTACAGCAACGTCAGGTCCTTGGATGCGGAGAAGAGTAAAGGCCGGAGGTACGTCGTTGGCAGCACCTCCGCGATCCGAAAGTTCCTTGCTTCAGGATGGGTTGGGTTGAAGAGAAGGTTGAATGTGGCCGGGACAATCGCGCTCGGCACCTTCAAAAGCAGGGAACTGTTCCCGCGAAGCCATACGGTTCCGATCTCCCGTGTGATCTCTCCTTGGTACTGCCAGTCAGCGGGCAGGTCTTCGATAGACATCCTAGGTACAGCAACGTCAGGTCCTTGGATGCGGAGAAGAGTAAAGGCCGGAGGTACGTCGTTGGCAGCAGTATGGACGCAGACCTCCAGCAGCGCAGATGCGGGAGTCTCACTGAAATAGACAATGGGATGACCGGCATAATGCCAACGACCACTGGCCTTGAGTCCACCGATACCGTTCAGATCCTGATGTCGGCTGATCCGCCAGAGAAGCATTAGATATACATGCCCTCGTCGATCTGAAGGAGCAACTCTTCGACCATGCGGCTCCCTGTATCCGTCTTCAACAGCGACAGCGGAGCCCGTTCCTGCAACCGAGGGTGGGGATTTCGTAGCCACGCCAATGCCCGCGGCCGAGAACCGTAGACTGTCTCCGCTGCTGAGATGACGCGAAGAACACGGAGAACGCGATCAGATTCCTCGACTGAGAGTTTTTCCCGGCGAGAGCGGCGATGCTGTAAAGTACGTGCCGGAATCACGGATTTGTCGATCTCTGACCGTTCCAGCCCGAGCGTCACTAATCGCTTGATGATTGAGGGGGAGAGACGGTGTTCGACGAGTCGAAGAATATCGGCCTCCGTCGATGGGGCCTCGAGTCCCAGCCACTCTCCATCTGGACATGGGCAGCGTTCACAGGGGCAATCTTCTGTCAACATTATGCCATAATGCATGCGGCAAAGTGTAGGTATGACCGCATATGCATGTCGGAAGATTAGTAGAACAGGCGGCGATGTCGTCCGGCCCTTGCTGCAACGCTGTCGCAGCCAAAACTCCTGCCGCAAGCGCTAATCCAACAGATGCAGCAATCGAAATCCAGCGCCTCGATGTAGGACGCTGGCAATCCAGAATTTATGTCGGGGTATAAGTTGCAAATATCGAAAGCATGGCCGAGGGAACCCCGAGTATCAGCGTACAGATGGTTGCCTTTTCAGAAATGGAAAGCATCATCATAGGCAAAGAAACGAATCCGTCATCCCTATTGCGGCTAACTCAGATAAACGCCATCTGCTGGCGCGAAACCCGAAGTTGCGACAATCCTGCCGCGCGTGGAATACCAAGTCTCAGACCCCCACTGTAAGCCATCCTCATCCGTATACAGGATCACAAGTTGATCTTCTACAAACTTCAGATGTGCATACATCGAGATTGCGGCGTTCGTGCCAGGCTTAGTCTCGCGCTTGTTGAAGAACTGAGCAGGGGTACAACCCGGATCGCTGCTGACCTCCTGCTGAGCCACGTGTGGGATACACCCCGCTACCAATCAGTCGGGCCATGTAGGGCGTGGCCGTATCGTCATAAATCGCGCATCTGTGCTCATGTCCGAAGAACCAGCCAAAGATCGCGTGGTCGCCGATACCTTCCATCTTGAGCAGTTCTTCAACGTCATTCCTAAGAGCAGCGGAATCCTTGAACTCTTGTTGATGGGCGGATACGGGCTGATGATGCGTCAGAAGAATATTCCCCTTCTTGGGCCCATCCTTGAGCAAGCTAATGAGCCAATTCCACTGCACGTTCATCGGGTCGTTAGACCCGTTCGGCTTGAGACGTCCGCCGGAGTAAGCCGTATCCAATCCGATCACTCGCCAGTTGTCGTTTTCGAGACAGAAGAACGGCTGAGGCTGACCAAACGCCTTGAGAACGATGTTGAAGTAAGACTCGCCTCCGCTATACATCTCGTGGTTCCCGTTGAGCGCAAAGTTAGCGTTGGGACGCAGCCCGGAGCCCTCCATTCTGGCTGGCCAATTTCCAAGAAACGCTTCGCACTCCTCTTTCACGCCACCGTAATAAATATCCCCGAGGTGAATGGCGATGTCAGGGTTAACTTTCTTGACTACCGTTGCAATGTTTCGCGCGGCAGGGTTGTCACCTCCCCAATCCGCCAGAAGCGCCACCGTGCACTCTTCTGGCAAGGGGAGGGTTGCGGGGGTGCCCTTCGGATAGGGCGCCCGTTCAAACTTTAACTGCTTCCATGCCTGAATAAAGGAGGCGATAAGGGGCCTTTTCTGACCATGAACATCTTCATAAACCATTCCGAAAAACGACTTCATCGCATAAGCAGCTTGTTCGATCCACGTAACAACCCAAATAGGATTGCGATCGCCGTAGCCCTGAAGCGCGGGAATATCCGTAAAGAGCTTTGAAAGAACCGCCTGATAGAGGCCGACTAGGTTGCACCTCGATACGTAATGAACATAGGGCAGCGGCAGTTCCGCATCCGCGGTTGCCTTTATCCCTTGCATCACCTGCAAGAGTTCTTGCCGTTCTTGTTCGACTGAAGCCCCATCGTTCGAACCAATGGCCCCCGCAATCGCGTCCTTGACGTCCTGTTTCCCGCTGTCTAAATGGTCGATCAGCGTATTAAGGCTTCCGCGCACAAAATCGTGCTTCCCAACCTGCTCATGCATTGGCATTTTCAAGCTCCTCTTTACTTCTAAGCGATGAAAAAGCGAAACTTCTCCGCGCCAATGGTATGTCGCGTCACATCGGGAAGCAAGGCTTATTTGGCAACCAGATACACCCACCACCTCTGCCTTCACCACGAATCGTCAGAGCCACGGCTTTCAGCCGTGCCGCTAGAATCACGCGCAGGGTTTTTATCGTCTACGATTACTTCCCATAAAGTTACTGAGCTCCATTCTCGTCTCATTCCGATACCGCTTAGCAGCGGTTTCATCGATTTCCGTCCATCTCGCTACGATCACTCCCATTTGATCGGGAGTCGGATCGACTGGCATTTGGAACTTCAGCTGACGCTGCAGCGCCCGGAGCCTCATTCTTCTCTCGAACGCTATATCGATCGCGCATCCAATTTGAGAGTTCCAGCGAGAAGTGCAGCAGCGCCCGGAAGTAGCGCGAGTGCGCCGACGACACTTGGAAAGGAGTTCTTCGTTGCAATACTCAGGCAGCCTGCGATAACACTCGATGCGATTGCGATGAAGACCAACGCTCCAGTCGCGAACTGATTTATCCGAGCCCAACGGAACGCCGAGCGCGTTGAACGTTCAAGCTCGCGTAATAATTCTAGCTATGTGTCATTACCTATTGTGGGTGTCATCGTGACCGCATTTTAACCCCAGCTTTATCGCGGTTTTCGCAGGGCGTTCGAACTACCATTCACCTCTACCCTCACCACGCGTCGTCAGGACATGGGCTTTCAGCCGCGCCGCTTCCCACAGCGCCGTGAAATCCCTTCCGCTCTGCCGAAGGCCGGAGCGAAGCCCGCAGACCGCAGCGACTAAATTGCCTTCCTCTCCGCCGGCACGAACTCAAAGCGTTCGATCCCCTAGACGGGCCGTGGCTCCTCCACAACTTTAATGAAGACGCAGTCGGCCTTACGGAGGCGTAACAGTTTGCGAGTAATGGAGCGTCTGCGCCCCGCCGACCTTCTGCATGTGCGAGTCCATCGTTTGCACCGTAATGCTGCAATTCAGCGGAAGAGGCAACTTGTTGCCATCGCAGACATTATCTATTCCACTGCCCCGACTAAGCACCCGCTCCTGACCAGGGTTGACAATCTCACCGTCTTGCGTGCCTAAAAATCCTGTGATTTGCCGGATTGTTACAGGGCATTTCCATTGGCATACGCTGCTAACTTCAGCCGTACTGCTGCCCGTGTTCCGCACCGTCATCGCCAGCGCTGGCGTGTGCTCCTATGGATCGAGTTGAATCGCAACGTTCTCAATCTGAAGTTGTGCCGGAGCAACATTCTCCGCCGGCGGCGGAGTGGGCGTCGGCGTTGGCACCGGCGCCGGCGCCGGCGGTTGTTGCTCTGCGGGGACTGGTGCCACGTTCGGCGGCTGGTTGCTGCGACATCCGCACACAACCACAAATGCTGACAGCGCAATCGCCAAGCGCAACGCTATTCTTCGCTGGGTCACGCTGTTTCGCTGGCTGTCGAGCCGTGTCCAGTACATGGGTACACTCTCCGATGCTGCCCAATGCGCGTATGAGTTTACACCCACCCTGGCGGGTGGCCCACCCGTAAAACTGGGCACATCTTTCACCCGTACCGCTTCCGCCGCGCCGTGAAAACCCTTCCGCTCTGTCCTGAGCGCAGTCGAAGGACCCCGCGAAGTCGAAGGACGCAGCGACGGAATTGTCTTCCTCTCCGCCGCCACAATCCCAACGAAAAGCGGAACCCGCGGGGTTATCCTTCTCCCGACCTACCCAGGAGGGCGCGTGCTTCAACTCTTCTTCATCATCCTCGCCCTCATGGCCGCCGCCATTCACGTCGCCGCGTCACCCTCCGCACAATCCACCCACCGCTCCATTGCCTCCACATACCTCCTCTATCTCCTCGTGTTCTACGTCGGCCTCATGGGACTCCTCAGCGCCTACGCGCATGTCTTCCGCCCCATCCAAACCTCCGCCTCCATCGGCTGGTCCACCAGCCCCTACGAGTACGAAGTCGGCATGGCCGACCTCACCATGGGCGTACTCGGCATTCTCTGCATCTGGATTCGCGGCAATTTCTGGCTCGCTACTGCAATCGCCAACGCGGTCTGGTTCCTCGGCGACGCGATCGGCCACACTCGCCAACTCCTTCTCGCCAACAATCACGCGGTCAACAACTCGGGCGTCTTCCTCGTCGCCGAGTTCGTTACGCCCGTCATCATGCTTGCCCTCGCCCTCCACTGCTTACCCCGAAAGGCCAACTGAACTCTCGGCAATGGCGGGCGGCACCTGGGCTCGACTCTCTAATATCTGGTGGCACTTGTAGTGGCACTTTGTACCAGAAAGTTATGCGAAACGGTGCAATATTGTGCAACAGGCATTAGCAACCTATATGGTTGATAATAAATAAGTTATGCGCGTTTATGCGACACGGTGCGAGTCGGTGCAAAATGGCTAAAATTGGACTTAAAATCCGCAGCTGCGAAAGCGGCGTGGGGGTTCAAGTCCCCCCTCGGGCACCACGAAGTGGCTGAGGTGCCGTGTGCCGATTCGTACACAGCATGCAGATCTGAGCAACTGCGCGGCGCCCCGCGATGCGGCATCGAACCGAGAGCCGCTCTGTAAGTGCAGTCCTGCGGAACGGTACGCGACCTGTCAACGGAGACAGGTGCCGGGTAACGATCCCGGAGTACCATCGCCTCAGGCAGGCAGTGCTTCTGTCAATATCCCATTCCATTGAGCGACACGTACCTGAGGTCGAAGATGAGCGACAGGGTGTCTAGGGAAACTACTCAACTTCAGGCCCAGCCGGATATGGTGTGGATTCCGGCCGGAAGCTTCCAGATGGGTTCAGAGGATTTTTACCCTGAGGAACGACCTGTTCATGAGGTAAGCGTTGACGGCTTCTGGATCGACAGGCACGTCGTGACGAACGAGCAATTCGAGCGCTTCGTTGCGTCGACGGGCTACGTTACTGTCGCTGAGCGGCCGCTGAATCCGGCCGACTATCCCGGGGCGCCGGTCGAAAATCTTGTTCCAGGTGCATTGGTCTTCCGAAAGACCCAAGGGCCCGTGGACCTGAACAACTACGCCCACTGGTGGGCCTGGGTTCCCGGGACGAATTGGTGCCATCCATTTGGGCCTGGGAGTTCGCTCGATGGAATGGAACAACATCCGGTCGTCCACGCCGCCTATGAGGATGCGGAGGCTTACGCGGCGTGGGCAGGCAAGGAACTGCCGACGGAAGCGGAGTGGGAACGAGCCGCTCGTGGCGGGCTGGAAGGGAAGAAATTTACATGGGGAGATGAACATTTCCCCGATGGAAAGGCGATGGCCAATTCCTGGCAAGGAGAGTTTCCCTGGCAGAATCTGCTGGTTGATGGCTTCTTAGGAACTTCTCCCGTGGCCTCCTTTCCTCCCAACGGCTACGGGTTGTTCGATATGGCGGGGAATGTGTGGGAGTGGACGTCAGACTGGTATGTGCAGAATCACGCAGAAGAGGTAAGCGCACCGTGTTGCGGTATGGCTACCAACCCGCGCATCCATTCTCCGGAGAAGAGTTATGACCCGGCCCAGCCTCAGTTCCGCATCCCACGCAGAGTGGTCAAGGGTGGTTCACACTTATGTGCTCCGAATTACTGCCTGCGTTACCGGCCCGCGGCTCGCCAGCCACAGATGATCGACACCGGCATGAGCCACCTTGGCTTTCGCTGCATTCTTCGGGCAAATAAAAACACGGAAGAGGAAGTTGTTCCTGAGGCTGTGGCAGAACAAACAAAATCTTCCTCGACGAAAAGTCTGACTGAGCCAATCAAGCACTTTCTAAAACAATTTCGGATTGTCCGAAGATCTCTTGTGCACCGTCAGGTTCCATGGCACGCCAAGATGGTTGTCGGGTGCGCGGTACTGTATGTCGTAAGCCCGATTCAATTAATCCCCAATTTCATTCCGATTATTGGGCAGCTCGACGACGTCTTTGTAGTTGCTTTAGCGATCAAGTTCTTGAGGAAATGTGTCCCCCAAACTGTTCTTGATGAATGTGAAAGTGGCGTATCTGCAGGTCGTAAGCTCAAAGCAGTCGGCAGTGCAACGACCTGCGCCGTTCCGCTTCAAAAGCCTTGAATGCGGCATTTTCTGAGGGCGTATGACAACTTATTGCTCACCACTCTCGTAGAGGGGTAGATTTATCGGTCCCAGTGAGACCGCAGCCCGAAAGGTTCCGCTTGAACATCAAAGCCCTGGCTGAGCCAGGGCCTTGATGGACCTTTCAGTGAAGAAACGATGTGCGAGCGATAAGGCTTGTCGGCGACTACAGAGCGATTTCTCCTCGGTCCTGGTTGCGGATGCGAATTGCCTCCTGTGTCGGATACAGGAAGATCTTGCCATCACCGATCTCTCCTGTGGCCGCGTGTTTGACGATTACCTCGACGATCGCCTCAACTCGTTCGTCCTGAACAACGATCTCAACCTTCACCTTAGGCACAAAGCTGACGTCGTATTCTCGGCCTCGATAGGTTTCCGTGTGTCCCTTTTGCCGGCCATGACCTCGGACTTCCGAGACCGTCATGCCACGCACGCCCAAGTCAGAAAGAGCGTCTTTCACCAGATCGAGCTGCTTGGGTCGGATGATTGCTACTACTGTCGTCATAGATGCTCCTCCGTGAGCAATGTTGGGTAAGTTCGGACTGGATGCGCTCAATACTCCGTGTGAGAGGCGGGTATAGCGCCCGCCCCTCTCGCATAACCGTCTTAGCTGTCCGGGGAAAGTTGTGCGGCCGAAGGTGTACGGACAGAAGTGGCATATTCCGGATGGGCGGAGTTTCCCTGTGCGTGATGCGCACCCGAAGGTGTCCCGAGAGCACTGATGACATATTCCGGATACGCGGAGATGCCATGCTCGTGCAGGTCGAGCCCGTAGAGTTCGCCCTCAGCAGAGACACGCAGCAGGCCTAGCGCGTTGACGGCGTACATCACCAGCATGGACACAGCAAAGGTTGCGACGGTGACGGTTGCGCTTCCGATGAACTGTGCCTTGAGCAGCGTGAAGCCGCCACCGTAGAAGAGTCCCTTCAAGGCAACGCTGTTATCTGGGGAGATCGGGCCGGTCGCACCGTATTTTCCGACTGCAAAGAGTCCAAGCGAGAGAGTGCCCCAGATGCCGCAGATGCCGTGGACGGGAACCGCACCAATGGGATCGTCGATGCGCAGCCATTCCAGCAACTCGACTCCTGCGACAACGATCACACCAGCGATTCCGCCAAGAATGATCGACCCTGTGGGGCTAACCCAATAGCAGGGGCAGGTGATGGCGACCAGGCCGGCGAGAAATCCGTTGACGGTGAAACTAATGTCCCACTTCCTGCTCATGAGGTATGCAACGAGCATTGCGGTAAGGCCTGCAGCGCACGCAGCAAGAGTTGTGTTTGCGGAGATGCGGCCGATGCCTTCAAAGTCCATGGCGGAGAGCGTGCTGCCCGGGTTGAACCCGTACCATCCGAACCAGAGCAAGAGACCACCTGACGCTGCGATGGTGAGGTCGTGAGGCAGCATCGGGCCACCTCCATCGCGCTTGAACTTGCGACCCAGCCGTGGACCGAGGACGATGGCCCCGCTAAGAGCAATCATGCCGCCGATGGTGTGGACAACGGTCGACCCTGCGAAGTCATGAAAGCTCTGGCCGAGCGTGGGAAGAAAGTAGCCGGTGCTTCCCATGGTGGCGAGGAAGCCGTCAGGCCCCCATGCCCAGTGACCGATGATCGGGTAGATAAATCCGGAGACGGCGAGGCTGTAAAGGAGATCGCCGGCGAAGGCCGTTCGACCGATCATTGCGCCGGAGGTGATGGTGGAGCAGGTATCGGCAAAGGCAAACTGGAAGATCCAGAAAGCGAGGAATGCAACGCCGGTGCTCTCATACGTAGCGGGAACGTTTTGCAGGAAGAACCAGTGATAGCCGATGAAGCCATTCCCGTGGCTGAACATAAATGAGAAGCCCCAGGCGTAGAACAGCAGACCGCAGAGGCACGTATCGACGACACATTCCATCAGGACGTTGACGGTCTCGCGCGATCGGCAGAAACCTGCTTCGAGCATCGTGAAGCCCACCTGCATGCCGAAGACAAGAAACGCCGCAATCAAGGTCCACGCTGTATTTACGGGATTGACGATGTCGTTCCCTTTGAGCACAGCATCTGCTGCGAAGACTCGATGACCGAAGAGGCTCGGTTCGAAGTAGAAGGCCGCGGCAACAACGAGAGCGAGTCCTGCCAGTTTGCCGCCAAGCAGTACCAGACCATAACAACGCCACTCGGGATTCTTGAGGCGTTCGATCAGCCGCGAGACCTTACCTTGCGGGGCGGCTGCTGTGCCTCTTCTGCGGGCGAAGAAGCGTCGCAGAGAGAGAGCTGCGAAATTCAGTGCGATGATGCTGAGAAACAGGACCATGGTGGTATATCGAGTCATCGTTCGTCTCCTTCAGATTTAGCGCGAATTTCTTGTTGTCTTCTGGGCGAGTCGCTAGCGTTTGGGGCCAAGGAATGCGATGAGGCGAACCCGAGGAGAGGCCTATGGTGCAAGTGTGGGCACTTGAGAATTGCATGTCGAAGTCGTAGCGATCGTTGATGTTGGTGTGCTTCGCGGTCGCGATGAGCTGAAGGCAAGAACTGTCAAGAAAGTGCCATGGAGTTTCAATGAGATTCGCAGTCTGAGTTTCCTTGTCGTGCAGAGTGGATTCCAAGTAGGTATGTATCCGCTAGCAGTATGGGTTTGGTGGACACTTCAAGTAACGCAAATTGTCCATGAAGAACCCATAAAGAAGCTCTGTTCAAGGCAGATTCAACGCGGGTTTCTGATATGGCGGTGGCGAAATGCTTGATTCTGGTCAGCCCATGCCGTAATCTCCTCAAATCACCCTCGAATCCTTAGGTAGTTCGTGGTAGCGCGCTTTGCGCTCGCCTATCCGCCCACAAGAAGCAGCTATTTGGAGCGCACTGTGGATTCACAAGAAGCAAGCAAGCTGTGCGAGTTGCTTCACAAGGCAACCCATGTGAACCCGCACCGGAAGCCCGGGCAGCAGCTTGTCGATCTTGTGCAATCGATCTTTGACGTGGATGCGGTTGCCATTCTCGATCTGGATCTGCGCGAGATCTACCAGACCGGGGAGTGGTTCGATGATCTGGAAGAGATGCTCAAGAGCATCAGTCTCTTCGAGACCACGAGCGAAGACCGCGAGACCGGATTGATTCGCCGGGTGCTGCGAATGGGGCATTTACCCATCGGGGCAATGCTTCTGCGTGGCGAAAGCACAGCCCAGGCGGCAGACGCTATTGGGGCGATCGTTTCCATCACCTTTGATCGTTATCACGCGTTCGCCAACGAAAGCCGATCGGAAACCGCGAGGCAGACCGAACAGATGCGCACGACGGTGCTCGACTCGCTTGCACATGCCTACAAAACACCGCTAACCGCGATCCAGGCTGCCGGCAGCGGGCTCGCCGCCATGGGGAATCTGACGCCCTCACAATCCGAGCTTGTGAGCATCATCGAAGAACAGGCTGACTATCTGAAGCAGTTGACAAACCGTCTGCTGCGCACCGCCCGGCTGCAGGCTTCGGATCTCGTTCCGCAAGCAGAAAACATAGCGGTTGGACCGCTCATTGATGACGTCGTGGCAAGTTTGCATGAGCCGCTCGCTCGCTTCGGTGTTGCAATCACTCTCTCGAGTGAAGACATCGCGTTCCGTGGCGACAGGGGTCTGGTAACTGCTTTGCTTACTCAGTATGTGGACAATGCCAGCAAGTACGCCCAGGCCGGAACAAAAATTATGATTGAAGGTGTGGAGAAGGCAAACGCCGTGATTCTTTCCGTGAGAAGCATCGGTCCCGTCATTCCGGCGAGCGACCACGAACGTATCTTCGATCGCTACGTTCGCTCGTCGCCTTCGGTCAGCCAGGCGCCCGGAACAGGTATCGGCCTCTCTATTGCCAAGCAAGCTGCACAGGCTCATGGAGGGCACGTCTGGGTAACGAGCACCGCAGCCGGAGTTACCACGTTTTATGCATCGTTTCCCAACCTGCCTCAGGATGGTGCGAACGAATGAGCACCCATCAGACATCAACACCGATTCAGGTCCTGGTCGTTGACGATGAGCCGGCTATCCGCCGCGCCCTCCGGGCCTCGTTAACAGAACTCGGCTTCACTATCGAGGAGGCGTCTCGAGGAGAAGACGCCATCCAGCTGGTGCAGACGAAACCCTACGATGCGGTGCTGCTCGATATCAATATGCCCGGGATGGGTGGAATCAAGACCCTGCTCAAACTCCGCGCCATGTTCCCCCGACTGCCGATCTTGATGCTCACCGTGCAGGACAGTGAAGAGAGCAAGATTGATGCACTCGAGCGCGGAGCAGACGATTACATTACGAAGCCATTCAGCATGCGTGAGTGCATGGCGCGCATTCGCTCCGCCGTGCGGCGGGCACAGACCCCAGAACGCCCCGACGACGCACCGATATCTATTGGCGAGATCGAGGTGAAACCGACACGACGGACTGTGACGAAGGCGGGACAGCCCATTCACCTTACGCGCAAAGAGTATGAGATTCTCTACTTCCTCATGCTGAATGCCGGGCGCGCCGTCACCTACGGCAAACTGCTGACTGCGGTCTGGGGCACCGAGTTTCGACACGAGGTGGACTACGCAAGGACCTTCGTCCGGCAATTGCGCAAGAAGATTGAGGATGACCCGTCCGACCCTCGCTATCTCTTGACAGACCCCTACGTGGGGTACCGGTTTGCAGAGTATCCCGTCGCCGGTTCGCCGCCGGATGCCTCATCAGCCAAAAGCTAATCTCACGCGGATCGTATTTGAGAAAATGCGGAGGCGACGCGCGCCGCCTCCTGGGAAACGCCTGGCGTGAGTTTAGAAGAGGTTCCAAAGGGCCTGGTTATAGACCTCGTGGTGATACTGGACCTCGGCCGCTTTGACAAATGTTCCAAGCTGCCGTGGTGCGCGTTCTGCTGCGGCTTGCTTCAAGGTCAGCAAAGCGACC
The DNA here is from genome assembly GCA_963721305.1 of uncultured Acidimicrobiia bacterium. Classification (GTDB taxonomy): domain Bacteria; phylum Actinomycetota; class Acidimicrobiia; order Acidimicrobiales; family JACDCH01; genus DATAES01. The sequence goes on from CAVRIR010000003.1 coordinate 1,084,087, forward strand.
CTTTACGTCGTCGCCGAGGATGGAGCTGATCCAGGGTGAAGTGCGGAAATCGTCGATCGCCTTCTGGATGTTGTCGGGCAGGTACCGCTCGGCCTGGCGGAGATCTTTCAGATCAGACTTGCTTCCCTCAAGCCCTGTTTTGAAGATCGAGTAGAGCGCGAGGTAGGGGTTCGCATCGGGAGCAACGGAGCGTACCTCGAGCCGTGCCGACTTGGAATTTCCAATGGGAATGCGAATCATCGATCCGCGATCCGTGGCTGAGGCTTTGATCTGATTCGGTGCTTCGAAGTGCGGGTCGAGCCTGCGGTACGCGTTCACACTCGAGTTGAGAATGAGGCACAGATCGAGCGCATGGGTGAGGATGCGATCAACAAACTCCCATCCGAAGGCAGATGTCTTCTCCGCGCCTCCCTCGTCCCAGACCAGATTGACGTTGTCCTTCGACACTGAGATGTTGGTGTGCATGCCGCTGCCGTTCACTCCCACGACAGGCTTAGGAAGGAAAGAGGCCGTGTAGCCGAGGTTCGCCGCAACCTGACGTGCCAGCAGTTTGTAGAGCTGAATCTGATCAGCTGCAGCAACGACCTCACCGTAACCATAGTTGATCTCAAACTGGCTCGGCGCTACCTCCGGATGGTCCTTCTCGTTCTGGAAACCCATCGCACGCTGCACCTCGGCCGAGGTATCAATGAAGGCGCGCAGAGGATCCAGGGGCAGTGAATGGTAGTAGCCGCCGGTATTTACAAACTCGAACTTGCCAGTCTCATGGAAACGCCTCTCGGCATCGCGCCCCGCAAAAAGGAAGCCTTCGATCTCATTTGCCGCGTTCAGCGTGTAGCCCTTCTCCTTGAAGAGCTTGTCAGAGTACGCCTGCAATACGCCGCGGAGATCTCCGGCGTAGGGCTCGCCATTTTTGCCAATTACAGATCCGAAAACAATAACCTTCCCCGAGCCGAAGACATCGGCGGGCACCCAATAGAACGCGCTCCAGTCGATTCCGAGACGAAGGTCGCTTTCCTTTTGAGCTGTAAAGCCTCGAATCGACGATCCATCGAAGGTCAGATTGTCGTAGCTGGACAACAAAAACTTCTTGTCGTAATCGAGCAGATGCAGGCGGCCTTCGAGATCAGAAAACAACACCGTTACGGCTTTAATCCGCTTTTCGTCCTTCAGATACTTCAGCCGCTCCTCGCCGATCTTATCCGCCGACACACGATTCCTGCGGTCCGTCTTGGCCTTCAGGTTTAATTCTTCCAGTTCTTCATACCCAAGGGTTAAAAAATTTCGGTACTCGGTCGACATGCATCTCCTTTCGCCAGAATCAAGATTCGGGGTACGTCGACCTTAGCGAGCAGGACATGAAGGACCCATGAAGATTCGACATTTTCAATCGGGCGGAGAAAGAGCTGTCCGGGACGGCGATCGGCAACTCGCCAGCGGCTGGTGGTATCCTGCACATCCAGAAACGGGAGATAAACTAATGGTGCTGCACGGGCAGCGCCGTCCCCTTGCAACATGCGTGTCTCGACAAAGCATGTCGCTCCTGACATCAAACGGGTAGGAACGAACCCTAATGGATCGCAGGTGGTACTACATCGGCCTTGTGGCTGTCGCTATTGCGATCAGCTATTTCGACCGACAGACACTGCCGATCGCCATTACCGCGATCCAGAAGAACATCCCGTTGTCCGATCAACAGTTCTCTTATCTGGGGACCGCCTTCCTGCTTTCTTATGCAGTGCTTTACATGGTGGGGGGCCGGCTACTCGATGTGCTTGGAACGCGGCGCGGATTTCTGTTGATTATGACCGGCTGGTCCCTAGCATCTGCGTTGCACGCCACGGCTACTGGATTCGGTGTTCTCCTGCTGGCGCGCCTCGCTCTGGGAGCGGGCGAAGGCGGAGCCTTTCCAGCGGCTACGCGGGTGGTTGCGGAGTGGATTCCGACACACGCACGATCTACGGCGATGGGTCTGATCAATGCCGGCACGGCTGTCGGCTCACTGCTGGCTCCGCCGCTCATCGGTCTTGCTCTACTGCACGGCAACTGGCGCGCGATGTTCTTGCTGTCAGGCGCCCTCGGCTTGGCGTGGGTGCTTTGGTGGTCGCTTAGCTATCGACCGAACAGCAACACTCTTTCCGTGAATACGATCGACGCCCGATTGGCCGCAAGCGACATGACTGGGGCGAAGTCGTGAAGATGCGCAACGTGCAGTCGTTCGTGTTCGCCAAGTTCATGAGTGACTCGGCCTGGTATTTTCTGCTGTTCTGGTTGCCGAAGTATCTCTACGACGCCCGCGGCTTCGATATAAAGCATGTCAGCTACTATGCGTGGATTCCGTATGCGGCTTCCGGAGTGGGAAGTTTCGTGGGCGGCTGGTTTTCCTCGGAATTGCTACGGCGCGGGTGCTCGCTGGACTTTTCACGCAAACTCGCGCTGGGTCTCTGCGCGGCGGGCATGCCGGTCGTCATGCTTGTGTCGGTTTCACCGGTCGGAACCGCGATTGTCCTGTTCAGCATCGCCTTCTTCTGCCAGCAGGCGTGGTCGGGTCTCGTCATGACACTGCCCACGGATGTCTTCCCACTTACAATCGTGGGAACTGTCGCTGGGTTGATTGGATTCGGTGGCGCCATCGGCGGAGCTATCTTCAGCCTGATCGCAGGGCGGATGCTGCAAATCGGGTTTACGTACGCCACGATTTTTATTTTTGTTGGATCGTTTCACCTTATCGGTTTTGTTGCCATTCTTCTGTTCGCCGGTAAGATCCGCCCCCTTCGCTCTACAGATTTGAGAACCGGAGAGTTTGCATGAAGATCACCGAAATACGCACCAGAGTCGTTCAGTGGGAAGGAGAGACGGTTTCGCTTCCGCCGCACTTCTGCACGAACCCGATGGACCTAGTCGCTTTCCGCGAAGCGTCCATGGGGAACTTTGCGTTTCACAACTGGTTGCTGGTGGAGATCTATACCGACGCCGGGCTGGTGGGCGTGGGCAATGCGGCGCTATCGCCAATGGTGACGAAATCGTTGATCGATATCTACCTCAAGCCGCTGTTGCTGGGATCGGACCCATGGAATGTGGAGTATCTATGGCAGCAGATGTATCGACGCACGCTGGCGTTCGGACGCAAGGGCGTGGCTTTGGTGGCCATCTCAGCAGTGGATATAGCGCTCTGGGACCTGCTTGGCAAAGCAGCGAAACAACCGGTATTTCGTTTGCTCGGCGGCCGCACCAAAGAACGCATTCCGGTCTACGCGAGCCGCTTGTATGCAATGCCGATTCCGGAACTGCGTGAGGAAGCCCAAAAGTATAAGGACGAAGGCTACACGATGATGAAGCTGCGCTTCGGCTGGGGGCCGCTCGACGGCGCCGAGGGCATGCAAAGAAATCTGGAACTGGTGCGCGCCGTGCGTGAGGTGGTCGGCGAAGGTGTGGACATCATGACAGATGCCTACATGGGCTGGTCACTGGACTATGCCAAGCGCATGCTCCCGCTACTGGAGCCGTTTCACTTGCGCTGGTTGGAAGAGCCCGTGATTCCCGACGACACGCGCGGTTATAAGGAACTCAAGAGCTACGGACGCGTGCCGATTGCGGGCGGCGAGCATGAGTTCACGATCTTCGGGTTTCGTGAGCTGTTGGAAAACAATGCGGTCGATTACATCCAGTTCGATACAAACCGGGTGGGCGGCATCAGCCAGGCGCGCAAGATCTCCGCGTTGGCCGAGGCTTTCCAGATCCCGGTGGTTCCTCACGCGGGACAGATGCACAACTACCATGTGGTGATGGCGAGTCTGAACTCACCCATCGCGGAGTTCTTCCCTAAGGTGGATGTGGAGGTGGGGAATGAACTTTTCTGGTACATCTTCGATGGCGAGCCTGTGCCGAAGGACGGGCACATCGATTTGGACGATGAACTGCCGGGGCTCGGTCTGACAGTGAACGAGGAATCGTTGAAACGCTTCCGGATTGTCGAATGAACAAGAGCAGGAACAAAAGGGGAGAGGCATGTCGAAGCAGCCGGTAGCGCTTCTGGGTACAGGAACCATGGGAAGCGGAATGGCTCGCAACCTACGCAAAGCCGGCTTTCCGCTCGCCGTCTATAACCGCACTAAAGAGAGAGCTGAGCAACTGGCCGAAACGGGAGCACAGATGGCGGACACTCCTGCGCAGGCTGCTGCGGGCGCGGCAGTAGTGATCTCCATGCTGGCGGATGATGATGCATCGCGCGAAGCATGGCTTGGTGCGCATGGCGCTGTTCCGGCGATGCAGCCTGGCGCTGTCGTCATCGAGTGCGGGACTGTGAGCCCGAAGTGGGTGCAAGAGTTGCACGAGGCGGCAGAAGCCCGCGGACTGCGGATGATGGACGCGCCGGTGACGGGCAGTCGTCCCCAAGCAAACGCCGGAGAGCTGACGTTTCTTGCAGGTACTGATCAGGCCACACTCGAAACAGTGCGACCAGTCCTGGAGTCGATGAGCAAATCAGTCCTGCATGTTGGGCCAGTGGGAAGCGGGGCAGAACTCAAGCTCATCAACAACTTTCTTTGCGGTGTGCAGGTCGCTTCCTTTGCCGAGGCCATGGTCTGGATTGAGCGGAGTGAGTTGGACCGCGCACAGGCTCTGGAGTTCCTGAAGACGGGCGCAGCGGGGAGCGGCATCTTCAAAGCGATGTCGGAGCGAATGACTGCCCGAACCTATGAAGTGAACTTCCTGCTTCGGCTCATGGAGAAGGACATGCGATATGCTCTGCAGGCGGCCGCGGCGACACAGACCACGCTGACAACGGCCGCCTGCGCGAACAAGCTATTCGAGCGAGCTGAAGCGGCAGGATACGGAGAGCGCGACATGGCTGCGGTCATCGAGGTTTTGCGCTCAAAGAACGAAGCCTAAAGGCACATAGCTCTTCTGAAGGTCTTCTTGCACCACACACAATCGACAGGCATTGTCCGGGGCCCGACTACGGATAGGTCGTATCTGGATCTTTTCATGTGATCCGCCTGCAGTCTCGGGGAAGAGAGGGCTCTTAGAGGTTACCTGCCGGAATACGGCTTGACGCTCTGACTGTAGGTCGATCATCGCGTTGACTTTGAATAATGTGGCCAGCCCAGTCGCAACCGCATTGTTTCCGACACGCAGGCAACTTGAGAAATCCGAAATGAGCCGACGACTTTACTGTCACTAGAGACAGTTGTGAGTTGCACTCCCTGTAACTAGGTTCATCTTCGTACATCAATTCTTCCGGACCGGATGAGTTTTGACTCGTTGGGACCCGGGAAGAGCACGTCTAATCCAATCAAATTGCGTCACAATATCTTGCGTTGTCTGAGTATGGAGGCGAGCTCATTGGGAGCGGTGACCGTTGGAACAAGGAACGCAACGAGCTGAGGAGAAAGCGAATGAATCTGCCAAACTTTCCGCACATTGATGAGTTCTCGGCCGGCATCAACGCGTTGAACGGGGTGCTCGTTGCGCGTAGTCCATCTCACAACCGCGGCTACACTGTTGCCGGGCTGCTGATCATGGCTTTCTTTGGCGGCATCGGCGGCGGCGTAACCCGCGATGTTTTACTCAACGAGATTCCTTCGCCACTTAAAGGCACAACTTATTTCATTGTATGCATGCTGATGGGATTGCTGGGACTGGCGATCTACCAATACGCCGAATCTCGGGAAGAGAGATTTCGCAAGAGAACGCTGGCATTCTTCAAGTCGTTCACGCTCCCCTGGTTTGCAGTCTTGGGCGCGCATAGGGCGCTGGACCACGGCCTCGGGCTTTACGGCGCGATCCTCGTTGGGCTGGCGGCCACCACGGCCGGCGGAGTGTTTATCGACGTTTTCTCCGGTGTCACGCCTGAGATCGTTATGCCATCGGAGCACATTGTGACCAGCGCAGTGTTAGCGAGCACAGTCTACACGCTGATTGCGCTGGGGACGAAAAATAGCCTTTCGTTTTTTCCGACCACGTTGATTGCAGTGACGGTCGCGTTCCTCTTCCGAGTATTTGCGGTACGTGATCACTTCCCGCAATTGGTGCCGATGGCTCCGTCCGCAGCCGGTCCAGGCACGAAAGCGTAAGTCTCTTGGACAAAAGATCCGCAACTCAATTCCGCCACGATCGTAGAGCGCAAGTCTTAGGGATGGTCCGATGAGCCTTGCTGAGCCAACTCCAAAAGACAGGGGCACAGTGCTTGCGGAAGAGCGAACAGATCTTGCTCTCCGGCGCACGATCATTGCGTCGGAGAGAACCCTGATGGCCTGGATCCGAACCTCTCTTTCGATGATCGGATTTGGGTTCACGATTTATAAGTTCTTCCAGTATCTGCCCGAAGATATCGCGGCTGGGAACATCAGCCGTCCGCAGGCGCCACGCAACCTGGGACTGAGTCTCATCGCTCTGGGCACTCTGGCTTTGGCCGCCGCGGCTTTGCAGCACGCTAATTTTCTAAAGGACATCGGAGCACCACAGAAGCTGTACAAATCCATCTCGTTTGTCGTGGCAATATTCGTCATCCTTATTGGGGTCATCACCTTCTACGGTGTTCTTTTGCGCAAGGGGCCGTTTTAGAAAGAGGCATCGCGGCTGGAGTCTACCCGATGCATGCTTATGACCGCATGCCTAGGGCTGCGAGTTATGATGCGACCAGACTTCCTGTATGACCGTAAAGAGAAAAGCGGTGGTGAGCCCAAACAGGATCCATCCGTCCAACGCCTCGAGCGAGCCCATGAGCCGCCACTGCGCGTCCAGAGTGAGCTTGTCGTTGCCGAAAGTGGTCATAGCGCCCAGCGAATACAGCATGGCAGTCTTCCGGTCAGGTAGGGCGTCAAGCAGAAAGTAGGCGATGGCCCACCCTGCTGCCTCGATGCCGTGCAGAACTACGGCACCAAGGGCCGTTCCTCCGACTACAGACAGTGACACCGCATCGGCGAGACCTCTATTCCGACGCGATTTCAATATCGAGCCCACGAGCCGCCTCAACATCCCAAGCCAGTAGGCGTGGAAGATGACAGTAACAACAATGAGGGGCATGCTCCATGCCCAGTCGGAACCCCAGGGAGCGACGTTCGATGGGCTCAGCGTCACACTGCTCCTATTTCTAGTGGAGCATCGGACGTTACGGAGGAGTTGTCCCGGCTGGCTGATGCGTCGAAGACTACCTGATCGTGCCACCAGAGCCTCTCAAAGAAGGCGCGTCCCATCTCGAGACCGGCCTGATCCTCTCCTCGTTGCAGACTCGTGGTAAGAATTTCGGATACGGTGCGTTGCCCATCTATCGCATCGAACAAACGCTTCTCTGCACGATGCACGACCATAAAGAGATCCTTGTAGGAGTGAGTTTGATTTATCAGAACTGCATCCGCACCGCGAGGCAGCCGCTCTTGAACGCAGATCGTCTCCGACATGCGGATAGGCACATACTGGAGCCAGACATTCTCCGTGAAGTTTATTGGGAGGACGCCGGTCGATTGATCGTCGCGATACACAATCGCGCTATGGCGAACCATTGTGCCGCGAAAGAGTTCCGCGGTGGCGTATTGCTCCGTCGAGGGAAGATTGGCCATCCGGGTGGCCTGCGGAATATGCGCCATCAGCCCACAGCGCGGCGAGTAGGGCGCCTGCTTTATCCATCTGCCGAATTTCATTCCTCCGTGCTGGATGAAATCGAAGAACTGCGGAACGGAGTATGCACGGTCTTGTGGATGGAGAAGCGCATCGGCGAGCGCAGTCTCCTCCTGAAAGTCTGGAGCCTGGCGTAACAGGTTTTCCAACGGATGTCCTGCGGGCAACATCCGAAGCGCAGCAATGAGATCGCGGATGCCTTCGTCCGTCGCACGGATGCCGATCCGTCTGCAGAACTCCTGCAACATATAGATACCGGTCCGGCCGTACGGCGCATAGACCATCAAGTGCATTGCACCGTCATGCTTAAGGACGCTGCGCAGAGCTGCCAGGCCAGCATCGGGATCCTCGAGGTGATGAAGAACTCCGGTGCAGACAATCTGATCGAAGGTCTTTCCCAGGTCTCTCACGCGATCGATAGGAAGCTGGAACACGTGGAGGTTCGCCTAAGTTGTATTTGCGTTTGAGCTCTTCGGTGCATCGCACGCTCGTCGCGCTAATGTCGACACCGATAACCTGAGCCTCAGGCCAGCGCAGCGCATGCTTTGCCGCCTGCGACGTTCCGCAGCCCGCGACGAGGATGGAATGATCTTCCCGATAAGCTCTGTTGGGCCAAAAGAGATGATAATCCGCGCGTCGCCGGGCAGGATCTCGCCAGCTCTGCCGATATCTATCAAGGCTATCGACTGGTGGCGGATAAGGATAGCGGTCGTAGAAATCCCGCACTTCTTCTGCTACATCGAACGGTGGCGCGGGATATTCGGCAGATTGGCTCATAGTCATTGCTGCGTCGTAACGAGATTACGGCGCTATCTAAGTATCTGCGGATGAGCTTGCTTCGAATAATCATTGTAAGCACCATGGAAGAGGAGGTCTCTCGACCTCCCCTTCGACAGGTTAGTTAGTTCATTTGGCGACTAACGCGGGCTTTTCTCTAGTCTTATCGGCTCCATCGGCTCCAGCTTGAGCGGCTGCCTTCGCTTTCTGTGCGGCGTATGCGGCCTGCTTGGCCCCAACGACTGCATCACGGTGTCGAGGTTGAATGAGGCCGCCTTCTGACGCGGCGGATATTTGACGAAGTTCTCGATTTGGGCGCCAACGACTGCCTGAGCCATGGTAAAGCTGCGGGACGTGATCGACCATCCAATCGAGGTAGGTGTTGGAGTTGAAATCGGCGCGTTCGAACGGATCGCGACGCAGGTTGAAGATATGCGGAAGCCGCAGCTTCACCAAAGGCTCTGCCCATGCTCGTCATGTCGTCGCGCGCTGCACCTCAAATATCATCTTGTAGTCGCCCACTCGAACCGCCATGACGCCGCCGTCATCGCTGACGTAGAAGAAGGAATCTCTGGGGCTCTCCTTCACCTCGCCGGTGAGATAGGGCAGCATGTTGATCCCGTCGATACAGACGTTGAAGGTCTTGTCTCCGGCCTTGTAGCCGTCGAGGAGCTTCTCGCTTACGTCCGGCTCGCCCGCCGCGGCCAGCAAGGTCGGCAGCATGTCCTGGTGGCAGACGATGCCGTTCAGCACCGAACCCGCCTTGATCTTGCCGGGCCAGCGCAAGAACGCCGGAACACGCCAGGCGCCTTCCCAGTTCGTGTCCTTCTGGCCGCGGAACGGTGTATTGGCGCCATCGGGCCAGGTGTCGTTCTCCGGGCCGTTGTCAGTGGAATACATGACGATGGTGTTATCGGCGATGCCCAGCTCGTCGAGCTTGTCGAGCATCATGCCGATTTGCTCGTCGTGGGTGACCATCCGATCGCTGTAGTCGTCCTGCCCGCTCTTTCCGCGGTTCTTGTCGGCGAGGTGGGTTCTGAAGTGCATCGCGGTCGAGTTGTACCAGAGAAAGAAGGGCTGATCCGCTTTCGCCTGCTTCTCCATCCAGTCGAGAGCGGCCGATGTGATCTCTTCATCGATGGTCTCCATGCGCTTCTTGGTGAGCGGGCCGGTGTCTTTAATCGTCTGCTTTCCCACTCGGACCAAAGCGTGGATCGTCCGGCTCTGTACTGTCGGTGTCAGTGGCCTTGCAGTGAAGGACGCCGCGCGGTCCGAACATCTCCTTGAACTTCGGGTCTTTGGGATAGTCGGGCAGTTCCGGCTCTTCTTCGGCGTTCAGGTGATAGAGATTGCCGAAGAATTCGTCGAATCCGTGGACGGTGGGCAGGAACTCATTCTTGTCGCCGAGGTGGTTCTTGCCGAACTGACCGGTGGCGTAGCCGAGCGGCTTGAGCAGTTCGGCGATGGTGGGATCTTCCGGCTGAAGTCCGAGATCGGCGCCGGGCATGCCAACTTTGGTCAGGCCGGTGCGGAGCGGGTTTTGGCCAGAGATGAAGGCCGCGCGTCCAGCGGTGCAGCTTTGCTGGCCGTAGTAGTCGGTGAAGGAGACACCTTCGTTGGCGACGCGGTCGATGTTCGGCGTTCGATAGCCCATCATGCCACGGCTGAAGTGGCTGATGTTCCAAATGCCAATGTCGTCGCCCCAGAGGATCAGGATGTTTGGTTTCTTTGCAGCCATGACTGGATTCCTTCCTTAAGTCGGTTGATTCTGTTGAAATTGCCAGCTCGTGTCGAAGGAGCTCGCACAAAGGCCAATGCTCCACTGAACTTTTACATCGTTGTCTTTCAGCTATCTCCGGTTGCTCGTTCCTTCACTACGCGCTCACGTTCACGCCGCACGATTCGATTGATAGGCCCGCGAATCAGCAAGTACGGCACAATGGCCAGAATGATTGCGACCAATATCGCCTCGACCAGGATAGACTCACCACCGATGCTCGATCAGCTGGTAGACGATGTCGATCAGAATCGCGAGGATGAACACCTTCCCAATCGATTTCCAACCGTCCTTCAGCATCGCCTCGCGTTCTCCGTGATCGGTGAGAGCACCCCAGAAATAGGGCGGCTGTCACCCTGGCGGCGTCTTTCAGCCCCTCGCGAACTCGCAAAAAAAATCGCCATCGCGGGTTGCATCACGAGACGGAACTTCATCGGACCTGTTACTCGAGCGATCAAGCTCTCCCAGACGCGAAAAAACATGTGCTCCATAGCTGGTCTTCTCCTATCCAGTCGTTATCGGGAAGGTGGGATGGGTGCCTGCTGCCACGGCCAACGGCCTTCCATCTCCACCGCCAGCGACCAGCTCAAAAAAGTGCGAGTCAGGATGATTGCGGCCAGGACCCGATGTTCAAAGGGTAGGCGCCAAAGTTACTGTGCGGATTACATCTGCCGCGACAAGGAACTCCAAACCCAGCGACAGTGTCCTGCCCAGTAGAAGCTTGTATCTCTGGTAGGGATCTTTGGCGTGCCGGCCGGTATGCAGCAGATATCGGACCGACGCCCAGAAAAAGACACCCACGATGAGAGCGACGGCCATCAGCTCTATGGCCGAAGCTCCGCCGTCTATCAAAGTGCGAAGATTATTCATGCTCCCGGTTCTCTTCCCATGTTGACGCTGTGTATTGCTGAGTAATGCAACCGCTTTTTTAAGAGACACGACAGAGAGAACAACGCAATGCTGAGAAACGAATGTTTTCCAAAGTCGACCTCGCGAGCGAGGCTGTCTTTCGCGGGTTTTAGTTCACTACGACCACGTTGATCGCGGTACTGTCAACTGCGACAGACTCTGCGGTGCGAGCAGAGGGAGCAGATCGAAGACGCCGCAGGGGTTCGTCTCCAACGCTCCGCACTACGTCGTAATAAGGTCCCAGGGATTTCGTGAGAGCCGCCTGGATCAACTATGGTCAAGACCCAATTGCAGTTGGCCCTCAGTCGATCGGAAGCAACTCCGGAATCGCGGGGAATGACCCCGTCGCTGGTTTGGCCATCGAAATTCAATGCGCGCGCGACGTCTCAGCTTGCCGCTGAGCCCGGATCTCTTCTTGTGCCAGTTTGTAGGCGACATAGTATTTGTAAATATTTGCCACGTAGATGACTGTCTCTTGTCCGATCTCTTTAGCCGCAACCAGTTTACCGCATTTTTGCCAACGGGATCAGAATAGAGTCCATCCCGGTTGCCTCCTTGCGCAGCTTCTCGATCCGGTTAGGCCCGGCGTTATAGTTGGCGAACACGAACAGGGTCTTGTTCAGAGGATCGATCTTCGGGTCATTGAAATAGGTGTCCTGGATACTTCGCATCATCTTGGCGCCGGCATGAATATTGTTGTCAGCCGTCCCAACGTTCGAAATGTTGATGGGCGAAGCCGCAGCATCCTGGGATTACCTGCATGATGCCTACTGCGCCGCTCGGGTTTCTTCTGCTCTGGTCCAATAGCGATTCCTGATAGCCCTGCGCAGCCAGCATCAAATCGTCGAAGCCATACTCTCCTGCGTACTTTTGGAAAGTCGCGACGAGCGTCTGAAACTTCTTCATCTCCTCCGCAGACGTCGAATTAGTCACCCACTTGTGCTTTGCAGGATGCCGTCGAAGCAACGTATTGCCGAAGGAAGTTCAGCGCATGCAATTCGACAAATTCGTCAACCAGCTCCTTAAGTCCGGGTTGTTCTTGCGCATGACCCAGGCGAGTTGTGCTCCACTCGCAATTACGAGTTCGGGTCGACTGAGATTGTTAGCACCTACAACCAAAGGGCGGCGCGTTGTTTGGTTGTCACGGTTCCGGGAGTAAACCTGCGTTCACCATCTGTACTAGGTCGTCGTCCGTCAAATTCTTGTCAGCGGCCTTGATTACGATCGCCCGTTTGCCGGCCTTTACGAGCTCCGCATTCGCCTTTTGCAGGTTTTGGTAATAGGTGGTCAGCGGATTGGCATAGACCTCTTTGCCGCCGAGGTCTGCAAGGCTGGCGGCGGGGCCGAAGCTCGATCCAGTTACAACAATTTGGCTCACGTTGTCTTCTATCGGTGTGGAGAACGCCACTCGCTTTTCGCGGTCGGGCGTCACGACCACTCCATATGCAATCACATCCCCCAACCCCTGCGACAACGCCGCTTCAAGTTGGTCCATTCGAACGGGGAGAAATGTGACGGTCACTGGCAGCTTGCCTGTCTTCAGCTTCTGATTGGCAAACTTCTGAAACTCCTGCAATGCCTCGTACATCACCCCTCTGGGCTGCCCCTTATCGTAAAAAAATGAGATGGGGCTTTGGATGACGAGTGCTCGAATGTTGCGCCGCTTCCCATATCGTCGAGGTCACCCGTGTCTCGCTCGAAGCTCACTGGTAGAGTGAGGCTGTTTGAAGGCGCGGCCGGTTCGTCACGGAGAAACGGTTTAGCAACCGTGGTGGGTGCCTTTGCGTGATTCGTATCGACTTCCGGTGTAGTTTGCTTGTTGCACGCGATCAAAAGAAGAAGAGCAGATAGCGGAAGCACGATCGCGAGAATCTGACCGCTTGGCCGATAAGGCTATAGCGACATTGCTCAGTAATCTTCGAGCCTATCAATCACAGGCAGGCCTGCCAAATTCGTAGTGCAACGCAGCTTGCTAATCTACCGGAGCGCCAATGTGGTCTGTTCTGTCTGCAATCCGAGATGTCGGCGCGGCATGCCCAATCCCAACGGCTGGGCTGCCCTTATGTCGTTGCACCGATACGATCCTTAGCCGTCGGCATGGGGCGAGATACTGGCAAAACTACGAGAGGCGCCGAACATTTCCCAGGGCGGTCGGATCGCTCATGGCGTACACGGGTGTTCAACGACCTATTTCCCCGACAGGAAAATTCACAAACAATTCGTTTTCTCTTACTTTGAGGCCTATGATTTTCATTCCAGGAAAAGGGTCAATTGTAGTGTCCCCGCAGGGTAATCGGCCGCCTCGGTATTTCGGATCTCCCCTGAAACAATCAACATCCTTCTTCGCCAACTTTTCGAGTGATAGCGATCAGGCCGGACTCGGTCGGTACTCATTCGATCGCGGACCATCTTCGCAGCGGGTTCCCCGTACTCCGAAAGGAAATCGAAAATGAAGCGTATAAGCAGGCTGCTAATAGCTGCCCTTGCGATGTGTCTTGTCCGTTGTGTCCCCGCAACCGCCCAACGATGAATTCACCTACAACGGCGATACGGGCCCAGGCTTTTGGTCGAGTCTCGAAGAGGACTTTTCTGCTTGCGCCGCATCGCCGGCGGGACACCAGTCTCCTATCGATATCGATGTTGTGTTTGAAGACCCGCGGCTCGACCCTCTGAAGCTCCTCCTGAGTGAGATGCCATTTACCTTGATCAACAACGGTCATACGATCATGGCCACACCGAAGTCTGGGGGAACACTGCTCCTCGATGGCGACCTCTACACTCTCGGCCAGTTTCATTTCCACACGCTCTCCGAACATGCAGTAGAGGGAAAACGCGGAGTGATGGAGTTTCACGCCGTTTTCACCGATGCAAACGGCAACAACGCGGTCGTTGGAATGTTGTATAAGATCGGCAGGCCAAACCTGTTCCTGGGTAAGTTGATCTCCACCGGCTTGCCGAGACTTACCACATCCCCACCGGTAACAGTCGATAGACTCGATTTCGAAGAGGCCTTTACCGACACGCATCGGTATTACACGTATGCAGGATCGCTTACTACACCACCATGCTACCGAGTCGGTGAAATGGATTGTCCTGAAGCAGTGGGCTGAGTTGTCGCCAGAGCAGTTCGAAGCGTTTCAAGCGATTCTCGGCAACGATTTCCGTCCGCTTCAACCGCGCAACCGGCGCGTGGTACGTGCCACGCTAAGGTAAGCACGCGTCAAAACCTGCCCACCAGGCTTAGTTCACAAGATATTCGACCGGATCGGCGGCATTACCGGCCTGATCCGCGGCTTGCCCCGGGAGGATACCGAAGCAATCGAGGAACTGAACGGTGCGCCCCGCTGCACCGGAAAACTCAAACCTGCATTGGTGAAAGCGACAGGATTCGAAGATGACGGGAGATCCGCTATAGAGTAGCGTGCAATTCCGAAAGCCACAGTCAGAGAAGTGTTTATTATCGGCCGGCACCATCTCGCCGTCGAAATCATGCTTGGAGACAAGCAGTAGCTGGGTCGTTGGTGGGCGCTCTGCTCGTTCCGCTGTCAGCGTGAGAGCGTCAGGATCGACAGATTCGGGGTAACTGAGCAAAGCCTCGCTATTGGCGAGCAATTGCCGGGACTGCACAATGGCCTTCATCGAACGCTCAAGGCACCGTGTTACGTTGTCGCGTAGATCGCAGCTGATCCTGATTCTCAGTTCCGAGCGCCTAAGCAACAGATCAACAGATTGTTCGATCATAGTGCACCTCGGTTTTCAGACATTGACTGGTTGGTCGTTCTGAGTTGCGGTCGAGGGCTTGCAATTGCTGTGTTAGACGCTAGACCGGCGGAAACGATAAGGGCGGGTTTTCGTGGGAGTTGCTGTTGTCGAAAGTTCTGCAATCGCAGATGTTACAGCCTAGGCAATGATTCCGTGTATCAACGCGTACCGGGTGAGTTCGGCGGTCGTTCGCAGGCCGAGCTGATCCATTACGGAACTTCGGTGGAACTCAACTGTTTTGGCGGATATGTTCAGTGCGGACGCAATTTCCTTGGTAGTTCTTCCTTCAGCCACGAGTTGCAGCACCTCGCGCTGCCGGCCTGTGAGCCGCGCGCCGAACATCTCGGCTGGATTCGACCGCCGCACCTTCGGAACGGATTCACCGTCCGATCCTGATGCGACCAATGGAGTTACATAGTAGCGCCCCAACAGAGCGAGCCGCACTGCCTGCAGAAGCTCAGACGACGCTGATTGTTTCGCCACATAGCCCACCGCGCCCGCATCAAATGCCGCACGGACGTACTCGGAACCCAATTGCTGTGTGACAAATACGACCTTGGCCGTGCATTCGGCCGCCTGAAGCTGGCGGCAAGCCTCAATGCCATTGAGTTCCGGCATGGAGATATCCAAAACAATGACATCGGGCTTTAGCCGGTTGGCCTTTTCAATCAGCTCTCGACCATCCTTCGCGGTCCCGGCGATCTCATAATTCTTCTCGAGAATGGCGCAGATCGCCTCCGAAACCAGGACGTGATCGTCTGCCAGCAGGATGCGCTTCATGGTCACTCCAGCGGAATCTTCACGGTAATCGCTGTACCATTGCCGAGCTCAGAATCGATCTCAAAGCTGCCACCGGCAATTCTGGCGCGTTCCTGCATGCTGATCATGCCAAGGCCGGATTGCCCCTCGACGGCATCCGCATCGAACCCCACGCCAGAGTCCACTACCTTGAGCACCAGCGAGTGGTCCACATTCTGGAGCGTGACCTTTACGTGGGTTCTTCCCGCATGCTTGGCGACGTTGCGAAGAGCCTCCTGCGTGATTCGGTAGATTGCCGTAGCCGCTTCATCGGGGACTTGCTTCGGCAATCCGCGCGAAGAGAAGCTGGCCGGCATTCCTTCGCGGCGATCGAACTCCTCCACCAGGCTGCGCAACGCCGCCGCCAGACCAAGGTCTTTCAGCATTCTCGGATGGAGACGATGTGAGATCTGGCGAACGTCCGTGTTGAGGCCCTGGAGCTCGCTTCTGGCCGTCACCAGTTTCTTCGAGCAATCGTCAGATGTGGAGGTTACGCTTGCGTCCGACAGCAGCATCTCCAGCAAACTCAGCCGCTGGCTTACATCGTCGTGCAACTCGCGTGCGACGCGCTGGCGTTCCTCCTCCTGCACCTGAAAGAGATGGCTCGTCAGGCCGCGCAGCTGCCCTTTTGTGCGGTTCAGCGTAGAGGTGGCGTTTTCGATCTCTGTCTCCAGCGCCTTGTTCTGCCTTGAGATCAGTCGTTCCGCTTCGCGGCGAAGTGTGATGTCCTCCATCATCAGCAAAAGCACACGGTCGCCGTCTGTGGAGAGAATCTGTCCCTGGATCAGCAGCGTCAACTTTTGCGCCGTCGACGATTCATGTTCAAACTCGAGAGTGGTTTCCGGATGGGCCAGCAGCTTCTGAAGCTTCTCACGCATCGAGTTTAATTCCCCACAGCAGGTGCACAAGCTCCGGCAACGACCGGCCATCCAGCTCCTTGGCGTTCAGTTGCGAAAGCTCGCGGAAGGCGGTGTTGGCCGTCCGTATCGCGAACTCCTCGTCGAGCACAATGATGGGCACAGGTACAGCTTCGACGACCGTGCTGGTGAAGTGATGCGCATCGATCAGATGTTGCTGGCTGCTGCGCAGCTGGTCGATATCAAGAAGGACGACGACGAGGCCTTCGATCTTGTTGTCGGAGGTGCGGTAAGGACGAACGCGCAAAAGGTACCAGCGGCCTTCGCGGTCCTGCACTTCGAGCTCCCGCGTTCCGAGTGTCTCCAGCACATCATGCAGGATCGGTTCGATGTCGTCGATGCTCGAGCAGTTGGAGCCGTATTTCGCTGATGGATCGGCCGATGTCCGCCGGGCGGACGCTCAGGAGACGCTGCATGGCGGCGTGAATTGCCGGATGTGAAGGTCGCTGGTAGCATCAGCAACGGAATGTTGACGCTGTTGAGCAGATTCGTCAGATCGTTGCCGGTCTGGGTGAGAACGTTGTTGCGCTGCTGCAGCTCTTCGTTGACGGTCTGCAACTCCTCGTTAGCAGACTGCAGCTCTTCCTTGGTCGTCTCTAGTTCTTCGTTCGTGCTCTGCAGCTCTTCATTGGCCGACTGGATCTCCTCATTCGCCGAGACCAGTTCCTGGTTGCGGGCGTCGCGCTCCTCGACCAGCGATTGCAGATGGAAACGAGTGGAGCTCAGGTCCTGTCGAAGCTGTGCAACCAGGCGGTCCTTCTCATCGACCGTAAGATTTGATGTGCCCCCTTGGTCGATCGCCCTGGGCTGCTCGTCCCCATTGATCGCCTGGAAGAGAACGAGAAAGCACCGAGGGCGCGCCGCAGCGCTAGTGATGGGCAGAACATCGATCTGAATGTTCTGCTCGCCCTCCTCTTCATCAATAAGGCTCGCCACAGCGATCGCCGGAACGTTCTCGCGTATTGCTCGTTGCACGGCACTTCGCGCTTCGCCGGCAATTCCTTCCTTAACACGCGTAACAGGTTCCAACTGACACCACCGGGCGAGAGTTCCACGTACGGCCCGGTCTGGCCGCGCGACTGCAATACATTCAATCGTTCATCAACAATCAGCCCGGGTGGCCCGAAACGCGCCAGAACAATCCGGTCGGCAGCGCGTTGCAGCTCGAGCTCAGGCCAGAAGTTGTTCTCCACCTGAAGGCCCATGTTCGCCGGGCGCGAGAGCCCCTGCGACTGGTTCAGCGCATAGTTGCGCGGCAGGTCGTAAATGTGAGGCAGACTCGCGCCCGTCTTCATGTAGATCTTGTGCTTGCGATCTACCGTGCTGAACAGGTCGCTGTAGTCCCTGAGCCCCTCCGACATGCCCAGCAGCATGTAGCCGCCGGACTCCAGAGCATAGTGGAAGGTGATCATCACCTGGCGCTGCAGTACCTGGTTGAAGTAGATCATCACGTTCCTGCAACTCAGGATGTCAATATGCGAGAACGGCGGATCATTGCACAGGTTTTGCCGCGCAAAGATGCAGGCATCCCGCACGCGTTTGGAGACCTGATATCCGCGATCGACCTTCACAAAGAAACGGCGCAGCCGTTCGGGCGAGATCTCATCGGCAAGTGACTCCGGATACACGGCTAACCGCGCGGCCTCGATCGATTGATCGCTCGCGTCCGTTCCAAAGATCTGAACCGGAACGTCGAGGTTTCTCGACGAGAGATATTCGATGAGCATGATCGCCAGCGAATACGTCTCTTCACCGGAAGAGCAACCGGCGCACCATACGCGAATGGGCTTGTCCGGCTGCCGATCCTGCAGCAAGACCGGCAACACGTTCTCGCGCAACGATTCCCAGAAACCGGGATCGCGGAAGAAGCGTGTCACATTGATCAGCAGATCCTCGCCCAGTATTCGCAACTCGTCAGGACGAATCTGCAGAAACTTGTAGTACTCGGCGAGGCTATCTTTGCGAAGCAATATCAGACGCCGAGCCAGGCGTCGGCGCAGCGTCTCCGGCTTGTACTGCCGCAGTTCCAGTCCCGAAACCGTACGCAGCAATTGGAGAATCCGCTGAAACGACTGCTCATCGTCCGGAGGCGCGACACCTTCCTCCAGTGACCGAACTTCGGGCCGAGAAAACTGGGCCGCCAGCCTGCCGAGCTCCACTGCAATCTCAGCTGGCGGAACAATAAGGTCGACGTGGTCGGCCGCGATGGAACTCCGCGGCATTCCCGGCTGCGCGGCGGTTCCCGGGCTTTGCACCAGCGCAATGCCGCCCTCGCCCTTGATCGCCTTTCAGGCCGGAGGCGCCGTCCGAGTCAGCCCCCGAGAGTACAACGCCGATGGCGTGATTCTTCTGCTCGCTGGCCAGTGAGCGGAAGAAGGTGTCAATCACCAGCGGTCCGCGCTGGCCTGGAGTCCGCTCCTCTACATAGAAGGCCCCGACGCGCAGTTGTACCCGCTGCCCCGGCTGAAGAACATAAAGGTGATTGGGTTCCGGTTTGGCTCCGTGTGTGACAGGCCCACCGGGATGCGCGTATATCGCTCCAGGATTTCCGTGAGATAGCTCTTTTGATCGGGAGCCAGGTGCGTCACGAGAACAAAGGCCATCCCCGTGTCGGGGTTCAGGTTCTCCAGAATCTCCCGGAAAGCTGCGATTCCCCCTGCCGAGGCCCCAAACCCAACAACCGGGTACGGCAGGGCAGGCAATTGATTCTCCTGGCCCGTGAGTTCCACCGAGAGCGCCGGCGTTCTCGCCACAAAGACGGGCGCCTCGTTCCCAGCCAGATCGGACCTCCTCCACCGCCGCAGCCTGCTCTTCGGCAGAGGTCAGTCCACTCTCATCCTGTGCGTTTGGTTCGCCAGGTACTTGGGTCTCATCTGCCATGGAGGGTCGCCTTCGGAAGCACTCAGGATACACCCACTAAGATGCTTGTTTTGCACTCCGCCCGCTGAGGGCAGGAACTGCAGACTGCACTGAGTGCGACCTCTGTTGCGGCGACCGAAGACTACGGAAGACTAAGCGGAGTGCTTCGCCCGTGTGCGTGCGGCCTTCTGCGCGGCCTCCCGCATACCAGTTCTCCCTTTCGTTCGAACCGCTTTCATTGCCGCATCATGCCGGCTCGCGCTGCTGCGCTTTCGAGCCGCGGACTTCGCATGCTTCGAGAGCTCCCGATGCGATGCGCTGCTGCTCGGCTCCTTCTCGAGCGCACGCTCCCGCGCCCGTGACGCGCGCACCGAGTGCGGCTTCGTATCCCCGTGCTGTCCCTTCTCGTACTCACGCTCCGCACTCTTTCGAGTGCTTTCGCTGGTCGTACCTTTTTCAGGCGGAGGCAGGGGAACGCCCGCACGTCGTGCCTTGCTCAACCCGATCGCGATCGCCTGCTGCGGGGACCGCGCACCGTGCTCGCCCTCGCGCACGTGCTCAATCTCCTCGTGAACAAACTCTCCCGCCGAGGTTGAGGGAGACTTGCCCTCTTGAAGATCCTTCATCGCTCGCTTCTTCGTCATCTCTTCCGGCATCTTTGACACTCCTCAGGTACGCTCGTGCTCACGCGTACCCCTCTTAGACTCTCCTTCGACAGTTGAGGTTTTCCGCAATCGCGCGTTCGCCATCCCTCCGGACGGTACAATCACGCCCAATGAGCGAATCGAAGCCGCAACATTCCTCTACATCCGGACTCAGTCGCAGAGACTTCATCAAGGGCTCGGCTGTCGCAGCCGCATTTCCCGCAGGTGCCGAAGCCGCCACGCTCGGCAGCAGCCAGCAGGAGAACTCCGCAGGCCGGCGCAAGCCCAACATCGTTCTCTATATCTCCGATCAGTTCCGCTGGGACATGGTCTCCGCCTACGGACTGAACCCCATGCAACTGACGCCGAACCTCGATGCCATGGCACAGCGCGGCACTTTGTTCCGTTCACACATCACCAACCAGCCGGTGTGTGCTCCTTCCCGGGCGGCGCTGTTTACCGGGTCAATACCAGAACAAGCACGGTGTCTGGCGGAACGGCCTGGACTGCGCACCCGACGCGGCCACGCTCGCAACCGAACTCCGCAAAGCTGGGTACACCGCGAACTACATCGGCAAGTGGCACCTTGCGCCGCGCCAGCCAGGCAAGGAAGCGAATACAGATAGAGGCCGCGTGGCGCCGAATGAAAGAGGTGGGTTTCTCGACTTCTGGGAAGGTTCCAACGAACTTGAATGGACCTCCCATCCCTATGAAGGCGAAATCTACGACGGGGCGGGGAAAGCGATCCCGTTTTCTGATGTCTATCGTGCCGATTTCATCACTCAACGCGCTAAACAATTTCTCAGCACGGTTCATGGCCCCTTTCTGCTCGTGATCTCGCAGCTTGAGGTTCATCAGCAGAACGACTGCAACTGTTTTGTGGCTCCGAAGGGATACGCCGACAAATATACGAATCCCTTCGTTCCAGGAGATCTCAAAAGCCTTCCCGGCGACTGGCAGAAGCGGCTCCCCGACTATTGCGGTGCTGTGAAGAGCATTGACGACTCCGTTGGTGAGATTCGCAAGACGCTCACCGAGCGCGGCCTCGAAGACGACACCATCTTCCTCTTTCTCAGCGATCACGGCTGTCACTTCAGAACGCGCAATGGCGAGTACAAGCGCAGCCCGCACGAGAGTTCGATTCACGTTCCTCTGGTCATCCAGGGTCCCGGCTTCGACCGCGCTCTCGAAATCCCGGAGCTCACGAGCCAGATCGACATCACGCCCACACTCCTATCCGCCGCTGGGCTTCCCGTACCGGCGTCAGTGCAGGGCCGCAGCTTCCTTCCGCTGCTCGACCGTAAGGTGAACGATTGGCCGAACGAGGTCTACGTCCAGATCTCCGAAGCGGGCACCGGACGTGCGCTGCGCACTCCCGAGTGGACCTATGCCGTGATGGCTCCCGGTTCGTTGCGCACACCTTCGGCGGCAAGCGACCACTACCAGGAAGAGTACCTGTACAACCTGCGTGCCGATCCAAATCAACTGCTCAATCTGGCAGGACGGCGCGACAATCCGCAGCTCATCCACGGATTCGGTGTTCCCCCGCAGCAAGCGGCTGCCGAACTGCGCGAGCGCCTGTTGGCGCGTATGGTTGAGGCAGGCGAACCGAAGGCAGAGATCGCCGAGCGCGAGTTCTATCCGTAGATCAGATATCGAACAGCCGTAACGAGGGGCTGAAGAGATGTCCGAACCACATTCCGCACGCTACAAAGGTTGGGTCGTCGAAAAGCCGCGCGGGGACTTCAAGGAGTACAGATTCGCGCGCCGATCCCCGGGTCCACGTGAGGCTCTGGTGCGCATTGCGGCAAGCGGCGTCAATCCGCTGGATGCCAAGATTCGCGCTGGTATCGCTCCCCACGCGCGCCATCCGTTGCCCGCAGTTCTCGGGCTGGACATGGCAGGCACGGTCGATGAGGTAGGCGCGGGCGTCACCGAATTCAAGCCTGGCGATGAGGTCTACGGCATGGTTGGCGGTGTCGCGGGACTGCAAGGAACCCTCGCGCAGTTCGTCGTTGCTGACGCGGAACTTCTGGCGCTCAAGTCGAAGAGACTCACGATGCGAGAAGCCGCTGCACTCCCATTAAGCGTCATCACTGCATGGGAAGGGCTCGTGGATCGCGCGAAGGTGCAGCCGGGAGATCGTGTGTTAGTCCATGCGGGCGCCGGAGGAGTCGGTCACGTCGCAGCGCAACTCGCCGCGGCCATGGGCGCTGAAGTGTTCGCGACGGTCTCGCCGGAGAAGCACGAGCTGGCTCGGAAATTCGGCGCGGTCCCCATCGACTATCGCACCGAATCCGTCGACGACTACATCGCTCGCCACACCGAAGGCAAAGGCTTCGACATCATCTACGACACGGTAGGCGGCGCAACGCTCGACGCATCCTTTGCTGCCGTCAAACACTACACGGGCCGAGTCGTGAGCGCCCTCGGCTGGGGAACGCACTCCCTTGCCCCGCTGTCATTTCGGGGCGCATCCTACTCCGGTGTCTTCACTCTGTTGCCCTTGTTGACGAGAGAAGGCCGCGCGCATCACGGTGAGATTCTCAGGCGCGCCGCCGAGCTTGCAGACGAAGGCAAGCTGACGCCTGTGCTCAACAAACGCCAGTTCTCATCGAGCGAAATTGCAACCGCTCATGCCGAGCTCGAGCACGGATCGCTGGGCAAGGTTGTCATCGACCTTTCATAAAGTCTGAGACGACCTCCGCGGTCCCGCCACGCAAGTCCTAACCGGGCGCAGTCTCAACCGTCGCGCCCAGCCGCTCGCGCACAACGCTCACGATCCGGTCGCCGACCTGCTCAATCGTCCCCGGCTCATTCAACAACACCACCCGCTGCGGCTCGCGCTCGGCAATCGCGCGGTACTGCTCATACACCTTGCGATAAAACTCATCGCCCTCGCGTTCGAAGCGATTCTCGTCCGTGCCATGTTGCTTCGCATGTCTTTCATTCCTTCGCCTCGCCCGAACCAGGGAGGCATCCAGCGGCGGCAGCAGCAACAGCGTCAAGTCCGGCTGCACGTTATCGCAGGCAGCCTTGTGCATCTCCAGCACGCGCTCGACACCGAGGCCGCGCCCTGCGCCCTGGTACGCCTCCGAGGAGTCCGTATACCTATCGCAGAGCACAATGTCGCCGCGTTCCAGCGCCGGCTGTATCACCTGGTGCAGCGACTGCGCGCGGTCCGCAAACATCAGCGCCATCTCCGCCGCCGGTGCAATCTCTCCAAACTCCGCCTCACTCTTCGAGTCCAGCAGCACGCCGCGAATCCGATCCCCCAGCTGCGTCCCGCCGGGTTGCCTCAGCGTGACAACTTTATGTCCTTCGCCCTCAAGCATCACCGCCAGGCGGCGCAACTGAGTCGTCTTGCCCGCGCCATCAAGGCCTTCAAACGTAATAAAAAAACCGCGCATCACGCCTTGAGTCTACTGCACGCAGTCAACCGGCATCTTACGTCTAGAAGAGGCTGGGCGCACCAACGCGCAGGCCATCGAACGGGCTCGGGCCCAAGGAGTACTTGATGATTACGTTCATTCTCCTCGCTGTCTTTGCCATTATCGGAATCGCATTTTTCGTGGTCGCCTACAGCGCGAATCAGCGCAAGCGTGCCGGCCAAAGCGGTATCGATTCCATCCACTATCAACGGTCTCAATATCCGCACCCGCGCGCTACGCCGCCCACCACTTAGTCGCGACCTGATCACTGCGGGGTCAGCTGCTCACTCCACTGCGCGCCCGTCGGCGTCAGCGTGATCGCCATCTGACCCTGTTGTCCCTCACGCAAATCCGGCCCCGCAGACGTATGCTGCTTTCGCGCCGCATCCGTCCACGACGCCTTTGTCGCTCCGCTGCCCAGGATCTTGAATCGGTACGGATACGTCGCGCCCGCCGCTAGCGACTCCCGCCCAAAGCTCGCGCTTGGATAGTCAACCTCGACCAGCGTCACCGCCGCGCCCGTGTCGTTCTTCACCGTCGCACTTACATACGGCGATGTGCACCCAACCGCCAACGCTACAGCCGCCAACCCCAGCATTCCGACCCGTCGCGACAACCGCTATCTCTCCCGAATTCCATTAGCCCTTAGCTTCCGGATCAACTCCGGCAACCGGTTCACGGCAGCCACCGTTCGCAGCCACATCTTATTGTCCATCGCCGGATAGCCGCTCACCACTGCCCCCGGCGCCACGTCGCCCGGAATACCCGTCTGCGCCGTCGCCACCGCGTTATCGCCAATCGTCAGGTGTCCCGCAACGCCGACCTGTCCGGCCAAAATCACATTCTTCCCAACTGTCGTCGACCCCGCCAGTCCCACCTGCGCGCACAGGAGCGAGTTCTCGCCCACCATCGACCCGTGCCCCACCTGCACCAGGTTGTCGATCTTCGCTCCCTTCGCAATCCTCGTCTCGCCCACACTCGCGCGGTCGACACACGCATTCGCCTGTACCTCCACCGAGTCCTCCAGCACCGTTGGCCCGGTCTGCAGAATCTTTGTCCAGCTCCCATCACTGTTCTTCGCAAACCCAAAACCATCTGCGCCGATCACCGCTCCGTTCTGCAGCGTGACGTCATCGCCCAGCACGCAGCCCTCACGCACAATCGCATGCGCATGCGCAAAGAACCGCTTGCCGATCCGCGCACCCGGGTAGATCACGACATGCGGCAGCAGCACCGCGTCCTCGCCAATCACCACATCGTCGCCCACAACGGCATACGCGCCCACATGCGCCCGCGCGCCAATCTTCGCGCTCTCACTCACCACTGCCGTCTTATGCACGCCGGGAGGGAAGCGCCGCATCGGGTGAAACATCTCCAGCGCGCGCGCAAACGCCAGGTACGGGTTTGCGATCCGCAGCGTCGTCACCGGAAACTCCGGCGCGTTCGGCTCTACCAACAGAGCCGCGGCCTTCGTCGACTTCGCCTGGTGGCTGTACTTCAGGTTCGTCAGGAAGCTCACCTCCTGCGGTCCGGCCTTCTCCAGGCCAGCCACTCCGGTGATTTCCAGGCTCTCTACGGCAGCCAGTTTCTTCCCTGGCGCGGGGGCGAGCGAAGCGCCCAGTTTCTCGGCGAGCACTGCCAGCTTCATGGCGAGATTGTAGCGAACCCGCTCAACTCTTTCGAACGAAGGAACGCAAAGGAACAGCGCAAAACGACGCAATCGCATCTGTGGCCCACCTCGGCGCTCCTCCGTGCCCTTTGCGTCAAAGGCTTTTCAAAATTCCCATCCTAAGGCTCAAACAGCGTAGGCTGCGGCTCTTCCTTCGCAACCTTCGGAGCCTTCGCGGACGTCGGCTGAATCAACCCCAACGCCTCAATCGACTCAATCGCCGACCGCGGCACAAACATCCTCTGCGTATTGCCCCTGCGTATCCGGCGGTGTCACAAAGATCCCCATCGAACCCGACAGCGAATCCAGCAGCGTCCGGTTGAACTGCGCCAGACCCTCCAACACCTCACCGTCTGCCAGCCGCATCCGCACCCACAACCCCTCGGTCCGGGGCCGCGCCGCAAACCTCTTGCGGTCCAGCCGCTCCGGCACCGTCTTGTCCCCCAGGTTGAAGTCCCGCACATACGCAATCCACTTGATCTCCGTTAGCGGAATCGGCGTCACATGCGCTGCCGGATCGATCAACTCCACGTACCCATGCAGAAGGGCAACCTCCTGCGGCAGATACCCCCAGAGGAGCTGGTCGTCGAATCTTCGGATGATGACCTTCTTCTGCCCTGAAGCCATTCGGGTCGAGCTCTCCCCACGGATTGTCGCACGCATGCCTCGCGGTGAAGGCGGTGTCAGTCAAGGACGCGACGCCGCAGCTTTAGCTCACAACAACTCACAACTCGAAGGCCCGCAGCTCAAAACTCAACCTAACTCTTCGCAGAACCTCCCGAAGCCAATGAACGCCAACACGCACCATCCGCAGCACTTCGACTACAGAAAATTCACCGGACTGCCCAATTTGTTGTACAATCAGGTGTTGCAACGGAGCGACCAAGTCCTCTAAATAGCTGACAGATCGGCACTTACCGGTCACGCAGCGCGCCCGGGAGTTCAACCGAAACCGATGGCCGATTACATCTACCTTCTGGAGTCGCGGCTTACCCCAGCCCAACGGGAGGCCGTCTCCCGAATCCGAAATGTCGCCCGCACTCATGGACTTACAGTCTTTCTCGTTGGCGGCGCCGTGCGTGACCTCACCAGTGGTGTCGCAATTCGCGACATTGATGTAGCAGTTCAGGGAAATGCCCTTAAGCTAAAGAAAGATCTGGAGAAAGCCGGCGGCAAGGTCATCGGCACCAATGAAACCTTCCAGAGCCTGCACCTCGACTTTCCCGGTGGCGTTCGTGCCGAGGTTAGCTCGACGCTCCTGATCACATACCCCAAGCCTGGCAAGCCGGTCGCCCGGTCCGCCGGCATTCTAGATGACCTGCGCGGGCGCGACTTTACCGCCAACGCTATGGCCGTCTCCCTCAACGAAGGCTCCTATGGCCTGTTAATGGATCCGCTGAACGGCATCGCCGACATCGAAAACCGCGAGCTCCGCCTCGTCTCCAATTACGGCTTCATCGAAGATCCCTCGCGCATGATCCGCGCCGCGCGTCTCTCGTCCCGCCTCGGGTGGGCCCTCGAGGAGCGCACCCAGCAGCGCTACGAGACCGGCAAAGCCGAGAACTACATCGACGCCCTGGGTTCCTGGGAGCGCAGTTATGAGCTCGAGGAGATCTTCCATGAAGAAGACCCTCTTCGTATCGGCCGCCGTCTCGAGTCCGAAGGCTGGGGCAAGCTCCTCTTTCCGCAGTGGTCTTCGGCCAAGGCCAACGAGGCCGAGGTCGAGCGTTTGCGCGATGTTGCCGGCCAGCTGATCGTCGCGGGTGTCTTTCCGGATCCGTCTGCAGCCCTCTTTCCGCTGCTCACTGCCAAACTCGGCAGCAAGGAGACTGCTGCTCTCAAACACGCCTTCGCGCGCGAGGGCTTTGTCGAGCAGATAGAGTCGCTTGAGGCTCGCACCAAGGTCCTCGCCGCGCAGTTCACCAGCAAGGAATATGCTGCACCCTCCGCCGCCTGGAAGCTCCTCTACTCCGCCGACCCGCAGGCCGTACTTTCCCTAGTCTACGGAACGAAGAGCGCCGCGGTGAAACAGAAGTTCGAGCAGTCTCTTTAAGGAGTGGCCGCAGGCCCGCAATCGCATTCCTTATACGCTCATGCAGGAGATGCGGATCACTCCCGATCTGCCAGGCTACGACGAACTCATCGAGAAGCTTTTCTTTGCCATCATGGACGCAAAGCTCGAGACGCCGGAGGCCGCCCGAGCTTTCCTCGAACCCTACTCTCCGCCCGCACCGCCGCCGCCGCCGAACCTGCGCCGCCGTCCTGCCAAGCGGGAGAGCCGCGCGACAAAGAAGGCTCCCAAAACCGCAGCTCCGGCACCGGCAGAGGGAGCCACGATAGCCGCTTCAGCCGCTCCGGCGAAGGGCGCGAAGGCTGCCCTGGAGAAGGGCGTCGCTAAGCCGGCACCCGCACCCGCGAAGAAGGCGGCCGCAC
This sequence comes from uncultured Acidimicrobiia bacterium, assembly GCA_963721305.1. Lineage (GTDB taxonomy): Bacteria > Actinomycetota > Acidimicrobiia > Acidimicrobiales > JACDCH01 > DATAES01. Next base: position 1,111,680 of record CAVRIR010000003.1, read on the forward strand.
CTGCTCCCGCCAAAGCGCCCGCAAAGGCTGCGCCCGCGAAGGCTCCGGCAAAGAAGGTGGTTCCAAAGCCCGCTGCAAAGCTTCCGGCGAAGAAGGCTCCGGCAAAGAAGGCCGCAGCCAAGCCTGCGAAGAAAGCGCTAGCGAAGAAGTCTTCCGCAAAGAGGCCAGCTCCGAAGTCTAAAGCCAAGCCAAAGCCTGCAGCGAAGAAGCCCGTTCCAAGGCCCGCCGCACGCAAGGCTGTTCCGGCGAAGAAGAAGCCGGCAAAGTCCGCAAAGAAGGGCCGCCACTAAGCCGCTCAAATGGGTCGGCCTCATGACATCACCCGTTATCATTAAAAAGTAAGAGCAAAGGAGCCTGGCTAACGCCGGGCTTCTCCATTTCGGCACATGGAAACCAAGTTTTGAAGACTTTGCGGCTAGAAGGCTCGGAAAATGGGACTTTTCGTCTGGAGTGACCGTTTAGGTCCAACCCTAAGTCTTCTGATCTCTGGATTTTGCGCAAAAAGTGACGGGAGGAGGCCTTGGGCCTTCACTCCCGGCTTCTCTTTCGAATCTCGATGTTCAACCGCTTGATCTTCTGGTTCAGCGTCGAGAGCGGAATCCGGAAATATTCTGCGGCATCGGTCTGGTTCCAGCTGCACCGCTCCAGCCGGTCCGCAATAATCCTCCGCTCAATATCCTCCATGACATCGAACAGTGAAGCGTCCGGCCGCTGCTCCAGCAGTCGTCGTGGAGTACGTATTTCCCCGCAGCTGCCCCGGAAACAGCTCCGGCCCGATCTGCGCCGCGCTGGGGCTCTGAGCGCCCGTCGAGAGCACCACGCACCGCTCGATCACGTTCTCCAACTCCCGCACGTTCCCGGGCCATTCGTATTCCATGAGGATACGAAGCCCTTCCGGCGTGAGTTCGGGTGTGGTGAAGCCATTCTCCTCTGCGTAGAACTTGAGGTAGTGCTGCACGAGCAGCGGAATATCTTCCTTGCGGTTGCGCAGTGGTGGAAGTTCGAGCGAGATGACGTTGAGGCGGTAGAAGAGGTCCTCGCGGAAGCGCCCTTCCTTGACCGCCTGCTCGAGGTTCACGTTCGTCGCGGCGACGATGCGGACATCGACCTGGATCTCCTGCGTTCCGCCGAGACGCATGAAGCGACGGTCCTGCAGCACACGCAGGATCTTGGCCTGCATATCGATCGACATGGTGCCGATCTCGTCGAGGAACAAGCGTGCCCTGATCAGCAACCTCGAACAGGCCTTTCTTCGCCGCAACAGCCGAAGTGAAGGCGCCGCGCTCGTGGCCGAAGAGTGTGGACTCGAGCAGATCCGACGGAACTGCGCCGGTGTTGACCGGAATGAAGGGCTTATCGCGGCGCGGCGAGTTGGCGTGGATGGCCTTGGCGATGAGTTCCTTGCCCGTTCCGCTCTCGCCCTGGATGAGCACGGTCGAGCGGCTCGGAGCGACCTGCGAGACGAGGTCGAAGAGCTTGAGCATGATGTCGCTTTTGCCGACGATGTTCTTGAAGGAGTAGCGCTGCTTGAGGGTGCGCTTCAGCTGCACGACCTCGCTCTCGGCCTTCTGCTTACCGATGGCCAAGCGGATGTCGGCGAGGAGCTTCTCGTTGTCCCAGGGCTTCTGGATGAAGTTCGAGGCACCTGCGCGGATGGCGTCGACGACATTACCTACCGTTCCGTAGGCCGTGATCATGATGACCGGCAATTCGGGAGCGAGACTCTTGATACGCGGCAGGAGCTCGATCCCGCTCTCGCCCGGAAGCGAAAGATCCAGCAGCAGAAGGTCGTAGCTGTGGCGGGTCAGCAGGTCCATCCCAGCGGAGCCGTCACCGGCGAGATCCACGGGGAAACCCTCGAGCGTGAGGAGGGTCTCGAGCGAGTCGCGGATGCTGGCCTCGTCATCGATGATGAGGACGCGCGCGTGAGTGCTGGTCTGAACCAAGGTGTTTCTACAGAGGAGTGCTGTACGCCGACAGCGGAACTAGACATGAATGACCTTCCCTTCGTCGACGGGGGATCCGGTGGTGGAGGTGCGACCCGGAGACTCGGCGGCGGGGAAGACGACCTCGAAGATTGTGCCTTCACCCACAGTACTGGAGACGTCGATGGTTCCGGCGTGCTCCTGCACGATTCCGTAGGTGACCGCGAGGCCCAGGCCGGTGCCCTTGCGCTGGCCCTGCGCGGGATTGCTCTTCGTTGTAAAGAATGGATCGTAGATGCGGCGAAGGACGGCCTCGGACATGCCCATGCCGTTGTCCTCAACGCGTAAGTGGACGGCTGCGCCCGCGTGATGCGTGACCACACGAATGCGCGGGTTCTCGCGGGCCTGCAGGGCGTCCTTCGCATTCAGGATGAAAGTTGACGAGAACCTGCTGGAGCTTGCCGCGGTTGCCGGAGATCTCGGGCAGGGAAGCATCGAGCGATGTGACGACCTCGACGTTGGCGGAGCGGAGCTGATGCTCGAGGAGAAGAGTTGTGTCGCGTACGACGGAGTTGAGATCGACGCGGCTGAACTCGCTCGAGCCCATGCGCGAAAAGTTGAGCAGGCCGTTGACGATCTCCGAGGCGCGGAAGGTCTGCTGCGTAATCTTCTCCAGGACGGGCTGCAGACGAGCGTGCGTGGCCTCGTCGGCGCGGAGCTGCTTGCCGAGCATCTGGGCGTAGCTGGAGATAACTGCCAGCGGCGTGTTGACCTCGTGCGCTACTCCAGCGGCAAGAAGACCTATAGACGAGAGCTTCTCGGACTGCGTGAGCTGCGTCTCCATGTTGATGCGGTCGGTGATGTCATCAACGATGACAATGCGGCCGACGGCCTGGAAGTCGCGGTTGAGCAGGGGAGCGATGGTGATGTTCGCGGTGCGAAGCTCGGAGGTTGGTGTCGGCAGCCGGAACTTGTAGAGCGTGGAGGCGCCCTGCTCGGCGCGTACGCGGTCGAACTCCGTGATGAACTCGGGAGGGAAGACCTCGGCCAGCGAGCGGCCGAGAGCATCAGCGCGCGGCGTCGCAAGCATAACCTCCATCTGTGCGTTCCAGCTCTCGATGCGGTCCTCGAGATCGACGGCGAAGACGCCGACGTTGATGGATTCGACGATGTTCTCGTTGAAGTCGTGGAGGCGCTCGTACTCGAGGACCTTGCGCTCCAGACGGCGGTAGAGCTGCGCGTTCTGGATGGCGATGCCAATGTAGCCGGCGAGCGATTCGAGCAGCACCATGTCTTCGCTGGAGAGGAAGTCTCCTTCGATGTGCGGCCGAGTCCGAGGACGGCGACCGTGGCGGTGCCAGCACCCTGATGGCGCGCGGCACGGCAGGCAATGTAGTAGTTCAGGTCGAGCGCCGAGGCGGTTTGACGTTGCGATTCGGAGAGACGCAGGAGGGCGTTGGGTGACTCGAAGAAGAGATGGTTTCCGACTCAGACGAGTCGAAGTTGAGAAAGCTGAGATCGAGCGAGGTCGACTGCGCGCTCAGGCCGTGCGAGGCAACGAGGCGGAGGTGCTGTCCGCTTTCATCCTCGCTCGGAAGAAAGACGGCGACGCGCGTCACCAGCAGTGTCTGCGGGAGCTTGAGGACGATAGCGTCGACGAGCGCACGAAGATCGGTCTGCGCGTTGAGGTCGCGGCCGAAGCGGATCAGCGTCTCGCGGTAGTCGAGCCGCTTGGGATCGAAGACGCGATCGACCCAGGATTGAATCCAGTGCTTGAGCGGGTCGAAGAGCAGACCCGTGATGATGATCGCGGCGATGAGGCCCCATGTGCCGAGGCCTGAGAACCGCGTGTGTACAACCTCCGCCGAGACGGCGATGACGACGAAGTAAAGGCCGACAAGCGATCCTGTGACGAGCGTATAGGTGACACCGCGCTTGAAGATGAGGTCGACATCCATCAGGCGGTAGCGCACGATCGCCCAGCTGAAGGTCAGCGGAAGCAGGACGAGCGAGAGCGTTGCCAGCTTGACCAGCGCGCCGGGAGTGTCCTTGTCCAGAAGCACCGAAGGGATGACATAGAACGCTGTGAACGGCAGGACAGTGAGCAGCGTTCCGCGCGAGAGCCACTTGAGCTGCTGACGTTGCAGTGGCTGATGCTCGCGGCGGTAACGGAACCAGAAGACACCGGCGGCGATGAGATAGTAGCCAGCGAGATAGGCGTAGTCGATCTGGTCAAGCCGATGCTGGAGGCGTTGGGTGGGTGCCCAGAAGTGAAGCGAAAGGTACGTTAGAAGGACGAGCACCGCCGCGGGGATATAAAGCGGAGCGTAGACCAGGCTGCTGCGATCGCGCCGCCGGCGTTCACCAAAGCTGAGGGCGAAGTGCAGGAAGAGCGCAGGCTGAAGCGCTGTAGCCTGCACGTTGGCCCAGTAGATGACGAGATCGAGTCCATCGAATGCGCCTGTGAATTTGAAGGCGTAGAGGATGAACGACATCAGGCAGAAGATGTAAAAGTGCGTCGACTTTGGCGCTGTCCAGCGTCGGAAGAGAACGTAAAGTCCGATGGCCAGATAGACGAGACCTATGAGCCGCTTGACCTGGTAGTCGGTACGGTCGGTGGGCTCAAGGATGACGCCAATGTCGATGGCGATGGGCTTGGCCCAATCGGAGGTCTGACGAAGGACGGAGTAAGTGGCGTGACCCCAGATCCCGGTGTGATACATCTCATAGGTCGCGGTGGCGACCATCGGGGTTGGGATGCCATCGATGGCGGTGAGAATGTCGCCCTGGCGAATGCCGGCTTTCTCTGCAGCGGAGCCTGAGGGGACGACCAGAGCTTTGAAGTCCACCCTGGGTTTCGATCCAGCGGGCGCCGTCGGTGGGCGCCGGGTAGGTGTTCTCCTGGACGAGGTTGGCGACGGCCAGACCGATCGCTCCCAGAGTCACGACTGCGAGTAGGATTGCCAGCAGACGAGTTTGGGAGCCGCTTTTCACAGGGACACTCTTGGTTACTTGGCGTTACTTGCGGAACCGCTTTTTCTTCCGTAGTGCAACTTAACTGCCAAACAGTATGTGGCTCATAACGGCTTGATACGAAAGCTGTCGAGCCGGGTTATGCACAAATCCATAGAGGTCTACGGCTTTTGGGAGGGTGTTGTATCCGTTCCTCTAATCTTCTTTATTTTGCCGCATCCAGCCTGATTCCGCACCTTTGGTGTGCTTGACCATCAGGCAGAAGTCTTGTGAACTGGAAGAATCATGGTTGATTTACGGCAAAATGCCGAAGCCCGTTCCATATTGGAGCGGGACGGGGATCACTTACTCCCCGTTTACGCGCGATATCCGGTAGTTATGGAGCGCGGTGAGGGTGTTTACCTGTTTGACAGCTCGGGAAACCGCTACCTGGATCTGATGGCGGGTCTGGGCGTAAATGCCCTGGGGCACGCGCACCCGCGTATGGTCGCGGCGATGGCCGATCAGGCAGCGAAGATTGTGCACCTGTCGCCGCAGTATGCGAACCGCTATCCGGCAGAGTTGGGAGAGCGGCTGTGTTCGACTGTCGGGGATGAAGGGCGTCTTCTACTCGACCGGCGGGTCGGAGGCGGTGGAGGGCGCGCTGAAGCTGGCGCGGACCCATGCACGGCAGAACTATCGGCAACCGAAGCATGGGATTGTGGCGCTGTAGGGTCGTATCACGGGCGGACGTACGGTTCGCTTCGGTGACCGGGCAGGATAAGTACCGGCTGGACTTCGGGCCGGGGCTGCCGAACGTGACGTTCGTCGAACGCGAGATTTGCGCGGACTGCGCGCGGCGGTGACCGACGCGACGGCTGCGGTGCTGATGGAGCCGCTGCTGGGCGAGGGCGGCGTGCATGTGATCTGGACGAGAGTTTCTCGCCGAGGCACGGAGACTTGCAGACCAGCATGGCGCGCTGCTGATCTTCGATGAGATTCAGACGGGGCTGGGACGCACGGGCGAGTGGTTCGCTTTGAGCGGAACGGGCGTGAAGCCGGATGTGCTGATCCTGGGCAAGCCGCTGGGCGGTGGGATTCCGCTGAGCGCGCTGCTGGTGAATGAGAAGCTGTTCGACTCGTTCGGCGTGGCGAAGCATGGCAGCACGCTGGGAGGAAGTCCGATCGCGTGCCGGCTGGGGCTGGAGTTCTTGTCGATCGTCGACGATGAAGGGCTACTGGGGCAGGTGCGCGAGACGGGCGACTATCTGCTGCTGCGCTGCAGGAGTTGGCGAGCGGATTCGCCGCTGCGGTTCAGGCGCGCGGACTGGGATTGCTGCTGGGACTGGAGCTCGAGCGTGCCGGCGCGGTCGGTGGCGGAGCAGGCGCTGCGCGAGGGCGTACATGCTGAACGTGGTGCAGGGAAATGTGATCCGGTTTCTGCCGTCGTTCCTGCTGGAGCGCAAGCATGTGGATGCGGCAATGGAGCTGCTGCACCGGATGCTGGTGCCAGAGGGACGTCCGATTCGGGCACAAGAGGCGCTCGCAGCTGCAGGTGTTTTGTGAAGAAGACGTGAGCGTGGCGAATCAACCGAAGCGATGGACTCGCGCGGAGATACGGGTTCGAGGCGTTCGACTTTCCTATCTGGAACGTGAGACCGGCGCACCTGCAAAAGGTGCGCCGATGCTTCTGTTGCATGGCCTGGTCGCGGGCGGGGATTGCTTTCGCAGACTGGGAGACGAGCTACCCGAAGACCGGCGGGTAGTGGCACTGGATATGCCAGGTGGCGGCTACTCGGATCGTCCGTGTGACGGCAATGCAAGCTTTCGCGGAACCGCTGAGCTGGTGGCGGAAGCGATCACGGCGCTGAAGATGGAGCGGCCGGTGATTTTAGGGCACTCGTACGGCGGCGCGATCACGCTGGGAACTGGCGGCGTGGCGGCCGGAACTGCTGGACGCGATGATCCTGATTGCTCCGGCGCATCCGTTTTCGCAGCGCGAGGATCCGCTGATTCGGTTCTATCTCAGCGCACCGGGGCGATGGTTTGCGAGCCTTCTTCCGCGATTTCCAAAGCCGACTGACGCCTGGAGACGTTTGGCGCATGCCTGGGACCGCGGCAACGTGAGCTACGAACAGATTGAACCGTACCTGCGGAGACGTTGCGGATTCCGCAGGATTTGGATGCGCTGCGGATGCTGAAGAGTTGGAACGAAGACATGCGGCGATTGGCGGACGCGCTCCGGGCGAGAAAGCCCGAGACGCCTGCGCTTCTGCTGTGGGGAGAGCTCGATCCCATCGTGCCCGGCAGCCTCCGGTATGGACTTGACGCGGCGCCCTGGGCCGAGTGAACAGTTCACCCTTCGCGGCGTAGAGGACACCTGCCGAATGATGAGCGCCCCGGGGAGTGCGGCTCATTGATTCGGACCTGGCTGGTGTGGCGCGAGACTCACTGGAGGTATGCGAAGCGGGTTTAGGCTCGCGAAACTCATAGGTGGACAAAGTAAACCGGGGGCAGGGCCGCAACTGCGACGGACAGAACGATCGCCGTCCCATGCAGTGCGAGGATGTGCAAGGTCTGGCGCCGGGCGATGCGGATCCATCTGCCGGCAAGTAGCGCCAGCGCCGGGGATTGGCGAGCATAAGAATCTGCCAGACATGGGCCGCTGGGTCTCCACCCTGGCTGGAAGCGGCACCATAGAACGCCAGGTGCATGAACACAATGAGGATAGAGCCGAGCGACAAGCCGATGGGAAGCAGGGCGGTGGGGCAGCAAAGAACTTCGCGAGTGTCTGGGCTGGAGTTCATTGGGATCACCTCTCGCTGTTGTACGCGATATTTGTGCGAGAGGGGCCAGCAAGGTGATGCGCAGGTGAGGAGAGGATCGGGAGCGGCTAGGAGGGTGGGTGAGGCCGAAGTGTGCGGCGATCCAGGTGCGAAGCGCGGCGGACATGAGGTCAAGTTTGGGTGCAGGAGAGCCGGGAACGCCGGCGAAGAAGTGATCGGCGCCTTCGATGAAATGAATCTCGCGCGGTTGCGAGGCGGAGACGAGATAGGCCTCGAGCGTTCCGCGGGGGCTGAACTCGTCATGATCTCCAGAGAGGAAGAGTTTGAGTACAGGACCGCAGGCGGGCAGGAAGTCGTAGCGGATCACGGCCGGCAGCGCGCACGGGAAGGCCGAGGCCGACCAGACCGTGGACGCGGGCGTCTCCGCAGCAGGCGCGCAGGCCGACGTTGGATCCGAAGGAGAAGCGCGAGAGACGGGCAGGTTGAAGCGCGCGGTGAGCCAGTCGAGCGCCGCGCGGAGGTCATCGACTTCGCCGCGACCCTCGTCGTGAGCGCCTTCGCTAATCCCGGTGCCGCGGAAGTTGAAGCGCAGCGTCGGAAGGCCGAAGTACGAGAAGGCCTTGGCCGTCGTGGTAGACCACTTTGTTGTGCATGGTCCCGCCGCCCAGCGGATGCGGATGCGCGACGAGGGCGGCATAGAGCGCGTCTAGGTGTTCCGGTGTTGAGAAGCGCTTCGAGGCGGCCGGCGGGGCCGCGGAGGTCTTCGATGGTCTGGACGTGGGAGCGGAACAGCGTCACAGAGATGAGTGTACGTGGGGAGAGGATTTTTCCAGGAGGTGAGACTCGACGTTAGGTATAGTCGTCTCACCCGAAGTTACACACTTTTTTTACGAATCAGATTTTGCGCGTGTTGTGAGGCGTCTCGTTGGCCACCTTGGTTAAAAGTCTCTGTGTGCTGTTCTTGTCGGGACAGGTTTGGTTGGTGCGGCATTTGCTCAGGAGCAGCCGCAGCGCCCCCGGCGTAGTGATGAGCCGGCAGCGACGGCTCGCGGAGCCAATGAGCCGGAGCAGAACAAGGAAAACGCTCTGCCGATTCCAGCGGAGTCGAAGTCCGAGACGCAGCACACGTGGAGCGCAGGAGCGCGGACGGTGCATTACACCGCGACGGCGGGGAATCTGCTGATTCGTGATGATGAAGACAAGCCGAACGGCAGCATCTTCTATGTGGCCTACACGGAGGACGTAGCCGATAAGCATGCGCGGCCGGTCACGTTTCTATATAACGGTGGGCCAGGGTCAGCGACGATTGGCTGCACATGGGATCGGTGGGACGGTTTGCGTGGTGACGGCGAGTCCGGAGGCGAGCGGGCCAGCGCCATTCAAGTGGGTGGAGAACCAGTACAGCCTGCTGGACAAGACGGACTTGGTGTTCGTCGATGCGCCTCTGTGCGGGTTTTCGCGAGCGGTGGGCAAGGGAACGGCGAAGGACTTCGCGGGCGTGGACCAGGACGTGAAGGCGTTCGAGAAGTTCATCACGCGCTACATCGACCGTAAACCAGCGGTGGAACTCACCGAAGTATTTGTTTGGCGAGAGCTATGGGACGCGACGCTCCGCGGCACTGGTGGCTGCGCTGAACAACGATGGGATTCAGTTCAACGGCGTGGTTCTGCTGTCATCAATCCTGAACTACTACGTGCGCTCTCCGGGGTATGACATTGAGCCGGCGACGGTATCTGCCAAGCTACGCAACGATTGCGTGGTACTACAAGGAAGGTGCCGCAGAACGGGACGATGCAAAGGACTCGGGTGCAGAAGGCACGCGAGTTTGCAGGCGGAGAATATGCGGCGGCTCTGCACCAGGGCGACATGCTGCCGAAGGCGCAGTTCGATGAAGTCGCGCAGAAGGTATCGAACTTCACAGGGCTGCCGCTGGACTATGTGAAGGACGCGAGGCTGCGAATTTCACCGACGCGCTTCCGCAAGGAATTGCTCCGCGGTGATGAGAAGATTCTGGGCCGGTATGACGCGCGCTTTCAGGGCGATGATGTCGATGCGGCGGGCGAGAATCCCGGCTATGACCCGAGCGATACCGGCATCAGCGGCGTGTTTGTCGGCGCATTCATGACTACATTCAGAGCGAACTGAAGTACATGAGTTCGAGCCGTACTACCTGTCGGGGCCGGGAATTAACGAAACTGGGACTGGAAGCATCGGCCGTCAGGGACGCAGGGTTTCGGCGGTGGCGGACGCGGTGAGGAGACGCAACCGGATACAGTGCTGGATCTGTCAGACGCGATGCGAAAGAATCCACACCTTCGAGTGTTCTCGGCGAACGGATGGTATGACCTGGCGACGCCGTTCTTTGGGACAGAACATGATCTCGCACAACTGATGCTGCCGGAGTCGAGCCTGAAGAACGTGCAGTTCGGATACTATCCGGCGGGTCACATGGTCTACCTGAATGTGGATGCGCTGAAAGAGATGCATGCGGACCTGGAGCGCTGGTACGCAGAGGGTGCTCACTAGGCACTGATTAGACGGGGCCTTACGCAGTCGAAGGATTGCGCGAGGCTTTCGCTTTTTGGCGCATCCATCTGAATGCGAACGAGCTATAGCTGTGGTGAATTTCGGGTGAAATCCGTGGTAAACTAGAGTGTTTGCGGCGTATGCCGCGAACAGGAAAGGAACCACGCGTAGAGATGGCAAAGCGCCGCGGAAATCCAAACTGGGCAAGCCTGAGCCGATCGGGCCGGTTGTCCCGACGGTGACATCGTTTGAACAGATTGTGAAGGAGTACAAACTGACTCCGGACCAATACATACGGTCGACGCGTCTGCGCGAGTGGGCGCGGCGGAACAAGAATTCGAAGTACATCCCTGAGGCACTGCTGGAGGCCGTGGATTTGAAATCGAGTCCACGCTGTAGGCGTGGTGGCCCGGTTCTGAATCGGGCTGGCGAGGTACAGCATCAATTCCAGAAAGAGTGGCCGCCGGGTTCGGGGCGGCCAATTCTTTCACGTCTTCGTTGAGGAGCCACCAGCGCGATATGGCCGAATTGTCAAATGCATTTGTCGATGTGCCTGAGGCGATCGCCGAGATGCAGGCGGGCCGGATGGTCGTGGTAGTGGACGACGAGGACCGGGAAAATGAAGGTGATCTGACGCTGGCGGCGGAATTCTGCACGCCGGAGGCGATCAACTTCATGGCGAAGTACGGTCGCGGGTTGATCTGCCTGACACTGACAGAAGAGCGCGCGGATGCGCTGCGGCTGCCTCCGATGACCCAGGCCAATACCTCGAGGTTTGGGACGGCGTTCACGGAGTCGATTGAGGCGCGTGAAGGCGTAACGACAGGAATCTCCGCAGCAGACCGTTCGCACACAATTCAGGTGGCGATTTCACCGGGCACGACGCCGAACGATCTCGCGCGGCCAGGGCATGTGTTTCCGTTGCGCGCACGGAAGGGTGGAGTGCTGGTTCGCGCGGGACAGACGGAGGCCTCGGTTGATCTTGCGAGGATGGCCGGGCTGATTCCTGCAGGCGTGATACTGCGGATCATGAACGAGGACGGAACCATGGCGCGGGTTCCGGACCTGGTTGAGTTCTGCAAAGTGCACGGCCTGAGGATGCTGACTGTCGCCGCAAAACTGATTCGCTACAGGCTGCAGAACGAGCGGTATGTGCATCGGGTAGCCGAGGCGCAGCTGCCGACAGCGCTTGGTGAGTTCCGGATGATCGCCTACGAGAGCGAGGCTGGCATCGGCGACGCGTATGGCAGCGTGGCGGGGAGTCGCACGTTGCGCTGGTCTATGGCGATCTGGAACGTGCGCAGCGAGCGGGCGAGCCAGTGCTGGTGCGCGTGCATACGCACTGCCTGGCGGGGAATCTGTTTGGGTCGTCGCTGTGCACCTGCGGGGCGACGCTTGAGGGCTCGATGCGCGCGATTGCGGAGGCGGGGTGCGGTGATCGTGTATCTGCACCACACGCAGCGTGGACTTGGAGTAGATAGGACCGTGCAGCCACCGCGACTCGCGTTTCACCGCAGCGAAGGGCGCGCCACAGGGGAGCGCAGCGAGGACGGTCATCAGCGCGTGCTTCGGCAGGTTGGACTCGGAGGACAGATTCTGTCGGACCTGGGGGTTCGCCGGATCACGCTGCTGAGCAATCATCCGACTCACGTGCCCGCGCTTCAGGGGTTCGGGATTGAGATCGTCGGGCAGACGCCGATTCCAGGCGTGACGGAGCCGAGATTAGTAGCCGCTTGTTGACCGAACGATGATGGTTCCGCGGTGATTCCGGGGTCGGCAGGAATCAATGGGTGCGCAACGTGGTCGCGGCTGGCTGCGGGAAGCCGCTGAAGCCAGCACGATGGTACGCGAGCAAGAAACTCCTCGTGGCTGGTGTACTGGATCGCGTGAAGGCCCGCGGCGTGAGCGGCCTCGACGTTCTCGAGGCGGTCGTCGATAAAGAGCGTCACCTCTGCTGGCTCTCCGACACTCGCGATGGCGTGGCGGTAGATGCGCTCGTCCGGTTTCGCGATACCGAGGCGATGCGAAAAGGTGCAACTCGAAAATCTGCCGATCCACGGGAACCGATCAACGATTCCGGTCTCCATTGCATCGCCCATGTTGGAGAGGATGCCTGTCGATATGTTGGCGATCTGAAGAGCTGTCGCCCAATTGATCATGGGCACATTGGGCTGCGTCCATAGATCCACATCGGCCTGGAGGAGTTGTTTGAGTTCTTCATCGCTGGGCGGATGAGCGAGTTCGGCGCCGACCTTGCGCCAGAAACTGACGCCGTTGAGGACACCCAGGTCATAGTCGTCCCGATGGTGCCAGTACGCGGCGCGCAGATCAGGATGGGTGGTGTTGAGGATGGCTTCCATCCGGCGCTGCGCATTGGGATCAGGCGGCCCGCTGAGAACGAGGCCGTAGTCAAAGAGAACTGCGTGGATCTGAGGCATCTGAATCGATTCTAGACAGGTATGCTCTGAATACGAGCGAGAGCGACGAAGGTTTTCGGCAAGGACAGGATGGGAACTGGGTGAGAATGTACTGCGGCGCGGCTGCGTGAGCGTGCGCGCGTTCGGGGCAAGTCTGGATCTGACGGTGTCGAATCCTGCAGCATGCGGATTTGTGTACGAGTCTCAGGTGCTTCGTGTGCGCCTGCTTCCCCGCAGTGCCGGCGGTCCTCGAGTATGAGCCAGAACCCTTTGGGTTGGAGCGCGCTCGCGCCGCGGTGGCTGCGTACTATCGCGATCACAGCGCGGAGGTCGCGATCGAGTACATCTGCCTGACGGACGAGCACAAGCGAGGCCTACAGCTACTTGTTCCGGCTGTTGTGTGATCCGGGAGATGAAGTTCTTATCGCGAGACCGAGCTATCCGCTCTTTGAGTTCATCCGCGCGGCGAGATTGGTCATTCTCCGCGAGTACCCGCTCGATACGACCCGGGCGCCTCGTCATCTTCAGCGCAGGCATGGACAATCGACTTTGAGGCTCTTCGCGCAGCGATCAGTGAGCGAACGCGTGCGATTGTAATCGTGCACCCGAACAACCCGACGGGAAACTATGCGTCTGATGCGGAGCGCGACGAGTTGGAGTCGCTTTCTGCACAACATGGACTCGCGCTGATTGTGGATGAGGTGTTCTGCGATTATGCGATCCGCCCCGATGTGAAACCGAGGAGTTTTGTGTCCGGCGACGGACCGGCGTTGTGTTTGTGCTCAGCGGGCTAAGCAAGGAAGCAAGACGCAACTGAACCAAGGGCGACGACATAGACAG
>CAVRIR010000004.1:0-848514 GCA_963721305.1 uncultured Acidimicrobiia bacterium
CGCCCGCCTCTTCTGAACCCGTTGTCAAGGGACGAGTGCGGAACGTGAGGTAGAGCCCTGCGCCCCTGCTGCTCACGGCGTGGGCTACAGCTGCTTGAGCACGTTCTCGCACGTGCTCACGTCGACACCGGGACCTGGCTCGACGTCGAGCTTGACGATCGTGCCGTCCTCGATCACCGTGGAGTAGCGCTGCGAGCGGGTGCCGAGACCGAAGCCGGTATCGTCGAAGGCGAGTCCCATTGCGTTGGCGAACTTGGCGTTGCCGTCCGCGAGCATCAACCTACCTCGCCGGCGACCGCGCCTTGCCCCACTCGTCCATGACCCATGCATCGTTCACGCCGATGCAGGCGATGGTGGCGATGCCGGCGTTCTTCAGTTCGTTGGCCCCGCTGACGAAACCCGGAAGGTGGATCTTCGAACAGCCTGGAGTGAAGGCGCCGGGAACGGCGAACAACACGACCCTCCCGCTGCCGAGCACGTCGCCGGTGCGCACGCTCGTCGGACCTTCCGCGCCCATGGTGCGGACTTCGACGTCCGGGACCTTGTCGCCAACCTTGATCGTCATGGTCTCGAACCCTACCGACGTTGCCCCTTGACGCCGTCACCGGAATAAAGTAAGAAGAACCTATCTTTACTGTGAGAACGACAGAGGGAGGGTCGTCATGCAGGTAGCCATCATCACCGGAGCGTCCCGGGTCTCGGTCTCGCCCTCGCCGAAGCGCTCGCCGACCGTGGCTGGGCGCTCGTCATGGACGCTCGCGATCCGATGCACTCGCCTCGGCCGCAGCGGCGCTCGGGAACGGACGACCATCCGTGCCATTCCCGGCGACGTCACCGACCCGACCCACCGGCGGGCGCTCGTGTCTGCCGCCATCGAGCTCGGCGGAGCCATCGACGCGGTCGTCAACAACGCCAGCTACCTCGGTCCGAGCCCGCAGCCGCCGCTCGCCCACTACCCACTCGACGTCGTCCGTCGTGTGTACGAGGTCAACGTGTTCGGCCTGCCGCTCGTGCTGGGTGCAGGACGAGTGCCGCCGTCGCTCCGCCCCGGCGGCCGGATCGTCAACGTCACGTCGGACGCTGCCATCGAGGCCTACGAGGGCTGGGGCGGGTACGGGTCGTCGAAGGCGGCGCTCGAGCAGCTGACCGCAGTGCTCGGCGAAGAGCGTCCGGACCTGCGCGGTACCGTGGCTTCGACCCCGGTGACCTGCGCACGCAGATGCACCAGGAAGCCTTCCCCGGCGAGGACATCTCCGATCCGTCCGTTGCCGCAGGTCGCGGTGCCTGGCCTCGTCCGACTGCTCGAAGGCGAAGAGCCGAGCGGTCGGTACCGCGTACAAGAGCTGGTTCCGGCATGACCGCCGTCGCTGCAGTCGAACGGCCGTCGGTACCCGGACGAGTGAAGTTCGAGCTGCCGAAGGAGCTCGAGGCGTCGGTGCCGCCCGAGGCCCGTGGCATCACTCGTGACGCGGTGCGGTTGATGGTCGTGTACAAGTCCGAGCAGCGCTTGGTGCACGCCAACTTCTCCGACATCCCACGCTTCCTCGACGCCGGCGATCTCGTCGTGATCAACACGTCCGCCACGCTCGCCGCCGAGGTCGATGGCGTCAGTCCGGACGGCGTCGCGTTGCAGGTGCACCTGTCTACGCAGTTGCCGGCCAACCTGTGGGTCGTCGAGCTGCGCCGCGACGGTGGTCCGTTCCGCAACGCGTCACCCGGGTCGACGGTGCAGCTGCCGGAGGGCGGTCATGTCGAGCTGCTGTCGCCGTACGAGCGCTCGAACGGACGCTTGTGGGTCGCGTCGCTGCAACTGCCGCAGCCGTTGCTCACGTACCTCGCCGTGCACGGCCGGCCGATCCGCTACGGGTACGTCCACGGCAGCTGGCCGATCTCGGTGTACCAGAACGTGTACGCCACCGAGCCCGGCAGCGCGGAGATGCCGAGCGCGGGGCGACCGTTCACCCCGGAGGTCGTCACCCGTCTCGTCGCGAAGGGCGTCGGTGTTGCGCCACTCGTGCTGCACACGGGCGTGTCGTCGCTCGAGTCACACGAGGCGCCGTACGCCGAGTACTTCCGAGTCGATTCGCACACGTCACATCTCGTGAATGACACGCACCGGCTCGGCCGGCGGGTGATCGCCATCGGTACGACCGTGGTGCGTGGCGTCGAGACCGTCGCCGACGAGCGCGGCGCGTCTCCATCCGGGTGAAGGATGGACCGAGACCGTCATCACCCCGGACCGCGGCGTGCGCGCTCGTCGACGGGCTGCTCACCGGATGGCACGAGCCCGAGGCGTCACACCTCGACATGCTCGAAGCGATCGCCGGCCGCGACCTCGTCGAGCTGTCCTATGACGCCGCCCTTGCCGAGGGCTACCTCTGGCACGAGTTCGGCGACGTCGAGCTCATCCTCCCGTAACCGCCCCTGCGAACGCAGCCACCCCTGCGAACGCAGCCACCCGCTGCGACTCCGGGAGAAACGGGCGCTATGGCGCCCGTTTCCATCCAACATTCCCAACGGGGTCAGTGGGACTCGGTGGTGCGGTAGTCGCCGAAGGGCTCGTCGCGATCTTGCAGGGCCTTGGTGAGGCCCTGGGTCCGCATGCTCTCCATGAACTCCTGGAAGCTCTGCTGATGGATCGCCAGTGAGCACAGCTCGGTGCCCGAGCGGATCGCAGCGCACAGTCCCATGACGTCCATCGCCCGATGGACGGTGCGCTTGTTGAGCTGCACGATGTCCGGCGGAAGCTTCGTGATGCGCAGTGCCACCTCGAGCACTCGCTCGTCAAGCTCTTCTGCCGGAAACGCGCGGTTCGCCCATCCTTGACCCGCCGCCTCGATGCCGGAGATCGAGTCGCCGGTGATCATCATCTCCATCGCCGTGCGCATGCCGAGGAACCACGCGTGGAACTGCATGTCCGGCGTGCCGAACCGCACTGCGGGATAACCGATCTTGGCGTCCTCCGCGACGAAGACCAGATCGCATCCCGTTGCGAGCTCGCTGCCGCCGGCGAGGCAGTAACCGTGCACCTGCGCGATCACCGGCTTGGCCTGGTCCCAGATGCTCATCCAGCCTTCGGTGACGTGCCGGGGCCACTGGCCCTCGCCCTTCGCAGTGAAGAACGGGAGCTCGTGACCCTCGTTGCCGCCACCGAGGTCGTAACCCGCGGAGAAGCACGTACCAGCGCCGCGGATGATCGTCACGCGGACGTCGTCGTCATCGTCCGCCTTGTGCAACTCCTCGAACAACGCGCCTCGCAACGGGTTGTTGAGCGCGTTGCGCTTCTCAGGACGGTTGAGGGTGAGCCGCCGAACGTAGCGCGCGGGTTCGTCGACGAGGACGAGGTCGCTCACTTGATCGCCTTCGGGTCCATGTCCGGGGACAACCGCTGCAGCTCCTTGTCGGGCACCGCATCGATCGGCTCGGCCACTTCCGCAACCGTCGGCCCGTACTCCGCGGCCAACGGCGCGAGCGCCTCGAGGTCGAAGTCGTAGAGGCGCGCCGCGTTGCCGGCGAGGATCTCGCGCATCTCCACCTCGGGTACGTCGTGGAAGCGCGACCGCAGGTGCTCGCGTGTGTACGGCCACGTGCCTTCGTCGTGCGGGTAGTCGCTTCCCCACATGAACCTCTCGGCGCCGATCTCGTCGCGCGCCGCGACGTCGGCAGGACCCGGCTGGCTCACACCCATCCAGACGTTCTGGTGGAAGTACTCGGTCGCGTCCTTCGGGAGGATGTGGTCCGCGCCGTAGCGGATCTCACCGGTCGCGCCGGTCTTGCGGATGCCACGAATCACGTCGTCGAGTCGGTTGAGCAACGGTGGCACCCACGCGCAACCTTGCTCGGTCAGCACGATCTTGAGTCGCGGAAAGCGCTCGAGGACTCCCGACAGGATCATGTGCACCAACGGGCGCTGGCTGTAGAAGCTGACCTCGGTGATGTACAGCAGCATCGACACCGGGTAGGGCCCGTAGTCCGGTGCGCCGGTACCGCCGTGGACGTTGATCGGGATCTCGAGGTCCTCGCAGACCCTCCACAACCGGTCGTACTCGGGGTCGTAGATCGGCTTCATCCACGTCGCCGACGGCGGGATGTTCGGGAGCAGCACGCCGCCGCGCAGGCCGTGGTCCTTGATCCACTTGACGTCGGCGATCGCATCGTCGATGTCGTTGAGGAAGATCTGCCCGATGCCGGCACGCCGCTCGGGGAACTCGTTGCACCAGTCGACGAGCCAGCGGTTGTGGGCGCGGATGCCGGCAAGACGGTGCTCGTAGTGCTCGGGCTCGGCCGGACCGGCGAACAGCACGAAGCTCGGGAAGAACGGCGGCACCGTGTTCGGGAACACGACCTCGCCGACGATGCCGTCGGCTTCCTGCTGCGAGTTGCGCATCTCGTTGTCCCAGTTGCGCAGGCGCCGGTTGTCACCGAGGTCCTTGTACGGGTTCTTGTACTTGCCTCGCCACGCGTCGAAGTCCTCGAGGTAGGCGGGATCGAGGTACTCGCGGTAAGCAGCGTGGCTCCCGCCGGCGTGGCAGTCGGCGGAGATGATCGTGTAGCGGTCCGCGACTCCGGTCGCTGCGGCCATGGGTGGCGTCCTTCCCCGGGTGCCCGCTGGTCAGGCCCCGTTCCGATCAGTCTGACGGAGGACAGGATGCCGAAACAAGAACGCGTTCTAGTTTGGCCGTGCGAGGATCCTGTGGTGGAGCTCGCCAACCCGGCCTGGTACGCCCTGCGAGGCCCGCACGGTGCGTTCGCGGAAGGCGGCCCGCTGGCCCTGCGCTACCAGCCCGACGTCGCCGTCTTCGCCGCCCTGCCGGACGAACCGACGCCCGCCGCGTGGCAACAGCTGCGCGACCTCGTCGGTCCCGGCGGCCACGCGTTCTTCCCGCGCGACACGCTCGAAGCACCGGAAGGATGGGAGATCGTGTTCTCGCTGGCGGCGCTCCAGATGGTCGCGACCTCGGTCGACAGCGAGCTCGACGGCGAGATCGTCCGGCTGCACGTCGAGGACGTGCCCGACATGATCGCATTGGTGCGGCGCGCCGAGCCCGGCCCGTTCGAGCCGCGCACGATCGAGCTCGGCGAGTACTTCGGCATCCGTGACGACGACGGCGCGCTGATCGCGATGGCCGGTGAGCGCATGTTCCCTTCGCCGTATCGCGAGATCAGCGCGGTGTGCACCGACGAGCCTCACCGCGGCAAAGGGATCGCAGCGCGACTCACGCGTCATCTCGTCGCCCGAATCGAGGCCCGCGGTGAGACACCGATGTTGCACGCAAGCGCGAACAACACGAACGCGATCCACCTCTACGAGAAGCTCGGCTTCACGGTGGCGCGAACGTTCGACGTCACGGGCTACCGCGCCGCGAAGTAGCGGTCAGTCGTCCAGATCAGCGGCCATCTTCTGGGTGACGTCGATGTACTCCTCGACCATCTCGAGGACGACCTGCTTCGTGGTGCGAACGCTGTTCATCCGGCTGACGATCTGACCGACCGGCATGCCGACGAGCTCGCGGGGCGGGCTCGCGCCCATCTTGCGGGTGGCGTACGAGTTCAGGATGAACTGAAGCGGCATCGGCAGCGTGCCCGGCGACTCGGGTGCCTCCCACGCCTCGGTCCACGCGGTGCGGAGCTGGCGCGCCGGTTTGCCCGTCAGCGAGCGTGAGCGCACCGTGTCGGTCGAGGTCGCCGCGAGCAGCTTGTCGGTGATCACACCGCCGTAGTCGTTCTCGATCGTCGTCAACCAGATCGAGCCGGTCCACGCGCCGTCAGCGCCGAGGGCCATCGCCGCGGCCATCTGGCGCCCCGACCCGATGCCGCCCGCCGCGAGCACCGGCACCGGTGCGATCGCGTCGACGACATCCGGCACCAGCACCATGGTCGCGACCTCGCCGGTGTGACCGCCCGCTTCGTAGCCCTGGGCGATGATGATGTCGACGCCCTGCTGCACGTCGCGCACGGCCTGTTCGACGCGTCCGATCAACGCCGCGACCTTCACTCCCTGCTCGTGCGCCTGGTCGATGGCCGACTTCGGCGGCGGCCCGAGCGCGGAGGCGAGCAACGAGATCGGATGGGCGAGCGCGATCTCGATCTGCGGCGCGCCGGTCGCTTCGGTCCAACCGAGCACGCCCGCACCCAGGCCGGCGCCCGACTCGAGCGGCTGCTCGTCGCCGACGTCGACGCCGTGGTCGGCGAGGATCTTGTCGACGTAGTCCCAGTGGTCCTGGCTGATCATCGCCCGGAGCTGGGCGCCGATGTCGGACACCTCGTGGATGCCCGCATCGCGGTCGACGGTCTTCACCGGCATGACGACGTCGACGCCGTACGGCTTGCCGCCGACGTGCTCGTCGATCCACTTGAGCTCGAGCTCGAGCTGATCGGGCGAGAACGCGAGCGCGCCGAGCACGCCCATGCCACCGGCGTTCGTCACCGCGGCGACCACGTCGCGGCAGTGCGAGAAGGCGAAGATCGGGAATTCGATCCCGAACATCTCCGTGAGACGGTTCTTCATGTCGTTGGCTCCTTCGCGAGCTGCTGCGCGCGGGGATAGTCGGGCTTGCCGGACGGTTGCCGGGGGATCTCGTCGACGAGATGCAGCGCACGCGGGACCTTGTAGCCCGCGATGCGGCCGCGGCAATGCTCGACCAGATCCTCCAGTGTCGGCTGCGTACCGTCACGCGGTTGCACGATGGCGCTGACCTTCTGCCCCCATCGCTCGTCGGCGACGCCGACGACGAGGACGTCGTACACCTGCGGATGTGCCTTCAGCGCGGCCTCGACCTCCTCCGGGAAGATCTTTTCGCCGCCGGAGTTGATGCACTGCGAGCCACGGCCGAGCAGCGTGATGGTGCCGTCCTCCTCGAAGCGGGCGAGATCACCGGGTACCGAGAATCGCTTCCCGTCGACCTCGATGAACGTGGCCGCGCTCTTGACGGGATCCTTGTAGTAGCCGAGCGGCACGTTGCCGCCTCGGGCGAGCCGGCCGACCTGACCGCGCTCGACCGGATGGTTGTCGTCGTCGATGACCACGGTGTCGGGCCCAGGTGGGACGTTGATCAGGCCGCTGCTCATCGCCGAGCCCCGCTCGATGAGGCGCAGACCGTTGAACCCTCCCTCGGACGAGCCCACCGCCTCGCTGATGTACGCGTTCGGCAACAGCTCCAGGAACTGCTCCTTCATCACCGGCGAGAACACCGCAGCCGTCGAGCTGACAGAGAACAGCGAAGAGGTGTCGTATTTCCTGGTCGGCTCCGAGCGCTCGCTCCGCTCGCTGTCTCCGCCTCCGTGCGACTCGTCGCTGGCGCTTCCCTCGCCGCGCGCGACCGACTCGTTCCGGCTCCGCTCGCTGTCTCCGCCTCCGTGCGACTCGTTCCGAGGGCCTTCGAGCAAGGCCTCGATCAGCGGGCGCGCCATGGCGTCGCCGGTGATGGCGAGGCCGCCGATGCGATACTTCTCGACCGCGGCCCACACGTCGTGCGCGTCGAACTTCGGCAGCAGGACGATGCTCGTGCCGCGGAACAGCGCGCCGAACGTGGTCCACTGCGCTGCGCCGTGCATCAACGGGGCGAGCACGAGCGCATGACCCAGCGGGTTCTCGGCACCAGATCGCGCCAGCGCGTACTCGTCCTCGACTCGCTCGCCGGTGACGAAGTCGATGCCCCCGCCGAGCGTGCGGAACACGTCCTCGTGGCGCCACATGACGCCCTTGGGGAAGCCCGTGGTGCCGCCGGTGTAGAGGATGTAGATGTCGCCGTCGTCGCGCGGATCGAAGTCGCGCACAGGTGAAGCAGACGCAAGCGCGTCTTCGTAACGGACGACGCCGTCGATGTCGCACGGCTCGTCTCCGACGACCACGAAGTGCTTCAGCATCGGCAGCCGATCACGGACCGCGGCCAGCCGCGGGCAGAACTCTGCTTGGAAGACCGTCGCCACCACGTCCGCGTTGTCGTACAGGTAGACGAGCTCGTCCTCGACGTAGCGGAAGTTCACGTTGATCGGGACGGCGCGCAGCTTGTACGCCGCGAGCATCGTCTCGACGAACTCGATGCTGTTGTACGAGTAGATCGCCACGTGCTGGCGCTCACCGACTCCGTTCGCCGCGAGGTGATGCGCGAGCCGGTTGGATCGCTCTTCGAGCTCCGCGTAGGTGATCGAGCGATCGCCGCAGATCAGCGCGGTTCGTTCGGGTACCGCGTCGACCGCGTGCTCCACCAGATCGGCCAGGTTGAACGCCACGGCCGGAAGTAGAACATGTTCTCCGCGAAGCGGCAACGCACCGCCGCTACCAGGCCCTTGGCGGTCAGAACGAGAATGTGTTCTACTGCGCGCGTGCCAGCGGAAACTCCACCGGACCAGCATCTTCTCGTCGAACGCGACGGCGGCGTCCTCGTCGTCACCATGAACCGACCAGAGCGGCGCAACGCGCTGTCGCCGTCGATGATGGAAGGGCTGTCGGCCGCGTGGGACGAGGTCAACGGCAACCCCGACATCCGCGTCGCGATCCTGACGGGCGCCGGCGGTTGCTTCTGCGCCGGCGCGGACCTGCAGGCGATGACGGATCTGCATCCGGGCGACGCGTTCGCCGCGCAGACCGATGACACCGTCAGGGGCATCTCGGACGGCGTGATCAAGCCGCTCCTCAAGGGCTTCCTGCTCGACAAGCCGTTGATCGCCGCGGTCGAGGGTCCTGCGGTCGCGGGCGGCACCGAGATCCTGCAGGCCACCGACATCCGCATCGCCGGTGAGAGCGCTCGATTCGGTGTGTCAGAGGTGAAGTGGAGCCTCTATCCGCTCGGCGGCTCGGTCGTTCGGTTGCGGCGCCAGATCCCGTACACCGTTGCCGCCGATCTCCTGCTCACCGGCCGCCACGTCTACGCGCCGGAGGCCAAGGAGCTCGGGCTCATCGGTGAAGTGGTAGCGGACGGCAAGGCGCTCGAGCGCGCTCGTGAAGTCGCCGCGCTCATCGCTGCCAACGGCCCGGTCGCGGTGCAGGCGGTGCTGCGCGGTCTGCGCGCGACCGAGTGCCTGCCCGAATCCGAAGCGATGAAGATCGACTCCGAGATCGGCATGCCGGTGTTCATGACCGACGACGCGAGGGAAGGCCCGCTCGCGTTCATGGAGAAGCGCACACCGCAGTTCAAAGGACACTGACTCATGCAGCTCGCCGAGATCGACCTGCTCGACCGCGACAGGTTCACCCGTGGCATCCCCCACGAGTGGTTCACGTGGTTGCGCCAGAACCAACCGGTCTACAAGCACCCCGAGCCCGACGGTCCCGGCTTCTGGGTCATCACGAAGCACGCAGACGTGATCCAGTGCAACCGCGACGCGGGCACGTTCTCGTCCGCGCAGTCGCGCGGCGGCGTCGTCGGTCTCGAGGAGAACGGCATGCCGCAGACCGAGGCCGAAGAGGCCGGTGGGCGGCTCATGCTCTTCATGGATCCGCCGGACCACACGCGCTATCGCAAGCTGGTCAACCGCGGCTTCACGCCCCGGATGATCGGCGAGCTCGAACCGCACATCCGCGAGCTCACGAACAACATCCTCGATGCCACGCTCGCGAAAGGTGAGTCGGACTTCGTCGTCGACATCGCCGCGGAGCTCCCGCTCGAAGTGATCGCCGAGCTGATCGGTGTGCCACGTGAAGACCGGCACAAGATCTTCGAGTGGAGCAACCGGATGATCGGCTCTGAAGACCCCGAGTACATGGTCGGAGACGAGGAGGTCTTCCAGGCGCAGGTCGAGATGTTCATGTATGCGCAGGCGCTCGCCGAGAAGCGGCGGGCCAATCCGCAGGACGACATCATCACCGCGCTGCTCTCCGCAGAAGTCGACGGCGACTCGTTGTCCGACATGGACTTCAACCTGTTCTTCCTGCTGTTGTCGGTGGCCGGTAACGAGACCACTCGCAACGCGATCGCGCATGGCATGAACGCGTTCCTCGAGAGCCCCGAGCAGTGGGATCTCTTCAGCGGGGACATCGACCGCCACACGTCCGGCATGACCGAGGAAGTCCTGCGGTGGGCAACGCCGGTCATGTACTTCCGCCGCAACGCGACACGCGACTTCGCCTTGCGCGGCGAGACCATCAAGGACGGCGACAAGATCGCGCTCTACTACATCTCCGCCAACCGCGACGAAGACGTGTTCGACGATCCGTTCCGTTTCGACATCGAGCGTGACCCGAACCCGCACATCGCGTTCGGCGGTGGGGGTCCGCACTTCTGCCTCGGCGCACAGCTCGCGCGCATGGAGATCCATGTGCTGTTCGAAGAGCTGGCACAGCGGGTGAAGCGAGTGGAAGCGCTCGGTCCGCCCGACCGGCTCCGCTCGAACTTCATCGGTGGCATCAAGCACCTTCCGGTGCGCTTCGACAAGTCGTAGGGACAGAACGACGCATGGATTTCGACGAGAGCCCGGAAGACGTCGCGTTCCGCGCCGAGGTCTGCGAATGGCTGGCGCGGCCGGAGGTCGTGCGGCAGGTCCAGAGCTTCAACGGTCTCACGCCTGACGACGACCTCGAGTGGGTCGCCGTCGCCAAGATCTGGCAGCAGTTCCTCGCCGACGAAGGCTGGGCCTGCCTCACGTGGCCGGTCGAGTACGGCGGCCGCAGCGCCAGCGCGACGCAAGCGGCGATCTTCGCAGAGGAGGCAGCCCGAGTCGGCGCGTTCGGCGCGACGTTCGCCGTCGGCCTCAGCATGGCCGGGCCGACGATCATCGCCCACGGCTCCGACGAGCAGAAGGGTCGCTACCTCCCGCCGATGCTGCGGGGCGACGAGATCTGGTGCCAGCTGTTCAGCGAGCCCGGCGCCGGCTCGGACCTCGCGGGTCTGTCCACACGTGCCGTGCGTGACGGCGACGAGTGGGTGGTCGACGGGCAGAAGGTCTGGACGTCCGGCGCGCACTTCAGCGACTGGGGCATCTTGTTGACCCGCACCGATCCCGATCAGCCCAAGCACCGCGGCATCACGTACTTCCTGCTCGACATGCGTACGCCGGGCATCGACATCCGTCCGCTGCGCCAGATCACCGGCACCGCGCACTTCAACGAGGTGTTCCTCACCGGTGTGCGCGTCCCGCACGCCAACGTGCTGGGCCAGGTGAACGGCGGCTGGCCGGTCGCGATGACGACCCTCGCGAACGAGCGGACGTTCATGGGCGGCCACACCCGCTCGCTCGGCTATCGCGAGCTCATCGCGCTCGCGCGCGACCGGGCCGTCGCAGATCAACCCGTCATCCGGCAAGGGCTCGCCGCATCGTTCACGCGCGCCGAGCTGGCCCGATATCTGAACCTCCGCACTCGCACGCTCGTGGCGCGAGGACTGCCTCCCGGTCCTGAGGTGTCCGTCGCGAAGCTGGCCGCCGCGTGGAACCTGAAGCGCAACGCCGAGCTGGCGCTGTTGATCGAGGGCGCGGCCGGGATGCTCGTCGACGACGATGCTCCCGCGGGCGGCGCGTGGCAGCTGTCCTTCCTCGGCGCGCCCGCCATACGTATCGCGGGCGGCAGCGACGAGATCCAACGCAACGTGATCGGCGAGCGAGTGCTCGGTCTCCCGGTCGAGCCGCGCACCGACAAGAGCATCCCGTTCCGCGAGCTGACGTCGATGGCCAGCGCGCAACGGTGAGCGCGCGGCCAGCGGCCGAGGTGTTCGACATCGCCGCGCTGAGCGACGAACAGCTCGAGCGCCGGCGCCGCATCATCGACGCGGCCTTCGAGCTCGGGGCCGAGCGCGGCTACGACGCGGTGCAGATGCGTGATGTCGCCGCGACCGCGAACGTTGCGCTCGCGACGATCTACCGCTACTTCTCGTCGAAGGACCATCTCCTCGTTGCCGCGATGACCGAGTGGACGTCACGGTTGCAAGGCCGGGTCGCGCAGTCCCCGCCGCGAGGTGACACACCCGCGGACCAACTCGTCGACGTCCTGCACCGCGCCTGCCACGCGATGCAGCGTCAGCCGAAGCTCAGCATGGCGCTGGTGCGCGCCCTGTCGTCACCCGACAGCGGCGTGCAGGAGAGCTCGCTCGAGGTGCAGCGTCAGATCGGCTCGATGGGCGACACGATCCTCGTCGACCTCGATGCCGGCGTGCGCAGCGACATCCTCGCCGTGCTCGGTCACGTCTGGTACTCGACGCTCGTGGCCTGGGCGAACGGCCGCAACGACTTCGCGTTCGTCACCCGCGAGCTCGAGCGGGCGACGCGGGCCCTGGTCGAGCCGCACTATGCGCCTCAGCCCACGTGAGCCCTGCCTCGACATCGGTGTCGTGAGGGAGGCCGAGCAGGCGCTCGGCGATGATGTTGCGCAGCACCTCGGCCGTACCGCCCCCGACGGTGAGCGCCGGACTGAACAGGAACCCCGCCGCCCACGCGTCCCATGACGCGTCGAGGTCGCCGATCGCGAGCATCCCTTCGGCGCCCATCATGTCCTTCGCCAGCGTGAACACGCGTTTGCCGTGCGGATCCTTCAGCGCTTTGCGCAGAGACGCGTCGGGGCCGGGCTTCTTGTTGACCTTGGCCGAGATCTGGCGCAGCTGGTGGTAACGCATGATCTCGCCCTCGATGTAGGCGTCCGCCAGTTGTTGGCGCAAGATCGGATCCGCCGCGCCGCCGCGCTTGCGCACGAGGTCGAGCAGATCGCGGACGGTCGGACCGTGGCCCCACTGCAATCCTTCGCGGGACAGTGACACCCGCTCGTTGGCGAGCGTCTCCTTCGCCATCGCCCAACCACCGTTGAGCGACCCGATCAGGTTCTCCGCCGGTACGTGCACGTGGTCGAAGAACACTTCGCAGAATCCCGCGTCACCGAACGAGCCGACCATGTTGCGCAGCGGCCGGATCTCGATGCCGGGCAGGTCCATCGGGACGATGAAGTACGAGATGCCCGTGTACTTGCTCGTTTCGGGATCGGTGCGCGCGATCAGGATGCCGAACTTCGCCACCTGCGCGAGCGACGTCCAGATCTTCTGGCCGTTGACGACGAACACGTCGCCGTCGCGCACGGCGCGTGTCGAGAGGTTGGCCAGGTCCGAGCCGGCGTCGGGCTCGGAGAAGAGCTGACACCACATCTCTTCGCCCCGCAGCATCGGCGGGAGATAGCGCTGCCGTTGCTCGTCGTTTCCGTGGACGACGATCACCGGTCCGCAATGGCCGATGCCGATCGGGTTCATGGGCTTCGTGACGCCGGCCCGCCTGATCTCGTCATCGATTATGAGTTGGAGCTCGGGCTCGGCGTCGAAGCCCCAGGGCGTGGGCCAATGCGGGACGACGTAGCCGGCCTCGACCAGTTGGGCGGCGGTCGGTTCGGGATGTTCGTCGAACCAGCGCCGCACCTCGAGCCTGCGGGGGTCGTCCTCGGCCGGGAGATCGATGTCCACGCCGAGATTGAAACAGGTTCTCGGTGATGCTGTGGGAGCGAACCGGTGCTCCCCTTCGCACGTTGCTGAGGATGTGAGCGCAATCGGAGGAGCAAACCGCGGCCAAAGACCCGCAAGGCAAACGGATCGCCGCACAAACCGGCTCGCCCCGCGCGCGCCTCGTCCTCCACGATGGGGCGATGCACGGGGCGACGCACCGATCGACCGCTGAGCTCGAAGCGGGGCTCGAGGTCGTGCGCGCGGCGCCTCCCGACGACGGGACGCTCGCGCTGATCGTCCGC
Source organism: uncultured Acidimicrobiia bacterium (assembly GCA_963721305.1). Classification (GTDB taxonomy): domain Bacteria; phylum Actinomycetota; class Acidimicrobiia; order Acidimicrobiales; family JACDCH01; genus DATAES01. Next base: position 13,652 of record CAVRIR010000004.1, read on the forward strand.
CGGCCGGCCGCGGGTGAGCGCGACGTCATCGAGTCCGGCTCGCTCACGTTGGATGAGGGGCTCGCGGGTGACAACTGGTTGGAGCGGGGCAGCCGGAGCACAGCTGACGGATCCGCCGAGTTGCCCCGCCAGTTGACGGTGATGAACAGCCGGGCCGCGACACTGTTCGCGGGCGACAGTTCCCTCTGGCCACTCGCAGGCGATCAGCTGTACGTCGACTTCGACCTGTCCGAGGACAACCTCCCCGCAGGCACCCGCCTGCGGATCGGTGAGGCGGTGATCGAGGTTTCGGTCGAACCGCACACCGGCTGCCAGAAGTTCACCGAACGGTTCGGGCTGGACGCGTTGCGGTTCCTCCGTTCGCCCGAAGCGGCTCCGTTGCGGCTGCGGGGCATCAACACGCGGGTGATCGAGCCCGGTGAGGTGCGTGTCGGCGACCGGGTGACGAAGGTGCCTGCGGTCGATCTGGCTGGCTGAGCACCCGCGCACTAGGAAATAACGCCGTGGCGCGCGGGTCGGTTCGTCGTGAGGTTCGGATCAATCGTCCGGCGGACGAGGTGTGGGCGATCGTCGGCGATCCCGCCAGAGTCGCCGAATGGTTCACCGGCATCGAGAAGGCGGACATCGACGGCACGACGCGCGTCGTCACCATGGGCAGTGGTCTGGCGATGCCGGAGGAGATCGTGACCAACGACGCGATCCTTCGTCGGTTCCAGTACCGCATCACCGCGCCGATGTTCCGCGAGCATCTCAGCACGATCGATGTGATCGATCTTGGTGACGGCACCAGCCTCGTCATGTACGCCGCCGACGCCGACCCGGGAACGATGGCGTTGATCATCGCCGGCGCGGCAGGCAGCGCGCTCCTGCAACTGCGCGACCGACTCGAAGGGAACGATTGATGGGCCGCAAGATCCTCTTCGTCACGACCGATCAGCAGCGCTACGACACGCTCGGGTGCAACGGCGGCACGCTCGCCCGCACACCGGTCGTCGACGGTCTGGCACAGGCAGGGATCCGTTACGAGCGCGCGCACCCGCAGTCGGTGGTGTGCATGCCTTCACGGGCCACGATGTTGACGGGTCAGTATCCGACGACGCACGGCGTGTGGATGAACGGCGTGCCGTTGCCGGTCGACGCACCGTCGGTCGCGGCGACGCTCCACGACGCCGGTTACCGCACCGCGCTCATCGGCAAACCCCACTTCGAACCGTTCCTCGATCCGTTCCAGCGGTTCGCCGAGAACGCGCTCGGCTCGTCCACCACACCGCCGAACGGCACGCACCGCGGCTTCGAACATCTCGAGTTCGCGACCCACACCGCCATCGGCCCGATGCACTACGCGCGTTGGATGATGGCCGAGCATCCCGAAGCGGTCGGTGGCTTCTACCCCGTCCTCGACGGTTCGTTGCAGGTGAACGCGGCCGGTGACGGCGACACCGGCGCGCCGCAGGTACACGTCAACCCGGTGCCACGGGACTGGTACCACACCGACTGGGTGGCGGATCGCACGATCGCATGGCTGGACTCGCTCGCCGTCGACGACGACTGGTTCTGCTGGATGAGCTTCCCCGATCCGCACCATCCGTGGGACCCGCCGCAGAGCGAGGTCGGCCGCATCGACTGGCACGACGTCCCGCTTCCGAATGGCTATCCGGAGGCGGCGCCCGAGCGCGAACGGATCATCGACGCGAAGCCGCGCCACTGGCGGCTCTGGTACGACGGCGTGCTCGTCTCCAACTACGAAGCGCCTGCAGACTGGGTTCCGGCATCGCTCACCGCCGATCAGGTGCGCGAGGTGAACGCCCGCAACGCGGTCGAGTGCGAGCTCATCGACGAGGCGCTCGGCCGCGTGCTGGCCTGCATTCGCGCGCGTGGTTGGGATGACGACGTCGACGTCATCTTCACCACCGACCACGGCGAGTTGCAGGGTGACTTCGGACTGCTGTTCAAAGGGCCGTACCACGTCGACGCGCTGATGCGGCTGCCGTTCATCTGGCGTCCGGCGCCTGCCGCGGCGACCTCGTCGTCGGTGGTGACGCGACCAGTCGGTCTGGTCGACCTCGCGCCGACGTTCTGCGCGATCGCCGGCGTCGCCGCCCCGTCGTGGATGCAAGGACGCGCGCTGCCGGTCGACGATGCCGACGCCGATGCACGCGGGTTCGAACGGGTGCTCACCGAATGGGACAGCGAGCTGTTCGGAGTCGGCGTGCACGTGCGCACGATCACGCAGGACGGTTGGGTGTGCTCCGCGTATCGCGAGGGCACGGTGCACGACGGCACCGAGGGCGAGCTGTACCGGCTCGACGACGATCCGTGGCAACGCGAGAACCGATGGAACGACCCTGCTGCTCGCTCGACCCGTGCTGATCTGGTCGCCGACCTGTGGGACAACCAGCCGCCCGCGCACGACCCTCGACTGCAGCTCGAAGCCCCGGTCTGACGGGATGCGACTCGTCGATCTGAGTCACGACATCACGGACGGCATGACGACCTACCCGGGTCTGCCGGGGCCGCAGATCTCGACACACATCAGCCGTGAGGAGTCGGGCGCGCGGCTCGGCGGTGGCGCTTCGTTCCACATCGGCCGGGTCGACATGATCGCGAACACCGGGACGTACATCGACAGCCCGTGGCACTTCCACGAGGACGGGCCCGATCTGGCGGGGCTCGCGTTGGAGGGGTTGGCCGCGCTACCGCTCACACTCATTCGTGACCGGGGACGTGCGATCGACGTTGCTGCACTTCCTGATCAATCCGTCGAGGGTCATGCCGTGCTCTTCCACACCGGATGGGACGCGCACTGGGGTACGGACGCGTACGGCGTCGATGCTCCCTTCCTGACCGCCGATCTCGTGCGCGCGCTCGTCGACCGCAGACCGGCGCTCGTCGGGATCGACTCGGTCAACATCGACGACATCGATGACGGCAGTCGTCCGGCGCACTCGATGCTCCTCGGAGCCGGCATCACGATCGTCGAGCACCTGACCAACCTCGGGGCGTTGCCGGACCGCGGCGGCACGTTCTACGCCGTCCCCCCGAAGGTCCATGGCTTCGGCACGTTCCCGGTGCGCGCGTTCGCACTGATCGACTGACCCGCCCTCGCGATCCTCCGATGCCCGCGGTGGGCCGAGGGGGCGTGGGTCAGGAAGGCTTGAACGCGGCGCGGACGGCTTTGGATCCTTCGCCGGCGTAGTGCCAGTAGCCGTAGGTCCCCTGGTCACGCAGCTCGTTCGCCGCTTCGACCATCGCACCGAGCGCGACGTAGGCGAAGGCGCCACCGACGGACACCCGCCCGACGCCGATCTCGGCCAGCTCTGCGATCGTCGGCACGCCCGGCAGCGCGAGCACGTTGACAGGACGGTCGACCGACGACACGAGCGTGCGCAGATCGTCGAGCGCGATGATCCCCGGCGCGTACAGCACATCGGCGCCGGCCTCCTGGTACGCCTGCAGTCGCCGGATCGACTCGCTCAGGTCCTGCATGCCGTGCAGGTAGTTCTCGGCGCGCGCGGTGAGGACGAGCGTGCCCGTACCGCGATGCGCGGCCTCCGCGGCGGCCGCCACCCGGTCGGTGGCCGGGCCCAAGTCGTAGAGCTTGTCGAGCCCACGGCTGAAGTCCTCGATCGAGCAGCCGGCGAGCCCCACATCGATCGCGCGCGCAACTGTCTCCGCCACGCCCTCGGGATCGTCCGCGTAGCCGTTCTCCAGATCCGCCGACACCGGCACCGTCGTCGCGGCAGCGATCGCGGCCGCGCTCGCGATCGCTTCGTCCCGAGTCGTCGCGCCGTCGAGCCGCCCGAGCGTGGCCGCGAACCCGCTGCTGGTGGTGGCGAGTGCTTCGAAGCCGAGCGACTCGAGCAGCTTCGCCGAACCGACGTCCCACGGGTTCGGTAGCAGCAGGGGCAAGCTCTGGCGGTGCAACGCCAGGAAGTGATCGACCTTGCCTGGGTCAGCGGCCATTCGGCGATTCCGATCGTGTCACGGGTGCGACGGCGAGGGCGGCGCCCCTTCGACCTCGAAGAACAACTCGTCCGCGTAGCACCACCACCAGTCCTCGCCCGGTTCGTACGAGCGGATCAGCGGATGATCGTGATGCGCGTCCCAGTGCGCGGTTGCATGGCGGTTCGGCGAGTTGTCGCAACAACCGACGTGCCCGCACATCATGCACATGCGCAGGTGCACCCATCGACCGCCGATGCGAAGGCAGTCTTCACACCCCTCGCTCGACGGCTCGACATCGGCGACCTGATCGAGATGGGTGCAGGTGTCAGCCAACGGACTCTCCTCTACGACAACAACGAAAGACCCTAACGTCAGCCATCCACGGCGCGACGATCGCGGACGATGAAGCACTCGGAACCAGGCGGCGCACCCGATCTGGTCGACGTGGTCGACGCGGACGACCGTGTCGTCGGCACCGTGACCCGGGCCGAGATGCGGCGGGACAACCTCCGCCACCGCGCGGTCGGGGTCCTCGTCCGTACGTCCGGTGGAGACGTCGTCGTCCACCGACGCTCGGACTGGAAGGACGTGTGGCCGGGTTATTGGGACGTCGCGTTCGGCGGTGTGTTGCGGCCCGGTGAGGAATGGATCGACGGCGCCCGCCGCGAGCTCGCCGAGGAGGCCGGGATCACGGTCGAATCGGAGGACCTGACCGAGCTCGGGACCAGTACCTACGAAGACGCAGACGTCCGGGTCATCGGACGCACCTATGTCGCGACCCACGACGGTCCGTTCACGTTCGTGGACGGTGAGGTCGAACGCACCGAGCTCGTGCCCTGGACCGCACTGCGCGCATGGACGGCGACGCGCACCTGCTGTCCGGACACGCTGGCGATGGTGGTGCCACTGTTGCCCGGCTGACGGCAGGCAGCCGACGTCAGGGCAGGATCTGCGTGCCGTCCACGTATCCGAGCTCGAGCAGCTTCGTCTGGGGCGCGACCCGTGCGAGCTCGTCACGGATCGGTGCGATGTCGGTGTCCACCGAGAAGCCCGGCAACCAGTTGTCGTGGTGCGACAACACGACCCGTTCGGGTGCGAGCAACTCGACCTCGCGCGCGACGAACTGCGCGAGCGAGCCCTGGATCGGCTCACCGTCGACGTTGCCTCGACCCGCAGCCGCGACGATCGCCACATCCGGATGGAGCCCGCGCAGGATCTCGGACCAGTGACCGGACGTGTCCTGATACAGAACGCTGCCCTGCGGCGTCTCGAACAAATACACGAGCGCGCCCCCGTCCCCGCGATCACCTTGCTGCGCGTGCACGAGATGCTCGAACGACTCGCGGGACAGGCCTGTCGCGAAGTGCTGCGTCAGCTCCGCGAACCGCGCTCGTTGCTCCTGCCACGTCAGGCCGAGATCGCCGAGGCACACGTCGCCGGACTGGTGCATGCCGCGATGCGACCAGACGCAGGAGTGCTGGCTCGGGTACACCGACACCTTGACCGTCTCCGACAGCGCGACCGTCTCACCACCCGCGACGCAGATCATCTGCTCGACCGGAACACCGGCCTGTTCCATGACCCGCACCGTCTCGTAGCTGCCGATGATGCGCGCGCCGGTGGTCCCCGCGATGCGCTCGGCGCCGTAGAGGTGGTCGAAGTGCGAGTGACCGACGACGATCCAGTCGCATTCGTCGATGTCGCCGGCTGTGAGACCCGAGCCGGCCGCGTCAGGCGCGCGATCGATGTACGCATCGAGGAAGATCGTGAGCCCGGCCGTCCGCATGCGGAACGTCGCGCAGCCGTACCAGTCCAGCGTCGTCGCCATGCGGTCAGAACACCGGCTTGCCGTACATCTCGCCGAGTGGATCGGAGATCAGCTCGAGGCGCGCGCCGTCGGGATCGTTGAAGTAGAGCGACGCGCCGTCGAGATGCACGTACGGAACGCCCGCGGCGTCGAGCTTGTCCTTCAGGTGCTGCCAGCGCTCGGGCTCGACAGAGATGGCGAGATGGTGCAAGCCACCGAGCACCTCCGCGTACGGACCCAGGTCGAGTCCGGGGAGATCGAAGAACGCGAGCGCGTTGCCGTTGCCGATGTCGAAGAAGAAATGAGTCGAGCCGCCGTAGTCGCGGTTCTCGAACATCTCGGTGAGCGGGAACTCGAGGAGGCCTTGGTAGAAGTCGACGGTCCGCTCGACGTCGTTGCTCAGCAGCGCGACGTGGTGGACCCCACGCGCCGCCGACAGCGGACGGTTCGGTCCCTTGTTGAGGTGGCGTGAGGCGATCTCCTCGCGACGCCGCGTTGCTTCGTCACGCGCCGTTCCGGTGAGCCCTGCCTTCGGTTCCTGCTGCGTCGTCATCCGGTCACCCAGATCAGCACTTCGGCGCCGCCCTCGCCAGCGGTCAGCTCGGGCTCGCCCGCGCCGACGAGCCGGACGGCGTCACCGGCGGCGAGTGCACCGGCACCCTCGAGCTCGACCTGTCCGTCGGCCACGAAGAGGTGGGCATTGGCGCCATCCGGGACCGAGACGGTTTCACCCGGCTTCAGCCGGCCGCCCCACAGCACCGCGTCGCGCTGGTGGATCGTGATCGCCGCGTCGTGCCCTTGTCCCGATGCGATCGGTTGCAGGCCACCCTTGTCGAGCTCACCGTTGATGTCCTTCTGCTCGTAGCCGGGCTCGATGCGGTCGGTGTCCGGGCGCACCCACATCTGGATGAAGTGGACGTCCTCGGTCGGCGACGGATTCATCTCCGAGTGCCAGATACCGGTGCCCGCGCTCATGCGCTGCGCGAGACCCGGGTAGAGCTCGCCGCGGTTGCCCTCGGAGTCCTTGTGCTCGAGGCGCCCCGACAGGACCCAGGTCACGATCTCCATGTCCTGATGCGGATGGGTCGAGAATCCGGTGCCGGCTGCGACGCGGTCGTCGTTCGACACGAGGAGCAGACCGTGGTGCGTGTTGGCGCGGTCGTAGTGGTGGCCGAAGCTGAAGCTGTGGTGGCTGTCGAGCCAGCCGAGCTCGGTGTGCGGCCTGGTGTCTGCCTTGCGGACGTCGATCGTCGCGTTCATCGTCGTTCTGACTCCGTGTCGTTGCTGGGCTGGTTGCCGTAGTCGAGGTTTCCGCCCGAGAGGATCACCCCGACCCGAGCTGGTAACGCCTCGGGCAACGCGAACATGCCCGCCAGCCCCGTCGCACCGCTCGGCTCGACGACGAGCTTGCAACGCTCGAACAGGAACCGCATCGCCGCGACGATCTGCTCGTCATCGACCCTGACGATGCCGGCCACGTGCTCGGCGAGGATGGCGAACGTCCGCGCGCTCAACGGCGCGAGGAGGCCGTCGGCGATCGTCGTGCCTTGGGGCTGCGGCAGGAGCTGACCTGCCGCGAGCGATCGGTACGCGTCGTCGGCACCCGCGGGCTCGGCGCCCCACACCTGGATCCCAGGGTCGATCCCATGGGCCGCGATCGCAGTGCCGCTCAACAGCCCGCCACCGCTCACCGGCGCGACGACCAGTCCGACCTCAGGATGCTCCTCGAGCAGCTCGAGGCAGGCGGTTCCCGCGCCCGCGATCACACGTACGTCGTCGTACGGATGCACGACGTGCGCGCCCGTGCGGGCGACGACCTCGTCGAGCGTGGCGGCTCGGGCGTCGAGAGTCGGCGCGCATTCGATGACCTCACCGCCGTAGGACCGAACCGCATCGGCCTTGGCGTTCGGCGCAGTCGATGGCATCACGACGTAGCACGGGATCCCTCGCACGGATGCCGCCAGTGCGAGCGCACCACCGTGATTGCCCGACGAGTGCGTCGCCACGCCGTGCGCCGCTTGCGCTTCCGTGAGCTGCAACACCGCGTTGAGCGCGCCGCGTGCCTTGAACGCGCCCGAGCGTTGGAACGTCTCGCACTTGAGCAGCACATGCGAGCCACAGCGGGCATCGAGCGTCCTGCTGGTCAGCACCGGAGTGCGGTTGATGTACGGCGCGATGCGGTCGCGCGCCGCGCACACGTCCGTGAAGGACGGCGCTCCGGTGTCAGGCTTCGATGGCAAACAGCTCGCGGGCGTTCTGCCCGAGGAACGCGGCGCGATCGGCCTCCGAGAACTCGGCTGCGAGCTCGTCGAGGTCCAGTACGTATTCCGGCGTGTGATCCGCGTGCGGGAAATCGGACGCCCACAGGAACCGGTTGCCGAACCGATCGACCAGTGCAGGAATCGTGCGCTCGTCCGGGTCGCAGGAGATCCAGATGCAGTCGCGGAAGTAGTCGCTCGGCTTGCGCTTCAGGGGCACTCGGTCGCCGATGAACGTGTGCGAGTACACCGCGTCGATGCGGTCGAGCCAGTAGCCGATCCACCCGCCGCCCGACTCGAGGACGATGACCCTGAGCTGGGGGAACAGGTCGAAGATGCCGTAGTCGAACAACGTCGTGAACTGGTGACGCACCCCGTCCGACGCCGTCACGGACGCGAGGAGCTGGAGTTGCTTGACGTTGTCCCACGAGCCCATGCGCATGCCCTTGGTCCATTGCGGCTCGAAGGTGGGATGGATGGCGAACGGGACGTCGAGGTCCTGCGCAGCCGCGAAGACGGGATGGTTGTCGGGATGACCGAGTGGGCGTCCGTCGTGCGTGAACGGCGCGACGTACGCGCCGCGGGCGCCCTCGTCCACCGCGCGTTCGAGCTCGCGGGCCGCGGCCGCGGGATCGCTCAACGACAGGTGCGCGGTCGGAACGAGGCGCGGGCTGTCCGCGCAGAACTCGCAGATCCACCGGTTGTAGGCGCGCGTGTAGGCCTGGGACAGCTCCGGGTCTTCGAGCTCCGCTTCCCAGAGCAGGCCGACGGTCGTGTAGAGCACCACGGCGTCGATGTGCTCCGCGTCGAGGACCTTCAGCCGTTCGTTCGGATCCATGCTGCCGTACGGCGCTTCGCCGAGATACGTGCGCTCGGGGTCGACGCGCATCGAACGCACCTCGTCGATCGGCGCACCCATGGCGCCGAGCGTCGCGGGGAAGCCCCGCCGGCTCAGCTTCGACCGTTCGCCACCGATCTCGAGCTCTTCGAGACCTTCGTCGTCGAGCACGATGCGCAAGGCACGGTCGCGGTACTCCGGATCGATGTAGTTCTCCCACAGATCAGGCGGCTCGAGGATGTGACCGTCGGCGTCGACCGCACCGTCGAACGACAGGCGCTCGGTCTCGTGCATCGTCTTCGCCATGCATCGACCCCCTGAGAACTGACGCGGCACGGTAGCGCGACGCTCGGCGCAGCCGATTCGGCGATGCTGGGACGTACCCTTTGGGGTATCGGGGGTTCAAGCCGGGCCGACGATGGGTCGAGGAGGTAGCCGTGAACAGGGTGCGCCGTGGGTTCAAGCTGGCGGGGACTGCTTGGAAGGTGATCGTCGCCGAGCCCGCGATCCTTCTGGTGCTCGCGGTCGGGCTCGTCGGCATGGTGATCGTCTCCGGCGGCGCGTTCCTGCTGCTGTTCCGCCGGTTCCCGACCGCTGACGACTTCCAGTTCCCGAACTACCTGATCGCGCTGCCGGTGTTGGGGCTGGGCTCGATCGTGTCGAGCTACTGCAACGTCGTCGTCGCGGTCATGGCCGATCGACGGCTGCGCGGTGACGACCCGACGGTCGAGGAGGGGATGGCCATTGCCACCTCGAAGCTCAACCGCATCTTCTCGTGGACGCTCGTCTCGATCGCGGTCGGCTTGCTGCTGCAGGTGATCGCCGAACGCTTCCGGCTCGCCGGCGCCATCACGTCGCGGCTGTTCGGTGTGGCGTGGAACCTGGCGACGATGTTCGTCGTGCCGGTGCTGGCGCTCGAGGATCTGTCGGTGCGCGACTCGATCCGCCGGTCGTCATCCATCTTCAAGTCGAAGTGGGGCGAGTCGGTGGTCGCGCAGGGCACCGTCGGTTTCGCAGTGATGCTCGCCGCGTTCCCGGCCATGTTCGTGGTGGCGCTGGTGGCGGCCGTGTCCGTCCCCGTGGCCATAGGGGCGGCAGTGCTGCTGTTCGGTGCGCTGATCCTCGTGTCCGGCGCGCTCGATGTCGTGGTCGACGTTGCGCTGTACCGCTACGCGATGGACGGCACGGTCCTCGGCACGTTCACGTCCGAAGACCTCGACGACGTCTTCCGCCCCAAGAACGACTGACCCCCGCCACCCTCCCGCCGCCCTCCCGCCCACTTCCTCCCGCCGAATTCCTCACATTGATGTCTGACCGACCGAATCCAGTGGCTCGGACATCACAGAACGGGATGGGCGCGCTTCTGTGACGCCTGAGCCACCGATTCGGTGGCTGGGACTTCACAGAACGATCGTCAGCTGAGGGTGCGGGCGGCGAGGTCGGCGACTTCGTTCGCGGCGCGGGTGATGGCGCGACGGCCCGAGCCGCGGGGCGACAGATGCAGCGCATCGACCAGCGCGCCATGGACCCCCTGGAGGACGAATGCGGTGGCGAGCGGCACGTCGTCGACGTGGAACTCACCCGCCTCGACCCCTTCAGCGATCAGTTCGATGAGGTCGGACCGGACCCCGACGAACGCGTCCTCCTCGTGGAAGCCGGCCTCGTGGAACAGCAGGTGATGCAGGTCGTGATGGTCGAAGCCGAACTCGAAGAGGCCAGCGACCAGGCGGCGCAGCCGGGCTGACGCGCTGGCGGACGACTTCACCTCGAGTGCCTCTGCGAACCGCTCGAGATACCGAGCCCGGACCCCGGCCAGCAGGTCGTCCTTGGACTCGTAGTACAGGTACACGGTTCCCTTCGCCACGCCGGCGGCCTCGGCCACCTCGGCGACCGTCGTCGCCCGCAACCCCCGATCGAGCAGCACCAGCTCGGCCGCGTCGAGCAGTTGCTCGCGCCGCACGTCGGCGGGTTGGCGGCGCGGGCCCGACATGGGTCACACCGTAGGCCATTGCCGACTGACCGTCGGTCAGTTAGGGTGGCCACCAGTCCGAGCGACTGACCGTCGGTCAGTTGAACAGAGGAACCGGAACGGAACGGAAGGGCAGGGCCATGACCACCGCTGATGAATCCGTCGTCCCCAACCACCATGCCGGTCACGACCCGTTCTCGGGCCCGATGGGCGTCGCCGCCGCGCTCAGCCTCGTCGCAGGGCGCGGTCCCGTGTCGCGGCTCGCGCTCGACACGGCAGCGGTCACCGACCGGGATCATGTCGTCGACGTCGGTTGCGGACCAGGCACGGCCGTACGGCAAGCTGCCGCCCGAGGCGCTCGCGTCACCGGCATCGACCCCGCGCCGATCATGCGAACCGTCGCACGGATCCTGACCCGCGACTCCAGCCGCATCACGTGGGCCGACGGCACCGCCGAAGCGCTTCCGCTCCCCGATCGGTCGGCCACGGTGCTGTGGTCGATCGCCACCGTCCATCACTGGGTGGACGTCCCACAAGGACTCGCGGAGGCGCATCGCGTGCTCGAATCAGGTGGGCGTCTCGTCGCCATCGAGAGCAGCGTCACGCCGGGTGCCCGCGGGCACGGGAGCCACGGATGGACGACGCCCCAGGCCGACGCCTTTGGACGGCTCTGCGAGGAAGCGGGCTTCACCGACGTGAGCTTCGAGACCGCGACGTCGCATGGGAAGCCGGTGCTCGTGCTGCGCGCCAACCGCGGCCGTTAACCGGCCAGTACCGCTCGCGTCCCGCGTGCGATCTCGATGTCCTCGCGTGCTTCGACGACGAACACCTCGAACTCGCCCATCCATGTCAACCGTTCGAGCACTCGTGCCCGGAGTGAAGCGGCGTTCTCGCCGATGCCGCCGGTGAAGACGACGGCGTCCATCCCGCCGGCCGACACGGCCATCGCCGCGACCGCCTGCGCAACCCGTTGCACCCACACATCGAGCGCGACCGTCGACGCTTCCTCGCCGCGCCCCGCGGCTGCCTCGATCTCGCGCATGTCCGACGTACCGGCGAGCCCGAGCAGACCCGACCTCTGCTGCAATCCCGTCGCCAGCTCTACGTGATCGATGCCCGCGTCGAGCAGCCAGGTCAGCATGCCCACGTCGACGCTGCCCGACCTCGTCGCCATCGGAACGCCTTCATTCGGCGTGAATCCCATCGTCGTGTCCACGCACACCCCATCGACGATCGAGCTGAGACTCGAGCCCACGCCGAGATGGCACGTCACCAGCCGATGGATCGGACGGCCGGCGAGCTGCGCCGCGCGCCGCGACGCATACGCGTGCGACAGACCGTGGAAGCCGAACCGACGGAGGCCGAACCGCTCGCGCCACTCGCGCGGCAACGGGTAGGTCGCCGAAGCCGGCGTGATGGTCGCGTGGAACGCCGTGTCGAAGCACGCGACCGCAGGCACGTCCGGCAGGAGGTGCTGCAGCGACCGGATACCGGCGATCGCGATCGGTTGGTGCAACGGCGCGAGATGCACCAGCGACTCGAGCGCGGCGACCACGTCGTCGTCGATGCGGCACGGTTGCACGAACCGCCGGCCACCGTGGACGACCCGATGTCCGACCGCGTCAACGGCACCGGGCCCGCCGGCTTCTTCGACGAACCGCCCGATGGTGGCCATGTCGTCCGGCGTCGCGTCCTCACTCACCACGAGTTCATCGTCCGCGTCGAGCACGCGGAGCTTGAGGCTGGAAGAGCCGCCGTTGACGACCAGGACGCGCACGGGAAGGCAGGAAGACGGCGCGGTCAGTCCGGCCAGATCCAGTCTCGGACCTCGGGCGGATCATCGCCGACTGCTCGCGTGTAGGCGCGCGCGTCGAGCCGGACGTCGATCATCTCCTGTCGCAACAGGCCGCAACGCGCGCCGAGACCCGGAACACGGTCGATCACGTCGATCACCAACCGATACCGATCCATGTCGTTGAGCATGACCATGTCGAACGGCGTCGTGGTCGTGCCCTCCTCCTTGTAACCCCGCACGTGGATGTTGTCGTGGCAGTGGCGCCGGTACGTCAGCCGGTGGATGAGCGTCGGGTAGCCGTGATAGGCGAAGACGATCGGCGTGTCGGTGGTGAACAACGCGTCGAACGCCGGATCGGGCATGCCGTGCGGATGCTCCTGCGGATCCTGTAGGCGCATGAGGTCGACGACGTTTATCAGGCGGACCTTCAAGTCCGGCAGGCGTGCTCGCAGCAGCGAGGCTGCAGCCAGCACCTCGAGCGTCGGGATGTCGCCGCAGCACGCGAGCACGACGTCGGGATGACCGTCGTCACCGTTCGATGCCCACTCCCATATGCCGAGTCCGCGCGTGCAGTGACGCACCGCCTCGTCCATCGACAAGTAGTTCAACGCCGGTTGCTTGCCGGCGACGATCACGTTGACGTACTGGCGCGTACGTAGGCAGTGATCGACAGTCGACAGGAGCGTGTTCGCGTCGGGCGGCAGATAGACGCGGGTGATCTCGGCCTTCTTGTTCACGACGTGGTCGATGAAGCCCGGATCCTGGTGGCTGAAGCCGTTGTGGTCCTGTCGCCACACATGGCTCGAGAGGAAGTAGTTGAGCGACGCGATCGGCCGACGCCACGGGATGCCGTTCGTGACCTTGAGCCACTTCGCGTGCTGGTTGAACATCGAGTCGACGATGTGGATGAACGCCTCGTAGCAGTTGAACAGACCGTGCCGGCCGGTGAGCAGATAGCCCTCGAGGAATCCCTGACAGAGATGCTCGGACAACACCTCGACGACCTGCCCGTCGGGCGCGAGGTGGTCGTCACCGGGCTCGACCGGCGCCATCCACTCGCGGTTCGTGACGTCGAACACCGCGCCGAGCCGGTTGGACGCGGTTTCGTCCGGTCCGAAGATGCGGAAGTTGTCACGGTTCATCGCGACGACGTCGCGCAGGTACGTCCCCGCGACTCGCGCCGCTTCGCTCGTCGTGTTGCCCGGCTCGGGGACGTCGACGGCGTAGCTGCGGAAGTCCGGCAACCGCAGGTCGCGCAGCAACACACCGCCGTTCGTGTGCGGGTTCGCGCTCATGCGTCGGTGTCCCAGCGGCGCGAGCGCGACGAGATCCTCACGCAGCGAACCGTCGTCGCCGAACAGCTCGTCGGGTCGGTACGAGCGCATCCAGGCCTCGAGCATGCGGAGCTGCTCCGGGTCCGTGCGCGGGTGCGCCAACGGCACCTGGTGCGCTCGGAACGTGCCTTCGATCGGCACGCCGTCGAGCTCTTTGGGTCCTGTCCAGCCCTTGGGGCTGCGCAACACGATGCACGGCCACGCGGGGCGGCTCTCATCACCGCCGCGCGCACGCTCCTTGATGTTCGCGAGCTCGTCGAACACGTCGTCGAAGCAACCGGCCATCGCCTGGTGCATCTCGCTCGGATCGGAGCCCTCGACGAACCACGGCCGGTAGCCGTAGCCCTCGAGCAGCTTTCGCAGCTCGTCCTCCGAGATGCGCGCGAGCACCGTGGGGTTGGCGATCTTGTAGCCGTTCAAGTGCAGGATCGGGAGCACCGCGCCGTCGTTCTTCGGATTGAGGAACTTGTTCGCGTGCCACGACGCCGCGAGGGGGCCCGTCTCGGCCTCACCGTCGCCGACCACGCACGCGACGACGAGATCCGGGTTGTCGAACGCGGCGCCGTACGCGTGCGTCAGCGCGTACCCGAGCTCGCCGCCTTCATGGATCGAACCGGGCGTCTCCGGCGCGACGTGCGATGGGATGCCACCGGGGAAGGAGAACTGACGGAACAGCCGCCGGATCCCGTCCTCGTCGTTGCCGATCTCGGGATAGACCTCGTTGTACGTGCCCTCGAGCCACGCCGCCGCGACCAACGCCGGCCCACCGTGTCCCGGACCGGTGATGAAGATCGTTTCCACATCCCGCTCGCGGATCACGCGGTTCAAGTGGTCGTACAAGAACGTCAATCCGGGCGACGTGCCCCAGTGACCGAGCAGCCTCGGCTTGATGTGCTCCGGCTTCAGCGGCTCGCGCAGCAGCGGGTTGTCGAGGAGGTAGATCTGGCCGACGGCGAGGTAGTTCGCAGCCCTCCACCACGCGTCGAGCAGCGACAGGTCCTTGTCGTCGAGCGAGTCCACGGCGCGCATCCTCGCGCGAGCCGATCAGGCCGGCGCGCCGGGACAGCGCGCATCGGATGAACCACCCGTAGGCTCCGACGGTGGTTGTTCGTCCGGAAACAGACGTCCGCGCCGACCTCGCCCCGGAGGAGCTCGAGCCGTACCGGCGAGAGCTCACCGGCTACTGCTACCGGATGCTCGGCTCGGTGTTCGAGGCCGACGACGCGGTGCAGGAGACGATGGTCCGGGCGTGGCGGAACCTCGACAACTTCGAGGGACGGTCCTCGTTGCGATCGTGGATCTACCGCATTGCCACGAACGTGTGCCTCGACATGCTGCGAGGCCGCCAGCGACGCGCGCTCGCCATGGATCTGGGCCCGGCGTCGACGGCTGACACTTTCCACGGCGCGACCCGGCCCGAGAGCGCGTGGGTGACGCCGATCCCGAGCGATCGCGTGGTCCCCGAGGACGGTGATCCGGCCGAGCTCGCGGCCGCGAAGGAGTCGATCCGACTCGCTTTCGTCACTGCACTCCAGCACCTTCCGGCACGGCAGCGCGCGGTGCTGATCCTGCGCGAGGTACTGCGCTGGCACGCAACGGAGGTGGCAGAGCTTCTCGACACCAGCGTCGCGTCCGTCAACAGCGCGCTGCAGCGGGCAAGGGCAACGCTTTCGTCGCACGACGTCCGTGCGTCCGGCGACGCGACCGTCAGTCCTGAGCAGCAGGAGCTGCTCGACCGCTATGTCGACGCATTCGAGCGCTACGACATCACGTCGCTCGTCTCGTTGCTTCGCGCCGACGCCGTGATGTCCATGCCGCCGTACGACTTCTGGCTCACCGGCCCCGAGGACATGGGCCGCTGGTTCGCCGGACCGGGCAGTGATTGCCGCGGCTCACGCCTGCTCATGACGGATGCGAACGGATCCCCGGCCTTCGCCAGCTACCGCCCCGACCACGAGCGGGGAGGTCACAACGCCTGGGCCATCCAACTGCTCGAGGCGGTCGACGACGGCATCGTCGGGCATCACAACTTCCTCGACACGAACCTCTTCGCCGTGTTCGGACTGCCTGACCGTCTCGATCCCTAGCCGATCAGCTCCGCCAGGCCGACGAGGTCGAGCAGCTCCTCCAGGGGTGCCGGCACGTCGCGCAACTCGATCGCGCCACCGAACCGGCGGGCGGCGAGCTGCAGGCGTGCCAGGGCCTCGACGACCGCGAGGTCGCAACGAGCGCCGGCGTGGAACGTCCAGGTCGCGACATCGGCACCAGCGCGCACGAGCACGATCGTCGCTCGAGCCCCCTGCGCAGGCACGTCCGTAGGACGAACGGCGTGGCCGCGATTCATCTTCGGACCTGACGGTCCGGCCCGGGTGTGCGACAATAGAACATATGTTCGTATCGGAAGCAGAGGCGAACATCCTGCACGCCGATCTCGACTCCTTCTACGCGTCGGTCGAGCAACGCGACGACCCGCGGCTGAGGGGCAGGCCCGTCATCGTGGGCGGCGGCGTGGTGCTGGCCGCGAGCTACGAGGCGAAGGCGTACGGCGTACGCACCGCCATGGGCGGGCTCGAGGCCCGCAGGCTCTGTCCCGGCGCGGTGACCGTCCGCCCCCGCATGTCGGCGTACTCCGACGCGAGCAAGGCCGTGTTCGAGGTCTTCAACGACACGACACCACTGGTCGAAGGCGTCTCGATCGACGAAGCCTTCCTGGACGTGAGCGGCCTGCGACGCATCGCCGGCAGACCGGTCGACATCGCGGAGAAGCTGCGCCGCGACGTCCTCGAGCGCGTCGGCCTGCCGATCACCGTGGGCGTCGCCCGGACGAAGTTCCTGGCCAAAGTCGCGAGCGGTGTGGCCAAGCCCGACGGCCTCCTCGTCGTCCCGCCCGATGCCGAGCTCGACTTCCTGCATCCGCTGCCGGTCCAACGGCTGTGGGGCGTCGGTCACGTCACCGCGGAGAAGCTGCACCGCCGTGGCGTGACGACGGTCGGGGAAGTGGCACTGCTCGGGGAGGACTCGCTCGTCGCGATGCTCGGGCGGGCCACCGGCCGCCAGCTCCACGCGCTGAGCCACAACCGTGATCCACGCCGTGTGCAGACGGGTCGTCGGCGCGGTTCCATCGGCTCGCAGCGCGCGCTCGGCCGGGCGCCGCGAACGCGCGCGGATCTCGACGCGACGCTCGCCGGTCTGGTCGATCGGGTGACGCGACGGATGCGAAGGGCCAACCGGGTGGGACGGACGGTCGTGCTGCGCCTGCGGTTCGACGACTTCAGCCGTGCGACGCGTTCACACACGATGCCGCGGTCCACGGCACAAACGCAGACGATCCTCACCGCGCTGAAGTCCCTCCTCGAGACCTCGATGCCGACGATCGAACGGCGAGGCATCACCCTGCTGGGCATCTCGGTGAGCAACCTCGACAACGACGACGCCATCCAACTCACGCTCCCGTTCGATCGTCACAGCGACGCGCTCGACAGCACGCTCGACGAGCTACGCGAACGCTTCGGTTCGAGTGCGGTGACACGCGCGCGACACAGGTCGGCCGCGATCCTGGCCTGACGGTCCCGTTACTGCCGGATTGACCGTGCGCCACTCCGAGCTACGACGGCGGGCGATTCACCAAGGCGAAGAACTCGTCGCGCGTCCGCGCGTCGTCACGCAGCAGTCCGTGCACCGCCGATGTCGTCGTGCGCGAACCGGGCAACCGGACACCACGGATGGACATGCAGAGGTGCTCGGCTTCGACCACGACACCGACACCCTTGGGTGCGACGTGCTGCTGGATCCAGTCCGCGATCTGCACGGTCATCCGCTCTTGTACCTGGAGCCGTCGCGCGAACAGCTCCACCACCCGGGCCAGCTTCGACAGCCCGAGGATGCGGTCACCGGGGACGTAACCGACGTGCGCGACGCCGATGAAGGGCAACACATGGTGCTCGCACAGCGACGAGAACGGAATGCTCCGTGCGAGCACGAGCTCGTCATAGCCCTCGTCGTTCGGAAACGTCGTGAGCGCGAACGGGCGCGGCGACAGCAGCTCCGCGTAGGCCGCCGCCAGCCGGCGCGGGGTGTCAGCGAGGCCGGGCGACTCGAGATCTGCACCAAGCGCATCGAGCAACGCGCGGGCTGCATCGGCGGCTCGGGCGAGATCGATCGCCGGCGCCGGCTCGAACGGGTCATCGACGGCAACGACATCGACGTCGTCGAGCTCATCGATCGATTCGACGATTTGGAAAGCAGTCATCATCCGCCTCCATGCCAGTCGCCGGGAAGGACGTCGACTTCGGACTCGTGCCACACCGGGCTGTCGCCTGCCGTCTCGACGTTGAAGCCGTAGTCGAAGACGAGCGAGCCGCCGTAGGTCGCACCCCACGACACCAGCACGGCCACCACGATCGACAACACCATCAGGCCGACCGGTGTCGAGCGGTCGGTGTGGTAGCTGTTCAACCGCATGATGACGTTGACGATCGTCAGGACCGTGACCGTGATCATGATCCACGCGTGCGTGTTCACGGTCCGGCGCGCTTGCGTGCCGCGCTCGGTTGATCGCAACCAGTCGAACCATCCGGTCAGCGCGGCGAACACCGAGACGATCGCGCCTCCGACGATCACGAACGTCGCCGCGTGCCACAGGTCGCGTCCCCAGGTGTGGCTGTCGCCACCGATAACGGAGCCGATGTCGAACGCGGCACCGAGAACGTAGGCGGCGATCGGGAAGTCGGTCAGCGGCGGATGAAAGGGTTTCCCGGCGAAGCCGCGAAGTCCTTTGAACTGGCGGCCGCGCAAGGTGATGGCCGGCTTGACGGAAAATCGACGCATGAAGCTCCTCTTCCCTCCTCTAGGAACACCACCCATCGTAGGACGGAGCGGCCTTCTATTGTCAAGCTATCCTGTTTTAGAATGGCCGGTATGAATCGGGACGAGCGAAAGGACCGAGACGCCGCGCTCGACGCCGCTGGCGCCCTCGCCGACCCGATGCGGCGGCGGCTGTTCGATCTCGTCGTCGAATCGACCGAACCCGTGAGCCGCGACGAGGCGGCGGCGGCCGCCGGCATCGGCCGATCGCTGGCCGGCTATCACCTCGACCAGCTCGTGGATGACGGGCTCCTCGCCGTCAGCTACGCCCGGCGGTCAGGCCGCGCCGGGCCGGGCGCCGGACGACCGGCGAAGCTCTACACGCGGGCCGACCTCGAGGTGACCGTCCAACTTCCGCCTCGCAACGACGCGCTGGTCGCGCATCTCCTGGCCATGGCGGTCGAGACCGACCGGTCCGGCGAGGCTCGCAAGGCGCTTCGACGCGCCACACGGGCCGCAGGGCGCGCCCTCGGGCACGAGCTCGCCGGCGCATCCGTCGACGGCGTCATGCGGACGCTCGACGCGCGCGGCTACGCGCCGCTGTCGAGCGAAGGCTGCATCCGATTGCGCAACTGCCCCTTCCACCACCTGGTGGACGAGCATCTCGACCTCGTGTGCACGCTCAACAAAGACCTCCTCACCTCCGCGGTCAACACCGCCGACGTCGGTCTACGCGCCGATCTCGATCCACAGCCGGGGCAGTGCTGCGTCGTGCTGCGACCGGCGCAGTCAGGACGTGCCGCCCGACGGCGCGAGTGACACAGCCCCGGATCGTCAGCCGTTGCGAGGAAGATCGCGGAACGGGGTGTCGCGATCGGTGGACGGCTCGCGCGGCAGCCCGAGCACCTTCTCGCCGAGGATGTTGTGCTGGATCTCGTCCGTGCCCCCGGCGATCGACTGCGCAGGGACCGACACCAGCACCTCGGCGATGACACCGCCGTTCAGGCTGTCGGGGCCGGTGAGCATCCCGTCGGCCCCGGCGAGGGCCGAGTGCACATCGGCCGACTGACGTGCGACCTCGCTGAGGGCGAGCTTGCCGATCGAGCCCTCGGCACCCGGCGGTCGCCCGAGCGCTCGTGCGGCGCGAGCGCGGTCGGCCGTCCAACCGCTGGCGCGTCTGCAACGACAACACCTTGCTGATCGCCTGACGCTCGACCGGATCGTCTGCCTTCCTTGACTCCCGCGCGCGCTCCACGACGAGATCGGCTCGTCCGGCTCGCTGCGGGTACCAGCGGTACGTCGCGAAGTGCGCCTCCGCCTCGCGTCTCGCTTCCTCGAGCGCGCGTCCCGACCCGCCGGCGATGTGCGGCCGACCCAAGCCGCCGAAGCGGCGTTCGTACGCGAGCGTCGTCAGTGCAACCGTCCAACCTTGACCGGCCGTGCCGACGACGAACGCGTCCGCGACTCGCGCGTCCGTCATGAAGACCTCGTTGAACGAACTGTGATCGTTCATCTGCCGGAGCGGACGCACCTCGACCCCGGGCTGGCGCATCGGCAGCGCGAAGTACGTGAGGCCGCGGTGCTTCGGGACGTCCCAGTCCGTCCGTGCCACGAGCATCCCGAAGTCGGCATGGTGCGCGCTCGTGTTCCACACCTTCTGCCCGTTGACGATCCACTCGTCACCGTCGCGTTCGGCGCGTGTGGCGAGCCCGGCGAGATCGGACCCCGCCCCCGGTTCGCTGAACAGCTGGCACCACGTCTCCTCGCCGGTCAGGATCGGACCGAGCAGTCGCTCCCGCACCCCGTCGGGCCCGTGCTCGAGAATCGTCGGCGCCGCCAGCCAGGCGCCGCTGCCCAGCGGGAGGCCGACTGCGCCGGCCGCTTGGATCTCGTTCGCGACGACGTCGTCCGACCATGCGGGCAGCCCGCGTCCGTGCCATTGCTGCGACCACGACGGCACGGCCCAACCGGACGCGAGGAGGCGTCGCCGCCACTCCACCAGCGCCAGATCCGGGTCCCAGTTGTCGTCGACCCATGCGCGTACGGCGGCGCGCACCCCGTCGGGCGTGGCTCTCGCAGGGTCGACCGGCTCGGACATCACGTTGCTAGTGGTCGCCCAGGTTGGCGAGGGCGCCGAACGCGGCGAACGCGATGCCGGCACCGCGGAAGTCGCCGAGCGTCCCCTCGCCCATCTTGTTCATGACATACGCGATGACCATGCGCGCGTCGAGATCGACGACAACGAGCGAGCCACCCCATCCGCCCCAGAAGCACATGCGCTCGTTCGGGGACAGCGGCGTGTCAGGCGACACGAGGCCGTAACCCATGCCGAAGCGGATGGGAACACCGAGCACGAGGTCTTGCGTGTACGTCACCTCTTCGAGCGCGGCATTGCACCCAGCCTCGGACAGCAGCCGTACACCGTTGACCTCGCCGCCGCATGCGAGCACCGACTGGACCGTGGCGACCGAACGCGCGTTGCCGTGGCCATTCGCGGCGGGGATCTCGGCGCGCCGCCACTCGGTCTCCCACGATTGCTCTGCAAGCAGGCGCGGGTTCGTGAACGTCTTGGCGACGACGCTCTGCGGGTCGAGGCCCTCGATCGGCAACGGTGGTGGCGGGATCACGAGCGCGACGCGATGGTCGTGCTCCTCCGCGGTGCCGATGTGGAAGTCGGCGTCGAGCGGGCCGGCGATCTCGTCCGCGAAGAACTGTCCGATCGACACGCCGGTGATCCGGCGCACCAGCTCGCCGACGAGATAGCCCTGCGTGACCGCGTGGTAGCCGGAGGCGGTGCCCGGCTCCCACCACGGCTCTTGCGCGGCGAGCAACGACGTCGCCTTGTCCCAGTCGTACAGATCCGACGGGTGCATCGGCTCCTGCCAACCCGACAGTCCCGCGCTGTGGCTCAACAGATGACGGACCTCGACGCCTTCCTTCCCGTTCTCCTTGAACTCCGGCCAGTAGCGCGCCACCGGCGCGTGCAAGTCGAGGTCACCGCGGTCGGCCAGGACGAGCGCGCACAACGCGGCCATCGTCTTCGTCGTCGACCAGACGTTGATGATCGTGTCGGACTCCCACGGCTGCGTGCCCGACTCGTCGACATGACCGCCCCAGATGTCGACCACCGTGCGGCCGTCGACGATGACGGCGACGCTCGCGCCGACCTCCCCGCCCGAGTCGAAGTTGGCGACGAACGCGTCACGCACGCCCTCGAAACCAGGCTCGACCGTGCCGTGGACCTCTGCCATTCGTCCTCCCCTCGTAGGCAGAACCACTGTCGCACAAGCAACGGCGGAGGTGTTCGCCGGAACCTGTCGCTCGCAGCGGGGAAGATGTCGGTGTGGAGGCCGATTCCGACGCCGCCGTCATCGCCGCGTCGCTCGACGAGCCGGCGCGGTTCGGTGAGATCTTCGACCGCCATGCGACGGTGCTGTACCGGTACCTCGTGCGCCGCCTCGGGCCCGACGAGGCAGAGGCGATGGTCGGCGACATCTTTCGCATCGCGTTCGAACGGCGTCACACCTACGACCTCGAACGTGCCGTCGCGCGACCGTGGCTCTACGGCATCGCGACGAACCTCGTGGCGAAGCGCCGGCGCGGCGAAGCACGCCGGTTGCGAGCCGTCGCACGTCTCGCCGCGCAACGAACGCCCTCGACCGACTTCACCGACAGCATCGCCGGCGCGCTCGACGCGACGGACGTCTGGCCACTCGTGGTCGACGCGGTGACGAACCTTCCCGAACCCGAACGGGACGCGCTCGATGCTGCACGTGTGGGAAGGGTTGAGCTACGAGGACGTGGCCCGTGCGCTCGACGTGCCGATCGGCACCGTGCGCTCGCGGTTGCATCGAGCTCGCGAACGGCTGCGCGAACTTCCCGTGGGCTTCGGGAGAGAAGAGAACGAGAACACAAACCCCCACCGCGCTGGAAGGATCAGGTCGTGAGCGACGACTTCGATCCGCTCCGGCAGCTGCGACCCGATCGCATCGAACCGGATGACCCGGGGGACCCGGCCGTGTTCTCGCGAGCGAAGGAGCGCTTCATGTCCGCCATTGACGAGGAACATGCAACGAACAAAGTCCTCACCACTCCCGACATCTATCCACGGCTCGCCTACCGCGACGAGCTCGCCGCGCTCGACTACCTCACACGCGTGTTCCAGTTCGCCGAGAATCGTGAGGCGCGTGAGGAGCACGACGGCCACTACCTGTGCTGGCTGCGCGTCGGTACCGGCGTGGTGATGCTCGGGCACGCCAACCCCGACATCCACATGATCCACAGTCCTCTTGAAGCGGGACTGACGACGGTGATCATCCACGTGTACGTGCACGACATCGACGCGCACTACGCCCACGCGGTCGCCGAGGGAGCCGACGTCACGATGACGTTGCAAGACGCGTTCTACGGCGAGCGTCGCTACGAGGCCACCGATCCCGAAGGCCACCGATGGCACTTCGGCGAGCGCTTCGACGACATCCGCGCCCGTGGCGGGCGTCCACCCGAGACCGGTGACTGAGATCTCGCTGGACCTGGTATCGCTGGATTTCTTCGTCCTGCATGTCGAGATCCGTCGACCGGCGACGACACCTGGTCGAGCGCCGCTCACCGGGCGGCCCACCGGGAAGGATGAAGACATGCGATTCATGCTGTTGCAGAACTACGGCGAGGTCGGATCCGGTTGTGCCCCGATGAACGAGTGGGCACCGGAGGACGTCAAAGCACACATCGAGTTCCAGCAGACGCTCAACCAGGAGCTGCTCGACAACGGCGAGCTGGTCGACGCGCAAGGGCTCGCCGGGCCCGACCAGGCCAAGGTCGTGATGGCGGACGGCGCGAGGGCGCCGGTCGTCACCGACGGGCCGTACCCGGAGACGAAGGAGCTGCTCGCCGGCTATCGCCTGGTCGACGTGGACTCGCTCGAGCGCGCCGTCGCGATCGCCGCCAAGGCATCAGCGGCGCCGGGGCCCGACGGCGTCCCGATCCAACAGCCCATCGAGGTCCGCCAGGTCCTGAGCGCCCCTGACCCCGACCTCTGAGCCCTCGTCGCCCCCCGCCTGTTCTGAGCTGATGTCGATCGAAGGCGAAGCGGGCGTCGAGGAGGTCCTGCGGGAGCTCGCGCCCCGGGTCCTCGGCATCGTGGTTCGGCGCTACGGCGACTTCGACGACGCTGAGGACGCGGTGCAGGAGGCAGTGCTCGCCGCGGCGACGGCGTGGCCGGACAACGGGATGCCGGCGAACCCCGCGGGCTGGCTGGTCCGAGTGGCGTCGAGACGCATGACGGACCACTACCGAACCGACGTGCGTCGCAAGCGGCGGGAGGAGGTCGCCGCAGCGCAGTCGATCGCCGCGCCGGACGATCCGAACTCCGCAACCGACGACACCTTGATCCTCGTGTTCATGTGCTGTCACCGGTCGCTGACGCCGGCATCCGCCATCCCGCTCACGTTGCGGGCGGTGGGCGGCTTGTCGACCCGCGAGATCGCGAACGCGTTCCTCGTGCCGGAAGCCACCATGGCGCAACGAATCAGCCGCGCGAAGGCAACGATCAGCGCGTCGGCGGTTCCGTTCCGCCTCCCGCCGGATGATGAACGCCCGGAAGCACTGCGATCCGTTCGTCACGTGCTCTATCTGTTGTTCAACGAGGGCTACGCGAGCAGCAGCGGCTCGGACCTGCAACGCACCGACCTGTCGAGCGAAGCCATCCGCCTCGCCCGCCTCCTGCACGACGCGTTGCCGGACGATCCGGAGACCGCCGGCTTGCTCGCGCTCATGCTTCTCAACGACGCACGCCGGCCTGCGCGCACCAGTGCGGATGGCGAGCTCGTGCCCCTCGCCGAGCAGGACCGCTCGCTCTGGATGCGCGCTGACATCACCGCGGGTCTGCAGCTCGTCACGAGCGCGTTGCAGCGCCAGCAGATCGGCGAGTACCAGTTGCAAGCGGCCATCGCAGCCCTGCACGACGAGGCGCCGCGCCACGAAGACACGAAGTGGTCGGAGATCGCGTCGCTCTACGCGCTGCTCGAGCGCATGACCGGCAATCCGATGGTGCGGCTCAACCGAGCCGTCGCGGTGGCAATGGTCGATGGCCCCGCGGCCGGGCTGGCGCTGCTCGACGATCTCGACGAACGGCTCGGCGACCACCACCGGTTGCACGCAGCGCGCGCTCACCTGCTCGAGCAGGCCGGCGACGACGAAGCGGCCATCACGGCGTTCCGCGCCGCCGCGGACCGCACGGCCAACCTCCGCGAACGCAACTACCTCGTCCTCCAGGCGGCTCGCCTCGCCGCCACGCATCGCAACATCGACGGCAACGCCCGGTGAAACGACGAAGACCGCGGCGCATGCACGCCGCGGCCTTCGCAGACTTCAGTTCAGTGGTGGATCAGTCGGAACGCGACGCCTGGCGCGCGAACCGGCGTCCGGTCAGCGAGAGCGCGTAACCGAAAGCGAGCATCGCGATGCCGATGTACAGCAGCTCGGCGTGGAAGCCACCGGTGCGGGCCAGCGTGCTGCTCGCTTCGACCGTCGGGCCGGCGGCCGCCGTGGTGGTGGCGGCAGCCGGGGCCGTACCCGTCGCGGTCGGCGGCGTCACCGGGATCACCGGCGGCGGAGCCGCACCGGCCACGTCCGTCAGGCTGAGCACGACGCCTTCCGGCGGATGGCAGACCAGGTTCAGCATCGTCGTCAGCGGGGTCGGGGTCACGTGACCGTGATGTCTCCGGGTGCGAACGTGATCGGCTGACCCACATCGTTGGTCTCGTGAACGTGCCGTCGTCAAGGTGAGCCGTTGGGAACGAGCCGCTCGGCGGCGGCGGGGCTGCAGGTAACTGACGGGCTGGGTTCCGTCGCCGAGAGGCACGTCCTGTGCGTCGACCGTGCCGACGTACTACCCGTTGCGCCGCTGACGGCGTTCATCGTGTCGACCCGTTGGTCAGCGTGAGGTCCGTCACGCCGAGGCCGGAGGCCTGTGGACACGAGGCTGGCACTCTGCGTGAACCTCCAGATGAAGCTCATCTGCGAACGGTCGCCCCGTTCTTCGGACTGTCGACCGGAAGGCTCGTGATGTCGGCTGTGATCGGAAACGTCGAGAGGTTCACCAGTCGGGTTGGCGAGCAACGCCTTGGACGCGTCGTCTGCGCCTTCACACGTCATCGTGAAGCTGTGCGAGGGTCTGCGGCAGGTGCGCGACCGTGCTGTCGCTGCTGCTACTGCTACTGGTGCTGTCGCTGCTGTCGCTGGTCTGCGCTGACGCGCTCGGAGCGAACGCGGCGGCGACGAAGATGAACACTCCGACCACCAGCGCCAGACCGAAGCGCCGTTGCCGTTT
The DNA here is from genome assembly GCA_963721305.1 of uncultured Acidimicrobiia bacterium. Classification (GTDB taxonomy): domain Bacteria; phylum Actinomycetota; class Acidimicrobiia; order Acidimicrobiales; family JACDCH01; genus DATAES01. Next base: position 39,731 of record CAVRIR010000004.1, read on the forward strand.
GCCGGCTCTCGAACGCCCCCGAGATTCGTTGTCGGATGACTGGTTGGAACGCATGGACGTCGCTACTCCCTTGTGTCGCGGTTGCGTGCGTGCGGGCGCGCTGAAGGACTCGAACGACGATTCGGCGTCATGCGTCCCCTTGCCCCCCTTCGTACGAGGGAATGCTCCCTCGCCCGTCTTTCCCCCGGTGACGCCTGGAATACACGGCGTCGGGCCGTTATGTGAGTAGGGCAGGACCCCCTCCGTCAAGACCAGGGATCCTGCTGGCCCGATCGGGCCACGTCTTTCTAGCCCAACGCCGCCCGTACGCGACGAACTTGCTCGTCCCACGACCACTCGGGCGCTGATCGCCAGTGCGCCCGCGCGCAGCGACCGAACGTGGTCAGCGTCCGATGCGAGCTGCTCGAGCACCGATCGCAGGGCTGCGCTGTCACCGGGCGGATAGAGCACCGAGTTGCGACCCGGCTCGAGCCTTCCTGCGAGCGGCTCGACGTCAGGGGCGACGACCGCGAGACCGGCGGCGAGGTACTCCGCCACCTTGAGCGGCGAGTAGTGGAACGACCTCGGATCGGCGAGCACGACGCCGACATCCATCGCCGCGAGGTGTTGCGGCATCTCGTCGGGCTCGACGGTGCCAGTGAACACGGCGCGCACCCCGGCTGCTGAGGCGAGCGCTTCGATGCGGCTCCGCTCTGGACCATCACCGACGAACAGCAACACGGTCCCGGGCACCGCGGGCGCGGCCGCGACGAGCTGGTCGAGCACGTGGAAGGGGCGAAAGCTGCCCACCCAGCCGATCACGAAGCGAACGTCTAGGCCGAGATTGCGCCGGATCGCATCACCGTTCGGGGGCGGTGTGAATCGATCGAGGTCGACACCGGTCGGCGTGACGAGCACACGTTCGGGCGCGACACCGAGCCGGACCACCTCTTCGGCAAGCACATCGGTGCCACACGCAACCAAGCGCGCGGCGCGCAACGCCGGCAGCTCGCCGTGTCGCTCGAGCCACCCGTCCCACCCGGGACGCCGGATCGACCACTGGCGCGCCTGCCACACCAACAACGCGGGAACGAACAACACCAGCGGCGCGCCGATCCGGCGCGCGAGGTCGACACCCGCGGTGTGGAACAGCTCGTGTCGTTGCATACGAACTCGATCGACGTGCCCGCATCCGTCCACGGGCCGGTGCCGTCGACGGTGAACGATCGCGCGCGCTGCCATTCACGCGCGTCCTTGAGCGCGGTCGTGACCTCTGCGGGATCGCCTGCCGCAACGAGCGCCCACGCGACTCCGTCGCCGCGGGACGTGCCGCTTGGCGTCGCAGCGTGGCCACGTCGAGGACACCGCTCGGTGTGACGACCCACGCATGTCCGAGGACCCGCGCCGCTGCCGCGGCCCAGCCACTGGTGCTGATCCATCCGGCGACTGGACCCTGCTGGCCCTCGGTCGTCGTCGGCAGCACGAATATCGCTCCTGATCCGGTTGTTGACGTCGCCATCGGAGCGCAGGGTAACGACCCCCGCGCGTGGGACGATGAACGCCATGCGCATCGTGCACGTGGTCACGAGATCACATCGACGTGGTGCGGAGATCGTCGCGATCGAGTTGGCAGACGCGCTCGACTTGCTCGGCCATGACGATCGGCTCGTCGCGCTGGTCCGCGCGTTCGACGGTGGTGTCGACGCGCGACTGCGACCGTTGGTCGACACGGATGCGATCAATGTTCGGACGATGGTCGAGAGCGGTTGGCGGCTGCGACGCGTGCTGTCCGCCGAACCAGCCGATGTCGTCGTCGCCCACGGCGGATGGGCGGCGCAGGTGACCGTGTTCGCGTTGAGCAAGCGACGGCACGGCAAGTTCGTGTGGCAGCGCATCCTCGGTATCCCGGAGCGCTCGTGGCACGGGCCGCGACGCATCTACTGGCAGGCGATCGCCCGCCGGTTCGACGCGGCGATCGTGCTCAGCACGGAGCTCGCCGAGGAGATGACGAGACTCGGCTATCGGGGTCCGGTGTGGTCGATCCCGAACGCGCGCAATCCCGCACGGTTCGAGGTCGTCGACCGCGACGAAGCCTCGTCCCGCCTACGGGCGGAGCTCGGCATCGCGAACGACGTGCCCCTCGTCGGCTTCGTCGGTCATCTCGTCGACCAGAAGCAACCGGAGCTCGCCATCGACACGTTGGCGGCCATGCATCGGGCGGGGTGCCCTGCGCACCTGGTCGTCGCGGGCGACGGACCTCTGCGGGCGACTGTCGAGCAACACGTCGAGCGCAACGGGCTGCAGCCGTCCGTCACCTTGCTCGGACATCGTGACGGCACGGAGTGGATCTACGGCGGCATCGATCTCCTGCTGCTGACCAGCGCGTCCGAGGGCGTGCCGGGTGTCGTCATCGAAGCGCAGATGGCCGGCTGTCCGGTCGTCAGCTTTCCCGTGGGTGCGGTCACGGACGTCGTCGACCATCTCGAGACCGGCATCGTCGTCGAGCGACCGGACGTGGCGCTGCTCGCGCGAGCAGCGGCGGACTTGCTTCGTGACGACGCGGCGCGTGTCGCGATGGGCAAGGTCGCTCGCGAGCGCAGCGAGCGGCACTCGATGGCGCGCGCCGCGATTCTCTACGACCGGCACCTTGAAGACCTTGTGTCGGAACGGGGCGGATTGTGACAGGCCGGTTAAGAAACCGAAATGTTCGTCCCACTTCTCTGGTTTCAGACGATCTGTACATTTCAAAATACGGCGAAACCGGAACGCCCTGCAACGTCCGCTTGCAGTCGCGCCTTCAGGATGGTTCAGTCGTGCCGGGGTTGGCCACGGTACGTGGTGAAGGGGGGCGGTGCGGCGGTGGCACGGAGTGCATCCGAGCGTCGACAAGCGAACGAGTCAACGACGCGGTTGCGCGCGTCTCTGTACGGAGCCGCGCAGCGATACGACAAATCGCTCGGGCTCCGCGTGTTGGATGTGTGCGCCATCGGCGGCGCATGGCTCCTCGCCGGCCTAGCCGCCTTCGACGAACGAGCAGACGCTGCTGCGCTGCGCAACCTCTTCTGGTTCATCGGGGTTCCGGTTGTCATCTCGATGATCGTGAACCAGTTGGTCGGGCTCTACGGCCCGGTGTGGCGCTACGCGTCCGTGGACGAGGCCGCGCGAGTCGTCGTGGCCGTCGGGATCGGCACCGCCGTCTCGTCGGTCGCGGTCACCGTGCTCTCGAACGTGGCCGGCGTGAACGTCTCGATGCTCGTCGCGACACCGATCGCCGCGTTGCTCGCGTTGATCGGTGTCGGCGGTACGCGTTTCCAGTCGCGCCTGTACGCGGTCGAACGACAACGAACGCGCGAGACCACACCGGGACGGCAGCCGGTTCGCGTCGTGATCGCGGGCGCCGGTGACAGTGGTGCCGCGCTCGCCTACGAGCTGAGCCACGGCGACACCGAGGATCCCATCCGTGTCGTCGGGTTCGTCGATGACGACCAGCGCCTGAAGGGACGTTCGGTCCGCGGCCTTCCCGTGCTCGGCTCGTCGTCGCAGCTCGACTCGATCTGCGACAAGTACCGCATCGATCGCATCCTCGTGACGCTGGCGGACAGCGAGCATCGCAAGACCGTGATCAACCGAGCACTCGCGACCGAGTCGCAGGTGAAGGTGCTGCCCCCGACATCGGAGCGGGTGGCGGGATCTCTGCTGAGCAGTCTGCGCGACCTCGACGTCACCGACCTCCTCGGCCGCCCGCACGCGCCCGTCTTCTCCGAGGACGTCGACCGGTACCTCGCCGGTGCCACCGTCGTCGTCACCGGGGCCGGCGGTTCGATCGGCAGCGAGATCGCTCGGCAGGTGGCGGGCTACGGGCCGAAGCGTCTCGTCCTGCTGGATCGCGACGAGACCCTCCTCCACGAGCTGTCGCTCCAGGGCCTGTCGAACGCGGAGACCGTGCTCGCCGACGTCACGATCGAAGAGCAGATCAACAGGATCTTCGAGTCGGTCCGGCCCCAGGTCGTGTTCCACGCCGCGGCCAACAAGCATGTGCCGATCCTCGAGAAGCACCCGACCGAGGCGATCCGGGCGAACATCCTCGGCACGTGGTACGTCGCGCAGGCCGCGGCGAAGTACGGCTGCATCGGCCTCGTGCACGTGTCGACCGACAAGGCCGCGCACCCCTGTTCGGTGATGGGCGCGACGAAGCGCATCGCCGAGCAGATCGTGTTCGACATCGGCCGCCGCTACGACCGGCCCTTCGTCGCCGTGCGGTTCGGCAACGTGCTCGGCAGCCGCGGCAGCGTGGTGCCGACGTTCCTCCGCCAGATCCTCGACGGTGGTCCTGTCACCGTGACCAGCCCCGACATGACGCGCTACTTCATGACGATCCCCGAGGCGGTGAGCCTCGTCCTCCAGTCCGGAGCGACGGCGAACCAGCGCAGGGTCTTCCTGCTCGACATGGGCGAGCCGGTGGCGATCCTCGATCTCGCCCGGCAGATGATCCGTCTGGCCGGCCTGCGCCCCGAGCACGACATCCCGATCTCGTACATCGGGCTCCGCCCGGGCGAGCGGATGGAAGAGCGGCTGCACGACGAAGCCGAGATCCTCCGTGCCGGCGACCACCCCTCGATCTCGGTGCTCGAGCCCAAGCTCACGTTGCAGTGGGAGCAATTGCACGCCGACGTCGACGACCTCGCGTCCTGCGTCGAGCACTGCGACAACAACGGCGCGGTCGCCCGCCTGGTGCGGATCCTGCACGCGCAAGGCGTCCCCTGCGACCTGACCACCCGTGACCTCGATCTGACCGGGTCGGAGCGGACGCGGTTCGAGGCCGAGTCCGTCGACCACGAGCCCGCGGGACCGAGCAGCCGCCCCGGGCTCGCGATCCTCGGCGCGGAACCCGCCTTCGCCGCGCCGGTTGCCTTCGCCCGGCCGGCGCGTCCCCGCTCGAACAGGTCATGCGACGGCTCGAGCGCTCGTACGACTCGGGCATCCTCACCAATGGCGCACTCGTCGCCGAGCTCGAAGAGCGCTCGGCCGAACAGCTCGGCGTCCCGCACGTGGTCGCGGTCAACTCGTGCACGTCCGGACTCATGCTGACACTTCAGGCGCTCGTCGAAGACCGGTCCGGTCCGGTCGTGGTCCCCAGCTTCACCTTCGCGGCGACCGCCCTCGCGGCGACGTGGAACCAACGCCAGTTGCGGTTCGTGTCGTGTGACCCGGAGAGCTTCCAGATCGACATCGAGAGCACCATGTCCGCGCTCGACGGTGCGAGCGTGCTCATGGCCACCCATGTTTTCGGCGCGCCGTGTGACCCCGCCAGCGTCGAGGCGCTCGGTCGCATCTCGCGCGTGCCCGTCCTGTTCGACGCCGCGCATGCGTTCGGGGCGCGCACCGGCGGCGTTCCCGTGGGCGGCTTCGGCGATGCAGAGGTGTTCAGCCTCACGCCCACGAAGGTGCTCGTCGCCGGCGAGGGCGGGCTCGTGGCGACGCGCGACGACGCGCTCGCGGCCCGGCTGCGAGTGGCACGCAACTACGGCAACCCCGGTAACTACGACACGCTGTTCCCCGGCCTCAACGGGCGCATGTCCGAGTTCCACGCGGCAATGGCACTCGCGTCGCTCGACGAGCTCGCGACGACACTGCGACGCCGGCGCCAGCTCGCCGCCGTGTACCGGCGGTGCCTCGACGAGGTGCCGGGCATCGAGTACCAGGCGGTGCCGATCACGGACGAGTCGACGTTCAAGGACTTCACGGTCACGGTCGACGAGCACACGTTCGGCCTGAGCCGAGACCAGTTGGTCGCGGTGCTCGCGCTCGAAGGCATCGACACCCGCAACTACTTCGATCCCCCGCTGCACCTCCAGCGAGCGTTCGACGGCGAGCATGCGTCCGATCTCGGCAACGTCGAGGCGACCTCGCGATCAGTGGTGTCGTTGCCGATCTATCCGGACCTGCCCGTGTCGACGGTCGAGCGGATCGTCGAGGTGCTGCTCGTCGCTCACGAGAACGCCGATCGGGTCGGTTACGAGGCCAGCCAGGCGAGTGCGCGGGGCACGTCCGGCCTGCGCCTCTGGAGCTGACAGCCCAGTCGTCGACCGTGGGCGCCCGTGATCGGACGCCCTCGCGCGGCCATTAACCTGGGCCTTTCGATCGGGGGGTTCTCACACAGATGTTTCCGCTTTGGGATGCGGCGATCGCACCGGTGCTACGGGCGAGCAAAGCTCGACGAGTCGTCGAGATCGGCGCATTACGAGGTGAGACCACGAAGCTGGTTCTCGACTTCCTCGGCCCTGACGCCGAGCTCCACGTCATCGATCCGACGCCGAGGTTCGATCCGACCGAGCCGGAACAGACGTTCGCGGGTCAGTACCACTTCCACCGCGACATCAGCCACAACGTGCTGCCGCACCTCGAGCCGATGGACGCGGCGCTGATCGACGGCGACCACAACTGGTTCACCGTGTACCACGAGCTGAAGATGTTGGCGGAGGTCGCAGGCCGAGCCGGCGCGCCGCTCCCGGTGCTGATCATGCACGACGTCGGTTGGCCATACGGTCGCCGCGACCTCTACTACGCGCCCGAGCAGATCCCCGACGAGTTCCGCCAGCCGTGGCGGCGGGGCGGCATGCGTCAAGGCACGAAGGAGCTCCTGCAGCACGGCGGCGTCAATCCGACGATGTGCAACGCCGAGCTCGAGGGCGGCCCGCGCAACGGCGTCATGACCGCGCTCGACGACTTCCTCGCCGAGCACGACAAGCCGGTTCGCGTCGTCGTCGTGCCGATCTTCTTCGGGCTCGCCATCGTCGCCGAAGAGGAACGCCTCGAACGTCAGCCCGAGCTGCGGGCGGCACTCGATCGCCTCGAAGGCGCCGAAGGGCAAGAGAAGCTTCTCCAGGTCGCGGAGACCACACGGCTGCGGGCACTCACGTTCCAGCACACGATGATCGAGCGCAGCGAGGAGAAGCTGGCGCGCTCGGCCAGCCGGTACCTCGAGCTGCTGAAGGGTGCGCTCCTCGACGAGCACTACCTCGAGAACGAGATCCGCCTGAGGTACCTGGCGCGGTGCGTGCGGACCGGCGAGGCCGCGGAGGCCGACCGCGTCCGCGACCCCGTTCGCCGCGCAACCCGAGATGTACAAGCGGCTGCTGCGCCTGCGCCGCGAGGGCCGCCAGCAGTGGGACGACGCCGCCAACGGGTTCCTGCCCTACGCCTCGATCGGCAGACCGCGGCTCGACCATCTCGAGCGCTGCTTGAGCTCGATCCGCGCCGACGCAGTTCCGGGCGACCTCGTCGAGTGCAGCACCGGCCGAGGCGGTGCCGGCATCTTCATGCGCGGCTACCTCGTCGCTCATGAGCTGCCCGACCGCGTGGTGTGGGTCGCGGACGAGTTCCGGGCCACGCCGGCCCCCGCCAAGGAAGCGAGCGCGATCGACGAGGACCTGAGCGAGCTGCAAGCCGATCTCAACCTCGTTCGCGAAGGGTTCAATCGATTCGACCTGTTCGACGGGCGGGTGCGCTTCCTCCAGGGCCCGATCGACACGACGGTGCCCGACGCCGACATCGACACCGTGGCGTTGCTCCGGCTCGGCACCGGCATCGGCGATGCCGCCGGGGCGGTGCTCGAGGCGGTGTACCCGAAGCTGGCCGTCGGCGGCTACGTGATCGTCGACGACCATGCCGACCCCGCCTGTGCACGGGCCGTCGCCGAGTACCGCGAGCGCCACGGCCTCACGGCAGACGTCGATGCCGTGGACTGGTCTGCGATCGCGTGGCGCAAGAACGAAGCGGTCGACGTGCCTGCCGGAAGCCTGCGCCCGGCGCGGATCAACTCGCTCGGCCTGCCACTCGCGCCGCCGGCGCCGGTCGACGCGATCGATCTGACGGTCGTCGTCGTCTTCTACAACATGCGCCGCGAGGCAGAGCGCACGCTGAGCTCGCTCTCCCGCGCCTACCAACGTGACCTCGACAAGATCGGTTACGAGGTCATCGCGATCGAGAACGGCTCCGACCCCGATCAGAAGCTCGGCGCGGAGTTCGTCGAGAGCTTCGGCGACGAGTTCCGCTACATCGACATGGGCGACGAGGCGCTGCCTTCACCCGCGCACGCGCTCAACGTCGGCATCAAGGAGGGCCGGGGCCAGAACTTCGCGCTGATGATCGACGGAGCGCACGTGCTGTCGCCGAGCGTGCTCTGGTTCGGCCTTGCGGGGCTGAAGACGTACGCACCGGCGATCGTCGCCACGCAGCAGTGGTACGTCGGCCCGGGGCAGCAACCCGAGGCGATGAGCGAGGGTTACAACCAGGCCGACGAAGACGAGCTCTTCAAGCGCATCGGCTGGCCCAAGGACGGCTACCGGCTATTCGAGATCAGCCACTTCGTCGGCGAACGCGACTGGCTCGACGGCATGTGGGAGAGCAACTGCATCTTTGCGCCGCGCTCACTGCTCGAGCAGGCCGGCGGGTTGGACGAGCACTTCTCGATGCCGGGCGGTGGCTTCGCCAACCTCGATCTCTACGAGCGGCTCGGCTCGACACCCGACGTCACCGTCGTGTCGATCATCGGCGAAGGCTCGTTCCATCAGGTCCACGGCGGCGTGACGACGAACCTGCCCGGCGCAGACGATCGTCAGAGCCGCATCTACGGCTACCGCGAGCACTTCGCTGAGCTGCGGGGCAGGCGCTTCCGTGGTCCCGGCAAGCCGATCCACTACGTCGGACGCATCGGCTCGCCGGCCGCGCGCCGTACACGCGCGCGGCGCCTCAGCGCCGAGATGTTCGGGCGAGGCGCCGCGAGTCCCGAGCCGGACGGCCTGCCCACCACCCGCGAGCCGATCCCGCAGGACGTCAAGCGGGGCTACATCGACACGGTGTGGCGCAGCCTTGCCTGGCAGGAGACGTCCTGGCTCGGCAAGACCATCGAAGCCGTCCCCACGGACCTCGTCGCCTACCAGGAGGTCGTGGCGTCGGTACGGCCGGATTGGATCGTCGAGGTGGGCACAGGCGACGGCGCCCGCACGTTCTTCCTGGCCTCGATCTGCGACCTGATGGGCCACGGCCGCGTCGTCTCGGTCGGCGACGGTCTCGCTGAAGACCTCCCGGTGCACGAGCGCATCGTGTACGTCGACGGGAAGCCCGATGATCAGGCGACACTCGCGCGCGTCGAGAGCAGCATCGATGCGAGCGGGCCGACGATGGTCGTGCTCGGCACCCGAACGACCGCAGAAGCCACGCGCCGGCTCTTCGAGATGTACGCGCCGCTGGTGTCCCTCGACTCGTACGCGATCGTGACCGACACGGTCGTGAACGGCAATCCGGTGTGGGCGGGATTCGGGCCTGGACCGAACGAGGCGATCAACACGCTCATGCTTCGCCATGGCGAGTTCTTCGCCGATCCCCACCCGGAGCGGTTCGGACTCACGTTCAACCCCGGAGGCTTCCTCAAGCGCACCCGATGAAGGTCTTCTGTATCGGCCTCAGCAAGACCGGCACCCGGTCGCTCCACGACGCGCTGCAGATCCTCGGCTTGCGAAGCGTCCACTGGGGCGGTCCCGTACTCGCGACCGCCGTTCAGCGCGGTCCGGTGCTCACCGAGACCATCGAGCGAGCCCTCCACGACGGCCGCCCGCTCCTCGACGAGCTCGAGGACGCCGACGCCTACTCCGACATCTTGGCGCTGAGCACGAACTTCGACGTGCTCGACCGCCAATACCCCGGGAACAAGTTCATCCTGACCGTGCGTGATCTCGACGACTGGCTCGACAGCCGGCGACGGCACGTCGAGCAGAACCTCGAGCGACGGGCACGCGGCGAGTACGCGGGGAACAACGTCGTGGTCGACTATCCCGCATGGCGGGAAGAGCGCCTTCAGCACGACGCCCGCGTGCGCGCCTACTTCGCCGCCCGTCCCGATGATCTGCTCGTGCTGGACATCGCCGCCGGTGACGGCTGGCAGCAGCTCTGCCCGTTCCTCGACCGGCCCATCCCCGACCAGCCGTTCCCGTCACGCGGTTGAGCCGGCGCCGAGACGATGACTCGAGCGGGCGAGCGATGACGACGAAGGTCGTCCTCCACATCGGCACGCACAAGACCGGTTCCACGTCCCTGCAGCACTTCCTGCGCGACGCCGGGCCCCTGCTGGCGCAAGCCGATGCCTGGTATCCCCCAGGGTTGGTCCTCGACACGGCGCATTCCGAGCTGCCCTTGTTGTCGGTTCGTCTCGAACGTGATTGGCCCGCGCGCATCCGGTTTCCCGAGCTGCGGATGCCCGGATGGCTGGATGTCGCGAACAGGCATGTCCGTGCGCAGGTCGGGGATGCCGCTCGCGGGACGATCGTGTACTCACACGAGGACCTGAGCTATCTCCGCTTCCCGGACGAGTTCGAGCGACTCATCCGCTTGCTCGACCCGGCCGAGGTTCGCGTCATCGTGTTCCTGCGCGACAAGCAGTCGTTCCTTCGCTCATATGGCGACCAGCTCGCAGCGACCGGGTTCGAGGCGAGTGCCGATCCGGCATCGTTCGCCTATGTCGGAGAGGACTCGTGGTTGGTCGACTACGACTCGCTGCTCGACGGCTACCGGAAGGCGTTCGGCGCGAGCAACGTCGAGGTCGTCGATTACGACGCGGTGATGCAACAGGACGCCTCGATCATTCCGACGTTCGCCGAGCTCCTCGGAGTCACGCGCGCCGAGTTGCCGCCGCTCGATGGCTACCAGCTCAACCGCTCGGGGATGCACCTACGCCCGACGCCCGAGCAACTGGATTCCATCCGTCGGCGTCTCGCGGACCAGGCGACCTAGGTGCCGGGCACCGGCCACGGTCACGACTGGCTCTTCGTAACCGCGACGCTGGCGCGTCCCACCGGCGGCGACATCGCCTTGTTCGAATTGGTGAACGCGCTCGCGATCGAGACGGACGACAACATCACGCTCGTGCATCTGCCGTTCCAGGGCGCAGGGGTCGAGTCCCTCGCCGACGTTCCCTGGATGACCTTCGACAGTGCCGTGTCACACCGGTTCACCAGCACCGTGGATCCGGCCGAGCTTCGCGATGCGGACGTCGTCGTCTACACGATGAAGGCGGTCGCATCGTCGCTCGACGTCGCGAGCGTCATCACCGACGGCGGACCGCTGCCGATCCTGTTCTTGCAAGGGCTCAACGTGTTCGCGTCCGAGGTCGAGGATCGCGTGCTGCGGATGCCCGGACTCAAGGTGTGCGTCGGACGACGGCTCGCCGAATCAGTCCTCGAGCTCGGCGTTCCCACCGCCGACGTCGTGCACATCTCGAACGGCGTCGACCCGGGCACCTTTCACGTGACGCGGCCGATCGCCGATCGCCCGCCGCGGATCGCCATGAACTTCGATCCGCACCCGGTGAAGGGCGGCCTGGCGGGCATCGAAGCGATCGAGCGCGTCAGCCGAGAGCTCGATGTCACCGCAACGGTGTTCGGAACACGGCCCCCCGAGACCCCACCGCGCGATGGCGTCGAGTTCGTCGTCTCGCCGTCGCGGTCGTCGATCGCGACGGACATCTACAACACGTGCAGCGTGTACCTGCAACCGAGTCTCCGCGAAGGCTTCGGCATGAGCGCGGTCGAGGCCATGGCGTGCGGCTGTGCGCTGGTGACGACGGCGAACGGAGGCAACGACGACTACGCGTACGACGGTGAGACAGCGCTCGTGTGTTCGTCCGATCCCGAAGCGATGGCGCAGGCGCTCGCGCGGTTGCTACGCGACGACCTCCTGCGCGTGCGGCTCGCCACGAATGGATCGCAGTTCGTCGAACGCTTTCGTTGGAGCTCGAGCGCGCAGCAACTGGCCGCGGTTGCGGTCGATCGCCTCGCGTCGAGTCGTCAGTAGAGGATCGGAAGCTGATCGGTCGGATACGCGGACGGCGCGAAGAACCACGACTCGATCGCGTGCCGCTCGCGGGTCATGCCCGGTGAGGTTCCGGTTCGGTGCAGCAACACATGGTCGAACAGCAGCGCGTCGCCCGCCTCGAATTCCGGTCGCACGATCGGAACATCAGCCGCCGTCGAGAGAACCGCGTCGTCCGACAACGCCCAGTCGTAGCGTGACGATTCGTCGCGGGACACGACACCGTCGAGCCGTTTCGGCACGATGTCGAGGCCGGGTGCGTCAGTGCCACAGCGAGTCAGCGCGAGCCAGATGTTGACAGCACCGACCCCCTGCCCGAGGAACGAGCCGTCCTGGTGCCATCGACCGTCCACGTCGACATCGGGCGGCATCCGCCGCAGCGTCGCCTTGATCCCCGACAGCAACGGCCGTTCGCCCAGGAACTCGGTCATCAGGGCGCCGAGCCCCATGTCGTCGACATACTCGAACAATTCGAAGAGCAGGCGCGGCGAGTCGGCCACCCACATCGAGCCGCGGCTTCGTAGGAACTGCCGGTGCACGTCCTCGGGCAGGTTCGAGCCCTCGCGATCGGGCATCGCGTGAGGGTCGTACCACTCCGGGTCGACGTCGCTCGAGCCGCCGATCGACGCGTCGTATGCCTCGAGCACGGAGTCGATCCCTGCCGCGAGACCTCGAGCTCGCTCAGGCGTGACCAGTCCCCGAACGAGCAGGCAACCACTGCGCGCCAGTCCGTCGCGCAAGGCGCCGGCGTCGAGCTGATCGGCTTCGATCTCGACCACGGTGCCGTCGCCGTCCTCGGCGACCACCGCGTCACGGCTCTCGCCGGCTTGCAGCGGCAGCGCGGCACCGCCGTTGCGGCGGAGCAGCACGAGCTCACGCTCGACCTCGGTGCTCCGTTGCCGCCGGTTGACGTCCGTGAGCAGGTCGATCGCTTCGCGGAACCTCGCTCGTCCTGCCAACTCGTTGCTTCGTCGCAGCGCTGCTTCGAGCTCATCGGCCGTCTGGTCGAGCATCCTCACCTCCGCGCCGCCCAACGTTAGTTGGGGCCCGCATCTACCATGGCACGAGGGAGCGGGCGGTTCGCCGGGGACATGCCGAGGCAAGCCGAAGGCCGTGGCGCATTGTGGTGAGCATCGGAGAACGCACATCTGACGTAGGCGGATCCTGGGCGTTCCTGGACGACGTGACCCCTGCCCTGATGAGGCGGTGGTCTCGCGTGGACCACGCGAAGCTCTTCACCTTTGCCGGCTGCGCTGTCGCACTGGTGTTGCTCGCCGTCTTGGCATGGTCTCGCCGGTGGATGTCCGATGACGGCTTCATCTATCTGCGCGTCGTCCAGAACCTGCGCGCCGGGCACGGTCCGGTCTTCAACGCGGGAGAGCGCGTGGAGGCGGATACCGGACCTGCGTGGGTCGCCGTGCTCGCACTGGCCGACCTGCTCTCGCCGTTCCGGCTCGAGTGGACGACCGTGGTGGTCGGCATCCTGGCGACCCTGCTCGGGGCCGCTACCGCGGCGGCCGCGGCGTCGACCCTCCAGCGTCGTGCGTTGCAGCAGACCGGCGTGCTCGTGCCTGCGGGGTTGGCCGTGTTCATCGCCATCCCGGCCGTGTGGGACTACGCCTCGTCAGGGCTCGAAACCGGCCTCTTCTTCGGCTGGCTCGGAGTCGCTGCATGGCTCGTCGTGCGTTGGGCGACACAAGCGCCGCGGCCCCGAGTGCCGTGGTGGCTGGCCCTCGTCGCGGGGCTCGGGCCGCTCATCCGGCCGGACGCGGCGCTCTTCTCGTTGGCGTTCGTCCTTCCCTTGCTGCTCTACAACGTCGATGAGAAGCCCGGGAGAGATCGCCTGCGAATCGCTCTATGGGCACTGAGCTTGCCCGGCCTGTTCGAGCTCTTTCGCGCCGGCTACTACGGCGCATTGGCCCCGAATACCGCCTTCGCCAAGGAGAGCTCCATCGCCAAATGGGCTCAGGGATATCGGTACCTGACCGATTTCGTGACGTCGTACCGGTTGTGGTTCCCCGCCATCGTGATCGCCCTGCTCCTCATCGTCGTCATTCGCAAGCTCCATCGAGCGAACGAACGACCGACGGAGGCACTCGTGTGGGGATTGATCGCGGCAGGTCTGCTCGATGCGCTCTACACCGTCTTCGAGGGCGGCAGCCACATGGATGCCCGACTGTTCCTGCCCTCCCTCTTGGCACTCATCATCCCGATCGCCGTGGTTTCTTTGGACAAGATCGCGGTGCCAGCAACGGTCGCACTGGTCGTATGGGCCGGTCTGTGTGCAGTCACATTTCGGCCTCCACCGAACAGCCTCGCCCAGTTCGATCGCGGGGTGATCGACCTTCGTGCTTTCTTCGTGGCGGCGAAGCACAACCAGCACCCGGTCACGATCGATACACACATCCTGCCGATCCGCGCGAGGGACAGATCCATTGTCGACACCCCGTCCGGCCGTGTCGCCAACCCGCCGGGCGACGTCGGCGCCGTCGCGTACTACGCCGGCCCTGACGTGTACGTCCTGGACCGGCTCGGATTGGCCGATTGGTTGTCCGGCCGGCTTCCGCTGACCACACCGTTTCCGGATCACCAGAAGGCGCTCGGACCGTGGAGTGCCGCACGCATCGCGCTCGAGACCGGATTGCCGCCGAAGGATCCGGACGCCGACACCGTGGCCGGGACCCAGGCGCTCAACTGCGGAGATCTGGCCGAGCTGCGGCGAACCGCTTCTGCCCGGCTGACGCCGGCGCGGTTCCTCGGCAACATCGTCGATGCGTTCCGCTTGTACGACTTCAGGGTGCCGGAGTCACCCCAGGTGGCCGAACGCGAGTTCTGCTGACGTCACGCTCGAGGAGCGCTGACCTTCCTGAACGCGAACTGCCCGGTGTCGAGATGGATCAGTTCGACGAACGCGTTGCCGGCGAACTCGTCGACCGCCCGTTTGACGCCACCGTCCCACCAACCGCCATCGCGATAGTCGTCGCCGGCGATGAGGCCGCCGACCTTCGTGCGCTCGAACGAAAGCTCGAGATCGAGCTTCACGAAGTCGTAGAGATGGTTGCCGTCGATGTACACCCAGTCGAGCGAGTCGGCGGACAACGCGCGCAGCACGGGGGCCGACTCACTCCGGTGGACGATCACGCGGCCGTCGACGATCTCGCGGTCGAAGCGCTCGAGCACCGCGTGGTAGCGATCGTCCAACTCGCTCTGTCCACCTGATGCCCTTCCGCCGTACCAGGCGTCCTCGTACGGCTCGGACGGCTCGTAGTGCCACGGGTCGATCAGATGCAGCGTCGAGGGAGACACGGCGTCGAGGATCACCGCCGAGAAGTCGCCCTTGTGCACCCCGATCTCCGCACCGACGGAGTGCTTCGGCAACAGGTCGAGGAGCGGTCGCCGAAGTGCCGCGGCGATCCGCGCCTGCGGATCGATCACGCCGACCCGCCCTTCGCTCTCGTCGTCATCAGCGTCTGGTTGTCGAGGAACAGTTGGTAGTTCTCCTCGGCGATGCCTTTGTCGTACACGTGCTCTTCGTCGGGGAAGGCCACGTGGTAGCCGATCTCCATCTCGACCCGATTGCGCGCCGTGTGTCGACGGTGCGTGACGATCGGGATCGATCGACACATGATCGCCTCGAAGAACCGCATGCTCCACGGCGCGTCGCCCGCCGGGCACACGGTGAACTCGCTCGCTCGAAGGATCTTGTAGAAGTGCGGGTTGAAGTGCGACCGATCGAGCCACGGCACGTTCTTCGGAACGAAGACTTCGAGTGGCTCACCGGTGCGGTCGAACGATCCGAGTCGTTGGTGCTGATCCGAGTCCTCACTCAGCAGGAAGTACGAGCGGTCGGTGAACCGCTCCTTGACGAAGTCGAGGATCCACGCGCGATAGGGAAACGTCTCCGGCCGGTAGAGGGTGCCGATGAAGTTGTAGTCGTGGACCCTCTCGTCGGGCATCGCGTTCACCGCGTCGAGCCACGAGCGCGGGTACAGCAGCGCGGTCGGCGCGACCCGTTCGTCGGAGTCGCTGAACGGCAGGTTCTCTTCGTAGAAGGCCTGCTTGTGGAGCAGAACCGACCGTGGACCGGCGAAGAGGAAGAAGTCGTCGTCGAGGTCGTCGAAATCGCCGTCGGCGTTGTCGTCGTTGTCGTTGGTCACGACGCACCGAGCCGCTCGACGAACTCGTACCCGAACAGCTCGACACATGCGTCGTGGATGACCGGCCTTGCCAACATGAGGTCGAGCAAGTGGTCGGGGATCGGATGGTCGCGGAACCGACTCATGAGCGCCTCGGTCGAGCTCGCTCCCGTGCCGGGAGAGAAGCTGCTGCTGCCACCGAAGTCGGTCGCCTCGTCGACGAGATCGAGGTTGACCATCCCGAGGGACGCGGCGATCGAGTCGCGATAGCTGCGCTCGTCCACGAATCGGTTGAAGTTGACGACCACCTTGCGTTCGAACACATGCGAACGTCCGAGCGCCTCTTCGCAGTACGACGCGTACAGGTCGACGTACGCCTCATCCGTGCGGAAGATCTCGGGCTTGGTCTTGGCGCCCTCGAGCCTCGACGCGATGTTGTTGAGCGGATCACGGAGCAGCACCAGATTGACGACTTCGGGACCCGACGGCGCTTGCGCCGCGTGCTGCAGCCGGCAGTCCTCGATCCCGAAGATGGTGAGGGATCGGCGGCCGGCGGCGGAGTCGAAGTCTGCCGGCGTGAGGTCGCCGAGATCGAAGTTGCGGGAGTTCAGGAACCCGCAGTTGTTGAAGAAGGCGACACTCGCCTCGGGATCACAGAATCCCTGGAACAGCAGTGGATGCAGGTCTTGGGTGTCGAGCTCTCGCTTCGCGGTGGCGCCTGCGTTGGCGTAGAGCCAGTTGGCCAACAGGTGATTTCCGCTGCGCTTGAGCCCCCACAGGAACATCATCGGGGTCCGCCTGTCGTCGATGGACCATGGTACCGCCGCCCGAAACCCCTCTTTTCGGCTGCGTCGCTAGACAAACCCCGACACGGCAACGACGGGTGCGGGGCGATCATCTTCACGGACCTGAGCCGGAGGCAACCCGGTGGCCGCCGGCGTCGTCACGATGGCGGCCGAACGCGACGCGTCGGCCGCCTCGACGGTTGGCGCGGGCGTCGGACCGGTCGGACTCGTCATGGCCATCGCGCTCGTCTTGCCGCCGCACAGCTCACGCAGCGCGATCTCCGGGTTCGGTGAGAACCGCAGGCTCGTGTTGGAGAACGAGTCGACGATGTTGCGAAGGAACCGACCAACGGTGAGCGGGGCATCGGCACTGCGTTCGAGGCGCTTGATCGGCGCGCACGAGAGGGCGGCGCGCGCGTCCGCAACCTGCTGCTGGAACGCCGCACCGGTCGTTTGCGCTATGCGTGGGAACGCGATGTCGGGCAACCGGTTCGGATCGACGGTGGTGTCGGATGGCGCGAGTCGCGCCGCGATCCACGGGCGAGGGAGCTGCTTCTCGTGACCCGGATACGGCAAGACCCCGGTCCACTTCCCGTTCTCCAAGTGAGAAGTCACCGGGTCAGCCAGCCCGAGAAGGTCGAACACCTGCAGGTGCGTCCCGAGCGCGTACGGTCCGACCCCGATCCCTTCGACGACCGCGATCGGCCGGGGAACGCCGGCCGCCAACGGCAGCTCCACACTCTTGAGGCTCTTGAAGTCCTTCTGGTAGAGGACGTCGGCGTTCGCGACCCCGGTCGCCGCATCGTCTCCAGGTCCGAGACCGAGGTCGTTCGTGGTCACCAAACCCGCCTGCGGTAGCGCGAAGTTGACGCCGGGCTTCGTGGCGGGCGGCCGAAGCGAGATGAACGCGAGGAACGCCCACGGCACGAGCCCGAGGGCGATCGCGTGCGCTCGAGCGAACGGAATGACGGCCACCGGGGCACACAGCGCGAACAGCGCAGGCAGGAACAGCCGGGCGTGCTCGTAGTCGCCGCCGATGGCAACGACGTACAACCCGTTGAGGAGACCCGCGGCGACGATGGCCACGACGATCCCCAACCCACGACTGTCGCCGCCACGCCGAAGACGCAGAGCCAGGGGCACCCAACCGCCGGCGGCCAGCAGCACGAGCGGCACGACGAGCCCGTAGGGCCGGATGAAGTCGATGAAGTACCGCCATCCACGTACCCAGCGCATCGTCGTCGCCTCTTTGTCCACCGCGGTGTTGGCGACGAGTGCGCCGTAGTACCCCATTCGGAACAGCTGGTACGCCGCGGGCAAGGCGAGCGCGATGGCCAGGAGTCGCAACCGGGCGCCCCATGAGTCGCCGCGCTGCAGGCACAGGACCGTGACCAGGAACGCAATGGTGTACAGCGCGAGCTCTGGCCGTACGAGCCATCCCAGGCCCAGGATCAGGGCGCCCCACCACGGCAGGCGCGACGACGAGACGGACCACGTGGCCAGCACCCACAGCGCGGCCCCGAGCCAGAGGAAGGCGATGCCCGTCTCGAGCCCGCTCGACGCGTAGAACCACATCGGGATCAGGACAACGAGGACAATGACACCAAAAGGGATGAGGAAGGCGTTCTTGTCCGTGAGCCGGGACAGCTTGGCCGCGCCGATCATGGCGAGCACGAGTCCGGCCAGCGTGGCCACGATCCCGAGGACGACCGCCAGCCACTCGAGCCGAATCGGCGTCAGCGCATCAGCGACGGCAAGGATCGCCAGCCACAGCGGACTGGTGAAGGCCTCGACCCGTTCGCCAGTGTTGAAAACGGGCCCGTGACCTGCGAGGACCTGGTGGACGATGCGGAGATAGATGAACCCGTCGTCGATGACGTTGCGGTGCGCCCAGGCCGCCGCGGCGAAAAGCACGAGCGGAAGTCCCAGCACGGCCCCCTGGAGCCACGGCCGCGAGCGCGAAGGCGCGTCGTCGATCTCCACGTCGTCCTGCGTCCCCCCCACCACGACAGGCTGGCACACCGGCGACGCGAGGACGCAACGGGGCGACCGCTCTCCGTGGTGACGGGTCAGCTGAGTAACGTGAACGGATCCGTGAGGGGGAGTTGGCTGAGTTCGATGGCGGTTCGGCGCTGATGTCGGTGATCGGCGACAAGGTCCGGTCGAACAGGCCCGCGAGCGGCGAGCCGCAGCGTCCGCACCCGTCCAGCTCGCGGCGCAGCGTCATGGCTTGGCTGGGTTCGCCCCGAGGGGCGGCGTGGGCTTTCGCGGCCTTCGTTGCTGTCGCGTTCTTCGTCCTCGTGTTCTGGCTGGGTTCGTACCACTGGTTCATGCGCGACGACTGGCTCTTCGTCACCGGCCGCAATCCGTCGCTGGCGGACCTGTTCGCGCCCGTGAACGACCACTGGAAGACCGTGCCCTACCTCGCCTTCCGGATCCTGTGGTCGTTCGTCGGCCTGCGCAGCTACCTGCCATACCAAGAGGTGACGATCCTCCTCCATCTCACGACCGCCGTCCTGTTGCGGTACGTGATGCGGCGGGCGGGCGTGCGACCGTGGATCGCGACGTGCAGCGCGGCCACGATCGTCCTGTTCGGACCGGGCGAAGAGAACATCACCTGGGCCTACCAGATGGGCTTCATGGCCTCGATGGTCCTCGGTCTGACCCAGCTCATCCTCGCCGACCACGACGGAAAGATCGACCGGCGTGACTGGATCGGCCTCGCCGCAGGGTTCGTCGGCCTCATGTGCGAGGCCGTCAGCGTGGCGATGGTGGTCATCGTCGGCATCGCGGTTCTGTGGCGCCGCGGCTGGCGCGCCGCCCTGTTCCACACCGCGCCACTCGCCGTCGTGTCCCTCACCTGGGCGCGGATCGAGCATCCTGATCTCGCTCCGTTCGGATGGCCGTCGGTCGGCGACGTCTTCGGCTGGTTGAGACGGGCCGAGCAGGGCACGTTCCGCTCGCTCGGGCACTTCGGCGTCATCGGTGTCGTGCTCGCCGGGATCCTGGCCTTCGGTTGGTTCATCGCGCTTCGTCGCGAGAGTCTCGCGGCGGCGCGGAAGCACCTCGCCCCGACGGTTGCACTCGCCCTCGGCAGCTTGGTGTTCGCGTTCATCACCTGCCTCGGACGATGGGGCCTCGGTCTCGACAACGCAACGTCGAGTCGTTACCTCTATACCGGCGTCGCGTTCACACTCCCGGCCCTGGCGTACGCAGCAGACACCATCGCGACGCGATGGCCGAAAGCGCTCGTGCCCCTCATCGCGGTGATCCTGTTGGGGATCCCCTGGAACGTGACGACGTTCGGCTCAGGAGTGTTCAACCCGGGCTTCTTCGCGTCCGAGCGCAACCTCATCCTGTCGACGCCTCGTGTTCCGATCGCGACGCAAGTTCCACCTGACGCGAGGCCGCTGCCCGATCCCTTCCTTCAGGACGTGACCGCCGGCTACCTGCTCGACGCGCAGAACGACGGCAAGCTCCCGAAGAGCGACGCTCCGGTGGACGCGGCGACCGCGAACGAATTGATGGTCAGGCTCGGCCTCGTCCAGAGCACGGGAAGGGCCGAGACCCCGCCGACATGCACCACGGTGACGGACAACCTCGACATCAAGCCGAAGAAGGGAACCATCCTCCGGCTGCGGAACCGCGTGAACATCTCGACCTTCGACGGCACCCAGCGCACGTCGCCTCCGGTGACGTTCTCTCCGAGCAACGGCAACACGCTGACCGTCGCCGTCGACGGGCTCGATCTACGCCTGACGCCTCCGCGGGGTGCCCCGAGCTTCGTGGTGTGCTCATGACCCTCTACCGTTGTGGGAACGAACGCGATCGTGAGCCGGCGATCCGGTTGCAGGCTGTGGAGGTGAAGGAACCCAGATGCGCTACGTGATGGTGCCCGTACCCGCCGAGCACGTGCTCGACGTGATGCGCTGGGTCCTGTTCCGCGCGCCGGATGACGAGTCCGAGGCCGACGTACGCGACGGCGCCCGGGTCTACGAGTTCGTGATCCAGTCCGACGAGCTCACCCGGTCCGTTCTGGACCGGGTCGCCACGGCGGCGATCGCCGACGAGCCCTTGCGCATCGGCGATCTGGCCGCGGAATTCGACCAGGAGGGCCAGATCATCAACGGCCTGATCCGTGGCGCGAACGCCACGGCGCTCGGCGCGGCACGCCCGATCGTCGAAGTCCGGGCAGAGACGGCGATCGGTGTCCACGGGCAGACCGGCAAGGTTTCCTTCCTCGGCATGCGTCTCGACCTCGCCCGCCAGATTCGAGCGGCGGTGCGAGCCGCGGATCCGACTGGTGGCTGATACGGCTGCTGCCGGCCCGGCGGTGGACGGTCGTCGCTACTTCTTCGTGCACATCATGAAGACCGGCGGACGGACACTCGTCCGGCACTTCCGCGACAACTTCGAGCTCGACGAGATCTACCCGTACGGGAAGCTGGATGTCGTCCGCGACGGCGACCGGGTGGACATCGACGGGCAGGTCGACATCGCGCGGCTCCTCGAGCTACCGGACGAGCGGCGCCGGCGTGTCCGCGTGTACAGCGGTCACTACCCGTACGTGGTGTGCGAGCTGCTGTCGCTCGACTTCATCACGATGACCGTGCTGCGCGATCCGGTCGAGCGCACCATCTCGATGTTGCGCGAGCTCGGCCGGACAGACTCGTGGACCGACCCCAACTCGACCCAGCCGGCCGCGATGGCAGGGCTCACGCTCGAACAGGTCTACGAGGACCCGAAGGTGTTCGAACCGCTGATCCTCAACCACCAGACGAAGATCTTCGCGATGAACCCGTCGGACCGTCTCGGGACGTACATGGACGTCGTGCCCATCGACGATCAGCGACTCGATGCGGCCAAGGCCAACCTGGCAAAGGTCGACCTCATCGGCGTCACCGAGAACTACGGCGCGTTCCTCCACGAGCTGACGTCGCGATACGGATGGAGCATCCAGGCCGGGTTGCGCAAGAACGTCACCCCGACCGAGGGGCTCGAGCCGGTCAGTGAGTCGCTCCGTCGTCGCATCGCCGATGACAACGCGATCGACGTCGAGTTCTACGAGTACGCGAAGCAACTGGTGACGGAGCGGGCCGCGTGACGATGGCGCCCGATCATCCTGTCCCCCGGTACTTCTTCGTTCACGTGATGAAGACCGGAGGTCGCACACTGCTGCGCCACCTCCGCGACAACTTCGAACCCGACGAGATGTATCCGGACAGCAAGCTCGACATCCGCGCCGAGAACGGCACCGTCGACATCTGGCACCACGCCAGGATCCCGCGGCTGCTCTCGATCCCTCCCGAGCGCACCAGCCGCATCCGCATGTACAGCGGCCACTATCCCTACGTCGTGTCCACGCTCGTCGGCGACGACCTCACGACGATCAGCGTCCTGCGCGATCCGGTCGAGCGCACGATCTCGCTGCTGCGCCAGTTCCGCCGCAAGAACCCATGGGCCGATGGCGACGGCGCGGGTGCGGCCGACGGCGAACGACCGACCCTCGAGCAGGTGTACGACAACCCGTTCGTCGCCGAGCCCTTGCTGCTCAACCACCAGACGAAGATCTTCTCGACGCGCCCGGACGACGAGCTGCAGACGTACATGGACGTGTTCGAGCTCGATGACGCCCGCCTCGCGCTCGCGAAGGAGAACATCGCCGAGGTCGACTTCCTCGGCGTGACCGAGCAGTACGGCGACTTCCTCGACGAGCTCGCCGACGGCACCGGATGGCACATCGAGCGAGGGCTGCGGAAGAACGTCACGCCGGCGGACGAGATCCAGCCCGTGAGCGAGTCGTTGCGGCGGCGCATCACCGAGGACAACGCGCTCGACATCGAGCTCTACGAATACGCCAAGCGGCTCATCGAATCACGCCGAGCGTCGCGTTCCTGAGTTGGCGCGAGCGAACTCGTAGAGCTCCGCGTCCAGCCGGTTGTCCGACGCGATCAGGGCGCGCAGGTCGTCGGACACGGGCACGGCCTCGGTGCGATTCGCGAATCGTGGCTCACCGAGGTCCCATCCGAAACGGCGTTCGAGGTCCGCGGAGAAGTCCTCGAACTCCGGCTGCATCCCGAACACGTCGATCTTCTCTGTCAGATTGCTCTTGGCGGTGTCGAGTCGACCTTCGTCGAAGTCGACGTGCGCGACCAGCGGGGTCGACGTCATCTCGTCCGCTGTCAGCGACAGCATCTTCACCATGTGGTTGCGGATGATGTCGTCCAACGACCGATCGAGGTAGATCTCCTCGAGCGTCCATCCCCGAAAGCGCTCTTCCGCCTTCTGGCGACGGCGGAGCAACGACAGCGTCCGCTCGACCGGCTCTCGCAGCACGGTGAACGTCGTGAACGGCGTGTCGAACAATTCGACTGCGCACAATGGGAAGTGACCGGTCACGACGCGAATGGTGTCGCGATGCTGCCGGCACCGATCGACGAGGAAGTCGACATCGGTCGTCGACCGGATGTCCGTCTGGTCCTCCGGCCTCGGGTAGACCGCTTCGGGACCGAAGTGATCACGGAGCCGTTGGAAGAGCGCGGTGCCGGCGGTCTTCTGCAGATGGACGAAGAAGAACCGTTGCTCGGAATCGCTCACTGCTTCGTGGAGCGGAACGTCAACAGCCGCGACGCTTCGGCGCTGGGCGATTCGAACTGGATCGCCTCCGTCTGAAGCCCCATCGCCGCCAGCTTCTCCAAGAGATCTCGCCCGAAGTCGTTGTACACGATGTGCTGGCTGTTACCCGGCCCGAGGTGGTAGCGGGGCTCGAGTATGTGGACGTCTTCCGGGCCGGAGGTGTCGACACGCTCCACCGACTTCGACCGCCACGGCAGCTGCACCGGGATGCTGAAGATGTGCCTCCCGCCCGGGGCCAGCACTCGATGGATCTCGCCGAAACCAACGTCGGGGTGACGGACATGTTCGAAGATGTCCGACGTCACCACGAGATCGAACGATGCGTCCGGGTACGTCAGCGCCATCATGTCTTCACAGCGAATGCCGTCACGCCGGTCGCCCGGCGCGACGTCAGGCCAGTAATCGGACATCTCGTAGCTCGGCAGCCTCGTGAAGTACTTGCGGAACGGGCCGAGCACCCCCGGCTCCCAGATGCGGAGCTCGCCGAACGACGGCTCGTCGACCAGGTCCTCGAGGCACACCGCACTCTTCTGCGAATACGTGCGTATGAGCGCGTCGGCCTGGCCGCGATAGCGCAGCGATGCCTTGCACTTCGAGCAGCGGTAGCCCTCGCGAAGCGACCGGTTCTTGCGGACGAATGTCTGCTCGACGCCGCAGATGTTGCACGTCCCGTCGAACAAGTCCTCGTCGAGCTCGTCAGCCGGCTGGGTCGCCGTGGACGCGGCCGCCGCTGCCGCCGCCGGTGCCGCGGGAGCGGCTGCCGGTTGCGCCGACACCGATGCCGCGGGAACGGGTGTCGGAGGTTCCGATGCAGCCGGCGCGGGAGCGGGAGTCGGTTGCGGCGCCGGCCGAGATGGTTTCGGAGCGCTCGGCGCGAGGCGGCCAGTCGTGCGGTTCACCTTGTTGCGCACGCGGTCCCATGAGCTGCGCGGCGCCTTCGGATCCGAGGACGGAGCCGAGTTGTCGGCAGCCAGCATGGCGACGTCCGGCTCGATGTCGGTCATCGTCGTGGTCGTGATGTAGCTGATCTTCTGGCGGTCGCGCGCCACCACGAGGTCCGGACTGCCGGAGATGTGGCAGTCAGCCACGACGCAGTGCACCGCGCCGTATTGCCCTTGGATCATGAGGCCGGCGATGCCGTTCGAGGCCATGTTCGCATCGACGACGAACACGTCGTTCGCGTTCGACACGACGACGCCGTACTCGAGGTTGTGTGAGTAGTCGCCTGACAGGAGCACGTGGTCGAGGTCGAACTCGTGACCTCGGCTCAGAGCGAGACCGCGCAACGAGTTGCGAACGTTGCCCTTCACGACGACTTCGGTGATGGCCGAGAACTTCGAATCGATCATGATGCCGTTGCCCGTGCAACCGTCGACGATTGCCTCGATGTACGCGCCCTTACCGCCGTCGAGATGAATGCCCGAGTGGCGAACGTCGAGCCCGGAGTTCGTGACCACGAGCTCGCGGAGGACGATGTCGTCCGTTGCACTCGTCGACACCCCACTCCATCCGAGCTGGTCGGCAACGAGGTGCCGGACGTCGACGTGCGTGCACCGAGTGAAGTGGAAGGCGGTCTGGCGAATCGCATGCGCGGTGATCCGCTCGATCGTGATGTCGCGAGACCGTCGGAAGTAGCCGCCGCATGCGAACGTAAGTGACTTCGCGTCAGCCGGACGGTACTGCGAGCGCATGTTGCCCTCGATGGAGAAGTCCGTCAGCTTGATGCGGTCGTTGCCCTTCTCGGCGTTCTCGTTCGTGAACATGTGGCAGTTCGCGCCCGGAGCCAGCTCGAGGATCGTCTCTTCCTGTCCGGCACCGGACACGGTCACGTCACTCGGCAGCAGGATCGTCTGCTCGACCCGGTACGTCCCGGGTGGGAGGTAGACGAGCCCGCCGGCACCGACGGAGTCGATGGCCCGCTGAATCGACTTCGCGGTGGCAGGATCTGCCGTGATCGCACGCCCCCGAGTGCTCATCGTCGAAGGGTACTCGCAGGCTGCTGACTCGCCCGCTCCGCCCGGCGGCGCTCGACGGCGACGTCGACCAACTCGAGTGTCCGCTCCACGCGGATGTTCCACGAGTGCGGGTACAACGAGTCGCGGTCCGGGTTCACCTTGCCGGCGCGCAACGACGCCTCGATGGCCGCGATGAACTCGTTCGTATCGTTCGCGATCGTGATGAAGTCCGACAGCTGTTCGAGGTTCGCGACCGGCGACGAGACGATCGGAACGCCCAAGCGCGCAGTACACGTATGCCTTGAGTGGGTTCATCGACCGTGACATGTCGTTGTCGAGATGCGGGATCAGTGCAACATCGAAGTGGGCGATGATCGCCTGGGCACGCTCGTAGCGCCGGGTACCGATGAACCGGACGTTGGGCTCGGCTCGAAGGTCGCGCGCGGATCGGTCGATGTGCGTCGAACCGAGGAACACGAAGTTCCAGTCGCGGCGTGCGCGCGCCAGTTCGCGCAACAGGTCCAGGTCGATGCGCCCGGACAGGTTGCCGGCGTAGCCGATGATCGGACCGTTCAGGCCCCGGAGCTCGGCCGGGCGCGGTGATGCTGCACCTGGTTCGGGCAGCTCGCACGCGTTCGGTATCACGTGCACCTCGGGCGCGAACTCGAGCATGCTCTCGGCGACCGGCTCGCAGTTGGCCAGCACGACGTCGCTTCGCGAGAGCACGTCCGCGTAGTTCGCGTTGAGCTGCTCGAATTGCGGCGTACCGGGCTCGTACCACGTGCGATTGTCGTCGACGACATCGGCAACCACGATGTCGGGCTGCAGGGCGTCGATGAGCGGCGGGTAGTACGTGGACGTCGGGTAGAACCAGAAGACGAGCGGGCGATCGACGCCGACCCGCTCGCGTTCGAGCACCGAACGTACGTAGTCGACGTACTGGCTGCGCCGCGGAACCTTCAGACGTCGCGTGAAGCGCCCGCCCGAATAGATGAACGTGCGACTGCGGACGGCACCTTGGTCACCGCGATGCGCGACACGGCGAAGCGTCTGCTGCACCACCAGCCGGTTCTGGTCAGACGTGCCGATGCCGGCGCGCGCCGTCAGCACGAGCGCCTCGGCACTCATCGGCTGGTCGAAGTGGATGATCTTGCCGAACCGACCGGTGCGCTCGAGGTACTTGAGGAACATGTCCTGGCGCCGGCCGTAGATCCCGGTGTCGTTCTGCTTCCAGAACATGACGAGGTCGTACGTCGATCCCGTCGGGACGGCGCGGCGCGGCGCCGAGATCGCGACCGGCGCGCGCGGTCGACGCGGTCGACGGCCGGTACAGGTCGCGTGCCACGCCCACGAGTGACGACAGGCTCTCGGCTACGGGCGGCGGATCGTCGAGATGCCTTTCGATCGCGGCCGCGAGAACGGGCCGCACCGCCTGGTAGCTGTAGGACTCGAGGAACACTTCTCGCGCTGCGCGGGCGCGATCGATCGCCGCGTCGCGATCGGCGAAGAAGTCGCGCAGCCTTTCGTCCAGGGTGGTGTCGCCGTCGAAGAGCTCGAGCACGTCTTTGTCGATGAGCGGTTGCAGCGGCGGCACCGGCGTCACCAGGCAGGGAACGCCCATCGCCATCGCATCGGTCACCTTCGCCGGCATCTGGTAGCGCGACACCGGATGATCGGGCGACTGAAGCGCGACAGTGAGATCGGCGGCCGCGAGGACCGACGGAAGCTCGCTGAACGCCTGGAACGGAACGGGAACGATCCATCGGTCGAGTGAGCCGACTTGCTTGCGGACATCGTCCAACTCTTTGCTCAGGTACGCGCCGACCCTGATGCGCGGATCGTTCAACCGGTCGACCGCTTGCAAGCAGCTCGACGATTCCCTTGTGCGCCCGTGGCGTGCCGCCGAACAGGATCATGCGGTCGTCGTCGTGCAGCCCGAGACGCCTGCGGGTTGCGGCCCGGTCGACCCGCGCCGGGTCGAACAACGACTCGTCCCGCGCGTGCGGGACGATGACGCCGCCGTAGCGCTCCTCGAGCTCGCGGTTCGACACCGTGATCTGATCCACGCCCGCCAGCGCGAACTCGCAGGCACGGGTCCACAGGCGACCGAACGGCAGCTTCAGGTCGGGATCGTCGTACTTCGCCGCGGAGCTCGTGCGGATCGATCCCGTCGAGCTCGGTGAAGAACGACGGCTCGAAGTCGTCGATGTCCAGGATCAGCGGACGGTTCCACAGCTCCTTCGCCAGGATGCCGACGCCGAGACCGGGAAAGCGCGGCTTCGAGACGTAGATGGCGTCAGCGTCGATGCGACGCGCCGACGTCCTCGCATCGTCTCGAAGAACTCGGGGAACTCGGCGCCCGGGTAGCGACGCACCGGGATGTCGGTGTCGCGAATCGGGAGCCACACGTCCGAGCCGTACCGCTCGAACTGCGCACCCCACAGCTCGACGTCGAACCGGTCGCGCAGCAGATCGGCGAGCAGGTGCGCCCGGCCGAAGGGGTTGTGGCCGACGTCCCATGCGAGGACAGCGACCTTCGTGCGGTCACCTCGCGCACGCGCCGCTCGACGGTTCGCGCGTAGTTCTTCGGTCGGTGGAGGCTGGTCGGAGCCCTGCCCCAGTTCCAGGGTCCTGCCAGCGTCTCCTCCCTGTTCCAGCGCAGCGCGCGCGTCGTGGATCTGACCCAGCACGACCTTCATCACGCCGTCGATACCGCGCGAGCGCCGTCCGCGTGCCCGCTCTCGCACTGCCGACAGGCGAGCCCCGACCCGGATCGCGCCCGACTGGCGCAGCGTGCCCACCCGCTGCGCGGCGCGGGCCATCGACTCCGCCGCCTGTCGCTCGGCTCGGCGCCGCTCGGCTACCTCCGCATCGAGTCGCCGCTCGTTGGCGCGGGAGATCTCGAGGTCACGGGTCGTCGAGCTCAGCTGGATCTCGAGCCGCTGGATCGACACCTCGAACTGCTCGCGAACGTCGGCGAGCTCCTTCGTCACGTTGCTGACCGCGGTCTCGAGCGCTTCGGACCGCGCTTGCGCGTCCGCGTGGCGCGTGCCTCGCCGGCCTCGAAGGTGCGCAAGGTGGCCGTCGCACCGGACGAGACGCCGCTGAACTCGTCGGGCTGGGGGGTGCGCTCGTCGTCGCCCGCGTGCGCGAGTGCAGCCTGCATCGCGTTCAGGTATCCCTCGCGATCCGGCGCTTGTCGTCGTTGGCGGCGCAGATCCTGCTCGACGAAGGCCAGGACCTCACGCTCGGTCGGCTTGCGCAGACCCTGCACCCCGAGCCCTTCCAGCTGGTCGACCAACCCCTTCACCGTCTCGACGGGATCGCGCACCAGCTCGCCGTACGAGACGATCACGCTCGGCTCTGCTGCCAGCGGCGGCGAACGCGCTGACGGTGTACGTCTCCCACAATGCCAGCCCGACTTCGATCGGCAGGTCGTTGCGAACGGCGAGTGACTGCGCGATCTCGAGCGGCTCGCGGGTCACGTGCACGATCACCGGTGCCTCGAGGACCGGACGCAGGATCGGGAGCAGCAGGCAGAGCCTCGGCTCCTTCATCACCCATGGACGGTGGGCGTCGAGGTGGAAGACGATTCGCCGGAACTCCTCGATCCGTTCGGCGCGCACGTCGTCGGGGATGTTGTCCGCAGAGAAGTCCGCGACGCTGCCACCAGTCGTAGCCACCGCCGTGCAGCAGGCCGTCGCAGACCGCTCGCACGTCGCGGCGCTCCCAGAAACCCTTCGGGTTCTCCTCGTTCGGATCGGTCGCCATCCCCTCCGGCCCGAAGTAGGCGCCGGCGAGGTTCAGCAGCCGGGTGACGCTCGACGTGCCGGACCGGTGCATGCCCAGCACGATGAGTTGCATGACCGCGAGATTACCGACGCTCGGTCACGGCCCGTGAGGGCCAGTGAGAGGGGGACGAACCGACCAGAACTCCCGGAACTTCGCAATTTCCTGGGGCGCATAGAAGTGGGTGACGAGTCGCGACGAGTACGCCCGGTCGAGCACCTCGGCAGACGGCCGTAGCGCGGCGACGAACGCGTCGTACACCTCGCCGTAGTCCTTGTCGGACCCCACGTTCTTGCGGGGCACGTCGATCGGCTCGTTGCGCTGCAGCAGCTCGGCCAGCGCCTGCGGCGCCACGGCGAGCCCCTCGCAGCGAAGGAGCAGCAGCTCCACCGACGGTGTCCTGATGATCTGGTACCCCCGCTCGCGATCGAACGGCGAGGTCGTAGACGTCGATGCCGAGCGTGGGCTCGAGGTGCGATTCGAACCAGCCGAGCGGCAGTCGCTCGAGGCGGTCGCCGAACCGATCGAGCAGGGGGCCGACGTCGGTCGTCTCGTCGAGATAGCCATGGCGAACGCCGGGCTGGAAGAACGCCGACACGCTCTGGGCGATCGGGTCCCTGACCAACGACACCACCCGCCAGGGCGCGCCCGGACCGCGCGGGCGATCGAGGACGCACTGGGCGTCCCAGATGCGCCAGGGCCGGCCCGCCCAGCGGTACTGATCCTCCTCGTCCTCGAGGAACGCGCGGTCGAGATCGTGCACCTGGAAGACCGGTCCGACCTCGGCGTCGCGCAGGCCGGCGGCGACGCCGGTCGTGCCCGTCTTCGCCATCGCGAACACGACGACGGGTGCGCCGCGTTGTCGCCGCTTCGTTACGCGGTATCGCGTCTTTGCGAGCTCGTAGCGCGAGCCGAGCGACTAGATCAGTCGTCATCGACGAGCGATGTCGAACTCGCGTCGATGCGGCAGTACCTCATGTACACGTTCACGACGTCATCGGGGTCGCCACCCTCGACGATCCGTCCCTGATGCATCCAGATCGCCGAGGTTGCCATCATCCGCACGAGCGACAGGCCGTGGGTCACGATGACGATCGTGCGGCCGTCGCCGCACAGCTCGAACATCTTCTCGGCCGTCTTCTCCTTGAACTTGGCGTCACCACCGGTGAGCGCCTCGTCGATGAGCAGGATCTCGGGATCGAGATGGGCGGCGACTGCGAATCCGAGACGCGCCTTCATGCCGCCGGAGTAGGTCTTGAACGGGAACTCGACGTACTCGCCGAGCTGCGCGAAGTCGACGATCGATTCGGTGAGCTCCTCGACCTGCTCGGCCGTGTGGCCGAAGGCGAGGCAACCGAGCCTGATGTTCTCCCGACCGCTCAGGTCGGGGTGCATGCCGAGGCCGACCGAGAGCAGCGGCGAGATGCGGCCGCGAACGACGACGCGCCCTGCCTTCGGCGCCAGGATGCCCGAGAGCGTCCGCAGCAGCGTCGACTTGCCGGCTCCGTTGCGGCCGATGATGCCGAGCACGGTTCCCCGGGGCACGTCGAACGACACGTCTCGCAGTGCGGGAACCTCGCGCAGCATCGAACCGTTGTGCTGGAAGAGCGCCTTGAGCCCCCAGAGGCCGCGCTCCTTGTCCGTGCGGATGTGATACGACGCCGAGAGGTTGGTCACCTCGATGGCGGGTGCCTCTTCCTCGTCGGAATCAGACGTGGAGTGCAAAGGTCCGCTCGTATCGCAGGAAGAAGTACCAGGCGCCGACGGTCACCAGCACTGCGGCCCAGAGGATGGAGACCAGGATCTGGCCGCTGGTCGGCGTCTGGCCGCTGATGATGCCTTGGTAGGCGGAGAACAGCGGGAACAGCGGATTCCAGATCAGCAGGCTCTTGATGTTCGGCGGCAGCGTCGAGACCGGGTACACGACCGGCGTGGCGAACGTGAGGACCCGAGGATGTAGTTCAGGAGGTTCGACATGTCCTTGAAGAACACGGTCAACGTCGAGAAGATCAGCGCGAAGCCGAGGTTCATGACGGCCTGGATCACGATGAGCAGAGGCAACATCAACAGCGCTGAGGTGACGGGCGCGCGCAGTGCGAGATGGATCACTGCGTAGATGGCGAGCGCGGGCCACGTCTCGAGCAGTCCCTTGTACACCTCGGTGACGGGGAGGATCGCTCGTGGGAACACGCTGTTCAGGACGAGGCCTTTGTGCCGGAGGATCGACCTGCCCCCGTCCGCGATCGAGATGCGCGTGAAGTTGAAGAAGAACACGCTGCTGATGATCACGGTGATGTACGACGTCGAGCTGCCGCCGCCCGTTCCACCGCGGATGACGACGAAGAGGAAGTAGTAGATCGCGGCCTGGAACACGGGTCGGCGAGCGACCACAGCTCACCGAGGAGCGTGCTCGACTGCGACCCGCGGATCTCGGCGTTCGCCAGCTCGGTGATGAACGTCCGTCGATCGAGGACACGCTGGACGTACTCGCTGAGCTTCGGCAGCGTGGACGAGTTCGGCTCGAAGACCTGGACGACGTCGCTGTACTCGCGCTTGCCGCCCGCCGGCCGTTCCTGGATGGTCATTCGGACGACGTCGGACACGGCTTCGGCGCCGCCGACCTCGACGTTCGGAAGACTTGCTCGTTCGTACGACCGGATCATGCGGGCTACGGACTCGTTCATGTTGAAGAGCCGCCGCTGCGCCACGCGCCCACTGCGCAGCTGCACCTGTGCTTCGCGGAGCCCGAGCAGCGGTTCGTTCTTGTTGCGCTGCGCCTCGGTGTTGATGTCTCGCGACAGGGCGTTGATCTCACGGACGCTCAGCTCGAGCGATTCCGCCGCATCCTCGTCACTGACATCCTTGCCCGCCACGGTCGACCGAGCGACGAACGACAGCAACGCCCGGTTGATCTCTTCGGTTTCGTCGAAGAACTGCTCGATCGATTCCTTCGTCCACGGAATCACCGATGCGCGTGCCACGAGTCGTGCGACGTACTGCATGACGTCGACGACGAACTCGTCCGGCACCGGGACCATCACGTACTCCATCGGTGGTAACCCCCTGCGCGCAAACAGTAACGGGTCGCGGACACGTCTCCGTCAGGCCTCAGTTGGCACTCGACGTCGACGCCGGGCGCGCTGCTGGAACTGGCGGCGGGAGGCGCTGCGGGCGCTGTGGTGGTCGGCGTCGGGCCAGTCGGGGCACCACCGCCGTTGGGCACCTGGAGCGTGATGCCCCCACTCTCGGGAATCACCCAGAAGCTGATGTTGCCGGACTCGATCGCCCGAAGGAGGACGTACGGCATGCCCGCCTGGGACAGGCCGGCGTTGAGGGCCTCGATGGCCTGGGCCTCGGCTTGGCGCTGGGCGATCGTGTTCTGCGACGTCTGGATCTGGATGAACGAGGTCCGGTTGTCCTGGAAGGCCTTCACGACCTCGGGCGGGATGTCGATCTTCTTGATGTTGAACTGGGGCACGCCGCAGTTGCCGCCGGGCTCGTAGGTCGGCGAGCAGAAGTAGGGCTGGCCCAACGACGCGGTGAGCCGGCTACTGAGCGCCTGCTGCACGTCGTTCTGGATCGTCGTCAGCACGTCGGCGTTGCCGTAGAGGTCGGCCACGTCGTACTTCCGGGTCTCTTCCTGGAGCGTGTTCTCGAGCTGCTGGCGGAAGGTGTCGGTGATCAGCCTCTTCCAGCCATTCGAGGTGTACGCGGCGTACTGCAGACCCAGCGACTCGTGGAACGCCCGCAGACGATCGATGTTGAGCCGGAAGTACACGGCGACCTGGTACTCGATCTGCACGCGGTCCCTCGACGGCGAGATGATCGAGTCGGGCTGGGTGACCGAGCCCTGCCCGACCGTCTTCGACACGATGTAGTTCTGCGTGTCGGCCGGGTACAGGTACAGCGGGTCGAACCAGCCGTTGAAGAACAGCCCGCTACCAGGCATGACGATGCGCTGGAAGTGGGCGGACTCGAAGGGACCGCCGCCGTAGCTGATGCCGACCATGTTTCGGGGGGTCTTCTTCAGCGGGTTGGGAAGGACAGCGATCAGAGCGAGGATCACCAGCACCCCGACGCGCGATGACGAGCTTCCGGCTCGGCTTGCGAATGGACGACGCCACACGCGCAGTTCGCGATTTGCCGGGATCAGTGCCTTTCGACGATTCGGACACGGGAAGCGTCGGCGCTGCTCCCAAGCTGTCGAAGTCCTCGACGTCCTCGTCCCCGCCGGTCGACTGCGGACCATCGGTCATGTTTTTCGGGTCCCCCCATTTCGTGTGTCCGTCCGACCGGCACGAATCGCCCAAAGTAATGCACGACGGACAAACGCCTGGTGGGATCGCTCGACGTGCCGCACGGTTGAGCCGGCACAGTGTCGGTCAAGATACAGAACGCGGCGTCCTCGGCTCATTTCAGGGCAGGCGATTTCGTCAGGTCGTAGGCCTCGAACAACTGTAGAAGCCGACGCGCACGGTGGTCGAACGTGTGCCGTGCGAGAACCTCGCGCCGCCCTTCGCCGGCCCGACGGCGGGCCCGGTCAGGGTCCGCCAGGGCGGACTCGACGTGCTCGGCGAGCTCAGCGGGCGTGGTGTACGTCGCGACCGCATCGCCGAGCAGATCCTCGATCTCGGGCAGGTGATCCGAGACGATCGGGGCGCCGCAGGCGAGCACGTCGAAGATGCGGTTCGACACGAACCCCCAGGCCCGCATCGTGTGCCAGTGGTCGTTGAGCACCACGCCGGCCGACCGGTAGACGACCGGCACCTGCTCGTTGGGGATGTGATCGGCGACGACGAGACTCGGATCGACGAGCCGGCGCCAACCGCCGCCGTAGAGCGCCGGCCGGATCCCGGCCGCGAGGGCGTCGCGCGACGATCGGACGCATCACGTCCCGGGTCTTGCCC
This sequence comes from uncultured Acidimicrobiia bacterium, assembly GCA_963721305.1. Taxonomy (GTDB): domain Bacteria; phylum Actinomycetota; class Acidimicrobiia; order Acidimicrobiales; family JACDCH01; genus DATAES01. Next base: position 73,783 of record CAVRIR010000004.1, read on the forward strand.
ACCATGACGACGGGATGCTGGAAGGCTGGATCGATCGGCCCGGGCTGGAACCGTTCGGCGTCGGTGGCCTGCAGGAACTCCTCGACCGGTGTCGCGGTCTGTGACCGGAGGTGCGCCGCGAAACGGGTCGAGGCGACCAGCACGAGATCGGCCTCGTCGCAGTCCTCGACGGCCACGCCCTCGGGATGGCTGATGATCCACAGGATGTGCCGCTGCCCGGGCGTTCGCCGCACGGGTGCGAGGCCGCGCAGCACCAGGTGCACGTCACGCGATCGGGCGTCGAGCGCGTCGGCACGATCGTGGCTCTGGACGACGACGTCTTCACCGAGTCGCTGCAGCGCGGCCGCCAGCCCTTCGGCGAGGTACCAATCGCCCCAGCGTTCGGCCACCTTGGTCGACGGTGCTGCCGTCGTGATCACCCAGCGCCGCACGCCCGAAGGCGCGGAAGCGGCGCGGCGTACGAGCAGTGGCCCTTGCCGCTCGACCGCCGCGCGCCACGCGTCGCCGGCGACATCGACCGGTCGGTAGAGCGCCGCACGCGAGGTCACGCGTCGGTCGTCGTAGACCGCGGCACTCGGCACGTGTACGACGCGGCCACCGGCGACGCGCAGCCTCGTGCAGAGGTCGATGCCGGCAACGTCGTCGTCGAGGCCGAGAAGGAGACCACCGACCCGGCGATACGCATCGCCGTCGACGACGAGTCCCCGCAAGGGTGCGGCGGCGACATCAGTGGTCGCCCCGCTCAAGTGGACGTCGTCGCCCGCGCCACGAGCGGCGACGACGGGTTCGCCGCCGCCGTCGACGACGATGTCGAAGCCTTGGCATCGCACGCACAGGTCGTGCTCACTCGCAGGCCAACCCTCGGGTGCTGTGTGCACGAGCGTGGGCGTGGCTGCGACCACGTCACCACCGATCGCCTCCGCGAGGCGCGCCACCCAACTCTCGTCGACCGGCACCAATCCCGGCGGAACGAAGCAGAGAAGATCCGCTTCGCGCCGTTCGGCTTCGTTCAGTGCTCCGCCGATCTCCACGCACGTGACGCGCCTCGTGAGAAGCGGCGGTGGACCGATCTTCGCGATCTCCGCTGCGAGCGCAGCGCGCCGTTTGTGTCGCGCCGGAAGGGCCAGCGCGGCGCCGGCCGCCACGGTCGCCCGCGCGCCGCGGCTCCGCCACCCCCGCACGCCGAGCGCGAGGGCGCGACGGCCCGGCTCGATCCGTCGATCGAGCGCGAGCGCGAGGCGCACGACGGGACGGCGCTTCAGCCGTCGCAACTCCGCCGCCCGCTCGGCCGCGATCGCGCGCCACTGTTCCGTCTCAGCCTGCAGCACGGCTTCGCGTTCAGTCGCCGATAGCGAGTCGTGGCGTGAGGCTTCGGTCATGGCGTACGGGTCTGAACGCCGTTGCCGGCACGTGTTCAGACGGGGCCAGTGCTCACTTTGAGTTGGACGGCCGTACCCTCCGGAACCTTCGTGCCCGGGAGCGGATCCTGCGAGATCACCCGGTTCCTCGATGTCGAGACCGAAGGCCAAGGCGTGATGCCGAATTTCAGGTTGAGCTTCGCGAGGTCGGCCGCGGCCAGCATGCCGTTCTTGTTGACCTCACTCGGAACCGCGACCAGATTCGGCCCGCTCGAGGCGGCCGGCTTCGCGGTGCCGTGATGGGCAGGCTTGACGTCGCGGCTCCGCCACACCGCTGCTGCACTCATGAAGAGCGCCAGGAAGGCGAGCGCACATGCGGCGATCGTGAGTCCTTTGCCTCGGCGCTTCCGCCGAGGGCGATTGGGTGACGCCGTGGTGACGTGAGAATCGTGCATCGCTCTTCGGGTCTCGCCCCGTTGTCCCGAATGGGATTGTCGGAATCTAGACGAGAAGTCAAGGTGATTCTCCGCGACCTCTCGCAGTGAAAGTGGTTCGCGCGGGCTTCGGTGATACAGAGAACCTCGCGCTAAGTTGTGTCGATCTCGCCGGGGGTGGTGGAGTTGGGTTTGCGGTCGTTCCGGGCCAAGAAGGCGAAGCCGTCGGGGACGGCAAAAGGGAACGGATCAGCTCAGCCATCGCGCGCCAAAGAAGCGGTCAAGGCGACCGTGTCCGACGACCCGGCCGAGTGCCCCATCTGCGGAACGATCGTCGACGCCTTCGAGCCCGGAGGTCGTGCCTCTCGGCTGCGACCGGACGCCATGTGCCCGAAGTGCCTCTCGCTCGAACGACACCGAGCCTTCTGGCTGTACCTCCTGGCCAGGACGAAACTGGTCTGCGCGCCGTTGCTTGCGGAACCCATCCGAGTCCTCCACGTGGGCCCCGAGCCGAGCCTCGGGAAGCGGATCCGAGCACTGCCGAACGTCGACTACCTGAGCGGCGATCTGAATCCGTCGATGGCGATGGTTGTGATCGATCTGACCGACATCGACTTTCCTGACGAATCGTTCGACATCATCATTGCCTCGCACGTCATCGAGCACATTCCTGACGACGTCGGCGCCATGCGGGAGATGCGCCGGGTCCTCAAGCGCGGTGGCCGCGCTCTCTTCGCGGTGCCGATGGACCGTCTCGCCTCATACGAGAATCCGTCGATCACCGATCCCGCGGAGCGGCTCAAGCACTTCAACCAGGAGGATCATGTCCGCGTCTACGGCCTTGACGGGCTGTTCGAGCGTCGTCTGACCGAAGCCGGCTGGGAGGTGACGGTCGACCCCATCCTCGACGAGATCGACCAGGCCTTGATCCACCGCTACCGGATCGGCAAGAAGGAGCCGATCTTCTCGTGCACGTGGGGGACGCAGCGGCCGCCCGAACCGACGATGCTCAAGGACGCGGTCGCGGGCGATGGCAAGGCGACGGTGTCGTGGCTCCCGTCAGCCGACAACCACCTGCCGATCAGTGGCTACGAGCTGACGGCGTACGACGGCTACTTCCCTCAGCTCTCGGTCCGGTTCAACTCGACGGCGACGACGCAAACCGTCGGCGGGCTGACCAACGGCGTCGCCTATCGGTTCAAGGTCGCGGCGATCAACGATTCCGGCACCGGCCCCGCGTCGAAGGCGTCGAACCCGGTCGTCCCGACCGCAGTCTGAGCCCTGCACCACCTCGTTCTCGGGGACAACATTCGCTGTTCAGAGCAGCTCGGACGTCGCCGAGGCAGAGGTCCCATTGGCGCAGCGAGTCGATGGTGAAGTCGTCCGTCAGCGACATCGCGAACAGTCGCGGACCCTGCCGGGGCAACGCGAGGAAACCGTCACGAGCGAGCCAGCGTCTCGTAGATCGACTCGATGCGGCGGATCGCCCGCTCGGACGACAGGGCTTCGGATTTCGACTGCACGGCTGCGGTCGCGCTCGAGCGCCGATCGTCGTCGGTGAGCATCTCGATGAGCGCGCCGGCGAGGAGCTCGGGACGGTGGGGTGGTACGAGCAGGCCGTGGACACCGTCGACAACGAGCTCGGCGAGGCCGCCCACGTCCGTGGCCACGACCGGCAACCCGACGGCCATCGCTTCCATCACGGCGATCGGGAGGCCTTCGTGGTGCGAGGCCAGGCAGAACACGTCGCCGCCGGCCATGATCCGCACCGCGTCGGCGCGGAACCCGAGCAGCCGGAACCCGTCTCCGAGACCGAGCTCGTCGTGCAGGGCTCGGATCTCCTGCTCCATCGGGCCCTGGCCGACGGCCAGGAAGCAGGCGTTGTCGACCTCGTCGAGCACCTCTCGGGCCGCGGCGAGCAGGTCGGGCCAACCCTTCGTGACGCGGAGGTTGGCGACCGTGACGACCACGGCCTTGTCCTCGACCCCGAGCTCGCTTCGAACCTGGTCCCGCTCGGCTCGATTGGCGGCGACGGCACGGACGTCGATGCCGTGGTGGAGGACCTCGGTCGCCGGTCGGAGGCGGTGCGGCATGGAGTCGCGCACGGCGGACGACACCGCGAACCGGGCGTTGTCGTAGGGAGCGGTCACTCCGGCCGCGAAGCGGGTCAACGGCACATGGCTCTGCCACAAATTGTGCTCGGTCGTGATCATGCGCGGGCGGCGGCGGCGCGGAAGGGTGCGGACCAGGACACGAGCGAACGCGGCCGCGACCGGCGAGTGCGCGTGAACGACATCGATCTCATGGTCGGTGAGCAGGCGTCGGAACGCGAGCAGCCAGCGCAGGTCGAGTGAGCTCGTGGCGCCCAGGCAGACGACCGGAACCCCGGCGGACTCCACGTCGCCGACCAGGGCGTTCTTGATCGGCGCGAGGTACGCGACCTCGTAGGAGAGCCGCGGATTGACGGCGTTGCACACCTGTGCGGCGACCAGCAGCTCGGCGCCACCGCGACCCAGGCCTTTGATCAGGCAAAGGACGCGAATGGGTCGAGTGTCGCTCTGGCTGCGTCCCTTTCCGGCCACGGCCTGCGTTACTCTAGCCACGACCTAGTTGATGGATTCGGTGGAGCATGCGGCGGTGTTGTCGAGAGCGCGAGGAATGAGGGGGGCTCAGGCCGCGTGCGACTGAAGGACGTCGGCGGCTCGCTCCGGCGGCACTGGCTGACGACCCTGGTGATCGTCTTGGCGATCCCGCTGGTCGTGGGCTTGTACCTCTACGACAACCGCAACCCGAAGAGGCCGCCTCCGCGCTACACGACCAGCGAGGACATCCTCATCCCGAGCCACGCCGCGAACGCGCAGCAAGACACCAACTCGGACATCCCACCAGTGCTGTTCCAGGGCCAAGTCGAGCTCGCGCTCTCGGCTCGCACCCGAGCGGTGGCCCTCGACCAGGCCAAGCTCGATCCGTCCAAGTCGGGCAACATCGGCTTCAGCGCCAGTCTGAGCGACACCCTCGACACCATGACATTGAGTGTGTCGGCCCCTCGCCCCGAGATCGCGTCGACGGTGCTCGACCAGTACGTCATCGCCTATCGAAACGGGCGCCGCGAATCGGTGCTCGACGCCGCGCTCGAGCGCCAGGACGTCGAGGTCGAAACGATCAACGCCCTGACGCGGAAGCTGACCGACATCGACGGCCAGCTCGCGGCGCAGAACATCACGGCGCCGCCGAAGGTGGCGCCCGGGGCGCCGCTGGCGTTGCCGCCGGGGACGACCTCCGAGACGAGCCTGACCCTCTACCAACGCAATACGATCCTCAACCAGATCGAAGCCCGCCAGATCGACTACGGCGTCCAGGCGACCAACGCGGTCGTTCCCGCCGACTTCAGCACCCTCATCCAGCGCCACACGACCGCACAGATCGCGCCGAAGCCACCGTCGCACGTGACGACGCTCCTCGAGATCATCGGCGTCGGGTTGCTGCTCGCGGTCGGCATCCCCGTCCTGATGGACCGCTTCGACCGCTCGATCACCGACAGCAAGTCGGCGAGCTCGAGCCTTCGGTCACGGGTCCTCGTGACCATCCCGGCCATGCCTCGCCGGATGCGTCGCGGCTACGCGGCGCCGGGATCGTCATGGGACTCCGCCTTCCGGTCACTGGCCGCCACGAGCCTGTCGACCGACAGCCTGCCCAAGGCGATCATGGTCAGCTCGCCAACGGGTGCCATCCACGACTCGGTGGCCGCCAACTTCGCACGAGCGCTCGCGGGGCTCGGCGTCAACGTGGCTCTGATCGGTACGATTCCTCGCCAGGGGTGGTACACGAGCACAACGGTGGTCGACGAGTACGGCGACGACGACTACGACTACGACGAAGACGAGCCTGAACCGCGCGAGCGGATCGAGCCCGAGCCAGTCGGCGAGGCCGACGCCACTCAGGCCGCACCGGAGGACGGGAACCCCGAATCAGCCGGCGACGACACGGCAGACCACCCGTTGTGGGAGCAGCCGACGGCAACGAGCGTCGAGGGTGGACCCGCGGCCGGCATCGGCGCGCCCGCGGACACCGGCGGGTACGAGACCTCGGCGAGCTCGTTCCCGTCGGTCGTGGATCTGCTCGAGGCCGCCCGCAACGGCGAGCTGCCGGCTGATCTCCGCTCCATGCTCGCGACCATCGACGTACCGAACCTGTACGTCGTGCCTCCCGGCGAGGACGGCGAGCTCCCGCTCGACGGCCTCCCGCCGCTCCTCGACGCACTGTCACGGCAGGGCATCGACACCGTGGTCATCGGGGGGCCGGCATTCCTCGAGGACCCGAACGCCACGATCATCGCCTGGTCGACGCGCCACATGCTGTGGGCGGTCGAGATGGGCCACGTCGACTCGCGCGACGCGCAACTCGCCGCGGATCGCCTCGACATCGCAGGCGTCAGTCCCTTCGGTGTCGCGGTCGTGAACCGGCACATCTGATCGGCTCGGCTCGTGGACACGCCCACCACACCGCCCGACTCGAACCCGCCCAACGGCAACGCCCGCGTCGATCCTGCGATCGCCGGCGCGCCATGGTGGGCGTACCGGCGGCCGCCGGTCGCCGAGCGCGCAGGTCCGGAGGCCCCGGCAACAGAGCCGGCGGCGCCGACGGGGTCGTCTCCTCCGGGCCGAGGCGGCAGACCGCCGGCGCGCCCGCCCGAGCCGCAGCCGCAAGAACCCCCGACGCGCGCGTCGTTCTCGTCGACGGTGAGCACCGCCCTCCCAGCGTCCGGGGTTCCGGCGTTCGCCCTCGGGGCTTCGCTGGTCGCCGCGACGCTCCTCGCCACCCGGGTACTCGGCAACAACTCGGCCGGCGCGTGGCTGCTCCCTGCCGCCGGCATCTCCTTCGCGGTCTCGTTCGGTCACCGGCACAACCGCGTGCATCCCGAGGAGCCGTGGCTGCCACAGCTGTTGCTTCTCGGCGTCCTCGCCAAGCTGTTCGCCTCGTGGGTGCGGTACATCACGCTGGCGAACGCGTACGACAACGTGGGCGACGCCGCTCGCTTCGACGCGTTCGGACGACAGCTCGTCACCCAGTGGACCGGTGGTCAGAACGCGCCGGTGCTACCCGATCTGCAGCAGACGAACTTCATGAAGTGGCTCACGGGCGTGACCTACTACCTGTTCGGCGAGAGCCTTGTCGGCGGGTTCTTGCTGTTCGGGTTGCTCGCGGTCATCGGCTCGTACTTCTGGTACCGGGCGCTCGTCGACGCGGTGCCGGCCGTCAACCGGCGGCTGTGGTTCATCTTCTTGATGTTCGCGCCGAGCATCGTGTTCTGGCCCTCGTCGCTCGGCAAAGAAGCGCTGATGCAGCTGGCCGTCGGAGCGACGGCCTGGGCGACGTCGCTGGCCCTGCAAGGCCGGTTCTTGCGCGGCATCCCGCTCGCAGCCGGTGGGGCGTGGCTGATGTGGGTCATCCGCCCGCACCTGCTGGCACTCGTCGCGCTCGCGGCGGTGCTCCCGTACTTCATCGGCAAGGTCGGCGGTCCCCAGGCCGGATCGATCCTCAACCGGCCGATCGGCATGGTCGCGGTCGGGCTCATGGCCGTGCTCACGGTCACCGCCGGCGCGCGGTTCCTCGGTATCCAGAAGCTCTCGGTCGAGTCGGTGCAGGATCAGCTCAACCAGGAGACCGCGAGATCCTCCGAAGGGGGTTCCTCGTTCTCACACGGCTCGAACACACTCAGCCCGCTCGCGATCCCGAACGATGTCGTGACCGTGCTGTTCCGGCCGTTCATCTGGGAGAGCCGCAGCGGTCTGCAGCTGCTCGCGTCGCTCGAGTCGACGGCGGTGATCGTGCTGATCGTCATCCGTTTCAACTCGGTTCGCTTCGCGTTCAGGCGATCTCGACGCTACCCGTTCATCCTGTACTGCCTGATCCTGTTGCTGCTCTACTCGATGACGTTCTCCGCCTTGGCCAACTTCGGGCTGCTCAACCGGGAGCGCTCGCTCGCGCTGCCGGCGCTGTACGCGATCATCGCTCTCGAACCGGCGCTCGAGCGTCCCGAACACGAGGTCGACACTGGACCGGCACCAATTCCGCTCCGCGGCTGATCGGAGTCTGCGTTCGACCGTCAAGGTCGCGGCAGGGGCCGTCGACCTCGTGCGTCGTCCCGCCGAAGGAGCGGTGATCCTCCTCTATCACCGCGTCGGTGCGGGTACCGCGTCGTCCGTCGACCTTCCCGCCGCGACGTTCGACGAGCAGATGGCCGCGCTCGCGAACACCGGTCGCGTGGTCACGCTCGCAGATGCGCTCGCAGTGCTGAACGGCGAACAGCGCGGACCGTGCATCGCCGTCACCTTCGACGACGGAACCGCCGATCTCGTCGAGACCGCGCTACCGATCATGGTTCGCCACGGCGTGCCGGCAACGTGGTACCTCGCCACGTCCTTCATCGACGAGCAGAAGCCGTTCGACTCGGGACCACCGCTCACGTGGTCCGCGGTGCGCGACGCCTGCTCGACGGGGCTGGTCTCCATCGGCTCGCACACCCACCGCCATCGCCTGCTCGATCGCGCCCCCGAGGCCGAAGTGGCCGACGAGCTCGATCGATCGATCGCATCGATCGCAGACAACGTCGGCGACGCGCCTGTCGACTTCGCCTATCCGAAGGCCTTGTGCGGGTCACCCGCGGCCGAGGCGCTGGTGCGCGACCGATTCCGATCTGCCGCGCTCGCAGGCACACGCGCCAACGTCGTCGGCGCGACGGACCTTCATCGCCTCGCTCGTTCGCCCATCCAGGTGAACGACGGTCGCGTGTGGTTCGAGCGAAAGGTCGCGGGCGGGATGACGTTCGAGCACACGGTGCGCGAGCTGCTCAACCGAATGCGCTATGCGAAGGCGTCGACATGAGCGAGCGAAGCGACCTCATGGCGGCCGCGCGACCGCTAGGGCGCCGGACGCCGATGGGGTCCGGGGGCGCAGCCCCCGAGGAGACGTGAGCACCGCGCCGCTCGTGATCCATGTCGCGACGACGGACATGAGCCTCGAGCTGCTTCTCGGCCCGCAGCTGTCGGCGTTCGCCGCCGCCGGCTATCGCGTTGCCGGCGCGTCCGCACCCGGCCCGTACGTCGAGGCGCTCGAGACGCGAGGCATCGAGCACCTCCCGCTCGAGCACGCCACTCGCTCGATGGCCTTGGGCGAGGACATGCGCGCCTTCGGCGAGCTGGTGCAGCTGTTCCGCACGCAGCGCCCGACCATCGTCCACACGCACAATCCGAAGCCCGGGGTCTACGGACGCATCGCGGCACGCGTCGCACGAGTGCCGATCGTGGTGAACACGGTGCACGGCCTGTACGCGCTGCCGGACGATCCACTCCCTCGACGGGTGGCCGTGTACGGGATGGAGCGTGTGGCGGCAACGTGCTCGGACGCCGAGCTGATGCAGAACGAAGAAGACCTCGAGACGCTGCGCCGCCTGCGCGTTCCGTCCCGGAGACTCACGCTGCTGGGCAACGGCATCGATCTGCAGCGGTTCGACCCGGACCGGTTCGACGCCGACGATCGAGCACGCGCCCGGCGCGAGCTCGGCGCCACGGACGACAACGAAGTCGTCGTCGGCACGGTGGGACGGTTGGTGGTCGAGAAGGGCTACCGCGAGCTGTTCGCCGCGGCGGCCGGCCTGCCCGACGCCGCTCGCGTCGCCGTCATCGGGTTCGACGAGCCCGACAAGGAAGATGCGGTGTCAGCCGGTGAGATCGCGCTGGCTTCCCGAGACGGTGTGCACTTCCTCGGTGGGCGTGCCGATGTCGATCGGTTGTACGCAGGCATGGACGTGTTCGTTCTCGCATCGCACCGCGAAGGGTTCCCGCGCACGCCCATGGAGGCCGCGGCGATGGGACTTCCGGTCGTCGCCACCGACATCCGCGGCTGCCGCCAGGTCGTCGAGCACGGTGTCACCGGTCTGTTGGTGCCACCGCATGACGCGGCAGCGTTGGGAGAAGCCATCGGGCGGTTGGTGAACGATGACGAGCTCAGAGCGAGCATGGCGACCGCGGCACGGGAGCGCGCCCGGCGACTGTTCGATCAGCAGCACTGCATCGACACCACGCTCACGACGTATGCACGCTTACTGCGGGCGAGAGGACTCGACGAGCCGACCGTCGTGACGTCGTGACGGCGAACGGCGACGCCATCCGCGTCGCGACACCGTCGGATGCGCCGGCGCTCGCCGCGCTCCACACCGAGTCGATCTCCATCGGCTTCCTCGTCGTGCTCGGCCCGCGTTTCCTCGAGCGGTTGTATCGCCGCATCGCAACCGGTGACGGCTCGTTCGCGCTCGTCAGCGTCGACGGTCCGGCCGCCATCAACGGATTCGTCGCGGTCGCGGTGGACACCGGACGGCTGTACCGCGACTTCATACGCCACGACGCGTTGCACGCGGGACTCGAGCGCGGCGCCGGCGGTGCTTCGGCATCCGTGGAAGGTGATCGAGACCCTCCGGTACGGGGTCGACGGACGGGCACCGACGCCCGGGGCCGAGATCCTCGCGACCGCGGTCGCCTCGGGTGCACAAGGGAGGGGTGTCGGCGGCAAGCTCGTCGCCGCGGCGATCGACGAGTTGAAGGCGCGCGGCGTCGAGCACGCTCACGTCGTCACCGCCGCGGACAACGAAGCCGCGCAACGCACGTACTTCCAGTGCGGCTTCCAGCGCCACGCAACCGTGGAAGTGCACCGCGGCGTGCGCCAAGAGGTGCTCGTGTGGCCGTGATCGTCGGCTTCGCCGTTGCGTTGGCCTTGACGCCGGTGTGCGCGGCTGCCGCTCGACGGCTCGGCATCGTCGACCGTCCCGGTCCGCTGAAGGTGCAGTCGACGGCGGTGCCGTACCTCGGCGGCGTCGCCGTGCTCGCCGGTCTGCTCGGACCAGTGCTGTGGACGCGACCGGCGCTCGCCATCCCGCTCGCCCTCGCCACGGGACTCGGCCTGGCCGACGATGCGGCCGATCTGCACAGCGGGATCCGTCTGGCGTGCGAGGTGGCGATCGGCGTGCTGGTGGCGGTGGTCGCGGGCGTTCCCGGAGCATTGGCAGTGTTGGCCGTCGCGGCGACCGTGCTGCTCATCAACGCGGTCAACCTCCTCGACGGCCTCGACGGCTTGGCGTCCGCCACCGCGCTCGTGTCTGCAGCCGGCTTCGCGTTCGTCGTCGAGGGCGACTACCGGGTGCTGGCGGTGACGCTCGCTGCCGCGCTGGCGGGGTTCCTGGTGTGGAACCGCCCGCCCGCCCGCATCTACCTCGGCGACGCCGGCAGCTACCTGATCGGCACCGCGCTGGCGATCCTCTTCGCCGCGACACTCGGCGACCAGAGCTCGGCGTCGTCCGCCGCCGCGGCGGCGCTGCTGGTCGGCATCCCCGTCGGCGACACGGCCATCGCGATCGTGCGGCGGTGGCGGGCCAAGCGTCCGTTGCTCACCGGCGACCGCGGCCACGTGTACGACCAGCTCGTCGATCGCCGGTGGACCCCGGGCCAGGCGACGCTTGCCTGCGTCGGCGCCCAGGCGGTGCTGGGGGTGCTCGCCGTCGCGGTTTCACACGCGGCCGACGGCGTCGCCGTCGCTCTCGCGATCGTCATCGTGATCGGCGTTGCCGCGTGGGCATTGCCGACCTTCACCTCACCTGCGTCGTCGACGAATTAGATCGTCCGCGGAGGAGCGGGCGATCGTCACACGAAGAGGGGGACCTGAGCGTCCGGGTAGGCCGACGGCGCGAAGAACCACGCCTCGATCGCGTAGCGATCGTGCGCCATCGCCGACGACGAAGCCGTGCGGTGCAGGAGCCGGTGATCGAACAACAGCACATCGCCCGCACCGAACTGCGGGCGCACGATGGGCGTGCCGGCCGCCGCATTGGCGACGCCTTGGTCGGACATCGACCATTTGAAGATCGCGCCCTCTTCACCAGTGGGGAGCACACCGTCGAAGCGCTTCGGAACGACGTCGAGCCCCGGTGCATCCGTGCCACATGGTGTGAGCGTCATCCAGAGGTTCAACGAGCCGATGCTGTCGCCCAGGAACGCGCCATCCTGATGCCAACCGGTGTACATGTCCTCCGGTGGGACCCGACGAAGCGTGCACTTGTTCGCCGACAGGTACGGTCGCTCGCCGAAGAAGTCGGTCATCAGTCGACTGACGCCCAGCGTGTCGACCGCGTCCAGCAACTCGAACACCATGCGCGGCGAGAACACCGTCCACAGGGCACCCATCGAGCGATTGAGCCGGTTCAACCCGAGTCCTGCTCCGGCGCGGTCGGCGATCGGCCTCGGCGTCCACCAAGCGGGATCGACGGTCTCGCCCTGCTCCGAGGCATCGAATGCCTCCAACGTGGCGTCGATCCCCTCGATCATCTGTGCGCCACGCTCGGGCGGAACGAGACCCCGCACGAGGAGGCAGCCACTGCGCGCCAAGCCGGTCCGCAGCGCCTCGACCGTCATGCCCGCGGGATCGACTTCCACGATCTCGCCGCCGTCGCCCTCCGGCGCGACCACCGACCGTGGCACGGGAACGTCCGGCAGCCCTGCCGCGGCCGCGGCTTCGAGCCGGAGGTCGACCAGCGTGGACTCGAGCCGGGCGTCGAGGGACGCACGGTTCGCCGCGATCAGCCGATCGATGGCGGCGCGGAACTCGCCGCGTCGGCGCAGCTGCTCGGCTTCGTCGAGCACCGCCGCTACCGAGTCGACCAGCACTGGATCCGCCATGACTACTCCCCTCCGCGTTGGCGGTACTGCACGCCACGTTCGCACAGCGTACGCTCCACGGCCCGATGGGCAAGAGTGCGCAGCAGCCGGGCCAGCCGAGTCCCGCCGCGATCATGGCGGCACGGCGGGCGCGCCATCCCAAGCTGATCGAGGCGCTCGTCGCCGACGCTCGCATCACCGCGGCGTATCGCGGTGAGCGCTTCAAGTTCCGCTCGCGACTCGATGCGTGCACACAGATCGTTCGGTTGTCGATCGTGTCCGATGCGTTCTTCGCGCAAGCCTGCTACCGCCTGAAAGCGCGGCTTCAGGCCCTCGGCGTGCCGATCCTGCCGCGCCTCGCCCACCGCGCCGCGATGATGATCGCGCAAGTGTCGATCGGCGACACCGTCGTGATCGCACCGGGCTTGTACCTGTTCCACGGGCAGGTCGTGATCGACGGGCTCACGGAGATCGGTACCGCCGCTCGCATCGCCCCGTTCGTCACGATCGGTTTGCGCGAGGGCCACTTCGACGGCCCGACGATCGGATCGAACGTGTTCATCGGAACCGGGGCGAAGATCGTCGGCCCCGTTCACATCGGTCACCGCGCCCGCATCGGCGCCAACGCGGTCGTGGTGAGTGACGTGCCCGCCGACGCGACGGCGACCGGCGTGCCCGCGAAGATTCACGTCTCCACTGCGGCAGACTGACGAGCGGCGCGCTGTTCGGCACGCTCGACCGACCATGCGACGTAGCCCATGTACTGCCTGGGGAAGTGCCCGACGATCAGTGGCTCGTTGCGGGGCGGCTCGTACGGTCGGCCGCGGATCGCTTCGTAGTCCGCTCGCACCTCATCGCTCGACAGCTTCTTCGACGTCGAGGCACCGCCGTGGATCTGGTGGAACGTGCCTTCACCGGCGATCACGACGAGCTGCACGTCGTCGAGCGCGCACGCCCGCCGGTAGAGATCGTGGTTGACGAGCCCGCCGCCCGGTAGGACGAAGCGCTCGTCGAGCCCGCCGAGCTCGCGCCACAGCTCACGGGTCAGGAACAGTGAGCTGCTCTCACCCATGGGTCCGAACAAGCCGCGACCGGACGAGGCTGCGGGGGTCGACACCGCGAAGAGGTCGTAGCCGTTCGACTCCCAGTCGACTTCGGCCAGGAGCGCGTCCTCGGCGGTGGCGTCGTAGCCGGAGTCGGCGGCCTGCATGTGGACGGCGTCACCGAGATGCCATGCCGGGGCGGTCACGATCGGCCGGTCCGCAACGCACGCCGCGGTACGGGCCATCGACAGCAGCCGCGGCGACGCCAACCGCGCACCGTCGATGATCAGTCCGACGAGCTCACCGGTGGCGAGCTCGATGCCGGCGTTCGCAGCACGGGCCGGTGACGCGCTTGCATCGTCGATTCGATGCAAGCGAACCCGAGGATCGATGGCGCGCAGCGCGTCGCCGTCGATCGGTACCGGTGAACCGTTGTCGATGACGACGATCTCGACGGCATCGTCGAGATCCTGCTGGTACGGACGCGACAACGACCGCAACGTACGCGGTAACTCGCGCGCCATGTCGTACGCCACGACGACGACGCTCAGGGCATCGGAGCTATGGCGCGTCACACTCGAGCTTTGTCGTCTTCCTCGTCGAGTTCGTCGTCGTCGTCCATGCCGGCTCGACGGCGACGCAGGATGAAGGCACCGCCGACCAGGACGATCACCACGCCAACCACGAGCGCGACCCAGATCGCCGTGTTCGACGAGCCCGAGCTCGTCTTCGCCTCGCCGGGCGGCTTCGTCGTTGCGGTCGCGGCCACGACTCCGCTCGATTGGACGAGGGTGGCGGTGCCGTTGAACACGTCGATCACACGCGGCGGCGCAACGAACCAGTTCGACGGCGGTGGAGGGTCGATCGGCTCGGGTCCGGGTGCCTGGCTCGGGAACGCCACCCACACGTTCGTCCCGTCAGTCGCGTAGTACGCGGCGACGACGCCGGTCGTGCCCCCGACGCCCCACGTGCCGTTGACATCGATGCGGTAGACGGGAAGCTGCGCCGGCGGATCTTGGAGCTTCAGTGCCTGGTTGTACAACGCGTCCGCGAACCAGGACTGCACGAAGACCGCAGCCTGGTAGGCGTTCATCGTCCGTGGCGGTGACGACGCGTCGCCGTTCAGCGTGACCACCGCGCCGGTGATCTTCTCGCCCCCGCCGATGTCGACGCCGTCAGGCGGGATCGGGATGGGAGGCACCGCCGTCGTCGACGGCGACGAACCGGGGGTCGAGGAACCTGGGGACGAGGAATCGGTTTGGGCGACCGCGGCCACCGCGGGGACGAACACGACCCCCACGACCAGCAGCAGGACAGCCACGAGACGGTTACGCATTGCTCCAACTCTGTACCAGAAGAAAGCAGTGGGATGGGTCGCGAGGACCCATCCCACTGCCAGGACTACAAGGTTGTCACTCCGATTGGATCAGCCGGTACCGCACTGGAAGTTGATGACCGGCTTGCCTGCCGGAACGATGCACAGACGAGTGAATGCTGAGCCCGTCCACAGGTTGTTGGCGTTGTCAACCAAGGTCGCCGCACCGGTCGAACCGGCTTCGGCATCGTCCTTGATCGCACGGACCTGAGACGTTCCGGGACGACCCACACCACTCGGGATCGTCGCGACCGTCAGGGTCGTCGGGTTCAGCGTGAACGTGAAGCCGATACCCGGCGACGTCGGGCTCGCGCAGAGCGCCGAAGCAGTCGGGAGGTTCGGGAAGATCACGTCGTAGTGCGCTGCACCCTGGGGGTCACCCGAGGTGAGTGCGCCACGCTCGACGATGAAGGCGCCGTAGTTCAGGCCGACCGGGGTCGGGAACAGGATCTCACCAACAGCCTTGGTGCCTGCAGGCTGGGTCGCCAGCAGGTTGATGGTGAAGTTGCCCGGGTTGGCCCACTTGCCGGCAATCGAGAAGCCCGAGGCCTCGTCCTGGTTGCAGGCCGCTGAGCCTGGGACCAGCGACGGAAGCAGGGCGAGCTGCGTCGTTTGCGTCATGACGGCGTCACCGGTGGTCGGTGCCGTTGCCGACGGGTCGCCGACGTCGGTGCGGTGAAGCGCCGGCGTATCGACCACCAGGGTGCAGGACACCGTGGCATTGGCACCCGAAACGGCCGTGATGTAGCAGGGCTGCGGGATCGGGTTCGCCCCGAAGCTGCTGATCTTGAGGCCGATGTCGTCCGGCGTCTTGAACTTCATCGACGTCGAGTTGACCGTGTGGATGGCCGTGAACGTTGCGTCCGTGACCTCACGGGTATCGGTCGACTGAATCGTGCCGCCGATCGTGATGGTCTGGGCAGCGCCGGTAGCCGTCGCGGCGTTGGAGATGTTCCAACCGGTGCCGTTGCAAGAGCTGACGGTCGTGCCGAGCGGAATATCCGTGCCCGAGACGCTGAGGCCGTTGTCACCAGCGGTGCAGTTACCCGACGCCGAGCCGATGACAGTCGAACCGTTGGTCTCGGTTGCGTCAGCGACGGACCGAGCGCTCGAGTTGTCGATCTTCAGCACCGTTGACGACGTCATCGCCGCATTGGTGTTGATGCTGAGGTTCACGGTCGCGCCGACGACCGACTTCACGAAGGTGCGCGGCGCGATGCCGGGACCCGCGATCGACCGGTTCACGTACGCCGCCATGCCCGTGGCGTCAGCGATGGTGATGCTGGGCGAATTACTGGCCACGTTGCCAGCGGGCGAAACCGAGCGAGCGGCACCGTTGTGGTACAGCGCGTTCGGGAAGTCGTG
Organism: uncultured Acidimicrobiia bacterium; assembly: GCA_963721305.1. Lineage (GTDB taxonomy): Bacteria > Actinomycetota > Acidimicrobiia > Acidimicrobiales > JACDCH01 > DATAES01. The sequence goes on from CAVRIR010000004.1 coordinate 90,061, forward strand.
GTACGTGAAGTTCGACGACAGGGCGTTGTTACCTGGCGGTGACGGCTGCTCGGACGGGAAGATGCAAGCGATCTTCCAACCACTCTGCGTCCCACCCCACGCCGGGTACTGGCTGATCTGGCCACCAGGCGTCGTCGCCGCGTTACAGCCTGGCGATGCGACCCCTGCATTGGCAGCCGGTGAAAAAGCAAACATTGAAACAATCAGCCCGAACGTCGCTACGACGAACAGACCGATCGACCTGAACCTAGGTCGGTGCATGCACTAACTCCCCCCGTTGATTTGCTGGTGTGTGTTTTGGCGCCGCCCGGGCTTGTTGGGCCGACGCCTGCGCCTCGCAGAGACGTTTCTAACAGCATCGTGTCGGGGCGGTCCATGGTCTCTTCCAGAAGAGGCACTCAGACCGAGCAAACCCCGCTCAACTACGCAAGACGGTCAAGGGGGCCCACTACTGACAGTGAGCTTGACCTCGGTCCCAGTGGGAACTTTGGTCCCTGGCGCGGGATCTTGCGCGATCACGCTTCCCTTGGGAACGGACGCGGACGGTGACTGCGAGACCTTGATCTTCAACTTGAGGTCCTGGATGGCCTTGCCCGCGATGAACACGCTGCCGGTTGCGGTCGGGACCGTCACGTTCGCCCCCGGAGCCGTCGTGGTGGTCGCCTTCCCCTTCCCCTTCGCCGTCGGCTTGGCCGTGGCGGCCGGCGTGGATGACTTCGACGAGGCGTCCTTCGTCCTGTAGAGCGCCACGCCACTGAGTCCGACCGAAAGCACCGCCGCGACGATCGCGACGATCGAGAGCTTCTTCATCGCGCTCATGGTAAAGAACTCCGCGCACCGAGTCGCAGCGGCAAGCCCGGAGACGATCCATGCGCGATCGCCTCGCCTCGTACGCTTTCGCCTCGGACGATCGCCATCCGGCGGTCGTCGAGCAGCCGATCCGGGTGATGGTCGAGACACGTCGAGCGAGTTCGAAACAGGCGCGAGCCGATGCCGATGTGATCGCTGAAGCCCGCACGACGCCGCCCGCGACCGCAGCGGCAGTTCCGGGTTCTGGCCCGAGCCTCCAGCGGTACGCGGCACCTGCGATCGTGATCGCGAGCGGGGTGGCCGCGGTGTTCGCGCACACCCATTCGACCGGCGCGACGATCGGCGACGTCGTTCTCGCGTTCGCCGTCGGTGCCGGCGCGTCGGTGGCGGCATCCCGAGCGAAGCCGTGGGCCTGGGCGGTCGCGTCCCTCCTGGCGGTCGCGTTCGGCGGATGGCCGTGGGCGTTGCTGGCGTGCACCGCGGTCGCGGTGTGCGCGCTCGACACGTGGCTCGCGCCGCTTCCGCATCGTCGAGTGCTCGGCGCGGCCATCGGAGCAGTCGACGTGCAGGTCCTGCTGCGCATGCCGACAGGACGGCTCGCGCTCAATCTGTTGGTGGCGACGGCTGCCGTGGGTTGTCTCGTCTACTCGGGCCGCGCCGTGTTCATGCCGTACGTACGGGGACGGCGCCGCGCGATCGCCGTCGGGGCGGCGGTGGTCGTCGTCCTGCCGATCTGCCTTCTCATCGTCACCGCGTTGCACGCTCGACATTCGGTCGACGTCGGCATCGCACGCGCGCAGCAAGGCTTGCGCGCCGCGCGGTCGGGCAACGGCGACGAAGCAGCGCGGCTGTTCGACGAAGCGCAGGCCGAGTTCCACGATGCCCACGGTGAGCTGAGCGGCTGGTGGACGAAACCGGCGCTCGTGCTGCCGGGTGTCGGTCAACAGGCGCACGCGCTCGATCTGCTGTCCGGGGCCGGAGCCGATCTCGCGCACGCGGCATCGATCGCGACCCGTTCCGCCAACATCCAGTCGCTGCGAGTCCACGACGGACGGCTCGACCTCGACCGCGTTCGCTCGATGTCCGCGCCACTCACCTCGGTCGAGACGGCACTCGCCGGCGCCGCGGGCGCGTCGAGCAGCGCGGATTCGCCGTGGCTGTTGCCGACGGTCGCCCATCAGCTCGATCAGTTCACGACCGAGGTCCACAACGCCCAATACGACGCCGCCACCGGTTCGCAGGCGATCGCCGTCCTGCCCGAGCTCCTCGGGGGAAGCGGCCCGCGGCAGTACTTCGTCATCTTCGGCACGCCGTCGGAGGCACGCGATCTCGGCGGCTTCATGGGCGCGTACGGCGTCCTCACCGCGAACAACGGGAAGCTCGAGCTCGGCAAGACCGGACGCGTGCTCCAACTGAACACTGCCGGCAAGGGTCGCAAGCTGACCGACCCGACGTCGTTCCCCGACCGGTTCCGAGCGTTTCAACCGGAACGCTTCTGGCAGGACGTCACCGCGACGAGCGACTTCCCGACGGTGGCCGAGGCCGTGCAACAGATGTGGTCGCAGTCGGGCGGAACCGGCCAGCTCGACGGCGTGCTCTACATGGACCCCATGACGCTCGCCGCGCTCATGAAGCTCACCGGTCCGGTGACCGTTCCGGGTTACGACAAGCCGCTGACGGCGGACACTGCGGTGGACTTCTTGTTGCGCGACCAGTACGTCGCGTTCCCGAACGACAACCGGCACGAGTTCCAGGTCGACGCGGCGAAGACGGTGTTCAAGAAGTTGACGACCGGCCAGCTACCTCAGCCGAGCGAGATGGCCGACGCGCTCGCACCGGCGATCGGTGAGCGACGGCTGTTGTTCCACAGCTTCCGTCCGGACGAACAGGCGTTGTTCGCGCGGCTGGATGTCGACGGCGCGATGCCGCCGCCTTCGAACGACACCGACTTCCTGTCGGTGCGATCGTCGAACCGCGGCCTGAGCAAGATCGACTCGTTCATGCATCGAACGATCACCGACGACGTCGTTGTCGATCCGTCGAACAACCATGTGCAAGCCACGGTGACGGTGACAGTGCGAAACGATGCGCCGGCGTCGGGCTTCCCGGTCGAGGTGATCGGCAACCACACCGGACAGCCAACGGGCACGAACTCGACGACCGTCGCGGTTGCGACGCCGTTGCTTCTCGTCGACGTCACCAGTGGCGGCGCGTCGATCGGACGCGCGGCGAACACGGAGTACGGGCGCTTCGTCTACACCGCGCTGATCGACGTTCCCCCCGGCGGATCGGTCACCGTGGTGTTCGAGCTGCGGGGAACGATCGATCTGCAGCACGGCTACAAGCTCACCGTCGTGCCGCAGCCGCTCGTCAACGCCGACGAAGTCGACGTGCACGTCAAGGCACCGATCGCTTCGAAGGGCGACCTCGCGTCGCGTTCGGGCGAACTGGATGACGTGCAGACCATCAGCACGCGTGGTGCGAACTGACGAAGACGGAAAAACGGTCGTCTTCGCCGCAAAGCGGTCCACGCAAAGTGACAGAGGTGGACCCCGGCGGACGAGAGCGGTAATACTTCCCCGGTCCGCTCGCAGGGAGCGGTGAGAAACGGGGGAGACCGCTCAATGATCCGTCGAGTGCTGTTCGCGGGCAGCCTGGCAGTCGCCAGCCTCGTCACGTTCGCCGGCCCGGCTCACGCCGCCAACTACGGGGGCTGCAACGCGACCCTCTCGAGCACGAGTCCGTCCGCGGGCGAAACGGTCACCGTCACCGGCACGGGAGCGGGTCCGAACGAAGCGGTGTCGGCATCGGTCGGCTCGACCACGATCGGCTCGGGCAAGGCTGACGCGAGTGGCCACTTCACCTTCGGTGCCACGATCCCCACGAGTGCGACCGGCTCTGTCGCCGTCTCCGTGAGCTGCGGTGATGGTGGTGGCGTCCTGGCGCTCACCGTCTCGGTCGCCTCGACCTCCTCCACGGGTCTTGCTCGTACCGGCTCGTCGGACTCGGTTCCGGCAGGCGCCGTCGGTATCGCACTCGTCGGCGCCGGCGCCGCTGCGCTCGCTCTTGCCCGCCGTCGCCGCCACGCGGCCTAGTCGACTCGCCGGCCGGCATCGCCCGGCCTGCTGATCAGAACTTCGAAAGCACCCGGGCCGAGCAGCCCGGGTGCTTTCGTTTTGCCGCGATTCGGCTTCGAACCGCAGCCGCGCCAGCGCGCGGGCAGGATCTCGAATCGCCTTCCGGACGTTCGCCGTCATCCCGCGTCGACGCCCGTTCGGCTCAGTGACAGGACGCAGGTTTGCTGCCCGGTTTCGGCGCCAAGTCGTAGATGACACCGTCCGAGCGCCTGACACGCGGCAATCACCTGCACGTGTTGCGCCAGCTCTTGGGGCGTGTACAACCGGGGACGACCGTTCGGCTGGAACCAGACCAGCTCCGCGTGGCCGGCACACTGGACCTGGTGCACGAACGACGGGAGGCTCCCCGTCTCTTGGTTCGACTGGAAGAACGTCTTCGCGACGGACAACGGCACGACACGCCCGGTGAAGAGCTCGACGGCGACCGAGTCGTTCGTGTACGTCGGCACCGAGGGATCGATCGCGCGAACGTCCTGCATGAGCTTCGACTCGTGCCAGCGCGCGGTGGCGTAGCCGCCGGCGCCCGACCGCGCCGAGCCCAACGTCATGCCCGCGAACCACAGCAGGCTGATCACCAGCCATGCGATCGCGACGCCGTTCATCCATCGCCGAACGGGCAACGAGACCTGCGGGCGGAGACGCTCGAAGACCCACGCACCGACCACGATCGTCGGGACGTACGCGGGCGCCATGAACCGGCTGTTGATCGGTGCGAAGGCGACGAGTGATGCGGTCACCGTGAGGTAGGCGAGATAGACAGACGAGACCAGCGCCGCGGGAATGATCTCCCGCGCGTCGTCGGGCACCCGCAGGCGGTTCTGAGCGAGCCCGACGATCAGGATCGCGACGACCGTTACCAGGGCGAGGAACACGACCAGCCGCAGCACCGCTGGCGTGGCGCTCGTGACGAACCAGCTCGACAGCTCGTTCGAGGTTCGCGCGATGTTCGTGAGCGGTCCTGCGGTCGCGTCCTGACGTCCACCGAGCAGACCGGTGCCGAGATCGGCATTGCGCTTCATCCACAGCGCGGGCAGGGCCACGCCTGCGACGAGCATGATCGCCGACTGCACCAACGCGCGCCGCCGGCTCGTCCGCCACAACGCGGTGACCGCGAGCAGCGCGGCCAGCGGGACGAAGATCATTCCCGCGTACCGGAGATAGAACGCACCCCACGCGAGCGCCACGAGCGCGGCGGCGGGCAGCAGCTTTCGCGGTCGATGCACGAGCTCTTCCGCCGCGAGCACGAACAGGATCACGACGATGATGAAGAGGTGCTCGCTCAGCGCCTCCTTGTACGTCTGGAGCAGCACTGCCGAACAGCCGATCGCGACGGTGGCCGCGATGCGGATCTTGCGCGACCGGATGTGCCGGCGGAGCAGGACGTAGCCGAGGACGACGGTGACCGCGAATGACAACGCGGCGAGGAAGCGGGCGAAGTCGCTCACCGCGATGCCCGCGTGCTCGGCCAGGGAGAGCACGGCCGGGTAGCCGGGTGCGAACGCGGTGATCTGCTGGCCGTCGGACGTGAAGCCATGGCCGGTGGCGAGGTTCTTCGCCCCGTTCAGGTACACGAATGAGTCGGGCGTGAGTCCGATTCCCCACTTCGACGTGGCCACGAGCGTCGCGACGAAGCTGATGGCGGCGACAAGGAGGACGAGACCTGCAGTGCGGCGACCGGTCCACTTGGTCCGCGCGGGCCGTTCCGCGGCGGGCTCGGCCGGTGATCCGGATGAGCCGGCGGGCGCGGGGCGCGACGCGACGGCCGTTCGTCCCGTCTCGCTGGTCACGATTCGGACACCGCCCCCCTGGTCACTCCAGAGGGTATATCGCAGCGTGTTCCGCCACAGTCCGTCGGCGCGCTACCGCGCGGCGTCCGAGCCTGCTAACGATTCGCAACCTGGGGTTCACGGGAGCGTCAGCCTCGGGACCATGAGGAGACGCTGGTTGGGCGGACAAGGGCGGACGTGAGCGCAGGTACGTATCTGCTCGGTGTGCTGGTGCTGGCGGCGATCGTCGTGCCGGTGTGCCTGTCGGCGCGCGCCCTTCGAATCCATTTTCTGGGGTCGTGGTCGGGACCGCTGGCAGTGCTGGCCACGAGCGTCCTCGCCATCGCCATCCTCGTGCTCGCGGGTCAGCTCCTCGGCACGTTCGGTCTGTTGCAGCGGGTGCCACTGGTCATCCTGCTCATCGGCTCGTGCATCGCCATCGTCGCATTGACTCGCCGCTCGCGACCGCCGAGCGCCCCGGCGCGTGCCGGGCCCAAGTCCACGATCTTGAAGACGCGACGGAACTCCACGCTGGTCGCCATCCTCGTCGTGGCCGCGGTTGCGCTGCCGTGGGTGGCGCGAACGATCGTCGAGTTGGGCGCCGGGGTCGGCGGCTACGACTCGCTCGACTACCACTTGCCCTTCGCCGGCCGCTTCTTCCAGACCGGTCGCATCACATCGCTCTACTACACGTTCCCCGGACTCGACACGGCGTTCCATCCGGCCAACGACGAGTTGATCCACGCCATCGGCATGGTCGCGACGCAACGTGACGTGCTCACCACGGTGATCAACCTCGGCTGGCTGGCGCTCGCGCTGCTCGCGGCGTGGGCCGCACACGGACGCCGCGCCGTTCAGATCATGTCGGTCGCCGCGGTGGGCGTCCTGCTCTCGCCACCGTTGTTCGTGACGTTCTCCGGTGGTCGCGCCACGAACGACATCGCGGGCATCGCGTTGTTCCTTGCCAGCATCGCGTTGCTGCTCAACAGCAGAGGCCGGCGAGCCGTGGTCGCGGTCGCAGCCATCGCGGCAGGACTCGCGTTCGGCACGAAGCTCACGATGGCGGTTCCTGTTGCCGCGTTGACAGTTGGGGTGATCGCGATCGGCGCTACCAAGAGCCGCCGCATGACCGCGCTCGTCTGGGTGCCTCTGGTGCTCGTGACCGGTGGCTACTGGTACGTGCGCAACCTCGTCGCGGTCGGGAATCCGATCCCTGCCCTCCAGGTCGGGCTCGGGCCGGTGTCGCTGCCGTCCGCGACCAGCACCGCCGGTCGCTACCGCTCGTACTCGGTGGTGCACTACCTGGCCGACATCAGCGTGTGGCGCGACTGGTTCATCCCCGGTCTGCACCAGGCGTTCGGTCTCGCGTATCCGATCATCCTCGGGCTCGCCGCGGCCGGGCTGCTCCTCGCCGTGGTGCGGGGCGACCGCACCATGCGGATGCTCGGCATCGTCGGCATCGTGTCGTTCCTCGGCTACCTCGCGACGCCGGCGTCGGCCGGCGGGGCGAGCGGACGTCCGGTGCTCTTCGCGAGCGACACGCGGTTCGCGCTGCCGGCGCTCGCGATCGGGATGATCCTGTTGCCCCGGCTCGTGCGGCAACCCTCGACCGAGTCGCCAGCGCGGTTGTGGCTCCCGGCGCTCCTGACCATCGCGCTCGTGAGCGACGTCGCCTATGCGTTCAGCGGGAGCGCCGGCAAGTCCGCCGCGGCGTTCTTGCTCGAGATGATCGCTGTCGCGATTGTCATCGGACTCGCGTTGATGTGGGCGGCGCGTTCGCCGCGGTCGTTCGTGGTCGCGGGATGCATCCTCGTCGTCGCTGCCATCGGCGCCGGTTACCTGGTCGAGCGCTCGTACGTGAACAACCGGTACGGGGACGTGGCGGACAACCTTCCGTACGGCAGCGCGCCGCGCGACGAACTGGTTGCCATCGACAACTGGATCCACGGTGTGTCGAACGCCCGGATCGCGCTCAACGGCCCGGGCGTGTCGTACGACTTGTTCGGCGACGACCTGTCGAACCACGTCCAGTACGTCGCGCATCGAGGGCCCCATGGTGCATTCGACGAGGTGACGACGTGTGCGGAGTGGCGACAACTGCTCAACGACGGTCACTACGACTACGTCGTGATCAGTCCGGACTCGAAGAACGAACCCGCGCCGCCGACCGCGGCGTGGACGCGATCCGATCGCGCCGCGGCGGAACAGATCGTCCACTCGGGCAAGGCCTCCGTGTTCCGGGTCAAGGGCCCCTTCGATCCGTCAACCTGTCCCAGCACCTGACGTTGTCGGACGCCCTCGCTGGTGTCTGAGGGCGGGCAACGGGTGGCAGGATGCAGCCATGTCCGACGCGATGGTCGCCGAGACGACCACGATCACAGGCCACAACGGCGACGAGCTCGAGGCGTACTTCGCCCGACCACTCGAAGGTGACGACCAGCCGAGCGTCGTGGTGCTGCACCACATGCCCGGCTACGACCGCGCCACGAAGGAGATCGCGCGCACCTTCGGCGCCTATGGCTACGCCACGCTGATGCCGAACCTGCACCACCGGTACGCACCTGGTGCCAAGGCAACCGATCAGGCCGCGGCGGCACGCGACGCAGGCGGTGTTCCCGACGAGCAGTGCCTCGGCGACGTCGACGCGCGCGATCGGGTTCCTGCGCGCCCGTCCCGAGTCGAACGGCAAGGTCGGCGCCATCGGCTACTGCTCCGGAGGACGGCAGACGTTCATGGTCGCGTGCACGCTCGACGTCGACGCCGCCGTCGATTGCTACGGCGGTCGGGCCGACGTCGACCTGGCCCCGAATCTGCGCTGCCCGTTGCTGGGACTGTTCGGCGTCGAGGATCAGAGCCCGTCGCCCGACGATGTCGCGGCGATGGCGAAGGCACTCGAGGCGAACGGCAAGACGTTCGACTTCCACTCGTACGACGGCGCCGGACACGCGTTCTTCTCCGTCGACCGTCCGTCGTACCGGGTCGACGCGGCCAAGGACGGTTGGAAGCAGATCTGGTCGTTCTTCGGTACGCACCTGAAGGGAGCATGACGTGTGCACGTACGTGACCACGACGACTGACGTGCGAGGAAGCGCGTACCGCGGCGACGAGTGGTTCGCCGCGGACCGGGCGGTCGTCTACTTCGACCATCCACAGGACGCGCCGATCGACCACGCGCTGTGCATCGACGTGTGGGGCGGCGACGCACGAGTGGCGCTCGAGCTCGACGCCGCGTCAGCGCGCACGCTCGCCGAGGCGATCCTGTCGATCCTCGACGAGGACGAGGTGCGGCCCCTCGTCGCCGCCGCCACCCCTCAAGCCGGGTAGACCTCTATCTCTGTCGCCTTCACGGCGACCCACACCGCGACTCCTTCCGTGAGGCCGATGTCACGCACCGCGGCCGCAGTCACCTCGGCGACCACCGGCGGGGTGGCATCGATGTCGACGCGATAGCGATCGCCGACCGGCTCGACGGTGTCGACCCGTCCCTGCCAAGTGTTGCGAGGTGAACCTTCGGGACGGGCGCGATGGATGGACACGGCCCGCGGATGGACCACGGCGAAGACGCGACCGGTCTGCTGCGGATCGGCGACGACGATCGTGCCGCCACCGTCGAGCGCGATGACGCCGCCGGGCTCCGCCGTTCCGGCGAACAGGTTCGTTCCGGTCAGCTCGGCCACCCATTGCGTGCGCGGCCGGCGGGTGATCTCCTCGGGCGTTCCCGTCTGCGCGACGCGGCCGCCGTCGAGGACGATGATGTGGTCGGCGAGCACCGCGGCATCGACCGGATCGTGCGTGATGACCAGGCGCACGCCGGTGAACGTCGTGAGGTGACGGCGGAGGTCGCGGCGCACGTCGTTGCGCGTGGTCGCGTCGAGCGCGGCAAGTGGTTCGTCCAACAAGAGCATCGCCGGGTCGGCGGCGAGCGCACGAGCGAGCGCGACCCGTTGCGCCTGGCCACCGGACAGCTCACGAGGACGGGCGTACGCACGGCCGTCGAGTCCGACGCGTTCGAGCCAATCGTGCGCTCGGTTGCGAGCGTCGCGGCGCGACAAGCCACGAACACGCAGCCCGAAAGCGACGTTGTCGAGCGCCGACAGGTGCGGGAACAGGAGGTTGTCCTGGAACATCACGCCGACCGGTCGTTGCTCGGGCGGCACGTAGATGCCGGCGCTCGGATCGTCGTACACGGTGCCGTCGAGCTCGATGCGCCCCTTGGTCAGCGCGCGCAGCCCGGCGAGCGTGCGCAGCAACGTCGTCTTGCCGGCACCGTTCGGCCCGACGACCGCCACCGTCTGCCCTGCGCTGATGGACAGGTCCGCGTCGAGCGTGAAACCGTCGAGCTCGACGGCGATCTGGGCGGACAGCGTCACCGCGCGGTGAGCCAGCGGTCGCGCAGCGCGATCAACACGACGAACGAGATGATGAGCAGGACCAGCGAGAGCACGATCGCGGAGTCGGGGTTCGCGCCTTCGAGCTTGATGTAGACGAACAACGGCAACGTCTGCGTCGTGCCTTGGAGGTTGCCGGCGAACGTGATCGTGGCGCCGAACTCGCCGAGTGCTCGCGCCCAACACAGAACGGTGCCGGCGACGAACGACGGTGCGACCAGTGGAAGCGTCACGCGGCGAAACGCCGTGAACCGCCCCGCGCCGAGGGTGCGAGCGGCTTCCTCGAGCCGTCGATCAGATGACCGGAACGCGGCCTCGAGCGTCAGCACGAGGAACGGCATCGCCACGAAGGTCTCCGCCACGACCGCGCCCGCAGTCGTGAAGGGGAGGTTGACGCCGATCTTGTCGAGCTGCGAGCCGACGATCCCGCGCCGGCCGAAGGCCAGCAGCAGCGCCACCCCACCGACCACGGGCGGCAACACCATCGGCAACGTGGTGAGGGCGCGCACCACTCGCTTGCCGGGATACTCCACTCGCGCCTGCACCCACGCGAGCGGCACCCCCAACACGATCGCGATGCCGGTCGCGCTCAACGACGTCACCAGCGAGAGCCGCAACGCATCGCGGGCGGCGTCGGTGTCGAGGGCGTCCCACGCCGAGCGCCACGGCGCGCGCCACAGAAGTCCGAGCAGCGGGAGCGCGAACAGCGCCACCGCGATCGCCGCGATGACGATCGGCACGAGCGGTGGCCGATCAGGGATGCCCTCGGATCTCGGTCGACGCCGGAGCAGGCTCATGAAGCGATCGCGCCGTTCGCCGCCGACTACTCGGCGGGGATCTCGATGACGACGCTGGTGGCCTTGACCGCGGCCACGGCGAGCACACCGGGGGTGAGCCCGAGCTCGTCCGCCGCTTCTCGGGTCAGGAGCGACACGATGCGATGCGGGCCCGCCTGGATCTCGACCTGCGCGGCCACCTTGTCCTTCACCACCCGGGTCACGATGCCGGGAAAGCGGTTGCGAGCCGACTGCCCCACGATGACGTCCGCGTCGCGGTCATGCGTCAGCTCCACGGCGAACGCCGCGAGCGCCTCGCCGTCGATGAGTCGACGGCCGCCTTGCGTGCGTGACGCGTCGAGTCTTCCGCCGTCCACCCACCGGCGGACCGTGTCAACACTCACACCCAGCAGCTCCGCGGCCTGCCCGATCCGGTACGACGGCATGCGCCGACCCTACGACGCTCGACCGCCGGGACGAGTCCAGTGCGTGGACACGAGAGGAAGTCGCAACGAGCCGGACCGGGGCGACAGAGCCCGACTCGTTGCGGCGATGTGAATCACGTCAACTCGCCGGCAGGAATCCGTGTTTCTGGAGCGCGTCCTGACCGCTTCCGTGCACGACGGCGTCGACGAAGGCCTGCGCCGCCGCCTGGTTCTGCGTCGCCTTCACGACCGCGATGGGATACACGGCGACGATGTTCTGATCGTCGGGGATCACCACGCCTTCGCCCTTGGACCCTGCCGCGGTGACGTCGGTCGTGTACACGATGGTCGCGTCGGCCTCGCCGCTCGTCACCTTCGCGACCGCGGACTTGACGTCAGCTTCTTTCGAGACGGGATTGGTGGTGACGCCTGCCTTCGAGAGCGCCTGCGCGGCGTACTTCCCTGCGGGCGCGGCCGTGGGGTCGGGGGTGACGTACACGACGTCCGATCGTCCGAGATCGGACAACCCCTTGATCTGCTTCGGGTTGCCAGGCTGCACGAGGATCTCGAGCTTGTTGTTCGCGAACGTGACCGGCGTGTCGACGAGGTTCGCGTCGGTCAACTGCTTCATCGTGTCGGTGTCGGCGGTGGCGATGACATCGACCGGCGCGCCTTGCTTGATCTGCGTGACGAGCGTTCCCGACCCGCCGAAGTTGTAGGTGACCGTGAGCCCGGGCTGTTCGGACTTCAGCGTCGTCTGCAGGTCGTTGAACGCCTCTGTCAACGACGCCGCCGCGGAGACCTTGATCGAGCCCGAGACCTGCGGCGCCGAGGAAGACGCCGAACTGGCCGCGGTCGACGTCTTGCTGTCGGAGCTGCAGGCGGCCGCAACGAGGAGAAGCACGCACAGGAGCAGGGCGCGGAAGCGGGTACGAGCGAGCATGGCCGCAGACGATAGCGGCATCTACGGCTCAGACCGCATCTCTGCCTTGCAACTGCGAGCTAGATGGACCGGCACACGGCCCGACTTATCGTTGCCGTCCTATGACTTACGTGCTCGTGCACGGCGGTGGATCCACCGCCCGGTTCTGGGATCGGTCGGTGCCGCTGCTCGACGGCGACGTCCTCGCGGTGGATCTTCCGGGACGGCGCGCCAATCCCGCCGATCTCGCGACGTTGACCGTCGATCAGGAGGTCGCTTCGGTCGTCGGCGACATCCAGGCGGCCGCGCTCGCCGACCCGATCGTGCTCGTCGTGCACTCGTCCGGCGGTTTGGTCGTGCCCGGCGTGGTTGCCGCGTTCGGCGACCGCGTCGCGCACGTCATCCTCAACGCGGCGTCGGTCCCCCCCGAAGGCGGATGCGGGCTCGACTGCATGCAACCCCGTCATCGCGAGGGCTTGGAGGCGGCGGTCGCGGACGCGCAACGCAACGGCACCGTGATCACGACCCCCGGGCCGCCCGCGGATCCCGAGGCGTTCCGCAAGACGTACGGCGGCGATCCATTGGACGACGAGACGCTCGCGTTCGTGCTCGACCCCGAGCGGGTGGTCGTGGACACGATCCACCACTACTTCCAGCCCGTGCACTGGTCACGTGCCGGCGCGGTGCCGGTCACGTACATCGTGAACGAACGCGACCGGCCGGTGCCCGCCCCATTGCAGGACGAGATGGTGGCGCGGCTGCCGAACACACCGTCGGTGATCCGGTTGGACGGCGGCCACATCCCTGCGGTCACCGCGCCGAAGGAGTTCGCGACACTCGTTCAGGAGATCGCGTCAGGTCACGACTGATCGGCGCCAGCAGGCTGCGACAACACGGCGGCAAGCGTCCGTTCACCGATCCGTGCGATCGCGGGATGATCGCTCGAGTTCGCGATGTATGCGAGCGACAGCGCGAGCGCCCATCCCTCGGCGCGCCGCCACGTGTTGTCGTCCACGTCACCGGCTGCGGCGCGGAACGCGGATCGCGCTTGCGAAGGGAAGACGATCCACGCCATCGACAAGTCGGTCGCGGGGTCGCCGGCGTTGAGATCACCGAAGTCGATCACCGCGGAGATGCGTCCCCGCTCGACCAGGATGTTGAGCGGATGGAGATCGCCGTGCACCCAGACCGGCGGCCCGGCCCACGGCGGTGTCGCAACCAACTCGTCCCATCGCGCCCGCACGGCACGTTCGTCGACGAGATCGGTGATTGCGTCGATCCGCTCGAGCGTCACCGTGGCCCGATCGGCCAGCGGGACGCCGCGGACCGGATTGCTCGGCGCATCCGCGGGCGCGGGCTGATGGAGCGCGGCGACGAACCGGCCCATGGTCGTCGCGGCCTCGGCGAGGTCGTCGACCTCCGCTCGCTCGAAGACCTCGCCCGGTAGCCACGGGCACACGGTCCACGGCCACGGGTACCCCTCGCTCGGATGGCCGGCGCGGAGCGGTGCCGGTATCCGCAGCGGGAGCACGGGCGCGAGCTCGGGTAACCAGCGCAGCTCGTGTTCGAGCAGCTCGACGGCCAGCTCGCGCCGCGGCAACCGCACGACGAGATCGCGGCCGACACGGAAGATGGCGTTGTCCCAGCCCTCCGCCAGCGCCGCAATCGGCAGCTCGGCCAGATCAGGCATCTGTTCGCGGAGCAACGAGCGCACGACAGCCACGTCGATGTCGACCTCAGCTCGTGGCATCGGACCACTCGGCATCTCCGCGGTACCCACCATTCCTGTCGGCTCGGACAGTCCTACGCTGCGGCGGTGCCCATCGTCGCCGTCAACGGCATCGAGATCTACTACGAGCGAGACGGTGACGGGCTGCCATTGCTGTTCCTCAACGGGTCAGGCTCGACGCTCGAAACGAGCAAGATCGTGATCGACCAGTTCCGCGCTCGGTTCGACGTGGTCGCGCACGACCAGCGCGGGCTCGGGCGCACCTCGATCCCGGACGGGCCGTATTCGATGGCCGACTACGCGGCCGACGCACTCGGTTTGCTCGACGCGGTCGGATGGGACCGATGCCGCGTGGTCGGGGTGTCCTTCGGTGGGATGGTCGCGCAGGAGCTCGCCGTGACCGCACCCGAACGCGTCGAACGCCTGGCGCTCGTCTGCACGTCGCCGGGCGGCGCCGGCGGCGCGTCGTATCCGTTGCACGAGCTGGCGGACGAGGATCCGGAGACCCGTGCCGCGATCGGCACGCGGCTGCTCGACACGCGCTTCGACGACGAGTGGCTCGCGTCGCACCCGAGCGATCGCGGCCTTGCCGACATGATGAGCGAACGACGGTCCGCGAATCCGAGTGACGACGTCATGCGCGGCCAGCTCGCGCAACTCGACGCGCGCAGCCGCCACGACGTGTTCGACCGTTTGCCGAAGATCGACTGCCCGACCCTCGTCGCGTCAGGCCGCTTCGACGGCATCGCCCCGCTTGCGAACGGCGAGGCGATCGCATCGATGATCCCTGACGCCGAGCTCCGCGTGTACGAGGGCGGTCACGCGTTCTTCGCGCAGGATCGGCGAGCGTTTCCCGAGATCCTCGACTTCCTCGCGGGCTGACTACGAGGACGAGCCGCTGCTGGCGAGCTGGGAGATGGCGGCACGCAGCCGAAACGTGCCCGGCTGCAGTTCGCCCTCCGTCCGCGCGCGGTGCAGCGCGCCACCCCACCATGCGAGATCGTCGAGCATGATCCGCACCGCCGCGTCGGTGAGCGGATCACGAGGCTCGCTGCCGTCGAACGCCGACTGCACGTACGGGAGGAGCACCGTGTTGCGCAACGGCACCCCATCGGTCTCGATCATGATGTGCGCGAGATGCTCGACCGCGCGCACGCCGGCGGCCACGCCGCCGCTGTACGCGACGAACGCCGAGGGCTTGTTGCGGAACCCGTAGCTGACGAACACGTTGTCGATCGCGTTCTTCAACACGCCGG
Organism: uncultured Acidimicrobiia bacterium; assembly: GCA_963721305.1. Lineage (GTDB taxonomy): Bacteria > Actinomycetota > Acidimicrobiia > Acidimicrobiales > JACDCH01 > DATAES01. The sequence goes on from CAVRIR010000004.1 coordinate 105,270, forward strand.
GAACGCTGTGGTTGTACTCGGGCGTGAGAAAGACGAACGCGTCGCCGCTCTTGATCTTGCGATTCCACTCGCGTACGACCGGGTCGGAGTAGGTCGGATCCGACCGATCACCGATCGTGTGGACCGTCTCGGCGAACATCGGCAAGGGCCAGTCGCGCAGGTCGAGCACTTCGAGGTCGAACGCGTCGTGGTTGGCGGCGCGATCGATGAGCCACGGTGCGACGAGGTCGGAGGCCCGTCCTTCTCGCGTGCTGCCGATGATGAGTTTCAGTGCGAGCATTCGATTTCCTTGTCGATGGCTCACGGGCCGGGGAAGACGGCCCGTAGCTGGTCGAGCGTTGCGAGGGTTGCGCCATCGTCGCGGACCGCCGGCGTGTGCCGCGGGTCCAGCCGGCCATAGACCAGACGGATCAACGCCTCGGCCGGCAGGGTCAGGTCCGGTTGCCCGGTCGTGTCACTTGCGCGGAACGTCGCTTTCTCCGGTGTCAGGCCGACGATGAGGTCGCGCTCGGGATCGAACGTGCGAACGCGGATCTCGCGCGCCGAACCGTCCGGCCGAGCGGTGAAGCCGGCGATCAACTCGAGGTTGTCGACCACGAGCGGAACCGCGTCGGGCAGCAATGTCGCACTGGCGTCGAACACAACCGCGACATCCCAGCTGTGCAGCGTGTGCTCGTTGAGACGCAGCGCCACGAACTGCGTCACGTCGAGCGTGAGCGGTCCGAGTGCGAGCGCGAAGTCGGCTCGCTCTTGCTTCGTCATCGCCGCGAGCCGCTCGACGAGGGCTCGGTCCGCATCGAGTCCGTCCGCCGCTTTCGCTGCGGGAGTCTTCGCGTTCCAGACGTCCCACACCGTCGGCGCATAGTCGTCAGGGGTCGGCCGGCCGGCGAGCACATCGTCGAGCCGGCGAAGCGAGATCACAGCGCCGGAACCGAGGTGAGAGAGCACGTCGGCGACCGACCACTCACTCGGATACGCCGCCTTCTCGAGATCAGCCGCACCGAGCGGTGCGACCAGCTCTCGCAACCGCGCCGACGACGTCTGCAGCGCTTGAAGATGTGCTTCCATCCGGTCACGCTACGCGCACATCTCCGAATTCCGGGGAGAAACGGGCGCTGGAGCGCCCGTTTCCATCCAACATTCACGAGGGGGTTGGGAGGCAGGGGTGCGGTTAGCGTTTGCGCGGTGGACCCGGTCATCGCGACGGAGGGGCTGACCAAGCGGTACGGCCACACGACCGTGCTCGACTCGCTCGATCTCGTCATCAACGAAGGCGAGGTCTTCGGCTACCTCGGCCCGAACGGCGCGGGGAAGTCGACGACGTTGTCGCTGCTCCTCGGGTTCATCCGCCCGACGGCCGGAACCGCGCGCCTCTTCGGGCTCGACGCGTGGGCGGATGCACCGGCGGTCCATCGCCGCCTCGCCTATGTGCCGAGCGAGGCGAACCTGTGGCCGTCGCTGACCGGCGCGGAGACGCTTCGCTTCCTGGGCAACGTCCACGGCTCCGTCGACACCGCCTATCGCGACGAGCTGGTCGATCGTTTCGAGCTCGTGCTCGACAAGAAGGTGCGCGCGTACAGCCACGGCAACCGGCAGAAGGTGCTGCTCATCGCCGCGCTGGCGAGCCGTCCGGACCTCCTGCTGTTCGACGAACCGACGACCGGGCTCGATCCGTTGATGGAGCAGGTGTTCCGAGGGTGCGTGCACGAGGCCCACGACCGCGGGCAGACCGTGCTGCTGTCCTCGCACATCCTCAGCGAGGTCGAAGCCGTGTGCGACCGGGTCGCGATGTTGCGCACGGGCCGCATCATCGAGACGGGCCACCTCGATGTCCTACGTGGTCTCGCCGCGCTGCACGTCACCGCGGAGCTCACCGGTTCTCCGCCCGACATATCGACCATCGAGGGTGTGACAAACGTGGTCGTGCACGGCAACCGCATCGAGTGTGATGTATCGGGCCCGATGGAACCGCTACTTCGATGCCTCGTCGACGTCGGCGTCGAACACATGACAACGCGTGAGCCGTCACTCGAGGAGCTCTTCGTCGCGCACTACGGCGAGACCGCTCCCGTCGCGACCGCCACAGCATGAGCACCGGTGAGAACCGCATGAGCACGCAAGCGGTGCTCACGGCGTCGCGCCCGGCGCCGCTGATGGCAGCACCCAGCGCGGAGGTCGTGATCGCCCGCCGCGCGTTCAAGCAGGTGTGGGTTACGGCGACGGTGTGGGCGTTGGTGTTCGGCGCGACCGTGGCGACCACCGCGCTCACGTACGCGTCGACGTTTCCCGATCAGGCGAGCCGGGACCAGCTCGCCGCGAGCACCGCGGGCGATGCCGGCCTCGCGATCCTGCTCGGGCCGATCTCGGCCATCGACACCGTCGGCGGCTACACGGTCTACAAGTGCTACGTCTTCCTGACGACCATCGCGGCGATCTGGGGACTGCTGATGGCGACGCGGTTGCTGCGCGGTGAGGAGGACACGGGCCGCTGGCAGTTGACGCTTTCCGGCGGCACGCGCGCGTCGCGGGCAACACTCGCGACAGGAGCGGCACTCGGCGCCGCGGTCGCCGTCCTGCTCGCGGGGACAACAACGATCACGGCACTCGTCGGCCGCGACTCGAAGATCGGCTTCGGGTTGGGCGAGTCGGTCCTGTACGGCTTCTCCCTTGCGGTGCCGGCGGCGACGTTCGTGGCGATCGGGATGGTCACGTCGCAGATCGGCCGGTCGCGCCGCGTCGCCACCGGGCTCGGCATGGCGATCTTCGGTGTCGCGTTCGTCACCAGGATGATCGCGGACTCCGGTCGGTCCACGAAGTGGCTCCTGTGGTTGACCCCGTTCGGTTGGACGGAGCGGATGCGGCCGCTCACGGACAACAACTGGTCGCCGCTCGTCGTGGCGATCATCGTGATCGCGATCCTCGTTGCCGTTGCCGTCCACCTCTCGTCGCGTCGCGACACCGGCGACGGTGTGCTGGCGTCGCGCGATGTGGCGCCGCCGCGCGAGTTCGGTCTCGGATCGCTGTTCGGGTTCGCGGCGCGCCGCGAGACCGCGGTGCTGATCGCATGGTGCGTCGGTGCCGCGCTCGCGTCGTTCGCATTCGGCATCGTGGCCAAGATCGCCACCGGCTCCATCCCGTCGTCGGTCGGCGACATGCTCGCCAACTTCGACGTGCAGGGAACCTTCCTGCGTCAGTTCTTCGGTGTCGCCTTCCTGCTCGTGGCGACGGTGGTTGCCCTCCTCCCGGCGAGCCAGATCGGGTCCGTTGCCGAAGAGGAGACATCGGGCAGGTTGGTCCAGGTGTTGTCGCGCGGCGCGCCGAGGACGGCGCTGCTGTCGAGCCGGCTCGCCCTGGCCGCAGCCGCGGTGGTCGTGACCGCCTTGATCGCGGGAATCAGCGCGTGGCTCGGCGCGATGACGCAGGGCGTCAACCCGGGATTCGCGACGATGGCCGGCGCCGGTCTCAACGTCGCGCCGATCGCGCTGGTCGTTCTCGGCTTCGGCGCGCTGGTCTTCGCGATCGAACCGAGAGCAGCGACGTACGCCGTGTACGCGATCGTCATCGCGTCGTTGGTCATCGACCTGTTCGCGACACTGGTGTCGGGACTCGAGTGGCTCGACCACGTGTCCCTGTTCCACTACATGGCACTCGCGCCCGCGCAGTCGGTCGACGCGCTGACCGTGGTGCTCACACTCGCGGCCGCCGCACTCCTGACCGCCGCGGCCCTCGCACTCTTCGCCCGCCGCGACGTCTCCACCGGCTGACCAGCGACGAACGTTGGTTCATTCTCGGGGCTCTGGCACCGACAATGCACCAACACTCGGTTCGTGGCGCAGGTGTTCGGCGGAGACGTCGAGCAGCAGGCGGACGTGTTCGTCGTCGAGTGAGTAGTAGACCATCCGCCCGCTGCGGCGGCTCCGGACGATGCCGGCCGTGCGCAGCAGGCGCAGTGCGTGCGACACCGAGTACTCGGGCGTGTCGACGACGGCCGCAAGATCGCTGACGCACAGCTCGCCGGCCTCGGCCAGCGCGTAGAGCATGCGCACGCGGTTCGGATCGCCGAGCAGCCGGAACAGCTCGGTGAGCCGCGATGCCTCGTCGATGGACAGCAGTCCGGCGCGCGCCGCGCCGACCCGATCGGCATCGACGAACGAGCTCATTGATCGGTCCTCTCGCCCTGCACGTGATCACCGTCGCGGTCCGGGACCGTCGCCCTGCGGTCGATGGCGCACCAGTTCTCGTCGTCATCACAGGCCTCGCACTCGAGCTCGAGGGTCGCGTGCGCGATGTGGAATGCGGGGCCGACCGTGGCCTTCACATGTTCGCCGACGACTTGCGCCTCTTCGAGCGTCGGGTGTCCGTCGAGGACCACGTGCGCGGACAGCGCGCGCACGTCGCTCGACAACGTCCAGACGTGGACGTCGTGCACCGCTTCCACTCCGAGGACATCGGTCATCGTTCTCGCCAGCGCATCGAGATCGAGGCCCGACGGCGCCGCCTCGAGCAGCACCTCCGCCGTTTCTCGCAGCAGCGCCCACGCCCGCAGCGCGATCAGCACCGAGATGACGAGCGACACCGCGGGGTCGAGCCAGAACCAGCCACCGGTGACCAGGATGATCGCGCCGGTCGCGGCGACGCCGGCCGATGCCGCCGCGTCGCTCGCCATGTGCAACCACGCCGAACGCATGTTGAGATCGCGATGGTCGTGACCGTCATGGTCGCTGTCGCCGTGATGGCCACCGAGGATGACTGCGGCCACGAGGTTGCCGACGGCGGCGAGCGCGGCGACGACGAAGACGATGCCGCCCTTGACGTCGCCGGGGTCACCGAGTCGGCGAATGGACTCGACCGCGATCAACGCGGTGACGGCGAGGATCGCGGCCGCGTTGGCTTGCGCAGCGAGCACGGTGCTGCGGTGCATGCCGAACGAGCGCGTGGCGGTCGGCGGGCGACGGGCCAAGCGGACCGCCAGCAGCGACACGATGAGCGCGGCGACGTCGGTGAGGTTGTGGCCCGCGTCGGCCAGCAGGCTGATCGACCCGGAGACCAGGCCGAACCCGATCTGGCCGGCGACGATGCCCACGTTCAGGGCAAGGGCGATGCCCAGACGGCGCTGCCGATCCGTCGAGACATCTGTAGACATGTACATATGATGGCACTGTCGGGGCGGATTGCAACACCCCTACGATCGGCCCCGTGAGCGTTGCGGTCGCGCTCGATGCGCTCCGGGCCCAGGTCGACGAGTTCGGCGCCCATCCGTACCTGGTCACGGTCGGTGCCGCCGGCCGCGCCCACGTCGTGTCGGTTCGCGCCCGTCTCGAGGACGGCGCCCTCATCGCCTCCGCGGGTCGCACGAGTCGCGCCAACGTCGACTCGCACCCGACCGTCACCTTGCTGTGGCCCGCCGCTCCCGGTGGTCCGTACAGCCTGATCGTCGACGGCGAGGGCAAGGTGGACACCGACGCCGAGGAGATCACCGTCACCCCGACTCGTGCAGTTCTGCACCGGGTGGCGCAGGCGTCGACCGACGTCCCCAGCTGCGTGCCGCTGGAACAGAGCTGAGGAGCGTCAGATCGCGGTCTCGTGCCGCGGCTGGTACAACATCACGTCCAGTCCACCGGGCAACGTCATCGTCGTCGCGACGCCCCAGCCGACGTTCTTCGGCTCGTCCTTGAACTCGATGCCTCTCGCACGAAGCTCTGCCATCGTCGCGTCGAGGTCGTCGCACATGAGTGACAGCTCGTGGTGCGCGGCTTCGTCGAACCCCGATCCTTCAGTCGGATGGACGCCGACCTCGGCCGGCGGCAGGGCGAAGATCAGCCAACCGCCGCCGGCATCGACGTGTCGCCAGCCGAACACGTCACCGAGGATCTCGCGGACCGCGTCCGGTTCGGACGTGTACAGCAACGCGTGCACACCGGTGATCGCCATCGCGGCATCTTCGCGCCGTCATCGTTCATAGCGAAGCAGGACCACACCGTTCGAGAACCGGCGAGTCTCGGCCAGACGCAGCACCTGCATGTCGTCCATGGGACCGAACAACGGACGGCCGCGCCCGAGGAGGATCGGGTGCACGAAGATGCGGTACTCGTCGATCAGGTCGAGTCGCCTGAACGTCTCGGCAATCCGAGCGCCGCCGACCACCATGTCGCCTCCGGGTCGAGACTTGAGCTCGTTGATCTGCTCGGGATCGACGTTGCGCATGATCGTGGAGTTCCACTCGGCATGTTCGAGCGTCGTCGAGTACACGTACTTCGTCATGTTCGACCAGATGCCCCCGAACTCGACCATCGTCGGGGAGCTTGCCGGGTCCTGCTCGATGGTGGGCCAGACTTTCGCCATCAGCTCATACGTGACGCGTCCGTGGAGGAACGCGCTCATCGGGCGCAGCTCGTCGTTGAGGAATTGGTGCAACTCCTCGTCGATCACGTGCCAGTCGATCTCGTGCTGAAGTCCTTCGAAGTAGCCGTCGAGGGACACCGACATGTGGAGGATGATCTTCCTCATGCCCATTCGCCTCCTCGCGCCTCGACCAATGCATTCCACACGCGCACCGGCGTGAACGGTGGATCGAGATGCTTGATACCCAGCGGTGCGAGCGCATCGACGACCGCGTTCCACAGCGCGCTGATGGAACCAGTCGTGCCTGATTCGCCGATCCCCTTCGCGCCGAGCGGATTGCGGGGCGTGGGCGTCACGGTGTGCGCAGTACGGAAGGAGGGCAGCTCGGCCGCGGACGGCATCGCGTAGTCGAGCAACGTCGCCGTCAAGGGATTGCCGTCGGCGTCGTAACGGACTTCCTCGAAGAGCATCTGCGCAATGCCTTGGGCGAGTCCGCCGTGCACCTGACCTTCCGCGAGCAACGGGTTGATGACGTTGCCGCAGTCGTCGACCGCGACGAAATCACGAAGCCGAACCTGACCGGTCTCCTGGTCGATCTCGACCGTCGCGACATGACAGCCGAACGGAAAGGTCGCGGTCTGCTCGAAGTCGAGGGCGTGGCTCAGTGGGGTCCCCCGTTCACGTCCCGCGACAGCGAGCTCGGCCCACGTGCGTCCGGTCGCGGGAACCCCGGCGACACCGACGCGGCCGTCGTCGAGCACGACGACGTCGTCCGGCGCGGCTTCGAGCAGCTCGGCGGCCGTCTCGCGGGCGAGGCCGAGAACGTGCTCGGACGCACGCAGGACGGCGGAGCCTCCGAGCTGCAGCGAGCGGGAGCCGAAGGTGCCGACGCCGTGATCGACGCGACCCGTGTCGGAGTGGACGACCTGCACGGACTCGAACGCGACCCCGAGCGTCGCACTCGCGATCTGCGCCCACATGGTCTCGTGACCTTGTCCGTGCGGAACGCTGCCCGACGTGACGATCACGGTGCCGTCGTCTTCGATCGACACGGCGCCGAACTCGGCTCCGGCACCGGACGACTCGACGTAACACGCGATGCCGATACCGAGCAGAGGTGCAGTCGGATCCTCACGACGCTCCCGCTGTTCCGCTCGCAGTTCGTCGTAGCGCGCCAACTCCAATGCCGCGTCCAGCGCAGCTGCGTAGTCACCGCTGTCATACGTCATGCCCGCCGCGCTCGGTGAACGGGAACTCGTCAGGTCGCACGAAGTTGCGGCGGCGGATGTCGGCCGGGTCCATCCCGAGCTCTGTCGCCACGAGGTCGACGGCGCGCTCGCACAGCGCGGCAGCTTCCGGTCGTCCTGCGCCGCGGTACGGGCCCGTCGGGGTCGCGTTCGTGACCACCGCGACTGCGCTGAAGTCGTGTCGCTGCCATCGATACACGCCCGCCGACATGTACCGCGTCATGAGCGGGATGAACGTTCCCCGAAGCGGATAGGCACCGACATCCGCCCACCCACGCACCCGCAAGCCGTCGAGGCGCCCGTCCCGGGACGCGCTGACGGTGATGCGATGGACTTGGGCGCGACCGTGCGTCATGCCGAGCAGGTTCTCGCTTCGGGTCTCGATCCAGCGCACGGGCCGACCGAGCCGACGCCCGAGCGCGGCCGTCACGATCTGCTCGACGTACGTTCCGCCCTTGGCGCCGAAGCCACCTCCGATCGCGGGTGCGCGGACACGTAGCTGTTCGGGTTCGAGTCCGAGAACCGCGCACACGTCGTCGCGCACGCCGAACACGCTCTGGCTCGATGCCCACAGCGTGAGCGAGCCGTCAGCTTCGGGCACACAGACGGCGCCGTTCGCCTCCATCGGCACGGGAGCGATGCGCTGGTGCTCGAGGCGCGCGCTCACGACGACCTCGGCATCCGCGAAGAAGTCGTCGTCCTCGTCGTGGTGCCGCCCACCGACGATGTTGGTTCCCGTCTGCGGGAAGAGAAGCTCGGCGTCGTCGGCCGCCGCTTCCTCGGCACCGAGCGCCACGCGCAGCGGATCGATGTCGACGACGACGGCTTCCGCGGCGTCGACCGCTTCGGTGTACGACTGGGCGACGACGACGGCGACGGGTTCGCCGACGAACCGCACGCGATCCAGGGCGAGCAGCGGTCGTGCGAGCTCGCCCAACAACGCTTCGCCTTGCGCCGGCAGGCTCAGGTCCGCACCGGTCAGGACGGCGACGACGCCGTTCATCGAGCGCGCCGCGTCGGTGTCGACGCGGCGCAGGATGCCGTGTGCGACGGTGCTGCGGACGAACACCGCGTCGAGCGCTGCGTCCACGACGAGGTCGGCCACGAACCGGGCATCGCCGGTCAACAGCGCCGGATCCTCGACCCGCCGGATCTCGTGTCCGAGCAGCGTGCGAGCCATGCGCAGGACGCTAGTGGTGGCACCGCGGTCTGCTTCCGGCGCTTCGACGAGTTGCATCGCTTCGTGATCGCCATCGGCCAGAGGCTGGGCGTCGAGGCCGCCAGGCGGAGGAGCGGCCACACGCGGCCTGCGTGGCCGGGGAACGCAAGCACATCCACGTGCAACGCGAGCTCGAACATGCGAGCGACGAAGCCGCCAGGCGGAGGAGCGGCCACACGCGGCCTGCGTGGCCGGGGAACGCAAGCAGTTGCACTGGCGAGGTCCTGGTAGGCCAAGCTTTCCGGATGTCAGAGGCGAGCTCGGGGCAGGCAGGCGTGAGCAACATCGACAAGGAAGCACTGCGGCGGAGGTACACGGAGGAGCGGGCGAAGCGGTTGCGGCCCGACGGCAACGACCAGTACCTGCAATTGAAGGATCAGCTCGCCCACTACCTCGACGATCCGTACCTTCCGGTCGTCGAGCGCGAGCCGAAGCACGATCATGTGACGTTCGCGTTCATCGGCGGCGGCTTCGCCGGTCTGCTCACCGGTGCACGGCTGAAGGAGGCCGGCATCACCGACGTCCGGATGATCGAGAAGGGCGGCGACTTCGGCGGCACCTGGTATTGGAACCGGTATCCCGGCGCGCAGTGCGACACGGCGTCGTTCGTGTACATGCCGCTGCTCGAGGAGACCGGGCACATGCCCACCGAGAAGTACGCGCACGGTCCCGAGATCCTCGAGCACTGCCAGAACATCGGGAAGCAGTTCGATCTCTACGACAACGCGTTGTTCCACACTCGGGTCACTGACCTCGAATGGGACGACGACCACTCGCGGTGGATCGTGCGCACCGATCGAGGCGATGAGTTCACCGCGCAGTTCGTCGGGATGGGCACCGGGCCGCTCCACGTCCCGAAGCTGCCGGGCATCCCCGGGCTCGAGTCGTTCGAGGGCCACTCGTTCCACACGAGCCGCTGGGACTACGAGTACACCGGCGGCGACCCCGACGGCGCGCCGATGGATCGCCTCGGCGACAAGCGGGTTGCGATCATCGGCACCGGCGCGACCGCCGTGCAATGCGTCCCGCAACTGGCACCCGCGTGCAAGGAGCTTTACGTGTTCCAGCGCACGCCGTCGTCGGTCGATCGCCGCGACAACGCGCCCACCGATCCCGAATGGTTCGCCGACATCGCGACACCAGGTTGGCAGCAGCGGTGGCTCGACAACTTCACCGCCAACCAAGCGGGCGGCACGGCCGACGAGGACCTCGTCATGGACGGATGGACGGATCTCTCGCGCCGCGTGCGCAGCCGCCTCGCGATGCTGCCGCCCGAGAAGAACACGCTCGAGGACATGCTGGCCGCGTACGAGGACTCCGATTACGAGAAGATGGACGAGATCCGTTCGCGCGTCGACACGATCGTCGAGGATCCGGAGACCGCGCAGGCGCTCAAGGCCTGGTATCGGCAGCTGTGCAAGCGGCCGTGCTTCCACGACGAGTACCTGCAGGCGTACAACGAGCCGAGCACCCGGCTGATCGACACCGACGGCAGGGGCGTCGAGCGGATCACGGAACACGCCGTCGTCGTCGCGGGAGACGAGTACGAAGTCGACTGCATCATCTACGCGTCAGGGTTCGAGGTCGGCACCGAGCTCACCCGCCGCACCGGCTTCGACATGACGGGTCGCGACGGCGTGAAGCTGACGGAGTACTGGGCCGACGGGATGCGGACGAAGCACGGCACGCACATCCACGGCTTCCCGAACGCGTTCATCGTCCAGCCGACGCAGGGCGCGAACCTCATCTCGAACATCCCCCACAACCTGACCGAGGCGGGCGTGACGATCGCGATGATCGTGAAGCACGCGGTCGACAACGACTGCACCGAAGTGGAGGTGACCAAGGAGGCTGAGGACGCTTGGGTCGAACTGCTGTTGAGCGGCCCGCCGATGATGATCGGATCGCAGGACTGCACGCCGGGCTACTACAACAACGAAGGCCAGGACATCGGCGCCAGCCGCTTCTTCGGAGTCGGCTATCCGTTCGGTCCGCAGGCGTACTTCAAGTACCTCGACGAGTGGCGCAACACCGGCGAGTTCGAAGGGCTCGAGTTCCGGTAACCGCCTGGTCATGAGCGGGCGCGCGGGCGCGCGCTGCAGCCGTCAACCGTGACGCGGGCGTTGCGGTGGCCTGAGGAGGATCGACGTGGACTTCGGCGCACATCTGCCCTTGATGGACTTCGGCGGCCATCCGTACACCCTGCGCCATCTCGTCGACTACGTCTCGACCGCTTCCGATCTCGGTTTCGCCGCTGTCTCGGCCAACGATCACTTCGTCTTCACCGTTCCGTGGCTCGACGGACCGACGGCGCTCGCCGCGGTCGCGGGACATGCCGGGTCGATGACGTTGGCAACGACCGTGGCGCTGCCCGTCGTGCGGGGACCGGTGGCCTTGGCGAAGGCGTTGGGTGCGATTGATCGCCTGGTCGAGGGTCGACTCGTGGTCGGAGTCGGTCCGGGCTCGTCCGCCGCCGACTTCGCCGCGGTCGGTCTGGACTTCGACGAACGTTGGGCGCGACTCGACGAAGCGATCGCGGTGCTGCGTGCGCTGTGGAGTCGCGACGGCAAGCCCTTCGTGGGACGCTTCTACTCGACAGAGGGCATCGACCTGCAGCCTCGACCGACGCGGCCGAGCGGTCCACCGATCTGGGTCGGGAGCTGGGGATCGGATGCCGGACTTCGTCGTGTCGCCCGACTCGCCGACGGTTGGCTGGCGTCGGCGTACAACACGACGCCGGCCGAGTTCGGTGTCGCGCGACTGAAGTTGGGCGACCACTTGCAAGCCCAGGGCCGCGAGCCCGACGGCTTTCCGAACGCGCTCGCGACGATGTGGTGTTACATCACGGAAGATGCTTCAGAGGCGGACGCCGTGCTGCGCGACCGCGTCGCGCCGGTGATCCATCGTCCCGAAGACGTCCTCCGCGAACGACTGCCGCTCGGTTCCGCGGGCGCGTTCGCCGACAAGCTCGCACGCTTCGCCGAGGCAGGGGTGCAACGGGTGTTCATCTGGCCCGTCGCCGACGAACGCCGCCAGCTCGAGCTCTTCGCCGAACGCGTCCTCCCCCAGCTCGGCTGACACGTACTGGCGTCAAATGCGGCGGATATCCGCCGTTCCCGACGCCAGAACGCAGGGGCGCAAGTACGGTGGCCGGGTGACAGGGTTCGCCACAGAGATGACGTTGACGGGGCCGTTCCGCGCGCCGGCGCAGATGCTCGAGGACCAGGCGTACGGCGGCCACAGCAGCATCCACGACGCAGAGACCGCGGGCGAGCTCGGTCTCGCCGGCGCGCCGATCGAGGCGCCGACGCACTTCAGTCAGTTGGATCCGCTCGCGGCGCTTGTCTTCGGCGACCAGTGGTTCGAGCGCGGCTGCATCAGCGCCCACTTCTCGACGATGGTGGTCGAAGGCGAAGAGGTCCAGGCGCAGCTCACGACCGACGATCCGGAACGCAGCGCGCGCATCGTCGCCACGAAGAAGACCGGCGAGACCGTGTTGTCGGGCACGGTGTCGATCGGTCCCGACCACGGCGAGACCGAGCTCGATGCGCGGCGCGCTCGTCAACGTCCGCCGAGCGAGCTGTTCGTGATCGACCAGCTCGAGATCGGTATGCAGCGCGACGCCGGGATCGCGTCCGTCGACCACGGCAGCAGCAACGGCCCGCTCTATCCCTTCTCACTCGACGGCAAGTTGTCTCGCATCACCGAGCCGCATCCCTGGTACACGGAGAAGGGCGGCGCCGAGTCGCCGTGGGGTCGAGCGGTGCTGCCCATGGAGATGATCAGCGTGCTCGCGCACAAGACGCCGGTCGGTTGGCCCATCCGTTCGCCCGCGCTCGGCCTGTTCCTCGATCTCGAGATCCGCTTGGTCGACGGTCCCGTGTTCGCGGGACAGCCCTACGAGATCCGCAGCGAGGTCGTCGGGTTGAGCGAGAGCCGCCGCACCGAGTCGTACTGGACCCGTACGACGATCAACGACGGCGACCGACAGGTGCCGGTCGCCGTCGTGCTGCTGCACTCCGGGATCTTCAAGGACTCGTATCCGGACTACCCGTCCGACCGACTGCCCTGACCGCACCGGATCACGAGTTCCGGCTGATCGCCTGGAGCGGGTCGAGCCGGGCCGCTCGCCGGGCCGGCAAGGTCGCCGCCGCGACCGCGGCAACCGCGGCGCCGGCGACGATCACGCCCAGTTGCAGCACCGGCACGGTGAACGTGTTGAACCCTTGCTGCTCGAGCGCTCGCACCAGTGCCCAGCTGAAGCCGAGCCCGATCACGGAACCGAGCGCCGTGCCGAGCAGCGCGATCAGAACCGACTCCCAACGCACCGTCGATCGCACTTGGCGCCTGCTCATGCCGATCGCTCGGAGCAGACCGAACTCACGGCTGCGTTCGAACACCGACAGGGCCAGCGTGTTCGCGATGCCGAGCAACGCGATCACGAGCGCCATCGCGAGCAACACGTAGACGAGGTTCAGCATCTGATCGATGCGAGCGGCCATCGATCCCTTGAACTCTGCCTTGGTCATGAGCTGTGCGGTGGGGAAGTCGTGCAGCACGCCCTCGATGGCCGCCCGGGTCTGCTCTGGCGAGAACCCCGGAGCATCCGACACCGTGATGTAGTCGTCGATGTGCATCGCGACGTTGGCGTCGTACGCCTGCGTCGAGATCATGTACTCGCCGAGCGGATCCTTGGTGCCGTACACCGCGACAACCGTGAACTGTTGGTCGCCGGTCTCGGGGAAGAACAGGTGCACCGTGTCACCGATCCGCAGGTGCTTGCTCTTCGCGGTGTCCGCCTGCACGGCGACACCGTTCGTCCCGAGGTCCGCAACCCGTCCGTCGCGAACGTCGAGCGCGACGCTCTGGTCGATGCGGACGGGATCGACGGCCGACGCCGACGTCGCCTGATCGGCGACCTTCACGTCGAAGAGCCGGAGGGTGGCAGTTGCACCTGTCTCGGGCAGAGCGTCGATCCGTTGCGCAGCGGCCGGGCTCAGTCCACCCATGCCGAACTGTGTGGTGACGATCCAGTCGCTCTTCATCGCTCGGTCGACCGATGTCGACATCGACGTCTTCGCCGACGCGGCGAAGACAGTCATGAAGGCGACCAGCGCGACACCGATCATCAGCGCCGACGACGTCGCCGCGGTACGGCGCGGGTTGCGCATCGCGTTCTCGCGAGCCAGTGACCCGGCCGCGCCCCGGAACCGGCGCAACGGCCAGCCGGCGACCTGTGCGAAGCCACGGGCGATGGCCGGCGCGAGCATCACGACGCCAGCGAACACCGCGAGCGCTCCGATGCTGACAACACCCGCGCCGGCGCCCGACAAACCCTGCGCAGTGAATGCGACACCGGCAACGACGGTGACGAACCCGAGCACGATGCGCCGCCGCGAGCGTGCGGGCACTTCGAGTGAGCTCTCGCGCAACGACTCGATCGGTGCGACCCTCGCGGCGCGACGGGCGGGAGCCCATGCGGCGACCGACGTCACGATCAGTCCGACGACCGTGGAGATCACGATCGTGCGCGGCTCGATCACCAAGGCTCCCGACGGCAGCTCGAGACCGAACGATGAGAGCAGCGAGCGCAGGCCTTCGGCCAGTGCGATGCCGCACGCGGTTCCGACGACCGAGGCGAACAGACCGATGGCGATGGCCTCGAACCGGACGGCGCGCATCACCTGGCGACGCGTGGCGCCGATCGCACGCAACAACGCCGTCTCCCTGGTGCGATGCGCCACGGTGATGGAGAAGGTGTTGTAGATGACGAAGGCGCCGACGACGAGGGCGACGAGCGCGAAGGTCACCAGTGCCATGTCGACGAACTGCAGCGACGCCGCACCCGCGCTCTGCGCCTCTGCCGTGGCTTGTGCACCGGTGATGACCTCGACGGTCGGATCGGCGATCGCGCTCCGGAGGTTGGCGACGAGCTGCTGCTGCGAGACGCCCGGCGCGGCGACGACCTGGATCCCCGAGTACCGGCCCGGTGTCCCGAATACCCGCGCCGCGGTGTCTGGCGTGAACGCCACGACCTGAGCACCGTTGGCACTGTCACTGCCTCCGTACGTGGCGACGCCGGCGACCACGAACTGTCCCGACCCTGACGGACCGACGACGCGCACGGTCTCGCCGACCACGAAGTGGCCCTTCTCCGCGGACGCGCGGTCGATCACGACGTCATCCGCCGCGCTCGGCGCATGGCCGGAGACCAGCGTCATCGGGTTCAGAGCCGCCGAGTCCTGCCACGCGAATGCCACCGGCGTCGAACGGTCGCGGTTGGTGTCGAGCAGCGCGCCGTCGTGTCCGACGATGACGGCGATGCCCTGTTGCTGCGGCTGCGCCTCCTGCACGCCGGGGACGGCTCGCACCACGGTGAGCATCGACGCGCTGATCGTGCCCCGGGTCTTCACACCCGCGACATCGGCCGCATCGGTCTCGCGTGCAGATCGCACCACCGCGTCGGTCGAGCGGTACACGTTGGAGGTGACTTGGTCGTAGGACTGCTTGATCGTGTCGGTCAGGACGAAGGTGCCGGCCATGAAGGCGACGCCGAGCAGGACGGCCACGCTGGTCAGGACGAAGCGCGCCTTGTTGGCGCGAAGGGACTTGATGGTGACTGACAGCATCTGAATCACGCTCCCAAGGTGCGGATGCGGTTGAAGACGTCGTCCGAGGACGGGTTGTCGATGTCGTCGACGACGCGGCCGTCGGCGAAGAACACCGCGCGATCCGCGTATGAAGCAGCGACCGGATCGTGGGTGACCATGACGATGGTCTGGCCGAGCTCGCGCACGGCCTGGCGCATGAACGACAGGATCTCGGCGCCGGTGCGGGAGTCGAGGTTGCCGGTCGGCTCGTCGGCGAAGATGATCTGCGGCCGGCTGGCGAGGGCGCGTGCCACCGCGACGCGCTGTTGCTGCCCACCGGAGAGCTCGGATGGACGATGACGCAACCGGTGCTCGAGGCCGACGGTCGCGATGACGTGTTCGAGCCAGGCGGCATTCGGCTTCCGACCGGCGAGCCGCATCGGCAGCACGATGTTCTCGGCCGCGGTCAGCGTCGGCAGCAGATTGAACGACTGGAAGATGAACCCGATGCGGTCGCGGCGGAGCTTCGTGAGCTTGCGCTCCTTCAGCGTGCTGACATCGACATCGCCGATCCAGACGGAGCCACTCGTGAGCCGGTCGAGTCCGCCGAGCGCGTGCAACAACGTCGACTTGCCGGAACCGGACGGTCCCATGATCGCGGTGAATCGTGACGCCGGGAACTCGACAGTGACGGCGTCGAGCGCTCGGACTTCGGCTTCGCCCGTGCCGTAGACCTTGGTCGCGTGGCTGGTGCGTGCCGCTACGGCGCAGCCATACGAGTCCATCTCGTGCCGGACGTGATGACGGTTGAGTGTGCTGGTCATGTCGCAACCATGCGCTTCGATGCCGGCGAGGGCATCGGCCCGAGGACGGTTGTGCCGTCGACCTCGAGGCGCTTGCACACGGTCAGGCAGAGACGGCGCGTACATCTCGGGATGTATGCGAGAGCCATCCCGAGGCCGATGCGCGCTCGGAGCCACATCACTACGTTGAGCCGGTGGAGCAACGCTCGACGACGTCGTTGAAACAGGTCGCGACCCGGCTGCGCCGGACGAACCTGTGGTACCTCGACGCGCTCCTCGCGACGACCTTCCTGCTGCTCGTGCTCGTCGGCCACTTCGCGGCGAGCGGCAGCGCCGGTGGTGACTACCGCGACGCCGACGCATTCTCCGTGCTCCTGTGCTTCGGCACCGCGGTGCCGTACTACTTCCGGCGCCACGCCCCTCTCGCGGTGTTGCTGGTGAGCGAGGTCAGCGTCGTCGTGCTCACGGCCCGGCAGTACCAAACGGGCGCAGCACCCTATGTGTTGCTCGTCGGGGTGTACTCCGTGGCCGCGTGGTGCGACCTGAGGGATCGAGTCATCGCCGTCGCCGCCATCGCACTCGGTCTGTGCATCGTGGCCATCGCAGGCATCCCGGGCGCGAACAACGCGGATGTGGTCTTCCAGTTCGTCGTCTTCGCGGCCGCGTATCTCTTCGGTTCGACGATGCGCAACCGTCGCCTGTACAGCGAGCAACTCGAGCAGCGCGCACGCGATCTCGAACAGGAACGAGAAGAAGATGCACGTCGCGCGGTGGCGGAGGAGCGGCTTCGAATCGCGCAGGACCTGCACGACGTCGTCGCGCACTCGATGGGGGTCATCGCGGTGCAAGCAGGCGTCGGCGCGCACGTCATCGACACCGATCCCGAAGAGGCGCGGCGGTCACTCGATGCGATCTCGCGCACGAGCCGATCGGCGCTGGCCGAGATCAGGAGCATGCTCGGTGTCCTTCGCGAAGACGGTGACCCGTCCTACGCGCCGGCGCCCGGACTGGCCGATCTCGACCGACTGGTGCGCGATGTCCGCGATGCCGGGGTCGAGGTCGACGTGCGCACCGAAGGCGAGTACCGAGAGGTCCCACCCGGTGTGGAGTTCACCGCGTACCGAATCGTCCAGGAAGCGCTCACCAACGTGCTGAAGCACGCCGGCCGTGCTCATGCCACCGTGGTCGTCGACTACGAGGACGGCGCGTTGCAGTTGCAGATCGACGATGACGGGCGCGGCATCAACGGAGGTGCCACGGATGGCGGTCACGGACTGATCGGCATGCGCGAGCGCGTCGCCGTCTACGGCGGTGCGTTCGAGGCGGCTCCTCGCACCGGCGGCGGCTTTCGCGTGTCCGCGCGGTTGCCGTATCGAGCGCCGGCATGATCCGGGTCGCGGTCGCCGACGATCAAGCGCTCGTCCGCAGCGGCTTCGCGGTGCTGCTACGCAGCGCCGAGGACATCGATGTCGTCGGGGAGGCGGCTGACGGGCGGGAAGCCGTCGCGCTGGCCGAACGGGCTCGGCCCGACGTTCTGTTGATGGACATCCGCATGCCGGAGATGGACGGGCTCGAGGCCACTCGTCGCATCACCAACGACGAGGCGACGTCGTCCACTCGCGTCCTGATCCTCACCACGTTCGATCTCGACGAGTACGTGTTCGACGCGTTGCACGCGGGCGCGAGCGGCTTCCTCCTCAAGGACACGCTGCCCGATGACCTCCTCGCGGCGGTGCGGGTCGTCGCGAACGGCGAGGCGCTCCTGGCGCCGAAGGTGACCCGCCGGTTGATCGAGCAGTTCGTGCAACACCCTTCGAACGGCTCGCCCGAGCCCCACCCAGGCCTGGACACGCTGACCGAACGGGAGCGGGAGGTGCTGGTCGCCGTCGCCCACGGGCTCTCGAACGCCGAGATCGCCTCGTCGCTCTTCATGTCGCACGCCACCGCGAAGACGCACGTGAGCAGGTTGCTGTCGAAGCTCGACGCCCGCGATCGCGCGCAGCTCGTGATGCTGGCGTACGAAGCAGGCATCGTCGTTCCCGGCTCGGGCTGAAGTCCCGGGCAGAGCACCAAAAGCACATCCGGGCGCGACAACAAGCTAAGGATCGACGTCGACTCGCTTCCCGGCGAGCTCCCGACGCAGCTCGTTGAGCGTCTCGAGACTGGCGGTGGACCGCCGGGGATGCTGCGCCGCGATGGCGAGCACGAGCGATTCGATGAGCACGATGGTGGCGCCGTGGGTCGCGAACAGACCCGGCGCACCCCGGCCGGCGTTGAGCTGGACCGTCACCGTTCCGGGCGCTCGCGGCGTCGCGGTCTCGGTGATGAGGACGACCGGCGCGCCCACAGCGGCCGCATGGTCGAGCAGGACCCGCACGTGCGCGTGGATGCGTCCGTACGCGAGCACGATCACCGCGTCGCGACGACCCACGTCGAGCAGCTCGTCTGCGTGATCCGGTCCGGCATGGATGAGCGTGCCCGCCGGGGTGCCGAGGCGGCGGCAGAGAAAGGCCGCGTAGCTCGCGAGGAAGGCACTCGGGCCGATCGCGCTCCACCACAAGCGAGATGCCGTGGCCAGCGTGCGGGTCGCGCGCTCGAAGTCCTCCGGCGAGACGCGCCGAACGAGCGCGTCGAGCGCGCCGAGCTGGCGCTCGACCGCGTCGCTCAGGAAGTCGTGCGTCGCCGAGGTCGTGGCGAGCGTCGCTCGGAGGCGCGCCGGGAGGTCCACCTCCGCGGGGTCGTCGACGATCGCCTGACGGAGCTCGCGGAGGTTCTCGTAGCCGAGCGACTTCGCGGTCCGCACCACGGTGGCGTCGCTCGTTCCCGCGGCGTCCGCGATCTGTTGGGCGGACATCGCCGCGGCCCGGGCGCCGGAGGAGACCAGGAACTCTGCGACCGCTCGTTCCGCAGGGCTCGTCAGCCGGTCTAGACGGGCCGCCAGCGGGGCTGTAGTGTTCATTACATGTCTCGCTTCACTCGAAGCGCATGCTACAGCAGGCACGGCGGGAGCTGATGTCCTCCGTCCTGCTCGTCGCGGCGTCGTTCCTCGCCTGCACGGTCGAGATGGTCGAAGCGTTGACCATCGTGCTCGCCGTCGGCGTCACGCGCGGCTGGCGATCGACGCTGCTCGGCGCCGGGGGTGCACTCGTGGCGCTCGCGGTCGTCGTTGCCGCGCTCGGTCCGGCGATCAGCTCGATCCCGATCGACACACTGCGGCTCGTCGTCGGTGCGCTCCTGCTGGTGTTCGGATTGCAGTGGTTGCGCAAGGCGATCCTGCGAGCGAGCGGACTGAAAGCGTTGCACGACGAAGACGAGATCTTCGAAGAGGAGCGCGAAGCGGCAGAACACGCGGCCGCGACGTCCAACGGCGTCGACTGGTACTCGTTCACCGTGGCGTTCAAGGGCGTGTTCCTCGAAGGACTCGAGGTCGCGTTCATCGTCGTGACGTTCGGAAGTGCGCAACACAACGTCGGACTCGCGGCGCTGGGCGCAGCCGTGGCCGCCGTCGTCGTCCTCATCGCCGGGCTCAAGTTGCACCGACCACTGAGCGCCGTGCCCGAGAACACGATGAAGTTCGCGGTCGGCGTGATGCTGACGACGTTCGGGATGTTCTGGTCAGGCGAGGGCGCCGGCGTCGCGTGGCCGGGCAACGATTTCGCCTTGTTGTGGCTTCTGCCGCTCGTGCTGCTCGCGAGCTTTGCGCTGGTTCGCAGTGTGCGCCTGCATGAACCGATCGCCACCCGGAGCGCAGCCGCATGAAGTACGTCACCGGCTTCTTCCGATTCTGGTACGACTTCATCGTTGGCGACGACTGGCGGCTGGCGGTCGGCACCGCGATCCTCCTGCTCGTCACGTATGCCGTCGCCGGCAAGCATCCTGGTATCTGGTGGCTGTTGCCGGTGGGCGTGATCGGGTTGCTCGGCGTGTCAGTGCACGCCGCCGCACGCGCTGCGAGCCGTCCTTCGTCGTGACGGTGCCGCACGCGGCATGACGCTCGTCCACGCCAACGGGGCGCGAGTGCGCGGTGACGGTGCCGCACGATCCGGGGGCGCAAGGGTCGACACTCGTTCGTTCCACCGCCGGCTACCGGGCTACGAAACGACGCGCGTCGTCGATGCGCCGTCGCTGGCCGCGGACGTGGGTGTGAGGCAGCTCGTGATCAAGGACGAGTCGCGTCGCCTCGGCCTTCCTTCGTTCAAGATCCTCGGCGCGTCCTGGGCTACGTACCGGCTCCTGTGCGCTCGACTCGGCGGCGAACCGGCGTGGCGTACCGTCGACGAACTGCGTGACGCGCTGTCGCCGATCGGTCCGCTGACGTTGGTCGCGGCGACCGACGGCAATCACGGGCGCGCCGTTGCGCGCATGGCGCGCTGGCTCGGCTACCGCGCTCGCATCCTCGTCCCGGCGGGAACGGCAGCGGCGCGCGTCGACGGCATCGAGTCCGAAGGCGCGGTCGTCGACGTGATCGACGGCACGTACGACGACGCGGTCGAGGCGAGCGCGACGCTGGCATCGGAGACGGTGCTCGTCGTCTCCGACACGTCATGGGACGGCTACCGCGAGGTCCCAGCGTGGGTGATCGAGGGTTACAGCACCATCTTCGACGAGCTCGACGAGCAACTCGCCGGGCGCCCGCCCGACGCGGTGGTCGTCCAGATGGGTGTCGGCGCGCTGGCGGCGGCAACCGCCAATCACCTCGCGGCGTCGTCGACGGTGATCGTTGTCGAGCCATCCGACGCGGACTGCGGACTCCGATCGGCCGAGGTCGGCCGGCCCGTCCGCGTGCCCGGCCCACACCGTTCGATCATGGCGGGCATGAACTGCGGCACCGTGTCCGTCGTCGCGTGGCCGAGCATCCACCGTGGCACCGACTGGTTCGTGGCCGTCGACGACGCTGCCGCGGAGGACGCCATGCGGGACTTCGCGTCGGTCGGCATGGTCGCAGGCGAGACCGGCGCTGCGGGCCTCGCCGGTCTGCGCGCGCTGACTGCCTCGGGCGTCGACCTGCGCGACGGGTCGGTGCTCCTCCTGTGCACCGAAGGCGCGACCGATCCCGTGAACTACGAGCGGATCGTCGGCGCGCTGCCGACCTGAGGGGACATGATGTCCCGCGTGCTCGTCGACCTGCTGATCGCTCACGTCGGCCCCGGCAACGTCCGCACCGACGCCGAAACCATCGACGACGAGTCGCACGACGAGGCACTCGGTGGCGAACCGGTTCGTCCGTGTGCGGTCGTCACGCCCGAGTCCACCGCACAAGTGGCGGCGGTGTTGCGGACGTGCTCCGAGCAACGAGTGCCCGTGACCGCGAGAGGCACCGGGTCCGGCTTGTCGGGCGCGTGCACGCCGGTCGAAGGCGGCGTCGTCGTCTCGTTCCAGCGCATGAACAAGATCCTCGAGATCGACGAGGAGACGCACCTCGCCGTCGTCCAACCGGGGATCCAACTCGACCAACTCGATGCCGCGCTCGCGACAGTCGGACTCGCGTATCCCGTGTACCCGGGCGAGTACAGCGCCACCATCGGCGGCAACATCGCGACGAACGCCGGCGGGATGCAGGCCGTCAAGCACGGCGTGACGCGACACCACGTGCTGGGCCTCGAGCTCGTGCTCGCGACGGGCGAGGTGATCCGCACCGGTGGGCGCATCGTCAAGGCGTCATCGGGTTACGACCTCACGCAGCTCGTCGTCGGATCGGAAGGGACCCTCGGACTCGTCACCGAGGCGACGCTGAAGCTCGTGCCGCGCGCCGCGCACAGTGCCACCGTCCTCGCGCCGTTCCCGACGCTCGATGACGTCGCGTCAGCGGTGCCGAAGGTGATCACCAGCGGTCTCGCACCGTCCATCCTCGAGTACATCGACATCCTCACGATGTCGGCGATCCGCAATGAGTACGACCTCGAGCTCGGGATCCCCGAAGACGTCCAGGCGTCCGCGCTCGCCTATCTCGTCGTGCGGATGGAGAGCGACCACGCCGACCGGCTGGACGAGGACGTCGAGGCGATCGCGACGTTGCTCGCGTCGCTGGGCGCGACGGATGTGTACGTGCTCCCACCGAGTGCGGCCGCGCAGCTGATCGAAGCGCGCGAGAAGGCGTTCTGGCTGGCCAAGTCGAACGGCGCCGACGACATCGTCGACATCGCCGTCCCGCGGCGCACGATTCCCGAGTTCATGGCGAAGGCGCGGGCCATCGGTGACGCAAATGGCGCCTGGATCGCCGGTTGCGGGCACGCGGGTGACGGCAACGTGCACCTCGCGGTGTTCCAGCGCGACGCCGTGGCGCGCAAGCAGCTGTTGCTCGATCTGTTCGCCGCGGGCATCGAGCTGGGCGGGGTGATCTCGGGCGAGCACGGGATCGGGACGACGAAGAAGCCGTACTTCCTCGCGCTGGAGGATCCGACGAAGATCGCGTTGATGCGTCGGATCAAGCAGGCGTTCGACCCGGACGGGATCCTGAATCCCGGGAAGATCTTCGACATGGAGGACGCAACGTGAACGGAGCCGAGGCGCTCATCCGCACGCTCGTCGCCGGCGGTGTCGACACGTGCTTCATGAATCCCGGTACCTCCGAGATGCACTTCGTCGCCGCGCTCGATCTCGTCCCCGAGATGCGCGGCGTCCTCGGACTGTTCGAGGGCGTCGCCACCGGCGCAGCAGACGGGTACGCGCGGCATGAGAGAACGTCCCGCCGCGGTGCTCCTGCATCTCGGCCCGGGGCTCGGCAACGGTCTCGCCAACTTGCACAACGCGCGCAAGGGCAAGGTCCCGATCGTCAACATCGTCGGCGACCATGCGACGTACCACAAGCAGTACGACGCGCAACTCGAGTCCGACATCGAGACGGTCGCCCGCAACGTCTCGTCGTGGATCCGGCGATCCGACTCGACGGCGCGCGTGTCGTCGGATGCCGCGGAGGCCGTCGCCGCGGCGCTCGGGCCGCCCGGCCAGATCGCCACGCTGATCCTGCCGGCCGACACGTCGTGGTCCGACGGCGGCTCGCCCGCGGCGCCGGTCCTGCCGGCGGAGCGGCGGACCGTCGACCCGGCCACGGTCGATCTCGTGGCCAAGGTGCTGCGCTCCGGCGAGCCGGCCGCGCTGTTCCTCGGCGGATCCGCACTCGGCGAACGTGCACTGCTTGCCGCACAGCGCGTGGCCGAGGCGAGTGGCGCTCGGCTGCTGGCCGAGACGTTTCCCACTCGAATCGAGCGCGGCGGCGGCCTTCCCGAGCCGACGCGGCTCGCGTACCTGGCCGAGTTCGCGGCGATGCAACTCGAGCCGTTCCGCCACCTCGTGATCGTGGACAGCAAGGCGCCGGTGTCGTTCTTCGCCTATCCGGGCAAGGCGAGCTACCTCGTTCCCGAGGGTTGTGAGGTGACCACGCTCGCGATGGACGACGAAGACGCCGCCGCCGCGCTCGAAGCGCTGGCCGACGCGCTCGGCGCGCCCGAAGCCGCAGTCGCAACGCCCGGGCCGCGGCCAGAGCGTCCGACCGGCGCGTTGACCGTCGACACCGTGGCCGCGGCCGTCGGCGCACTCCTCCCCGAGGGCGCGATCGTGTCGGACGAAGCGCAGACCTCCGGGCTGTCGAACCCGGGCGCGACTGTCAACGCACAGCGCCACTCGTGGCTCTGCCTCACCGGCGGCGCCATCGGGCAGGGCCTTCCGGTCGCCACCGGCGCCGCGGTCGCCGAACCCGACCGCCGCGTGCTCGCGCTCCAGGCCGACGGGAGCGCGCTCTACACGATCCAGTCCCTGTGGACTCAGGGCCGCGAAGGGCTCGACGTCACCACCATCCTCTACAACAACCGGTCGTACTCGGTGCTCAACATGGAGCTGAATCGAGTCGGCGCCGAGCCCGGGCCCAAGGCGAAGGAGATGCTCGACCTCCATCGCCCCGACATCGACTTCGTCGCGATCGCGCAAGGACTCGGCGTTCCCGCGTCACGGGCCGAAACCGCCGAAGACTTCACCAGCCAACTGGAGCGCTCGCTGGCCGAACCCGGCCCGAGCCTGATCGAGGCGATCGTCCCCCCGATCATCTGACCCCCCCGGCACCCCCCGTGGCGAGGTGGTTGAGCCGAACGACCCGTGACGTCGGCTGGCGCACACACTTCTCGCGGCGCAGGATGGGAGGCGGGGCGCAGGCAGAGGAGGGACGATATGAAGTACGTCAAGCTCGGGCGGACGGGGCTGACCGTTTCGCGGGTGTGTCTCGGGTGCATGAGCTATGGCGAGCCGGGACGGGGCAACCATCCGTGGTCGCTCGACGAAGAGGGGAGCCGGCCTTTCATCGCCCGCGCGCTCGGGCTCGGGATCAACTTCTTCGACACCGCGAACGTGTACTCGCTCGGCTCGAGTGAGGAGATCGTCGGTCGCGCGCTGGCGGACCTGGCGACGCGCGACGAAGTGGTCATTGCCACGAAGGTCCATGGCCGGATGCGCGACGGCGCGAACGGCGGCGGACTTTCGCGCAAGGCGATCATGACCGAGATCGATCACAGCCTCCGCCGGCTCGGCACCGACTACGTCGACCTGTACCAGATCCATCGCTGGGATCCGAAGACACCCATCGAAGAGACCCTCGAAGCGTTGCACGACGTCGTGAAGGCGGGCAAGGCGCGCTACATCGGCGCGTCCTCGATGTACGCGTGGCAGTTCACGAAGGCGCTGTTCCTCGCGGACCAGCACGGGTGGACGCGCTTCGTGTCCATGCAGGATCACTACAACCTTCTCAACCGCGAGGAAGAACGCGAGATGCTGCCGCTGTGCGTCGATCAAGGCATCGGTGTACTGCCGTGGAGTCCTCTGGCGCGCGGCAAGCTCACCCGCGACTGGGACGAGTCCACCGTCCGCTCGGAGACCGACGCATTCGGACAGTCGCTCTACGACACGTCGGCATCCGATCGCGTGATCGCGAAGCGCGTCGCCGAAATCGCGGCCGAGCGCGGCGTGTCACGAGCGCAGGTCGCGCTCGCCTGGCACTACGCCAAGCCCGTCGTCACCGCGCCGATCATCGGCGCCACCAAGCTCGAGCACCTCGACGACGCCGCGGCTGCGGTCGACCTCGACCTCACGCCAGACGAGGTCGCCCGCCTCGAAGAGCCGTACGAGCCACATCCCATTGCCGGGTTCGCATGAGCCCGACATGAGCGAGGCGTGACCGAGGACTGGCAACTCGGGCCGTTCACCCGGCTCGAGCGACCGCTGCTCGAACGGGATCCCGGACTCGCGTGGGCCAGCAAGGAGCTGTTCAACCCCGGCGCGATCGTCCACGATTCGAAGGTCCACCTGCTCGTGCGCGGCGAAGACGCAGTCGGCCGCTACGCGGGCACGTCCCGAATCGGCATCGCCGTCAGCGCCGACGGCGTGACCTTCCACGTCGAGCCCGTGCCCGTCATCGCGCCTGACGGCGGCACGTTCGACGCGTGGGAAGGCGCCGCGGGGTGCGAAGACCCGCGCGTCGTGGAACGTCCTGACGGCACGTTCGTGTGCACCTACACCGGCTTCGACGGCAAGAGCGGCACGCTGATGGTGGCCACCTCGGACGACTTGCGGGCGTGGACGAAGCACGGCCCCGCCTTCGCCGGCACGTCGTATGCGCGGCGGTCGTCGAAGAGCGGTGCGATCGTCACCGAGGTGCGCGACGGACGGCTCGTCGCGGCGAGAATCGATGACCGGTTCTGGATGTACTGGGGCGAAGGATCTTGCTTCGCGGCGACATCCGACGACCTCGTGCGCTGGACGCCGTTGTCGTTCGATGCGACCGGCGATCGCTACCTCACCTACGACGACGGCTGGAAGGTCCACCGAGTCGCCGGCCAGCAGATGCTGCGGCCGCTCCTGTTCCCTCGGCGACACCGCTTCGACTCGTTGCTGGTCGAGCCCGGCCCACCCGCGTTGCTCACCGAGCACGGCATCGTCCTGCTCTACAACGGCGCCAACCACTGGGACGGTGGCGATCCGTCCCTCGCACCGCTCTCCTACCAACCGGGCCAGGCGCTGTTCGACCCGGTCGATCCGGCGACATGCGTCGCCCGCGCCGCGCAACCGTTCCTGCGAGCGGACACCGACGACGAGGTCTCTGGCCAGGTCGCCAACGTGTGCTTCGCACAAGGGCTCGTCCTGTTCGAAGCCACGTGGCGCCTGTACTACGGCATGGCCGACTCCCGCATCGGATGCGCGACCGCACCAGCGTGAACTCCCGCGATGCGCGACCACCCGGAGCGTATGAATAAAGTTTCTTCCCGACGGCCGGCCGCATGCGGCTCCGTCGCTCAACGAGGGGGGAAAATGTCAGCTCGTCACCGGTTCCGCACGCCTGCCGTCGCGGTTCTCGCCGCCGTCATCATCATCGCCGCCGGCTGCTCGGACAAGAAAGACAGTGCGAACGGCGGCACGGCGCCGGCGTCGTCCAACCCGGCGTGCACCGGTGCGCCGTTGAAGCTCACGGGGATCGCCTCGCTCACCGGTCCGCTGTCGTACCCGAGCCTGACAGCCGAGGCGCAGCACGGTCAGCAAGCGGCATTGCGTGCGGTCAACAGCGAGTGCGCGCTCGGCCGTCCCATCCAGGTCACGACATGTGACGACAAGTCCGATCCGAACGAAGCAACCACGTGCGGTCGCACGGCCCATGACGACGGCACGGTCGCGCTCTTCGGATCGAGTGGAACGTTCGACGGCGGCACGAGCGCGGCGAACCTGCCTGGCGTGCTCACGGCCGGGGGCAGCGTCTTCGACCTGACCGATCCGCGCTCGTTCCCGATCAGCTCGCCGTTGACCTTGGTCGTCGGCGGCGCGGCGACCGCGAACGCCGCCGGCGTGAAGGAGGCGCTCATGGTCTCCATCGACACGGCGGCCACGCGGGCGTTCGTGCAGACGTCACAAGACGTTGCGAAAGGCCTCGGCCTCCAGCTCGACACGTTGTTCATCCCGCCCGACACGACCGACTTCGCGCCCGTCGCCGCACAGATCGCCGAGCGCAAGCCGGGCGGGCTCGGCCTGATCCTCACCACGCAGATGGTGCCGTTCTTCAACGCGCTCGCCGACGAGAACATCACCGCGCACGACATCCCCATCTTCACGGCCGTCACGCTGATGCCACCCGAGGTCCTGCAGCAGCTCGGCAGCAAGGCCGACGGCGTCTATCTCCTCACGCAGCAAGCACCGCCGTCGGACTCGCAGAATCCCGGCATCCAGCAGATGCTGAAAGAGCTCAAGGACGCCGGGTTCCCCTCGAACGGCGACCAGCTCAGCCCTGCGAGCACCGGCGCGTGGGCGAACGTGCACACGCTCGTCGACATCCTCAAGAAGCTTCCGCCGGACCAGATCGCCAACTTGAACTCGACGACGATCGTCGATGCCATGGCGAAGGCCGGGCCGATCAACCGGCCCGAGATCGCGCCGTTCGACTTCACGGCCAATGCGTTCCCCGACATCTCATCGCTGTCGAGCTTCCGGCTTTACACCCGGGACGCGATGGTCGTGAGAGTCGAGAACGGCAAGTACGTCCGCAAGTCGGACTTCGTGGACGCGACGAAGCCGTTCACCCTCGAGAAGTGACGTGCTGATCGCAACCGAGTTCCTCAGCCAGACGACGCTGAGGTTCGTCCTTCTCGGTATGGCGACAGGTGCACTGACCGCGCTCGTCGCGCTGTCGATCGTCATCGTCTACCGGGTCTCGGGCGTACTCAACTTCTCGGCCGCGGCGCTCGGCGCCATCGGCGCGTTCGTCTGCTACACGTTGCGTGACGATCACGACTGGCCGGCCGGACTGGCGCTCGCCGCCGGCTTGGGTGTCGGCGTCGCGCTCGGCATGTTCACCTACGCCGTCATGGCGTTGCTGCGCAACACGTCGCTGCTCGCGAGGTTGATCGCGACACTCGCGCTGCTCAGCGCGGCGCAGAGCTTCATGCTCGTCGTGTGGACCAACCAGCTGACCGCGCCGACATCGTTGCTGCCCGACCGGTCGATCGTGCTCACCGGCGACCTTCGCATCAACCAGGACCGTCTGATCCTGATCGGCCTGGCGTTGGTCCTCGCCGTCCTGCTGCGTGGCATCTACAGCGGCACGTTGTTCGGGCTCGCGACGTCCGCCGTCTCCGAGAACCGGCGCGTGGCGGCGATCGCTCGATGGGCACCGGGACGGATCGAATTCGTCAACTACGTGATCGCCGGATTCCTCTCGGCCCTCGCCGCGATCCTCCTTGCACCGATCATCGGACTGAACGCGACGGTGCTGTCGATCGCCGTCCTGCCCGCACTCGCGGCCGCTCTCGTCGGACGGTTCTCGTCGTTCGCTCTCACGGTCGTGGCCGCGCTGGCGATCGGCGTCATCCAGAGCGAGATCTCACTGTTCCAACCGGATCTCGCGCACGCATTCAGGGTGAGCGTCCCGTCCCTCACCGGTCTCACGGAAGCCGTACCGCTCATCATCATCCTGGCGGTCACTGTGTTCTCCGGAAGGATGCGACCGTCCCGAGGGGAGACCGCGGCCCGCCTTCCGCTGCCCGGCAGCGGGCGGCTGTCCCGCGTGCCGTTCGCGATCGCGCTCATCGGCGGCATCGGTCTGATCATCGGCGTCCCGAGCTACGCCGACGCGTTGATCGTCACCTTCGGGATCGGCATCATCATCGCCTCGGTCGTGGTCGTGTCGGGCTACGCCGGACAGCTCTCGTTGTGCCAGTACGCGCTCGCGGGATTCGGCGCGTGGGCCGCGGCGCGCGCCGCCAACAGTTGGAACGTTCCCTTCCCCGTCGCACTCGTGATCGGTGTGGTCGTCGCCGTGGTGGTCGGCGTCCTCGTCGCATTACCGGCCATCCGCACGCGCGGCGTCACGTTGGCGATCGTGACCCTCGCGCTGTCACTGGTGTTCAGCGCGTTGATCTTCCAGAACGCGTCATTGACCGGCGGGTTCGAAGGCATCGTCGTCAAGAGCCCCGAGATCTTCGGCTACAAGCTCGATCCGTTCGCTCACCCACAGCGGTACGCCGCGCTGATGCTCATCGCGCTGCTCGTGGTGTCGCTGATCGTGGCGAACCTGCGCGTCGGCTCGACCGGACGGCAGATGATCGCGGTCCGCAGCAACGAGCGCGCCGCCGCCGCGCTCGGCATCAACGTGGTGGGCGTCAAGCTGTACGCATTCGCCGTCGGGGCCGGCATTGCCGCGATCGGCGGCATTCTCCTGGCGTTCCGCGAGACGAACGTGCAGTTCAGCTCGTTCGACGTGTTCGGTTCGATCCTGCTCGTGCAGTACGCCGTCATCGGCGGTCTGGGATGGATCTCCGGGGTCGTGCTCGGCGCCAGCGCGGCGCCCGGCGCCGTCGCGACACGGCTCACCAACGATCTGCTGCCGAACCTCGACAACGTCGCCGCGTGGATCGCCATCTTCAGTGCGATCGGCGTGGTCCAGCTGCTGCGGCGTGCCCCGGACGGCGTCGCTTCGATGTGGGCGAGCATGGGAACCCGCTTCGTCCGGCAGCGCCAACCCGCCGCCGCGGTTGGGCCCAGCGAAGCGCTCGAGATCACCTCGACGGGACGCGAGCTCGAGGTGCAGGACCTGCTGGTGCGGTTCGGCGGAGTGACCGCGGTCGACGACGTGTCCTTCAAGGTCGTCCCCGGTGAGGTGATCGGGCTGATCGGCCCGAACGGCGCGGGCAAGACGACCGTGCTCGACGTGATCACCGGCTTCACCCGCCAGCAGCAGGGTCGCGTCCTGCTCGACGGTGTCGACGTGTCGAGCTGGCGACCCGAACGACGAGCCCGTGCCGGCATCGCGCGTTCCTGGCAAGGGGTCGAGCTGTTCGAAGAGCTGACCGTGCGCGACAACCTGCTCGTCGCAGAGGACGACCGATCCTTACTGCATTACGTGCGCGACCTCGTGTGGCGCAGGCGCGTGTCGCTGTCCCCGTTCGCCGAATCGGTCGTGGACGATCTCGGTCTTCGCGACGTGCTCGACGAACGTCCCACGACGCTGCCCCACGGCGTCATCAAGTTGGTCGGCATCGCCCGCACGATCGTCGCCCAGCCTGGTGTCGTGTTGTTCGACGAGCCGGGCGCAGGTCTCGACAAGGACGAGAGCCGCGAGCTGGCCACGCTCATCCGGCACTTCGCCGACCGGCACGGGGTCGCGGTCGTCATCATCGAGCACGACATGGCGTTGATCCTCAACACCTGCGATCGCATCGTCGCCCTCGACTTCGGCCGCAAGATCGCCGACGGCACGCCGCACGAGATCCAGGCCGATGAAGTGGTGGTGAAGGCCTACCTCGGTGATCCGATCGAAGCAGCTCCGGCCCCACGGCCGAGCGCGGTCGAGATGGGGACTTCGTGACTGCCCTGCTCGAGGCGAAAGGACTCACTGCCGGCTACGGCAAGGTGACGGTCGTTCGCGACGTCGATCTCGAGATCCGTGAAGGCGAGGTCGTCGCGCTGCTCGGACCGAACGGCACCGGCAAGACCACGACACTGCTCACCCTGGCGGGCGATCTCACGCCCCTCGGCGGGACGGTGAACTGCCTCGGCCTCGACGGCAACGCGTCACTGCACCAGCGCGCCCGCGCCGGGCTCGCGCTCGTCACCGACGCCCGCGCCGTCTTCACTCGCCTGACGGTCGCGGAGAACCTCCGCGTGTTCCGCACCACACGCGAATCGGTCGTCGAACTGTTCCCCGAGCTCGAGGCGCATCTCGACCGGCGTGTCGCGTTGCTTTCCGGCGGGCAACAGCAAATGCTCGCGCTCGGACTCGCGCTGTCGCGCCGTCCTGCGGTCGTGCTGGCGGACGAGCTCTCCATGGGACTCGCGCCGCTCATCATCGACCGGTTGTTCGCCGCGCTGCGAACGGCCGCTGATCAAGGCACGGGCGTGCTGCTCGTCGAGCAACACGTCCACAAGGCGATGAACATCGCCGACCGCGTCTACGTCATGGAGCACGGTCGCATCGCGATAACGGGGACGGCAGAGGATCTGCGCCACCGCGTCGACGCGATCCAGTCGTCCTACCTGGCCGACACCGCGGCCCCCGGAAACTCAGCCTGACTTCGTCCGCCGACGCGCCGACGATCGCAGCAAGCCGTCGAGGAAGCGGCGCCAAGCGTCAGGGTCGGGCGCGGCCTGTCCGGCCCCCCGCTGCACGAGCAGTCCGAGCTGCAGTGACTCGAGGAAGAAGATGATGGAATCGAAGTCCGCATCCGCACTCGCGGATCCCTCTTCGATCGCTCGCTGGATCAGCTGCTCGATGATCGTCGTTCGCCAGCGCGCACGATTCTCGCTGATGGCGGCGGCGATGTTCGGTTCACGCCGGGCCGCGATGAAGGCTTCGAGCTGCATGGCCTCCGCGTCGTCGAGTCCGCCTTCCGCGCGGCTCGCCTCGACGAGCGCCTGCGCGACAGTCTGACCGTGGAAGCGCCGGGCGACGGTGTTCAGCTCGACCTGCCGAAGGACCGCTTCCATGAGCAGTTCGTCCTTCGACGCGAACCGGCCGTAGACCGCCCCGCTCGACAGGCCGGCGGCTTTGACGATGTCCATGATCTTCGTGCCGTCGTAGCCCTTCGACGCGAAGACCTGTGCGGCGGCGTCGAGGAGCTGCGCGCGAAGCGGGTCATCGTCCGTGGCCGCGGTTGCGTCGTCAACGGCCCGATCGCGGCTGGCGTCCCCCACGGACCGGAGGCTACGCCGGTCCGTGACGGAAATTCCGTGAACGCTGTCCTCTGGGACCAAGCCCGTTCGTAGCAAAGGTTGGAAGCGGGCATCGGGCCCGCCGAACAAGGAAGGATCAGACGCGATGCCGATCTACCTGCTCTCCGTCCACCACAGCCCCCGGTTCCCCCAACCCTCCGAAACCGACATGCAGAAGGCGTTCCAGCAAGTCGACCGGTTCAACGAACAGGTCAAGGACGCCGGAGCCTGGGTGTTCGCCGGTGGTCTCCATCCGCCCGAGATCGCCACGCTCGTCAACGCCAACGGGGGCGAGGTCGTCGTCACCGACGGCCCGTTCGCCGAAACGAAGGAACACCTCGGCGGCTTCTGGATCATCACCGCGGCCGACCTCGACGAGGCTCTCGACTGGGCCGCGAAGGGATCCGCAGCCTGCATGGGTCCGGTCGAGGTGCGCCCGTTCCAGGAAGACACGGAAGCCTGAACCAGCGCGAGCGCGCCGTGCCACCGGTCGACCATGCCGAGCTCGAACGGGTCTTCCGTGAGGAGTCCGGCCGAGTGATCGCCACCCTGATCCGCCTCTTCGGTGACATCGACATCGCCGAAGAAGCGGTTCAGGACGCGTTCGTGGTCGCCACCCGACGATGGCCGGCCAAAGGGCTCCCTCCGAATCCCGGGGGCTGGATCACCACGACGGCGCGCAACCGTGCGATCGATCGCCTTCGTCGAGAGTCGTCGCGACACGATCGGCACGTCCAGGCGTTCGCACTGATCCGTGCGGATGTGGACGTCCACGACGACGAGCACGGGGACAAGGAGGCGATGAACGACGTGACCGACGATCGCCTACGACTCATCTTCACCTGTTGCCACCCGGCGCTCGCCCCCGCCGCGCAGATCGGGCTCACCCTTCGGTTGCTCGGTGGACTCGAAGTGCCGTACATCGCCCGCGCGTTCCTCGTGCCCGAACCGACGATGGCGAAGCGCCTCGTCCGCGCGAAGCAGAAGATCCGCGACGCCAAGATCCCGTACCGCGTGCCGACCACCGGTGAACTACCCGATCGCCTCCCTCGCGTGCTCGCGGTGCTGTACCTGATCTTCAACGAGGGCTACACCGCGACCGAGGGTGAGGCGCTCGTCCGGGCCGATCTGTGTGCGGAAGCGATCCGGCTCGCACGCGTGCTCGCCGACCTCATGCCGGACGAACCCGAGGCGCTCGGCCTGCTCGCGCTCTTGCTGCTCATCGACGCGCGGCGCCCCGCCCGCACGAATGCCGACGGTTCCATGGTGCTGCTGAGTGACCAAGACCGCAGCCTCTGGGATCGTTCGCTCGTCGACGACGGGCAGGATCTCGTTCGGCGCTGCCTCCGCCGCAACCAGCCGGGCCCGTATCAGATCCAGGCGGCGATCAACGCGGTGCACAGCGATGCCGCGACGGCGGCAGACACCGATTGGCAGCAGGTGCTGGCGCTCTATGACCAGCTGCTGATGTTCACGCCGACACCGATCGTCAGGCTCAACCGCGCCGTCGCGGTCGCAGAAGTCCACGGGCCCGCGGTCGCCCTCGCGACCATCGAAGACCTCGGTCTCGACGACTATCACCTGTATCACGCGACGCGCGGCCAGCTGCTGGGGCAGCTCGGCCGTGTTGACGAGGCACGCGGCGCGTACGACCGCGCGTACGAGCTCACGACGAACGAAGCCGAGCGCAACCTCATCGACGGCAAGCGCAACTCGCTCTGAGTTGCTGTGCTCACTGCGTTCTCCGCACGGGGCACGTTTCGGCGCGAGTGTCGACGTGCCGACCAGCGTGCCGCATCGAGGACGAACAGGACCAGGCCCGCCCCCGGTACGGCACGACGGTTCGGTTCTCGGTGAACTCGCAGCGCATGCGGAGGCCGCCCGGAGGCTCGTTGCGCATGGTTGTGCCCAGTCCGAACCGCTCGGGCGCACCCATCACAAGGAGATCACTCGACATGAATCCGATCCGCAAACTGCTCATTGGCGGCGCAATGGCCGGCACCGCACTTGCCGGCGGTGCCATCGGCGCCGGCATGGTCGGCACCGCCAGCGCGCAGACGTCAACCAGTTCGTCCGGCTCCTCCGGCTCGTCGGGCGCGGCGAACACCACACCATCGCAGGGCCAGCCGTCACAGACGCCCGACTGGAGCAAGGGCGGTCACCAGGCCAACGGCATCACCGAGACGGTGCTGACGGGTGACAACCTGACCAAGGCCGACGCGGCCGCCGAAGCTGCGGTTCCCGGCGCGACGCCGCAGCGGGCCGAGACCGACGCCGAAGGCGCGACCTACGAAGTCCACATGACGAAGAGCGACGGCTCGATCGTCACGGTGAAGCTGGACGCCGACTTCAACGTCACCGGCACCGTCGACGGCATGGGCTGACCTCGACCATCCTCCGACGCCCCCCCATCCCGTCACGCGGTCAATCGGCGTCGAGCCACGGTTCGAAATCCTCGAACCGTGGCTCGACTCGCGGGTCGGGCAGCCGGTACGCGCGCAAACGGGTGGGACGGTCGATCGGTTGCCGTTGCCAGCCGGTGTTGCGCTCGAAGTACCGGACCGCGGTAGCAACCGAGGGCCAATCGCAGTCATCGAGGACCACGAGTCCGCCCGGGCGCACGAGCTCGCGCAGGAACGCGAGGTCCACGAAGATGTTGTGGAAGATGTGGCTGCCGTCGACGAAGGCCGCGTCTGCCACGAAGCCGTCGCCGATGAGCCGTGGGAGCGCGAGCTGCGAGCGCTCGACGAGCACGTTGCACCGCGCGGTGAGTCCAGCCGCGGCGAGCGCCTGCAGGCCGGCGTTGCCGAACTGGTCCTGGTACGCGTCGACGATGACGTGCGTGGGTTCGCCTGCGTTCAGCGCGAACGCCTCGCCGATCGCCAGCGCTGAGCTGCCGTAGGCGAGTCCGATCTCGATGACCGTCGTCGCACGTTCGGCGACCAGCACGTCTCGCAGCACGTCGCCGTCCGCGAACGGCAGCGCGACCCGCTCGAAGTCGCCTGCCGCCCTGGTGAATCGAGGGCCATCCGACGCGAGACGCTGCCGCGCCGCGCGCACGGTCGCGGCGAGGTCGTCCGCCTCTCGCACCTAGTTCAACTCGTCGCGCGCGACCGACGCGTCTCGTTCTGGCGTCACGGACGGCGGATATCCGCCGGATCCGACGCCAGAACGGAGATGGGACCGGCGCACGGCGACGGCTGGCTCAGCGCGACGCGGCGAAACGGACCGGCAGGGTCTCGTACCCGCTCACGAAGTTCGCCGGACGGTAGGCCGGCTCGTCCTTGTCGACCAGCTCGAGGTCGGGCAGGCGATCGAGCAGCTCCTCCAGGATGACTCGGAGCTCGAGCCGGGCCAGGCTCGCGCCGAGGCAGAAGTGGGTACCGAACCCGAACGCGACGTGTTCGTTGGGCGACCGGCGGATGTCGAAGTCGAACGGGTCCTCGAACACGGCTTCGTCACGGTTGGCGGACGGGTACAACAACATCAGCTTCTCGCCCTCCGGGACGAGCTTGCCGCCGAGCTCGACGTCGGTCGTGGCGATGCGCGCCATGTTCTTGATCGGCGTCACCCACCGCAACATCTCTTCGATCGCAGAGTCGAGCAGCGAACGATCGTCGAGCAACGCTTCCCAACGGTCGCGCTCGGCCAGCAGTTGGTACACGCCGCCACTGATCACATGTCGGGTGGTCTCGTCGCCGCCGATGAGGATCAACAGCGACTCGATCACGATCTCTTCGTCATCGAACCGGTCGCCGTCGACCTCCGAGGTCGCGAGCACGCTCATGAGATCGTCGGTCGGTTGCTCTCGCCGTGCGGTGATGACCTTGATCGCGTACTCGTGGTAACCGGCTGCCGCCGACATCATGTTGGTCAGCAGCTCGTCGTCCGATGCACCGAGCCCGCGAAGGAGATCGTCGCTCCACCGCAGGAGTTGCTCACGGTCAGGAGGTTCGACGCCCAGGGCGTCGCCGATGACGATCAAGGGCAGCCAGGCCGCGACATCCCACACCAGATCGCACGTGCCCCGTTCGGCGACGGCATCGATCAACAGGCGCGCCGTCCGCCGGATCGACTCCTCCTGAGCGCGGACTCGACGAGGCGTGAACCCCTTGTTGACGAGTTTGCGGCGCGTCCAGTGCGCCGGATCGTCCATGTCGATCATCATCGGATTGGCCGGCGAATCGGGACGGATGCCGGCCGCGCTGCTGAACAGCTTCGGCTGCCCCGACACCTGCTTCACCAGGTCGTAGGTGGCGACGCCCCAGACGCCGTGCTTCGGATCACGCCAGACGGGCGCGTTCTTCCGTAGCCACGTGAACTCGTCGTGCGGGTTGCGGCCCCAGAACGCGCCGTCGACCAGATCGATCCGGTCCTCCATGGGACTGAGCTCCTCCTCGCCGGCGAGGGACGCATCGTATAGGAAGGCATCGCAGCTCCTGCCGCGATGACCATGCAGACCGACGCGCCGATCCCCGAGCACATCTACGGCAGACCGCGTGCCCGCGACGTGGTGCGCGCCGCGCTGCGCACGTACCGCGAGCGGTTCTGGCGGGTCGCCGGGACTGCGTTCGTGGTGTTCGGCATCGTCGCGGTGGCCGACGCGATCGCCACGATTCTGGTCATCGACCGGCACGTCTCCCGTCCCGCAGGCGCGATCGCCACGTCGGTCGCGGCCGGCGTGTTCGCCATGGTCGGTGTCGTGATCTACGCGGGGATCCTCGACAAGGTGGTCGGCGCGCACCTGCACGGCCATCCCGATCTCTCCCTGGCGCAGATCTGGAAGGTGCTGCCACTGGGCCGGCTGATCGCAGCCGACGTCGCGCTCGGCGCTCGCCACGATGATCGGTTTCGCGCTCTTCGTCATCCCTGGCATCGTCATCTTCACGCTGTGGTCACTCGTCGGACCGGTCATCACGATCGAAGACCGGCCTCCCGGTTCCGCGCTCCGGCGATCGTCGGCGCTGGTGCGTCGCAGCTTCTGGTTGACGCTCTTCCTCGTCACCCTTCCGCTCGAAGTGGAAGAGACCGTGCTCCACGCCATCCAGTACACGGAGATCTTCGAGCACCCACTCATCCCGGCGTTCCTGCTCAACGGTCTCCTCGGCATGGTGATCGGGTCGATCGTCGGTCTCGTCGAGGTCGTGCTCGCATACGAGCTGATCGCCCGGACCGACGACTGAGCAGTCGGCCTGGTCCGTAGGGTGGGTCGGTGCTCGACCGCCGGGCCTTCATCGCCGCAACGGCCGCGGCAGCAGTGGCCGGAGTCGTCGCCGCGTGCTCGTCGAAGCGGGCGCCGTCCGCAACCGCATCCTCACCGGCCGCGTCAGCAGCATCGAGCTCGGTTGCACCCTCCACCTCGAGCGCGACTTCGCCCGCGACCGCGACCGCACCGAGCACGCCGAGGTTCGTGAGCACAGGACCACGTGATCGCCAGCAGGTCGCGCTCACCTTCCATGTGAGCGGTGACGACGGACTGATCACGAAGCTGCTCGACGTCCTGCGCGCGAGTCACGTACCGGTCACCGCGTTCATGGTCGGCAACTGGCTCGACGCCAATCACGATCTCGGCGCGCGGTTCGTCGCCGACGGCCACGAGATCGCGAACCACACCTATATGCACCTCACGTTCGCCTCACTCGACCAGGCCACGATGACGTCGGAGGTCGATCGGTGCCGCGACGTCATCCAGCGACTCACCGGATCGGGCGGCACCTTCTTCCGTCCATCGGGCACCGCCAACGGCACCGACACACCGGCGCCGGCCGTCCTCGACACCGCGGGCACCGCCGGCTACGAGACGGTCGTCGGTTACGACGTCGATCCTGCCGACTACCGAGACCCGGGCGCGACCGCGGTGAGCCGTCGGACGCTCGCCGGGGTGCAGCCGGGTTCCATCGTGAGCCTGCACTTCGGCCATCAGGGAACGATCGACGCCATGCCGTCGATCCTCGACGGACTCCGAGCGCGGGGCCTGACGCCCGTCACGATGAGCGCCCTCCTGGCGTAGCCCGCCTTCGCCCGGGCGGTGTGGCAACAGCGGTCTGCTAAGACTCGAACCATGGGCATACGGGTGGTGCAGTGGACGACCGGCAACGTCGGGAAGCGGTCCGTCCGCGCCGTCGTCGGGCATGCCGACCTCGATCTCGTCGGCTGCTACGCGTGGTCCGCCGACAAGGTCGGACACGACGTCGGCGAGTTGTGCGGCATCGATCCCGTCGGCGTCACCGCGACGGACGACGTCGACGCGCTCCTCGCGCTGAAGCCTGACTGCGTCGTGTACAACCCGATGTGGCAGGACGCCGGTGAGCTCGTGCGCATCCTCGAGTCGGGCGCCAACGTCGTCAGCACTGCCGCGTTCATCAACGGCAACAGCCTCGGTCCTGATCGCGATCGCATCCAGGACGCGTGCAAGCGCGGCGACTCGTCGATGTTCGGCAGCGGCATCAACCCCGGGTTCGCGGAGCTCCTCGCCATCGTGACCGCGAACATCTGCGACCGCGTCGACAAGGTCACCGTTCGCGAGCAAGCCGACTCGACGCTCTACGACTCCCCGACCACGGAGCTTCCGGCCGGCTTCGGGCGACCGATCGACGACCCCGATCTCCCGGCGATGACGGCCAAGGGGACAGCCGTGTTCGGCGAGGCGGTCGCCATGGTCGCGGACGCGCTCGGCATCGAGCTCGACGACATCGTGTGCGAGGCCGAGTACGCGCAGACGACCGAAGACCTCGTCATGGAGTCGTGGACGATCCCCGCCGGCTGCGTGGCCGGGCTCGCTGCGAGCTGGCAGGGCCGCGTGGGCGACCGCACGGTCGTCGAGCTCAGTGTGCGGTGGAAGAAGGGGCAGACACTGGAACCCGACTGGCAGATCGAAGACGGCTGGGTCATCGAGGTCGAGGGCCGCCCGACCGTGCGGACGCGCGTCGACTTCCTGCCGCCGCCGGACTTCGAGGCAACGACGTTCGCCGACTTCATGGTGCTCGGAATGATCATGACGGCGATGCCGGCGATCAACGCGATCCCGCTGGTCGTCGCGGCCGCGCCCGGCATCGTGACCTATCCGGACCTGCCGCTGTCTCTCCCACGGGGACTCGTGCCGCGAAGCGCGGAGCAACCGGAAGCAGGAGCGGGCAGTTGAGCGACTGGACGACGACCAACTACTTCGACGACCCGTTGCTCGTCGAGGATCCGTACCCGTACTTCGACGAGCTGCGCGACCAATGCCCCGTGTTGTCTCTCCCGCACCTCGGCGTCGTCGCAGTGACCGGCTATGACGAAGCCAACGATGTGTATCGCGACACCGAGGCGTTCTCCTCGTGCAACTCCGTGATCGGTCCGTTCGCCACCTTCCCGGTCCCGCTCGAAGGTGACGACGTGAGCGACGTCGTCGCCCGGTACCGCGACCAACTGCCGATGCACGAGCACATGGTGACGATGGATCCCCCCGAGCACACACGGGAACGAGCGTTGCTCCTGCGGCTGATCACTCCGAAGCGCCTCAAGGACAACGAGGCGTTCATGTGGCGATTGGCGGACACACAACTCGACGAGTTCGTCCCGACCGGGCGGTGCGAGTTCATCCGTGCGTACACGCGACCGTTCGCGATGTTGGTCGTCGCCGATCTTCTCGGCGTGCCGGAGTCGGATCACGATCGTTTCCGCGCGGGCTTCGGTCTGAGCACGGGGATCGGCACCGTCGGCGCCGCTGAACACCGCAGTGTCGGCGAGAACCCGCTCGCGTGGTTGGACGAATGGTTCGCGACGTACGTCGATGACCGGCGGCGCGAGCCTCGTCGTGACGTGCTCACCGACCTGGCGCTCGCCACCTATCCGGACGGCTCGACCCCGCCTGTCACATCGGTCGTTCGCACCGCGACCTTCCTCTTCGCCGCGGGGCAGGAGACGACGGCCCGCTTGCTCGCGGCCGCCTTGAAGCATCTGGCCGAGCATCCGGACGTGCAATCGGACCTGCGGGACCACAAGGACCGCATCCCCGACTTCATCGAAGAGGTGTTGCGGGTCGAGAGTCCCGTGAAGACCGACTTCCGCTTCACCCGCCGCACCACGAGCGTCGGTGACGTCGAGATCAAGGCCGGAACGCCGGTCATGCTCCTCAACGGCGCTGCCAACCGCGACCCGCGACGGTTCGAGGGCCCGCACGACTTCCGCATCGACCGACCGAACGCGCAGGCCCACATCGCCTTCGGTCGTGGCGCGCACTCGTGCCCCGGTGGTCCACTGGCGCGAGCGGAAGGACGGGTGAGCATCGAACGGATCCTCGATCGGATGCACGACATCCGCCTGTCCGAGGAACATCACGGTCCGCCCGGCGCCCGCAGTTTCCGCTACGAGCCGACGTGGGTGCTGCGCGGCCTCACCGAGCTGCACCTCGAGTTCGAGCCACGGGAACCCGCCGGCCGGTAGCCCACGAACTGCGGGGTCAAATGGGCGCTATGGCACCCGTTGTCATCCAACATTCGCACTGATGTCGCTAGCGTCTGCGTCAATGAAAAGGCCGGGGGGGATCCGCTCGGCACAGCCGTCCATTCCGGCATCCGCGATCCGTCGCGACCATCTGGTCCGCAGACTCGACGAGGCCGGGCGCGGTCGAGTCGTTCTGCTCATCGCACCGCCGGGGTCCGGCAAGTCGGTGCTGCTGGCCCAGTGGGCCGGCGTGAGCGGCGAACGCCCGACTGCCTGGCTGACGATCGAAGCGGCGGACAACGACGCCGTCCGATTCGCGCACCGACTCGTCGACGCCGTGCGCACCATCGATCCCACGATCGGCGAGACGGCGCTCGAGCAGGTGGAGACGACCGGCCTCGCCGCGGGCGACGACTTCGTCTCGGCTCTGGTCGAGGAGCTGTCCGATCTTCCCGACTCGACTCTTCTGATCGAGGACCTGCATCTGCTGCACAACTCGTTGCTGCTCAACGAGCTGGCGCAGTTGATCGCGGTCGACACCGGACCACATCCATTTCGTCATCTCGTCGAGATCCGATCCCGGTCTTTCGCTGCAGCGGCTGCGCCTCCTCGACGAAGTCACCGAGCTGCGCCAGGACGTCCTCGCGCTCAGCGATCGCGAGACGGCGGAGCTCGTCCGCTGCGTCGCCGACATCGACCTGGACGACGAGCAGCTCGCGAAGCTCACCGGCCGGGTCGAGGGTTGGGCCGCCGGCGTCCAGTTGGCCGCACTCTCGTTGCGCTCGGCCGACGACGCCGATGCGTTTCTCGACACATTTGCGGGCGACGATCGAGCGGTCGCCGACTACCTCACCGACGAGATCCTGTCGCGGCTGCCCCCGGAGGTCCATCGCTTCCTGTTGCGCACGTCGGTGTTGGAGCGGCTGACCGCGCCGCTGTGCAACGCGGTGACCGGCGACAGCGACGGCCAGCGCATGCTCGACCTGCTCGACCGTCAGTCCATGTTCCTCATTCCGCTCGACAGCCGTCGCGGCTGGTTCCGTTACCACGCGCTGTTTCGCGATCTGCTGCGCTACACGCTCGTCGCGGATGACCCCGACCTCGAGATCGTGCTCCTCCACCGCGCCGCCAACTGGCACCTGGCGGAAGGCGACCTCGACAACGCGGTGGCGTACCTCGCACAGGCCCGGCGATGGGATCAGATCACCGACCTCGTGTTGGGCCACGGACGGCAGTTGTGGGAGCGAGGCAAGGCGACCACCGCGGTGCGCTGGCTCGAATCCGTGCCCGAGACAGCATTGAGCACGAGGCCGGCAGTGCGCCTCGCGGCCGCAGTGCTCTACGTGTTCATCGGACGCACGGCGGCCACCCACCGCATCTTCAGTGAGCTCGAAGCGTCCGCGGCGCTGACGCCAGGTGAACGACTCGTCATCGACACGTTCCGCTCTATGTTGGTGCAGATCGACCTCGCGCCCGCGACCGCTATCGAAGCCGCCGACCGAGTGTTGAACGAGCTCGAGCTGTCCGGTCGCCACCACATACCCGACGTGCTCGGACTCGGCCTCCCCGACAACCTCGAACACCTCGCGCTCAACTCGAAAGGACGTGCGCTCTTCTACGACGGCGACCCGACCACCGCGCGTGCCTACATCGGAGAGTCGTTGGAGAAGGGCGAACGCGCGTCGCCTTCCTTGTTGCTGCGCGCACTTGGATCCGCGGCGCTGGTCGAAGCATGGACAGGCCATCTCACCCTGGCGGAATCGATCGGCCAGCGGGCGCTCGACATGGTGCAGGACGCCGGCCTCGCGGCACATCCATCAGCGGCGGACGGCCTACTCGCACTTGCGATCGTCGCCTACGAGCGCGGTGATCTCGATCAGGCAACCCATCTGCTGCACGAGGCCGGGTCGCGGTCGCGTATGACTCGCCGCCACACGCTGCTCGCCTTCCACGCGTTGTACGCGGCGCGCATCGCGCTGGCGCAGAACGATCCCGAGCGAGCCCTCGCGGCGCTCGCCACCGAGCCCGGCGATCCGCCGATCCCGAGAGGCATCGCGGCTGCCCTGGACGCAGTTCACGTGCGGCTCCTCACCGCGAGCGGCGACCTCGCCGCCGCTCGCAACGTCCTCGCGGACGCGGCGCTGCCCTGCACGTCAGACCTGCATGCCGCCGCCGTGCACGTCGAGCTCGCACAGGGCGATATGACGCAGGCGAAAGCGCTGCTGCGCGATTGGCCGGCAGAGTCCGAGCCTCGGTTCGCGATCGAACAGCTCGTCTGCGCGGCCAGCATCGCCGACCAGTCAGGCGACGCGGAGGACGCGCTACGCCGGCTGTCCGACGCGGTCGCGCTCGGCGAACCAGAAGGACACGTCCGGGTGTTCGTCGAAAGCGGCGGATGCGCCGCAGCACTGATCCGCGAGTTGTCCCTACGAACTCCGACGCCGTACGTGCGCGAGCTCGAGGAACTCGTCGTCGCGGTGGTGTCTCCGCGCCGCACCACGAACGGACTCGTCGAGCAACTCAGCGCGCGTGAGCTCGTGGTGCTCAGCTATCTCCCGAGTCGGTACTCGAACCCCGAGATCGCGGCGCGCCTGTACGTGTCCACGAACACCGTGAAGACACACCTGAAGCACATCTACCGCAAGCTCCAGGTGAACGGGAGGAGCGAAGCCATCGATGCGGCGCGGGCTCACGGCCTGCTCTGACATACGGTCTGCGTGCTGGCGTT
Organism: uncultured Acidimicrobiia bacterium; assembly: GCA_963721305.1. Classification (GTDB taxonomy): domain Bacteria; phylum Actinomycetota; class Acidimicrobiia; order Acidimicrobiales; family JACDCH01; genus DATAES01. The sequence continues at coordinate 148,298 of CAVRIR010000004.1, forward strand.
CGGCGTCGTCAATTGAATCTTCGGGAGCGGCGCGCCCTCGCGTGCTGATCAGTCGACGCCGAGCGCCTGTTGCGCGAGCTTCGAGAACTGGTCCGTGGTGATCTCTCCGGACGTGCGGGCGACGACGTGGCCAGTGCTGTCCACCGCCACGAAGAACGGGTAACCCGGAAGCCCGAACGCCTGCGCCGCTGTCGAGTCCGACGAGTCGGCCATCACGGGGCTCGGCCACTGCACCTTCGACAGCCAGGTCGACGGCGGGTAGTTGGGCTGATCCGGACTGGTCGCCGTTGCCACGGTCACGAGCTGGACGCCTGCAGGCAACGGATTGCTGTGCAGGTAGTTCGCCAGCAACGGCACCTCGCGCTGGCAGTGCGGGCACCAGTGCGCAACGAACAGGATCAGCTTCGCTCCGCCATCGCGCGTGACGTCGACGGGCGCGCCATCGAAGCCGGCGCCGTGCAGTTCGGGGATCAGCGAGCCGATCGCGGGGTCGGTGCCGGAGCTGGGCAGTTGTGGAAGGGCGTTGCCGACCACTTGGACCGGACGGGTCTGCTCGATCCCGGCCGCAACGGAGCTCTTGCTGCTTCCGCGGGACACGACGACCGTGATCACCGCGGCGATGACGACGACCGCGCCGACGGCGAGCCAGACGCGCGGGATGCGTCGGCGGTTGGCCGATCGCGAGGTTCGGCGGGCGCGGCTCGACTGATGGACGATTGGGGATGACATGGTTCTCCTTCGAGATCGGTACGAGGCTCGTGGCCGGCGAAGGCGAGCAGCGTCAACACGAGTGCGAAGCCGCTCAGAGCCATCGTGGGAATGGTGAGGTAGCCGAGCCGCTGCACCCAGATCAGCGTGCACGGGTTGGCAGGGTCACAGACGTTCGACTCGAGCGTGGGAAACCGCTCGAGCACGACGTGATACGACGCGATGAGTGCGCCAGTGCCGGCGAGGATGGCGGCGTACGGACGGATGCCTCGATCGCGTCGCCAGGCCGCCAGTCCGAGCAACGGAACCAGCGGGTACATGCAGATCCGCTGGTACCAGCACAGCCGGCACGGGGTGAAGTGCGCGACTTCCGAGAAGTACAGGCTCCCGACCGTTGCCACGGCCGCGACCGCGAAGGCCAGCGTCAACGCCTGCGGCGCGATCGCTTCGACGACTTCGCGCCGCCATGTGTCCATGCGGGCTGAGACCTTGCTGCCCAGGACCATCACGATCGACGCGGCGACGCTGACTTCGGCAACGACAGCCAGCAACGCGAGGAACAACGACACGGTGTCGACGTTCACCAGTTCTCCTTCCAGTTCGCGTGAGCGCCCGCGCGACGCGGGACGCAAGCAGGACTAGAAGGCCAGGCGAGGAGGCCGGAACAGGCGTCCGGCGGCGAGACGGTCGGTCACGATGCGAACCGGGAAGCGGACCGCCCATCTCGACGGACTGGCAGTGACGACGTCACTGGAAGGAACGAGCGCGGCGATGAGGACGAACCCGCCGAGTGCGAGCGCGGCGCCTCCTCCGCACACGGTGCGCTGCACACACGAGACGGGGGCCGGCGATTGCCCTGTCTGGACGGCCGCGGACCCCGGCGCACGGCCGCAATCCTGTGCCGGCGCACAGCCCGCCGCGGACGAACCGACCGGCGCAGCCGCGGCAGCGTCGCCGGACAACATGGCGCCGACGAGAACGGTCAGCAGCAGGCCGAGGGCCACGACAAGTGCACGCACGCGCACGATTCCAGGGTATGGCGCGAATCGGCGTGCGCGACCGCGCGGCCGCCGATCAGTCCTTGACCTCTGTCACATAGAAGACGTTCCCGTCGAAGTCGCGGAACACGAACATCAACGGTGCGGTGTCCCAGTCGAGCAGTTCGCCGGCCTCGAGCCCGAGACCGGTGATCGTGGCGTGGGCCGCACGCGCATCGGGGGTGCCGAACCTGAGTCCCGTGTCGATCCCCGTCGGTAGGCCATTTTCGGACTTGACGAGCGACACCGTCGTGTCGCCATCAGGGGCGGCCAGCTCGACCCATCGGAACCCGGGCTGCAGCTCTCGGTCGAGACGGGCCTTGAAGCCGAGGTCCTCGAGGAACGACTTCGTCCGGTCCTGATCCGACACCGGGATGGCGACGGTGAGCACGCGTGTGAACGTCGTAGTGGTCATGTGCGTTGGACGATTGACGTTCGCCGAACTCATCGCCGCGAGGCGTTGACGTCGGCGACGAGGTCGAGGAGCCGCGCGAGGTCCGAGAGTCGGGCGTCGAGGTCGTTGCCCTGGATGCCAGCGCGCAGCGTCGTGACGCCGGCGTCTCGGTACAGCGCGAGACGATCGCGGATGATGTCATCGGTGCCGACGAGGTTGGTCCCGAGTCCGATCTCGATCGGGACGCGACGGCGCGCCGCGTCCTTGTCGCCCGCCAACCACAATCGCTGCACCTCGCGAACGTCCTCGCCGTAGCCCTGTCGTTCGAACGCGTCGTTGTAGAAGTTCGTCGTCGCGGATCCCATCGCACCGAAGGTGAACGCGTAGCCCTCCGCGTGGCGGCGCCCCGCCGCCTCGACATCGTCGGTGAACTCGACCCCGACGGCCACCGTCAGGTCGAGATCGGCGAAGTCGCGCCCGGCCTCCGACGCGCCTTCACGGATGGGATCGAAGAACACGTCCGCGGTTTCCGGGAAGAACGAGTTGCCGATCCACCCGTCGGCGAGCTCACCGGTCAGCCGAAGGTTGGCGGGACCGAGCGACGCGACGTAGATCGGGACGTGAACCGGTGGCATCGGCGAACGGATGCTCCGGCCTTCGCCGCCGGGCAGCGGCAGCTCGTACACGGTGCCGTGGTACTCGAGCCGTTCGCCGGCGGTGACGCGGCGGATGATCTCGATCGTCTCCCGCGTGCGTTGCACCGGCTTGTCGAAGCGAACGCCGTGCCAACCCTCCATGACTTGCGGGCCGCTGGTGCCGATGCCGAGGACGAACCGGCCGCCCGACAACGCCTGCAACGCGTGCGCGGACATCGCAAGCATCGCCGGCGTGCGAGCGCCGAGCTGGACGATCCCGGTTGCGAGCCGGATGCTCGACGTCTGTCCCGCGAGGTACCCGAGCGGTGTGAGCGCGTCACCCGCCCAGAACTCGGGGACCCAAACCGAATCGACGCCGAGTTTGTCGGCCTGGCGTACGAACTCGATCGCGTCGGCGGTGAACGGCATCGCCACCACACCGACTCGCAGCGTCATCGCGACTGCTCGGCGACCTGCTTGATGCCTTCGAGCGTGGCCCGCATGTTCGTCTCGAACTCCTCGAGGCGGCGGGCGACGATCCGCTCCTCCTTGTCGGGCATCGCGGTGATCGCGATGGACAGTCCCGAAGGTGCCGGGCCCATGCGACCGCATTGGCGGAGCAGGACGCCGTCGTCGCCCGGCTCGAGCTCGAACCACCACGTCGAAGACGGGTTGTCGAGGTCGGTCACGCTCCAACCGAACACCCGCATCGGGTCGTAGCGGCTGACGATCGACACGGTCTCCCATTCGCCCATCGCCTTGTGCTGACTGCGACCGATGAATCGCGCGCCGACACCGCGCTGATCGTCCACCCATCGTGCGCCGAGGAACTCGCTCGAGAAGCGCGCCGGTAGATCGATGTCGGTCACGAGCTCCCAGACGCGCTCGGCCGGGGCGTCGATGACCACCTCGGCCGTGACCGTCGGTGCGTCGTCATATCTCATGCGTGCTGACCACACTCACCCGGCGAACGCCACGAAGTCGAACACCGATCGCACCGCCGCCGATCCTTCGCCGACCGCAGCCGCGACGCGCTTGATCGACCCGGATCGGACGTCGCCGACCGCGAACAGTCCTGGATGACTCGTCTCGAACGGAAGCGGTGCGCGACCGAGCGCGTCGTATCGGTCGCCGAGTTGATCTTCGGTCAAGGCTCGATCGGTGAGCACGAACCCGCGATCGTCGAGCGCCGCGCACCCGGACAACCACTGCGACGACGGATCGGCACCGATGAACGAGAACAGCCCCGCGCACGCGACCGAGGTGGAGCCGTCAGGATCGGCGAGCACGACACGTTCGAGCGCGTCGCCGCCACCGAGCTCGGTCACCGTGGTGTTCGCCTTCACGCTGATGCGCGGGTGCTCGACGATGCGGTCGACGAGATAGCGGGACATGCTGTCGCTCAGCTCGGACCGGCGGATGACGATCGTGACCTGACAGCCCGAGTCGGCGAGGAACATCGCGGCCTGCCCGGCCGAGTTGCCCCCTCCCACCACCACGACCGGAGCGGGAGCGCACTGGCGGACCTCCGCATCCGTGGCCGCGTAGTAGACGCCCTTGCACTCGAACTCGTCGAGGCCCGCCGCATCGAGCCGTCGGTAACGCGCGCCACTGGCGACGATGACGGCGCGGCCGACGATGTCGGTTCCGTCCGCCAACCGCACGACGAGGTGCCCTGCCTCTTCGCGGAGCCCAGTCGCCGCGCACGGACTGGTGAGCGCGGCGCCGAACTTCTCGGCCTGGATCAGTGCTCGCTGCGTCAGATCGCCGCCGGAGATGCCCATCGGGAAGCCGAGGTAATTCTCGATGCGGGAGCTGCTCCCCGCCTGCCCACCGACGGCGATGGCCTCGATGCCAAGCGTCGACAGTCCTTCGGACGCGCCGTACACCGCGCTCGCCAGGCCGGCAGGGCCGCCACCGACCACGACGAGGTCGAAGCATCGGTCAGGCAGGTTGGCGACCGTGATGCCGAGGAACTCGGCGAGCTCGCCCACCGTGGGGTTGCGCAGCAGCGACCCGGTGGCGATGACGACCGGGAGGTCGTCCGGCTCGAGGGCGAACTCGCGCAGGAGCCGTTCGACGTCCGGGTCGCGATCCGGGTCGAGCCACGCGTGTGGGATGCGAGTGCGCGCCAAGAACTCACGGATGCGACCCGTCTCCGGAGCGAACCGCGAACCGATCACGCGGATCGCGCCGCTGGCGCCGTCCATGAGGACGGTTCGCCGCGCGATGAACGCGGCGAGGATCACGTCGCTCAACTCGGGTTGCGTGGCGATGATGTGACGGAGCTCGGCGGCGGGGACGACGAGCACCTCGCCCGCCTCTACGACACGCGCGTTGACGAACACCCGCAGGCCGGTGAGCAGGTTCAGCTCACCGAGGAACCGCCCCGCGACGTGGCGTGCGATCTGCCGCTCGTCCTCGCCGCTTCCGATGACGATCTCGACCGCACCGGACAGCACGACGAAGAAGTCGTAGGTGGTGTCGCCTTCGCGGTAGAGGAAGTCGCCTTTCGCCATGCGCCGGCGGGTGCCGAGACCTTCGAGCACTGCGATCTGGCGAGCATCGAGCGTCGGAAATGCGGTGGGGTCGTCCGCCACCGACGGAACGCTAGGCCGTCACCGTCGCCCTCCCACCTCGAAGCGTCCCATCAGCGAACTCCGGGTCCCATCAGCGAACTCCGGGTCCCATCGGCGAACTCCGGGGAGAAACGGGCGCCAGGGCGCCCGTTTCCATCCAACATTCCCTGAGGAGTCGAGTCGTCAGGCTTGGGCGATGCGGACGAGGTTGCCGGAGGGATCGCGGAAAGCACAGTCGCGTGCGCCCCAGGGCTGGGAGCTCGGCTCTTGGAGCACCTCGGCGCCGGACGCCCGGACCTTCTCGAACGTGGTGTCGAGGTCGTCCGAGCTGAAGATCGCAGCCTGCAGCGACCCCTTGGTCACGAGTGAGAGGAGCTCGTCGCCCTCGGCCTGCGAGCGACCGCCGTGCGGTTGGAACAGGACGATGCCGACGTCCTGTCCGGGCGAGCCGACGGTGACCCAACGGAAGCCCTCGTTGGAGACATCGAGACGGACCTCGAGACCGAGCGCGTCACGGTAGAAACCGAGCGCCTCCTCGGGGTCGGAGACGGGGATGAACGTGGTGGAGAGTGTGACTGCCATGCGACGACCGTACGAGCATCGGCCCGATCGCGCTTCTCCGATCCTGCTCGGATCGGGATCGGATCGTGATCGGTGCGTTCAGACGCTGACTCGGGTGCGTCGTGGCCGCGTCGCCACCTTGGCGACGCACGACGGAACGACTTCGAGCCCGCGGTGATCGCGCGCCGCGTACTGCGACGGCGACTCGCCGACGATCTCGGTGAACCGTGAGCTGAACGAACCGAGTGACGTACACCCGACGGCGATGCATGTGTCCGTGACCGACATCCCCTGACGCAGCAAGGCCTTCGCCCGCTCGATGCGCCGCGTCATGAGGTACGAGTACGGGGTCTCGCCGTATGCGGCACGGAACTTGCGCGAGAAATGCGCCGGCGACATCGAGCGCGGCGTGCGCCATCGCCGGGACATCGAGCGGCTGCGCGTACTCGCGGTCCATGAGATCACACGCTCGTCGTAGGTGCGCGAGGTCGGCGAGCTCCTCCGGTGTCACCCGGCCGACGGTATCGCGAGCCCGGAAAGGTTTCCTGTCCGAGCTCGACTCAGTTGAAGTTCGTGGGAACCGGTTCGGACCAGTCGGTGGTGTTGCCGGGGAAGCACAGCCACGGCTTGGCCGGATCGCCGAGCGTCTGGAACTTCCCTCCAGGGCCGATCTGAACGAGCACCGTGCAGTCCGCCTTCGGTCCGTGCGTGACGCGATCGTCCTCGGTCGGGGCGTCATGCTGTCGACTCCAGTCGACCGGTTGGGTGAGGCCTCCCGCGGTGAAGTTCGTCAGCTGGTTCGACGCGGCGATGACCTTCGCACGATCGAAGTTCGGTCCAGCGCCGACGAGACCGTTGTACGCGAGATCGGCATTGATCCAACCGTTCATCGCGATCTCGGTCTCGGGCTTGCCGTCCTTCGCCATCCACTCCCGGAAGTCCTTCAGCTCACTGCTCCCGGGATCGGCCTCGAACGGACGGAACGTCGCCTGCACGAGGTCACCGTCGAAGAGATCGCCGGCGTCCTGCACGAACTGCTGGTCGTACGTGTTCGCATGGAGCAGCTTCACCGACTGCCGCATGCCCTGTCGTTCGAGCTCTTGCGCGAGCGACTTCATTCCGTTGAGGTCGAGGCAGCCGTAGATGAAGTCGACTCCCGCGTTCTTCATCGCCGTCACTTCGGGACCGAGACCGTTGGGTAAGCCGAAGTCGAGGTTGTCGTTGGTGTACACGGCGTGCGCGCCGCCGAGGTCGGCGCTGTACTTCTCGACCGACTTCGCGACCGAGTCCGCGCATTCCTTCGAGTTCGCGGTCGCGCCATAGCCGAGCGTGGCCACCTTCTTGCCGCCGGCGGCCTTCACGGAATACACGAGCGACCGGCTGGTGCAGGTCACACAGAAGACCTCGCGGTTCGCAAAGATCTCCGGATGCCCGGCCATGTCGTCCGGGTTGATCATCCACACGTACGTCGGGATGCCGTTGCTCGCGAGGTCGGCCCAACCGGTCGCGAGCAGCGCGGCGCTGAACGTCGCGAACGTGTCGTTGGCGGACACGATCTCGAGCGCCTTGGCCTGGTTGTTCGAAAGCTGGTCGTCGACCTCGTTCGACAGGACGAGCTTGCGTCCGTAGATGCCGCCGGTGCTGTTGCGGAAGTCGAAGTAGGCGCGGATGCCGTCGTCGAAGCACTGGAGGATGCACGTACCCAACGGGTTGTTGGAGTTCGTACCGAGCGAAGAGAACCGGATCTCCGTGTCGGTCACACCGGGAACACCCGAGATGGCGACGTGCTGGCTCGAGTCGGCGCTCGATGCACTCGCACCTGCGCTCGCGGTCGCCGCCGCCGGGGTCGGCGAACTGTCGCTCGAGTTGCTGCACGCCGCGAGCAACACGACGAGCACCGCGACAACGTTGATGGACCGACGCACTCGCCTTCCGCCGGTCATCTTGCGCTGACCAAACATTCGGTTCACACTAGCGAGATGGCCGAACGAGCGGAGGGCTACGGTGCCGCCCTCGCGGAGCTGATGAATCCCGACGTCGCCCGTAACCCGCAGCCCATCTACTCGATGTTGCAAGACGGCACGCCGATCTTCCGCCTGGACGGCGTCGGCGTGATCGTCAGCTCGCGCGCCGGGGTGGACGAGGTGCTCCGCAATCCCGAGGCGTTCTCGTCGAACATGTCGGCTCACGATCTCAAGACCAAACGGCCGTTGATCCCCTTGCAGATCGATCCGCCGGATCATCGCAAGTACCGCAAGATCCTCGATCCACTCTTTTCACCGCAACGGATGAAGCTGCTCGAAGAGCCAACCGGCCGTCTCGTCAACGATCTGATCGACGGGTTCATCGATCGCAACGAGATCGACTTCGTTCGAGACTTCTCGACGCGCTTTCCGTCGCAGGTGTTCCTCACGTTGTTCGGCCTTCCGCTCGACGAGCTACCGGGCTTCCTCGCCATGAAGGACGGCGTCATCCGTCCCGATCAGGTCGTCGGTCACGAGTACGGACATCCCGACACCGAGACGCATCAGCAGCAGAGTGCCGACTCGATCTACGCGTACTTCGAGCGCATCATCGACGAACGCTCGAGTTCCGAGCCGCGTGAAGACCTGTTGAGCCACTTCCTCACCGCCGAGGTCGAGGGCGACCGGCTCACGCACGAAGAGATCCTCGACGTCTGCTTCCTCTTCCTCATCGCCGGTCTCGACACGGTCGCGGCGTCACTCGATTGCATCTTCGCCCACCTCGCGCAGCATCCGGACGATCGCCGGCACATCGTCGAGCAACCGGATGCCATTCCCGAGGTGGTCGAGGAGATGCTCCGCTGGGAGACGCCGGTCATGGGCGTCGCCCGTGTGGCGACACGCGACATCGAGATCGAAGGTTTCGCGGTCAGCGAAGGCGAACAGGTGATGGGCCTGCTCGGCGCCGCGAACGTCGACGAGGCCGAGTTCCCGAAGGCCAGCGAGCTCGACTGGAACCGAGAGGTGAACCGGCACATCGCGTTCGGTGGTGGCATCCACCGTTGCCTCGGCTCGCACCTCGCCCGCGTCGAGCTACGCGTCGCGCTGCGGGAGTGGCACCGCCGCATCCCGGACTACCGAGTCGCGCCGGGCGCCGAGCTCGTCTACTCACCGGGCATCCGCACGATCGAGAGCTTTCCCGATGCAACTGGGCTGACGGGCCAGCCGGCCCGCCTCAGCTGTTGATGCCGAGGCGGTCACAGATCTCGGCGACCTCGTCGAAGATCGACATCGGGATCGTGAACGGTGTCGACGCCGTCAGCTGATCGAGGTGTTCCATGACATCCTCGGCGCTCGGCTGCGAACCCGGCTCGGCCAGCCAACCTTCACCGAGGCCGGCGAAGACTCGTCCGAAACGGCCGGCGCCGGCGGAGAAGTCGTGGTGACTCAACTCGCATGCCCTGCTGGCCAGGAACGCGACGAGCGGGACGACCAAGCCCGGGTCGATGGCGCGCAAGAAGGCCTGCACCTCCGGCATCTCGGCGAACTCGCCGACCGACTCGGTGACCATGCGGGAGTAGCCGAACGGCAGCACGCAGTTCGCTCGGATCCCATGTGCGGCACCTTCGATGGCGACGACGTTCGCGAGCCCGACGATGCCTGCCTTCGCCGCCGCGTAGTGGGCTGCTTCGGGTTGCCCGAACAGTCCGGCCGATGACGCGACGAAGACGAACCGGCCATACGCCTGCGCCTGCATGACGCGGAACGCGGGCTGGCTCACGTAGAACGCGCCGTCGAGGTGCACGCGCAACATGCGTCTCCACGCGTCGACCGACAGTTCGGTGAACGGCATCGTCTGGAAGATGCCGGCGTTGCTCACGACGGCGTCGAGGCGACCGAACCGGTCGACCGCCGCACGCACGATCGCTTCGCCTCCTTCTGCTGTTTCCACCGAGTCATGTGATGCCGCCGCGGTGCCACCGGCCCGGCGGATCTCGTCGACAACCACGTCGGCGACGCTTCCGTCACGGCCGTCGCCGAACATGTCCGTGCCGACGTCGTTCACGACTACCGCGGCGCCGCGGTTCGCCAGCTCGAGCGCATACAAGCGGCCCAGACCGCGACCAGCCCCCGTCACGATCACCACTTGGTCCCTGAAGTCGATCACAGAACAAATGTTAGGTTTCGTCCGTGAGCGGCCGCGCCGACGCAGCAGCAGGCGTCGAACGCTTGCGCTTGTACGCGACGGCAGTCGCAGGACACAACGTGGACGTCCTACCAGCCGAGCCCGGCGATCCGACATGGACAGACGGCGCGACGGTCTTCGTCGATGCGGCCGCGAAACCCTCCGAGCAGGTTCGGATGGTCGGTGTGCAGGCGTCACTCATCGCCGCGGGGAGCTTGGCCCCGCCGCTTCTCCGTCAACTCGTGCGTCGCCCGAAGCTGGCGGCGGCGTACCTCGCGCTCGAAGGTCACCGGGCACTCGCCGCCAACGAGCAGTTCCTTCCGACGACCGTTCGCTCGCTGGTGGACGAAGGCATCGCGTCGAGCTTGGGGTCCGCCGAGGAGTCACTGGCAGCAGCGCGCCTTCGACCGCCGTCGGAGGTGCCGTCGACCTTCGGCGCGATCCGCGCCCGCCCCGCGCTCGCCCGGACCGAGCCAGCGGTCGTCGCCACTCCCTCGACTCGCCACGAGCTCTCCGAGCTGGCCGACGAGAACGACGACGATCCAGGCCAGCAGATCTCGACGCCAGTCGAGGGCGGAGGCGCGATCGGCAAGCAGCTGCGCCGCATTCTTCGCTCAACGAGAGGCCGCAAGGGCGCAGCTCCGCCGGGGGCGGACGCACCGACGCACTTCACCAGGTCGCCGCTGCGAAGCGCCGCCGGAACCAGGATGGCGATGCACCACGCCTCCGTGGGCGAAGCGGTTCCGCAGTTGACGCGGCACGGCACCGTCGGCGCCGTCTATCCCGAGTGGGACGTACATCACCGCCAGTACCGGCCTGACTGGTGCACGGTGCTGGAGAGCGACCCGCCGTCGATTGGTCGAGCGACCCGGATGGCCGACGATCTGGGGTTGCGGCGGGCGCTGGCCCACCTCGGTCTCGAGCTGACGCCGTGCCGGCGGCAGCCGCAAGGCGACGACATCGACATCGACGCCGCCGTCGAGGCTCACGTCGATCGGATCGCCGGTTCGTCACACGACCTGCCGTGCTACGTCGCGAGCTTGCGGCGACGCCGCGATCTCGCGGCACTGGTCCTGCTCGATGTGTCCGGTTCCGCCGGCGAGCCGGGCAGCGCCGGCCAGTCGGTGCACGAACATCAGCGGTCGGCTGCCGCGGCTCTGACGGTTGCGTTGCACGAGCTCGGCGATCGCGTCGCGCTGTTCGCGTTCAACTCGCGAGGCCGCGCTGCAGTGCAGTTCCTGCGCATCAAGGGCTTCGACGACCACTTGGACGGTCATGCTGCGCAGCGCCTCGACGGTGTCAGTCCCGGCGCGTACACACGGCTCGGCGCAGCCATCCGGCATGGCACCGCTGTCCTCGACGCGCGGGGCGGGACACCGCGGCGTCTGTTGGTCGTGTTGTCCGACGGGTTCGCGTACGACCACGGATACGAGGGTCGGTACGGCGAGTCCGACGCTCGTCGCGCGCTGGTCGAGGCGCGACGTCGCGGTGTCGGCTGCTTGTGCCTCAGCATCGGCGCGACCACCGAGCCCGCTGCACTGCGACGCGTCTTCGGCGCGGCGGCACACGCTTCGGTGGCGCGGCCCGACGAGCTGCGGGGCGTGATCGCTCCGTTGTTCAGGTCTGCACTCGCGTCGGCAGAGCTGCAGCGACGAGACTTCCAACGAGACGAACGGAGAAGACATGGCGACTCGGCCGTTCTACGTGCCGGTCGGTGACGAAGAGCAGATCTTCAAGGCGGCCTTCGGGCAACGCCTGGCGGTGATGTTGAAGGGCCCGACCGGTTGTGGCAAGACTCGACTTGTCGAAGCCATGGCGCATGACCTCGGTCGGCCCTTGATCACGGTCTCGTGTCACGACGACTTGACCACCGCCGACCTCGTCGGCCGCTTCTTGCTCGACGAGGGCGAGACCCGATGGGTGGACGGGCCGTTGACGCGCGCCGTGCGAGAGGGCGCGATCTGTTACCTCGACGAGATCGTCGAAGCGCGACAGGACACGACGGTGGTGATCCATCCACTCGCCGACCACCGTCGCCAGCTTCCGATCGAACGTCTTGGCGTCGTGCTCGACGCCGCGCCGGAGTTCTGCCTGGTGGTTTCGTACAACCCCGGTTACCAGAGCGTGCTCAAGGATCTGAAGGACTCGACTCGTCAGCGCATGATCGCGATCGAGCTGGACTTCCCGCCGGCCGACGTCGAGGAGAAGGTGATCTGCCACGAGGCCGCCGTCGATCCTGAGCTGGCGGCGCGGCTCCTGCAGCTCGCACACGCCATTCGACGCCTCGACACGGTCGGCCTCCGCGAGGTGGCATCGACACGAGTGCTGATCGCCGCGGCGCGGCTACATGCGGAGGGACTCCCGCTGGAGGCGGCGGCCCGCGCCGCCATCGCCGGCCCGCTGACGGATGATCCCGTCGTCGGGGCCGGCCTCACGGAGATGATCGCGAGCTATCTGGCCGAGTGACCCGTGGCCCGGTAGCTTCATGGAACAACTCTTAGGTTCAACTCGACGCGGCCCGCGCAAGGGGGGACACAGTGGCCTACGAGAGCAATGCGGAGCCCATCAAGCTCGGCTACCTCTTCGACTTCGTGTTGCCCGATGGCTTCCCGAAGGAGATGCGAGACGATCTCACCCAGAGCTTCGAGCTCGTGTTCGAAGAGGGGTTGAAGCAGGGCGTCATCGATCGACCGGTCGAGATCATCTTCCGCGAAGTCGAAGGTCTCCCGAAGGGCACCGTCAAGGCCGTGATCGACGCGTACGGCGAGCTCGTCGACGAAGGCTGCCTGGCCGTCTTCGGTCCGTCGATCACCGACAACTGCGTGCCGACGAAGGAAGCGATCGAAACCCGCTTCCACGTTCCCGCGATCAGCGTCACAGGCACCGAGGACTGGCTGGGCGAGTGGACCTTCTCGCTGTCGATGGGATCGATGACCGACGAGCCCATCTTCTGGGCGCACCTCCTCGCGAAGGGGGGCCACAACGACATCGGCGTGCTCGTCGAGCAGTCGCTCGTGGGTGAGACGTACATCAAGTCGTTTCGCAGCGCGTGCCGGGCCAACGGGCTGCGCATCGTTGCGGAAGAACAGATCGCACAGACCGCGCAGGACATCGGCGACGCCGTGCGCAAGCTGCACGACGCCAAGGTGCAAGCGGTCGTCCATTGCGGGTTCGGCTTCGGGGTCGTGCTCATCAATCCGTCGCTCCAGGAGCTCGATTGGAACCCGCCCCGGTTCATGGGGACGTCGTTCCAGAACGCGTGGATCAACCCGATCGTGTGGAACGCGATCGTCGGTTGGACGGGCATCGACCAGTACGACGACGGCAACGTGATCGGCCAGCAGTTCCTCGACCAGTACGCGGCCCGGTACGGCCGGCGGCCCGAGTACTGCGTCCCTGTGGTGAACCGCGATCTGGCCACGGTGCTGCTCCACGCGTTCGCCGACGCGAAGCCGTTGTCACCGAACGGCGTCAAGGAAGCGATCGAGCGGGTGAAGCTGCTTCCGGCCGCGTCGGGCGCGCCAGGCACCCGCATCTCGTTCGGCAAGTGGATGCACCGGGGCTGGATGGGCGCCGGGTATCTCGTCGCCCGGCGGCTCGATCCCGACGGGTCGACGGCGTACCTCGTCGATCGCTTCGGTCAGGACTGACGAGTGGCCACGCAACTCGCAACGCCGATCGCGGACGAAGCGACCACGCCGCCGCCGGCGAAGCGAGGTCGCACCGCCGCGGTGATCGCGATCGTCCTCGTGGTCGGCGCGGTCGCCGTGGTGGCGGTCAACGCGAGCAGCGGCGCGGGCACCGGCCGCATCGCCAACCCCGACGTGAGCGGCGCGCCCCGTCCGGTCGAGCCGCTGTTCGGGTTCTCGCACTGGCTGGCGCTGCACCAGATCGGGACGGTCGTGATGATGATCACCCTGATCGTGGCGGTCGTCGTGTTCTGGCGACGACGGCCCGGTCATCCGGTGCTGCTCATGGTGCTCGCGACCACGTTGCTGGTCTGGCAGGACCCGATCATGAACTGGGCGCCGTACGCGGTCTACAACCCGCAGTTGTGGCACTGGCCGCAGTCATGGCCGCTCGTCTCACTGTCACCGACCGTCGAACCGTTCATCGTCGTCGGCTACGCGACGTTCTACATGCTGCCGTTCTTCCCGGCCGTGCTGGTGTTGCGCCGCCTGCAGGCCGGCCGGCCTGTCGACTCCTTCGTCTGGCGCCACCCGCTGATCACCTTGTCGCTGCTGATCCTGGCCATCGGCTTCGTGTTCGACGCGTTCCTCGAGATCTTCCTCGTGCGCACGCAGCTGTACATCTATTCGCAGGTGATCCCGTGGGGTTCGTATGCGCCCGGGCCACTGGTACCAGTTCCCGTTGATCTGGGAGTCGGCGCTGGTGTGCACGGTGATGATCCCCGCGGGTGTGCTCCTCTACCGGGACGACACCGGACGCACACAGGCGGAGAAGCTGGCGCACCGAGCGCGCCTGTTCCGGAGCCGTCCTGCGCTCGGCACGTTCGTGGTCATGTTCGTGATCGTGAACGTCGCCTACCTCTTTCTCTATGGCGGTGGCTTCGCGCTGATCCGTGACTCCAAGGCCGCAACGTCGGTGGCGTGTCCGTTCCCCTTCCCCGAGGCGAGGGTCTACGACCCGAACGGGTTCTACGAGGCGGCAGGCCAGCAAGGGCCGTACTCGCCCGGGATCTGGTCGCGCTGGGAGAGCGCGCAGTCGGGCCGGCCCGCGGTGTCGGTGCCGCAGGACAGCATCGGATGTCCCGATGGCGGTGGCTGACACCCGGTCCGTCGTCGTGACGGGCGCATCGCGCGGCCTCGGACTCGCCACCGCCGCGCATCTGCACAAGTCCGGCTGGACGGTGCTCGCGGCGATGCGCTCGCCCGCCGATGGACTCGAGCGGCTGCGCGAAGCCACGGGATCGCCGTCCGACGATCCCCGCCTCGTCGGCATCCGCCTGGACCTGGATGATCCCGCGTCGGTCACCGCCGCGGCGGCCGCGATCGGCGACGCGGTGGGAGCGCCGGACGGTGTGGTCCACAACGCCGGCGTTGCCGGTGTCGGCAGCATCGAAGAGATGCAGATGAGCGTCTGGCAGCAGATCTTCTCGACCAACTTCTTCGGTCCGGTGCAGCTCACGAAAGAGCTCCTCCCCGCGATGCGCGCCGCCGGACGAGGGCGGATCGTGATGATCTCGAGCGCCGGCGCGGTGCGGGGCATGCCGGCGATCGGCGCGTACTCGGGAGCCAAAGGGGCGCTGGAGCGCTGGGCCGAAGCGCTGTCACAGGAGGTCGCACCGTTCGGCGTCGGCGTCACCGTCCTCGTTGCCGGCACCTACGAAACCGACATCCTCACGCTGACCCGCACCTACGCCGATCCCACTGGCCCGTACGCCGCGCTGCACGAGGGGCTCGAGACGTCGGGCCGCCGCTTCCTCCGCTTCGCGGGATCGCCTGACCGGTTCGCACCGGCGGTCGCCAAAGCGCTGGAGGAGAAGCAGCCGTTCGCACGGCACGGCGTCGGGATGGATGCCCGGCTGCTGCTGCTCGGCAACCGATTGCTTCCGACTTCGCTGTTCCAGCGGGTCGTCGTGCGTGCCCTCGGCATCCCGCGGCCAGGTACCTTGCGGGGCGACGCACGACAGGTGTCGACGGTGACCGCGCCCGTGGACACCGGATGAAAGGAAGCAGTGTGGCGGATTCACAGTCGATCGACTTCGAGCCGAGGATGCTCATCGACGGCAAGCTCACCGAGGGTGAGTCGGGGACGTTCACGAACACCAACCCGGCCACCGAGGAGTTTCTCGGCGAGGTCGCCGACGCTTCGATCGCGGACATGCATCGCGCCATCGATGCCGCGCGGCGGGCGTTCGACGAGACCGATTGGTCGACCAACCGCGCCTTGCGGCAGCGGTGCCTACTGCAGTTGCAGGATGCGATCGAAGCCGAGCTGGAGACCATCCGTGAGGAGCTGATCCTCGAGGTCGGTTGTCCGCGGATGGTGACGCACGGCCCGCAGCTCGATGCGCCGCTGGCCGAGGCCCTCCGCTATCCGGCGAAGCTCATCGAGGAGTATCCGTGGGAGACCGAGCTCGGCGACGCGATGGTCAGCTTGACGGGAACCGTCACCACGCGCACCGTCTGGCGCGAGCCGGTCGGGGTCGTGGGCGCGATCGTGCCGTGGAACTATCCGTTCGAGGTCACGATCAACAAGCTCGGCCAGGCGCTCGCCACCGGCAACACGGTCGTCCTCAAGCCGGCGCCCGACACACCGTTCAACGCGACGCGCCTCGGTCGCCTGATCGCCGAGCGCACGGACATCCCCGCCGGTGTCGTCAACGTCGTCACCGCGTCCGACCATCTCGTCGGCGAAGAGCTCACCTTGTCACCCAAGGTCGACCTCATCTCCTTCACCGGTTCGACCGCCGTCGGTCGTCGCATCATGGAGAAGGGCGCGGCCACGATGAAGCGCCTGTTCCTCGAGCTCGGCGGCAAGTCGGCGGCGATCGTGTTGGACGACGCGGATCTCGCCGGTGCGTCGATGATCGGGTTCGGCGTGTGCATGCATGCCGGGCAGGGTTGCGCCACACCGACGCGGATGCTGCTGCCGCGGTCGCGCTACGACGAGGGCATCGAGCTGCTCAAGGGCATCTACGAGAGCGTCGCCGTGGGTGATCCGCAACTGCCCGAGACGCTGTGCGGTCCGGTCATCTCGGCGAAGCAACGTGAGCGGGTTGTCGGTTACATCCGCAAGGGCATCGAAGAGGGAGCGAGGGTCGTCGTCGGAGGACCCGAGACGCCGGCCGGTTTCGACAAGGGTTTCTTCGTCACCCCCACGTTGTTCGCGGATGTCGACAACGACATGACGATCGCACGCGAGGAGATCTTCGGACCGGTGCTCGTCGTGATCCCCCACGACGGTGACGACGACGCCGTGCGGATCGCGAACGACAATCCTTACGGTCTCGCCGGCTATGTCATGTCCGGGTCGCTCGAGCGCTCACAGGCGATCGCACGCCGGCTGCGCGCCGGAACGATCGGCCTCAACGGCGGTGCCGCGTACGGCGCGGACGTGCCGTTCGGTGGCTTCAAGGCCAGTGGCGTCGGCCGCCAAAACGGGTACGCCGGCTTCGACCAGTACCTCGAGGTGAAGTCCGTCGCCTGGCCCGCCGACACCTGAGTCGGGTCGCCCTCGCTCGGGTATCGCCCTGGTCGGCATCGTCCTGGGGCGGCAAGCCGCGGGTCAACGAGGACGGTGAGCTGCGCCGCGCAACAACGTGTCGCGGGCGAGATCGAGCGCGCCGCGAGGCTCGAGACCCCGAACGATGTCCTCGGGCATCCACAACAGCTCGAACAACGACCAGGCCCGGATGTCGGCGGACGGTCCTTCCACACGCAGCTCACCGGCCCTGACCCCTTGGGCAAGGAGCGACTTGAGGTCGCGTAGACGGGC
Source organism: uncultured Acidimicrobiia bacterium (assembly GCA_963721305.1). Classification (GTDB taxonomy): domain Bacteria; phylum Actinomycetota; class Acidimicrobiia; order Acidimicrobiales; family JACDCH01; genus DATAES01. The sequence goes on from CAVRIR010000004.1 coordinate 165,822, forward strand.
GGTGAACGACGAGCCCAGGTTGGTCGTGCTCGGCGGCGACTCGCGTAGCCACGCGAGTTGGATGTTGTACTCGTCGGTGAACCGATCGACGACGTTGATGTCGATCCACATCAATGCGTCGAGCTTCTCGACGGTCGTTCCGTCAGCGCGCAACACGCTCGTCCATGCCGATCGCGCCCTGCTGGTGAACAACCGCATGATCGAGGCCAACAGCTCCTCTTTGGAACCGATCAGCCGATACACCGTGCCAGTGCTGAGACCAGAGGCCTTGCTGATGTCCCGAACGGTGGTCGCTTCGTAGCCCTTGCGCCCGAACTCGGCGCGCGCGACCGCTCGAAGCATCGGGAAGCGGTCGTCCTCGTGGTCCTCGCCCTTCTCCCACTCGTCGATCGCCCGCGTCGCTGCCTTGAAGGGTCTCGATCGGTCGAGGGCCGCATTGCCGGGTGGCTTCAGCGCGATGCCGTCCAACAGGGCGCGGCACCGCATCGCCGGCACTTGGTCGGCGTCGCGCACACCGTCGAACACGCCCAGGCTGACGTGCAGCAACACCTGGCACAGCCGGTTGGCCAGCGCCGCGAGATCGATGCCGGGACGAAGGTACCCCGAGGCGCGACCCGCTTCCAGCGTCTCGACCATCGCCGTCTCGATCGCCGTGGGTCCGCGCCGCGCCACTCGGACGAGGTCGTCGCCTGCACCCGACGGAGGCTCGTACAGCGTCAGGAGCAGGGCGGCTCGATGGCGGACAGCGCAGGCGGCGATCGCAGTGCCCAACCCGACGATGGCGTCCGGCATGGGTGGCGATCCCGGACCGAGCGCGTTGCGGGCGCGCTCGGCTACATCATCGAGGTCGGCGTGGTAACGCTCGACCAGCTCGATGATGATCGCTTCCTTCGACTCGAAGTGGTGATAGAGGCTTCCGGGCAAGATGCCGGACGCGTCCGCAATCTCCTTCAGCGACGTGCGGAGACCCTTCGATGCGAACAACGTCGCCGCCGTATCGAGGATCTCGGTTCGTCGTTCGTCACCGGCCCGCACGCCGTTCACTCTTGCAGGCGATACCTCGAACCTCGAACAACGGTCACGGGTCGAGCGACAGCGCGCGCTCTGGGCAGTTCCGTACAGCCAGCACGGCACGCGGTTCGTGCTCGGAAGGAACACGACCGTCGTCGATGACAAGCTCCGAATGGCCGTCACTGTCCGGGCGAAACAGCTCGGGGGCGCCAGCTCGGCGTCACCTCACCGGCCTCGACGTACTACCGGAGCCGCCAACTCGCCGTTGTCGACGACGTAGTTCGCAGTGCGCTCGGGGCCGACCTCGTCGATGTAGCGCCGTGATGCGGCGTGATAGCGGTCTCGGAACAACCGAGTCGCGGCAGCGCGGCCACCCAGCGCGGCGGCGTCTCGTTCGGCGCCGCGTGCTTCAGCGATCGCAAACGGCGTGCTCACCCAGACAACGACGTCCCACTGGTCCGCGAGCTCGTCTCGTTGAAGAAAGCTCCCGTCAACGACAAGGCGTCCCTTGGCACTGATCTCGGACGTCGGCTCATCGACAGGCTCATCGGTGGCAAGGTCGATGATCCGTCCCCGGTAGCGCGCTGCACCGGGCTGCCCGAGTGGTTCGAGAACGTTGCGCGCGAAAGCCGTGAGGTCGTACGCGTCCTCGTAGTAGCCGACGGCGGAGGTACGGCCTCGGCGGTGTCGCCGTTCTCGCGGATGGTGATAGCCATCCATCGACAGCCGGTGCACGTCGACGTCCGTCGCGGTGAACGCAGCCGCGAGCTCGTCGGCGAACGTGGTCTTGCCCGCTCCGGTGATGCCGTCGATCGCGATGCGTACCGGGTGAACGAAGCCGGCCACGTCCTCATCGATGCTCGCGGCAAGGTCGACCACCACCTGTTGCCGAACGGTCGAGTCGAATCCGTCGATCGCCCGAACGTACACGTCGCTGTCTGCCGCCCCGCCGTAGACGAGATGCGCTGACAGCTCCTGGGCCGAGGTTCGTGATCGCTCCTGCACGAGGACGTCGTTTCACCCCAGAACGATGCGTAGCCTCCCCGACCGGTGCTCGCGGATACGCGATGGCGCGAGTGCGACAGAGTCGGGAGTGGTCGAATGACAGATCACGCGGTGGCAATCGCTGGCGGCGGACCGACGGGAATGATGTTGGCGGCCGAGCTGACACTGGCGAGCGTCGACGTCGTGATCGTCGAACGACGACGAAGTCAGGATCTCGACGGATCGCGAGCCGGAGGTCTCCACACGCGCACCATCGAGGTGCTCGATCAACGTGGTGTCGCGGAACGATTCCTGTCGGCTGGGCAAGTGCATCCAAACGTGGGCTTCGCCGGCATCGTCATGGACATCAGCGACTTCCCCACTCGCCACAACTACCTCCTCGCACTCTGGCAGCGCGACATCGAGCGGATCCTCGCCGAATGGGTCGCCGAGCTCGGCGTGACGGTTCTTCGAGAACGCGACGTGGTGGGATTCGCACAGGACGACACCGGTGTCGATGTCGAGCTGTCCGACACGACCACCGTTCGAGCTGCGTACCTCGTCGGTTGCGACGGAGGACGCAGCATCGTCCGCAAGACGGCCGGAATCGACTTCCCCGGACACGACCCGACGACCAGCTTCATGATCGCCGAGGTCGAGATGGCCGACGAGCCGGAGATCGGCATGCGGCGCGAGGGCGGCGGCATCGGCCCCGTCGACCGGGAGACGGGCGGCGGGCCCTACCGAGTCGTGCTGAAGGAACAGCACGTCGACCACACGAGCGCGCCGACGCTGCCCGATCTCCGGGCCGCACTCGTGGTTGCCTACGGGACCGACTTCGGCGCGCACAGCCCGACGTGGATCTCGCGCTTCACGGACACGACACGGCAGGCCGCGTCCTACCGCCGCGGCCGAGTGCTGTTGGCAGGCGACGCCGCCCACATCCATTCCCCCCACGGCGGCCAAGGGCTCAACGTCGGCGTGCAGGACGCGGTGAACCTCGGTTGGAAGCTCGCCCAAGTGGTCAACGGGACATCACCCGACAGCCTCCTCGACACGTACCACGCCGAACGGCATCCGGTCGGCGCACGCGTGCTCCAGAACACCATGGCTGCAGTCGCGCTCAGCATCCCCGACGATCGTCACACCGCACTCCGCGAGATCGTGATCGAGCTGCTGCGCATGGCCGAGCCGCGCCGGCACATCGCCGCGATGATCGCCGGCCTCGACATCCGGTACGACCTCGGCGACGGACACCCCCTGGTCGGACGGCGGATGCCCGACCTCGATCTGCGCACCGCTGACGGTCCGACGCGTGCGTTCGAACTGCTGCACGACGCGCGGCCCGTGCTCCTCGACTTCGGAGATGGAGGCGGGTTCGACATCGGTCCTTGGACGGACCGAGTCCGGATGGTCGCGGCCACGTACGACGGCATGTGGGAGTTGCCCGTCGTCGGCGAGGTCACACCTCCGGCAGCGGTGTTGATCCGACCCGACGGGCATGTCGCCTGGGCCGGCGACCCCACCGACCCGGAGCTCCCACGAGTGCTCTCGTTCTGGTTCGCGCGCTCACCCGATGCGGGGGTCGAACTTGATCTCTGAGCTGTCGATCTCCGGATGGTCGAGCGTGACGGTGAGCGCGTCCACGAGGGCCCGACCGACAGCGTCGACCTGCATGAGCCCGCCGGGGAGCGCTTGCCGTTCCCACGCGAGCAGCGCATCGGTGATGACGCCCTCGCTGCCCATGCGGTCGGCGAACCCGGTGGGCTGGCAGTTGCCCATGACGACGCGCACGAATCGTCGCTCCGGATGCTCGACTCGCCACGTGCGGACGCAGTGGTCGAGCGCGGCCTTGCTCGCGGCGTAGGACGCAAACAGCGCGTTGGTGTCCTCGACGGTGCGGCTCGACAGGAACGCGGAGACGCCGTCCGGGTGCATGTGCGGCAGCGCGGCGGCAGCCATGAGGTTCGCGCCGATGACGTTCACGCGGTAGACGTCGATCCACACGTCCGGGTCGGTCTCCTCGATGCGCTGCACCACGCCGTAACCGGCCGCGTAAACCATGAGATCGATGCCACCCATTCGTTCGGCGGCGAAGTCGGCGATCCGGCGAGCGTCCGAGACGTCCGATGCATCGCCTGCCACGGCATGGCCCGATCCGAGCTCACCGACGAGTGCGCCGAGCTGCTCGGCTCGTCGTGCGGCGACGGTCACGTTCGCTCCGACCGCGGCGGCGGCGCGGGCGCACGCGGCCCCGATGCCCGACGACGCGCCGACGACCAACACGTTGCGATCCTTCACTCGGGTGCGATCGTGGCACAGGCGGGCGATCGCACGTGCAACCAGTCGCGAAACGACGACTCATTGCACGTGCGAGGCCAACAGAGCGGGAATACGTTTCCGTCCATGCGCCGGGACGACCTGTCATGACGACGAAACGGCATCTCGGGCACGCGGTCGCGGCCGCGGGCGCGTCCGATCCGCATTGGCAGGTCGAGTTGCACTCGGGCGGCCACCGGTTGGTGGCAGACGAGCCTGCATCCAACGGTGGCGGCGAGACGGGGCCGACCCCCTTCGGACTGCTCCTGAGCGGACTGGCGGCGTGCACGGCGATGACGCTGCGCATGTACGCCGAGCGCAAGGGCTGGACACTCACTTCGATCGAGGTCGACGTCCGCTACAGCGTCACCGAGGACGACGAAGCATCGATCGAGCGAACCATCACGGTCCCGGTCGAGTTCCCGCCCGATCAACGCGATCGCCTGGCGGAAATCGCCGAACGCACGCCGGTGACGATCGCGGTTCGTCGCGGCACCCCGATCACGACCGCCATGAAGCAGTGACGAAAGCCGCCGGTGCCCGATGGGACCAACGTCGCCGCTGATGCCCGATCTCGTCATCGTCGGTGGAGGTGTCGCCGGTTCCGCCGCGGCGTGGCAAGCGACGCGCCGAGGGGCGTCGGTCGTGCTGCTCGACGCGCGTGACGCTGGACGAGCCACCGACGCCGGCGCCGGCATCGTCTCACCGGAGACCGACCTACGCGACGAGACGCCCAATCACCTTCTGTCCGCAGCAGCCAGGCGCCACTACCCAGAGCTCATCACAGCACTCGAGCGCGAGGGTCACGGCGACACCGGATTCACTCGCTGTGGCAAGCTCGTCGTCGCGCTCGACGACGAGCAGGCGGGATGGATCGACTCGTATCTCGCGCTATTGCGTGACCCTGCGAGGGCGGCGGCGCCCGCCGACCCGGCAACGCTGTACGAGATCACGCCGCAGGACGCGCGCGCGAAGTTCCCGCCACTCGGCGACGTCACCGCGGCCTTCGTGAGCGACGAAGGCGCGCGCGTCGACGGCCGGAGTCTCGAGCACGCGCTGCTCGCGAGTGCGATGGACCGCGGCCTCATGGTCGAGCACCGCCGCGTCACGCGCCTCGACGATCTACCCGATGCCGACGCCGTGATCATCGCCGGCGGCGCGTGGTCCCCCTCACTGGTGCCCGAGCTCGACGTTCGCCCACAGCGCGGTCAGATCCTCCATCTCGAAGTCGACGACGCGACGAGTGATCAGTGGCCGGTCGTCTCGCCGCTCGCGCATCACTACCTGCTCGCGTTCACCGGTCGCGTCGTCGTCGGTGCGACGCGAGAGGACGACGTGGGATTCGCGCCCGTGCTCACCGCGGCCGGTCAACAGCAGGTGCTCGACAACGCGCTCTCAGTCGCGCCCGGACTGGCCGGCGCACGCGTCATCGAGTGGCGCGTCGGGCTGCGTCCGATCGCGACACGCGGCTACCCGTACCTCGGGGCGGTGCCAGGTCGTGAACGCGTCTTCGTCGCCACCGGCCACGGCCCGACCGGACTGACCTGGGGACCGTGGAGCGGTGCCGCCGTCGCCGACCTGGCATTGGACACGATCGACGATGCCGACCGCGAGTCACTCGCGCCGTTCGCTCCCTGACATGAACCTGCCGACGTCGCCCACCGCCGCCGTACTCGACGCGTTCGGCGTGCACGGGCCGGCAAGGAAGCTCGACGGCGGCCAAGGCGCCGCGTATCTCGTCGACGACATCGTCGTGAAGCGCGTCGACGACGCAGCCGAGACGGCATGGACGTCGGACTTGTTGACGAGAATTCGACCCGACGGATTCCGCATCACCGAGCCTGTTCCCGCGACAGACGGAGCATGGGTTCACGACGGGTGGGCCGCGAGCACATACATCCCGGGACTGCGAAGCCTCGCGCCGCGTTGGGACGACGTGATCGCTGCCGGACTGCGTTTCTGCGACGCCGCCGAGCATGCGAGGCGCGATGACGATGGAGTGCTTACCGCTCGCACGCACCGTTGGGCCATCGCCGATCGTGTGACGTGGGGCGAAGAGTCGATCCGGCTCGACGACGCAACTGCCGCTCTGTTCGCCGAGATCGCAGCGGAGTTCGGCCACGCGGCGTACGACGACCAGTTCGTCCACGGCGATCTCGGTGGCAACGTGTTCGTCGACGAACAAGGCACACCGGTCATCCTCGACGTGTCCCCGTATCTCCGCCCCCGGCGATGGGCCGCGGCCATCGTGGTGTGCGACGCGTTGCTGTGGCACAACGCGAGTCGCGAGCTTGCCGACACGTTCACCGTCAACGGTGCCCGAGGCTTGTTGTTCAGAGCTCTCGCCTTCCGGCTCATCGCTGACGAACTTGCGACCACGGGCACCGACGAAGCGCCGCCGTACCGTCACTACCGAACGGTCATCGCCTCATTGACTTGACGCGGTGAACGCTCACGATCTGCACCGTCGCCGTCACGTCGAACCACGGACGCGACTCGTGACGAGATCCGACAGGTGTTGGAGCGAGTTGTCGAGGTGATCCGGCCCAAACGGCGGGAAGTGCAGGAACTCGTGCACCTCGGGCGGCACCGCCGACCAGTCGTACGTCAGCGTCACCGTCGTACGCGACGGACCGCCCGCCTCGAGGTCGTAGCGCCAGATCCAGCCGCCGAAGCTGAGCTCGCCCGTCGCTTCGGACTCGGTGCCCGGCTTCCAGGCGATGGCCCGCGGCTCATCGAACACTTCGACCAGGTTGGCGGTCCTGTAGTCCTTGTCGGGGTGGTTCGGGTGGTACATCGCCATCCGGAACACCTGACCGGCGGCGGTGATGCGATCGCCGTCCAGGGAACCGCGGACCCACCCGGTGCCGTCGATGTCGACGTGCGCCGACGGGTCAGCCAGCACCGCGAACACCGTCTCAGGGCTCGCCTCGATCGTCGTGGACGCAGTCACTTGCTCGTTTGCCATGCCGATGAGACGGCCCGCGCGGCCAGAACTCATCGCGTCGTCGGGGTCACGTGGCCAGGAGCGCGTTGAGCGCAGCCTCCAGCGCGTCTCGCTCCGCCCGCCGGGACGGATCGTTGCCCCAGTTGTTGAACTCGTTCTGATCGATGTCGAGGTCATACGCCTCGTACTGATCGGGGGAGCCCGTCGCGACTTCGCTGCGGAACAGCTTGCGCGTCAGGGTGCTGATGCCATCCACCGCGTGGTGCGGTGCCGAAGTCCAGAGCGGGACCTCGGTGATGCAGGATCTGCCGAGCGGCGTAGGCCGATGGATTCGCAACCACGTCGCGGAGATCGATGCCGTCCGGAGGGAGCTTCGGACTCGCGCCTGCGACGGCGAGGACGGTCGCGGTGATGTCCGGGGCGATGGTCACAGGCTCCGCCGACGCGCCGACGGGAAACCCGGGGCCGCGGATGACGAGCGGCACGTGCATACCCGGGTCGTAGGCGGTGTTCTTGAAAATGCCGACGTAAGGCAATCGGTGCTCGCCATACGTGAGTCCGTTGTCCGATGAGTAGACGACGACAGTGTTGTCGAGCACCGCAGGCGCAAAGCTGGTGATGATGTCGTCGATCGCTCGGTCGAGCCCGACTCCTTCACGAAGCTGCGCTCTCGCCGTGGCTCGGAAGTCGGAGAGCTGCGATGCCGACAGAGGAGTCTGGCTCGCGATCCACGACGGCTTGTCGCTCACGTCGTCCTCGATGACGAGGGGCCACTGCACGTCTGACCAGGCGAACAGGTCGCTCGGGTCCGGATCGAACGGGATGTGCGGTGAGCTGGGGGTGACCAACAGGAACCAGGGCTGGGAGCCCTGGATGAACGTCTTGGCCTGGTCGCGCAGGTAGTCCATCTGCGTCTGCGCGGGCGCGAACAGCGACGAGCCGTCGCAAACCTGGTAACCGAACGCGTTGCCTTCCGACGCTTGGTCGAACTGGAGCCACGTGTCCCATCCCCCCGGCTTCGGTAGCAGCGGAGGCGTCCCGTTGAGGTACTTGCCCATCAGGCCGGTGCGGTAGCCCGCGGCCTGCATCCACGCCCCGATGGTGTTGCTGTGGTCGTGCGTGGGCACCGTGTCCCACGGAACCTCGCCCGCGCCGTGGTGGATCGAGTACTGGCCGGTCATCAAGCTCACTCGCGTCGGCTCGCAGACGGCGACGTTGCAGCGGGCGTGGGTGAAGTTGCGACCCTGGAACACGAGCAGGTTGCGCGTGCTCGGCATGTAGTCCAAGAAGTCGAACCGTTGATCGTCCGACAAGATGACGAGGACGTTGGGAGCTGTCAACGGGCCTGCCCGAATCGCAACACGAAGTCCCCTTTCCCAGGACCGCCGAGATCGTAGGCCGCGGTCGTCCCGGCCGCGTCTGGCGGTCACGTGGAGCGACCGGGCACGATCCGCGAACCAAAGTCGGGCTTGACGGTAAGGATGGAGTGTGACCGGCCGGTCGGATGCCGAATTCATCATCGAATCGCTCGACGAACCCGCTCGGTTCGGCGAGATCTTCGATCGGCACGCCGAGGCGATCTTCCGGTATCTCGCGCGGCGGATCGGTCCTGACGATGCGAGCGACCTGCTGGCGGACGTCTTTCTCGCTGCGTTCGAGGCCCGATTCCGCTACTCCTCGGACTACTCGACGGCACTGCCCTGGCTGTACGGAATCGCGGCCAACCTGCTGCGGAAGCACTTTCGGCGGCGGGCCGGCGAACTCAGGATGTTGGACCGACTCGTCGCGCAGACCGAGCCGGACGATCACGTCGACGCAGTGGCGGACGTCATCGACGCGCAACTCCAGGTGCGAGCCATGGCGAAACTCCTCGACGAGCTCCCGTCCGGCGAACGCGACGTGTTGCTGCTCTACGCGTGGGAGGCGCTCACCTACGAGGAGACCGCGAATGCGCTCGACATCCCGGTCGGCACGGTGCGGTCACGACTGAACCGCACCCGGCGCCGACTTCGCGCCGGCGTGGACGAGATCGACCGGATCCGTTCGGTACGCCCCGATCGGCTGACGACGATCCCCGACGTGACATCGACCGTTCTGACCCGAGAGAAGGAGAAGCTCATGCAGGCCATCGAAGGGAAGACGAAGATCATCACCGACGCCGGCGACGGCACCGTGTTGGTCCGGAGCAAGGACGACATCACGGCGGGCGACGGAGCGAAGCACGACGTCATGGAAGGCAAGGCGGCGTCGTCGACAACGACGACCTGCAACATCTTCCAACTGCTCAACAACAATGGCGTGCCGACTCACTTCGTCGAGCCGCTCGACGCGGTCACCTTTCGGGCGCGCAAGGTCGAGATGATCCCGCTCGAGCTCATCGCCCGACGCATCGCGACCGGCAGCTTTCTGGACCGGAACGCTGACATCACCGACGGCACCGTCTTCGACGATCTCGTCTTCGAGGTCTTCGAGAAGGACGACGCGAACCATGATCCGCTCCTCGAGTTCGACTTCGCGCGCGACGTGTTGCGGCGTTTCGTTCCCAACACGAAGGCGGCTGCTCGAGCTCGGCGGCGACGTCAACGCCGGCGACCTCATCAGCGAGGAGGCTCTCTCGCACAGTCGTTATGCAGCGGTCACCTCTGCGCTTCTCGAGCAACTTCGCGACCTCACCGTCCGGACCTTCGAGATCGTCGAGCAGGCGTGGGCGAGACTCGGCGGCACGTACTTCGACTTCAAGATCGAATGCGGCTTCGACGGCGAGACCGGCGACCCTGTTGGTTGCCGACGTCATCGACAGCGACTCCGGGCGACTTCGCTTCGGCGACAAGGACATGTCGAAGCAGGCCTACCGCGACGGCAGCCAGTCCTTGCCCGACATCAAGAAGAACTTCGACGAGGTCGCGGAGCTCACGAAGCAGTTCGTCTGAGGACACCGTCCGGCGCGCGGAAGCTCAATCGGCCCTCAGGTCAGTCTCAGGGAACTCTGAGGTTGACCCGCGACGGTCCTCGAAGTGTCCTCCCCGTCGAGTTCGAAGACCGCACTGTGGTCGAGGAGGCGCTTTCTCGGCACGCTCGGGATGGCCGGCGGACTGGCGGTGGTCGCAGTCGCCGAGCCCCGGCCGCGGCTCGTGCGCTCGGAGCCGGCAGCTCGCACCTTCCTGTCACGGCCTGATCTTCGGCCGCCGAACCTTCACATCCTCACCAGCGCCAACGGCCGAGGCAATGGATCGCTCTTGTTGACGCCGAACAGCGGCAGCGCAGAGAGCGGTTTGATGATCATCGACGACGACGATCATCTCGTTTGGTTCCATCCCGTCAGCGGCGCAACCGGGATCGACTTGAAGGTGCAGTCGCACAACGGGCAACCGGTGCTCACCTGGTGGGAGGGGGCGGTCACCAACGGCCACGGTTCAGGCGTGCACGTGATCGCCGACGAGACATACGCCGAGTTGCAGCGGGTGCAAGCGCAGGGCGGTTACACCGCTGATCTCCACGACTTCCGGCTCTCCGATCGAGGTTCCGCGCTGCTACTCGCGTACCAGCCGGTCACGCACGATCTCAGGTCCATCGGTGGTCCTATCGATGGTGTCGTGCTCGACTCGGTCGTGCAGGAGATCGATCTCGCCGACGGCAACCTCATCTTTCAGTGGCGCGGCATCGACCATGTGAGTGTCGAGGAGAGCTGCATGCCTCTGTCGGTTCCGCCGACTCCGAGCGCGCCGTTCGACTATCTGCATCTGAATTCGATCGAAGTCGACCGCGATGGCGATCTGCTGGTGTCGGCGCGCAACACGTGGACCGTCTACAAGATCGATCGATCCAGCGGCGCGGTGAAGTGGCGCCTCGGCGGCAAGAACAGCGACTTCGCCGCCTCGACCGAAGCCCTGTTCGCATGGCAGCACGATGCGCGCCGGCAAGCCGATGGAACGATCTCACTGTTCGACGACGGCGCCGACCCGCCCGTGGAGTCACAGTCGCGCGGCCTCGTGCTCGTGACCGACGAAGCCGCGATGACTGTCGCTGTCTCGCGCGAATACGACCATCCAGATCCGTTGCTGACCGGCAGCCAGGGGAATCTGCAGGTGCTCCCGGAGACGAACGTGGTTGTCGGTTGGGGTGCCCAACCGCGTCTGACCGAGTTCTCGCGCGATGGACGGGTGTTGCTGGACGCTGAGTTCGAAGATGGCAGCAGCTCGTATCGTGCCTTTCGACTGCCGTGGACAGGGCGGCCGACCGATCAGCCCGCCGCGTCGGTCACGCGTTCGTCCGACAGCCTGCTCGTCTATGCGAGTTGGAACGGGGCGACGGAGGTCGACTCATGGCGAGTGCTCGCAGGCAACCGCGAGGCTCGCTTGACCTCGGTCGCACAGGTACCGAAGACGAGCTTCGAGACCATGATCACCATCGGCCGTGGTCCATCGGTCCTGACCGTCGAGGCGCTCGACGCGAAGGGCGCCGTGTTGTCGACGACTGCCCCGATCAAGGTCTGAGCGCGCCCCAGGGCAGCACGTCCACGGGCTCCGTGGTGTCCAAACGAGGGGCGCCGCCCCAATGGTGGGGCTACGGCCTCGACTGTGGCCGGTGGGCAGGTACGAAGCGTGCGATCTTGCCGGTGGCGGGGTCGACGGGCAGTCGTTCGACGATGCTGACGGAGGCTCGGGGGTCGTTGACGCCGGCGCCGGCGAGGGCGCGCTCGATCGCCTCGGCGACCGCTCGCGGGTCGATGGGCGCGGTCGTCACGACGTCGATGTCGACGCCGCTGTCGGTTTGGACGACGCGGTGGTCGACAATGGCCGGCTCGTGGGTGAGCTCGCTGATGATGGTGAGCGGGTGGATCTCGACGTTTCCGAATCTCAGCACGTCAGCTCGGCGACCCTCGACGCAGGCCCGAAGATGGCCGTCGCCGTCCTCGACGACGAAGCGGTCGTCGATGCGATACCTGATGAGGGGTTGGACGTGGTTGAAGAGGTTGGTGATGAGAATCGACGCCGACGGTGTCCCGGGTGGCACCGGCCGGTCGTCTTCGTCGACCGCTTCCACGATGCATCCGTCGGATGCGAACACGATGGCCTCGCCACCTGGCTCGCTCGATCCGACGAGGCCTTCGGTAGAACCGAACACGTTCGTCTGTGGAATGCCCCACGCCTCGGTCATCGCTGCTCGAAACTCGGGATGCATCGTCTCGCTGGAGCACGACACGGACAGCAGGCGCAGGTTCAGCCGACCTTCGATCTGGGCGCGGGCCAGGCGGGTCAGGACGCTCGGGAAGCCGTACAACACGGGCGCGTCCAAGTCGGCGACGCGTGCAAGCACGTCTTCGAACGGCAAGGTCGCCGGTATCTGGTGGACCCGCACGCCGGTGCCGGAGGTGACGTGCGGTGTCGTGGCGGTGGCGTGGATGGGGGATGCTGCGGCCACCAGCGCGATATCGATCCCTTCAGGTGGTAGCCCGCCGAGCGCTTCGAAGCGGGCGATCGCGGGACGGACGATGCAGGCGCCGTACTCGGCGAGGGCCCGGTCGTCGAAGACGAAGATGCCGCGTGTTCCGCTACTACCTCCCGAGGTGAGCACCAGGAATTCACCGTCGATTGGCTTGGGTTGATCCTGGGTCGCCGCGATGGCCTCCTCGCAGACCTGCCTCGAGAGGCGCCGGTCGGTCACGACGTCGTCGAAGTGCCCCATGAGCTCGGTCTTCTCCATGACCGGCAGGGACGCGAGGTCGTCGAGTCCACAACGCTCAGGGTCCAGGCCTGCGAGCCGGCGAGCGTGGAAGGGCGATCTGGTTTTCGCGGTAATGAGGATCTGACGGAGCCGACGCTCCTGGAGCGAGCGAAGCCTCGGGCCGTTCCATCGGAGCCGGTCGAGATGTCCCGGCAGTTCGGCATCGAAGATCGCCGTCGCTCGCGACCGGAACGGCTCGAACGCGGCGAGTCGGGATGTCGGGAGTTCCGGCACCGTCATGAACTTCTCCTTGAGTTGGAGATGGGGAGTCCGAGGACTGCGGTCATGATGCCCGGGGGGTCTCGGCGACGAATCACGTTGGGATCCACGAGCTCCTCGAGGAAGCCGCCGCGTCGAGTGCGAGTACGAGCGCGGCGAGCTGGAAGGGAGGCAGCGCACGGACGCGGTCGAGGCGCTCGAACAGGATCCCGATGGATCAGGCCACGCCGTGGATGGTTCGGCGGTGGGTAGCGACGTACCGCTGCTGGAGCGTCTCGTCCCGAGCGGCGACGAGGCGGAACTCCAGCGCCACGAGTCGCCACACGAAGCCTCCTGTCGGCGATCTATGCCGCTGACCTGGGACTTGTTACGCGCTCGGAGGCGCCGGTCCAGAACGGCTCGGGTTCGTTGTCGACAGCCAATGCTTGGACGAAGCGGCCTTCCCCTTGCGGCGGACGCCACCTGACATGGAGCGCACTCGGGTACGCACCCAAGACGAACATCGCAGCGCGACCGCTCGCTACTGGTTCGCAGGCGACGACCGGCCGGCCGAACGGGAAGACGTTCATGCGCCAGCCTGACACCGACACGATCAAGCCGACAGCGTGGCTACCGTCGATCCGGCGTCGGTGATACAGGAGCTGTGTCTTGGGGGACGCGCGTTATGCGGCGGGCCGCCGCTCGCTACGCGCCGTTCGGCGCGCGTTGGGCTACGGCCTGGTGTCGGTCTTCGGGGCGAGTGATAGGAGCCCGATCTCGCGAATCTTGGCGCGCCAAAATGTCGCCGACCTCCGCGCCCACCAGGACTCCAAAGATCTCCTCAACAGTGTCTGGGCGCGCCCACGATGAAGGAGCCCACGACGGAGACGCACCCACTCGACGAGGATCGCGACCCAGCCAGCGCGGCCGCCGTGCGAGGCTTCGCCGCCGAGGTGGCCGCCCAGTACGGCGGTGACCTCACCCGAATGCGTCGGGCACGCGGCTACTCGAACGCGACCTGGGTCGGTGACGGCATCGCCGTGCGGATCACGCACACACCCGTCGACATGGCCGCGGAGGTCGCGCTCGTCCGAGCTCTGCCGCAAGAGGTCGGACATCCAAAGATCCTTGGGGTGGGCACGACCGATGGTCACGACTGGATCGTGACCGAGGAGGTCCGGGGCCAGAACCTGCACGAGGCGTGGCCCACGCTGGCACCCGCTGAGCGGCAACGAGCGATCCGCCAGCTGTGGGAGCGCGTGCAAATCGTGCACAACGCGACCCCGTCGCTCCGACCACTCGTGCGATCGCACTCCGGCTTCGTTCCGGCCACATCTGACGAAGCAACGGCCGCCGCTGCTCGCGCCGGTGCGGCGGTCGGGCTGTCCGACGTCCAGCGGTCGCGGTTCCACGAGACCATCGAGAGCTACTACCGGGCCGCGCCGCTCGTCGAGCACGTCGTCAACCACGGCGACCTCGCGCTGATGAACGCCTTGTGGGACGACGACGTCGTCTCCCTGCTCGACTTCGAGTTCGCCCTGCTCGGCCCATCCGAGATCGACCTGTGCCGGCTCGTGTCCGACCTCGTGTCCGACGACGGCACGAGCATCGACCCTGACGCCGGCGCTGTCGCGTTCGACATCGCTGCTCGCAACTCGGATCCAGTCAACGGCCGCGTGCTGCTCCACGGCGCCGCGGTGCTCGACCAGCTCCGCGACCTCGACATCTGGCTCGCCCGCGGCCGGACCGAAGAGCGGTTCGAAGCCTGGCGGCCGTACCGGCTGCTCACTGGCCTGCTCGACGCGGAGGGCGGTTTCCTCGCACCCCTGCTCAGATAACGAGAGTCCGACCGTACGACGCACCTATCGACGTTCCCGCGGGAACGCGCACCTCACACCGAACCGGCGATCGACCACGCACGACTCGCGCCGCTGGATGAGGACACACTGACGGAAGCGCACGCACTGCGCAACCTCATCGCGTAACGCGGGAGCGATCGCACTTCCGGATGGTCAGGCGGACGTTGAAGCGGTGACCTTGGACGCGAGTTCGGGCAGCGGCAGAAGATGTGGATGAGCGGACGAGCGAGCGCGCGAAGGTCCGCCTCCGGGCGCTAGATCGGCACGCATGAGCGGATGCAGATCCGCAGTTATGGGCGGCGGTCGGCAGTGACAGTCAGCTTCAGCATGACGGCGGCAGGGAACGAGACGCCGTAGAACAGCAGGCCGCTCGGATCCCACCTCGCCGACGTGCAGTGCGGCTCAACTGCCGAACGGGGATTCAGTCGATCGGCTCGCGGTGCAACCACTCGACGAGGTCGTCGGACGTGAGCGCTCGCACCCGCGCGGCGTAACGGGCGAGGTCGACGTCGTCGAGGAGATCGCGCCACTGGCCGCTCGTCCCGCGGCTGAAGAACGCGGTGGGGTCGATCCACTGCTCCCGACCACCGCCGGGGACAGTCGTGGCGGCCCTGTCGCGCATCGACTCGAACGTCGCCGCTTGGACCAGGCGCGGCCACCGGTCCTCGTCGACGTCGATGCCGAGGTGTGCTGCCAGTTGCCGCATCTGCCCCTCCAGGTCAGCCTTCAGGTCGTCGTAGTGCAGGCACACGACGTCGAGATCGTCGGCGGCCTCCCGGAACGTCTGCAGGTGCTCGACGGTGAACCGTAGCGACGACCCGGACTCCGTCGACGGTGTCTCGTCGTCGACCCAATGCCAGAAGCGGTCTCGCTCGCCGTCGGGGCGCGGCGGCCGTGGGTGCAACGGGGCGAGTTCGATGCCGTCGATCGCTGCTGCCCGCTCGCGAGCGTCGACGAACGCGTCGATGTCCATGTTGTCGATGTGGTGGTCCATCGACAACGCCACGTCGCGCGGGTCGCGCCCCACGCAGATGTACGTGATCGTCTGATCGTTGGGGATCCCGTCCAGCGGGGTGTGGGTCTTGATGAAACGGCGGTGGGTCTGCGCTTCCAGGTCGGCGAACACCTCCGTGCGGGGGCGGGTGACCATGTCGATCCACGGCGAGAGCGCGTCCAACGGGAGCGGCAGCTCCGGTTCCTGCACGACGAGCAGCGCGCAGATCATCTGCGTCCACGTCGTCCCGCACTTTGGCGGCGTGCTGATGATGATGTCGCCGGGGCGAAGCTCGAAGCCGTCCCAGCGGCTGCTGTCGAAGACGGTTGCCCCGTAGCGGCGCACGAGCGCCATCCTCGCAGCGGATTCGATCCCATGAGGCCCAGAAGCTCGACGCTCAGGCGGCTCGGCCGCCCGATGCCGGTGCCGTGCTCCACGGGCACACCTGCACCCACGGCGGCGACTGAGGTGCTCCGCTCACGTTTCTCCACGGCGCATCGAATGCCCGTTCACCAGCGCCCCGTACAGCGGCGGAAATGCCGGGCCTGTGCGCTGGTCGCTCACCAGTGAACCATCCGGAAACGCTCACCGGAACATTTCCGAGCAGGTCGTCGGTTCGAACAACCATGCGGGTACGAAGCACTTCCCGGTCGCCTCGATTCTGGGGTTTGTGCCGCCGCGCGGATCGCGTCTATGGGCGCCGCCGCGTCGGACAGACCGGTTCGCCCTACATGCCGACAGCGTGGCGGCCTTGCTCGAGCCATGTACGAAGCGTCGGGTCGAGCGTGGCAGCCGCCTTGTCGTACATCGCGAGATCGTCGTCGGTCAGTGCGTCGCGCCAGCGGCCCTGTTCGCCTTTGAAGAAGAACCGAGCGGCACCACCGTCAAATGCCATCGACATGGGGTCATCTGTGCCGCGCGCTTCGTCTCGCATCGTGTCGAGTCCGACTGTGTGCAGCAACGCCGGCCATTGATCCTCATCGATGCTGATATCGCAGAACGCAGCGACGCGCCGGATCTCGGCGTCGGGATCGGACTTCAGGTCGAGGTAGTGCACGAACAGGATGTTGGGAAGGTCGCGCACTTCCCACCACGTCGCTAGGTGATGGTGATGCGACCACAACGGCCAACCGTCGGGCTCCCACTCGAACCAGCCTTCGCTGATCCACCGCGGCCACAGCTCGCGTAGATCGGCCGGACAGCGCGGCAGCTCTGGACCCGGCCGATCCGCGTCGTTGACCAACGCGTACATGAGGTCGGTGTAGCCCGAATAGTGGTTGAAGAGTGACATGAACACGTCGCGCGTGTCTCGTCCGACGACGACGTATTTGGCCTGCGGAAAGAACCGCAAGCCGTCGGCCGCCAGATGACTCTTGATGAACCGACGATGCCGTTGCGATTCGACACCCGCGAGGATCGGCTCGATCGGCCCCCAGAACCGGGCGTCGATCCACGGCGAGACTTCTTGGAGCCTGGCGCGGAGCGGACCGGGACCGAGGATCAGCGCGGCAAGGATGCGCTGCGTCCAAGTCGTGCCGGCCTTGTACGCGGTCGTGACGAAGATGTCGTCGTCGCGCGCCGCGAACCCGTCCCAGCGTGTGCTGTCGAGGTGGTGATTGCGATACTCACGCGTCCGTCGAGGCTCTGCGGGCACGACTGCATGTTGCCCGTTCCCAGCTCACTGGTCGAGGTTGTTGAATTCTCCGGCGTCCGAACCCGCCGCATCCCGCGCAGATACCCGTTGTGGACTGCCGTCGCACAACGGCAGCAGTGTCGAACGAGCACCGTTCGCGTCCAACGGCGCGAGATCTTGACGCTCGAGCTTGACGGACTGTTGACCAGCGACTCTACCGTCCACTGAATCCACCGCTTCCACGGCGTCCAACTCGGGGACTTGCAGGGACTTGCAATCGCGCCGTTGCGACTGTCCTCCGTAACGGCACATCGAGGATGCTGTCGCGGCTCACCGGAGTCGTGGTAATGGGACGGTGGGCGCACCGCGCGATCGCCGGCTATGCGCTAGCTCGGGTGCCGTCGGTGACCGTTGTTATGTACCCCGCGGCATGGCCCACAGATCGCCGAGTCGGGTTGGCGTCAAGACCGTCAACGAGTTAGGCAGACCAAGGGGCTGATGCATGACGACTGCGCTTCGAATTCCGGATCGGTTGGCGCACATCGTCGTCTCGGCGTTCGGCGATGTCGGACGCGACTGGCTGGCGCGACTACCGAGTCTGGTCGCTGACGCGGCGAGTGCCTGGCAGCTGCAGGTGGGCGCCCCGTTCGAGCCGGGCGGGAACGTCGGGTGGGTTGCTCCCGTACGTCGAGCGGACGGCAGCGACGCGGTGTTGAAGGTGGAGTGTCCGGGTCATCGCAATCCCTGGGCGGCAAAGGGCCTGCAACACTGGGCGGGTCGCGGAGCGGCGCGACTCTTCGACTCCGACGAGGCGACTCAGGTCTTGCTGCTCGAGCGGTGCGTGCCCGGCACGAACGGTGATGACCTCGACGTCGCGACCGGTACCGAGATCGTTGCGTCAGTACTCGCCGAGCTGCACGCAGTCGAACCTCCTGCAGCGGACGAGTTCGAGCCACTCGCGATCTTGGTTGAGCGCTCCCGCGAGACGATGTGGGACTGGTTCGAACGGTTCGAGCCGCCGGTGGATCGAGACGTCGTCGCGCACGCGGACGAGCTGTTCACGTCCCTGACCTCATCTTCTACGGACACGGTGTTGCTACACGGCGATCTAGGACCGGGGAACGTCGTGCTCTCGGAGCGTGGATGGTTGGCGATCGATCCGTATCCGGTGCTGGGTGATCGCGCGTTTGACGTTGGGCACGATCTGTCGCGGTGTGACCTGCGTGACGCGCGGGAGCATGTCGCCTTCTTTGCCGATCGTCTGGACCTCGATGCGCGACGGATCGCGGGCTGGACGTTCGCGTGCTGTGTGGAGGTCGCGCTGGAGAGCAGGTCGGTCGGAGACGCGATGGGATTCCGCGAATACCTCGACCGTGCGGAACAGCTCTCATCGCAGCGCCTGGTGTAGCAAAGCTCCCCGACGATCGTGGTCGGCCAAATACCCGCGCGCGGGCCGGTGCTGCTCCGTACAGTCGCCCCGATGGTTGCGGCGAGCGAGGAACTGCAACGACTGTCCGACACGGTGTGGGTTCGCACGTGGCGGCGACTCGACGGCCTGGCCGACGACGAGTACCTCTGGGAGCCCGCGCCCGGGTGTTGGTCGATACGAGCACGGCCCGATGGCACGCGCTTCAGAGAGTGGGCGCCGATCGTGTATCCCGACCCATTCACCACGTTGGCTTGGCGCCTCTGGCACCTGATCGACATGTACGGCGAGGACCGTGCCCCGAGGTTGCTCGACGTACCACCGCAAGGCGAGCCCATCGGCCCGGATGCTCCCGACTCCACACCCCCGGCGACAGCAGCCGACGCCCTCGATCAGCTCGACCGAGCCCACGAGCGATGGGATGCCCATCTCGCCCTCGCCAACGACGAACGACTCGCCGGGGTCATCGGTCCGGTCGGCGGAGAGGACACCGACAGCACGCGGGCCGGCTATGTCCTTCACATGCTGGACGAGTTCATCCACCACGGCGCGGAGATCTCGCTACTGCGTGACCTGTACCGGTGGCAGAGGCCGATCAGTACCGATGCGCTCACCGAGCGAGCGATCCGCGGCGACCACTCACTCCTCCTCGACATCGAATCCGCGGGGCCCGAGACCGCATCAGCGCTGCTCAGCACCGCAGCCAGCTTCGGGCGGTGGACGCTCGTCGAAGAGATGATCGACCACGGCGTCCGTCCTGCCACCACCGGACGGACACCAGCACACGCCGCCGCCGGCGCCGGCGAACTCGACCTTCTCCGCAAGCTCGTCGATTACGGCGCCGACCTCACAACGCGAGACCCGGACTTCGACGCGACACCCTTGACCTGGGCCCGATTCATCGATCGCCCCCATGTCGTCACCTGGCTCGAAGAACACGTTGCTCCAGAGTGAGCACAACGCCTCCGAGCGACCTCGGACGTGACCACACGTCGCCGTTAAAGGGCGCTGGATAACGCCCGCCCATAATGCTCGCCGCAACCGTCCCCGAAGCGCGACCTAACGGCGCGTATCGAGCGACATGCGGCCGTCGCCGGAGTCGGCGCAGCTGTCGTGACGTCATCGCCCGCGTGGCGAGACCGATCGGTGCCCGAGCACAGCGACCGAACCCCGCATTCGAAGCACTGGCCGCGTTAGGGCGCCAGGCGGGGCGGCGAAGAGGGGATTAGAGATCGTACGCCCACTCGTCCCTTCTAGGATCGGCCCTCCGCCGCCCTCTCCAGGAGCCCTGCATGGCCGGCTCTCCGAACGACGTCCCCGCTGCCGCCAACGACGCCCACCGCGCCGCGCTCTCGGTCATCGAGGCCGTCGACCCCGTGATCTCCGGAGCCATCCGTGGAGAGCTCGCGAACCAGCGGAGCCAGCTGAAGCTCATCGCGTCCGAGAACTACGCCTCGATGGCCACGCTCCTCGCCATGGGGAACTGGTTCTCCGACAAGTACGCCGAGGGCACCATCGGCCACCGCTTCTACGCGGGCTGCGAGGTCGTCGACGTCGTCGAGGCGCGGGCCGTCGAGCACGCCCGCGAGCTGTTCGGTGCCGCCCACGCGTACGTCCAGCCACACTCGGGCATCGACGCGAACCTCGTCGCCTACTGGGCGGTCCTCGCGCAGCGCGTCGAGCTGCCCGGTCTCGACGCCCTGGGCGCGAAGCACGTCAACGACCTCACCGACGCCGACTGGAACAAGCTCCGCCTGGAGCTCAGCAGCCAGCGCGCCCTCGGCATGTCCCTCGACGCTGGCGGCCACCTCACGCACGGGTTCCGGCCGAACATCTCCGGCAAGCTCTTCGACCAGCGCAGCTACGGCACCGACTCCACGACCGGCCTCCTGGACTACGACGCGCTCCTCGC
Source organism: uncultured Acidimicrobiia bacterium (assembly GCA_963721305.1). Classification (GTDB taxonomy): domain Bacteria; phylum Actinomycetota; class Acidimicrobiia; order Acidimicrobiales; family JACDCH01; genus DATAES01. The sequence continues at coordinate 186,829 of CAVRIR010000004.1, forward strand.
TCAGGCGCGCGAGTTCAAGCCGCTCGTCCTGGTCGCCGGGTACTCCGCCTACCCGCGTCGCGTCGACTTCCGCCGCATGCGGGAGATCGCCGACGAGGTGGGCGCCACGCTGTTCGTCGACATGGCCCACTTCGCAGGACTGGTGGCGGGTCGCGTGTTCACCGGCGACGAGGACCCCGTGCCCTTCGCCCACATCGTCACGACCACCACGCACAAGTCACTCCGGGGGCCACGGGGTGGGATGGTGCTGTGCCAGCCGGAGCTGGCCGACCTCGTGGACAAGGGCTGCCCGATGGTGCTCGGCGGGCCCATGCCGCACGTGATGGCGGCCAAAGCCGTCGCCCTCGCCGAGGCCCGGCTGCCCATCTTCGCCGTGTACGCGCAGGCCATCGCGGACAACGCCAAGTCCCTCGCCGAGGGGCTCCTGAAGCGCGGTGTCACGCTCGTCACCGGCGGCACGGACAACCACCTCGTACTCCTCGACGTCGCAACGAGCTACGGCCTCACCGGCCGGCAGGCGGAGCAGGCGCTCCTCGACGCCGGCGTCGTGACGAACCGCAACTCGATCCCGGCGGACCCGAACGGCGCCTGGTACACGAGCGGGATCCGCATCGGCACCCCAGCGCTCACCACGCTCGGGATGGGCGCTGACGAGATGGACGAGGTGGCCGACATCATGGCCACGGTCCTCAGCGCGGCCACGCCTGCGCAGGCGACCTCCGGGCCGTCGAAGGTCCGCTACGACGCCGACCGCGCCGTCATCGACGCGGGCCGGAAGCGGGCCGGCGACCTGCTCCAGCGGTTCCCGCTCTACGGCGGCCTCGATCTCGGCTGAACCGACGATGGCTGCGATGCCGATCGCACGCCCCGAATATCCGCGTTCGGCCGAGATGCGCGAGCGCCGAAAGGCGCGTAGCGAGCGGCCCGCCGCATAACGCGCGACCCCAAAGACACAGCTCGCGTACCACCGAACGCCGGCTGCGAGCATGCCGGATGGTTCAGCTGCGAGGGTTACCGTCGCGTCTGGCGCACTCGTGACCGAAACGACCGACCCACAGGAGTAGCGATGACTGTGGTCTCCGTCCACATCGCCGACGTCGGCTTGCCGAAGTCGCTTGGCCTGATCCGGCACCCGCGTCCGGCATCGATCCCTGGACTGTTGCAAGCCAACGCCGGTATTGGTGCCAAGTTCGGCACGACTCCAGCGCGGCCGTCGCCGGGGCGCGTCGGGCTCATCGCGTTCTGGCAGGACGAGTTCGCCCTCAAGCAGTTCGAGGCGACGCATCCGCTTGCCGCCAAGCTCGACGGCGGGCTCGCGGTGGCCGCCCGGCCGTTGCGTATCCACGGCGCGTGGCCCGGCATCGGTGACGACGTGCCGACGAACCGCAACGTCGAATATGACGGCCCGGTGCTCGTGCTCACGCTCGCGAAGACGAAGTTCTCGCGCTTCATCCCCTTCTTCCGTGCCAGCCAGCCAGCGGAGAAGGCCGTGGTGAAGGCGCCGGGCAACGTGTTCTCGAGTGCGGTCTTGCGCCTGCCATTCATTTCGTCGGTGTCATTGTGGGAGAGCAGCGATGCGGCCATGGACTACGCGTTCAGCGGCCATCAGGCGGGACACCCCGAGGCGATCGCCGCAGGTCGCGTGAAGCCATTCCACCACCAGCAGGCGTTCATCCGCCTCGCCGTCAACGAGATCCGCGGCTCGCTCTCGGGGCACAATCCGCTACCGCCGGGCGCAGTCCGCGTCTGAGTCTCAGATCGGAACTAGCCCCGAAGGCCCGCTCCGAGCGATACCGAGCGGTTCTTGGCACGGTTGATGAAGGCCGACGCGCCAGCGTGTCGTCGTCGTAGATCCGATAGCCGGCTTCGGTCCGGGTCGCGGGCGCGACGAGACCGATGCCCTCGTAGTAGCGCAGCGCGGAGGCGGTGAAGCCGCTGCGATCGGCGATCTCGCCGATGGTGTAGGTGCTCACGGTCGTACCGTAAGGGTTCGACCTGGGTCGAAGGTCAAGACCTGGATGTCACGGGAGTGGCCTGGTAGCGGCGGAGGGCGACGCCAGCCCAGATCAGTTCGACGATGCCGAACGGCCACGCCCCGGACAGGAACCCGTACACGCTGGACAACACACAACCGACCGCAAAGCCCAGAACAAACCCTCGGCCGCGTGACTCGAGCGCGTACATGACCATCATGAACGTCACGGCGACAACGCCGTAGATCGTGACCGCCACAGGGGTGAGTCTCGCACCGTCCGCGAGATCCGACTCTTGTCAGCAGCACTGATCAGCACACGCGTCGCGCTGCATCCGCCGAGAGCACATCGAGTCTGTTCAAGAACAAGCTCGTCAGTTCGGTCGGGTCGTAGCGAGCAATGTTGTCGCGAGGATCATCGAGCTGGCGAGGTAGGCGAACGCCCATGTCGGGCTGAACGCAGTCCAAAGAACACCCGCGACAGCTGATGCGGCGAAGTTGCCGAAGCTTTGCGTTGCTGCCAGCAGACCAAACGCGGATCCCCGCACGGTTTCGGGTGCGTCACTGGCGACGGCAGCGTGTTCCGCGGTTTCGGCGCAGCCGATGCCGATCCCGGCGAGCACGAACCACGGTGCCAGCGCCCACCATGACGTCGTATCGACGGTGAGTCCGACATAGGCGACGGCGAAGGCGACTGCGCCGAACGTGAGCACGAGCCGAGGCGATCGACGGTCCGAGGCGTGCCCGGCCGCGACGCTGGTTGCGGTGGCCGCGACGTTGTAGGCGACGTACAGCCACAACGCGATCGTCGCCGCGCTGTCATCACCGTGACCCGGTTGCAGAAGTTCGGTCGCTCGGAGGATCAGCAGCGTCGCGGCGCAGTTGCCGAACTCGAACGCGGTGATTCCGGCGAACAGGCGACCAACACCAGGCGCGGACAGCACCGGCCGGACCCGCAATCTGATCGGAACACGCTCATGGGCGGTGGGCTTGGCGGTGTGGCGGATCGCGTACACGATCGCGACAGCGGCCAGGAACCCGGGGATCACCGACAGGCCGATCGCCCAGCGCGTACCGACGGTGGCAACGAGCACGATCGCGAGGATCGGCCCGAAGATCGCGCCGAGGTTGTCCATCGCCCGCTCAAACCCGTAAGCGCGTCCGTAGGCCTTGGGTGGCACAACGTCGGCCAACAGCGCGTTCCGGGCTGGGACACGAAGCCCACGTGCCGTCCACGCCCCGGCGCGCAACACCGCGACCTGCCACACCGACGTCGCCGCGCCAGTGGCGGCCGACAACACGGCGGTGGCGGTGTAGCCGCCGACCGCCACGGTCCGGCGGCGGTTCGGGTCGTCGGCGAGGGCGCCGCCACCGAGCCGAGCGATGCCCGCCAGCCCGTCGGCGACGCCTTCGATCAAGCCCAACGCGGACGCGGGCGCACCAAGCGTCGAGGTCAACAGGCTCGGCAACAACGCCGTCGGCACCTCATGGCCGACATCGGCGAGCAAGCTCGCCGTGCCGATCCCGCGGACACCCGGTGTCAGCCAGCCCGAAGTGTCCACCGTCTCGTCCGGGGCGGTCACCGATCGATTATCGCCCCGCTGTCCCTTCCGACCCGTACCAAACGGGCCGTCGCGCCGGGCCGCAGTCGACGGCGATGTCGCTAGGGCACCCAGGCGCTCGGCCGACCGCCGACGATCTCATACACACGATCGAGCTCCCAACCGAGCGCCTCTTTCGGATCCATCGTGCGGGGCACGACGAAGTCCCAGTCGTCGTCGGTCAGTGGCGACCTCGCATCGACGGTGCGGCGTCGTTCGAGGATCACGTCGCCGCAGCCGTTCCAGCTGCCGTCGACCACCTTGGGATGACCGACCCACGGGCCCCAGAGCCGGCATGTTCTCGTGATCGTCTTGTCCATTGTCGATACCTCCTCGCATCGAGTGCTTCTGTTGTAGGTATCGGCGACGAGGGCCGTCTATTTCACACTGCCCGGTGCGGCAGCGGCGTGACCAGCGCTTTCGCGGGTAGTCGAGCCCGTGCCCACGCTGCTCGGCGGAGCGATGACAAACGAGCTCATGGTGCGGTTGGCGCGCAGCGGGTTCTCGCCGAGATAGATCTGCGTGGCGGCGATGGTGTCGTGACGGAGCACGGCGCGGATGTCTTGGATCGGCGTGTCACGCGCGTCGAGGACACCGGCGAGGGTGCGGCGCAGGTCGTGGGGCCGGAGGTAGGCGAGGCCGATCTGTTCGCCGCGGGCGTGCACGACACGGCGGATGCCTTCAATGGTCAGCGGGCGCACCGGGTCGCGCAAAACGTGTCCGGTACGGCCGGCCGGCCGTTGCACCTGCGGAAGGACTGGCAACGCGCCAACCTCCTCGACGTCGCGTTGGAGTGCAGCGCGCCAGAGATAGAGGTGTGCGCGCAGCTGTGGCGCGATGCACGCGGTGCCGGGCTTGGCCGCTTTGCCGACGACCTCGACGAGCCCGTGCCCGAGGTCGACGTCGCGCCAGCGGAGGCGGTGCATCTCGCCGGTGCGGAGCCCGGCGAATAGTCCGAGCATCAGGACGGCGCGGTCGCGCATCGACAGGAGGTCGTCGCCGTCGGTCGTGTGTAGGAGCGCGGCGATCTGAGCTTCGGTGAGCCAGTGGGGCTGCCAGACCCGGACGCGGCGGATACGGACGCGGTGCCCGAGCCGCCACGCCGGGTCGAGTTCGATACGCCCGGCGTGGTGCGCCCACCCGAACAGCGACTGCAGCGCGGTGCGGTAGTTACGCGCCGTCGCGGAGGCCCAGCGGGGTCCGTCCCAGCCGCGTTGGGTGACGAAGGCGACGAGGTCGTCGGTGCTGAACTCGCCGATCGTCTTGCCGGGGTGGCGCCGTTGGATCCACCGGTAGGTGTAGCCCCACGTCTTGCGGGTGGCGTCGGAACGGATCGAGCACGCCCGGTCGGCGTAGAACGCGTGCATGGTGTCGGGCCACAACGGCAGCGCGGCGAGCGCAGGATCGGCTTCGGGCACAGGGTCCTCCTTGTTCGACGTGGTGCACGTCGTGAAGGGCTGTACGCGACATCAGACGCTCGACCGTCCGGCTCGTGATCAGGAGGGGTTCGTGATGGCGGTCCGGTGGACTAACACCGGGCCACTACCACCAAACTCGCGTCCTCCTCCTGCGTGAAGCCCCCGGTCAGCGATCTACGCCGCTGACCAGGGAACCCAGTGGTAGCTGTTCGCCGCTACGACTGCGTCGAAGGAACTCGGCGTAAGCCCCACTTCTTCGAAGGCCCCGACGACGACTTCCACAGTCGGGAGATTTCGAGCGAGAACGGCTGCGAGGTGGGGACCCAACTCGACCGCAGTCACCCTGGCGCCTCGGGCAACGAGACCCTTCGTCGCTTGGCCCGTGCCCGGACGAACTTCGACGACCACTGGGGCCGGAGGCAATGCGGCCGCCAACTCGTCAAAGAGTTCGTCGGGGAAGCCGGGGCGCACCTTGTCGTACTGCTCAGCAACCTCGTCGAAGCCCACGCGCCAGACTCTCGGGAGGTCAAACACGCGCATCTTCGTAGCTCATCACACGGCTCGCGTTCCCGTATGAGAGCGGAGGCGCCGCCAGAGCACCCGCTCCGTCATCGCGCCAACACAACCTGTCCCGAAACGCCGGACGGGGCCTCAGTTAACGCGGCGACTGGTGCTGCCAGCAGCCTTGCTCCCGGAGATCCGTAGTCAGATGATCGGGGCGTCCGATGTGTCCACTGCTTCCGTGGCGCACATCGATGGACTGTTGACCAGCGACTCTACTGTCCACCGAGTCCACCGTCTCCGTGGCTTCCACCGCGGAGACTTGCAGGGACGGCAGACGGCTTCTCGGGACGTGATGGCGCGGCGCTGAAATCGCGCGAAATCTGGCGGGCGGCGCGCGCTCTGGCGTAGTCGGCGATGATTCCGAGCGTCGACGCTCGTCATACCTTGCGTTACGCCATCGAGTCGATCATGAGGTAGTTGCTATGACGCGCACCCGCGTCCACAACCTGAACATCTCCCTCGACGGCTACGCGGCCGGCGAGCACGTGACCTTCGATGCCCCGATCGGCGGTGCCGAGCGGCTCTTTGCCTGGTTCGACGGTCGGGCCATTCATGGAGTGACACGGTGGATGCTCCGGTCACGCTCGATCGCGCCCTGACCAGCCTGTGGGGCCAGGGCATCGGCGCAGAGATCATGGGACGCGCAGTTCGGACCGCAGGTTGGCCCTGGCCGACGACGGGTGGCGGGGTGGGGGCGACGAGCCACGTTCCACACGCCGGTGTCGTCCTGAGCACCACCACCATCCAACGATCGATTCCAACGGTACGAGCTTCCGGTCGTGGACGGTCCGCCGCACGAGGGCTCCGCTGGCCGAGAGGCGCGGACGGCTTGACGTCGCATCGGCGGCGGCCCTTCGACGGTGCGTCAGTTCCACAGGCCGACTGATCGATTTCATGCACTGGTGATCGTGCCATCACTCTCGGGTGCGGCGTATCGCTGTGGGACGGATCAGACGCGGTCGAAGATCGCTTCACCGTCGAATCGGTTTCCTCACCGAGCGGCCTCATTCATCAGCTCTGGAACAAGAACCGGCACGCCGGCAGCAGTCGCGGACCCTCGGGGGTGCGGTTGCCAAGGTCAACACCGACGAAACGCGCGCCACGCTGCGGCGCCGCCATCGCAGCCGGCGTAGGCGTCTGGCTGGCCGCGGCCGCCTCGCAGACTGGCTCACCGACAGCCTGTTCCGGCGGCCTCGGGGCTGGACAGCCGATCCTTCACCAGACGCGAAGCCGCACCAGGAATCCTCCGCGAGACCCGGCCGCACCGCGCTCGGCCCCGAAGACCGGCTGCTGGAGGTCGGCTGTGGCGGCGGCATCTTCTGGAGTGGGCGCTGGCCACCGGATGCACGGCGAAGGCGATCGATCACAGTGCAAGATGCTCGCCTCGGCGGCGAACCGCAACGCCTCGGCCATCACCGCGGGCCGCTCGAGTTGCACGACGCCGACGCCGCAGACCTGCCGTTCGCCGACGCAGAGTTCTCGGCCGCCGCGACGACCAACGCCTCTTCTTCTTCGACGAACCCCAGACATGCGGCCGAGGTGTATCGGACGCCGCGTCGGGAGGACGGATCGCGATCCATACAGCCGCCACCGCTCCGTCGCCCATCGCTGGCCGCATGCACCTCTACAGCGATGACGAGCTGCTGCGAATGCTCGAAGACGCCGGCTATGAGCAGATCGCATTGCGAGGACGGGACAGAAGAGCAGATGCAGTTGGCACAAAAAATGATCGACGTCAGCCGGAGAGAGCGCCCGTCGACGTCGGGCTTGCGCGGTCAGGTGTCGCGCGAGTCGTAGAGACCAGAACGAGGGACGCGGGGGGAGGCCGGCGGCAAGCGTCGCGGGGCGTCGAGGCCCGCGTCGAGGAGCGCCTGCCACCAGTCGTGGTCAGCTTCGAAGTCGACGGGCACGAGGCGGAGGTGCTCGGGCACGCCGTATCTCAGGTCGTTGAGCCGTTGCCGCTTCCATGCCTGCGGGGCGGTTGGTCGACCTCGAACACACGCCCACGCTCGGCAAACTCGCGATGTCGTTGCGCGAACGTGTCGAGGCCAGCGCCGAGCAGCACGTACTGCCTGATGTCTTCCTCGACCAGTAGGTCCTCGACGAACCGGGTGCGTGCCACGACAGCCCCACGGTACGCCCGCGTGCCGGCCGGATGCATATCGGGCCGGTTGCGCCAGCCGACCTCCGGGTCGGCGAGGGCGAGGCCGATCTCGTCGTCGATCAGATGCGGGGAGTCGTCCACCTGCGCGTGCAGCGCGCGCCACAGGGCAATACGCACCGCGCTGCTGTCCGGCTGGACAATCACGGCGCCTCAGACAACGTGTCGATCAGCTGCACCCGAACAGCATGCCGCGCCCGCCCCAGAACGCCGGAACGAGGCCGCGCCACCTCGCTCGCGATCTATGCGCATCTAGGACTCGACGGCGTCTCCGAACGCATCGCAGTCGGGGTTCTCGCACACGAAGCCAGAGTCGATGACGTTCGAGGTCTCTGCCGGGAGAGCCGTGACGCCGCAGGAAGGGCAGATCGGTGCTCGACCGACGTCGGCGTTATCGCCATCGCTCATGCGCGTCATCAATCCCAGGAGAAGCGCGGTCAGTATCGATCTGGCTCGAGGGGGCGCTCATGCGCCAGACGCCGCGCTCTGTCGCGATCTTTCGAAATGAAGCGCCGACCGGGCACCGTCGCATTGCGCAGGGGCGGGTCGTTTCTGGGTGCGATCGTGTGCGTGCGACGTCCACCCGATGCCGCATGCGCGACGACTGCAAGGAGCGTTCGACCGTGGACATGAAGTTGGAAGTTGTCGTGATTCCCGTCTCCGATGTCGACCAGGCCAGCGAGTTCTACAAGACGCTGGGGTGGCGCCTCGACGCCGACGTCACCGGCGACAACGACTTCCGGCTGGTGCAGCTCACCCCGCCGGGTTCGCAGTGCTCGGTCCATTTCGGCACCGGGCTCACCAGTGCGGCGCCGGGCACGGCCCAGTCCCTCCACCTCATCGTCAGCGACGTCGAGGCCGCGCGGGACGAGCTCGCCGGGCGCGGCGTGCCCGTGAGCCCCGTGTTCCACTGCGAATCGGGGTTCGCATGCCGGTACGGCGAGGACCGCATCCCGGGCCGCGTGCCCGGCCGAGCGCCGGAGCGTGCGACCTATGCGTCGTTCGCAACGTTCGCCGACCCCGACGGCAACAGCTGGGTGCTGCAGGAGATCACCACCCGACTTCCCGGACGCTGAGCGTCGTGGATGTCGCGACGCTGGCCGAGCTCTTGCACGAGACGGCCGAACACCACGGCGCGTTCGAGGCACGAGCGCCGAAGCACGACTGGTGGGACTGGTACGCGCCCTATCTCGACGCGCGCCTGCACGGGAGCACATCCGAGGACGCCGCTCTCGCGGCCGATCGCTACATGAGGGAGGTGCGCAATGTCGTCCCGAGTTGAGACGAGCCAACTCCCGAAGCGTCGGCGCACTCGTCTTGTTCTCCCGTGACCGCCGTTGTCCCCGAACCGTGACCAGCCCGCTGGTTTCGACCGCCCACCCGCGCCTCTCGTCCTGACGGTCGGAGACCACCGGAACGGTCGTCGTGGCCATGCACGTCCCTTTCGATCGACGGCGCATCCTGGCAGGCCACTCCCGTCGACGGACGTCACCATCGGAGTCGGCTGCTCGCCCGGATCGGTGTCAGAGGGAGCTACGTGCCACGTACTACTACGCTGTGTGTAGTAGTATCGATTGTCATGGGCAGGAAGAAGTCCGTCTACGACCGTCCGAACGACCCGCCGGCGCTGATCTTGTTGAGCTTGGCCGCAGGATCGAAGCACGGTCACGCGCTGGCCAAAGACATCGCCGAGTTCGCCGGGGCGACGCTCAGCCCGGGCGCGCTGTACGGGGCGATCACTCGGCTCGAGGAACGTGGACTGATCGAACCGCTCGCCCCGCGGGAGCGGCGCCGCCCGTACCGGCTCACCGCGGCGGGGCGGCGGGCGCTGGCCGAGATCGTGCAGGAGATGCGCAACTTGTCCGACGTCGGCGCCGCCCGACTGGGTTTGTCGTGGGGCACGTCCGGATGAGCCGAGACCGGCGTCGATTGTTGCGTTGGTATCCGCGTGCGTGGCGGGACCGGTACGGAGACGAGATGCTGGCGCTGCTCGACGACCAGCTCAGCGGGGACCGGGCACCGCTGCGGCTGCGATTGTCGTTGTACGGCCATGGGCTCGCCGAGCGAGCCCGCGCCGTCAGTCCGTTCAGCTCCGTCGACACGCGAGACCGCGCGCTGGCGGGACGGTTCGCTGCTCGTGCTGGTGGCGTGGGCCGTGTTCATGGTGGGGGGCGCCGCGTTCGCGAAGGCGACCGAGCACTTTGATCAAGCCGTCCCCGTCGGCTCGCGCCTCGTTCCCAAGGTCGCGTTCGGCGTGGTGGCGGTCGGCGGGATCGTGGGAGGGTGCATGGTGCTCGCCGGGGCCGCGCTCGCCGTGCCCGCGTTCGTCTCCTGCCTCCGAGCTGGTGGTGGTGACGTCGTCAGACGGCACGTTCGGCGCGCCGTCGCACTCACAACACTGGCCCTTGTCTTCATGGTTCCTGTGGTGGTGTGGGCGCATCGGTTGAACGACGCGCAACGCAACGGCACCAACACCGCCTACGGTCTCGCGTTCGCGACGTGGGCGGTGCTCTGTGTGCTGTCGCTCGCCGGCTGGACCGTTGTCGCCGTGGCCGTTGGCCGCCGCGTCGATCTCCGTCACTCGACGCTGCGCGCGGAGTCGCTGCTGGCGACCACGCTCACCGCCGTCATGGTCAGCGCGCTCGTCGGGTCGGTGCTCTGGTGCGCGGCCGTCGCCACATCGGCGCCATGGTTCCTTCACGGCGCACCCATCGGAAGCCGACGATCGGGCCTCGACGTGCTCGCCGCCGGGCCGCTCGTGCCGGCGCTGGTCGTCATGCTCGTCGCGACGGTCCTCGGCATCATCGGCACTGTCCACATGCACAACCGACCGCGACCCGCCGGCGACCGCTGAACACTCCCTTGGCAACGGCTGTGGGCTGACTACCGAACGCCGATGGCGCGCAGTCTGAGCTCGACGAGCTCGTTCACGAGCGCTTGGGGCAGGGGCTGGTCGACGGGAAGGTGCAGCGCGCTCTTGGTTTGGGTGTAGTCCCGCGTCTTGTCGGCGACCGCCGCGAGCACGGACCCGCTGTGGGGCAGGTAGCTGAGATGCGACGTGAACGCGGCGAGCCCGGCCACGACCTTCCCGCCGACGCGGAAGGCCGGCATCCCGTAGGAGATGCCCTGCTCGGCGTCGGGGATGACGGTCAGGATCCGCCGGCGCATCTCCTCAAGGGTCGACCGTTTCGGGTCCTCGAGGCCGGCGAAGTAGTGGTCAACATCCTCGGTCGACATGCGAACCCACCCGGGACCTATTGGACGACCATGAGGGTGTTGCCTTCGGGGTCGCGCAGCCAGAACATCGGTGGGACCGGGTCGCCCATGCGGCTGACGTCGGCGTCGACGTCGACCCCGGCCTCCCGCAGGTCGCGGTGATAGGCGTCGATGTCGTCGGTCTGCAAGCTGATCCCGGTCTCGCGCTTGCCGGCCGCGACGCCGTCCGGGGGCGGTGCGAGAGCGATCGTGGTCGCCTCGTCGCCGAGCCCAACCTCGACCCAGCGGTAGCCGTTGCCGAACGGCAGGTCGACGCGCGTTTCGAAGCCCAGCTTGTTGACGTAGAAGTCGACCGCCCCATCCTGGTCGGCAACCGGGATGATCACCGTGGCGATCTTGTTTGCTCGGGTCGTGGTCGTTGCCATGGAGTCCTCCTCGTGGCTCGCGTGGTCGCTCAATAAGACGGCGCGTTCACCAAATACTCATCGCGGGCGGATCGACTCCGGCGCGGCAGAGCGGATCGATGTCTGCTCCGGGACAGGGCTACCTCAGATCGAGCTGCCCGGAAACACCGAACCGGTCCTGGACCCATCACGTACCGCCGGCTGAAGCCGTAGCTGTCGAGCGGCATGAACACGACCCGTCCTCGGCCAGCGCGGCGAAGAGGCGCTCGAGATCGTCGTTGTCACCGCACTCGACGAACAATGAGATCGCCGGCGTCATGTCGACCTTTGTCGGGGTGGAGACGCTGGAGCCAGCGGTAGGTGTAGCCCCAGGACCGGCGGGTGGCGTCGGAGCGGATCGAGCAGGCCCGGTCGGCATAGAACGCCGTGACGGTGTCGGGCCACAACGGCAGCGCGGACGGATCAGACATGGAAGGCCTCCTTCGACGTGGCGTACGCCGTGGAGGCTGGAGGACATCGGAGACCCGATCAGCGACTGTGGATCACACCTCTAATTCCCTGGCGGGTTCAGAGCGCCATGAGCGAGGGGGTGGCCTTCCCCGACAATTGCATTCGACGGTCAGGCGGAGTGCGGCTCCCGTCGACGTTTCTGTGGCTTTGCCGGCGTGAGTTCGTCGATGGCCCAGCGGGCCCAGTCTTCGTAGGCGGCGAGGGCGCGGAGGCCGTTCTCGAGCGCGATGCGTCCGTAGCGGTCGGACTCGTTGCGGTCCCACGATGTCGATGTCTTCACCTGCTCGAGGAGGTCGTGGAAGGACTTGTAGGCGGCGGCTTCGCGTTCGAGGTACGCGAGGGCCTCGTCGGGGTCGACCGCCCAAAGGAAGAACACTCGGAGCACCGCGTCGTTGCGCCGGTTGCGTTCGGGGGTGACGTCGGTGATCCAGTGACGAAGCTCGTCGCGCCCCGCCGACGTGATGGCGTATTCCTTGCGGTTACGGGCGCCGGTGGCGGTGACTTCGACGAGGTCGTCGTCGGCCATGCGATTGAGCTCGGTGTAGAGCTGGCTCTGGGTCGCTGGCCACACGAAGGCGAGGGTCGACTCGAACCGCTTGAGCAGATCCCACCCACTGCCGGGACGTTCGGCGAGCAGGCCGAGAAGGCCGTGACGGAGACTCATGGCCTCACTATATTCCAGTCTTGACATGTTGCAAGTGGAGGTTTACGGTTCGACCTGTCAGCATTGACAGGTCACGAAAGGAACCGCCGATGTCAGCTCTCCGCAGTTTCGCCCCCTGGATCGCCTTCACCGTCGCTCGGCCATCGCCGACTGGCGTCTCGCCGCCGCGCTCGCCCTGTGCATCTCGCTCGCAGGCGCCGTCGCCCGCCGCCAACAGGACACTGAGCCCAACGATCTCGCCAACGCCACCACCGTGTTCTTCGCAGCACTGACCATCGTCAGCATCGCCAATCCCAACTCTGGCCTGCAGCACTACATCCCGGCGCTCGCGCCGGCCGCGTTGGGCACCGGCGCCGGACTGTCGATCCTGCGCGGTCGCCCATTCACCATCCCGTTCGCCAAGCGCTCGACGCCACCCGAACTGTGGGACCAGCCCCGCTTCTACGCAGCCAACGTCACCATCTCGATGATCTGGACGGTCAGCTTCGCCGTCACCGCCGCGGTCCTCGCCACCGTCCTCGCGACCGCCGCGCACCCGAGCCGGCTTGGTGATCGAGATCGAGATCCTCGCCTTCGTGGTGCCGATGCGCTGCACCGCCTTCTACCGCCGCCGCCTCCGCGCCCGCTACGCCGCCCTGGCCACCGCGTGAACGAGGGACGACGCTCGATGACCACCACACGCGCCACCGACAGGCCATTCCATCTCGCCGGCAACTTCCGGCCGCGTCACCGATGAGCTCACCGCCATCGACCTACCAGTCACCGGCCACATCCCAACCGAGCTCGACGGCACCTTCGTTCGCAACGGGCCGAACCCGCTCGACGGAACGACGTCGCACTGGTTCCTCGGCAACGGCATGGTCCACGGTGTCCGCCTGCAGGACGGACGGGCCAGTTGGTACCGCAACCGTTACGTCCGCACGAAGCGTCTGAGCGACGGCGCGCCGTCGATCGGACCAGACGGCACCCGCGACTTCACCGCCGGAGTCGCCAACACCCACGTGATCCGCCACGGCGGCCGAATCCTCGCGCTCGACGAGGCCTCATTCCCCTACGAGCTCACCCCGGAACTCGAAACCGTCGGACCTATCAACTTCGATCACCGGTTGCGCGGACCGATGACCGCGCACCCCAAGCTCTGCCCGGCCACTGGCGAGCTGCACTTCTTCGGTTACGACTTCGCGCCGCCCTACCTCACCTACCACGTCGCCAACGTGTTCGGAACGCTGCGCACCTCGCGGGTGATCGACGTTCCCGGCGCCACGATGATGCACGACTTCAATCTCACCGAACGCTTCGTCGTGTTCATGGACCTGCCGGCGGTCTTCGACCTCGAGCTCGCGCTGGCGGGCACGATGCCATACCGGTTCGATCCCTCTTACGGCGCTCGGTTCGGAGTCCTGCGGCGCGACGACCCACACGGTGTCGTCCGCTGGTTCGACATCGAGCCGTGCTACGTGTTCCACCAGATGAACGCCCACGACGACGGTACGTCGATCACCATCGACGCCGTCCGCCACGCCGATCTGTGGTTCGACGGCGAAGCAACACCGGGCCACCTCTGGCGCTGGCACATCGACCTGACCGCCGGCACCGTGACCGAGCAACAGCTTGACGATCTCCCCTGCGAGTTCCCCCGCGTCGACGACCGGCTCACCAGCCGGCCAGCGCGACGCGGCTGGGTCACGTCGACGCCACGCCATCACCCCGACGGCGCCGGAGCAATCACCGTGTACGACCTCCTCGATGTTGGCACGAAACGCGTCCACTCCTTCGGGCCGGAACGGGTCCCCAGTGAAGCAGTGTTCGCTCCGGCGGACCCCGACGCCGACCACGGCTGGCTACTCACGTATGTGTACGACGCACGCACCGACCGAAGCGATCTCGTCGTCATCGACATCGACGAGCTCGAGGACGAGCCGGTCGCAACCGTGCACCTTCCCGGCCGAGTTCCGTTCGGCTTCCATGGCTCGTGGTTCGCGGACGCCGCAGCAAGTGACACGCTGGACTAACGCGACGTTGCGTTCCCCCCCGATGCCATCCGTGTCGCGGACTGCTCGAATTAGCTTTTCTGCGGCGGTCGGCTGGACACAAGGGGGAAGGCGTTGGGGGAAACGACGCAAAAGGTGACGTGGTGGGAGCGGTATGGCTGGACGGCGGGGATCGTCTTCATCGCTGCGCTGATTGCCGATCTCATCGTCACTTCCGGGATCCCGCTCGATCAGAACGCGTCCCCGGCGAAGGTCGCTGCAGAGCTCGACCAACACAGCACGCGACTGATCATCGTTGCCTGCGTGTGTGTCGTGTACGCCGCTGCCTTCCTCGTCTATGCCTGGAAGCTCTACTGCTATCTGCGAGGTGACCCGCAAGAGAGTCGGACGATTGCGATGTTGGTGCTGGTCGGTGCAGTCCTCATGGTGGCCTGCCACGCGTTGAGTGACGTCGCCATCACCGGTCTGGTGGGCGGGAAGATCGCGTCGTACGCGGCGCAGAACGATCCCGGCTTGTCGTACATGCTGTATCTGCTGACGTTCGCGATCAGCAGCCTCGGTGACGTCTTCGGCAGTGTCTTCATGCTGACGGCGGGAGATCTTGTACTGCGCTGCCGCCTGTTGCCGCGATGGCTCGGCTATGTCGCCATCGTCGCCGCCGTTGGCCTTTTCGTACAGGGTTTCGGACTCGGCGGGGTCATCGGCGACTTCGGCCTCGTGTTCGACCTCATCGGATTCGGGTTGTTCATGCTCTTCGTCCTCGCGAGCAGCATCACGATGCTGCGACGCGAGAGGCGACTTCGTCAGGCGTCGAGTCAGGCCTGACTTCTGTAGCGCGCAACTGCCGCTGTCGTGTCGTCGGCGACGAA
Source organism: uncultured Acidimicrobiia bacterium (assembly GCA_963721305.1). Lineage (GTDB taxonomy): Bacteria > Actinomycetota > Acidimicrobiia > Acidimicrobiales > JACDCH01 > DATAES01. The sequence continues at coordinate 202,199 of CAVRIR010000004.1, forward strand.
ATCGGCGTTGATCTGCTGCGCGGTGAACGCGCCAGCTGCAGCCGACGCGCCGACTTGCGCGGCGATGTCGGTGACGTTGCCGGCCGCCCATACTCCAGGGACGCTCGTGCGTCCCATCGCGTCGACGGGGATGTGATCGCCGATTCCGGACGGATGTGGGACCAGACGCAGTCCCAGCTCGGCGAGAAAGCCAGCTCGAGCGACCATGTGGGGCATCAGCGCGAACGCGTCGAGGCTGACAACCGAGCCGTCGTCGAGACGCACGCCGGTGAGTCGGTCGTCCGTGATTTCGAGCGCGCTGATCCGCGTGTCGACGGCGGCGATGCCGCGGGCTTCGAACTGCTGTGCCTCTTCGTCGGTAAGTGGCGTGGCGTTCGTGAAGTAGGTGACGTGGTCGCTCAGCTGACGGAACAGCAGCGCCTGGTGCACCGACCGTGGTCCGTTGGCCAGCACGCCGATGCGCTGATCACGCACTTCCCATCCGTGGCAGTAAGGACAGTGGAGGACGTCGCGACCCCAGCGCTCCGGTAGACCGGGGATGTCGGGTAGTTCGTCGACCAGACCACTAGTGACGAGGATCCGTCGCGCCGTCATTGAACGACCGTCGGCTAATGCCACGACGAACCCATCACCGTCACGGGACGCCGTCGTGACCTCGCCGTGCACCACGTGGCCCCCATAGCGACGGACCTCGGCTCGACCACGTTCGAGTAGCTCGCCCGGAGGTAGGCCGTCGTGTCCGAGCAGGCCATGCACGCCTGCCGCCGGCGCGTTGCGCGGCATGCCCGCGTCGATCACGGCAACGGTGCGCCGAGACCGGGCGAGGAGCAGCGCGCCGTTCAAGCCCGCTGCCCCTCCCCCGACAACGATGACGTCGTAGGTGTCCTTCAGTGGCTCGCTCACGACCGGACCGCGAACGGTGGGTACTGGTCAGTTAGGAGTCCGACGTAGGCCTGCACCCGCAGACCGTACCGGTAGACGCCTACGAAGAAGCCACGAGCACGCACGGGGTATGCACCTGTCACCACAACGGCGGCGAAGCCAAACAGCACGACAGCAATCGATGCAATCCACAACGCGACCAGCACGCCGTAGTGCGGCACCGCCAGCAACCACTTGTACAGCGGTGCCCACCGCGACAGCTCCTCGGGATACGTGAACGTCAGCGCACTGTGCGCCACACCGCCGTCGTCACTCGCCGCGGGATCGAAGACGAACGGTGGGTAGTCGTCGTGCAGCGAGAGGGCGTAGCTCACTGACCGCCACTCGTACCGGTAGGTCATCGCAATCGTGTCGAACAACGAGCGCGGGATGCGCTTGGTGAACAACACGGTGACGAAGCTGATTGCCGTGAGCACGTGCCGCAGGGAGGTGAGCACGGAGACAACGAACAGGTGCGGGATCGCGAGCAGCCACTGCACCAGCGGCCGCCACCGCGCCAACTGCGTTTCGGAGTCGAGCGTGAGCTGCACGGGATACGGGTTGGACATTGCCATTGGACTTGCTCCTTGGTTCGGATTGCGTGGATGGGTGGAGTGACCGAGGCGGTCGCCGTCGCGTTGGCAACGGCGACCGCCGAGGGAAAGTCAGGCGGCGACGAGCTCGCGCTCGGGCTCGACGGCGACGTCGTCGTCGGTGCTGCCCTTTGTGCTGCCGCCCTCGAGGTCGAGGTGGGGAAGGATGCGGTCGAGCCAGTTCGGCAGCCACCAGTTGGCGTTGCCGACGAGGCTCATCGTCGCGGGCACGAGCACCATGCGCACGAGCGTGGCGTCGAGGAACACGGCGACCGAGAGGCCGACGCCGAACATCTTGCCGTTGACGTCGTCACCGAGGACGAAGGCACCGAAGACGCTGATCATGATGAGCGCCGCGGACGTGATCACCCGAGCAGTGCTCGACGAGCCCACCCACCACCGACGTGTGGCTGTCGCCGGTCCGCACGTACTCCTCACGCACTCGGGAGAGGAGGAAGACCTCGTAGTCCATCGAGAGGCCGAAGAGGATGGCGAACATCATGAGCGGGAGGAACGGGTTGATCGGCACGGTGTGCTGCAGTCCGATGAGGCCCTTGCCCCAACCCCACTGGAACACGGCGACGAGCACGCCGTAGGCGGCGGCGATCGACAGCAGGTTCATCACTGCGGCCTTGAACGGCACGAGGACCGAGCGGAACACGATCATCAGCAGCACGAACGACATCGCAACGACAGCGGCGATGAAGATCGGCAGGCGGTGGATGAGTCGGTCGGAGAGATCCGTCGCCATCGCTTGGCCGGTGAGCATGACCTTCGCGTTGCTTCCGGCGACCGTGGCGGGGAGGACGTCGGCGCGCAGGTGGCGCACCAGCTCGTCGGTCTTTGCGTCCTGCGGTCCCGTCGTGGGGTTGACGGTGAGCACCGCGGTGTTGCCCGCTTGGTTGAGGACGGGTGCGGTCACGGCGGCGACGCCGGGATCGTTCTGCAGCGCGTCGTGCACTCGAGCGACTGCGGTCGCGTCCGCAGCGAGTTCGGCACGTCGACGACGACTTGGATCGGGCCGTTGAAGCCACGACCGAAGCCCGCGGCCAGCGTGTCGTAAGCCGTGCGTTGCGTGGTGCCTTCGGCGGCGTTGCCGTCGTCGGGCGTACCGATGCGCATGCTCAATGCCGGCACCGCGATGACGCACAGGGCGACGAAGCTGGCGACCGCGTAGCGCACCGGGTGCTGGCCGACGTGGTGGGCCCAACGACCGGAGAAGGTCGCGTGGGCCGGCTTGGTGACGTGGGACTTGCGGTGGATCGACAGCTTGTCGATCTTCGTGCCGGCCAAGCCGAGCAGCCCCGGCAGCAACGTGACGGCGGCGAGCATCGCGAACACGACCACGACCGCAACCGACAGGCCCATCGAGCTGATCGCCGGAAGTCCGGCGAGATGCAGACCGAGGATGGCGATGACAACGGTCGAGCCGGCGAACAGCACCGAGAGCCCGGCAGTGGCGTTCGCCGTTCCGGCGGAGTCGGCGACGCTCATGCCCTCGTGGAGGTGCTGGCGATGGCGGGTGACGACGAACAGCGCGTAGTCGATGCCGACACCGAGGCCGACCATCATGCACAGGATCAGGGAGAACTCGGGGACGTCCATGAACGCCGACATCACGCCGACGCCGGCGGCGCCGACGAAGATGCCCATGAGGGCGGTGACGATGGGGAGCCCCATCGCGACGACCGAGCCGAACGCAATCAGCAGCACGATGATCGCGACGCCGATGCCGATGAGCTCGCTGGCCGAGTCCTTCTCCGCGACCTGAGCGAGCTCACCGGTGAAGTCGGTCTGCACACCGGCAGCACGGGTGATCGACGCCGCGGCGCTGGCGTCGTCGAGATGCGTCGTCGTGAACTTGTTGATCGTGTAGGCCACGTCGACATAGGCCGTCGTGCCGTCGGCGCTGACGGCCGTGGTCTCCGAACCGAACGGGTCGGTCACCGCGGCGACGTCGTGGCCGGTCGCCAACTGCTGGCGGGCCTGCTCGACGCTCGCCTGGTGGGCAGCGTCATCGAGCCGGCCGTCGTTGGTGTGGAACACGATGCGAGCGGACTTGCCGCCTTGGCTCGGGAACCGAGCGGTCAGGACGTCGGCCGCTCGCTGCGACTCGACGCCAGGCACCCGGAAGCTGTTGCTGTAGTGGCCGCCGAGCTGGCCTTGCAGCGACACGATGGCGATCGCGGCCACCAGCCAGATGCCGAGCACCCGGAACGGATGGCGGGCGCTGCTGCGGCCGAGGCGGTACAGGAATGCACTCATCGGATTCCTCCTGGTCGGCCCGCACGATGCGGGACGCTTCGCAGGATCCGATGACGCCCTTACCGGAGGCTTGGCCCCGGCTTACTCAGTGCGAGGCAAGGGCGAGGCGGGCGCGTTCGAGGTCGTCGGCCTGGAACGCGGGGACCGGCGCGCCCACCGCCTCACGAAGCCGATCGGCCGTTTCGAGCAATTCCGCCCCGGTTGCGCAGTCGCCCTCGCCGACGGCGACGACGCCGAGCACGGAGTAACAGGCGGCTGCGACCGACTGGATCTCGAAGTCGGGGTCGATGCGGTTACGGAACCGGCTGGCGCCCTCGATCTCGAGGATCTGCAGTGCTTCTCTCGCCGCAGTTGCGGCCTCGCGATCTCGACCGTGGCGCCGATGCACGAGCGCCGACCCCGTCAGCGCGGCGTACAGGATGTGCGGACTCCGCAGCCGGCGCCCTGCTTCCAGCGCGTGCTGATTCATGTCCTCGGCACGCTCGACCTCGCCGGCTTGCAGCAGCGACCACGCCAACCGCGAGTAGAGCGATCCGACGAAGCCCCTCATACCGAACTCCTGGGCGAGCTCGACAGACCGCTCTAATGCGCTGACAGCGTCCGGGTAGCGGCCGGCGCGCTCGTCGAAATCGGCGAGGAACCCAAGCGTGATCGACAGCATGACGGGCCGGTCGCTGAGCGCGAACCCTTCCGCCGCCTCGCGGTAGTAGTGCTCCGCGGTGATCAAGTCGTCGTCGATCATCGCGAGGATCGCGTGGGAGTACTCCCGCGCGGCGAGGACGAAGGTGTCGTCGGAGTCGGCGGGATACACGCTGAGGGTCTCCAGCCGACGGCGGCGTGCTTCGTCCATGTTGCCGACGAGGCGGGCGATCTCCGTGTAGAACGAGAGCGTGAACGCCATGCCGGGGCGATCATCGAGGCGGCGAAAGATCTCGAGAGCATCGTGCAGGTCGGTGTCGGCTTCGGCCATCGCACCGGCGAGCGAGTGCAGCAGTCCGCGGCCGGCCAGTCCCAGCGCGCGGGTCGCGTCGCTGAGGTCACCGCCACAGGCGAAGGCGTCGTCCACCCACCGCTTGCCCTCGACCGCGGTGCCCGTCAGCCAGTGAGACCAGGCCGAGCCGCCCGCGATCAGCATCGCGGTCTCGGCGTCGTCGTTGTCGATGGCCCACTCGAGGGCGGCGCGCAGGTTGTCGTGCTCCGCGGTGATGGCGATGAGCCAGGGGCCTTGGTCGGGACCCGTGTACGCGCTCTTGCCTCCGGCGGCCAGCTGTGCGTAGTGGACGGCCATGGTGGCGCGCACTCGCTTGGCGTCGTCGCGCTGGCTGAGTCGCTGCCGGCCGTACTGGCACAGCGTCTGCAGTTGGGTGAAGCGGACCGTGTCGTCGGTTCGGTAGGCGACGACGAGAGACTTCTCGACGAGGGCTTGGATGATGTCGGCGATGTCCTCTGCAGCGATCGTGTCGTCAGTGCACACGGCTTCGGCTGTCGCCAGGTCGCACCCTCCGGGGAAGACCGAAAGCCGCTCGAACACGCGTTGCTCGGCGTCGAACAGCAGGTCGTAGCTCCAGTCGACGACGGCTTGCAGTGTCTGCTGACGCGGCAGCGCGGTGCGGGATCCTCCGGTGAGGAGCCGGAAGCGATCGTTCAGGCGGAATGAAATCTGGTGGATGGGCAACGCGCGGCTGCGGGCCGCGGCCAGTTCGATGGCGAGGGGCAGGCCGTCGAGCCGGGCGCAGATGTCGGCGATCAGCGGCAGGAGGTCGTCCGACACGTCCAGGAGCGCGCCGGCCGCGTGCGCTCGGGCCACGAACAGCTGCGCGGCATCGTCGGCTGACAGCGGCGGCACCGCCCACACGGTCTCGCCCGTCACGCGCAGGGCCTCGCGACTCGTGGTCACGAGCCGCAGGCGCGGGCAACGGCGCAACAACTCCTCGGCCACGACGGCTGCCGCGTCGATGAGGTGCTCGCAGTTGTCGAGCACGACGACGAGCTCGCGATCACCGATCATGTCGGCGAGTCGAGTGACGTCGGGAACGTCGAGCGCCGACGCGATCGCCGCGGTCACCGCCGCGGGATCACCGACGGGCGCGAGCTCGACGACATAACCACCATCGCTCAGCGCGATTGACTCGGCGCGCGCCACTTCCAGCGCGAGGCGCGTCTTGCCCACTCCCCCGGGACCGACGAGGGACAGCAGACGGTGTTCCGCGGCGAGACGCGTGAGTTCGCGCAGCTCGTCGTCGCGCCCGACCAGCGGAGTGAGCGCCTCCGGGACCGCACCCCGTCGCTTCACTTCCGTGGTGCGCGTCGCGGTCGCCGGCGCGTCGAGCTCGGGATCCTGGGCGAGGATCGCCGCCTCGAGTCTCCGCAGTTCCGGTCCGGGTTCGAGGCCGAGCTCCTCGGCGAGAATGTGGCGGCCGTCCTGGAAGACGCGCAGCGCGTCAGCCTGCCGTCCCGCGCGGTAAAGAGCGATCATGAGCTGACCGCGCAGACGTTCTCGCAGCGGGTACGCGGCGACGAGCCCGTCGAGTTCGATGATCCCCTCGTCCAACCGGCCGAGCACGAGCTCCAGCTCGATGCGATCCTCGATCGCGGCGAGTCGCAGCTCCGACAGCCGGTTGATCGTCGGCTGCGCGAACTCTTCATAGGCGAAATCGGCCAGCGCGTCGCCCCGCCACAACGACTCGGCCTCGGTGTAGCGCGCAATCGCCGCTGGCGCGTCGCCGCTCGCCGCCGCAGCGCGGGCGGCCGCGACCAATTGCTCGAACTGGTGGATGTCGACGGCGTCGGCGGGCAGGTCGAGGACGTAACCACCGCCTCGCATCACGATCAGATCCGCCGCGCCGAGCGCGTTGCGCAGCTTCGACGCGAGCGCCTGCAGTCCATTGCGCACACGCGGTGGCGGGTCCTCACCCCACAACGCATCGACGACCTGCTCCGCCGCCACGACCCGCCCGGCGTGCACGGCGAGGAGGGCAAGCAACGCCTGCTGCTTGCCCGTCGGGACGGCTATCTCCCGATTGTCCGCATCACGAACTTCGAGTGCACCGAGAAGCCCAACTCGCACAAAGACGACGGTATCGGCATCCTCGCCGCTCGGTCAGCGGTCGGTAAGCGCGCCGGCGCATCGTGACGGCATGACCACGACCCCCAACCACCGGGCCGCCGGATCACCCAGCCCCGCGGACCCGATCGCCGCCGCTCTAGTTGCGGTGATGGCGAAGGTCGAGGGCGACAGCGCCGCCGCACAACAACACCTTCTCGCCGCGCAACGGCAGTCGCAGTCGGCCGTCCGCCGCCAGCGTCAAGTCCTCGAGATCGCCAAACTCGTCGTCGATGGCGCGACCGAACGCGCCGTCGGACTCGCGCTCGAACACGCGGCACAATTCCCGCACGACGCGGAACTGCTCGACCGCATGACCGGACATCACTCGGCCGCAGAGAGGACACGATGACCAGTCCCGTCACCTCCGCATTCGACCGGGTCACCTGGCCGCGGCACACCCAGCGGTTGACCATTCGGCCCGGCACCATCGCCGACACCGAAGCGACGTGGTCGTTCCGGCGCCTCGACGCGGTCAGTCAGTGGATCACACGCGCGCCGCGCACCATCGACGAGTACCGCCCTCAATTCGAGGACCCGGCATCGCTTGCGATGACGCTCGTCATCGAACTCGACGGAGAAGTCATCGGCGATCTGATGCTCCGAGTGGAAGACGCTTGGGCGCAAGCCGAAGTCACCGAACACGCTGAGCAGGTGCAGGCTGACCTCGGATGGGCGCTGCACCCGGACCACACGGGCCGCGGCTACGCGACGGAAGCCGTCAGCGAGGTGCTGCGCATCACCTTCGAAGACCTCGGGCTGCGCCGCGTCACCGCCAACTGCTTCACCGAGAACGAGGCATCGTGGCGGCTCATGGAACGACTAGGCATGCGCCGCGAAGCCCACAACGTCCGCGACTCGCTCCACCGATCGGGCGAGTGGCTCGATGGCTACACGTACACGTTGCTCGCCGACGAATGGTTCAGTCACTGACCTGACGACTGCTTGTGCCTTTCTCGGCGCGCCCGCATTCTGATCACCGGGGTGCCGACCACTTGATTACCGCCACGGGCTCAAACCGAATGCCACGAGGTGGCTTCGCGCCTGAGTGCGTCGAGTGGCCGTTCAGGCGACCGACGCTGTCACGGCGGCGCGCCGGAGCATGTCGGCGATCACATCGACGACATGGTCGGGGTGTGGCGCAAGTGGATGTCGCCGGAGCACGGCGCGGATGACTTTGGACCGGGGTGTCACGCGCGTCGAGCGTCCCGAGATCATGCTCGACAAGATCAAGGAGTTGCTCCGATGAGCCACCAAGCAGCCATCTCGCTGATTTCGAACAAGGAGAAAGCGATGCAGGCAATCGTGCAGCACCGCTACGGAACCCAAGCCGAGCTCGTCCTGCAACTGGACGAGCTCGCGAGGCCGGCGATCGGCGACGACGAGGTACTCGTGCACGTGGCCGCAGCGAGCGTCGACATGGGCACGTGGCACTGCATGACCGGTATGCCGTACGCCATGCGCCTAATGGGCTTCGGCGTCCGATCGCCCAAAGCGTCCAACCCTGGCAGGGCCCTCGCCGGAACCGTCGACTCCGTTGGAAAGAACGTGACCGAGTTCAAACCAGGCGACGAGGTCTATGGGAGCTGCGACGGATCATTCGCCGAGTACGCGCGCGTCGCGACGACGATGCTCGCGGTCAAACCCGCGAACCTGTCATTCGAGCAGGCCGCCGCCGCTCCGATCTCAGGGGGTACCGCGCTGCAGGCCGTCCGTAAGGCGAACGTGCAGTCCGGGCAGAAGGTGTTGATCGTCGGCGCTTCGGGAGGCGTGGGCACGTTCGCCGTGCAAATCGCCAAGACGTTGGATGCGGAGGTCACCGGCGTGTGCAGCACTGCGAAGGTCGATCTCGTTCGAGCCCTCGGCGCCGATCACATCATCGACTACACGGCGGATGACTTCACGGGCGGCGCGCTCCGTTACGACGTGATCCTCGACATCGGAGGCAATCGTCGGCTGTCACATCTGCGTCGAGCGCTCACGCCGCGCGGCACGCTCGTGATCGTCGGTGGCGAATCCGGTGGACGCTGGCTCGGTGGGTTCGACCGCTCGCTGAGGGCGGTGCTGCTTTCCCTATTCGTTCCCCAGAACTTGGGGATGCTCGCGTCGACCGAGAACGCGAAGGATCTGAACGAGCTCCGCGAGCTCATCGAGACCGGACAAGTCACACCCGCTGTCGATCGCACCTACCCGCTGATCGAGACCGCGGACGCGATCCAGCATGTGAAGGACGGTCGCGCCAAAGGCAAGGTCGTCATCACCGTGGAAGGGTGACTGGGCCTTTCGATCATTCGTTGCTGGCGGGACGGGATTTTGAAGGCAAGGGAATGACGAACGAGCCCATCGTGCGGCTGGCGCGCAGCGGGTTCTCGCCGAGGTAGATCTGGGTGGCGGCGATGGTGTCGTGACGGAGCACGGCGCGGATGTCCTGGATCGGTGTGTCGCGGGCGTCGAGCGTGCCGGCGAGGGTGCGGCGGAGATCGTGGGGTCGGAGGTAGGAGAGGCCGATGTGCTCGCCGCGGGCGTGCACAACTTTGCGAATGCCTTCAATGGTCAGCGGGCGCACCGGGTCGCGCAAAACGTGTCCGGTACGGCCGGCCGGCCGTTGCACCTGCGGGAGCACCGGTAGCGCCCCAGTCTCGTCGACCCTCTGTTGCAGTGCAGCGCGCCAGAGATAGAGGTGTGCGCGCAGCTGGGGTGCGATGCAGGCGGTGCCGGGCTTGGCCGCTTTGCCGACGACTTCGATGAGCCCGTGGTCAAGGTCGATGTCGCGCCAGCGGAGGCGGTGCATCTCTCCGGTGCGGAGTCCGGCGAACAGGCCCAGCATCAGGACGGCGCGGTCGCGAATCGACAGGAGGTCGTCGCCGTCAGTCGTGGCAAGGAGCGCAGCGATCTGAGCTTCGGTGAGCCAGTGGGGCTGCCAGACCCGGACGCGGCGGATACGGACGCGGTGCCCGAGCCGCCACGCCGGGTCGAGTTCGATACGCCCGGCGTGGTGCGCCCACCCGAACAGCGACTGCAGCGCGGTGCGGTAGTTACGCGCCGTCGCGGAGGCCCAGCGGGGTCCGTCCCAGCCGCGTTGGGTGACGAAGGCGACGAGGTCGTCGGTGCTGAACTCGCCGATCGTCTTGTCGGGGTGGCGCCGTTGAATCCACCGGTAGGTGTAGCCCCACGTCTTGCGGGTGGCGTCGGAGCGGATCGAGCACGCCCGGTCGGCGTAGAACGCTTCGACGGTGTCGGGCCACAGCGGCAGCGCGGCCAGCGCTGGTTCGGACATCGAACTCCTCCTTGTTCACGACGGGCGTCGTGGAAGCGAGGACAGCCCGATCATCCGGCTGCAGCTCAGGGGAGGGGTCCGAGGAGGAGCCGCTGGACTTGCGCCGGTGGACTAACACCGGGCGACTACCACCAAACTCGCGTCCTCCTCCTGCGTGAAGCCCCCGGTCAGCGATCTACGCCGCTGACCAGGGACTTCTTGCGCGCTCGGAGGAACTCGAATCCCCAACCTTCTGATCCGTAGTCAGATGCTCTCTCCAATTGAGCTACGAGCGCCGGGTTGTGAGGGAACAAGTGTAGGCGCGCACCCCATCGGGTCTTCATCCGTGCTTTACAACCCCGGCCATACCCTGGTGCGGTGGCCTCACGCCGGAGACATCCCGCCGCCCGCGCGCGGAAGACCGTCCTGGTCGCCAGTGCCGTCGCCGCTGCCGGTTTGACCGGCTATCTCGCCGGCGCCGCACCTGCGCCGGCCAGCGGTGCCTCGACCAACGGCAACTCCGCCACGACCGCCGACAACGGCGCGAGCGACACGCCGCCGACGACGCAAGGCACGATTCCCCGACGAGGCCGCACCCGTAATCCGCTGCCGGATCCGGTGCCATCACCGACCGAACCGCAACCGCAACAGCAGACCAGTCCGCACACGCGGTCCGCCGGGAGCTGACCGTGGATCAGGCGCTCCGGTTCCGCGCCATGGGCACGAACGTGCATCTCGTCGTCGTCGACGGCGATCCCGAGTTGCTGCAGACCGCGAAGGCGCGCATCGAGGACCTCGAGCAACGATGGAGTCGCTTCCTTCCCGACAGCGAGCTGTGCGATCTCAACCGGCGCGCCGGGCAGGGCACGCCGGCACCGTTGAGCGCGATCACATTCGAGCTCATCACCGATGCAATCGCCGCGTGGCGCGAGACGGACGGACTGTTCGATCCGACGATCCTTCCGGCGCTCGTCGCGGCGGGATACGACCGCAGCTTCGACAAGGGCCACGGACCGACGTCGTACGAACCGCTGTCACGTGCACATACGGTCGACGACATCGAGGTCGATGACGTCGCGCTCACGGTCGGTCTTCCTCATGACATGGCGCTCGATCTCGGCGGCATCGGCAAGGGACGTGCTGCGGATCTCGTCATCGACGAGCTCATCGACGCGAACGCGGCCGCCGGAGCGTGCATCAACCTCGGTGGGGACTTGCGTGTGTACGGGCCGGCGCCCGACAACGCGCCCGCATGGGCGGTCGCCATCGAACACCCAACGGAGGCCGACGACGTCCTACGCGTGATCGGGTTGGCCGACGGCGCGCTCGCGACGTCGAGTACGACGAAGCGTCGATGGGATGGAGACGACGGTTCGGTGCGCCATCACCTCATCGATCCCCGCACGTACGAACCCGCGCAGACGTCCGTGCAATCGGTGTCGGTGATCGCCGGGTCGGCGATGCAGGCCGAGATCCACGCGAAGGCGTCTCTCATCGCCGGCGCACCGACCGACCCTGCGCTGCCGATGCTCTTCGTCCACGACGACGGCGGCCAGCAGCTCTTCAACGGCTTCGAGGCCTACGTCTGGTGACTGAGACAGTGAGCAACCGGTGAGCAACGAGTTCTGGTGGTACGTCGCCCGATCCTCGGGTTTCATCGCGTGGGGCGCGGCGCTCGGTTCGCTCCTGTGCGGCATGGCACTCAGCACGCGAGCGCTCGGACGGCGACCCCGCGGCCCGTGGTTGCTCGATCTCCATCGCTACCTGGGCGGCTTGGCCGTCGCGTTCGTCGGCTTGCATCTCGTCGCGCTCATCGCGGACAACTTCGTGCACTTCGACATCGTCGATGTGCTGGTGCCTTTCGTCGGCGACTACCGCAGCGGCGCGGTCGCCTGGGGCGTTCTCGCGTTCTGGTTGCTGCTCGCCGTCGAGGTCAGCTCACTCGTGATGCATCGACTACCGCGCAGGACGTGGTACGGCATCCATCTGTCGAGCTACGGGGTGGCGGTCGCCGCAACACTGCACGGTCTGTACGTCGGAACTGACACTGCGAATCCGATCTTCCGGTGGATCGCGCTGATCACGCTTGGCCTGATCGGGTTCTTCACCATCTATCGCTTGATGGCCCCGGTCGAGTCGGGGGGGAAGAGCTCGACCGGAGCCAATGCGCGTTCTGCTTACGCGGCCCGCCTGCAGCCCCAAGGACCCCAACCACCGGACTGGTTGTAGAGCCATGCGGCGTAGCGGGCGTTCGCATACGGATCGGTGACCGCCGACCACGGTTGACCCGTCACCGCCTGGAACGACGCGGCGTGCGTCGAGTTGATCTGGAACAGGCCGTAGTTGCCACCGCCGCGACTGACCGCCGCAGGATTGAGACCGGACTCGCATTGCGCCACCCGCGTCGCCTGACCGGCGATCGGTCCGAACGCGACGTTGATCGCGTCCTGCGAGGGTGAAGGGGCGACCGCTCCGGACGAGCCCGGATCGCACGCGGCCAGGCCGAGCGTCCCGACGAACACGAGCCCGATGAGGGCCGCTCGCAAACGCTTGGTCATATGGATGATTCCTCCTGGTTGGGGGACCCGAGTCCGACCACGCGCCAGTACGGCGATGCGGGAGGGACGGCACGAGGGGCGCGCCGCCTGGGGAGGGAGGAAGCTTCTGGCCAGTGCGGGGAGCGGCGTGACTGCTGCTCACCACGAGGCTCGGAGTCCGAAGCGCCGCGACCAACAGGCGACGGCGGCGCAGGTCCCAGCGCGGGTCCTATGGCGTGTGTGAACAGGATGGCAATCGTCGTCACGAATTTGCAACATTTGCCGCTGTGACGTCTGTCACGCCGAGCGCTACGGCGACCACTACACGCTGTCGACCGAGCACCAATCGGTCTCGAACCACAAGCTGACACTCGGCGCAGACAGCGCGGTGACCGAGCGCTCGGAGCCGAGCAAACAAGCGGCGGAGCGGGAGGGATTCGAACCCCCGGACCCTTGCGAGTCAGCGGTTTTCAAGACCGCCGCCTTCGTCCACTCGGCCACCGCTCCATCCCGATCGTCGCACACGGGGTACGCTCCACGATCCACGAGGAGAGGTGGCTGAGTCCGGTCGAAAGCGCCTTCCTGCTAAGAAGGTGAGGGGTGTTGAGCTCCTCCGTGGGTTCAAATCCCACCCTCTCCGCTCTGTGGCTTCGCCGCCGCCCGCGACCTGTGTCCTCTAGTGACCCGGTGGCACTTGGCGGCGCAGTTGCTGCACCCACTCGTCGGCTCTGCGCCAGGCCACTTCGGCATCGCGCCGGCGCGACTCGCCGTGCTCGCCGGCCGCGGGATACGACCCGAGGAACTTGACGTCGGCCTGCTTGCTCTTCAGGTCGCGCAGGCAGTCGGCGACGAGCTCGTCGGCGACATGACCTTCGAGATCGATCAGAAAACAGTAGTCACCGAGGCCGCGCTTGGTCGGGCGTGAGTGCAGGTTGGTGAGGTTGATGGCCCGCGCCGAGAACTCTTGGAGGATGGCGAGGAGACTCCCCGGCTCGTCGGCCTTCTGGAACACGACGATCGATGTCTTGTCGTGTCCGGTCGGGCGGGGGACGGTGTCACGGGCGACGACGCCGAAGCGGGTCTCGTTCTCGGGATGGTCCTCGATGTCAGCGGCGAGAACCTCGAGCCCGTAGATCTCGGCCGCCAGGACGGTGCCGATGGCGGCGTCGGACGGGTCGCCGTTGTCGACGATCTGTCGCGCCGCCTCTGCCGTGGAGTTCGCGGGCAGCACGCTTGCCTGGGACAGCTCTTTGCGCAGGAACGACCGGCACTGCGCGGTCGCGACCGGAATGGTGAACACGCGTTGGATGCCGGCGATCGACGCCCCGCGCAGCCCGAGCAGGTTCATCTGGACCGAGATGACGATCTCACGCTGCAGCAGCAGATCGGCGTCGAAGGTCAGCGTGTCGAGCGTGACGTTGACCGCGCCCTCGATGGCGTTCTCGAGCGGGACGACGCCGACGTCCACATCGCCGTTCGACGTGGCTTCGATGACGTCGGTGATCGAGGCGAGCTCGACCAACACGGCCGCGGCGAGATCGGGCTGCGTGAGGAGCGCCTGCTCGGTGAACGTGCCCGGCGGACCGAGGTACCCGACCCGCAAGCGCTCGCCGGTCGCGGCGGAATCGGCGGCGCCCGGCATGACGGAGCAGGATAGGTGACATGGACGAAGCGACTCTTCGGGGTTTGCTCGACGATGTCCGGTCCGGCGCGATGTCGCCGGACGACGCCGTCGCCGCGCTGCGTCGCCTCCCGTTCGCCGACCTCGGCTTCGCTCGCGTCGACCACCATCGTGCCCTGCGCCAGGGCCGGCCCGAGGCGGTGTACGGCCCGGGAAAGCAGGCCGCGCACTGCGCGGCCATCGTCGCCGAGCTGCTCGATGCCGGCGCCGCGCCGGTGCTCCTGACGAGAGCCTCCGACGAGCAAGCGCGCACCGCGCTCGCCGCCAACCCGGGCGGCGAACAGCACGGCACCACGGTCGTGTGGCGTCCGAGCGCGCCGCGTCCCGAGCGAGTGCTCGTCGTCACCGCCGGCACCGCGGATCTCCCCGTCGCGGACGAGTGCGCGACCACGCTCGCCGCGCACGGTCTCGAACCGGTTCGCCTCACCGACGTCGGCGTAGCAGGCGTGCACCGGCTGCTCGCCGTGACCGACGAGCTGTTCAGCGCCGATGCGGTGATCGTCGTGGCGGGCATGGAGGGCGCGCTCGCCAGCATCGTCGGCGGTTTGACACCAGCACCGGTCGTGGCCGTGCCGACCTCGGCGGGTTACGGCGCCGCCTTCGAAGGCGTCACCGCGCTGCTCGCCATGCTCGCGTCCTGTGCCGCCGGCATCACGGTCGTCGGCATCGACAACGGGTTCGGCGCGGCCAGCGCCGTGTTGCGGTTGGTCAAGTGACGACGATCGCGTGGTTCCACTGCTTCTCCGGCATCGCCGGAGACATGGCGCTCGGCGCGCTCGTCGACCTCGGGGCGGATCTCGACGACGTGCGAACGTTGTGCGAACGCCTCCCCGTGTCGGGATGGACGCTCGAAGCCGAGCCGGTGCTGCGCGCCGGCCTCGCGTGCACGAAGGTCGAGGTGAAGACGGAAGAGACATCCGTCGTCCGCACGTACGGACACATCGCCGCGATGGTCGAAGAGGCGCGGCTGCCGGAACGAGTCCGCAGCCGCGCGCTCGACACGTTCGAAGCACTCGCACAGGCGGAGGGACGACTGCACCGGCGGCCGCCCGAACAGGTGCACTTCCACGAGGTCGGCGCGGTCGACGCGATCATCGACATCGTCGGCACCGCCTCGGCGCTCGAGACGCTCGACGTCGACGAGGTCCATGCGTCACCGGTGGCCAACGGCATGGGCATGACTCGATCCGCGCACGGCATCCTTCCGGTGCCTGCGCCTGCCGTCGTCGAATTGCTGCAGGGCGCGCCCACCTACGGCGTCGACCTCCCGGTCGAGCTGACGACACCGACCGGGGCCGCGTTGCTCGCGGCCAATGCGGTGGGCTGGGGTCCGATGCCCGAGATGGTGGTGCGCGCCGTCGGCTTCGGTGCGGGCAGCCGCGAGCTCGAGGGCCGTCCGAACGTCGTGCAGGTCGTCACCGGTGACGGCGTGCCCGGGGCCGCGCCGGGTCAGCCGGTGCTGCATCTCGAGGTCAACGTCGACGACGCGACCGGCGAGACGATCGCGCACGCTGTCGAGGCGCTGCTCGACGCGGGCGCGCACGACGCGTGGGTCACGCCGATCCTCATGAAGAAGGGCCGTCCCGCGTACACGGTGTCGGCGCTGTGCGATCCTTCGCTGGCGGCGCAGGTGTCGGCCGTCCTCACGAGCGAAACCGGCTCGCTCGGCGTGCGCGGCGTCACTGGGGAGCGATGGCCGGCCGTACGCTCGACGGGTGAGGTCGAGGTGCACGGCTTCCCGGTGCGGGTCAAGGTGTCAGCCGGACGGGTGAAGGTCGAGCACGACGACGCGGCGCGAGTGGCTCGCCGCGTCGGGCTGCCGTTGCGCGAGGTGATCTCGCTCGCAGAAGAGTCGGCTCGCCGCGGTCACGGCCTCGTGCCGTTGCACTCCGAGGACGACCCCGACGACGACAGCGCCTGACGTGGCGATCCTCGTCGACGGCGCGGTCTGGCCGTTTCGCGATCGGCGGTGGGCGCATCTCGTGAGCGACACGTCCTTCGCCGAGCTCCACGACTTCGCGGCGCGACTCGGTTTGCCCGAGCGCGCGTTCCACCGCGACCACTACGACGTTCCTGCCGAGCTCCGGGAAGAGGCGATCGCGCTCGGCGCGGCACCGGTCGCGGCGCGCGACCTCGTCAAGCGGCTACGAGCGGCGGGACTTCGCCGACGAAAGCGCGACGAGCTCAGTTCGTAGGTTCTCGTCGCGCTCGCGTCTCGAGCGCGCTTCGCACGACCGGGGTATGGAACAGCTGCGGGCGTTCCAGGAACGATCGCAGCACCGTGGTTCGCCCGCGTCGCCAGTCGTCGTCGGCAACGTGGGAGTACTCGGCGCGGACGTCGCGCGCGTAACGCTCGTACCGCTCGGGTGACGCGCCGAGGATCGACAGGTCGCCGTCGGCGAGCACGACACCGTTGCGATCGGTCGGCGCGGGATCGTGGGCGGCCGTGGTCTCGACCAGCCGCGCGACCTCGGCGGTGAAAGATGGTGGCGCGCCCAGGGCCTCGAGGGACTCGAGCGCAAAGGCCGCGCTCCGCGCTTCGTTGTCAGGCGCGCTGGGTTCGTAGATCGCGTCGTGGAACCACACCGCAGCAGTGACGTCGTCCTCCGCGTTCAGCGAGTCCGTGACCGCGAGCACTTCTTCGATGTGCTCGATGGTGTGGTACCGGCGATGCGGTTCGCAGTAGCGCGCCACCAGATCCGTGGCCGTGCTCGTCGCATCGCCGGCGCCGGCGGGCCACGACGACAGGAGCGCGATCAGCCGGGGCGGGACGACAACTTGCGCCACAGCGCACGGTACGTCGGGTACTCGAGCTCGGGCGTGATCCAACCCGCCTCGACGAGCTCCGCGTGCATCTGCGGCAGGTTCCGCCACGGGACACCCATGTCGACGTGGTGGGCGAGGTGGAAGCCGATGTTGTACGGCACCATGAAGAACCGCGCGGGCAACGACTGGTGCACCGAGTGCGTCGTCAGTCGACGGTCACGCGACCGCTGCATGCCACCGTGCTCGGCGATGGCGCGCAGCCGGTTGATGACCCGCCACTCGGTCATCCACGGAAGGAACCAGAGGAACAGGTAGAGCTGCGGCCAACCGAACCACCACAACACACCGAAGATCACGACCTGGCATCCGACGATCAGCAGCGCGTGCTCTCGCGTGCCCTCGTAACGCAGCCCTCGCAGCAGGCCCTTCAGGTTCTTCCATCCGCTGTTGCCGAACAGGTCGCGCCGCAGCTTGCGCTTCATCGATGCGGACGTGATCGGGTAACCGTTGTACAGGTTCATATCCGGTTCGTTCGGCCCGAACTCGTCCTTGTGGTGCGCCATGTGGCCCCGCCGGTAGAGATCGGTCGAGGTGAACGCGGGATAGCCGAGCACCCACCGTCCGACGAAGTCGTTGATGCGCTTGTTCGAGAAGAGCAAGCGATGCGCAGCTTCGTGGGCGAGGCTGGCGAACCGCGCGAACTGCGGTCCCATGAGCACGAACGCGGCGATCCAACCGAGCGGATGGTCGATCCACACGGCCGCGACGAAGATGGCGATCGTGCTCAGCCACACCGCGGCCACGGTCCAGGCGTTCGCCAGATCGGGGATGCGGCGCAGCTCGGCGCGGATATCGGGAACCGGCTTGCCGTTGGCCAGGAGCCGATCAGTGGGCAGCACATCGGGAAGCGCGGTTGCTCCCGGAGTCATCGTCAATGCCACGGACCCAGTATTACACTTCTGATACACATGACGCAACCTCGTAATGGCAGGGCAAACCGGCAGCTCACAGCCCGTTCCGTGATCGCCAGCACCTTGCTCGGCACCGAGCCCCCGGCGCTGCCGGGGCGGGTGCTCGTGAGCGCGGCCGCGCTTTTCGGCATCACGGAGGGCGCAACACGCGTCGCCCTTTCGCGCATGGTCACCGCCGGGGAGCTGGCCACCGACGACGGCGAGTACGCGCTGGTGAGCCCTCGGTTGCTCGAACGCCAGGCACGGCAAACGGCAAGCCGGCGGGCGACCACGCAGCGATGGAACCGACGGTGGGTGCTGGCCGTCGTCATCGCCGAGCGCCGCGACGCAGCCGATCGCGCGGAACTACGCGAACGCCTCGGTGCGGCTCGCCTGGGAGAGCTCCGCGAAGGCGTCTGGGCGCGTCCCGACAACATCGACATCGTCTGGCCCGACGTGGTGACCGAGCACTGCACGCTCGTCACCAACGCGACCGTGGACGCTTCACTGGCGCCACGGCTGTGGGACCTCGATGCCTGGACGGCCGCGGCCGACGAACTGCGGCGCCAGATGGACGCGCTCATCGAGCCACTCGAGGCCGGTGACACCGGCGCCCTCGCGCCCGGGTTCGTCACCTCGGCCGCCGTCCTTCGGCAGCTGCAGGCCGATCCCTTGCTGCCGGACGAGTTGCTGCCACGGGGCTGGCTCGGCAACTCGATCCGTGCCGAATACGACCGCTTCGACGCCGCGTACCGGGCCGTGCTCCGCGGCTGGTTTCGGTCCACGACGTAGTCCGTCCTTATCCTTCTGGCATGGCCTCAGGCACGGACGATCGGCTGTACTTCCGCCAGCTCCTCGCCGGACGCGATTTCGCGTCGCAGGACGCCATCGCGCAGCAGATGGTCAACTTCGTGTACCTCGTCGGCGACCGTGAGACCGGCGAAGCCGTAGCCATCGATCCCGCGTACGACATCCGCGGACTGCTCGACATCGTGGCGGCGGACGACATGAAGTTGGTGGGCGCGCTCGCGACTCACTACCACCCGGACCACGTCGGCGGCGACCTGATGGGTTACACGATCTCCGGCGTGCGCGAACTGCTCGGGCTGCATCCGGTACCGATCCACGTGCACGCCGATGAGGCGCCATGGGTGATGCGCGTGACGGGTGCGTCGACGTCCGACCTCGTCGAGCATCGTTCGGGCGACACCGTCACCGTCGGCGAGATCCCGATCGAGTTGATCCACACGCCGGGTCACACGCCCGGGAGCCAGTGCTTCATGGTCGACGGCAAGCTCGTCGCCGGCGACACCTTGTTCCTCGAAGGATGCGGTCGCACCGACCTGCCAGGCGGCGACCCACTGGCGCTGTACGAGAGCATCACGCAGAAACTGGCGAAGGTTCCCGACGACACGATCCTGTACCCGGGACACCTCTATTCCATGGAGCCGTTCGCCTCGATGGGCGAGACGCGGCGGATGAACTTCGTGTTCCGCCCGAAGACCGCCGAGCAGTGGCTGATGATGTTCGGCAACGGCTGACGTAGCAACTCGGCGCAGTTTCACCGGCGCCCACCCGGGAAGTCCTAGGGCGTGATCGGCGGCTGGCGCGCGCGGGTGGCAGTGCTGTGCATGGCGAGCGCGCTCGCCGCATGCGCAGTGCGGCACGACCAAACGATGCGCCCGCACCGACGACGCCTACCACGACGCAGGTCGCGCCGGACAGCTCGAACAACTCGTCGGGCTCCGCAGACGTTCAGACGGGTGGATGCACCGCACGCGGCGATGACTCCGAGGTGCGAACGTCGACGCCGGGGAGCGTTTCGACCGAAGGCAACGCCTCAGCGTCGGTCGCCGGCAGTGTGTGCGTGGCGAGCGGGCGGTCGAGCGTAGTGACGTCCGGCGGGTAGCGGCCGGCTGGCGGGCGCGAGATGTCGCGGCTGGTACGGCACCTGCGAACGCTGTTTCGCCGTACCGGTCAGGACGAGACCCGCCATCATCAGTGCTACGCCGACGAGGACCTCGGATCCCGCGTCCACGCCGGATCGCGGTAGAGCCGCTTCCGAGCTGGCGGCGACGACCGGAGCCGGCGCGGTCGCGCCGGTCGCCGGCGTTGCCGCCGCTGCTGGTGTCGCCGCCGTGGCGGACGTCCCACCAGCAGCACCCGCACCGCCTGCAGTGGGATCGGCCGCGAACGCCTCGACCGCGGTGTTCGTCGCCGGGCCTCCCGCGGACACAGAGGACGCTGGCGGGTCAGAGGACGCTGACGGTGGGGGTTGCGCGGTTGTCGGCGTGGTCGCGGCCGGGTCATCGGCTGGAGGATCGGTCGGCGGCGGACATCGATCCGGAGCACCGATCTCCTGGCACTGGGTGCTGTCGGCGTGCGAACCGACCACTGCCGCGCTCGACGACTTCCCCCCGTCGTCCGTCGGCCCCGCTGGTGCCGCGACCGGCAAGGCATCCACGAGCGACGCCTCCGGAGTTTGTGTGTCGTGCCGGATCTGCTCGACGGCCGCAGTCGAGAGCTGCACGACGACAACGGCCACCGACTGGTGAATGGTGACACCGGCGGACGGCTGTTGCACCACGTCCGTGCGGTCGATCTGGAGTGAAGAGATCCAGTCCGGTTGCACGTTCGCGTCCACGCCCTGGGTCGCGAGGAGCGACGCGGTCGCCGTTCTCGCTTGATCGATCAGTGCGCTGGCCTCGTCAGCAGTCAGGTTCTCCTGACGGTCCCAGTTCACGGTTCCGTCGGTCGCCTCGCCGACGTTCGATGAGATGGCGCGCTGTCCGAGCTCGGCGTCGTGCGTGCCCCGCCAGACGACGACTTGTGTCACCTTCTGGCTTCCGCTCGCGCCAACAGCTGAGCTGTTGTCACCGGCAGCCGCAGCACCGACATCGAGCAGACCCGCGAGCTGGTTCACCGAGATGTTGATCGGTCCGGAAGCGTGCACGTTCGCCTCCTGATCGATGTTGTCGAGATCGGACACGCCGACTGCGTTGCCCGAGCCGGAAGTGAGTGCCTCAGCGATCGTGGCATCGACGATGTCCTGCTGAATCGTCGCCGATGCACCGTCGGTGACGACGGCTTGGGCCGACTGGTGCACGGCGTATTGACTCTGGTCGCCTGCGGCACCGCTTCCGCTCTGGGCTCGCAACGAGAACACGACGACCAACTGCTGGATGTTCACCGACCCGCCGCCGCTGGCCTGACCCGATGCGGTCTGCGTGACCGGCACCGCGGCGTTGCCGGGCGCAGCCCTCAGCCAAGCGAACACGACGAGAACACACGCGACGAGACCGAGACACGCCGCTCGCTTCACGCGCCAGGGCATCCGAGCGAACCCCGCCCGCGGGCGCACTTCAGGCGCCCTGCACCTTCGCCGCGGCCGAGTCGGCCGCCATGATCACGACGCCAACGGCCTCTGGCTCGTTGGCAAGCGGATGGAACTCGAGACGCCAGCGGTCCGTCACTACGGTCGTGCCCTCTGTTCGAACGAAGCTGTCGTGCACCACCGCTTCAGCGACCACGTCGCACAGCTCCGCCGGCGTGACACCGTCGCTCGCGAGGACACGTCCGGACCGGTCGACCACGAGCACACCGACGCCCATCGACTCGACGAGCTCGTCGAGCTCGGCTCGAGCGTGCGTCACCGCGGCAACGCGCCGCTCGACGGCGGTGCGCAGTGCTTGTAGTTCCAGCTTGGCTGCGTCGACCAGTTCGTCAGACACAGTCGAACGCTCGAGTCGTCGCGGTACGACGGTTCGAGTGCTCGACGAGCTCGATCATCGACTGATACAGCTTCACCGCGCGCTCCGCGCTCGCAAGATCACCCAGCGAGGCACTTAGGGCAGTAATCAGCCGTTGGACCTCGACGTCGTCCGTCGCATCGCCGAGTTCGCCCACCCGCACGCCTCAGGGACTACCCCGACAATTGCGCTTCAACCGAGAAGAACTACATTCCGCGGTTGCTTCCGGGCACAGATGTGTTTACCTAAAGGCAAGGCGGTCATCCGAAAAGCACGGGGACGACGTAACCATCGCATGGAGGGAGCGATCGTGACGTCAACGGCTCAACGCTGGATCCACACTCGGCGACAACAGCGACTCGACTTGCGCGATCTCGTGGTGCGATCTCGCGCGGCGCGCACCATCCCGCCGCCGGCACGCTGGCAGCTCACGTCGAGCGCGACCCACGACGACGACGATGCGAATCTCTGGCTGCTTCACGTCCGCTACCGGATCGACCATCGCGCCGAAGACCGGGACGCGATCGTCGAGCGCTACACGCCGATCGCTGCCGCGCTCGCGCGCCGCACCCAGCGCGAGCGAGAGTCCTTCGAAGACCTCCGCCAGGTCGCGCTGGAAGGTCTGCTTCTCGCGCTCGAGCGCTTCGATCCCGATCGAGGCGTGCCGTTCCTCGGCTTTGCGATGCCGACCATCGTCGGCGTGCTCAAGCGGCACTTCCGGGACAGCGGCTGGGCGATCCGAGTCCCACGCGAGATCCACGATCTCGTGCCGACTGTCGTCGAGGCGCGAACGGAGCTCGGGCAACGGCTCGGCCGGATGCCCACCCGGGCCGAGGTTGCCGAGGAAATCGGGATCGGAACGAACCGGCTCTCTGAGGTCGAGCTCGCGGCGCGCGCGCGGAATCCGCGCCCTCTCGACGATCCACTCCCCCGCAGCGGAACAGCTCGCGACATCGCCGACGAGGAAGACGAGGTGCAGCGCGCGGAGACCCGCATCGCGCTCAAGCGAGCGCTCGAGCTCCTGGCACCGCCGGATCGCCAACTCGTCGCGCTCTACTTCGACGAAGGAATGCCCCAGGCGACCATCGCAAAGACGCGCCGGTGCAGTCAGATGCAGGTCTCGCGCGAGCTGCGCCGAGTGTTGAACGAGATGCGCTCACACCTGCGGATGGACGAGCCCTGACCTCACCCTTGTTTGGACCGGCCCGCCCGGGATAGTCCCTGGCAATGGTCGCTGGGCTTGCGGCGGAACACGCCTCCGGCGTGAACTGGGACGCACTCGAACTCCTCGCCGAGTTACTCGGGAGCTCGTCCAGCGAGCCGGGGGTCAGCGCGGCACGGCTGACGACGATCCTGGGGCAACCCGATGCGGTGGAGTCGCTCGCCGAGTGCGCGCTCGGTGGCCAGGTGATCACGGCCTCAGACCTGCTTGCCCTGCTCGATCTGCTCCCACCCTTGGCCAGGTCGAAAGCCGCCGGCGCGGCCTTTCTTCGTGGCCGAGTCGCGGAATGCGGCGGCCGGTACGACGAGATGCAGTCCGAGATCAGCGTCGCGCTGCTGCTCGAGCCGACGCATGGGCCCGCACTGCGAGACGCCGCATGGTTCGCGCTCGACGAAGGACACATCCGCGAAGCCCACACGCTGCTCGTCGCGGCGGCCGTCGACGAGGACGAGCCGAGTCTGCGCCTTGTCTCGCGGTTGTTGCCTTCCGGCCACCACGCCTGCGGCCGCAACGAACCTTGCCCGTGTGGATCGGGGCGCAAGTACAAGGTGTGCTGCATCGAGCTCAACGGGCACGACCTTGCCGCTCGCCTCGAGTTGCTGCGACACAAGACGATCTCGTTCGCGCAACGGCCACCGCAGCGCAAGGAGCTGTTGCAAGTAGCCGCGGCCTTTGCCGGTGTCTCGGATTCGATCGAGGACGGGGACGCAGAGCGGCTGCTGGTTTCGGCGTGTGATCCGATCGTCGTCGAGCTGGCACTGTTCGAAGGACGCGTGTTGCACCGGTTCGTCGATGCCCGGGGAGGCCTGCTCCCGCTCGACGAGCGTCGCACGGCCGAGCGGTGGGCCTCGTGCCGGCACCGCGTCATCCCGGTCGATGTGATGGACGGGCGGTTGATGTTGTGCGACAGCGATCAACGGGTCGCGTTGGATGGGCTGTGGCCGGACGACGCTCGTCACGCACTCGCGCTCGTCGACGACGACCCGATCACCGGCCCGTCGGTGCTCGCACCGCCTCTACCACTCGGCGCCGCTGACGCCGCTTCGATCGCCGCGCTGATCGCCGCGGATGCGAGCGCCGTCCGACTCGCTGCCGCGCTCGGCCCGGTCGCCCTCGACGAGTGGCGGGCCGCATGACCCAGGACAGCGAGCAGGGCGACCAGGACAGCGCCGGCGACGGAGGCGCGCCTCCGGCGCCGCGAGTGATCGTCAACATGGACGATCCCACCAATCCGGCAGGGTTCGACGTCATCCTCGTCGAAGACAGCACGGTGACGAACGACGAGGCGATCGCGATCGCCCGCGCGCAACGGATGCAGGGCCGCCACGCCGCACCTGCTTTGACCGAAGCCACGGTGATCGACGCTGCGGACTTCGCGCCGCTGCGCGCGACGCACGATCGCCCGGAACCGCCGGTCGCGGCCGCGGCGACCGTCTCGACCGCGGCTCATGTCGACGACGCACTCGATCTCGGGCTGGCCGCGAGCCCTGAAGAGGTGCTGGCCGCGGCGGACGACGAAGCGGTCCCACCCACAGAGGTGATCGACGAGGCGGTCTCGTTCGGTCCGGTCGTGCCGCTCGACGACGCGGAACTGCTACCCCCTGTCTTCAGTCTTGCTGCACTGGGGGCGAGAAGGTTTCGGCACTCACATCGCGCGTCGAGGCGCAAGAAGCGTCCGGCACACGTGCAGACTCGCCGCCGCCGGCGCTCGATGCTCGGCATCATGGTGCTCGGTTTCCTCGCGTTCGCGGGCATGCTGCTGGTGTCGCCCGGCGGTAACTCGCCTGTCGAGGCCGACATCCGAGGCGTCGCCGCGACACCGTCGAGCACGCGGACGGCCCGAGCCGGCAGCGGAACGAACGGCAGTACAACGAAGGGTGCGCCGGGCGCCGCCACGTCCGATCCCACGGCGACGGGCGGCCAGAGCGGGGACCCGAACGCAACGGTGGGCGGGGACAACGCTGCGGTTTCGCCGGCGACGGACATGGCAAGCCAGGTTTCGAGCGAGGCCGGTCTACTCGCCGGATCGACGCCGGGCACCGGGTCGTCGACGTCGCCCGGAAGCCCGTCGGCGGGGAGCACAGCACCGGGGTCATCGGGCACCTCGAGCTCGCCCACCGCCGGCTCCCCGGCCCCTGACCAGCCGCCCGCCACCTCGCCGGCACCGCCGCCCACTTCGCCGCCGCCGCCACCACCACCACCGCCGCCCCCGCCGACCACTGCCCCAACGACGACCCAGCCTCTACGGACGACGACAACGACGACACCACCGTCCTCGTCCTAGGTCTGGGATGTCGCTCCCACGGTCCAGAGGAATCAAATGGAACTGAGCACTGCCATCCTGTGCGACTTCGCACAGGTTCGCGACCGCCTGCTGTTCGTCTCGTCGGGAGCTGTCACGCGGCTGTACCGCCCGGAGCTCCCGCTGCCGCTCGGGCTGATGTTGGGACTCGTGGTCGAGGTCCCGATCGAAGAGACGACGGAGGAACACGAACTCGTGACGCGAGTGATCACGCGTGGTCCGTTGGAGCTCGCCGCGCTCACCACCACCTTCCGGGTCGACGCCGACGACCT
This sequence comes from uncultured Acidimicrobiia bacterium, assembly GCA_963721305.1. Taxonomy (GTDB): domain Bacteria; phylum Actinomycetota; class Acidimicrobiia; order Acidimicrobiales; family JACDCH01; genus DATAES01. The sequence goes on from CAVRIR010000004.1 coordinate 227,816, forward strand.
GTTCCCCCACGAAGTGCAGCAAGTGCCGATGGTCGTGTCGTTGAGTGCGATCAAGGCGCGCACCTGGGGGACCCACGAGGTGCAGCTGTCCATCGACGGGACCATGCAACAGGCCGTGACCTTCTACGTGGTTCCGACGCCGGGTCTCGTCGCGACAGACCTCCGGTCACGGAGTCGAGTTCCCCACAGAGTCGGCTGAGCTTCGGCGCGATCGTGCAGCGCGACCCGACGTTCCTCGTCTCCGGATTCGGGTTCTCCGGGGGCGGACTCTTCGAGGTCACCGCCGGCCACGTCACTCAGATCGACGACATACCGTGCACGGGCCTCGGCGTCGGTTCGGACCGCGTGTGGCGAGTGCTTCGAGCGCCGGGCGAGCACACCGGGTTGGCCGAGCTCATCACGTACGACGGCCTCGGCGTCCGCCGCTACGACCGGCTCGACGAGATACGCGACCCGCACGACCTCTGCCTCCATCGCGGCCAGGTGCACATCGTGTCGAGTTGGGACAACGCCGTGTGGCGGATCGGCGACGACGGCAGCACCACCAAGGTGTGGCAGCCGACCACGGTTCCGGACGCATGGCACCCCAACGGCCTGGCCAGCGACGAGCGCGACCTGTACGTGACGGCGTTCGCCCGCACCACGAGGCACCGCGACTGGAACGGGAACGGCGGCGGCATGTTGCACGCGGTCACGGCCGGCAAGGACGTCGTGACCGGTCTGCACCAACCGCACAGTCCTCGGCGCGTGCCGGATGGTTGGTGGTTGTGCGAGTCCGGCCGGGGCGACCTCCTCTCGATCGGTGGCCATGCCCGCGAGCACCGACGAATCGAGATCGGCGGCTACACCCGCGGCCTGGCCATCAGCGGTCCGGTGGCGATGGTCGGCGTCAACGCTTCCCGTCACGCGGAGGACTCGGCGAAGCGCGCCTCGGTGGTGACGGTCGACCTCGAGCGCGGCACGATCCTGGATCGGGTCGTGCTGCCGTGTGCCGAGGTGTACGACATCGTCGAGGTGCCCGAGTCGCTCTTGCATGGGGTGCAGCGCGGCTTCGCGACCAACGCCCACCGTGTCGCGGAGGCAATCGCAGCGCGAACCCGGGCCGCCGGGAAAACCGAGTCGTCGCATCTCGAGCTGACCACGCCGGCGCAAGCTGCGTTCGTTGCCGTGAGCAACGGGCCGGCCGCGCAGGGTGAGCTCGATGGCGAAGCGATCGCGGACCTGCCTCGGCGGTGGACGGCGGGAGCGCAGCGCGCAGTGGTGGCGCGGGTCGTCAATCGCTCGGACCGCGTGTGGACGTCGGTGTTGCCGAACCCCCTGTCCATCACGGCGCGTTGGTATGCGACGACGGACGGCGGCGAAGCCGCACCGATCGTCGGCACACCCGCACCGCTTCCCCAGCCGCTCGAACCTGGCGGCGCGACGGACGTGGACGTGATCGTCACCGCACCCGATCAGCCGGGCCGGTACCGACTCGCAATCACGTTGCACCAGCATGGCGGTCGTTGGTTTGGTCGCCGATCCGAGTCGATCGTCGACGTACGCGCGTGAACACCGATTTGTTGTTTCGGTTTCTTGTTTCGATCGCGTCGTCCTCGGTAGTCGCTGTTCACCTGGAATCGAACAAGAGGAATCCGTATGTCGACGATCGATGACAACGCCGCGGCCACCCCCGACACCAGCAAGCGGTTCATCCGCAACGTGATCCTGTCGCTGTCAGGTGGCGCGCTGCTCACCGTTCTCGGATCGACCGCCGCGCAAGCGGCGACCACGCAGTCGACCACGGCCACGAGCGACAACGCCGGTATGGCGACCAACGGCTCGAACGGCACTGGATCGGTGAGCACCGGCGGCGCCAACGCCACCGGAACCACCGGCAACACGAGCTCGGACCAGACGGTCACCGTCTCGGGCAACCAGGGATCGATCACGGTCGTCGACCAGAACTCGTCCGTCACGAACGCGGGCGCGGCGTCCGCGAACACGGGCGGCAACGTCGCGGTCGGCAATGGATCGACCAACTCGTCGTCGACGTCACAAGGACAGGGCGCGATCGCCGACGCGGCGACGCGGACCTCGTCCAGTTCGGGCGGAGGGGTGAGCTCGAACAGCGGTACGGCGAAGAACACGTCCGACGGAACCGCATCCATCACCACTGGCGATGCGACGGCGACCGGAAACGACTCGACGACCGACGTGAGCCAGGACGCCACCGCCGACTCGAGTGGCGAGCTCGGGAGCATCAGCGTCGTCCGGCAGGACGCCAATGTGAAGAACGTCGGCGTCGCCGACGCGAACACCGGAGGCAACGAGGCCACCGGAAACAACTCCTCGAACGACGCGTCGCTCGACCAGTCCACAGGGGGAGGCGGCGGAGGGGTCCACTCGAACAACGGAACGGCTGACAACAGCTCGGATGGCACGGCCGAGATCTCCACCGGCGACGCGACAGCGACCGGAAACACGTCGCAGACCAACGTGCGCCAGCGCGCCGGTGCCTCAGCAGGCGGGGCGCTCGGCGGGATCATCGTCGTCGACCAGAGCGCACACGTGTCGAACGAAGGAGCGGCATCGGCGAACACTGGCTACAACGAGGCCACCGGAAACAACAGCTCCAACGACGCAAGCGCAGACCAGTACTCGGGCTCCAAGTCGCGGAAAGGCGACATAGGCGTCGAAGCCAACAACGGCGAGGCGTCGAACGACTCCAACGGAACCGCGTCCATCACCACCGGCGATGCGACGGCCACCGGAAACGACTCGACCACGTCCATCGACCAGGAAGCTTCGAGCTCGGGCGGCGTGATGGCCGATACGAGCGACGACAGCCCCTTCGGCCCGCTGACCGTGGCGAACCAGGACGCCAAGGTCGACAACAAGGGCATCGCCTCCGCGTCGACGGGTGGCAACGAGGCCATCGGCAACAACTCCGAGAACAACGCCTCGACCGACCAGAGCACCGGCGGTGGCGGTTCCACCGACGTGGGCGTCAGCGGATCGTTCGGGATGGCCGCCAACAGCTCCGACGGTTCGGCGTCCATCGACACCGGAGATGCCACGGCAACCGGAAACACCTCGGAGACGACGATCGCCCAGTCCGCTGACGGCGGTGACGGACTGCTCGTCGCGAACCAGTCGCAGCACGTCACCAACGAAGGCGCGGCCTCGGCTGACACCGGCGACAACGGTGCCATCGGCAACAACTCGGAGAACGATGCGTCCACGTCGCAGGACGGACACCTGGACGCCAACGGGACCGATGTGGCGGTCCTCGGCTCGTTCGGAATGGCGTCGAACGAAAGCGACGGCAGCGCGGACATCACCACGGGTATGGCCGACGCGACCGGCAACGCCGCGATGACCGATGCCTCACAGAGCGCCGACGGCTCGGGCGACCCCTCAGTCGCCTCGCAGCACTCGTCGGTGAAGAACGAGGGCATCGCAGCTGCGAACACCGGCGGCAACGAGGCCATCGGCAACAACTCGGAGAACACGGCCGACCTCTCGCAGGACGACCCGTCCGAATCGCTCTCTCGTAGGCACCAGGACTCGAGCGGCACGTCCGTCGCTTCGAACAGCGGCGAGGCGACCAACAGTTCCGACGGCAGCGCATCGATCACCACCGGCGACGCCTCGGCGACCGGAAACAGCTCGGAGACCAGCGTCGACCAGTCCGCCACCGGCGGCGACGGAGTCAACACCGCCGACCAGTCGAGCAAGGTCGACAACAAGGGCGCAGCCCTGGCCAACACCGGACTGAACGAAGCCACCGGCAACAACTCCGACAACACCGCTGACACGAGCCAGGACAACGGGATCGACGGCGTGTGGAACTCGGGTCCGGACTACCACGGCTCCACCGACGTGGCCGCCAACAACGGAGAAGCCTCGAATTCGAGTGACGGCAGCGCCACGATCACCACAGGCGACGCGACGGCCGCCGGAAACGTGTCGGACACGATGGTCGACCAGTCCGCCACCGGCGGCGACGGAGTCAACACCGCCGACCAGTCGAGCAAGGTCGACAACGAAGGCGCTGGCATCGCCAACACGGGACTGAACGAAGCCACCGGAAACAACTCGGACAACGAAGCCAGCGTCGAGCAGTCGAGCGGCATCGCCTCGGGCCTCCTCGGCAACGGCACGCTGCTGTCGGGCACGACGACGTCGTCCAACGATGGTGTGGCGAGCAACGACTCCGATGGCTCGGCGATGATCCGCACGGGTGACGCCGACGCCACCGGAAACAGCTCCGGGACCATGGTGTCGCAGATGGCCGAGGGCGGCGACGGTGTCAACGTCGCCGACCAGTCCAGCAAGGTCGACAACGAGGGCTTGGGCGTGGCCAACACCGGGCTCAACGAAGCGACCGGCAACAACTCGGACAACGAAGCCGACGTCACGCAGGGCACCGACATCGGTAGCCGCAACCTGGGCCGGGGATCCGGAGACGGCATCGTCTACTCGGACACGCTGACGGCGTCGAACCAAGGCGAGGCGACCAACAGCTCCGACGGCACCGCGATGATCGCCACCGGCGACGCCACGGCGACGGGCAACTACTCGGACACGATGGTCACCCAGGACCCGAGCTCGTCCGATGACGACAGCAGCGCCGGAGTCTCGGTCGCCGACCAGTCCAGCTCGGTCGACAACAAGGGCTTGGGAGTGGCCAACACCGGGCTCAACGAAGCCACCGGCAACAACTCGGACAACACGGCCAGCACGGAACAGAACGACCCGGTCGCTTCTGACAACGTGCGCGACGGCGTTGCCAGCACGCACATCCTCACTTCCGCCAACGAGGGTGAGGCGAGCAACGAGTCGGACGGCAGGGCGATGATCGGCACGGGTGACGCCGACGCCTCCGGAAACGTCTCCGAGACGACCGTGTCGCAGATGGCCACCGGCAGCGGCGGCGTCGCAGTCGCCGACCAGTCGAGCAAGGTCGACAACGAAGGCGCCGGCATCGCCAACACCGGACTCAACGAGGCCACCGGAAACAACTCGAGCAACGAAGCCGACCTCACCCAGAACTCCGAAATCGGAAGCCGCAACCTGGGCCGGGGATCCGGCGACGGCATCGTGTACTCCGACACCTTGACCTCGTCCAACAACGGCAGCGCCACCAACACCTCCGACGGCATCGCGCTGATCTTGACCGGTGACGCGTCGGCGACGGGCAACTACTCGGACACGATGGTCACCCAGTCCGCCGACGCCGGGTCGAGCAGCGACGACAGCTTTGCCGGCCCCTCGGTGGCGACGCAGGACAGCAAGGTCGACAACGAGGGCTTGGGTGTGGCCAACACCGGACTCAACGAAGCCACCGGAAACAACTCGGACAACAGCGCCAGTGTCGATCAGTACAGCGGTATCGCCTCGGGGCTCATCGGCAACGGCACGTCGCTGTCGGGCACGACCACGGCGTCGAACGACGGCGATGCGTCGAACAGCTCGGACGGCATGGCGATCATCGTCACGGGCGACGCTGACGCCACTGGAAACAGTTCCGGCACCATGGTCGACCAGTCCGCGATGGGTAGCGGCGGCGTCGCAGTCGCCGACCAGTCGAGCAAGGTCGACAACAAGGGCTTGGGTGTGGCCAACACCGGACTCAACGAAGCCACCGGAAACAACTCGGACAACGAAGCGGACGTGAGCCAGGACAGCGATGTGCACGGGACGTGGTCGCACGATCCCCACTACGGGAGCACCACGACCGTCGCTTCGAACGAGGGAACCGCCAGCAACGATTCGGACGGCACGGCTGAGATCGAAACCGGTGACGCCACCGCGACGGGCAATGAAGCCGACAACACCGTGGACCAGAGCGCGACTTCCTCGAGTTCGGGTCCGGATCAGGCGCCGATCCATGCCGCAGTCGACGAGAGCGACTCGGGATCGTCGGGACCTGCGGTGGCGGTGCAGCACAGCCGGATCGAGAACGAAGGCGCGGCGCTGGCGAACACCGGCCTCAACCTGGCCATCGGCAACAACTCCGACAACACCGCTGATGTCGAGCAAGGAAAGGTCGACATCTGAGGTCGAGCTTGATCTGACCAAGGACAAGACCCAGCGAGCAGGACGAGGGTGTGCCCGTCAGGGCGTGCCCTCGTCCTTTGCACTCTGCACCGCGATGCCGATCGTCACCGCTCCGACCACCATCGCGGCCAACGGGTCGGCCCAGTGCCAGCCGATCGCGGTGGTCACACTGCCGACCAACGTCACCCCTGCTTGGGACGCGCCGACCGCTGACAGATGACCGTCGCTGCGCAGCGCCCGACTGCCGAGGCGTGCCGCGATCGAGCGCTTCTTCGCTGAGAGCACGACGAGCACCACCAACGAGACCGCGGCGAGGACCGTGCCGGCGGCGGTGCTCTCCGTCGCTTCGCCGCTCGCCAATCGGGTGGCGCCGAGCACGATCGCGCCCGCGCCCACCGCGAACAGGCCGACGACGACGGTGCGATGAGCGATGCGCTCCAGCCGGTCCGAGAGCTGATCGTGGGCGAGCGCGTGGCGGAAGTGGTACACGAGCGTCGCCGATCCGAGCGCGTCGACGAACCCGACGGACCCGAAGGCGATGAGGACAGCGGAACTGGCGCTGACACCGAGCACGATCGCCGCCGTGCCCGACACGACGGTCCACACCGCGCTCACCGCGCTGACGATCCACGCGGCACGCAGGTCGCGTCGATCCGGAGATCCGGATGGTGGTGTTGCCGCGGGATTCGTCAATCGACCGATGAAGACATCGTGTCGTCGGGTTGCGTCCAACGGCGCCGGCGCAACGCGAACGCGGTCGTGGGGAACAACACGGACCGCATTCCCGCGACCAACGAGATCACTGTGAGCGAGGCGCGGGTTGCGGAGTCCACCGTTTGCTCCCTTGTCCGTCGAGCACCTCGGCGCGCACGTCAGCGGCTCGAAGTGGGTCGAATCCTTTCACCATCCGGTTCCGCGTTCTTCGCCGCCGGCGTTGTAGCCGTCACTATCGCGATATATCGTGATAGCCATGAATGACGAAAGAGACTCCAGAGACTTCCGAAGAGGACGAGGCCGGCGCGGGTTCGCCGGCGACCGCGACTGGCACCGCCGTGGCGCCGGTCGAATGCGCCGGGGCGACGTGCGCTCGGCCTTGCTGATCGCCCTGCTCGACGGACCCGCACACGGCTACGAGCTCATCCAGCTGCTCGAGACGAAGACCGAAGGACGCTGGCGTCCGAGCCCCGGCTCGGTGTACCCGTCGTTGCAGCTCCTGACCGACGAAGGCCTCGTGACCCCGGTCGATCGCGACGGCAAGCGGGCTTACGAGCTCACCGACGAAGGCCGCCGCGCCGCGGAGGAGCACGTCGCATCACGGGGTTACCCGTGGGACGCGCTCGACGACGGTCCCAGCCGCCAGAGTTCGGATCTGCGCATCGCGACCCGTGACCTGCACCTCGCGGTTCGACAGGTTGCAGTGACGTCGACGCCCGAGACGATGGAACGGGCCACCGAGATCGTCACCGCGGCACGCAAGGACCTGTACCGGCTCCTGGCAGAGGCGTAAGCCCCTAGCCTCCTCAAGAAGGTGGCGACGCAGACTCCTCGGCGGTCGCCGCCGCGTCGATCTCCGAGGCGGCGGCATCGACCTCGGCCACGGCCTCGTCACTCGGTGTCAGCACATGGAGCTCGCCGCCGTAGTCGCGGAGCTTGGAGGACACCGCTTGCGCTTCTGTGTCTTCGACGAGGACGCCCACCGCCGCTCGACCGTCTGTCAACGCCGCCGCGAGCCGATCGCGCTCTGCGCCGTCGACCCCGAGACCCTTGTGGTGAAGCCCTCCGAGCGCGCTACCGGCAAGCGCTCCCGCGATCAGCGTCGGTGGCGTGAGCGCAGCGAGCACCACGCCGATGCCGGCGCCCTTGCCCCAGCTTCGCCGGCCCAGCTTGTGCGTCTTCACCTTGCCCGATTCGTCGAGAACAAGGACACCGACTGCGTTGAGCTTCACCTCGTCGTCGAGCTTGTCCCAGTCCTTCAGACCCTCGACGACCGTGTCCGCCGCTACTTCGTTCGGAAACACAGCCACTACGACCTGCTTGCCCATGTGATCCTCCGTTCGCGCCTTCGGGTTGACCAAGCCTGCGGAGCGAACCCGGATACGTCAAGCGGGCGAAGAGCACCGATCGCATGACGTCGGCAATTCCATCGGCGGCGCACGTAACGTCGCCGCCGTGCCTGCCCCGCGCTGGTTCTTCCGCTTCATGTACGACCGTGAGAGCGCGGCCTGGGACCGGCGACGCGACGAGCCGCAGCATCGCGAACTGGTCGAGCGGACCGCCGATGTGCTCGCGAACGTCGTTGCACCGCCCGGACCAATCGCGGACCTCGGCTGCGGACCCGGCGCGCACGCGATCGCCCTCGCGCGGCGCGGCTACGACGTCGCCGGTATCGACGGGTCGCCTCACATGGTCGAGGTCGCGCGGAGACGAGCCGAGCGCCACGAGGTCGACGCCACCTTCGACGTGCATGACGTCGGTGCACCACTCCGCTTCTCGGACGCGTCGCTCGGAGGCGTCCTCGCGGTCCTCGTCTTGCAGCACCTCCCGCATCCCGCGGCGTTCATCGCCGAGATCCGGCGTTGCCTCTGTCCGGGCGGGCATCTGTTGATCACCGCGCCTGCCCGCGACAGCCGATCGGTCACGTCCCAGAACCTGTACTGGCGGCTGCGCGCTGCGTGTTACCTGCACGTGCCCGGCGTCGTCCGCTTCTACGACACGAGCTCGCTCCCTCGGCTCGTCGAACACGGGGGACTGACCGTGGTCGAGTGCAACGGCGAGCCCGGTCACGTGAGCGTGTTGGCTCGCTCATGAGTTTGACTTATCGAGTGGCCGTCCGATGGCGCCGGGTCGACGGGGCAACCAGTGCGCCGAGCGCGCAGAGGACAATGCCGAGAACGCCTGCTACGAAGGCGAGTGCCACGACAGACGAGTCCTGGACCACGGACGCAGATTGCAACTGCCACACAACGCCGACGCTGGCGAGAGCGACGGTGGGCCACCGCAGGAACGGGATGAACAACGCGGCGATGGCGAGAACGACCACGGCCCCGTTGACGTAGCCGCTGGGAGCTTGCGGCGCGGCGACGTCGTTGAGAGCACCGAGCACCTGAAGCAGTGCGCCGAAGATGATGAGAATCGCCCCCGCCGCCCGCCGCGCGCTGCGATCGGTCGCGCCCATGCCTTCTGCACTGGTCACGCCGGCCCGGTCGACGCCGTCGTCGACGAGAGGCGCGATCGCTGCCAGTGCGGTGGGAGCGGCCGGCGCAGGCGCTTCCTCGGGTCTGGGCGGAGGAACGGGGGGGTTCACCGGCTCGGACGGGCGCGATGTCGAACCCGATGGCGAACCCGATCGCTCCCAAACCTGCGGCTGGGGAGGAGCGAGCCGCTCCATGGCGGAGAGCGCCGCGCCCATCGCGATCACGTGCTTCGGGTGGGCATCGACGGCCACAGGCCTGCCGATGGTTGCGGCGATCAGTTGAGCGACGAGCGGGATGCGTGATGAGCCCCCGACGAGAAGGACTCGCTGGACCTGTGCAGGTTCGAGCGCAGCCGACCGAACGGTGCGTTGCAACGCCGCGATCGTCTCGTCGAGAGCGGGGTGGATGAGAGCTTCGAACTCCTCCCGGGTGAGCCGGATCTGACTCTGAATCGCCGGCAGAAGCACGCTGATCGCGACTTGGGTGTCCTCGGAAAGCGTCTCTTTGGCCGCAACGCACTTCGCGCGCAAGTCGACGAGCGCGCCAACCGTTACCGCGTCGTCATAGTCGAGCTGTTCCGTTCGGTCGGCAGGCAGCGCGCGCACGACGAACTGGTAGATCGCGTCGTCGAAGTCCATCCCGCCCAACTGCTCGATCCCGTCGGGATCTCCGAGGATGTCGAATCCAGTGTCCTTCTTCGCGAGGACGGCGGCGTCGAAGGTTCCGCCACCCAAGTCGTAGACGACGACGGTCTCGCCGGGCGCCATCCGCTCCGAGTGCGCATATGCGATCGCGGCCGCCTCGGGCTCGGTCACGAGTTCGGCGTCGAGGTCACACATGCGTGCCGCCTGCCTGAGCAGGTCGATCTTGTATTCACCCCAGTTGGCCGGAAACGTCAGCACCACCCGCTCAGGCGGTGCGCCGCGCTGCTCCGTGACGCGGGCAACGGTCGCGGCAAGCAACTTGGCCATCAAGACGTGCGCCGAGAACGGCGCGCCCCCGAGCAGGATGTTGGTTCCGCCGAGTCGACGCTTGAACTCTCGCGCCACCCGATCCGGATCCGACAGGCCCCGTCGGACTGCCGGCTCGCCGACGAGGAACGACCCGTCGGCGGCCGCGTACACGACCGAAGGGATCACCGCGAGGTCGCTGCTCAGCTCGAAGATCTGTGCGCGTCCGTCTTCGGCTGTCGCGGCGGCAGTGAACGTCGTACCGAGATCGACGCCCAACACGTAGCCCACTGCACCCCCGCCCTTCGCCCCCTTTGCGGTCACCAACTTAGGCGAGTCGAGTGCAATGCATCGGGTGCACTCGCGATCGCAGCGGTCATTCGGTCGGTCGGTTGCAGGTTTTGCCTTCTCTTTGCCGTGCACTGTCTCGGGAATGTCCAGGGTCTTCCTACGGTGCCCACCGCTATGGCCGTCACCGCGCCTCCGATCCGCCCAACCGGCGGCCACACGGTCTCGCGTTCGCGGCGTCGGCGCGTGTACTGGCGCCGGCGGCTACTCGTCCTCGCTGCCGTGTTCGCGATGCTCGCGGGGTCGTGGTGTGTCGCGGTCGCACGACGGCCAGGCAACGAGAGCTTCGTGGCGAAGAGCGCCGATTGGCTTCGTGACCATCACCTGAACGCCGTCGCCAACCTGGTCGAGGAGGCGTACTTCAACCACACGGCGCCGGGGACGGGCGGAACGCCCTCGCGCGCGATCCCGGGACCCGCCGATGGGGCGGTACCTCACTCCACCGCGTCGGGACTGTCGCGGGGGGCGCTGCCTCCGTCAGTCGTGCCCGCGGCGAACCCGCCCTTGCCGAACGAGGGAGCTTGGCAGCCACTGCTGACCGCATCGAACGGCCAACCGTCGATCGCTGTCGCGCAACTGCGGCCCGACGCGCAACACACCAGCGTGCTCGGTGCACTCGTGTGGATGGACCCGCACCTGCTTCGATTCGTCGAAGTGCCTGGCACGGTCGAGCCGGGTGGGAACTGGAACAGTGGCGGAACCGTCGGCGGTTCCGACCGCAACGTGATGGTTGCTGCGTTCAATGGCGGGTTCCGGTTCAGAGATGCGAACGGCGGCTTCTATGCACAAGGTCACCAAGGCAAGCCACTCATGGCAGGTGCCGCGTCCTTTGTGGTCCGCGCCGACGGCACAGTCGATGTCGGCCAGTGGGGACGAGACGATCAACTCGACGCCGGTGTCATCTCGGTACGTCAGAACCTGGTGTTGATCGTCGACAACGGCGCACCGACACCAGATCTCAACACGTCGGACACGACGCGGTGGGGCAGAGGCCTTCACAACCGCGTCCTGGTGTGGCGATCCGGCCTCGGTGTTCGCGCCGACGGAACGCTGGTGTATGCCGCAAGCGACGGGCTGACGGTCGCCACCCTGGCGGACATGCTGGTGCGCGCCGGTTGCGTTCGCGCCATGGAGCTCGACATCAACCCGAACTGGGTGACCTACAACCTGTTCGCGCACCCTGATCCGGCCAAGCCCGACCAGATCACCAGCCAGAAGCTGCTGCCCGACATGGCGCGATCTGCGACTCGGTACCTCGGCCCCGACTCACGAGACTTCACGGCCGTTCTCACGCCGTAAGCCGTCCCTCGAGTCGGAGTGCATTCAGCCGCGCACGACAGCCCGAGCGGACTTTGCCGAGTCTTAGTGCTTTCCTTCACCCACCCTTCGGGTGGTGCGGGCAACCTCGTTCTCGATGGTGAGCACACGTTCACGCAACAAGGGTCTCGCCCGTATCGCCCGCGTAACCGGTTGGACTGCCGCCGCGGCGCTGGCGACGACGGCGGCTGTGTACGCCGCGGTCTCGACGGCACAGCCCGGAACCGCCGCGCCGGCGAGCAGCGCCAGCACCAGCCAGACAACCGACAACCCCGCCACCCAATCCGACGTCCCATCAACCACGCCAGCGGCAACGACACCGGCCGGTAGTCGAGGTCACACCACACCGAAGACAGCTCCGACACCGGTGAAACCGCAACCCACCCATCACCGCGCGCCCGTGGTGACGAGCGGCGGTTCGTGACGAGCAGCTTGCACATGATCGCGGACCTGTCGTTGGCATTCGACTCGAGAACCATGTGGTACGTCACGCGCGCGACGGGGATCGTGTCATTGCTCTTGCTCACGGCGTCTGTCGTCCTCGGCATCACCGAAGCCGTTCGATGGAGCAGCGACCGGTGGCCTCGTTTCGTGACCGCAGGCATCCACCAGAACATCTCGCTCCTGGCGACGACGTTCATCGCCGTGCACATCGCGACTGCGATCGCCGACGGCTACGCACCCATCGGTTGGGTCGACGCGGTGTTGCCCTTCCGTGCTGCCTACCGACCGATGTGGTTGGGCCTCGGCACAGTGGCATTCGATCTTCTCGTCGCGATCGCCATCACCAGCTTGCTGCGGCGCCATCTCGGATACGACCTCTGGCGCCTTGTCCACTGGGCGGCGTATGCGTGCTGGCCCGTGGCGTTCGTCCATGGTCTCGGGACCGGAACCGACACGAAGACGAACTGGCTACTCGGGTTGCAGTTCGCGTGCATGGCCGCGGTCGTTCTCGCCGTCTGGTGGCGCCTGCTCGCAGCCAAAGCGACGTTGGGTGAACCACGCCAGCTCGCCACCGCGACGGTCAGCGTCATCGGACCGTTCCTCATCGCGGCGTGGGTCTTCGCCGGACCCCTCCAACCTGGGTGGGCGCGCCGAGCGGGGACACCCGCAGCATTGCTCGGTAGCTCGAACGGTGCCGCCGCGGCCGGCGGCCCGTCTCCCGCAATAGCGCCACCATCTGTGCCAACGTCCACACCGCAGCCCACGACGCAGCTGACACCACCTTTCGAGGCCGCCCTGAGTGGAACGTTGACGGACCCGGGACCCGATCGTCTCGGCGACGACACCATCACCATCGACGCGCAGCTCAACTCAGGCGCAGTCGGTTCGGTGCATGTCGTGCTGTCGGGGCACGCGATCAACGATGGCGGCGTGTCCCTGACATCGGGCACAGCGAGCATCTCAGGAACCGGAGGTAACTCGTACACCGGCGCGGTCACTGGACTCAGAGGCAACATCATCGACGCCTCGCTCCAATCGCAATCGGGCGACCCGATGTCTCTGGAGCTGAACCTCGTGTTGAAGGGGACGTCCGTGTCAGGAACCGCGCACGGGACGGCTCCGTGAGCCGGACGACGAGATGTGAAAAGGAAGGTCGGACGTCATGCTGACCGAGACGCGCACCGCTCTGCGCAAGGCCGACGTGTTGCCGCGCGTGCTTCCTGCGAGCCCGCTGCTGTCGCTACGGGACCACGACGCCCATTTCGGTGACATCCGCGTTCCTGCGCACGCGATGATCGACGAAGTCGAGCGCAGTGGTCTTCGCGGCCGGGGTGGAGCGGGATTTCCGACGGCCACCAAACTTGCGGCGGTCGCGCGCGGTCGCCGAGCGGTGATCGTCGTGAACGCGACCGAGGGTGAGCCTGCGAGCAAGAAGGACAAGGTTCTGCTGTCGCTCGCTCCCCATCTGGTCCTCGACGGCGCGGTCCTCGCTGCTGGTGCCGTGGACGCCGATGACGTGCGGGTGTGCCTCGATCGCGCCTATCCGAGCGAGACGATCGCCAGTGCGATCCAAGAGCGCATCGAAGCACACAGAGACCGCGTCCGCATACGTCTCGAGCTCGCGCCGGATCGCTATGTGAGCGGCGAGGAAACCGCGCTCGTCAACTGGTTGAACGGTGGCGAAGCCAAGCCAACTGTCGTGCCACCGCGGCCATTCGAACAAGGCGTTCGCCGGCGACCAACGCTCATTCAGAACGCGGAAACGCTCGCGCATCTTGCACTCATTGCACGTCACGGAGCCGGCTGGTTCCGTGGACTCGGAACACAACGCGATCCCGGCACCACGCTGGTCACGGTGACGGGAGCCGTGTCCAAGCCCGGTGTGTACGAGGTGCCGTTCGGCCACAGCATCCCGACATTGCTCAGCACAGCGGGGACCGAACTGAAGGACCTCGGCGGTGTGTTGATCGGTGGCTACTTCGGCGCGTGGCTCGAACCGTCGACCGTCGCGCGGATCACCCTCGACTCCGAATCGTTGCAGGCGGCGGGTGCATCGATCGGTTGCGGTCTGATCGCCGCGATCCCGAGAACAGGTTGCGGTCTGCTCGAGCTCGCTCGAGTGGCACGGTGGCTCGCGAACGAGAACGCCGGACAATGTGGTCCGTGCGTCAACGGGCTACCAGCAATTGCCGATGCGGTCGCCGCGCTGTACTACGGCGATCGCATCGGGGTCGCCGAGAAGCGGCTGCGACGATGGCTCGAGATGGTGAAGGGGCGCGGTGCGTGCAAGCATCCCGATGGCGTCGCGCGATTCGTCAGCAGCGGCCTGCGGGTCTTCGCCGACGACATCGATCGACACCGCCATCACGGTCCGTGTGAGTCGTCCGCTCCGTTCCTTCCGGTTCCCACGACAGGAGATTGGCGATGAAGGCAGCGGCGATCGAGGCTCGGAAGGAACGACTTGTCGTCAACCCGATCACTTGTGTCGGTCACGGAATTTGCGCTGATCTGCTACCGGAGCTCATCGCGCTCGACGACTGGGGCTACCCGATGATCGACCCTCGACCCATCCCGCCTCACCTCCGCGAGCACGTCATGCGGGCGATCCGTTCCTGTCCCACACTCGCGCTCAGGCTCGGCCCCGCCTGACACTGATACTGGGCGTGTCAGGGGGGCTCCGTGCTCGAGCATCAAATGAGGCGTTCCTCGATCACGTCGAGGTTGACGAACGTGAGAGGGCCATCGGCCAGGGCGGCCGTCTTCTTTGACAGTGCGTCTGTCTCGGGAAGCGTCGAATTCTTCACGGCGTCTTCGTAGGTGTCGAAGAAGACGATGATCGAGTAGCGGCCCGGATTGTCTCGGTCTCGACAAACGGCGCTCCGACCGACGGTCCGCTTGCCCTCAGTGGCCTTCTGCCACTCGTCGACGGCCGCTCGGATCTCGTCGATCTTGGACGTCTGCAACTGCATGATCTGAACAAACGACGACATCGTTTCCTCCTGGTTGTTGCAGGGTGCGCCGACGATGTTGGCCTAGACGGCTACGGCCGACCTGTCAATCGGCCGGCGGTCGAGATCGGCCAACAACGCCGGACGCGAGTGCACGAGATCGGCCCGAACGGCGGCGGGCGCGCTTCGAGTAATGAAGTTCGCCCGTCGCTCGCTGCCGTGGCTCTATGAGGCGGCGATGCCCTCGATGACGTGGGCCTGCAGGCCGGTGATTTGGCCGATGGGCGTGAGCGTGCTGTCGGGCTCGACGCGGAACTCGTCGATGGTGCCAGCGCCGCCGTTCTCGCTGTACACGAACCGGCCGTCGGAGGACACGGCGAGGTCGATCGGGCCGCCGGCGGTTCCAGTTGTGGACGGCGACACGGCGACGGTGCCGTCGACAGCGACGTGGTACGTGCTCAAAGTGGAGCTACCGGCATTGGCCACGTAGAAGTTGCCGTTGTTGGCTGACGCGATCCAGCATGCCGCGGTCTGGTTGCCAGTCACTGGACCGGACACGACGCTCACGGTGTTGTCGCGGTTGATGGCGTAGCTCGACACGGAGCTTGTGCCGGCTTCGACGACGACGAGCTGACCTGTACCGCTGAAGCTGAAAGCAAACGGCACCGCACCCGCCGGCGCATTCGCGGTCGGCGATGTGAGGCGACCGTTGGGCAGAACCGCGAACACGTCGATCGTGTCGGTCGACTTTGTCGTCACGACGACATGAGCGCCGTCCGGCGTGAAGCCGACCTGCCCTGGTGATGCCAGGAACTGTGGCGGATTCGCATTCGTGATGCCGAGGTCGCGTGTCGATCCTTGGATGGGATGAAGCGTCCCGCCCGCGAGACGGTAGCCGTGGACGTTGGCAACGTTGCCGGTGTTGAGCACGTAGACGACATCGCCGTGCGCCGTGATGCTTGTTGGGAACGAACCCCCGGATGGCACGACTTGGCGCAATGTGAGCGCGTCGCCGTCGACGCCGAACACCGACACGCTGTCGCTTCCGGCATTGGTCACGAGCAACACGTGGCTGTCCGCATCGAACACGACTGAACCTTGTGACGCGAGCGGGTCGACCGCCGCGTCGGCCTGCGCTCCGCCATCGCCGCCGGTGTCGTAGGTTCCCGCGGGCGACAGGGTGCCGTTGACGGCACGGTGGTACACGAGCACGGCATTGCCGACGGGATCGTTCGTCTGGACGAACACGGCGTCCGCTGGTGCATTGTTGTGGCCGACTTCGGCCTGCGCGGCGGCCGCGGGCGCGACGGATGCGAGCGCGGCGACGCCAATCGCCGCGAGGAACCGGGACAACGATTTCATCAATACTCCGATCAACAGGTGGGTTGTCAGGAGCATGAGTGCGCTCACGGGCGCTGGTGTTACACGTCCGGTTCGAGAAACGCGTCGAGGAGCCGACTCCGCAGGTCGGTGGGCATTGCGTCCACGTCGTCCTCAGACAGTGCGCCCGCGTCAGCGATGGTGCGGCGCATCTGGCGCAGGTACTCCCGACAGTGCGGACAATCGGCAAGGTGCGCATCGATACGGTCGACGACCTCTGCCGGAAGGGTGCCCTCGAGGTAGCCGGTGACGTCTTCGACGAACTGCCTGCACACGTAGCTCAACTGGCTCATCGTCGGTCACCTTCCCCGTAATGTCGCTCAACTGCAGCGCGAACCTTCGAACGCGCCCGGTGGAGCAACACCCGCTGGTTTCCGTCGCTGACTCCGAGCACGTCGCACACCTCACGTGCGCTGCAGCCGAGCACGTCCCGCAACGTGATCACTTCACGTTGCGCGCTCGGCAGCTCACCGATCGCGGCATGCACCACGTTGATCTCTTCCCCGACGACCGCTTGCTGTTCGGGGTCGGGCCACGGATCCGGTGGCCGCTTCCACGTTCCCGCCTTGCGAAACGAACGGAAACGGCTCGGATCGACCGCGGGCTCGTTGTCGTCGAGGATCGCAGCTGCCGAGAACGGCATCGACCGCTGCTCCTTGGCGCCGCGCGTGCGGGCGATGTTCACGAGGATGCTGAACAGCCACGTCTTGACGGTCGAGCGGCCTTCGAAACGATCTATGCCCTCGATCACCGCGAGCCACGTCTCTTGCACGACCTCTTCGGCAACCGCGCCGTTCGGCACGTACTGGCTCGCCAGCCGCACCAGTGGTCGTTGATACCGGTCGAGTAAGAAACCGAACGCCGCCCCGTCCCGCGCCACCAGTGCCTGGGTCAACTCGGCGTCGTCCGTGTATTCGAGCGCCGCCACGAAGCCACAGTACGACGCGAGCACACGATGCAGTCGGGCAGGCGGCCCTTTCGTTTCACGCACCGTGTGATTCGTCGTGGCCCGAGAGGCGAGTCCCACTTCGCACAGAAACGGATGTCGGCGTCCGCCCTCTGAGCGACGCCCGTTGACGTCCACGTCGGTGCACCTCATCCTGATGCGGTGCAGCAGCCGCGATCGAAGAGTCTCCAAGACCCGGATGAAGTCTTTCGGTTTCCTGGTGTCGTCCAGAACGTCGTCGTGCTCGGTGACCTCACCGTCTCGTACACGACGGCCCAACCTGGGTGGCGTTGGTCGGTCGACATTCGGCCGTTGGTGGGTGGCGACTGGTGCCAGGCTCGTCACGTCGGCACGGTCCTTTCGGGCGGGTTCGCGTTCGTGCTCCCGGACGGCTCACGCACGGAGCTGGCTGCCGGTGACGTCTATGACGTGCCGCCCGGTCACGACGGCTACACCGTCGGTGACGAACCATGCGTGACGATCGAGTGGGCGGGGACACGCGCGTTCGGTGGATACCGCGCCGGAGTCACCGGACGGCAGCTGGTGACGCTGCTGCTTACGGATCTGGTCGACTCCACGTCGATTGCCAAAAGGCTGAGCGATGTCGCGTGGCAGGACACCCTGGCAGCGCACTTCGAGATGGCCCGCGGGCAGCTCGAGGACTTCAACGGCCGCGAGGTGAGCACAACCGGGGACGGGATGCTGATTACGTTCGACGGTCCGGTGCACGCGCTGCGATGTGCAGCGTCGATCGGCGCACGGGCGCGGCGAAATGACCTTCACATTCGCGCCGGCGTCCACATAGGCGAGGTTGAAGTAGTAGGCGGCGACATCCGTGGAGTCGCGATACACGAAGCGGCGCGGATCATCCGCGCCGCGAGCCCTGACGAGATACTCGTCTCTGAAACAACCCGAGCGGTAGCGCTCGCTTCGGGCCTCACCTTCGTTGATCGAGGAATGCACACGCTCAAAGGCATCGGCGATGCGCGACTGTTCGCCTATCGCGCCGACGGGGTGCAGCCCGTGCAGTGATCTGCACCACAAGCTGTCGCCCGTTCTGGAGAGGAACGACGAGCGGGCCGAACCATGGTTTGGTCTCGTCGCTTACGATGCCCACACGTTCGCCGGGGCAGCGAGAACACCCTCGTCGACAGGCGGCGTCCAGGAAGGGGACCTTCGTGCTACAGACGAGACGTCGCATCCTCGCGCTGTTCATGCCCATCGCTGGCATCTTCCTACTCGTGGGCCAGGCGTTGACGCCGAAGGGGCTCGACAAGCCACTGACGTCGACTTCCCGTGCGACGCACGAAGTCGCGATCGCAGCCGCTCACTCCGGCATTCTCTACTTCTCGAACCTGCTCGTCATTTTCGGCATCGGGGCCCTCGGCGTCTCGTTCGCCGCGATCGCCGCGTTGGTTCGCGAACGCTACGCCTCGGTCGCGACTGCCGCGGCCGTCATCGGCGGCTTCGGCGCGTTCTGCGGCGCGATCGTCAACGTTCTCATCGGACTCAATCTCGCGGCCGCCGCTAGCTCGCATGCGACGGTGACAGCCTCGGCACAAGTCCTCGTGGCGCAGAACACCGCGACGGTCTCCAAAGGGTTTCTGATCGCTTATCTCGCCTGCGTGTTCATTGCCGTCGTGCTCACTGGGCTGGCGCTCTGGCAAAGCCACGCGACGCCGCCCCTCTGGGCCGCCCTATTCGTTGTGAGCTCGTTCCTGGGCGCCGCCTCGCCACCCGGCATTCTCGCGATCCCGCTTTCTCTTCCCCTCCTTCTGACGATGGTCCTACTCGCAACCCGAGTTTGGAACATCGACGGCACCCCCGCATCACCGACACCTGACCCGACCGGTCGACTCACCTAACCGCGACTGCCAGGCCGACCGCGCGTAAGTGCTGCGCTGCCCCGAACGTGAGTCGCCTCGGGAACCAACGGGTTGCGACGCTCGTCTATGGGGCGTGAGATGGCGAACGCTGATCGTCGGATTGATGGTCGCCGGAGGGCTCGCGGGCCTGGGGTGCACGAGCGACAGCGGTTCTCGTTCCGCTCGCTCCAGCGACGAGCTGTCGAACTCGGCACCCGCCGACGCCAGCCGGTCGGCCCTCCCGAACCAGACAGCCGCGAAGTGTTCTGCGACCGTTCCCGCGCGAGTGCCCACTCGACAACGAGATGGAACCACCTCGGCGATGGTGCCCGGCGAGCCCACGAGCCTCCTCGGCTGTCACTACCACGGCTCCAACCAACCGGAACCGGGGTCACTCGCGAACGCGGCGCAACTCGATCCCGCAGCCATCGCCGCCCAACTCAACCAAGTCCCGATTCCTGCGCCAGACGCACCCAAGCCGTTCTGTCCTGCCGACTTCGGCGAGAAGTACGCGCTCTGGTTCGGCTACGCAGATGCGTCGACGCTCCTCGTGACCGTCGACGGCGCCGGATGCGCGTACGCCGACAACGGCGACCTCCAGGTCCCGTTCGCCAACGCCGTCCTCACCTCACTCCGGCAGGCGCTCGGAGGCGACAACCAGTAGCGCCGACGTGCCGTTCCCGCCGCTCACATCCCGCGTTGCCGCCGCTGCGGGACAGCCTGGAGGGATTTACGCAGGGGGTGTTGCCGGGGTACTCATTCGGTTTGCGAAGTAGAGGGGTTCGCCGAGTCGGTCGAGCAGGGATCGCTCCGCTTCGAGCCACGCGAGGTGCTTCTCTTCGTCGGCAAGGATTCCTTCAAGCACCACTCGAGTCGTTGCATCGTGATCGGCGGATGCCGCCTCCGCAGCAGCGTTGAGGCCGGGACGGGCGAGACGCTGGATCTCGAGGTCGTGGTCCAGGACTTCGCCAACGGACGCACCGATGTTCAGCGTGCCGAGAGTGAAGTTCGGCATCCCGCCGAGGTCGAGCAGTCGCTGCAGAAGCGCGGCGATGGTGATCGGCTCGTCGGCGATGCGCGCTTCCATGCTGCGCGCAAGGCCGGCCAGGCCCCACGAGTCCAGCAGGGCCACGTGGCTCTGGTGCTGCGCGAGAGCGGTGTAGTACACACCCAACAGACCGTTCAATGTGTCCAGGGTCGGCGTCGGCTCGGAGTTCATGACTCGGACCCTAGAGCGCCATCGACTCAGATTCCGCCGCCCACCGAACTGCCAATCGGTGCGACAGCTCGTGGCTATTCGGCACGACCTGGAAGTCCCGAATCCCGAGTGCGGCGACCGCGCGACATGACCTGAACCGTGTGTACTGTGAATCCACAGCACCGATCACGGCGTGTGTGACCGTAGCGAACACTCGCACCACAGCCGTCAGAACGCACGACGCGGGGACGATGATGCGTCGCTTCGCGTTGGCCGGGTCGCGAGGCGGGCCGATTAACTAGGGTGGCCCGTAGGACGAAGGCCGCAGCGCGTTGTGGTTGTGAGCGCATTGGTGCCTCAGGTCAGGGGGCGACGGATGGCGAGCAGCTACCGGGAGATGACCGACCGAATCAGCGAGTGGTTCGACTCGGACGTTCTTCAGCCGATCGAGGATTTTCAGGACCCGAGACAGGAGTGGCGGCGGCTGTTCTCGGAGGTGCTCGGCACGTTCTTCTTGGTGCTCGTGGCCGCCGGCGGCGGGATGATGGGGCAGGCGTTCCCGGGCACGATCAGCCGTACCGCGGCCGTGACTGCTCCCGCGTTGATGGTGATGGCGATCATTTTGTTCATGGGCAAGATTTCGGGCGCGCATCTCAACCCGGCGGTCAGTGTGGCGTTTGCGTTGCGGGGCGACTTCCCGTGGTGGCGGGTGCCGGGCTACATCGTCGCCCAACTCGGCGGCGCGACCCTGGCTGCGTTGTTCTTGCAGCACGTGATCAAAGTCTCTGCTGTGTTCGGCTCGAACTATCCGGCGGCCGGGTACTCGTCGTGGGCCGCGTTCTGGATGGAGTTCATTCTCACCTTGGGTCTGGTAAGTGTGATTCTGGGCACCGCGTCGGGAGCGCAGAACATCGGCATCATCGGTGCGTTCGGGGTGGGCGGCTACATCGCACTTGCCGGATTGTGGGGCAGCCCCATCTCGGGTGCGTCCATGAACCCTGCGCGTACGTTCGGTCCCGACCTCGTCGGCGCAGACTTCAGCCACTACTGGGTCTACATCGCGGGGCCCCTCGCGGGCGCGGCGCTCGCCGTCGTCGTCGCGTTCGTCCTGCGAGGCCATGGCGGTGGTCGCGCCGGGTCCGGTGCCGCACAAGGCGCCCTCTACACCGAATCGGCGCGACCCGACCAGGACTGAGGAGAGCCGAGCATCCCTGCCTGCTTCCGACAAGTCTCATGCCCTTGATCACATGGTGGTGGTGCTGTTCGAGAACCGTTCCTTGGACAACGTGTTGGGGCTCCCGGTGCTCAACGGCATCGCCCGCGACTTCGGCGTGTTCGACCATTGGTTCTGCGAAGTGCCCTCGCAGACGTTCATGAACAGATCGTTCTGGACCGCAGCTACGTCATCGGGTTTGGTCGTGAACAGTCCGATGCGGAAGTGGTTCACAGCCAACGATGCCGAGACGATCTTCGAGCGCCTCGAAGCACACAACAAGACGTGGAAGGTCTACGTCATGGAGCCGATGGCGCTCTCGTTCACGGGGGTGATCCACTTCCCCCGTCTGAAGGACCGGCTGGCCACGCACTTCGTACCGTTCGCCGAGTTCGAGGATGACGTCGCCGCGGGAACGTTGCCCGACTTCTCGCTCATCGAGCCGAACATGATGGCCGGCCACGGCGACTACCACCCAGCAATGGGCCGGTCGTTCTCCGACCAGCTCGACATCGAGGTGGACAACCCGCCCTCGATGCTGTCGGGTGAAGCGTTTCTGGCGCGCGTGTACGGCGCTTACCGCAGCGCAACCTCCGCCACCGGTGCCACCCAACGGGACGCGTCCGCCCGCACCTTCGACCACGTCTTGTCACGCGACACCCCGAAACCCCAACACCTGGGCGACTGTCACCGCGCAGCAGGTACCTGATTGGACGATGGACGTCGAAGTAGTCGGCCAGGGCCTCAGCACCCTCGGCAAAGGCATGGGACCCGCCCTCATCACCTTGGCCAAACAGTTCGGCGTGGAGCTCCCCGCCGAGCTCAACGGTCCGGATGTCACGCTCACCCCACAGCAGATCGTCCCGCTCCTGCGCGACATCGCCGGCCGCATCTTCCCGCGCCTCGCGCAAAAGCCGTAGCACCGGGACGGCCCAGAGGTGCTTCGTCACGGCGCAGCGGTGTGGGCGCTCAGCGCGGTCATAGCGCGGCGCCGATTGGATTCGGCGGTTAGTCGAGGTGATCTTCTGGCCAGTGGAAGACAGACCCAACCCACGCATCGAGAAATGGTTGGGGGTCTTGGTCCCAGTCAAAGCCTCGGACGACGGCGCGGGTTCGACGACCCTCGAGTGATCGCCACAACTCGTAACGGTCGGCGGTGACGTGAAGGTGTCGCGGGTGGGATCCGAGCTCCCAGTGATCGCCCTGTGGCGTGTCGATCTCTAGCGAACATGCGGCGGTGTTGCATTGCACCGTGAGCACGTCTCGGCGTCGTTGTTCGACTGCCGGCCATACGTCGGGGTCGGCGAACTCGGACAGTCCCGCCGATTCTCTCAGGTCGTGCTCGTGAGCCAGCAGGTCGACCAGCGGCATTACGGCGAACGCAGCGTCGAACCCGCGCGACGGCGGGTCGTCGAGGATCGCGCTCAGTGCGGGCCACGCGTCGCGCCACTCGGTGATGAGCGACGCTCGGGAGCGATGCGCGCGAGACGCGACTTGCAGCGACGTCCACGACGGCTGCGCGTAGGCGTCGACATTGTGGCTCGCGACATCGACGGCCACACCGGTGACATGCGCGATCAAGTCGTGCACGTTCCACCGCGGGGTCGCGTCGACGGGCTGACGATCATCAAGCCCGGCGACGAACTCGACGAGGCTGGTCGCCCGAATCTCGTAACGCGTTCCGTTTCCCACGTGGAGCCCCGGTCCCTGTTGGACAGCTCGTCCGGCGTGCCGGCCGGCTCTGGGTATCAACCCCGACGCTATCGACTGCAGACAGGCTGCTCCGTCGACGCCGGTCGGTCGGTCGGTCGATCGGTGGGCTCGGCCGCTATGACGTGCGATCGGGCGGCGATGGCCATGCCCCGACCTGGCGTAGCAGGCCGACATCGTCACGGCACGCCCAATGCTCGACGACAACGCCGTCGACAACCCGCCAGATGTGGATATAGGTCCACACAACCGGCGAACCGGTGGCATTCGTTCCAGCGAGCAGGGGCATGGCCGAGGCTTCGTGGCGGCCATTGATCGTCATGTGATGGGCCACGAGATCGCCTTCGGCGATGAGGTGGCGATGATCGACCGTGAGGCCTTCACCGAGATCGTGGAAGATCGTTGCGACGATTTGTTTCCAGCCCTCTCGGCCTTGCGGACCGCAGATCGTCCTCGCCACCTGCGGCGTGGTTCACCATGTCTTCGGCGACAAGTTCGTCGATGACGCCGTCATCACCAGCCAGTCCGCGACCAAACAGTTCTTCGATGACACCCTTCGGATCTCGGCCACCCATGTGCTCATCATGCCCGGCACGAAGCGCTCGTCGCCGCCTCTCCGTGACGTCCACGTTCTTGGCGTCACAGGAGCGAGCCGTCTGCGAGGATGACGGCCGTGCGCCGGTACCAGGCGACTGTCTACGACAGCAACCGCTGGCACGGCTTCGAACTCCGCGGTGGCGACATCATCATCAGCACGCCGCCGAAGTGCGGGACCACGTGGACGCAGATGATCTGCGCGCTGCTGATCCTGCAAGAAACGGAGCTACCGCTGCCCTTGGACACGCTGTCACCGTGGATCGACATGGTGACCCGCGCACGGATCGAGGTGTTCGCCGACCTGACGGCCCAGAACCACCGCCGGTTCATCAAGACCCACACCCCTCTCGACGGGATTCCTAAGGATCCGACGGTCACCTACATCTGTGTCGGTCGCGACCCACGCGACGTGGCACTGTCCATGGACCGACACATCGACAACATGAACGTCAGCGCGTTCCTCGAGGCCCGCGCCCGGGCGGCAGCGATCGACGGCATCGAACTCGGACCGTTGCCTCCACCGCGGGCGCGTCCCGATGGCCCACGAGACCGCTTCTGGCAGTGGGTCGACGACGAGACGCCATCAACCCAGCTCGGCTCCTCGCTGCGACGCACCGTCGAGCACCTACAGACGTTCCGGGACGCCGCCAACGAGCTCGACGTCGTGTACCTGCACTACGACGACCTGAAGGCCGATCTGGACGCTCAAATGCGGCGACTCGCCGTGCACCTCAGGATCGACATCGACGAGGATCGGTGGCCCGGCCTCGTTCAGGCGGCCACCTTCGAGTCGATGCGTACCAGGGCCGACATGACCGTTCCTGGCGGAGGACCGGAGCACTGGATCGACCCCACAGCCTTCTTCCGTCTCGGTACGAGCGGCCAGTGGGCCGGCCTCCTGGACGACGCCGACCTCGCACGGTACGGCGCCCGCGTGCGGGCACTCGCGTCCGACGACCTGATCGAGTGGGTGCACCGCGAACCAATCGACTGACAACCCGGTCGGCGCTTGACTCACTCTCCCCAGGTTGGTCGCAGCCTCCCGCGGCAATGTCTCCCGCCGCGATCCGCTCAGGGTCACCGGTGCCCCGTCCGCTCAACTCGTCGTCCGGGATGTGTGCCTTCCCGCTGCTTTTGGAGTCGCCAACTAGCGGCTTCAGCCGCGAAGGTGGTGGTGCGCGATCAGCTCGACCCAGGTGACGCTCAACGGTGGCTCCGTGACCCCGCCCTTGGCCAGCGCTTCGCCCAGTCGCCCTTCCATGAACCGCGCCTGGTGCTCCGGCGTGACACGTGCCGCTGGCGGAGGGGCGAAGAATCCCGCTCGGAGTACGGCTGCGAGGCGCGCTACCCGAGCGGGATCTTCACTTCACGACAAGACCTACCCAGGACGGGGACCGCCAACCACAATGCGACGGATGAAGGGCTAACAGTCACCCAGAAGTGCCGCTATCGCCGCTTCGACATCGGCGAGCACATCCGGCTTCTTGTGGAGGCCAAGACGAGGTGTCACTCCGTGCTGTGGCGTCGCCCTTTCGTCTCGAGGCTGTCGAAAAAGGCCACCGAGAGGTCGAAGGAGTTGGGGTGGTGGCCCGCTGAGTCGCGGTGGTGGCGGACCCCCGCCAGCAGCTCGAGCTTGGACGGACGCCCCGCCGCGAGCAGCGCCTGGTGCACGGCGACGCTCTGTTCGGTCGGCACGGGAGTATCCGCATCGCCGTGCACAAGCAACACGGGTACCCGGATCCGATCGGCAACGCGAAGCGGTGACCGCTCGGCGTAGCGGCCGTCAGCGCACATGGCGTCCACGTACTCAGGGATCCCCGGGTAGTAGTCGTCGCCCGCCATCGCGCCACGTCGGTCACTGCCGCCCATGCTGCGGTCCCGTCGAGTGGCGCCCCGGCGGCCGCTGCCAACAGAGCGACCTGACCGCCCTGAGAGATCCCCACTGCGTACAGCCGCCTCACCCTTGTCCGACGACGGAACCATGCTGCAACGGCACCAACGTCTTGGGTTGCTGCAGGCCCAGGTCGTCGACACCCGTCGAGCCGCCGAAGCCGCGCATTGACATCGCCGCAGCCTCATACCCCGCCCGGGAGAACAGATCCGCCAGGGGTCCGAGCGCGGCGGCGGACCCGCCGTATCCGTGCACGAGAACCAGCGCCCGTCCAACCGGCTCGCGGACCGTCGTCACGAACACCTCGATGTCGACCCCTGCCGAAGGAACGACGTGACGGGTAATGAGTCGGTCCATAATGGCCTCCTAGCACAGCGAGGTCGGACGCCGTCCCGCGCAACGCCTGCCTAACGCGACAAGCGGTCACCGTCAGCGATGTAAGTGCCGTTCGTGAGCGCCATCGGCACTCGGAACACGAGGACGGAGCGGTACGGTCACAACGAGAGGGAGCCGAGGATGACAGCGCGGAAGCCGTCAGCGAAGCAACTCATCGCACCGATGATCGGTGGCGTCTTCGGAGTGCTCCTTCTCGTGGGCGGCAATTTGCTCGGCATCCTGCTGATCGCCCTCGCGGTGCTAGTTATCGCAACCATGGTCGTGAGGTACATCGCCGCAACACCGTGATGCTGTCGCTTGTGCGGCTGGGTACTGGCCCGATGTCGAACGGCGGGCAAAGGCGGCCGGCCGTCCCGTCCACGAGTGCAGAATCGTTCCAGTGCGCCGCTTGAGCCAGCATGGCAGTGCTGCCTCGACTGTCGGAGTTGAAGGAACTGACCGTCGGCTGACCCGTCGGCTGTCGGCCGGTCGGTCGGTCGGTCGGTCGGTGGGCTATCGACATAACCCGTCTGTACTGCGGATTCACAGCACCGATCACGGCGCGTTCCCACGCTAAGGGTCACGACATCCCAGGGCTCGAACCGGCTGCGCCCTGCCACACAGTCCTGACCGGCTCCTGCCCCTCTCGACAACGGCCGAAACGGCCGCACGTATGCGCTCCCTGGTTCTGTGCGTTGGCGGTTGGTTCGGCGACCGAGGGACTAGGGGGAGTGTGCTCGGAGGACCGCTAGTCCGCGCTCGATGTCGTGGAGGTGGTGCAGCGAGTCGTGGAGGGCGTGTTCCAGGAGGCGGCGGACGTCGCTGCGGGAATCGCCGATGGTGAGGCCTCGTGACCATGCGCCGGGTCCAGCGTCGCTGGCTAGCTGCGCGAGTTGTGCTGCGTGCTCGTCGAGTGCGGTGACAACTTCGTCGGGGTCCTCGTGGGCGTAGGCCAACGCGGCTGACTCGATGAGATCGTCGCCCACGATTGCTGGATACGTGGGCTCATCGACTGTGAGCGCCTGTTCAACTCCGAACGCGTGTAGCGCGGTGATGTCGCGGCTGTGGGCCGCGTACTCGATAGCTGACCACACGTCGGCCGAGGGTCGTTTCCGCAGGTCCTTGCCGCTGAGGACGATCACGGCCCGCCAGCGGGTACCCAGGCCTTGTAGCTCAGCGACCAACGACTCGTCGTCATATGTAGCGCCATCGAAACCGCAGGCGTCGGCAGTACTCGTGCTCCACCGACACGCCACTCTACGAGCGCATCACCGGTGAGCGAAGCTCGATCGCGGCACGTCCCGAGCGACACGAACCTCGGACGGTCAAGCTGTTTCCGGGTTGGTCCATCCGAGGGTGGAGTCGGTGACGGTGGCTGCGTCGCGGAGGTGCACGATCACTTCGCTGGGTTGGTGCCGGGCGGCTTCGACGCAGGCGCGGGTGATCGCGTCGTCCATCGACGAGTAGTGGCCGAGGCCACGGGAACCGTGTCCGGCTTGCCATCCGTTGTCATCGGGTACCACCCGGAAGTAGTAGGGCGACATCGAGCATCCTTAGCCGAGCCAGATCTCGCTCGGTGTTTCGATGGCGAGTCGCAGGCTTGTCACCCACAGCTGCGGGTTGGCGGTTTGCAGCAGCACCGCGACGACGTCTCGCAGGGATACGACACCGTCGCGGCCGTCGGGAAACTCGATGACCAGATGCCTGATCTCCTCGGTGAGCATGAGGGCTGCCGCGTCGACCAGCGGGATCAAAGCACTGACCCGCACCGGATCTCGCGACGCCATGACCATGATCGGTTCGTCGCTCGACAATCCTGCCGCGACGGCCCGGTGAGATCGCGCTCGGTTGCGATCGCACCAGACGCGCCAACCAGCACCGAAGACACGTTGGCGTCGCGCATGACCGCCGCCGCCTCCGCCAACGTGGCGTGTTGGTCGACTCGGACCGGTTCGCGATCGACGAGGCGACCGATCGGTGATCGTGCATCCATCACTCTTGTGGTCATGGACCTATTGAGCGCCCCGAATGATCGTGCCGGTAGGGCCCATTGGCCCTACCGGCACTGAACTATCGCGAGATCGGACCATGGACGGTCACCACGCCATGCGAGTGCGCATGCCCATCGTCGGCGTGGACGTGGTCATCCGGCTGGTGAAGACCGTCAAGGACCGGAACAGGAGCGCGACGTGACGATGCGAACCAACCTGGTGATGCTCGTGCGCCCACATGCCGTGCCGGTGCTCGACCGCGTGATGCACAGCCCCTGCTGCCGAAGCCGGCGGACACAGTGCCCTACACGAGCGCCGTGTCCTCGCGGCGGGGACGGCCAGAATCAACGGCGGTAACGCCGCACCGCGTCACATTCGTCGCCCGACGTCTAATCGCGGCGCCCGACGACTGGGACCGCGCTGGTCGCGCCGATCTGTGAGCGGGGCGATTTGGAGCCTCAGTCTTTGATGTGGGTGACGTCGACTTACCGGCCGACGACCTGTAGGCCCGAGCGTTGGCTACGTGTCTCAACGCCCCGCGATTGCGACGATCGATCACGAGTGTGATTCGTGAGTCATTTAGCGTGTCGCGCCGCGTGTGCTGCGTACGAGCACTCCCCAAGTCGCGGCGAGGAACACGACCGCGAACGCGGCGAGGACGACCCAGTAGACGCCGGTCGGCGCGCGGCCAGCGTCGCCGAACGAAGCGAGCAATGGAGGCCCGAGCGTCGAGCCGCCATGAGCGAGGATTCGTCGCGCCCCGAGGTCGTGACCGATGGCTTCGAAAGCCCAACGCGATGGCATAATCGCGCTGAGAGCGGCGCCCGCCTTCGCCATGAGGTGCACCGGCAGGACCGCACCCGCGAACAGCACCGCGGGAAAGCACAACATCGGCAGCGCGAGTGTTGCTTGAGCGACGTTTCCGACCGAGGCAGACGTGAGCAGGCCGAGGCCAAGGGCCGCTATGGCGCACAGCAACAGGCCGACCGTGATCGAGGCGTAGGTGGTAAGGGAACGCGCGGGCAGCCGGTTCAACAGGCGCAGCACGCTCAACATCGCCACGATCACGACGAGAAGGAACGGCACGAGCACGGTCACCTTCGACGCCACGTACGCTCCGAGCCGCAGGCCGACGAGACGTTCACGCCGCACGATCGTGCGTTCGGTGCAGATCTGCAGCAGGCCGTAGGTGAGGCCGAAGAAGAACGCGGCGAAGACGATCCAGAAGCCAATCATCACCATGGAGCTGGGGCTTGGGTCCTGGAAATCGAACGCGCCGGGCCGGAAGAGGATGGCGAACATGCCGACGACGAGCACCGGTGAGGCGAGCAGGATGGCGAGCGTCAAGGGGTTGCGCAGGAATGTCTCGAGCGTTCGTTGTGTGAGAACACGCCATTGTGTAAGCCCGTTCGCGACCGGCCGCTTCTTCACGTCGGTGCTACCGGTGTTGGCCGACGACCCGCCGATGGTTGTGTCGGCTGCGTACGCGTGGTTTGTCGCATCGGCGAGGCGGCCGTAGATCTCCCGAACCGAGCCGACCTCGAAGTGCTCGATCGCCTCGTCGACGGTCCCGACGAAGCCGACTCGCCCACCTCGCGCGAGGAATACGACGCGATCGCACAGCGCCAGGTCCGCAACGGAGTGCGTGGTGAACACGACGGTCGCGGATCGGTCGGCCAACTCCCGCATGTGGCCGATGAGCTCCGCGCTGGTGGCCGGGTCGAGACCGGACGTCGGCTCGTCCAAGAACAACACGCGTGGTTCGGTGAGCAGCTCGACTGCAACGCTGGCCCGCTTGCGCTGCCCTCCGCTCAGCGCGCCGACCCGAGTGTCGGCCTGCTCGGTCAGCCCGACCGTTTCGATCGAGGTACGAACCGCGTCATCAACGTCTTCCGCGGTTGTCGACGACGGCAGTCGGAGCCGTCCTGCGTAGCGCAATGTGTGTCGAAGCGGCAGGTCGGTGTGGATGATGTCGTCCTGGGGCACGTAGCCGATCACGCCGCGGAACTTCCGCAAGTTGGCGTGTAGGTCGATGCCGTCGAAGCTCACCGATCCCGCGCTGGTCGGAGCGATGCCGGCGATCGCTTCCAGCAACATCGTCTTGCCCGCGCCGCTGGGACCGACGATCGCGACGAGCTCACCGGGCGCGACCGCGAACGACACGGCGTCCAGCACTGCGACCTCGCCGTGACTGCGGGCCCGAACCCGTCGGGACAACTCGTTGACCTCGACACAGAAGCCCTGGGGCTCGACCCTCGTAACCTGCGTCGCCGCTGCTCCGCCCCTGCGGCCGACGTCGCCATCCCGCCGTTCGCGCAACCGGCTAGTCACCGGTCCGCCTCGGGGCGGTCAGACACTCGTGATTCGTCGCGGGGAACCCGAGCGAACACGCCGAGCTTGGACCAGCTGCGAGCAGTGCCGAAGGAGTACCCCGTCGAGTCAATACTCAGGGTCCTCGGCGAGACGCTTACCTCAGGCGCCGCCGTCACCACGCGGTCCTCGAGCCGACCCTCGCCGTCCCGTCGTTCCTGCAGCCATGTCGTCATGAGCTTCCCTCCGCAAATAGCACGATCGTTCGTGCTGTTACTGAACAGTACGAACGATCGTGCTATCTTGTCAACATGCCAACCCAACGAAAGCGCCGCGCCGACGGCGAACGCACCCGCGAAGCGATCGTGCGCGAGGCCGTGTCACTTGCGACCCTCCACGGCCTCGAGGGTTTGTCGATCGGCGACCTCGCCGGCGCGCTCGACATGAGCAAGAGCGGCATCTATGCCCATTTCGGCTCCAAGCAAGATCTCCAACTCGCCACCGTCGACGAAGCGGCACGGATCTTCGAAGCCGAGGTCATCCAACCCGCGCTCGACGCCCCGCCCGGACTCGCCCGGCTCGTCACGCTCTGCGACGCGTTCTTCGACCACCTCACGCGGCGCACGTTTCCTGGAGGTTGCTTCTTCGCCAGCGCCATCCTGGAGATGGGCACCCGCCCCGGTCCGGTCAAAGAACAAATCGCCGCGTTTCAAAGCGGGTTCAGCGCGCTGATCCGAGAGTTCATCGTCACCGCACGCGAACAACACGAGCTTCCCGCCGACGAGGATCCTGACGAGCTCACCTTCGAAGTCAACGGCATGATCCTCGCCGCTAATGCCAACTTCGTCCTACGAAATGACCCCGCCGCGCTCCGTACGGCCAAGGCAATCGTGCGCCGACGACTGGGCATCGACAACACCGCAGCCTCCTCACTCAGAGCCAGCGGGCTCTGAGTGCGCTCGCGGGAAGCGCTCGAAGACGGCTCGAAGGTCTCCGAGCGCCTCCGAATCAGGTGGCCCGGAGAATAAGGGGACGCCGAATCCGACAAGGGTTCGTCCGGCGGCAAGTGACTTCGGACTCTGTTGCTGCTGGCATGCTTGCGTCCACGATGGCCGAGATTGCCGAACGCGTCGTGGACGTGTCGTAGCTACCCAAGAGACGGTGAGCGATCGTGGATGCCGATCAGAGCGGAGGACCGGGCGCAGCGTCGGCGTTGGCGTTCGGGGTGGTCTTCCTGGCCATCTTCGGCGCCGTCGCTCTCGTCGCGGCGTTCTTGGTGGCAACACCGAAGACGAAGGTCGTGACGGCGAGCGCACCAACAACGACGGCGGCCGACACCGCCCTGCCCGTCAGCCTCGCTGAGTTCAACATCAATGCCGCGGACACGATCACTCCCGGCATCAAG
This sequence comes from uncultured Acidimicrobiia bacterium, assembly GCA_963721305.1. Lineage (GTDB taxonomy): Bacteria > Actinomycetota > Acidimicrobiia > Acidimicrobiales > JACDCH01 > DATAES01. The sequence goes on from CAVRIR010000004.1 coordinate 259,943, forward strand.
ACCATCCACATCACCAACACAGGAACAGTGCCCCACGAACTGTTGGTGTTCCGTACCGACCTGCCGCCCAGCGCCTACCCCATCGATCCCGCCACCGGCGATCTCAACGAGGACGGATCCGGCATCACCAAGGTCAGCGACGGCGACAACCTGGATCCGCACAGCACCCAAACACGATCGATCGACCTGTCGCAACCGGGCACCTACTCCTACGTCTGCAACCTGCCCGGCCACTTCCGATCCGGGATGGTCCACACCTTCACCGTGGCACCCACCCTGCCCACCGGCGTTATCACCCTCACCGACTTCAAGGTCGGAACCGGGTCAACCCATTTCACCCCGGCCACCTACCAGTTCTCCATCGCCAACGGTGGACCGTCGCAACACGAACTCCTCGTGTTCCGCACCAACCTCGCACCCGCTGACTTCCCCAAGAACAGCGACGGGAGCATCAACGAAAACGGTCCCGGTCTGAACAAGATCAGCGACGGCGACAACATCGACCCAGGCGGACTCCAAGCCCGCACCATCGACCTCACCCAACCAGGAACCTACGTCTTCGTCTGCAACCTGCCCGGTCACTACGCAAGCGGGATGTACACCACCGTCACCGTCGCGCCCGGGTAGACGAACGGCGCAGCCGCGATGCAGGCCCGCCAGACGCAGCACTCACCGTGATCCTTACCGGCGCGATCCTCGGCCTTCCGGTTTTCGACCTGCACTCCTGACCACCGAAGCCGAACAGCGATGTATCAGGCACGTATGCGCTCCCAGATCTGGCGTTAGGTGACCTCGCCCGCTTGGAGCGCGGCGGCCTCGACCTTCTCCCGATAATTCGTCCACCAAACCTCGTCGCCCGGCGGAAGGTTGGACCAGCGGCGATCGGCGCCGACGGCGCCGTCGATCGACTCACGAAGGATGTCGGCGTGGCCGGCGTGGCGATAGATGTCGACGATCACCTGGACCAAAGCACGGTGAAGCGAGAGCTCGCGGCGACCCTCCGGCCACCACGGCACTTGCCCCACCGCCTCCAGCGGAAGAGCGTGGATCGTCGCATCGGAATGAGCCCAAGCCCGGCGATAGAACTCGACGACGCTGGCCTTCGTCTCACCGGACCTCACCCACATGTCGCCGTTCGGCTCGCCGTCCTCCATCCATGGCAGCGGCTCTGGAAACGGTCGTCCGAACACCGATCCGAAGTAGCCGGTTTCGATACTGGCGACATGCCGGACCAGACCGAGCAGGTTCGTTCCCGTCGGCACCAACGGTCGGCGAATGTCGTACTCAGACAGCCCGTCGAGCTTCCAGAGCATGACCTCGCGACCCGACTGCAGGTACTCGTGTAGATCCGCCTTTGGATCGAACGCCACGCCCGCAGTCTGCCATCGCGCTTGACTGTCCCGAAGGGCCGATCGGGGACATCGCGGAGCGGCGGTAATCCCTGCCGGGTACAGCGTGCGCTGCAACGGCCCGTACCGGACGACTCAGTCGAGGTAGATCCGGAAGCCTTCGGCTTCGTCGTGGAACCCGATCGATCGGTACAGCGTGTGCCCGCCGTCGTCGCGATGACGCTTGTGGCTGACCACCTGGACCTTGTGGCACCGCATCGCTCGTGCGTCGTTGAGGACCGTGCCGAGCATGAGTCGGGCAACGCCGCGGCGCCGATGGTCCGGCGCGACATGGACGGCTTCGATGAAGGCGGTCGGACGGCAGCCGTAGTTGATGTGCGGCATCACCGCGAGAGTGGCCGTCCCGACGACCTCAGTCGCTTTCTCGGCGACATAAACGGTCATGCTGTGGGCCGTCATCATCTGATCCCACGCTGCCACCAGATCAGCGGGCCCGGCCTCCGGCGCGAGCAGCGATGCGACACCGGCGAGGTCGCCGGGTTCGGCACGCCGAACTGCGTATGGCATCGCACCATCCTCATCCGCCCCACACGATCTCGCCTTCGCAACGCGATATCGGCATGTCTGAAGCAGTGGAAGTTGTCAAGAGAATGTTGCGCGTGTCGGCCGCTGTTGCAGCGTTGTTGGCCGTCGTGACGTGACGCGGGACGCGCGAGGTGAGCGCGCGGGCACGCGGTGGGAGGGCGGTCAAGGCCGGCCGACAGGCCGCCCTCTGGGGGAGCCTTGACGGCCCGGTCGTTACCGGGTTCGAGAATGTGGTGCCAAGCCGGTCACGGCTTGGCGGTGGCGTCGTCGAAGACGCGTTGCGCTGCTGTCTCCAGTTCCCCACGGGGTGTGGGGGGCAAGCAGACCGGGCTCGGTTGCTTGGACATGTCTTCGCCGGTCCCCGAGATCGGGGCCGAGCATGGAGCGGTGCGGCGCAGCCAGCAGTGCTCAATCACATATTGACGACCGCGAAGGTCATGCCGATACACGAGCCGGTCTGCTGGCTGCGTCCGAGCGTCACCCTGTCTCGACTGTCGCGAGGCAGCGGATCTCGCCGTCGCGTAGGCCGTAGTAGACGAGGGTGAGAAGTTTGCGGGCCGCGGCGACGTGGGCGATGTTGCGTCCTCGCCGCTCGGCGATGCGCCGATAGTCGTTCTTGATCTTGTCGTGGCCGTGGTTCTTGGACACCGCTTCGACCGCCGCCCACCGCAACAGCCGCGACCCTTGTTTCGTGATCGACCCGCGGCGGATCTTGGTGTCCGACTCCCGATGCGTGGGGGTCATCCCTGCCCACGAACACAACCGGTGCGGCGAGTCGAACCTGGTGATGTCGCCGATCTCGGCCACGAACACCGCGGCCAACACCGGACCGACACCGTGCAATGCTTGCACGGCGCGGTAGCCGGCGTGCCCGTCGAGCCGTGACGCGATCGTGCGGTCCAGACCGGTGATCTCGGTCGTGTAGATGCCGATGAGCCGACGCAGCGACTCCAGTCGACAGGCGTAACCGGCGGGCAGCTCGAGCGCGTCGAGCTGGGCGGTGCCACCGGGACCGAACATGTCCACCCGCGCTGGCAGCACGCCGTGTTTGCCCATCACCGCATGGACCTGCGCTTTGAGCGCGGACCGCAACCGCATCAGCTTGTGGCGATAACGGACCAGCTCCCGCAGCTCCCGCAGCTCCGGCGGGGCGATCCACGCCTCGGCCAGCCGACCCAGGCGCAACAGATCGACCAGATCATTGGCGTCACGTTCGTCGTTCTTCACCCGCCGCTTGCCCCAGTCGTTGCCCAACGGGTGCGCCAGATGCACGTGCGCGCCCATGTCGCGCAGCAAGTCGACCGCCCAGTACCACCCGAACGTGGCCTCCACGACCACCTCCGGCTCCGGACCGGCGGCCGCCACCGCCGTCGCCAACGCCAACGGGTCGTTGTCGATATGCACCTTCGACAACAACTCGCCCGCCGCGTTCTTGCGCACGATCACCGACCGGCGGCGATGCAGATCGATACCGACATACTCTCGTTCCACAGGGACCTTCTTTCGTCGTGAGGGTGTTGCTTTGGCGAGCTCGAGTGTTGTTCCACTCGACCCCACACGACGAGAGGAGGCCCTCTTCGCGGTCGTCATCGTCGGACTCCCACACCTCGGCGCCGCCCGACCCCACGTCAAGCCGTCACGCAAGCAGCGGCAACTGCTTCATCGCGATCACATACAGGGTTGTCCGTGCATCGGCGTTCGATGACGGTTGTCGCCTAAGAAGGTGCTGTGGACACACATGCGTCGGCAGCGTTCAGGGCTGCGTCGCTCTTCTTTGTCGACGTGGTCGCGGCAGTACCGCCGGATCGGTACGAGCAGCCGTGGTCCGACGAGTGGCGCGTCCTCGACCTGATCGGCCACGGCAACCGCGCCAATTTGCTTCCCGTCGAGTACTACGAGCGGCCGGTCCAAGCGGCCGGAGCGGACGATCTCGCGGAGTACCTGCTCCCAGCGAACATCGCCAAGCGCGGCCGGGAGGCCACTGCTGCGCTCGGCGACGACCCTGCCGCGGCGGTGCGATCGGCGTCGGAACGGGCCGTGGCTGTGATCGCGTCGGCGCCCCGTGACGCTGTGGTGGGCACGCCCTTCGGAGAACGATCCCTCGACTCGTATCTCACCTCCCGGACCGCCGAGCTCGTGCTCCACGGACTCGATCTGGACACCTCCATTGATCTGCCCACCGAAGCACTCGCAGACTGCCTCGAATGCTTGGTGTCACAGGCAGTTGGCAGCGGCCGGGGTGTGGAGGTCGCTCGCGCGCTCAGCGGCCGCGGCACGCTAACCCGCGGGTTCAACGTCTACTGACACGGGGCGATCTGAAACGGCACGTATGCGTGGCTTGGCGGTCCTGGGTGGGGTGCTCCGGGTCCGCCGGTACGGCGAATCTCCGGGAGCGCACCCGACCGAGTGTGATCTGGCTCTATGGGCCGACGACGGTCGGCGCTGGCGTGGCCTTCCCGTACGCGGCCGCCGACACTACCGAGCAATGGAACGTGTGGTCCGGAAGCGGCACCTCGATGGCGTTACCAAGCGCTTCGGCTGCCCGAATCTCTGCGAGGGTCGTGATGTGCTCCTTCGCAGCCGGCGCGTTCGTGAACAGCACGAGCACGGGCTCCCACAACACGTTGAAATCCCCGCCCGTCGACGCGATCCCAAGCAAATGGTCATGGCCCAACACACCTGCGCCGTACACGTCCGGGACGATGCTCATGGCCGCACCGGCTACCCCTGGGCCGTGGTCGGCACAGTTGTCTGCGGGCACATGGGCACAGTTCAACGTGGTCGGGTCGATGCCTGAACCGGCGGGATACATCGGCAGGTAGATCGGGGCGACGTTCTTCGGCAGACCCGTCGCAGGGTCAATGTGATTGGCAGGGTGGACCGGCGGGCCGTTCGGCGTTTGGATATAGACCAACGTGCCCGTGGTGTCGTCATAGGCAGGTTCGATGGTCCCGCCTCCGCCGACAAAGTGACCCGAAGCAACGTCGAAGGTCGTGTTTCCGTACATCCTCTGGCCGCTCGGCGCGCCAGTCGCCGGACCAGCCGACGCAGTCCCCAGCCCGAGCACCGTCGATAACAGCGCGGCAGCCACCGCGCCAAGGAACAATCGCTTCATCGCCCCTCAACCCTCTGTTCGACGGTCACGTCAAACCTCGCCGCGAGGTCCCCCGCCACCATGCACCGTACTCGTACACCCACACGGCCGCACTCAGCGCAACGACGACCAACCCGCGCCCCAGCGGAAATGATGCGACAGGGCCGCAAAACTAGACGAGTCGGAGGTGTCGACTCGGACCGACGGCCGGCACCCTGTATCAAGCATTACCGAGCACTTGTTGGTGCCCTCGAACGGCTCTTCGGGGACGCTGCCGTGCAAGGCAGTCTCTACGTCAGATATCGGCGGCGTGCTTGTAGCGGCCGTCTGGCAGGCGTTGCCACCTTCGTGTCCGATTCGTTTGGAGTTTCACTCGTGACGAGTCGATGAGGGCGTCGAGGTTGTAGCCGGAGAGATCGAGCCAGCCGATGAGCGTGACGATGACGTCGGACAGCTCCTCCAGCGACGGCTGTTCGCGAAACTCCGCGATCTCCTCGTCGGCCTTGAGCAGAAAACTCTCGGGGGTACCGTCAGGCATGGTGGCGTGGAACCACTCGAGCCATTCGGTGAGGAGAACCTGAAGGCCGTCGTGCGGTTCTGATGTGCTCTTGGTCGCGGTGAGTTGCAAGAACATCGGCATTCGGTGTCCACGTCGGGCGCTATCGGACCCGTGTTCGTTCTCGACCGGAGGGAACGGTTGCGGCTCTGACAGGCGACTGATGTAGAACCCGCTGCGTCGAAGGGCGTCGGCGTAGTCCTGGAGTGTGCGGTGAAATGTTCCGAGCGTGATGCGCAGGCCCCCGCGCTCGACCGTCCGCTCCTCGCGGTGCCGGTCGAAGTAGTCGTCGAGGACGAACGCCGCGGCGTCGTGGTCACCGTCGAACGTGCCCGAGCTGGCGACCGGGTGCACGATCAACGCATGCAAGGCGCCGTCCGGTGACAGCGTTCGAGCCACCTCATCGAGTGCACTGGGCAGGTCGTCGATGTCCATCAGGGTGTTGTACGCGACCGTCGCCACCATTGATGACGAGCGAAACGGAAGGGCAGACGCGTCAGCCACCACGAAGGCGGTGCTCGCGTCGGCGTCACGCGCGGCGCGAACGAGACGCTCGGATCGGTCGACGCCGACGACCGTGTGGCCGGCTGTGGAGAGATCTCTGGCGACTCTGCCCTCGCCACAGCCGAGGTCGAGCGTTAGTCGTCCGGGTGACGCACTGATCGAAGCAAGGAAGCCATCGCGGTAGTGCCAGTAGGCGTCGTGCCCCGGAGTTCGCGCCCAGACGATCCACTGCTGCGCCCGTTCGTCCCACCGGTCGGCGTTTGGGTGTGCGGGAGTCATCGCGGCACGTCGAACCAGAGCAGCCAGTAGTACTCGAGCATGGCCACCTCGCCCACTGCACCCACGCCCCGCGCCAGACCGTGGAGCTCATCGACAGTGGGGAAGTTCTTGAGAACCTCGAACTCCTCACCCGAGGCCAGAGAGCGGCGTTGGAAGCTGTTGCCGTGTTGGTCGATCCGCGTGACGGGATGGTTGCTTCCCTCGACGTACTGGTTGTCGGCCAGCACCACCCGCGCGCCGGGCTCGAGTCGTCGACAAAGATGCTGAACGAACGCGCCCATCCGGTCGCGTAGAAGATGCGACATCCAAAAGCAGGCGACTCCGGCGTCGAAGCGTCCAGGCAGTGTGCCGAGGGCAAACGCATCGCAGACCGCGAACTCCATCAACGCTTCGCCGTAGTCACGCCGGCGGGCAATCGCAAGCGTCTCCTCGGCCACATCGGTGGCGAGGATTGAGCAGGCAGCCATGGCCAGTTGCTCGGTCCAGAACCCCGTGCCGGCGGCGACCTCGAGAATGCGACGTCCGCTGGCGACTGTTCGCAACAACGTACCCAAACGCGAAATGTCCGCTTGGCGTTCCGGCTTGCGATACACCGAGTCGTACTCGCCCGCTCGACGCCGGTAGTACGTCTCCAGGTTCCCGTTCACGCGACCTCCTCGCGGAGGCCACGACAGGGACCCAGAACAGCAAGGCTAGCCAACGTGGCGGTGCCCAGTCGCGGGGATTCCGCGACAAGTGTGAGCGCCGCGTGCCCCAAAGGATGCCACCAACCACCAAGGTCCGACGAGTCAACCCGTATCCACGATCGCCGGATCCGCGACATCCTGTAGGTGGTGGTGGGTGGTCGGTCGGTCGGTGGGCGAGGGGGGACTTGAACCCCCACGTCCTTTCGGACACAGGAACCTGAATCCTCCGCGTCTGCCAATTCCGCCACTCGCCCGAGCAGCAAGTAGGTCACGATACTCGCCCCGCATACAGTGTCGGCCCGTGGGTTTGTCCGGGTTCGAGCGGCGTCTCGAGCGGATGGTCGAAGGCGTGTTCGCCCGTGCTTTTCGCAGCGGCTTGCGTCCCGTCGAGCTCGGCCGTCGGCTCGTGCGCGAGATGGACGACAACCGCTCGGTCGACGTCCGTGGCCGGACGGTCGTACCCAATCACTTCATCATGCAGATAAGCGCAGAGGACAACGAGCATTTCGCCGAGATCCACGACACGCTGCTCCGCGAGCTGTCCGACGCTGCTCGTGAGCACGCTCGGGACGAGGGCTACACGTTCCTCGGTCCGGTGGAGGTCGAGCTGGCCGAAGACGACCGCATGCACACCGGCGCGTTCCAGATCGAGGCGCGCATGCGGGAAGGGACGGGAGGCAGCGGCGCGGGCAGCCTCGTGCTCCCGACCGGCGAGCGGGTGGTGCTCGGTGAGCACACGATCAGCGTCGGTCGCATGCCTGAGTCGAACATCGTCCTCGCCGATCCGAACGTCAGCCGGACCCACGCCGAGATTCGTCCACGTGGCACGGGGTATGTGGTGGTCGATCTCAACTCGACCAACGGCACCAAGGTGAACGGCATCCGCGTCCAGGAACACGAGCTGAACGACGGCGACGAGCTGTCGTTCGGCAACACCCACATGCGCTTCGAAGCGAGCTGAGTCCGTCAAACCACACGCCACGCGTAGGCTCGCCGCCGATGTCTGAGCAGGTCCTCAACATCCTCAAGTTGTGCCTGCTCGCGCTCGTATACCTCTTTCTCCTGCGCGTGGTGCGGGCCGTGTGGGCCGAGATCTCGACACCGAAGGCCGCGGCAGCGGGCGCATCCCGAGGCCGGCGGCGGGCCGCCGCCGCTGCGCCCGTGGCGGCCGCGCCGAGCGCTCCGCGTGGCCGGCGGTCGCGGGGCGCGGCCACCGAGCTCGTGGCGGTCGAGCCCGAGGCGAGCGCCGGTCGCCGGTATCCATTGGGCGACGAGATCACCGTCGGGCGCGCCGCCGGTTGCCAGGTGACGGTCGACGACACCTACGTGTCCCAGCTCCACGCTCGCGTGTTCACTCGAGACGGGCAGCTCCTCGTCGAGGATCTGGGGTCGACCAACGGCACCTACCTCAACCGCGCCAAGGTCGCGGGACCGATGGTCATGCAGAAGGGCGATCGCCTACAGGTCGGAAACACCGTGCTCGAGGTTCGCTAGGTGGCGCTCCGCCTGCGGTGGGGCAAAGCCACCGACGTCGGCCGGGTCCGTTCTCACAACGAGGACTCGAGTCTCGTCAACGACCTCGTGTTCGCCGTTGCGGACGGCATGGGTGGCCACCGCGGCGGCGCCGTCGCGAGCCAGATGGCACTCGACTCACTCGAGGCGAGCTTCACCGAGCCGACGAGCGAGGCGCTCGTGGCGGCCGCATACGACGCGAACGAAGCGGTGTTCGAGCGATCGAACGACGACCCCGAGCTGCGGGGCATGGGTACGACGCTCGTCGCGATCGCACCCGTGGACGAAGAGGATCCCGACAGCGAACTCGTCGCCTGGGTGCACGTCGGTGACTCGCGCATCTACCTGTACCGCGACGACGAGCTGCAGCAGCTCACGGAGGATCACAGCCTCGTCGAGCAGTGGGTCCGTGAGGGAACGATCTCCGCCGAGGAGGCACGCTCCCATCCGCAGCGCAACATCCTCACGCGCGCGCTCGGCATCGGATCCGAGGTCGGCATCGACGCCGGCACGGTCATCCCGTATGCCGGCGACCGCTTCGTGCTCTGCAGCGACGGGCTCTTCAACGAAGTGGACGAGCCTCGCATCGAGGCAACGCTGCGGCGGCTCGCAGATCCAGAGGACGCGAGCCAAGAGCTCGTTCGCCAAGCGGTCGAGAACGGTGGACGGGACAACATCACCGTCATCGTGATCGAGGTCGTCAACGACGACGATGCGGCCGCAACCGCGTCTGCTGCTGTCCGCACCACCACGGTCGAAGGCCACGCCGATCGGCCGATCGCGAAAGCATCGAAGGCGCCGCGCAAGACCCGCAAGGAACGACGCAAGGCGCGGGGAGCTCGGCCGCGCCGCGTCACGTGGCGGGTGCTCCTGTTCGTGCTGCTCTTCCTGGCGATCCTCGCCGGCGGCGCAGCCGTCATCGGCTACCAGGCGAGGAACACCTACTACGTCGGGTTCAAGGGCGACTCGGTGGTCGTCTTCAGGGGCAAACCAGGCGGCATGTTGTGGTTCAAGCCGACGTTCGAGCAGGACACCGGGCTGACTCGAGCGCAGATCCCCCAGTCGGAGATCGACCGCATCACCAACGGCCAGGAAGAGAGCACCGTCAGCGACGCCGACGCGTACGTGCAGAGCATCCGTGATCGCACCACCACGACGACGTCGACCACGACGACACCGCCCACGACGAGCATCGTGACGACGACCGTCCCCGTCGTCGCGACATCGACGACATGATCGCCATCTTGCGCAGGCGCACCGAGCTCGGACTGATCCTCCTCGGCGCGGTCATCGTCGGCGGTGCGTACACACTGGCGAGTCTCGGACGGACGTCGTCCATCCCCGCGAACATCGGTCCGTTCCTCGGCATCATCCTCGGGCTGTTCATCGCCGCCCACATCGCGACACGCAAGCTCGCTCCGGGAGCCGACGGGTTGGTGCTCCCGATCGCGGCTCTGCTCAATGGCATCGGCTACGTGATGATCGCCAGGCTCGACGAAGCGAGCAGCAAGCCGCAAGGTTTGGCAGCCGCACAAGCAGGGTGGACCGTCATCGGCATCGGCGCGTTCATCGCCACGCTCATCGTCGTGCGACGCTCCCGCGACCTACAGCGCTATCGCTACACGTTCCTGCTGATCGGTCTGCTCCTCTTGATGGCGCCTCTCGCCCCCGGGATCGGCCGCGAGATCAACGGCGCCCGCATCTGGGCCTACCTCGGGCCGATCAACTTCCAACCCGGCGAGTTCGCCAAGGTCGTCCTCGCGATCTTCTTCGCGTCGTATCTCGTCGAGCGACGGGAGTTGCTCGGCATGGCAACGTGGCCGCGCTTCCGTCCGGTGTTGCCTGATCCGAAGCATCTCGGTCCGGTGGTGTTGGCGTGGGCCTTCTCGATCGTCATCATGACGGCGGAGAAGGACCTCGGTTCATCGCTGCTGTTCTTCGCACTGTTCATGCTCCTCGTCTGGGTGGCGACTGGCCGCGGCGCATATGTGTTCTTCGGCGCGGTCATGTTCGCCGCGGCTGCGTACATCTCGTACAAGACGTTCGGTCACGTCCACGAGCGCGTCGACATCTGGTTGAACCCGTGGAAGGACTTCAGCGGCTCGGGATTCCAGGTCGCGCAGTCGTGGTTCGCGATGGCGTGGGGCGGCGTCGCCGGCACCGGACTCGGTCTCGGTAACCCGAACCAGATCCCGGTGGTCACCACCGACTTCGTCTTCGCCGCGATCGGCGAGGAGCTCGGAATGCTCGGCGCGGTGGCCGTCATCTTCTGCTTCATGTTGCTCGTCGGCTGCGGCCTCCGCATCGCGATCCGCGCCGAGCCTCCGTTCGAGAAGCTGCTCGCCGCCGGCCTGACGATCCTTCTCGGTGTGCAGTCGTTCATCATCATGGCGGGCGTGACGCGGTTGTTGCCGCTGACCGGCGTGACCCTCCCGTTCGTGTCGTACGGCGGCTCGTCGTTGGTCGCCAACTACGTGCTGCTGGCGTTGCTCGTCCGCATCTCCGACGACACCGCGCGCCGACTCGGCGAAGTGACCGTCGAAGGCAAACCCGCGACCAATCCCTCCGACGCGACGGTGGTCACGTGAACCGGCAGCTCAAACGACTCGGCCTCGGTCTGATCGTCTGCTACCTCGCGCTGTTCGCGATGGTCAACTACATCCAGGTCTGGCACGCGCAGGCGCTCAACGACAACCCGCTCAACAGTCGCAAGATCGTGCGCGACTTCGACCAACCCCGAGGACAGATCATCTCCGCCGACGGAGCCGTGCTCGCCAAGTCCGTACCCTCGGCGCCGGGCGATCCGTTCACGTTCCAGCGGCAGTACCCGGAAGGCGACCTGTTCGGTCACGTCACCGGCTACCTCAACATCAACTTCGGTGCCACGGGCGTCGAGGAGCAGTACAACGACCAGCTCAGCGGCCAGACGGTGTCACAGCAGTACGAGACGCTGCGGGATCTGTTCGTCGATCGCGTCCACACCGGCGACGTGACACTCACCGTTCGCAAGGATCTGCAACAAGCTGCGCGCACCGCTCTCGGCGATCGCAAGGGATCAATCGTCGTGATGGATCCTCGTGACGGTTCGATCCTCGCGCTGTGGAGCTTCCCGACCTACGACCCCAACGCGCTGTCGACACACAACGCCGCTGCCGCGCAAGCGGCGAAGACGTTCCTGGAGAAGAGCCCGGATCAGCCGTTGCGCGCCCGCACGTGGCAAGAGCGCTTCTTCCCGGGATCGACGTTCAAGATCGTGACCGGCTCGACGGGGCTCGAGAGCGGAAAAGTGACGCCGGACAACCCGGTGTTCCCACAGGAGAGCGCGTACAAGCCCCCCGACGGCGCCCCGATCCAGAACTTCGGCGGCGAAGTGTGCGGCGGCACGCTCTTCGAGATCCTTCGCGTGTCGTGCAACTCCGCGTTCGCGCAGATGGGCGCCGAGGTGATCGGGCGACAGGGGATGGAAGCGGGCGCGGGATCATTCGGGTTCAACGACACACCGCCGATCGACCTCCCCGCCGCCGCCAAGTCGGTGTTCCCGGACACGAGGAACTCGAAGGCCTTCCTCGGACAGGCTTCGATCGGGCAGTTCGGCACGCAGGCGTCACCGCTCGAGATGGCGCTGGCGACCGCAGGGGTCGCCAACGGCGGGATCATCATGACGCCGCACGTGATGCACGACATCCGGGATGACAACGGCAAGGTCATCGACAACTTCGGTGTGAAGCCATGGCGTACGGCCGTGAGTCCGCAGACCGCGGCGACGATGCGACAGGCGATGATCGGCGTGGTGCAGGGAGGCACAGGAACTGCCGCGCAGATCAACGGCGTCGAGGTCGGCGGGAAGACCGGGACCGCCGAGCTGAACGACGCGGGCTCGCTGTCCGAGGCGTGGTTCACGTGCTTCGCCGGTCCCCCGGGTGGCGCCCCGCAGGTCGTGGTCACCGTCCTGGTCGAGGACCAGCCGGGAGCGAGCGAGGGCACCGGCGGCCGGGTGGCCGCCCCGATCGCCAAGCAACTCGTCCAGCAGGCCCTCGCCATCCAGAACGGCGGCGGCTGACCGGCGGCGATCCCGTCGAGCGTCCCATCGGCGCGGCCGGGGTAACGAGAGCCGACCGCCGGCGTCAGTACGCTCGAAGGAGCCATGGCCCAGCAAACGGTGTTCAACGGTCGCTACGAGCTGCACAGGCGGCTGGCCCGAGGCGGCATGGCCGACGTCTTCCTGGCCCGTGACCAGCTGCTCGACCGGCCGGTGGCGGTCAAGGTCCTGTTCCCCGAATTCGCCACGGACCCGTCGTTCGTGGAGCGGTTCCGGCGCGAGGCACAAAGCGCCGCGAACCTGAACCATCCGAACGTCGTCTCGGTGTTCGACTGGGGTCAGGAGCGGGGCACGTACTTCATCGTCATGGAGTACGTCGACGGTCGCAGCCTCGCCGGCATCCTCGGCACCGAAGGGCCGCTGCATCCCCAGCGGGCGGCCGAAGTGACATCCGACATCGCCGCGGCACTCGGCTTCGCTCATCGCAACGGCGTCATCCATCGCGACGTGAAGCCGGGCAACGTGCTCATCTCGCCGCACGGACAGGTGAAGGTCACCGACTTCGGCATCGCGCGCGCCATGGGCGCGGCGTCCGAGGAGGACCTGACACAGGCCGGCTCGGTGATGGGCACCGCCACGTATTTCTCGCCCGAACAGGCACAAGGGCTCCCGCTCGATCCGCGCAGCGACCTGTACTCACTCGGTGTCGTGCTCTACGAGATGGTGACGGGCAAGCCGCCGTTCTCGGCTGACAGCCCCGTCGCGATCGCGTACAAGCACGTGCAGGAGCAGCCTGTTCCGCCGCACGAGGTCGACACGAACGTGCCGCCCGACCTCGAAGCCATCGACATGAAGTTGCTGGCCAAGAATCCTGCGGATCGATACGCGTCCGCTGAGGATCTGCGCGCCGACCTTCGACGATTCCGAGACGGACAACCGGTCCTCGCCGCGGGAGCCGCGCTTGCCGCGCTCGGCGCGACGCAGGGTGTTGCCGCCACCACCGCCACCCCCGCATACGAAGGCACGACCGCGGTCCCCATTCAAGACCTTCAGTACGCCGAACCGAAGAAGCGGTCCGGCTGGTTCCTCGTGGTTCTCATCCTGTTGCTGCTGCTTCTTGCCGGCTTGTTGTTCGCGCTCGCGCGCGTTCTCACCAACGACACAAAGACCGACACCGTGTCGATCGACGTGCCCGCGGGTTGCTGCGTCAACCAACCCGAACCGACCGCCCGAGCTGCGCTCGAGAACGCCGGGTTCACCGTCAACGAGCAGACCGCGAAGAACGACCAGGTCGCCGCAGGCGTGGTCATCAGTGTGACGCCGTCGGAAGGGTCGAAGGTCGACGTCCAGAAGGGCCAGAAGGGCCAGGCCACGCTGACCGTGAGCGGGGGCGCCAACACCATCAAGGTGCCGGGCGTCGTCGGCTCACAGGCGGATCAGGCACAGAACACCTTGCGGGCGAGTGGCTTCACGAACATCACGACACAGGACCAGCCGTCGGACGATCCGTCCGTGCAGCAGGGTGAAGTGACGAAGCAGAATCCCGCGGAGGGCTCCGACGCACCGAAGACGCAGTTGATCACGCTGACGGTGTCTTCCGGTCCGTCGAAGGTCACCGTGCCTGATGTGTCCGGCCAGAGCGCGGCGCAGGCGGGAGGCGCACTCGGTTCCGCAGGCTTGACCGTGAAGAACACGCAGAACGAGACGTCGACGCAGTTCGCTCCCGGTCAGGTGACGCGCACGGATCCCCCCGCAGGAACGTCGGTGAACAAGGGACAAGGCGTGACGGTGTTCGTGTCGTCCGGTCCGCCGCCTACGTCGGCGCCGACCACGTCACCCACGAGCGCGCCGACCACATCGAGCACGTCGAGCAGCAGTCCGTAACGCGCGGTCAGGCGCGCACGGTCATCTGGTCGAGGAAGTTCCGCAGCAGGTCGTGTCCAGAGGCCGTGAGGATCGACTCGGGATGGAACTGCACGCCCTCGATCGCGTGCTCGCGATGTCGCAGACCCATGATCGTGCCGTCATCCGTCTCGGCGGTGATCTCGAGCTCGTCGGGCACCGAGTCGCGATCGACGACCAACGAGTGGTAGCGGGTGGCTTCGAGCGGGTCCGGCAGGTTGGTGAACACGCCGCGACCGTCGTGGCGGATGAGCGACGTCTTGCCGTGCATCACCTGCGGGGAACGGACAATGCGGCCGCCGAAGACCTGACCGATGCACTGGTGCCCAAGGCACACGCCCAGCACGGGACGGCGCCCGGCGAAGGTGCGGATCACGTCCATGGACAGTCCGGCGTCGTCGGGTGTCCCCGGGCCCGGTGAGATCACGACGCCGTCCGGGTCGAGCTCGTCGATCTGTCCGAGCGTGAGCGCGTCGTGGCGATGGACGATCGGGTCGACACCCAGCTCACCGAGATACTGGACCAGGTTGTAGGTGAACGAGTCGTAGTTGTCGATGACGAGGACTCGGGCGCTCATGGGTGGGGATGAGAGTACCCGGAGGGGGGCGTGTAACTTCTGGGTTCATGGCGAAGCCGGAGAAGCGTCGAGTACAGGGCAGCGGTGGTCGGACGACCCCGCGCGGAGGCCCGACGAAGACGCCGAAGGCGGCGACCGCACAGGAGCCGTCCGGTCGCTACACCCCGCCGATCCCCCGTGACGTCAAGGTCAGCCCCATGTGGGTGCCGATCCTCATGTTCGTCTTCCTCGGCGTCGGCACCATGCTCATCCTCGTGAACTACACGGGCGTGGTCTGGAACACCAGCAACTGGGTCCTGCTCGGCGGGCTCGGCTGCATCCTCGCGGGGATCATCACCGCCACGCAGTATCACTGAGGTTGCGGATCCGTCGCTCAGGTGGCGATTGAGTTACAACGGTGTGACTCTCCCCAACCCTCTCCACATCCTGTGGAAAACGACGGGCAAGCCGATGGTGGGACGAGTTGGGCCGATCGGAGCTCATTCGATCGGCGCGACGAGGTCCATGTCCTCCTGGCAGTGGCGAGGCGGTTCAGGAACTTCGTCGTTGGCGGCCGTCATCCGGACCTCGGTACCGCAGATCGAGCACCGGTAGCGCAGCCGGACCCGCCGCAGCTCGCCGGGCGGTGGCGGCTCCGGGACCGGGCGGACCAGGCCCCCGAGCATCATGGCGCCGACCTTCCAGATCAGCAGCCCAGCGACGATCGCGACGCCGATCTTGAGGACCATGAACATCTCGCCGCCATTGTGGCGTCGACCACCGCGGCTGCGCGCCGCGGCGCTGGTCCAGCTGCGTTCCCCGGCCACGCAGACCGCGGCGTGTAGCCGCTGCTCCGCCTGGTGGCTCCGTCGGGCTACAGGCGCTCGATGATGGTGGCGTTGGCCAGGCCGCCGCCTTCGCACATCGTCTGGAGGCCGTATCGGCCGCCGGAGCGCTCGAGCTCGTTGACCAGGGTGGCCATGAGCTTGGCGCCGGAGCATCCGAGCGGGTGACCGAGGGCGATGGCGCCGCCGTTGACGTTCACCTTGCTCATGTCGGGATGCAGCTCCTTCTCCCACGCGAGCACGACGGATGCGAACGCCTCGTTGATCTCGGTGAGGTCGATGTCGGCCATCGACAGCTTCGCCTTCTCGAGGACCTTCTCGGTCGCCGGGATCGGGCCGGTGAGCATCGTGACGGGATCCACGCCGGCGAGGGCGAAGTTCACGAACCGGGCCCTCGGGGTGAGGCCGAGCTGGTGGGCCCGCTCCTCGCTCATGATCAGAACCGCGGCCGCGCCGTCGGTGATCTGCGACGAGTTGCCGGCCGTGACCTTGCCGTCGGGCTTGAAGGCCGGCTTGAGGGCGGCGAGGGTCTCGGCGGTCGTGCCGGGGCGGATGCCCTCGTCCGCCGTGACGAGGTCGCTCGACTCGATGACCTTGCGAGTCTCCTTGTCGAGGCGCTTCTCGACCACGGGGACGATCTCGCGCTCGAACCGGCCTTCGTGGGTCGCCTGCTCGGCCAGCTGCTGGCTGCGGGCGCCGAACTCGTCGAGATCCTGGCGGGACAGGCCCCACTTGTCGGCGATCAGCTCGGCCGAGATGCCCTGCGGGACGAGGCCGCCGACGTCGGCGTAGCGGCGCCCGACAGTCTCACCGAACGGGATGCCGTACGAGCCGTCGCCCATCGACGCACCCATCGGGACGAGGCTCATCACCTCGACACCGGCGGCGACCACGATGTCGTAGGCGCCGGCGATGACGCCCTGCGCCGCGAAGTGGGCCGATTGCTGCGACGAGCCGCACTGGCGGTCGACCGTCGTGGACGGGACCGACTCGGGGAACCCGGCGGCGAGCACGGCGTTGCGGCCGATGTTCACGGCCTGGGCGCCCACCTGCATGACGCAGCCCATGATCACGTCGTCGATCTGGGCCGGATCGAGGTTGTTCCGCTCCACCAGCGCCTTGAGCGTCTCGGCGGCGAGGTCGGCCGGATGCCAGCCCGACAGCTTCCCGTTGCGCTTTCCGCCCGCGGTGCGGACGGCGTCGACAATGACAGCGGTGGTACCGGTGCTTGCCATGGGGTTGGCTCCTTCTCGGTGGTCGACTTGACCGGACGGTCAAGTCTGACGTTGGCTGCTCTGGGCGGTCAAACAGCAGGGGACGGTTGCCGATTCCAATCGGTCGCCAGGGAAGACTGGGAGCGTGGTTTCGATGGATCTGGTCGAAAGCGATGCCGTGGCTCGCCTCCAGCGAATCCTCGAGGCGCAAGCGGTGCTCGCCCGCGTCGCGTCGGAGCTGGGACCGGACCTCGACCTCGACGAGGTGCTGAGCACCGTGATCGAGGCGATGCGGAAGCTCATCGACTTCCGCGGCGGCACCGTCCAGCTCGTCGACGAGCGCGGCGTGTACGTCGCGGCCGCGGACCCGCCGCTCGATCCCGACGTCATCGCCCTGCGCATCCCGATCGGGCAAGGACTGTCCGGTCGAGTGATCGCGACGGGCCAGCCCGTGCTGTCGTCGGATCTCGACGACGACGATCGCGTGATCCCGAAGGTCCGCTCGACGGGCAGCAACGCAGAGATCCGCAGCTACCTCGCCGTACCACTCGTGTGCCTCGGGGAGACGATCGGGGCGCTGCAGATCGATGCCACGGAGTCGGACGCGTTCGACACGGACGACGTCACCTTGCTGGAAGGCCTCGCCGCGCAAGTGGCCGCCGTCGTCGAGAGCGCACGCCGGTTCGCACTTGTCGTCGAGCTCGAGCGGTTGAAGCACGACTTCATCGCGCGCGTCTCGCACGAGCTGCGCACGCCTCTCACCATCGTCGAAGGCTTCATCACGATGATGCTCGAGAACGACGCTCTGTCCGACGACGACCGCCGCGACATGTTGATGCGGTGCAACGCGGCAACGGCCCGGCTCGATCGCCTCGTCGAAGAGCTGATCATGCTGGCCCGGTTCGCGACCGGCGTCGTCACCGTCCATCCGACGCCCACATCGATGGCGCAGCTCCTCGACGCCGTCGCGACCGCGGCCTCCGATCCAAACCTCGTCGAGATCGACTGCTCGCAGAACCTGACGCTGACCATCGATCCCGAGCTCGTCAAGCGACTGCTCGGACTGCTCGTCGACAACGCGCTCAAGTACGGCGGCGGCGCTCGCATCAAGGTCGCCGATGCCGGCCGGACGGTCGAGGTCGCCGACGACGGACCCGGGATCGGCGACGACGTGAAGCGGTCGATCTTCGAGTTGTTCACCCGAGGACGGGGCACAACCGACGTGCCCGGCCTTGGTCTCGGACTACCGATGGCTCGCGCGCTCGCCGCCGCGGTGGGCGCGGAGCTCGCCATCGACGACGGTGTGCCGCACGGCACCGTGGTCCGGGTCGCGTTCACTGCACGGTGAGTCATGATGGCAGGGCAGGCGAGCAAGGGGTTGTGACATGGCGCAGATGACCTGTGAGGACATCGACCGCATCGTCGAGGGCAAGACCGTCGCCTCCGCCTTCGTGCAGACCGTCGCCGCCCATCGCGAACGCGTCGCGTTGCGTGAACGGCACGCCGACGGCGGCTGGTCCGAGTGGACCTACGGCGACTACGCGAACAACGTCGCTGGCGCGGCGGCCGGCCTTCGCGCGCTCGGCGTCGGGCCAGGCGACCGCGTCGTACTTATGATGCGCAACCTCGCGGCGTTCCACATGCTCGACATGGCGGTCGTGTTCTGCGGTGCGACACCGATCTCCATCTACAACTCGTCGTCACCGGAGCAGGTCGCGTATCTCGTCGGACACTGTGGAGCGAAGCTCGGCATCGCCGAGGATGCCGGCTACCTCGAACGCTTCCTCAAGGTCCGCGACGAGTTGCCCTCGCTCGACCGACTCGTGATCGTCGACGACGAAGACGACATCGCCGGGCCCGACGTGACCCGGTTCGGCGAACTCGTCCACGCGCACGGTGCGATCGATCTCGCCGATGCCGCTGCTTCCGTGCGTCCGGACATGCTCGCGACCGTCATCTACACATCAGGTACAACGGGTCCGCCGAAGGGCGCAATGCTGTCGCACTACAACGCGATGTGGACTGCGGAAAGCCTTCGTCAGGCGTTCGGCGAGGAGATCGATCTCGCCGGGTACCGCCTGGTGTCCTACCTCCCCATGGCGCACATCGCCGAGCGCATGTCGAGTCACTACATGCAGGCGATCAACGGCTACGAGGTCACCGCGTGTCCTGACTTCGCTCAGCTCTCGTCCTATCTCCGCGAGGTGCGACCGAACATCATCTTCGGGGTGCCGCGCGTGTGGGAGAAGATGCACGCGGGCGTCATGGCCGCG
Organism: uncultured Acidimicrobiia bacterium; assembly: GCA_963721305.1. Lineage (GTDB taxonomy): Bacteria > Actinomycetota > Acidimicrobiia > Acidimicrobiales > JACDCH01 > DATAES01. Next base: position 279,337 of record CAVRIR010000004.1, read on the forward strand.
ATCTCGGCTGACGAGACGAAGGCCAAGCAGTTCGCCGACGGTGTCGAAGCGGCCAAGCCGATCTCGGTGGCGCGCGCGTGGGGGCGTTCGTCGGCCGAGCAGGACGCGACGTGGAACTTCCTTCAGGAGGTCGCGTTCGGTCCCGTCAAGAACACGCTCGGACTCGACCAGGTTCGTTTCGCGATCTCCGGTGCCGCGCCGATCAATCGAGAGCTGCTCGAGTGGTACAACGCGGTCGGGATACCGCTATCGGAGATCTACGGCATGTCTGAGTCGTCGGGTCCGATGACGTGGGCTCCCGTGAAGATCAAGCCGGGCACCGTCGGTCCCGCCATTCCCGGCTGCGATGTCGTGCTCGCCGATGACGGTGAGGTCATCTGCCGCGGCGGCAACGTGTTCGAGGGCTACCTCAACGATCGAGAGAAGACCGACGAGTCGCTGATCGACGGTTGGCTGCACTCGGGCGACATCGGCCTTCTCGACGCCGACGGCTTCCTGAAGATCATCGATCGCAAGAAGGAGCTGATCATCACCGCGGGCGGCAAGAACATCAGCCCCGCCAACCTCGAGGCGGCACTCAAGTCCATCCCCCTCGTGGGGCAAGCGTGCGCCATCGGTGACCAGCGCCCGTTCGTGGCCGCGCTCGTCGTGCTGGATCCTGAAGCCGCGGAGGCATGGGCCGGGGCGCACGAAGTCGCCTACGCATCGCTGGACGAACTGGCCGAGAACCCCGGCATCGTGGCCGAGATCGAGCGGGGCGTAGCCGAGGCGATGCGCCCGTTCAACCACACCGAGCAGGTGAAGAAGGTCAGGATCCTGGGCAACGAGTGGCTGCCCGACTCGGAGGAGTTGACGCCGACGTCGAAGCTCAAGCGCCGCGGCATCCACGCCAAGTTCGCGGCCGAGATCGAGGCCTTGTACTCGTAGACTTGCGTTCCCCGGCCACGCAGGCCGCGTGTGGCCGCTCCTCCGCCTGGCGGCTCCGTCGCTCGCATCGTCGAGCGGTCTTCAGCCCCCAATTGCGTTCCCCGGCCACGCAGGCCGCGTGTGGCCGCTCCTCCGCCTGGCGGCTCCGTCGCTCGCATCGTCGAGCGGTCTTCAGCTCCCAATTGCGTTCCCCGGCCACGCAGGCCGCGTGTGGCCGCTCCTCCGCCTGGCGGCTAACCGTTGGCGCGGCGGGCTCTCCGCCCGCCACCATCGATGACGTGTCAGCAACCCTCGTCGCTCGCGGCATCAGCGTCTCGTTCGGAGACCATCTCGTGCTCGACGAGATCGATCTCGTCGTTGCGCCCCGCGATCGGCTCGGGCTCGTCGCGCCGAACGGGACCGGTAAGTCCACCCTGCTGAAGGTGCTCGCAAGCACGCTCGTGCCCGACAAAGGTTCCGTCACGCTCGCGCCGCCGACCGCCACCGTCGGCTACCTGCCCCAGGAGCCCGAGCGCCGACGGGGTGAGACGGTGCGTTCGTTCCTGGCCCGGCGCACGGGAGTCACCGCCGCGCAGCTCGAGCTCGACCGCGCCACTGCCGCGATCGCGGAGGCGGAGCCGGATGCGGACCATCGCTACGACCTCGCCCTGTCACGCTGGCTGGCACTCGGTGCGGCCGATCTCGACGCGCGCATCGGCCCGGTCTGGGCGGACCTCCGCCAGTCAGAAGCGCTCCTCGACCAGGACACGACGACGCTGTCCGGTGGGCAGGCCGCCCGGACGTCGCTGGCCGCGATCCTGCTCTCGCAGTTCGACGTGTTCGTGCTCGACGAGCCGACCAACGACCTCGACTTCGCCGGGCTCGCCCGGCTCGAGGACTTCCTCACCGGACTTCCGGGCGGCGCGGTGGTCGTGTCGCACGACCGAGCCTTCCTCGAACGGACGATCACCGGCGTGCTCGAGCTCGACGAGCGCACGCACCGAGGCAACCTGTTCGAGGGCGGTTGGGTGGCGTACCTCGACGAGCGCGAGACGGCGCGGCGGCACGCCGAAGAGGCCTACGCCGACTATGTCGACAAGCGACGCACGCTCGAAGACCGCGGTCGTGAGCAGCGGCAGTGGGCGGTGCAGGGCGCGCGCAAGTTGACCAAGCGTCCGAAGGACCACGACAAGGCGCAGCGTGACTTCTTCCTGAACCGCACCGAGAAGCAGGCGGCGAAGGTACGCGTCACCGAGAAGGCGCTCGATCGACTCGACGTCGTCGACAAGCCGTGGGAAGGATGGAACCTGCGGCTCGACATCGCGACTGCGGCCCGATCCGGCGCGGTGGTCGCCCGTCTGTCCGATGCCGTGGTGCGGCGTGGCGACTTCGTGTTGGGTCCGCTCGACCTCGAGATCGGCTGGGCCGAGCGGGTGGCGGTGCTCGGTCCGAACGGCGCGGGCAAGACGACGTTGCTCGGAGCGCTGCTCGGGCGAATCCCGCTCGAGTCAGGCACGCAGTGGCTCGGCCCGGGCGTCGTGGTGGGCGAGATCGACCAGGCGCGCCACCAGTTGTCCGGATCCGAGTCGACGCTCGATGCGTTCGCGCGGGCCAGCGGGCTGTCCCGGCAGCAGGAGGCCCGGTCGCTGCTCGCCAAGTTCGGCCTCGGACCGGACCATGTCGCGCGTCCCGCATCCTCGCTGTCGCCCGGCGAACGCACACGAGCGGTGCTGGCCCTGTTGATGGCCCGCGGGGTGAACTGCCTCGTGCTCGACGAGCCGACGAACCACTTGGACCTGCCCGCGATCGAGCAGCTCGAGCAGGCGCTCGAGACCTTCGAGGGGACCGTCATCCTCGTGACCCACGACCGGCGACTCCTCGACGCGGTGCGACTGAGTCGCCGGATCGAGGTCGCTACGCTCGCTCGTCGGTGACCGATCCCGACGACGAGCTGACGATCCTCGGTCGCGAAGTGCGCGGTCCGGTCGACCACCTCGAGACGTTCGCCGCGCCGGAAGCATGCACGCGAGTGCGGTTCACCTCGGACGAGTTGACGTCCGTGTGCCCGATCACAGGGCAGCCGGACTTCTCCAGTGTCGAGATCGACTACGAGCCGAACCTCCGTTGCATCGAGTCGAAGTCGCTGAAGCTTTACTTGTGGTCGTTCCGTGATCGTCCGGCGTTCTGTGAGCAACTGGCCGCCGACATCGCCGCGGAGGTCCACCGCGCCGCCGATCCACTTCACGTGCGCGTCACGGTCACGCAACACACTCGGGGCGGCATCGTCACCGAGGCCACCGCCCAACTCCCGTAGCAGGCGGGTCAGGGGCCGCGGTATTCGCAGCCGGAGGTGCAGGTCTCGCGGACGACGACGCGGGAGAGGCCGGCAAGCGCGGGGGCGAGGCGGTCCCAGATCCAGACGGCGATGCGTTCGCTCGTGGGATTGTCGAGTCCGTCGATCTCGTTGAGGTAGCGGTGGTCGAGCGCATCGACCACCGGCGCACACGCGGCGTCGATGTCGGCGAAGTCGACGATCCATCCGGACTCGTCCCCCGGCTCGCCCTCGACGTACACGGCCACGCGGAAGGAGTGGCCGTGCAGGCGCGCGCACTTGTGGTCCGGCGCGACGGCCGGCAGCCGGTGCGCCGCCTCGAAGGACAACTCCTTCCAGATCTCCATCACGGGATGCCGAGGTATTTGTGGGTCTGCATGCTCAGTCGCCACTGCGGATGCGCGAGGCAGTACTCGATGGCCGCGCTGGTGTTGGCCGCGAGATCGGGTCCGTCCATCGGCTGAAGGAAGAAGTGCGCGAAGTCGAGAGATGCATACCGCTCAGGCGGACCGCCGGCCTGTGGATACACGAGCTTCAACTCGTCACCCGACTCGACGACCAGGTCGGCCTCCGCCTTCGGACTCATGCACACCCAGTCGACGCCGGCGGGAATCGGCAGGGTGCCGTTGGTCTCGATGGCAACGGTGAACCGTCGTGCATGCAGCGCGTCGAGCAGCGGTCCGTCGAGCTGAAGCAACGGCTCACCGCCGGTGCAGACGACGAAACGACCTTCGCTCGACACGGCCGGCCATGTCCGCTCGACGTGATCCGCGAGCGCGGCCGCGCCGGCGAACTGCCCGCCGCCCTCGCCGTCGGTACCGACGAAGTCCGTGTCGCAGAACCGGCACACGGCTGACGCGCGATTGCCTTCGCGGCCGGTCCACAGGTTGCAGCCGGCGAACCGGCAGAACACCGCGGCCCTCCCCGTGTGCCAACCCTCCCCTTGCAGGGTGGCGAAGACCTCCTTCACCACGTACGTCATCGGTTCGCACCGTCTGCGTAGCGCGTGGGATCGGCGATGCCGGCTTCGGCGAACCCACGGGCCCGCAACTGGCACGCGTCACATCCGCCGCACGCGGCGCCGTCGGCAGTCGGGTCGTAACAGCTCAACGTCATGGCGAAGTCGACGCCCAGTGCCGTGCCCCGACGGATGATGTCGGCCTTGGTCATCTCGATCAGTGGGGCGTGGATGTGGAGATGCTGCGCCCCCTCGACGCCAGCCTTGGTCGCCAAGTGCGCCATCGCCTCGAACGCGGCGACGAACTCGGGCCGGCAGTCCGGGTAACCGCTGTAGTCCAGCGCGTTCACCCCGATGAAGACGTCACTCGAATCGAGCACCTCCGCGAACGCGAGCGCGAACGACAAGAAGATCGTGTTGCGCGCAGGCACGTAGGTGATCGGGATGTCATCTGCGTCATCGACCGCGCGTCCCTTCGGTACCGGCACGTCCGCGGTCAATGCCGAGCCGCCAAAAGCGCGCAGGTCGATGTCGACGACCCGGTGCTCGACCGCGCCGAGATGCGCGGCGACCTTCGTCGCGGCGTCGAGCTCGTCGGCGTGGCGCTGCCCGTACCGGAAGCTCAGGGCGTGTACCTCGAACCCGTCCGCGGCCGCGATCGCGGCGACGGTCGCGGAGTCCAACCCTCCCGACAGCAACACGACCGCAGGCGCTCCCATGAGGACCCAAGCGTACGGTCGGCGCGGTCGTCAGGCGCCGAGGACCTCGTGCACGAACTCGGTCACCCGTTCGAGCAGCAAGTCGCCGACGCCGCTCAGTAGGTGTCCCTCGTTCGGCAGGACGACGAGCTCGCCGCCACCGGCGATGAAGCGCACCATCTCGCTCGCTTGCAGCGGCAACAGCTCGTCGCGGTCCCCGTGGAACAGCAGCAGCGGGCGACCGGCGAGCTCCTCCGCGTCCTCGCATCCGGCCGACTGGGTCGCGAACGTCACGACGCCCGCGACCGCATCACCGAGCGCGCACGCGGTGCGCACCGCGATCGCGCCGCCGAAGGAATGTCCCATCGTGACGGCCTTGCGAGCCCCGGACCGAGCCGCGAGATCGACAGCCGCGCACAGGTCGATCGTGCAGCGGTCGAGGTCGTTCGGTCTGCGGTAGCCCACTCGCAAGGTTCCGATGCCCTCGGCCGCCAAGGTCTCACCGAGCTCTTGGTACAGACCTCCGGCGGGGCCGAGCAGCCCACCCATCGCGCCACCGCAGGCGACCACGATCCGCTCGGCGTCACGGGGACCGTGCCACAACACGGTGAGCAAGCCGTGCATCGTGAACACCTCGACGTGGCGGATGCCCGGCGCGAGCTCGACCTCCTGCTTCGCGATCGCGTCGAGGAGGTCGAGGGGTGCGGTCATGGCTCCACGTCGACCGGCGTGCCCAGCGGCAACAAGGGCTCGAGCTTCGAGATGTCGCTGTTGGACAGGCGGACGCAACCGTGGGTCGCGTCGGCACCGATCAGGTCGGGCCGGTCGGTGCCGTGCAGTCCGAGCTGACCGTCCCCGTCGGCGAAGTTCTGGAGGACGAGCGAGTGTCCTGACAACCCGTACGCATACGGACCGTACGGTCCTGCCGGGTCCGGTACCGAGAGCAACTCGGTCAGGTAGAAGAGGCCGGACGGGGTTGGCGTCGCCTGGGCGCCCACCGCCACCTTGGTGTCGAGCACGACCGACCGACCGTTGTGCACGACCAGATGATGGTCGCTCAAGTCGACCGCGACCGAGTACGTCACGATGGTCTCCTCCACATCGGACCGGCGCACCCAGCCTTCGCTGCCGTTCGGACGAACGGGCAGCAGGACCTGGAGCCATTGCGCCTGCCGCTGGCGGACGAGCGTGACGATCGGAACCAGCGGCTTGGGCGGTGAAAGCGTCAGCGACAGCTGCGTGTCACCGGGATGGTCGTACACGGCGAGCGTGCCCGTGTTCGCGGTCGCGACGATCGACGATCCGGGCGCGGAACCATCGGACTGACCGCTCGCGCTCGAACTTCCGGGCAAGAGCAGATACGCCATCCCGCCGACGAGGAACAGGGCGACGATGATCGCCACCGTGCGCAGACCGCTTCGCTTTTCCCGCCACCGCCGCATCACCCCAGCGCCAACTCCTTTCGCGTCTTCGCCAACGCGGGTGGCGCCGCGCTGCGCCAACTCGCGCTCACGAAGGAACGAACGCGCGTGCCCACCGAACGTTCGCCGTACGTTCGGAGCGACGCGGACAACATGCGTGCCAGCGCGGCGCGATCGGACCACGACGGCAACGCCACGAGGAGCCCGATCGTCGCCGACGCCCAGGGCGCGTGCTCGTCGAGCGAGCACCGCATCCTGAAGTCTCGATCTCGGCTGCGGAGGTGCGACAACCAGTCGAGCTCGACGCCGAGATGGGCGCGCACGAGGGACGCGGCGCGGGCGATCACCGGCTCGAGGTCCCAGCGCATCGCGATCGACACGATCTCGTCGGGATCGATGCCACCGGCACCGATCATCGCGATGTCCCGCAGCGACGTGAGGCGAGGCGCACGGTTGCCGACGGCGGTGTGGACGCACGCATGGACAAAGCGGCGGTGGATCTCCAGGGCCTCGACCGCGGTGCCACCGATGTCCAGCAGCGGACCGCGGCACCACAGCTCCCGCTCGGGGATCCCGACCGAGAACGGCCCGTACACGATCGTTCGGTGCAGATCGATCTCGAGGCCGTCGCTCGACACGAACGTGACGGACTTCGCGAAGCGGCTGTCGAACCCGGGTGTGAACTCCGGGCTTCGCCGCGTGAACCCGAGCGCCCGCAAGACGTCGCACGCGGACTCGTAGTGGCGCGTTTCCACCAACAGGTCGGCATCGCCGTAGCTGCGCAGTGCGGGATCGACGTAGTCCAAGTGGGCCGTCGCCGCGCCCTTCAGCAGCCGCATGCGCAAGCCGGCTTCCGCGAAGGCCGTCGCGATCGTGCGCACGAGGTCGTCGATGCGCACCGCGAGCGCCATCGCCTCGACGTGGATCCGTTCGGCCTCGTCGTGCTGCGCGTCGGAGACCAGCAGACCGCCCCCCTCGATCATCGATGCGAAGGGTCCCTCGAGGCGCTCTTCACGCACCGTGTACACGAGCTGGGCCCAGTCGTCCGGCGCGACGGCCACCGGCTGCCGATCTCGACGACCGGATTCAGAGATGCCCCAGGCCGCGATCGCACGCGCCGTCGAGTCGACGCTCACGAAGCCACCACCACTTCCATCTCGACCAGGGCGTCGACGATCTGCTCGACCACCATGAGGTCGATCACGTCGGTCGATGGCTCGTCGCCCGGTGTGACCACGCGATCCCAGACGCTCGCCGCCGGACCGATCAGCTCGGTCGGGTCTCCTCCTGGCGGGAGCAGGACGACACTGCCCGCCGTGCGCCGCCACAGCACCTCAGGATTCGGGACGTAGCGTGAAGTTCTGCAAGTTCGTGCCGGGACGGGGCGAGCCTCCTGCTCACGCTCCGTCGACGGTTGACGCATCCCGTACCTCCGAGTCCGCCGATCCCGATGCGGCAAGAGATGGGTGCTGCTGTGGTCCCGCCCGCAGCTGTATCTCGAGCGCTTCGTCTTGGCTAGAAGGTACCCGCGACCACCAGCACTCTCACGCGGCGTGTTCTTCGCCGGGGCCAGACGATCGGTTCGGCGACCACTTTCCGTAGCCCCCCGCGGCGCTTCCTTCAGGTGTCGGAGCGTCCCTCCGCGGCATCGATGAGCCCCTGATCGCAGAGCCTGGCGCAGAACTGCAGCACGTCGCGGCGAATGGACTCGGCGGGAGCATCGACGCTCGACGCGATCCCATCGCAGATCGCATCGACCGTGTCCACACCGTCGAGTGCGGTCCAGATGGAGGCCCCCCAACGATCGAGCTCGAAGAGCTGGCCGGTCGCGCTGTCGAACAGCACTGCCTCACCGTCCACGACAACCCAGTCGACCCGCTCGGCGCGGCGGTAGCGAGCGGTCATCCGCCCGACGCGTCCCGCGGGGCAGCGCAGTGCTCCTCGAACGCGACATCGATCGCTTCCGCGACAGCGAAGGGATCACCGAGCTGCACTGCGTAGCAGGGGTGTTCCACCATCGACGCGAGCACGTCGAGGCCACGCTGTCGATGTCGGGTGAGGTTCCATGCCGACGACGCCAGCGCGGCAACCGCTGCCGCCGGTCGCAACCGCTCGAGACACACATCCGCGCTCGGTTGCACCGACGGAACGACGACCATGGCGACCCCGGTCGGTTCGCCGGGCGCGAACGCGACCCGAGTGACTTCAGGCGGGTTGCCGGCGCCGGCCTCCGCGAGGCCTAACAAGGCCGCCGCCGGCAACTCCACCTTTGCGGCGCGCGGATACCGCGCAATCGCTCTTGTGCCCGGATCGATTGCAGTGATCTCGTCCGTGACATATCGCCACCCGCGGGTCGCGAGTGAACCCACCACCGTGGTTTTTCCTGCACCCGCCGCGCCCGGGATGATCACGGCCAATCCGTCGCGTTCTGCGGCTGCAGCGTGCAACAGCAGGAAGCGGTCGGATTGTCGCACTGCGGCATCGTCGATCGCCCAGAACAGGAGCTCGACGGCCATGTGCGCGCCGGTGATGCTCCCGAGCGGCTCGTCGGCTCGCCGCAGCGAGTACTCCTCGAAGCCGTCGACTCGCTCGAGCCGGTACGTGACCATGGCCCCGCGCGGGGCGCCGACGGGACGAAGCGAGTCGAGCAACGGCTCGACCTCCGCGGCAAGAGCCGCCGGTGCCTCGACCGCGAACACATGGTCGAGGGCTTCGAACGGACCGATGCGGACGTTCAACCACTGACCCCATGCTCGTCCCGTCTGTCGAGCAGCGACGGCAGCCCGCAGACGATCGAAGGATGCCCAGCCGTCTCGATCTCCTCCCTCAGGGCACTGAGCTGTTCCTCCAGTGTCTCATCTGGCCGAGTACCGGTGATCCGCAGGGTCAGCCGAAGCGGCCCATCACGTAGTCCATGGTGCGCGGGTCCGACGGGGCCTCGAACATCCGGTCGGTCGGCCCCTGCTCCACGATCACTCCGGGCGTGTTCTGCTCCGCGAGGAAGAAGGCGCATCGATCCGACACCCGAGCGGCCTGCTGCATGTTGTGCGTGACGATGACGATCGTGACATCGGCAACGAGCTCGGAGATCGTGGCCTCGATTCGTCGCGTCGAGGTCGGGTCGAGGGCAGAGCACGGCTCGTCCATCAGCAGCACACGCGGATGAACAGCGAGCGCCCGCGCGATGCAGAGCCGCTGCTGCTGTCCCCCGGACAGTGCGCCGCCGGGTTGCCGCAACCGGTCGCGTACCTCTTTCCAGAGACCCGCCTTCGTGAGGCACTCCTCGACCAGGCCGTCCTTCGTGCTTCGATCCACTCGCGTGCCGGTCAGCCGCAGACCGGCGACCGTGTTGTCGTAGATCGACATCGCGGGAAACGGATTGGGCTTCTGGAACACCATCCCGATCTGCCGGCGAGCGTCGATCACCTTGCGCCGGACGTCGTAGATGTCCGCACCGTCAAGCAGTACCTCGCCGGCAAGCGCCGCACCGGGGATCATCTCGTGCATCCGGTTCAGGATCCGCAGGAACGTGGACTTGCCGCAGCCGGACGGACCGATGAGCGCCGTGACTGCTCCCGCCTGCATCGACAGCGTTACCCGGTCGAGCACGTAGTGATCACCGAACCAGGCCGAGACCTCCCGAGCGACCAACGCGCCGGGTCGTTGCTCCCTCACGATCGCGGTATCGAGCGTGTCCGCGGTGGGCGGAACGGGGGGATCGGCGAGCGCGCTCATCGAACTTCCTCACTGGTTGGCAACGACTTCATGACAGGTTGGGCAGCAGTCGCATGAACTCGTCCACGACGTACACCGAGACGAGAACGGCGAGTGGCACGAGGACGATCCATGTCTGCTGGTGGCCCCATCGATGCCAGGACCAGACGATGGCGATGGCAACGACCACGAGCGCTTCGAGCCAGAGCACCAGCGCCCACAACGTGCTGGTGTCGGTGCCGAGCGGTTGCTCGGCGGCCGGCAGCAGCGACGACGGGATCACGCTCGGCGGTGTCGTGAACGTCTGCGTTTGCAGATCGGCGTCGACACGGAGGACACCGCCCGGAACGAACGGGAGGCCAGTGGCGGTCTCGAGCACGACGCGCCCTTTCCCCTGCGCGACCGGGGGCGGCGCCGGATCGCCACCTTCCCGCTTGTCGATCACGGTGAACGTCGAGACTCCCTGACCCGTCGTGACCTTGATCGTGTCACCGTTCCGAAGCTCGTGAAGATGCTTGAACGGACCGCCGTAGGCGGCAGCACGACCAAAGATCACCGACGTCCCGACCTGTCCGGGCAGCGGCGTGTCTCGACGGTGCCCTGGGCCGTCCATCAGCACTTCGCTCGTGGTTCCCTCGCCCACGACCTCGTGAACGTGCAACGAGGGGATCTCGACGAGCGCGACCGGCGTGCCGAGCTCGAGGAGGTGGCCGGCCCGGTCCGTCTGGCCGAGGGGCGCGGTCCCCTGCGCGAGCTCGTAGCGGAAGAGGTCGTAGGCGCGCTGTTGCGCGGATCGATGGTGGAGCGCGCTCAGCACGACGAGATGCACGACGAGAGCCGCAGCCATGAGGGTGAGTACGACCATGGCGGTTCCGGCCACGCTGCGTGCGGCACCGGGCGATGGCGGGCGCCCGCCGCCTTCGGCTGGCGCGCCGGTGTCCGACGCGCCAGGAGGTTCCGATTCGGTTTCGCGGTAGCTGGGGGGCGCCTCGGTGACTGTCACATGCGCGTCCACGCGTGCCGGCGGCGCCGCGCCAAGAGGATCACGATGATCCCGAGGTACGTGAGCATGCCGCCGATCACCGCCGACGGCGCCACGTGTGCGCCGGTTCGCGCGAGCGGTGCGACGTTCGTCGTGCTCTCCGCGAGAACCGACGGGTCTCCCGACCCGGTTGTTGACCCGCCGTTGGTCGGCGACGTCCCCGCGAGCGTCGTTGTCGTCGTGCTGTCAGACGACGACGACGACGAAGACGACGACGACGACGAACTCGAGGCCGAACTCGGGTCCGAGCTCGAAGACGAAGACGAAGACGACGAGGACGAGGACGAGGACGAGGAGGTGTCCGTCCCAGTGGCCCAGGTCTCACCGTCGGGATCGGAGGCGCTCGCGGTGAACGTCACCGCTGCGTTCCAGAACTTGTCGCCTTGACCGGTCGTGGTCGCACAGGCGAGACCGACGTTGTAGCCGCCCGGCGCGAGCACGAGCTTCGTGCCGCCTTGGTCGGTGGTGGCGAAGAGACTCCAATTGAAGTTCGGGACCTGGATGACCTGACCCGTGACCGTCGCGGTGTTCGCGGCCATGTAGGCGGTGCCAGTGGTATCGACCAGCGGGTTCCCACTGCTCGGTCCGGTCGACGGGTTGAAGGTGAGTGTCGCTGGGTCGACCGAGGACGGAACGACGTAGCTGTAGACGTGGAATCCGCCGGACGCCGTGTCACCCGAGCACGCCGCCTGCGCAGGCAGGTTGAGGGTCCACGACGTGGCCGACCCGCCAGTTGTGAGCGGCAAGTTGTCGCCGGGATCGGTTGGCACCGCGGCTCCGCCGCTGGTGCCGTCCGCGCCGGCGTTCGTCGTCCCGAACAGGAAGAAGGCCGCGACGACGCATCCGACCATCACGGCGACCACGTGATGGAGAGCTCGCTTGTGGTCTCGCCGCACAACGGACATCTGGTTGCCTTTCACGTCGATCGTCTGAAAGTCGAGCACGCCGATGGCCGGAGCGCCGTTGGCGCCCCGGCCACCTCTGGGGATGCAATGGCGTTTCGATCAAGCCGCAGACACGGTCCTCCTCTGACGGCGGCGATAAGCGAGGAATCCGAGTCCCACGAGGGCGACAGCAGCAACGGGCAGCGCCAGACCGTTCCCGCCACCGGACTTCGCGGGAGCGCTCGTCGTCCACACTTCGCCGTTGGGATTGCTGCCATTGGCCGTGAAGCTGAAGCTTGCGTCCCAGTACTTGTCGCCTTGACCCACCGTGTTCGCACACGCGAGCCCGACCTTGTAGTCACCGGGCGGCAGCGCGACCTTCGTGCCGCCCTGATCCGTGGTCGCGAACAGGTTGAAGTCGAACGTCGGGACCTGCACGATCTGACCCGTGGTACTGGCGGTGTTGGCAGCCATGTACGCACTACCGGTGATGTCGACAAGCGGCAATCCTTGGCTCGGCCCGGTCGACGGGTTGAACGTCAGGGCCCCGACGTCGATGTTGGACGGGACGATGAAGCTGTACACGTGGAATCCGTGCGTCGCGGTGTCGCCCGAGCAGGCGGCCCCAGATGGCAGGCTCAAGGTGAATGGCGTCGAGGGCCCGCCGGACCGCACTGTGCCGCTGGTCGCCACGTTGGTCGGGATGGCGTCGCCGGCGCGGCTGCCGGCCGCGGAGGCCACCGGCGCCAAGCCCCCGAGCACGACGACGGCGAGTGCCAGCACCTGCACTGCAACCGCTCGAGCGGCGAACCTTCGAGGCTTCCACATAGGAGGGACGATTCCGATCGGAGTCGAGTTACGCGAAGTGGAGTATCGAGCGACCCCCGCTCCCACAGCGAGCGAAGGACGGCAACGTTTTCCGCTGCTTCACCAACCGGCCACCAATTCCATCCGCCGGCCACGACTGATCAGGGCCGCAGTGGGATGGGTCGCGAGGACCCATCCCACTGCCAGAACTACAAGGTTGTGACTTCGAGAGACTGACTTCGACGAGGTCAGCCTGTACCGCACTGGAAGTTGATGGTCGGCTTGCCTGCCGGAACGATGCACAGACGGGTGAATGCTGAGCCCGTCCACGCGTTGTTGGCGTTGTCAACCAAGGTCGCCGCACCCGTCGAACCGGCTTCGGCATCGTCCTTGATCGCACGGACCTGAGACGTTCCGGGACGACCGACACCAGTCGGGATCGTCGCGGCCGTCAGGGTCGTTGCCTGCAGCGTGATCGCAAAGCCCAGACCCGGCGACGTCTGACTCGCGCAGAGCGCCGAAGCAGTCGGGACGTTCGGGAAGATCACGTCGTAGTGCGCTGCACCGTCGGGGTCACCCGAGGTGAGTGCGCCACGCTCGACGACGAAGGCGCCGTAGTTCAGGCCGACCGGGGTCGGGAACAGGATCTCACCAACAGCCTTGGTGCCTGCAGGCTGGGTCGCCAGCAGGTTGATGGTGAAGCTGCCCGGGTTGGCCCACTTGCCGGCGATCGAGAAGCCTGAGGCCACGTCTTTGGTGCAGGCGGCTGAGCCAGGGACCAGCGACGGGTCGAGGGCGAGCTGCGTCGCCTGCGTCATGACGGTGTCACCAGTGGCCGGAGCCGTTGCCGTCGGGTCACCAACGTCGGTGCGGTGAAGCGCCGGCGTATCGACCGTCAAGGTGCAGGACACCGTGGCATTGGCACCGGCAACGGCCGTGATGTAGCAGGGCTGCGGGATCGCGTTCGCCCCGAAGCTGCTGATCTTGAGGCCGATGTCGTCCGGCGTCTTGAACTTCATCGACGTCGAGTTGACCGTGTGGGCCGCCGTGAACGTTGCGTCCGTGACCTCACGGACGTCGGTCGACTGGATCGTGCCGCCGATCGTGATGACCTGGGCAGCGCCGGTGTGCGTGGCGGGGTGGGAGATGTTCCAACCGGTGCCGTTGCAGGAGCTGACGGTCGTGCCGAGCGGAATGTCCGTGCCCGAGACGCTGAGGGTGTTGTCAGCAGCGGTGCAGTTACCCGTCGCCGAGCTGATGACGGTCCCACCGTTGGTCTCGCCTGCGTCAGCGACGGACCGAGCGATCGAGTTGTCGATCGTCAGCACCGTCGCGGACGTCATCGCCGCGTTGGTGGGCAGGTTGAGCGTCACGAGACCCGCACCACTGATCGACTTCACGAAGGTGCGCGGCGCGATGCCGGGACCCGCGATCGACCGGTTCACGAACGCCGAGGTGCCCGTGAAATCACCAAGGGTGAAGGTGGTCGCACCACTTGCCACGTTGCCGTTCGGCGAAACCGAGCGAGCGGCACCGTTGTGGTACAGCGCGTTCGGGAAGTCGTGGTACGTGAAGTTCGACGACACCTCGTTGTTCGAGGGCGGTGTGTGCGTTTCCGATTGGAAGATGCAAGCCACCTTGAAACCACTCTGCGTCCCACCCCACGCCGGGTACTGGCTGATCTGGCCACCAGGCGTCGTTCCCGCGTTACAGCCAGGCGTCTGCACCACACCATGATCTGGCTGACTCGTCCACACTTCGCCGTTGGGATCGCCCCCGTTGGCGGTGAAGGTGAAGATCGTCTGCCAGTACCTGTCTCCGTTACCGGATGAGTCCGCACAAGCGAGGCCGCCCTTGTACGTGCCAGGCGCGAGCACGAGTTTCGTGCCACCCATGCTGGTCGTCGCGAACAGGTTGAAGTTGAAGTTCGGGATCTGGATGACCTGGCCCGTGGTCGTTGCGGTGTTCGCTGCGAGGTACGCGCTTCCCGTCGTGTCGACGAGCGGGAACCCTGAGCTCGGACCGGTCGACGGGTTGAACGTCAGCGTGCCCACATCGGTGGCGACAGGGACGATGAAGCTGTACACGTGGTAGCCCTGATGCGTCGTGTCGCCTGAGCAGGCGGCTTGAGCAGGGAGATCCAGTGTCCAGTTCGTTGCCGACCCACCCGACAACAGGGGTGCGTTGGTGCCTGGATTGGTCGTGACAGCGCTGCCCGCAGGCACGCCGGCAGCTGATGCCGCCGGCGCCATGCCCACCACCACTGCGGTGAGCACGAGCAAGCCCACCGCGATCGCTCTACTGGCGATGCTTCGAGGCTTCCGTTTCATACGAAGGTTTCCTTCCTTGATGATCGTGCGCGGATCGGATGGCCGTACGGTCGACGCCCCACCACGATGAGCGGCGGCGTCGACCGTGTCGGGCTGATGGTCAGCTGTACAACGCGCCGGTGAGGGTGGTCGCACCGCACGTGCCGACAACCCCGTTGAGGGTCAAGAACCCGAACGTGTTGATCCGCGCTTGGATCGATCCGACACCGGTCCCGCAGATCGCCGCGGAACCGCCGACGAACAAGCTCTTCAGCCCGGCGTCACCGGTGATACCGATCTTGGCGGTCGGGACGACCACATACAGGTTGCGGCCATAAGTACCCAACGTCGAGCCGCTGGTGAAGTTGTAGTACGTCGCGTTGGGGACCTCGGTGCCCGGCGTCCCCGTATACGGCTTGGCCCCGACACCACCGATCTGGTCGGGGTTGCCGAGATCGACACCCGCCGAGCGAGCCGCGGACGACCGATCCAAAGCCACCGCGTTGGCCTGGGAGATCCAACTACCAGCCGAGAAGTCGATCACGAAGTCATCGGTGTTGTTGATCGAGTTGGCCTGCGCCAAGAACGAATCGCCACCGTTCTCCTCCACACCAGGCGCCACGAAACCGCACGCCGCCGTCGCCGCCGTCACCGCTTGGGTCTGTGTCACACCGATGGCGGGAAGCCAGAACCCCGTCGTCCCCGACCCCGTGTTGGCCAGACACGCCCGCACCGTGTCACCACCAACACTGATCGTGCCGCTGGCGCTGCTGTACAACGCCGTGAGCTGTGCCGTGGTCAGATGCGAAATGTCCTGCGTGCCGTGCTGAACGTACGCGTAGCTCAAACCGTCACGAGAGAACGGGATGTACGTCAACGCGCTCGTCGACGTGTTGTTCGGCCCACGCGACGACCGAGCAAAATCGATCTGACCGGCCACATTGACCAGCGCACCAGTGCACGAGTTCACCGACGCCTGCCACGTGTTGTTCGCCGGATTCGGGTCCACCGCATGACTCAACGCCGCGATCCCGTTCCCGGAACCATTCGGCCGGTCAAAGCTCGGACCGCCAAGCTTGGACGTGATACAACCCGGCGCCGCCGACGAACCACCACACGGGATCGCATCGAACGACGACAACGTCTTGCTCCCCGTCGCCGTGCTGCTGTGCAACGGAACGTAGTAATCCGACCCGCCCGTCAAATCGCAACCCGGATACGGCGACGTACCAGCCAACGCGTCAACCACATCCTGAATCGTGTCCGACCCCACCCCCACATAACTCGACGCCGACGCCGGATCCGCACCCGCAGGCACAGGCCCACTCCCCCCACCCACCACCAACAACGCCGTCGACACGAAAACAACCAGCCCCGCCAACCGCCCCACCCTCCTCAACCAAAATCTCTTCATGAGTGAATCGCGCTCCTTTGCGAGCATCTCGTCGTGATCGTTTGCGTCATGCGTTCGGGCCCGAAGAAGTCACCTTCCGCCCCAGGGGGAGTATCCGAGAGCCACGCCTCAGCAGCCAGCAAAGGACGGCAACGTTCTCCCGTGCTTCACCAAGACGTCAGACAGGGCACACCCGACCGGACAACGACGGGCCTCGTGACGCTGCCGCTCACAACGCTGAAGTAGGAGGCGGTCGAAGGCGTCGCGCCTTCTTCTTCGGTTCGTTGAGCGCCATCGCACCGAGGTTCGCAAGGAGCCCGACCGCGACGATCGCCGGCAGCAGGTACCGGACGAGTCCCACGGTCTCGTTCGGCGTCGAAGACGTGGCACTGGCGGGGGTGGGGTTCGCAGGGCTCTGGGCATTCGCGGGGCCGGCTGCTGCGGCGGCGGCAGCCGTCGTGTTGCGTGTCGCCGCCAGAGCACGACCGCTCGGGCTGTTGCCAATCGCGCTCGGCCCTGTCTCGGGGTTCGAGGTCGACGTGCCTGAACCACCGCCCGCCGGTCCGCCCGCGCGGATCTCCGCCGCCGCGTCACGTGCCTCCGACTGAAGCGCAGCCGGCAGCGGCGCGTAGCCGGGGGGAAGGTTCCCGAACTGGAGACCGGGTTGCTGGCCGGGCCCGGCCGCGTACTCGATGAACGCGGCGTAGTCGTTGCGCGCCGCTTGATCCAGGCGACCGGGCGACACGGCGGCATAGGTGAGGAGCGTCAGTGGGTACGCGCCGGCGGTCGCGGCGCCGGGATCCGGTTGGAGCACACCGTCGACCTGCGATTGCGCCATGGCGCTCTCTCCGGCGACCAAGCCGGCCTGGTCGGGCGCGACGAAGGCTCGGCCGGCGCCGTCGTCGCCGGCGCTGCTCAGGCTCGCTGTCTGCAGCCCGTAGCGTGCGGCTGAGGCCGTGTCGGTGACGGAGAACATGGCACGGCTGCCCTGTTGTTCTGGCCCCTCAGCGATCCACGCCGTCGCGGCAGAGTTCGCGAACGCATCGAGCTCGAGCTTCGCGCCGTCGTTCGCGGTGCGGGTCGTCTGCGCGGCGGTTTGCATGCTGAGCGAGAGCGGCTGCGTATCGAGCATGCACAACGGGCGTACAGGCTGTGGCGGGTTCCCGACAACGGCCGAGTCCTGGTAGCAGTACGGGTCGTTCCTCGGGAACGAATTCGGCGGTGTGGGTGCGAACGGCACGCCCGACGGATTCACCGAGGCGTTCGTGCTGTACAGCGGATTGACGTGCATTCCCCACGGATCGGGTGTGCCGGCGAGCCACGCGCTCGCCTCAGGATCTGCGAGTACCCACTGCCAGAGGGCGACGGCCGCATCGGACGTCGATGCCTCGACAACCGCGCCCGAGGCTGTGCGGATGCTGCCCACGAAGACGTCCTGGAACTCCGGGTTGAACTGGACGAAGTCGGGGTCGAGGGTGATCTGAGACGGATTGGCTGCCAACCACGCGTAGCTCGGTGGCGCTTTCGACGCGTTCAGGTCGAAGAACTGCCCGGTGTACGACTGCGTCAGCAGCTTGGCCACGAGCCTGGGCGTGAGGTTGATGTGCGCGACGCGCACGCCGGAGAGCGGCACTTCGTCGGGGTCGCGTACATCTCCGTTGGGGTCGGTCGGCCGTCGTTCGACGTTGAACCCGATCGTCAGCCCGGACAACGTCAGCGGCGCGTACACAACCGGATCAGAGCTCGCGGTCGGGTCGACCGGTCGAGAGACCACCGCCATCCCCGGCGCGCCGGGAGCGTCGTTGAGGAGCTGCTGGCGGGCCTGGTCGTCACTGATCGATCCATAGGCGTACGGCGGAGAGCCGGGCGCGGCGCACAGCGTGGGCTGCCAGTTCGTGACCGCGGTGGTGGCCAGTTCGCTGCCCACCAACCGACGCTCGTTCGCGCCGATGGCGCACGACGAGTCGACGGGGTTGAACTGGAGCGGGATCGCGATCCGGTTCTGCCACGCAGTTGGGCGCGAGGGGCGACGTGATCACGCGGTTCGGGTCCACGCCTAGCGGGTTCTCGTCGGCCGGCCCTCGACGCGGAACGACGACGAGCCAGCACTTGGGAATGGTCTTCGAGCCGTCGCTGTGCACCTCGACCGCTTGCCCACATCCGAGTCCGGGCGCCTCGAGGCCGGTGTCGAGCTGGAACAGCTCCGACCCGGTGCCGTTCAGGTACGTGCGGCCGAACGGGATCTCGTTGGTCGAGTTGAAGTCGAAGTACGGGTTCTGCCACGCGACACTGACGCCGTTCGAATTCGAGGAGATGACTTTCAGCTGCTCGTCGACCTGCGTGCCGTCGACGGCCGTGAACGGCTTCCACACCTTCCCGGTCTGCGAATCGAACACACCTTGTGCCGGATCGAAGCCGGGCCAGCTGGCCTGACCGATGGCGCGCGTGAACTCATTGGAGACCGCGACGTCAGCGGGCAACTTCGCGGCCAGGTTGCCGGTGAACGGTTGTCCGCCGAACTCGCACTTCTCGGGTGGAGGCCCAGGGTTGTCGGGATTGGTGCCGTCGTCGTCGCCCCAGCACTGGAAGATCTGCAGGAAGTTCTGCGACACGCTCGATGACGGTGCCGCGCCTGACCACGTCACGGAGACGGCTTGGTTCGTCAGATTCGCGGTCTGGTTCACCGAGACCTCGAGACCACTGAACGCGCCGCGACCGGACACCGTCACCGCCGACGACGTCGGGGGCAACGACGTGTCGACGCCGGCGGTGCCCGCAAGGGGCTCCGTTGCCGACGCAGTCGGGGCCAGCGCAGACGTGAACAGGATCACCGCGGTCAACGCGATCGCCACGCCGCTCACGTAACGCAGTCCACGGCGGACGCGGCGACGGCGACTGGTGCTCATTCGAGCTCGCAAGGTCACTTCGGTTTCCTGCTCTCGAGATATCTGCTTGTGATCCCGGGCCCGAGCGACGAGCGCGAGGGTGAGCAGCAGCGCGAGCAGCATGAGCGTCTGCGTTGCGCCCCACCCTCTCGCTGCCGCGAGCGTCTGCGGAAGCGCGCGCGCCTGGCCGGTCGAACCGCTTCCGGCCGCCGCCCCACCGTCCGATGTGCACTGCCCGGTGTCCGCGTCACACACCGTCGCAGTGGTAGCTCCCGCCGCTTGCGGTGAATCGCCGCCGCCCGCGCCTGCGGCGGCCTGCTGAGCGCCGCCCGTCGCCGCCGCCGCCGCCCCCTCCGGAGCCGCCCCCTCCGCCGTTGGTGGGCGTGGACTGGCTGGCCGCGCCGCCGGTGCCGGTCGCGCACTGGATCGGACCCTGCTTGTCGCAATCCTGCGGGAACGGCGCGTTGTCGGCGAGCAGGTTGGTTCCGTCAGGCGAGAAGGTGGGGTTGTTGCAGTCCTTGACCGTGATGTTCTGGACGACCACCCCGGGGATCTTGCGAATCTGGTCGAAGCTCGCTTGCACGAGGTTGATCGGCATCGGTGAGTAACCGAGCGATGCGGCCTCCTGCTGGCCCTGGCACATCGCGTAGTACGAGAACGCGCCGAGGGTCTTTCCCTTCGCCTCGCTGAACTGCCCCTGCACGACGGTGGGCAGGATCATGTACGAGTACGACGACAACGGATAGGTCCGCGGGTCAGGGTCGGTGTAGACGCCGTCGAGCTTCTGGGTCAGGTAGTCCTGCGACGACGCATCCGTGTTGATCTGCGCTTGCAGCAGCGACACCGCCACGTTGTCCGGCGTCGGCTCCGTGTAGAAGCCGGCCGCGTTGAGGACCTTGGCCACCGGGAAACCGGCGTTGAGGGCATACGAGTAGTTCACGTAGCCGATGGCACCGTCGGCGTAGCTCTGCGAGACGTAGCCGGCGACACCCAGGTCGCCGGCCTGCGCGATCATCCCCGACACCGTCGGGTAGTACGAGGTCTCGCCGCACGCCGAACGCCCGCTCTGATGGCAGTACGCGTTCCACAGTGCCCCGTGCTGGCTGATCATCCAGGCGCGTGAACTGCGCGGTGGAGCCCGAGCCGTCGGAGCGCACGACCGGCACGATCGTCTTGGCCGGGAGCGAGAGCCCAGGGTTGTCGGCCGCGATCGCCGGGTCGTTCCAGTTGGTGATGGCGCCGGTGAAGATCTTCGTGACGTTGTCGCCGGACAGCCGCAGGTTCGTCACCCGCTGGCCGGCGATGGTCAGGTTGTACATGAACACGGTTCCGCCGGCGGTGACCGGCATGTACGCGTAACTCCCGGGCGCCGGGTTCTCCGGCGGCGAGCCGTCTTCGGGATGGAACTGGAACGGGATGTCGGACGCAGCGAAGTCGACGGTGCCGTCGAGGAACTGTCGGCGGCCCTGCGACGAGCCGTTGCCCGCGTAGTTGATGCGCATCCCGTACTGCTGGACATCGCGGCGCCACTGGTCAATGGCGTTCTGCGACCACGTCGAACCTGCGCCGGAGACCGGCACGTAGCTGTCCGCCGACGCCGGTGGCGCGACGGCGAGGACCGCGATCAAGACGCACGCGACGAGCGCGATCGCGCGCAGCGGACAGCAGGACGTTTCTCAAAGACTCGTTCCTCCTGCGGTCACGGGCGTCTGTGCGGCGCGGGACTCGAATCGCGCGACGTCCCGAGCGGATCGGCGTTCGATGCGACGCGCCTGGCGCTTCGAGACATGTCCAGGCCCCTTGCCTCCGATGATGCGCGCGATGACGAAGAGCACGAGCACCACGAGGAGCAGGAAGCACGCGGCCGCGAAGCCGCGCTGCTGCATCGCGGGGCTCGAGTTGAAGATGGCCGTGAAGGCGAAGAGCGGCAGCGACACCATCGGGCCGTGAAGGGGATCGGTGTTGGTGCTCGCGGTGAAACCGGCAGTCAGCAGGACCGGCGCTGTCTCACCGATGCCTCGGGCCATGCCGAGGATGACGGCGGTGGTCAGGCCAGAGCGCGCGGTGGGGAGCACGACGTAGCGCACAGTGCGCCACTGCTCTGCTCCCATTGCCGACGACGCCTCGCGAAGGTTTCCGGGGACGAGTCGCAGCACGACGTCAGACGCGCGGATGATGATCGGCAGCATGACGATGCTGACGGCCAATCCGGCCGCGAGGCCCGACTGACCGAACGCGAGCACGAACGTGGAGTAGATGAACAAGCCCGCGACGATGGACGGCAGCGCGGTCATCGCGTCCACGAGCGTGCGGACGAATCCCGAGAACCTGCCGCCGATCTCTGTCAGATAGACGGCCGCGGCGAGGCCGAGTGGGCACGGTGATCGCGAGCGCGATGCCGGTGATCCACAGCGTCCCGATGAACGCGTGCTTGATCCCGCCGACCGTCACGGGGTCGAGCGGACCCGCGTTCGACATGTCCTGGGTGAAGAAGTTGATGTGGAGCAGGGCGTCGTGGCCCTTCCACAACGTGCTGAGGATCACGAACGCCAGCGCACCGAAGGTCACGAACGTTGCCGAGTAGAACAGCGCGGTCATGACCTTGTCCGGCACCGCGGGGCCGTCTTCGACGAGGAACACCAACGTGGCGTAGGCCGCGAGGAATATGACGAACGCGACGACGGCGAAGCCGATCGCCCCGGAGAACGGTGCGAGCTGACCGAAGAGCAGAGCGCGTCACCGTCAGCGACGTGATGGCGGCGCCGATGAGGTTCCGGACATCGCCCGCCGGGATGCCTCCGATGCGACGCGACCTGAGCGGCGGCTTCGCTTCGACGTGATCCCGAAGATCGATCTCCACTTCCGGCGGGGCGACAGCGCTCATCTCATGCCTCGCTCTGCGCGCCGGATCGGCTGCGAGCCACGATCGACGACGCGGTGAAGTTCACGAGCAACGTGATCACGAACAAGGCGAGTCCCGCGGCGAGCAGGGCCGATCGTCCGAACCCGGACGCGTCACCCTGGCGCAGCACGATGAGGCTCGATACCGAGTTCGACCCCGACTGCAGGATGTGGAAGTTGATGTTGAAGACCGGCGAGATGATGAGGTAGACGGCAACCGTCTCGCCGAGCGCTCGACCCAGGCCGAGCATGACGGCGCCGATCATGCCGCCCTTGCCGAACGGCAGAACCACCGCTCGGATCATCCCCCAACGGGTTGCGCCCAACGCGTAGGCGCCCTCGCGCTCACCGCTGGGCGCTTGCGAGAAGACCTCTCGCATGATGGAGCACGTGATCGGGATGACCATGAGTGCGACGACCAAGCCCGCGATGAAGGTCGACGCGGTGTAGACGGTCGCGGAACCGAGCGGGTTGTGCGGGTCAGCGCCGTCGACCTTGAACAACGGGAATCCACGAGAACCACGTCGCCAGGAAGCGTGAGACACCGATGGCGTGGTCTTGGAGAATGACTCGACCCCACATCCCGTAGACCACGCTCGGTACCGCTGCCATCAGATCGACGAGCGAGATCGCGGTCTGCTTGAACGGCCGCGGCACGACCTCGGAGATGAACAGCGCGGTGCCGAGCGCGAGCGGGACCGCGACGATGAGCGCGACCAGCGCGATCAGGATCGTGAACGTCAGCACGGCGGCGATGCCGAAGTGGTGCACGTCGGGCTGCCACTCGGCCGTCGTCAGGAACGACAGGCCGGTGGCGCGCAGCGCGGGAATCGACAGCCACAGCAGGAACCCGCCGACGAGGACCATGATCGCCAGGACACTGAGCCCCGCGGCCCACGATCCGGTGCGGAACAAGTTGTCGCCGGCGCCCCGAACCGCCGCGATCTGCCGCCGCTTCGGCTTGGGCTGATCGTCGTCAGGTGTCGGGGGGAGGCCATCGTCGTCTCCGGACGAGCCGAAGACCGCGATGGTCGAGTCGTCGCGGACGTCGGCCCGAGCCGGTGCAGACCTGTCCGACACGCTCACACCGACACCGCCGACTCGGCCTCGGGTTCCTCAGCATCGACGACGAACCTGAACCCGACGCCCCGTACGGTTTCGATCCGACGGACCGGGTCGACGGCCTCGAGCTTGGCGCGAAGACGGCGAACGTGGACGTTGAGCGCGTGCGGGTCGCGCCTCGCTCCCCACATCGAGTCGAGGAGGTCGCTCCGTCGACACCACGCTCCCCGGCCGCGTCATGAGCACCTCGAGCAGCTCGAACTCGCGTCTCGTCATCGCGACGTTCCGGCCCTGCGAAGCGCACCACACGAGCCGTCGCGGTCGAGTTCGAGCAGTCCCGACCTGCAGAACGTCGTCGTCGGCCAACCGGACGGTCGAAGCGGCACGGCGCATCAGAGCGCCCGGACACGCGCGAGCAGCTCGCGATTGCTGATCCCCTTGGCAACGAACACGTCGGCACCGGCCGAGAGCGCCCGTACGAGCTGTTCGTCGCGACGCGTCGCCCACGACGATCGCCGACCGCGAGGATCGGGGTCGAGCTTCGGGTTCGGAGCAGGGTGCACACGGTCATGCCGTACCGGTCCGGCAGGGCCAGATCGAGCAGCACCATGTCCGGGGCCGTCTCGAGTAGGTGCTCGACGGCGAGCGCGCCAAGCGGACACACGACCGACTCGTAGCCCTCACACGTCGAGCAGGTCGGTCACGGTCGACGTCCACGACGAGTCCGCGCTCACGAACAGCACGCGTCCGAGCGAATCCGACGCGTCAGGAAACCCGTCGAGTCCTGCTGTCATGGATGCACCGCAAGCCCGAGCCTGTGCAGCTTCAGGCAATCCTCACGAGAGACACCGCGCGCACCCAGCGCGGCGCCGACGGCGTGACCGCATGCACTGCAGGTAGGTCGTGCATGATCACGGACAGTAAGAGCGCTCGTTGACGCCTAGTTGAACGAGGCGTGAAGGGCTCGTGGTGTGTAGGTAAACGTCCGCCCGGCCGTCAGACCTCAGCCGGTGAAGTTCGGGTTGCCGTCGACGGGCTTGGCTGGGTCGCTGACCTCGAGCTTGTCCACCTGCGTCGGGCTGTAGCCGGGAACGGTCGGCGTCTCGTCGCCCGTGATCGTGCTCTGCGATGTGTCGCCTTCGAGCGCGGAGCTCGACTGATCGGTGCTCGAGTCCGTCGATGTGGAACTGGAGTCGCTGCCGGACCTGGTCGTGGAGTTCGTCGGCGGCTTGCTTCCGGGCATGGCCGTCCGCGCGATCGGGCGAATGGTCGGCACCGACCACGCGGCGACGCCGAGAGCCCCGGCACGCAACACGGTCCGCCGACTGGGTCCGCTCTTCTCGAGCTCGCCCTCATCATCGGCAGCCACGCGCCACCTGACACCAATGGATCAGCAAACCGGATCATCCATCTCGCCGCCGGACTGTCACGCACTGGTCCACCAACGTCCCGCCGCCGCCACCGTCAGAAATGTCAGACACAGTGATGCGAGAACGACCAGCGTGGCGAATTGTAGGTCATGGCTGATTCCTGCGAAACGGCTGCACGCCGCGACGCAGGCGAATTGGGTGACCAGCAGCACGATGTTCCTCGGCAGACGCAAGCCGCCAGCCAGGAGCAGAACCCCAAGTGCCCCGAGCGCACCCACGATCGCGGCGGGACGGCCGATCCCGCCGGCTGCGGCGATCCATCCGAGGAGGCCGATCAATGCCATCGAGCCCGGACCGCCGAACGCAACGAGGGGGGTGATCAGCGCCGCGGCCGCGACAACGGTCGCGACCACCGCGACCGGGATGATCCGCTCGGTGTCGGGAAGACAGCCGTACGCGCCGAGCGCACTCAGCCAGAACAACAACGGCACCACGCGGGTGCCGCGCAACCGGGCGTCGAGCCACGCCGTCGACAGTGCGCCGCGCCACACGAAGAGTGCGACGAGCCACGGCACCCACGACTCGCGGTAGTGCGTCGTCGCTCCGATGGCGAGCGCTGCCGGCACGGCGAGCAGGATCGACCATCGCCTCAGCTGAGGCACACCGCAGAGCGCGAGCGCGGCGATGGCAAGGAACGCGTTCATGTCGATGGGCGTCGGCGTAGGCGCGAGCCACAGCACGATCGCGACTGCCGGCAGCAAGCCGAAGACGTCAGTCCACGCGCGTCGCTCGGACTCCCGTTTGCGAGCGGTCGTCACTGCCGCGGTGCGGCTCTGCCGCTAGCAGGTAGCAACCAGCGAACCGCTACCACACTTGAAATCGACGACGGACGGGCCTGCGAGAGTCGCCGAAGCGCACGAGTACCGCAACGATGCGACGCGGCAAGACTCCTCCCCCGGGCTCGGCCAGACAGGTCGCCCTCGAAGCTCGGCGTCAGTGTGCCACCTCGCGGCGTCGCCCGCCGCTGTCGCGAGTCATGTCGGCAGCGATCTCAGGGGTGCGGTCGCGTGGTCGTGGTCGTGGTCGACGTCGACGTGGACGTCGTCGATGTCGCCCGACTGGGCACTGTCGTGGTTGGCGACGGCGGGTCGATGCTCGTCGGCGGAGGTGGGGTCGACGATGGTGGTGGTGCAGGCGCGGACGGGTTGACCGTGAAGGTCGCGTGAGCAACCGGCCGCGGTCCGGTTCCCATGTCGCACCATGCCTGTACGTCGTTCGGTCCGGGCGCTGCGTCGGCGGGCACGACGACGGACGTCGAGCGGTGATCGTCCTCCGCACCGGCCTGGGTTGGCGACTGCGCGGCGCCGATCGTGACGTACCAACCCGCAAGGCACTGGCTGTAGCCGGTGCCGTCGGCGGTCACCGTGGTGTTGACGTCACCACTGGCGGGCGAGAGCGTCAGCGTGTCGTTCGCGTTCGGCGGAGCGAGCAATGCTGCAGGTGGATCGGGGAACCTGTCGGGGGGAACGTCGGTCAGCGCTGAGGCCATGAACTGATGCCAGATCTGGGCCGGCAGCGTGCCGCCGGTGACGGTGATGCCGTGGACGTCGTTCATCGGCCGGTCGTTGCCTTCGGGGTAACCCATCCACACCACCGCGGCGTAGTCCGGCGTGTAGCCCGCGAACCAGGCGTCACCGTTGTTCTCGGTGGTTCCGGTCTTGCCCGCGACCGGCCGGTCGAGCTTCGCCGCAGTACCGGTTCCATGGTCGACGACTTGTTGCAGGACGTAATCGACGAGGTGCGCAGTGTCGGGCTTCATCGCGGTGGACACCTTGGGCGATGCTTCGTACAACGTGTGGCCGTCCGGTCCGGCGACCTTGGCGATGGCGAATGGTTCGACGTGCTGCCCCTCTCGCGCGAACGTGAGGTAAGCGTCCGCGAGGTCGAGAGGAGACACGTCTCCCGTGCCCAGCGTGATGGATGGTTCCACGGGCAGTTCCGACGTGATCCCGGCCGCACCGCGAGGGCAGCGGCCTTGTCCGGGCCGACTTGCAGCACCAGTTGCGCGTACACGGTGTTGATGGAATGTGCAGTGCCGTCGACGAGATCGGTCGCACCGAACGACTCGTTGCCGAAGTTCGAGACAGTCCATGGGCCGGCCGAAGTCGGCAACGTGATCTGCGCAGGTGCAGGGAACACCTGCTTGACCGACTTCCCTTGTTCGGCGTCCGCGGCGAGGACGAAGGGCTTGAACGTCGAACCGGCCTGGCGACCGCTTCCTCCACCCTGCTGACCTCGCGCGAGATCCACCTTCAGGGTGTTGTAGTCACGGCCGCCCACATAGGCGCGGATGGCGCCGCTCTTGTCGAGCGCGACGACTGCAGCCTGCGGATCGTCGGGTTGGTTCAACACCTGCGCGACCGCGGTGTCAGCTGCCTGCTGGTCGTCGAGGTCGAGGGTGGTCGTGATCTGCAAGCCGCCGCCGTAGACCGCGGTCTCGCCGAATCGCGCAATGGCCTCCTCGCGAACCATGTCGACGAACCACGGAGCAACTCCGGGCGCAGCTTGCGCTTGCTCCGCTTGTGCACGATCCGTCGCACCGATCGGTTGCTGCTCGATGGTCGCGGCGTCGCTCTGCGCCAGCTTGTGGTTGTCGACCATCGCGTCGAGAACGTGGTCGCGGCGCTGCTGCGCGACGTCCGGTGCCGTCGTCGGATCCGCGGTCTCAGGGCTTCGCAACAAGCCGACGAGGAAGGCTGCTTGGTTCGTGTCGAGCTTGTCCGCTGTCGTGTTGAAGTACACGTGTGACGCGGCCTGGATCCCGTAGGCCCCGCGCCCGAAGTAGACGATGTTGAGGTAGCGCTCGAGGATGTCGTGCTTGTTGTGGGTCTGCTCGAGCTTGATGGCGAGCACCCCTTCCTTCGCCTTGCGACTCAGGGAACGATCACCGTTGAGGTAGCTGTTCTTCACGAGCTGCTGTGTGATCGTGCTCCCGCCCTGCACGGAACCACCGGTGACGTCGTTCCACAGAGCGCGCGCGACGCCACCGGGGTCGACGCCGTCGTGATCATAGAAATGACGATCCTCCGCCGATAGGAGCGCATCGACGACGACCGGCGCCACCTGCTCGAGCTTCACCGGCTCTCGCAGCCCGTTCTGCTGGAACGTCGCGATCTGGCGGCCCTTGTCGTCGAGGACGACGGACGATTGCACCGGCGGAAGGTCCTTCGGCAGATTCACCGAGTGCCACAGCCACAGGAACGCGATCAGACCGATGAGCACGAACGCTCCGAACACAGCCGCTGGCCAACGCGCCCACTTCCAATGACGGCGCACGGTCGCCTTCCATCCCGTAGGCGACTTGTGCGGTGCTTCGGTCGCTGGCGCGTCCTCGACGACGGTCACGGCCGCACGGGTTCCCGAATTCGCCGTGTCTCACACTCCGTAGGGGTGCGAACGCGGGTACGAGAAGGTCCGTGCCCTATCGGGAATCGTCGACGGTATAGCTGCCCGGCTCAGGTGCGCCGACCGCGACCGCCAGGCGATTCCACGCGTTGATCTCGATCACGGCGTAGACAAGCTTCGTGAGCTCTTCGGGTGTGAACTGCAACGCCGCTTGGTCGAGCACCTCGCGTGGGACTCCGGCGTCTGCGAGACGCGTGATCGCTTCGGTGACGGCGAGCGCAGCACGCTCTCGGTTGGTGAAGAACGGCGTCTCTCGCCACGCGTTCAGCGCGTAGAGACGCTGTTCGGTCTCCCCCGCGGCGCGGGCGTCCTTGGAGTGCATGTCGATGCAGTACGCGCAGCCGTTGATCTGCGACGCGCGCATCTTCACCAACTCGAGCAGTGCAGGCTCGAGGCCCGAGGCCTTGACGACGTCGCTCAGGCGATGCAACGACTGATAGCCGTCGGCCCAGAACCGGAAGAGGCGTTTGCGTTCGACTGACATCGCCTCGAACGGTAGGCGCCGGCCTCACCCGCTGGAGTCGAAGGGCGCGGCCAACAGCGAGCCATCGCCAGCCGAAGCTGTCGTGCTGTACGCCGCGGCTGCAATGGTCATGATGCATCCATCGGTGCGCGACAGCCAGACATGAGGCCACCGGCGGAGTGCTCTTGAGTCGCTCAGTCGGGAGTGGAGACGATGGGGCTCGAACCACGACCCCCTGCTCGTAGTCTCTCGCGATGGCGTCCGCGGCGACTCTCGAGGGCACGCCACGACCGCCTGCATCGAAGGTCGCGCCGCCGCTTCGATACATCCCCACGCTCGACGGACTTCGCGGGCTGGCCGTTCTCGCCGTCATCGTGTTCCATTTCGAACCCGATTGGCTGCCGGCGGGCTTTCTCGGCGTCGACGTGTTCTTCGTCGTGTCGGGCTTCCTGATCACGCGGCTGCTGCTCGCGGAGATGAATGGTTCCGGGGGCCTTCGTCTCCGAGGCTTCTGGGGCAGACGAGCTCGCCGGCTGCTGCCGGCCTTCACGACGATGTTGGCCATCGTGGCTGTTCTCTCACTGCTGCGCCTGCCGGACGCGCTGCTGCACGATCTTCGATTGCAGTTCGTCGCCTCGCTCGCATACGTCGGCAACTGGGGCTTGATCTTCGGTCACACCAGCTACTTCGCCGCGGCCGCGGGGCCCTCGCCGCTCGTGCATGTGTGGTCGTTGGCGGTCGAGGAGCAGTTCTACCTGGTGATGCCGTTGGTGCTGATCCTCGCGCCGGATGTGGCAGCGTTCTCGATCGGCGCTCGCACTGATCTTCATAGGTGGTGCGGTCCTGTCGTCGATGCTCATGGCGCTGGCCTACGACGCCGTCGACCCGTCGCGCGCGTACTACGGAACCGACACCCACGCGATGGGCCTGCTCTTGGGTGCCGCTCTCTGCGTCCTGTTGCGAGCCGATCAGGCACCCCGCATCCGTCACCCCTCGACGGTCGAGCCGCGCCGGCTGCGAGGGCTGCTCGCCGTCGTCGTGGTGGTTGGCGCAATGCGGCTCTTCGATTACAACAGCCCGCTGCTGTATCGCGGGGGGTTCTTCGTCTTCGCCATCGTCTGCTGCGTCGTGATCGCTGCCGTGGT
Organism: uncultured Acidimicrobiia bacterium; assembly: GCA_963721305.1. Classification (GTDB taxonomy): domain Bacteria; phylum Actinomycetota; class Acidimicrobiia; order Acidimicrobiales; family JACDCH01; genus DATAES01. The sequence goes on from CAVRIR010000004.1 coordinate 309,092, forward strand.
GCAGAAACCGTCAACCGTGGTCAGCCGGATCTTCGCGTCGTCGGCTCTGGTGACGATCGGTCTGCGGTCGTACTCGTTGTATCTGTGTCAGTGGCCGGTCGCGGTCTTCGTCGACCAGGGGTCGACCGGCCTGAGTGGCTACCCGCTCCTGCTCGTGCGGACGTGCATCCTCCTCTGCGTGGCCGAGATCTCGTACCGACTCGTCGAGTCCCCGTTTCGCACGGGTTCCCTCGCGCGCCGTTATGGCGTCCGCTCCGCTCTCGTCTACAGCGCGGCGGCGTCGGTGATCGTCCTCCTCCTGGTTGCCCGTATGCCGTCAGCCGGCCATCCGACCACGCTCTCGAGTGCCATCCGCTCAGCCGCTTCGACGGCACCGCCCGCAGGCTCGTCACCAGCTGCGACACCGCTGCGCGCAGACGTGTTCGGTGACTCGACCGCGCTCGAGCTCGGATACCAGGGCGAGATGCACAGCGCCGAACTGCCCGAAATCGCTCCGGGAGGCATAGCCACATTCGGGTGCAGCGTCGTGCCCGGCGACTACTACATCGGCTCGAATCGCGAGCCTCAACCGGATCAGTGTGTGGGTTGGCAGGACCGCTGGCGTTCGCGCCTCGCCCAGACGCCGGACGACGTCGCGTTGCTGATGACCGGTCGATGGGATCTCCTCGATCACCGATCCGGTACCACTGCCGTCCGCTTCGGAACCGAGGCGTGGACGACGCTGGTCGAGACGAGCGTGAATCAAGCCGTCGACGTGCTGCGGGAGGGCGGCCTTCCCGTGTACATCCTCGAAGCACCCTGCTACTCGGAAGGAGATTGGGGAGTACCGGCGGGCAACGGAAACGTGGATCCCGCGCGAGTCGCCGCGCTGAACGCCATCTTCCACGACGTCGCCGCGCACCGCCCGGATGTGTACGTGCTACCGCTGCAGTCTCTCGTGTGTCCTGCGGGTCGACTTCTGACGACGATCGACGGAAAGACGATGTGGGACGTCGACGGCATCCACCTCAGCCCCGAGGGCGCCGTCCTCGTATGGCACTGGATCGCCACCCAGATCGGGGACCCGAAGCATCCACGTTGACGACCGAGACGGGACGGTCTCGAAGATCTGTTTGGAGATCGCTCGGTGGAGACGATGGGACTCGAACCCACGACCCCCTGCTTGCAAAGCAGGTGCTCTAGCCAGCTGAGCTACGTCCCCGGGGACCGGTCGGAAACCCCGGAATGGTTCTCGGTAGGGCGGCCCGAATGCTACTTCGGTCGATCATCGGGCCGCGGACAGCGCCAACACAGTCGGTGTACGGCCGGGATGGGCGTTTGAGTCGGTTGGGGGCCGCGCCGGTGACAACCCGTACTCCCGGGCCACCTCGGGTCTTGGACCGGCCCTCGGACACCACCGCCATCACCACCAACGGCGCCATCGACATCGACCACCACCTCCATCGAGGTGTGCACGATGTCTCGCGACAGCTGTGAACTATGTCCTGAACTCAGACACCGCCTCTCCGACCAGTTGAGGGCGCGCGGCGATCATCGCCGCCGCCCGTCGTTCTCAACCTCTACCTGCTGTGCCGACGCAGGCGAGTCAGCTCAGGCCTGGGTTCGGGTGGGCATCAGTCGGATAGCGGCTTCTGAGTTGGACGGTGATGCCGCCGGCGCTGAGCTCGTTGCTGTTGGACTCCCACACCGTCATTTCCCAGTCGTAGCTCGGCGCCCACGAGATGGTCATCTGCTTGCGTGTGTCGGACAGAAGGTTCGCTCGCAGGACAGCCACAAGCGCGGCCTGGATCGATTGCGGAATTGTTTCCGCGAAGGCCACCTCGTCCTCGGTCCGTGTGACCGTAAGCCGGCTGAGCACCTCGGTGAGTGTCGGCTCGTCCGCGACGACTTCAGCCGAAGTGTCGTTGATGGCGTCACCAGCAAGCAATGCGTTCAAGACCGAAAACGTCTTTTCCATGTACGGCATAGCGAAACCCCCATTTTCTTTTTCGCCTACATTCGCGCCTGCACCGGCAGTATGATCCCGGTCTGGGCGAAGGGCAACAACATGGCGCTTCCGGTCTCGTTCGTTCGAACGCGCGACGGCATTCGTATCGCCTTCACCGAGATTGGGGACGGGCCACCAGTCCTCTTCATCCGCGGGTGGATCACCCATCTCGAACTGCAGTGGGCCGAGCCACGCTTCCGACAGTTCATCGAGGTGCTCGCACAGCACACGCGAGTCATTCGGTTCGATTCACGCGGCAATGGACTGTCGCAGCGAGATGTCGGCTGCCCGCAGCTCGAGGAGTTCGTCCTCGACGTCGAAGCCGTCATAGACGCGGCTGGGGTGGAGACGTGTGCCGTGTGGGGCTCGAGCTTCGGGGGCCCGATCGCGATCGCGTACGCAGCTCGGCACCCCGAGCGCGTCGAGCGTCTGATCCTCGAGGGCACATATCCGACCTGGGTCGATCTGCGCAGCACGGAACAACGCGAGGCTGTGCAGTCGCTCGTCCGGATGCTGCGAACGGCACCCGAGGTCGCTGGCACCGGGCTGAGCTACCTCACCGACCCGGCGCCGGAGACGCGCCATGAAGATCGGGTCCGCCGGGGCCGTGCATCGATCGAGCCGGACTACCAGGCGTACCTCTACAGGCTGCGAGTCGACGTTCGTCCGATGGTGTCGGAAATCACGATGCCGACACTGGTCATGCACGCCGCAGGCAGCCAGGTGTGGCCGGTGGAGGGCGCACGCCTCCTCTGTGCGGCCATTCCGGCGTCGCGCTACGTGGAACTGTCGGGCGAACAGCACAATCCGTGGGAGGGCGACGCCGAGACGGCGTTGCGCTCGATCTGCGAATTCTGTGACGTGCCGTTCACGACACTGCGACGACGGCACCACGATCGCGTCGTCGTCATTCTCTTCACCGATCTCGTGAACTCGACCGACACCGCCAGCCGTCTCGGCGACGTCCTAGCCGATGACATGCGGCGAGCCCACGACGACATCGTCGCCCATGCGGTCGGCGGGAACGTAGGCACATTGGTCAAGTTCACCGGAGATGGCGCGCTCGCGTGCTTCCCGACCGCGTCGGCAGCGTTGGCCGCGGCCGATTCGATCTGTTCGTCGTCGCAGCAAGCGTCGTTACAGATCCGCGTCGGCATCAGCGTGGGCGAACCGCTCGAAGAGGACGGCGATCTGCACGGGTCTGCCGTCAACCTCGCCGCGCGCGTGTGTGCGGTCGCACAGCCCAATGAACCCCTCGTCACCCCTGCAGTGCGCGATCTCGCACTCGGGAAGGGCTTCACGTTCGAAGACAGGGGGACCGTGCAGCTCAAGGGCTTCGCTGAACCCCAACAGCTCTTCGCGCTTTCGGCGCGGATCGAGCGGGACGACTAGAGCGATCTGGACGGCCCACGCCACGCGGTTCGCGGGCGCGCCGACCGCCCGAACGCGCTCGGCCTCGGTAGCGACGAGACGATGCCACAACAGGAGTTGGGCCGCCGCGTTGGCTCGGTCCATCGCCTCAGCAACGTGGGGCGGCACGGGTTCCATGAGTTAGATGTTGCCGCAGGGGTGTGCCCACGCACCCTTGACCGTCGCTCCGTTCGAGGGCTGACAGGTCGAGCCGTTGGTAATGACGACGTCGACGCGTTCCAGAATCGGCCACTTCGCGTTCCAAGCCGACGCACGACCCCCGCGCCAACACTGTCGCAAAGGGGTTTCCGACCAGTCCCACGTCCCCGGGAGTTGTCGAAAACGCGTGCGAAAACTCTGAGACGCGTCTCCGTCGGGAAATTGTGATGCTACTTCTGGCGCTCGATGGCTCGCGAACAGTCAGCGTGTGGGCCGCGCCCGAGCGGTGTTCAGGTAACAGGTGCGACTGGGTTCGAGGCCTTCGAGTAGTCACTCGATCCGGCAGCGTTGACCGCGCGCACTCGGAACCGATACGTGGTGCCATTCGACAACCCCGTGACCGTACGTGACGTCACGTTCTGACCAACAACGATCACGTCCTTCACCGGGGTGAACCCGACATAGGCCGTGACGACCCAGGTCGTGATCGGCGGACCACCGTTCGACGCCGGCGCCGTCCACGACACCGTCGCTTGCGCGTTGCCAGCGGTCGCAGAACCGATCGTCGGCGCATCCGGGGTGATACCGGGTACCGCCGTATTGCTCGCCTTCGAGTAGGGACCCGAGCCGGCAGCGTTGAGAGCGCGTACTCGGAACCGATACGTCGTGCCGTTCGTCAACCCAGGAACCGTGCGTGACGTCACGTTCTGACCAACAACGATCACGTCCTTGACCGGGGTGAACCCGTCATAGGCCGTGACGACCCAGGTCGTGATCGGCGGACCACCGTTCGACACCGGAGCCGTCCACGACACCGTCGCCTGCCCCATGCCCGCGACCGCAGTACCGATCGTCGGCGCATCCGGGGCGATACCGGGTACCGCCGTGTTTGACGAGCCCGACTGCGGTCCTGTTCCGACGCCGTTGATCGCGGCGACCGTGAACGTGTAGGTGGTGCCGTTCGTCAGTCCGGAGACCGTCTCGGTCGTAGCCGTGTTGTTGAACGTCGTCGCCGGCTGCGCGACCGCCGCGACGAATGGCGTAACTACGTACCCGGAGATGCTCGAGCCGCCGTCAGAAGTCGGCGCCGTCCACGACACCGTCGCCTGCGCCATCCCCGCAACCGCAGTTCCGATCGTCGGCGCACCAGCCAAGGTCGCTGGCGTCACGGCGTTGGAAGCGGCCGACTGCGGTCCTGTGCCGACGCCGTTGATCGCGGCGACCTTGAACGTGTAGGTCGTGCCGTTGGTCAACCCGGAGACCGTCTCGGTCGTACCCGTGTTGTTGAACGTCGTCGCCGTCTGCGCGGCCGCCCCGATGAACGGCGTCACGACATAAGCCGTGATCGGCGTGCCACCGTCAGAGCCTGGCGCCGTCCATGACACCGTCGCCTGTGCGCTCCCGCCGGTCGCAGTCCCGATCGACGGCGCACCAGCCAAGGTCGCTGTCGACCACGTCTCGCCGTTGGGATCGCCGCCGTCGGCGGTGAAGGTGAGCGGCGCATCCCAGTACTTGTCGGGCTGGCCGTTCGTGTTCGCGGACGCGATGCCGTAGCGGTACGTACCGGGCGGGGTCACGATCTTGGTGCCGCCTTGGTCGGTCGTCGCGAACAGACTGAAGTCAAAGGTAGGGATCTGGACGACCTGGCCCGTGACCGACGCCGTGTTCACCGCAAGGTACGCGCTCCCCGTGTTGGTGATGAGCGGGAACCCTGAGCTCGGACCGGTCGACGGGTTGAACGTCAGCATGGCGGGATTGACCGAGGTCGGCACCAAGAAGCTGTACACGTGGTAGCCCTGGTTCGCCGTGTCGCCCGAGCACGCAGCCTGCCCAGGCAGGTTCAACGTCCACGCGGTCGCCGACCCGCCGGACGGAAGCGGCGCCACCGTGTGCGGGTCGATCGCGACCGATTCGCCGGCGCGTACGCCGCTCGCGAACGCCGCCCACGTCTCGCCGTTGGGGTCACTGTTGCTGGCGGTGAAGCTGACCTCTCTGTCCCAGTACTTGTCGGCTTGGCCGTTCGTGTTCGCGCACGCGATGCCGTAGCGGTAGTTGCCAGGAGGGGTCGGGATCTTCGTGCCGCCTTGGTCGGTCGTCGCGAACAGGTTGAAGTTGAAGTTCGGGATCTGGATGACCTGACCCGTGGTCGTTGCGGTGTTCGCTGCGAGGTACGCGCTTCCCGTCGTGTCGACGAGCGGGAACCCTGAGCTCGGACCGGTCGACGGGTTGAACGTCAACGTGCTGGGGTCGACCGAGGTCGGCACCAAGAAGCTGTACACGTGGTAGCCCTGGTTCGCCGTGTCGCCTGAGCACGCGGCTTGAGCAGGGAGACGCAACGTCCACGCGGTCGCCGACCCGCCGGACGGAATCGCCGCCAACGTGGCCGGGTTGATCGGTATCGCGTCGCCGGCGCGTACGCCGCCACTCGCGAACGCCGCTTGTGCCAAGCCGACGATCAGTCCGGCACAAGCGATCACAGCCACGGCGCTCACCGCGATCGCTCTACTGGCGATGCTTCGAGGCTTCCGTTTCATACGAAGGTTTCCTTCCTTGATGATCGTGCGCGGATCGGATGGCCGTACGGTCGACGCCCCACCACGATGAGCGGCGGCGTCGACCGTGTCGGGCTGATGGTCAGCTGTACAACGCGCCGGTGAGGGTGGTCGCACCGCACGTGCCGACAACCCCGTTGAGGGTCAAGAACCCGAACGTGTTGATCCGCGCTTGGATCGATCCGACACCGGTCCCACAGATCGCCGCGGAACCGCCGACGAACAAGCTCTTCAGCCCGGCGTCACCGGTGATACCGATCTTCGCGGTCGGGACGACCACATACAGGTTGCGGCCATAAGTACCCAACGTCGAGCCGCTGGAGAAGTTGTAGTACGTCGCGTTGGGGACCTCGGTGCCCGGCGTCCCCGTGTACGGCTTGGCCCCGACACCACCGATCTGGTCGGGGTTGCCGAGATCGACACCCGCCGAGCGAGCCGCGGACGACCGATCCAAAGCCACCGCGTTGGCCTGGGAGATCCAACTACCAGCCGAGAAGTCGATCACGAAGTCATCGGTGTTGTTGACCGAGTTGGCCTGCGCCAAGAACGAATCGCCACCGTTCTCCTCCACACCAGGCGCCACGAAACCGCACGCCGCCGTCGCCGCCGTCACCGCTTGGGTCTGTGACACACCGATGGCGGGAAGCCAGAACCCCGTCGTCCCCGACCCCGTGTTGGCCAGACACGCCCGCACCGTGTCACCACCAACACTGATCGTGCCGCTCGCGCTGCTGTACAACGCCGTCAGCTGCGCCGTGGTCAGATGCGAAATGTCCTGCGTGCCGTGCTGAACGTACGCGTAGCTCAAACCGTCACGAGAGAACGGGATATACGTCAACGCGCTCGTCGACGTGTTGTTCGGCCCACGCGACGACCGAGCAAAATCGATCTGACCGGCCACATTGACCAGCGCACCCGTGCACGAGTTCACCGACGCCTGCCACGTGTTGTTCGCCGGATTCGGGTCCACCGCATGACTCAACGCCGCGATCCCGTTCCCGGAACCATTCGGCCGGTCAAAGCTCGGACCGCCAAGCTTGGACGTGATACAACCCGGCGCCGCCGACGAACCACCACACGGGATCGCATCAAACGACGACAACGTCTTGCTCCCCGTCGCCGTGCTGCTGTGCAACGGAACGTAGTAATCCGACCCGCCCGTCAAATCGCAACCCGGATACGGCGACGTACCAGCCAACGCGTCAACCACATCCTGAATCGTGTCCGACCCCACCCCCACATAACTCGACGCCGACGCCGGATCCGCACCCGCAGGCACAGGCCCACTCCCCCCACCCACCACCACCACCAAAGCCGTCGACACGAAAACAACCAGCCCCGCCAACCGCCCCACCCTCCTCAACCAAAATCTCTTCATGAGTCTGATGCGTCCTTTACGAGCCGTGTGATCGTTGGAATCCCCGCAGTGCAGGAACGCAGGCGTCAGCCAACCGCCCACGCACCCGACGGTGACTATCCCGGACCTGTACATCCGCGACCAGCAAAGGACGGCAACGTTCTCTCGTCCTTCATCTTCGGGCCACACAGCGTGACCCCGGACGTCAGCCTGTTCTGTCGACGCAGTAACTCGACGGGCTACCTAGTGCCGCGTCAGGTGACGCACTACTAGCGATCTCGACGCCAGTTCCAAACGACGCTGTTGTTCGGTTGCGCGACTGAATCCATCGCCGCTTCGGCCGCTGCGTCCGGGTCGTAGGCATCGCCCGCGGCCTCATCGTCCGCCCGCATCAAGTCACTGCCATCCGTCGCTTCGGCAACCGTGGCTTCCACCAACGGTTCCGGATAGGGCGTCGACGGTGGCGGGTCTCTCGACTCCTTGCCGTCATCTCGAACAAGGTCAGTCGGCCGACCGTCGGAGAACCACCGGTCCGTGTGGAGTGCGTACGGGTCCCGGTACCACCCTTCAGCATGCACAAACCGACCCTAGACCGGTCATGCCCGAAAGAGGCGCGCTGCGTGACATCGCCGGTTTCGGCGCGTGCACCCGCGCGGAGCGCGCCGCGCTCGTCCCGTTCGGTCACGGCGTGTTCAACGAGGTCGATCCGGTCGCGCAACGGGCGCGGTTCGACGTGCATCCGCCCGGTGCGCCGGCCCCGTCGTGGAGGTTCGACACCTATGACCGGTACTTGCCGAGCGCGCGCCCAACGTCCCTGAATGTCATGACCGGCATAGGGTTTGCGCAAACGCACCGAGGAGGTCGCTAGTGGGCTACCCGGCGATCGCCGATCACGGGCTGATCGGTGACCTGCAGACCGCGGCGCTGGTCGCGACCGATGGGACCGTCGACTGGTTCTGCTGTCCTCGTTTCGACTCGCCCAGCGTCTTCGCCTCACTGCTCGACGAGCAACGCGGTGGGCGCTTCGCGCTGGCACCCGTCGGTCCTCCCGACACGAGAAAGCAGATGTACCTCCCGGGGACCGCCATCCTCGTCACCCGGCACCTGTCCGCGGCCGGCATCGCCGAAGTCCTCGATTTCATGCCGATCGATCGGCCGACACAGGTGTCGGAGGAACGGCGACTCGTACGCGGTGTGCGCGGGATCAGAGGCGAGGTCGAGTTCGAGGCGTTCATCGAGCCTCGGTTCGACTACGGGCGCCGGTCGCACGAAGTCAACGTCGACGGTCTGGTGGCGACGTTCGAGAGCGGGTCCGACCGGCTGAGCGTGTCGAGCATGTCGCAGCTCGAGCGCCACGGCAACGACGTGCGGTCGCGGTTCACCGTGCGAGCCGGTGAGGTGAAGGGGTTCGTGCTCGAGTGGGGTGCCGATCGTACGCCGGCACCTCTCGGCGACGGACGGGTCGTGCGCATGTTCGACGACACGGACCGCTTCTGGCGCGACTGGCTCGAACACAGCACGTATCGAGGTCGGTGGCGCGAAGCGGTCGAGCGCTCCGCGATCACGCTCAAGCTCATGACGTACGCGCCGTCGGGCGCACTCGTCGCCTCGCCGACCGCAGGGTTGCCGGAACAGGTAGGCGGCACGCGCAACTGGGACTACCGCTACACGTGGGTGCGCGACGGCTCGTTCTCGGTCGCTGCGCTCCTCGGACTCGGATTCACCGAGGAGGCTGCCGCGTTCGGTGACTGGCTTCGAGACCGCGTCGAGGAGAGCGCCGGCGGCAACTCGGGCCCGCTCAAGATCATGTACCGCGTCGACGGAAGCTCCGACCTGTTCGAAGAGACGCTCGACCACTTCGAGGGTTACAAGGGCTCACGTCCGGTGCGCATCGGCAACGGCGCATCCGATCAGCTCCAACTCGACATCTACGGCGAAGCGATGAACTCGATCTATGTGCTCGACAGTGGTGCACTCGGCGACTGGGGCGTGGCCGATGCGGGCTGGAATCACATCGTCCGCATGGTCGATTGGCTGTGCGAACACTGGCACGATCCTGACGAAGGCATCTGGGAGACGCGGGGCGGTCGCCGGCGATTCATCTATGGACAGCTCATGTCGTGGGTGGCGCTCGACCGCGCCATCCGCATGTCGAACAACCGCGGCCGTCCCGCGGACATCCAGCGGTGGATGGCCGAGCGCAACCGCATTCACACGCAGATCATGACGGAGGGCTGGAACGAGGACCTTCAGGCGTTCGTCCAGTACGAGGGAAGCGACGTGCTCGACGCCTCGCTCGTGCTCATGCCGTTGACCGGCTTCCTCGTTCCGAACGACCGCAAGTGGCAGTCGACCCTCGACGCGATGGAGAAGACCCTCGTGTCGGACAGCCTCGTGTACCGGTACGACCCGGCGGCTTCGCCCGACGGGCTCCCCGGGTCCGAAGGAACCTTCTCGCTGTGCACGTTCCTGTACGTCGATGCGCTGGCGCGTTCTGGACGGCTCGACGAAGCGCAGTTGACGTTCGCCAAGATGCTCACCTACGGCAACGACCTCGGCCTTTACGCCGAGGAGATCGACTCGACTGGCCAGCAGGTCGGCAACTTCCCGCAAGCGTTCACGCATCTCGCGCTGATCGCCGCTGCCGTGCACCTCGACCAGCGGCTGGACCATCCGAACGGAACGCCCATGATCAGCGGGAGGTCGGCGGCCGTTGGCTGAGCCCGCGACGGCGGACCGGCCGTCGCCTGCGCTGCGGAAGATGCTCGTTCCGCTGGCGCTCGCGCAGTTCATCTGCAGCTTCGCGGGCTCGAACATGAACGTGATGATCAACGACATCAGTCACGACTTGGACACAACCGTCCACGGCGTTCAGGTGTCGATCACACTGTTCCTGCTCGTGATGGCCGCGTTCATGATCCCGGGCGGGAAGCTCACCGATCGATGGGGTCGCAAGCGTTGCTTCTCCATCGGGCTCACCATCTACGGCATCGGGGCCGTGATGAGCGCCTTGTCGCCCGGGCTCGGCGTGCTGATTCTCGGCAACTCGATCTTCGAGGGCATCGGGACCGCGCTGCTGATCCCGCCGGTGTACATCCTCGCGACGCTGCTGTTCCACGATATGCAATCCCGCGCGCGCGCCTTCGGCGTCATCAGCGGCATGGGAGGCATCGGTGCCGCCGCGGGGCCGCTCATCGGCGGCGTCATCGCCACTGCCATCACGTGGCGCGCGGCCTTCATCTTCCAAGCGCTGATCATCGTGGTGATCGTCCTGCTGAGTCGCAACATCGTCGATCCCGTTGCCGCTGATCCAACGCGGCCGTTCGACACGCTCGGCGCCGTGTTGTCCGCCGGTGGACTCGTCCTCGTCGTGTTTGGCATCACACAAGCGAGCGTCAACCTGGCGCTCACCGCGTCGCTCGTCGTCGCGGGCGCGATCTTCCTCGTCACGTTTTTCCTGCACGTGCGAAGGATGGAACGTGCGCACGAGGAGCCGCTGCTGTCGACGCAGCTGTTCCACAGCCGTGTGTCGAACATAGGGCTCGTGACGCAGAACCTCCAATGGCTGCTGCTGATGGGAACATCGTTCGTCGTGTCGGGCTACCTACAGGTTGTTCGCGGCTACAACGCCATCGAGACCGGCGTGATCTTCACCGCCGCAACCGCGGGCGTGTTGATCTCGTCGCTGTCGGCCGAACGCCTCGCCAAGAAGTACCCGCAGAAGAACCTCATCATCGCGGGCTTCATCGCCACCCTTGCGGGCATCGCGCTGCTTCTCGCCATGGTGAAAGGCTCGCCGGCCGCATGGGCGTTCGCGCCGGGTCTGCTCTTCATCGGCCTCGGTCTTGGCGTCATGCTCACGCCGTCGGTCAACGTCGTGCAGTCGAGCTTCGCCGAGGATCTCCAAGGTGAGATCTCGGGACTCTCGCGGGCGATCTCGAATCTCGGTTCGTCGTTGGGTACCGCGATCGCGGGGACGATCCTCGTCGCCGGGCTCACGACCCCGCAGCGCTCCTACGCGCTCGCGATGGTCGCGCTCGCCGCGCTCGGTCTCATCGGCTTGCTCGCCGCTGCGTACTTGCCGCGCGACGTTGGGCAGCCGATATCGAGCGAGAGCCTCGCGTCATAGATCACTCGAATTCCGGCAAGGACTCTGGCAAGTCGGCCGACGCGCTGACCAGCGCACGCAACCGCGCCGACCGTCATCGACTTGCTCGCCGCTGCGTGCTTGCCGCTCGACCTTTGGCCGCCGGAGCCGCGCGGGAGCCCTTCCCATTCGCGGCCGGCGCGGAGCGCGTCGACTTCGTCGCCGACGCCGTTGCCGCGCGTGAGCGCCGTCCGAACAGGAGGTACCCGACGACGGCGAGCGCCGGCAGCGCTATCGCGGCCAGCAGGATCTGTGGCGTCGAGGCGCCGCTGTCCTTCGCATCGACGTAGAGAACCTCTTCGAACGCGGGATTCGGCGTGCCTTCGTGGTTGACCTGGGTCGTCGAGCCGTCGGGGTTGGCGATCATGTCGCCGTCCCCCGGGTGCTCCACGACCGAACCGTCGCTCTGCGTCTCGAAGGCCCGGACCGCGAAGCTGCCGGTCGCCGTGCCCTGGACCACGATCGGTACCGTCGTGCACGACTGCGGGTCGAACTGACCGCCGGTGAACATGACCGTTGTCGGATCGACCTGGGTCGCCGTCCACGGACGCTGCTGAACGACGTTCTTCACCTGGACCGACGGCGAGAACTGGATCTTCACCGCGTTGACCGGAAGGTCGCCGACGGTGACACCGACGTTGACCTGCGTGTCACGGCCCTTGACGACGTGGACCGGTACCGCGCAGCTGTGCGCCGAAGCCGCCGGGGCGAACACCACGCCGGACACAGCCAACACCCCGAGCGCGCTGAACAGCCCGAGCACGCCCGCCGCCAGTCGCCTCACCACAGCCCCCATCGATCCTCCTGATACTAGAGGTAGCAGATGGAGGGTGGGGGTGTTGAACGCGGTGCGGCCGTCAGCGCGGCGCCGACGACACGCCGAGCGGCTCGCGGACGTAGGTGCCGTCGGGCCACAGGTACACCGCGTCCGCACCGGCCATGCCCACCAGCTTGGGCTCGTGGCGACCTCGCAGTGCGTGAGCGACCGCAACCGAGACCGGAACGCTCAACGCGAACCACACTGTGATCACGATCACCACAGGCATCGACCGTCCTCCGGTTCAGGCCGCTTCGCTCGAGTCGGGGGGGCGGCCGGGCACATCTTGTCCCGTTCTGTACCCCGAAAGCTGGCACCTCAACCTTCGGCGACGAGACGCTCCAACCTGAGATCCGGTTGTTCAGTTTCGACCCGATCGAGCCAATAGGGGCTTTCGAAGAGCGCCAGTAGCGTGCCGTCGGCCCGAGCCAGCACCGTCACCCCACTCATGGCCCGAAGCGGCCCGGCCGAGTCGGCGTCGGTGCGCCTCGCGACGCGGTATCCCGTCGTCGACAGCTCGACCGGAGCGCCGAACTCGTTCTCGAGGCGGTGGACAGCGACTTCGAACTGCATGGGCCCGACCGCGGCCAGGACGGGAGCCTGGTCACCCATCGCTTCGTCCCGAAGTACCTGCACCACACCCTCCTCGTCGAGCTGCGCGATGCCCTTGCGGAACTGCTTGAACCGCCCGGTGTCGCGTACACGAGCAACAGCGAAGTGCTCGGGCGCGAAGCTCGGGATCGACGGAAACGTCACCGGTTCGTCCACCCACAGCGTGTCGCCGACGCGGACGTCGTTGGCGTTGACCAACCCGACGACATCGCCGGGATATGCCTCCTCGATGGTCTCGCGCTCCTGTCCGAACACGGAATGGGCGTACTTGGTGGCAAACGGCTTCCCGGTGCGATCGTGCGTGACGACCATTCCCCGTTCGAACCTTCCGCTGACGACGCGCACGAATGCAATGCGATCGCGGTGCGCTGGGTCCATGTTCGCCTGCACCTTGAACACGAAGGCCGAGAACGGCGCATCGAGCTCACGGGGCTTGCCGCTCTCGTCTTCACGCGTCGACGGCGAAGGGGCGAGGTCGACCACGCCATCCAGCAACAGGCGAACACCGAAGTTGGTGAGCGCCGAGCCGAAGAACACCGGCGTCGTCGTTCCGTCGAGGAACGAGTCGATGTCGTGGTCCGCGCCGACCGCGTCGAGCAACGCGAGCTCTTCACGTGCTGCGGACCACGCCGCGCCTTCCTCGCGCTCGGCGCGCGCCGGATCGACGATCTCTTCGGCGGCCTCGGTCGCGCCGCCAGCCGTACGGGTGAAGCGAACGAACTGATCCGTTCGCCGATCGATCACGCCGCGGAAGTCACCGGGGATCCCGACCGGCCATGTCACCGGCGTCGGTATCACGCCGATGAGCTCCTCGATCTCGTCGAGCAACTCGAGTGGTGCGCGCCCCGGCCGGTCGTACTTGTTGAGGAACGACAGCAACGGCAAGCCACGATCGCGACACACCTCGAACAGCTTCAAGGTCTGCGGCTCGATGCCCTTTGCGACGTCGAGCACCATCACCGCCGCATCGGCCGCGGCGAGCACCCGGTACGTGTCCTCGGAGAAGTCGCGGTGTCCCGGTGTGTCGAGCAGGTTGAGCACGTGCTCGTGGTACGGGAACTGCAACACGGTCGATGTGATGGAGATGCCGCGCTTCTGCTCCATCGCCATCCAGTCGGAGGTGGCCCGTCGCCGCTCGCCGCGAGCCCGCACCGCACCCGCCTCTTGGAGCGCGCCGCCATAGAGCAGAAACTTCTCCGTCAACGTCGTCTTGCCCGCGTCGGGATGGCTGATGATCGCAAACGTCCGGCGGCGCGCCGCCTCGACGGACGGCAGAGGGGTCACCCCAGGTAGTGAAGCAGCTATCGCCCCTGTTCAGTGCAGCGCTAGACGAAGGCGATGGGCGCGCCGACAGCCTCGTAGCTGGCTTTGACGAGGCCGCGGGTGCGCGGATCGCCCGACAGGTTCTGCGCCATCCGGTTCATGACGTAGCCGCCGGCGATCTGGTTGTCGGGATCCGCGAAACCCATGGAGCCTCCGGCACCCGAATGGCCGAACGAGCCCGCCCCGCCATATGGCGCGAAGTCCGACGCTATGAAGAACCCGAGCCCGAATGCGCTCTCGAACATGAGCAGCTTGTCGGGCCCCTCGGTCTGCCGCTGGCGTGCTGCTTCCATCTGCTTCGCCGTGAGCAACGGTCTCGCGGGCCCGCCAGCGACCGAGCCGACCAGACCGGCGTAGAAACGTGACAGCGACCGGGCGTTCGTGATGCCGTTGGCCGCGCCGATCTCCGCGGCGTGGACAGCGCGTTCGTTCCACACGTCGCTGAAGGCGCCGTTGAGGGACAGCGCGCGTCCGAGCAACGTGTCCGGTCCCATGAACTGCTCGATGAGCTGCTTCATCGCTTCGTCGACCTCGCCCTGCGGCTCGAGGCTGCCGACGAGCGGCGCCACACGCTCCTCCTCGGACTCGGGCAGGCCGATCCAGAACTCGAGTCCCAGGGGCGCGCGATCTCCTCGGCGAAGAACGTGCCGAGGCTGCGCCCGTCGATGCGCCGAATCACTTCGCCGACGAGCCAGCCGTACGTCAGCGCGTGATAACCGTGCGCGCTGCCCGGCGACCACACCGGCTCCTGTACGGACAGCGCCTCGATGACGGGATCCCAGGCGAGCGCCTCGTCGAGCGACAAGCGCTTGTCGATGACGGGGAGCCCGGCCTTGTGACAGAGAAGCCAGCGAACCGGGATGCGTTCCTTCCCCGCCGCGGCGAACTCCGGCCAGTAGGTCGCGACGGGCGCGTCGACATCGAGCTCGCCCCGCTGTGCCAGCAGGTTCGCGCAAGCGGCGGTCGCGCCCTTGGTCGTCGAGAACACGAGTTGGAGCGTCGACTCCTCGTAGGGACGTCCGGTGTGGACGTCGGCCGTGCCACCCCACAGGTCGACGACCTTGCGACCTTCGACGTGCAAGCAGAAGGCCGCACCGACGTCGCCGTGGTCCGTGAAGTTCCGTTCGAACGCGTCGCGGACGCCCTCGAAGCCCGGCTCGACAGTTCCGTCTACGGTCATCTGGTTCCCCCTCGCACCGTGATGAGTGAGTTCTACGGCACCGACGGTTCGTCGCCAAGTCGATCGCCTCGATCGACGAATGCGAGGATGGCCGAGTGAGCTCTCTCGACGCGCCGGCCGTCGATCGCGCGTTGCTCGACGAGGCCGTCGCACTTGCACGCGAGGCGGGCCGGCTGACGCGGCAATGGTTCGGTACGAGCGATCTGGTGGTCGACCGCAAGGGCGACGGCACGCCGGTGACCGAAGCCGACCGCGCCGCAGAGCGACTGCTGCGCAGGAAGATCCTGGCCGCGCATCCGGACGACACGATCGTCGGTGAAGAAGAGGCCGATCACGTCGGCACGAGCGGCCGTCGATGGATCATCGATCCGATCGACGGAACCAAGGCGTTCACCCACGGCGTGCCGCTGTACTCGACCTTGCTCGCCGTCGAAGACGAGCACGGTCCCGCCATCGGCGTGATCGAACTCCCTGCGCTGGCCGAGACGGTGTACGCCGGGCGCGGGCTCAGCTGCTTCCGCAACGACGCGCCGGCACAGCGTCAGCGAGCGAAACCGCGTCGCAGGCAGCTACCTCACGACGTCGGGATTCGACTACTGGCCCGAGCCGGCGCTTGCCGCGCTTCGAGCATCCGGCATGTCCATGCGCACGTGGGGCGACGGGTACGGGTACGCGCTCGTGGCCACCGGGCGGGTCGAGGCGATGGTCGACCCGTCGGCGGCTCGCTGGGACCTCGCGGCCATGCCGGTGATCATCGGTGAGGCCGGCGGGCGGTTCACCGACTACACAGGCACGACGCGCGCCGACGGCGGCAATGGGGTCGCGACGAACGGCCGGATCCACGACCAGGTGCTGCGACTGCTGAACGCCTGATCGATCGACGCCGATCAGGCCGTCAGTACCTCGACACCGTCGCGGGTGACGATGACCGTGTGCTCGAACTGCGCGGACGGCAAGCGGTCCAACGTCGCGATCGTCCAACCGTCGTCCCATTGCACGACATCAGCGCTGCCGAGGGTCAACATGGGCTCGATCGTGAACGCCATGCCGGTGCGAAGTCGGGTGCGGTCGCGCGGCTCGTCGTAGTGATGGACATACGGCGCGGCGTGGAACTCCTCGCCGATGCCGTGGCCGACGAGCTCACGAACGATGCCGAAACCATGGCTGTGCGCGCACGCCTGGATGGCGCGCCCGATGTCGCGAAGCCGGCCACTCGGGCGCACAGCGGCGACTCCGAGTTCGAGGCAGCGTTTCGTCACCGACACGAGCTCGCGGACATCGGGCGGCACTTCACCTACGAGATACGTTGCCGAGCAATCGCCGTGCATGCCATCGAGATAGATCGTGATGTCGCAGTTGACGATGTCGCCGTCGACGAGCGGGCGATCGTCCGGGATGCCGTGCGCAACGACCTCGTTGACCGATGTGCAGATCGACTTCGGAAAGCCTCGATAGCCGAGCGGGCTCGGATAGCCGCCCTCGGCGAGGTACAGCTCGTGCGCGATCGCGTCGAGCTCGTCGGTCGTGATGCCGCGGCGAACCGCGGCGCCGACCCCGTCCAGCACCCGCTTGGCCGCCTGGCATGCCGCCCTGAGCCGGTCGATGGCCTGGGGATCGGTCAGTGGTCCGAGCGCACGCCCTGATGGCCGGCCGTCGTTGGCGATGTACGGAGGACGCCGGATCGAAGCCGGGACCGGGCGAGGCGGGCTCACAGCACCCGGCCGAACCGGCTGTCGCGTCGCAACCATGCCCCTCATCATGTCGCTCAGCTGACCGGTTGTCCCACACCAACGCATGCCGCGGTGGGTTCCGGCGCCGACGAGCTCCCGGCGTAGGCATCCACGAACTGCTGCACCCGCGGATCGTTGATGGACGGGACCTCGAGGCGGCGCTCCCAGGCGACGAGGACGACGGGTGAATCCATGTCCGCGTAAGGGGTCACGAGCACCTTCGTGTGCTTGGCAAGCTCCTTCGCAGTAGCGAGGTCGGCCGGCGAGATCTTGTTCGGGTCATACGCGACCCAGACCGCGCCGTGCTCGAGCGAGTGCACCGCATACTCGTCGGGCGGCTGCTGGTCGTAGTAGCCGCAGGTCAGCGGGATCGGGTTGTGATCGCCGCCGGACGGGGGCTTCTTCCCCGGGTAGTCGATCTTCCCTTCCCGGTGGTTGCGGCCTGCCGCGCGCTCGATGGTGACGCCTTGGATGTTCTTGCCCGGGTCGGACTGGCTGCCGCCGCCACCACCACCGCATCCGGCGATGGCAAGCGTGCACACGAGCGCGACGGAGCAGCGGCGAAGCCAACGGGGCATGGCGCTCGAAATTACCGGACCGCTCAACCGCGCGTCCGCGCGGTCGACACGCGATGGCGCAGGCTCTTCCTGATCGACCGCCTGATCAGGGGGCACCGGGAGGTCGCGGTCGACAGCAACACAGAGCCACGCGATACAGCTTCGCCTCGTCGCTGCGTACTCGACCCGTCACCCGCTGGGTTCACCCCGAACGGACTAGTCCGTAGCACTAGCCCGGACGAAACTGCGCGGAAATGAGCCGGACGCCTCAGGCGCAACCCCTCAAGTTTTTGTTGACTGTCGTCGAGAACTGACACCGCGAGTGACGCTGTCAGAGCGAAGGGAGTCCCGAGAATGGGCGAGCGTAGGGATGACGCCCGACTGATCGAGCAGCACCTGCCGCTCGTCAACCACGTGGTGCTACAAGTAGCCGCGCACTTCCCGCGATATGTCGACCGCCAAGAGCTGGCTCGTGCCGGTGCATTGGGTTTGGTCGAAGCGGCCCGCCGGTTCGATGAGTCGCGGGGCGTGCCGTTCGATCGGTTCGCTGCACGTCGTATCCGCGGTGCGATCCTCGACTGTGTGCGTTCGGCCGACTGGGCGCCGCGCTCGGTCCGCACGCTCGGCCGGAGGTTCGACCAGGTCGAGCAGGAGCTGGCCAACTCCGACGGACAACTGCCGTCGAATCGCGAGGTCGCCGAAGCGCTCGGCATGAGCAACGACGATCTGCACCGCCTGCGCGATCGCGTCTTCCGCTCCGTCGTCCTGGCGCTCGACCACATCGTGAATGCTCCTGACGACGAGGATCTCTCGTTGCTCGACGTGCTGGCCGACCGCACCGCGGTGGAGCCGTCCGAGGAGCTCGAGACCCGTGAACTGATCGGCTATCTGCATGACGCGGTGGGACTGCTGCCGGAGCGCCACCGTCTCGTCGTCGTCGGTTACTTCTTGGAGGGACGCAGCTCGCTCGAGCTCGCGAAGCTGCTCGGTGTCACCGAGTCCCGCATCTCGCAGCTGCGTAGCGAGGCACTGCAGATGCTGAAGGAAGGCATCGAAGCGCAGTACACGACCGCTGGCGATCCGTCGCCGCACGGCCGGGCAGCGCGTCGCCGGGCGGACTACGCAACGGCGATCGGTGAGGCGAGCGATTGGCGGGGTCGGCTGACCACGGCGGGCCGCGCGTCACAGCTGGCCCACCACTGACGCGCTGCGTCAGCCGGTCGCAGCGCCTTCGAACACCGCGGCCTTCACGCCGCGACGCGCGAGCTCGGACAAGAACGGAAGTGGGTCGACCATCTCGGCCATTCCCCCCGCGCCGGCACGTCGGAGCTCACCGCGACCGGCGGCGACCGCCGCGAGCGCCGCGACCGCTCCTGCAGCCACGGCCGGACGGTCCATCGATCCGAGCACGTGAACCGCTCGGCCGGCCCCTCTCCAGCCGCGAACCTCGACGCGAATCGCGCCGAGGCCGCCTTCCGGATGCGGCGGCCGCAGCATCGGAAACCGGGCCGTGATGCGATCTCGGCGGTTGGCCGCGAGGCGCGCCGTGATGCGTTCGACACCGGCAAACGCCGGCGCCAACAGCAATGCATCCGGCAGCGCCGCCCGGTAGCAATCTTCGCCGCCGATTGGATCCGGGAACCAACACAGCTCACGACCCGAGCCGGCGCGTCGCTTGACCCACGCGCCGTCGCGCCAGTCGAGCGCGGAGGACCCGAGCGCCCGATGGTGGGTCGACGCGCACGCAGGACCACCCGTCCCGACCTTCGCGACGTGGATCTCGTCGATCTGCTCGAACAGCGTGGCCGCGTGCGCCGCCAGGACACACGTCAGTCCGGGCGCGAAGCCTGCGCCGACGACGAGCGGCACGCCGCAGGCGCGGGCGACGTCGTCGAGCTCGAGCAACGCACGCACGTCGTCGATGTCGTCCGCGACGGACACCACGGGTACCGCTGCCTCGACGTACCGGCGGGCGAGCGCGACGTGTGTCGTGCGTGGACTCGCCAGCAACGCGACCGTCACGTCCGGATGGACGTCTGCTGTCTGCTCGTCACCGCTCGCAGCATCGGCGCGATCCGCGCCGAGTGCTTGCACGACGGTTTCTACCTTTGCGTCGTCGGGGTCGCTGACAATGATGCGGTCGACGTCGCCCGTGGATGCAAGCTGGCGAGCAGCGCGCGCGCCGACCGCACCCGCGCCGACGACGGCGATGTTCAACGCTGATTCAACGGAGATCGGGGCCGCTCAACTCGCGCCAGCCACCGTCTTGTGGTGGAACACCACCGGTGCCGCGCACACGCAGGACGGCAGCCACAATTGCTGCGATCCCCAAAGCCACCAACACACGCCGAATGCTCTTCATCAGTGGGGCTAGTAAGAATCGAACTTACGACCTCATCCTTATCAGGGATGCGCTCTAACCGACTGAGCTATAGCCCCTCGTGCGGGTGACCCACGCTAGCAATCGTCGCCGTCGGGGCGAACCTGGTTGGTGGTCGCTACGGGCGAAGGTTCTGCGTGGCGCTCAGCGGTCGAGCGGACTCCTCCTCGATCACGGTGATCCGCACGCCGCCCACCAGATCGCTTATGAGGTTGAAGAGAACCGCGAGCAGGACCGTCAATGCCGTCGCCGCGATCACGAGGATCAGGCCGATGAGGAACGTCGCCCGGAAGATGACGTAACCGTCGAAGCTGAAGGTCTGGAACGCGCCCGCGTCCTTGAAGAAGCCCTCGATGTCGCTGATCGTTCCCGCCGCTGCGGCAAGGTTCCACAGCACGACGCCAGCCACCATGAGCACGACGAAAAAGCAGAAGTAGAAGACCAACGAGACCTTGAGCACCGACCAAGGATCGAAGTGGCGGACCACCCGGTGCACCTTCCGGGCGCGCAGCCGGCCCAAGTCCCGGCGCTCCTTGCGGGTCAGCTTCCGCGGAGCATCAGCGCCGCGGCTCTCGACGCCGTCAACCGCCACGGGCGCCGTCTCGGTCGCCGTCTGAGTCGCCGTCCGGCCGGAGAACCGGCGTCGTGCGGTTGGTGCGCCGAAGCCGTTCGTGGACGGATCGATGACCGGATCGCCAACCGGTGGACTCGTCGCGGCCGTCACATCGGCCGCGGTCATCCGCGGTTGCTCGGCTGACACGTCTGAGAGTGTACGCGGTCGGGTTGGTCGGACTGTCTGCACCCTTGATCCCTTTGCGCACGAGCGATCGCATGGGTACCTCCGACCTGCACGCGCACGGTGACCTCGCCGTCGTTGCTTACAAACCCCTCGAGCACGGCGCCGTTGGCGTCCGCGACACGATCCGCTTCATCGCGACCACCCGCCACCCCTGCAAGCGCGGCTGCGTCGGCCGCGGTTCGCGCCTGCGCGCGCCGGTGAGCCAGTTGACCGAGGTGGGCGACCAACACGAGCGCCCCGCACGCGACCAACACGACCAGTGCGTACAACGGCAAGAGTTGTCCGGCCTCCCCGCGAGCGCGCATGACCCATCTCCCTTCGTTCCGATCGGTTCGGGGGGATGGTTCTCGGGGAGGCGCTACACGCTCGACAGCGGGTCAATCATCAGTTGCGAGCACCGGCGCAACGGCCGCGACCGACTGGCCATCGTCGAGGTTCATGACGCGCACACCGGTGGCGTCGCGGCCCTGCGAAGAGATGTCCCGCGCTGGCATGCGAATCACGACACCGCCCGACGCGATCACGAAGATCTCTTCATCGAGGCCGACCATGAACGCCGATGCGACGAACCCCTTCTTCGCGGTGAGCTTGATGGCGCGGACACCCTGTCCGCCTCGACCCTGACGGTTGAAGTGCTCGAGTTGCGTCCGCTTGCCATAGCCGGCGTCGGTCACGATCAGCATGGCCACGTCGTCGCGGCACGTGTCGAGTGACACGACCTCGTCCTCCGCTCGCAACCTCATGCCTCGGACGCCGGCGGCGGCGCGACCCATCGGACGCACGTCGTCCTCACTGAACCGGATCGCTTGTCCAAGGCGCGTCACCATGAGGATGTCGTCGCCGCCGTTCGTCGGAATGACCTTCACGAGCTCGTCGCCGTCGCGGAGGTTGATGGCGATGAGACCGGTGCGCAGCGACGAGTCGTACTCGTTGAACTTCGTCTTCTTCACCTGGCCTTGCCTGGTGGTGAAGAACAGGAAGCGGTTGGTCTCGTAGTCACGCGTGTCGATGATCGCTTGGATGCGCTCTTCGGGTTGCAACTGGAGCAGGTTGACGATGGCTGTACCCCGTGCGGTGCGCTCCTTCATCGGGATCTCATGCGCCTTCAGGCGGTACACGCGTCCGCGGTTCGAGAAGAACAGCAGATAGGCGTGCGCTGTCGTCGTGAGGATCTTGGTGACGTAGTCCTCGTCGCGGAGCTTGGCGCCGGCGATGCCGCGCCCACCGCGCGCCTGGGTGCGGAACGTGTCCGCCGGCATCGTCTTGACGTAACCCTTCGCCGACAGCGTGACGATGAGATCTTCGTCGTCGATCAGATCCTCGATGTCGATGTCTCCGGTGTCGAAGGTGATCTTGCTCCGTCGATCGGTTGCGAACTTCTCACGAATCTCGCCGAGCTCGGTCTTGATCACCGTGCGCAGCTTCTGGTCGGATCCGAGGATCGTCTCGAGCTCGGCGATGGTCTCGCGCAGCTTTGCCATCTCTTCTTCGAGCTCGGTGCGGCCGAGGCGGGTGAGCCGGCTGAGCTGCATGTCGAGGATGTATTCGGCCTGGACTTCGGAGAACTCGAACGGCTTGGCCATCAACCCCTCTCGGGCCGCTGCCTTGTCGGCCGACGCTCGGATCTTGGCGATGATCTCGTCGATGACGTCGAGGGCCTTGAGCAGACCTTCGACGATGTGAGCCCGGTCTCGTGCCTTCTTGAGCCGGAACTCAGAGCGGCGGCTGATGACCTCGACCTGGTGATCGACGTAGTGCACCAGCGCATCGCGCAGGCTGAGCGTGCGGGGTACACCGTCGACGAGAGCGACCATGTTGACGGCGAAGTTCGTTTGTAGCGGCGTGTGCTTGTAGAGGTTGTTGAGCACGACCAGCCCCGGAGCGTCGCGCTTGAGCTTGATGACCAGCCGCGTCTTGCCACTGGCCGACTCGTCGTTGACGTCGGCAATGCCGTCGATCTGCCGTGACTCGACGAGTTCTTTGATCTTCGCCGCCGTCGACGAGATCGAGGTCTGGTACGGCATCTGGCTCACGACGATGACGTCGTTGCGGGCCCCTTCTTCGATCTCGGCGACCGCGCGGAGCTTGATCGAGCCGCGACCGGAGCGGTAGGCGTCCATGATCCCTTGTCGGCCCATGATCTGAGCCGCGGTCGGGAAGTCCGGGCCCTTGACGAACTGCATGAGTTCGTCGGACGTGGCCTCCGGATTGTCGAGGAGATGCACTGTCGCGTCGATCACCTCGCCGAGGTTGTGCGGCGGGATGTTGGTGGCCATACCAACGGCGATGGCTTGGCTGCCGTTCACCAAGAGATTCGGGAAGCGGCTCGGCAGTACGACCGGAACCTTGAACTCACCCGAATAGTTGTCGATGAAGTCGACCGTGTTCTCGTCGATGCCGTCGAGCATCCGCATGGCGAGGTTGGACAGCCGACATTCGGTGTAACGGCTCGCGGCCGGCCCGAAGTCGGGCGAGCCGAAGTTGCCGTGACCGTCGATCAGTGGATGGCGCAGCGAGAAGTCCTGCGCCATGCGCACGAGCGCGTCGTAGATCGCACTCTCGCCGTGCGGGTGGTACTTGCCCATCACGTCACCGGTGACGCGCGCGCACTTCATGTGCGACCGGTCAGGACGGGCGTTGAGGTCGTACATGCCCCACAGGATTCGACGGTGGACCGGTTTCAGGCCGTCACGCGCGTCGGGCAACGCCCGCTGCGTGATGACCGACATGGAGTAGTCGAGAAACGACCGCTCCATCTCCTCTTGGATCTCGATCGGCTCGACGGAACCGAATGAAAGGTTGCCTTGGTCGCTCATCTAGATGTCCAGGAATCGAACGTCGTTCGCGTTCGTGATGATGAACTGCTTGCGCTCCTCGACGTCGTCGCCCATCAACTTCGAGATCGCAGTGTCGGCGAGCGCCGCATCCTCCACCGTCACCTGCAACAGCGCGCGCCGGTTCGGATCCATCGTCGTGGCTTGGAGCTCTTGCCAGTCCATCTCGCCGAGGCCCTTCAGACGCTGGAAATCCTTCTTGTGATTCGGGTTCTCGGTCAGGAACTCGGCCTTGGCCACGTCGTCCTTCAGGTAGATCTTGTCGCGCCCGACCTCGGTGGAATACAGGGGAGGTTGCGCGATGTAGACGTGGCCGAGCTCGACCAGTTGTCTCATCTGTCTGAAGAAGAAGGTCAGGAGCAAGGTACGAATGTGCTGGCCGTCGACGTCGGCGTCGCACATCGCGATCACCTTGTCGTAGCGGCGCTTCTCGACGTCGAACTCCTCACCCACACCAGCGCCGATCGCCGAGATCAGCGCCAGGATCTCGAGGTTCTTCAGCATCTTGTCGAGACGGGCCCTCTCGACGTTGAGGATCTTGCCGCGGATCGGCAGGATCGCCTGTGTCGCGGGATTGCGACCCATCACCGCGGGACCGCCGGCGGAATCGCCCTCGACGATGAACAGCTCACGCTCTTCGCGGGACTTCGAGGTGCAGTCCTTCAACTTGTCGGGCATGCCCGCACCGTCGAGCAACGTCTTGCTACGCACGACGTCGCGTGCCTTCTTGGCCGCGAGGCGTGCCTGTGATGCCGCGATCGCCTTCTTCGCGATCTTGTTGGCCTCGGTCGGGTTCTCCTCGAGCCAGTCGGCCAGCTTCTCGTTGGTGACACGCGTGACCAACGATCGCATCGACGTGTTACCGAGCTTCGCCTTCGTCTGACCCTCGAACTGCGGATCGCGTAGGCGAACCGAGATGATGGCGGTGAGGCCCTCACGGATGTCTTCGCCGAGGAGGTTGTCGTCCTTCTCCTTCAAGAGGTTCTTCGCGCGGGCGTAGCGGTTGAGCACGCCGGTGAGCGCGGTCTTGAAGCCTTCCTCGTGCATGCCGCCCTCGACGGTGTTGATGCCGTTGGCGAACGAGTGGATGCCGTCGGCGTTGAAGCCGGTGTTCCACTGGAACGCGAGCTCGACTTCCTGCCCGTCCTCGGCGCCGTCGAAGTAGCCGACCTTCGTGAACAACGCGTCCTTCGTCTTGTTCACGTGCTTGACGAAGTCGATGATGCCGCCGGCGTACTTGTAGGTGACTTGCTGCTGCTCGTGCTCGGGGCGTTCGTCGGCGAAACAGATCTCGAGGCCCTTGTTGAGGAACGCCATCATCTGAAGGCGCTCGAGGATCACGCGTGTCGAGAACTCGACGGTCTCGAACACGGTGCCATCCGGCCAGAACGTGACGGTGGTACCCGTGCGACCACGTGGTGCGTCGCCGACGACCCTCAACTTGCCCTTCGGTACGCCTCCGTTCTCGAACTCCATGAGGTGGCGCTTTCCCTCGCGATCGACCTCGACCACGAGGCGCTTCGAGAGCGCGTTCACGACGGACACGCCGACGCCGTGCAAGCCGCCGGAGACCTTGTAGCCCTCGCCACCGAACTTGCCGCCGCCGTGCAGCTTCGTGAGCGCGATCTCGACGCCGGAGAGCTTGTACTGCTTGTTGATGTCGACCGGGATGCCGCGGCCGTTGTCGACCACACGGCAGCCGCCGTCGGCTTGGAGGACGACGTCGACGCGGGAGGCGAACCCAGCCATCGCCTCGTCGACGGAGTTGTCGACGACCTCCCAGACGCAGTGGTGCAGACCCGTTGGACCGGTGCTGCCGATGTACATGCCGGGCCGTTTCCGGACCGGTTCCAGGCCTTCGAGGACCTGCATGTCCGAGGCCCCGTAGGTGCTACTTCCCTTCGCCAACACGCGCCCTTTCAAGGGGTGGACCGTTCGGTGCTCCCATGGGGCCTGAGCAGGGAATACGCAGGCCTTCCGACGGGTACACGATGGCCATAAGTCTACCAGCGGGGTGCGACAGCGAAGGGCCGTTCCGCCCTGGAATTCGTGGTCGATTCACCCCCGCACGCGGACGTCGATCCTGGACACCACCCCTTCGCCCAACTCGTCCGCGAAACGCTGCAGCAGGCCTGCTTGCTCGTACCGAAAACGGGTGGCCCAACCAGGTTGATCGACCACGACGAGTAGGCACCCTCCGTCCAACGACACAGGTTTCGCGTGCGCGGCGGTGTGCGCTCCGACGAGCGCGGCCCAGTCCGAGAACACCGTCCGCACGGCCGCGACGCCGGGGGTGCCCAGCCCTCGCAACACGTCATCGAGCGATGTCGACAGGACGCGCGGCTCCTCGTCGTCCGAGGACCTCTCGTGATCCCTCATGCCGGCACGATCGCGCCGTCCTCCAGGCGGACGACGAGTTCGGGTGCGGCACCGGCAGGCAAGCCTGCAGCTGATGTCAGCACGGTTTGTCCCGGCGGCAGGTTGTGCAGCAGCGAGTTGCTCCTCGTCGGATCGAGCTCGGAGAAGACATCGTCGAGCAACAGGACAGGTGCGGCGCCGGTGTCGGTGGTGACCACTCGATGCGCCGCCAAGCGAAGGGCGAGCGCCAACGAACGTTGCTCGCCCTGTGACCCATGTGTGCGGGCCGGCAGCCCTGCGATCCCCAGCTGCAGCTCGTCACGGTGCGGTCCGACGGTCGTCACGCCGCGCCGGAGGTCGTCGCGCCGAGCCGCGGCAAGGGCCGAAGCCAAGCCCGAGCCGGCCCATGCGCAGTCGTAGCGCGCCTCGATCGCGACATCGACCGCGCGCGGCGCCAGCGAGCGATAGGCATCGGTGATCTCGGGTCGCAGCCGTTCGACGAGTTCCCTCCGCGCAACCGCGAGCGCCTCGCCCGCCTCGGTCAACTTCGCATCCCATACGTCGAGCGTGAACGCGGCCGACTCGTCGAAGCGGTTGCCGCCCGCGCTCTGTTTCAGCAGGGCGTTGCGCTGCCGGAGCACACGCTCGACGTCTCCTCGTAGCTGGTCGTAGCGGGCGTGCAGGGCGACCAACGTGTCGTCGAGGTACCGACGTCGTTCACCGGGTCCGCCCTTCACGAGAACGAGATCGTCCGGAGAGAACACCGACACACGTATGGCGCCGAGGAGATCACGTGACCGCTGCAGTCGTTGGCGATTGATCTGCACTCGGTTGCGTCCGTTGGCGACGAGCTCTGCCTCGATCAGGAGCTCGCGTCCCTCGCGCTCGCCGTCAGCTCGGACGACCGCGCTCGACGCGCCTTCGCGGATCATCGCTTCGACCGGAGCGCCGCGAAACGACGACAACGTCGCGAGGTAGCCGATGGCCTCGAGCAGGTTGGTCTTGCCCTGACCGTTGGCCCCGAGGATGACCGTGAGACCACCCCCGAGCTCGACGTCGACGGCGTCGTAGGACCGGAAGTCGTTCAGCCAGAGGTGTCGGATACGCAACGAGCTGCGCTCATGACACCCGCACCGGCATGAGGAGGTAGAGGAACTCGTCGCCTTCCGTCGAGCGGATGACAGCCGGCTTGAGGGCGTCGAGCGTCGTCACCACCACCTCGTCGCCCGGTGTGACGTCGATGCCGTCGAGGAGGTACTCGGGATTGAACGCGACGGTGAGCTCGGTGCCCTCGTACTTCGCATCGAGCTCTTCGTGTGCCTGGCCGACGTCCTGCGTGATCGCCACGAGCTCGAGCCCGTCGGTGCGCATGACCATCCGGACGGGTGTCGCTTCGCGGGCCATCAACTTCACGCGGCGGATCGCGTCGAGCAGTGACTCGCGACCGACGGTGAGCCGATTCGGATAGCTCGACGGGATCAGTCCGCGGTAGTTCGGGAACTCGCCTTCGATCAACCGGGTGGTCAAACGGATGGTGCCGACCTCGAAGGACGCGTCGCGCTCACCGAGGCGAAGCTCGACCGTCTCGGCCGCTTGGAGCACGCGGCTGAGCTCGGAGAGGGCGCGACTCGGTACGAGGACCTGCTGACCCTCCGCCAGCACGGCCGCGCCGGGAAGGTCGCGCACCGCCAACCGGTACGAGTCGGTGGCGACGAGTCGGAGACCGCCCTCCTCCGCGGCGAGCAGCACACCGGTGAGGATCGGTCGCGCATCGTCGGAGCTCGCTGCCGGCACGACCTGGCGCAGTGCCGCCGCCAGTTCGCTCGACGGCAACGTCAACGGATCGCCGGCCGGCTCGGGGAGGCGGGGGTACTCCTCCGCCGGAAGGATGCGGATGGCGAACTCCGCTCGGCCCGACGTGATGTGGGCCTCGTCATCGTCGATGTCGACGACGACGGCTCCGGGCGGCAGCGCTCGAACGATCTCGGCCGCAAGCCGGCCCGGGAGCACGACGAGCCCGTCGGACTCACCGTTGACCGAGAGCGAGACGTGAATCGTCAGATCCGTGTCGCTACCCGTCAGTTGCAGCTCGTTGCCCGAGAGCTGCGCTCGAATGCCGGACAGGACCGGCATGGCACCGCCTCTCGACGACACGGCACGCCCCGCAGTACCCAGCGCTTCGACGAGGACATCTCGTTCACATCGGAACTTCACTGCTGCTCTCTTTCTGGTTCATAATTCCGTAGGAACGGTGGTAGGGCCTGTGAATTGTGGATGGCCCCCCGTTCGAGCAGGTCAGCAGGGTCGGGGTTACCCGGCGATCGTCCCCAGCGTCGCGCGCTGCCGCCCGACTGCTGCGGACCCCTCTGGACAACGCGGTGGTCGTCCACGGTGCGGACGTGGTTGTCCCCGGACTCACCCACTGGAATTCCACCGACGTTTCCACACCCGTTACGTGGCGTTCTTGATGAGTTGGGTGAGCTCGTTGACCTGGTCGTAGGTCTGGCGCTTCTCGCCCATCTGCTTCTCGATCTTCTGCACCGCGTGGATCACCGTCGTGTGGTCGCTCTTGCCGAAGGCCTTGGCGATCTGCGGGAAGCTGAGGTCCGTGAGCTCGCGGCACACGTACATGGCGATCTGGCGGGCGTTGACCAGCGGTCGGGTCCGGCTGCTGGAGAGCAGCTCGGTTTGCGACAGCCCGAACATCGTCGAGGTCGCGTCGAGGATGCGCTCCGCGGTGATGACCCGCGGCTGGCGGTCGGTGAGCAGGTCGTGCAGCACCCGTTCGGCCGACTCGACCGACATCGGCTCGTTGTAGAGGCTGGCGTAGGCCGACACACGGGTCAGGGCGCCCTCGAGCTCGCGGATGTTGTCCGTGATGTGGGTGGCGATGTACTCGAGGACGACGTCGGGGATCTGCGCAGTGTTCGGCTCGGCCTTCTTGCGGAGGATGGCGAGTCGGGTCTCGAGGTCGGGAGGCTGGATGTCCGTGACCAGGCCGGCCTTGAACCGGGTGCGCAGCCGGTCCTCCAGTGCCGGGAGGTCGTCGGGCCGTCGATCGCTCGACAGGACGATCTGGCGGCCGGACTCGTGCAACGCGTTGAACGTGTGGAAGAACTCCTCCAGCGTCTCCTTGCCTCGTTCGAAGAACTGGATGTCGTCGACCATCAGCACGTCCACGCCGCGGTACCGGCGCTTGAACGCGTCGCTGACGCCGGTTCGGATGGAGTCGACGAACTCGTTGAGGAACGTCTCGCTCGACACGTAGCGGACCCGGTAGCCGCGGTAGTTCTCGTGGACGTAGTGCCCGATTGCTTGCAGGAGGTGCGTCTTGCCGAGTCCGGCATCGCCGTAGACGAACAAAGGGTTGTAGGCCAGCCCCGGGCGCTCTGCGACCGTGAGGGCGGCGGCGTGTGCGAAGCGGTTCGACGACCCGATCACAAAGGCGTCGAAGGTGTATCGGGGGTTGAGCGTGTCGTCGGAACGCTCTCGGCCGGGTCGATCAGGCGCGGTGTGCAGGCCATTGCCGCGCACCTCTCCGGCCCGATCGTTGCGCACCCCGGGCACCGCGTCGCGCTGGAAGCCGAGCTCGTCGAGCGGATCCACGGCGTCCGCGGCCTCGGCTGTTGCGGGACGGATCTCGATGCGCAGATCGGTGCCAGGGGCGCCGACATCGGCGAGTGCGGCACGGACCATCTCGAGGTAGCGGGATTCGATCCGCTCCTTCACCCAGGGGCTCGGAACCGCGAGCACCAGGGACTCACCGTCAGCCGGTAGTGCCGCGACTTCCGCGAACGACGACAACCAGACAGCCTCGGAGACCTGCTCCCGGAGCACATCAGCACACGCCGTCCACAGGAGCTGCGGTTCATCCACCAGCCTCTACGCCTCCCGAAGTCGGTCTAGTTCCACAATTCCGTCCACACTCTGTGGATAACGTGGTTCGGTCGCTTCCGGCGGACGCGCCACGTCGTCCGTTTTGTGCCACCCTGTCACGGCCGGCGGGACGCGGCTCACACGGCTGTCGAGCGGCCCCTCCAGCCCTGTCTCGGCTTGTGGCCCGGGCACCGTAGCATCCTGTCCACAGGCATGCGAGGGGGCAATTTCCCGCTTGTGACCATGTGCACAAGGCCCTGATATTGCCTGATCAGGGGTCTGTCCTCTACCGTCTCCAGTGGCGCGGCGCCGTCCGTGCCCGGCTCGCGCGCCGTAATCCTTCCGGGTGGCCGCGTTCGATCCGGGTGAGCGTTGCCCCGCGCGAAGACCGATGTTTGCACCCGCTGTCAACGAGACGCCCTCCCGGCTTCGAGGACGGCTTCAAGGGAGGCACCACCAACGTGAAGCGGACCTACCAGCCCAACAACCGGAAGCGAGCCAAGCGCCATGGCTTCCGTCACCGGATGTCCACACGTGCAGGCCGCGCCGTGCTGCGCGCTCGCCGGCTGAAGGGCCGGCGGCGACTGTCGGCCTGACCTCGTGTCCCACTGCCCCCGCAGATGATCGTCTCTCCATGGCACTCGGCCGCGTGCGCGATCAGCGCACGTTTCGGGTCCTACGGCAGGCGGGCCGCCGTGGGCGGTCCGGTCCGATCACGGTGATCGCGCTCGTCGACCCCGTGCCCGCTGGCCCGGTGCCCGGCAACGCGCCCGCCGGGCCTCGGATGGCCTTCGCTGTCGGCCGCCGGGTCGGTCCCGCAGTGGTGCGCAACCGGGTTCGTCGTCGGTTGCGGGCCATCGCCCGTGATCTCGACCTGGCGTCCGGCGCCTACCTGGTCATCGCCGCGCCCGAAGCCGCCGGCCTCGATTTCGGTCAGCTCAGCCGTCACCTCGGCGTCGCAGTCGACCTCGCCGTCACCGAGGCCACCGGAGCATCGGGGCCTCGGTGAGGACGTCCGCATCACTGCCCTCGCGCGTCGTCGCGCTGCCGATCCTCGCCTACCGGTTCGCCCGAGCCGGACGGCCGTCGCCGTGCCGGTTCGACCCGAGCTGCTCCACGTACGCCCTCGAGGCCCTCGAGCGCCACGGTGCGCTGCGCGGGTCATGGCTCACCGTTCGCCGGCTCACACGCTGTCACCCCTGGGGTGGCCATGGCTGGGATCCCGTGCCAGCCAACACTTCACGACAGATTGAGAACACATGTTCGTAGCCATTGACTTCTTCGCGCCTTTTGCGCAGGCGCTGGCCCTGTTCTACCAGTGGATCCCGAACTACGGCGTCGCCATCGCGCTACTCACGCTCTTGGTGATGGTCATCCTCACCCCGCTGACGCTCAAGGGCACGCGGTCGATGATGATCATGCAGTCGCTGCAGCCGGAGATGAAGAAGATCCAGGCGCAGTACAAGGACGACCGCCAGAAGCTCAACGAAGAGCTCCTCAAGTTCTATCGAGAGAACAACATCAACCCGTTGGGTGGGTGCCTACCGCTACTCATCCAGTTACCGGTCTTCCTGATTCTCTACCGAGTGATCAGAGGCTTGACGTACATCCCGTCGGGTGGCACCAACTTCGAACCGAAGTACATCAGCCACTCGAGCGACCTGTACATCGCGCTCTCGAAGACGAACGAGATGCGCGCATTCGGCATGAACCTCGCCGAGTCCGCAACGAAAGCCTTCGGTGAGTCGTTCCTGACGTCGCTGCCCTACCTGCTCATGATCGTCGGGGTCGCGGTCACCAGCATCATCCAACAGCGACAGATCAGCGGGCGGAACCCTGCCGCCGCGAGCAACCCACAGCAGCAGATGCTGATGAAGCTCGGTCCGGTCATGATCACCGGCATCTCACTGGTGGCACCTGCGGCGCTCGTCATCTACTTCTTCGTCTCGAACCTCTATCGCGTCGGCCAGCAGGCACTGATCTCACGGACCATCTACAACTCGCCCGAAGCGAAGAAGCTGCTCGAGCAGCAGCACAAGCAGGCCGAGGAGAAGAAGAAGGCAGGCGGGGGGGCGCAGCCGAAGGGCTTTCTCCAGCGCATGCTCGGCGATGCCGCACCACCACAGGTCGGCAAGGCGAAGTCCGGCACGAACGGGTCCGGCGGCAAGACGTCACCGAACAACAAGTCGGGACCGAACGCGGATACCAACAACAAACCACCAGCGGCCAAGAGCAACGGCGGACGCACGACGCCGCCGGGCAACCGCTCGGCCGCGGCTCGCAAGAAGAAGCGGCGGAAGTAGCAACCATGGAATGGGTCGAGACAACCGGTCGCACGGTCGACGATGCAAAGGAAGCTGCCCTCGATCAACTCGGTGTCGACGAGCGTGACGCCGAGTTCGAGGTGGTGGAGGAGCCACGGACCGGCCTGTTCGGCCGGATGCGCGGTGAGGCGCGGGTTCGGGCCCGCGTGCGGCCGATGGCGGCTCGACCGAAGGTCGAGGGCCGAGACCGGCGCCGCCGCCGCAACGACAGTTCGAGCCGGTCGAATGATCGGCCGAAGTCGAGCTCGGGCACCGATGGCGATCGGCAACAGAGTGGTTCAGACAGTGGCGCAGCCGGCGGATCCGCGCCGCCCGCAGGCGGCGCCAAGAAGCAGCGGCCGAGGTCACGCAGCGGTCGACCGCAGAGCCAGACCGCGAGTGCCGACACGGGCGCATCGACAGAGGAAGGATCGACCATGACCAACGACGTGACGGTGGAGGAGCAGGCCACCATCATGAAGACCTTCCTCGACGGCCTAGTCGAAGCGTTCGACTACGAGGCATCGATCGGTGAAGAGCGCATCGATGACGAGACCATCGAGCTGCAAGTGGAGGGTTCCGATCTCGGCCTCCTGATCGGACCGAAGGGGCAGACGCTGCAGGCGGTGCAGGAGCTCGCCCGGACCGTCGTCCAGCGGCAGGCGTCCGGCACGCACCACGGGCGGGTGCGCATCGACGTGGCCGGGTATCGGCAGCGGCGCCGTGAGGCGCTCGAGCGGTTCACCCACGAGGTGGCGGCTGCTGTGCTGGCGACCGGTGAGCCCAAGGCCCTCGAGCCGATGCACCCGGCCGACCGTAAGGTCGTTCACGACGTGGTCAACGAGCTCGACGGTGTGGCGACGACGTCCGAGGGTGAAGAGCCTCGGCGCCGGGTGGTCATCGTGCCGGTGGCGGCCGGCTCGGACTCGGGCGACACCTGAGCAACCGAGCCGGCGAGCTGCCCGCCCTCTGGCGGCGGGCGCAGGCGCTCGGCTTCCTGGGGCCTGGCCCCACCGATGTGCACCTCGAGCACGCGGCGACGTTCCGCGACGCGGTCGAGCATCCACCGGTGCTCGCCATGGATCTCGGCTCCGGCGCAGGCGTTCCGGGATTGGCGCTCGCGCTGTGGTGGCCGGGGTCGAGATGGGTGCTCGTCGATGCCGCCGAGCGACGAGCGGTGTTTCTGCAGGACGCGGTCGAGTCGCTCGATCTCGGTGACCGGGTGACTGTCGCGCACGAGCCGGCAGAGGTCGCGGGACGAGATCCGGCCCTGCGGGCCAGTGCGGACCTCGTGGTGGCGAGATCCTTCGGACCGCCGGCCGTCGTCGCAGAGTGCGCCGCGGCGCTGCTCCGCGTCGGCGGTTCATTGATTGTCAGTGAGCCGCCCGACGTGGATCCG
Source organism: uncultured Acidimicrobiia bacterium (assembly GCA_963721305.1). Classification (GTDB taxonomy): domain Bacteria; phylum Actinomycetota; class Acidimicrobiia; order Acidimicrobiales; family JACDCH01; genus DATAES01. The sequence continues at coordinate 342,872 of CAVRIR010000004.1, forward strand.
GCACGATGGCCCGCACCGGAGCTGGCGGCGCTCGGGCTGGTGCAGCGAGAGCGCCGAGGTTCGAAAGCCGGGTCGGTCGCCGTCCTCGAGCAGCGCGAAGTTGCTGCTGCGACGGTGCCGCGCCGAAGCGGCGTACCGGCGAGACGCCCGCTCTGGTGAACGTCGATGTTCCACGTGGAACGGCGCGCCGCGGCAAAGATTGACCGTTTCACGTGGAACCGGTCCTTGACCGCTGACACGTGTCGCTAGCAAGATGCGGACCAGTGAGCGACGCGCCTTCGGATCTCGTATCGCGCGGCCGTGCAATCTTCGAACGACTCAGGGCTCCGCAGCCTGAGCCAGGTGTCGAGGGTTCGCCATCCCTCGATGACCCGGTCAAACCTTTCGCCGAGGCGCTCGAACCGGAGCCCCCGTCGCCGGAGCCCGAAAGTGCACCTCCGCCGCCAGCGCCAGCAGCCGTCGTCGCGCCCGAACAGGAGCTGCCCCAACCCGCAGCTCCAGCCCCGGTCGTGGCCGAGGAGGTCGAGCCCCAAGACTTCAGCCGGCCGCTGCCGAGGATCATCGCGGTGACCAACCAGAAGGGCGGCGTCGGCAAGACCACCACGGCGGTGAACCTCGGCGCGGCAACCGCCGATCTGGGTTACCGCGTCCTGGTCGTCGATCTGGACCCGCAGGGCAACGCCACGACCGGCCTCGGCCTGAACACCCGCGACCTGCACTCGTCGATGTACGACGTGATCCTGCACGACGCCGCCATGGAGGACTGCGTCGAGGCGACCTCTGTCCGGAATCTGTTCGTCGCGCCGGCCAGCCTTGACCTCGCCGGCGCCGAGATCGAGCTCGTCCCGGCATTCAGCCGGGAGCTGCGACTCAAACGCGCCCTCGACGAGATTCGTGACGACTACGACTTCGTCTTCATCGACTGCCCGCCCAGCCTGGGGCTGCTCACCGTCAACGGGCTGGCTGCGGCCACGGAGGTGCTCGTCCCGATCCAGTGCGAGTACTACGCCCTGGAAGGTCTCGGCCAGTTGCTGCGCAACGTGACGCTGGTGCAGAAGAACCTCAACCAGGCGCTCGAGCTCAGTGTGATCGTCCTCGTGATGTACGACGCTCGCACCAAGCTGAGTGATCAGGTCGTCACCGAAGTGCGCGCGCACTTCGGTGAAAAGGTGACGCGGACGGTAGTGCCGCGAACGGTTCGCCTTTCCGAGGCGCCGTCGTTCGGTCAGCCGATAACGGCGTTCGATCCGACGTCCAGAGGCGCCATCGCGTACCGAGAGTTGGCGAAGGAGGTCAGCGGTGGCGCGCCGTAGCGGTCTTGGTCGAGGCCTCGGAGCCCTCATTCCCTCGGAGGCAGCGGCGACCGACGCCGGCCCGTTGCGATTGACGGAGATCCCCGTGAGCGGGATCGCCACCAATCCGCACCAGCCTCGGCGCACGTTCGACGAAGAGGCACTCGCCGCGCTGACTGCATCCGTGCGCGAGCTCGGTGTCCTGCAGCCGATCCTGGTTCGACCGCTCGGCGACGATCGCTTCGAGCTGGTCGCGGGGGAGCGGCGCTGGCGCGCCGCCAAGCGCGCCGGTCTGCCGTCGGTCCCCGCCATCGTCCGTGAAGTCGACGACACGACCTCGCTCGAGCACGCCCTCGTCGAGAACATTCATCGCCAGGACCTGAACGCCCTCGAGGAAGCCGCCGCCTACCAGCAGCTGATCGAGGACTTCCACCTCACCCACGACCAGGTGGCGGCACGGGTCGGAAAGAGCCGGGCCGCCGTCTCGAACACCCTGCGGCTCTTCCAGCTCCCGCCAGCGATCCAGAAGATGGTGGCTGACGGTGCGCTCTCCGCGGGCCATGCCCGCGCCTTGCTCGGCACGCCCGATCGTGCCTACCAGGAGCAGCTCGCACGCCGCGCCGTGGCCGACAGCCTGTCGGTACGTGAGGTCGAGGAGGCCGTGCGCCAGCGCACCGAGCTGGCCGCCGAGCGCAGCGAAGGCTCGGTCCCTGGCACGCCGCCGACGGGCGGTGCGACGGTCCGCAAGCTCCGCCCGCCGGGACTGCTGGAGTTGGAGGAGCTGTTCTCGCAGTACCTCGACACCCGGGTCAACGTGTCGGTGGGACCCGAAGCGGGGTCGGGTGGTCATCGAGTTCGCCGACCTCGAAGATCTCGAGCGCCTCTATCGACGGATCACCGGCGACCCGGACGACGACGAGCTCTGATCAGCTTTGCGAGGCCGTGACAGCCGTCACGGTCTCAACCCTCGACGAAGTCTCGAGTACCGCCGGGTGAACCTACCGTTCACGTTGTCCACATCCTGTGGCCAAAGCTGTGGGTAGAACGCCCAGGTCAGGCGTCTTCGGGTGGCGCCACCCACCGGCTGAAGGCCAGCGTGAGGGTTCGCGCCAGCTCGCCGGTGTGCTCTACGACGACGGTCGGCGGACCGACTTCGCACAGCACGGCGGGCATACGCGTCTCCCGCAGAATGGGCATCCGCATCCCTGCAGACGCCCCGTCCTTCACGAATGGCTGCGCCGTGAGCTCCTCGAGGGCGAGATCCGCGAGCCGTCGCCCTCCGACTGACTCGAACGACGCGGCGGCATAGAAGTAGGTCGCGCAGCCCGGTGCGGGTCGCACCGCGACGCCGAGATACGCCTCGGCCCGGAAGGCGTTCGCTTCCTCGGCCTGCACGGATCCGTCGGGGTGGTGGAGCACGGCCACGACGGCGCCGGCATCGGTCAAGGAGCGTCCGAGCGCGTCTGCGAGCGCGCCGAGCCCACCGGTCTCACCGATACACAAGCGGCGTCCCTCCAGGCGGTGTGGCGCGTCGCGCAACGCCTCGACCTCACGGACCACCGCAACCGTCGGTGCCGCCTCGTCGCCGCGAGCCACCCGGCGCAAGGCCGCGATGGTGTCGGGTCCGCACACCCCGTCCACGGTGATCGCCATGTTGCGCTGGAACTGCTCGACGGCATCCTTCGTGTGGGGCCCGAAGATGGCGTCGACCCTGCCGGCGTCGAACCCGAGCGCACCGAGCTCTTGTTGGAGCTCACCCACATCGTCGCCCCGCACCATGGGCGCGGCGACGTACAGCAGCCGATCGCCAAGTCTGAACCCCGCCTCGACCAGTGAGGCCCATGTCTGATGACCGCACACCCCGTCGGCGCGCAGGCCTCGCCGGGTTTGGAACGCGTGGACAGCGCGTTCGGTGGCAGGACCGTACGAGCCCGTCGGATCGCTGCCGCTGTCGTAGCCGAGCGAGTTCAGCCTGCGTTGGACGTCACGCACGGCATCACCCGTCGACCCGGACCGAAGAGGGAGATCGTTCGTCAAGCGCGATGGAGGCCCGGATCACACGACCCGGGCCTCGCAACCTACAGCACTCCTGCGCTTGGTTCAGCCGATGTAATCACTCAACTCTTGGAGCAGCTGACCCTTGCCCTTGGCGCCGATCATCCGTCGGACGGGCTCGCCATCTTGAAAAACGATCAAGGTGGGGATGCTCATCACTTCGAAGCGTCGCGTGACGCTGGGGTTGTCGTCGACGTTGAGCTTCGCGACCTTGACCTTGCCTGCGTGCTCCGAAGCGATCTCTTCGAGGATCGGCGAGATCATCTTGCAGGGCCCGCACCATTCGGCCCAGAAGTCGACGACCACTGCTTCGGTCGCCGCACCGATCTCTTCGTCGAACGTGGCATCCGTGAGGGTGCTGATGCCGTCTGCCATTGCGTGTAGTCCTTCTCGTGGAGGGGTGTGGTCACGTTGACCAGGTGCTGGAACGCCGACGCAACCCGTGACATTCCTCGGAGCGGGGACCGCTCCGCTACTCGTTGTTCTCGAGCCAGCGCTCGGCGTCGATGGCGGCCATGCAACCCGAGCCAGCGGCGGTGATCGCTTGGCGGTAGACGTGATCTTGCACGTCGCCGCACGCGAACACGCCTTCCACGTTCGTCGACGTGGCTCCCTCGGCGAGCCCCGTGACGAGGTAGCCGTTGTCCTCCATGGTCAACAGCCCCTTGAACAGGTCGGTGTTCGGGATGTGTCCGATCGCAACGAACAAGCCGGTCACGGGCACGGTCGAGATCTCGTCGGTGAGCACGTTGCGCACGTGCAGGGCCTCGACCTTCGCGTCGCCCTCGACGTCCACCACGACGCTGTTCCACAGGAAACGGATCTTGGGGTTCGCGATCGCCCGGTCCTGCATGATCTTGGATGCCCGTAGCTGGTCGCGGCGATGGATGAGGGTGACGGAGTTCGCGAATTTCGTGAGGAAGATCGCTTCTTCCAAGGCGGAATCACCGCCGCCAACCACCGCGATGTCGTGCTCGCGGAAGAAGAACCCGTCACACGTCGCGCACGTCGAGACGCCGTAGCCGAGCAACCGTTGCTCGTTCGGTAGACCGAGCATCAAGGCCTGCGCGCCGGTCGACACGATCACCGTGCGACCGCGATAGGTCGGCTCGGGCGCGTCGGGGTCGCCGACCCAGACGCCGTACGGACGGGACGAGAAATCGACCTTGGTCGCCTTGACCGTCTGCAGCTCGGCGCCGAACCGGGCCGCCTGCTCGCGGAAGTCGAGCATCAACTGCGGCCCGAGCACGCCTTGCGGGAACCCCGGGAAGTTCTCCACGTCGGTCGTGAGCATCAACTGGCCACCCGGTTGGTCACTCGTCGACGATGGTTCGCCCTCGAGCACCAGTGGCTCGAGGTTCGCCCTCGCGGTGTAGATAGCGGCTGTGAGGCCCGCAGGCCCGGAGCCGAGGATGATGACGTTGCGGACGTCGCCGTTGGCGGCCATCACGGTCCTCCTTCAGGTTGCCGCGCCGTCAACCGTGGCGGGCCTCGTCGTGTTCCCGGTCGTCACGCCTCGATGTCAGGCCTCGATGTGCCTGGGCACCATGAGGTAGGCGACCTGGGCCGGCCAGTCGTCGGTGCGGACCGTGGACATCGACAGCTCGACCCTGTCGGGCATGGCGGGCAGCGTAGTCTCGGACCGACGTCGGACTGTCGCCTCGTCGACGTGTCGATTCAGGCCGGCTGACTGAAGATGAGGTTGCAGCTGGTGTCGTAGACGGCGATGGTCCCGGCGCCTGGTTGGTTCGTGACGACGACGATGACCGGCTGGCCGCCGAGCTCCGCATGTGCGAACAACCGCACGCCTTGTCGTGACGTGCAACTCGAGTCTGTTGGCGTGCTGGCGCTGGGTGCGAAGGCGCCCTGCGGCGTTTGCCCTTCGGTTGACGCCGTGGCGGTGTCGTCGAGCGGGGCGGTTGCCCGCTCGACCGCGCTCACCAGAGCGTCGCGGGTCGCGAACGGGCCGAGGTCGGTGACACTCGACGCCGGTACGGACAGGTCGGGGTTGAGCGCCTCCCCGGCGGTCGCCGCCGACTCCGGCGACTCCGCGGCAGTCGACGGTGCGCCGGTTGACGGCGACGCCGCCACGGATGCTCCGCTCGTGTGCGAGCGGTGGGCGGCGATCCCGGCGATCCCGGCCGCGATCCCGGCGAACGCCAGAACCGCTGCCGCGATCGCCGCAACCCGCACCAGACGAGACCGCCTCTGCCGTCGCGACTGCAGATCCACGGGCGCCGACCGGATGGCAGCCGTGATCGCTGCTTCTCGCTCACGGTCCGAGGGCAACGTGGTCGTCACGGCGAGCGCGTCGCGCACCGCTCGGAGCTCTTCGAGCCGCTCGGACAACACCGGATCAGTATCGACCTGCGCTCGTTCGGCGTCGGTTGCTTCGCCGTCGAGCACGGCGGAGACGAGTTCGTCGGCGTCGAAATCGGTCATGGTCTCGGGATCTGACGTTCGTCGGGCGCCTCACGGTTCCCGGACAGATGAGCGGCGATGGCGGCGCGCCCTCGCGCGATTCGAGAGCGAACCGTTCCCGGTGGCACGCCGAGCACCTCGGCGATCTCGGCGTAGTCGAGCGCGCACACGTCCCGCAGGACGACGGCGACGCGGAACTCCTGAGGCAGCGCAGCGAGGGCTTCGTCGAGGGTCAACCGATCGGCGATGCCACCGGTGAAGTCGGCGTGCCCGGCCACGCGCGACCCGATGTCGTCGACGGGCTCGGGGCGCCGTCCCCGCCGGCGCAGTTCGTCGAGACAGGCATTCGTCGTCACCCGGTACGACCACGTGATGAACGAGGCGCGCTTGTCGAACCGGGGAAGGCCACGCACGATTGCCATCAGCGCCTCCTGCGTCGCGTCGAGCGCATCGGCGTCGTTACCCGCGAGGCGGCGACACAACCGGTACAAGCGGTCGTAGTGCTGCCGCAGGAGCGCATCGAGTGCCTTCGGATCGCCCCGCTGCGCGGCATCGACCAGCGCGTCGTCGTCCACCGCTACTTGGCAGTCACCTGAACCTCCGCGATCTGTGCGTGAACTCGCCCTGCGGAATCGACCCCGGCGTCGCCGAGATCGGTGATCCAAACGAGGATGGCTCCACCGGTGTGGCCGCTCAGATCGAAGGTCGTGGTGCCCATGGCGATGTGATCCTGTCCGGCGACCGGATCGCCCCATCCGGCGAGATCCGGATGGAGGCCGTCGCTCACGTAGATCTTGGCCGACCAGTCGTTCGTGGGTGAGACGACGGTGAGCTTGTCGAGCGCGGTCGAGTGGCCGAGGGTGAACTCGACGCCGACTCCCGGCTTGAGGCCACCGAGCTTGCGGTTGTTGTAGCCAGACGTCTGCCACGCGGTGTTCGGATCGCCGTCGATCGTCTTGCCGACGTCGGCGTCGTTCTCCTGGCCGTCCCCCGGGGGCGGGTCGAACGCGGTTGCTTTGACGATCGCAACCGGTGTCACCGCGGCGGTCGTGCCGGTGGAGGAGGAGCCGCTGTTCTTCCTGCTGCCGGTCAGCAGGACGCCGGCGAGGATCAGTCCTGCCGCGACCAGAACGATGACCACGGTCGGAACGAGCCAGCCGCGCTCGGTGCGCACGAACGCTGGTGGCGGCGCGCCGGCGGGGGTCGCGTCGATCTTCGGGAACGGCGGACGGGTCGCCTGCGTCTCGTCGCCTCCGCTCGAATCGGTGGGCACCACCGGTGCCGACGGCGTACCCCGGCCAGCGGCGACCAGCGCGGCGCGGAACGCGCCCGCGGTCGGATATCGCTGTTGGGGATCGCGGGCCAACGCACGGAGCACGACGTCTTCGAGCGGCTTCGGGACTCCGGCGCGCACGTTGCGAGGACGCATCGGCTCTTGATGCAAACGAGCCAGCGCAGTGGCGGCTTCGGTGTCAGCGGAGAACGGCGGCCGGCCGCACAACAGCTCGTACAACACGATTCCAAGCGCGTACACATCGGTGCGCGCGTCGACCGGTCCGCCCTCCACCTGCTCTGGCGCGAGGTACTTCGCCGTGCCGAGCGTGGTGTTCGTCGCCGTCAGGTCGTCGCCCGCCTTCGCGATACCGAAGTCTGCGACGAGCACGCGGCCGTCGGTCGACAACAGGATGTTCGCCGGCTTGATGTCGCGATGGACGATGCCGCTGCGGTGCGCGGTGTCGAGCGCGTCGGCGACCTCGGACAGGATCGCGACCGCTTGGCCTGGCTCTACGGCACCGTGCTCGTTGAGGTAGTCGCGCAACGTCGAGCCATGGACGAGCTCCATGACGATCGCTTCGAGGTGATCCTCGGAGCAGGTGTCGTAGATCGAGACGATCGCGGGGTGCGACAGCCTCGCGGCGGCGACCGCCTCGCGTCGGAAGCGCGCCACGAACGACTCGTCGATGGCGAGATGGGGATGCAGGAGCTTCACGGCGACCTTGCGGGTCAGCGTCTCGTCCGTGGCCTCCCACACCTGAGCCATGCCGCCGGTCGCCAGCAGCCGGTCGAGTCGGTAACGGCCACCGATCAGGCGGCCCGTGAGTGAATCGAGCGACGAACGGTCAGTCACGACGGGGGTAAACGTAGGCGGACGAGCCGGCGGGGTTCATGTCGCCCCGGGCGGTCGTTGCCACGTCACCCCCATGACGCGGGGTCCTGCATGTGTACCGATGACGGCGCCGATGATCCCGATGCGCACCTCTTCGCGCGGGTAGCGCGAAGCGATGAGTCCGAGGAATTCGTCCAGATCCGGCGCCTCGCCGTGACAGACCGCGAGGCGTTCCACGGCATGCTCCTCGAGCAGCCGGTTCGCCATCGACTGGAGCGCCTTCTTGCGCGTGCGCGCCTTGCCGGCTTCCTCGACTCTTCCGGTGCTGACGTCGATGAGCGGTTTGATCGAGAGCAGGTTGCCGAGCAGGTGCTGCGCGCCGCCGATCCGTCCGCCCTTCTTCAGGTTCTCGAGGGTGTCGAGCGCGCCGATGACGAACGTTCGTGACGCCATGTCTTCCACCATCGCGACGATCTCGTCGGCCGTGTGGCCGTCCTTCGCTGCTTCAGCGGCCGCGATCACCTGCTGGCCCAGGCCCAAAGTGATCGATCGGGAGTCGACGACGCGGATGTCGAGCATGCCCTCGAAGGCCTTTGCCGCCGTGCGAGCGGACTGGAGCGTCGCCGACAGCTCCGACGAGAGGTTGATGCACACGATCGCGTCGGCGCCGGAGTCGGCAGCGGCACGGAAGGCGTTCTCGAACGCGCCTGGCGACGGAGCCGCCGTCTCCGGAAGCTCTTCTGACTCCGCGAGTCGCCGGTAGAACTCAGTGACGCTGAGATCGACGCGGTCCGTGAACTCCTCGGAGCCGAACCTGATCGAGAGCGGAACGATCGTGATGTCGAGTTGGTCGGCCTCGTCTTGGGACAGGTCGCAGGAGCTGTCGGTGACGATACGCACGGCCATGGGTAGGCGAGGTTAGGTCAGGGGGCCGCGTGTTGTGGCCGTCGTCTTGCGCGGCGGGCCTGGACGATGTGTCGGCCCCACCAGATCGCGAGGAACCCGATGGCGCCGAACGACAGGACGACCCCGACGCCCGAGAACGCGGTCGACCGAACCGTCATGCGGGTGCGGCCGATGAGCATGCCGCCGTCAGGCGTCTGCAGCGTGATGTCGAGCGCGGAGTCACCGGACGCTCGTGTCCGCACGTTGATCGGCACGCGCGTGGTCTGGTCCGTGAGGGTCAACGCGATGTGACCGTCTTCGTGACCGGGGAACTCGAGCTTCTCGCCTTGGAGGACCACGTCGATGGCCGCCGGGTACCCCGTGTTCAACCTGAACGTCAGCGAGACCACGCCGTCGCGCGCGGTGAAGTTGATCGTCTGGCGTGGTGGTGGCTCGATCTTGCTGAGCTCGGCGCGCACGGCGGCGACGTCGTTGTCGAGATACGCGGAGCGCTGGTCGCTGCTCAGTCCGTTCGCGCCGGCGACGAGCGCGCGTCGCTCGAACTCGTCCGGCCGCGGGTTGGGCGGGACGGCGAGAAGTCGGTACGACGCGAGATCGGAGTTCGTCGACCGCAACTTCCTCGCGAAGCTGCTGAGGTCATCAGACGGCTTCGGCGTCAGCGCGCGCGCAAGTGGCGTGCCGCGCCCGTTCGTCTCGCCGCGACTGCCGGCCATGGGAACTGTCGCGAAGAGGGTGGACAGGGTGATGGGTTGCAGGATCCGGTTCACCGACGGGCTCAACGACTCGAGCAACGCGTCGAGAAACGGGAATCGATGGTGCGGTCCTCCGGGAGCACGAACGTGGCCGCGCGGTGATCGGGGGGATCGTCGAAGTACAGCACCGACAGATCGGCGACGAGATGGTTGGCGTCGATCACGCCGTCACCGGTCGAGCCGACGTGTGCCGTGAGCGCACTGTCTGCCGCGACGGCCTCGACCCCGTCGGTGTCCTGCAACGTGAACGGTTGCGTCAGCGTGCGGTTGAACGCCCGTTCGTCGAGAGCTGTCACTGCATCGTCCGGCACCACCATGGACGTCACGCCGCGGGTGTGCAGGAACCGCGCCGCGGCTGACGTGAGTCGGTCATCGGCGGAGTACACGGAACCTGTGGGAGCGCCGATCGCGGTCGACAGACTCTGCGTGCCACGATCGAACTGCGCACCGAGCTCGTCGGTCAGGTTGCTCGACAACCATTCGCTGGGATGCAGCCGCACATACGACGTCAGCGACAGCTCGCGGCCGCTCGCGGCCGCCTTGAGCGCATCGGTGGACGCCGGGTCGAGCGCGTCCACGGTCTCGGCGGTCGCGGCGATCGTCAGCGGCACGTCGTCGTGCGCGCTGAGGACCGAGGCGTTGCTGAGGACGGCGTCCTTCGTCGCCTGATCGAGCTGCGTCGAACCATCCGGCTGCAACGCCGGTGGCCCGCCGACCGGCAGCACCACGGCAACGCCCAGCGGTGAGAAGTCGTGGTTGACCGGCAGCCGCACCATGTAGGTGAGCAGTTGTTGGATCGTGGTGCGCCCGTCGACCAACGCGATCGTCACGGGAAACACACCCTCTCCGACGTGCACGGTCGGGACCGAGGGATCCGCGGGCGTCGAGCTCTGGACGTCGCGTGTGGCGATGGAGACGACGTCGGTCCCGGACGCGTCGGGTGCCGCCCGCACGGTCACCGGGCTACCGGGGACGGACGAGCGCAGGTTCTTGGCCTGCAACGAAGCTTGGAAGTCGGTTCGCGTCGGAACCCGAGCATGCACGTCGACGCGGATCGAGGCTCCGGCCGGCGCGCCGGTCACGCGCAGACGGATCGTCAGGTCGGTGTCCGGCTCGACGACGGGTGTCTGACTGATGAGGCCGAGGATGTCGGTCTTGTTCGTCGTCTGCTGGGGCGACGCCGGCGCGGCTGAGGCGCGGTCGCTCGCGAACTGCAGCACGCCCGCGAGGCAGAGAACCGCGCACACCGCTGCTGCGATTCGTTGCCTCACGTCAGGAACGTGTGCAGCACTGCGAGGCCGCCCGGTTGGAGACGGAAGCCGAGGTGCTCGTACAGCCGCAACGCGTCCGCGTTGCGCTCTTGTGTGTTGACCATGGCGCGCAGCGCACTGCGACGCTTCATCCAGCGAAGGCCGTCGAGGACGAGTGCGGTGCCACATCCGTGCTGCCGTACTCCGGGGTCGACAGCCAACCGTTGGAGGAAGCCCCGTGAACCGGCCCGCCCGGACACCGCGTAGCCGATGACGCCGTCGGGCCCGTCGGCGACTCGGAAGCGACTCGAGGGCGTGGCGTCGATCGCTTCGTCGAGCCCGGCACCGTCGAGTCGCCAGAAGGGGTCGAACGAGCGGGCGTCGACCTCGAGCGCGGCTGCGCGGTCGCTACGACGGGCGCGGCGGATCGTGAAGCCCTCGAGCGGCGGCGCCTCGAGGTGGCCGAGGTCGTGCCCGAGCAGGTGCAGCCGTTCGCGCACCGTGAACCCCGCTGCGAGGAAGGCGCTCGCCTCCGACGCCGCGAGCGCAGCCGTGACTGCCTCTGCGTAGCCGCGTTCGCGGAGGAGGGCCGTGCATCTACGGACGGCGTCGCTCGATGGACCGGAGCTGTCCGGGAGCGGCGAGATGTACGCGACGTTGGCATCGCCTCGCCAGGGACCGACGCGGAGTCGATCGCCTCCCCATCGCAGGAGGTCTGCGCTCGTTCTTGCTCCGATGGCCATCGAGATTAGGGCGGTACTGGTTGGGCAGCAGGTCCGCGCCGGTACTGTCGGGTCGGATGGCGGTCCTGTTCCTGACGCACAGCCGGTATCTCGACCATGTCGCGGGACCCCGACATCCGGAACGGCCGGCGCGCCTCGAGGCCGTGCTCGAAGGGGTTCGCCGTGCCGATCTCGCTGACGCGATCGTGTCGGTGGACCCTCGGCCGGCGACCCGTGCCGAGTTGGAGCTGATCCATCCAGCGGCGTATCTCGACGCCGTCGAGCGCTTCTGTGCCTCCGGCGGTGGACGAATCGACGCCGACACCGGCGCGGGGCCGGACTCGTACGACATTGCGACGCTCGCCGCCGGTGCCGGGCTCGCGGCGGTCGAGCAACTCGACCTCGGCGCGGGATCCGCCGCGTTCTGTGCTGTGCGACCACCCGGTCATCACGCGCTCGCCAGCAGATCCATGGGCTTCTGCCTGTTCAACAACGTCGCGATCACGGCTGCGGTGCTCGCACAACGGGGTGAACGCGTCCTGATCGTCGACTTCGACGCGCATCACGGCAACGGCACGCAGGACCTCTTCTACGCGGACCCGCGGGTGCTGTACGTGTCGATGCACGAGTGGCCCTTGTATCCGGGGACCGGGGACATCGACGAGATCGGTCGCGGCGATGCCGTCGGCACGACGGTGAACTTCCCGTTCCCGGCCGGTACGACAGGCGACAGCTACCTCGAGGCGATCGACGATGTCGTCGCGCCTGTGGTGGAGACGTGGCAGCCGACGTGGTTGTTGCTGTCGGCGGGGTTCGACGCGCATCGCAACGATCCGTTGACCGGCCTCGGCCTGTCGAGTGGTGACTTCGGGGCCATCACGCGGCGGCTGCTCGAGGTGGGCACGTCGGGTCGCATAGTCGCGTTTCTCGAGGGCGGATATGACCTCGAGGCGCTCGCCGACTCGACGGCCGCCTGCTTGGGCGCGTTGGCCGGCGTCGAATATCGGGCCGAACCGGTCACATCCGGAGGTCCCGGGCGCGAAGTACCGAAGGCCGCGCTCAAGCTTCGGCGGCAAGCGTTCGATGGTTGAGGGTCATCGAGGGCTCCGGGGGAGAACGCGCGCCCGAGCTGCCAGAGCGATTGCAGTACCTCACCGAGATGCAGGGTTCGGACCTCTATGTCAAGGCTGGCGCGGCCCCGCACGTACGCATTGACGGTCGTCTGCACACAGCGCGCTTCGGACCAATGGACGTCGGCCATGTCGGATCGCTGGCACCTGCTCGCGTCCGCGTTGCGGGGAGTCATCGCCCAACGACTCCTGGAGCGCGCGGACGGCAAGGGACGCAACGCAGCGGTCGAAGTGCGCATCAACTCGCCCAAGGTGTGCAATTGCATCCTCGACCCGGAACGGGAGGCGGCGCTCGAGCGGATCGTTGCCGAGGGCGAGTACCACGGCACGCAGACGTTCGATCGGGCGCTGTTCGGGTTGTTCAAGGACGGCTTGGTGAGCCTCCGTGACGCGCTCGCTGTCGCCTCGCAGCCCGAGGATCTACGAGTCGCGTTGCAGCAAGCGGGGTTGTCGCCCGCCTACCAGCCGACGTCGTACCGCCGGCTCGTACGGTGGGATCTCACGTGGGGCCGCCGCGTCGGTTCCCTCTACGCTCCGACTGTTGATCCGCAAGACACTGGCTCCCATCCTCGACGAGACGCGGCTGCTGGCTGACCGCTTCGCCGCTTCAGGCAAGCGCCTCTATCTCGTTGGTGGGATCGTGCGCGATCTGCTCGCGGACCGTCCGCTCGAACAGCCGGACATCGACCTCACGACCGATGCTCGCCCCGAGGAGACGAAGGAGCTGCTGGCCGGTTGGGCCGACGCGATGTGGACCCAGGGCGAGCGCTTCGGCACGATCGGTGCCAAGCACAACGATCGGTCCTTCGAGATCACGACCCACCGCGCGGAGGCCTACCGGCCGGATTCACGCAAGCCCGAGGTCGTCTACGCGGACGCGATCGAAGCCGATCTGTCTCGGCGCGATTTCACCGTGAACGCGATGGCGCTCACGCTGCCCGAGCCCGAGTTGGTGGATCCTTTCGACGGCAGCGCGGACCTGCTCGTGCATCGCTGCCTTCGCACGCCGGTCGGAGCGGACGAGTCGTTCAACGACGATCCGCTGCGCATGCTGCGAGCGGCGCGCTTCGTCGCGGGATACGGCCTCGTCCCCGACGATTCGGTCGTCGACGCGATCAAGCGCCTACGTCACCGGCTGGAGATCGTCTCGGCCGAGCGCATCCGCGACGAGCTCGACAAGCTGATCGTCCTCGACGACCCGACCGACGGACTGTGGTTCCTCAGTGACACGAACCTGTTCGACGAGTTCATGCCCGAGATCTCGGATCTCCGCCTCGAGCAGGATCCGATCCACCGGCACAAGGATGTACTCGCGCACACGTTCGCGGTCGTGTCGAACGTCGCGCCTCGGCGAGACGGCGCTCCGAACAAGATCGTGCGACTGGCTGCGTTGCTTCACGACATCGGCAAACCCAAGACGCGTTCGGTGACGCGAGCGGGTGTCTCGTTCCACCATCATGAGGTCGTCGGCGCGCGCATGGCGCGCGAACGATTGACGGCGCTGCACTATCCCTCGCACGAGATCGATGCCATTGCGCGTCTCGTGTACCTGCACCTGCGGTTCCACGGCTACGGCGAGGGCGATGGTGGCTGGACGGACAGCGCGGTTCGCCGGTACGTGCGCGACGCCGGTGACCAGTTGGACGAGCTCAACGAGCTGACGCAGTGTGATTGCACGACCCGCAACGAACGTCGTGCACGCGAGCTGGCGCAGCGCATGGACGCGCTGGAGACGCGCATCGGGCGACTCGCGGAGCAGGAAGAGCTGAGGGCCATCCGTGCCGACCTCGACGGCAACGAGGTGATGTCGATCCTCGACATCGGACCCGGTCGGAGCGTGGGCGAGGCGATGTCCTTCCTGCTCGAGGCCCGATTGGACGAAGGGCCGCTCGGCAAGGACGAAGCCCGTCGCCGCCTGCTCGAATGGTGGTCGGAGCGCCGCTAGCGGGGGCGCTGCATCGTGTTCGACGATGCGAGCGACGGAGTCGCCTGGCGGACGAGCGGCCGCAAGCCGGCTGCCCTTCCGGGGAACGCAGTCATATGCCCTGCTTGCGGGCGCGCACGATCAGCGTGGCGGGGAGCCATCGCATCGCGTCGGTCCAGTACGGGCTGCGACGCACGTGCTTCGGAGGCTCGGGTTCGAGAACCGCGTCCACCCGGAAGTTGGCGCGGGTCAGACTCGTGAACAGGTCACCGATCGTCGACGGGTACTCGCGCCCCGACTGATCGCCCAACGTCCACGGTCGCGGCGCGCGGTCGAAGTACGGACGCTCGAACGCCGGCGGCTCGGTGGTCGTGTCCACGGCGCGGTACGCCGGGTGCGGCAACGAGATGACGAACGGAGCTTCGGGCTTCAGAACGCGATGAACCTGGCGGAAGACGCGATCGAGATCCGCAACCGTTCCGAGCGCGTAAATGCTGAGGGCGACGTCGATGGCATCAGCGCGTACGAACGCCAGGTCGGCCAGATCGCCCTGGTGCAGCTCGAGCTTGACGTCCTCGCGCTCGGCGAGTCGCCGTGCGTTGACGACCTGCTCGACCGACTCGTCGACGGCGATGACGCGCGCGCCCTGCTTCGCCAGTGCGACAGCGGTCTGTCCGCCCCCGCTGCCGAGCTCGAGCACGCGCTTGCCCTCGAGGGGACCGAGCAGCCGTAGTTCGGTCTCGGTCGCGATGTCCGGCCCGTAGTGCACCGCCTCGAGCCCGCTGTCGGCCTCGGTCGGGGACGCGTTGAACGAACGCGCGTTGAGCGGAGCTGGTTTCGAGCGCTCAGGTTGCTGAGGCGTGAACCCGTCGGTCACGCCGCAAGCTTTGCAGGCTCAGCCGCGACGGGATGACCGCGGTGATCGCGATCAGCCTTGGATGAACGCTTCCAGTGCGTCGCGGGCGGCGTCGTCGTGGACCTGCACCGGCGGCGACTTCATGAAGTACTGGCATGCGGGCGTGACCGGACCGCCGATGCCGCGATCCTTCGCGACCTTGGCGCAGCGAAGCGCGTCGATGATCACGCCGGCCGAGTTCGGTGAGTCGTGGACCTCGAGCTTCAACTCGACCGTCAGAGGAACGTCGCCGAAATTGCGGCCCTCGAGTCGGATGAACGCCCACTTGCGGTCGTCGAGCCACGGCACATGGTCAGACGGGCCGATGTGCACGTCGTGATCGCTGATGCCGGCGTCGATCTGGCTCGTGACCGACTGCGTCTTCGAGATCTTCTTGGACTTCAGGCGGGAGCGCTCGAGCATGTTCATGAAGTCCATGTTCCCGCCGAAGTTGAGTTGGTACGTGTTGTCGATCGTCGTGCCGCGGTCTTCGAACAGGCGGGCGAGCGTGCGGTGGACGATCGTCGCGCCGACCTGGCTCTTGATGTCGTCGCCGACGATCGGGACGCCCGCGGCTTCGAACTTCGCCGCCCACTCGGGATCGGACGCGATGAACACCGGGATGGCGTTGACGAACGCGACACCCGTGTCGAGGCACGCCTGCGCGTAGTACTTCTGTGCCTGATCCGATCCGACGGGGAGGTACGACACCAGTACGTCGGCCTTCGTGTCGCGCAAGACCTGCGCGACGTCGACCGGCTCGACCGGCGACTCCTCACAGGTCTGGCGGTAGTACTCACCGAATCCGTCGAGCGTGGGTCCGCGCAGCACGGTCACGCCTTGGTGGGGGATGTCGCTGAACTTGATCGTGTTGTTCGGGCCCGCGAACGCGGCCTTGCTCGCGTCGACGCCCACCTTGTCGGCATCGACATCGAATGCGGCGACGAGCTCGATGTTGCGGATGTGGTAGCCGCCGAGTTCGACATGCATCAGGCCGGGCACCCGCTCGGACGGGTCAGCGTCCTTGTAGAACTCGATGCCCTGGAGCAACGAGCTCGCGCAGTTCCCGACACCAGCGATGGCGAGGCGGATCGATGGCTTGGTCATGAGGGGGCTTCCTCCGTTGCTAGGCCCTGCTCGGCGGCGATCAGCCGCTCGAGCCAGGCGAGGTCTTGGGTGAGGGACTCGTCGTCGCGCTCGCGCAACATGCGCCGATAGCGATCGAGCACGCCTTCGGTGGCGCCGACGGCGCGGCGACGTTCTGCGATGCGGGAGACGATCTCGGTCCGCCGCCGTTCGAAGAGAGCGAGCCGGTCGTCGGGCGACAGGAACCGGCAGAACGCCACCTTGAGGGCGAAGGTGCGGTCGTCGCTCGGCTGCGGATCGGTCATGAGGGCGGTCAGCTCGACATCGCCCTGCGGGGTGATGCCGTAGACCTTCTTGCTCCGGCCGCCTGGTGTCGGAAGGTGCCGGGCACGAAAGGCGGCCAGCTCGCCCGCGAGGGAACCACTCGACGGCACCGGCCGATCGATGCGGGTGTTGGCCTCGACCGCCTTGACCAAGCCGCCCCGCTCGAGCCTGGCCAGCGCCGGATACAGCGACCCGAACGACACGACGCCCGAGCGAGCGCCCGGCAGGTCCGCCAGGCGCTTGCGCACCTCGTAACCGTGCAGGTCCTGCTCCTTCAGGAGCCCGAGGATGGCCAGATCGATCATGTTGGCGGGATCATAGCGACTCGACATATCGATTCGATGCATCGTCCGAGAGAATCCTGGCCCGACATCGGCTCGGGCGAGCGTCAGCGCGGGCGCCAGCGCCGGCGTGGGCCGACGGGCATGTGCAGGCAGGAGCGAAGCCTCGTCCGGAGCATGCGAAAGCGCGGAAGCATCAACAGCGCGGCGGGAACCCACCCGATACCGTCTCCGTGCAGATGTTCCGGCCTGAGACGATCCAGGGGGCGGCGCCGAGCGAGCCCGGCACGGTCGACTACCGCTTGGCGCGGCAGGCCTTGGTGGCCGAGTACCGCAAGAAGCGGCTGGCCCGCCACGACGTCTGCGACGCCCATCCCGAGCTCGTCCGGGCGGCGCGAGAGCTGGGCGAGGCGACCTCGATCGAGTGCCCGATCTGCGAGGACGACAACGTCGTGCTCGTCTCCTACGTCTTCGGCCCTGGGCTTCCTGCGTTCGGCCGCTGCATCAGCTCGAAGGGAGAGCTGGCCAAGTTGAAGCGCCGTCCCGCCGACATGGCGTGCTATGTGGTCGAGGTGTGTCCGAGCTGCTCGTGGAACCACCTCGCCCGGGTGTTCCCGGTCGGTCGCGCCCGTCGTTCCTGACTGAGGTCCGAAGCGCCCGGTTGGTACGCTCCATGGGTTCCCGCGGGCTGCATCTTCACGGATCGTGCGGCATCACGCTGGACACGTTTCCCCCATGCCCCCCAGACCCGACGTACCAACGCACGGGCAACGGCACGTCGAGCGAAGCGCAAGAAGCCGCCGAACCCGGCCGACCTGAAGCCCAACGGCAAGCGCAAGAGCATCTTCTGGCGCTGGCGTCGCGCGTTCTTCTTGCTGGGTCTGCTGCTCGTCGCCGCAGTCGCGGGCCTCGGCTACGTGGTGTCGCAGGTGACGCTTCCGCCGGAGCGGATCCAGGCGCAGACGTCGTTCATCTGCGCCGCGGATGTCACGACGAACTGCACTGCGGACAACGCGATCGCGAGCTTGCACGGCGACCAGGACCGCCAGAACGTCACACTCGATCAAGTCCCGCAGGTGATGATCGACGCCGTCCTCGCTGCGGAGGACCGTGACTTCTACAGCCATGGCGGCGTCGACCCGCTCGGCACGGCGCGCGCGTTGTGGGCCGACGTCCGCGACAAGGGCTCGACCCAGGGCGGGTCCACGATCACGCAGCAGTACGTGAAGACCGTCTACCTGTCGAGCGAGCGGACGCTGTCGCGCAAGATCAAAGAGGCGATCTTGTCGATCAAGGTCGAGCAGCAGTTCACGAAGCAGCAGATCCTCGAGCGCTATCTCAACGCGGTGTACTTCGGCCGCGGCGCGTACGGCGTCGGCGCGGCCTCGCGCACGTACTTCGGACACGACCTGTCGAAGATCACGCTTCCGGAAGCTGCGTACCTCGCGGGCCTGATCCGATCACCCGGAACCGCCGACGCTGCAGTCCCGAGCCAGTTGAAGGAAGCCGAGTTCCGCCGGCACAGCGTGTTGGACGGCATGGTCGCCATGAAACGGATCACGCCCGAGCAGGAGCAACAGGCGGATGCGGTTCCGTTCACGGTCATCAGCCTCGCCAATCCGAACGGGTTCGTCCTTCCGCCACAGGAGAGCCAAGGCATCGATTACCTGAAGGGGACCGACGTCGGTTCGCAGTACTTCGTGCAGTACGTGAAGCAGCAGTTGACCCAGCGCGGCTTCTCCGACGCGGAGATCTTCGGCGGCGGGTTGAAGGTGTACACGACCCTCGATCTCGGCATGCAGGCGCAGGCGTGGAACGCGGTCACGAGCACGCTCGATCGTCCCGATGATCCATCGGCCTCACTCGTCTCGCTCGATCCGGCGAACCACATCAAGGCGATGATCGGCGGGCGCGACTTCGCAAGCGACAAGGTCAACCGCGCCGTGCCGGGAGGCGGCGGCAGCGGTCGTCAAGCGGGCTCGTCGATGAAGCCGTTCACGTTGAGCTCGGCCGTGCAGCAGGGCATCTCGCTGAAGTCGTTGTTCAACGCACCGAGCCGGATCACGATCCCGAAGGCCAACGGCGGCAAGGACTGGGTCGTCAACAACGCTGAACCGAGCAGCGGCGTGCTCAACCTCGTCGACGCGACCAAGGAGTCGTCGAACACCGTCTTCGCGCAGCTGATGGTGAAGGTCGGTCCGCAGAACGTCGTGCCGCTCGCGCAGAGCATGGGGATCACGACCAAGCTCGACCCCGTCGCCTCGCTCGTGCTCGGATCCGAGGAAGTGTTCCCGCTGGACATGGCGTCGGGCTACTCGACGTGGGCGCACCGCGGGACGCACATCACGCCTTCCGGCATCCTCAAGGTCGAGCGGCCCGACGG
The DNA here is from genome assembly GCA_963721305.1 of uncultured Acidimicrobiia bacterium. Lineage (GTDB taxonomy): Bacteria > Actinomycetota > Acidimicrobiia > Acidimicrobiales > JACDCH01 > DATAES01. The sequence goes on from CAVRIR010000004.1 coordinate 362,400, forward strand.
CACGGTGGTCACGTTCGACCAGCCGCCGACGCAGGTGCTCACGCAACAGCAATCCGATCTCGTCACGTACTGCCTGCAGCAGGTCGTCCACGGCGGGACCGGCTCCGGGGCGTACTTCGGCAAGGACATCGCAGGGAAGACCGGTACGACCGAGGACAACACCGACGCCTGGTTCGTCGGCTTCACCCCGAACGGCTACACGACCTCGGTGTGGATGGGTTACGACAACGCGCCCGGCCAACCAGCGAAGTTCATGAACAACGTGCACGGTCGAGTGGTCTTCGGCGGAACGTTCCCGGCCACGATCTGGAACAAGTACATGAAGGCGATCACCGACGGGACGGACATCGGTACGTTCGTCGATCCGAAGACGTTCCCGGGCAAGGTGCTCAACTCGGATCTGACGACCACGACCAGCACGCCGCCGTCGAGCGCCGTGTCGAGCTCGACGACGCCCCCGGATTCGACACCGACCACCAAGGAGTCGCCGACCACCGCGGCGGTGACCCCGACGACGACCTCGACCGGGAAGACCACACCGACGACGAGCGCCGCCGCCAAGGGCGGACCCGGCCCCTAGCAGGGTGTCGCGTCAGAGCTCGGGTTCTTCTGCGCCCACCGGCTGGTGCGGGTAGTGGCTGCGGCACACGAAGCACCAGCGCTCGACGTCGTCGACGACCTCGACCTTGCCCTGCGTGTCCCACGACTCCGGCGTGACGTAGACGCGATGGACCTCGACGAGGTCGTCCTCGTTGCGCCCGCACGATTCACACCGACCCGATGATGACTCGGCCACGGGCCGACGGTACAGTGCGCTCACCGCCGGCAGCCATGTGGCGCTGGACGGGAAAGGAGGCAGCGATGGCTGCATCGATCACCGCGCCGACGGTCCGGTCTCGCAAGGTCCGCACCGGGGCTGATCCGCTCGTGATGGTCACGGCGTACGACGCGCCCGGCGCGCGCATGGCCGACGAGGCCGGCGTCGACCTCGTCCTCGTCGGCGACTCGCTCGCCATGGTCGTGCTCGGCTACGACGACACGTTGCAGGTCACGATCGACGACATGGCCCATCACGTGGCCGCGGTGGCCCGGGCCAAGCCCCGTCCGTTGATCGTCGGTGATCTGCCGTGGCTGAGCTACCACGTGTCGGTCGAGGACGCCGTGCGCAACGCCGCCCGGCTGGTCCGCGCCGGCGCGCAAGCGGTCAAGCTCGAGGGTGGGCGCAAGCGACTGCCGGTGGTGGAGGCGATCATCGACGCCGAAGTGCCGGTGATGGGCCATGTGGGACTGACGCCGCAGTCCGTGCACGCGATGGGCGGATTCAAGGTGCAGGGGAAGGAGCGCAGCGCCGCGCTCGCGCTCGTCGAGGACGCTCGTGCCCTCGAGGACGCCGGCTGCTTCGCGATCGTGCTCGAAGGCGTGCCCGACGAGGTGGCGCGCATGGTGACGGATTCGGTCGGCGTGCCGACGATCGGGATCGGCGCGGGTCCGCATTGCGACGGTCAGGTCCTGGTGTTCCACGACGTGCTCGGGTTCGAGGACCGGATCATCCCGAAGTTCGTCCGCCGCTACGCCGACCTGAAGGCGGCGGGCGTCGACGCACTGCGGGCCTTCGCGGGCGACGTGCGTTCCGGACGGTTTCCCGCGGACGAGGAGAGCTACCACCTGACCGACGACGTCCGTGCGTCGCTCGAGCTGTACGGCGGCGGCACCAAGTCCGCCTGACCCGGTCGGTGCGCCGGCGGGCTCCCGGCTTCACTGTCACACCCCCCGTGCATGATGTGACGATGGGACGCCGACCCGCGCTTTCCAGTACGCTTTGCGCTCTCAATCGAGACCCTGCTCCGCACCGTGCGGGGCCCCGGTTCGCCGGGTCCACAGGGAGGTGACGACTCGCTCATGCGAGCCTACGAACTCATGGTGATCGTTGTCGGCGAAGCCGACGACGCTGCCGTCGAATCGGCCGTTCGCCGGATCGGTGAACAGGTCCAAGCCAAGCAGGGCGAGATCAAGACGACCGAACGCTGGGGTCGGCGTCGCTTCGCCTACGAGATCGACCACAAGCACGAAGGCTCGTACATCGTGTTCGAGATCGTGGCCGAAGCCGGTGCCCTCGATGACCTCGAGCGCCAGCTCCGTCTCGCGGACGACATCGTCCGCCACAAGCTGATTCGTCTGCCCGACCGAGAAGCCGCGCGCCGCGGACTGCTCGGCGAGGCACCGGCCGCCGCCGGATGAACCGAGGAGACCCTCGATGCCCGACAACTCCGTGACCCTCGTGGGCAATGTCACCCGCGACCCCGAGCTCCGCTTCACCGCTTCGGGTCAAGCCATCGCCACCTTCGGCCTCGCGGTCAATCGCCGCTTCCAGCGCAACGGGCAGTGGGAGGAGCAGACGAGCTTCTTCAACGTGACCTGCTGGGGGCAGATGGGCGAGAACGCCTCGCAGTCGCTGCCCAAGGGCGCCCGCGTCGTCGTGACCGGCCGCCTCGAGCAGCGGTCGTGGGAGACCCAGGAGGGCGAGAAGCGCTCAGTGGTCGAGGTCACCGCCGACGAGATCGGCCCGAGCCTCCGCTGGGCCACGTGTGAGATCACCAAGAACGACCGGCGCGAGCCCGGTGAGGGCGGCGGCCGCCAGGCGGCCAACGTCGCTCCGGCGGCCGGCCCTTCGTATGGAGACGAGGAACCCTTCTGATGGCGAAGAAAACGCCGCGCACGAAGAACAAGGACAACGCACGCCGGTCGAAGAAGAAGACCAGCGTCCTCGTTCAAGAGAGCGTCGAGTACATCGACTACAAGGACGTCAACCTGCTCCGCCGGTTCATGTCCGACCGTGCCAAGATCCGCGCCCGACGGGTGACCGGCAACAACGCGCAGCAGCAGCGTGAAGTCGCACGGGCGATCAAGAACGCCCGCGAGATGGCGCTGCTCCCGTACACCAACCGAGTCACGACCCAGCGAACGTCGCGTGATCGCGGACCCGGCGGTCCGGGTCGCGCCGACGGTCCGCCACCGCGTCCGGCTGGTCCGCCGCCGACGTCGCCCGGTGACGGCGTGTCCGACGACCTTCCCGAGCTCGACACCGAGTCGCTCGACGAGGCCGTCGGCGCCAACGGTTTCGACGAGGGCGACGAGTGATGAAGGTGATCCTGCGTGCCGATCTCTCCGACGTCGGCAAGAAGGGCGACATCGTCGATGTGTCCGACGGTTTCGCGCGCAACTACCTCGTGCCGAAGGGGCTCGCGCTGCGCGCCACCGAGGGCAACGTGCAACAGGCCTCGTCGATGCGTCGCGCTCGCGATCTCCGCGATGCGAAGGATCGGGGCGCGGCCGAAGAGATCGCTCGCGTACTCGTGCCGGCGGTCATCACGGTGAAGGCCAAGGCAGCCAACGAGGGCCGGCTTTTCGGGTCGGTCACGACAACTGACGTGGCGACGGCGGTCTATGAGCAGACCGGCATCGAAGTCGATCGCCGGAAGCTGCAGCTCAACGAGCCGATCAAGTCGGTCGGCACGCACCTGATCCCGACGAAGTTGCACCCTGACGTGGAGTTCGCGATCACGGTCGAGGTCGTCAGCGGCACCTGATCCCGCCGGGCCCATGCGTTTCCCGGGCCGGCTCGCGCGCTAGAATGGCGAACATGTGTTCGGTGCCGCGAGCGGGCTTGCTTGTGGGCAACTCGCCCGTGCCTCCACAACGAATCCCCAAGGTTGTCCCTCTTCCAACGCACAACCCGTTCGGGGGAAGGTGAACGCCACATGGCGGACACAAGAGCAATCGATGACGCCCGTCCCCGGGCCGCCTTCCCGGCGCGGGTTCCACCGCACAACCTCCAAGCCGAGGAGTCGCTGCTCGGCGCCATGATGCTGTCCAAAGACGCGATCGCGGCGGGCGTCGAGCTCGTCGGCGCGGACGACTTCTACAAGCCCGTGCACGGCCACGTCTTCGACGCGATCACGTCGTTGTACGGCGCCGGCGAGCCGGTCGACCCGGTCACCGTTGCCGACGAGTTACGCCGCGCCGGCCTGCTCGATGCCATCGGTGGGCAGGGCGTTCTCGTAGGGCTCCAAGCCAACACGCCGGCTACCACCGAGCGCGGCGCGCTACGCCAAGATCGTCGAAGAGCACGCGTTGCTCCGCCGGATGATCTGGGTCGCGGGCGACATCGCCGAGCGCGCGTACGCGCTGCCCGATGACGTCGAGAAGACGATCGACGAGGCCGAGTCGTTGGTCTTCGCCGTCGCCGAGCGAAGGTTGGTCGACGCGACACAGCCCATCGGCGAGCTGCTCGACATGACGCTCGACCGGCTCGAAGAGCTCTACGAGCGCGGCGAGTCGATCACCGGCATCCCCACTGGCTACTTCGAGCTGGACGAGCTGCTGTCCGGGTTGCAGCCGAGCGCGCTCGTCGTCGTCGGCGCCCGTCCCTCGATGGGCAAGACGGCGTTCGCGCTCGGCATCGCGCAGGCCGCCGGTCTCAAGTCGCAGCGACCGGTGCTGTTGTTCACGCTCGAGATGAGCCAGCTCGAGATCACGCAACGGATCCTCTGTGCGGAGGCAAAGGTCGACGCCACGCGGGTCCGCAACGGCAAGCTCTCCGAGGCCGACTGGAGCAAGATCCACCATGCCGTCGGTCGGCTCGCGAACGCGCAGATCTTCATCGACGACAACCCGAACATCACGGTGATGGACATCCGGGCGAAGGCGCGGCGCTTGAAGAGCCGCATCGGCGATCTGGGCGTGGTGATCGTCGACTACATCCAGCTCATGAGCGGCCGCATGGCCGCCGAGAACCGACAGGTCGAGGTCGCCGAGATCAGCCGAAATCTCAAGATCCTCGCCCGCGAGCTCGAGTGCCCGGTGATCGCCCTCGCGCAGCTCAACCGCCAGCTCGAGACCAGAGCCGACAAGCGCCCCATGCTCGCCGACCTCCGGGAGAGCGGCAGCATCGAACAGGACGCCGACGTCGTGCTGTTCCTCTACCGCGATGAGGTGTACAACCCCGAGGCGATCGAGAACAAAGGCACCGCCGAGGTGCTCGTCGCCAAGCACCGCAGCGGTCCCACCGGCAAGGTCCGGCTGGCGTGGCTCGAGCAGTACGCCCGATTCGAGAACATGGCCCGCGGGGTGTAGCCGTCCCCCGCGACGGCAAGACTGTCGGGACCGTGCAAACCGTCGACGTCGAACTGCCGCGCCCCAAGCACGCGACCCGGTGGACCTCGGGATGGCGGCTCGTGCTGGTGTTCGCGCTGATCGCGGTGGCGACCCATTTGCCGAGCCTCGTGCGCACGGAGGCGTTGAATCCCGACGAAGCGTTCCTCGCGACGCAGGCCCAGGTGCTGAACGATGGCGGCCATCTGTACCAGGACGTCGTCGACCGCAAGCCGCCGATCGTGCCCTACCTCTACGCGGCGGCCTTCCGGCTGACCGGATCCGACGGGCTGCTGTCCGTGCGCCTGCTCGCCATCGGCACCTACATCCTCAGCGCACTGCTGATCGCCGCCATCGCCAGACGGAGGTGGGGCGACGCCGCCGGGCTGGCCGCCGGTGTGCTCTATCTCGTCGCGAGCGGCGGCCTGGTGCTCGAAGACAGCCAGCCGGCCAACTTCGAAGTGTTCATGACGCCTCTCATCTGCGCGGCGATGTACTTCGGTGATCAGGAGCGGACACGTACCTCGGGTGTCTTCGCCGCGCTCGCCACGCTCGCGAAGCAGACGGCCGCGACCACGATGCTTCCCCTCGCATGGCTGTCGTGGCGGCGCGACCGGCTACGAGGGCTCATCCAGTTGGGCGTCGCGTTCGTGGTACCGATAGCGATCGCGGCGCTGGTGTTCGGATGGCACGACTTCATGTTCTGGGTGTTCACGGGCACCGGCGGCTACCTCGACGCGAGCGGTTCCTGGGGCGTTGCGGCCAACCGCGGCCTCGCGAGTACGGCCCTCTTCCTCGGTGCCAACGTGGCCGCGCTGCTCCTCGTGATCGGCGGAGTGCGGCGCTGGCGCGAGGACATCGATCTCTGGCTGTGGCTCATCGGTGGGATCATCGCCGTTGCCGCCGGCTTCCGTTTCTTCGGTCACTACTACCTGCAACTGGGTCCGCCGTTCGCGTTGCTCGCCGCCGGAACGCTGGTGCACGCGAGCCGCAAGGTCTGGATCCGCACCGCGATGCTCTCCGTTGCTTCGGTCGTCGTGTTCGTATCGCTCGGTCTCACCGCGCACCCGATTCTCTTGCACCGCTACGACCGCATCGCCGCGGCGATCGACGCGCACACCGATCCAGGCGACCGGATCTTCGTGTGGGGTCAGTTCCCGCAGGCGTATTGGGCATCAGACCGGCGGCCGGCGACCCGATTCATCACCGCCGGGTTCCTCACCGGGTCGAGTGGCGGCCGCTCCTCGGCGCACGTCGGTCGCCAGTACGCGGTGCCCGGGGCATGGGACGAGTTCAAGGCCGATCTCGCTGCCCATCCACCTTCGCTGATCATCGACGCTTCGGCGGGCACGTCATTTCCGGTGGATCGCTTTGCGGAGTTCGCCGACTACCTCCATGAGCACTACGAGCGGGTCGGAGCCGTCGACGGAGCGGTCTTCTATGCGCCACGCGGCAGCTGACACGTGCGAGTCGCCACCTGGAACGTACGGCACGGCCGCCCTCGGCACGGGTTTGCCACCAATAGCGGTCTCGCTCGCGAAGTCGCCGCGCTCGACGCAGACGTCGTCGCCGCGCAAGAGGTGGACCGATGGGTCATCAGGTCGTGGTTCGCCGACCAGTCGCGGCTGATCCAACGCGCCGCGCGCGCCGACCGGGTCGAGTTCGCGCCCGCACGCCGGTTGTTCCTGCTCACCGGCCAGGACGGCATCGCGCTCGCGCTGCGCGGCGAGCTCGACCACAGCCGACACATCGCATTGCCACGCGACAACGCGTCGCAGAATCGCGTTGCGATCGTCGCGCGTGTGATCATCGCCGGTGTGCGGCTGACCGTGGCCACGACGCACCTCGCCAACGACGCGCCAGTCGCACGCCGCCAACTCGACGTACTGCTCGACGAGACCGCAGACGAGCCGCGGCCCTTCGTCCTACTCGGTGATCTCAATCTCCGACCGGACGACATCGACGCGCGATTGGTCGCGTCCGGGCTCACGCTCGTCGACGCGATCGACACGGAGCCAGCGTGGCAACCGTCGCAACGCATCGACCATGTCGCGATCGAGGGCCTCGTGCCCGAGCGAGTTTCGGTGCCGCCGGTCGCGGTCAGTGACCATCGGCCGATCGTGGCGGATCTCAGGCCGGAGCGGTGACCGCAGCCCTGTAGAACTTCGGCTCAGGCGGTTGCTCGAGCGTCGGCTCGGTCGCATCGAGCGCGGCTTGCGCGGCAACGCGATCGGCTTCCGTGTAGGGCTTGGTGTCGGTGCACCACTCGACCACGATCCCGTTGGGGTCGTTCGCGTAGATCGACACGCAGAAACCGTGATCGATCTCGACCACGTCGTATCCGGCGTCGAGCCACTGCTGCTTGCGGCCCTCGATGTCGTCGAGATCGTGCGCCGCGAACGCAAGGTGGTTCACCCACGGCTCGAGCCCGAGCCCGGTCGAGATCGCCGGGTCGAAGTCGACCATCTTCGGATCGTGGAGATCCCAGAACGCGATCATCCCGTCGCCGGTCTCGTAGAAGACGTGTCGCGCCCAGCCGCCGTTCGGCGTCGGAGCCACCACCGCCTTCGCAAGCGTGAAGCCCATGACCTGGGTGTAGAAGCGGTGAGTCGCGTTGATGTCACGAGTCGCGAGCGCAACGTGATGGAAAGCCATTGGCAAACACTACTTTCCGGTGGTGGAGAGCGGTCGGGCGCCGATGGTCGTCGCGTTGTTGCTGCTCGTGTTCGCGATGGTCGCGTCGTTCGTGATCGGCACGCCCCCTGCCTCGCTCCGCGGCGAAGCGGCGGCCGGCGCCTTCCTCGCGGGGTGGCAACGCAGCCGACTCGCCACATTCGTCGTGCATTCCGCCTTCGTCCGGACGTTGCCGGACGGCAAACAACTAAGTCGACGACGATGACGGTGCAGGATCCGCCGGACACTCGACTGAACACCGGACTCGGATCGGCGTGTGGCCGGCTCCACGGACAGATCGTCGGCTGCGCCGGAGTCCCAGACGGCAACGCGAGCGGCGTCAGCGGCGCCGACGCGCGGGATTACACCGAGGAAGTCGAGGCCGAGATCCGAGGTCTCGGGTCCTACGTGTTGGGCGAGCGGCCGCTGTACGTACTGGAAGCGCACAGCGCGTACCCTCGTGGCCGATGTTGTTCGGTGGCGCTGACCTGCTCCTCTATCTCGTGCTCGCGCTCGGCGGTGCCCTCGTGGTGGGCAACGTGCTCGCCCTGGTGCGACCCCCGGAACGGCCTCGTGACGGTGAGCTGACGCGGGCGCCCGTCGGCCGCAGCCTCGGAATGGCGATTCTCGGCGGACTTGCCGTGATCTGGGCGTTGGCCACGCTCCTGAGCCGCTGACCGAAAGGGCGGCCGGCGCGGTCATACGATCCGGTCGTGCTCGCCGCCAGGCCGCTCGGGTTGGTGGCTGCTGCTGCCGTCGTCGCCCTCCTGGTCGGTGTGGCGTGCAGCAGTGACGCCGGCCGGCCGGTCGCGGCGAGCTCGTCGTCCGAGGCCGGGCACGATCACAGCGGCGCGCTGGTGTCGTCCGACCTCCCACCGCCTGCTTCAGCGCCGGCGAGTCCGGGGACGGTCGACGTCTACGCCGCTGATCGTCCGAACCAGCTCAGCCCGGCGGTCCAGGCGTTCCCCCGGCGCATCTACGTGCCGAACTCGATGAGCAACACGGTCGACGTCATCGATCCCGCCACGATGCATATCGTCAACCACTTCGCGGTCGGTGCCGAGCCGCAACACGTCGTGCCGTCGTACGACATGAAGACCCTGTACGTCGCCGCCGACCAGGGCAACTCGTTGACACCGATCGATCCCGCCACTGGACAACCTGGCGCGCCCATCCCCGTCGACGATCCCTACAACCTGTACTTCACTCCGGATGGGCGCTTCGCGATCGTCGTTGCCGAACGGCTTGGTCGTCTCGACTTTCGCGATCCGCACACGTTCCAGCTCGTGAAGTCGATTGCCGTGCCGTGCTCAGGCGTCGACCACATGGACTTCTCGGCGGACGGCTCGTACCTCCTCGCGAGCTGCGAGTTCTCGAGCGAGATGGTGAAGGTCACGCTCGGACCGGATGGACCGGCGCTTGCAGGGAAGCTCGCGCTGCTCGCCGGCTCCAAGCCCCAGGACGTGAAGCTGTCCCCGGACGGATCGATCTTCTACGTGGCGGACATGGTCGGCGGTGGCGTGTGGGAGATCGACGGCGTGACCTTCACCACGGTCGGGTTCTTGCCCACCGGCGCCGGCGCGCACGGGCTGTACGTCAGCCGCGACTCGAAAGACATGTACGTGTCCAACCGCGACGAGGGCTCGGTCTCGGTAGTCGATCTCGCGTCCCGAACCGTCAGGGTCAAATGGCAGATCCCGGGGGGCGGAAGCCCTGACATGGGTGGTGTGTCCGCGGATGGCACGACGCTGTGGCTGAGCGGTCGATACAACAGCGTGGTCTACGCCCTCGACACGACGACCGGCGCGTTAAAGGGACGAATCCCCGTTGGCGAGGGCCCGCACGGCTTGTGCGTGTACCCGCAGCCGGGTCGCTTCTCGCTCGGTCACACCGGCGTCTTCCGCTGACACCCGCACGAGCGTGAGCGCACCGATCGCCGTGGTGACGCCGAGGACCGCGAGGAGCAAGACGGGATTGCGGTTGTCGGTACCCGCGGTCATCAGGTGCGCGGTGGTCAGCAGGAACAGCGGGAAGCTGGCGAGGTGCACTCGGCGCCAAACCCGGCGTGGGATGCGAGTGCGGGCGAGTGACGTCAACTCGACAGCCGCGAGCAGGTAGAGCGAAACGACACCGAGCGCAACGGCCAGGGGATGCCAGGTCGATGCGAACGGGACGAGGACCTCGACCACGCCGAAGTGGACGTAGGTGTCGCTGACTATCGAAACGACGTGAATGCCGGTGAAGACGAGTGCGAGCCCGCCGAGGTACCGGTGAAGGTCGAGCAACCACGCCGGCCGGGGTCGGCGGCCGAGCGCACGTGTCGACAGTGCGAGACCCCACAGCACGGATGCGCTCACGATCGTCCACGCGACGATGCCGCTGGCGCGAGCGACGTACCAGATCAGGACGCTGTCCATCAGCTACCGCCGCTCGTCGTCACCGCAGAGCGACCCGAGTTGGAGGTACCCGCGACTGCTTGCGGGACGGTTGACGTCGAAGTGGTCGTCGACGTCGTCGTCGACCTCGAGCTGGACGAAGTCGACGAGGATGAGCCGGATGTGGTCGAGGTGGACGACGTGGACGGGGTCGACGCCGTGGCGGCTGCGGTGTTGCTGGTCGCCGACGGCTGTGCGTCGAGCGCGAGATAGCCGGTCATCGCCACCAGCGCCGAGGCGCTGAGTCCGCCGACGACCTTTCGAGCTCTCGCCGCGACGTGGCGGCGCCGGCGTCGATGCGATTCGGTCACCATGGGGATACAGCCAAGTGCGCTCGGCTGGACCCAGCCGCAGAGAACGCTGTGAGTCCGCCGAGACTTCGCCTCTGCCGTTCCTCGCGGCGGTGGATGCCTTCCGTTTGATGGACCGGCCGCTCGCATAGTCTCGGACGGTGCGCGAGCCCTCCGCTTCGCGTCGTGGCACCTCGACGTCGGCCTTCGGTGTGTCGCGCCGCGAGAGTCATGACGCGTCGGCGTTCTACGAGCGGTTCACTGCGCCGACCGTGTCCTCGGACTCCGCGATTCATGCGCGGCGCGACATCGACGACATCTACTGCGGCGACGCGGCGCGCATGGAGAAGGTGGACGACACCTCCGTCGCTCTCGTGGTCACCTCACCGCCGTACTTCGCCGGTAAGGAGTACGAGACGGCTTTGGGCGAGGGACATGTCCCTGCCACCTACGCCGACTACCTGGCGATGCTCGAGTCAGTGTTCGCCGAATGTGTGCGAACGCTCGAACCCGGGGGTCGCATCGCCGTCAATGTCGCGAACCTCGGTCGCAAGCCCTATCGATCGCTCGCCGCGGACGTCATCTGGATCCTGCAAGACCGCTTGCGGCTCTTGCTCCGTGGTGAAGTCGTTTGGATCAAGGCGCGCGGCGCCGCGGGATCGTGCGCATGGGGCTCGTTCCAACGTCCGGCGAATCCGGTGCTGCGTGATCTCAGTGAACGTGTCGTGATCGCGAGCAAGGGCCGCTTCGATCGCGCCGTATCACAACACGATCGCGAGGGACGCGACCTGCCGTCGCAAGCGTCGATGACTCGTGACGAGTTCATGGAGGCGACGACGGACGTCTGGGAGATCGGATCGGAGAGCGCGAAACGGGTCGGGCATCCGGCACCGTTCCCAGTGGAGCTGCCGGAACGCCTCATCCATCTCTATACGTATCGCGGTGACCTCGTCCTCGATCCGTTCATGGGCTCGGGCACGACCGCAGTCGCCGCGGTTCAGGCCGGACGTCACTTCGTCGGCTACGACACCGATCCGGAGTACGTCGAGCGGGCGAAGAAACGCGTCGCGAAAGCACGACCCAGCGACGTTGCCCAGCGGGCGATCGGCCCAGCGACCACGCGCGAGCTCGCCGAGCAGGCGCTGATCGAGCGCGGCTTCACGGTGACCGGCTCGAACGTCAACGTGGGCAACAGCATCGAGGTGACCTTGACGGCGACGGACCGCGACGACCAGCCGTGCTTCGTCGACGTCGCGGGCGCCTTCACGACGGTTCGTCCCGGGCTGCGTCGCACCGATGTCCTGTGGAAGGTGATCGCGAAGGCCGCCGTGCTGCACGAGAGCCATCCCGGCGTTCGCTTCGTCGTCGTGACTCCTGCGGGGGCCGCTCCGGGCGCGCCGTCGCAGGCGTTGGCCGCGGTCGTTGGTCCGGGTCGACCGATCACCGAGGTGATCGAGCTCACCTGAATGACACGGATGTAACTACATCCACAGGATCATCCACAGCTGTGGATGAGCGTCGTGCGACAACATGGGTGGGTGGGACGCATCCGATTCAAGAGCGTGCTGCAGCCGCGCGGTCCGGCCGCAGCGGTTGTCCTCGACGACGAACAAGTCGCCGCGGTGGGCGAGGGCGCGAAGCGATTCCCGGTCGCCGCAACAGTCAACGGCCACACGTGGCGCACGACGGTGACTCGCATGGGCGGCGAGTACCTCCTCGGACTGAATAGAGAGGTCCGTGAGGGAGCCGGCGTCGAATCGGGCGACAAGGTCGACGTCACGCTCGAGCTCGACGAGAAACCTCGGGAGGTCGAGGTCCCCGAGGCTCTCGCGTCCACGCTGGCACGCGACGTTAAGGCGAAAGCGGTCTTCGACGGTCTCGCGTTCACCCATCGCAAGGAGTACGTGCGTTGGATAGCGGAAGCCAAGCGGGACGAGACGCGCGAGCGTCGCGTCCAACAAGCGCTCGACATGCTTCGAGCGGGCAAGACGCGCAGCTGAGCGTGCCGCGACGGGTCGGGATCATCGGCGCTGGCGCCGGTGGCATCTGCGCGGCGGTCAAGCTGCGCGCCGCCGGCTTCGACGACTTCGTCATCCTCGAACGGTCCGACGGGATCGGCGGCACGTGGCGGCACAACCGTTACCCAGGTCTGTCCTGCGACATCAAGTCGCACCTGTACTCGTACTCGTTCGCACCGAAGCTGGACTGGAGCCGTCCGTATGGCTCGCGCGACGAGATCCTCGAGTACCTCGAAGCCGTCGTCGACGAGAGCGGGCTGCGGGGGCGGATCACGTTCGGAGCACAGGTCGTCTCGTTGAGCTGGGACGACGACGCATGCGTGTGGACGGTCCTGACGGCGAACGGTGCGACGTACGAATTCGACGTCGTCGTGGCCGGGACCGGGATGTTCAACGAGTTGCAGTGGCCCGACATCGATGGCCTCGACTCGTTCGCGGGAACGGTCTTTCACTCGGCGCGCTGGGACGATCGGCATCGGCTCGGCGGCCGGCGGGTCGGCGTCGTCGGGAGCGCCGCGAGCGCGGTGCAGCTCATTCCCGAGGCCGCGAAGGTCGCCGCACAGCTCTACGTGTTCCAGCGATCGCCCAACTGGGTGCTCCCGAAGGACGACGTGCCGTGGAGCGTCGAGCAGCTCGACGGGTTCCGTGCCGATCCAGAAACGGTCGCCTCCCTCCGCAGTGAGGTGTTCGCGCAGGTCGACGAGGCCATCACGTTCTCCAATCCGCGGATGCTCGAACGAGCGACGGCGGTGGGGCGGCGCGCCATCGAGGTCGTGAACGATCCCGACGTGCGGGCGAAGCTCACGCCGGACGTGCCGTACGGATGCCAGCGACCCTTGATCTCGAACGACTACTACCCGACGTTCAACCGACCGAACGTCGAACTCGTCGACGATCCGATCCGTGCGATCTCACCGCACTCGATCCTCACCATCGACGGCGCCGATCGGCAGATCGACGTACTGGTGCTCGCGACCGGGTACAAGACGACCTTGTTCCTGTCGAGCATCGACGTGAAGGGTCGCGCCGGGACCGATCTCGCGACCTCCTGGGCCGGCGGCGCGCACGCGTACCTGGGGATCACGACGGCTGGCTTCCCCAACCTGTTCATGTTGTACGGCCCGAACACCAACAACGGCTCGATCATCTACATGCTCGAGTGTCAGGTGGACTACGTCGTGCAGGCGTTGCAGCTGCTCGACGCCGAGCAGCTCGACTGGCTCGAGGTGCGGCCCGAGACCGAGGTTCGCTACAACGACGAGCTGCAGCGCGATCTCGAGTCAGTCGGTGTGTGGGCCGCGGGCAACTGTCACAACTACTACCGGGGCCCGTCGGGACACATCGTCACGCAGTGGCCGCACAGCATGAGCGAGTACCGACGCCGCACCGAGCGACTCGATCCCGCCGACTTCGCCACGAGTGGGGGCTGAACGAGCGATCAGACGTGCGTGGCCGCGGCGCGCAGACGAGCGTCGTGCGACGACGTCTACGAACGACGACGACTACGAACGACGACGGACGCGACGCGAGCGGGTGACGAGAATCGAACTCGCGTTCTCAGCTTGGGAAGCTGATGTTCTGCCTCTGAACTACACCCGCGAGGACCGGAAACACTACCAACTAGGGTCCATCGCGATGACGGCGTTCGCGGTGCCGCGACCGGGAGTGCTGCCTGCGCAGTGGCTCGACAAGGCGGTCGGCGCGGGGCTCATCGGATGGGATCGGTCCCTCGTCCCCGAGCCCGCGATCCAGCCGGCGAGCGTCGATCTGCATCTCGGTAACGTCGCCTACCGGCTGCGGTGCTCGTTCCTTCCGGGCGACGACCACACCGTCGAACAGCGACTCGAGGACTTCGTCATGGGCGAGGTCGACCTCAACCGCGACGGCGCGGTGCTCGAGCGCGACCGTCCGTACCTCATCCCCCTTGTCGAAGAGCTCGACCTGCCGGCGGAGATCCGCGGCAAGGCCAATCCGAAGAGCTCGACCGGCCGCATCGACGTGTTCACCCGCCTGCTCACCGATGACAGCCACCGCTTCGATCAGGTCGCGGCCGGCTACAGCGGGCGGTTGTACCTCGAAGTCATCTCGAGCACGTTCACGGTCAAGGTGCATCCTGGGCTGGCACTCAACCAGCTGCGGCTGATGCACGGTCGGGCGTACGTCGACGACGACGAGCTGCGTGTCGCGCACGAGCGCCACCCGATCCTGTTCCGCCACGGGTTGCGCGTGTCGGAGTCACGACTGCACCTCGACGAGGGCGTCTTCCTCAGTCTCGATCTCACCGACGGCCCGGACGGCGAGCGTGTCGTGGGTTACCGCGCGAAGCGCAACAGCCGCCTGCTCGACCTCTCGCTCATCGGTGGTCACGAACCGGCCGACTACTGGGACCCTGTCGTGTGCGAGCGCGGCGACCAGGTGATCCTCGAACCCGAGGAGTTCTACCTGTTGTTGTCGACCGAAGGTGTGTCGATCCCATCGGAGTACGCGGCCGAGATGGCGGCCTACGACCCGACCAGCGGCGAGTTGCGAACGCACTACGCCGGATTCTTCGATCCTGGCTTCGGCTACGACGAGTTCGGTCTGACCGGGAGCCAAGCTGCGCTCGAGGTCCGCGCCCACGACGTGCCCTTCATGGTGCAGGACGGCCAGCGCGTGTGCCGTATCACGTTCGAGCGGTTGGTCGAGCCGGCGGAGATGCTCTACGGCGAGTCGATCCGGTCCAACTACCAGGGCCAGCAGAGCACGCTGAGCAAGTACTTCAAACGACCCGAGCCGGCGTCGCAGCTGCAACTACCGATTCGATAGCCCCGGGTTCTCGCGGTCGTGCGACGTGTCGCCCGCTTCGCGGCGTCGGTAGCGCGCCCGCTCGTTGTCCGGACGGGTGAGCACGTCCGCGACCGCCTGAGTGAGCTCCTTGGTGTGGAATGGACGGACCAGAAGTGCGTCGGTGCCTGCCTGCCACGAGAACATCCGATTGCTCGTCTGGTGCGCGATCAACACGACACGCGTCCCTGCGAGCGACGCATCGAGTTGCGAACGGATCGAGTCGAGCAACTGCAGGTTGCGGCCGATGCCGCCAGTCCACAGATCGAGCACGACGCACGCGGGCCGGAGCACATCGATGATCGACATCGCCTGCTCGGGGTTCGCCGCTCGCTCGATCGGGTAGCCGGCGCGGACGAGGACGCGGCACAACAGCTCGCACGAGTCCTCGTCGTCGTTCACGACAAGCACCTTGCCGCGCTCGCCAGCGGCGGCGATGGGGGCGGCAACGTCCGGCGCAGCCGCGTTCTTCGTCTTCCCCCGCAGCATTCGGCTAGTCCTCCGCGGCGGGTGTCACCAGTTCGGGTGAGGCGTGTTGCTCCGCCTGCTCGATCGCTTCGAGCAGATGCATCGAGATGTCGCCGACCTTCACGCTGTCTTCCTCGATGCCCATGCCCGGACCGACTCCCTTCACGCCGTCGTCGATCATGATGTAACAGAACGGGCACGCAGTCGCGACTCTTGATGCACCGGTCGCGATGAGCTCGCGAGAACGCTCGTCGTTCACCTTCGTACCGAGAGTCTCCTCCATCCACATGCGCGCGCCGCCGGCGCCGCAGCACATGCCCTTGGTGCCGTTGCGTTGCGCTTCGACGATCTCGATTCCGCCGAGCGAGCCGATCACGCGCCGTGGTGCGAGGTACACGTCGTTGTGGCGACCGAGGTAGCACGAGTCGTGGTAGACGACGCGCTCGTCGAGTCGGGCGCCGGCGAGATCGAGCTTCCCGGTCTCGATGAGCCATTCGAGGAACTGGCTGTGGTGCAGGACCTCATAGTTGCCACCGAGTTGCGGGTACTCGTTGAGCAGCGTGTTGAAGCAGTGCGGGCACTGCGTGACGATCTTCTTCACGCCCATGCCGTTCAGCGTCTCGACGTTCTGCATGGCGAGCATCTGGAACAGGTACTCGTTGCCGGAGCGGCGCGCCGGATCGCCGGTGCAGTTCTCCGACGGGCCGAGGATGGCGAAGTCGATGCCGGCTCGCTGCAGGAGCTTGGACATCGCGATCGTCACCTTTTGGTTCTTGTCGTCGAAGCTCCCCGCGCAACCGACCCAATAGAGGTACTCGTGATCGAGCGGTGACGATCCGTCCACGATCGGGACGCCTTCGACCTTGCTCGTCCAGCTCGCCCGCTCGCCCTGGCTCATGCCCCACGGGTTGGCGGAGTTCTCCATCGAGCGGTACGCGGTGCCGAGCTCGGTCGGGAAGTTCGACTCCATCAGCGACAGGTAGCGCCGCATGTCGAGGATCTTGTCGAGGATCTCGATGTTGACCGGACAGATCTCGTCGCACGCCTTGCACGAAGTACACGCCCACACTTCCTCGGGCGTGATGCGGTCGAACAGCGAGTCGGCGTTCACGACGATCTCCGGCTTCACGCCGATCGGCGGCGAGACGACCGGCTTCCCGGTCGCGGCCATCACCTCGCCGGACTTCAGGACGATCTCGCGCGGATCGAGCGGCTTACCGGTCGCGTGCGCAGGACACACGGACGTGCACCGTCCACACATCGTGCATGCGTCCGTGTCGAGCAGCTGCTTCCACGTGAACTCCTCGACCGTTGACGCGCCGAACGTCTCGAGCTCCGTCTCCATGAGGTTCGGCATTGCCTTCATGGCGCCCTTCGGACGCTCGCGATCGCGCAGGTACATGTTCAGCGGCGATGTGAACATGTGGCGGATCATCGTCATGGGCAAGATGGCGAGGAACGTGAAGAACAGGACCACGTGCGTGAGCCACAGGGTCTGGTGCCAACCGTGGAGATGGTCCGTGTTGCGGAACAGCCACGACAGCGGGTAGCCGACGAAGCTCCACTTCTCGAAGTCGGGACGGCCGACCAACGCGATGCGGAACGCCTCGGTGAGGAACCCGGTGATGCCGAGCATGAAGAAGACGCCGAGGATGACGAGGTGCTCTGGCTTCGTCTTGATGCGAATGCGGTACGGACGCTGGATGTACCGGCGCACGAGCGCCCAGCCGACGCCGAGGAGGAACAACAAGCCGGCGGCGTCACCGACGAACGCGTAGGCCTCGTAGGTCTGGCCGTGGAGGAACTTCCACCCTTCCGGTACCTGCTCTTGGATCTGCGAGACCACGGTGACGGCGAACAGGATGAGGAACGAGAAGTAGATGAGCGAGTGCATGGCGCCCGCGGCCGGATCGCGGAGGAGCGTCTGCATATACGCACCGGCGCGGTAGTCCTTCAGGCGCTTGGGCAGCGACTGCGCGTGTCGTTTCGCGGCGGTCGGGCATGCCGCGCTCCCAGTTCTTGACCCGCGTCGCGAACGTGTAGCCGCCGTACACGAACAGCACCGGGATCACCGTGTAGAAGACGAGCTTCCACGAACCGGGGATGTTGATGAAGTCCTCGCGCTGGCGGACCGAGTCGTCGAACCAACCGGTGAACAGCGGAATCACGCCGGAAGCCACGCCGTAGAGGGCCAGCACGACGCCCAACCCGATGACGAGGTGGTACGGCCGGATCCGTTGCTTCATCGGCGCGAAAGCTACTCGCCGCCGGAATTGGCAGACGAAATGGGCGAGGGCGGTGCAAGGCTCGCGGGGTGACGATCACTCGGATCACCGATTTCCGGTTCGAGTTCCCGGACTCCGGGACCACGCTGCAGTTCGAGGTGAGCGGCTTCGGTGTCCGTGCCCACGATCGGCGGATCGTGATCGACCCCTGGATGGCTTTCGATCAGCGCCGCCGCGACCCCGACGGTGTGGAGCGGTGGCAGCGCATCAGTGCCGAGCTGACGGCAGCCGATCTCGCACCCGAGGACGTCGACACCGTCCTGTTCACCCACCTCGACGGCGTCGGCTGGTCGGTCGGTCCGGATGGCGCCACGCCCAACTTTCCGAACGCACGTCACTTGATCCCGAGCGGAGAGCTCGAGGCGTTCGACGCGGGCAAGCGGGGCGAGACGGATGCGGTGACGGTCCTGCGCGACCACGGTCTGGTCGACGCCGTGGAGGCACCGCTCGTCGTCGAGCCGGGGGTCACGCTCGAGCCGGCGGCCGGGCACACCGTCCACAACACCGCGGTGCGGGTGACGGTCGACGGCGACGACGCGCTGTTCGTCGGCCACCTCTTTCTGCACCCCGCGCAGGTCCATCGTTACGACCGCGTCGTCGGCGACGAGGACCCCGAAGCGCTCTTGGCGACGCGCCGGGCGCTGCTCGACGACGCCGCGGCACGCGGCACGGTGCTCTACGGCGACCTGTGGGACTCGCCTGGGTGCGGCACCGTCAGGAAGGACGGCGACCAGTACGAGCTGGTCTGATGTGACCAGCCGCCTTCAGCCGTAGGCGGTGTTGTCGAGGTCGCGGACCATGCCCGCAAGCGACGCCAGCAGCTTCCGTGACAGGCCGGGCACCTCGTCGAGGACGGCGGAGAACTCCCGGGGTCCGAGCACGAGCAGCGTCATCGGCGACTCCGCCACGACCGTCGCCGTGCGAGGACCCTTGTCGAGCAAGGAGAGCTCGCCGATGCAGGCGCCTGTTCCGACGGTGGCGATCTTCCTGCCGTTGCGGACGATCTTCGCCTCGCCTTCCACGATCACGAAGCACTCTCGACCGGTCTCACCCTGCTTGGTCAGCTCCTTGCCGGCTGGGACGGTCGTCTCGTCGGAGGCTCGAGCGATGCGCTGGAGATCTCTCCGGTTGCACGCTGCGAACAGCGGCACCGCCGCCAGGTGGTCGAGATAGCTGCTGTTTCGTGCCATGTTCTCTCCGGAGCGCGTGGCCCCCCAGCGGGGCGAGATCGGCGGAGAGCGTAGGCGCTCGACGCGCTTCACGTTCGTGAAACAAGCGCGAAACATCGCGCTCGTACCTTCCTCTCATGGACGTTGTCCTCGTGCGCTGGCCCGCGGAAGAGCAGCGCCGTACCCAACTCCGCGAAGATGGGGTTCCGAGGCTGCTGCTCGTCGATCAGGACGTGCCGCCTCCAAGGTCGGCTGACGATCTCGAGGATTGGGTGAGGGTCCCCGCGGACGAGGTCGACCTGCATGCCCGCGTCGAGAACCTCGATCGCCGGGCGAAGACCCGCACGGAGGTCAAGCCGATGCTCGACGACGACGGCGTCTTGCGGGTCAACGGCTCGTGGGTCTCGCTGCCGCCGGTCGAGTGCCGCCTCACGAGCGCGCTCCTGTCGGGGTTCGGGTCGGTGGTCAGCCGCGCCGCGTTGTCGACGTCGGGTTGGCCGGAGGGCGCACCGGGGCGCAACGCGCTCGACGTCCACGTCCTTCGTCTGCGGCGGCGGATCGCTCCGCTCGGACTGACGATCCGCACGGTCCGCTCCCGCGGCTACCTGCTCGAGTAACCGCCCGGAGGGCGCCGGGCCTTCGAGGGGGTGGACATCGCGGAGGCGCTTCGCGTCAGCCGGCTTGTGCTGCGACCTCCGCTGCGCCCGCGGCGGCTGCTTCAGGGTCGAGGTAACCGCTCGAGACCGGCGTCAGTGAGTCGTCGAACTCGTACACCAGCGGGTTGCCCGTCGGGACGTTGAGCTCGGTGATCTCGTGGTCGCTGATGCCGTCGAGGTGCTTGACCAGCGCCCGCAGCGAGTTGCCGTGCGCCGCGACCAGCACGACCCGTCCGGCGCGGAGGTCGGGGACGATGGCGTCCTCCCAGTACGGCAGCGTGCGCTCGAGGGTGTCCTTCAGGCACTCCGCCTTCGGGACCACGTGGGGCGGCAACTCGCGATAGCGGGGGTCGTCGCTGACGTCGAACTCGCTGCCGGGCCGGATGTCGGGCGGACGGATGTCGTACGAGCGGCGCCAGATCTTGACCTGGTCGGCGCCGAACTCCTCGGCTGTCGCCTTCTTGTCCTTGCCCTGGAGGTCGCCGTAGTGGCGCTCGTTGAGCCGCCAGGACCGGTGGACCGGCAGCCAGGTCAGATCCATCTCGTCGAGGGTGATCCACGCGGTGCGGATGGCCCTGACCAGCACCGACGTGTGGAGGACGTCGGGCCGCACCCCCGCCTCTCGCAGCAGCTCGCCGGCCCTGCGGGCCTCTTCGACCCCTCGTTCGGACAGGTCGGCGTCGACCCAGCCCGTGAAGAGATTGCGGTCGTTCCAGTCGCTGCGGCCGTGGCGCAGCAGCACGAGGGTGGACGTCACGATTCCCGACCTTACGAGGTTGCTAATGAGGGACTCAACTTTTATCGTGTGATGAGTTCAGGATTTGAACACCCCCTAGCAACTCGTACTCGGAGGCACCCATGCCCAAGGCCGTCGGTATCGACCTCGGCACCACCAACTCGGTCGTCAGCGTTCTCGAGGCGGGCGATCCCGTGGTCATTCCCAACTCCGAGGG
This sequence comes from uncultured Acidimicrobiia bacterium, assembly GCA_963721305.1. GTDB lineage: Bacteria > Actinomycetota > Acidimicrobiia > Acidimicrobiales > JACDCH01 > DATAES01. The sequence goes on from CAVRIR010000004.1 coordinate 383,321, forward strand.
GTCGCGTACGACCCCTTCGGTCGTCGCGTTCGCCAAGAACGGCGAGGTCCTCGTCGGTGAGGTGGCCAAGCGCCAGTCGATCACCAACCCGGACCGCACCATCCGGTCGGTCAAGCGCCACATGGGCACGAACTGGACGATCGACATCGACGGCAAGAAGTACACCCCGCAGGAGATCAGCGCGCGCACACTGATGAAGCTCAAGCGCGATGCCGAGTCCTACCTCGGCGACACCGTCACGCAGGCGGTCGTCACCGTGCCCGCGTACTTCGACGACGCGGAGCGCACGGCCACGAAGGAGGCCGGCCAGATCGCCGGGCTCGAGGTGCTGCGAATCATCAACGAGCCGACCGCGGCCGCGCTCGCGTACGGGCTCGACAAGGAAGGCGCCGACCAGACCATCCTCGTGTTCGACCTCGGTGGCGGCACGTTCGACGTGTCGATCCTCGAGATCGGCGACGGCGTGTTCGAAGTGAAGTCCACCCACGGCGACACCCAGCTCGGTGGTGACGACTGGGATCAGCGCGTCATCGACTGGCTGGTCGAGTCGTTCAAGGCCGCGCACGGCGTCGATCTGTCGAAGGACAACATGGCGGTGCAGCGGCTGAAGGAAGCCGCTGAGAAGGCGAAGATCGAGCTGTCGCAGGTGCAGCAGACGCAGATCAACCTGCCGTTCATCACCGCGACGGCCGAAGGCCCGCTGCATCTCGACGAGCAGCTGTCGCGCGCGAAGTTCCAAGAGCTCACCGCCGACCTGCTCGATCGCTGCCGCTCGCCGTTCGAGCAGGCGATCAAGGACGCAGGGCTCAGCAAGGAGCAGATCGACCACGTCATCCTGGTGGGCGGCTCGACGCGCATGCCCGCGGTGCAGGACCTCGTGCAGCAGTTCACCGGCAAGGAGCCCAACAAGGGCGTCAACCCGGACGAGGTCGTCGCTGTCGGTGCCGCGATCCAAGCCGGCGTGCTCAAGGGTGACGTGAAGGACGTCCTCCTGCTCGACGTCACGCCGTTGTCGCTCGGTATCGAGACCAAGGGTGGCGTGATGACCAAGCTCATCGAGCGCAACACCACGATCCCGACGCGGCGCACCGAGGTCTTCACGACTGCGGAGGACATGCAGCCGTCGGTCGAGATCCACGTGCTCCAGGGCGAGCGCGAGATGGCGCAGTTCAACAAGACGCTCGGCAAGTTCCAGCTCGTCGATCTGCCGCCGGCGCCGCGAGGCGTTCCGCAGATCGAGGTCACGTTCGACATCGACGCGAACGGCATCGTGCACGTGTCCGCAAAGGACCGCGCCACGAGCAAGGAGCAGTCGATGACGATCACGGGCCAGTCCTCGCTCGGCAAGGACCAGATCGATCAGATGGTCCGCGACGCCGAGTCGCATGCCGAAGAGGACCGTCGCCGGCGCGACGAGGCCGAGGCCCGCAACAACGCCGACACGCTCGTGTACCAGACCGAGAAGCTGCTGCGTGAGCAGGGCGACAAGATCTCGGGCGACGAGAAGGCCTCGGTCGAGTCGGCCCTTGCGGATCTCAAGACCGCGCTCGCCGGCACCGATGTCGAGGCGATCAAGACCGCGACCGAGCGTCTCATGACCACCTCGCAGGACTTCACCCAGAAGCTCTACGAGGCGGCGTCGGCAGACGACCGCGACCACGCGCAAGGCGGCGCAACCGGTGGTGGCTCGACGCCGCCGCCGAACGATGACGATGTCGTCGACGCCGAGATCGTCGACGAGGACAAGTCCGCCTGACGGCCATGACGGACTCCCAACCAATGCCGAACGAGAAGGCCCCGCCCGAGCTCGCCGAGGACGACGAGCTCGCGGCGGCGGCCGAAGAGATCGAGCAGGACATCTCTGCGATCGCGCAACAGCGCGACGAGTACCTCGCGCTCGCGCAGCGATTGCAGGCCGAGTTCGAGAACTTCAAGAAGCAGACCATGCGTCGCAACGCCGAGGAGGTCGAGCGCGCCAGTGGGCGTCTTGCCGAGCAACTGCTCCCGGTGCTCGACGCGTTCGACAACGCCATCATCCACGGTGTCGAAGGCGTGAGCCCGTTGCACAAGGCGCTGTTCGACGTGCTGCAGAAGGAAGGCCTCGAACTCATCCTGACGGATGGCGTCGCTTTCGATCCGAACCACCACGAAGCAGTCATGCACGAGCCTGCTGACGAAGATGACACCGAGCCGACGGTCAGCGAGACGCTGCGCACGGGTTACTCGTGGAAGGGCAAGGTGCTGCGTCCTGCGATGGTGAAGGTCCGCGGGTAGGAGGATCCATGCCTCCCCAGCGGGAGTGGTTCGAGAAGGATTACTACGCGATCCTCGGCGTGCCGGAGACGGCAACCGCCAAGGAGCTCAAGAGCGCGTACCGCAAGCTGTCGCGCCAGAACCACCCGGACGCGAATCCGGGCGACGCCGTCGGCGGAGGAACGGTTCAAGGAGATCTCCGCGGCATACGACGTGGTCGGCGACGCAGAACGTCGCAAGGAGTACGACGAGGTTCGCCGTATGGGTCCCGTGGCCGGCGGCTTCGGTGGCGCCGGACCCGGCGGGTTCACGTTCACCAACGACAACCTCGGTGATCTCGGCGACCTGTTCGGCAACCTGTTCAACCGCGGCCGAGGCCGCGGTCGCGGTGGCGCGCAAGGTCCCGCGTCCGCAGGTCCGCAACGCGGCGTCGACCTCGAGACCGAGTTGCAGCTCTCGTTCGAGGGCGCGGTGCAGGGCGTCACCACGACGGTCAACCTGACGAGTGACGTCGCGTGCCACACCTGTCACGGCACCGGCGCCAAGCCCGGCACCATGCCGACGCAGTGCCCGCGTTGTGGCGGTCGCGGTGTGCTCGACGAGAACCAGGGTTTCTTCTCGTTCAGCCAGCCGTGCCCACAGTGCGGTGGCGTCGGCGTGATCGTCGAGGAGCCGTGCCCCACGTGTCATGGCTCGGGCACCGAGCTACGAGCGCGCCAGGTGAAGGTCCGCATCCCCGCCGGCGTGCAGGACGGGCAACGCATTCGCCTGAAGGGCCGCGGCGGTCCTGGCCGCAACGGCGGACCGAACGGCGACCTGTATGTCGTCACGCAGCGTCGATCCGCACCCGTTGTTCGGTCGTCGCGACGACGACCTCACGATCACGGTGCCGATCACGTTCGCGGAGGCAGCGCTCGGCGCGGAGGTCAAGGTGCCGACGCTCGAGGGCACGCCCGTCACGATCAAGGTGCCCGCCGGGACCCGATCCGGCCGCACGTTCCGGGTCAAGGGTCGCGGTGTCGCGGCCAGCAGGAAGGGTGGCGATCTCCTCGTCACGGTCGAGGTCGCGGTGCCCTCGAAGCTGTCCGCCGACGAGCGCAGGGCGGTCGAGGCGTTGGCGGCCGCGTCCGACGAGTCACCGCGCGCACATCTGGGGGTATAGCGAATGGCAAGCGAACGCAATCGCGCGGTCTACGTGATCTCGGTGGCCGCAGAGCTCGCCGGCGTCCACCCGCAGACGCTGCGTATCTACGAGCGCAAGGGTCTGGTCGATCCGGCGCGAACAGTCGGCGGTAGTCGTCGCTACAGCGACGCCGACATCAACGCAGGCGCGCCGCATCCAAGAGCTGACCAACGAAGGACTGAACCTCGCGGGCGTCAAACGGGTGCTCGCGCTCGAGGCCCAGCTCGACGAGCTCCGTGCCGTGCTCGCCGAAACCCGTGCTGCTGCACAGGCTGCCGTCGATCGCACGCATCGGCAGTACCGCCGCGACCTCGTTCCCCTGAAGCAAGCCGTCGTGCTGTACGACCGCTGACCCGTTCCCTCAGATCACAAGAGCTTCAAAGGATCCACCATGGCCCTCGATCCGAATCGCTGGACGATCAAGACCCAAGAGGCGTTCACGCAGGCCACCGAGGCGGCGCGGGCGAACAGCAACCCCGAGGTCACGCCCGACCATCTCCTCGCCGCGCTCCTGCGGCAGGAGGAGGGCGTCGTGCTGCCGATCCTGAACCGGGTCGGCACGCAACCGTTGTCCGTTCGCAACGCCGCTGACGAAGCGGTCGCGAAGCTGCCGAAGGCGTACGGCACCGACGTGCGTCTGTCGCGCGAGACGCAGCAGACGCTGGATGCCGCCGACAAGGCGCGTGCCGAGATGGGCGACGAGTACCTCTCGACCGAGCACCTGCTCCTCGCGCTGGCGGACCGTTTGGGCGTCAAGCGCGAGGACCTGCTCGCCGCGCTGCGAGAGGTGCGCGGCAGCCATCGCGTCACCAGCCAGAACCCAGAGGAGCAGTACCAAGCGCTCGAGAAGTACGGACGCGATCTCACCGAAGAGGCGCGCAAAGGCAAGCTCGATCCTGTCATCGGTCGCGACGACGAGATCCGGCGCGTGATCCAGGTGCTGTCGCGCCGCACGAAGAACAACCCGGTGCTGATCGGCGAGCCCGGTGTCGGCAAGACCGCGATCGTCGAGGGTCTCGCTCGCCGCATCGTCGAGGGCGACGTGCCCGAGAACCTGAAGAACCGGCGGCTTGATCTCGCTCGACCTCGGTTCGATGGTCGCGGGCGCCAAGTACCGCGGCGAGTTCGAAGAGCGGCTGAAGGCGGTGCTCAAGGAGATCGCGGACGCCGAGGGTGAAGTCGTCACGTTCATCGACGAGCTGCACACGATCGTCGGCGCCGGCGCGGCCGAGGGCGCGATGGACGCGGGCAACATGATCAAGCCGATGCTCGCCCGCGGTGAGTTGCGCTTGGTGGGTGCGACGACGCTCGACGAGTACCGCAAGCGCATCGAGAAGGACGCAGCGCTCGAGCGTCGCTTCCAGCCCGTCTTCGTCGGTCAGCCCTCGGTCGAGGACACGATCGCCATCCTTCGTGGCCTGAAGGAGCGCTACGAGGTACACCACGGCGTGCGCATCCAGGACGCCGCGCTCGTTGCGGCGGCTGTGTTGTCCGACCGCTATCTCACGGGTCGCTTCCTGCCCGACAAGGCGATCGACCTCGTCGACGAGGCCGCGAGCAAGCTGCGCATCGAGATCGACTCGATGCCGCTCGAGATCGATGTCGTCGAGCGTCGCATCCGGCAGCTCGAGATCGAGGGCGTCGCGCTCGGCGAAGGAGACCGACACCGCATCGCAAGAGCGGTTGGCGGCGCTCGACAACGAGCTCGCGAACCTCAACGAGCAGAAATCGGCGATGGTTGCCCACTGGCAGTCGGAGAAGGACGCCATCGGCACGATTCGCACGCTGAAGGAGCAGCTCGAGGAGCGCCGGGGCGAGCTCGAGCGCGAGACCGATCTCGAGCGCGCCGCCGAAGTCCGCTACGGCGTGATCCCCGATCTCGAACGGCAGGTCGAGGAGGCGACGAAGCGCCTCGCCGAGCTGCAAGGCGACCAGAAGATGTTGAAGGAAGAGGTCGACGAGGAAGACGTCGCCGAGGTCGTGAGCAAGTGGACCGGCGTGCCGGTCAGCCGGCTGATGGAAGGCGAGCTGCACAAGCTCCTTCGCCTCGAGGACGTGTTGCACGAACGCGTGGTCGGTCAGGACGAAGCAGTGCACGCGGTGGCCAACGCGATTCGTCGCAGCCGCGCGGGCTTGTCCGACCCGCACCGGCCGATCGGTTCGTTCCTCTTCCTCGGTCCGACGGGCGTCGGCAAGACCGAGTTGGCACGCGCACTTGCAGACTTCCTGTTCGACGACGAGCGCGCCATGGTCCGCATCGACATGAGCGAGTACCAGGAGAAGCACACAGTGTCGCGTCTCATCGGCGCGCCTCCCGGCTACGTCGGCTACGACGAGGGCGGTCAGCTGACCGAGGCCGTGCGGCGTCGTCCGTACGCGGTCGTGCTGCTCGACGAGATCGAGAAGGCGCACGCCGAGGTCTTCAACGTGTTGTTGCAGTTGCTCGACGACGGCCGGCTCACCGACGGCCAAGGACGCACGGTCGACTTCACCAACGTGGTGTTGATCATGACGTCGAACTTGCCGGGTGATCCGAAGGGGTTCTTCAAGCCCGAGTTCGTCAACCGCATCGACGACATCATCCGGTTCCGCGCGCTGACGGAAGACGACCTCGAACGCATCGTCGGCATCCAGATCGGTCACTTGCGCGACCGTCTGGCCGCTCGGCGCATCGATCTCGAAGTCACGTCAGCGGCGACGTCGTTGATCGCACGCGAGGGCTACGACCCTTCGTTCGGTGCACGGCCGCTGAAGCGCGTGATCCAACGCGAGATCGGCGATCGCCTCGCCACAGCGCTGCTCGACGGCACCATCACCGAAGGCGATGCCGTCACCGTCGATGCCGACGGCGATCACCTCGTCGTCCGCACCTGAGACGCCGGCGACTCGGGCTCGCTGGTCACGGAAAACGGCGCGTGTGCCACGAACAGTGATCTCGTACCTTGCCGGACTAGGGAGAGCACTGAGGGCGGAGTTCGAGGTGCAACAGTCCGCCCGCCTGCCGCGCGGGCGGGATTTACTCGACGGGCTTCGCTTCGTGGGCAAGTAAGCTCGCTCGGTCCTATTCGCAGATGAAGGAGCACCGACGTGCCTGCGACTGTCCTCGTCGGCACGCAGTGGGGCGATGAAGGCAAGGGGCGGTTCACCGATCTCTTTGCCAAGGAGATGCACGTCGTCGTCCGCTACCAAGGCGGCCACAACGCCGGCCACACGCTCGTCACCCCGGACGGCGAGAGCTTCGCGCTCCAGCTGGTACCGAGCGGCGTGTTGTACGACCACATCACGCCGGTCATCGGCAACGGCGTCGTCGTCGATCCGGCGGTGCTGCTCGCGGAGGTCGACGGGCTCACGCGCCGCGGTGTCGACTGCAGCCGGCTCAAGATCTCGACGAACGCGCACCTGATCCTGCCCTACCACCAGGCTCTCGATCGCGTGACCGAGCGCTACCTCGGCAAGAACAAGCTCGGTACGACCAAGCGCGGCATCGGTCCCGCGTATGCCGACAAGGCATCACGTGTGGGGCTGCGGGTGCAAGACCTGTTCGACCGCAAGATCTTCGAGCAGAAGCTCGACATCGTTCTCAAAGAGAAGAACAGCGTGCTCGCGAAGGTCTACAACCAGCTCCCGCTCGATCGCGACGCGATCCTGCGCACCTACCTCGACGAGTTGGCGCCGCAGCTCCAGCCATACGTGTGTGACACCGTCCGGTTCGTGCACGACGCGCTCGAGATGGATCAGCACGTGCTGCTCGAAGGCGCGCAGGCGACGTTCCTCGACCTGGATCACGGCACCTATCCCTTTGTCACCTCCTCGAATCCGGTTGCCGGAGGCGCGTGCACAGGTGCCGGCATCGGGCCCCGCCACATCGACCGCGTCGTCGGGGTGGCCAAGGCATACGTGACGCGCGTCGGTTCGGGACCGTTCCCCACCGAGCTCGACGACGACATCGGCGACCTCCTCATCGAGCGCGGTCACGAATACGGGACGAACACGGGGCGCCGCCGTCGCACCGGATGGTTCGACGCGGTGATGCTGCGCCACGCCGTGCAGGTCAACTCGCTGTCCGAGGTCGCGCTCACCAAGCTCGACGTGCTCGACCCGCTCGAGACCCTGAAGGTCTGCGTGGCCTACGAGGTCGATGGCCAGCGCATCGAGCACTGGCCCGACAGCCAATCGATCCTCCACAAGGTGCGGCCGATCTACGAAGAGCTCCCCGGCTGGCGCACAGACCTCTCGGCGGCGACCGAGGCACACCACCTTCCCGCGGCGGCGACGCGTTACGTCGAGCTGTTGCAGGATCGCGTCGGCGTACCGATCCATCTGATCGGCGTCGGGCCCGCCCGCGACCAGTACGTCCACGTGGGAACTTGACCGGGCTACGGTCCGGGCGGTGAGGGTCGTCGTCGTCGGAGGAGACGGGCGCGCCCATGTGCTCGCCCACGTTCTCGGTCGCACCGCTGAAGACGTGGTCGTGAGCGGTGGCAACGCGGGGACACCCAACGCGGTTGCGACACCGCCCGAAGAGCTCGACGCCGACCTGTTCGTGATCAGTCCCGAGGCGCCGCTGGTCGACGGCTTGGCCGACCGGCTGCGCGCGCAGGGCAAGCGCGTTTACGGCCCCGGAATGGACGGCGCGCGTCTCGAGGGGTCCAAGGCGTACATGAAGCAGTTGCTCGCCGAAGCCGAGGTGCCGACAGCGCGTTACGGCGCGTTCGACGCCGTCGAGCCCGCGCTCGAGTTCCTGCGCTCGCTGCCTCCGCCGTACGTCGTCAAGACCGACGGCTTGGCGGCCGGCAAGGGCGTCCTGGTGACCGAGTCGCTCATCGAGGCGGAGGACGACGTCAAGGCGAAGCTCGCTGGCGCGTCGTTCGGCGACGCCGGGCGCGTCGTCGTCATCGAGGAGGGATTGACGGGTCCTGAGCTCTCGCTCCTGGCCGTGTGTGACGGCGTCCGCGCCGTGCCGCTCTCGCCGGCGCAGGACTTCAAGCGCGCGCTGGACGGCGATCGCGGACCGAACACCGGAGGCGTCGGTTCGTATTCACCGGTTCCGGTCGCGGGCGACGAGGTCGTCGGCGTGGTGATGGACCGATTCATCGAGCCGACCGTGCGGAAGCTGCGCCAGCACGGCATCGACTACCGCGGCACGTTGTACGCAGGGCTCATGCTCACGCCCGACGGGCCGAAGCTGCTCGAGTACAACGTGCGCTTCGGTGATCCCGAAGCCCAGGTGGTCCTTCCGCGGTTGTCGTCTGACCTGTGCGAGCTGCTCGCCTCTGCCGCCGACGGCCATGTGGTCGACGAACCGCCGGCGTTTGCCGACCTGGCTGCGGTGTGTGTCGTGATCGCCGCTCCCGGCTACCCCGAGGCGCCGCGCACGGGCGCGCTCATCGAGGGCATCGACGACGTGCGGGCGGACGACGATGTCGAAGTGTTCTGCGCAGGAGTGGCCGGCGACAGTGACGGGCGCCTCATGACCGCGGGCGGACGTGTGCTCGACGTCGTCGGGTTCGGTCCCACGCTCGCGCGCGCGGGACCGCGCGTACGACGGCGTGCGCCGCATCTCGTTTCCCGGCATGCAGTATCGCAACGACATCGCCGCAGCTGCGGCAAGAGAGGAGAGCACGACGTGAAGGTGGCCGTGTTGATGGGTTCGCCGAACGACCGCGACAAGATGCAACCCGCAGCCGACACGCTCGAGAAGTTCGGCGTGGAAGCGGACGTGCGGGTGTTGTCCGCTCATCGCAACCCTGCGGGTGTCGCAGAGTTCGTGTCCAACGCGCGCGCGGCCGGTTACGCGTCGATCATCTGTGGCGCCGGCATGGCCGCGCATCTCGCCGGCGCGGCAGCGGCGAACACCACCCTGCCGGTGGTGGGCGTGCCGCTGTCGGGTGGCGCGCTCAACGGGGTCGACGCGCTCTATGCGACCGTGCAGATGCCTCGGGGGATACCCGTCGCGACAGTTGCGGTCGACGGCGCGATGAACGCCGCGCTGCTCGTGATCCAGATGCTCGCGATCCACGACGAGACGCTGGCCAAGCAACTCGACGACCTCCGCGCCGAAGGCCGCAATCCCGCGTAGGCGCGCGCGGCCGTGACGTCAGAGACCGGAATCGGCATCGTCGACGGGGCGGGGTCGACGTAGGCCGGTTCGGTGACGAACGGTTCCTCTTCGAAGTCGTCGGGTGATGGCCGGTACGGCTCCATCGGCCGCAGCGCGATCTCGGGCTCGATCGATTCGATTCTGCATCTGCTCACCCCGTCGCGCGGCTCTCGCGACCCGACAGGGTTTCGGCACGGTGCGAGCGATACTTGAAGCTGAACTGATCGGACGGGAGATATGACCGAATTCATCGCGAATGTGCTGGCGGCACGCTACGCGTCCGAGCCGCTCGCGCAGCTCTGGTCGCCGGAACAGAAGATCGTGCTGGAGCGTCGACTCTGGCTGGCCGTGCTGCACGCCCAGCGAGACCTCGGCGTCGACGTGCCCGCGGGCGTCATCGAGGCATACGAAGCGGTGATCGAGAAGGTCGATCTCTCGTCGATCGAGGCGCGCGAGCGGGTGACGCGCCATGACGTCAAGGCGCGGATCGAAGAGTTCTCCGCTCTCGCCGGCCACGAGCACATCCACAAGGGGATGACGTCCCGCGACCTCACGGAGAACGTTGAGCAGCTCCAGGTTCGGCTGTCACTCGAGCTGATCCGCGATCGCATCGTGGCGGGGATCGTGCGGCTCGGACGGCGGTCCGCCGAGAACATCGATCGAGTGATCGTCGGACGCTCGCACAACGTCGCCGCGCAGGCCACGACGCTCGGCAAGCGGTTCGCATCTGCGGGCGAGGAGCTGCTGCTCGCGCTCGGACGGGTCGAGGATCTCCTCGCGCGCTACCCGTTGCGAGGCATCAAGGGTCCCATGGGGACGTCCCAGGATCAGCTCGACCTGCTGGACGGCGACCCGGAGAAGCTGGCCGAGCTCGAAGCGTCCGTCGCTCGCCATCTCGGTTTCACGAGCGTGCTCGGCTCGGTCGGTCAGGTCTATCCCCGGTCCCTCGATCTCGACGTCGTCGCCGCACTCGTGCAGGCCGCCGCCGGCCCGTCGTCGCTCGCCTACACGATCCGTCTGATGGCGGGGCACGAGCTGGTGACCGAGGGTTTCGCCCCGGGACAGGTCGGCTCGTCCGCCATGCCGCACAAGATGAACACCCGGTCGTGTGAGCGCATCAACGGATTGATGACGGTCCTCCGTGGTCATCTGACGATGGCCGCCGCGCTGGCAGGCGATCAATGGAACGAGGGTGATGTCAGTTGCTCCGTCGTTCGCCGTGTCGTGCTCCCGGACGCCTTCTTCGCGGTCGACGGCGTGTTCCAGACGTTGTTGACGGTGCTCGACGAGCTGGGCGTGTACCCCGCGGTGATCGAGCGCGAGCTCGACCGGTACGTGCCCTTCCTCGTGACCACCAAGATCTTGATGGCCGCGGTACGCAACGGCGTCGGGCGGGAGGAGGCGCACGAGGTGATCAAGCAACACGCCGTTGCCGTCGCGCTCGCGCAGCGCGAGCAGGGAGTCGAGGGCAACGACCTGCTCGAGCGCCTCGCTGCCGATCCGCGGCTGCGACTGACCACCGACGACGTTGCCGCCGTCGTGGCTCACCCGCTGTCGTTCACCGGCGCCGCGACCGAACAGGTGCGTGCGTTCCTCGGCCGGGTGGACGAGGTGGCCGCCCGGTATCCAGAGGCCGCGGGCTACGTGTCCGAGCCGATTCTGTGACGCGGTAGCTTCTAGCCATATGGCGACTTGCCTGGTGGTGGGCCAGGGCTACGTCGGACTTCCGCTCGCGATGCGTGCGGTCGAGGCGGGCTTCGACGTGATCGGCTTCGAGGCGAACGCGAGCAAGGTCAAGCGACTCAACGCCGGTGACTCCTATGTCGAGGACGTCGCCGACGAGGTCGTCCGCGACGCGGTGGCATCCGGGCGTTACCGCGCGGTGAGCAACCTCGACGAGGTCGAACAGTTCGACGTCGCAGTGATCTCCGTGCCCACGCCGTTGCGGGAGGGCACGCCGGATCTGGGCTACATCGAGGCCGCGGCCGCTGATGTCGGCGCCAAGTTGCGCCGCGGCGCGACCGTGATCCTCGAGTCGACGACCTACCCCGGAACGACCGAGGAGCTCGTGGGGCCGATCCTCGAAGATCGCTCGGGCCTCGTCGTCGGCCGCGACTTCCATCTCGGGTACAGCCCCGAGCGCATCGATCCCGGCAACCGGCAATGGACCTTCGTGAACACGCCGAAGGTCGTCTCCGGTGTGGACGAGGCGTCGCTCGCCGTAGTGCGCAGCGTTCTACGACCAGTTGGTCGAGCGGACCGTCCCGGTGTCGTCGCCCAAGGAAGCCGAGCTCACGAAGCTGCTCGAGAACACGTTCCGCCACGTGAACATCGCGCTGGTCAACGAGCTCGCGATGTATGCGCACGATCTCGGCATCGACATCTGGGAAGCGATCGACGCGGCGTCGACGAAGCCGTTCGGTTACCTGCGGTTCACACCCGGTCCCGGCGCCGGGGGCCACTGCCTGCCCGTCGATCCCTCCTATCTCTCGTGGCGGGTCAGGCGCAGCCTCGGGCAGTCGTTCCGGTTCGTCGAGCTGGCCAACGACGTCAACGATCACATGCCCGACTACGTCGTCCGCCGGCTCGTCGTCGCGTTGAACAGCCGCGGCCTAGCCATGAAGGGGCGACGGGTGGTCCTGCTCGGCTACGCCTACAAGCGCAACACCGGGGATGCACGCGAGACGCCGGCGTCATCGATCGCCCGGCAGTTGGTCGGGCTCGGTGCCCATGTGTGCGTCGCCGACCCGCATGTCGACGGGTCCCAGCTTCCTTCCGACGTCGAGCGAGTGGACGCGGACGCCGACGAGCTGGCGCGAGCAGACGCGGTCGTCCTGCTCGCCGATCACGACGCGTTCGACCTCGAGGCCCTCGCCGAGGCCGCGTACGTGCTCGACTGCCGCCATCGACTGCACGGCCCCAACGTCGAGCAGCTCTAGCAAGCTGCAACCGCAACTGCGCCGACGATCGGTCTACCGTCGGCGGTATGGCGCTCGAGCACCTCTACTCCGGCAAGGTCCGCGACATCTACGACGCCGGCGACGGCCGGCTGTTGATGGTGACATCCGATCGCATCTCTGCGTTCGACGTGGTCATGGACGAACCGGTTGCGAGCAAGGGACGGGTGTTGACAGCCATGACCGCTTTCTGGCTCGACCACCTCAAAGACGTCGCCGGGAGTCACCTGATCTCGACAGCGCTCGACGACGCGCCCGCCGACGCGCGCCGCGACGATTGGGCAGGACGGATGATGCTCTGCCATCGGGCCGACATGATCCCCGTCGAGTGCATCGTGCGTGGCTATCTCTCGGGATCAGCGTGGAAGGAGTACCGCACGTCGGGCACGATGCACGGCACCGCGCTGCCGGCGGGACTGCAGGAATCCGACCGGCTCCCCGAGCCGGTGTTCACGCCGTCGACCAAGGCCGAGATCGGCGACCACGACGAGAACATCAGCTTCGAGCGCGCGGTGGACATCGTCGGGCGCGAGACCGCGGAACGGGCGCGGGACATCAGCCTCGAGCTGTACCGGCGCGGCTCGGAGTGGGCCGCCGAGCGGGGGATCATCATCGCCGACACCAAGTTCGAGCTCGGCTTCGTGAACGGTGAGCTCGTCGTGTGCGACGAGGTGCTGACGCCAGACTCGTCGCGGTTCTGGCCCGTCGACGAGTGGAAGCCGGGTGTCACCCCGCCGAGCTTCGACAAGCAACCGGTACGTGACTACCTCGACACCCTCGACTGGGACAAGAAGCCGCCGCCCCCACCGTTGCCCGTTGAAGTCGTGAGCGCATCCGCCACCCGCTACCGCGAGGCATACGAACGCATCACCGGCAATTCGCTGGATGATTGGCCGGGGCATGATCGGTCCGAACCGTAGAGTGACTCCGTGAGGTTCTCGGTCGTCGTCGAGGTGCAGTTGCGCGAGGGCGTGGCTGACCCACAGGGCGCCACCATCGAGCGATCGCTTCCGCACCTCGGCTTCGACGGGGTAACCGACGTTCGAGTCGGCAAGTGCATCCGCTTCACCATCGACAGCGACAGCGAGGCGGCGGCCCGGCGCGAGGTCGAGGAGCTGTGTGCTCGTTTTCTCGCCAATCCGGTGATCGAGGACACCGACGTGCGCGTCGAAGCATTGGTGGGCTGATGGCGGCCCTGGTCGGGGTCGTCGTGTTCCCGGGCTCGAACTGCGAGTTCGACGTCATGGAGGCCGTTCGCTCCCTCGGAGGCGACGCCAAGACCTTGTGGCACGGCGACTCTTCGGTCGGCGACGTGGACGCGGTCGTGGTTCCCGGCGGGTTCGCCCACGGCGACTACCTCCGCCCGGGCGCCATTGCGAGGTTCTCACCGATCATGGCGGCGGTCGAGAAGTTCGCGGCCGACGGTGGTCCGGTGGTCGGTATCTGCAACGGCTTTCAGGTGTTGACCGAGGCCGGGCTCCTGCCGGGAGCTCTGCAGAAGAACCGCGGGCTCAAGTTCCTGTGCACCACCGTCGAACTGCGGGTCGAGACGACCGTCTCCGTCCTCACGACTTGTGCCGAAGCGGGGACGATCCTGCGCATACCCATCAATCACTTCGAGGGCAACTTCACCTGTTCTGCCGAAAATTCTGGCGCAGCTTCGGGCGGACGATCGGATCGTGCTCCGATACGTCGAGAACCCAAATGGGGCCATGGACGACATCGCAGGTATCTGCAACGAGGGCCGCAACGTGGTGGGGTTGATGCCACATCCCGAACGAGCGAGCTCGCCGTTGCTGGGCTCCGACGACGGGCTCGTTCTGCTTCGCTCGCTCCTTGCGTCGGCGGGCGCCGCGGTCAGCTCGAGCGGCTGATTCCCGCTCGCTTCAGAACCGCGGGTGTCACCCCTGCTTCACGCCAGGTCGCGTACGAGATGCCTTTGCGTTCGCCGTAGGACTTCGCCGACGCGACGAATTCCACCTCGACGCCGGCCAAGTCGACGGTCTCGCTCATTGCCGCCAACTCCTCTTGCAGATCCCGGCGTTCCTGGCGTAGATGAAGGGACTGGAGCTTGTCTGCTGACGAGAGCTCATGGTCGATCGCGGCGAGCCGCTTGTTGATCGAATCCGGCGTCCGTTTGCGGCCGCGCTTCGGGCGATTGGCGTCGAGCGCCTCGAGATACGCCGCGCACGGCTCGGCCTTGTGTGCGGCCTTCAGCCAAAGCTGCTTTGTGTTCATCGGACATCGAACGCTGCGTCTTCTTTGCGGCCACCGCACAAGCGTACTTGCACAATTCCGCCTACTTCCACCCATCGGCCGGTGATCAGTGCGTTGCGTTGCGAACCGCCTCCCTGGTTTCATTGATTTCGGCTTGATGATTCGAATTCTTTCCCGGCGTTGGTATGTCGCGATTCCCGTCGCTCTGGTGGCGCTCGCCCTGGCGCTCATACGGGTGTCGTCGTCCGATACGAGCGCACTCGTCGAGGTCGTGTTCGCCGCGCTCGGCGTCGCCGCCGTGCTCAGTGCGTCGGTCATGGCCGATCGCCTCGCGATCGGCAAGCGGCGTCACGCACGGGGAGCTCGGTACGTCTCGCCGCCCCCGCCTCTTGCCCCCTCCCCACCGACTGTGGCCCCCATCTCGCCCCCCGAGATGCAGGTGGAGACACCGAGCACGAGCCCTGACTCCGTCTACTGGTACGTCGGAGAGCACGCGGAGTGGCCCGAAGCAGATGTGGTCGTGGACGACTCGAACCCCCGCATCGAGCTCGAAGCGCTCGACCGATTCACGGGCAAGCCGAAACACGTGGAGGCGGTCGAGATCGCGGTCGCCATCGTGTCGAATGGGACGGTCGAGGAACTGCGTCGTTGCCTGTGGTCCGTTCCCGCGGCCATGGATCGCCTCCCGTACCAGCTCATCGTGGCGGAGGACGGATCAGATGGTGAGGTCTTTACGTTGGCCCGTTCCAGCCACGCTCGGGTTGTCAGGGTCGCGGGCGAGGCCGGCTATGCGGCAGCGGTCAACGCGATGGTGGCCACTGCCGACAGCGGCCCAATCCTCCTCGTCGACGTCAACGCACGCCTCGCCAGCCGAAGTGGGCGGCGCCTCTACGAGGCGTTGAGCCGCTCGGAGGCGGGGGCTGTGGCACCGCGGATCGAGGGCAGGATCGTCCACGAGGGAACCGGCGCGGGTGCCTTGCTGCTCTCCCGTCGCTGCATCGAGTCCTTCTGGCCGCTCGACGACTCCTTCTTCGACATCCCGAGCACGACCGACCTGCTGCATCGAATTCGCGAACGAGATGTCGCGACGGTGTACGAACCCGATGCCGTCGTGACGGTCGCAACGCGCGATCAGAGCGCGCCGTCGTCGCCGCTCGCCCGACGATGGTCGTTGAACGGAGGTGACGCCCTCGCCCAGCCTGTGCCCGACTACCTGTTCTTCATCGGTCCCGATTGGCGTGATGAAGACCATCCCGAGTTCCAGTTAGCGCTCAAAGCTTCGGAGACCCGGCGGGTGCTCGCCGTGGCGGGGTGGGACGACTCCGATGAATCGTCGCTGACGACTCCGGCGACGACCGGCGGACTGCGGCGCGGCATTCGGCACGTCGCGAAGCTGATCCGTCACCCGGCCGACGATCATCCGGACTTCGCGGTCATGGCGCCGTTGGGCCTGCCCGCGCCGGGGCGCGCGTGAATGCAGACCCGGCTCGACTGGTGAAGCTCCAGGTCGACCTTGCGCTCAGGTATCTCGGATTCCAAGACGTCGTGACGTGGTTGTCGACCGCGACAGCGTGGGATGTGGCTCGCAGTGTCCCGACGCGGTGCACCGTGTACGAGGGGACGACGAGCACGGTGACCGGGTCGGGAGCGGAGAGCTCGTTGCTCGAAGCTGCGGATCTGGTGCTGTACAGGACACGCGCGCGCATGCAACAGGACCGCCCCGCGGTCGGTGGTCAGACGATCGTCTTCGATGCCGGCGTGGATCTCGGACACTTCGATCCGGATGCGTGGCACGACGAGCCCGAGGATCTCGAGTCGGTGCCCCGCCCGCGGATCGGTTACGTCGGTGCTGTCACCGATGACACCATCGATCTCGACCTGCTCGAGGCGCTGGCGCGCGAGTTGCCGTGGGCGCACATCGTTCTCGTGGGCGACGTCCAGTGTTCCGTCGTCGCGTTGACGGCGCTTCCGAACGTCCATGTTCTGGGTGCGCGGCCGCACATGCAGATCCCCGGGTACGAAGCCGCGCTGGATGTCGCGATCCTTCCGGGGCTCGTCAACGACACGAGCCGCACGACGCTGCCACTGCCGATCAAGGAGTATCTGGCGCTCGGACTGCCGGTCGTCGCGACGCCGTTCGGGGACGTCGAGCACTTCGAGCACCTCGTCCGAACCGGCTCGACCCACGCAGCCTTCGTGGCCGCAGTACGGCGAACACTGCACGATGGTGGTCTCGGCGACCCCTCGACCCGGCGAGCCACGGTCGCGAGCGTTTCCGGCGTCGAGGACCTGTTGCGGCTGGTCGAGCACCACCGAGTCACCTGAGCGCGCCCGAAACGGGCAAGACTGACCCTCTCCATGACCGACGACTGGCGAGTGAGCGACCCCGACGATCGGGGCGCCCGTATGCATGCGCTGATCCGGGATCTGTACCCGGTGTGCCGAAGCATCACCGGCGACGGCGTCCGGGCCACGCTTGCTCGCCTCCAAGAAGAGATCGCGCTCGAGGTCAGCGAAGTTCCCACCGGCACGCAGGTGCTCGACTGGACCGTGCCGAAGGAGTGGAACATCCGCGACGCGTGGATCGACGATGCGGCGGGCAAGCGCCTCGTGGACTTCGGGCAGTGCAATCTGCACGTCGTCAGCTACAGCACACCGATTCGGCGGACGGTGTCGCGAGCCGAGCTCGACGAACACCTCCACTCGTTGCCAGCACAGCCAGACCTGATCCCGTATCGCACGTCGTACTACAGCGAGAACTGGGGGTTCTGCGTCAGCGAGAACCAGCGCAAGCTCCTGACCGACGACGAGTACGAGGTGTGCATCGACTCGACGTTGGAGGACGGCAGCCTGACGTACGCGGAGCATCGTCGTTCGCGGAGCGGCGGACGAGGAAGTGATCATCTCGTGCCACGTCTGCCATCCGTCACTGTGCAACGACAACCTTGCGGGTATCGCCGTGGCCACGGAGCTGGCTCGCTGGCTACGCGGTCAGACGCTTCGGTACACGTACCGGTTCTTGTTCGTGCCGGGGACGATCGGATCGATCTCCTGGCTCTCTCGCAACCCCGAGACGGTGACGCGGGTCGAACACGGGCTCGTCCTGACATGTGTCGGTGACCCGGGAGGGTTCACGTTCAAGCGGAGCCGGCGGGGCGACACACTCGTCGATCGTGCTGCGGCGCACGTGCTCGCCCGACGCGACGAGGACAGCGAAGGTCATCGACTTCTATCCGTACGGCTACGACGAGCGTCAGTACTGCTCTCCCGGCTTCGACCTCGCCGTCGGTTGCCTCATGCGGTCCCAGCACGGCACGTTCCCCGAGTACCACACGTCGGCCGACGACCTCGACTTCGTCCGGCCCCAGTCGCTGGCGGGCACGTTGGACGCGTGTGTGCAGATCATCGACGTGCTCGAACACGATCGGCGCTACCGCAACCTGAGCCCGAAGGGTGAACCGCAGCTCGGTCGCCGCGGTCTGTACCGAGCCGTGGGTGGCGAGGCGGATGCGAAGAGCAACGAGATGGCCTTGCTCTGGGTCTTGAACCAGTCGGACGGTGAGCACTCGCTGCTCGAGATCGCCGAGCGCTCGGGCTTCGAGTTCGCCCGCATTCGATGGGCGGCGGACGCCCTGGTCCGACACGACCTGCTCCAGGTTGCTTCGTAGGCACCCCAGGACGATGGAGTTCACGCAGTCGGCCATCGAAGGCGTCTTTCTCGTCGAGCTCGAGCCGATCGCCGACGACCGCGGTTTCTTCGCTCGCAGTTACTGTGCGGACGAGTTCGTCGCGAACGGCCTCGATCCCGCCGTGGTCCAGTGCAACATCTCCTACAACGGGCGCGCAGGCACGGTGCGCGGGATGCACTACCAAGCACCGCCGGTGTCCGAGAGCAAGCTCATCCGTTGCACGGCCGGTGCGATCGTCGATGTCGCGGTCGACCTGCGACCGGCATCGGCCACGTATCTGCAACACGTGAGCGTCGAGCTGAACGCGAACAACCGCGCGGCGCTGTACATCTCCAAAGGGCTGCTCGCCCACGGCTTTCAAACGCTCGCGGACGACACCGAGGTCTTCTACCAGATGGGCGAGCGCTACACGCCGGGCGCAGACCGCGGTGTCCGCTACGACGATCCCGCTCTCGACATCGAGTGGCCGGTCGCGGTCACGACGCTGTCCGACAAGGATCGCCAGTGGCCGCTACTGCAGTCGTGAGATCAGAGCGTCCAGCGGAACGATCCATCGAGCTGGCCCGTGCCGAGCAGGTGATCGAGTTGCTTGAGGCGGGTGTAGTAGCGGTGCTCGAAGTCTTCGGCGGTGAGCCCGATCGCATCGAAGACATCGGCGAGCTCTTGCGCGCCCCGCTCGGCGTTCCAGTCGCAGGAGAACTGCGGGAGCTTCGCATGGATCTTGGCGAACGACACCCGGTAGCTGCGGTTGTCGCCAGACGGCGGTCCGAAGGTCAACTCGCAGTCCGTGAACACCCCGCCGATCGTCTCCGCGATCTCGCGAACGCGATAGTTCTGTGACGTGTCGCCGACGTTGAGGACCTCGTTGTGAACCGTCTCGCGAGGCGCGTCGAGCGTCATCGCGATCGCCTTGCACACGTCGAGGACGTGGACCAGCGGGCGCCACGGGGTTCCGTCGCTGGTCATCGCGATCAAGCCCGTGGTGCGCGCGAGGCCGGCGAGGTTGTTCAGCACCAGGTCGAAGCGCATGCGAGGCGAGACGCCGAACACCGTCGCGTTGCGAAGGAACGTGGGCGAGAAGTTGTCGTCCGCCATCGTGCCGACGTCACGCTCGACGAGCTGCTTGCACTCGGCATAGGCCGTCTGAGGGTTCGTCGGCGACTGCTCGTCGACGTCCGCATCGGTCGCGAATCCGTACACACTGCACGACGACGTGTAGACGAAGCGCTGGACGCCTGCCTGCTTCGCCAACCGAGCGAGGTGAACGGAACCGTGATGGTTGATGTCGTACGTGACATCCGGTGCGAGCTGGCCGAGGGGGTCGTTCGACAGCTCGGCCATGTGGACCACGGCGTCGCACCGCGTCAGCGCGGCCCCGTCGAGGTCCCGGATGTCGCGTCGAAGGGTCAGGGGCGATCGGTCGGGACCGGGATACAGGGACGCTCCGCGGTAGTAGCCCGTGTCGATGCCGATGACATCGTGCCCGCGTTGCATCAAGTACGGCGCAAGGAGCGAACCGATGTAGCCGTCGCTGCCGGTGACGAGGATCTTCACCGAGGTCACGGTAGATGAGCCGCGTCGATGTCGTCGTGGTTGGTGGCGGCATCGTGGGGCTCGCCACCGCGTACCGATTGGCGGACCGGCGCCCGGGGACGACGGTCATCGTCCTCGAGAAGGAGCCGCGGGTCGGCCAGCACCAGAGCTCGCACAACTCCGGGGTGCTGCACGCCGGTCTGTACTACGCACCTGGTTCGCGGAAGGCCGCGCTGTGCCGCGCGGGCAAGGCCGCGGTCGAGAAGTTCGCCGAGGAGCACGGCATCCCGGTAGAGCGCAACGGCAAGCTGGTCGTCGCCGTCGACGATCACGAGCTTCCCGGTCTTGCCGCGCTCACGGAACGGGCGACGGCCAACGGTGTCCCCGAGCTGCGCACCCTCGATCGCGACGAGCTGCGCGAGATCGAGCCGCACGTCGACGGCGTGCGGGCCCTGCATTCACCGTCGACCGGGGTCGTCGACTTCGGGCTCGTCTGTGACGCGCTCGCAGCGGAGCTCGATGTCCGCACCGGCGCGCCAGTGGTCGATGTGCGTGAAACATCCGACGGAGTCGTCGTCATGACGACCGACGGCGAGTTCGAGGCGAGTGCAGCGGTGGTCTGCGCGGGCCTGTGGTCGTCCCAACTCGCGCGCCGAGCGGGACTCGCGGCGGACGTGCAGATCGTGCCGTTCCGCGGCACGTGGCTCGCACTCCGTCCGTCCGGTGCGGCGCTCGTGCGCGGCAACATCTATCCCGTTCCCGATCCCGAGCTGCCCTTCCTCGGCGTGCACTTCACGAGGCGGATTGACGGCAGCGTGTGGGCCGGTCCGAACGCGGTGCTTTCGCTCGGTGAGCGGAAGGTGTTGCGCGACGCCTTGCGCTTTCCCGGACTGTGGCGCCTCGGTTGGCGCGAGGCGCGCGTTGCCGCGCACGAGTTCCGGCTCGCGCACATGCATCGGGCCGCGCGGCGCGAGTTGAATCGCTACATCCCGGAGCTGCGCGACGAGGACATCGACTGGTCGAACCGGCCGTGGGGCGTGCGCGCGCAAGCGGTTCGGCGTGATGGCTCGCTCGTCGACGACTTCGTGATCGAGGGCCGCGGGCGCGTCGGTGTGGGTGCTGAACGCGCCGTCGCCTGCCGCCACCGCGTCGTTGGCCATCGGGAGCGCACTCGCCGACGAGGTTGTGACCCGCTTGTAGCGTGAGCCCGTGGGCGATGCCTCCGGCGAAGACGAGATCCACCGCGCGCTCGGCCTGACCGACGACGAGCGAGATCGCATCGAGCAGATCCTCGGTCGCCCCCCGAACCATCTCGAGCTCGCCATGTACGCCGTCATGTGGTCCGAGCACTGCTCGTACAAGTCCTCCCGCATCCATCTCCGGCGGCTCCCGACGGAAGCGCCGTGGGTGCTCGTCGGTCCGGGTGAGGGCGCGGGCGTGATCGACGTGGGTGACGGCATCGCCGCGGCGATCCGCATCGAGAGCCACAACCATCCGTCCGCGGTCGAGCCGTACCAGGGTGCGGCGACCGGTGTGGGTGGGATCCTGCGCGACATCTTCTCGATGGGCGCCCGTCCGATCGCGGTGATGGATCCGCTTCGCTTCGGTCCGCTCGACGACGCCCGCAGCCGTTGGATCGCGGAGGGAGTCGTGTCCGGCATCTCCGGTTACGGCAACTCGGTCGGCGTTCCGACCGTCGGCGGCGAGATCGTGTTCGACGAGACGTACGCCGAGAACCCGCTCGTCAACGTGCTGTGCCTCGGCGTGTTGCCGACCGAGCGGCTGGTTCTCGGTCGTGCCACCGGGGTCGGCAACCTCGCGGTGTTGCTCGGCTCGTCGACTGGGCGGGACGGCATCGGGGGCGTGAGCGTGCTCGCGTCGGCGGGCTTCGGCGACGACGAAGCCGACGCGGCCAAGCGTCCGAGCGTGCAGGTCGGGGATCCGTTCGAGGAGAAGCGGCTGATCGAGGCGTGTCTCGCGTTGCTCGACGCGGGACTGGCGGTCGGCGTGCAGGACCTCGGTGGTGCCGGGCTCACGTGCGCGACGAGCGAGACCGCGGCCAAGGGCGGCGCGGGCATGGACGTGTATGTCTCCGAGGTCCCGCGCCGCGAGCCGGGGATGGAGCCGTTCGAGGTCATGACGAGCGAGTCGCAGGAACGAATGCTCGCCATCGTGCGGCCCGAAGACCTCGACGAGGTGCTCGCCATCTGCGAGCGCTGGGAGGTCCGTGCCTCGGTCGTGGGCACGGTGACGGGCTCGGGACGTCTGCGGATCCTCAGCGAGTACGACGGTGAGGTCCTTGCCGACGTCCCCGCCAAGTCGCTGGAGGAGGACGCACCGCTCTACGACCGTCCCCGCCAGGCTCCCCAAGACCGTCGAACTCCGGGGAGAAACGGGCGCCCTGGCGCCCGTTTCCGTCCAACATTCGTTGTCACCGTCGTCACCGATGTCACCGTGTCACCGTCGTCACCGAGTGAGCGGCTGCTCGGGATGCTCGCTGACAGCTCGTGGGTGTGGTCGCAGTACGACCACCAGCTGTTCCTCAACACGGTGGTCGGCCCGGGGGGTGACGCGACCGTGCTGCGGCTCAAGCACCCGACCACCGGGATCGACACCGGCCGGGCGCTCGCGCTCACGACCGACGGCAACCATCGTTGGTGCGCCGCCGACCCGCGCACCGGTACCGCGTGGGTGGTCGCAGAAGCCGCACTCAACCTGGCCTGTGTCGGCGCCCGACCGCTTGCGCTCGTCAACTGCTTGAACTTCGGCAACCCCGAGCACGGCGAGGTGATGTGGCAGCTGTCCGAGTCGATCGACGGCATGGGTGACGCGTGCCGCGCGCTCGAGCATCCCGGTCGTCGGCGGCAACGTCAGCCTCTACAACGAGTCGCGCGGGCGCGACATCGACCCCACACCGATCGTGGGTGTGCTCGGCCTCGTCGAGCGATTGGGATCTTCGCCTCCTCCGACCGTCGGCCTCGTCGACGGCGGACGTTTGGTGATGCTCGGTCCGCCCACGGGCAGCGCGCTCGATTACGACCAACATCGCAACGTCTGCGCGCTCGTGGCGTCCCTCGTCAACGACCGCATCGTCGACGGCGTGCACGACGTCTCTGAAGGCGGGGTGGCGCTCACGCTCGCCGAGATGGCCGTCCGCAGCGGCATCGGTGTCCGCGCCGAAGCGTCGGACGTGTTCGTCGAGTCCCCGTCGCGCGTGGTCGTGTGCGTACGTCGTGAGAACCTCCGCGAAGTGCATCGTCGTCACGTCGATGCAGGCGTCGACGGGGTGCTTCTGGGCGAAGCCGGCGGCGACCGGCTCGTCGTCGACGGCCCGGAGCCGATCGCCATCGCGCTCGTCGACGTGGCGGACGCGTGGCGAGACCGCATCCCCGGCGCGCTCGGCGCCGGCACGACGCAGGGCTGAGATCTATGCAGCGCGCAGCCGGGGAACGCAGCCAGCACAGCCCGACCATGCGAGCGACGGAGCCGCCAGGCGGAGGAGCGGCTACACGCGGCCTGCGTGGCCGGGGAACGCAGCTATATAGCGGTCATACCGCCGTCGATGACGAACTCTGACCCGGTCGAGTACGCGCTCTCGTCCGACGCGAGGTAGAGCGCGAGGCGGGCCACTTCGACGGCATCGGCCTTGCGTCCGACCGGAACGCGCTCCATGACCGCGGACATGATCCCCCACCGCTCGAACTCCTCGAGCATCGGCGTGTCGATGATGCCCGGATGGATCGAGTTCACCCGCACCCCGAACGGTGCGACCTCGACCGCGACCGACTTGGTCATGCCGCGCACGGCCCACTTGCTCGCGCCGTACGCGAGCATTCCGGGTGCGCCCGTGAGTCCCGCAACCGACGAGATGTTGACGATGGAGCCCGTCTGACGACCCACCATGTGCGGCACGACGGCCTTCATGCCGAGGAACACGCCGATCTGGTTGATGTCGATGACACGGCGGTAGTCCGCCTCGGTCGTCTCGACCAGTGGGGCGATCTGGACGACGCCGGCATTGTTCACGAGGACGTCGAGCTGGCCGTGCTCGTCGAGCACCGCAGCGACCACGCTCGTCCACTCGGCTTCCTTCGTGACGTCGTGATGGTGATACGTCGCCCGGTCGCCGATGGACGCGGCGACCTGCTTGCCTTCGTCGTCGAGGACATCGCTGACGACGACGGCTGCTCCTTCGCTCGCGAAGAGCTCGGCCTCCTGTGCACCCTGCCCCCGTGCGCCACCGGTGATGAGGGCAACCTTGCCGTCGAGCCGTCCCATGGGCCGGACCCTACAAGAAGGGTGTGGGGCCCTCCGGCTCCTCGTGGGTGACCTTGAACAGCACCCGGTCGAGGATGAAGAACTTCGCGAGCCACAGCACGCCGAACCCGAGCACGTTGCCGAGGTTCGCCATGATCGGGCTGTCGGGATACCAGTTCTCGAGGATGACGACGAACAGCGTCGACAGGACGAGCCCGAGGAACGTCATCACCCAGAACGGGATGATCTCGGCGTAGACGCTGCTCTTGCCGTGCTTCTGCCACACCCACGCTCGGCTCAGGTAGTACGTCGGCACCGTGCTGATGGTGACCGCGGCGACGTTCGCCCATCCCCAGGACCAGTCGAGGACGGAGGCGAAGAGGAAGATGAGGCTCTGGCCCATCACGACGCCGACGACCGATGTCATCGCGTACTTCCAGAACTTCTGGACCAGCGGCCGCTCGTACAGGTCCTGCAGCCAGGCGGGGCCTGGGATGCGAGATGTCGACGTGCCGGGCATCGCTGCAGGCTAATGGTCCGGTGGCCCCGCACCCGGGCCGCTCGTCCGTATCATGACGGCAGTGAGCGAAGCCGCCAGTTCCGCGCCGCGCGCCTCCGGCCCGGAGTCCGTCGCCGGGTCGGACGACGAGCTCAAGGAAGCGTGCGGCGTCTTCGGGGTGTACGCACCCGGCCAGCCGGTCGCACAGCTCACCTACCTCGGTCTGTTCGCGCTGCAGCATCGCGGCCAGGAAGCCGCGGGCATGGCGGTGAGCGACGGCAGCGAGATCATGGTCGTGAAGGAGCAGGGGCTCGTCGCGACCGTGTTCGACGATCGCACGCTCGCGCCGCTCGTGGGTCACCTCGCCATCGGGCACACGCGGTACTCGACCACCGGCGCGAGCGAATGGCGCAACGCGCAGCCGGTGTTCCGCAGCGTCGGCGAGACCGCGGCCGACACCAATCAGTTCGTGCTCGGCCACAACGGCAATCTCGTGAACACCGAGGCGCTCGCCGCCGAGGCGGGCATGCTCCCCGGCACCGCGACGAGCGACAGCGACATCGTGGCCGAGCTCCTGGCGCGATCGATCGCGAAGCGGCGCGACCAGCACAGCGACGATCGGGCGCTCGAGCGCGCGCTGGTCGAGGTGCTTCCGCTGTTGCAGGGCGCCTTCTCGTTCGTCCTCGCCGACGAGGGCCGCGTGATCGGCGTTCGCGATCCGCATGGGTTCCGCCCGTTGTGCCTCGGCAAGCTCGAGAACGGGTGGGTCCTCGCTTCCGAGACCCCGGCCCTCGACATCGTCGGCGCGCACTTCGTGCGCGAGCTCGATCCCGGCGAGATGGTGGTGATCGACGCGACCGGTTGGCGCTCGCTGCGCCCGTTCGCGGAAGAGGAGCTGGCGCCCTCGTTGTGCCTGTTCGAGTTCGTCTACTTCGCCCGTCCGGACAGCCTGTTGTACGGGCGCAGCGTCCACCAGGCTCGCGTGCGAATGGGCGAGCAGCTCGCGCTGCAGGCGCCGGTCGACGCGGACATGGTCATGGGTGTTCCCGAGTCGGGTGTCCCCGCGGCCGAAGGCTTCGCGCGGGTCAGCGGCATCCCGTACGGCCAGGGCCTCGTCAAGAACCGCTACATCGGCCGCAGCTTCATCGCGCCGAGCCAGGCGATGCGCGAGACCGCCGTGCGCATGAAGCTCAATCCGTTGCGCGAGAACGTCGCCGGCAAGCGGTTGATCGTCATCGACGACTCGATCGTCCGCGGCACGACGCAGCGTCAGCTCGTGAAGATGCTGCGGGAAGCGGGCGCAGCCGAGGTCCATCTGCGCATCACGTCACCTCCGGTGAAGTGGCCGTGCTTCTACGGCATCGACACAGGCAACCGCGGTGAGCTGCTCGCCGCGCAACTCACGGTCGACGAGATGCGCGACTACTTCGGTGCCGACAGCCTCGCGTACTTGACCCTCGATCGCCTCCAAGAGGCGACTGGCGCAGTCGGCGCCGGTTTCTGCAACGCGTGCTTCACCGGCGACTATCCCGTCGAGGTGCCGGTCACGCTGCGCAAGGACGTACTCGAGCGCAACACGATGCCGGCGGGTGAGCTCGAGCGCATCGCGCACACGCCCACGCTGCCGACAGGCTGACGTGTCCGAGACCTACAAGCAGGCGGGCGTCGACATCGCCGCGGGCGAAGCCGCGGTCGAGGCCATCAAGTCGATGGTGCGCTCGACGTATCGTCCCGAGGTCATCGGTGACATCGGCGGGTTCGGCGGCTTGTTCGCCTTCCCGCAGCACCGGTTCACCAACCCCGTTCTCGTCTCGTCGACGGACGGCGTCGGCACCAAGGCGCTCGTCGCGCAGGCCGTCGGGCGGTTCGACACCATCGGCATCGATCTCGTCGCGATGTGCGTCGACGACCTCGTGTGCCAAGGGGCGGAACCGCTGTTCTTCCTCGACTACATCGCGGTCGGCAAGCTCGATCCCGCGCACATCATGCAACTCGTGCGCGGCATCGTGCAGGGTTGCCAGGAAGCCGGTTGCGCGTTGATCGGCGGCGAGATGGCCGAACATCCCGGCGCGATGGAACCGGGCGAGTTCGACCTCGTCGGCTTCGCGGTCGGTGTGGCCGAGCGCGATCGACTGATCAGCGGTCAGCGCGTCCAACCGGGCGACGCGCTGATCGGGCTGCCCTCACCGGGCTTGCGCTCGAACGGCTACTCGCTGGCGCGGCGGGTCCTGCTCGAACAGGCGCATCGGTCGCTCGACGCTCCGGCGTTCGAAGGCTCGCATCACGATCTGGCCGAAGAGCTGCTGCGCCCGTCCGTGATCTACGCGCCGGCGGTGCTCGCGGTCGAGCGCGTCGTCGACGTCCACGCCGTCGCGCACATCACCGGGGGCGGGATCCCCGGCAACCTCGCGCGCGCGCTGCCGGACACCGCGGATGCGGTGGTCGATCGTTCGTCGTGGGAGCCGCCACGGATCTTCGACGAGGTCCAGAAGGCGGGAAACATCGACGACGACGAGATGGCGAAGGTGTTCAACCTCGGCGTGGGCATGATCGTCATCGTTCCCGCCGACGACACGTACCGGGTGATCGACGTGTTGCGGGGCCAGGGACATGCGGCCCGCCAGATCGGGACCGTGGAAGAGGGATCGGGCCGCGTGCGGATCGTCGGGAGCGCCGAGGAGTGACAGCGGACCGTCGGGCGCTGATCAGTCACCTGCTCGAGCACAGCATCAAGCGCGGTGACTTCGTGCTGCGATCGGGCAAGAAGAGCACCTGGTTCATCGACGCGAAGCAGACGACGTGCTCCCCCGACGGGATGTTGCTCGTCGCCGACGCGTTCCTCGAGACGATCCCGGACGACATCACCGCTGTCGGCGGACTCACGATGGGGGCCGACGCGGTCGCGTTCGCGGCGGCCGCGATCGCCGCGACCCGCGGACGCATGTTGCGCAGCTTCAGCGTGCGCAAGGAGGAGAAGGACCATGGCGGGGGCGGCCGCATCGCCGGCGCGTTGCGCGCCGGTGACCGGGTCGCCCTGACCGAGGACGCCATCACCCGCGGTGTGGCGTTCCTCGAAGCCGCCGCTGCAGTGCGCGCTGTCGGCGCGGAGCCGGTGGTCGCCGTCCCCGTCGTCGATCGAGGTGGCACCGCCGCCGCGATGTGCGAGCAGGACGGCATCGCGTTCGCCCCCCTCGTCACCGCCCCCGACCTCGGCTTCCCCTACGAAGGCTGACCTGCCTTCCGTTCCTTCGCCCCGTTCTGGCGTCGCCAACGGCGACATTTCGCCGGATCTGACGCCAGAACGAGCTCAGCGGGCGGCGGCGAGGCGAGATTCGGCGAGGTGGTCGGCGGCTTCGGCGGGGGTCAGGTCGTGTTCGTCGCCGAGGGCGAACACGGTTTCGACGGTCCGGCGGATGCCGGCGATGCGCGCCCACGCTCGATCGTGGTCGTAGCCGTCTGCGCTCAGCTCCTGTGCGATGTTGATGACCCCGCCGGCGTTCACGATGTAGTCGGGTGCGTAGAGCACGTCTCTCGCTGCGAGACGCCCGCCGTCCTCTGACGTCGCCAGCTGGTTGTTGGCACAGCCGCACACGGCCGCGCACCGCAACTCGGGGACGGACGACTCGTTCAACACGGCACCCAGCGCGCACGGGCTGAAGATGTCGCAGTCGACCGCGTGGATGGCGGACGGATGGACGACGGCGGCCCCCATCTCACGCGACACCGCAGCCGCCACCTCCGGTCGCACGTCCGCGATCGTCAGTCGAGCACCCGCCGCGGCCAGCTCCTTCGCCAACGCGTGGCCCACCTTGCCGACGCCGCTGATGGCGATGTGGCGTCCCGCGAGCGATTCGTCGTCCCACAGGCGTCCGGCGACGGCGTACATGGCGTGCAGCACGCCCCACGCGGTGGCCGGAGACGGATCGCCTGAGCCGCCGAGGTGCTCGCTCACGCCGGTGGCGTAAGGCGTGATCGAGCGGATGAGATCCATGTCCGCCTGTGTCGTCCCGACGTCCTCGGCGGTCAGGTACCGCCCCCCGATCCGATCCACGAAACGGGCGTACGTCGCGATCAGGGCGTCCGAACGGATCGTCGCCGGGTCGCCGATGATGACCGCCTTGCCGCCGCCCAGGTCGTTGCCGCAGGCGGCGTGCTTGTAGGTCATCCCGCGGGCGAGGCGGAGCACGTCGGTCAAGGCGTCGGTCTCCGAGGCGTAGGGCCGGAACCGGGTGCCGCCGAGGCCGGGGCCGAGCACGGTGGAGTGGATGGCCACGATCGCCCGCAGACCGGTCGCGGGATCTGCGGTCATCACCACCTGCTCCGCACCGTGCGCGGCGACGAGATCGAGCACGTGTGCAAGCGTCGCACTTTGTCGCCGCGTTCCCCGGCCCGCAGGCCGCGTGCGGCCGCTCCTTCGCTGGCATTTCGTCGTCCGCGTCGATCGCAGCCGGGGCGTGACTAGTCAGTGACAACCTCGGCAAATGACCCCATCGGACTATGGCCCGAAGGTTCTGGCTTTCGTATCTTCCTGGCAGGAAACGGACATGACGGCCTAAGGGTCGCGGTCCCTCGAAGAAAAGGACCACACCAGATGGCGCAGACTGACGAGTTCGACGCACCCGAAGCGTTGCTCACTCCGTCGGAGGTCGCGGCTCTCTTTCGCGTGAACCCGAAGACCGTCACGCGCTGGGCACGAGCGGGAAAACTCACGGCGATCCGCACGCTCGGAGGCCACCGCCGCTTCCGCGTTTCGGAGATCCGTCGGTGCCTCGAGGAGATGTCGCAAGAAGAAGTTTGACCCTTTCGCGGTCCTTTCTGACAGCTCTTCGCTGTCTGTTTTCACTGTCGCTGCAGACTCGTGCGGATGGACGTTGGCGTCCACTCGCGGCTGCGTGTTTCGACCCCGCGGACTAGTAACTCGTCTGGCTGGTCTGATTCGTCGCTCTCGCCGCTAACGCGACACGACGACGAACAACAGCGACGCCTCGCACGCGACCTTGCCGTCGACCTGTGCGATTCCTGACCCGCGCCCCGCGGTCGCGCCGAGCCGATCCATGCGTGTCTCGAGCTCGAGTGTGTCGCCGGGTACCACCTGCGCCCGGAACCGCGCCTTGTCGATCCCGCCGAACAACGGCAGCTTTCCCGCGTAACGGTCGTCGGCGAGCACCGCGACGGCGCCCAGCTGCGCCAGCGCTTCGACCATGAGCACACCGGGAAGCGTGGGCCGCCCCGGGAAGTGACCGGCGAAGAAGTTCTCTTCGCCGGTCAGTCGCCAACGCCCACGTGCGGACTCGCCGGGAACGACCTCGTCGACCTCGTCGACGAAGAGAAACGGCGGGCGATGGGGCAGGACGTCCTCCGGGCGCATCCCGCCAAGTTAGAAGGCCGGCGCCGAAGGCCCGGGTCCGTCAGATGCCGTGCGTGAGCGCCTCGCGGATGCACGCCTCGAGGCGCTCGATGCCGTCGGCCTTCTCGCAGTAGACGTAGCCGCGCCGCCGCGACTCGGCGCTCAGGCGACGATCGAACAGCGAGCTGAAGATCACGATCGGCTGCTTCTCACGCCGCTCGCGGATCTGGTCGGCGACGTCGAGCCCTTCGCTCTCCGGCATGACCTCGTCGAGGACGATGACGTCCGGATCGAGATCATCGAGCTGCACGAGCGCGTCGTCGGCCACGGTCACGCCCACGACGTCGTAGCCGTCGTCGGACAGGATGTTGCGAACGAGCGACACCATCTTGGGATCGTGCTCGATCAGCAGAACACGTACACGGTGGTCGGACGCGGAGCTCACTTCCCCATTCTTCCGCCTCGCGATGCACTTTTGGTGCTTCTGCGAAGGCCGGATGAAAGTGGTTCGTGGCCGACAGCGCGTTGCTCGACTTCCCGGGAACGAGACGCCCGGCTCGGCAGCGATGGGTGACGGACCACGGCTTGCGCCTGTCGGTGTGGGAGTGGGGCGATGAGGACGCGCCGCCACTCCTGCTCGCGCACGGCGGCTTCGACTTCGCAGGTACGTTCGACGGCTTCGCGCCGCTGCTCGCCGACGGCGGTTGGCGGGTCGTGTGCTGGGACCAACGAGGCCACGGCGACTCCGACCGCTCGATGCTCTACAGCTGGGACGCCGACGTCCGCGACGGCCTCACCGTGCTCGACAGCACGACTCGGCGACCGGTGCCCTTCGTCGGTCACTCGAAGGGCGGAAGCGTGCTCATGCAGCTCGCGGACGCGCTGCCGAACCGGTGCAGCCATCTGGTGAACCTCGACGGACTGCCGTCGCGCCGCAACTGGCCCGACGTGCCCGATCACGAACGCCGGCGCGTGCTCGCGGGCGAGCTGCGCAACTGGCTCGACCACCGCGCTGCGGCGGCGGTGAAGCAACGACGGCCCGGCACCATCGACGAGCTGGCGAAGCGGCGCCAGCGCATGAACCCCCGTCTCACCCTCGACTGGCTGCGCTACCTGGTCCCGATCGGTGCGGAGCAGGCGGATGGCGGCGACCTGTGGCGGTGGAAGATCGATCCGGTCATGCGGTTCGGCGGCTTCGGTCCGTGGCGCCCCGAATGGTCGATGCTGCGCATGCCCGGCCTCGCCATGCCGGTGCTCGGCGTACTCGGCCTCCAGCCGGAGGAGATGGGCTGGGGCACACGAGCGGACGATGTGGAGCCGTACCTGCCGCCTGGCGCGACGTTCGTGCCGCTCGCGGACACGGGCCACTTCGTGCACATCGAGCAACCGCGGTTCGTCGCCGACCTCGTGCTCGACTTCCTCGGTGATCCCCCGGCGGACGGCGCGGGATGGGGACCCGTCGGTACGGGCACACCGGCGCCCGCGGTCGCGGCCCCGGAGTCGGACATGCCGCCGTTCCGCCAGCTCGTCCGAGGTCGCGCACGCCTCGCGTTGCACGACGTCCGCCAGGGCGGCGGCCGGCCGTTGCTGCACCTCCACGGACTCGGCGAGCGCACGCCCGCCATCGCGCCCCGTACCTCGACGGCTGGGACGGACCGATCGTCGGGCTCGACTTCACCGGGCACGGCCGGTCGACCGTGCCGCCGGGGGGTGGGTACACCGCGGAGGTCCTACTGGCCGACGCCGATGCCGCGTTGCGGGAGATCGGGCAAGCCACGGTCCTCGGGCGAGGACTCGGTGCGTACGTTGCGCTGATGCTCGCGGGTGGGCGACCCGATCTCGTCTGCGGTGCGATCCTGTTCGACGGCGCCGGCATCCTCGGCGGCGGCAACGGTCCGGGCTCGCCACTTGTCAGCGTTCCCGACCCGACCGCGATCGCGCCGCCCGATCCGTTCGCGCTGGTCGAGTTCTCGCGCGACATCCGCCCGCCTGACTACGCGACGACGTTCGCCCGGCTCGCGCTCGCAGGCGTCGCCGCTCGAGCAGCCCATCGCCGTGTCGTCCGTGAACCGTCCGGAGTGGCTCGAGGCGGTCGCCCGTGAGCCCGGGGTGGTGTCGCTGCCGTTGCGCGACGCACTGACGCTGTACAGCTCGGTCTGAACAGCCGCCTGGGCGTGTCCGTCGGAATCGACGACCTCGGCAGCGGCGCGTCGTCGTTGGCGACGCTGAAAGTGCTGCCGCTCGACTACGTCAAGCTCGATCGGGCCCTGGTCGCGCAGCTCGGCGAGACGGCGAGTGACCGGGCGATCGCTCGCCCTCGACGACCTCTTGACCCGTCAGCCGACCTGGTAGCGCGCTCTCTGCCAGGACTACGGAACGTGCGGCGGTGCTACTTGTCGCGCCACGCGACGTAGCGCGCCAGCTCGACGAGAGCGGTTGATGCGTCGATCGTGATCGGCGCCTGCTCGATGGCCGCGACGGCCGATTCGGTCAGTCGATCGATCGTCGCTTCGATCTCGCCGACCGCGCCGGTGTCGACGAGCACCGCTTGAATCATCGCGATGTCGGCGGCACTGAGGTCGGGCTGGCCGACCAGGCCGAGCGCCGCCTGCTGCGCGCCGTCCGCACGCAAGGTGGCGACGGCCAGCAGCGGGGTCGGCTTGCCTTCGCGCAGATCGTCGCCGACCGGTTTGCCGGTGACCGATTCTTCGCCGAACGCGCCGAGCATGTCGTCACGAAGCTGGAACGCCTCCCCGAGCGGATCGCCGTAGGACGACAGCGCGACGTGCAGTTGATCGTGCCGGCCGGCGAGCGCGGCGCCGACGTGGAGCGGGCGCTCGATCGTGTACTTGCCCGACTTGTAGCGGGCGATGCGCCGGGCCCTCGGCAGATCGGTGTCACCTCGTGCGGTGCCGAGCACGTCGAGGTACTGCCCGACGTTGAGCTCGACTCGCAGCTCGTTCCAGATCGCCGCGACCTGCGGTGACGCGCCCGCCACGAACCGGTCCGCGTAGACGTGGGCGAGGTCGCCGACGAGGATCGCCACCCCCTCGCCGAACCGGCGCGGCTCGCCCCGCCAACCCTCGACCACGTGACGATCGCCGAAGTCGAGATGCACGGTGCGGGCACCCCGGCGGGTGGCCGATCCGTCCATGACGTCGTCGTGCACGAGGGCGAACGCCTGGAGCAGCTCGAACGCGGCCCCCACGTCGACGACCGCAGCGTCGTCGCCGTCGCCACCGGCCCCGACGTACCCCCAGTGGCAGAACGCCGGGCGCAGACGTTTTCCGCTGGCGACGACGAAGCGGCGCAGGACGCTGAGCGGCGCCACCAGATCTTCGTCGAGCGCCCCCCACCGTTCGATCTCGGCGTCGAGGAGCTGGGCCAAGCGGTGCTCGACCCGTTCGGCCACGAGCTGGAGACTCGCCGGCACCGGCACGCTTCGTGTCGGGGCGCTCATGGCCCCAGGCTTGCACGCCGCGCCCGCCGCTTCCCCATCGACTATTCGGCGGCGACGGGGCGAACGGAGCGAGGGGGTGCCACCCCCGAGAATTCACCGCCGCGCGAGGCCGATACGTTGCTTCGGTGCTGCTGGAGGCTGTGCTGTTCGATTGGGGCGGGACGCTCACGACGAGCGACCTCGGCCGCGCCGACCTCGTCGACCTCTGGCGACTCGCCGCCCACCACCTCGACCCCGCTCGGGAGGACGAACTGGTCGCATCGCTCATCGAGATCGACCAGCGGTTCTGGCAGCGCACGACCTCGACCTTCGAGAGCTGGCGCCTGGCCGACATTCTCGAAGCGGCGTCGGCCGCCCTCGGCCTCGACGTCACCGATGCGGTGCTCGAGGAGGCGGCCACGCACCATCTCGACGGCTGGACGTCCCACATCCGCCACGAGCCCGACGCGGTCGACGTGCTCGATCAGCTGCGGGCCCGCGGGCTGCGGATCGCGCTGCTCTCGAACACGAACTGGCCGCGCGCCTTCCACGAGCATTTCCTCGAACGAGATGGATTGGCCCCGCTGATCGATGCCCGGCTCTACACGAGCGACCTCGGCTTCGTGAAGCCGCATCCATCCGTGTTCCTCGACGCCCTCGCCGCCGTGGGCGTCAGCGACCCGGCCAGGGCGGTGTTCGTCGGCGATCGGCCCTACGACGACATCCACGGGGCTGCCGGGGTCGGGATGCGGACCGTGTGGCGCTCGAACCCGTACGTCCCGCCGTACGCCGTCGAGCCCGACGCCGCCGTCCAGCAGCTGAGCGAATTGGTCGACCTCGTCGACGACTGGCTCGGGAACACTGAAGTCGGGCCCCCGATCGACCGATCAGGAAAGGCCGTTTCTCGAATCGGCCGCCTCCGATGAAAACCTCCATCGCCCCCCGCACTCGATCGCGCCGCCCGAGGCCGTTGCTGGCCAGGATCGGCGTTTGCGGCGTGCTCGCCACCACCATCTGTGGCGCGGTGACGGCGATCGGTGCCGGCGTCGCTCAGGCGCAAGACGCCCCGCCCACGTCGGTCACCGCCCCGCCCGACACGACGCCCGCGACCACCGCGCCGCCGACGACCACGGCACCGACCACGACCGCGCCCCCGACCACCGCGCCGCCGGGCAACAGCCAGGCGCCGGCGCCCACGTCACCGACGGCGACCTCGATCCCTCCGGACCTCCCCGTCATCCAGCCACCGCCGGTGCCGGGTCAGCCGGCTCCACCCCCTGCTCCACCGATTCCCGACCCTTCCCCGCAGGTGGCGGCGCTTCTGGCGCAGATGCAGATGTCGGATCTCCAGGCATCGCTCACCACCGCGCAGGCGACCTACGACAAGGCAGCCGCGTTGCAGGCCAGCGTGCAAGCGATCCACGACGACGCGGATCGTGATCTCGCCGCCAGGCGCAAGGCGCTCACCGACGCGGCCATGGTGGCGTACGTGCAGGGCGGCGTCGACGAGGTCGGTGACAATGCGCAGAGCGAGTCGCCCGACGCAGCGGTCTCGGTCGAGTCGGCTCGCATGCTGGCCGGCAGCGCGATCGACCAGACGCACGACCAGCTCGTCGCGGCTGAGCTCCGGATCGCGATAGCGGACCGCGTGCTCGGCGCCGTCACGGCCTTGGCCAACCGCGCACACGACGCCCTCGACAACGCGCAACAACAGGTCGATGACGCGAACACGGCCATCCAGAACGCGGGCCTCGGTGGGCTGATGACCGTCGACCTCTCGCCGACCGTGCTCGGCCCGTCGGTCCTCACGCCCCAAGAGGTCGTCGGCTGGTACCAGAGCAAGGGTGTCGTCGGCTACGCGAGCAGCGTCGATCTCCTGACGCTCGCCACCTACTACGTCACCGAGGGTGCCGCAGAGGGTGTGCGCGGCGATGTGGCCTTCGCACAGTCCATGGTCGAGACAGGTGCGTTCACCTCGCCGCTCACGACGCACAACAACTTCTCGGGTATCGGCGCCTGCGATTCGTGCGCGACGGGCTTCGACTTCCCGTCGCCGCAGCTCGGCGTGCGCGCGCAGATGCAGCTGTTGCATGCGTATGCGGACAGGTCGCTCAGCGTTCTCGGGCTGGCCAACCCGCCGGTGGCTGCTGATCCGGATCACCTGTCGGTGCGTGGGTGCTGTCCGACCTGGAACAAGCTCACCGGAACGTGGGCCACCGATCCGAACTACGGCCCGAAGATCATGACGATCTATCTGTCGATGCTGCAGTACGCGTATGCCCAGCGTCAGGCGGCAGCGCAGGGAACCGCTGTGGTGCCCTCGATCGCAGCACCGCCCGGCTCAGGCTGAGTTTTCGGGGGCTGCTTCGCCTTCGTCCTCCACGGCGAGGACGATGCGCTCGACCTCGACACGCGCCGCCGCGATGCGTTGCCGGCACGTCTCGATGAGCTCGGCGGCGCGCGCCACGCGTTGTGCGAGGCGGTCGACGTCGATGTCGTCGTGTTCGAGCTCTTCGAGGATCGTCTTCAGCTCCGCGAGGGCCTCGGTGTAGGACACGTTCGGCCCGTCACCCATCCACGGTGCTCCGCAACTCACCGTCGGCGAACGTCGTGACGAGCTGCGCTCCCTCAGGCGCGTCACCGGTGGACCGGATCAGCTTGCCGTCGACGTCGTGCGTGATCGTCCAACCGCGAGCAAGCACGCGCGCCGGGTCGAACGCGCGCACGCGATGTTCGATGTCGCCGATCGTTCGCGTCGCCCGGTCGAGTGCGCGCACCGGCTGCGTCAGCGCACGCGCGTGGTACTCGTCGAGCCGAGACTCGCGCATCCTGAGGTGGTGCTGCGCGGCGCGCGCGATCGCGTTCCAGGTGGTGTCGAGCTGTTCACACCAGCGCGTGACCTGCTCGACCAGCCCCATCGCACATGCGGTCGGCGTGCGGAACCGACGATGTGCGACCGCGTCGGCGACGGTCGTGTCGATCTCGTGGCCGATGCCGGTCCAGATGGCGATCGGGGCGAGTGCGATCGCGCGGGCGACGGACTCTCGATCGAACACGGCGAGGTCGGTGCGCGCGCCACCGCCTCGCACGACACAGATCGCGTCGAACGGCGGCTCGGCGCGGCAGGCGGTGCCGAGCGCCGCCAGGATCGACGACTCCGCGGTGACGCCCTGCACCCGCGTGTCGAGCACGGTGACCTGCCATGCGTGCCCACTCGCTTCGAGCGTGCGCAAGAAGTCGTGTGCTGCGGCACTGCCGTCGCTCGTGATGAGGCCGACGCGCAGCGGAACCGGCGGCAGGGCCAGACGAGCTTGTCGGCGCAGCAGGCCTTCGGCCTCGAGCGTCCGCAGCAGTACCTCGCGCGCCTCGGCCAGTCGGCCGAGTGTGTACGCGGTGTCGATGGACAGCATGCGGAGCGACACCCGTCCGCGCTCGGCGTACCAGGACACCCGTACGCGTATGCGCACCTCGGTGCCGTCGGTGATCCGTACCGCACCACCGGCGCGACGCAGCACCGCATTGACGACCTGCTTGTCGGACGCCCACAACGTAACGCCGAGCGCGGCGCCCTCGCCGACGAGGTCGAAGTACACATGGCCCGAGGGCGGACGGCTGAGGTTGGCGATCTCGCCTCGCACCCACACCTCGTCGGGAAACGCTCGTGCGAGGGTGGTGCCGATGCCGGCGCTCAGCTCCGCGACCGACATCGTCGGTTCCTCGTTGAACAACGGCTTCTGCCACGCCTCCACCGCCGGCGAGGCTACCGACCTGTCTCCGGGTTCCCCGGCCCCGCAGGCCGGAGTGGCCGCTCCTCCGTCTGGCGGCTCCGCCGCTCGCAGGATCGACCATTGTCAGCGCGCCGTTCGAACCTTGGTAGTCGACAGAGGAAGACTGCGGCCATGCACACCCGGATCGGCACCGGCGTCATCCAGATCGACACGCTGCTCGGCGGTTGGCACAACGTCACTGCCGGCTACCTCATCGAGGGCACCGAGCCGGTGCTCGTCGAGACAGGCAGTCAGTCGTCCGTCGATTCGTTGCTCGACGCGCTCGCGGAGCTCAATGTGGCGCCGACCGATCTCGCCGGCATCGCCGTCACGCACATCCACCTCGATCACGCGGGCGGCGTCGGTGACGTCGCTCGCGCGTTCCCCAACGCAACCGTCTACGTGCACGAGAAAGGGGCGCGCCACCTCGTCGATCCGACCAAGCTCGTCAACAGCGCGGCGATGGTCTACGGCGATCTTCTCGACTCGCTCTACGGACGGCTCGATCCGACGCCGGCCGAGCGCGTGCACGTGCTCGAGGACGGCGAGACGATCACGATCGACGCCAATCGCACCCTGACCACCGTCGACTCACCCGGCCACGCGAAGCATCACCTCGCGCTGCACGACTCTGAGACGGGTCTGCTGTTCGCAGGCGACGCGGTCGGCGTGCGCCTGCCCGACGCCGGAGTGCTCCGGCCGTCGACCCCGCCGCCCGACTTCGATCTCGATCAGGCGTTGACCTCGCTGCAGCGCTTCGCGGACCGCAAACCGACCGGCGTCGCGCTGGCGCACTTCGGTCTGGTGCCGGACCCGATGGCGACGCTCGAGGAGGCTGGTGGCATCCTCCGCGCGTGGGCAGAGGTCGCGGAGAAGGCGTGGCGTGAGGACCGCGACATCGCGGCGGCGCTCGACGAGCACTTCGGCGACGAGCTCAAGGCTGTCGATCCGGTGCACCGCGAGAAGCTCGACACCTTGAACGGGATCCACTCGAACGCTGCGGGCTTCCGTCGTTGGTTGGACACGCGCAACAACGGCCACGCACACGGTCCCCACGGCCACACCCACTGAATGAAGCTCGTCTTCGATCGAGTCGAGACTCGTTGCCGGCGAGGCCGCGTCACCGTTGACGTCGAGAACACCGACGGCATCGCGATGAGCTGGGCGCTCGTCAACGACGGACGGGCCGCGGCCGAAGTGGAGTCCGTCGCGGTGGTGTGGCGGCTGGTCGATGTGCAGGATCCCATCCGTATGTTCCGCCACGGCTACCAGTCGTGGTCACCGAGTGGATGGGCGACCTTCGGAGTCGACGTCGATCCGTCGCGTACGCAGGGTGCGATCCCGCTCGTGGTCGACATGCACCACGCTGATCCCGCAGTCGCACAAGCCGGAGGAGCTGCGCAGCGAGCTCGTCACGGTGCTCGACGATGGTTCCCCCGATCCGCCGATCGTCGTCGGATTCCTGGGCGGAACCGAGCACGACGGCACGTTCCGTCTCCGGCGCGCAGCCGGTCACGTCGACGGGTTCGAGCTGTGGGGCGAGGCCTACTTCGGTGGTGCCGTCGTCGAGCGCGGTGTCGTGCGCAGGCTGCACTCGATCGAGTCCTGGCAGGTCGATGACGACGTACGCCGCCCGCTCGACTGGTGGGCGGCGGCGATCGGTGCGGCGGCGCGCGTCAGTGCGCCGTACCAGGTCGGGTGGTGCTCCTGGTACCACTACTTCGAGAACGTGACGCAACAGGCGTTCGAGTCGAACCTCGAGCTCGCTGCCGATTGGCCGTTCGAGGTCTTCCAGCTCGACGACGGCTTTCAGCCCGCCATCGGCGACTGGCTCAGCACGAACGACAAGTTCGATGTCGTCCCTCGACCAGCTCGCGGCGCGCGTCACCGGCGCGGGATTCGTCGCCGGGCCTGTGGATCGCCCCGTTCCTCGCCGCACCGACGTCGGCAGTGGCGGCCCGACATCCGAGTTGGCTGGCGACACATGCCATCGGGCCGCGAGCTCGTCGGGATGGTCAACGACCACTGGGGCGGCGCGGTGCACACGCTCGACACGACGCAACCCGAGGTGCTCGATCATCTCGAGCATGTGGCGCGCGAGCTGGTCGCTGCCGGCTTCCGCTACCTGAAGCTGGACTTCACCTACGCGCCCGGACTCGCCGGTCGTTTCGCCGATCCGACGCAGACGCCCGCCGAGCGCGTGCGTGGGGGGTTCGACGCCATCCGCCGTGGTGCGGGCGAGGACGTGTTCATCCTCGGCTGCGGCGCCCCGCTCGGCGCGTGCATCGGCGCGGTCGACGGCATGCGCATCGGGCCGGATGTCGCGCCGTGGTGGGAGCCACCGGCCGAGTCCTGGTCGCCCCCGGGCTATCGGGCCACGTCGCCGGCGACGTCGCACGCGCTCGCGGCGACCCGGTCGCGCCAGTTCATGCACCGGCGGCTGTGGCTCAACGATCCCGACTGCGTGATGCTGCGCACGACGGAGACCGCCATGACGGCGGACGAGGCCTCCGGGTGGGCCGCCGCGGTGGGCGAGAGCGGTGGCATGGCGCTGGTGTCCGACGACCTCGCGCTACTGGGCGTGGGCGAACGTGCGTTGCTCGACGAGGTGATCGCGCTCGGACGGGCGAACGACGCGCCCTTCGGCGGCTAAGGGCGATCGACCATGCGAGCGACGGAGCCGCCAGGCGGAGGAGCGGCCACACGCGGCCTACGTGGCCGGGGAACGCAGCATTACGTGATCGGCTCGACGTCGGATCGCACCAAGGTGCGGTAGAGGTCCGCGTAGAGACCGCCGGCCTCGAGCAGACGCGTGGTGCTCGCCGCGCTCGACGATCACCCCGTCGTCCACGACGAGGATCTGATCGGCGTTGGTGATCGTCGACAGGCGGTGCGCGATCACCACCGCAGTGCGTCCCGCGAGCGCGGTCGCCAGCGCGCGCTGCACGGCCGCTTCGTTCTCGGAGTCGAGATGGCTCGTCGCTTCGTCGAGGATCACGACGGCCGGATCCTTGAGCAACACGCGTGCGATCGCGACGTCGCTGCTTCTCACCGCCTGACAGCCGGTAGCCGCGCTCGCCGACGACGGTGTGGTAGCCGTCGGGAAGACCCACGATGACGTCGTGGATCTGCGCGGCGCGACACGCGTCGTGCACGTCCTCGATCGACGCACCCGGCCGTGCGTACAGCAGGTTGCTGAGCACGGTGTCGTGGAACAGGTGCGGGTCCTGCGCGACGACACCGATGGCGGCCCGCAACGAGTCCTGGGTCACGTCGCGGACGTCGTGCCCGTCGATGCGGACCTCGCCGGTCGTCACGTCGTAGAGCCGCGGGATCAGGTTGCTGATCGTGGTCTTGCCGCCTCCCGACGGACCGACGAGCGCCACCAGTTGCCCCGGTTCGATCGACGCCGAGACGCCCCGCAGCACGAACGCGCCGGGCGTGTCCGGCAGGGGACGGCCGCTGGTCGGATCCAACTCGAGCGACGCGATCGAGACATCGGACGCGGCCGGGTACCGGAACCACACGTCGTCGAGCTCGATGCGACCGGACGGCACGGTGAGGTCGCGCGCATCGGGCGCGTCGACGATCGGGTTCGGTGTGTCGAGGACCTCGAACACCCGCTCGAACGACACGAACGCGCTCATGATGTCGACGCGCGCGTTGGTGAGCGCCGTCAGGGGGCCGTAGACGCGAGCGACGTAGGTCGCGAGCGCGACCATCGTCCCGAGCGTGATCGCGCCGGAGATCACGAGGTGCCCGCCGATGAGATAGACCGCGGCGGTCGCGACCGCGCCGACCAAGGTGAGCGCGATGAAGAACACCCGCCCGTACATCGCGCTGCGCACGCCGATGTCGCGGACCCGCTCGGCTCGGCGGGAGAAGTCGTCGGCTTCGTCGTCGTGCCGTCCGAACAGCTTGACCAGCAGCGCGCCCGCGACGTTGAAGCGCTCGGTCATGGTCGTGTTCATCTCGCTGTTCAGGTCCATGCCCTCACGGGTGATGACCTGCAACTGGCGACCGATTCGCTTCGCCGGGATGATGAACAACGGCAGCAGGATCAGCGTGAGGAGCGTCAGGCGCCACTCGAGGAACGCCATCGCTGCCAGGGTGAACGCGAGCGTGACGATGTTCGACACGACCGAGCCGAGCGTGCCGGTGAGCGCGCTCTGCGCGCCGATGACGTCGTTGTTCATGCGGCTGATGAGGGCGCCGGTCTGCGTGCGGGTGAAGAACGCGATCGGCATCCGTTGGGTGTGGTCGAACAGCGTGCGTCGCAACTCGAAGATCAACCCTTCGCCGATCTTCGCCGACCACCAACGCTCG
This sequence comes from uncultured Acidimicrobiia bacterium, assembly GCA_963721305.1. GTDB lineage: Bacteria > Actinomycetota > Acidimicrobiia > Acidimicrobiales > JACDCH01 > DATAES01. Next base: position 424,888 of record CAVRIR010000004.1, read on the forward strand.
CCGAGTGACAGGAACGCATCGGCGAGCGCGATCGCGACCATGAACAAGGCGAGCGTGGTGACCATGCCGTTGTCGTGGTTGGGGATGGCCACGTCGATGATGCGCTTGATCAGCAGCGGCGGCACGATGCCGACCAACGCCTCGAACACGATCGTCACGAGGAACGCGATCAACATCGCCCGGTAGGGACGGGCGAAGCCCCACACCCTCCGTACGAGATGGCGATCGAGGTGCGCGTCTGCGGATCTTCTCGGGGTCCGTCCCGAGCATCCTGTGCGGGGGCATGTGACGCATGGCCCCCGGAATGGTAAGCGGAATCTGCGTAAATCCGCCGGGGCTAACGTGACCGACGGAGGGTTGCCTGAGTGGACGAAAGGGGCGGCCTCGAAAGCCGTTGTGGCCTCCGGGTCACCGTGGGTTCAAATCCCACACCCTCCGCGCAGCGTCCGCTCGAGGCAGCCGATCGATTCGGCACGGGGCATTCTCATGGTGGCCGAATCTTCCACGCGGTGCTGTTCGGCGCGTACCACCTCTGGACGCCGTGGCTGTTCCCAACACGCGCGCTGGCGATCCTGCCTCTGATCTGCGCGGTGATGACAGCGAGGGACCCTGCGGGTCGCGATCGTCGCGCACTGTGCGCTCAATGCCGTCGTCATCATCATCGCCTACGTCTTCGGTCGATGAGAGGTGACTGTCGGCTGGTATCAGACTGGTTGCGAGAGTGGTACCAGATTGGTACCGTTCAGTCGTGGACGTGAACGTGAAGAACCTCGAGTCCGACGTCGTCGCGCGTCTCGCCGAGCAAGCGACGGCCGAGGGCATGAGCCAACAGGAGTGGCTGCGTCAGGTGTTGCGCCGCACCGCCGCGCGCTTCTCGCCGGCTGAGCTACTCGCGCAACGCGAGGCTTCTGAGCCGATGAGCGACACCGAGTTCGCCCGCATACGCAAGAAGGCCGCTGCTCGACACAAGGCCGCGGCGGAACGACTCGGTGCAACCGGCCGCCGTCGCTGACGCCGGCGGGCTCTTGGTGCTCGCCGGACTGCTCGAAGGCATCGACCACGAAGTCGATGAGGTGCTCGTACTCGATGCGACCTCGCTGCTCGTTGCCGAGTACCTCGCCTTGCGGCACGAAGGCGCGCCGCATCGGGCCCGAGCCGAGTTCGGACTGGTGGGCCGAGTCGTCAGCGAGTGGTTCCCTGTTCGCGCCGTCGCCATCGAGGCCGCGATCGCGGCGCTCGGCCAAGACGACGTGGACGGACTGGCCGCGCTGGCGCTGGCTGAGTCACTCGATGTTCCGATCGTCACCAAGAACCGCGATCTCGCCAGCCGAAAGATCGCCGTTCTCAACTGCTGAACGACCCCGTACGGCGATGGCCCTCCCCAGCGTTTGTGCGGTTCTTTCCGGCGCTTCGCGCCCACCAGTCGGTATGAGCGCTGTTGACTCTCTTCCGGCCTGGCCAGTAGCAGGGTAGCGATGAGCGCCGCTTGGTTGTGTCAGAGCAGACCGAACATCACGACCGGACGGGAATGCACGTCGCTGTCGAGTCGCGGCCGCTGGACCGGTATGCGACGGCGTCCGCTTCCATGCGCCGAACGCGAGAGAATGACTCGATGGGCGCCGGCGCGATCTTCGTATTGCCGACCAGCACCGCCGGTCAGCAGGGTCCGGTCGCGGCATGGTTGAGCACCGCCGGATGGGCGCGCGGCGCCGCGCGGGTGCTGGGTGACGCGTGGATCGTAACCAGTGAAGGCGTCCTCGACGCGACCGAGGTGCGCGAGCGCGCGTCACAGCCCGCACTGTCGGCACGGTCGTCGGGGACGTGGCTGCGGTCGGTGCCGACACCTGTCAAGACCGCGCTGAAGGACGTGCGCCAATGGCAACGGGCGCGAAACTTTGTCGTCGCCGCCGAGGGCCCGTGGATCGGAGGCGAGATCGCGTTCGTGTGGCAACGCCATGAGCTGTTCCACGTCGAGGGCACTCGCCTCGCTCGCGCGCTCGATGTTCCGTCGGTGCTGTTCGTCCCGGCAACGCTGGTGTGGGAAGCCCAGCAGTGGGGAGTGCGACGTGTCGGCTGGCACCGTTGGCTCGAACAACGCGGCGAGGCGCCAGCACTGCTCGGCGCCGACATCGTGGCATGTGGCTCGTCGCTCGTCGCGGCCGAGGTGGAGCGCATCGGCGTACCGGCGAATCGCGTGCTTATCACGCCAACGGGTGTGGACCTCGACGTCTTCGACGAGCATCGAGCGACCCCGTCGCTCCGTCACGACCTCGGCCTCGAGGATCACTTCGTCGTCGGATGGGTCGGTAGCTTCCGTCGCTTTCACGCGCTCGATGTCGCCGTGCGAGCCGTCGCGCAGGTCGAGGGCACGGCGCTGCTGCTCGTCGGCGACGGCCCCGAACGACCGGAGGTGGAGCGCCTTGCGCGCGACCTGCACGTTCCCGTCGTCGCAACGGGCACCGTGCCCTACCGCGATCTTCCCTCGTACCTCGCGGTGATGGACGCCGCGCTCGTTACTGCCTCAACCGGCGAGGAGTTCCACTACTCGCCCCTCAAGCTCGCCGAGTACCTCGCGGCCGGTCTGCCGACCGTCGCGCCGCGCGTCGCGCAGATCAGCGATCGACTCGTCGATGGCGACGGCGCACTGCTTGTTCCGCCCGGCGACGTCGCCGCGCTCGCGGATGCTTTGACGCTACTGCGAGACAACGACGAGCTTCGCAAACGGCTGTCGACGCGGGCGCGCGAGCTCGCTGGAAGCTGGTCCTGGGATGAGCAGATCCGCCGGATCGTCGCCGCGCTCGCGCCCGCGTGAACAGGTGCCCCGTCAGGTGACACTCGTCCCGCCGGGCCGCCCGGAGCTCCTCGCGAGCGCCCTCGTCGACCTCACGCGCGAGCTTGGCGCCATGCTCTGGGTCGAGCGGGCGGTGCGCAGAACCGAGACGTTGTATCGCGAGCTCGCGCACCGATGAACCGCGCGCCCGCACCGCTCGTCATCCGAGCGACGACGCCGGCGGATCGACCCGAGATCCTCGTACTGCTCGCCCAGTCGTTGCGGTGGGTGCCCAACGACCTGTTCGACGCGTTCTTCAGGTGGAAGCACGAGGAGAACCCGTTCGGTGCTTCGCCGACGTGGGTCGCGTGCGCCGACGATCGCATCGTCGGCTTCCGGGCCTTCTTGCGGTGGGAGTTCGACCACCCCGACGGTCGGGTCCGGCGCGCGGTTCGCGCCGTCGATACCGCAACCCATCCCGACTACCGGGGGCGTGGGATCTTCCGCGAACTCACCTTGCACGCGCTCGACGAGCTGCGAGCCGAAGGTGTCGACTTCGTGTTCAACACGCCGAACGAGCAGAGCCGTCCCGGATACCTGAAGATGGGATGGCATCGCGTTGGCCGGCTGACCACGCTCGTGCGCCCGAGGAGCGTGCGCGCCGCGACGAGGATGCTCCAGGCCCGGGTGCCGGCGGAGCGGTGGTCACTCGAGTCGAGCGCCGGCATGTCGGCCGCGGAGGCGCTCCTCCACGCCGAGGTCGAGCGGCTGCTGGCCGCACAGGAACCAGCTGCGACGCTGCGAACCCGTCGCGACCTCGCTTACCTGCGCTGGCGCTACGGCTTCGCTGCGCTCGGGTACCGCGTCGTCGCGCTCGACGGTGGCGCCGGCGGCGTCGCGGTGTTCCGCGCACGGCGCCGCGGTGCGGCCGTGGAGACAGCGTTGTGCGATGTCATCGTTCCCCCCGCGTCGACCAGCGCGCCCTCCTTGCTCGCGCGCGCCGTGGCTCGTGAGAGCAACGCCGACTACGCGATCCGGCTCGGCACCGCGCTCGTCGACCGCGCCGCTTTCGTTCGCCTGCCCGGCCAGGGTCCGATCCTCACGTGGCGCGCCGTTGTTCAGGAGCGCCCGCCGCCTCTGTCGGAGTGGGGCCTCTCGCTCGGCGACGTCGAGCTCTTTTGAGCCCCGCGACCGATCTGCAAGGGTCGAGCGCCAGCGTTCGTTGACGCGTACCGCGTCAAGCGGCGCGTTTGGGTGAACCCACGGTCCAGAAGGTGGAACGACTCGTCGTGCCGCGTTTCGGAGGTCCCGCGAGGTCGGCGCCGAGCGGCTCGAAAGCCGTTGTGACCTCCGGGTCACCGTGGGTTCAAATCCCACACCCTCCGCTCTCTGCCATCGCGTGGCTCCGAGCGCTCGTTCGCTCGCTGTCTGCGCCGAGTGACGGAATTCCCGGCAGGTACTCCCCGTCGGCTAACTTCTTCCCCCGACCGGCAACGTGCCACGCGCCGGTCGATTGAGCGACTGGGTTCATCACGACTCCGACTGCTTGGGAATTGGCGTGGCTGTATGGAGGAGTGAGAATGCCCGTCGGAACCGTGAAGTGGTTCAACGCAACGAAGGGTTTCGGTTTCATCGCGCCTGATGGTGGGGGCAACGACGTGTTCGTCCACCAGAGCGATATCGAGATGCAGGGCTACCGCGAGCTTGCGGAAGGCCAGAAGGTGGAGTTCGAGGTTCAACCGGGCCAGAAGGGCCCCAAGGCGGCCAACGTCCGCCCCGTCTAAGGCATCTGCCTGTCGTCGGCGCGCAAGCTGGCGAAGAACGAATCAAGCAAAGCGACTGCCTCTTCGGCGCGCACGCCCGTAGTAAGGGCGATCTCGTGGTTGAGCCGCGGGTCCGTGCACAGGTTGTACAGGGATCCGCACGCTCCACCTTTGGGATCGTGCGCGCCGAAGACCAGTCGCGCCACGCGCGCCGCCAGCAGCGCGCCTGCGCACATCGCGCACGGTTCCAAGGTGACGACGACAGTCGCGCCTTCGAGTCGCCATCCGTCGTCGCTTGCTGCCGCGGCGTCACGCAGCGCGAGCAGCTCCGCGTGTGCGGTCGGATCGCCGCGCTGTTCGCGCTCGTTGTGACGTCGCGCGACCACCTCACCGCCGACGACCACGATCGCGCCGATGGGAACGTCACCGTGGTCTGCCGCGGCCGCGGCCTCCTCGAGCGCGAGTCCCATCAAGGTTGCGTCGTCCACTGTCGCCGACGGTAACGCTGCCGGCGCTCACGCGGCGCGCCGCGCCCAGACCGCGTAGAGCGGATCACCGATGTGCAGCGGCGGCGTGCGCCGTTGAACGATCGGATCGGTCCAACCGCCCGCGAGCCGGAAGTACGCAGCGACTATGGCGCAGTGCTCCTCGTCGGTCGACGCCAGCCACCCACGAATCACCTTCGTGGGGAAGCACCGATTGGAAAACGCGCACACGAACGGCCCACCGGGGCGCACGACCCGCGCGACATCCGCGAAGACATCGACCGGCCTGGTGAGATAGTCCACTGAAACGCAGCACACGGCGGCGTCGAACGACGCGTCCTCGAAGGGCAGCCGTGGCTCGCGGTTGAGATCGTGCACCACGGTCGCAGCCGCCTGCGGGTTCGCGGCCAACTCGTCCGCGTTCATGCCGAGAACGGTGAGCCGCCTCGGCGGCCGGCGAAAGTGCGACACCCACGAGCCCATGAGGTCGAGCACGTCGCCATCGAGGGCGAGCTCTTCGTACAGGTCGCCGACTGCGGCTATCGCGCCTTCGTCGATATGCGTGACGAGACGCGGCCACGAGTAGAAGACGTCATCGTGCTGCGCGTCGCTGCGATCGAAGAAGCCCGGAGAGAACGAAAACGGGGCACTGTCCTCGGCGACCATCCGTCCTGTCTACGACGCGTGCGCGCCCTCCACGGCTTGCCACGGCTGCATCCACGGCGTCGCCGGCCATCCTTCTGCCGCGGCCATCAGCGGGAAGGCGGTGGCGCCGTCGACGGACTCGCGGACGATGTCGGCATGGCCGGCGTGGCGGGCCGTCTCCTGGATGAGGTGCAGCAGCACCCACCGGACCGACCACGCGTCGACGTCGTCCGGGAACCACGGCACGTCCCTCGGCACCGGCACCGGATCGTCCATCGCGTACCCCGCGATCACGCGCTCGGTCTCGGCGGCGACGGCTTCGTACATCGCGAGGACGTCGGCCAATGTCTCATCGGAGGCCATGCGGAAGTTCGCCTCGTACTCCTCGTCGGTGCCGGAGCCCTCGACCTGCTGCACCGTCTCGATCCAACCGCGCTCGACGTTGGCGGCGTGCTTGATCAGGCCGCCGACGCTGAGCGGACTGACCGTCGGGGTCGCCCTCGCCTGATGGTCGGTGAGCCCGTAGGCGGTCAACCGGATCACGAGACGCATCTGCGCGAGGTACGCCAGCAGCGCCTCTCGCTCGTCCTTCACGGGGGGAACCTGACCGGGCATCGCTCGTCTCCTTCGGTGATCGTGGTGCAGTGCGTTGGTGCGTTTGGCAGCATCATGCGACCGAAAACCGGTCAAGTCATGACCGGTTCTGGGACTGATTCGGGATCACGTCGGTAGCCTCCGCCCGTGCTCCACCACATCACGCTCTGGGTTCCGGATCTCGAGCGAGCGGACGAGTCGTGGAGCTGGCTGCTCGGCGAACTGGACTACGAGCGCGTCGAGTCGACCAGTGGCGTGCTGCTGTTCAGTCATCCGCGGGGCTTCGCGGTGGCCCTCGAGCAGTCCGACGACATGGTGCCGGGGATGCTGCACAGCCGGCTCCGTCCCGGCATGAACCACCTCGCGTTCATCGTGCCGTCCTCTGATGGGCTGCGAGAGGTGCTCGACGCGGCTGCCGCGCATGGGTGGACGCAACTCGACGCTGATCCCCATCCGCTCGCCAGCGGCGCTCGCGGTGCCTACCTCGAGGACCGCGACGGTTTCGAAGTGGAGCTCGTCGTCACTCCCTGACTGCGAAGCGGCTCGAGCGCGGTGATGAACTCGAACAGCCGCGACCCGACGTCCACGGCGAGGTCCGGGTCGGACAGATCGGGATCGACCCACGTCTCGGACAACCGGCGCCATGAGTCCCGCCCGAGGAACGGTCCGGCGAACGGTTCGGGGCCAAGCGTCTTGCGCCAGCGGCGCTCGTCGATGAGGAGCGCGTCCAGCGCCTGCTGGTTCTCGGCAGGTTTCGGGTGTTCCGCGTGAAAGCCGATCTCGAGCGCCAAGTGGGTCGCCTCCGGAACGTGGCGGGCGCCGATGACCTGTGCTTCGTAGTGCTCCCTGCCGGGGTCGGGTGTTCCGAACCACACCTTCATCCCCCAACGGCGAGGCCGGATCACGGCGGCGTCGAGCGGAGGTGCGAGCAGGCTGCGCAACACGTCGGCCGCGTCGCTGAAGAAGTCCGCCTCCACTGCTTCAGTCTGTCCGCTGAGCGCCTTCCGGCCGATTGCCGGGATCTGTCACATTGGTGCATGGCCGGGTCGGGCGGAACCATGACCGCTCCGATGAAGGAGAAGGTCGCGCGGCGTCTCGACGTTCCGCGCTCGTATCTCGTCGTCGCGGGACTCCTGGTCGCGGTGCTGGTCGTGCAGACGCTCAACCGGCAATGGTCCGGTGACTGGTACCTGCATGCCGCGACGGTGCGCGAGCTCGCCGCCCATCCGTTCTCGCCGCACCATCCACTCGTCCTGACGAAAGACCCGGACCCGGATCTGTCGCCCTACCAGCTCGTGCTCGGGCTGGTCTCGCGCTTCATCCATCTCGACGCGGTGTGGGTGATGGCGCTTGCCGGGATCGTCAACCTCGTTGCGTTTCTCGTCGTGTTGCCGATCTTCGTGAGCGGCTTCACCAGGCAGCGGCACGCGGCGACGTGGACGCTGGTGTTCGCGCTGGTGCTGTGGGGATTCAATCCGTGGCGATGGAGCGGCTACCTCAACCTGAACTCGATCGGGTTCGGGCTGTCGTATCCGTCGATGGCGGCGACGGTGCTCGTGCTCGTCGTGCTGATCCTGCTGCAGCACTGGTGCCGGCATCCGAGCCGCACGCTCGCGGTCCTGATGGGTGTCGTCGCCGCCACGATGGCGCTCATCCATCCGCCGACGGCGCTGATGGGTGTGGTCGGCGGTGGGGCCATCCTCATCAGTGAGAGGCGACGGCTGCACCTCCGCGAGCTCTGGCAGCTCGCGCTCGGCGGACTCGTCGCGCTCCTGCTCGTCGGGCTGTGGCCGCTGTATCCGTTCTTCTCGCTGTTCGCGAACAGTGGTGTGTACGACGCGGAGAACGCCGGCATCTACCAATCGGTCGTGCCGCGGGTGATCCTGCTGCTGCTCGCCGCGCCTGCGTTGTGGTTGCGATGGCGCAAGAACCGAACCGATGCGCTGGTTCTGTTCGTGATCGGGGGCGCGGCGGTGTTCGTGGTGGGCGAGGTCTCAGGACACAGCTCGTTCGGACGCACGCTCCCGTTGACAGCGCTCGCCGCGCAGATAGCGCTTGCTGATCTCGTCTGCGATCGCGTCGCATCAGGGGAACGTCGCGTCGGGTACGTGGCGGGTGCGGTCGCTGCGGTCGGCCTGATCCTCAGCGCGCCGGTGGTGCCTCGGTTCATCCCTCGCGCGGTGTTGCCGTCCTCGGTCGCATCGCGCTCGGATCTGAAAGCGACGACGGCCGGCTGGGGGTTCCTCGACGTCATCCCGGCAGACGACGTCGTCGCCGTGCAGCGACAGGAGGCCCGCGTCGCAGAGCCCGCGTTCGGGGGACGGACCGTGTCCCCCGGCTATCCGGCGGCGTTCGTCGACGACCAGACCAAACGACGCCAGGACGAGCTCGAGATCTTCGCAACGACCGATCCGGCCCAACGTCAACGCCTGATCGACAAGTACGGCGTGCGCTGGCTGCTGTTGAACACCCGCTTCGCCGACGATCCCGCCAACCGGGCGATCATGGAGCTCGGCGACGTTATCCACCGCGACCGCCAGTACACGCTGCTGCGCCTGCACTGAGGATGAGCGGAGGGGGTGGGACTCGGCTGATTGAGTGTTCTCCTCGCGAACGTGCTGGTCAGGCGTTGCTTCGGTCGGAATTTCCCAAATGGCAGCAACCGTGGAAGCAACGGCTTTGCATCGATGCGGCGCGGGACGATCGCTGGCCCGGTCAGCTCCCGTCGTCTGGGCGACCGATGTCAGGCCGTTGCATCGCGATCGCAGCCACCATCGCCGGGACATCCTGCTCTGCGATGACCCAGACCTGTGCGGCGTCGACTCGGTGGTAGTGGTGTGCGAGCAGGATGCGCAGGCGGGCGATGTCCGCCCACGCGATGTCGGGCAACGCGGCTCGTGCTTCGACGGTGAGCGCGTTGGCGGCTTCGCCGATGATCTCCAGGAGCCGCTCTGACGCGCGCTGCAGCACGAGCTCTTGATCGAATCGAGCTCGGCCAACCTGGATGATCGCGGCGAGCTCGACCGACGCGTCGACGATGTCCGCCAGGCGCTGGTCGTCCGCTCGGCTCATCCGAGGGGGATGGCTTCCTCGCGGATGTGAGCATCGCGACTGCGGAGGCCTCCGACGGAGACGACATCGACCGGGGCGCCGAGAAGGTCGCGCAGCTCGTCCTGAAGGTGGAGCAGGTCGAACAACGAGCTATCGGGCTCGAACTCGACGAGGAAGTCGACGTCGCTGTTGTCGTGCTCGTCACCTCTGGCCACCGACCCGAAGATCGCCACCGACTGACCGCGATGGCGGTGTACCGCAGCATCGATTTGTGCCCGATTGCGCTCGACGAGTGCACGGAGCCGGCCCATGACCGCGAGGCTACCGACGCCGTGCTGCTCCAACCCGCACCACGAGGGACGTTGCGCGCGGATGTGCCTGATTGAGAATTGGGCTGGCGCGACGGGGTTGCTCGTAGCGTCAGGGATGCGGTTCGGCTCTTGAAGTGCCTGCTGACCGCGAGGTTTGGCGGTTGAACGAACAGCCGTGCCGCTGCAGCACTGCGTGCACTCCACGCTTCGAGCCGACCGGTGACACCACCAGAACGGAGCACCTGAAGCCGCGCGACTTCGAGATCGTCTAGTCCTCGCTCGCTAGTGCCTTCGCGCGTCACGAACCCATCCGGAGCCGTCTTCACCACACCGATGTCGCGGCGAGGCTCGCACAGAACGTCCCCAGCGACGCGGACGCACGCCAGATCCGGCATATGTCGCCGCGCCAAGCTTCGCGGCGACGCGCGGAGGCACGTGTTCGGACGTAGGGTCGGGTGCTCCCCCCGCTCGCCTGGGCGAAGGCCGCGGCGCCGCCCAGATGGAAGCAACGCTCCGAAGCGGTGGTCCACCAATTGGGCTCAAGGCCCGTGCGCGGAGGGAGTGGGATTCGAACCCACGGTGGGTTGCCCCACACACGCTTTCCAAGCGTGCCGATTCGGCCGCTCTCGCATCCCTCCAAGAAGGCGATCACCCCGTCCTCGCAAGTGGCGGCCAGGCGATCTGCGGCACACCGCGGGATCCGCTGAGAGCTGCTGCCTCCCGGCCCTGACTCGGTTCACGGTCCGCAGTTGCACAGGACCCGACCGCCACATGCGAGGACGGGGTCTGCTGAGGTTACCGCCTCCCACCTGTCGGTAGAGTCGGCTCGCATGTCGTACCAGTCCCTCTACCGGCGCTATCGGCCGCGCCGATTCGCCGATGTGCGGGGACAGGATCACATCGTCACCGCCCTCCGAAACGCCGTGCGCGAGGGCCGCGTCGGCCACGCGTACCTGTTCAGCGGGCCGCGCGGCACCGGCAAGACATCGACGGCGCGCATCCTCGCCAAAGTCCTCAACTGCGCGGCACCGGTCGACGGCGAGCCGGATCTCACGTGTGAGTCCTGCCTTGCCATCGAGGCTGGCGCGAGCTTCGACGTCCACGAGCTCGACGCCGCGTCCAACAACAAGGTCGACGACATCCGAGAGCTCATCGAACGGGTCGCCTTCGCGACGCCCGGCCGCACCAAGCTCTACATCCTCGACGAGGTGCACATGCTGTCGAACGCGGCATCGGCCGCGTTGCTGAAGACGCTCGAGGAACCGCCGCCGGGTGTGGTGTTCGTGCTGGCGACCACCGATCCGCAGAAGGTCATCGAGACCATTCGCAGCCGCACGCAGCACTTCGACTTCCATCTGCTCTCCGCTGCGGCGCTCGAGGACTACATCCGCTACGTCGTGGACGACGCGGGACTCGACGTCTCCGCCGACGCCATCGACTTCGCCGTGCGGGCCGGTCGCGGTTCGGCGCGCGATGCGGTGTCAGCGCTCGAGCAGGTGGTGGCCGCAGGGGGCGTGGCCGAGCGAGAGGTCTCGGTCGACGACGTCATCGAGGGACTGGCGGATCGCGATGTCGGGCGCGTCCTCGTCGCAGTCGCGGACGCGGTCAATGCCGGACGAGATCCGCGCCTTCTCGCTCAGCAACTGGTGGTGCGTCTACGCGACGTCTTCCTGGGCGCGATGAAGGCACCGCTCGACCATCTCTCGGACGCCGACCGCGCACGCGTCGACGCGTTGCTCGACCGGTTCGAACGCCCGCTCATCACGAGAGCGATCGAGGTGCTCGGCGAGGCATTGACGGCGATGGTCGACGCGGTCGACCCCCGCATCGTCCTCGAGGCCGCGCTGGTCCGCTTGGCGAACGTCGAAGCCGACACCTCGCTGGCCGCGTTGCTCGAGCGGGTCGAACGCCTCGAGGCGTCGCTCGCGGCCGGAGGGGGCGCCGTGCGTCCGGTTGGGCCCACGTCGACTCCGGAAGTGCCGGCCGCTCCCGCGTCCGGAGGCCGTCCCGCAGACGCGGCGCGCCAGTTGCTGCGCGAGCGCCGTAGCAGTTCGTCTCGCCCAGCGACTCCTGCTGCCCCTGCTGCCCCGGAAGCAACGGCAGCACCGGCAGCAGTCGCGCCCGAGACCGAGCCGAAGCCCGTGCCGCCGACCCCTACGTTGGACGCGGGCGAGCTTCCTTCCCGTGACGAGCTGACGCTCGCTTGGGGCGACACGTTGCTGTCGAAGGTGCCGCGCGCCGCGAAACCGCGCTACGCGGGCGGACGGTTCGTGGCCGTCGACGACCGCGGCGCGGTGTTCGCGCTGCCGAACGAGGCGCATCGGGCGCGATGCGAGGAACACCGCGCCGGGGTCGAGCAGGTGCTCGGTGATCACTTCGGTCGTCCGGTTCCTCTGGTGCTCGTCGTCGACGACGGCACGCCGGCGTCACCCGCCCCGCTGCCGGCCGAGCAAGTCGACGAACCGGTCGAGGAGGTCGTCGACATCCACGAGCTCGATGACGCGCCCCCGGACAATCGCTCGCACGTCGACCGCCTCGCGGCCGCGTTCCCTGGTGCCGAGTTGGTGGAGGAGCCCGACGATGGCTGACGACCCGTCTGAGGACCAGCCGCAGATGCCCGATCTCGGTGGTCTGCTCGACAGCTTCCAGCGGGTCCAGGAGGCCCGCGAGGCGTCCTACGAGGGCACGGCCGGCGGGGGCGCAGTCGTCGTCCGGGCCAGCGGCGATCTCCAGTTCGAAGCGGTGAGCATCTCGCCCGATGTCGTCGATCCGTCCGACGTCGAGATGTTGCAGGACCTCGTGCTCGCCGCGCTCCACGATCTCGCCGCGACGATGGCGGACGCGCAGCAGCAGGCGATGGGTGCGCTCGGTGGCCTCGACATCGGCGGCCTCCTCGCCGGCACGGCGCTTCCCGAGCCGCCGCCCGGCGAGCTCGGCGAGGGTTGATGGCGGTCTACGCCGCACCCGTTCAGGAGCTGATCGACGAGTTGGGGCGACTTCCGGGCATCGGTCCGAAGTCAGCGCAGCGCATCGCGTTCCACCTGCTGAAGCTGTCTCGGGAGGACGCCGCCCGGCTGGCCCGTTCGATCACCGACGCGAAGGACAAGGTGACGTTCTGCCGCCAGTGCTTCAACATCGCCGAGGGAAGCGGCGAAGCCCTGTGCGGGATCTGCGCCGACGAGCGGCGCGACGGCTCGGTGATCTGCGTCGTCGAGGAGCCGCGCGACATCGTCGCGGTCGAGCGCACCGGCGAGTACCGCGGCCGCTATCACGTGCTGCAGGGCGCCATCAATCCGATCGAGGGCGTGGGTCCCGACCAGCTTCGGGTCAAGGAGCTGCTCGCCCGCCTCGACGGCGAGAGTGTGCAGGAGGTCATCCTCTGCACGAACCCCAACATCGAAGGCGAGGCGACGGCGCTGTACCTCGGACGGTTGCTGAAACCGCTCGGCGTCCGGGTCACACGGATCGCCAGTGGCCTCCCCGTCGGCGGCGACCTCGAGTACGCGGACGAGCTCACCCTCGGTCGCGCCCTCGAAGGCCGCCGAGATGTCGACGCCTGACCCAACCGTTCGAGACCGCGACCGATCCGAAAACGCAAACAACCCGTGCACCGCCCGGGCGGGTCGGGCGCGGGCGGACGAGATCCGGCCCGCCCGGTGCGGCACATCGGGTTCAACTCGGACTCAGCGGGTGGGGATACGGAGTCCGAGCCATGACCTTCGTATTGCGGTCACGTTACAACAGTTGCTGAATCGTAACAACCACCGTTCGGCGACAAAGGAGGCGCTACCCGGGCGCTCGCGAAGCCAAACCAGGAAATCCAAAGAACATTTCCGGCCGCCGGATCAGGCGACGGACAGCAGGATGGCGTCGCCCTGGCCGCCACCGCCGCACAGTGCCGCGGCACCGAGGCCGCCACCGCGACGGCGCAGCTCGTGCAGCAGCGTGAGGGCGAGCCGGTTGCCGGACATGCCCACCGGATGGCCGAGGGCGATCGCCCCGCCGTTGACGTTGACGATGTCGTCGGTGATCCCGAGATCGCTCATCGCCGCGATGCCGACCGCGGCGAACGCCTCGTTGAGCTCGAACAGGTCGATGTCACTGACCGACTTGCCGGCCTTCTCGAGCGCACGTTTGATCGCACGGGACGGCTGGGTCAGCAGCGACGGGTCGGGACCGGCGATCTGGCCGTAGCCGACGATCTCGCCGAGCGGCTCGACCCCGAGCGCCTCCGCTCTCGCCTTCGTCGTGACGATGACGGCCGATCCGGCGTCGGAGATCTGCGAGGCATTGCCGGCGGTGATGTTGCCGGCCTTGTCGAACGCCGGCCGCAGCGCGCCGAGGGACTCGACCGTCGTGCCGGGACGCACACCCTCGTCGGTGTCGAACAGGATCGGATCGCCCTTCCGCTGCGGGATCTCGACTGGCACGATCTCGTCAGCGAACTTGCCGTCCTTGATGGCGGCCGCGGCACGTTCGTGTGACTTCGCGGCGAGATCGTCCTGTGGCTCACGGGCGATGTTGGCCGAGGCGGCGTACTTCTCGGTGGCGCCGCCCATGGCGACCTTGTCGAACGCGCAGAACAGGCCGTCGGACGCGCACGAGTCGACCAGGGTGCCGTCGCCGTACCGGTAGCCGGCGCGGGCCCCGGGCAGGAGGTACGGCGCCTGCGTCATCGATTCCATGCCGCCGGCCACGACGATCTCGGCGTCGCCCGCCTGGATCATCTGATCGGCGAGGTAGATCGTGTTGAGCCCGGAAAGGCAGACCTTGTTGATGGTGGTTGCGGGCACCGACATCGAGATGCCCGCGTTCACCGCCGCCTGGCGAGCCGTGATCTGACCGGTGCCGGCCTGCAGCACCTGACCCATGAAGACGTAGTCGATCTGCTCAGGGGTCAGCCCGGCCCGCTCGAGCGCGGCCTTTATGGCGAAGCCTCCGAGCTCAGCGGCGGAGAAGCCCGCCAGTGCACCGGACAGCTTGCCGATCGGCGTACGAGCGCCGGCGATGATGACGGATCCGGCCATCAGGGTCCTCCCCCCGGGATCTGAAACAGTCTCGTCAGTGTACGGAGAAGGACTTTGGGCGCGAAATCCCACGTTGACCTTGAGCTCAGTTGTCCGTGTTCGGATGCTGGTCGACGGTGTAGCGACCGGCTCGGACCACGACGGGGTTGAGCGACTTGCGGGCGGCGTTGCGGACCGCACCGGCCACGAGGTGGGAGCGTACTAACCGACGCAAGCCCCTCTCGGGCGTGTGCGGCCGCGGCGAGGTGGTTCCGCCCCGTCGGCCGGCAGTAGCTTCCGCCGCATGCAGGAGATTCTCGACGCCATCGTGTCGGGCGCTTCCGGTGACGAGATCGCCGGCCTCGCCATCCCCGAGTCGTACCGGGCCGCGTTCGTCACTCGGGACGAGCAGACGATGTTCGAAGGACTCGATTCGTCCGACAAGGATCCGCGCAAGTCGCTCCACGTGGACGATGTCGCGACTCCTGAACTCGCGCCCGACGAGGCGTACATCGCGGTGATGGCGAGTGCCATCAACTTCAACACGGTGTGGACGTCGATCTTCGAGCCCTTGCCGACGTTCCTGTTCCTCGACCGGCTGGGCAAGGAATCGCGGTCGGGCGCGCGCCACGCGCTGCCGTACCACGTGGTCGGATCGGACGGGTCGGGCGTCGTGCTGAAGGTCGGCGACGCGGTGCGCAACTGGAAGCCGGGCGACCGCGTGACCATCCACTGCAATTACGTGGACGACCAGGATCCATCGGCGCACGACGATTCGATGCTCGCTGCGAACCAGCGCATCTGGGGGTTCGAGACGAACTTTGGCGGGCTGGCCGACCTCGCGGTCGTCAAGGCGAACCAGCTCATGCCGAAGCCGGCCCACCTGACGTGGGAAGAAGCAGCGTGCAACGCGCTGTGCAACTCCACCTCGTACCGCATGCTCGTGTCTCACAACGGCGCCCAGATGAAGCAAGGCGACACCGTGTTCATCTGGGGCGCGACCGGCGGGCTCGGCGGCTACGCGGTGCAGTACGTCCTCAACGGCGGCGGCACGCCGGTCGGTGTCGTCTCGTCGCCCGAGAAGGTCGACTTGCTGCACGGCCTCGGTTGTGAAGCGGTCATCGACCGCAAAGCGGCGAACTACCAGTTCTGGAAGGACGAGCACACCCAGGACGAGGGCGAGTGGCGGCGGCTGGGCAAGGACATCCGATCGCTCGTGGGTGAAGACCCGAACATCGTCTTCGAGCACCCGGGACGCCAGACGATGGGCGCCTCGGTGTTCGTGTGTGCGCGCGGCGGCATCGTCGTGACCTGCGCGGCGACCTCCGGCTACATGATCGAGTACGACAACCGCCATCTGTGGATGAAGTTGAAGTCGATCAAGTCGTCGCACTTCGCCAACTACCGCGAGGCGTGGGACGCGAACCGTCTCATCGCCAAGGGTGCGATCCAACCGATCCTGTCTGCCGTCCATCCGCTGACCGAGGTCGGCGAGGCGGCGTACGCCGTTCACAAGAACCTGCACGAAGGGAAGATCGGCGTGCTGTGCCTCGCGCCCGAAGAAGGGCTCGGCATCGACGACCCCGACTTCCGCGAGAAGGTCGGCGAGGACAAGATCACGTTGTTCCGGAGGCATGGCGCATGAGCCCGCTCACTGCACGCAATCCAAATGAAGACAGGGCCGAGCAGAGCATCGAGTCCGGCCAGACGGTTTCGATGCTCACGGAGATCGATCACGTGGCGATCGCGGTGCGCGATCTCCCGGCCGCGATCGACTACTACCGCGACACGTTCGGCGCGGTCGTGGACCATCGAGAGGTCGTGGACTCCGACGGGGTCGAGGAAGCACTGCTGAAGGTGGCTGACTCCTACATCCAGTTGCTGACGCCCACGCGTGACGATTCACCGGTGGCGAAGTACCTGGAGAAGAAGGGCGAGGGCCTGCATCACGTGGGCTACCGCGTGCGCGACTGCGCCGAGGCGTTGCAGGCGGTGAAGGACCAGGGCGGGCAGGTCATCGATCAGCAACCCCGTCCCGGTTCGCGTGGCACCACGGTCGCGTTCGTGCATCCCAAGGCGGCCTTCGGCACGCTCATCGAGCTGGTCCAGGAGTAGCGCTGTACGCCGTTCCCACCGCTGATCCGGATGCAGACCTCGAAGGCGCGCTGCTCGAGTGGCGCAGCATCCGGCGACGCAAGCGGCTGGCGGACATCCACTGGATCGACGCGCTCTACCAGGCCTACCTCACCGCGATCCTCAGTGGCATCGCCATCCTCGTGGGCGCGGGGCTCATCGGTGACGGCCGCCTGACCGACGCGCAGGTCAACCAGATCCGTACCGACGGCGCCGACTGGTTGGCGGTCGTCGTCGCGCTCGTGATCGCGGTGGCGATCCGTTCGGGCAGTCGAGGCGGCCCGCTCGCACTGGAACGCGCCGATGTGCGCCATGTGCTGCTCGCGCCGGTGGATCGCACGACGGCCATGCGCGGCCCGGCGGTGCGCCAGCTGAGATTCCTGCTGTTCGTCGGGTCGATCGTCGGCGCCATCGGCGGCGTGCTGGCCGCGCACCGGCTGCCGGGATCCGGCGCGGCGTGGGCTGCGTGCGGTGCGCTGTTCGGGTTGACGACCGTCGCGCTCGCGTACGGCGTTGCGTTGGTGACATCGAGCCTCAAGGTGCGGTCGTGGATCGGCACGATCGCCGCTCTCGTCGTCGTTGTGGCAGCGCTGGTGGGCGCGCTCGCGTCCGGCCGGCAGGCCGGAGCGATCTTTGGCAGCGTCGCGTTGTGGCCGCTCGAGTTCGTTCCCGCCGGACTCATCGAGATCGTGTTGGGCGTGGGTCTGCTGGCGCTCGGGCTGTACCTCGTCGGCGACATCTCGGTCGAGGCGGCCGAGCGCCGTTCGACGCTCGTCGGCCAACTCCGTTTCGCGGCGACGTTGCAGGACATCCGCACCGTGATGGTGCTGCGCCGGCAGCTCGCCATGGAACTGCCACGCCTGCGCCCGTGGGTGCGCGTCCGCGTCCACGGGAACGATCGACTTCCGGTGTGGACGCGGGGCGTGCGCGGCGTCTTGCGCTGGCCCGCGGCCCGTGTCGGCCGTCTCGTGCTGCTCGGCGTCATCGCCGGTCTCGCGGCGCGCGGCGCCTGGGCGGGAACGAGTCCGCTCGTGGTGGTGTCGGGACTGGCGATGTTCATTGCTGGCCTCGACGCGGTCGAGCCGCTGGCACAAGAGGTGGACCATCCCAGCCGGCGCGAGAGCGTGCCGCTCGACGAAGGATGGGTCGAGCTACGCCATCTTCCGGTCGCGGTGACGATCATGGTGTTCGTCGCCACGGTCGGCGCAGTCGCGGGCTCTCTCGCGGGACCTTCGTCGGCGGCGATCCCGATCGCTGCCGCGTGCATCATTCCCGCGGCGCTGGGAGGTGTTGCCGGTGCGGTCGTCAGTGTCGTCGGCGGTGCGCCGACGAACGCGGGCGGCGACGGATGGAGCCTGCTCCCGCCTGAGGTGGCAGGCATGCGCCTCGCGTTCCGGACCGGATGGCCGCCCACGCTCGCGGTGATCGGCACATTGCCGGTGCTCGCCGCCCGCGCCGCGGCGCGCAACAACGTGCCTGCCGCGACGTCAGCGCTCGCCGCCGGCGCAGGCGTGCTCGTGTTGTTCGTACTCGTGTGCGGATGGGTGCGTGTGCGCGCCGGCATCCATGCGTGGTGGAGGTCGCAGATGGAGATGGCCGGTCATGGCTGATCCCTTGCTCGTCGTCAAAGGCGCTTCGAAGACGTACGGCGATCTCGTCGCGCTGGCGCCGCTCGATCTCAAGGTGCCGGTCGGCCAGCGCGTCGCGCTGGTCGGGCACAACGGCTCGGGCAAGTCGACCCTGTTGCGACTCATCGCTGGACTGCTCGAGCTGTCCGACGGGACGATTGACATCGACGGCGCGCCGGCAGGAACAGCGGACGCACGCGCGCTCGCGAGCTTCGTGCCCGACGATCCCGTTCTCTACGACGACCTGAGCGTGCGCGAGCACCTCGCCTACATCGCGAGCCTGCACGGCGTCGAGGCGGACGAGGCCGACTTCGACGAGCTCCTCGAGCAGGTCGGGCTCTTGCATCGAGCGGACGACTTGCCGGCGCGTTTCAGTCGAGGTCTGCGGCAGAAGACCTCGCTCGCCATCGGTCTCGTCCGTCCCTTCCGCTTGCTGCTGGTCGACGAGCCCTTCGTCGGCCTCGACGCGAGCGGGAAGCAGGCGCTGCTCGATCTCCTCGACTCGTTGCACCAGGCAGGGGTGGCGACGGTGGTCGCGACCCACGACCCGCAGTACGTCGACCGCGTGTCGCGCTGCATCGCCCTCCGTGACGGCGAGCTCATCCACGACGGCAGCGCGACGCCCGACGAGGTGCTGAAACTCGTCGGCGCCTGAGCTCGGCGTCTACTTCTGGCGGAGGATCTTCGTGCAGTTGATGGCACCGTGGAACGTGGTTCCGTCGGCGTCCTGCCCTGCGTAGGTGAACGTTGCCGAGGTGATGTTGTCCTGCACGGTCGCGGCGCCGCGCTGGTCGCTGAGGTCGTCGGTGTCCTTGCTCGCGGTGTAGCTGACGCTCAGGCCCGCGATTGCACCGGGCTGTGTCGCCAGCCCGAACGACACGACGTGGCGTCCCTTCGTCGTGGTGTCCTGCTTCGTGAACTCACCTTCGGAGGAGAAGCTGATGCGCCACTGGTTGTCGCTGAAGAGGTTGAACGAGCATCCCACGGTTCCGGTGCTCTGGATCTGGCTCGTCCCCGCGAACGGTCCGGAGTCCACGATGATCGTGCCGGCCATCACCGCCCGGTTCGGAACGGAAGGTGGGGTGTCGCTGCTCGACGTCGAGCCGTGGGAGGACGACGACCTCGGTGGCGCCGAGGACGAAGCCGGGCCGAGGTCCGTGCTCAGATCGGTATTCGGAGAGCTCGATGAAGAATCGCTGCTGCAACCCGCCATGACTGCGAGCAACACGAGGACCACGGCGAGGCGGCGAAGACGCATCCGTGAACGGTCTACACGACGCAACATGACGCGCCGGCACGTTGGCGGGCTAGAACACGGGAGTGGACGTGCATCTCGTCGACGGCACGTACGAGCTGTTCCGGTACCACTTCGCGCCGAACAACAAGGACGTGAACCTGGGCGCGACGCGCGGTGTTCTCGGATCCGTGCTGATGCTGCTCGAGTCCGGAGCCACCCACGTCGGCGTCGCCACGGACCATGTCATCGAGTCGTTCCGCAACGACCTGTGGAAGGGCTACAAGACGAGTGCCGGGATGCCACGCGAGCTGCTCGCGCAGTTCACGCTGCTCGAAGACGTGCTGACGGCCGCGGGCGTGACGACGTGGCCGATGGTCGAGCTCGAAGCCGACGATGCGTTGGGCGCGGCGGCTCTGGTGGCGGCGGCGGACGACCGTGTCGACCGCGTGTTGATCTGCACACCTGACAAGGACCTCGGGCAGAGCGTGGGCGGCAAGGTCGTGCAATGGGACCGCCGACGCGACATCTACTTCGACGCTGACGGTGTGCGCGCGAAGTTCGGCGTCGGTCCGGCGTCGATCCCCGACTACCTCGCGCTCGTCGGCGACAGCGCGGACGGCTTCCCGGGTCTGGCCGGGTTCGGGACTCGGTCCGCCGCGGCGGTGCTGGCCAAGTACGAGCACCTCGAACATGTTCCCGCGGCGGGCGAGGACTGGGGCGTCGGGGTGCGCAATCCCGGCCGGCTGGCCGCGACGTTGCGGGACAACTTCGAGCTGGCGTTGCTCTTTCGTCGCATCGCCACACTCGAGACGGATGCAGACGTGCTGAACGACGTGGACGAGCTGCGCTGGACCGGTCCGCGGCGAGAGCTCATCGGGCTCGCCGAGCAGATCGGCGGCCTCGGTCTCGCCGAACGGGCGATCCGGCTGGCGGAGCGACGGGGGGAGGGGAGCTGATGGCACCGAAGTCGGTGACCGAGATCGAAGTCGACGGTCACGTCCTTCCGATCACGAACCCGGACAAGATCTACTTCCCGACACGGGGTGAGACGAAGATGGATCTCGTCTCGTACTACCTCGCCGTCGCCGACCCCCTGATGGCGGCGATAGGCGGACGTCCGTTGTTGCTGCAGCGGTTTCCCGAGGGCGCGACGGGCAAGTCGTGGTTCCAGAAACGGGTCCCCGAGTCGCGTCCGGACTGGTTGCAGACGACCGTGGTGGCGACCCCGAACGGGACGACGAGCGATGCGTTGGTCGCGCACGATCTCGCGCACGTGTTGTGGGCGGTGAACCTCGGGTGCATCGGCTTCCACGTTTGGCCGTATCGCGCCGCCGACCCGGAGCATGCCGATGAGCTCCGCATCGATCTCGATCCGTCCCCTGGCGTCGTGTTCGAGCAGGTGCGCGAGACCGCGGGCGAGTTGAAGCGATTGTTCGACGAGGACGGCATCGCCGCCTATCCGAAGACGACCGGGAATCGCGGCCTCCACGTCTACATGCGGTTGTTGCCCCGATGGAACTCGTACGACGTGCGCGCCGCGGCCGTCGCGGTGGGCCGCGAGCTCGAACGCCGCCGCCCGGATCTCATCACTGCGCAGTGGTGGAAGGAGGAGCGCGGTTCGCGCGTGTTCATCGACTTCAATCAGAACGCGCCGCACAAGACCGTGTTCGGTGCATGGTCGGTACGGCCGCGGGCCGGCGGCCAGGTGTCGACGCCGTTCTCGTGGGACGAGCTGCCGACGGTGTTCCCGGACGACCTCACGCTCGTGACCGTGCCGCAGCGGGTCGAGCGCGACGGCGACCCGTGGGCCGCCAGCAACGACGACCTGCAATCGCTCGAATCGCTGCTCGAACGGTCGAAGCACGACCTCGACTCAGGTCTCATGGACGCGCCGTGGCCGCCCGTGTACCCGAAGATGCCCGGCGAACCCCGCCGCGTGAACCCCAGCCGCAAGAAGGCCGACCCCGACTGACGGGGCTTCCACGTCACGAACTCCGGGCATTCCACGTCACGAACTCCGGGGTGAAACGGGCGCTCCAGCGCCCGTTTCCATCCAACATTCGTGCGGGTCAGCGGCCCTCTTCGAAGACCTCGGCCAGCTCGCGGGGGACGGCGACGTCGAGTTGCGCGTAGGTGCAGGACGCCGGCGTGCGGTCGTCGCGCCAGCGGATGAAGCGCGCCACGCGCCGGAACCGTCCCGACTGCAGTTGGTCGAACTCGACTTCGATGACCCGTTCGATGCGCACCGGGTCCCACGACAGGTCCTTCTGCGCGTTCCACCGGCTCACCGCGCCGGGCATCCGTCCGCCGGCTGCCTGCGCGGACATCTCGGCCCAGTCCTTCCACGGATGCTCGTCGAGCGCGTTCTTCCGCAGCGGCTCGAGCGTGTCGGCCAGCTCCGTGCGGAACTTGGCGGTGAACGACGCGCAGACGCCGACGTGATGGAGCGTCCCCTCGTCGTCGTACAGACCGAGCAGCAACGAACCCACGCCCTTGCCGTCCTTGTGCACGCGGAACCCGGCGACCACGCAATCGGCCGTGCGGTGGTGCTTCACCTTGAACATCACTCGCTTGTCGGGCTGGTACGTCTGCTCGACCGGCTTTGCGACGACACCGTCGAGTCCGGCGCCCTCGAACCGCTCGAACCAGTCGCGTGCCTCGTCGATCGAGTCGGTCGCGGGGGTCACGTGGATCGGCGGCTGCACCGACCCCAGCGCGTCACACAACCGGTCGCGCCGCTCGCTGAACGGACGCTCGGTCAGGTCCTCGTCGTCGATACCGAGCAAGTCGAAGGCGATGAACGACGCAGGCGTCTTCTCGGCGAGCATCCGCACGCGGGAGTCCGCGGGATGGATCCGCTGTTGCAGCGCGTCGAAGTCCAGACCGGTCGCACCGGGGACCACGATCTCGCCGTCGACCACGACGCGATCGGGCAGCTCGCGCTTCAGCGCTTCGACGAGCTCGGGGAAGTAGCGGGTCATTGGCCGCTCGTTGCGGCTGCCGAGCTCGACCTCGTCGCGGTCCCGGAACACGATGCACCGGAACCCGTCCCACTTCGGTTCGAACACGAGCTCCGCCCCCTCGGGCAGTGCATCGAACGAGCTCACGGCTTTCGAAAGCATCGGCTTCACCGGCGGACTGAGCGGCAGCTTCATCGCCGCAACACTACGAACACACCATTGGAGCGGCCCCGCATCGCGCCGCTACCGTGATCCCGACATGGCTGATCACCCGCTGAGCGAGCGTCTCGAGCAGCTCAACAAGCGCAAGGAAGAAGCGCTCAACGCCGGATCCGAAGCAGCGCGCCACCGCCAGCACGACCGCGGCAAGATGCTCGCCCGCGAACGGGTCGAGTACCTGCTCGACCCCGGGTCGTTCCACGAGCTCGACCTGCTGGCCCGCACCCGGCTTCCCGAGGCGACCGACCGGCCCTACACCGACGGTGTCATCACCGGCTGGGGCACGGTCGACGGGCGCAAGGTGTTCGTGTTCAGCCAGGACTTCACGATCTTCGGCGGCGCGCTCGGTGAGGTGTTCGCCGAGAAGGTCCACAAGCTGATGGACATGGCGCTCAAGGTCGGTGCGCCCCTCATCGGGCTCAACGACGGTGCCGGCGCCCGCATCCAGGAAGGCGTCGTGAGCCTCGACAGCTACGGCGGCATCTTCTACCGCAACGTGCAGTCGTCGGGCGTCATCCCACAGATCAGCGTGATCATGGGACCGTGTGCCGGCGGTGCGGTGTACAGCCCGGCGATGACCGACTTCGTGTTCATGGTCGACGGCACGTCGTACATGTTCATCACCGGTCCCGACGTCGTGAAGACGGTGACCGGCGAAGAGGTCACGCAGCAAGAGCTCGGCGGCGCGGTGACACATGCGTCCAAGTCGGGGGTCTGCCAGTTCATCTCGGTGGACGACAAGAGCTGCCTCGACGACGTCCGCTACCTCCTCAGTTTCCTTCCGCCGAACAACCTCGAGGAGCCGCCGGCGTTCGCGGCGACGGACGATCCCGAGCGGCGCTGCCCCGAGCTCATCGACCTCATGCCTTCGTCGTCGAACCAGCCGTACGACATGCACAAGGTCATCGAGTCGGTGGTCGACGACGGTGACTACTTCGAGTACGCCGCGCGTTGGGCGCCGAACATCCTGTGCGCGTTCGCGCGTCTCGACGGCCGACCGGTCGGCGTGGTCGGCAACCAACCGATGCACCTCGCGGGGGTGCTCGACATCGAGTCGTCCGAGAAGGCGGCGCGCTTCGTGCGGACGTGCGACGCGTTCAACGTTCCGTTGCTCACCTTCGTCGACGTGCCCGGCTTCCTTCCCGGCGTCGACCAGGAGCACGGCGGCATCATCCGCCATGGCGCGAAATTGCTCTACGCCTACTGCGAATCGACCGTCCCGCGCATCCAGGTCGTCGTGCGCAAGGCGTACGGCGGCGCGTACGTCGTCATGAACTCGAAGTCGATCGGTGCCGACCTCGCCTTCGCGTGGCCGTCGGCCGAGCTCGCGGTGATGGGCCCGCAGGGCGCGGTCGAGATCGTCTACCGGCGCGAGCTACAGACCGCGGCCGATCCCGATGCTCGCAAGGCGGAGCTGGTCGACGAGTACACCGATCGCTTCGCCAACCCGTACGGCGCGGCGGAGCGCGGCTTTGTCGACGACGTGATCGATCCCGCCGAGACGCGCGCGACGGTCATCGCCGGCTTCGAGCTGTTGCGCTCGAAGCGCGAAGAGCTGCCCCGCCGCAAGCACGGCAACAGCCCGCTGTGACGTCGCACCTCGCCGACCCGAGCGACGAGGAGCTCGCTGCCATCGTCGCCGCGATCGAGATGGCGTGGCCGCAACCACAAGCGTCCACACCGATCGCGGAGCCGCCGTTGCGGTGGCGCTTCGCCGGCCGTTGGTGGACGAAGCCCGTGCCCGCTCGACGCGACCGTCCCTGGTAGCGACCGACGTGGGTCTCGAGGTCACCACCGTCGCCGACGACGAGGTCGTCATCCACGACGGCTTCGACGTCCGCCGTTACACGGGACTCACGCCCGATACCGAGCACGACCTCGACGGCGTGACCGTCCGCACGTTGCCGCGGCCGGACGGCGAGCTGCTCTCGAAGATCGCCACCGTCAACGACGTGCACTTCGGCGAGACCGTCTGCGGGATGCTCGAGGGCTACGACGACGGCCCGGTGTTCCGTAGCGAACCTGGTGAGGACCCGTACCCGGAGGTCATGAATCGGGGCGCCGTCGAGGAGATCAGCGTCATGGACCCGGCCGCGGTAGTGGTGAAGGGCGATCTCACCGCCGAGGGCACCGTCGCCGAGTACGAGCGTTTCCTGTCGTTCTACGAACCGGCGTTCGGACCGAAGTTGCACCACGTGCGCGGCAACCACGACTCGTACCACGGCGGAACGTTCGCCAGTGACGCGCCGTTCGTCGTCGCCGTGCCAGGCGCGCGACTCGCGGTGCTCGACACGACCATCCCTGCGTCGGAGACCGGAAGAGTCACCCCGGAGACGCTCGAGTGGCTCGACGACGTGGCCGCCACCGCGACGCGCGACGGCGTCCCGCTGCTCGTGTTCGGTCATCACCACGTCTGGAGCCCGCTGTCACGTAGTCGGGAGGCGCGCTACTTCGGCATCAACCCCGACGACTCAGAAGCGCTCATCGGGCTCGCGGCACGTCACGAGTCGTTCGCCGGGTACTTCGCCGGTCACACGCACCGCAACCGCGTGCGCCGCTTCCCTTCGACCGGAGACGTCCCGTGGGTCGAGGTCGCGTGCGTGAAGGACTTCCCGGGCGCCTGGGCGGAGTACCGCATCTTCGACGGCGGCATTCTCCAGGTGCACCATCGCATCAGCACCGACGAGGCGCTGGCCTGGACCGAGAAGACCCGTGGCATGTTCGGCGGCGTCTACACCGACTACGCCTTCGGCAAGCTGCAAGACCGCAACTTCGTCGTCCGCTGAATGAATGTTGGATGGAAACGGGCGCTATCGCGCCCGTTTCTCCCCGGAGTTCGCAGGGGGGTGCCGGGTCACTCCGCGGTGGCGACCTCGATGCGGTCCTGCTGCCACTCGCGGGCGGCCTCGAGGGCGGCGCCGGCGCGGTCGAACAGCGCCCACGCCTCGAACGCGTGGGCGGGGTAGCAGGCGATGCCGGCCCACAACGTGTGGCCGCCGTCGGAGCCCGCGAGCGAGCGGCGGATGCGCTCGACGGTCCACACCGCGCCGTTCTCCGGCGTGTCCTCGAGGATCAACGCGAAGCGCCCGTCGTCCAGCCGGCAGGCGATGTCGGCGTCGCGCAGCGTCGCGCGCACACCCTGGGTGACGACGGCCGGCTCGGTCGGGCTCGCCGCGCCATCGCGGACGCCTCGTGAGACCAGCACGAGCACGACCGCGACAGGACGGAGGTGACGGCGCGCCGCTGAAACGCGCGTCTCGAGCGTCACTCGGAAGAACTGCTCGTTGAACAGTCCTGTCTCCGCGTCGGTGAGTGCGCCGTTGAGATCGCCTTCGAGCTCGGAGTCCGACTCAGGCTCCACCGCCGCGAGCGACACCGCTTCGTCGAGCGCAGCCCGCACCGCCGCGTTGGCGGCCTCGAGATCAGCGACCCGCGACTCGAGCTCGCGCTCGTGGGCGTCGCGCACGGCTGCTGTCCGCTGCTGGCGCACGAGCATCACGGTCAGCACCACGACCGCGAGCGCGGTCAGGACCAGCGGTACCAACACCCAGCCCGGAATCACCGGTCAACTATCGGTCGTCGATGACTGGGATCAAGGTGAGTCAGGCGCGGTGTTCGGCGGCGAGTTCGACGATCTCGCCCATGATCTTGCCCAACTCGAAGTCCTTCGGCGTGTACACGGCCGCGACGCCGGCGGCCAGCAGACGCGGCCGGTCGGCCTCCGGGATGATGCCTCCCACGATCACCGGCGCGTCGACCCCGCTCTCGCGCAGGAGGCGGACGACTTCGGGCACGAGCTCGAGGTGGGAGCCCGAGAGGATCGACAGCCCGACCACGTCGACGTCTTCGTCCCGTGCCGTCGCCGCGATCTGATCCGGGGTCAGGCGGATGCCTTGGTAGACGACCTCCATGCCGGCATCGCGCGCCGCGACCGCGATCTGCTCCGCGCCGTTCGAGTGGCCATCGAGTCCGGGCTTCGCGACGAGAAGCCGCGGCGGGCCTCCGGCCATCGTCTTCGTGCGTTCGGCCACCGCCTGAAGGTCCGACGTCGTGCCCGCGTGGCCCGCGGCTGCACCGACACCGGTCGGCGCGCGGTACTCGCCGAACACTTCGCGCAACACCCCGGCCCACTCACCGGTCGTCCCGCCTGCATGCGCCAGCGCGATGGTCGCTGGCATCACGTTCTCGTCGGTCCCGGCGACTCGACGCAGCTCGTCGAGCTCCCGCTTCACCGCGTTGGCATCCCGCTCGGACCGCCACGCCTGCACGTCGGCGATCAGCTCGTCCTGAACCATCGGATCGACCTTGAGGATCGACTCCTCGCCACCGAGGGGTGACGGCGCGGTGTCGGTGAACACGTTGACGCCGACGATCTTCAGCTCGCCGTTCTCGATGCGCCGCACCCGTTCGGTGTGGCTGCGCACCAGCCGGCCCTTCAACTCGTCGATCGCTTCGAAGGCGCCGCCGAGTTCGAGCACGTCGTCGAGCTCCGCGTTCGCCGCCTCGACGAGCTCGGTGGTCTTGGCCTCGACCACCTTCGAGCCGTCGAACAGGTCGTCGTACTCGAGCAAGTCGGTCTCGAGCGCGAGCACTTGCTGGATGCGAAGCGACCACTGCTGATCCCAGGGACGGGGCAGCCCGAGGGCCTCGTTCCACGCCGGCAGCTGGAGGGAACGCGCCCGCGCTCGCTTCGACAGGGTCACCCCGAGCGCTTCGAGGACGATGCGCTGCACGTTGTTCTCCGGCTGCGCCTCGGTCAGCCCGAGGCTGTTCACCTGCACGCCGTAGCGGAACCGGCGGGCCTTGTCGTCGGTGACGCCGTAGCGCTCGAGGCCGATGCGATCCCACATCGCGGTGAAGGCGCGCATCTTGCACGTCTCCTCCACGAACCTGATGCCGGCGTTGACGAAGAAGCTGATCGACGCGAACACCGCGGGGAACCGCTCGGGATCGACCTGCCCGGACTCGCGCACCGCGTCGAGCACACCGATCGCAGTCGCCAGCGCGTACGCGATCTCCTGCACCGGGGTCGCGCCGGCTTCTTGGAGGTGGTAGCTGCAGACGTTGATCGGGTTCCACTTCGGGATGTGCGCGGCGCAGAACGCCACCATGTCGACGATGAGTCGGCGGCTCGGGAGTGGCGGGAAGATGTACGTGCCGCGCGACAGGTACTCCTTCACGATGTCGTTCTGTGTCGTGCCCCGCAGTTGCGGCGCGTCGACGCCGTGATCCTCGGCGTTCGCGACGTAGAGGCCGAGCAGCCATGCCGCCGTGGCGTTGATCGTCATCGACGTGTTCATCCCGCCGACGGGAATGTCGTCGAGGAGCTGGCGCATGTGCCCGAGGTGAGCGACCGGCACACCGACCTTGCCGACCTCGCCATGAGCGAGTGGATCGTCGGGGTCGTAGCCGGTCTGGGTCGGCAGATCGAAGGCGATCGACAAGCCGGTCTGCCCGCGGGCGATGTTCGTGCGGTAGAGCTCGTTCGACGCCCGGGCCGTCGAGTGGCCCGAGTAGGTGCGCATCAGCCAGGGCTGGTCCGGCATGGCCACCATTCTCCCGTCAGTCGAAGGGGCCCGGCAATGTAACCGGGAGTGCATCGGCGAGCCGGGCCAGGTAGACGGGCCGCGGCAGCTCGACGGCGCCCAGCGACGCCAGGTGATCCGTCCGCCATTGCACGTCCAGGAGCCGCGCCGGTTCGACGTCTTCGCGGAGGATTTCGACGAGCGTCACCAGCGCCACCTTCGACGCGTCGGCACTCCGGTGGAACATCGATTCACCGGCGAACAGGCCGCCGATGGCCACGCCGTAGAGGCCCCCGAGGAGCTCGCTGCCGTCGGCCGACCACGCCTCGACGCTGTGCGCCCACCCGAGCCGGTGCAGCTCGACGTACGCGTCCCGGATCTCGGGGGTGATCCACCCGCCCGGCCGGCGGCGGTCGGCGCACGCGTCGATGACGTCCTCGAAAGCCGCATCCACACGGACGTCGAACCGGTCGCACGACTTTCGCAGCGATCGACTCACCTGCAGTCCGTCGAGCGGCATGATCGCCCGCGGGTCAGGCGACCACCAGCCCATCGGCCCGCGCCGATGCACGGGCATCGGAAAGATCCCGTGGCGGTACGCGCCGATCAGCGTCGAAGGCGCGAGGTCGGCGCCGATGCCGACGATGCCGTGTTCGTCCGCCGTCTCGGGCGACGGCCACTCCCAGCTGGACTGTCCGACGTCCTGCGGCAGGCTGCTACTTCCTGTAGTCGTAGAAGCCGAGCTTCGACTTCCGGCCGAGATGACCCGCGGTGACCATCCGCCGCAGCGTCGGCACCGCCGCGTAGTTCGGGTCACGGAACTCGTCGTACAGCGCGTCGAGGATGGCGAGCGACGTGTCGAGACCGACGAGATCGAGCAGCGCCAGCGGACCCATCGGGAAGTTGCAGCCGCCCTTCATCGCCGCGTCGATGTCGTCGCGGGTGGCGGTGCCGTTCTCGAGCATGCGCACCGCGTTGTTCAGGTACGGGAACAACAGCGCGTTGACGATGAAGCCGGCGCGGTCCTTGACCTCGACCGGCTCCTTGCCGCAGTTCAGCGCGAACTCACGGGCCTGGGTGATCGTGTCGTCGCTCGCGGTCAGCGGGCGCACCACTTCGACGAGGCTCATCGCCGTGGCCGGGTTGAAGAAGTGGATACCGCACACGCGCTCGGGACGCTCGGTGACCATCGCGAGCTCGACGACCGGAAGAGTCGACGTGTTCGTGGCGAGGATGGCGTCGTCCTTCACCGCGAGGTCGAGGCCACGGAACAGCTCTTTCTTCACGTCGAGATCCTCGACCACCGACTCGAGCACCAGGTCGCAGTCGGCCAGCGCGTGCAGGTCATGCGTGGCGGTGACGCGTGCGAGCACCTCGTCGCGCTCGGGCGCCTCGAGCTTGCCCCGCTCGATCTGCTTGTCGAGCGACTTGCCGAGCGCGGCCACCATGGCGTCCGCGGTTTCCTGCTTGCGGGAACGGAGGATGACCTCGATGCCCGCTTTGGCCGCCACCTCCGCGATACCGGATCCCATGATCCCGGAGCCGACGATGCCCAAGCGCTTGATCATGGGCCGAGAAGTTACCGGCGGGTCACAAGCTGAGCCAAAGGCGAGGTTCGCGTTCGTCGCCACGGCAAGGCTCTAAGGTCCCGCCGGTGCCGGACCTGCGCTTCCTCTGGCGTCACGAGACGGCCTTGCGCGCCCTCGCGCACGGCCGGGTCCTCGACCTGACCGCTCGCGATCCCGCCGGACCGGATCTCGAACAGCTCGCGGCGTCGGGTGAGCGCTTCGACTCGGTGATCTCGATCTTCGCCCTTTCCCGGTCAGCCCAGCCGCTGCGAGACGCACGGGCGATCGAACGGCTGCTCGCGGAGGGCGGCGAGTTGCTGTTCCTCGAACGCACCGCCGTACCGGGGCTCGTCGGCAGCCTCGAGCATGCCCTCGGCCATGGCCACTACGACATCACGGCGATCTTCCGGGAAGCGGGGCTGGCCCCCCGTGTGTGCGATCACATCACGGTGAACACGCTGTTCCCGCCGCGCCGCTACGTCGAGGGCGCCGCGCTGCGGAACGTCGTCCCGGCCCTGGGCGAGCCGTCGTGAGCGGTCCGCTGGCGCTGGTCGGTGGGGGTGAGTGGCGCGAAGGCTGCGACTTCGACCGCGGTCTGATCGATCTCGTCCACGCCGAGGAGGTGCTCGTCCTGCCGACGGCGTCCGCGTACGAGCATCCACAGCGACTGGTCGACGCGGCCGCAACGTGGTTCAAGAGTCTCGGGGTCGCGTCGCGCGGCCTCATGGTCGTCGCCCGACCTGATGCGTTGGACGAGCGCAACGTGGAGGAGGTGCGCCGGGCCCGCTTCGTCTACCTGGCCGGAACCTCGCCGATGCACCTGCGTTCGGTGCTGAAGGACTCGCCCCTGTGGGACGCGCTCATCGAGTCGTGGGACGGGGGAATGGCGTTGGCCGGCTCTTCGGCGGGCGCGATGGTCCTGTGCGATCCCATGGTCGATCCCCGCGGTGGCGCGTTCACGCTCGGGCTCGGGCTGCTCGAGAACATGGCGATCGTGCCGCATCACGACAGCTGGTCCGAGGAGAAGGCGCACCGCACGCTGCAGCTCGCGCCGAAGGGGCTGATCGTGGTGGGTGTGGACGAGCGCACGGCCTTGGTGCGCACCCCCCAGGGCGGGTGGCAGGCCGAGGGTGCCGGCACCGTGTCCGCCTGGCGAGACGGGGTCGAGCTGTCCTTGGCCGACTTGCCATAGGCCGTCGGAACCGTACGTCGAACGAGCTATGACAGATGACTCGCTCGGACTATGGATCCAGCTGGTCGTTCGCGCCAGGATTTGGCGGTGGCGCAGGCCCCGGGGATTCAGGACTCCGTGATCGTGACCGTGTTGACCGTGACCGGCGGGTTCGGCGGGGACTCGTCCTGTGGTGCGGAGGCGAGGATCTTCTGAAGCACGTCCAAGCCCTCCGTGGTACTGCCGAACTTCACGTAGACGCCTTGGGTGTTGAGGTTCTGGACGGCGTCGGTCGCCCCGAAGAAGTACTGGGCCGAGGCGCCGTTCGGCGCCTGCGTGCGAGCCATGACCAGATCGCCGGCCGCGTACTTGTACGGGCCGCCCGTCCCGTTGATCGCCGCGTAGTCGAAGCCCTCGTCGGGAAGGCTGTAGCCGGGACCCTGGTCGCTCGCCGTGTTGTCGTGGGGCGAGCCGCCCTGGAGGATCCCGATCGACTGGGCGGTGCGGAAGATCTGCGTGTTGTCGTAGTAGTGGTACCGAGCCAGCACGACGAAGTTGTTCGTCGTGCCGGGGGTCGTCGTGGTGTCGAGCTTGACCACGACCTTTCCTGCCGTCGTGTCGAACGTTGCCGTGTACGTCTTGGTGGGATCGATGCACTGCTGCGGTGCCGCGGTGAAATCGATCGTTTTCGGGGACGAACCGTCCGCATTCGGACAGGCGCCGGTGCCGTAGGTGAAGGCGGCGGGCGCGGCCGAACCGGTGCTGGAGTCCGTGGTCGGTGCCCCGCTGCTGCTCGCGCTGCTCGTCGCCGTTGTCTGCTTGTCGCTGCTGTTGTACCGGGACAGCACGAACAGGGCCGCGATGATGACCACGACGATGATCCCGAAGTTGCGCGCGGTACGGAACCGCTGGCTCCGTTGCTGTGCAGCCTGTTCGGCCGCGAGGCGCGTCTGACGCCCTTGTCTTTGCCGCTCGCGCTTGTCACTACCCACGAGGGCGAGAAACTACTTGGCGTGACCCACCCAGCGGGATTCGGGGTTGGAGAACGAGCGAAAGGGCCAGGTCGCGGTACGTGGCTCGGCCCAAACCCAGGTTGGGGAGGTTCCGGTACATGAGCGATCCGACCGACGACGAAGCCCCGTCGTCGTTCTCGATCGAAGTCGGTCAGCGGCTGCGCAACGTGCGGCGAGCCCGTCAGTTCTCGCTCGACGACGTCGAGCGCAAGTCCGGCGGACGGTGGAGCGCTTCCGCCGTCGGCGCCTATGAGCGCGGCTTCCGGAACCTCAGCCTTCCCCGGTTGCGCGAGCTGGCGCGGTTCTACGACGTCCCGATGAGCGCCCTGCTCGGCGAGCCGGACGAGATCGAGACCCACGCCGGCTCGAGCCGGCTCGTGATCGACCTCGAGGCGCTTGGCCGGGTCGAAGACGCCGGGCCGCTCCTCCGTTACCTGCGCACCATCATCATCGAGCGAGGTGACTTCAACGGGCGCATGCTCTCCGTGCGGCACGACGACGTGCGGGCGCTGTGCGCGATCCGCCACTCCACCGAAGCCGAGCTGTTCGAGACGCTGCTCGAGTGGGGAGCGTTGCTGAGCGGTGCGCCCGAGATCGCCGATCCGAGCCGAGATGGCGCCGGAACCGACGATGGGGACGTCGAAGCCGGCCGGTAACGTCGCTGGACGAATGTCGCTGCTCGTCCAGAAATTCGGCGGTACTTCGGTCGCCGATCCTGATCGCATCCGCCAGGTCGCCGACCATGTCGCTCGCACGCGCCGTCACGGTGACGAGGTGGTGGTCGTGGTCAGTGCCATGGGTAAGGAGACCGACGAGCTCATCAGGCTCGCTTCCGCAGTGTCGAAGAGCCGCCCGGGACGGGAGATGGACATGCTCATCACCGCCGGCGAGCGAAAGGCCACCGCGCTTCTGTGCATGGCGCTGCACGACGTGGGCGTGCCGGCCGAGTCCTTCACCGGGAGCCAGGCCGGGTTCCTGACCGACACCAACCACACCAACGCCCGCATCCTCGAGATCCGGCCCGACCGCGTACGCGATTCGCTCGACCGCGGCAACGTGCCGGTGGTCGGTGGCGCGCAGGGGGTCTCGACCGATCGAGACGTGACGTTCCTCGGTCGCAACGGCTCCGATGTCACCGCGGTCGCCCTGGCCCACGCGCTGAAGGCGGACGCATGCGAGCTGTACACCGATGTGTCGGGCGTGTTCACCGCCGACCCCCGCGTGGTGCCGAACGCGCAGCGCATGCGCAAGGTGAGCTTCGACGAGATGTTGGAGATGTGCGCGGCCGGGTGTCCGAAGCCGGCGATGCGGGGCGCGGAGTTCGCCCGCAACTGGCACGTCCCGTTGCACGTGCGTTCGAGCTTCACCTGGGAGCCCGGTACCTGGGTGATGGAGGAGGACCCTTCCATGGAGCAGGCCATCGTGTCCGCGGTCGTCCACGACACGTCCGAGGCCAAGGTCACGCTGGCCGGTGTGCCGGACAAGCCCGGCATCGCGGCGCGCGTGTTCCGTGCGCTCGCCGGGGCCGATGTGAACGTCGACATGATCGTGCAGAACGTCTCCGATCACGGCGTGACCGACATCAGCTTCACCGTCCCGCGTGACGATCTCGACGCCGCGACGCGCATCACCGGCGACCTCGCCGGCGAGATCGGCGCGACGGGCGTCACGACGGACGAGCAGATCGGCAAGGTCTCCCTCGTCGGCGCGGGGATGAAGACGAATCCCGGCGTGGCGGCGAAGATGTTCGAGACCCTCGCGAACGCTGGCGTCAACATCGAGATGATCTCGACGTCGGCCATCCGGATCTCCTGTGTCGTCGCCGAGCCCGACATCGAGCGCGCCACCCAAGAGCTTCACAGCGCCTTCGACCTCGACATCCCTGCCTAATACGAATGTTGGATGGAAACGGGCGCTATGGCGCCCGTTTCTCCCCGGAGTTCGGGGCGTGCGTCAGGTGAGGCTGCCGCTTCCGGCCATCCAGCCGCTCGTGTTGTGGAAGTCCGACACGAACTGACCGGGGGCCACGACCTCGTCGATCGCCGCGAGCGCGTCGGCGTCGAGCGGCTCGTGATCCGCGATCGCGAGTGATTCTTCGAGGTGCTCGACCGTGCGCGGCCCGACGATCGGACTGGTGACGCCCGGTCGATCACGCAGCCACAGCAGCGCGAGCTGGCCGGACGTCATGTCGCGTTCGTCGGCGAGGCGGGCAACCGCGTTGGCCGCGGCGATCGCCGGCTTCGTGAGGCGGTCGCGGAGGCCCGCCATTCGTGCCGCGCGCGAACCCGCAGGCGGCTTGCCCGCGCTGCGGTACCGACCGGCGAGGATGCCGCCCGCGAGCGGCGACCACGGAATCAAAGCAAGCCCGTGTCGCAACGCGAGCGGGACGAGCTCGTTCTCGACCCGGCGGTCGAGCAAGTTGTACGGCGGCTGCTCGCTGACGTAGCGGACCCAACCGTGCGCGTCACTCACGGCGAGGCACTCGCGGACATACCACGCCGGATGGGTCGAGCAGCCGACGTTCACGACCTTGCCGGCACTGACGAGATCGTCGAACGCACGCAGGGTCTCTTCCGGTTGGATGGCGAATGACGGGCGATGCAGCTGGTACAGGTCGATTCGGTCGGTGCGCAGCCGTCGAAGCGATGCCTCGCACGACTGGACGATGTGCCGGCGCGACGCGCCCCGGTCGTTCTGATCCGGACCCGACGGCAGCCCCACCTTCGTCGCCAGCACGACGTCGTCGCGGCGGCCTGACCGTTCCAGGACCTCGCCGACGATCCGTTCGCTCTCGGTTCCGGTGTACACGTCGGCGGTGTCGACGAAGTTCACGCCCGCATCCAACGCGGTGAGGAGGAGCTTCTCCGACGCGTCCTCGTCTGCCGGTCCGCCGAAGTTCATCGCTCCGAGGCAGAGGGCGGACACGCTCACGCCGGTTCGGCCCAGCGGCCGTCGTTCGATCATGGGGCGAAGCTATCCATTGGGGTCGCGGAACCGACCGCTCGTATCCTTGTGGGATGCGCGTAGGTGTGTTCGGTGCAACCGGGCAGGTCGGCGGGGTCATGCGGCGACTCCTCGACGAGAGGTCCTTCCCGGTGGACGAGCTGCGGTTCTTCGCCTCGGCACGGTCGGCGGGCCGCACCTTGCCGTGGAAGGGCAGCGAGATCACGGTCGAAGACGCGGCCCTCGCCGACTACAGCGGCCTCGACGTCGCGTTGTTCTCCGCCGGCAAGTACGCGTCGAAGGACCTCGCACCGAAGGTCGCCGCTGCGGGCGCGATCGTCATCGACAACTCGTCGGCCTGGCGGATGGACCCCGACGTGCCGCTCGTGGTGTCGGAGGTGAACGCTCACGAGCTCGACAACATCTCGAAGGGCATCGTCGCCAACCCGAACTGCACGACGATGGCGTTCATGGCCGCGCTCGCGCCCCTGCACAAGGAGGCCGGTCTCCAACGCATCGTCGTGAGCACGTACCAAGCCGTGTCGGGTTCCGGCGGCGAAGGGGTGGACGAGCTCGACGAGCAACAGCGCAAGGTCAGCGACCGCGCCGCGTTGCTCACGTTCGACGGCCGCGCGGTCGACTTCCCGGCGCCGAACAAGTACGTCGCACCGATCGCGTTCAATGTGTTGCCGATGGCGGGCTCCATCGTCGACGACGGATCCCGTGAGACCGACGAAGAGCAGAAGATGCGCTTCGAGAGCCGCAAGATCCTCGGCATCCCCGATCTGCGCGTCGGCGTCACGTGCGTGCGCGTTCCGGTGTTCACCGGACACTCCATGGCGATCAACGCGGAATTCGAGACGCCGCTGTCGCCCGAACGAGCCACCGAGCTGCTCGACGACGCACCCGGTGTCCTGTTGGCCGATGTTCCGACGCCGTTGCTCGCCGCGGGAGCGGATCCGTCCTACGTCGGCCGCATCCGCCGCGACGACTCGGTGGACGGGGGCCGCGGGCTCGCGCTGTTCGTGTCGAGCGACAACCTGCGCAAGGGTGCCGCGCTGAACGCGATCCAGATCGCCGAGCTGCTCAACCGCTGAGGACTTCGGCCAGCGTCGCCGCGGCGACGTTGCGGCCGGTGATGAGCACGGCGGTCGCGCCCCGATCGCTCGGCGCGATGCGACCGGACTGCAGCGCGGCGACACCGACCGCACCGGATCCTTCGCTCACGACGCCGTGCTCGAACGCGAGGCACCGCATGGCGGCGGCGATCTCGTCCTCGTCGACCTCGACGATGGTGCGCACGTGCTCGCGCGTGATCTCGACCGTGATGGTGTCCGTCTCGAGGTTGCCGGCGAGACCGTCGGCCAGCGTCGGGCGGATCGGCACGCGCTCGGTGTGACCGACCTCGTACGCCTTCGACATCGCGGGTGACGCGGCGGCGACCACGCCGACGACGTCGACGTCTTGCCGATCGCGTGCGGCCAAACCGAGCGCGACTCCCGCGATGAGACCACCGCCGCCGACGGGGACGACGATCTTCGCGAGATCGCGCACCTGGTCGAGCAGCTCGAACGAGATCGTCGCTTGGCCCGCGATCGTCAGCGGGTCGTTGTACGGCGACACGAATCGCAGCGTCGGATCCTCGGCCGCGAGCGCCAGTCCGTGCGCCTCCGCCTCGTCGTAGTCGGCGCCGCACTTCACGAGTGTCAGGTCGAACTGCTCGAGTGCGCGGATCTTCTTGGCCGATGCCGTCTCGGGTACGACCACCGTCGCCGGCACGCCGAAGCGCGCCGCGGCGAACGCAACACCGAGCCCGTGGTTGCCGGCGGAGGCGGCCAGCACGCGGGCGCCCTGGTCGGCGACTGGCGACAGCGCGACGAGACCACCGCGCACCTTGAACGAGCCGGTGGGTTGCAGCGTCTCGAGTTTCAGCACCACACCGTCACCCAGACCGGGAGCGGCGATGACGGGCGTCGCCGCCAGCAGTTGGCTCACCACGTCTTCGGCCAGCGCGAGGTCATCGTCCGCCGGCATGCGAACCGCTCGTGGACCGACCATGCGGTCCATCGTGGCATCGGTACCAGGGGCGAGGACGGCTGCACGGAAAGGGCGGCCGCGGGCGAGGCCACGTACGATCCGCGCCATGAAGGCAGCGGTGTACTACGAGACTGGCGCTCCGGACGTCCTCAGGTACGAGGACGTCCCTGATCCGGCCTGCGGCGCCGGCAACGTGCTCGTCGAGGTCGAGGCAATCAGCATCGAAGGCGGCGACACGCTCAACCGTCTGCACGGCGAGATGACATCGACGCCGCACATCGTCGGTTACCAGTGTGCGGGAACCATCCGCGAGGTGGGCGAGGGAGTGACCGATCGCAGCGTCGGTCAACGAGTGGTCGCGACGATGTTCAACGGATCGCACGCGGAGCTCGTGTCGGTGCCGTCGATCGTGACGTGGGTGCTCCCGGACAACGCCGACGTCGTGTCGATGGCCTGTATCCCGGTCGCGTTCGGGACCGCGGACGATTGCCTGTTCGAGTTCGGACGGTTGCACGGCGACGAGACGGTTCTGATCCAAGCCGGCGCGAGCGGCCTCGGCGTCGCCGCCATCCAACTCGCGGGTCACGAAGGCGCGACCGTGCTCGCGACTGCGTCCAGCGACGAGCGACTCGAGCCCCTCTACGACCTCGGCCTGAACAAGGGAATCAACTACTCGAAGTCCGGCTGGGTCGACGAGGTGCGCGCCGCGACCGGCGGAACGGGCGTGGACCTGGTGGTCGACTCCGTTGGCGGACCGATCCTCAACGGGAGCATCCAGTGCCTTCGCTACCGCGGGCGGGCGATCACGGTCGGCAGCGCGGGACGCGATCCGCAACCGTTCGACGCGTCACTGCTGGGGATGGGGAACCACTCGCTCACCGGCGTCTTCCTCGGCGCCGAGATCATCAGCGACCGCGCGCACCGGATGATCGAACGGCTCATCGACGAGGTCGCGACCGGACGGCTCAAGGTCCTCGTCGACCGCACGTTCCCGCTGTCCGATGCCGCCGCCGCCCACGCATTCATCGAGAGCCGCCAAGCCGTCGGACGCGTCGTCCTCATCCCCTGACCCCCGTCCGAATGTTGGATGGAAACGGACGCTCTGGCGCCCGTTTCTCCCCGGAGTTCCGCAGGTGGATCACGACATCAGCGCGTGACGGCGGCGGGTGCGGGCGCGGATTCGCAGCACCGTTCGGGCGACGACGAGCCCACCGAGGCCGAGCAGTGTCCAGTCGATGGCGGGCACCCAGCGCACGTTGCCGTCCTTGATGACGTACACGCCCAACGGCCACGCCACGCCACCGAATCCGCCACCGCTCGATCCGCCGGAATCGAGCGTCGCGTCGCCGCCGCCTCCACCCCCGAACACGAAGGCGACAGGGATGATCGTGCAGCCGCCGCGCTCGATCGGGGGTCCGAAGGCGCGTCCAGCGTTGATCTGTTCCGTCGCCTTGGACAGGAGTGATTCCATGGGCACGGCGGTCCTCCTCGTATCGGGCTCGTACGCGGCGGGCGCGATCAGCCGGTCGGAGCGGTGATGTACCGGTCGATCACGCGATGCATGTGCAGGACGTTCGATTCCTGCCGCGCGTTCAATCGCGACCCGCGAAAGCCGCGCGACTTCATCCCGGTCTGCACTTCGAGCATGTTGGCGTAGTCCTGGTTCGAGATCTCGCCCCAATCCTTCTCGGTCCAGTCCGGATAGAAGCGTTGCTCCCACTTGCCGTTCGCATCGTCGGCTCGCGGCCATTCGAGCGTCCAGATGTCCTTGATGCAGCTGTCGGGATCGAGACCGTTGGGACGGATCCGGAACACGATGGAGGAGCCTGGGTAGATCGGCCCGACGAGGTTGGGGAAGCAGTAGACGTCGTCAGCGCTGGTCATCTGTTCGAGCGTGAGCTCTGACACGTCGAGTCCGCGTGCCGTCAACAGGTCGCGCCGCCGGTGCTGGAACTCCTCGAGCAGCGTCATGCCTTCGCGGCGCGGTGACGAGCGCAGTTCCTCGACGATGGCGAGCTCGTCCGCGAGGAACAACCGCCCGAGCCCACCTACCAGACCGGCGAGGATCTGGCCTTCGTCGTAGTCGCCCGGTTGCAAGCCGAGACGAGGGCTCGGGCGGAGCTGCCGGCGCGCCTCGGGCAGGCGGCCGTAGTGCGAGTGGATTCCGAGTTGCTCGTACGCGATCGACACGTCGTCCGTCCACGGCAGCAACTGCGGATGGGTGCCCTGCACGTGGTACGCCTCGTTGAACGCGTCGACCACGACCTTCCAGTTCGCCGGCAGGATCGTCGTCTGGTACGCGCGGAACCGCATCTGTTCCAGGTGGTACGCGGAGAGGAGCTGCGGTAACGGCGCGAGGAAGTCGAGCAACGGTTCGGCGTCCGGATCCAGATTGACGAACACGAACCCGCCCCAACACTCGAGCCGTATGGTCGCGAGGCTCAAACCTTCGGGCATCGGATCGAACTCGTGCGCGTCGACGACCTCGAGCAACCGTCCGTCCAGCGCGTAGCGCCACGCGTGATAGCGACACCGGATGCTGCCATCGGCGAACTGGCCGCAGCCGTTCGCCAAGCGCGTGCCGCGGTGCAGGCAGGCGTTGTGGTGCGCCGCGATGCGCCCGTCGTCCGTCCGCACGACGAGCACCGACTGGTCGCCGATCGTGTACTCCACGAACTGACCTGGCTCGGCGATCTGCTCTTCGCGGCACGCCACCTGCCACACGTGCGGCCAGAGGCGTTCCATCTCGAGGTCGAGGAAGGCCCGCGAGACGTATCGCTCCTTCGGGACGAACCCGTCGTCGCCGACGAGCATCGACGCGATGTCGTCAGTCATTGCCGAAACGGCAGCGTAGTGGCATCGATCGTCTCGACCGCAGGGGCGTCGCTCGCCGCTCAGGTGCAGCGGAAGATGGGTTCGCGACCGCGCACTCGAAAGCGGCGACGTAATGCCGGCTTCATGTCCGTGACGATCGGGTCCGAGACGACGTCGAAGCCGGCGGTGCGCAACCGGCTCTCGAACGTTCCGTCCCGGCCGTACATCCGAACGTGATCGACCTGTCCATACAGTCGACGGCGCTCGTCGGGGTCGGTGATCGAAAGGTCCTCTCTCGTCTCGTCGCCCCACATCGGCACCGCGAGAAGCGCCGTTCCGCCGGGACGCAGGATCCGCCGAAGCTCGCGCATCGCGGCGACGTCGTCGGGGATGTGCTCGAGCACATGCGACGCGTGCACGAAGTCGAAACTGGAGTCGGGCAGATCCACCTTCGTGAGGTCGAGCTGCATCATTGCTTTGGAGTGATCGAGATCGCCACTCAGGTAGTCGACGTTCGGCATGGTGCGGAACGCTCGCTCGAGGCACGCCTCCGGACCGATGTGGAGCAGGCGCACATCCTCCGTGAACAGCGTCGTCCGCTCGCGGTAGAACAACCAGAATCCGCGGTGCCGTTCGAGTGACCCGCACGTCGGGCACTGGCAGTCAGGTCGCGGGCGCTCCGGATGGCCGCCCGCTTCGAAAGCGGGTGCGACCGTGCCGCAGATAGGGCACTCCGCCTCGGGCCAGTCCTCAGTCATCGCAGGAGCAGGAGCGTAGTGGCAGCCACCTTCAACCTCGCCGACATCTTCGAGCTCGTGGCCGGCGCGGTGCCCGACCGTGAAGCACTGGTGTGCGGCGCGACGCGACTCACGTATGCCGAGCTCGACGACCGCGCCAACCGGCTGGCCGACGCGCTCGCGACCGAGCGAGGCGTCGGACAGGGTGATCACGTCGCGCTCGACCTCCACAACTGCTGCGAGTACATCGAAGCGATGCTGGCGTGCTTCAAACTGCGCGCTGTCCCGATCAACGTGAATTACCGCTACGTCGCCGCGGAGCTCGCATCGTTGTTCGCAGACGCGGACGCGGTCGGTGTGCTGTGCGATCCCTCGACCGAGCGCGAGGTACGCGCCGCCGCAGGTGACGCGTGGGTCTCGTGAGCGGTCCCGACTACGAGCAACTCGTCGCCAAGGGATCACCGGACCGCGACTTCGGGCAACGCTCGCCCGACGACCATTACATCCTCTACACGGGTGGCACGACCGGCATGCCGCGCGGTGTGGTGTGGCGACAGGAAGACATCTTCTTCACCGCGCTCGGATCGGGAAACCCCGGCGGTCCTCCGATCGAGCGCCCGGAGGACGTCGTCGCCATCGCACCGGTCAACACCGCGCAACGGGTCGCGCCATTCCTCGCACCCGGCGAGTCCGGTCCGGACGAGTTCATCGCGCTTTCGCTCGGACCGATGATGCACGCGAGCGGACAGTGGCTCGCCTTCGGGACCTTGCTCGGCGGCGGGAAGGTCGTGCTCTACGAGGATCCCCATCTCGACATGGAGAAGGTCCTCGACCTGATCGAGCGCGAGCGGGTGGTGATGTTGAGCATCGTCGGTGATGCCGGCGCGCGTCCCCTCGTGGCTGCGCTCGACCAACATCCCGGACGGTGGGACACGTCATCGCTGCAACTGCTCGGGTCGGGCGGATCGATCCTGTCCGGTGAGATGCGCGAGCGGTTGCTCGAATTGTTGCCGTCGGTGTTCGCGATCAGCGAGGCCGTCGGCTCGTCGGAGGCACCGGTCCAGGCACTCGCGACCGCGAAGCGGGGCGAGCCCACGATCCCATCACTTGCGTTCCAGGCGCGTGCCGGTGTGACGCTGGTGGTCGACGACGACCTTCGGCCCGTCGTTCCCGGCTCGGGTCAGTCGGGATGGCTCGCGGCTGGCGGACGCGTGCCGCTCGGCTACCACAACGATCCCGTGAAGACCGCGGCCACGTTCGTCACCATCGACGGTGTGCGTTACTCGTTGCCGGGCGACCGCGCCGAGGTCGAGGCGGACGGCACCATCCGGTTGCTCGGGCGCGGCGCGCTGTGCATCAACACCGGTGGTGAGAAGGTGTACCCGGAGGAGGTCGAGGCCGTGCTGAAGGCGCACCCACAGATTGCCGACGCGGTCGTGGTAGGAGTCCCCGACCCACGATTGGGTCAACGAGTCGCGGCGGTGATCGAGGCCGCCGCCGGTGCAAGTGCACCGCGTCTCGACGAGGTCCAGACCTATTGCCGGCAATCGCTCGCCGGCTACAAGGTCCCGCGTTCGCTCGCGGTCGTCGCCGTCGTCGAACGGTCACCGGCCGGCAAGGCCGACTACCGCTGGGCGGCAGACATCGCGCAGGCGCAATGAACGCGGATGATGTGGCCAGCCGACTCGACGAGGACGGCTACGCGGTCGTTCGAGACGTCTTGAGCATGGACGAGATCGAGTCCGTGCGCGACGCGCTTGCGCCTCATCTCGAGCGCGGTCCGCGCGGGCGCAACCCCTTCGAGGGTTACGAGACGCAGCGGGTGTACAGCCTCGTGGCGAAGTCGCGCGCGTTCGATCGCCTCATCCTCGATCCGCTCGTGCTCGACGTCACGGACCGAACGCTCGGCCCGAACTTCCTTCTCACCGCGACCCTTGCCATCGACCTGCATCCCGGGCAGCCCGCGCAGGATTTCCACTGGGACGACATCTTCTACAAGATCCCCCGACCGCGGCCGCCGGTGTCGATCAGCACGATGTGGGCGATCGACGACTTCACCGCGCGCAACGGCGCAACCATCATCTACCCCGGGAGTCACCGCTGGGGCGACCAGCCGCCGCGCGACCTTC
The DNA here is from genome assembly GCA_963721305.1 of uncultured Acidimicrobiia bacterium. Lineage (GTDB taxonomy): Bacteria > Actinomycetota > Acidimicrobiia > Acidimicrobiales > JACDCH01 > DATAES01. The sequence goes on from CAVRIR010000004.1 coordinate 467,627, forward strand.
CACCGGTCGTCGTGGCCGACATGCCGGCCGGATCGGTCCTCGTGTACGAGGGAACGCTCGTCCATGCCGGCGGCGCCAACGTGTCTGACGGCGCCAGGCTGGGTGTCTCGATCCAGTACTGCGCCGCGTGGGCACGCCAGCAGGAGAACTTCATGATGGCGCTCGGTCCGACAGGCGCACGGGAGCTGCCTCCGCGCCTGCAAGAGCTGATCGGCTACAGCATCCACCCGCCGTTCATGGGCATGATCGACGGTCGCCATCCCCGGAAGTTGCTGCAGTCACAGGGTTGACACGGAATCGTCACTGTTTCAACGCGTCGATGTCACGTCGGTGCGAGACAGTCATCTGGTGCTTCATCGCAAAGCGCAACGCAACAAGGCGGACGCCTGGAACCCCGCCGCGCCTACAGGCGCTTCGGTCGAGGTCGTGATCCACGCGCCGCGCGCCGGTGAGGCGCAACCCAAAGCAGCTGCCCCCACGGCTACATCAACCGCAGCCTGACTCCCCTCCGTCAGACTCCGTCCAACGTCTCTGCCAGCAGGCGCAGGTGGTCGAGGTCGTGCAGATCCAACACCTGCAGGTAGAGACGTTGCGCGCCGGCATCGCGGTACGCCACGGCTCGCTCGGCGACCTCCGTCGCCGTTCCCGCGAGTTGGTTGGCGCGTAGGCCGTCGGGATCCTGGCCGATCGCCGCAGCGCGACGCCGGAACGCATCTTCGTCCTCACCGCAACACACGACGACCGCGGCGGACAAGGTGAGCGACGCGGGATCTCGTCCGACCGCGTCGCACGCGGCGCGCACGCGGTCGAACTGATCGGCGACGCTGCCGACGGGTGAGAACGGCAGGTTGTACTCGGCCGCATACTTTGCCGCGAGCTTCGGCGTTCGCGTCGCGCCCCAGCCGCCGATGATGATCGGCGGTCCCGCGCTGTGCGACTCGTGCTGGATCGGCTTGGGTAAGCCGGGCGAGTCCTTCACCGACTGCTGCTTGCCCTCGTAGCTGAACCGCTCACCCGACGGCGTACTCCACATCCCGGAGATGATCGCGAGCTGATCCTCGAGCATGTCGAAGCGCGTGCGGTTGTCCGGAAAGGGGATCGCGTTCGCTCGGTGTTCGTCGTCGTTCCAACCCGCGCCCAGGCCGAGCTCGACGCGACCGCTCGACATCGCGTCGACCTGCGCAACCTCGATGGCGAGTTGCCCGGGCCACCGGAACGTCACCGGGGTGACGAGGGTGCCGAGCCGAATGCGGCTGGTCTCACGAGCGAGCGCAGCCAAGGTCAACCACGCGTCGGTCGGACCCGGGAGACCATCGCCGTCGAAGTGGATGTAATGGTCCGACCGGAAGAACGCATCGAAGCCGAGCTCCTCCGCCGTCTTCGCAACCCGGAGCAACGTGTCGTAGGTCGCGCCCTGTTGTGGCTCGGTGAAGATGCGAAGGTCCATCCGGGCAAGTTATGCCGCGTCGCCTGCTCCCAGGTCATGCGGACGGCGAGCGAGCGAGGCGAGGGGCGGAGTCGGCGGAGTCCCCGGAGTCGCAGCGGACTGCCACCGATTTCCCAGCTTCGCTTGCAACGATGGTGCGGTGTCCGTTCTCGGTTGGGCCAAGCGCCGGTGGTTGTGGATCGTCATCGGTGTCCCTGTGCTGCTCGTCGTTCTCGCGATCGGCGGCACGTTCGTCTACATCCACTTCATCGAGTCCGACGCGCCGCCGCCACTCACGTTCTCCTCGGTGCCCGCGGACAGTGGCAGCGCGTCGTCGGACCCGCTCGTCGGCGGTGTCGAGGGAACGTGGACGGCGTCCGATTCGAGCGTTGCCGGCTACCGCGTGAAGGAAGTTCTGTTCGGCCAGGACAACGAAGCAGCAGGACGCACCAACGCGGTCACCGGTGACCTGACGATCGCCGGCGCGACTGTGAACACGGCGAAGTTCACCGTGGACATGACGAAGGTGACGAGCGACTCAGGCCAGCGGGACAGCCAGTTCCACGGACGCATCATGCAGACGTCGCAGTTCCCGACCGCGACGTTCGAGCTGACACAACCGATCCAGCTCGGATCGGTCCCCGCGAACCTGCAGGAGATCTCGGTCAAGGCGACCGGCAAGCTCACGATGCACGGTGTCACGAAGGATGTCACCGTCGACCTCAAGGCCCGCCTCAACGGCTCGAACCTCGAGGTGAATGGCACCATCCCCATCACGTTCTCCGACTACAACATCTCGAACCCGTCCGGCGGCCCGGCGTCCGTCGGTGACGGCGGCCAGATCGAGCTGCTGCTCGTGTTCCACAAATCCTGAGCCCCGTTCGCGGCGGGCGGCGGTCAGTACGGCGTCGCGGTGGCCGTGAATGTGTTGTTCGGACCGGAGATGGCGAGCGTCAGCGCGGTGGTTGCGGCGCCGCAGTTCTGGAATGGCGGCATGGTGAACGTGCCGGACATGGTGGTGGGCGAGCCGAGGCTCGCGACCGACGACAGGGTGAGGCTGATCGGTGATGCGGTCTTGCACCAGGTTCCGACGAGGTTCACGTTGGTGCCCTCGGCATGTGCTTCGAGAATGCGGATGTTGAAGACCGCGTTCGCCGTCAACGGCACGTTCGGCAGGTGCGACAGGTCCGCGAGGCCGGTGACCTGCCCGAGGGGCACGATCTGCGCGGTTGCGGTAACGAGCGGGACGACGCCCGCGAGCTTGAACGTGAACTGTGTCGTCGGCAGCGTGAGATCGCCTTCGACGCTGCCGTCGACGATGTCGATCCCGCCCGTGAACGTTCCGTCGGACACGTTGATCGTCTGATCGAACTTCTGGATGTGCGTGACCGCGTCCACGTGGAAACGGAAGTTGAACACGGGATCGTCCGCAGGGAACGCGCCGGCGCCGTGCGCGTCGAGCCCGAGCGGCAACAGCGCGATGGCGAAGACCAACAGTCCCATCGCACGACGCTTCCAGCTTCCCCTCATCACGCCTCCCCGAACCTCGACGGTCGACCCCGATCGGGGCTATCGAACCGTAAACAGATCAGGTGGTGCACGACAATGACTCGCTAGAGCTATTTGTCCATAGTCACTCGGCGGGGAGGTGCAGCTTGAACCCTTCGTGGGTGGCCTCGAACCCGAGAGATGCGTAGAAGCGCCGTGCGTCGGAGCGCCGCTTGTCCATCGTGAGCTGAACCAGATGGCAGCCACGACCCCGTGCCTGCTCGATCGCCCACGTCAACATCTGGTGGCCGACGCCCGCACCCCGCACCGCGCTCGGCGACACGGACCGCCTCGATCTGTGCCCGTTCGCCTCCTTGGTACGTGAGGTAGGGGATGAACGTCAGTTGCAGGGTCCCGACGATCTCGCCATCCAGTTCCGCGACGGCGAGGAGCTGACGCTGGTCCGCATCGATCGCGTCGAACGCTCGTGAGTACACATCGTCGACGGGACGGTCGTGTTGCTCTCGCTCGGCGGCGATCGCGTCGTCACGGAGCAGGTCCACGACCGCTGGCACGTCTTCGCGTCGAGCTCGTCGGAACTGCAACGACATCTCGACATTGTGGGGCCCGGGCGGTACCGGCGGTGGGGCCGATCTCGGATCGTTGATCGCGTCGCAAGGGTTCAAGCTGAAGAGCTCGACGCAAATCAGGACCGGAACAGTCAGCCTGTGGGTGCGACAGAGAACCGCAGGAGTACCTGCACATGTAGGGTCAGTGCATGCCTCGCGACACGGTATCGCCAGCATCCAAATCCTCGATGACCCCTGAGCATCCGGCCGAGCAGGTGACCATTCGGTACTCGGGCCTGGACATCCTCGCCGTCCTGGCTGAGGCCGAGAACTACAACCGATCCCTCGTGGAACTGGTCATTGCCAACCTGCCCAGGACGGGAAAGCTTTTGGACTTCGGCGCCGGGATAGGGACATTGGATGATGTCCTTCGCGAACAAAACTATGCCGTCGAGTGCCTAGAAATCGATGACGGCATGGCGCAGGTGCTCGAGTCGAAGGGCTACGTCGTATGGCGAAGCCTCGAGGACATCCCGCGTGGCAGCGTCTCTCACGTCTTTTCGTTCAACGTTCTGGAGCACATCGAGGACGACGCGGCGGCCATTCGACGGTTGCTGCCTGTACTTGCACCGCGCGGTCGCGTCTTGGTCTATGTACCGGCCTTTCCAGTCTTGACGACCAGCTTGGACCGAAAGGTCGGCCACTACCGTCGGTATCGGAAGGACTCGATGACGCGGCTGTTCGAATCGAACGGCTACCGAGTGCAAAGCGCTCGTTATGCCGACTGTACGGGTTTCGTGGCGTCGCTTGCCTTTCGGATCGTCGGCAATCGGAAGGGTGATCTCAGCCGGCGCTCGGTGCGCTTGTTCGATCGGTGGCTCTTTCCGCTCAATCGATTTCTCGATCCACTGTTCTGCCGCTGGTTCGGCAAGAACCTGACGATCGTCGCCGAGCGAGCGTGACCGACCTGTCGATCCTCGTGGTGGCTCTCAACCGGTTGGATCGATGATGTCCAGGTGTTCTGTTCCGAGATGCACCACACGCGGCTGCACGTGAAGCGCGATGAAGGCATCGGACCACGCCGCCTGCTCGTCCGGCAACACGTGTGTGAGCACGATGAAGATGCGACCGCCGGAGCCCGATAGACGTTCCCGGTTGATCGCCTTGCGCAGGGTGGCGAGCACTGATTTGGCGGTTCGGTTGGGAGCGACGATCACGTTGGGGTTGTGCACCTCCATGACGAAGCCTTGCGCCGACGCGTTCTTGGACGCGGACACGGGGTCGCGTTGCCAGTAATACGCGAAACCGTAGTTCCCGCTGGAATTCACGACGACGATGTCTTTCGGCTGCATGTGATGTGCGACGTACGCCGTTTGCGTCCGAACGTCTTCGTGGGGAACGCCGAACTGTTGCCAGTGCGGCGCGAGGCCGTGGACGAACAGCACACCCACAAACAGTGCAAGAAGGATGCCCGCAATCTGCACCCTGCGTGCGAGATTGACCACCATCCAGGCCACGCCGATCGCGATCACCGCGACGGACGGGATCAGGACGAAATGGAATGTGCGCTGGTCGAGGAACGGGTACTTCTGAAACCGCGCCGCGATGAACATCTCGATCCAGAGGAACGGCACCGCGATGGCCACTGCGGTTGCGTGCAGCCGAACGAGGGCCACGATGCCCACCACGAACAACGCGATGAACAACCACGCCGGCATCGCGAGTAACGACGAGAGCTTGTCCAACCGCGCCCACGCCTGATCGAGCATACGGAGTGGCCCACCCGTGAGGTAGTAGTCCGACCAGTAGTTGGTCAGACCTTTCGTGAGGCGGGGCAACACTGTCGCGGCGAACACGGCCACGAAGCCGAGCGCAACCACGCCCCCGACGACCAAGGTTGCGATAGCACGATCACGGCAACGCGCGACGACCGCCGTGGCCAACAGACCGGTGAAGCAGGCGACCGCGACGAAAGCCGAAGCCGTGCTGAAGGGCACAGCGATGAGCGCTGCCGCGCCGAGCCACACGACGGCTCGCGCCTTCGGGCTGGTGTCGACGAATCGGGTAATGGCTAGCAACACAAGCGCAAAGAACGCATCAGAGGTGTACTGCTTCAGATCATTCCGAACAATCGCTATCGGAACACAGCTGACGGCAATCGCTACCCCGCTCGCGACGACCCTCGCGGTGCGCCTTCCACGCCACGGCAACCCGCGTGCAAAGACATACGCGACGCCCGCCGAAAGCATCGAGAATGCGAGCGTGACGAACCGCTCTCGCTGCGACACGGGTCCCGGAACCAACCACACCAGCGCGACCCAGCCCGGGGGCGCGGCGGCGCTCAGTGCCAATGCCCGTCCCAGCGGCAACCGGGTGAGCGCTGCCACCCACGCCTCGTCGACCCAGTAGGGGCGGTGGACCAGGAGCCCGAACGGGTGAACAAAGAAAGTGCCGACAACGACGACCGCAGTGATGAGCGAGTCGAACCGATCCCAGCCGATGCGCTTCGGTGTTGATCTCACCGGATCGACAAGTTCGGTGAAGCTGTCGCTCTCCTGTGGTCGCTGGCTGGCTGCGTCGATCGAAACCATCACCGGCGATTCTGCACACGGCTCCTGAAGGGCGCGTACTTCACGGCGCACACGAGCGCTCGAACGCCGTCACGCCAGCCGATCTTCTTGCCCTCGGCGTATGTCCGACCCGCGTACGAGATACCGACCTCGTAGATACGGACACCGCGGCGCGCAATTTTGGCGGTCACCTCGAGCTCGAAGCCGAAGCGGTCCTCTTCCAGTTGGATCGACTGGATCACCTCTCGCCGGAACGCCTTGTAGCACGTCTCCACGTCGGTCAGGTTGAGGTTCGTGAATGAGTTCGAGATCGCGGTCAGGATCTTGTTGCCGATCGAATGCCAGAAGTACAGAACGCGGTGTGGCCCGGCTGTCCCGAAGCGCGACCCGTACACGACGTCGGCTTTGTCTTCGAGGATAGGTCCGATGAGCACCTCGTACTCGGCGGGGTCGTACTCGAGATCGGCATCTTGCACGATCACGATCGGAGCCGTCGCCAGCGCGAACCCTCGCCGAAGGGCAGCGCCCTTGCCCTGGTTGAATTCCTGTGCCACGACCCGAACGCGGTCGTCCGCCGTTTGGAGCTTTTCGGCGATCTCGAGTGTTCGGTCACGCGAGCCGTCGTCGACGATGATCAACTCCGCGCACAGCGGCGAGGCGAGAACTCTCGTCGCGGCGGTCTCGAGTGTCGCCTCTTCGTTGAACGCCGGCATCACTGCGCTGATCCAGCGTTCCGTCATTGGCATGTTCCTCGCGTCGGCGCAGCATCCCCGCGGCCCATGCGGAATCCCCCCATCTGGCGAGGGTACTACGAGCTTCGGGCTGAGCTGTCCGACTGCTTCGATGCCTGCGGCGTTCAGATCCCCTGCGAGCGGCGACGCGGGTACCAGCGGCCCGGGTCCCGGCACCGGAGCAACAGCCTCCAGGCCCAGATGGTGGTCGAGCGTGCGGGGACCCACCCCGGACACTCCCGACACAGCTCCACGATCCGCGCTTCGACCACCGCGCTCATCTGATGCGGACACCACTGCGGCTTCGAGGACTGATCGACCAGTGCCCCGAGACCGTGCGCCGTGTACTTCCGCAGGTATGTGTCGTGAATATGCGATACGTCTACCGGGCTCCCAGATGTGTCGAGCCATGTGAACCAGCCTCAGAGCCGCCCTATATTCGGCACGACCGCCGCCGTACGATGCGGTCCTGAACGGCAATCTGTGCGGGTTTGACCGCGGGTTAGATCAGTTCTGTCGAGCCGTCGGCGGTGCGATCTGTGCCTGAGGGTGGTAGGGGGTCGAGTGGATGGGCTGCGCCGCGCTCATTTGTCGGGCGAGTGATTCGTTGCGGTTGTTGACTGCGATGATCGACCAGACAATGGCGGCAGGCCACGTCACGATGATCCCGATCCCGGCGGTGAGAACTGTGATGGCCGTAAGAATCGCGCCTCCTGTGACTGAGGCGTAGAAGAGGCCGAGGGGCCCGAAGATCACTGACAGCACGACAGCGGTGGACATCTGCTTTCCCTGCTGAGGATGGGTCCCGAGGCTGAACGTGGGTTGGGGCGCCTGGATCACGTTCTGGATCACGACACCGTGCTCACGCGCGGATGCACTGGGCACTGAGTTGGCATTCGTCCCGTCCTGACCTTCGACACGTTGCTGCCCGGAGGCGTCGACGACGTCTGACGTCCAGGCAACCCCGTTCCAGTAGCGCTGGATGGCGCGTCCGTGCGGGTCGGCGTACCAGCCAGCGTTGAGTTCGACGTTGCTCACGAGACCTCTCCTCTTAGGTGTCTCCGCCGCCGCGCCGATCTCGGCCTTTCTGGGGCAAAGTCTCGACGGCACGGGTGGGCGGAAGGCGATGAAGGCATCATAACGATTCCATAGAAAGTCCATAAGAGCCGTTTGGCCTATTCCGATCGGCTTGCCTGTGCTAGCCTATGCACCATGGCACGCCCCTATGGAGACCCAGTGGAGATCGTCACGGCACCGATCCCGGCGCAGTCCCCGTTCATCCCCGCTGACGCGGAAAATCGTCGTGGGGGCGGTCGCCCCGGCGTCGCCAGAGCCGATCCCGATCGTGCTGTTACCAGGGTTCGAGTACCGCATGCGCGAGTGGCGGCATCCGGACACGCACGAGGTCCACTGGCTGCTTGAGCGGAGAAAGTCCGCGCAGCAGGGCGACGACGATGAGTAGTCCGGAACCCCGAACCGCGCGCAAATCCTCGCTGGGAAGACGATCCGCGTAGCCCACAGACGGACCACACCACGATCGCGACGAGCACCGATCGAGCGGTCGTCGACGTCGGGCTACATGGAGATGAAGCCCTTGAGTTCGACCTGTCTCGCGCCGTCGTTGATGAGGAACTCGACCGCCCATCCGGTTCCGGGCACGATTGCGACGCGTAGCAGCGAGTTCGGCCCGGGGACCGCGTCATGAGAGCGGGCCCACGGAGCGTCGAGAAGGTCGGCGAGCCATTCGTCCACTCGTGCCTGGCGCTCGGCATCGGTCTCGATGTCGTACCAGCGGGTCAGTAGCTCGACCCCGATGAGGCGAAAGCTCAACGGTGAGCGTCGCGAACCTGCGCGGCGTGCCGCCGCAGGTCGTCTGCGCTGAGCCCTGGCTCGCTCTCTGCAGTGGATTCCCAGTGGCTCGATGGAAGTGTCCGGCCGAGTTCCCGGGCCAACAGGCGCTGGCGCAGCGCGTGCGATGCGTTCTCAACGATGCGGAGCGCGCGGTCCACGACACGCGCCGATCCACGGAGCTGGGGCTGCGCCGGTGCTGCCACGCAGCCAGTCTGCCAGCCCGCGGAACCCATGGTCAGACGCACCCCCGGCGCCGGAGACAGAGATCTGGCGAGGAGTGATCTCGACATGGTCAACGAGTCCTGCTCGGCACCGCCGATACCGATACCGGAGCAACCGAACGGGCCTTCGCGAACACCTCGTCGAGCCGTTCGGTCCGCGCCTCGGCGAGCGACGGGTACAGGTGGCCGTAGACGTCCATCGTCACGGTGATCGAGCGATGACCGAGCCACTCTTGGATCACCTTGGGGTGCGCGCCCAGCTGGATGAGTAACGAAGCGCAGGTGTGGCGCAGATCGTGCAGCCGCAGCCCCGGCCGTGGGCCGGCTTCCTTGACGGCGGGAACGAAGATCCTCTTGCAGAGCAGATCGCGGCGAAGCGGTCCGCCTCGAGGCGCGACGAACACGAAGCCGTCGGGCTCGAGCGCTCGGTCGAGTTCGTGTGCGCCGCGGCGAGGTGCTTGCCGAGGTCGTCGCACAACGAGCGCGTGAGGCTTACCGTGCGGCGCACGCCGTTTTTCGTCGACCCGAGCTCCCGCGTGTCCTCGTACGACGGCGAGCGCATCGACGACGTCGATGGTTCCTGGCAGAAGGTCGAGGCGGCCGACTTGCAGCCCGCACAGCTCACTGGGTCGTATGCCCGTAGCCGTGGCCAGGCGCACGAGAACGTCGCAGGGAGTTCGTGTCGCGCGCGCCAGCCGCTCGATCTCCTCCGGTGTGAGGAAGACCGGATCTGCTTGCTTGGCGCGCGGCATGCGGATCCCGTCACACGGGTTCGCCTTGTCGCGCCCGAACCGCGCGCTGTCTCGAGGATCTGGCGGAGCACGAGCCGAATCTTCTGCAGCGTCTTGGGGGCGAGCCCGGCCGCCTGTTTCGCTGCAATGAAGCGTCGAACGTCGACCTGTTCGATCTGTGAAATCGGCCAGTCACCGAACGCGGGAAGTAGGTGGAGGTCGACGATCCGCTCGTAGTCGCCGCGTGTGATCGCACGCAGGTGCACGATCGTCAGCAAATATTCGTCGGCCCACGCGGCGAACGTCGACCGCGCGACTCGAGGGTCGATCCCGTCGCCGCGCCGTACGTCGGTCTCGATCTCCTTGACCCACTCACGAGCCTCCGTCTTCGTCGAGAATGTGGGGGCGCGCGTGACCCCGACGGATCGCGATAGCGAGCCTCCCAGCGTCCGCTCGGCCTCTGACGCAACGACGCCCAGCGCCGGCCACCTACTGGACGCCCAGCCGGTCACCTACTGATCGAGCCGCATCTGTCGAGGCGGCGAGGGACCTGCAGGCTCGGCCTGAGCGGGCCGGCGACGCGGGAGTGATCGTATCGAAGCGCCGGGATGATCGATCGGAGATTGACCGCTGGCCGGGCGGCGTTTGGCGTTGATCCACTCCGCGATCTCGTCGGGTTCGAAGCGCACGAGGTCCGCCCATTTCACGATGGGGATGCGGCGTTCGTACACAAGGCGGCGCACGTGGCGGGCGTCGACGCCGAGGACCTTGGCGACGGTGGTGACGTCGATGAGCTCGGGCAGCGGACGGATGGATTCAGACACAGGTTCTCCTCTCATGGCTCCACAAGCACCTGGACGCAGCGCTCGGCGACAACTTCTTGGACTTTCTTCTCAGCATCCACACGTGCGCGTGGGAAGGGTGAACGCGACATCACGACCAGCGATTTGTTCGAGACACCGCATGCCGCGCGACGGGTGTCGCGGCGACACGTGTGCGCAACATCCAACATTGACATCAACAGGAGCGGCCGTCCCGCTGGGGGCACGACTGCGGGACGCTAACGCTTTCGGCCCGCGAACAAGGTGGGGGTGCCGGGCGGCGTGGCCAACTGCTGGAAGTCGACGTACCCAGCGTTGTCGAACAGCATGTTGGCTTCTTGGCGTGGGAGTGGTGTGCCCCCTGCTCGATAGGTCTTCCATTTGGTCACTGCGACCGACAGCGGCGTGCCTTCGAAGCGGCCTGCTCCGACGACAAGCCAACCGCCCGGTCGGAGCGCGTCGTGCAGACGGCCAAACGCGGTGGTGATGATGGAAGACGGGATGAACGGAGCTGGCAACCAGGCGAGATCGAAGCGTTGGCTATCCGTCAGTTCTTCCACCCCCTGGAGACGTAGTTCGACACGGTCCTGGCATCCGGCGGTAGCGATGGTTTGGTGAGCGAGCGCGAGAGCACGGGGGAGAACGTCGATCCCCATGACGGTCGCAGCCGGACGTGCGGCGCAGAACGCTGCGGTTATCGCTCCGATGCCGACACCGACGTCCAAGAAGGCGCCGCCGTCGCTGAAGCGGTCTTCGAGCCCGTCAAGCGACGGGATGACCGCCATCGCGAGCATCGTGCCGCCCAGCGCGGACGCTTGGCCCTGCGCGATGAGGGTGTCGTCGTCGTAGGCCGCCCAGGCCTCGCCATCTGTCTCACCCACGATGCCGATCACGGCCCCAAGTTGTCGCATCGACGACACCCACCCCTGGGCGCGAGTCGCCAGACCGCTTCCCCCTTCGACAGCCATTGCCGGCGGGACCGAGAACCCGTCAGCCCCGGCAATCAGCACGCCGCCCGAAACCAGGACTTCGGCCGCGACCCGGTCCTCCTCTGACACGACGGAGACCGTCGTCGAGTCCAAGGCCCCGGCGTTGACGAGATGGACGAACGCGCCGATCAACCACGCCTGATCATCCGCATCGGTCAGTCGCTGCGCCCAACCGGCCGCGGGGTCGTCCACTCCGTACCCTCCTCACCCTCTCCCGGCCCGCGACTATCGCGCACGACCGCAAGGACAGCGCATACGTGCCGTTGTCGTGACTTCGACGAGCTCGAGGAGTGTGTGGTACCGCGCGCGTGAGCGATACCGCGCACTTCGGGCATGACGACAAGCGAGCGCCGTAGCGCTGTAGCCGGCATCATTACCGAGCGGTGCGGGGACCGCTCCAGAACGACTTGTTGCTGGAGCTGTGTCGACATCGACGGGGTAGCGCCCGAACTCGCGAGATCGGGTCACGCTCGAATCAAGCAGCGCGTTGCTCCACAGCGCTGGCGAGCGCGCCGCTTGCAAGCCCCAGAAGTCCGCCCAGAAGTGCGGACGGAATCCCAAGTTCGAATACCGCGAACCATGCGGTCGCTGGGTTCGCGGCGAGCCCGAGGGCAAGGCCTGCGACCGCACCGATGAGTCCGAACGCAATCACACCGGACCTCGCCCACCGCGACATGGTCGACTCAACGCTGTGCTTCTTGGTCGCGAGGAAGATGAGGAGTCCGACCGGTCCGAACAGCAAAAGTACGAGCGCCATCGCTCACCTCTCTTGTTGAGAAAAGTTTACGCCGAGCGAGTGCCGAACTGCCGATCTCAACGTCCGCAACGTGCCGATCCCGCGGCCCGCATCCGACTCAGCGGTGGCGCCCGGGCGCTGGCAATCTGTGTGAACGAGCAAGCGTGAATCCTGGAGGCCCGGCATGGCTGAGGTCATGAATCGACTGCTGTCGGCGATGAACGCACACGACCTCGACGCCTTCGTTGCATGCTTCGCGGCGGAGTACGACAGTCAGCAACCCGCCCACCCGAGTCGGGCCTTCCAAGGCAGCGACCAGGTTCGCAAGAACTGGGAGGGTGTCTTCGCCGGTGTCCCAGACTTCACCGCGGAACTCGTGCTCGCGGCAACAACACACGACGGTATCGAGGTCGGCGAGTGGCGCTGGCAGGGCACCTACAGGGACGGCTCACCCTTTGGCATGCAGGGCGTGATTGTGACCGGAGTCGACAACAACCAGATCGCGTGGGGCCGCTTGTACATGGAGCCCATCGAGTATGGAGGCGCGAACATCGATCAGATGGTGCAGGACACCTACCGCCCACACGAGTGAGCAGGGACAACCAACACTGGAAGTGAAGCCGATTCCGCGGGGGTCGAGCGATCGTGTTGTCGGCTCTCTACGCTGCGGTGATGGCGTACGACGAGAAGCTCGCGGAGCGCATCTGCGACCTCATGGCTGAGGAGCCCGACCTCACGCAGAAGAAGATGTTCGGTGGGCTCGCGTTCCTTATTGCCGGCAACATGGCGGTCGCCGCGAGCGGACAGGGCGGACTGATGGTGCGCGTCGACCCGGCGGAGGGCGACAAGTTGATCGCCACCACTCACGCTCGGGCGATGGAGATGCGGGGGCGCTCGATGAGCGGGTGGCTACGACTCGACTCGGGCGACGTGCGGCTCAAACGACAGCTGGAGAAGTGGGTGACCCTGGGGGTTGGGTACGCGAAGACTCTTCCTCGCAAGTAGACGATTCGCAGTAACTGAGAGAGGCAGTTGATCTCGGAGACGCTAACTGGCGTCTGATTCTCGATCGATATGACGGCGTATGCCGAGCTGAGGTGGCGCGCCACCAGGGGGCATTCGTGAAGAGCACTGGCGACGGGATGCTCGCCCGTTTCGACAGCCCGAGCCGCGGTGTGGCGTGTGCCATTGCTATAAATGGCAGCGTCGGCCGACTGGGACTTCGCACGCGCGCCGGCGTGCACACCGGCGAGGTCGAACTGCGCGGCGATGATGTGAGCGGGGTCGCAGTGCACATCGCAGCCAGAGTCATGAGCACGGCGGGACCCGGCGAAGTCGTGGCGTCGAGGACCGTGCGCGACCTGGTCGTTGGCGCGAGCTTCGACTTCGACGACCGGGGTGAGCACGATCTCAAAGGCGTTCCCGGCTCGTGGAAGCTCTTCGCCGTCTCCAACTAACCCAAGCACCCTCAGCATCCTGTACGTGCCGTTCGCTCATGCGATCGAGCGAACCTGTTGCAACAATCGCTCTTACGCCGTCGCCGTCGTCGCGTTCACCCGCTCGAACTCGCCAGTCCACCGAACGTCCGCGAAGAGCTGGCCGCCGTCCGCTTCCGCGTGGTTGCTCGAACCGATGGCCCGCAACGGAAATGTTCCAGCGAGCGTTTCCGGATAGTTCGCCGGCGACCAACCTGCGCGCAAACCGGCAATCCCGCCGCTCTCGTCGGTGTCCCGGATCAGCACGTGCGGGGAACCCGTACCCGAGCGGTCTCCGGCAGTTCCGGTCGGTCCGATCAACGCAGAACGTCGGCCGATCTTGCGATTATCGGTCGGGGTCAGGACAGTTTCGACAACTCGGCGTTTGCCTGACGCTCCACCATGGCGTAGCCGCGGGCGGCGGCGCTGTCCCGTGCCTGCTCAAGCAGCGGCCGGGCGCGGTCGGCGTCTCCTGGCCCGTTGCGCGTACCGAGCATCCGACCCCACAGCATGTTGGTGTATGCCTCCGCGTACTTCATCTCGCCACGGGTGTTGAGCTCGGCCGCCTGTCCGAAGTACGACTCGGCCTCCTCGAAGCGCTCGACGACGGTGGCGAGCCCGCCGAGGAACGTCGCCACCGGCGCTTGGGGGTTGAGGCCGTTGTGCGGCACCTGGTCCCGGAACGGAGCGAGGCCTGTGATCAACGCTTCGCCATGGGCACGCAGCCTCAGCTCGATCACGACCCTCGCGTAGTAGACCATCCCGTCGAACCACGCGTTGTCGTCAGGCAAGGAGAACGAATCTGCCGCAGCTTCCTCTACCAACTCCCGGGCCGCCGCCTCGTTGCCCGCATCGAGGTGTGCCGACGCCAAAACGGCCCTGAAGGTCGGAATCGATGGATTCTGCTCAGCAGCGTCGGCGACGAGCGACACCAGCTCTCCCAACCGGCCCTGCTCGTCGCGAGTGCTCATGAGCTGTACTCCGTAGAAAACAAGGGCGTCGGGCTGTCCGCCTGCCGTGCCCACCTCGAGGGCCGCGGCGGCGAGCCGTTCGGCCTCTTCGGTGTCACCGTGCAGCAAGGCGACAGCGGCGCCGGCAAAGGTGGCGGACCACAGGAACGAAGGCTGCCCGAGCTTCTCCGCCATCGCATGCACATTCGCCAGACGTTCCCCGGCCAGCTCGAACCGGCCGGCGCGGACGGCAAGCTCGCAACCGACGTTGCCGACGGAAAGCAGGGCCAACGGGTCGTCCAGGTCCTGGGCCACGGCCAATGCCTCCGCAGTGTCCGCCAACTCTGTGGCGAGTGTCGATGGAGCGATTAGGGCATTGGCGCAACTTCTCACGACATCGACGAAGGTGGCCCGATCCCCCAGGCGACGGGCGATCGCTTTGGCCTCGTCGGCCAGGGCGAGGCGGCGCTCGAGCGGGCTGTGGTAGACGAGCTCACTGCACAACGTGGCGAGAAGACGCGCCCGTTCGGGGCTGTCGGTCTCAGGAAGGGCGTCGAGCGCCGCCTCGAGCACGTCGACCTTGTCGGCGTCGAGCTGCCCCAACGCACTGAAGAACCCGCGGCTGTTGGCCAGTGCCGCCGCCACCAGCCGATCGGTGTCACCGAGCCCCTGCGCCCCCCGGGCCGCCTCCAGGAGAGTCGCCCGGAACGAGTCGATGCCCGCCTGGCGCTGGGCGGTGCCGAGGCCGAGCAACAGGTCGATGCGGGTCAGTGGGTCGACGCTTGCAGTGTGGGCGGCGAGGTCGAGCGCCTGGGAGAAGTAACGGACCGCATCGTCAGGAGCCAGCGCCTCGAGGGCGGCGTCGCCCGCCCGCTTGGCATACGAGATGGCCTTGTCCGAGTCGGTGGGCCTGGTGGCGAGGAGGAAGTGCCTGGCCAGTTCCCCGACGAGGTCCTTGCTGGTCTCTCTGTAAAGGCGCTCGATGGCCTCGCCTACGGCCTTGTGCAGCCGGGTGCGCCTCGTCCCGCCGAGGTCGTCGTAGAGGGTGTGTTGGACCAGCGCGTGAGAGAAGGTGTAGCGCCCCGGTGAGTCGGAGAGTTCGTGTACGACCGCGGCACGCTGGGCCTCGTCGAGCAGGTCGATGAGCTCGTCCTCGTCGACCTTGGTCGTCTCGGCCAACAGGTCGAGGCCGAAGTCGCGCCCGATCACCGCTGCCGTGGACAAGACCTTGGTCGCGCCCTTCCCCGAGGCGTGAGACCCGGGTGGCGATGACCGTCCGCACACTGGGGGGAAGGGAGAACGGACCGTCGGTGTCTTTGGCCGTCCAGCGCCCGGTGGTGGCGTCCTGGAAGATGTCACCGGACTCCGACAGGCTTCGCAACACTTCGGCCACGAAGAAGGGATTGCCGTCGGTCTCCCGGTAGAGCTGATGGGCCAGTCCGACCCCGGCGTCGTCGAGCTCGTGCCCGGCGGCTGACTCCATGAAGGCGATCACCCCGGTGTCCTCCAGGCCCTTCAAGTCGATGGTGGAGAGACGGGTCGGCTCCCGGTGCAGCGCGGCCAGGGCTTCGGTGAGGGGGTGCGCGGCCGAGAGCTCCCCGTCGCGATAGGTCCCGAGGACCAACAGAGGAATGGCCGAGGAGTTGGCGATGACGTGGCGGAGGAGTTGCAGACTCGGCTTGTCGGCCCAGTGCAGGTCGTCGAGCAGGAGGACGACCGGACGCTGGCGGCTCGCCTCCTCCAGCAGTCCCACCACGGCGGCATAGAGGAGGTAGCGCTCGGTGTCTGGATCAGTGGTCTGGAGCGGCGGGAGATCGCCGAGGCGCTGACCGATGGCGGGCACCATGCGAGCCAGCTCCCCGCCATGGCTGGCCACATGGGTTCGGAGCAGCTCTTCGTCGGCGTGGGCCACCAAATGCGAGAGGGCCTCGTGGAACGGACGATACGGTGCTCCCACCTCCTCGTCGCAGCGACCGAGCAGCACCGTCATCCCACCGTCGTGTGCGTGTCGGGCGAGCTCGGACACCAGGGTGGTCTTTCCCTGGCCCGGTTCCCCCGCCAAGAGGATCAGCTCCCGTCCTTCGCCGCTGGTCACACGTTTGGCCGCGGCATCCAGGAGGGCGAGCTCGTTCTCCCGACCGATGACCCCGACGGCGGGAGGACGGGTCAGGCGGGTGGGTAGCGGCACCCTTCCCGATCCGGGTGCGTCGGCTTGGAGAGGCTCCCAGGAGACCTGGAGGGTTTCGATGGGGTCGGGCAGGCCCTTCAGCTCCAGTTCTCCGAGCGAGGCGAAGGTGTGTGCGCCTCTGCGACCGGCGTTGGCCCGCACCAAGACGGAAGCCAGGATCTGGCCGCCCTCGGCTCGAGCGCAGAGGCGGGCCGCCTCTACGACCGGGTCGCCGAAGTAGTCGTCGGCCTCCCTGCTCGCCTCGCCCGAGCTCAACCCCACCCGGAGCCCGAGTGGCCTGTCCGCACCGGCGTTGTCGCGGTGGACGACCTGCTGCATGGTCACCGCGCAACTCAGCGCCGCCGACGCGGCCGGGAAGACAACCATCAGGCCGTCGCCCAGGTTCTTCACCTCGGTGCCCCCGGAGGTGGCGACGGCCTGGCGGAGGGCCGAGAAGTGCTTGTGGCGCACCTCGTCGCCTGCTTCAGGGGTCAATGAAGAGGCGAGCTCAGTCGAACCCACCAGATCAGTGAAGAGCACCGTGATGCTCTCGGTGGTGGCCACCGAACCCCCTGTCGCTGCAAGTAGGCGAAAGATTAGGCGGGATCAGATCGGGGGTTTCTTCAGGTGTGGCGATCGACGGCGCAGCCGAGGGCGGCGTGGCTGCCCTTCGTGATAGGGCGATACCGGCATGTTCATCCATCGAAGTGACCCGGCGATACGAGCCGATACCGACGGTATCGCCCGCCACAACCCCCGGAGTACGAGGACGTCGATTGTCCGCGGAGAGTCCTCAGAGCCCCGAATCGTCCGCGAAAACGCCCCAGAGCGCGAAATGAATGTGGTCTGTTTGTGGTCTGTTGGCCTACCCAGCGAGTAGGCCGCCGACGACGCACATGCCGTGACCAGCACTTTTTGTTGGTCGGGGAGGCGGGATTTGAACCCACGACCTCTGCGTCCCGAACGCAGCGCGCTGCCAAACTGCGCCACTCCCCGTGGAGCGGTCGACTGTACCCGACCGGCGAACCCGCTCCGAAGGCGGAAACCCGGACCACGCTTCAGGGGCGGCGACTACAGACGGAGCGGCTCGCCGGCGTCGTCCGGGACGCCTTCGGTGTACGTGCCGCCGTCGAGCAGGGCGGTCGCGGCTTTGCGGAGGCGGAAGGCGTCGATCGGCTTGATGAGCCAGCCGTCGGCATCGGAGCGGCGGGCCAGGAAGATGTCGGCCTCGCGGTCGAGGAGCATCAGCACGGGGACCCGGGGCAGACGTCCGACGCCGGACTCGAGCCGCAGGGCCATGCACGTGGCCATCCCGCCCATGTTGCCGATCTGGAGATCGAGCACGACCAGCTCGGGTTCGAGCTCCGCCACGGTATGTAGCACGTCCATCCCTCTGCGTACCCACTGCACCGCACGCTCGGAATTCGCGAGCGCGGCTTCGACTTCGTCGTGGATCCAGTCGGCGTCCGCCGCCACCAGCACGTCAGGCACGGCGGGAGGCTAGCGGCGCCGTCCCGAGGGAAGCATCTTTGTCGCGGCTGGCTACGATCGGAATCGCATCCGCACCTTTTCCGGAGGACGAGTGCTCGAAATCCAGGTGGAGGAATCCACCGACTACGTCGTTTGCCGACCCGTCGGCGAGCTCGACGCCTACACCGTCGGCCAGTTCCGTGAACGTCTCGCGGAACTCGCAGCTTCGCCCCGGCTCCTGATCGATCTCTCGTCGGTGCCGTTCATGGACTCGGCCGGCCTCGGCGCGCTCATCGGTGGCATCCGCCGGGCTCGCGAAGCGGGCGGCGACGTCGCCGTCGCGTGCAGCCGTCCCACGCTCACCCGCCTGCTCCACACCACCGGGTTCGATCGAATCGTCCCCGTGACCGACACCGTCGAGGCAGCCGCCACCGCGCTCGTGACCGTCGACGACGGCTCGTCCGCATAACCGGAGCGCTGGCGCACCAGAGCACACCGCGCACACCTACGCGAACAGGTAGTCGCCCACCTCGGCGAGTCCTTCGAGGTCGTGGACGTCCGACCGCAGGAAGGGCACCCGCACGATCGGCGCCGGCGCCACCCGCTCGGCCAGTCCCAGCAGGTGCTCTTCCTCTCGGGACGCGACCAGCCTGAAGTCGGCGAGGTTGGCGTACAGCCCACCGAGGTCCGTGCCGTCGAGGGTGCGCGCCCGCTCCCGAGTCGCCTCGGCCAAGCCGTCGCCGAACTTCGGATGCATCCGGTTCACGATCAACGCCCGCACCTCGATGTGCGCCTCGTGCAGGCGGCGGGCGAAGAAGTCCGCCTCGTCGACCGTGTCGCGCCGCGGCGACGCCACCAACACGAACGCCGTCTTCGGTGAAGACAGCAGTTCGAACACCGTGTTGGCGCGGTGCTTGAAACCTTCTTCCATCCCGGAGAACGCGGTGAAGAAGGTGATCGCATCTTCGATGACCTCGGCCCCCACGACCTTCGACAACGTCCGCACGAACGCCTGCGCGGCGACGTTGGCGGCCTTCATCAGCCCCCGCGTCGGCGCCATGAGGATGCGGTACAGCCGGTGGTCGAGGAAGCGGGTCAGCCGCCGCGGCGCGTCGAGGAAGTCGAGCGCGTGGCGAGTCGGCGGCGTGTCGACGACGACGAGGTCGAAGTCGCTGTCGCAATGGAGCTCGTACAGCTTCTCCATCGCCATGTACTCCTGCGTGCCCGACAGCGCGCCCGAGATGTTCTTGTAGAAGCGGTTGCCGAGGATGCGATCTGCTTGCGCGGGATCGACGGAGTGCTTCACCACGAGGTCGTCGAACGTCGACTTCGTGTCGAGCATCATCGCCCAGAGCTCGCCTTCCCACTCGCCGTCGATCTGCGACGGCGTGTTGCTCAGTCCTTCGAGTCCGAGCGCGTCAGCGAGGCGCTTCGCAGGATCGATGGTGACGACGACGGCCCGCCGTCCGGCGCGCGCACCTTCGAGCGCGAGGACCGCCGCGGTCGTGGTCTTGCCGACGCCGCCCGATCCCGCCGTGACGATGATGTCGGCCTCGCGCACGAGACGCGCCAGCTCCGGTTGCGTCACGGCATCACCGGCTCACCGGGACGATCCTTGCAACGCACCGATCTCTCCGAGGAGAGCGGTCGCGAGCACGTCGAGATCGCTCCTTCCGAGATCGGCGTTGAACAGATAGGGAAGGTGCAGCTGCGGCAGCGGGAGCTGTGACGCGAGCCGCTCGACCTGCTCGTGTTGCAGCACCATTCGGTGCCGGCGGAAGTCTGCGGCCGCGGCCAACGACTCCGATTCGCCGTTGCGCAACGCGGTGTGGGCAGCCGAGGCAGCCGCGGCCGGATCGGTGGCGAGACCCGGCAGATCGGGATACAAGCCGTTGACGACGACGGGACCGAGGGCCACACCGACCCGGTCTTCGAGGTGGTACGCGGTGTCGACCAGTTCGTTCACCGGTGTCTCTTCGGGGAGCGTCACGAGCATCACCTGGCAACGCTCGTGATCGGTCAACATCTCGAGCACGTCGCGCGCCTGGCTGTTGATCGGGCCGACCCGTACGGCGTCGAGCAAGGCCCGCGCCGAGAGCAGGAACGTGATCGCGTGGCCGGCGGCAGGTGCGTCGAGGATGAGGAGGTCGGCCTTGCCCGTGCGCTCGAGCTGCTTGACCTTGCCGAGGATGAGGATGTCCTTGATCCCCGGCGCCGCCGTGGCCACGACGTCGAGGGCGCCGGAGGACACGAGCCGTCGCGAGATCCTCGACATCCCGTGGTCCTGCAGGTACTCGAGCAGGGCGTCGTCCGGCGTGAGCGTCCGGCCCCGGATGTCCGCGGCACCCTCCGGACCGCCGCCGGACGACAGCGTGATCTCGTCGTAGGTGAGCGGTTCGCGGCCGAACAACGCCGCCAGCCCGGATTTGCCCTCGACCTCGACGATCAGTGCGGACAGGCCCGACAGCGCCGCGGCGCGAGCGAGCGTGGCGGAAACGGTGGTTTTGCCCACGCCGCCCTTCCCGGCCACGATGACGAGGCGGGATGCAGCGAAGAACTGCGCTGGATCCACGGTCAACCCTTCGGAGCGAGCGTGCGCAATCTACCCAGGGGGCTCGCCTTCATCGGCATCTTGCTGCTCGCAGTGGGCCTTTTCGCCCCAGCCGCCGGTGCCCAGCAGCCGCCGGCGCCGGCGAGCGGCAACGACGGATTGGTCACCGTCATCCAGGTCAGCGGTTACCTCGACCCCATCGAGGTCAGCTTCATGGAGCAGTCGATCGACCAGGCCGAGAAGGACCACGTCGACGCGCTCGTGGTGCAGCTCGACAGTCCCGGCGCCGTGGTCGACGCCGACAAGCTCGCCCATCTCATCAGCCGGGTCCAGAACTCGGCCGTGACCATCGGGATCTGGGTGGGTCCGTCCGGCGCCGAGGCGTCGGGCGACGCCGCCGAGGTCGTCCTCGCAGCCAAATACCGAGGACTCGCCCCTGGGAGCCGCATCGAGATCGACGGCCAGCAGATGGGCGCCGACGAGGCCTACCAGACGGGACACACCAACATCCCGGCGAGCTGCGACCGCCAGAAGGGATCCACCGAGGGCTGCTCGGCCACGATCGGCGACTTCGTGGTCAGCATCCCAGGTGTGCCGGTCAACGAGATCCAGCAGGGCGGCGAGACCCGCAAGGTCCCCGCCGGGCAGACCAAGTTTGCCCAGGTCTCGCTCGTCGACCGCATCATGCACTCGGTCGCCAGCCCGCCCGTCGCGTACCTCCTGTTCGTCATCGGGATGGCGCTGCTCCTGTTCGAGCTGTTCACGGCCGGTGTCGGCGTTGCCGGCGTCGTCGGAGCGGGCGCGTTCCTGCTCGCCTGCTACGGCCTGGCGGTGCTCCCGAGCCGCCCGATCGCCATCGCGCTCCTCGTGTTCGCCATGTTCGGGTACGCCGTCGACATCCAGACCGGCGTTCCCCGTTTCTGGACTGGAATCGCAACGGTCGCCTTCGTCATCGGCTCACTCACGCTCTACGACGGCATCATGCTGTCCTGGATCACCCTGCTCGGCGGCGTCGTGGGCATGACCGTCGCGATGCTCACGGGCATGCCGGCCATGGTGCGGGCCCGGTTCTCCACCCCGACCATCGGCCGTGAGTGGATGATCGGTGAGGAGGGCGAAGCCACGACCGCGGTGTCGCCGGAAGGGGTCGTGACCGTCCGCGGCGCACCCTGGCGGGCCCGGACGAACAGGGCGACGCCGATCCCTGCAGGCGATGCCGTCCGGGTCGCGGCGATCGACGGTCTGGTGCTCGATGTCGAGCCGCTCGTGGGTGCGGCGCGCGACTACCGGGAGCACCGTTCGTCGCACCCGTCGTGACCTGGGCTTTCGTCCGGTTCATCACCTTGGGGTCAACCAAATTTCACCCTTGATCAGCGGAAATTGGCGGTTGTACTGTCGCCGTCGCAGTCAAAGGGGGTCGGGGATGAGCGCACTCCGCACGGACGACGCGTGGCAGACGAAGGCCGCATGCCGCGGTCCGCAGGCAGTGGTCTTCTTCCCGCCGTCGCATTTCGAGCGCAAGGACGAGAAGATCGATCGTGAGGGCCGTGCCAAGGCCATCTGCACGACGTGCTCGGTTCGCCACGCGTGCCTCGAATACGCGGTGAAGATCAAGGAGCCACACGGCATCTGGGGTGGGTTGAACGAGGTCGAGCGCAAGCAGCTCCTCGCTCACCGCGGCTTGTAGACGTCCGTCTCGGCAGGTCCAACTCGGCGACAGGGCGATTCGCCCGTTCGACGCGCGCGAGCTGTTCCTCTCACGGATCCGGCAGCCGCGGCCCGGCGATCCGCACGTCGCCCCGCCGGCGGGTGATGCCCCGGTTGTCGAGCAGCGTGAGCAGGGGCACTGCCCACTTCCTCGTCGTGCCGAGGCGTTCGCGCAGCTCGGCCACGGTGACGCCTTGCGGGTTCGCGGCGAGCAGTTCAGCCACGGCCTCTGCCGCCTGCTCGATCGCCGCCGGCGCGAACCAGACGCCGTCCTGCTCGACGACGAGCCCCCGGCGGATGAGCTCACGCAGCTCGGCAGGATCGACGCCGGCGTCGGCGGGCGACGGGGGCGTGAACGGTTGCGCGACGAGCGCGGTGACGAAGGGGTGCGCTGCCAGCGGATCGGCGGCTCCACGTTCGACTGCCCGGCCCCCGGCCACGGTGATCTCGTCGGCTCGAGCGAGCAGATCCAGGACCGCCCGTTCGCGCTCGTCGAGGGAGGCGACGTCGAGCCCGAGTGGGCCTGCCGCCTCCACTTGCGTGGTCACACGCACGCAAGAATCGTCCAAGGCGAATGGATCCACGATCCACGAGCCGAGGACCGGCTCGCGGCGTTCTCCGGTCAGCCGCTCGAGCTCGTCGGCCGTGACCCAGCCGCGTTCGGCGATCACGCGGTCGACCGACCGATCGGGCCGCGCGTGCGCGGCGCGCGTGACCGGATCGACGTCGAGGATCTCGCCGCCCCCGACCGTCTCTGACCGGCCGCTCTCCCGCAGCACATACCGGTCGCCCGGCATCAGCGGCCAGGCCGCACCCAGATGCACCCGCACGAGCCCGTCCTCGCCCGGTCTCAGCGTTCCCGGGCCGAGAACTCGCAGTCGGACCGGATGCTCGCCGCTGCCGATGTACGCGACGTACGCGCCGCGGCGGGAGACGTCGTGGTCGACCGATGCGAGCACGTGCAGTGAAGCGTCGAACATCTGAGTCCGATGCCATTGCGCGGGACGGACCAACGCGTCACCGCGGCGGACCTCGTCGTGGTGAACGCCGACGAGGTTCACCGCGACCCGGTTGCCCGGTCCGATGACGTCGTGGGCGACGTTGAGCGATTGCAGGCTCCTGACTCGCACCGGCTGCTCGTCGCGAGCTCGCGCAACGACGAGCTCGTCACCGACGGTCAGCGTTCCGCCCGTGAGCGTTCCGGTGACGACGGTCCCGGCACCCGCGGCGGCGAACGCGCGGTCGACCCAGAGCCTGGGGCGATCCCGGTCGACCGCGGTCGGCGTGTCGGCGAGAAGGCGATCGAGCGCCAGCCGAAGCGCGCCGAGCCCGACGCCGCTCGGCGCGTCGACGGCGACCACCTCCGCCGCGGCGAGGAACGTCCCGGCGACGCGGTCGGCGATCTCGAGACGGGCGAGCTCGACGTCCTCGTCGTCGACGAGCCCGACCTTGGTCAGCGCGATGACGCCGTGCGCGATACCGAGCAGCTCGAGGATGCGGAGGTGTTCTTCGGACTGTGGCTTCCATGCTTCCGTCGCCGCGACCACGAACAGGCACGCGTCGACCGCGCCGACGCCGGCAAGCATGTTCTTGAGGAAGCGCACGTGGCCGGGCACGTCGACGAACGCGATGCCCTCGCCCGACGGGAGCGTCGTCCATGCGAAACCGAGATCGATGGTGAGCCCCCTTCGCTTCTCCTCGGTGAAGCGATCGGGGTCCATGCCGGTGAGCGCGAGCACGAGTGTCGACTTCCCGTGGTCGACATGCCCCGCGGTCGCGACGACGTGCACAGGCTCGGCGCTTCCTATGTGCGCGTGTCGAGAAGCAGTGACTGCACCGAGCGGCCGATCGGCCCCTGCTCGTCGTAGAGCGCGCTCGTGGCGAGGCCGATGCCGTTGGGCTCGTAACGGCTCACTGCATCGAGGCACACCCACTCGCCGACCGGCAGGCGGTGGAGATGGATGGTGAGGTCGGGGTTGATGAACAACAGGTCGTTCATCAGATCGAGACCGCTGATCCCGTTGCCGAAGTCCGCTGCTGCCGCGACGCGCTGCAACGGCGACGGGTCCTCGCCTTCGATCAACGGGTAGCGCAGCCTGATCCAGTCCGTCGCCGGACCCGGTACGCCGAACTCGCCGCCGACGAAGCTGTGCTCCACGCCCTTGTTGTGGAAGGCGTCGAATGGGTCGAGCGCTCGGTCCGGCTCGCGACCGTTCTCGGGCCCGGGCGGGAGGTCGGCGGCCTGCTCGGCCACCCGCATCGCTTTCGTGCGGATGGCCAACCCGACGGCCGACGCCACGACCACGCCGTCGTGTTCGATCGTGCCTTCTGCGAGCCGGACCTTGCGACCGTCGCGCGTCAAGCGCGCGCTGACATGCAACGGGCCGAGCGGAACCGGACGAAGGAGCTCGACGGTGAGGCGCGCCGGTTGCAGCGGATCGAGCAGCGGCTCGACGGCGCGTGCCAGCAGTGCCGCGGCCGGACCGCCGTGGAGCGCGTTCGGGTCCCACGGTCCGCGAGCGAAATCGGTGGGCAGCCAGGTGTCCGGTCCGGCTGCGGTGAAGAGTGCGCTCATGAGAGAGATTCCAGTTCGGTACGAAGGAGAGAGTCGTCTTCGGGGTCGACGGCGCGAAGGTCGAGCACCGTGCGGTTCTCGTCGACGCGGGCGACGATCGGTTTCGGGTGCGCGGCTCGCAGCGAGCTCGAGACATCGCCGTCGACGGCGACACCGACCGACGGGATCTCGACACCGGGAACCGTCCCGCCCCCGGTCACCGATGCACAGTCGACGACCGTTCCGACGCCGAGCGCACTGGCGCGCGCGCGCAAGCTGTCGACCGGCACGGTCGCCATCCGCCAGAACGGCAACGCCGCGCCGTCGCGCGCGAGATACGCGAGAGCGACGTCTTGCAGGGCCCCGAGCACGAGTCCGCCCGGTCGCAACGCGCGATAGAGCGGATGACGCGCGGCATGCATCGACGAGGTCGGCGCGACCGACGAGCACCCCCGCCTGCGGTCCGCCGAGCAGTTTGTCGCCGGAGAACACCACCAGTGACGCGCCTGCGTCGAGCGTCTGGCGAACGGCCGGTTCGTCGCGCAACCACACTGGAGGTCCGCCCGTGAGCCACGGGCAGCTCGCGTCGAGAAGTCCGGATCCGAGGTCGACGAGGACCGGTGGTCCGAGTGCGGCTAGCGGCTCGATGGGGGCGTCCTCGGTGAATCCGGTGATGCGGTAGTTCGACTGGTGCACCTTGAGGACGAGCGCGACGTCGCCCGCGACCTTCTGGTAGTCGGTGACGCGCGTGCGATTGGTCGTGCCGACCTCGATCAGGCGCGCGCCTGACTCCTCCATCACCTCGGGGATGCGGAAGCCGCCGCCGATCTCTACCAGCTCGCCCCGTGACACCGCGACGGCGCGGTCACGGGCGAGCGCGGCGAGCGCGAGCAACACCGCCGCGGCACCGTTGTTGACGACCAGCGCAGCTTCCGCACCGCAGGCGCGAGCGAGGAGCGCGCCGGCATGATCTCGCCGTGAGCCGCGCTTGCCCGTCGCCAGATCGAGTTCGAGGTTCGTGTACTCGGCCATCTGTTCGAAGCCCAGCGGCGCACGTCCGAGGTTCGTGTGCAACAGCACGCCCGTGGCGTTCACCACGGGACGTAACAGCGCGGCGCGCGTCGCCTCGGCTCGCGCTCGGGCCTCGTCCGGCGTGCCGGCGGCGATCGCGGCGCGGGCGGCGTCGACCAGCAGCGGATGAGGCAGATCGACGTCGGCGATCGAGCGGGCGAGCGCATCGACGGAGGGCGGCCGCACGGGCGGGCATGCTACGGGGACATGCCCGAATCGCGTGCCGCTCGCGTCGACGACGTCCCGCACGACCGCGGCTTGCACGTCAAGGTGCAGGGGCACGCGGTCGTCCTGTTCAGAGTCGGCGAAGACGTGCGCGCCTTCGGTGCGTGGTGCCCGCACCGGTTCGCCGATCTCGCCGATGGCTGGGTGGAGGACGGTTACGTCGTGTGCGCCAACCACCTGTGGTGCTTCTCGGTCACCGATGGCTCGGTGCCGAACAACGACGTGGTGCGGCTCCCGACCTACGAGAGCCGGATCGACGACGGCTGGGTCGTCGTAGCCGTCACGCCGTGATGGCGGTGATCGCGCGGAGCTCGCGATGGGTGATCACGTGGTCGATCATCCCGTACGCGAGCGCGTCCTCGCCGCGCATGATGTAGTCGCGATCGGTGTCCGACGCGATCCGCGCGAGCGTTTGACCCGTGTGGTCGGCGAGGATCTCGTTCATCCGTTGACGCATGAAGGCCATCTCCTTCGCCGCGAGCTCGACGTCGACCGTCTGTCCTTGCGCACCGCCGTGTGGCTGGTGGATCAGGATGCGCGCGTTCGGCAGCGCCAGCCGCTTGCCGGGCGTGCCCGCCGCGAGGATGACAGCGGCCGCCGACGCCGCCTGACCGACGCAGATCGTGCTGATCGGGCACTGGATGAACTGCATCGTGTCGTAGATGGCGAACAACCCGGTCATGTCACCGCCGGGAGAGTTGATGTAGAGCTGGATCTCCTTGTCCGTGTCCTCGGCTTCGAGGTGCAACAGCTGCGCGGTGACGAGGTTGGCGACGGTGTCGTCGAGCTGGCTCCCGAAGAACACGATGCGGTCCTTCAACAGCCGCGAGTAGATGTCGTAGGCGCGCTCGCCCCGGTTCGTCTGCTCGATGACGGTCGGTATCAACATGACGGTCTCTCCTTGCGCCCATGGGCGAATGTTGGATGGAAACGGGCGCCATAGCGCCCGTTTCTCCCCGGAGTTGGGGAGGCGGATGGATATGTGCAACCAAACAGTTGCACACAACAAGACAGTTGTGCAACCCATCGGTTGCATTAAGATGTGCCCATGCGCGTGCAACGTGATGTGGTCCTCGACACGAACCTCGAAGACGCCTGGCAGCTGCTGACGGATCCGGACGAGCTGGCCGAGTGGCTGGGCATGCCCCTCGCTCTCGATCTCGAACCCGGGGGTGCCGCCGCGTACATCGAACCGGATGGGGCCGTCCGCCATGCCGTCATCGAGCAGGTGCTCGAGGGCGAGCGGCTGTCCTTCGTCTGGTGGGACGCCGACGACGGCATCACCAGCAGGGTCGTGTTCGAGCTGACGCCCGTCGAGCGCGGCACGAAGGTCGCCGTGACGGAGACACGCGCGTCCGTTGCCGGCGCCAGCTTGCGCCTCTCGATCGGCGCCATGTGGGACGACCGGCTGTTCGATCTCGAACGCCACTGCCTCACCCGTCAATTCACATTGGTGTGACGTCGTCGCCCGATCACGTCTTCGCCGCGCTCGGCGATCCGACTCGGCGCGCCGTCCTCGCGCTCGTCGGCCGACGCGGCCCGCTCACGGCGACCGAGCTCGCCGAGCGATTGCCGGTCAGCCGTCAGGCGGTGATGAAGCATCTCGATCTCTTGCGCACCGCAGGGCTCGTCGACAGCGAGAAGGAAGGGCGCGCCGTGCGGTACGTCCTGCGATCCCAGCCGCTCGACGACGCCGCGGCGTGGATGGCCGGCGTCGGCTCGGCGTGGGACCGTCGGCTCGCCGCATTGTCGGATCGCGCCAGCAACCGGAGGTCCGAGAAGTAACTCGCCGTACCCCTTGGTGACACCGGCGTCGGTGCTCCGGCGTGCAAGCCTTGCTTGCGATGCTCCGATCGCTGTGGCACGGCATCGTCTTCGTGTTCGTCGCGTTGCTCACGCCCGTGGTCGCGGTCGTGATCATCCTCGCGACCCTGATCTTCCTGCCCTTGCCGGCCACGCTTCCGGAGGCGCATCAAGCGGTCCCGTCGTCGGTCACGCACGTCCTCGACATCGATGGCAACGAGATCGCGACCTTCAAGAAGTTCGACACCAACATCCCCGTCAACCAGAGCGACATCCCGCAAGTGTTGAAGGACGCGGTCGTCGCCGCCGAGGACAAGCACTTCTACGACCACGGCGGTGTCGACGTCGGCTCGACGGTCCGCGCGCTGTGGGACGACCTGAGCAACGGCTCGGTCGTGCAGGGCGGCTCGACGATCACGCAGCAGTACGTCAAGAACGTGTTCACCAACGGTGAGCGCAGCATCGGCCGGAAGGTGCGGGAGGCGATCATCGCGGGCCAGCTCGACCGCCAGCTCGACAAGGACACCATCCTGTTCCGGTACCTGTCGACCATCTACTTCGGCAGCGGCTCGTACGGCGTCGGCGCGGCCTCGGAGACGTACTTCCGCACGCCTGTCAGCCAGCTCAACCTGTCCCAAGCGGCGCTGCTCGCCGCGGTCATCCCGTCGCCCAGCAAGTACTCGCCGCTGGTGGATCCGGTGGTCGCCGAGCAACGACGCAAGCTCGTGCTCGACGAGATGCTCCAACAAGGTCGCATCACCCAAGCGGTGCACGACCTGACGCTGCAAGTGCCCGTGTGGCTCGCGGTCAACGGCCCACCGCCGGGACCGGCAACGATCATCTACCCACCGGAGCAGCAGCAGTCGACCCAGCCGTGGTTCACCGAGTACGTCCACTCGTGGCTCGAAGCCAACCTGCCGGGATGCCAACCGAACGCGTGCCCGCTCCTCGACCAGGGCGGCCTTCGTGTCGTCACGACGCTCGACCCGCGCATGCAACAAGCAGCGCAGGACGAAGTGGCGAGGACGATGGCCAACAACGACCCGGAGCTGCAGATGTCGCTCGTGTCGGTCGAGCCCCCGACGGGGTTTGTCAAAGCCATGGTCGGTGGCCGTGATTATGGGTTCTCGCAGGTCAACACCGCGCTCGCGCCCCGGCAACCGGGATCGTCATTCAAACCGTTCGTGCTGGCGTCAGCGTTCGAGCAAGGCGTGCAACCGTCGAAGGTGTACTCGGGCGCGCCGCTGAAGCTGCCCGACGGCACGACGATCCAGAACTACGGCGGTGAGTCCTTCGGCAAACTCGACCTGCGGCACGCGACGTGGCAGAGCGTGAACGGTGTGTACGCGCGCCTCGTGCTCGACACGGGCGTCGACAAGACGATGGCCATGGCGCAGCGGCTCGGCGCCGACATGCCGACGTACGACCCTTCGAAGTACGGCGCCAGCGTCGCCCTCGGTGTCATCGACGTGTCGCCGTTGCAGATGGCGTCCGCGTACGGCGTGTTCGCCAACCATGGCAAGCGCGCCGCGCCCACACCGGTGCTGCAGGTGTTCGGACCGGACGGCAAGCTCATCATCGACAACACACACGCCGCCGAAAACGCGCAACCAGTCGTGTCGGACGTCGTCGCCGACAACGTCACCGACGTGCTGCGTGGCGTGCTCGTCTCCGGCACCGCCGGGGGCAAAGGGCTCGGTGGCCAACCGGCCGCCGGCAAGACGGGCACCGCCGAGGACGCAGCCAACGCATGGTTCGTGGGCTACACGCCGACGCTGTCGACCGCGGTGTGGATGGGTCACCTCCACTGCGGCGCAGGACCGCAGTGCGGGATGCACAACATCAACGGCGTGCGTGAAGTCACGGGCGGCACGATCCCGGCTTCGACGTGGCAGCGATACATGAAGCGCGCGCTCGTCGGCGTGCCCGTCACCGACTTCAACCAGCCTGCGCCGATCCAGACCTTCGCCGATGCCGCGAAGCGCGACGCACGCAACGGGTTCGACCCGGGACCGCGCCGGTATCCGGCCGGCGTTCCCGGGGAGGCTCCTTATGCATACGACGTCGCGCCGCCGGACGCGGCTGCGCCCACGACGTCGACGAGCACCACGACATCCACGACGACACCGCATCCTTCGTCGACCGTCGTGCCACCATCGACGGTTCTCGGCAACTGACGGCTACCCGCCTGGCTGCGGGCTCCCGTCCGGGCACTTGAGCACGGACGAGCACGACAGGCGGATGAGCGGGGCGAAGTACACCGCGTCGGGTTGGAAGCCGAGCGGTGCGTACGTGCGTGAAGCGACGGCGACGACGTTGCCGTCGGAATCGAGCAGCGGGCCGCCCTGGAACTGGGGGCCGACCGGCGCGTCGTGCTGCAGGCCGTCCGCGGCGACGTCGGCGACGAAGCCTTGTGTGATCGCCGCGCCGGTCGAGCCGAGTCCCGAGATGGCGAAGACCCGGTCGCCGATCTTCGGAGGTGTGCCGGCGCTCTCCCAAGGAAGCGCGGGAAGGCTCGGTCGCGTCACGCTCAACAGCGCGAGGTCATGTGTCGGATCCCACGTGAACACGGTCGCGGTGAGATCGCCTTGACCCTGTTTGCGCAGCGTTACCGCCGGACCGGGTTGTTGTGTCGCCGCCTGCACGGTCGTGTACGAGGTCAGCAGGAACGAGGTCTGGCTGTCGGAGAACACGACGAACGCCGATCCGACCGATGGTGCTCCGGCTTGGTCGAGCGTGTTCACGAACCAAACAGAGGGCGCGGCCTTGTTGAGCAAACCGGTCAGCGTGTCGCCGCTCGCCGCGAACTTCTGCAACTCGTCGAGCTGGTTGTGGACGTCCTGCTTCGCGCGGTCGCCTTCGTCCTGCACTTCCTTCTTCGCCGCATCGAGCTGATCGCCGAACCCGCCCACGAAGTTGTCGACCTTGCTGACCGTCTGCTCTTGCCGATTCTCGTAGTAGGCGTACAACACCGCGCCGCTGAGGGCGGCCGCGATGCCCATGAAGAACAGCAGTGCCGACAAGCCGAGTGCAGTCCTCGGAACGAGCCGGCGCTCGCGGTTTGCGCGGTGCCGCCCTTCGGCCTTCGGAGCCTCTGGAGCCTCGGTCGAGCCCTCGTCCAGCCCCATCGGGCAGACGGTAGCCAACGGTACGCTTGACGGATGTTCGCCCTCTTGGTGGTGCTGGCCATCGCCGAGCTGTGGGTGATCGTCGAGGTCGCGTCGGCCGTCGGCGTCCTGCAGACCATCTTCTTGCTCTTCGCGATCACGGTCATCGGCATCTGGCTCGTGAAGCGGCAGGGCCTCGCGCTGCTGGGCCGGCTCCGGGCCACGATCGACCAGGGCGGCGTACCCCACCGCGAGCTGGTCGACGGCTTCCTGATCCTCTTCGCCGGCATCCTGCTGATCCCACCGGGCTTCATCACCGACGTCGCTGGTCTGCTGCTCTTGCTGCCGCCCGTGCGGTGGGGCATCCGCGCGTTGCTCATGCGCAGCTTCACCCGGCGGACGTCATTCGCCGCGCGCTTCGTCGACGGCGTCGGGCGGCGTGTCGAGTTTCGCGACGTCGACTTCCGTGATGTCGGTTCGCACGATGCCGACCCGACTCGCCGTGACCCGAAGCAACCGCCCGAGCTCGAGCCTTGACCGCGGCGCACGACGTGCCCGTGCGTGAAGCGGCCACGGTGGCGGTCGTGCGCGACGGCGACGAAGGACTCGAGGTGTTCATGGTCCGGCGCACGGTCGACGCGGTGTTCTCGCCCGGCGCGCACGTCTTTCCCGGCGGTGCACTCGACGAAGCCGACCGATCTGCAGGCACCGAAGCGTGCTGTGACGGCCTCGACGACGTCGCCGCATCGGCGCTGCTGGGCGTGACGGATGGCGGACTCGGCTACTTCGTCGCCGCCGCCCGTGAATGCTTCGAGGAAGCCGGCCTTCTGCTCGCGCGTTCGGACGGCGAGCTCGTCACCGACGTCGACCGGTACACGAAGCATCGCGACGCCTTGAACGCCGGTGAATGCGTGCTCTGCGACGTCTGCACGTCCGAATCGCTCACGCTCGCCGTCGACCTGCTCATGCCGTTCGGACACTGGATCACGCCGATCGGCCCGCCGCGCCGCTTCGACACGCGGTTCTTCGTCGCGCCCGCGCCGCCCAGCCAGAACCCGAGCCACGACGGTCGGGAGACAACCGAAGGGCTCTGGACACGACCAGCGGACGTCCTCGCTGCCGCGAGCGCTGGAACGGTGGAGCTGATCGAGCCGACGCGATACACCCTCGAGGCGTTGGGCGCGTACGACCGCATCGGTGACGTGTTTGCATCGCACGTCGTGGGCGGTTCGGCGTGACCGACGTCGAGCGGCCGCCGCCGAAGCCCTTGGTCACGGGCGTGGCGTCGGCGCTCAGTCCGATGGTCCGGCGTGTGCTCGCACCGAACCCCGGTGTGATGACCGGACCGGGAACGAACACGTACCTCGTCGGCATCGACGAAGTCGCCGTCATCGATCCCGCGGTTGAAGACGAAGCGCACATCGACGCGATCGTCGGTTGCGGTGGCGATCGCATCCGCTGGATCTTGTGCACCCACACCCATCCCGATCACTTCCCCGGTGCCGCTCCCCTGAAGGAGCGGACCGGTGCGGAAGTGCTGGCGTACACGTCGCGCGACGGACTCGAGGTCGACGCCGAGATCGGCGAAGGGTTCCGCATCGAAGCCACCGAGTTCCGGCTCAGGGCGCTCCATACGCCCGGCCACGCATCCAACCACCTCTGTTACATGCTCGAAGAGGAACGGCTGCTGTTCTCGGGCGATCACGTCATGCAAGGGTCCACCGTCGTCATCGCTCCCCCGGATGGTGACATGGCCGCGTACTTGCAATCGCTCGAGCGGTTGCTCTCGTTGCGGCTGCGGTACATCGCGCCGGGTCACGGCCATCTGATCGACGACCCTCAGGCCGTGATCGACGAGTACATCGCGCACCGGCTCGAACGGGAAGACCAGGTGATGAACGCGGTGCAGTGCGGCGACCGCACCGTCGAGGCGATCGTGGCGCGTCTGTATCCGGGACTGATCGACGACTTGGTGCCGCGTGCGAGGCAGACGGTGCACGCGCACCTGCGAAAGCTCACCGCCGACGGCCGCGTCACGACGTCCGACGCCGACGACGAAGCCGCCGACTGGACCCCCAAGCGCACCGCCGCCCACCCCAAACCCTCACATTGATGGCTGACCCACCGAATCCGGTCGCTCAGCCGTCACAAAAGGCGAGCGTCGGGATTCTGTGACGTCTGAGCCACTGATCCGGTGGCTGAGCGATCACAGAACGGATGCACGAGTGAGGGCTCGACGGCCCCTGCACCGGAGGACGGACAGCGCGGCAGGTACCTTCGAAGAGGTTATGGCCCAGCCGATCCTGTCTGCGCGGGGCGTGCGGAAGACGTACAGGACGGCTGCCCACGATGTCGAGGCGCTGCGCGGCATCGACGTCGACATCGCGCCCGGCGAACTCGTCATGGTCATGGGCCCGTCCGGCAACGGCAAGACCACGATGCTCAATTGCCTGTCGGGTCTCGACGACATCGATGCCGGGACGGTGTTCGTCGACGGGGTCGACATCCACGCGCTGTCCGATGCCGATCGCACCGCGCAACGAGCACGGCGCATGGGGTTCGTGTTCCAGAGCTTCAACCTCATCCCGGTCTTCACCGCAGTCGAGAACGTCGAGCTGCCCTTGCTCGTGATCGGCACGCGGGCCAAGGCAGCGCGAGAGCGAGCGAGCCTGCTGCTCGAACGCGTTGGGCTCGGCGAGCGTCTCAACCACCGTCCGGCAGAGATGTCCGGCGGCGAGCAACAGCGCGTCGCCATCGCTCGAGCACTGGTCGCCGAGCCCGCGATCGTGTGGGCCGACGAGCCGACAGGGAACCTCGACTCGCAGACTGCAGGCGCGGTGCTCGACCTGCTGTTCGAAGTGCACGCCGCCGGTTGGACCGTCGTGCTCGTCACGCACGATCAGACGATCGGCGCTCGCGGCGAACGCATCCTGCAGGTGCGTGACGGGCGGATCACGGCGGACGGCCCGCCGTCGCTGGTGCTCAGCGACGAGCCGATCAGGCCGCTGTGGGCGCGCACGCGTCGCGTCATATCACCCTGATGCGTCCCGGCCTCGCCGTCGTCATCGTCCGGCTCGCAATGCGCAACGCGTTTCGGCGCAAGGGTGAAGCGCTGCTCGTTGTTCTCGGCTCGTTGCTCGGTACAGCGATCATCACGTCGTCGTTCGTTGTCGGTGACACGTTGAACGCCACCATCCGAGATCAAGCGCGCACGCGCCTCGGGCCGATCGACGAGATCGCGTTGGTGCACGACATGCATCAAATCGACACGGTGGTGCAACGGATCACGAGCACGCCGCTGCCGGACACCGACGGCCTCCTGCAAGAGACGACCTCGAGTGTGGCCGTCATCGCCAAGTCCGACGTCACCGGCCAGCAGATGGCCGAGCCGGACGCCTTCGTGCAGGAGCTGGACTTCAACGCCGGGCGCGCCTTCGGCGGAAACGTGGGTGACACCGGACTGGCCGACGCCGGCGCGACGCCCGCCGGCGACGAAGCCGTGCTCGGTGCCGATCTGGCGGACGAGCTCGGCGTCGACGTCGGCGATCAGATCGACGTCTTCGCCTTCGGTCAGACGAGGAGGTTCACCGTTCGCAACTTCGCGCCGCGGCTCGGTGTCGCCGGGTTCCATCCCGGCTTCCAGACACGGGCCGAGAACATCTTCGTCGCGCCCGGGACGATGGCGGCGATGGCCGCGTCTGCACCTCCGGGCGCGGTGTTGCCTGAGGGACGGGTTCTCATCTCGAACGTCGGTGGCGTGTTCGACAGCACCGGTCCGAGCGACGCGGTGATCCGCGAGCTGCAGGTCCGCACCGCGGGCGCTGGTGCGATCGAGTTCACCGACGAGAAGCAACAGACGCTGGCGTTCGCCGATCGCCAGGGCCGCAACTTCACTCGTCTGTTCGGCCTGATCGGCAGCTTCGCCGTGGTGGCAGGCGTCCTGCTGCTGATCAACATCTTCGTGATGCTGGCGGAAGAACGGAAGTCCGAGCTCGGCACGTTGCGGGCGCTCGGCTTCACTCGCCGGCACCTCATACGGGTCTTCGGTTTGGAAGGCACCGCGTATTCGTTGCTCGCGGCCGCGCTCGGCGTGGTCACGGGCATTGGTGTCGGCGCCGTTGTGGTCCGCGCGACCGAAGGCATCTTCGCCCAAGGCCGGCGGGGGATCGTCGGATTGCGGTTCTCCGTGACACCGGCGAGTCTCGTCGCCGGCTTCCTCATCGGGCTCGGCATCGCGATGATCACCGTCTGGGGAACGAGCGTGCGGATCAGCCGGCTCAACATCATCCGCGCCATCCGAGACACCCCGGAACCGCCGCCCGAGCGGCGGACGGCGCGCACGCTTCGACCGCAGATCGCGGGCGTCGTGGTCGGAGGCGTCATCTTCGCGTTCGCGCTCATCGCGAAGCAGCCGATGGCCGCGCTGCTCGGACCCGCACTCGCGGCGGCGTGCACCGTCCCGTTGCTCGCCACTCGTCTCTCGCAACGGCTGGCCATCACGTTGCCGTGCCTCGCGGTCCTCACCTACACGGTGTTCGCGTTCACGTTGTTGCCGTCGGTCTTCGACGACAGCGACATCCAGGTGTTCTTCGTGCAGGGACTCGTGCTCGTGCTCACCGGCGTCATGCTCGCCGTGACCAACGACGAGCAGTTCCACTGGGTCACCAAGTGGCTGGCGGCCGCGGGCGGCGGGCTCGCCACCCGATTGGGACTCGCCAACCCGCTCGCGAAGCGAGTACGGACCGGACTGCTCCTCGGCATGTACTCGCTGATCGTGTTCGTGCTCGTGTTCATGGCCATCTTCGCCGCGGTGTTTCAGGCGCAAGCGCCGCGCATCACCGCTGACGCGGCCGCCGGCTTCGACCTGCGCGTCGACAGCAACCCCGGCAATCCCGTCGACGCGGCGTTGCTGCAGAAGGACGCGTCCGTCGGTGTCGCGGTGCCTCTCGTCCTCGCCGACGCGGAGTTCCAGACGAGCGCGGACCAGACGCCGGTGCCACAGGCGCTCACCGGTTTCGACCAGTCACTTCTGGCAAGCGGCGGACCCAAGCTCACGACGCGCGACGCGCGCTACCCGACGGACCAGGCGGCATGGGAGGCGGTGCTCGGTTCGCCTGACTTCGCGATCGTGCCGGCCGACTTCCTCGGCGCCGGTGGCAACGGTCCGGCGCGCGCGTCGGTGCACGTCGGACAGCAAGTGACGCTCGTGAACCCGGCCACCGGCCGCCGGCACCCACTGACCGTGGTGGGTCTCGTCGGCAGCCTCGATCCCGCGGAGAACGGCGCGATGGTCGCGGCGTCCAACCTCCCGACATTCGTCGAGCGGACCTCGGCTTCGCGCTTCTACGTCAAAGTGAAGCCAGGTCACGACGCGGACGGCGTTGCGCAGCACATGCAAGGCGCCTTCGTCGCCTATGGCGTCAAGGCCGACACCTTCGGCTCGCTCGTCGACGATCGGTTGAGCGGTCAGGCCCAGTTCATCGCGCTGTTGGAAGGGTTCTTGTCGCTCGGTCTGCTGATCGGCATCGCCGGTCTCGGCGTGGTCATGGTGCGTGCGGTGCGCGAACGCCGGCGTGAGATCGGCATGTTGCGCGCCATCGGATGTCCGGCTGGTGTCGTCCGGCGCGCGTTCATGATCGAGGCATCGTTCATCGCGGTGCAGGGCATCCTCATCGGCGCCGCGTTGGGTTTGGTCACGGGTTTCTCGGTGCTCGGCAGCTCGTCCACATTCGGTGGCGAGTCGCTGCCGTTCACCGTTCCGTGGACGACGCTCGTCTCGCTGAGCGTCGCCGCGCTGCTCGCGTCCTTGCTCGCCGTGAGCGCGCCCGCCACGCAGGCGAGCCGGGTCAAGCCGGCTGTAGCGCTTCGGATGACGGACTGACCGGCGCCTTCGACTCCTTGCGGCCCTCCCACCAACGCTCGATGTAGTTCCAGAGGAAGTGGGCGGCGAAGGCATAGATGACGCCGAGGATGATGTCGACGACGTAGTGCTCGCCCGAGGCGACGAGCATCAGCCCCATCAACGCGGGATAGATCGCGAGGAACGGGCGGCACCACCTCGGAACGCTCCACCACAACGTGATCGCGATCAGCGTCGCGTAGCCCGCGTGGAGCGACGGAACCGCAGCGACAAGGTTCGTCGTCCGGGTTCCGGTGTCGATGAGGTTGCGGATGGTGTGGAGGTGCAACCACGTGAAGCCCCGTCCACCGACGCGGCCGACCGTCGGCGCCAGGTAGCCGTTCTGGCCGGCCAGCCAGGGAGGCGCGGCGGGGAAGAAGACGTAGGTCACGAACCCGAACGCGCTCAGGGTCGAGAACCGACGGGCATATGCCTGGAACCGCTTGCGCGACTTCACCCAGAGGAAGCCGGCGAGGATGAACGACGCGAGGTAGTGCGACAGGTACGTGAGGTCGAAGACCACCTCCCACCACTGCACCGGCACCCCGGGATGCAATCCCGACGACACCTTGCCCGTGAGGCTGACCGAGGTGAAGAACGTCGTGTGGTACCAGTTGGCCTGCAACCACTCGGTCGGCACGTGCCCGAAGAACAAGAACTTGTCGACGTCGATCTGCGGTGTGTAGTGCACGGGGAACCCAGCGCTGTCGGCCCAACCCCGCGAAAGGTCATAGGCGATGACGACGAGCAGGAACGGTCCCCAGTCGATCAACAGGTGCACGATCGACATCCATGAACGGCCGATGCACGCGCACGCCAACCCGAGCATGATCCACAGGAAGATGTAGTCGTGCCCGATCGGCACGCCGTTGCGCTCGCACCAGAGGAACAGCACGACGGCGTAGGCCGCGAGCGCGATGCGGCGCACGATCGTCCAGGGTGACCGCTCCTCGGTGACCGCGGTCAATACGCCAACCAGTACTCACGCGCTCGCACCTGGTCGGGCGTCAGCGGACGTCCGGCCCAGATCGGGTAGTAGAACGCGAACGACACCACGAGCAGCACCGCGAAAACGGGCGCGATCCATCGCAGCCAACGTTGCGCGAACGCGACGGCGATCCACAGTGCGAACACGGGGATCAACGGCGCGATGTAGAAGCTGTACGAGTGGCGGTCGTTGACCGCCCAGAACAGCCACTGGTAGACGCCGGCGAGCAGCAGGAAGAGGAGCGTGAGGTCGCGCCGCCAGATGACGAGGCCGATCAGCACGACTCCCGCGCCCATCGCGGTGAACCACACGATCGGGTTCGACACCGCGACGATCTCCGTCACCTTGCCGTCGCCGGCACCGCTGCACGCGTTGTCCGCGAGATCGTCCGGGGCCTGGTTCAAGCCCGACGCGCACACCTGGCGGAACATGATCGTCGGGTGATGCTGGTTGATCCATTGCCAAGCGGGGGCAGCGTTGCTGTTGTTGTCCTGCTTGCTGGACAACTGGAACTGCAGGATGCGGTTCTGGTCCTCGATGAGCTGCCGGAGGCGATTCGAGAGCGCCAATGAGCAGTCGTCGTTCGAGCGGCAGTCGTTCAGGTGCTCGTACGTCTTGTCCGCGTGGACCACCCACGGCACGTACGACAGTGCGTAGACCCCCGCCGGTACGAGCGTGAGCAAGAGCACCGTTCCGAGGATCGCCCTGCCCTGCCGACGACCCTTCGGTTGCTTCGCGGCGACCAAGAGGAACGCGAGGAGCACGGCGATCAGGAGGTACAGCGCGCTCCACTTGACGGTGAGTCCGAAACCGAGCGACACCGCGGCACCCAAGCGAGACCACTTGACGACGCGCGGATTGTCGCGATGTGTGAGCGCGAAGACGGTGCACATGATCGCGATCGTCATGAACAGCGCGAGGAAGACGTCGAGCATGGCCACGCGTCCGGTCGTGAACGACACGCCGTCGAGCGCGACCGCCGCACCGGCGAGCGCGGGTAGGAAGTAGCCGCGGACGAGCTGCCGCGCCGTTATGTACGTCAGCAGCACGATGAGACAACCGGAGACGAGCGCGGCGATCCGCCAACCGAAGGGGGTGAAGCCGAAGACGCGGATGCCGCTGGCGATCAGCCACTTCCCGCCGGGCGGATGGACGACGCCTCCTTGCTCGACGCCGAAGCGCAGGATCGAGGCCGCATCCGGCGCGTAGTAGATCTCGTCGAAGACGAAGGCGCGGGGTGTTGCGAGATAGGGCAGGCGAGTGGCTGCCGTCCCGACGACGAGCGCGGTCGGCACCGCGATGTCGAGCCACTTGCGCCGGGTGCGGGGGGCCTCGCCCTCGATCCCGGGAGCCGGCGCAGGTGGGGTCAGGGTGCTGACGTCGGTCACTTGCGGGCGGGCGTGTTCACTTTGCACGGATTGTCGAGCAGGTCCTTCGGCGCGGCCAGGGCGTCAGCCGGATCGTGGAAGTCGAACGTCGAGGGGCCGCGGTACTGCTGAAGTGCCGAGTAGAACGCCGCAGGATCGTCGAGATCCAGCTTCGTGCCTCTGCCCGGATCGGCGGCGAGGTCACGCACGGGAGGTGTCGCCTGCACGATGTTGCGCTCGATGAGGCTCGCGCAGGCGCGCGCGAACGCGACCTGCTCTTGCTGATCGAGGTTGGACGGCGCACCGCAGCCGGGGAGCACGACCAGCGCGACGAACACGACGAGTCCAGCCGCCGCGGTCGCGAACCGACCGTTCCCAGTGAGCACGGCGGGCAACGGTAGTGCAGGAGGTTCTCAATGCATCTTCGCCGTGGCAGTAGCGTCGCCGAAGAATCGTTGTCGGCACTTGCGAGGCAGTCAGTCCATGGTGGAGATCCACGATCCCGCGGGTTGGCATCCCGATCCCACCGGCAAGCACGAGTTGCGTTATTGGGATGGCTACGCGTGGCTCGACAACGTTTCCGACCAGGGGACCACGGCAACCGATCCCCTCGGCGGGACGCCGCTGCCACCCCCCTCGCAGGTCGCGGCTCGCGCACAAGCGGGCGCGGCGACCGGTGCGCGCAAACGGTCGAGTCTGGCCATCATCGTCGCGGCCGCAGTCGCGGCGGTCGTGATCATCGGCGTCGCCGCGTTCCTCCTGACCCGTGACTCGGGCGGCGGCGGGACGGCGAAGCTCGGCGACAAGCCCGTCACGTTCACCGACGAGGGAAAGGACGAGAACCACCCGACCGTGCACACCTTCGACATCGACGGCAACCAAGTGGTCACGGTCTCGGTGAACGCTGACGACGACAGCAAGACGGCCGGGCTGATCGTCGAGACCGATCAGCAAACCGTCAACGATGTGACTGATCAGATCAGTGACGCCAGCGATGTGATCGGCAGCGACAAGATCCAGGACGCGTGCAGCAACCTCCGCGAGGAGGACATCGGCGCGAAGGGCAACGTCATCTACTTCGGGGATCAGGCCAGCGACACCGGCATCGAGTTGAAGACGTTCGTCGACATCGTCAAGTCGGGACGCTACGAGTTCGTCCCCGTCCTCGTCGACGACAAGGGCAACTGCAAGGCGGGCAAGCTCACGGTCACGTTGCAGGCCCTGCCGCTCGACCACAGCGGCGTCTCGAACTTGTCCGACCTGCAGTCGCTTCTCTCGGACGACACAGACCTATCGGACTTCACCGACTGATCTCGCTTCCCGCGGTGAATGTTGGATGGAAACGGGCGCTATGGCGCCCGTTTCGGCCCGGAGTTCAGAACGGGGATCAGCGGCCGAGGTCGTCGAGCTCGTCGAGGGCGTGAACCGCCGCTTCGAGGAGGCGGGCGCTGCAACCGGCCATCGCCACGGGCGGGACGGCCTCTTCGACGATGCGGGCGGCGATCGAGCGGAACGCGTCCGCCGCGGCGCCCTCGTCGAGCGCCACGGGCGTCCCGGTATCGCCGCCCAGCGATACGGACGGCTCGAGCGGGATCGAACCCAGCAGCGGGGCGCCGGCATCGTGCGCGCATGCCTCGCCTCCGCCCTCGCCGAACAACGCGTAGCTCTCGCCGTGGTCGCACGTGAACGACGACATGTTCTCGATGACCCCGGCGATGCGCAGGTAGTTCTTGCGGGCCATCGATGCGGCACGCACCGCGACCTTCTGGGCCGCGAGCGCCGGGGTGGTCACGACGATCACCTCGGTGCGCGGCACGAGCTTGGCGACGCCCATCTGGACGTCGCCGGTGCCAGGCGGCATGTCGATGAGCAGGTAGTCGAGATCGTCGCCCCACTCGACGTCCTGGAGGAAGTGCTGCACGCCGCGGTTCAGCATCAGACCGCGCCACATGAGGGCCGACCCTTCGTCCTCGACCAGGAAGCCCATGGACACCACGCGCAGCACGCCGTCACCGACCGGGCGTTCGTTGGGCACCATCAGCTTGCGATCGTCACGAACCACGCCGGCGAGGCGGCCGTCGACACCGAGCATGCGGGGGACGGAGTACCCCCAGATGTCCGCGTCGAGCACGCCCACCTTCAAACCGCGCATGGCCAGCGCCGCAGCGAGATTCACGGTCACCGACGACTTCCCGACGCCACCCTTGCCGGACGCGATCGCGATGACCCGTGTCGTCGGGGCGACGGACGTCTGCTCGACCCGCTGGCTGATGCTGAAGCGAGCGCGCTCCATGGCAACGGTCTTCTCGTCGGACGTCATCTCGGTCCACTCGATCTCGACCTGCTCGACGCCGGGGAGCGATCCGACTCGGGCCCTGATGTCGCGCTGCAGTTGCGCGCGCAGCGGACAGCCGGCGGTCGTGAGCGCGACCGTCACCGTGACCGTCGCACCGTCGATGTCGGCACGCCGGATCATGCCGAGCTCGACCACGTCGGAACCGAGCTCGGGGTCGATGACGCCGCGCAACGCCCCCATCACGTCACTCAACTCGGGCGCCTGCGCATCGGTCACGGACGTATTCTACCGGCGAAGGCCGTGCAATCTCCCGGTGTAACCTTGACGGGTGACCGCCGACGCGCCCCGTCTGGATCTCCTGAAGGCGTTGGGCGACAACACGCGGTACGCGATCTACCTCGAGCTCGCCCGTACCCCGAAGCCGCTCGCCACGGCGGACATCGCCGAAGCGCTCGGACTCCACGTGAACACGGTCCGCCCGCATCTCGAGCGGATGCGCGACCTCGGCCTGCTCGAGGTGCAGAGCGACTACCGCGGCGCGGTCGGCCGCCCCCAGCACCGCTACCTGCTCGCGGCGGATGCCCCGTCACTGGGGCTCGAGCCGCCCACGTTCCCGATCCTCGCGCGCATGCTGCTGCGGGCCGCCGGTCTCGCCGGTGCTGGCGCCGAAGAGGCCGCCGATGCCGGCCGCGAGCAAGGGCGGGCCGACGGCTCGAAGGTCAAGCGCCGCCCCTGCATCGAAGCGCTCGTCAGCGAGCTCGATCGGCTCGGCTTCGACCCGGAGATCGCCGGCGACGAAGAGACCGCGACGATCGCTTTCGCGCACTGCCCGTTCCGCGAGCTGGCCGAGGCCAATCCCGACCTCGTGTGCAGCCTGCATCGGGGTCTTGTCGAGGGCTTCGTCGAGGCCGTCGGCACCGGCGACGTGGAGGTGGCGGACTTCCACACGCTCGTCGATCGCACGCCCTGCCAGGTCGAGCTCGTTGGTGGAGGCCCAGATGGCGCGGAGTAGAATCGATTTGCCGCGTCCCAAGGAGGATCCCTCGTGATTGCGCTGACCGATGCCGCAGCAGAGAAGGTAAAGGGTCTCATCGAGGCCGAAGGCGAAGCGGAGCTCGCGTTGCGCGTCGCCGTCCGACCCGGTGGATGCTCGGGCTTCAGCTACGAGATGTTCTTCGACACCGACGTTGCGAACGACGACATCACCATCGACTTCAGTGGGGTGAGGGTGGTCGTCGATCCGTCGAGCGCACCGCTCCTCGAGGGCGCCGTGCTCGACTACAAAGACGGGTTGCAGCAGGCCGGGTTCTCCATCAACAACCCGAACGCGCAACGCACCTGCGGCTGCGGCCAGAGCTTCTCGTAACTGCTTTCTCGTAACTGCTGGGCGGTTTCTCTAGCCCTCGCTTCCGGACTCGCCCGCTCCGGCGGCGTCCGACTCGACGATGATGACCTCGGCGCCGGCAGGCAGTGTGCCGAGCATCGCTTCGAGCTGATCCTCGGGTAGCCACTCCTCCGGCTCGACCAGCACGATCGGACGGTCGATCGTGGCGCACGCGGCTCGCCACGCGCTCGCCGCCCCGAGGCGATCGCGCGCTGCTTCCGCCGACGCGCCTCCCGACGTACGAAGTCGGGCGATGTGCTCGCCCACGTCGTCCGGCTGCGGTGGATCGTCGTAGCCCACCGCGGCCCACGCGACTCGCCAACGAGCGAGTGTGCGCCGGTGCACCGCGCTGACCGTACGGACGGTCGGCGAGGTTCTCGACGCGACCCCGACCAGCTCGAGTTGCGGGTCCCGAACCCGCAGGATGCTGTCGACGTCGTGCGGATCGGCGCCGAGACCGACGAGCGACTCCCAGTGCTTGCGCGCCGAGCGCAAACGCTCGCCGGCTCGCTCTTTCGTTTGCTCGATCTGCGATTGGCGCGCTCGCCACTCGTCGTCCGACAGCCGAGGTGGGGCGAAAGTGCGTTCGTCC
Source organism: uncultured Acidimicrobiia bacterium (assembly GCA_963721305.1). Taxonomy (GTDB): domain Bacteria; phylum Actinomycetota; class Acidimicrobiia; order Acidimicrobiales; family JACDCH01; genus DATAES01. Next base: position 511,366 of record CAVRIR010000004.1, read on the forward strand.
GGGATGCCGGGCGCTTTGGGTGCCGGCGTGGCGAGGTCTCGCGGTGTCGCGCTGGCCCGGACCTCGGACGCCTCACGGTTCGCGCGGATGTCGACCTCGGGCGGCGCCGGCTCACGACGGAGGAGCGCGGCCGCGATCACCAAACCGACCACGAACACAACGACGGCGACGATCAACAGGCTGAGCGCGAGCAGCAGCACCGCCACGCCGGCGAACACGAGCCCGACGAGGATCGCCAGTGCGCCGCGGCGACGCGGTTGGTCGGGCAGCGCCGGCGCCGGGGTCACCCGGGTAGGGGTCTCGACCGCCGGCGATTCCGCGGTCTCCTCGTCGGCGGTGGTGTGGGGCTCGTCCTCGGGGGTCGGTGCGACGCCTTCCCAACTCGCCGGGCGCGGTGCCGACGGCAGGGGCCCGAGCGCCGCGAGCTGGGTGTCACATGTCGCGATCTCTTCTTCGGCATCCGTGACGGCGGTGGCCGCCTGGCTGATCGCGTCAGGGTGGATCGCGACAGTGCTCGCCGCCGAAAGGCGCCGGCTGAGCACGTCGGCGACCTCGGCTTCGGTGTTCTCGCGGATCCGCTCGGCCATGCCGAGCTCGTCCGCCAGCTCCTCGAGCTCGGCGATCGTGGCCTCGCTCGAGTCGCCGCCCGAGGCGTCGCCGGCGTCCGAGGTGTTGGCGGCCGCTTCGAGCTCCGCCCGATCCTCGTCCGTCAGGACCACGGGCTCCGCTCGCCCTGCCTCGGCTCGTGCCGCGAACGCCCGACCGGCGTGGTCGAGATCGCGGACGACCTCGCCTCTGACGGTCGCCGCGAGCTCGGCCGCGTGGCCGGCGGGATCGGCGTCCCGAACGATGCGGACGCCGAAGATGGAGTCGACGTCGAACACGTGGCCGCCGGGTTCGCCCGTTGCCTTGTCCTCTTCGTGTTGCGTCACCATGGGCAGTCTGTCGCGCCCCGTCGGCTCGTAGGTCTGCCGCCTTTACGCATCGGTTGGAAGGCCGTGTCGAGTTAGCGATTCTCGAGCGGTGTTGCGGTCATCCTGCGAGCTTCGTGAGGGCGTCGTGGAGCTCGGCTTGGTCGAAGATCGTGTCGAGCCGGTTCACGATCGTGCCGTCCGGACTCGACAGGTACAGGGCCGGCTCGAACGTGAGGCCGTATGTCGCGACGACGTCGGTGACCTTGAGCGTCTCGGGCTGGGCGTCGGCGACCGTGGGATACACCTCACTGTGCAGCATCTTGATGCCTGGAAACGCGTCCTTCTCGCTCAGTAGGACGTCGAGGACAGGCCCGCAGATCGCCTGCTGGCAGAACTGCGGTGTGGCGACGAGGAACGCCACGGGCGTCCCGGCAGCAAGGGCTTGACGCAACGTGACGTCGTGGAGAGGACATTGCGGGTTGCGTGTGCACAACAGGTCGACCCCACGCTGGTCCGCGAACGTCGGCGTGTCGAACGGAATCATCTTCTGCCCGATCGCCACGACCGTCGTGTTGTTCTCGATCTGGATCTGAGCGCTGATCGGCTTGCCGCTCACCGTGCCGCTGATGTCGTAGACACCGGTCGCGGGCGGCGTGAACACGACGGGGTAGTACGCCTTCGGTATCCCCTGCGTGTGCGCAGTGGTCGTCACGGGATCTCCGACCGGCTGACCGTTCGACTTGATGGTCAGGACCAAGGGGTCCGGCGCCACCGGCTTCGACAGCACCACACCTTCGGAGTCGGCGAACCCGAACGTGACTCGTTGCGGGCTGCCGGGGAGCAGCGCGGACGTATCCGAGAACGAGATCATCGTGAGCGCCGACGGGTCCGATGCGACGCCGTTGGAGCCGCTCGACCCGGCGTTGTTGGAGCCACCGCTGCTGCACGCGGCGAGCCCGACGGCACCCGCTCCGAGGAGGAACGACCTCCGACTGAGTCCGGTGCCCACGCGGCGAACCTATCGTCGCCCCATGGCCGCGCACAGTCAGGTGACGTTCACCGTCGACGGTCGCCTCGTTTCGGTGCCGGACGACGGCGCATCGTTGCTCGAGGTGCTGCGCGATCGACTCGGAGTCCGCTCGCCGAAGGACGGCTGCAGCCCGCAGGGTCAGTGCGGTTGTTGCACGGTGCTGGTGGACGGTGATCCGAGGGTCGCATGCGTGACACCGGCTCGCCGGATCGAGGGGCGCTCCGTGACGACGGTCGAGGGACTCGGTGACCGCGGCACTCGATGGGCGGACGCCTTCTGTGCCACCGGCGCGAGTCAATGTGGCTTCTGCACGCCCGGCATCATCGTGCGGCTCGACGCGCTGCGGTCCGGCGGTGTGGGCCCCGATGACGTCGATCGCGTGGAGCGCGCGCTGCTCGCCCACCTGTGCCGCTGCACAGGATGGCGAACGATTCTCGACGCATGGCGGGCCTACGTACCCGATGTGCCGCGCGTCGGCGCCCGCCGTGACCTCGATCTGGCAGCGCAGCGCGCGGCAATCGAAGGTGGAACACCACAGCGAGTCGCCGCCGACGTCGCACTGGGAGGCGGGGGCTTCGCCGACGACACCGCGCCCGCCGACGCGCTCGTCGCGGTGCCGGACGGCGTCGGTGGCTGGTCGGTCGGCGAGACGTTGAGCGAAGCCAGGCGAGCCGCGCACAAGGTGCAGGGCCGCCGCACCACCGTCGAACTCGTCCAACCGATCGCGCTCCCGGACGAGCCGGACGGTGGGTGGGCTGTCACGTTGCAGACCCAGTGGGTCGAGCCCGCATATCTCGAGACCGACGCGTCGTGGTGCGCGCCTGGCGGAACGCCCGCGTCACCGCTCGCCAACGGTGGTGCGTTCGGCGGCAAGGTCGACTCCCCGGTGGCCCACGTCGCGCGTGAGCTCGCTGATCAACATGGACGTCCGGTGCGCGTCCTGGTCTCGAGAGAAGATGCGGTGCGACTCGGCGCGAAGCGCCCGCCGATCGCGGCGGGCGTTCGCGCGGATGGCTCGGGAGTCGTCCGCGTCGCGCGCACGGCGGGCATCGCCGACTCGATCTCGCGCTTCGCTCCGTCGTTGCGAGTCGAAGAGGTCGACGTCGGAGGGCCCCCGACATCGTGCGTGTTGCGCGCGGCGGGATGGGCGGAAGCCTCAGTGTTGCTCGCGGGCGCGCGCGGGCACGCCGGTGAAGTCGTCGCGCCGAACGGCGCGCGGGCCGAAGCGATCGTCGACGACCGTGGTGTGCGCGTCCGCGTCGCCGCCGGAGATCCGCTCGACGAGATCGTGCTGCGGTCGTACTGCACCGGTGCCGCGCACATGGCGCTCGGGTGGGTCACGTCCGAGGGAATCGCGCTGACTGACGACGGCGAGCCGCTCGACCTGACGATCCGATCTTTCGGTGTGTTGCGGGCGGTCGACACGCCCGCGATCACGATCGAGATCGACGAAGATGCTGGTCCGCCGCGCAACGGCAGCGACGCCGTGTTCGCGGCCGTGGCGGCGGCGACATGGGTCGCGCAAGGCTGCCCCCCGACGTTTCCGACCGGAAAGAAGGCGCGATGACCGCACAGGAGCCACCGCCCGGAAAGCCTGTGGGGCCGTATACGCCTGCCGTGCGAGCGGGCGACTGGCTCGTCGTGTCCGGCCAGGTGGGCCTGCTCGATGGGAGGCTCGTGGCCGGGGGTCTGGAGGGCGAGTTGCGACAGGCGATGGCGAACCTGCGTGGGCATCTCGAAGCGAATGGAGCGTCCCTGACCAACGTCGTGAAGACGACGGTGTTCCTGCGACACATGAGCGACTACGCGCAGATGAACGAGGTGTACATCGACGAGTTCGGCGACCATCGACCAGCGCGGTCGGCCGTCGGCATCGCTGAGTTGCCGCTCGGCGCGTTGGTGGAAGTGGAGGCGTGGGCGTGGGTGGGGTAGAACTCATCCGTGGCCGGCGCCGTCATCATCGTGTTGGTGCTCGTGTTCGTGCTTCCGATCGTCTTCATCCTGAGCGGTCTCCTCGTGGCGATCATCTTGGGTGCCGCGTTGAAGCACAACGGTGAAGCAACGCACGAAGGTAGCGAGCTCATCGACCTCAATCGTTGACGCCGCGCGTCCGCTTCGCGCGCGCCGGTTGAGCGAGTGATCCCGCGCTCACATTGCGCGGTCGCTAAGGTTCGGCCCGACAATTCCGTAGGAGTAATAGGGCAAGGCGTCTCGCAATGCGAAGTCGTCCGAACCCGAGGGCGCGAAAGGGATACCGGCATGGCGACCGGCACTGTGAAGTTCTTCAATTCCGAAAAGGGCTGGGGCTTCATTGCATCGGACGATGGTGGCGACGAGTTGTTCGTCCACTACAAGAACATCGAGGGCTCGGGCTTCAAGACGCTCGAGCAGGGCCAAAAGGTCGAATTCACGTCCGAGCAGACCGATCGGGGCCTGCAGGCGAAGGATGTGCGCGCCGTCTGACGCCGTCGATCTGGGGTTAGCCGGGGTTCCATCGCGCAGCGTGTCGACTGCGCTGACAGCCGCGCACGCGCACTTCTGCGTTCTGGCGTCAAAACCGGCGGATATCCGCCGCATCTGACGCCAGAACGAAAGAACTGAAACGAGACGAACGGGGTCAGACGCCCCAACGGGACTGGCCGAACCGGTAGCCGACCGACCGGACCGTCTGGATCAGGTTGGCGTGCTCCTCGCCCAACTTCGCCCGCAGCCGCCTGATGTGCACGTCGACCGTACGGGCGCCGCCGTAGTACTCATATCCCCACACTCGCGACAGGAGCGTCTCGCGGGTGAACACCTTGCCGGGATGCGCGGCGAGGAATTTCAGCAGCTCGTATTCCATGTAGGTCAGGTCGAGCGGTCGGTTCGCGCACGCGGCCTGGTACGTCTCGAGGTTGAGGACGAGCTCGCCGTACTCGATCAGCTCGGGGCCAGTGCCTCCTCCGGAGCGGAAGACGAGGTGCTTGACCCGCGCCTCGAGCTCGCGCGGATGGAAAGGCGTCAGGCAGAAATCGTCGAAGAGGTCGTCGCGCAGCTCGAGGTCGTGCAGCCGCGATCCGGGAATGAGCAGCAACAACGGTTCCAGTGGTGTGTCGCGCTTGCGCAGCGCGCGGCACAGCGCGAACGCACCTTCGGGATCGGCGTCGGCGCAAACGATGGCCCCTGCCCAACCGTCGTCCGGCTCGGCCAGTTGCGCGGCGCGTTCGTCCGCCACCGACTTCCACGGATAGCCGCCGAGGTCGAGTGCCTGCGCCAGCTCGGCCGGCGGCGGGTCGGGAAAGAGCAGGAGCGGATCCATCACAGGTTGCGGTAGTACCGATCGAGCTCGAACTGGCTGATGTGCGTCTTGTACTCGCGCCACTCCGCGCGCTTGTTGCGGATGAACCACTCGAAGACGTGCTCGCCGAGCGCCTCCGCGACGAGCTCGGATCGTTCCATCGCGTTCAGCGCGTCCGACAGCGAACCGGGGAGCATCTCGATGCCCTCGGCGAGGCGTTCCTCCTCGGTCAGCTGGTACAGGTTCGCAGTCGTCTCGAGCGGCAGGTCGTAGTTCTCCTCGATCCCCTTCAACCCCGCGGCGAGCACCACCGAGAACGCAAGGTAGGGGTTGCAGGCCGGATCGGGGGCCCGGAATTCGATGCGGGTCGACTCGGCCTTGCCCTTCTTGGTGTGCGGCACGTTGACGACGACCGAGCGGTTGTTGCGCGCCCAGGAGATGTAGACGGGCGCTTCGAAGCCGACCACCAGTCGCTTGTACGAGTTCACCCACTGATTGGTGACCGCGCTGATCTCGCGGGCGTGGCGCAGCAGTCCGGCGATGAACCCGCGTCCTGTCCTCGACAACCCGTAGGGATCGCCGGCGTCGTGGAACGCGTTGGTGTCACCTTCGAACAACGAGAAGTGCGTGTGCATGCCGGAGCCCTGCACCTGCTCCATCGGCTTCGGCATGAACGTCGCGTGCACGCCGTGCTCGTGCGCCACCTCTTTCACGACCAGACGGAAGGTCATGACGTTGTCGGCCATCGTGAGCGCGTCGGTGTAGCGAAGGTCGATCTCGTGCTGGCTCGGCGCGTCTTCGTGATGCGAGTACTCGACCGGGATGCCGAGCGCCTCGAGCGTGTGGATCGTCTCCTTGCGGATGTCACCGGCGACGTCAGCCGTGGTGAGGTCGAAGTACGACGACGTGTCGAGCGGCTTCGGCGGCACTGCTGGATCGCTGGACGCGAAGTAGAAGAACTCCATGTCGGGCGCGGCGTAGAAGGTGAAGCCGCGCTCGCGCGCCCGTTCGAGGTTGCGCTTCAGCACCTGGCGAGGATCGCCCTCGAACGGTGAGCCGTCGAGGCTGGCGATGTCGCAGAACATCCGGGCCGACGGGGCGTCGTCGATCCCCCACGGCAGCAGCTCGAATGTGTTCGCGTCGGGCCGGGCGAGCACGTCGCTCTCCTGAACCCGGCTGTACCCGTCGATCGACGAGCCGTCGAACTGCATGCCCTCCTCGAAGGCGTTCTCGAGCTCGGCCGGGGAGATCGCGAACGACTTCATCTGCCCGAGCACGTCGCTGAACCACAGCCGGATCAGGCGGACGCCGCGCTCCTCGACCGTACGCAGTACGTAGTCCTGTTGCCGCTCGATCACCGCACCATCACGAGGTCCATGTTGACATGGCCGCTGGCGGGTCCTGACCGCCTCGTGAACCGGTTCACATGTTGTTCACATTCGAGCAACGGCGTAGAAACGGCCTGCTGACAGCCTCACCGCCGACACCACCCCTTCTGTGCAAAGGACGGACGTGACTTACAAGGCCGAATACATCTGGATCGACGGCACCGAGCCGACGGCAAGGCTGCGATCCAAGACCAAGATCCTCGCCGACGGCGGCGAACTGTCCATCTGGGGCTTCGACGGTTCGAGCACGAACCAGGCCCCGGGGAGCAACTCGGACTGCGTGCTGCAGCCCGTGCTGGCGGTGCCCGACCCGATCAGAGGTGGCGACAACAAGCTCGTCATGTGCGAGGTGCTGCTCACGGACATGTCGCCGCACCCGACGAACACCCGAGCGCTGCTGCGTCCCGCCGCGGAGCAGTACGGCGCCCAGGAGCCGCTGTTCGGCATCGAGCAGGAGTACACGTTCTTCAAGAAGGCGCACCCGCTCGGGTTCCCGGCCGGCGGCTACCCAGCCCCACAGGGCTTCTACTACTGCGGTGTCGGCGCGGACGAGGTGTACGGGCGCGATGTCGTCGAGAAGCACCTCGACAACTGCCTCGCCGCTGGGCTCGGTATCTCTGGCATCAATGCCGAGGTCATGCCCGGCCAGTGGGAGTTCCAGGTCGGGCCGCTCTCACCGCTCGACGTCGCCGACCACCTGTGGCTGGCGCGCTGGTTGCTGTACCGCACGGCAGAGGACTTCGGCGTCTCGGCCACGCTCGATCCGAAGCCGGTCAAGGGCGACTGGAACGGCGCGGGTGCGCACACCAACTTCTCCACGAAGGCGATGCGCGAGAGCTACGACCCGATCATCACGGCCTGTGAAGCGCTCGGAACCAATGCCGAGGAGCACGTGAAGAACTACGGAGCGGACATCGAGCTCCGGCTGACCGGCGCGCACGAGACCGCGCCGTGGAACTCGTTCAGCTACGGCGTGTCCGACCGCGGCGCGTCCGTCCGCATTCCGTGGCAGGTCGAGGTCGACAAGAAGGGCTATATCGAAGATCGCCGGCCGAACGCCAACTGCGATCCGTACGTGGTCACGCGGATGATCGTCGAGACGGTCTGCTCGGCGCTCGAACGCGAGCTGCAGGTCTAGGAGTTGTAGGTCCAGATCGGTGGACCGCCCCGCCCGAGCATCGGGGCGGTCCACCGGTTAGCTTGCGCCGGTCCCCAACTCGAAGGAGGAACCGTGCAGGAACGCACACCCGACGAGGTGCTGGCACTGGCTCGCGACGAGGGCGTCGAGATCGTCGACTTCCGGTTCTGCGACCTTCCGGGATTGATGCAGCACTTCTCCGCGCCGACGCACGAGCTCTCGACCGACGCCTTCGAAGAGGGGCTCGGATTCGACGGGTCGTCGATCCGCGGCTTCCAGGAGATCCAGGAGTCGGACATGATCCTCATGCCCGACCCGAACACGGCAGTCATCGACCCGTTCCGCACCCACAAGACGCTGAACGTGAACTGCTTCGTGCACGACCCGATCACGCTCGAGCCGTACACGCGCGATCCGCGGTTCATCGCGAAGAAGGCGGAAGACCATCTCGTGTCGACCGGCCTCGCGGACACGGCGTACTTCGGACCCGAAGCCGAGTTCTTCATCTTCGACGACGTGCGTTTCCACTACGACCAACACTCGGCGTCGCACTCGGTCGACTCGATCGAGGCCGCGTGGAACACGGCGCGCGACGAGGACGGCCACAACCTCGGTTACAAGATCCGGTACAAGGAGGGCTACTTCCCTGTCCCGCCGATGGACCAGTACCAGGACCTGCGTTCCGAGATGATCCTCGCCATGGAGCGGCTCGGCATCGAAGTCGAGATCCAGCACCACGAGGTCGGCACCGCCGGCCAAGCCGAGATCGACATGCGCTTCGACACGTTGTTGCGCATGGCCGACAAGCTGATGCTCTACAAGTACGTCGTCAAGAACGTGGCCAATGCCGCGGGCAAGACGGCGACGTTCATGCCGAAGCCGATCTTCCAGGACAACGGCTCGGGCATGCACTGCCACCAATCGCTGTGGAAGGGCGGCGAGCCGCTGTTCTTCAGCGAAACGGGTTACGCCGGACTGTCCGACATGGCGCGTTGGTACATCGGCGGACTGCTCACACACGCACGCGCTGTGCTCGCGTTCGCGGCACCGACGACCAACTCGTACAAGCGGTTGGTGCCCGGCTACGAGGCGCCGGTGAACTTGGTGTACTCGCAGCGCAACCGTTCGGCGTCGGTGCGCATCCCGCTCTATTCGAAGAGCCCGAAGGCGAAGCGGCTCGAGTTCCGTTGTCCCGATCCGTCGTGCAACCCGTATCTCGCCTTCTCGGCGATGCTGCAGGCCGGCCTCGACGGCATCAACAACCGCATCGAACCGCCACCGCCCGTCGACAAGGACCTCTACGACCTCCCGCCGGAGGAGCTGGCGAAGGTCCCGCAGGTCCCTAGCTCACTCGACGAAGCGCTCGAGGCGCTCGAGATCGACCAGGACTTCCTCAAGGTCGGCGGCGTGTTCACGTCCGACCTCATCGACACATGGATCGCGTACAAGCGCGAGACCGAGATCGACGCCATCCGCCTCCGTCCCCATCCATACGAGTTCCAGCTCTACTACGACATCTGAGCATTTCGGAGTCCGGACCGGCTGCTTCAGGTCGGAACGTCGACTTCGGGCCGCGGTGAGGGATGCAGGACGGTGACGGCGTAGTCGTCGGTCGGCGTCCAGGGCGCGCCGGCCCAGGTCGAGTAGCGGGCGGCGACGAGCAGGCCGGCGCCTTCGGCGTCGCGGTCGAGGTCGGCGGTGGTGTAACCCCGGAGCGAGAACCCCGTGATGATCCGGCCGCCGTCGGCGAGGTGCGCGGCGCACCGGCGGAGCACCGCCGGCTGGGTGCCGGGGTCGACGAAGAGCAGGACGTTGCCAGCCATGACTATGGCGTCGAAGGTCCGGCCCAGGTCGAGCGAGGCGAGATCGGCCTCGATCCAGTCGATGCCCGGGGCGAGCCGACGGGCGGTGGCGAGCATCTCCGGGTCGCGATCGGTCCCCGTGACCCCGAACCCGCGGAGGGCGAGCTCGATCCCGACGCGGCCGGTGCCGCAGCCGGCATCGAGCACGGACACGCTTGGCCCCGACGCGAGCAGCGTCTCGACGAACGTCGCCTCGCCGTGGACGTCCTGGCCCGACGCGGCGAGTGCGTCGAACCTCACCTGGTACTCGTCGCCCGACGGGTAGCTCGGTGTCACCTCGCCAGCGTACGGACACGGTGCTTGTCGGTTCAGCAGGACGCGCGCGCTGTGTTCGCGTACCGGGTGCGGTGGCGTACGCCTTCCGAAGTCAAGTGAGCAAGTGACTACTGTCCCGTGGCGGCATCAATCGAGCGGGAGCGCGGGCATGAGTGATCAGTCCGGTGGCGAAGGATGGTGGCAGGCGTCGGACGGAAAGTGGTATCCGCCTCAACCTCTGCCGCCGACCCAGCCGACTCCGGGGACCGTCCCACCGCCTGGTGGCTATCCGCCGCCGACCCAGCCGACTGCGGGGACCGTCCCACCCCCTGGTGGCTATCCGCCACCGGGTGGAGGCACTCCGCCGCCAGGTTCGGGGAAGCCCTGGTACACGCGATGGTGGGTCATCGCGCTTGCCGTGTTAGCTGTGCTGCTGATCATCGGGGCGATCGCCGGTGGCAACAACGACAAACAGAAGACTTCGACAAGCGAATCGGCCGGAAGCACGACGTCGACTTCGTCGACTACTACGACGACCAAACCCAAGACGACAACCACTTCGAGCACGACGACAACAACGACGGCGCCAGCAACGACCGCGCCACCTCAACCACAAACGGTGTTCACCCAGAGCGGCAGCGGGATCAAGACGACCAAGAACTTCGCTGTCCCGACCAGCGATTGGGACCTCAACTACACGTACGACTGTTCCAACTTCGGGAGTCAGGGCAACTTCGCGGTGACGCTCTACCAGGACGGCAGTCTGGACAACGTTGTCGTCAACGAGCTTGGGCCGGGAGGCTCATCGTCAACAGCGATTCACGACGGACCGGGCAGCTATTACATGGAAATCAATTCGGAATGCAACTGGTCCGTAGCGGCTGTGACTTCTCCCTGAGGCGCTCAGCAGCGCTTGCAATCAAGCGGGTCCGGTACGCGCCGTTCGTGGTTGGGAGAAGCCGCATCATGAAGGGTGTCAGTGATCCCTGGAGCACCCTCACTCAAGGTGACCGACTGGCCCGCACGAACCAACGACACCGCCCCTGTCTGTACAACCGGGTGAAGCAGGACCGCCTCGATTGGGGCGAGATCAGTGGCGTGACCACGAGCGAGTCCCGAGAGCTGCAAGAGGCTCGAGCGAACGCGATGTTGGACAGCCGTTGCGGTACTGCGCACCATGTGCGGGTCGACGATTTCACCGCACCTCCGCAAGATGGCAACCTCGGCTGCGTCGCCTGGACCCAGCGACGGCACCGACGTGAGATCCGAGGAACGCGCCTTGGTCATTGCTGAGCGAGCTTCGAAGTTCGTCCGCAAGGGCACGTGGACGCTGATGGGCGCGCTGTCTCCCGGCGACCGACACGTGGAGACGTTGCTGCGTCGACCACCTCCGTCCGGCTATCAGGACGGAGAACTGCTCGTCCAGCAGGTGCACGGGCCCGTGTTCATGGAGCCGGACTGGGGTTATGTCATCACATCCCGAGGCAAGCTGATCGAGGACTCGGTTCAGCCCAACTTCTCGTACAAACCGGTCTGGCGTCTCGCTATGCCGTCGCCGGCTTACTTCCTACGGAATCGCCGCAAAGAGGTGACGCACTATTCCGGACCGGTGATCTCGCTGCGTCACTGGTGGGATTGGAACTACTACCACTTCTACTTCGATGTGCTCGGAAAACTGCCCGCGCTGGAGGCTGCTGGCATTCCTTCGGATGTGCCACTCGTCATCGGGCGGTACTACCACCAGCTCCCGTGGGTACGGGAGCTGTTGTCGCGCGGTGATCTCGCCAAGCGCCAGTGGATCATCCAAGACGACAGGCTCATCACTGCTGACTCGGTGATCTACTGCAAGGCTCGGATCACGTATCGCGAGCGAGCGGAATACCTGGTCAAAGCGTTGGACGCTCCGCACGCGACGGAAGCGAACGACCGACGAGTCTTTCTCGGTCGTCGCGGGTCCGTACCGAGACAGGTCGTGAATCTCGACGAGGTGGTGGCCTGTCTCAGCTCACATGGTTTCGAAGAGGTGGACGCCGCCGATCTGTCCATACAGGATCAGATGGCCCTCTTCGCAGACACGCGCCATCTCGTCGCCTTGCACGGTGCCGGGTTGGTGAACATGATCTTTCGGCAAGGTTTGCCGATGAGCATCCTCGAGCTGTACGCCTACAACACGTACGAGTTCCGTTCACTCAGTCAGGAGCTCGGCTATGAATGGCACGGCCTGACCTCCCGACTGATGGGGCCTGATCCACGATCGGCCGACATCGAAGTCGATGTCGCTGCTCTCGACGTCGAGTTGCAGCAACTGACCTCAGGAACGGCGCGTTGACGCATGTCACATGAGAATTCGGTCCACCTCACGAACCGGACCTGTCGGTCGTTCGTACACATGAGCGGACGATCGAGAGAAGGGAACGAGGGTGGACAGCTATTTCCGCGCCGAGATCGCCGAGCAGCACCGGGCTGAGCTGCGCGACGCCGCCGAGCGCCACCGGCGAGTGCGTCGAGCCTCGCCGCGGTGGAGTGCGCTCCGTGGCGATCGCAGTCGTCGCACTGGTCGCTGACCGCAGGAGCGCATCGCCCCACGGGCAGGCGCGGGTCGAGGAGGAGGGTCCCCGATCCGCGCCGGTCCGGGACTTAGCGTGAGCCGATCCCGCAGGTTCTCGTTCTTGCCTCACTCGCGGTTGTCGCCGTGGCCGCGGTTCTCCTCCTCTTGGCGAGCCGCCGTCGCCGCTCCCATGCCAGCGGCGCCAGGCCGCCGGCGGTGCAGCTGGTGGAGGAAGCCATCATCGATCTGCGGGCGGAGGCCGACGCGACCGACGACGCCCTGCGCCGCGCCGCCGATCGCCGCGCCAGCTGAGGACCACGACCGCCTCAACTGAGTGGGAACTCCCTGCGCCCGGGCTGCGACTACCTCTCATGCTCGCAGCGGGCCCCGTTCTCCGCGCTCGATGATTCGACGCCTTCTCGCGGGTGCGGCGCTCGCGTTCGGCTTCGTCGTGCTGACGGCGGCCCCCGCGTTCGCGCACGCGACGCTCGACTCCACCACGCCTGCTGACCGCTCGAACGTCGACCAGGCGCCAACCGTCGTCACCCTCACGTTCAACGAGAACATCAGTGCGCCGCTCGGCGCCATACGCGTCTTCAACGCTCAGGGCAAGCGGGTCGACGACGGCAACGTCGTCACCCGTGACCACACCGTCACCGTGGGCATGCAGAAGGTCGGCGACGGCGGTTACGTCGTCACCTGGCGAGTGATCTCGGCGGACTCCCATCCGGTCAACGGCGCGTTCACCTTCACCGTCGGCAACGGGACGGCCGCGAGCAACGGTCTCGTCTCGTCATTGCTCGACACGAGCAACGACCGCAAGTACGAGATCGCCGGGGACGTCGCGCGCGGCATCGGCTATGGCGGCACCTTCATCGCCGCCGGTGGGGCGATCTTCCTCGCCATCGTCCATGACGGACGGAGTGATCGCCGCCTGCTCGGCAAGGTCGTTCTCTGGAGCGCGATCGTCGGAGCAATCGGCGTCGTCATCCAACTGCCGATCTCGGCGGCACTGGCGACCGGCCTCGGCCTCGGCTCGATCACCCACGAGGGCGTCTTCGGGCAGGTGACGGCGGACGGCGTCGGCACACAAACGGTGGTCGCCCTGCTCGGGCTGACGATCGCGAGTGTCGCCGTGCTGTGGAAGACACGTTCGACCGCGACCCGCGTTGCCGCGGTCATCGGAGGCTGCGCGGCACCGATAGCGTTTGCGTTCTCCGGACACACGACCATCACCGCGCCGCGGGCGCTCGTCTACACGTCGGACATCGTTCACGTCCTCGCCGCATCCGTGTGGTTCGGCGGCATCGTGTTCCTCTGGTTGTTCCTGCGCTCGCAACGCGCCACCGAAGGCGACGCAATGCAGGCCGGGGGTGTGGTCGCGCGCTTCTCTCGCCTCGCGGGGTTCGCCATCATCGCGGTCGGGATCGCGGGCGTCATCCTCGCTTACGAGGAGATCAAAGCGATCCACGCATTGACGTCGACCACGTACGGCCGCCTCGTGATCGTGAAGGTCTGCATCGTCGCGTTGATCGCCGGGGTTGCGGCCTACAACCGCTATCGCCTGGTGCCTGCGCTCCGGCGCGCCGAAGCGCGCGGCCGCAACGTGTGGTCACACCTCGTGACGACCGTGCGTATCGAGATGATCGGGATGGTGTTCGTCATCGGCATCACCAGCGTCCTGGTGAATCAGGTTCCGGCCAGCACCGCCGCCGGCATCGGCGGCGTCTTCTCGCAGACGAAGCCGTTGGGGAGCAACAGCGTCAACCTCGTCGTCGACCCGAACCGCGCCGGTCAGACCAACTCGATCCACATGTACATCATCGACGCGACCGGACGAACGGTCGATGTCCAGACCGTGACCGTCGACCTGTCGTTCCCGGCAAACGACATCGGGCCGCTGTCGCAACAGGTCAGCCACGCCGGTCCAGGCCACTACCTCGTCGCGACCAACGACATCACGACTCCCGGTCACTGGACCGTCAGCGTCGCGGCCCAGCTGTCCAAGTTCGAGAAGACGCCCCCGACTGTCTTCGACGTGAACGTCAACCCGTAGAGAGGAATGTTGCATGCGCATCCGCAAAGTCATCGGAGGGGCGGTCGCCGCGGGCGCCGTGCTCGTCATGACTGCCGCTCCGGCGTTCGCACACGTGAAGATCGTGCCGGACTCGGCGCCGAAGGGAGGCGACGCGACGCTGACCTTCGCCGTGCCCAACGAGATGGACAACGCCAACACCGTCAAGGTCGACGTGAAGTTGCCGACCGACCATCCGTTCTCCTCGGTGTCCGTGCTGCCGAAGGCCGGATGGACCTACCAGGTGACGCAGTCGACGCTGGCGACGCCGATCACCACGGACGAAGGCGGCCAGATCACGCAAGCGGCCTCGGAGATCGTCTGGAGCGGCGGGCAGATCAAGCCCGGTGAGTTCGACGAGTTCACGATCTCGGTCGAGGGTCTTCCTGACGACGTCGACTCACTCGCCTTCCCGACGATCCAGAGCTACGACAACGGCCAGGACGTGTCGTGGATCGACCCGACGGTCGCGGGCCAGCCGGATCCTGCCAACCCGGCGCCGGTGCTGCAGTTGACCGCGGCCGCGTCCGACACCGGAGGCGCTGTTGCTTCTGATGCGTCATCGTCTTCGAGCAGCAGCCCGTCGGTGACGGCCGCGGTGGTGAAGAAGGAGACCAACAACACGCTCGGCATCATCGCCCTGATCGTCGGCGCGATCGGCCTCATCCTCGGCGCGGTCGCGCTGGCGCGTGGACGAGGAGGTCAAGCCGCACAAACGTGAGGTCGTAGGTCCCGTCCGGACGGCGTAGCTCGTCGACTCGCCCGTCGATGGCAGCGCGGAGACGGCTGCGCTCGTCCGGATCGAGACCGCGTTCGTAGGCCTGGGCGGCCTGGCTGTGCAGCCAGCCCAGCACGCTCTCGCGATCGAAGGCGCGGCGTTGCGCAACCGTGCGAACGAAGCTGTCGTTGCCGACGACGTCGAAGCCCACGTCGAGCAGCAGGTCGAGGTACGCGCCTGCGTGCACGAACGTCCACGGCGCGGACACCGCCCGAGCGCCGGCGATCGATGACGCGACGTCATCGAGGAACGCGACGATCTCGCGCACGTTGTCGCCGCCCCCGCACTCGATGCGCAGCATCCCGCCCGGACGGAGCACGTTGCGGCACTGCTCGAGGACCGTTCGATGGTCGGCCCACGGGATCCAGTGGATCGCCGACCGGCTCATCACGACGTCGAACGGCGACCACTCGCCGGAAGCGGCACGCTCGAGGTCTTGGGCCGGGGCGGCGACGAACGACTGGTTCGGTCGCGCCAGTCTGCGGGCCTCGGTGAGCAGCGACGGCTGCGGCTCGACCCCGACCACGTGCCCGTCCGGCACCAGCGCGGCCACGGTGGCGGTGAAGTCGCCCGATCCACAGCCCACGTCCAGCACGTGATCAGTCGGTTGGAGCGGCATCGTGCCAAGGAAAACTTCGTCGTAGCGGCGATGATGACCGGTGTTGGCCGCATAGAGCTCACCGTCCCACGGCGCCAAGGTGTCCAAATATTGAGACTTGGATTCCGACATGCGGACAATCTAGCAAGCGAGAGTTCTGATCGCTCGCTCATATCCCGCTAACAAACGACAGGCATCCTGACCTCCATGAAGAAGTTGCTCGGATCAATCGGCATCGTCGCCGCCATCGGTGCCGGTGCTTTCGCTGTCAGCACGGTCCTTCCGGCCGGTGCGCAAACGTCGACGCAGAGCTCGCCGCCGGCGTCCTCGAACGGCAAGGGCGGCAAAGGTGGTGGCCGTGCCCAAGCGGCCAAGGACGCGCTCGACGGGCTGGTGAGCAACGGCACGATCACCGGGGACCAGGAGACCGCCGTCATCAACGCGCTGAAGGGAGCGGTGACGCAGGGCGGCAAGGGCGCCTTCGCTCGCCGTCCGCGGGCCCTGATCGGCGGCGGCATGCTCAAGGTGGCGGCTGACAAGATCGGTGTTGCACCGAAGGACCTCATCCAGGCCCGCCGCAACGGCCAGTCGATCGCCGACGTGGCCAACTCGAAGGGCGTCAACCCGGACGACGTGGTCAAGGCGATCGTCGATGCGGGCAATCAGCGGATCGACCAGGCGGTCTCCAACCACAATCTGGCGCAGGACAAGCTCGACGCGCTGAAGGCCAAGCTCCCCGACCTGGCGAACAAGTTCGTCAACACGAAGGGGATGCCCGGCCGCGGTGGCAACGGCAACAACAGCTCGGGCTCGAATTCGTCCGGCTCGAACTCGAGTTCCAGCTCCAGCGCGAGCTCTGATTCCAGCTCGGATCAGTCGACGTCCTCGTCGAGCTGACCTGGAAGACTCGGTCCACGACCGAGTCGCATCCACTTCGAACCGTGTTCACGGAGGCCGCCTTCGGGCGGCCTCCGGTCGCGGATGGGTCGGTGACGATGCTTCCGTCCATCGACGGACGGGTACACGTGGTGGCGGCGTTCAGCGCGCACCACGTGATCGCCGCGGACGTCGCTGACGCAGTCGCGCGGTCGCGACTGCCCGAAGGCGACCTCGAGCGCGCCGATGTCGGCGTCGTTCCTGCTTTTCCTCGCGGGATGGGTGGGCGCGGAGCCTGGAACGCTCGACGTCGTGCTGGCCAAGGTCGATGGTTCGGGCCCTTCGCCGATTGATGTCTGGGCTCGCGACGATCTCGACGACCATCCACGGGTCCGTCGCGCTCGCCGGTATCGACCGGAGACGACTGTGTACGGGGATCGCGAGCACGGTGAGCCTGATGGCGTGCTGATCGTCGGGCCCGGCGTTGCTGACCGCTGGGAGATGGCGCTCGAGGTCGCGCCGGCCGCTCGTGGGCACGGACTCGGTCGCCGGTTGGCCGCCACCGCCGCGACGCTCGTGCCCGAAGGCGAGCCCGTGTTCGCGCAGGTCGCGCCGGGCAATCCATCGTCGCTGCGCGCGTGCCTCGCCGCCGGCTACACCGCGATCGGCTCCGAGGTGCTGTTCGTCCCGCGCTAGCCGCGCTACCCGCGTTCTGGCGTCAGATCCGGCGGATATCCGCCGTTTCCGACGCCAGAACGGCATCAGTCGGTGGTGCGACCGTAGAAGAGGCGTTCGAACACGCGGCGGGCGCGGCGGGTGACCCGCCGGTACTCGTCTCGCAGTTCGTGGGACGTGGTGCCGAGCGAGATGGCGAGGCGATCGAGGTCCTCGAGATGCGGCGGTAGGAAGTCCGCCGGCGCGCTGTTGACCAGGAACCATCGATTCCTCGCCCGTTCGCAGAAGCGGTACGACTCCGTCAAGATGCGATGGTCTGCGTCCGACAGCGCGCCGATCGAACGGAGATCGTCGAGTGCTGTCACCGTTGCCGGGTCGCGCACACCGTTGTCGAGTTGCAGCAGCTGCGCGCAGAACTCGACATCGGACAGCGTGCCGCGGCCGAGCTTGAGGTGGTACTGCGGGTCTTCGCTCGCGGGGATGCGTTCGTGCTCGACGCGAGCCTTGATCCGGCGGATCTCGCGCCGGTCGTCATCCGTGAACGGCGCGTCCCACACGAATGCGTCACGCACCTGCATGAACCGTGCCGCGACATCGGGGTCGCCGGCGACCGGTCGAGCGCGGATCATCGCCAGCCGCTCCCACGGCTGCGCCCATCGCTCGAAGTACTCGTGGTAGCCGTCGAGGCTCCGAGCCAGCGGGCCGTCCTTGCCCTCGGGACGCAGATCGGCGTCGATGTCGTAGATGTGCGGGCGGGTGCCGCCGACCGACGACAGCAACGTCGTCGGGACTCGTTCGGCAGCAGCGAAGTCGGCGGGCGTCGAGCCGTCGTACACGAACACGACGTCGAGGTCACTCGCATAGGACATCTCCGCGCCGCCGAGACGGCCGAGCGCGATGACCGCGAACGGCACGGACGGTCCGAGCACGTCGAGTGCGGCTTCGAGGGTCGCCTCGGCAAGGTCGGTCAGCGCGCGCTCCACCTCGTGCGGTTCGATGAGATCGAGCACGTCGTGCGCGGCGATGCGCAGACCTTCACGATCCGTGAATCGCTTCAACGCGAGCCACTGCTCCTCCGTGCCGGCACGCCACTCGAGCGCGGCCTCGGTGCCGGCGACGAGCTCGTCGCGTGATCGCAGGCGCAACGAGTCCGGATCGCCGAGCGAATCGATCATGTCGGGATTGCGACGTAGGAGGTCGCCCAGCATCCGGCTGGTCCCGAGCAGACGGCACAGTCGCTGCGCGACCTCTGGCGACTCGCGGAACGCGGTCGCGAGCTCCATCGATCGCTGTACTCCCGACGCGAGGTTGCGCATCCCCAGAAGGCCGAGGTCGGGATCGGGAGACGACGACAGCCAGTCCAGCATCAGCGGCAGCATCTGTTGCATCAGCCGAGACGCTCTGGTCAGTCCCCGGGTCAGTTCGCGCACCGCTTGGCGAGTGCGGTCGACATCGGTGAACCCGAACGCGGCCAACCGGGTTGCCGCGACCTCTTCGGTCAGCAACCGATCGTCACCGCGGGCGAAGTCTTCGAGCAGCGGCCGGAACCACAAGCGCTCGTGGATGGCGCGTGCGACCGACTGGTGATGGCGTAGCTCCGCGAGGAACACATCGGTCGCGCTCGCCGTCGCCGATCCCGCGTAGCCGAGCACGCGCGCGAGATGGTCGAGGTCGAGCGGGTCGTTCGGTAGCGCGTGGACCTGCTGCTCGTCGTCGAGCTGCAACCGATGTTCGACCGTGCGCAGGAACCGATACGCGCTCGACAATTGATCGGCGTCGTGGCGACTCACGTAGCCCGCGTCGGCGAGCTCGTCGAGTGCGGCGAGCGTGGTCCGTACCCGCAGCTCCGGATCGGCACCGCCGTGCACGAGCTGCAGCAACTGCACCGCGAACTCGACGTCGCGGATGCCACCAGGACCGAGCTTCAGCTCTCGGTCGATCAAGCCCTGACGTGCCACCTCGCTCTCGGCCCGCACCTTCATGGCTCGGACCGCGCGCAGCGAGTCGGCTGTGAACGGCCGGTTCCAGAGATGGCGCGCCGCCGACTCGTCGAACGCGTGGCCGAGCTCGCGGTCACCCGCGATCGCGCGGCGCGCAACAGCGCCTGGAACTCCCACGGCTCGGCCCACTGGTCCCAGTACGCCTCGTAGGACGCGAGCGTGCGAACGAGCGCACCGCTGCGTCCCTCGGGACGCAGGTTGAGATCGACCCGGAAACATCGTCGGACGATGTCGACGACCGCATGTCCAGCGCGCGTTGCCGCCGCCGGGTCGACGTCATGTTGCGCCACGAGCATGACGTCGACATCCGACGCATAGTTCAGCTCGCACCCGCCGAGCTTGCCCATGCCGATCACGGCGAGCCCGTGGACGTCGGAGAGCTCGACCGCGGCATCGAACACGTCGGCGGCGAGGTCGGCCAGCGCGGCGCTCACGATTGCGAACGCGTCGAGCCCGACGAGATCGCGCGCCGCGATGCGCAGGAACTCGTGGTTCTTCCATCGGACGAGCCCGTCGACTGACGCCCGATCGACCGGCTGGCGGCGGTCGAGCTGTTCGAGCACCGCCATCGCGGAGGCATCCGCGTCGAGCAAGCGCGACAACGACCGGCTCGCCGTTCGCACTGCTTCGACGGCGTGCTCGACGGTCGACGTGTCGGCACCGGCCACGAAGGCCATCTTGCCCGCGCTGGACCGCCGATACCCTTGCGACATGCCGCGGGTTCGCGTGGCGCTCTGCCAGCTCAACACCGTCGTCGGAGATCTGGACGGCAACGCCGCCCGGATCCTCGACGCGTACGAGCGCGCCGAGGCAGCCGGGTGCGACATCGCGGTGTTCCCCGAACTGGCGATCACCGGCTACCCGCCCGAGGACCTGTTGCTGAAACCGGGGTTCGTGCGGGCCGGCCGCGAGGCGCTGGACAAGGTTGCCGCGGCCACCGGGCGTTGCGCCGCGGTCGTCGGGTTCGTCGATGCCGACCGCGACCTGTTCAACGCCGCGGCCGTGTGCGCCGACGGGCGGGTCGCCGGCACGTATCACAAGCGCCACCTGCCGAACTACGCCGTCTTCGACGAGCAGCGCTACTTCATGCCGGGATCCGATCCGCTCGCGCTCTTCGAGATCGCCGGCGTGAAGGTGGGCGTGTCGGTGTGCGAGGACGCGTGGACACCGTCCGGCCCGATCGCCGCGCAGGCGGCCGGTGGCGCGGAGTTGATCGTCAACTTGAACGCGTCGCCGTACTACGTCAACCGGTTGACCGAGCGAGAGCGCATGCTCGCGACGCGGGCGGCCGACGCGTCGTGCGCGCTCGTGTACGTCAACCAGGTCGGCGGGCAGGACGAGCTCGTGTTCGACGGCGCGTCGCTCGTGTTCGATTCCGACGGGCGCTGCGTCGCGCGCGCCGAGCAATTCGCCGAGACGACGCTCGTGGTCGACGTCGACGTCGTACCCGTGTTCCGCAAGCGCATGATCGATCCGCGCGGGCGGGCGCAGGCGAACGACCTTCCTGTTGTCCAGGTCACCCCTGCGCGTGCGGAGAGCGAAGGCCGGCTGCAACCCGTGCCGGTCGAGCCGCTGCCGGTATCGCGCGAGATGTATGAGGCGCTCGTCCTCGGCACGCGCGATTACGTCGAGAAGAACGGCTTCACCGATGTCGTGCTCGGGTTGTCAGGCGGCATCGACTCGTCCCTCGTCACTGTGATCGCTGCGGACGCGATCGGCGCCGACCGGGTGCACGCGGTCGCGTTGCCGAGCCGCTATTCGACGGAGGGATCGATCACCGACGCCGAGCGCCTGTGCTCGAACCTCGGCATCGAGCTGCGAACGATCCCGATCGAGTCCGCGTTCGCGTCGATGCTCGAGCTGCTCGGCCCGTCCTTCGAGGGACTCCAGCCGGACATCACCGAGGAGAACCTGCAAGGCCGCATCCGCGCCGCCCTGTTGATGGCGCTCGCCAACAAGTTCCGGGGCTGGCTCGTCCTCATCTGCGGCAACAAGAGCGAGCTCGCCGTCGGCTACACGACGATCTACGGGGTCGACATGGCCGGTGGCTTCGCGGTCATCAAGGACGTGTTCAAGACGAAGGTGTACGAGCTCGCACGCGCTCGCAACGAGCTCGCGGGGTACGACCTCATCCCCGAGACGGTTCTCGACAAGCCGCCGTCAGCCGAGCTGGCGCCCGGACAACGCGACGACCAGAACCTCCCGCCGTACGACCTGCTCGATCCGATCCTCGCCGCGTATGTCGAGCGAGACATGACGCGCGCGGAGCTGATCGAGACGGGGTTCGATCCCGTTCTCGTCAATCGGGTCACCCGGCTCGTCGACGTGGCGGAGTGGAAGCGCCGCCAAGCGCCGATCGGCGTGCGCGTGACTCCCAAGGCCTTCGGCAAGGATCGGCGACTCCCGATCACGAACAAGTACGCGGGCTGAGTGCACTGATCCAGATCGAGGCGGTTCTCTTCGACTTCAATGGCGTGCTCACGACGTCGCCTTTCGCGCAGATGGCCGCGCTCGGCACCGACAGCGGGATCGACGGCCAGGTCGTCCTCGACCTGATGCTCGGCCCGTACGACGAAGACACGGACCACGCGTGGCACCGGTTCGAGCGGGGAGAGATCACCGCCGCCGAATACGGCGCGGACCTGTTCCAGCGCGCCGCGGCGGCGAAGCTCGAGCTCGACTTCACCAAGCTCGGCGACCTCATGTCACGCCTCGAAGTGCACGACATCGTGGTCGAGCGGGTACGCCTGCTGCGCGCCGGCGGCTACCGCACGGGCCTCGTCACGAACAACGTGAAGGAGGCGTCGGGGCAATGGCGGGTGCTCGTTCCGGTGGACGAGCTCTTCGAGGTCATCGTCGACTCGTCCGAGGTGGGCATGCGTAAGCCGAACCCCGCGATCTACTTGCACGCCCTCGATCTGTTGGGCGGCGTCGAGCCGGACGCGGCGGTGTTCCTCGACGACGCGCCGGGCAACGTCGCCGGCGCTCGCCGGGCGGGATTGCAGGCGATCCTCGTCGACGCGGCCGAGCCTGCGGGTGCGTTGGCCGAGCTCGACGAGTTGCTCGGGCATTCTTGACCGCCGGGTCAAGTTCGCGGGAACCTGCTCGGAATCAGGAACGCCGATCAGGGGGATCGATGGCCGATTCGAAGAAGGCGCGAGCGCCCTTCGCACCGTGGGATCGCCGGGAGATTCCCGGCTCGTTCTCGGTCGAGGAGTCGGCCCGTCGCGTCGGGAACTACAAGTGGATCGAGATGAAGTTGTTCGAGGCGCTCGGCGGGTGGGTCGCCACCGTCCCCGAGCTCGACGTCAAGATGCGCCTCGGCACTCACTGCTACCACCACGCGTGGCACGCGGACCTGTGGCACAAACGGCTTCCCGAGCTACGGGAGATGAACCCGGACCGGCTCACACAGCCGCCCAATGACGCGCTGGTGGCGTTCGTCGAAGCGATGACCGAGCCCGAGGCACCCGAGCTGACGATCGAGAAGCTGGTCGGGGTGTACCGGGTGCTGATCCCGCACAAGGTCGCGGCGTACACGTTCCACCTCAACAACACGAGCACGATCACCGACGCGCCCACGATCCGGTCGCTGAAGTTCGCCCTCCAGGACGAGTTCGAGGACTGGCGGGACGGGGAAATGCTCATTCAGTCCCTCGTCGAGACCGAAGAGGAAGTCGACCGGGCCATCGCCCACCAGTCCCGGCTCGAGAAGTTGATGCTGGCCGCCGGTGGCATCGCCGGTCCGGGTTCAATCGGGTCTGCGTACGCGAGCGGCGCGGCAGAGGAACAAGGAGTTCCCGCATGAGGAAGATCTTTCCGGCGGACCTGCTGGCGCGCGACGAGCGGTTCGTCCGCCTGACCACCGAAGAGCGGTTCGGCGATCCCCGGTCGCCGGCGTCCCGTGGCGGGGGACGGGGTCTGTCGCGGCTCACGCCCGCACGGCCGGACGCGCCGGACGCGGCCCGCACGCTCATGCACGGCATCTTCGTCGGCGAGGTCCAGGCGCTCGAGGGCGCCGGCCGCACATGCTGGGACTTCGAAACGGGCGACGGTGACGACGACGCGCCGTTCGCGCTGAAGCTCGACATGGCGCGCCAGTGCTGGGACGAGGCTCGCCACACCGAGATCTCCTGCAAGCTGATGGACTGGATGGGCACCGAGCTCGGCGAGTTCTCCGAGTCGACGTTCCTCTACGAGGCGGCCTGCAACCCGGATCCGGTGCTGCGCCTGACTGGCGTCAATCGGGCGCTCGAAGGACTTGCCATCGACGTCTTCAACACGATGAAGGAGTTCGGTGACATCGCCGGCGATCCGGTGCTCGAGTTCTGCGAGGACTGGATGCTGGCGGACGAGGTCACCCACGTGAAGATGGGTAGCGACTGGCTCCGCCGCCTGACCGAGAAGGACAAGGATCGGCGCGAGCGGGCCCTCGAGTTCCAGCGGGTCGTCGACAAGCTGTTCTCCCTCGGTGGCCTTCGCGGCGAGGACGAGGACAGTCCGATCAAGCTGGCCCGCCGGTTCCGTGAGCTGGCCGGCTTCGAGACCGAGGAGATGGACGATCTCGCCGAGATCTCGCGCCAGGCGAAGCGCGACGCGGAGGCGATGCGCGAGCGGCTGGCGAGCGAGGCGTCGGCATGACCGTCACGGTCACTCCGGAGTCCTTCACGCTCGTGAAGTTCGACGCGGACGAGATCAAGTCGATCGTCGAGCCACTGTTGCCTGCGATCGGCATGCCCGCCGACCAGGACGTCGTGATCGAGGTCGACGAGACGAACCCGCTCGGGCGCGCCGTCGTCACGTCGTACGACAACCCGATAGTGATCGCGGTCGAGAGCGGCGCCCTCGAAGACCCGAAGCGGCCCCGACACGTGTCCCCGACAGGGAGCGCGGACGTGCTCGGGCGCCTGCTCCTGCGAGTGCACGACCGGCGGAACCCCGCCTTCGGCGATCCACCGGCCGACGACGACATCCCGGTGCCCGAGTCGGTGGCGTGGGACGCGTACTGCGTCGGCCGCCTCGTCCGCCTCGGATTCAAGCACCACGACAACCGGCAACGGCGGTTGTACCACTTCCGCAACCGCCACGGCTTCACCGACGCGGCTGACGAGGCGTTCGACCGGCTCTGGACCGCCGACGACCTGACGTGGTCCGACATCGTCGCTCTGTCCGAAGAGGTCCGCTCCGCCGCCGCCTGACGTCACCCGACAACGAATGTTGGATGGAAACGGGCGCAATGGCGCCCGTTTCTCCCCGGAGTTGGCAGCCCGGGGGTGGCGGTCAGTTGAGGTCGTGGGCGGAGATGCTCTCGAGGAGGTCGATCACCGGTGGGCTGGCGAGCAGGGCGGTGCAGCTGCCGGCCATCTCGACCATGTCCGGCGAGTCGAAGTGGGCTTGCTGGGCGGCCGGCGACTCCCACTTCTGGATGATCACGAACCGGCCCGGGGTGGTGGCCGAGGCGCAGAGGTCGATGTTGCGGCAGCCGGGGTGCCCGCGGCTCAGCACGACGTACTTCGCCAGGGTCGACACCAACGCATCGGGATCCGACGAGTCGAAGATCATGGTGACCAGTGTCAGCTCGATGTCCGAATCCATCACCACGCTCCGTAGGGCACGAAATCCGTGAACATCGGCTGAATCCTTGTGGTCCGTAGGGAAGAAACGTACAACATGGTCGTCAAGGGACGGCCGCCGCCGTCCGAACAACACGCTGTGCGAACATGTCACAATCCACCGTGAGCGGGGTTGGCGCTCTTGACCTGACCAGTATCGTAAGGAGCACAACTCGGGCCGTGCGACGGCCGAGTCGCTCGGCGGGCTGACCACTCCCCGTCGTCGCGGAGCGTTCCGCCCTACCCACTGAAGATTTCGACTAGAGAGGCTTCTCTTGCCCAAAGAGCGCGTGGAGCGCGACGAGGAAGATCTCGTCCGCCTGTACCTCACCGATATCGGGCAGTACCCGCTGCTCACGAAGGACGATGAGGTCCGCCTGGCCCAGGCGATCGAAGGTGGCAACGAGGCCCGCGTGAACCTCGACAGTGCCGGCCGTGACCTGACCCCCGCCCGCAAGCGCGAACTGCGCCGGCAGGCCCGCGAGGGTGAGGACGCCGAGCGCACGTTCGTCCAGTCCAACCTCCGCCTGGTCGTCTCGATCGCGAAGAAGTACCAGGCGTCGGGCCTGCCGCTGCTGGACCTCATCCAGGAGGGAAACCTCGGCCTCATGCACGCGGTCGAGAAGTTCGACTGGCGCAAGGGCTTCAAGTTCTCGACGTACGCAACGTGGTGGATCCGTCAGGCCATCACCCGCGGCATCGCCAACACCGGCCGCACCATCAGGCTTCCGGTCCACGCGGGCGACACGCTCGCCCGGCTGCAGAAGGCCCGGGCCCGGCTCGAGCTGAAGCTCGGTCGTCCGGCGACCCTTGCCGAGCTGTCGGCCGAGGTCGAGATGCCCGAGGACAAGGTGACCGAGGCGCTGCGGTTCGCCGCCGAGCCTCTGTCGCTGTCCGAGCCGCTCCGTGAGGACGGCGATGCCGAGCTCGGCGACGTCGTCGAGGACCGTTCGGCCGAGTCGCCGTTCGAGGTGGCAGCCACCGCGCTGCTGCCCGAGGAGATCGCCCGGCTGCTGGCCCCACTCGACGAGCGCGAGCGCGAGATCCTCAAGCTCCGGTTCGGTCTCGACCGCGGTGAGCCCCGCACCCTCGAAGAGGTGGGCGAGCACTTCAACCTCACCCGTGAACGCATCCGCCAGATCGAGGCGCGGGCGATGTCGAAGCTGCGTCATCCGTCGAGCGACACTGGCGCTCGCGACCTCCTCGCCGTCTGAGTCGCCTCCAATCGCGAATGTTGGTGGATTTGCGGCGCCATGGCACCGCAAATGACCCGGAGTCGTGGCGTCAGGACCGGAAACGGGCGGGGGACAGATCGGCTTCCGTCACGCCCACTGCCGCGAGGTCTTCGGGTAGACGGCCCTCGAGCACCAGTGCCGCCGTGGCGCGCCCCATGGCCGGCGCGGTCTGGATCCCGTAGCCGCCCTGACCGGCAAGCCAGAAGAAACCCGGCACGTCGGGATCCATCCCCACGACCGGTGTGCGGTCGGCGACGAACGATCGCAGTCCCGCCCACGCGCGCCGGACGTGGCGCAGCCCGAGCGTCGTCGCGGCGTTGATCCGCTCGATCGCCAGCGCGACGTCGACCTCTTCCGGCTGGGCGTCACACGGCGGTGACGGTGTCTCGTCCGCCAGCGAGCACAGCAGCTGCCGGCCTTCGGGCTTGAAGTAGAAGTTGTCGTCGACGTCGGCCACGAGGGGCCACGTCCGGACGTCGACGCCATCGGGCGCCGCGCACATGAAGGCGGTGCGGCGCAACGGCTGCAGCCCGATCGGTGCGACGCCTCCCGCCAAGCCTGCGACGTCGTCGGCCCACGCACCAGCAGCGTTGACCACGACGTCCGCTTCGAACATCGTCACTGGAGTCTGGATGATCCATCGATCACGACGGCGACGTAGCCCAATCACAGGCGTGGCGCGCACGATCTGACCGCCGCGCGCCCGCAACCCTCGGACGTACGCCTGGTGGAGCGCGGCAACGTCGATGTCACGCGCATCCGGTTCGATCACGGCGACGGCCGCGTGCTCCGGTCGCAGCACGGGGCAGAGCGCGAGTGCTTCGTCGCTGCTGATGAGCCGAACCGACGGGACTAGCTCAGCGCCGGCGGCGGCGATCGACTCGAGCAACGCGGTGCGATCGGTCGGACCGATCCACAACATCCCACGCGGCGTCAGGAGGTCCGACGCTTCGGGCTCCGTCGACGGGTTCGTGAAGAACTCACGGCTGGCGATCGTCAACCGCCTGACCGTCGCGTTGCCGTACGTCTCGAGGTACGCAGCAGCCGATCGGCCCGTCGTGTGTTGTGCGAGCTGTTCTTCGCGTTCCAGCAGGACGACATCGGCATTCGTCGCGAGCTCGTAGGCGGCGGACACCCCGGCGATGCCGCCACCGACCACGATGACATCCACGATCGCGACGATACGGTGAC
Source organism: uncultured Acidimicrobiia bacterium (assembly GCA_963721305.1). Taxonomy (GTDB): domain Bacteria; phylum Actinomycetota; class Acidimicrobiia; order Acidimicrobiales; family JACDCH01; genus DATAES01. Next base: position 538,817 of record CAVRIR010000004.1, read on the forward strand.
CCGATGTCCGTCCCCGACGATCCCTTCTGGCGCGAGTTCATCGAGGCACCACCCGCGAAGACGGCGAAGATCGCCACCGTCGCCGCTGACGGAACGCCACGGGTCACGCCCATCTGGGTAGCCCTCGACGGTGATGACGTGCTGTTCACCACGCACGAAACGTCGGCGAAGGCCAAGGCGCTCGCGCACAATGCGAGCGTCGCGCTGTGCTTCGACGACGAGCGACCGCCGTTCAGCTACGTCATCGTCCGTGGCGAAGCGTCGATGTCGGACGACCTCGCCGAGTTGCGCCGATGGGCGACCGTGCTCGGCGGTCGCTACATGGGCGCCGACCACGCCGACGAGTACGGCGCGCGCAACGGCGTGCCAGGCGAGCTGCTGGTGCGCGTTCGACCGACCAAGGTCGTCGTCGCTCGCGACATCGCGAACTGAGTCTCTGGCAGATCAGCCGCCGTACTGACGGATCAGCTTGGCGACGAGCGCGGTCCACCCCGTCTGGTGAGACGCGCCGAGTCCCTTGCCGGTGTCGCCGTGGAAGAACTCGTTGAACGTGATGTGGTCCTTCCAATGAGGATCGTGGTCGAAGAGATCGATGCCCCCGTTGGTCGGCCGCCGTCCGTCCTCGTCGGGCGTGAAGATGCCGGTGAGCCGTTGCGACAACTCGCCAGCGATCTCCCACAGCGTGCACGCGCGCCCTGAGCCGGTCGGGTACTCGACGGTGAAGCTGTCACCGAGGAAGTGGTGGAACTTCTGCAGCGACTCGATCATCAAGAAGTTCAGTGGGAACCAGATCGGGCCTCGCCAGTTGGAGTTGCCGCCGAACAAGTAGGTGTCCGAGTCGCCCGGCTGGTAGCGGACCTCGTACTCCTCACCATCGAGGTCGAGGCGAACCGGGTCGGCTTCGTGGGCTTTCGACACGGAGCGCAGCCCGTGCGGCGAGAGGAACTCGGTCTCGTCGAGCATGCGGATGAGGATGCGCCGCAACCGTTCTGGACCGACGAGCGAGAGGAAGTGCCGTTCGCGCGCGCCGCCGAAGTCGTTCACGTGGAAGTTGTGGCACTGATCCGGGCGCTTGCGGACGTACCAAGCGGCGCGGCGGCGGAACTCGGGGAGGTTCTGCAACGCGCGACCGTCGAACGTCTCGGCCGCGAACAGCGGGATGAGCCCGACCCACGACCGCACCCTGAGCGGAACGCGGCCACCGTTCTGGTCGACGAGCACGTCGTAGAAGAAGCCGTCGTCCTCGTCCCACAACGAGTACCCGGCGCGCTGAGTCGCGGCCGAGCCGATCGACAAGAAGTGTTCGAAGAACTTGGTGCACACGTCCTCGTACGTCGGATCGTGATGGGCGAGCTCGACCGCGATCGCCAGCATGTTGAGGCAGTACATCGCCATCCACGACGTGGCATCGGACTGCTCGAGCACATCGCCGCTGGGCAACGGGCGCGATCGGTCGAAGAGGCCGATGTTGTCCAGGCCGAGGAATCCGCCCTCGAACAGGTTGTTGCCTTCGGCGTCTTTGCGGTTGACCCACCAGCTGAAGTTCATGAGCAGCTTGTGGAAGATCCGCTCGAGGAAGTCCCAGTCCCGGACGCCGTTCTGGATCGCGTCGATCTTGAAAACGCGCCATGCCGCCCACGCGTGCACCGGCGGATTGACGTCGTCGAGCGCCCACTCGTACGCGGGAAGCTGCCCGTTCGGGTGCATGTACCACTCGCGGCAGAACAGCAGCAGCTGCTCCTTGGCGAAGTCGGAATCGACGAGCGCCAGCGGGATCATGTGGAACGCGAGGTCCCACGCCGCGTACCACGGGTACTCCCACTCGTCGGGCATCGAGATGACGTCGGCGTTGTACAGATGCGGCCAGTCCGCGTTGCGGCCTTGACTCCGACCGGGCGGAGGCGACGGCATCGACGGATCGCCTTCGAGCCACGCGTGGATGTCGTAGCGGTAGTGCTTCTTCGCCCACAGCAGGCCGGCGAGGGCGCGGCGCTGGACGTCGCGAGCATCCTGCGAAGCGCCGGGCGCGAGCTGTTCGTAGAACTCGTCGGCTTCGAGGCGGCGAGCCTCGAGCGTCTCGTCGAACGTCGTCCCGAACGGTCCGCTCGGCGGCGTGTCGGTGAGCCGGAGTCGAACGGTTGCGGTGGCTCCCGGGTCGATGACGAGCTGGTGCCAGCTGGCGACCTTCGTGCCGCTCTGCGCGGGGTTCACGGTGGCGGCGCCGTGCAGCACGCGGTCGTTGATGCCGTCCTTCGGGTAGGGCGTCTCGTTCGGCGATCCGTAGAGGCGCTCGTAGTTGGTCTCGTTGTCGCAGAACAACCACGAGGCCGGCGTTGCGCCCTCGGCGGCAAGCCATCGCTGGCCGAACAGCGCGTGCGACGCCTCGACATGGTCACCGTCGAGCTGCAGCCACGGATGGCGATCGTCGCGACCCCACGACCACGTGTTGCGGAACCACAACGTCGGCAACACGTGCAGCGTCGCCGCGTCCGGACCCCGGTTCGTGCAGTCGATGACGATGCAGATGTCCTCGGGGCCGGCTTTCGCATACGTCAACTCGATGTCGAAGTAGCGATCACCCTCGAAGATGCCGGTGTCGACGAGCTCGTACTCGGGATGGCCGACGCCGCGCCGGCGATTCTCGGCGACGAGGTCCTCGTACGGGAAGGCGCGCTGCGGGTACTTGTAGAGCCAGCGCATCCAGGAATGGGTGGGGGTGGAATCGAGCGGCCACCAATACTCCTTGACGTCCTCGCCGTGGTTGCCTTCAGAGTTGGTGAGCCCGAACAGTCGCTCCTTGATGATCGGATCGTTGCCGTTCCACACCGACAACCCGAAGCACAGGTGCTGCCAGCGATCGCAGATGCCGCCGAGGCCGTCCTCGCCCCAGCGGTACGCCCGTGATCGTGCATGGTCGTGCGGGAAGTAGTCCCACGCGGTGCCGCCCGCGCTGTAGTCCTCGCGAACGGTTCCCCACTGCCGCGAGGAGAGGTAGGGGCCCCACCACTTCCATCCTGCCTTGCCGTCTCGATCCTCGGTGAGTCGCTGTTGCTCCGCATCGCCACGCACGGCCGCACAGTATGCGGGGTGTCACCACGAGGGGTTGTCGTCAGGTGACCGGAGCGTTCCAGGCTTCGATGGCCGGCACGTCGCGCTCCCAGCCGAGTATCGACACCGTCGCTGGGGAGAGCTCGAGATGGCGGGCGAAACCCGGATCGAGCTCGAGCCAGCGCGCGCCGACCACCCGAAGGACGTGTCCGTGTGCGAAGACCAACACATCGCCGCCGACCGCCCACGCTCGGGCGATCACCCGGTCGGCTCGGGCCGCGACCTGACCCAACGTCTCGCCGTTGGGAACGCCGTCATCCCACAGGAACCATGTGGGTGCCTCGCTCGCCCGGATGTCGACCGTCGTACGGCCCTCGTAGTCGCCGTAGTCCCACTCGCACAGGTCGTCGTCGACGACCGCATCGGCGTAGCCGGCGAGCGCCGCGGTGTCACGAGCGCGTGACAACGGCGACGCCAGTACGAGCGCGTGTGGTTGTGAGTGGAGGATGGGAGCGAGCTTGGCGGCGATGGCTCGGCCGTTGTCGGTGAGCGGGACGTCGGTACGTCCGGTGTGCTTGCCGTCGCGCGACCACTCGGTCTCGCCGTGGCGTACGAGAGTCAGCCGGTTCTCGCGCACCGCTCAACGGGACGCGCGGTAGCGACGGATCAATGCGTTCGTGGACGAGTCGTGGTGCAGCTCGGGATCACCCGCCGTCTCGAGCTCGGGAAGGATGCGATTGGCCAGCGCCTTGCCGAGCTCGACACCCCATTGGTCGAACGAATTGATGTGCCAGATGGTTCCCTGGGTGAACACCTTGTGCTCGTACAGAGCCACGAGTTGGCCCAGCACGCGCGGTGTGAGCGCGGGAGCGAGGATCGTGTTGGTCGGGTGGTTGCCGCGGAAGGTGCGATGCGCGATCTGGTGTGCGGGGACGCCCTCCGCCTCGACCTCGTCGCGAGCCCTGCCGAACGCGAGCGCCTCGGTCTGCGCGAACAGGTTGGCCATCAACAGATCGTGATGCGTGCCGACGGCGTGGGCCGGTCGATCGAAGCCGATGAAGTCGCACGGGATCAACGTCGTCCCTTGATGGATCAACTGGTAATACGCGTGTTGCCCATTGGTGCCGGGGGTGCCCCACACGACGGGCCCGGTGTCGACGCCCACCGGGTTGCCTTCGAGGTCGACCGACTTGCCGTTCGACTCCATGTCGAGCTGTTGGAGATAGGCCGAGAAACGGGACAGATAGTGGTTGTAGGGCAGGACCGCGTGACTCTGCGCGCCGAAGAAGTCGCGGTACCAGACACCGATCAGTCCGAGCAGCACGGGCAGGTTGCGTTCGAACGGCGCGGTGCGGAAGTGCTCGTCGATCTCATGGAAGCCGGCGAGCATCTCGCGGAAGCGGTCCGGACCGACGGTGATCATCAACGACAGGCCGATCGCCGAGTCATAGCTGTAGCGGCCGCCGACCCAGTCCCAGAAGCCGAACATGTTGTCGGTGTCGATGCCGAACTCCGCGACCTTCTCCGCGTTGGTCGACACCGCGACGAAGTGGTGGCGAACCGCGCTGTCGTCGCCGAGCTGCGCGACCAGCCAATCGCGCGCCGACCTCGCGTTCGTGATCGTCTCGACGGTGGTGAAGGTCTTCGACGCGACGATGAACAGCGTCTCGGCCGCGGCGAGGTCGTGCGTTGCCTCCCAGATGTCGTTGCCGTCGACATTGGAGACGAATCGACAGGAGAGCTCTCGATCGGTGAAGTCGAGCAGCGCGTCGTACGCCATCGCGGGGCCGAGATCCGAACCGCCGATGCCGATGTTCACGACGTTGCGGATGCGCTTGCCGGTGAAGCCCTTCCATTCGCCCGACCGAATCCGTTCCGAGAAACCCGCCATCTTGTCGAGCACGGCATGGACTTCCGCGACCACGTCCTGGCCGTCGACCACGAGGCTCGCGCCCCGGGGCATGCGCAGGGCCACGTGGAGCACGGCGCGGTCTTCGGTGATGTTGATGTGCTCGCCGCGGAACATCGCGTCGATGCGCTCTCGCAGCCCGCTCGCCTCGGCGACGGCGAGCAGCAGCTGCATCGTCTCGGCCCGGATGCGGTTCTTGGAGAAGTCGAGATACAGCTCGCCGGCTTCCGCCGTGAACTGTTGACCCCGTTGCGGGTCGTCGGCGAACAGCTCGCGGAGATGAACGTCCGCCATCTCCTTGTAGTGGGCTGCGACGGCACCCCACGCAGGTGTGTCGACGGCTCGCGTCACTACTTCATGCTCTCCTGCTTGACGATCTTCTCGAGATGACCACCGAACTGCTTGCGCATGGCGGATTGCAGCTTGTTCGCGAAGTCGGCGTCACCCTGTGACGTGAACCGCTCGAACAACGCTGACGTGAGCACGTGTGCAGGCACGCCGACCTCGACCGCGGCCTGCGCGGTCCATCGACCCTCACCGGAGTCGGAGACGCGGCCGGTGAACTCCTCGAGCTCGGGCGACTCGACGAGCGCGATGGCCGTGAGGTCGAGCAACCACGAGCCCACCACCGATCCTCGACGCCAGAGCTCCGCGATCGACGGGATGTCGAGGTCGTACTTGTAGAACTCGGGGTGCTGAAGCGGTGCGGTCTCCGCGTCCTTCTCCTGCTCCCGCAGACCGATGTCGGCGCGTTCGAGGATGGCGAGACCCTCGGCGTACGCGGCCATGATCCCGTACTCGATGCCGTTGTGGACCATCTTCACGAAGTGGCCCGCACCGTTCGGCCCGCAGTGCAGGTAGCCGTTCTCGGCCTGCGTCGGCTTGCCCTTGCGGCCCTGTGTGCGCGGCGCGGCATCCATGCCGGGCGCCAGCGACGCCAGCACCGGCTCGAGTCGCTTGACCGCGACATCGTCGCCCCCGACCATCAGGCAGTAGCCCCGGTCGAGGCCGAAGACACCGCCGCTGGTCCCCACGTCCACGTAATGGATGCCGGAGGCGGCGAGCTCCTCGGCTCGACGGATGTCGTCGCGGTAGTAGCTGTTGCCGCCATCGATGATCGTGTCGTCCTCATCGAGCAACTTCGTGAGGTCGGCGACGGTCGAGTCCACGAACGCCGCGGGCACCATGATCCAGACATTGCGCGGGCGTTGCAGCTTGCTCACGAAGTCCTCGAGCTTCGACGACCCCGTTGCGCCCTTTCGCGACAACTTCGTCACCGAGCTGCGGTCGACGTCGTACACGACGCAGTCGTGTCCGTCTTTCATGAGGCGCACCACCATGTTGGCGCCCATGCGGCCGAGGCCGATCATCCCGAGTTGCATTCCGAGGGCTCCCGTCGTCCGAGTTCGCGAGTTGTCTTCCTACCCTGTCGTGGCGCGCTTCGCTCGCAACAGCTCGGCCACCGACCACGCCTGGAACGGACACCCCGAGCCTCGGTGCGGCACGTCGCCGTCAGCGGTCTCGGACACGGATCCGACCCCCCAGTCTGCGATGTGTGCCAGCGCGTCATCCGTGACGCCGTCGACCGGTACGCCCGCTCGCCGGCATGCGTCCACGTACGGGCCGAGCAGCCACGGCCACACCGTTCCTTGGTGGTAGGCGTGGTCGCGTTCTGCCGGCGCGCCGCGATGGCGGCCGATGTAGCGAGGATCGTCCGGCGCCAGCGAGCGCAGTCCGAACGACGTGACGAGCGGCGCGCAGGCGCGGACGACCGCGGCGGCCGCCGCGGCGTCGATCGGCGCGTTCGGAAGGCCTGCGGCGAGCAGTTGGTTGGGACGGACCGAGGCGTCTTCCGGATCGACGGTGTCGAGCAGCCCCCGTCCGTCGGATCGCACGAAGCGGTCGACGAACGCGGCGCGGGCGTGGTCCGCGAGACCCGTGAGCTTGTCCGCGAGCGCCGATTGACCGGCCCCGAGCAGTGGCGACAACGACGCGAGCGCGCTGATCCAGATGGCGTTGACCTCGACCGGTTTGCCCGTCCGCGCCGTGACCGGGACGCCGTCGACGCGCGCGTCCATCCATGTCAGGGCCCAACCCTCGGCGCCCTGGGTGATGAGCCCGTCCGAATCCACCTTGATGCCGAAGCGCGTGCCGTCGACATGGTGGTCGACGATTTGCTGCACGGTCGGCGCCAAGGTGTCGATGACGTCGCGGTCGCCGGTGACCGTGGCGTGGCGGGCGAGCGCGTGCAGGAACCATGGCGCGGCGTCGACGGTGTTGTACTCGAGACCACCTGCGTCGGCGGTGTTGGCGAGCATCCCCTCGTCGACGGTCGAGGCCATGCGCTCGAGAAGGGCGCGTCCTTCGTCGTAGCGGTTGGTGCACAGGAACAGGCCCTCGTAGGACGTGAGCGAGTCGCGGGACCAGCCACCGAACCAGGGGTAGCCCGCGACGACGGTCGGTCCGCTCGGTGTGCGCACCACGAACTGGTCGGCGGCGAGGGCGAGCTGGCGCTCGTCGAGATCCGCGGGACGAGCTCGCTGGGTGAGCTCGTTCGCGTGCCGCTGAGCCCCGTCGATGATCGCCCGCGCCGGCGGCACCGACGCCGCGCCGGCCGGTGACAGGTCGCCGGCCCACGCCTCGACCTCGAGTGCGCTGCCGGCATCGAGGTCCGCGGCGAAGCGGCCGGCCATCCACACGTCTTCGCGGTCGTCGAGGCCGCGCGCCGCTTCCTCACGATGGCGGTCGCCGCGCCACCACGTCGCCGCCGACGGATCGAAGCCCGGCCCGCGGATCCGGTAGGCGTGCTCGAACACGAAGCCGTCGCCCGTTCGCTCGACGTCCGGATCACCGGCGGCGAAGCGTTCGCCGTGGACGTCGCGCCACGTGCAGAGGGCTTCGAGCTCGAGCCTGACCGTGCCCGGTGCGCGCACGATGCGGTGGCGTACGCCGACCGCCGGCCGTCCGTGCATCATCGCGAGCTCGGCCTCGATCACGATGTCGCCGACGGACCATCGCCAGTTCGGCACGCCGTCGCGCAACGTGAACGCCGCGAGATGAAGGTGTCCGGCCGGCGCGATCGTGCTGTCGCCCCATTCATGGGTCGCGAGCCGGATGGTCTGGTTGCCGACGACGAGAACGGGATCGAGCGCGACGAGCGCCATCATCCGCCCGATTGGTGGCGCGGTCGCGACGACGAGCAACCCGTGGTAGCGGCGGGTCCGGAGCCCGCCGATCGTTCCCATGGCGTAGCCGCCGGTGCCGTCGGTGACGAGCCATTCGTGGTCGGACGCCTGACCGAGATCGCCCGTGATCTCCCGCCCGAACCGGATCTCGGTCATCGCCCTTCCTCGGCGTGCGAACTCCGGGTCATCTCCGGGGCCATGGAACCCGTGGCGCGGAGGTGGACGGGAATCGAATCCGATCGCCCACGTGCCGGCCTGTCTCGTTCGGTAGCCGTCAGCCCTGCTTACCACGGGTCTTGGTTCGCACCGCGTGACGTCACGTAACCCCGTGTACTGGTTCGTGATCACACGCCCGTGACCACGACGTGACCACTGAGGGCTGTGTTCTGGCTACGCCCGCTGGGTCAGCTCAATCACGTTGCCGTCGGGATCTCGGTAACGCGAGGAGCGTCCCCACGGCTGCGACTTCGGGTCGTGAACGACCTCCGCGCCGGCTCCCACCGCTCGGGCGTGAGCGGTGTCGAGATCATCGACCTCGAACCCGACCTGTGATGACCGGGTCACGGAACCGTCCTTGGACGCGTACAGCGCGAAGTGGATGAAGGCACCTTCGGACCACGATGTCGCGGCGTGGCGTCCACTGGTCCATCGATCGTTGCCGTCGTGGTCACCGACGTGTAGGTCAAGACCGAACGCGTCCCGATAGAGGCACGTCGATCGGTCAAGATCGCCGACCTCGAACACCACCGCAACGAGTCGACTCTGCTCGAGGCACATGGACATCTTGACGCGTGAGCACGGCGTCTCACTGGTACGTATGCGCTCCGCAGTCGGTGGCGTCGGTCGTGCCCATTCCGCCCGATCACGGTCATCGTCCGGAAACGACGGCGACCGGATCGGCGAGGGTGGTGAGGCTTGCGGGGGCGAGGCGCTCGACGGTGGTTCCGTCGACGTTGAAGGCCGCGAGCCCGTCATGGTCGACGATCAACCACTTGTGGTCCGTTGACCAGACATAGCTCGCCGGCGTCGAGGCGGATGCGACGGTCCGCAAGGTGTGGTCGTCCACATTCAACATGCCGACGGCGAACGTTTGCGGCAACGACTCCAGACCAAACGCGAGCCGTGACCCGTCCGGGGTGATGGTGGGCTGATCTCCCTCGGCGCCGACTACCGCGTCGCCGACCGGAACAACCGCATCTCTCCCGGTCGCCGCGTCGTACAGGTGGACCTCGTGGCCGTCGCTGTCAGCGGCACGCCACGCGACTGTCGAGCCGCCCGCGTCCATCAAGATCGGCGAGTGTCCGGACCCGAGGTCCGCGACGACAGTGCCATGTTGGGGATTCCAGATCTCCAAGGTCGGCTGGTGCGATGGGGTGGTTCCGGCCAGGACGATGCCGCCCGACACGAGGCCTTCGGGGGTGAAGCCATCCGGAACCGAGATCGGCGGACCAGGCGATTCGCCTCGGACGCCGACATCCTGGACCGCGTAGTGCCCGGACGCGACGGAGACTGCCGTGATCCTCGTCGGGTCTCCTTCCGAACCGGGGTAGGCGTCAACCGCGCCACCTATCAGGACCGGTCCGGTCTGTCCGTCGAGCGCGGCTTGGTCGTAGGACCACACCTGTCCGCTTCCAGTGGCCCCGACCATCGCGAGCAAACCGGTTGCGTCACCCGTGGTCCGGATGGCTCGCACATTCGGATCGGGGAGTTGGATCGAACGCACCGCGCCCCCATCCAACGGTTGCAACAACAGTGTTCCCGACCGGTCGTGGATCAGGCTGACCACGACCCCGCCAGGATCAACCGACGACGGCTGCAACGGGCCGGGCAGCGTCCGGGTCGCACCGGTCGACGACGTCGTTGCGGCCGCCGACCCCGGCTCGACGTTCACGGAACTCGGACCCTGCGTTGAACGGCCGTCGATCCAGACCAGGGCCGCTACGACTGCCAGTGAGAGCGGCACAGCCGTCAACGTCAGGCGGCGTCGGCGCCGCAGCCGTCGGGCCTTGACCGACGCAGCCGCGTACACCAGCCGTGGATCGCGGCGGTCGCCGTCAACGGCAAGAGTCTCCAACAGGTCCTCGGTACTGCTCACAGGCCGTCTCCTTCACTGACATCGAAAAGTCCGCGGAGGTCTCTGAGGCCACGCGACCCCGCCTTGCGGGCCGCTTCAGGGCGGCATCCCAACGCCGCGGCCACCGCCTCATACGGCATGTCCTCGACAATGTGGAGGTACAAGACAGCCCGCACCCGAGGCGACACCCGCATCACATCCGCGAGATCCGACGGGTACGCGTCCACCTTCGCTCGCGGCTCCGTACCCAACCGGGCAATGCGAGATCCCTGACGGCGCCAGCGCCGTTGCTCGTTCATCGCAACCCGCAGGATCGTCTGTCTCAGGTACGCCTCGGGCCACTCCAACTCTGATAGCCGTCGCGACGACAACGTCTTGGCCAACGCTTCCTGTACCAGATCATCGGCGTCCACATGCAACGGCCGCACCACCCCAGCGAACCTTCGAAGCCGGGCGTACAACGCGACGAAGATCGCCTCGTCATCACCGTCACAGTCCCCCGTCCCATCCACCACCCCCTACAACACCACCCACGACCCCCACGTGACATCACAGCCCTGGATAACGGACTCGCTGGAACGACGAAGCCGACGACCGCTCGTAGGGGCTGAAGGAGCGCCGGATCTGAACAAGTAGGAGAGACCCTCCGTGTAGCCACACCTCGATGGTCGTAGGGTCCACGTTGGTTAGCCGTGCGAGCGAGGGGGTTCACGATGAGCTGGATGCAGGACTACCTGGCGGCGTGGAACAGTCACGACGGCGCGAAGGTGGCGGCATACATGGCGGAGGACGCCAGCTCGAAGATCTCGCGGCGGGCCAGTTGCACGAAGGCAGGGCGGCGATCGAAGCGTTCGCCAACGAGGCGGAGGAGTTCTCGAAGGACTACTCCTTCAAATGGATCAGCGAGCAGGCGACCGGTGACTCCTACGCGGTGGAATGGGAGATGATCGGCACCAACACTGGCGAAGCCGGCGGACTTCCAGCGACCAACAAGCCCTACCGCATCCGCGGTGTCTCGATCGGGCGCTTGGACTCCGAGGGCAAGATCAAGACCAATCGCGACTACTGGAACATGGCTGACTACCTGATGCAGGTCGGCATCTTGCCGCCACCGTCGTAGGACCAAGTGCACGCGGCTTCGGGACAGTTGCCGCCGTGGCCCATGCGTCGGTGAATCACGATCACGAGAGCGGCACCGCTTCACAAACGCATGTGGGAGACTCGGTTCCACGGGTGCTCGAATCCGACACTCGAACAGGAACAGAGGCCACCACGATGGCGATGGGTCAAACACTCCAATTCTCGGGTGCCGGCATCGACAAGTACGACGAGGTTCAAGAAGCGCTTGGATGGCGCGATGGAGCTGGCGCCCCCGAAGGACTGCTCGCGCACGCAGCGGGAGCGACTGAGGATGGCTTCTGTGTCGTCGAGTGGTGGAAGGCAGAGAGCGATTGGGACAAGTTTTTCGCTGAGCGACTCGTGCCGGCGTTCGAGAAGGTCGGTGACATTCCTCAACCTCAGGTGTCGCGTTTCGACGTGCACTCGACCTACACCGCGTCCTGACTTTCGGCGCGACCGCGGCACCCGCCGTAACTCCCGGACCAGCAGGTGTGTGGCGGAGGTGGACGGGAATCGAACCCGCCGTCGTGGGATCGCCACGACCACCCGCTTTGAAGGCGGGGGAGCCCACCAGGTACCCAGACACCTCCGGCGCGGAAGATAGCTGGTCAGCGCTGGTGAATCGTGCGCGTCACGTTGTGGACAACGCGCGCTCGTTGCGAAGACCCCGCGAAAACCCCGCGAGCCTCGACAACACACCGCGACACGAGACGACATTGCGTGGCAGAAACGAGCACGATTCAGCTGTCGAGCGCGGTCTCGAAGGCGAGGTTCGGTGCGCCGCGGACGATGCCGTCGTGCGACACGAGCGGCACCGAGAGGTGAATCGCAACGGACAACCTTCAACGAACGGGACATGGGCGGGCTCCTCGCACCTCGAGCTCCGCCCCACAGGACGAGCCCAGAGATGCACGCAGATCACCCACGTATCAAGCATTCTGCGCTACCCAGTAGTGCCCGCTACGGGCACGATGTGGCAGTGGATGTTGGGAGCGGCGAGCGGATGTTCGCGTCACGAGGCGAGCCGGAGTAGAGACGACCGACTCACCGCCATGCTCGAACTCCGTTGAGATGATCCTCGACACGGTGGCCAGTGGTGGCGTCGTGCAGGTCGAGTGCGAGCACGAGGGAGGACGCTGTAAGAGGGAGCGACGCTGAGCATCGTGGTGGATGAGGGCGGCTACGCGGTCACCTACTTCCACCCCGAGGTCGGCATCTGTCGGGCATTGCAGTCACGCGGAACGACGGACCCCGACCGGTTGGAGAGTGACCTGCTGGACGAGGTGGATACACGTTCGGTTGTCACGGACTTCGTGGTCCGCACAGGTCAGCGGTCAGGCTCCGCTCCTTGGCGGGTGTCCGGCGGGGTCCGAGCGAGTAGCGCCGAAGTGCCGTTTCCGCGCCCACTTCTGTACCTGTCAGTGCCGCCTGCCGAGACCTCGCAGACTGCGCGGGCCGTCGACGATCATTGTGTAGAGGAGGGCGCCGACGAGCGGAACCACTAGAAGGATGAGCACCAGCGTCCACCATGATCCGCCGGCGCCGGACGGCCACGCAATGCGAACGAGCTCGCTAACTGCCAGCCAGATGACGACCACAGCCAGCACCCGCCGCATGTACGGAGACTACTCAAGGCTGGCGAGGAACCTGAGCACGCCAAGGCCAGACTCTGCGGGTGCGCCGACAGCCTCCGGTCGATATCGCTGCTATCACCGTCGACCGTGACTCCCACGTTGAGGTGACCTTCGATGACGGCAAGGTGTGCCGGTTCGACCTCGAAGAGTTGCGCCGGGCGTGCCCGTGCGCGGCATGTCGCGCGACCCGCGACCGTGGCGAGGAGGCATGGCTCACCAGTGGTCAACCGACGAGGCTCGCGATCGCTGATGCTCGTCTCGTCGGCGGCTACGGATTGGGAGTGACGTGGAGCGACGGCCACTCGACCGGCATCTATCCGTTCGTGTCGCTGCGCCGCTGGTGTGAGGCCGGTCGTTTGACCGCGGGCTTTCCTCCCGACTCTGGGCTTCCCGGCTGATCGTCGAGTCGATGCGTCGAGCGCGGCAGCCATGAAGCCTGCGTCCGGACGTGAACCGCGCTTCCTTCGATTGCAGAGACCTGCGCCGTCAAAACGATGGGAGCATCCGGAAATACTCCGATGAGCGTTCCCGGATGGTTGCGTGTTGAGCGAGCGGTCGCGTGATCCGGCTACTTGTTTAGAACCACTCCTTAGAACCTTGGGTCGGCCAACCTGAGGTTCAGGTGTTCGGCGGGTGGCTCGCGATCCGGCTGCCCATCGGATTGTCGGTGTGGCTCGCTAATGGGGAGCTTCCGCTGAGCATCGTGATGCGAGGAGTGGCTCGAGAGGGGAATGCCTGGCTCGAAGTAGCGCTGCCCTCCTTGCGGCTTCAACGTGACGAGCGAGGAGGACCAATGGCAAAGGTGGTGATCGGTGTTGATCCGCACAAGCGGATGAACGCGGTGGTGGTGATCAACGGCAAGGGAAAGGTGTTGGCCCGCGAGCAGTTCGCGAACAGCGCCGACGGGTTCCGGGAGTTGAAGACGTTCTGGCGGCAGTGGCGCCCGCGGACGTGGGCAATCGAGGGCTGCAACGGTGTCGGCAAGTACCTCGCGCAACGTCTCGTCGCCGAGGGCGAGACCGTGCTCGACGTGTCGACGCGGCGCGCCGCGTTGATTCGAGTGTTCGGCGGCGGCAACGGCCGTAAGACCGACGACGTCGACGCGCAGTCGATCGCGTTGGCCGCGCTGCACGGCACCGATCTGCCCGAGGTGCGTCCGGATGCGATGACGGTGACGCTGCGGTTGTTGTCGAACCGGCGCAGCGAGCTTGTCGGGTTGCGGACCCAGGCTGTGTGTCGCATCCATCGTGACCTGGTGGCGCTGCTGCCCGGCGGTTCGTCACAGCGGCTGACCGCGAAGCAGGCCCGAGCGATCGTGGCTCGGATCCGTCCCCGTGACGACATCGGACGGCTGCGCCGCAAGCTGCTCGTCGATCAGATCAAAGATCTCGAGTCGATCGATGTGCGTCTCGCCGCGATCAACGTCGAGATCAAGACTGCGGTCGCGTCCGCGCCGACACGACTGACCAAGCTTTACGGCCTCGGCCCGGTGAACACGGCGCGGATCCTCGGCGAGGTTGGTGACGTGGCGCGGTTCCGGTCGCGGCATCACTTCGCCAGCTACAACGGCACTGCCCCCACCGAACACAGCAGCGCGGGACCGTGCCCACCACGTGTGAACACCAAAGGCAACCGCAAGCTCAACCACGCCATCCATATCGCCGCGGTCACGCAGGTTCGTTCGACGACGTCAGCGGGGCACGCGTACTTCGCTCGCAAACGCGCGCAAGGCAAGACCGACAAAGAAGCGATGCGCGCCTTGAAGCGCCGGATCTCTGACGCGATCTACCGTCAGCTCATCGACGACGCGGCACTCGAGCAGGGCCCGGGAGGGCAAACGGGGACGACTACAAAGACCAGCGTGACCGACCCAACCCCGACGGCCGGCTCTTCGGTGAAGCCACAACCCGGACCCCGACCAAAGGCTACGCAACACCCCGCCGCTTGACAGAGGGGTGCCAATACCGAGTGCGGCACAGCGGTGTCTCGGGCAGCGGAGTACGGTGCGGGCACCGGGGATTCGGGGGCTGCTGGCGATGGCACGTTCGGTCAGGGCGCTGCGTTTTGGTGTGGCCGCAGTGGTGGTCGCGCTGGTCTCGTTGAGTCTGACGGGCTGTGTCGCTGATCCGCCGCCGTTGATCGGCAGCGCTGTGCCGGGCGATGGGCAGGCGTGGGTGTCGTGGCAGCCCCCGCTCGCGGCGCCGTCACCGATCACCGGCTATGTGGTGACGCCGTGGGTCGGGTTCACGAGTCGGACAGCGGTGGTGTTCGGCTCGACGGCAACGACGCAGACCATGACGGGGCTGACCGACGGAACCACGTACACGTTCACGGTGCGCGCGGTCAACGCGCTGGGGCAAGAAAGCGCGAGTTCGGGGATGTCCAACCCGATCACGCCGGTGGCAATGTTCACCAACCTGACCGTCGTGGGGGCGCCGGGCGGGGGAGTCGACTTCAAGTTGCTGTCTGATGACGGGAACTTTGGCGTCGTGCAAACGGCGAGCGGCCCGAAACGGATCGACCGGCGTGACGAGACGTCGCTGTCGCTGCCGACCGGCGTGCCCAGCGCGATCAGCCGCGACGGCAGCCGCGTCCTGGTGACGTCGTCGACGCCGGTCGTGTGGTCGAACGGCCAGGTCCTGTCTCCGCCACCGGGAACCGTCATGTCGCGTGATCTGACTTACGGTGTGTTCGTCGACACCGATGGTTTGGTGAAGCGGTGGGAGACCGCGACGCAGACGGTAAGCGACGTCGAGACCGACTTTCCCCGACCGAACCCCGTTTATGGCGTGCACGCCGTCGACATCTCCGACGACGGTCATATGGTCGAGTACGCGTTCAACCTATCGTTCAACAACCTCGTTCGATTTGCGGACCTCGACACGCAGACGGCGTACGACACCACCGATTTCGGCAATTATGGTGCGCATTACCGGTTGGCGTCTTCTGGGACTGCAATGCTGGACGTCTCGCGGTTGAACTACGCCCAACTGATCTCGTTGCCGAGCGCCACCGTGCTGAACACTTTTTACGTCACCACTTTCGACTTCGCGGTTTTGGACGGGTGGATCTCGGACTCCGGCGCCGTCGCGTGGGTATACGAAGCCGTGGTCCAGGTGCCGCCGTGCCACGTCTCCTGCACGAATACTTCGGCGATAGTGGTTCTGCAGCCGAACGGCGACACACTGAGTTTCTTTGCCGGTTCGGGTGATCTCACCGAGGGTTCGGTCCACGTCGCCTCGTCGGGACGGTTCCTGCTGTTCACCAAGGACAACTCCCTGGGCGACCCGACTCCGAGCCCGGTTCAAGTCGTTGACCGGCTCAAACCCGGTGTCGAGCTTCTTACCGCCAGCGACGGCTCGCACCCATCGCGGTCCGGCTATATCAGCGACGACGGCAGAGTCGTCGCGACGACCTCCACCGGTGGCGGCTGGTACGAGTACACCAGCTAGGCACTCCCCAGAGAGTCGCCGCCTACCGAGCGTGGCCCGGCGCCCGATCTGCGGGATCTGCGCGGCAGCATGCGGCAATTCTCGGCGACCTGAAAGTGACGGCGATACAGCGCACGCTGTACCCGGCATTTGGCGGATGGGTGCGCGGGCGTTCCCAAAGGGGGCAGTCTGGGCGGTGTGATAGCGCCGGAGACCGATTGGGCCGCAATCGATCGTGCTGCCAGTCCGGAGCGCTACGTCGCGGGGTTGGATCGGTTGCGAGAAGATCCATTCTTCGTTCAGAGCAAGGCTCGCATGAGCGCGCTCCTACCGCCGACTGAGGGGTTGCGGTTGATCGACGTGGGTTGCGGTACAGGCGAGGACGTGACCACAGAGCAGGGGCGGCGATTCGCAGTCGGCATCGAGCGCTCGGCGCACATGATCAACGAAGCGCGCCGTCGACATCCGCTGTTGATGCTCGTCGCTGCGGACGGGCGACACCTTCCGGTTGCGAGCGCAGCCATCGACGCGGTCCGCGCCGACCGTCTGCTTCAGCACCTCACAGATGCTGCGACGGCGCTGTGGGAGTTCCGCCGAGTGTTGCGACGCGATGGCATCCTGATCACATTTGATCCAGACCTGCTGACGGCGAACGTCGATGGCGTCGATCAAGATGTTGCGACACGCGTGCTCGCATGGCGCACTGCCACTCGACCCGGTGCCGCCACCGTGCGGACGATCGACTCACTGCTCGTCGACGTCGGTTTCGACAGTGTTCACGTCGAGCGCCAGGTTCTTGACGTCACGTCGCTCGACCGCGCTGACGGCATGATGGGAGTGGCGGAGTGGGGAGAGCAGGCGGCAGCCGCAGGTCAGCTATCCGCCGGGGCCGCGTCCCGTTGGAGCGATGAAGTGCGGGAGGCGAATCGAGCGGGGACGCTTCGGTTTCGTTGCGACTACGTGCTCGCGTTCGGTCGGGTCATGCACTAGCCGGCGTCATAATCTGCCGATCTTGCATCCGGACATGCCTGATCTCGCGCGCAGCCTGACCGGTGGCGCGACCGTGATGTTCGGGTCTACGCGAACACGTTGCGGCGCTGGGCCTTGTTCACACTCGTAACCTTGACGCACGGCGCATACTCCAAGTAGGTGCATCCCTATTCTGGTGGCGCTGTGGCGAGCGCTCAGCCAGGAACGGGGCGTACTGGCCCTGAGGGCTCCGGAGGGGGTTGGACTCCCCTGCAACCGGGGCCTTCGTCGCGTCAGGCGGGCCGGAGTCGGGGGTGAACGGCCCGTAACTGCGCCGCTCAGGATGTGCTGTCCCGCGCATTCCGAGTCCCCACTCTGTGGCGGCGTAGCAGGAGGGGTTCAGTGGGACCTCCGGTACGGTGTAGGTGTTCTCGTTGATGGTCGGCGACTTGACGTGTCCGATTGCGGACGACCGACAGCGCCCGGCTTCCTTCCACCAACCCGACGGAAGGCACGATCATCGGCGATTCGACAGAACGATCCACCAAGACGGCGACGGGATGGCGCCCCGGTGGTGCGCGCTGGCCACGGCACCCTCGCTACATCACGGAGTTCGGTCAGGGTCGGGTGTGTGCGACACCGGGTTGCGGAGTGGTGCTGTCGCGCTACAACAGCGGGCAGCGGTGCTGGACCCACGAAGAAGCGTTAGGCGCCGCCACTTCGGAGTCGCAGTGACCCGGCATCGCGATCAGCTGTTCACCTCAACCCGATGGTGGCCACCGGTCTCGTCGTGGTTCGACGTCGCTCGCTGAGGGCGTTGCTCAAGGCCTTCTTCGCTCGACCACGTCCGCACTGCTCCACCGCGCCTGACCGACGCGGGAAGTGCCGATCGCGCCGCACTCGACTCCTGGAGGTTCACGCGCTGCGACCGATCGGTATCGCTCGTCCACATCTAGTGCCGGGGGGCGAGGCGCCGGAGGGACGAGATCTTGAGGCGTGCTCCGGTTAGCGTGACGCCGTGCCCAACGCGAGTGAGGCAGGAGCCGCGAAGGCCGAACGTCGCGCCGCACGTGAGTTCATCGCCGACTACCACCAAGCGCAGCTGCGTTCGCTTCTCGAGCACGTGCGGTCCGGGTTCGCGCAGCTCGATAGCGGCGTGATCGACGAATTCGAGCTCGACGACCTGATTCACCGTTACAAGCGGGCGGCCAAGGCACTCTGGAAGTTCTGCGGGTCGAGCGGTGCGCAGTGGGAGCGGGCTGCCAACACGCTGAAGTACCTCCGCGAACGAGGCGATGAGCCCGACTGGTGGGAGGCGAGCGCGCCCGCTCGCGACTGATCGTCGAGTGACGCACGCGTGGAAGATGGCTGGTCAGCCGACGCGGGAAATGTCCCGGGGAGCGTGCCCGGATGGTTGACGGTCGCGCCGGCTGTCGCATGAACCGGCGTGTGCGCGAGTACTTGGCAGCGTCACGGCTGTTCTGACGTCATGGCGCAATGGATGTGCGCCGTGTCAGTTCGGCGCTACCGACTTGTGGAAGAGGCGTAGGGAGCCGTATTGCGGTCCCGCCGCGAAGCGCGTGTACGCGACGTCCGATGCATTCGCGCCGCTGCTCGGTGTGACGACGGGCTGCCGCTTGTCTTGGTTCAGGTTGGCGATCGACACACCGGAGGGATCGCGCACGACCCCGGTGTCGGTGACTCGCGCGCCGAAGATGTCGGACGCCTCTGCGGCGTGGCCGCGTGTGCGGTCGTCTCGCCACACGACGAAGAATTCTCCGTTCGCCGCGACCTGGGGTTCGCGTTGGAGATCGGCCGCGGTGGAAATAGCGATCCCTGACGGGTCGAGTACCGCGCCTGCCGGGGTGACGCGGGCGCCGTAGATGTCAGTGGCTGAGCCGGTCCGCTGGTCTTCCCACACCACGAGGTAGTCGGTTCCGTTGAACGCGAGCTGCGGGTTGTCCTGCGCGGCGAGCCCGTTCGAGATGGGGATCGGCGCGGGATCGAGTACGGCTCCGTTGGTACCGACCCGCTCCCCAGCAATGTCAGGGCTCGACGTTCCGCCGTTGGTCTGCCACGCCACGAAGTAGCTGCCGACGCCGAATGCCACGGTGGGACGCGAAGGCGTCCCCACGGTGGCGAGCACGAGCCCGCCTGGGTCCAGCACCGTGCCGCTCGTGCTGACACGCGCACCAGAAATGCTGCCCGAGGACGCGTCCCACACGACGAGATAGTTGGTGCCGTCGAACGCCACGGCAGGTTCGCCTTCGGAGACCGACGGTGTGTTCGTGATCTGGATTCCGCCGGGGTCGAGCACGACGCCGCTCGCCGAGACCCGCGCGCCGTAGACGTCATTTGTCCCTGACCGCGCGTCGTCCCACACCACCAAATAGTTCGTCCCGTCGAATGCCATTGCCGGTGACGTCTGGCTGTTGGCGGCAGTCGACACCGCGATGCCGGTGCCGTCGAGGGTCGAGCCGTTTTGCACGCGCCCGCCGTAGATGTCGGTCGGTCCCGCCCTGTCGTCTTCCCACACGACGAACGAGCCGGTTCCCGCGGGGGCGATCGCCGAAGTCGTCTGGTCGTTCGCCTGCGTGCTCACGATCAAGGGCGGGTTGTCGAGGATCGTTCCGCTGTCGAGGCGTACCGCTTCGACAGATGCCGGAACCGCGGACCCGTTCACGAACGTGACGAGCACCAGGCTGTTGCCGGCGGCGAGCGCCGGGCTGTCACCGGCCGCGACCGCAACCGGGGACGGGTCCACCGGCGTTCCGGCGCTGTCGATGCGGCGCGTCAGTACGGTGCTGGTCGCGCCGTCCACCCACGCCACGAGCGTGTTGGCGCCATCGAACGCGACTGCAGGCGTTGTGCCGAACGCGCCCACAGCGGTCGAGACGTCGAAGCCGGATGGGTCGAGCACTGTGCCGGCGGGACTCACCCGCGCGCCCCGCACCCGACCGTTGACACTCGGTATGTACGACCAGACCGCGAAGAAGTTCGTGCCGTCGTACGCCAGGCTGGCACTGACAGAGAAGCTGAACCCCGTCGCGATCTCGAACTGCGATCCGAGGACCGCGCCCGTGCCGCTGACCCGCCGGCCTCCGATGCCGAATGTCACCGGGTTCGGGGGGCCCGAGGTGGCGTGCGCGAACGCGACGAGGTAGTTCGTTCCGTCAAAGGCCACGTCAATGCGGAATGGGTCCGGCCCTTGGGCGGTCGTGGCCATCACGATCGGACTGCCATCGAGCACGGTCCCGTCTGACGCGACCCGTTTGCCCACGATGTCGAAGATCGCGGGCGTCGTTGGCGACGCGTCGCACTGGGAGCTGCACGTCGCCCACGCGACGAGCGAGCTTCCGTTCCCCGCGCTCACCCTCGGCCCGGTCACCGTCGCGTTCGTGACGATGGGAATGGGAGTCGGATCCAACACGACCCCGGTCGGGCTCACGCGCGCCGCGGCGACCCCCTCACTCGGAGCACCCCTGTCCCACACGACGAGGTAGTTCGTTCCGTCGAACGCCACGTCCGGTGCGGCCGCGCCGCCTACGCCGCGCGCGATCGGGATGCCCGCCACGTCCAGCACGCTCCCGTCCGGCGCGACGCGGGCGCCCCAGATCTCGGCGGCGGAACCGGCTCGCTTGTCCTGCCAGACAACGAGGTAGTTCGTCCCGTCGAACGCCGCCACCTGCGCGTTGCGCTGATCGTGCCGGTTCGGCCCGTACACCGGATCGGAAACCGGGAGCTCCGGCCCGACCGCAGGCCTCGGGGTAACAGGGTTGGACATGCCTGATTCAGCGCTGTCATTTCCGAGCGCGTTGACGGCGTGCACCGTGAACGTATACGTGACACCGTTGGTGAGTCCGGTGACGGTCTGCGTCGTCGCCGTCGAACCGAAGACCACTGGTGTCTGGCGCGCGGACCCGACCCACGGGGTCACCACGTTCGCGGTGATCGGTGCGGGAGCCGCCAGCGGAGCCCGCCATGACACCACCGCCTGACCATCGCCGGCGGTCGCGATACCGATCAGCGGCGGCGGATCAGCCACACAACCCGACAACCCCAACGACCCGACACCGACCGCCAACACCACCACACCCGCCGGCCACCGACGCGCCCCCACACGCCGACCCGACCAGCAAGTCTCGACCATTCCCCGCAACCGGCTCACGCTGCCCCCTACGCTCGCAGCGACACCGTATCCCCGACCGAACGAAGCAGCGGTTTGGTGGGCCACGGCGCGACGTTCGGCAGTGACCCGGTCGAGATAGGTCTTCTGCGCGCTCGTCACCGCTGCAACTGATCGCACGTGCGACGCCGGATAGGGTCGGCGGGCGCGACCGTCGGAACCGGCACTTGAGGATGGACAGGAAATGGACGCCTGCGAGCTCCTCGCGCAGGTCGCCGCGACGGTCGACTACCTCCAGGTCACGGTGGACGGAACGGGCGACGCCGACGACGGCCGCGACTGGCAGCCGTGCGAACCGCTCGTCACCGATGCCGACGCCCTGCTCGCGCTCGTGCGGTCGACCGCGGCAGGACGCGGGACGACCCGTGACGACGTCGCCATGTCACTGTTCGTGCAGGGGTACGCGTTCCGCATCGCATCACTCGCCATCGGCTCGTGGTTCTTGGGTGATCGCGTCGTGGATGTGTCGCCGGTGACGACCGCAATCGCACTCGGTCGCGACGGTCCCAATGCGGTCCGCCTCGACGGTGCGCGGCTGACAACCGCTCCGCTGCACGAACATCTCGTCGACGACCATCTCGCTCTGCTGGTCGACACCGCGCACCGCGCCTGTCGCATCGGCGAGGCGCTGTTGTGGGCCAACGTCGGTGCATCGTGCGCGTCGTCGTTCGGCGCGTTCGTGGAGCCGCTGCCGGACGGTCGCGCCGAGGTGCGCGACCGGGTCGAGGCGTTCTTCGCCGGTGCACGTCCCGAGCTCGCGCGATCCGGTCGCGTCGTGCGGGTCGGTGACGGTTGGGCGTGGGAGCGCAACGCGTGCTGTCTCTGGTACCAGACCGATGTCGGGTTCAAGTGTGAGGACTGCTCACTGTGGACGCCGGCGGAACGCGAGGCGCGCTACGCCGGGGCGCTCGCCGAGCGAGCCGCCCCGTGATCCTGTTCGGTTCCAACGCGGACACCGCCACCTATCCGCATCACCCCGGGGGTGATCCGACGCTCATCGCATCCTTGGTCGCGACGTGCGTGCGCGGCAGTACGGTCCCGGCCGATGCCTGAGCGGGACGCGGCCGACATCCCCACCGACGATCCCCGGCCTGACACGCTGCAGCGCGCCCCGTCGCTCGTACTCGTCAACACGGGACCGGGCAAGGGGAAGACGTCGGCGGCCATCGGGGTCGTCGTCCGTGCAGTGGCGCGTGGTTGGAACGTCGGTGTCGTGCAGTTCCTGAAGTCAGGAACGTGGAAGACCGGCGAAGAGAGGGTGTGCAAGCAACTCGGCGTCGACGACGTCGTCCGCACCATCACCGAACGGCCGCGCGACGTCAACATCGTCTGCACCGGCCGCAAAGCGGCACCAGCGTTGATCGACGTCGCCGACACCGTGTCGGAAGTGGCCGAGGTCAAGCACGCGTACAAGGCGGGTATCCGCGCGAAGAAGGGAATCGACTACTGACCATGAACCACGCCGAGTTGCTCGTCGAGATGTACGGACGCATCCCACCGCTGGTCCGCGAGGCAGTCGAAGGCTTGGACGCGGACGAACTGCTGTGGCGGCCGTCTCCCGACGCGAACTCGATCGGGTGGCTCACCTGGCACTTGCTGCGGGTCCAGGATCATCACGTTTCGGAGGTGATCGACGAAGAGCAGTTGTGGGTGACCAGTGACTTCGCGAGCGGATTCGGGCTCGCGAAGGACCCCTCGAACACGGGGTACGGCCATTCGCCCGCGGATGTCGCTTCGGTCCGTCCGAGCGGGTCCGAGGCGGTCATCGCCTACTGCGACGCGGTGGCGACGCGCACGCAGACGTTCCTCACCGCCCTCAGACCGGATGACCTCGATCGCATCGTCGATCGTCGATGGAACCCACCCGTGACGATGGGCGTTCGGCTCGTGAGCGTTGCTGACGACGATCTGCAGCACGCCGGCCAAGCCGCCTACGTCCGAGGGCTCCTGACCGCGAGGCGTGACCAGAGCCAGTAGCTCCAGATACCCCTGGGGGGTATCATGGCTCCCATGGTCGGCTACACGGAAGACAAGGACGCGATCCAGAAGCGGCTCCGGCGGATCGAGGGCCAGGTCCGCGGGCTGCAGCGCATGGTCGACGAGGACAAGTACTGCATCGAGGTCCTTGACCAGGTGGCGGCCGTGACCAAGGCATTGCAAGCTGTCGCCATCGAGCTCCTCGACGACCACCTGTCCCACTGCGTCGCGGAAGCCATGACCGCCGGCGGTGACGCGGCAGAGCAGAAAGTGAGCGAGGCGTCCGCGGCGATCGCGCGCCTCGTGCGCTCATGACCCACGTGTTCGGCGCCATCACGCTCGCCGACATCGCAGACAGCCTTCGCGAGGCCTTCTTCATGTTCTGGGCCACGTTGTGGGCGCTGATCCTCGGCTTCACCCTCTCGGGCGCGGTGCAGGCGTTCGTCTCGAAGGACGCCATGCAGCGCGTGATGGGCGATCACCGTGCTCCGTCCGTCGCCCGGGCGACGGGGTTCGGCATGGTGTCGTCGAGTTGCTCGTACGCCGCGACCGCGATGGCGAAGTCGCTGTTCCAGAAGGGGGCGGACTTCATCACCTCGATGGTGTTCATGTTCGCCTCGACGAACCTCGTGCTCGAGCTCGGCGATCGTGCTCCTCGTCCTCATGGGGTGGCAGTTCGCCGCGGCCGAGTTCATCGGCGGCCCGATCATGATCGTGCTGCTCGTCGCCCTCGGTGGCTACGTGTTCAAACGCAGCCTGGTGGACCGTGCTCGTCAGCGGGTCCGATCCGGTGCGAACGCGCCGCACGGCGGGCACGACGACGACGCGCTGCCGATCGAACGTGCTCCCTGGCGCCAGAAGCTCACGTCGGCCGGCGCATGGTCCGATGCCGCGAGCTACGCGATCGCCGACATCAAGATGCTTCGCAGGGAGCTCGTCATCGGTTACGGCGTCGCCGGCTTCCTCGCCGTGCTCGTGCCGATGGATGTGTGGAACGACGTCTTCTGGTCCGGCCACGGGTTCTGGACCAGCCTGCAGAACGTCGATCGTCGGGCCCTTCATCGCGTTCATCAGTTTCGTGTGCTCGGTCGGCAACGTGCCGATGGCCGCCGCGCTCTGGCACGGCGGCATCAGCTTCGGCGGCGTGATCAGCTTCCTCTTCGCCGACCTCATCGCGCTGCCGCTGGTGCTGATCTACCGCAAGTACTACGGCGGCCGCATGGCGCTGCGACTGTTCTTCACCTTCTGGCTGGTGATGTCCACTGCCGGTCTCGCCGTCGAGGGCATCTTCGCCGTGCTCGGGTGGATCCCGACAGATCGCCCGGAGCAGGTCGTGCACACGGGCTTCCAGTGGAACTACACGACCGCTCTCAACATCGTGTTCCTCGGCGTGTTCGCGAGTCCTCTACTGGCTGTACCGCAACCGCGAGCGCCTGCACGGCGACGATGGCGAGACGGGTCGGTACGCGTTCGATCCGATCTGTGGGATGCAGGTCCGGGTGGCCGATGCTCCGGCGACACGGCTTCACAACGGCACCATCGTGTCGTTCTGCTCGGACCACTGCGCCGAGCGATTCGACGCCACGGTCACGCAGTAGTTGCGTTCTCCGGCCACGCAGGCCGCGTTTGGCCGTTCCTCGGTTCGCGCACTACTCGCGAGCCTTGCTGTTTCCGTCGGCCGAGTGCGACGGCACTCCGTCGGCCTCCATGGCGTCTGCTCGCCGGCGCTGGCTCTCGATCAGCCCGACGTTGGACGTCAGGAACAACGCGGTCATGGACGCGATGAGCGCAGTGGGCAACAGAGGTAGGCCACCCATCTCCGTCACCACGAGCACCGAACCGATCGGCGTCTTCGTCACGCCGACGCAGCATGCGACCATCAGCGCGCTGACGAGAACCCCCGCGTTCGTGTGCGGGAAGACCGCATGCCCGGCTTGCCCGAGGCACGCACCCATGAAGAACAGCGGGATGATGAACCCGCCCTTCCATCCGCTCGCGAGCGTGACGCTCGACGCCAACAGTTTGGCGAGCGCAGCGAGCGCGAGCGTCCGCACCGCGAGGTCAGTCGTCGTCACATGAGCGAGCTGGTCCTCACCAAAGGTCAACGCGTACGGCGACATGAATGCGAGGGCGGCGAGGAGCAGACCTCCGAGCGCCGGACGAGCGGGCACGGGCACCCGGTGCAGAATCGTCCTCAGCAGCTGGTTCAAGTACGTGAAACACGTCGCGACGATCGCGCCCACGACACCGCAGGCGACGGCCCACGCCAGATCACCGCCCTTCAGCACGCCGGGCCCGGGGAGGTGCCACACCGGTTCGAGACCGACGCCTGTGGCGATGACGTACACGGCGTAGCCGGCGAGCGAGCCGAGAACAGCGGGGATCAGCGCCTCGTAGTACTCGAGACCTCGCCGGTGAAGGATCTCGAGCGCGAACACCGCCGCGCCGAGCGGCGCGCCGAACAGCACGGTGAAGCCCGCCGCCATACCCGTGATCGTGATGATCCGCAGGCCGGTGGCGTCGAGATCGAAACGGCGTGCCGTGTACGAGCCCACCGTGCCCGTCGTCTGGACGAGGGGCGCCTCCGGCCCGAGTGCCCCGCCCGAAGCGATGCACAGCAGCGAGATCGGCACCAGCGACGGCAGCCGGCGCAGGTCCTCCTCGCCGCCGGACACGTGGATGTTGTCGACGAGCAGCTCGACGTCACCGGGCGTGCCGAGCAGTCGGGTCAGGACAGCTACCGCGACCCCGACGGCCACGAGGATGATGCCGTGGGGCACGAGACTCCAGTGCGTCGGCCACAGCCAGCGCTGGAGCAGATGCAGCAGGCCGATGTAGGCCGCGCCGATGATCCCGCCGAGGAACCCTGCGGCGATCACGATGCTGAACAGGCGGGTGTTCGGGTTCCCGAACCGCTCCGACAGAACGCCGCGGCCTGGTATCGCGCTCATGGGACGCGTGCCTCGAAGCCGCCGCCGTGTGGGTGATCGCACGATTCATATCGTAGTACGACATATTGTAGAGGCACAATCCGGCCCGCGACGAGGGTCATGCGTGGCCGGGAAACGTGATCAGTACGTCGAGCCGAGCTCCGGATCGAGGTCGGCCCACAACGGGCGCAGCTTCGGGGACAATCGGCGCAGCTCCTCGAGGTGGAGCTGCGCGAGTCGCTCGAGCCGCCGCCTCCCGAGCGGGGTCAGATGCAGCCGAACCACGCGCTGGTCGTGACGGTCGGTGGTCCGTTCGACGAACCCGGCTTCTTCGGCACGGTCGACGAGTCCGACAGCGCTGTGGTGCTTGAGCTGCAGATGGTCCGCAACCTCACCGATGGTCGGATCGAGATCACCTCGATGGCCGCGGATGGCGAGAAGCAGCTGATGCTGTGCGGGAGTCAGTCCGACCTCGGCCGCCTCCGTCTCGCTCCAACGAAGGAACCGTCGTATCCCGTCGCGGAATTCGAGCAGGCGTTCGTAGTCGGCGTCACAGAGCGAGGACATATCGCGTCACGATACAACGTGTGCGATGGCCCTGGCTACAGACCTCCGATCGCGCCCGCATGGATCGCGCCGGCACTGATCGACGCCGCCCCCTCGATCAGCAGCGGGCTGCACCTCTGTCGGAAGGGTTGTCGACGGTCGTCACAGTGTCTCCCCGCACACAGACTGCGCCGAGCGAAGGACACACGACTATGGCAGGAAACGGAACCTGCTGTCGGCGTCAGTCGTGGATCTGCTGCGCGAGGTAATGCGCTTCGCCGACCTGTTCGACCAGCTCGAGCTGGGTCTCGAGCCAGTCGGCGTGCTCCTCTTCGCCTTCGAGCACGTCTTCGAGCAGGTCACGCGAGCCGTTGTCGCCGGCGTCGGTGCATTGGCGGATGCCGCCGTTGAGGCGATCGATCGCCTCTTTCTCCAGGGCGAGCGCGAGCTGCAGCTTCTCGATCACGTTCTCGCCGACCCGAACCTGTCCGAGCCGTTGGAGGTTGGGCACGCCTTCGAGGTAGAGGATCCGCTCGACGAGGTGCTCGGCGTCCTTCATCTCGTCGATGGACTCGTCGTGGAATCTCTTGGCCAGCCGCTCGTAACCCCAGTTGGCGCACATCTTCGAGTCCACGAAGTACTGGTTGATCGCGGTGAGCTCGGCGGTCAGGACCTCGTTCAGGAGCTCGATGATCGCCGGGTCGCTCTGCACCCCGGAACCGTATCTCGCGCCCTGTTCGACGGTTGCGGTCTCAGCTCGCGACGAGGGCGGGCCGGCGGACCTCGACGCCGATCTCGTGACACAGGCGTCGGATCTCGTCGACGCACGAACCACAACGCGTGCCCGCGCCACACCGGTCGCCGATGTCGTCCTCGTCGACCGCGCCGAGCTCGATCTCGGTACGGATGGCGCGGTCGCTGACCGCCCGGCAGTGGCAGACGTACATCAGGCGGCGCTCCCGGAGTCGCGGGGCGTCTCGGCACCGGCACGGTGGACCACGACCGGGTAGTGATGGGCGAGCTCGAGGCCCTGGCTGACGCTGATGCTGCACTCGGCCGGCAACCGGTGGCCGACCCCGACGGCGGTGGCCGCGACGTCGTCGCCGCCAACGTCGAACCTGACGAAGCAGACACGTCTCATCCCGGGAACCGCCGGACGCTGCGAGCGCTGCACTGTAAGGGGTCCACGCACCTCTTGTAAGGTACCCCGAACAACCCGCCAACCGTCAAGGCCTCTGACGAAAAATTCCTGACTGGACTTGACGGTACTTGTTAGGCAACCCTTAGAAGTCCGCGGAACGAACTGAGAGGACCGAACAGATGCGGCTCGAACGGGGACCACGCCTCGCGACCACGGCGACGGCAGGGATGGTGGCGCTCGCACTGGCGCTCGGAGCGTGCTCGAGCGGTGGCAGCAAGACGACGACCGTGAACACTGCGAACACCGCGAACACCGCGAACACCGCGAACACCGAGGCCGGCGCCGGCGCGGCTCCCGAGGACCAGCGAGCACCCGACACGGCCGTGGCGACCGGGCTGAAGCAGATCCAGGACATCAGCGCCCAGGCCGCACAGGCGGTCGGCTCCGATCAGTCCAAGGCGCAGCAGCTCAGCGGCGAGATCGAGCCGCTGTGGCAGACCATCGAGGGCACGGTCAAGGCCAACGACGTCGAGTCGTACCTCACCTTCGAGGACAGCTTCGCGGCGTTGAAGACGGCGGCGGATTCCGGCGACAAGCCGAAGGCGAACGATGCCGCCACCGCGATCGCGGCCACTGTGGCGACCTATCTCGCGAAGTACCCCGGCTGACGCGATGAGCCGTCGTCGGGTCGCCGTGATGTTGGTGAGTGCGCTCGTCGCGCTCATCACGCTCAGCGTGCTCGGCGCCGCGCCTTCGGGTGCGGCCCCGGCGGCGACGCAGCAATCGCCGTCCGTCTCCCGCGACGAAGCCATCAAGCAGCTCGATGTCGTGCGCGACTCGATCGATCGCACGCTCGCGCTGATCAAGGACGGTCAGGCGCCACGGACGCGTTCAACGAGGCGAAGGATGGCTACCTCAGTCACTTCGAGCTCGTCGAGGTCCCGCTCCGTGTGGTGGATCCGACGCTCACGTCCGACGCCGAGACGAAGTTCGCGGAGATCCGCGGTCTGATCACCGATCGACGCGTCCGACGGAGGAGATTCGCAACGAACATCGTCGAGTTGCGTGTCTTGATCGACGACGCCGAACGCAAGCTCACCGACGAGGGGATCGGCGCGCCGGCGGTCGTGTTCGGTCAGTCGTTCATCATCATCTTCCGTGAGGGTCTCGAGGCCGTGCTGCTCGTGTCGGTGCTGCTCGGCTACCTCGAAGCGGCGAAGGCGACGCAGTACCGCCGTCCGATCCTGCTCGGGATGGCTGCTGCCGCGGCGCGCGACCGTCGTCACGTTCTTCTTGTTGCGCACGCTGCTGAGCGCGCTGCCTTTCGGGCAAGAGGTGCTCGAGGCGATCACCGCACTCATCGCGGTTGTCGTGTTGTTCTACGTGTCGTTCTGGTTGGTAGCGCGGCTCGAGCAGAAGCGATGGCTCGAGTTCCTCCGAGCGCGCATCTGGAGCGCCGTCTCCGTCGGCTCGACGATGGCGCTCGTGCTCGTCGGTTTCACCGCTGTCTACCGCGAGGGATTCGAGACCGCGCTCTTCTATCAGGCGTTGCTGTCGTTCGGGTCGGGCCTCGGTGTCTGGGTCGCCGCAGGGCTTCTCGCCGGGCTCGTCGTGCTGTCGATCGTCGCGTGGATGATCTTCCGCCTCGGGCGGCGGGTTCCGGTCAAGGCGTTCCTCTCGACTGCGGTCGTACTGTTGATGGCGACATCGGTCGCGATGCTCGGCAACGCGGTGCGTTCGCTGCAGGAGGCCGACGTGATCGCGCTCCATCGCTGGCCCGGTTGGCCGCGCGCGCCGATCTTCCTGTCGCAGTCGCTCGGCTACTGGCCGAGCCGCGAGACGATCACCGCGCAGGTCGCGCTGCTCGGCGTGTACGTGGTCGGCGCCGCGTACGTGTTCGTGCTGCGACCCCGGCTGCGCAGCAGCACCGCGCCCGCCGTGGCTGCGTCCGCCGCGAGGTGAGCGTCCGGGTCGGCGTCGACGTCGGCGGCACGTTCACGAAGGCAGTCGCGTTCGACACCGACGAGGACGCGGTCGTCGCCGAAGCGATCGTGCCGACGACGCACGATCACGAGGACGGCGTCGCCGCCGGAGTGGTCGACGTCGTCGCGCGGCTCGCGCAGTCGGTCGGCGCGGACCACGTCGAGCTCGTCACGCACTCGACCACCCAAGCAGTGAACGCGCTGCTCGAAGGTGACGTCGCCACGGTCGGGATGATCGGGATGGGTCGCGCTCCCGACCTGCGCAAGGCGCGCAAGCGCACGATCGAGCCGAAGATCGAGCTCAGCGAAGGACGAGTGCTCGCCACGTCGCCGGAGTTCATCGACGTCACCGGCGGACTCGAGTCGACGACCGCGCACGACGTCGTCGAACGGTTGCATGCCGCGGGCGCCGAGGCCATCGCAGTTGCAGAGGCGTTCGCGCCCGATGACGTGACCAACGAAGGCACTGTTGCGACCGCGGCCGAAGCGATCGGTCTTCCGGTCACCACGTCAGCGGAGCTGAGCGGCCTCTACGGCCTCGAGCTGCGCGCGGTCACTGCCGCGCTCAACGCGTCGATCCTCCCGATCGCCATCCGCACCGCCGAGGTCGTCGGCGACGGCGTCGCCGGTGCCGGCGTGAAGAGCGCGGTGATGGTCATGCGCGGCGACGGTGGCGCCACCGATCTCGCCGGGTTCCGCCGGGCACCGGCCCGCACCCTGTACTCGGGCCCTGCCGCCTCGGTCGCGGGCGCGCTGCGCTCCAACCGAATCGATGACGGTGTGATCGTCGAGGTCGGCGGCACGTCCACGAACGTCGCCGCCATCCGGCGCGGCCGGCCTGCGCTCTCGTACGTGCAGGTCGCCAGCCATGCGACCGCGATCCGCGCGCTCGACGTCCGTGTGGTCGGTGTGGCCGGAGGTTCGATGCTGCGCGTCCGCCGCAATCGCGTCTACGGCGTCGGTCCTCGCTCGGCACACATCGCCGGGATTGCCGTACGCGTGCTTCCTCGAGGCCGGCGTGTTCGAGGGAGCAACGACGGACGTCGATCGCGCCGCGCGCCGGCGATCCGGTCGACTACTTCGTCGTTCGGTTCTGCCCGACGGTCGCCGTGTTGCGCTGACCAACACGTGCGCGGCGAACGCTCTCGGCATCGTCGACGACGGCGACTACGCCGCGGGCAGACCGAGACGCCGCGCTGGCTGCGTTCGCGGTCGCAGGGCGGCAGTTGCAGCTGGCGCCCGAAGAGGTGGCGCGCCGGATGCTGCAGGCCTCGACCCAGGCGGTCGGCGATCTCGTGTCGACCGTGATGCACGACCATCACCTCGCAGCGGCCGGTGCTGGTGGCCGTCGGTGGCGGTGCCGGTGCGCTCGGGCCGAGCGGTCGCGCAGGCGATGGGACTCGACATCGTCGTCCCTGCGAAGGCCGAGGTGATCAGCGCGGTCGGCGACGCGCTGTCGCTCGTGCGGGCCGAGCGCGAGCGCACGTTCGACAAACCCTCGCCAGCCGACATCGAGCGGCTCGTGACCGAGGTCGAGGGCGAGGCGATCGCAGCCGGCGCGTCTGCGTCGAGCATCGACGTGCGCGTCGAGCACCTCGCCGAGCGCAGCGCGGTCCGAGTCGTCGTGACCGGCGCGGTCGGCCTGAGCTCGGGCGCCATGCCCGGTCGCCAGCCGGCCACCGCCCGACGACGCCGACGCCGTCGTTCGTAGCCGCGGCTTCGAGCACGCCACGAATCGTCGGCCAGTACTGGATCGCAACGACGGACGGCCGCCGAGGCCGAGTCGTCGTGCTCGATCGCTACGCCGATGTCGCGGTCGACGTCGACGGCGTCGCGCTCCGACTCGACGGCGGCGACGCGTCGGAAGCCGAAGCGACGATCGTCGAGGCCGCGCTGCGAGGAGAACACGCGGCGCGTCGGCCCGGTCTCGATCGCCGCAGACGCGTGGGTGATCAGCGGCAGCCGGTTCCTCCAGGTGCCCGAAGCCGGACGCGCGCCGTGTCGTCGACACCGTGCTCGACGCCGGCGCGGAGCCCGACCACGACCGTCGTCATCATCGGAAGAGAGTGACCTAGCGTGGCCCTCTACATCCCCGCGTCCCGCCGGCGCCGGCGCACGATCGTGTTCACGGTCGGCGCGCTCGTGGTCGGCCTTGCTCATCGGCCTGTTGATCGGCCATGCGTCGTCGCCGTCGGTCACCGACCGGGTCCACTCCGTGCAGGAGAGCGCGCGTCAGACGGCGTCAGGGCTTGCGCGTGCTGTCGCTGCACGAGGACAGCAGACGCCGTGTCGAACGAGACCACGGGCGACGGCGGCGCCGACCTCGTGCTGCAGCGGACGCGCGACGAGCTGAACAAGGAGTTCTCCGACGCACCGTGGCTCGGCGCCGCCGCGCGCAAGCAGCTGCTCGACGAACTCGCGGCGCTCGACGCGCAGACCGACCGCAACACACCGGCGTTCGGCGTCGGCCGCGGACGCGCTGGCGACACACATCGAGAGCGACGTTCGGCTGCGGCCGTGCTCAGCCGCGGATCCCTTCGACCAGCGAGGATGACGCCGAACACGACGAACGCGACGACTCGCCCCGATCCGGATCGCCCGCTCGG
The DNA here is from genome assembly GCA_963721305.1 of uncultured Acidimicrobiia bacterium. GTDB lineage: Bacteria > Actinomycetota > Acidimicrobiia > Acidimicrobiales > JACDCH01 > DATAES01. Next base: position 571,554 of record CAVRIR010000004.1, read on the forward strand.
GCAACCGCGTGCCCATCTGCTGACCGACGCAGGATGGCGAGCGCGTCGGCCGTGACCATGCCCGAGCGTCGAGCCCGACCCAGACGCCGAGCAGCTCTTCGGTCGTCGCCAGCGTGATCGTCGCCAGCATCGTCTTGTCGCCGAGCTCGGCGAGGAAGAACGCAGCCGACGCGCGACGACCGCAGAATCGGCTCGTGCGTTGCGCGCGCGAGGCCTCGTCTTCGTCGAGCGTGTCGCCGCGCAATGTCCATGCCGCGAAGCCGAAGAACACCAGGCCGGCGATGATCGAGATCGTTCGCGTCGGCAGCGCGGCACCGAGCACTGCGCCGATGACCACGGACACGGCGTGCACGAGCCGCGGTCGCGATCGTGATGCCGATGAGGATCGGCAGCGCGCGGTAGCGCGTCGCGAACGTCAGCGCCATGAGCTGGCTCTTGTCGCCGAGCTCGGCCACGAAGATGACGCCGAAGCTCAGGAAGAACGCGTGCATTGAGCGCTGTCTCGGCGACGGCATACAGGCGGTCAACCTGACGCCACGAGCACGGCCGCTCCGGTCAGCCGGTCGTGCGCGAGATCGGCGAGCGCGCGGTCCGCCTGCTCGAGCGGATACGGGATCACGGTCGGCCGAATCGGGATCTGCGCCGCGAGCGCGAGCAGCTCCCTGCCGTCCCGCCGCGTGTTCGCGGTGACGCTGCGCACCTGCCGCTCTTGGAAGAGGTGCGTCTGGTAGTGCAGCACCGGGATGTCGGTGAGATGGATGCCGGCGATGGCGAGGGTCCCGCCTCGGTCGAGGGCGGCGAGCGCGACCGGGACCAGCTCGCCGGCCGGGGCGAAGAGGATCGCGGCGTCGAGCAGCTCGGGAGGCTCGTCGGTCGCGCCTTGCGCGGACGCGACGCCGAGTTCGAGCGCGAGGCGTTGCGCGTCAACGGCCCGCGTCATCACGTGCACGGTCGCGCCTTCGTACATCGCAACCTGCGCGGCGAGGTGCGCGGACGCTCCGAACCCGTAGATCCCGAGTCGTCCGCCCCGCGGCAGCGCTGACCGGCGCAGTGCCCGGTAGCCGATGATGCCGGCGCACAGCAGCGGCGCGGCCTCCGACGTCGGAGAACATCTCCGGGATCGCGTACGCGTAGTCCTCGGGCACGACGGCGAGTTCCGCGTAGCCTCCGTCGGCGTCCCATCCGGTGAACGAGGGCGACACGCAGAGGTTCTCGCGATTGCTGCGGCAGAACGCGCACACACCGCACGTCGAACGCAGCCACGCGATGCCGACCCGTTCACCGACTTCGAACCGATTGGCGTCCTTGCCGCGGTCGATCACGTGCCCGACGACCTCGTGACCCGGCACCGTGCGTGGGCGATGCGGCTCGAGATCGCCTTCGGCGAGGTGCAGATCCGTCCGGCACACGCCGCAGGCCGACACCGCGACGAGCACGTCCCTCGGTCCGGGTGCGGGATCGGCGCGTTCGCCCGCTGCGCAGCGGGCTCGAGTCGATCGGCCCCGATTGTTCGACCCACCAAGCCAGCACGGCGCCGATCATCGCACCGGCGCGACGATGCAGTCATGACGACACCAGCGCTGACGTCGGACGGCGCCGCGATCGCGCTGACCGAGGCGGAGGCGAAGGCCCGCGCCGCGGCCGGGCGCGCCAACGTCGTCGTCGACCAGACGAGCCGCACCGTCAAGGAGATCGTGCGGGCCAACGTCCTCACCCGGTTCAACGCGTTGCTCGGTTCGTTGCTCGTCGTGATCCTCATCGTCGGTCCGCCGCAGGACGCGCTGTTCGGCTTCGTCCTCGTCTGCAACACGGCCGTCGGCATCGTCCAGGAGGTTCGGGCGAAGCGCACGCTCGACCGTCTGATCGTGGTCGGCGGCGCCACGACGACCGTGGTCCGGGCGGAAGGAAGTCGCGTGGTGCCGTCCCGGGACGTCGTCGAGGGCGACATCCTCCAACTCGGTCGTGGTGACCAGATCGTCGTCGACGGTCCCGTCCTCGTCAGCGACGACCTCGAGGTCGACGAGTCGATGCTGACCGGAGAATCCGAACCAGTGGCGAAGGGCGTCGGCTCGATGTTGCTGTCGGGCTCGTACGTGGTCGCCGGAAGCGGGCAGCAACGAGCCGACGTCGTCGGCGAGGCGTCCTACGGTCGCCGGCTCGCGGCCGAGGGTCGCCGCTTCGTCCTGGCCAAGTCCGAACTGCGCGCCGGCATCGACCTGATCCTTCGTGGTGTCACGTGGGTGCTCGTCCCGACCGCGGTGCTGCTGCTGGTGAGCCAGCTCGCGCAGGCCGAGGATCTGTCCGAGGCATTGCGGGTCTCGGTCGCCGGCGTCGTCAACATGGTGCCCGAGGGTCTCGTGCTGCTCACGAGCACCGCGCTCGCGGTCGGCATCGTGCGGCTCGGTCGCCGGCGTGTGCTCGTGGGCGAGCTCGGCGCGCTCGAAGGACTCGCTCGCGTCGATGTGCTGTGCGTCGACAAGACCGGCACGCTGACCGACGGCCAGCCCGAGCTGGCGGCGGTCGAACCCTTGACCGAGGGGATCGACATCGACGACGTGCTCGCCGGGTTCGCCGCGAGCGATCCCGATCCGAACGCGAGCGTGCTGGCCATCCGCCAGGCGCGGCCGGGCAGCGCGTGGCCCGTCACGTGGCGCGTTGCGTTCTCGTCGTCGCAACGCTGGTCGGCGATCGGCGTCGGTGAAGGTGGCTGGGCGCTCGGCGCGCCCGACGTGCTCTTCGACTGGGTCGCGCCCCCGTACCGCGATGTCGTGCCGTACGCGCAGCAACTGGTGCGCGAGCACGTCGCCGCAGGGCAACGCGTGCTGCTTGTTCGGCTGGTACCCGGGACGCGCCGCCGATGAGCGGCCCGACGGAGGGTTCCAGCCGGTCGCCGTCGTGGCGCTCGGTGAGCAGGTCCGCGGCGATGTCGTGTCGACCGTCTCGTGGTTCCAACGGCAACAAGTCACGTTGAAGGTGTTGTCAGGTGACGAGCCGACAACGGTTGCTGCGGTCGCCGGAGCGGTGGGCATCGACGGTTACGAGCGTCCGATGAACGCACGCGACCTCCCGGCGGATGCCGGCGAGTATGCCGCCGCGCTTCGCGACGGCAACGTGTTCGGTCGCGTGGGGCCGGACCAGAAGCTGGCCATCATCAGCTCGCTCCAGCAGAACGGCCACACCGTCGGGATGATCGGCGACGGCGTCAACGACGTCCTTGCACTGAAGCAATCGGATCTCGGCGTCGCGATGGGCTCGGGATCGTCGGCGGCGCGAAGTGCCGCGCAGGTGGTGCTCCTCGACTCACGCTTCGCCGGCCTGCCGGCGGTGGTTTCCGAGGGGCGCCGGGTCATCGGCAACGTCGAACAGGTCGCGAAGTTGTTCGTCACGAAGACGGTCTACGCGTGCGTGCTCGCGATCGCGGTCGGCGTCGCGCAACGTCCGTTTCCCTTCTTCGCTCGCCATCTCACGCTCGTGAGCTCGTTGACGATCGGGATACCGGCGTTCATCCTCGCTCTGTCGCCTGGCGAGTCGCGCGTCGAGCCGCGGTTCCTCACCCGCGTGCTCGCGACCGCGCTGCCGGCAGGCTTCGTCGCCGCGGTGGCGACGTTCTGCGGCTTCGAGCTCGCGCGTCAGGAAGGACTGTCGCTGGACCAGAGCCGGACCGTCGCCACGCTGGTCCTGTTCGGCGTCGGTATGTGGGTCCTCACGATCGTCGCCCGACCGTTCACCCGCCCGCGGGTCGCCCTTGTCGCGCTCATGATCACGTTGTTCCTGATCGTGCTGGCGTCGCCGGGGCTGCGCCAGTACTTCTCGCTCGAGATGCCTCGCCTCATCGTGTGCATGGCCGTGATCGGCATCATCGCTCTCGCCGGCGCGGCCCTCGAGCTCGGCTGGCGGTTGGCGAGCTGGCTGTCGTCGTGGTGGCGTAGCCGCAGCTCGGCCGCCGGTTCTGTGCCTGCTCGGGAGGTCGGTCAGCCCACGAGCGGAAGGTGACTTCGGAGTCGCTCGGGCAACGTGGGCTCTCGGGAGCGAGCCGTGTCGGGTCGATCTAAGATCCGCCGCCATGAAGAAGCTGCTCGTCGTCCTCGTGCTGGTCGCACTCGCTGCTGTTGCCGCGCGGAAGATCCGCTCCGCGTAGCGCCTTTCGTCGCCGCAGCGACAGCCGGCTGACGTCTTGCGTCACCGGGGTCACGCCGCAACCACCACCACAACGCGCCGCCTCCGACTGCGGCTGCGACGATGCCACCCATGGCGGTCGTCGAGCCCGCCGTCGGTGTGGGCATGCGGTCGCGCAATCGAACGCGTCGGGTGAAGACACGAACCTCCCAACCGTGCTCTCGCGCCGTCTTGAGCAGCTCGCGGTCGGGGTTCACCGCGACCGCGTGCCCGACGCACTCGAGCATCGGGATGTCGGTGGCCGAGTCGCTGTACGCGTAGGACGCCTCGAGATCGATGCCGCGCTCGTCGGCCAGTTGTTCCATGACCGTGGCCTTCGTCGGCCCGTAGCAATAGAGGTCGGTGGAACCTGTGTACCGGCCTTCCTCGTCCGTCGAGCTGCGTGTCGCGAGATAGCCGTCGACGCCGAGGTACCGCGCGAGCGGGGCGACGATCTCCTCGGGCGACGCCGACACGATGAAGACCGGCCGACCCGCCTCGCGGTGCTCGCGGATGAGATCGAGTGCTTCGTCGTAGACGATCGGCTCGACCACTTCATCGAGGGTCTCGTCGACGATTTCGCGAACGCGCTCCTGTGACCAACCCTTGGTGAGGGCCAGAACCGAATCGCGCATGCGTGCCAGGCGCTCCTCGTCGGCGCCGAGGTACATGTAGACGAGCTGGCCGTACAGCGCCCGCACCATCAGACGACGGTTGATCAGCCCCTCTCGACGGAAGGGACGCCCGAACGCGACCATCGACGCCTTCGCGATCACGGTCTTGTCGAGGTCGAAGAAGGCAGCCTCCACGTCGCCCGACGCTAACGGCGTGACGTCACGAACCGGTGTCTGGCCGATGAAAGGTCTTGTCGCTGTCACACCCGGTGCGTATGGTGACGGCACCGTCCTCGACGGTTCGCCTTCCGGCCCTCCTTCCCTCCTTTCTGGTCGTTCTGTCGCGCCTGAGGAGAGATGGTGCTGGTCTGCTGCTGGTCGTCGAAGGGTGGTTCCGGTACGACGGTTGTCGCGACCGCGCTCGCGGTCGTGCTGAGCAAGTCGTTCCGAGCCGGTGGTGGTCGCGACGGCGCGGGTGCGCTGCTGGTCGATCTGTGCGGTGACGTGCCCGCGGTGCTCGGCCTGCCCGACGAGCCGGCTTCCGCTGGGGTCGCCGAGTGGCTCGACGAGGGTGAGCTCGTGCCCGCCGATGGTCTCGCCCGCGTCGAGAAATCGGTCAGCGACGGGCTCGCGCTGTTGCCGCGTGGCCGAGGACCGCTGGCCGCGGCCCGCGCGAGCGCGTTGTCGTCGCTCCTCGCCAGCGATCCGCGCGCCGTGGTGGTCGACGCTGGTTCGTGGCCGTCGAATGGCACCGACGAGGCGCGCGCCGACCTGGTTGCTGCCCTGTCTGCATCAGCCGAACACTCGCTGCTGGTCGTTCGGCCGTGCTTCCTGGCGATGCGTCGCGCGGTGGCCGCTGCGATCCGTCCGACGGGTGTGGTGCTGGTGACGGAAGAGGGTCGCGCGCTCACGGTCGCCGATGTCGAAGAGGCGCTGGGCGTTCCGGTGCTGACGTCCGTGAGCGTCACGCCGCAGGTGGCCCGCGCCGTCGACGCGGGGCTGCTCGCCACCCGTCTTCCCCGCAGCCTCGAGCGGGAGCTGCGCAATGCCGCCTGATCTCGACGTCCACGGGGTCGACGCACTGGTCGACTCGCTGCACTTGCGGGTGGCGGGCAGCGATGGAGAGGCAGACGCCGCGACGACGCGCGCGGACGTCGCGCGGTTGGCGCGTCACGAGCATCCTCTGGCACCCGCGTCGGTTCTCGACGATCTCGTCGACCGCGTGCTCGCTCGCACCGGTGGCCTCGACGCACTCGAGCCGTTGCTCCGTGATCCAGAGGTGACCGAGGTGATGGTGAACGGTCACGGTCCGGTGTGGATCGAACGGCGTGGCGCGCTCGAAGCCACCGAGGTGCGACTCACGGCGCGGACGACCTATCAGCTGATCGAGCGAGTGGTCACGCCGCTCGGTCTGCGCGTCGATCGCACGAGCCCGCTGCTCGACGCTCGGCTCGTCGACGGCTCCCGGGTCAACGTGATCATTCCGCCGCTCGCCGTCGACGGGCCGTGCATCACGATCCGGCGATTCGGTGCTCGGCCGATCCCGCTCGACGAGCTGTGTGATGAGGGCGTGCAGGCGTTGCTCGTGTGGGCGGTCGAGCGGCGGAGCAACGTCCTGGTGAGCGGGGGCACGGGTGCGGGCAAGACGACCCTGCTCAACGCGCTCGCGGCCGTGATCCCGGCCGACGAACGGGTGATCACCGTCGAAGATGCGGCCGAACTGCGACTCCCCGGCCGTCACGTCGTGCGGCTCGAGGCGCGGCCGGCCAACGCTGACGGCGTGGGCGCGGTGCCGATCCGTTCGTTGGTCCGCAACGCGCTCCGGATGCGACCCGACCGCATCATCGTCGGCGAGGTCCGCGGTGGCGAGGCCCTCGACATGGTGCAAGCGATGAACACGGGTCACGAGGGTTCGTTGTCGACCTGTCATGCCAACTCGCCGGCAGATGCGCTGCGCCGGCTCGAGACGATGGTGCTGATGAGCGATGTCGCGCTGCCGCTCGATGCCGTGCGCGAGCAGATGGCGTCGGCTATCGATCTCGTCCTGCATGTCGCTCGACAGGCCGATGGCGCCCGGCGGGTGACCGAAGTCGCGGAGGTCGCGACTGACGTGGGCGACGATCGGGTTCGTGCGCTCACCGAGCACGGCGCCCTCCGCTCGCTGCCTCAACGCTCGCCTCGCGGTTCAGGGCCGGCGGCCGATCCGAGGTGGTTGGGATGACCTGGGTGCGCCGCATCCGTGGGTCAGTGCTGCGGCGACTCGACGACGCAGATCTCCCGTGGTCGGCCGACCTCATCTGGACGCGCGCTCTCGCCGTGGTCGTCGCCGTCGAGCTCCTGGCGCTCTTCGGGGGCGGCTGGCCCGTGATGATGATCACCGCCATCGCACTCACGATCGGCACTTCGATCACGCTCGAAGCGCTCCGGGGCCGTGCGGCAGCTTCGGTCGATCGCGCCCTGCCCGACGTGCTCGAGGCGACGGCGCGTTCCCTCCGATCGGGCACCTCCTTGCGAATCGCCATGAGTGAGGCCATCGCGAGCGCGCCCGATCGGCTGCGCACCTCGCTGCACACCGTCGTCGCCGCCGCCGAGCGAGGCCGGCCGCTGGTCGACGCGATCGACGAATGGACGGCAACCATGCCGGGCGAGGGTGTCCGCCTCGCCGGCGCCGCGCTCGCGCTCTCATCCGAGCTCGGCGGTGCGGCGGCTCGCTCGCTCGACGGCGTCGCAGCGACGTTGCGTGACCGCGACGCGGTCCGCCGAGAAGTGCGTGCGCTGTCGAGCCAGGCGCGTGCGTCGGCGGTGGTGATCGGCATCGCGCCAGTCGCCTTCGCGTTCTTGTCGTCGTCCGTCGATCCACAGACGCTCGACTTCCTGCTGCACAGCCGCGCCGGCATCACGTGTCTGCTCGTCGGCGTCGCGCTCGACGGTCTCGGCGCGATCTGGATGCACCGATTGGCGGCGGTCCGATGAACGCGGCGTCCGACTGGCTCGGGTTGGTGTGGTTCCTTGCCGCAGTTTCCGTGGCCCTGTGTGTTCGACCTCGACCGGCACTCGAACGGCTGCCGCGCCCGCGACGCGCATCCCCCGCTCGCGTCGGGCGACGTTCGACGTTCGAGACACCGTGGCGTGATGCGCTGGGCAGCGTGTCCTTGATCGCTCGGCGAAGAGCACGACGAGCCGCGTCAGAATCGGCGAGAGAGCTCGCGGATGTCATCGACCTCTTCTCGCTCGCCGTCGCGAGTGGCTTGAACCTGCGGCTGGCGCTGGTCGCTGTCGCGAGTCGCGCGCCACCCGCGTGGTCGTCGCCACTGTTCGGCGTGGTCCGTCGCATCGAGCACGGCATCGGCGTGGCCGATGCGCTCGACGACCTGCCCGACAAGACCGGTGAGCACGCGCATCCCCTGGTGAGCGTGCTCGTCGCCTCAGAGCGCTACGGCACCGCGTTGCTCCCCGCGCTCGATCGTCTCGCCAGCGAGGCGCGATTCGAACAGCGGCGCCACGCGGAAGAAGCGGCGCGGCGGGTTCCGGTCAAGCTGCTGTTTCCCCTGGTGCTGTGCATCCTCCCCGCCTTCGGCGCACTGACGGTCGCGCCCTTGCTCGCCGGCGCCCTCGGGTCGCTGCGCCTCGGTTGACCCGATCTCAGAGGAGTTGTCGTGTTGTCCGTTTTCGTGTTCCTGCATTCCTTGGCCGCGCGCATTCGTCCCCGTGACGAGGAAGGCCAGACCACCGCCGAGTACGCGCTGGTCCTGCTCGGTGCCGCAACCGTCGCACTCGTGGTCGTGACGTGGGCGACCCGGTCCGGCAAGATCACCGCGCTGCTCGACGGCGTGATCGATCAGATCCTTTCGAAGCTCTGATGGATCCCGGCGAGTCCCGCCGCGTGCGCGATGCCGGCGGGCAGGCGACGGTCGAAGCGGCGTTGGTGCTGCCGTTCGTCATGTTGTTGCTGCTGGCAGTCATCCAGGTCGGCTTGCTCGTGCGCGCGCAGGTGCTCGTCACGCACGCGGCCCGTGAGGCGGCGCGGGCCGCGGCGGTCGATCCCGATCAACAGGCGGCGATCGACGCGGCCGACGATGCGACGACGTTGGATCGTTCGCGGCTTGCCGTGTCTGTCGAAGGACGCAACGGCCCCGGCAGCCATGTCACCGTGCGGGTCATCTACCGCTCGCCCACCGACGTGCCGCTCGTCGGTGCGCTGCTGGGAGACATCGACTTGGAAGGGGAGGCCACGATGCGGGTCGAGTGAGCGGCGGCAGCGGCGTCAGAGGAGTCCGGCGAGCACGTGCCGCAGGAGCCGGATCGCGCCCGGCTTGTCGAGTGGCTCGTTCCAGTTGCCGCACTTGGGCGACTGGATGCACGACGGGCAACCGTCGGCGCAGGTGCAGCCCTCGATCACCTCGATGGTCGTCGCGAGGTGGCGGTCGGCCGCGTCGTAGCCGAGCTCTGCGATGCCCGTTCCGCCCGGATAGCCGTCGTAGATGACGATCGTCGGCAGTCCCGTGTCGTCCTGGCACGCGGTGGAGACGCCGCCGACATCCCACCGATCGCAGATCGTGAACAACGGCAAGATGCCGATCGCGGCGTGCTCGACGGCGTGCAGCGTCCCCGGCCAGTCGCCGGGAGCGACGCCCGCGCACCTGAGGTCTGCGGGCTCGATGGTGTACCAGACGCCTCGTGTCAGCAGCCGGCTCGCAGGAAGCTCGAGCGCCTCGGTCCCGATCACGTCGCCCGACGCCGCGTCCTTGCGCTGGAAGCCGGTGACCTGCGACGCCACCTCGATCGAGCCGAGATGCAGCGCCGCCTTCCCGACCGTGCGCCGTCGGTCGACGCCGAGCACCCGCATGGTCACGTCCGTGCGAGCGACCGTGTACTCGTTGCCGTCGCACAGCTCGACGATCGCCAGCCGGTCGTCGAGATCCAGGTCCATCACCCGGTACGTCGTTCCCTGGTGCAGGTACACCGCGCCGGGATGCACCATGTCGAACGCCCGTGCCTCGTCGACGGTGCCGACGAGCGTGTCGTCGTCGCGGACGATGCGATAGTCCCCGGTCGATCCGGATCGCAGCCCGATGCCGTGCGCGGGGAACCCGCGTGCTGCCCACACGGCACTCCGCGACGGACGGCGCGACGTCGGTGGACGCACCTTGAGACGGTCCCCGAGCACGAGGGATCGGATGCCTTCGTCGAGGTCGGGCCACCAGCGCTCGTCAGCCGGGGTCAGCGGCAGCTCGAACGCGGCACACCCGAGATGCGGGTGGAGGATGAACGGGTTCGACGGGTTGATGACGGCGGGCTCGGGCGGTCGGGTGAGCACTTCGGTCGGATGGGCCATCAACCACTGGTCGAGCTGATCCTGACCGGCCACCAACAGGGCCAGGGATTCCTGCCGCTCTCGTCCGGCCCGTCCCATCTGCTGGCGCATCGACGCGATCGTTCCGGGGAAGCCGTCGAGCACGCAGGCGTCGAGGCCGCCGATGTCGACGCCGAGCTCGAGCGCAGTCGTGGCGACGACACCGCGCAGATGTCCGCCGAACAGCTCTCCTTCGATCTCGCGTCGTTCTTCGGGCAGGTAGCCACCGCGATACGGACGGACGGTGTCGCACAGATGGGCCGGTAGTCGCCGGCGCACGTCAGCGGCAACGACCTCGGTGCCGCGCCGGCTCCGGCAGAAACCGATCGATCGATGGCCCGCCGAGATCAGCGACGCAAGGAGACCGGCGGTCTCAGAGTGTGCAGAGACCTGGACCGAGTCGAACTGCAACGGATTGCACAACGCAACGACGCGCTCGCCGTGCGGCGAACCGTCGTCCGTCACCGCCGTCACCGGGTCACCCCACAGCGCAGCTGCGAGCTCTGCAGGCGCGCCGATCGTTGCTGACGCCGCGATGAACGTCGGCGTCGCCGCATACGACGCGCACACGCGCCGCAAGCGGCGAAGCAGGTGTGCGGTGTGAGTCCCGAACACGCCGCGGAACACGTGCAACTCGTCGAGCACGACGTAACGCAGTCGCATGAGGAACGTGGCCCAGCGCGCGTGATGTGGCAGTAGTGCGCAATGGAGCATCTCGGGATTGGTGAGCACCACGTTGGCGTTGCGTCGCACCCAGGTGCGTTCCTCAGGTGTGCAGTCGCCGTCGTACGTGGCCGCGATCAGACCCGGGAGCTCGAGATCCGTCAGCGCACGCAACTGATCGTGCGCCAGCGCCTTCGTTGGGAAGATCAGCAGTGCCGCACCTGGTCGGATGGGATCGGTGGCCGTCTCCGCGACCGGGGCCTGGTAGCACAACGACTTGCCCGACGCAGTCCCCGTGGAGACGGCGACGTTGTGGCCTCGACGCACGAGGTCGATGGCTTCGGCCTGGTGCGACCAGAGGGCATGGATCGGCAGCTGATCGCAGAGGTCCTGACGCAGGGGACGCTCCAACGCTGCCGTGCGGGCCTGCCGTGCGGGGATGCGCTCGGCGTAGACCAGGCGTCCGTCAGCGTCGAGGTCAGCGAGGAACCCGGCGAGTCCGTCGACCCCGAGTCCCCGTTCGAGCAGCGCCATGGCGCCAGAAAGGTTACGCGTTCCATGCGTGTAGTTACAGGGGTGTGACCAGGGCTCCCGACCGACGTCGGGTAGGGTCCTTGTGTCATGGATCTCGGCCTGGTCACGCGAGAAGAAGGCGATTGGACGATCCTCGCCGTGCGCGGCGAGATCGACATCGCCACCGCTCCCAGCCTGCGAGAGAAGCTGCACAGCCTCCTCGCCGAAGGCCATCAGAACATGGTTGCCGACCTCGACGAGGTGACGTTCCTCGACTCGACCGCTTTGGGTGTGCTGGTCGGGGTCCTCAAGCGCGCCCGCACGGAGGGTGGCGACCTGCGCATCGTGTGCAACCAGCCGCGTGTGCGGAAGGTGTTCGAGATCACCAGACTGGATAGCGCCTTCGACCTGTGCACCTCGGTCGACGACGCCATCAAGGGCGGCTCGCGGGAGTAAGCGACCGGCATGGGCGATCACCTCGAGCTCGATGTTCCCGCCCGTCCCGAATTCCTCTCGCTGATCCGGTCGATCGTGACGCTCATCGCGGAGACCGGTTCGAAGCTCCCCGACCGTCGCATCGAAGACCTTCGGCTCGCGGTGACCGAGGCGTGCGCCAACGCCATCGATGCCGAGCGGCGCAAGCCAGAGCTCGAACGCCAGCCCGTGGTCGTGCGGTGCGACCTCGAAGCGGATTACGTCGCCGTCGAGGTCCACGACGAAGGCGGCGGTTTCGATCCCGACGCCCTCACCCCGCATCCCGACGTGACCAAGCCGGCGCGGCTGATGTTCGAACGAGGGCTCGGCATTCCACTGATGCGTGAGCTGACCGACGAGCTCGATTTCCGGCGAGAAGGCCACGGCACCACAGTCCGCCTCGTACTGACCGCCCACCTCCGTCGATGAGCGCGACGATGCCGATCCGATGAGCGACGAGTCGATCGACACGATCCCGAAGCCGGAAGAGCTGCTTGCGCTGCACGACGTCACCGAGGACCTGTTCAACATCCTTCGTCGGTGGTTCGACGTGCCGGTGTCGGTGCCGCTCGATCTCACCGACATCGACTCCGCGGTGCGTGAGCTGGGTGAGCCCGAGATGATCGCCGCGCTCGCGATGCGCAAGCTCCAGGCGCTGCGTCTCCTCGCGACACCCGGCGTGCGGACCACGACCGACGTTGTCGTCGCCATCGTCAACGACATCGACCGCGCCCTCTTGCAGGCGCCCGATCTGCACCTTCGCCGTCAGGTCGCCGGCGGCGATTGGGATGCCGCTCTCGAACAGCTCAGCGCCGCCCCAGCCGAAGACGAAGATGCGGAGTTGGTCGCGGATGCCGACGCGTTCGACGACGACGTGTCGCTCTTTCGCTCGCTCCACCAGCAGCTTCACGACGCCGCGATCGCCGTTGTCGAGGCGTCCGACGGAGCGATCCGCATCTTCGAGTAGCCCGTCGAGGGCGCCCTGACCGGACGCCCGCGACGTCACTTGCTGAACAGGCTGCTGAGCGAGCTCAAGTCGGAGAAGTTGCTCAGGTCGCTGAACGCGCTCGTCAGGCTGCTCAGGTCGCTGAAGTTGCTGAGCGAGCTCAAGTCAGAGAGGTTGCTCAGGTCGCTGAGGTTCGAGAAGCTGTCACTCGACGCGCTCGACGAGCTCGACCTGCTCGATCGAGACGAGGAGCTCGAGTCGCTCTGGCCGGAGTTGAGGTCGATGCCGCACTTGTCCTTGGCGAACTTTTCGATGTTCGCCTCAGCTTGGTCGAGGCCCTTGTGCTGATCCGAGAACGACTGCTCGAGGCTGCTCAGGTCGCTGAAGTTGCCTTTCGACCCGGCGCTGCTGAACGCCTTCGAAACCGACGCAAGGTCCTTGATCGCGTTCGCGAGCGTGTTCATGTCGTCTTTGATCTCGGATGGCGCCTTGTTCTTGAGGTCGTTGAACGCTGCAGTTACGACCGCGAGGCTCTGCGAGTCGTTGAGGTCGGACTGGTCGGAGAGCTGGTTGAACGTCGCCTGGTCCTTCTTGATCGCATCGCAGAACGCGGCCTGGCTTCCGCCGCCGCCGCCGCCACTGCAAGCAACGAGCGCGCCTCCGAAGACCGCCACACCAACTGCCGAACAGGCCAGGAACTTCCGCATCGATTCTCCTCACGTCCCCGCAGCGAGGGACCGTCCGCCCCCGGTGGTCTGGGGTCCAGGGAGGTTATCGGGCGGCGCTCGGCACCTCCGCGATCCCCTCGTGCTTGCGCAGCTCTCGCCGGGCGACGGTCAGCCGGTGCACCTCGTCGGGTCCGTCCGCCAGGCGGAGCGTCCGGATGTGCGCGTACAGGGAGGAGAGCCCGAAGTCGTCGCCGATGCCCGCCGCGCCGTGCGCCTGGATGGTGTGATCGATGATCCGCAGCGCCATCTGCGGAACCGCGACCTTGATCCCTGAGATCTCCGTGCGCGCCGCCTTGTTGCCCTGCGTGTCCATCAGCCACGCGGCATAGAAGGTATAGAGGCGCGACTGGTCGATGTCGATGCGCGCATCCGCGACCCAGGTCTGGATCACGCCTTGTTCCGCGAGCGGCTTGCCGAACGTCGTGCGGTTCTGGGCGCGCCGGCACAGCATCTCGAGCGTGCGCTCGGCCGCGCCGATGGTCCGCATGCAGTGATGGATCCGGCCGGGGCCGAGCCGCGCCTGCGCCATCGCGAAGCCGCCGCCCTCCTCGCCGAGGATGTTGGCGCGAGGCACGCGCACGTTGTCGAAGACCAGCTCGCAGTGCCCTTCACGGTCCTGGTAGCCGAATACCGGCAAGTTGCGAACGTTCGTGATGCCGGGTGTATCCGCGGGCACCAGCACCATCGACTGCTGCAGATGACGAGGACCGTCCGGATCCGTCTTGCCCATGAGGATGTAGACGGCACATCGAGGGTCGGCCGCGCCGGAGATCCACCACTTGCGACCGTTGATGACGTAGTCGTCGCCGTCGGTCTCGATGAGGCACTCGATGTTCGTCGCGTCCGACGAGGCGACCGCGGGTTCGGTCATCGCGAATGCCGAACGGATCTCGCCCTCGAGCAGCGGCTGCAACCACTGCTCCTGCTGCTCGGGCGTGCCGAACATGGCGAGCAGCTCCATGTTGCCGGTGTCGGGCGCGGAGCAGTTGCACGCCTCCGAGGCGATGCCCGACCGACCCATGATCTCGGCGAGCGGTGCGTAGTCGAGGTTCGAGAGTCCGTCGTTCCACTGCGTCTTGTGGGGCAGGAAGAGGTTCCACAGGCCACGGGTTCGCGCTTCGGCCTTCAGCTCCTCCATCACCGGAGGATGGAAGTGTGGATCACCGGAGTCCCGCATCTGGTCCCGGAACACGGACTCGGCCGGATACACGTGCTCGTCCATGAACAAGAGGAGCTCGTCGCGGAGGCGGCTGGCGGTGGGCGACAGCGAGAAATCCATGGCGCGCACACTAGGTTCCGATGTCGTGACGGTCTCCTTCGAACAAGACGGCTCGGTCGCGGTCATCGGCCTCGACGACGGCAAGGCGAACGCGATCACCACGGACGTCCTGTCGGCCATCGACGATGGACTGAGCCAGGCCGGCGCCGACCACGCGGGCGCTGTCCTCGTCACCGGTCGGCCGGGACGATTCTCGGCCGGGTTCGATCTGTCCGTGATGACGTCCGGCGCGGAGAACATGCGCCCGCTCGTCACTGCCGGCGCCGAGACGTTGATGCGCATCTTCACGAGCCCGATGCCGGTCGTCGTCGCGTGCACCGGACACGCGCTCGCGATGGGCTCGCTCCTGTTGCTCGCCGCGGACGTTCGCATCGGTGCCTCCGGCGAGTTCAAGCTCGGGCTCAACGAGGTCGCGATCGGCATGGGTCTGCCGATCTTCGCCACCGAGCTGGCGCGGTATCGACTGACGCCGGGCGCGTTCAACGCCGCGCTCCTGGGCGAGGTGTTCACGCCAGAAGGTGCGGTCGCCGCCGGCTACCTCGATCGCGTCGTTGCCCCGGATGACGTCGTGAGCGAGGCCACGGCCACGGCGCGGCGGCTCGCCGAGCTGCGCACCGGTGCGGTCGCCCACTCGAAGCAACAGGCGCGGGGCGCGGTGGCGAAGCTGATCCTCGACACGCTGTCCGCCGACATGTCGTCGCTGTCCGGACCGACTCCCGGCCCCTAGCCGGCGGTCGGGGGCGCGCCGGATTTCGGTGCTCCGCGGCCTTGTCTCGCAACGGTTCGGCGGCCCTTCCGCGGGCATGGGGTTGACAGCCCGTCGCTCAGGCCCCTAGCTGTTGATCCAATGCCCGGACCGCTGGTCATCGTCGAATCGCCGGCCAAAGCCCGCACGATCGCGGGCTTCCTGGGCCGCGATTTCGTCGTGATGGCCTCGATGGGCCACATCCGCGACCTGTCACCGAAGGGCTTGAACGTCGACGTCGACAACGGGTTCAAGGTCGAGTACGAGGTCCATCAGAGCAAGAAGAAGGTCATCCAGGAGTTACGGGACGCACTGCGCAACGCGGATGAGCTGTACCTCGCCACCGACGAGGACCGCGAAGGAGAAGCGATCTCGTGGCACCTGCTCGAGGTCCTCAAGCCCCGTGTGCCGGTCAAGCGGATGGTCTTCCACGAGATCACGCAGCACGCCATCGCCGAGGCCGTCGACCAGTGGCGCGAGCTCGACTACGGGCTGGTCGACGCGCAGGAGAGTCGACGCATCGTCGACCGGCTCTTCGGCTACCCGGTGTCCGAGGTCTGCTGGCGCAAGATCCGCCCGCGCCTGTCCGCCGGGCGGGTCCAGTCGCCGTCCGTCCGTCTCGTGGTCGAGCGTGAACGCGAGCGCATGGCATTCGTCGCGGCGGCGTACTGGGATCTCGCCGCCGCCTTTCCGACCGATCCCACGTTCACCGCGTCGCTCGTCGCGGTCGACGACGCAAAGGTTGCCGAGGGCAAGGACTTCGGCTCGACCGGTCAGACGAGGACTTCGGCCGACATCCTGGTTCTCGACGAGCAACTGGCCCGAGGGCTCGCAGCCCGCCTCGATGGCGCGGCGTTCACCGTGCGCACGGTTGACACCAGGCCGTACACGTCGAGGCCGAAGCCACCGTTCATCACGTCGTCGCTGCAACAGGTCGGTGGCAGCCGGCTGCGGATGAGCGCGCAGCGGGTGATGTCGGTCGCCCAAGGCTTGTACGAGCGTGGCTACATCACGTACATGCGTACCGACTCGACCACGCTCTCCGACACGGCCCTGGCCGCGGCTCGGGCGCAGATCCAGCAACTGTTCGGCCGTGAGTACCTGCTCGACCAGCCCCGGACGTACGCCAAGAAGTCGAAGAACGCGCAGGAAGCGCACGAGGCGATTCGTCCGGCGGGCGACGAGTGGCGCACGACCGCGCAGTTGCGAAACGAGTTGAGCGGTGACGATCTGCGCCTGTACGAGCTGATCTGGCAGCGCACGGTCGCGTCGCAGATGCCGGACGCGCGCGGTTCGACGGTGACAGCGCGCCTCGGCGCCACCACGACGGCCGGCGAGGCGACGGAGTGGTCGGCATCCGGTCGCACCATCACGTTCCCCGGTTTTCTCGCGGCCTACGGGTTCGGCGGTGACGACGCCGAGGCGGACGGCGACACATCCGCGAAGCTGCCCGAGCTGGCCGAGGGCATGGCGCTGCCCGCACCCGACATCGAGGCGCTCGGGCATTCCACGCAACCGCCGGCTCGCTACACCGAAGCAACGCTGGTGCGCGCCTTGGAAGAAAAAGGCATCGGCCGCCCGTCGACGTACGCGTCGATCATGGGGACGATCCAGGAGCGCGGCTACGTCTGGAAGAAAGGGCAGGCGCTCGTCCCCACGACGGACGCGTTCGCGGTCGTCAACCTCCTCGAACGGCACTTCGCCGACCTCGTCGACTACGACTTCACCGCTCGGATGGAAGACGACCTCGACGAGATCGCGGAACGGCATCAGCAGCGCGAGCCGTGGCTCGGCAAGTTCTGGTTCGGCAACGGGACGCCGGGATTGAAGACGCTGTGCGCGAAGGCGCTCGAGGAAGCCGATCCCGCCGAGATCAACGCCATCCCGCTCGGCGTCGACGACGCGGGCGAGCTGGTAGTGGTTCGCAACGGGAAGTACGGCCCGTACGTCAAGCGCGGCGACGACACTGCGTCGCTTCCCGAAGGCCTGCCCCTCGACGAGCTGACCATCGACCGCGCCATCGAGTTGCTGAGCGCGCCGAAGGGCGACGAACCGATCGGCGTCGATCCCGACACCAGCCTTCCGGTGTACGCGAAGAGCGGGCGCTTCGGTCCGTACGTGCAGCTCGGTGATGCCGACACGCTGCCCGACGGCGAGAAGCCGAAGATGGCGTCGCTGTTCCAGACGATGACACTCGACACGATCACCCTCGACGGCGCGCTCCGGCTGCTGTCACTGCCGCGTGTTGTCGGCGTTGACGACGATGGCGAGGTCGTCGCCGCCAACGGCCGATACGGCCCGTACATCAAGAAGGGCGACGAGACCCGCAGTCTCGAGACCGAGGAACAGCTCTTCACGGTCACGCTCGGCGACGCGCAGGCGCTTCTCGCGCAGCCGAAGCAGTACGGCCGCCGGCGCGCCGCGCCCGCGAAGCCGTTGCGAGAGCTGGGCAACGATCCGAACACCGACAAGCCGGTCGTCGTGAGGGAAGGTCGGTTCGGTCCCTATGTGACGGACGGCGAGACGAATGCGTCGTTGCGCAAGGGCGACGCGGTCGAGGGTGTGACGATCGAGCGGGCCAGCGAGCTGCTGCAGATCCGGCGCGAGACCGCGCCAACCAAGCCGAAGCGGGCGGCGAAGAAGGCGACGGCGAAGAAGAAGGCCACAGCCAAGAAATCGGCGAGCGCGAAGAAGACGACGA
This sequence comes from uncultured Acidimicrobiia bacterium, assembly GCA_963721305.1. Classification (GTDB taxonomy): domain Bacteria; phylum Actinomycetota; class Acidimicrobiia; order Acidimicrobiales; family JACDCH01; genus DATAES01. The sequence continues at coordinate 589,725 of CAVRIR010000004.1, forward strand.
AGCAGTCTGCGAGCGCGAAGACGGCGAACAAGTCAGCGGCGAAACGTGCGACGTCCGCGTCGAGAGCGGCGCAGGTCGCGGACGGGGCAGGGGTAGCTCAAAGCACATGAGTGCCACCGGTAACCTCGGAATCCGTGGCTGATCCGGCCTCTGAGCAGTCTTCGGCCGAGCCGCCTCACACCGAACCCGCACCCGACGAGGAGCCATTGTCCGCGCCGGTCGAAGCATCCCCCGAACTTGCTGAGCCGCCGAGCCCGATCGGTCCCCCGACGACGGGCGTCGACGTGCCGCTCGCGCCGCTGACCGGCCTGCTCGAGGACCAGGTCGAACCACCCGAGCAGGTCGCACTGCACGTGCGGCTGTTCGGCAGCCACGCGTTCTTCCGCTTGTGGATCGCGCAAGTCGTCTCCGCACTGGGTGACTGGCTCGGCTTCCTCGCGATCACGATCCTCGCCGCGTCGCTCGGTTCTGGATCCGGGGGTGCCGCAGTCGGGCTCGTGATGTCCGCGCGCATCATTCCGGGCTTCTTCCTCGCGCCGGTCGCTGGTGTCCTCATCGACCGGTGGGATCGCAAGAGGATCATGGTGACGTGCGACCTGATCCGCGCCGGTGTCATCTGCACGCTCCCGTTCGTCCATTCGGTGTTGGGGCTCGTCCTCGCGTCGCTCGTCCTCGAGATCTGCACGCTGATGTGGTCGCCGGCAAAGGAGGCGTCGGTGCCGAACCTGGTGCCGGTCGACCGTCTCACGACGGCCAACTCCTTGTCGCTCGCCGCGGCATACGGAACGTTCCCGATTGCTGCCGGCTTGTTTGCGTTGCTCGCCCAGGCAGCGACGTGGTTGAGCTCGATCGATGCGCTCAACTTCCTCAAGACCGACCAGACCGCGCTGGCGTTCTATGTCGACGCGGCGACGTTCTTGACTTCTGCGCTGTTGATCTCCACGCTCGTCCTTCCAGCAGCAGCACGGCGGGCGCGCGCGAAGAAGAACGGTGACAAGCGCGTCGACTTCGCGCAGACCTTTCATGACCTGAAGGAAGGCTGGCGCTACATCTTCGTGAACCCGGTCGTGCGATCGGTCAACCTCGGCCTCGCCACCGGCTTGATCGGTGGTGGCATGGTCGTGCCGCTCGGCTCCATCTTCTCGACCGAGGTGCTCGGCGCAGGCGCCGCCGGCTATGGCGTGTTCATCACCGCGCTCGGTTTCGGCGTCGCGGCCGGAGTCGTCTTGCTGTCTGTGACGCAACGGCGGCTTCCGAAGCTGCGCGTGTTCGAACTGGCCATCTTCGTCGCCGCGTGCTCCTTGTTCTTCGCCGCGTCGATGTCGACGCTTCCACTCGCACTCATCGGCGTCTTCACGCTCGGCGTCGCCGGCGGTGCGGTCTACGTGCTCGGGTTCACGTTGTTGCAAGAGAGTGTCGACGACGAGCTGCGCGGCCGCATCTTCGCCGCGTTGTACACCCTTGTTCGTCTGTGCCTGCTCATCGCGTTCGCACTCGGGCCGTTCCTCTCCGAATTGCTCGACAGCATCGCCCGGTCCGCCCTCCCTGGCCGGACGGTCACGTTGCCGAGCGGGCAGGACATCTTCCTACCGGGCGTGCGCCTCACGTTGTGGCTCGCCTCGATCATCATCTTCGCCGCCGGACTTGTCGTCGTGCGCTCGATGGGATCGGCCCGCAAGGCTGACCTCGATGCTGATCGCGTTTGAAGGAGGCGAGTGCTCGGGCAAGTCGACGCAGGCCCGGTTGCTCGCCGGACGTCTCGACGCGGTCCTGACGTTCGAGCCCGGCGGGACGCTTCTCGGTGCACAGTTGCGCGCGGCTGCTGCTCGACGGTGACGCCATCGATCCGAGAGCCGAGGCATTGTTGATGGCGGCCGATCGCGCGCAGCACTACTCAGAGGTCATCGAGCCGGCTCTCGAGCGGGGGCAGCACGTCATCACCGACCGTTATCTGTACTCGTCGCTCGCATACCAGGGCTTCGGGCGAGGCCTCGATGTCGACGCCGTCCGATCGCTGTCACAGTTCGCCGACGCGCCGGAAGCCGACCTCGTCGTGCTGCTCACCGTGCCGGCTGCGGTGCGTCGCGAGCGATTGCAGGGCCGGCTCGACCGCATCGAAGCGGCAGACGACGCGTTCCACGAGCGAGTGGAGAAGGGCTTCCTCGAGCTGGCGGCACGCGATCCGAAGCGATGGGTCGTGATCGATGCAACGGGCGAGGTCAACGCCATCGCCGAGCGGGTCTGGAGCGGGGTCAAGGACCGGCAGTAGCGATCTGCACGAGACGGGCCTCGCCGTGCTCGACCAGGAACCCTCGACCTGGGCGCAACGGCGTGCTCGAGCGCCGTGGTAGCCGCACGCCGAGCAGGTCGCCGTCGGTGCTCAGATCCGGTTGCAGGAGAAGACCTGTGCGCGACTTCCTGATCTCGCGCAGCCAGTGGCCGTAGCCGCCGCGCACGTCGTCCACTCGCGCCGCGGCGACCACAGGTGTGCCGAGCTCGACCGCGTCGATGAGCATCGCGTCATCGACGAACAGGTGATGCGGGAGCGACGACGCGATCGCTCGGAGTGCGGTGGTCTTGCCGCTGCGCGGCGGACCGGTGACCAGCACGTGCTCGAGCGTCGACAGCCACACGGGTTCGAAGTCCTCGTCGATGCCGATCGCACCGGGTGGCAAGTCCGCGAGGAGGATCTCCGCGGGCAGAGCTGCGGATCGTCCGCGGTCGGATCGGCCTGCTCGACATGCCGACCTGGACCACACGCTTGCCGTTGCTCGACACGGCACGACCAGGCACGAAGGTCGGGATCTCCGATCGCGTCGCAGTCCGATCAGGCCGTAGTCGTGTCGGTCAGCGAGCTCGAACAGCAGCTTCTGACTCACCAGCGAACTGAGCCGGAGCGGCAGCGCGGCAGCGCGATCCGCGGTCACGATGAAGACGATCCCGAACTGCGGTCCCTCCGCGAACAGACGATGGAAGGACTCGGTCACCTCGACGCCATCGATGCCTTCGTGGTCCGGCGAGGAACGCGCCGACGTCGTCGATGCACGTGACGACGAGCGGATGGCGCGACGTCGAAGCGCGTCGACGGTCCAGCTCCGCTCGCAGCGTGCGCATGAGCCGGGCGTGGCGCTCGTGGGCGTCGGGCCCGAAATCGACGTCGTAGATCTGCGCGTCCGTCAACCGCTCGACCGCGGCTCGCATCGCGGTGGAGGTGCCGCTTCCGACCATGCCGAACAGCGCGAGATTGCCCTTGGCCGGATCCCACTCCAACGCGATCTGCCGCTGGCGATCGGGCTCGTCGGCGAGCGCGAAGCCGGGCGGTTCGATGTCAGCCAAGTCGATGCGGGCCGGAAGCATCGGCAACCAAGGACGGCGGGCCCGCTTGCCCTCCCAGTGGCACAGCTCGTCGACGACGACGCTCAGCTCACTCGGCCCGGGCTGCGGCTCCTCTGCTTCCTCTCGATGGTGCGACGTGAACGGCCGTGTCCGGACCGTCGTTCGCGCCCGTTGCCGCGCTGCGACGCTCGACGTCGCTGTCTGTACGAGAACGACGTCGCCGGAACCGCGGCGGACGAAAGCACGACCCGGCGTGGCACGACTGATCAACGCTGCGTCCGGGATGTCGATGACATCGTTCGAGTCGGCCGCGTCCTGCACGCGTAGTGCGATCCGCAGATTGGTGTTGGCCTTGATGTTCGCGTTGACCGCGCCGGAGGGCCGCTGTGTCGCGAGCAGCAGATGCATCCCCAAGCTGCGACCCCGCTGTGCGATGCCGACGAGCGCTCCGAGGAAGTCCGGTAGCTCCGCCGCCAACGTCGCGAACTCGTCGATGACGACGACGAGTCGTGGCTCTGCCTTGCGGCAGTCTCGCTGTGCGCGTTCGCGATGACGCAGCTCTGCTTCGAGCGAACGGAGCGCTCGTGCACCGAGGTGGTCGTCGAGGTCGGTGACGAGTCCGACGCAGTGCGGTAGCCGCGCGCACTGATCGAACGTGCTTCCACCCTTGTAGTCGACCAGGACGAAGACGAGCTCGTCGGGTGTGTACCGGCGAGCGAGCCCGGCGATCAGCGTGCGCAACAACTCGCTCTTGCCTGAACCGGTCGTGCCCGCGATCAACCCGTGGGGACCGTCTCGCACGAGGTCGATCGTCACCACACCGCCGTCGCTGACCCCGATGGGGACGCCGTGCCCGTCGAGTTCGGAGTCGGGAGTCAGCGCGGACAACGGAACCATCTCGGGAAGCGTCGTCGCGGCGTCCAGCTCCGGATCCTCGAACCGGGCCAGCCAACGCGCGAAGGCGCGCGCTGTTGGCTCGTCCATCCCGCAGGCGAGGTAGTCGTTCGCGTCACCGATGTCACTCGACATGGTGACCACCGTCGAGCAACGAGCCGGCAGCTCGGCCTCGGTCGGAGCGACTGTCACTTCCAGCGTCGCGGGCGCGTTCGTATTGGAGCGGTGCGGTAGCCACTTCGCCCAGTCCCACTCGTCCTCGTCGTCCCGAACGCGGATGAACACATCGGCCGGCCCGTGGTGCGCGGCGACCTGACAGACGATCGACCGCGCAACAGCAATCGCCGCGGCGTGATCGCCGGTGATGCCGATCATGCCGTCCAGCGCGTTGGCGATCACCGGCATGTCGTTGCGCAGGCCGAGTCGCACGAGTCCGAAGTCCTCGTCCCCCGGACGACGCGACCACAGATGACGCGCCATCACGCATGGATCCGGCGCCAGCAGCTCGAGCCGTCGAACCTCGTGCTCGCGGTGCTGCGCAAGTGCGCGCTCGTGTTGCTTCAACGCGTGCCGATGGCGGCGACGGAGCTTGCGCCACGATCGCCGCGTTCCGAGCAAGCCGAGCAACGCGACGACCGGACCGATCAACGCGAGAAGTGCGAAGCGAAGGTCGCCGTAGACCACCACGAGAGCGCCACCCATGAGAGCCGGACCGACGATGGCCGCGACGCCGAGCGTTCGCGTTCGCTCGGGCGCAACTGGTTCCTGCGGTGGATCGTCGCGTCGCGGGGGCGGTTGGCGTGGCGGGCGATTGAACGGTCCCGCGACCCGCTCGTCGACGTGGCCCGGGCGGATGCGCGCTTGCGTGGCTCCGAACCGCATGAGGTCACCGTCGATCGAGGTCCCGTTCACCGAACCGAGATCCGTGACGGCCCGGTGCTCGTCGATCGACGCGTGACGAGGCGAGATGGTCGGATCGTCGATGACGATGTCGCAATCGGGCGCCCGCCCGATGGTGATCGGACGCCGCGGGAGCGGGAACGACCGGCCCGCGTGGAGTCCGCCGACGATGTCGAGGACGAACGCGGTGGCCGGATCAGCTCGAGTCGGCCGGGTCGTGATCGACGCGCCTTCGTAGAGCTCGAGCGGTCCGTCCGGCGGACGGAACCGTCCGTCGAGCCAGTAGCCCTCCGGTGCGAGGTCGGCGACGACGGCGTCCGGTTCCGCGAGGATTTCGAGCTCGACACTGTCGAGGACTACATGCATTAACATGGAAGTATATGAAAGATAGAGACCTTGCGCCTACTCGAACCTTCGAACCGCCGTGGCTGCTTGACTGCGATGATGAGCGATCCGTGGGCCGGCATCGTCGGGCAGGAGCCGGCGATCGCTGCGTTGCAGGCGGCGTCGCGCAACCCGGTCCACGCCTACCTGCTGGTCGGGCCGAGGGGCAGCGGCAAACGCGAGCTGGCGCGGGCATTCGCCGCGCGCTTGCTGGCATCGACCGCGCCGTCAGATCCGGATCGGGCCGTGACCCTCGCGCTCGCCGCACGCCACCCTGACCTCCACGAGTTCGAACGGGCGGGCCCGTACATCACCGTCGAGCAAGCCGACGCGATCATCCGTGAGGCGAGCCGATCTGGAGTCGAGAGCAGTCGCAAGGTGCTCGTGCTGGTCGACTTCCATCTCGTGCAGCCGGCGGTCGAGGCCAAGTTGCTCAAGACGATCGAAGAACCGCCCGCGGACACCGTGTTCGTCGTGCTCGCCGAGACGGTGTCTGCATTGCTCGAACCGATCGCATCGCGTTGCGTTCGCATCGACCTCGATCCGCTGTCGCCGTCGATCGTTCGTGACGCGCTCGTCGCCGAGGGCGTGGATCCAGATGTCGCGTTCTCGGTGGCGACGGCGACGCGTGGCGATCTCTCTCGCGCTCGACTGCTCGCAGGCGATCCCCGATTCGAACTTCGTCAGCGCGCGTGGGCCGGCCTCCCGCACCAGCTCGACGACACCGGCGCGACCGTCGCTCGTCTCGTCGCCGAGCTGCGTTCGATGATCGAGGACGCCGCCGCTTCGCTCGAGGTACGCCATGCCTCCGAGGTCGCCGAGCTCGAAGAACGGATCGAACGCTACGGCGAGCGCGGTTCCGGCAAGCGCGAGCTGACCGAACGACAGCGGCGCGAGCTCCGTCGTCACCGCACCGACGAGCTCCGCTTCGGACTGGCGACGCTCGCCGCCAGCTATCGCGACACGCTTGCCACGTCACCTCCCGCCCTCGACCCGCGGTCGGCAGTGGACGCGATCGCGGCCATCGACGACGCGCACCAATCACTCGAGCGCAACCCGAACGAGACGCTCTTGTTGCAGGCGCTGCTGCTGCGGCTTCCGATCCTGCGGGTGACGGCTCCGGTCTGATCGGGGCGTCACCGCCGCCCGATAGCCGTGCGGCCACTCCTGCGAGGCCGCACTACCCTGTCCTGTCCCCGCCCGGGTAGCTCAGACGGCAGAGCAGCTCACTCGTAATGAGCAGGTCAGGAGTTCGATTCTCCTCTCGGGCTCAGATGGCTGCGGTGACGACATCGGTGGCGCGTTCGATGGCAGCGATCACCTTGTTTGTATTGACCTTGGCCGCGTGCGGCCCGGGGGTCAAGGCGTCGGGAAGTTTCCACCCTGCACAGCCAGGGACACTCACCGTCGTGACCAGCGAGGTGCCACTGCCGGGCTTCTGGGAAGGGTCGGCGGCCCAACCGACGGGCGGCTTCGAGTACGAGTTGGCACTCAAGCTGGCCGACCGGTTCGGCCTCAAGAGTGTGAGAGTCGTCGTCGTGTCCTTCAGCCAAATTGTCGCGGGTGATCTCGGGGGTGCCGATGTCGCGCTTTCCGATATCACGGCGACGGGTCCGCGCGAGAAGGTGCTCGACTTCACCGGCCCCTACCTTCCTGCGACGCCCGCCGTGCTCGTACGCACGGGCACGGAGGTTCCCGATCTGAAGACCGCACAGTCCTTGACGTGGGCGGTCGGCAGTTCGACGACCCTGCTCGACTACCTCAACAACACGATCAGTCCCGCGACGGCGCCCCAGCTCACCTCAGCACGTCTCGACACGGTGGCAGCCGTCAGAGATCACCAGGTCGATGCCGGGTTGCTCGACCTCCCCGTTGCGGCGGCGACAGCGCGAGTCTCGGATGGGCAGCTCTCCGTCGCCGGTCAGTTTGCTTCAAACGACGACGTTTCGGCCGCCCTACCCCAAGGTTCGAAGAATGTCGATGCTGTCGATTCCGCGTTGCGCGCGCTGATCGCCGACGGCACGATCGCGTCGCTCGCTCATAAATGGCTGGGGCTGAACCTCGACGGGACAAGCGCGGACGACGTCCCGCTCATTCGGGCCGGACACTGAAAGGCGCTGCGACGTGATCCTCGCCCAACTCGTTCAGATTGTGAAGCCGGAAGGGCCGGCGCTTCCGTTCCTCGTGCTGTTGCTCGTGATTGTGTTGGGTCCGATCGTCATCGAGCGGTTCCGCGTGCCGGGCATCATCGGGCTCTTGATCGGCGGGCTGCTGGTCGGGCCGCACGGGCTCGAGATCATCGGCAGTGGCAACACCACGGTGCCCGATCTCGGGAAGATCGGCTTGCTGTATCTGATGTTCGTGGCCGGACTCGAGCTCGATCTGCGTCTCGTGCAGGCCAACAAGAAGGCGACGATCGTCTACTCCGCTCTGACGTTCACGCTTCCGCTCGCGGCCGGGACCATCGCCGGCTTGGCACTTGGTTTCGGCACCTCCGCCGCCATCCTCCTCGGGTCGCTGCTCGCGTCGCACACGCTCGTGGTGTATCCGATGATCCGAGAGATGGGTCGCGGCGACGATCCTGCCGTCGCAACCGGCGTCGGCGCGACGGTGGTGACCGACACGCTGACGCTCATCGTGCTCGCTGCCATCTCTGGCATCACGGTTGGCCATTCGGGCGGCCTCGAGATCGCGTCGCAGCTGATCTTCGGTTTGGTTGCGTTGGGTATCGGTTGCTTCGTAGTCCTTCCAAAGCTCACACGATTCTTCCTCAATCGATTCGGCACGGCACGCGCGACCCGATACCTGTTCGCGCTCGTCGCGATGCTGGCCGCCGCGAGCCTGGCCGAGATGTTCAGCATCGAAGGCATCGTCGGCGCGTTCTTCGCCGGGATCGCGCTGAATCGACTCGTTCCGAACGAGGGCGACCTGATGGAGCGGATTGAGTTCTTCGGCGGCGCGTTCTTCATTCCTGTATTCCTCGTGTCGGTTGGATTGATAATCGATCCGTCCGTCATGACGGACCCGCAGACGCTGCGTTTTGCGGCGATCTTCATCGGCGCATGCTTCGGCGGGAAAGCCATGGCCGCCTTACTGACGCGACCGCTGCTCGGTTACGGCTGGGCCGAGGTCGGAATTCTCTTTTCGCTCACGATTCCCCAAGCCGCCGCCACGCTCGCCGCGACGATCGTCGGATTCGACATCGGCCTGTTCGGCACAGAGGTCGTGAACGCCGTTCTCGTACTGATCGCGGTGAGTCTCGTACTTTCCGCATCCATCACGCCGTTGTTCGCCCGCCGACTCGAGCGCTCGGACCCGGGTGCGGGACGGCTCGGACGGCGAGTTCTTCTGGTCATGACGAACGCGCAGGTTCCGGTGCGGCGCGGCGTCGCCCAACTCGCGGCGCGGCTCGCGAGGAGCGACGACGGCATCGTCGTTCCGGTCGTGATCAGCTCGGAAGGCGTGCACAGCGACGAGCACGCATGGAAAGCGTTCGAAGCAACGCTCGTGCTGCTCGGCATCGATCGCGACGTCGCGGTCGTCATCGACAAGGACATCGGCGGAGGTGTTCGCCACGCCGTGCAGTCGCAGCGCTGCACTGCGGTGGTCATCGACGACATCGACGGCACGATCCATGACCGGTTCGAACCGACGACCGTCGTGCAGCCGGTGCTCTTCGTCGGTCGACTCGCTGATCGCGAGTTCGCGCTCGCTGGAGTACCCGACCAGCACCATGATCAGGCGGCGTTGGTCGAGATCGCGCGCCGACTGTCGCGATCCAAGCGCGGGTCGACCGACGAGACTGCCGTCGACCTCGTCGTGCAGCCGGCCGGCAGCGTTGAACCCGACTTCGGCAATCGCGCGGTCGGATTCCTACGCGTGCTCTCCGCGGCGGAATGAATCGATCAAGGCCGCGACTCGAGAGGCAATCGCCTCCTGTCCTGCTGCATTCGGATGTGGTGTGCCGTTGGAGTCCCAGTGGGTGTCGTGAAGTGACGCCTCGACACCGCCTACGGGGTTCGACGGGATCCACCCCTTCGGCGCAATCGACCCACCCGGTTGCTGTGGGTCGCACGTGCACGTGTCCTTCGCCGTCAGCGAGAAGGTGTACGTGTACTCGGCAGTGTGTGTGAGGAGCCTTGCGCCCACGGTCAGCGTCGCACTCGCGGTCGGGGCGAAGATCCACGGCGTGTAGTTCTCGTACGCGCCGCACAGATCGTGTCCGGTGAAGTCGAGTGGGACCGTTTGCGCGTGATGGTTGTCAGCCACCACCTGAATGGTGTGGTTCAGAGCGCCGACGAAGCCGCGTGCTTCGTCGTAGATCGATGCCTGATAGTCCTTCGCCGCCGCGTCGAAGTGCCCGGTCATGTACTTCTCGGCGGTGCCGACGAGATCGTTCGCTGCCGCGGCGTAGTAGAAGACGCGGCACGCGTGCCCGGCCGAGTCGGGCGCCGGGAGCGGGTTGTAGTACTGCGTCAGAACGACGTGAGCCGAGGGAAACCTCTGCTCCAGGTCGGTGAGGAGACCTGCCAAGTTGTGTTCGAGCGCAGTTTGCCGTCGGGCGAAGTCCGGACTTCCGGCACACTGATCCGTCCCTGATCCGAATCCGGTTGCCGATTCGAAGCAGTCGGCAAAGCGAACGTCGTTCGCTCCCACGGTGAGCGTGATGACCGACGGCGCGATGTGGTCTGCCTCTGCTCGCTCGAGTTGATCGACCACGTTGCCCGCCGTCGGGCAATCGGTCGGCGTGCCCTCGTCGACAGTGAACGGAGCCGACTCGAACTTGCCGACGACGCACGCCCCTGAAACCGCGTAGTTGTGCACGACGTATCCGGTCTGTGCGCCGATCAAAGTGGGGTAGGCGCTCTGGTTGTCGTCGGCTCCGAGGCCGTGGCCCGCCGCGACCGAATCGCCGAGGGCCAGGAGCTGGTTGGCGCGAGCTGCTGCCGCCGTCGAGCGAGACGCCACCACCGTCAAACCGCTGATCGCCAGCGCGACAAGAGCGATGGCCGTGACCAGCACGAATGGACGCCGGCGAGGTACCCGTATCTGCCGCGCGACGTCCGTCAGTCGCATTGAAGACCCGTCTCCTTCGTCACTGCGTCTGCGCGTCAGCGTCGACCGTCGCCCGCGAACATCTCGACTGACTCACTCGGGAGGAGCAGGGTACCGGTGGCCGGCGCCTGCTCACCGTCGCGGCGAGCACGCTCGACTCCAATGGTTCATGCGATGGTCGCTCCGCGCCCGGCGCCGCTGAGCCGGGCAGCGCGGAGAAGGCTGGCCGCTGTGGCAGACGACCCTTGCGCAGCGGAGCGCCGAAGGCCATGGTGCAGAACGAAAAGCAGTGGAGAGGACCGCTATGAGGGTGCACGTGGACGAGACGCAGTGTCAGGGACATGGCCGCTGTTACGACCTCGCGCCCGACCTGTTCGAGCCCGACGAGATCGGGAACTCGCACGAGACGAATGAGGGACTCGTTCCGGACGGCGCTGAGCAACTCGCCCGACGCGCTGTCCTGAACTGCCCCGAACGCGCCATCAAGATCGTGGAGGACTGATCGTGACCGAACACGATGCTCGCTCGCAACCGGTTGACGAGCGATTCGCGTCTCTTGCCGACGACTTCGACGACGAACCGATGGGATTCAACAGCGAGGTCGTAACCGGTCCGGTCTCGGACTTTGCAACGGACTTCGATCACATGGCCGAGCAGTGGGCCGCCGACCCCTACCCGATCATCGACGATCTCCGCGAGCGGTGTCCGATCGCGCACACCGACCGGTACGGCGGTGGCTGGATGCCGGTCTTCCACGACGATGTGGCCGAGATCGCGTACGACACCGAGCACTTCACGTCGCGGTCGGTGGTGATGGGCAACCACCGTCCGCCGCTCGAGCTTGCACCCGTCGGCATCGCGCCCCCGATCTCTTCGGACCCGCCCTTCCATCACGGCGCCCGTCGGGTGCTTCTACCCGCGTTCGCGCCACAGGCCATCGCGAAGCTCGAACCAGGCACGCGCGCGTACTGCGAGTCGCTGCTCGACGATCTCGAGGCATCACCAGTGATCGACGCCGCGGCCGACTTCGCGCAGCACATCCCCGTCCGTGTCATCGCCGACATGCTCGGCTTCCCCTCGCACGATGCCGAGCTGTTCCGAGGGTTCGTCCATGACGTTCTCGAAGGGATCAACGAACCGCTCGAGGTTCGGTTCGACCGCATGCAGGGACTGTTCGGTTACCTGAGCTCCCAGATCGACGATCACCTCCGCGCGCCGCGCGATGACCTCACGTCGTATCTCATCGATGCCGAGATCGAGGGGGTCAAGCTCGACGCGGCGCACGTCATCGGATCGATGGCCCTGCTCTTGCTGGCGGGAATCGACACAACCTGGAGCGCGATCGGCGCCTCGATCTGGCACCTCGCCAAGACACCGTCGGACCGCGAGCGACTCGTGGCCGACCCCGACCTGGTCACGGTCGCGATGGAGGAATTGTTGCGGGCCTATGCCCCCGTGACGATGGCGCGCCTGGTCAAGGAAGACATGGACTGGCATGGCTGCCCGATGAAGGCCGAGGACTGGGTCCTTCTCTCCTTCCCGGCGGCAAACCGCGACCCAAGTGTGTTTGAACACGCCGATCAGGTCATCATCGATCGTGAGATCAACCGGCACTCGGCGTTCGGCCTCGGCGTGCACCGCTGCATCGGTTCGCACCTTGCCCGCATGGAACTGCGCGTTGCGTTGGAGACGTGGCTGGCCCGCTTCCCGTCGTTCTCGCTGGCCGACCCCGACGCAGTGACTTGGTCGCCGGGACAGGTTCGCGGTCCTCGACGGCTGCCCATAGCCATCGGCTGACGCGCGACAGATCCTGCGTGCCCACTGACAAGGCACCCACAGTGACTGGTAAGTCAGTCTGCGACGACTGGATTCGGGACGGGACCGGCACAGGTCATGTGTGAAGGGGGCACCCGGCGCGTCGTACGGAAGATCGCCGACGACGTCCGGCGAGAACGCGTGGCTCAGCGTCCTGTCCGGCCGGTCCACCAGCAGCGCTCGTTCCGTGTCGAGCACGATGCCACCGTCGACGTCGGCTCAGCAGTCCGCGTCCCGTGGTCAGGCTCATCGCGAAACATGATCTAGCGGTGATCACGCTTCCGCGCTCCGACGGCACTGCGGTCATCCGACCGTGCGCCAACCGCGCACGTGCGTGGTGGGGCGAGCGACTGCTCGCCGAGTCGACGCACGCGCTGCGAGTCGACACACCTGGTCAGTCACCGACGCTGTGGTTCCCGTGGTACGACGTTCGGGTCTCGACGATTCGGTCGAACGGCACCGAGCCTTCGGATGGTGGAAGCGTCGAGCGGTTCGACGCGGTCGGTCCGGTTCCGTCGCGTCCTGACGGGATCCTGTGGAGCGACGACGTTCCTGCGGTCCTGGACGGTACGGGTGTGTTCCTTCGCTATGTCACAGCGCCGTCGCAGCTCGAGGCATTGAGCGGTCATGCGGCCGTCGACCACCTGCGGGCCCGTGTCGAGCTCGAAGACGCGGCCGGAGGCGACGACCTCCGTGACGTCACGTTCAAGCAGTTTCCGACGTGGGGTGATGTCGCCGATCTCATCGCCGTACTCGAAGGAACGACGGCCATCGCGAACACCACACGTCCCGTCGTCGAGGGCAGCCAACTGCTCGGACAGGCGATCATCGCCGCGATGCGCGAGGCACCGCGCCGGCGGGTCGTCTCGGCACACATGGTGTTCCCGCGCGCCGCCGACGCGTCCGAGCTCGTAGCAATCGATCTCGCGACGATCACGAGCGGACGGACGTTCAGCACCTTCGAAGCCTCCGCAATCCAGCGCGAACGCCTGTGTGCGCGCGGCACCCTGTTACTCGGTGTCCCCGCGGCCGATGTCGTGCGCCACGAACCGTCGATGGAGAATGTCCCTGGCCCGTACGAGTCGGTGCCCTACGACATGGGTGTGCTCGGTCGCGACCTGCGCGTCGTCGACGCGGCCTACACAGACGATCCGGCCGCGCCGTTCGGTCCGCCGGCTATCGATGCCTGGGTGCGTTGCACCGGCGTGCCCGACGACCCGGCCGTCAACGCAGGGCTGCTCGCGCAGTTCACCGGACACATGTCGATCGCGGCGGCGCTACGTCCGCATGCGGGCGTCGGCCAGCGCGAAGCGCACCGCACGATCTCGACGGCGGTCAACGCGCTCACGATCTCGTTCCATGCCGACGTACACATGGATCGATGGGTGCTCTATCGCCACGTCGCAACTGTCGTCTCCGACGGCATGGCGCACAGTGAGTGTCGCGTGCACGACGAGGACGGACACCTGCTCGCGTCGTTCAGTGTGGACGCGATGATCCGTCCGCTCGCACGTGTCGATGTGGACGGAACCACGGCGATGTAGCAGCGTCCGGCACGTCGGCGGCCTCATCACTTGTGAGCGAGTGCACGGTCGACCCGATCAGCGAGGCGGACGAGTCGCATGTTCTCGAGGCCGATCCACGGAGCCTCGATCTGGTCGAGCACCGGCTCACGCAGACGGATCGAGCATTGACGAACGTTCTCGTCGTCGACCATGTCAGCGTCGAGTGCACGATCGACAGCTTGCAACGCGTCGACGACACCGCATTCGCCCGGACGCAACCGAAGACGGACGACACCAGCCTGACGGGAGAGCCGCAGCGTCGGCAGGAGATCGTGTCGTAACCCGGAGAGCAAGTTGTCGAGACGATGACGAACACGATCGACATCCTCGTCAGGCCAGAGCCGTTCGGCGATGACGTCGGTTCGCAGCCCGGCGTCGCCCGCGATGGCAACCATCACGAGCGTTTCCATCGCGGCTTGGGTGGGAAGCTGCACCGTTCCGCCGCTGACGGCCAGCCGTCCGTTGCCGCGCAGGTCGAGTCGGATGTCGCCCCGACCCTCGAGTAGTCGTTCCCACTCCGGCGATCGCTTCGGTGGCGCCCGACGAGCGGCCGCGCGGCGGTGGTACTCCGTGCGATTCGGATCGATCGCGGCTCGCACCACGCTCGCGCGCGCCGCCCAGAACGATGCGCCGCCCGCGTCGAGCAGTTGCTCTGCCTCTTCGAGCAGCGAGCCACTCGAACGTCCGGCGGATTCGAGCAGCTCGGCCTTCACGATCAGGATGCGTCCGCGCTCGACCGCGTTCGGCCGCGAGGTGAGCACGTGCTCGCAGGCCTGCAGTCCCGCTTCGTCGTTGCCGCTGTGGAGGTGAGCGATCGCCAGAGCGGAGCGTGCCCATCGCGACCACCATCGTTCGTCGATCGGTGCGAGATAGAGCAGTGCTTGCTTCGCGTCGCGTGCCGCGTCGGTCGGTCGCATCGGTGCGGTGAACTCGGCGCGCGCCACCAACCCCACGGCCTCGTACCACTCGTTCGCAGCCGCTCGCGCCAGCGACAAACCGCCCTCGAACGCGTCCATCGCCGCGTCGTACTCGTCCACGAGCGCGCGGAGGGCGCCTTGCTCGAACCACAGCAGTGGCTCCTCGTAGCGATTCTCGATCGGAACGAGTGCAAACGCATTGGCCGCTCGGGCGATGGCGGAACGGCACACGTCGAATCTGCCCGTGTAGAGGTTGAAGAACCCGAGGTACACCGCGGCAACGGCTTCGGCGCGCGTGTCGCCTGCGAGCTCCGCCGCCCACATCGCCTGCTCGGCCAGCGCAGAAGCGGCTGTCATGTCGCCGTCCTCGTACGCCTCGAGCGACCGGTGGGCGAGGATCAACCGATGCAGGACGTGTGACGGGCCCAACAGCGCGCGGCTGCGGTCCCACCATGCAGCGGCAGAGCGGAGCTGACCTTCGCCGAGATCCTCGACGCCTTCGAGAAAGCACGCGAGCCCTTCGCCGTACGCGTCGCCCGTTGTCTCGAATTGCTCGAGCGCGGCGCGCAACACCGATCGACCGCGCTCGCGATCGCATGCGCATGTCGCAACTCCCGCGGGCAGCGCGGCCCACGGTCGCCCGGCGTAGTCCAGGTTGGCCAAGCGGCTCGCGAACGGAACGAACCGATGACAGAGGTCGTTGCTCACGATCTCGTCCGCCGCGTCCTCGAGCGCCTCGAGGACAACCTCGTCCGCGGCCTGTTGCGCGAGCGCCTCAACCGCGCCGTCGATCCGGGACAACCCCCGCACCGCCATTCCTCCGGAGGGTACTGGTTCACGGTGAGGGGTTGCGAGCTGCACTTTGAGGTTTTCCGGAGGTTCGGTTCGTTACTGTCCGCGGCCGTAAGAGGTGGGGAAGCGGGAGCGCACGCCGCAGGCGGTCATCCGCCTGGGCGTGCGAACCCGTTTGAACGAGCTCCCGCGATGGCCTGCATCGACTGTCTGTCCTCAACCGCGCTGGGGCCGCCGAGGCCTGCATGCCGTATGCTCGGGAACGATGGGGGCGGCCGGACGAGTGTTGCAGCGCTGTGCTGATGCGCGATCCGTGGTGATGGTCGAGCATCGAACTTGCTGCTGATCGCGATACGGGATCTGCAGTTCAGACTGCGTCGATTCGTCATCTCCGTCGTCGCGGTTGCCCTCGTGCTCGCGCTGACCGTGGTGCTCGCCGGTGTGGCGAGCTCCCTCGACGTCGAGGTCAACCACACGCTCGATCAACTGGGCGTCGACCACTGGGTCGTGAACTCCGAGGCGAGTGGTCCGTTCTTCGGCTCGGTTCCCATGGACCAGGCCACCGTTGCGCAGGTCAAGTCCCTCCCGGGCGTTCAGGAGGCGGAACCGCAGGTCTTCTATCCGTACACGCTGGACTCACCGTCAGGACCGAAGAGCATCACGCTGTTCGGGGTCGCGCCCGGAGCGCTCGGCGCCCCGAAGCCCGATCATGGCCGGCCCCTCCAGAGTCCCGGCGAGGCGGTGACGCAATCCATCTACGGGATGAAGATTGGTTCGACTGTGCGCATCGGCGGCAAGTCGTTCACCGTTGTCGGCACGTACGACACGTCCACCATGCTCGGCGGCATCCCGAACGTGTTCCTCAGCACGTCCGATCTGCAGAGCATCGCCTTCAAAGGCGCACCCGTCATCACGGCCGTCGCGATCACCGGCACCCCGACGGGAGGCCTGAACGGTTTCAAGACGGTCAGTCGCGCCGATGCGCGCAACGACCTGATCCGTCCGCTTCATTCCGTGAAGCAGACCATCAGCTTGCTCTCGGTGTTGCTCTGGATCGTCACGGGCTGCATCATCGGATCCGTCATCTACCTCTCCGCCCTCGAACGCACGCGTGACTTCGCCGTGTTCAAAGCCATCGGCGTGTCGAACTCGTGGGTGCTGGCCGGACTCGTCCTGCAAGCCGTCCTGCTGTCCGCCCTGGCCTCCGGTGCCGCGCTCATCATCGCTCGGCTCTTGGCACCGGCAATGTCGGTACCTGTCGTGTTTCCCACCGGTGTGGTGTTGCTGGTTCCCGTCACCGCGGTGGCGGTCTCGATCGTGGGCAGCCTCGCCGGCGTGCGCCGTGCAGTGCGCGTCGATCCAGCGCTGGCGTTCGGATGAGAGCGGGGCGCGATGCCTGACCTGGTGCTGACGGATCTCGTCGTCGAATACACCAGTGGCGGCGACTACAAGGTCCGACCGATCGATGGCCTGAATCTCACGGTGAAGGGCGGATCACTCGCGATCCTGTTGGGGCCATCCGGTTGTGGCAAGACGACCTTGCTCTCGTGCCTCGGTGGGATCCTGCAGCCGACGAGCGGATCGATCCGCGTCGGCGACGTCGAAGTGACCGACCTGTCCCGCTCCGACCTCACCGAGTACAGACGGCACACGGTCGGCATCGTGTTCCAGGCGTTCAACCTCGTACCGAGCTTGACGGCGGAGGAGAACGTCGTCGTGCCATTGCGCGCGGTCGGCATGTCACGTCAGCGAGCGAAAGAGCGCGCACAGGAACTGCTCGACATGGTCGACCTCAGCCACCGCTTGAACCATCGCCCGGGCGATCTCTCGGGTGGCCAGCAGCAGCGAGTGGCCGTTGCGCGCGCGCTCGCCCTCGATCCGCCGCTGATCCTCGCGGACGAGCCGACCGCGCATCTCGACTTCATCCAGGTCGAGGAGATCCTGAGACTGGTGAGGCGGTTGGCGACCGGCGAGCGGGTCGTCGTCGTCTCGACGCACGACAGCAGGATGATCCCGCTGGCCGACGAGGTCATCGAGATGTCGCCGATCCTCAACACGCCGGACCGGCCGCCGGTACAGGTCGAGCTCGAGCCCGGAGAGGTCTTGTTCAGACAGGGTGAGCGAGGCGAGCTCGTCTACATCATCGAGACGGGCCAGGTAGAGATCATCCGGGAGCATGCCGATGGCTCGGACCAGCTGCTCCGGTTGCTGGCCGAGGGCGAGTACTTCGGCGAGATGAGCCCGCTCGCCGGCCTGCCCCGCACCGCGACCGCGCGGGCGAAGGATCGGGTGGTGCTCACCGGCTACACCGGCCGCGCGTTCCGCGATCGAGTGTCCGGAGCGGTCACGGGGCGAACACCGTGACGTTCGCGCGCCGTCGACCGCGAGCAGACGAGATGACGCCGGCCGTGCGCGGCCTGGCGAAGCGAATCGACGCCGAGCAGACCTTCGAGGACGGCGATTGCATCGTCGCGGAGGGCAGTCAAGGGCGTGCGATGTACATCGTCGCCGACGGTCGCGTTCGCATCGTCAAGGAGAGCAACGGACCTGGTGTGACCCTTGGTTACATCGAGCGCGGCGACTTCTTCGGTGAGATGTCGCTCCTCGAGTCGCTTCCCCGATACGCGGGGGCGTTTGCCGTTGGCCCTACCCGGGTGCTCGTGGTCGAGCCCGGAAGTCTCGTGCTCAGGATCCGTCACGACCCCACGCTGGCCATCGAGATGATGCAGCGTCTGAGCAGCAGGTTGCGCCTCGCCAATTCCCGGGTGATGCAGATCGTCGAGGGAACCGAAGGGTCAGATGCGCCCCCGATCTGGGAGGCGTTCGAACGCGAAGAGCCGGGCGATGCTGATTGACGTCGAGGAGAGCCGCCTCATCGTCATCTCCGATCTCCACCTGGGCAATCCGTACTCGCTTGCGACCCGCAACCTGATGTCGTTCATGGATTACGTCGTCGACGGCGACTACAGCCTGTGCATCAACGGCGATGGGGTCGACATCCTCCAGGGACGCCTCGGTCGACTCACGCAGCACTCGATCGAAGCCATGGACGTGCTGCGGAAGTTCGAGAAGTCGACCGGCCGTCTGTATTACGTGGTCGGCAATCACGACATCGTCCTCGAAGGCGCGTTGCACACCTGGTTGTCGGAGTACCTCACTCCGTTTCTCAACGTGCGGTCGGGGCGCTTGCGTGTGCGAATCGAACACGGTCACGCGTACGACGCGTTCTATGTCGCCAGCCCTCGTATCTACGAGCTCTTGGGGATGGCGGCCACGC
Source organism: uncultured Acidimicrobiia bacterium (assembly GCA_963721305.1). Classification (GTDB taxonomy): domain Bacteria; phylum Actinomycetota; class Acidimicrobiia; order Acidimicrobiales; family JACDCH01; genus DATAES01. The sequence goes on from CAVRIR010000004.1 coordinate 608,660, forward strand.
CCTTCTTGCACATCTATCCCGACATCTACCGACTGTGGTCCGCGAGCACGCGCGCTCGCATGCGCGTCGCCCGGATGATCGCCGACACGTCCCCGGAGTACGAAAGCGCCGAGCAGGAGTCAGCGGCGATGCTCGCGGACCGGGGCTTCGACGTCGTGGTGTTCGGCCACACGCACCGACCGGAACAGATCGCGCTCGAACACGGTGCCGTCTATCTCAACTGCGGCAACTGGCTGCGCGGCACCACGTTCGTGGAGATCGCCGACGACAGCGCGTCGCTGCTCGAGTGGCACGAGTCAGGACCCGTGCCGATCTAACCGCCTGGCGGCTCCGTCGCTCGCACCGACCAATCAGCCGATGAAGATGCCGCCGGGGCCCGACAGCTTGACCGCCGTCACGACCTGCCCACCCTGTGCATCCGTTGCCACGATCTGCAGCGTCGCCGTTTCGGGGGACGAGGTTGTCGGGATGTACTGCATCGGAAGATCGCAGCCCTGACCGCTGGTGCGAATGGCGCCGCACGGCTTCACGTCGGCGGTGAAGTCGGGGGAGAGAAACCGGGCTGGCTGATGGAGAACTTGAGCTTCACCTGCTGTCCTGGGTCACCACCGACGAGCTGGATCGCGTCATCCGCGGTCGCCGGATTAGCGCCTGCGGGGAAGCTGATGGAACTCACCTTGACCTGGACCCTGGGCGGAACCGGCGCCACCGTCGGTGGCGGTGACGACGACGATGACGAAGGAGGCGGCGGCGTTGATGACGATGACGCCGGCGGAACCACCACCACGGGTGGCGTCGATGACGACGATGGCGTCGTCTGTGTCGAAGACGGTGGCGTCGACGAGTTCGTCTGCGTCGACGAGTTGGTGCCCGTCTCGAGCGACGAACTGGATGTTGGCGGCACGATGAGGCTCGAGGATCCGATCGAGATCGTGCCCGACGTCTGCGTCTGTTCCGTCGTGGACGGGCCCGTGGCTCTCACGCTCGCACTGGACGAACCGTGGACGGCGAGCAAGCCCCCAGCCGCGAACACGCCGGCGAACAGCGCGCCCCCGAGCACGAATGCTCGGTGAGTTCTCGAGATGCCCGCAACGGGGCGCTTGAGTCCCATCGGAGGGCCTTCGTTTAGAAGTACTGCCGGTCGCCGGTCGCGGCTTCGACCGGTTGTTCGGCGTCGAGTGCCGCGAGATGCGGCTCGCCGTGCGACTCGGGCGCCTCGTCCGACTTGTCGCGGCTGTCGACGTATCGCTCGACCGCCGCCTCGGACACTGCGCCGAGCGCGAAGTCGCGAGCGCTGTCGGCCAGATCGAGGAAGGTGCCGCCGCCACCAGAAGTCGAGGTCGACGTCGGCGACGTCGGCGACTGCGTACCGAGACGGACGTCTGGTTGCGGTGTCCCGGCTGCACTGGCGAGGCCCGATGTGGGCGTGAGTTGGCCGCCCAATCCGCGGTTTGCCTGCGTCACCGGAACGCTTGTGGCACCTGCTGCGACATTGCCCTTTTCACCCATGAATCCCAACCTCGCGGTCCTCGTGTGGCGCCTGCCACAGTGCAGAAACGGTGCTGCCGGGTGCAGTCATACGCTCGGTTGTTTGGATTGTCTAGGGATCGTGACCAACGACACGGACCGGGAAAGCATTTACCTCTTGTCGGAGTGTTCTACGTCGTGTTCCTATCGCAAATGCGAGCGACGAGGAGGCCGCGATGTCGGATCCGGCAGGCTGGTATCCCGACCCGGTGGGGCGGGCGGAGTTCCGCTACTGGGACGGACTCGCTTGGACGGCTCAATCCTCCAGCGGCGGCGTGGCGGTGGAGGACAGGCTCGGTGGCACCCCCCTCCGAGCGCCAAGCGACTCGATCGATGAGCCCGAAGAGTCCCCGCCGCCGGCACGGAAATCACGCCGGTGGCTCTTCACATCGATCGTGGTTGTCATCGTGCTCTTGGCGGTGGCGGTCGTGGCTGCGACGCGGAAGGACGACAACTCGGTGCCGTCACTTTCCGCGCATCCGACCACGTTCAGTGACCACATCGAAGATGTCGGTCATTTGCCCGACCATCGAGTCTCCATTCCGGCAAACACCGTCACGTTCATCGACATCCGGACGACCGATACCGCCCTGCAACCGCTTGCGGTCATCGAGGCTTCCAAGGCCACTTCCGACCAGATCGCGACCACGTTGTTGGGCGCCACGGATCAGACGACGGGACTGAAGAACCTCTTCCCGGATCTCCGTGAAGAAGATCTCGGTGTGCAGGGAACCGTCGTCGTCTTCGCGTGTGCCCCTCCCAGCGCGAACGGCGGGCTGGTGGCGGCCATGCCCTCCGCCGTCGGCGGCGACTACGACATCGTCCCGGTGTTGGTCGACAGTCACAACAACCGTCACGGCGGCGATGCCACGGTGACGCTCAAGACCGAGCCGTTCGACTACACGAACCTGCCGACGGCGGCCGACGTATCGAAGGCCTTCGACCAGGATCCTGTTCTGCACGAGCGTCGTTGCTGAGGCAGGGCACCGTGCTGGTCGCTGAACGAGAGCTGGCGGGGCGTCTGAAACGGATCGCGGCGGGCGAAGGCATCGTCGGGATCGAGCACGAGTACCGCGTTGTCCTCGACGGTGAGCCGGTCGACTTCCGGCAGCTCATCGGCGAGCTCGATCTTCGGCCGGTCGGTCGCGATCCGAGCGATCCGAACGCGCGTCATCTCGCCAACGGGCTCATGGTCACCGCGGACGGACGGGAAGCCGAAGTGGTGACGCCCCCGATCACGATCGAGCCGGGATGCTCGTGGCACGCGTCGCGCTGGACGTCGCTCGGTCACGCGACCTTGTGCACGACGCTCGATCCGCGGGCGGCTCTGCAGGGTTACTCGACCCACATCAACGTCTCGATCGATGCGGATCCGATGCGCGTCGCGTGGTTGTTCGCACGGCACTTCGCCCTGGCGGCGATGCTGCTCATCGATCAGTCGGAATCGCCAGGCCTGCTCGTCAGGCCGCGCCCGGCACGGCTCGAGATCGGCGGCGAGTACACCGTCGGGCCGCAGCTCCGCGCCGCGCTCGTCTTCAATCTGGCCGCCGGCCATGCGTGCGCGGCGGCGGTGTCGGCGCGATCGTCGAGCGAGCTGCCCGCGCCGGTCGATGGTGAGTGCACCGCCGCCGTCGAACGCCCGGGTTGGTACGTCGATCGACGTGCGTACGGCGCCGATCTCTACGGTGACGGCCGCGACACGACGGTATGGGTCGACGGCGTGCCGACGCGCGCCGGCGACGTGTTGGTGCACGCGTGGACGCAGGTTCGCGACCACGCCTGCCGCCTGGTCGGACCCGACGAGGTGGCCTTGGTCGACGACATCGTCGAAGGGCGGCAGCCGATCCCGTTGGAGTCGACGACCAGGTTCGAAGATCTCTGCTTGCTCGAAGTGGATTCCCCGTTCGCGCGACTGCACGAGCGCGTGCACGGCGATGTGCACGTGCGACCGGTTGCACTCACGTGGAGCTCGGTGACCTTCGAGCTCGAGCGCGGCCCCGATGCCGGTTATGTAGTCATCCCTCGTTCGTGGCTGGGCGCGTTTCTCGAGCGTTTGGACGAAGACCAGCTCGACGATCTGCTGCCCGCGCTGTGCGCCGCGCCCGACAACAAGCGACGTCCTCGACGGCCATCGACGCCGGCGGTGTACGGGCAACGGCCAGACGACAAGGTCTTGGTGCCCACCGAACCACGGACCAACGCGAGGTGGCGTAGATGGTGGCCCGAGGCGCTCTGCCTCTTCATCGGTTTGTGCGCGGGTCTGCTCGTGCACAAACTCGGCTGGTGGCACTGACCGGGGGACCGTGACCTCACCTCTCGACCTTCTCGTCGGTGTTGACGTTGGAGGCCGGCGCGACGTCGAGCAGAGGCTGGCAAGTCGGCCGATTGCAGCAGAAGGAACTGTCCGTCGGGTAGTTACCTCGCTCGTCCGGCCACAGCACCTGGACCGCCTCCCGCTGGAGCCAGCCGTGGTCGCCGAGCGCGCCGTAGTAGCGGAGCCAGCGGTCGAACCGGCCTTGATGCCACTGCTCGACGTGCACCCGTCCGAACCGGACGATGAGACCACCCAGGTCGAGTGGCGGTGAGCACTCGTCGAACCGCTCGCCGGCGTTGATGTGATCGACGACGGCGCGGAGCACGTCGAAGGACTTCCGCGGCGCAAGCGCGGTCACGACCAGCTCGGGATGGAACTGCTCGGCAAGGCCGACTGTGTACGTCCACGTCGACGACCCCTCGACTGCAGTCATCATGAAGCCGAACTTCTGGATCAGCCCATACATGTCGAAGAGGACCTCGTCCTCCGTGGCGCCGTCACACATCATGCACATGCGGCCATCATCACCAGAGGGTGTGACAGTGAAGCTCGCGACGGCGGCCGGTCGCGCCGACGCCCATCGACTCTGCCACCGCGATGGAGTCGCCCTACTAGCCCTGGCCGACCTCGGGGCCCGCTTGGATCGCGCTCCACATCTCGTCGCTGGCGTGCTGCCACGACCAGAACGAGACCGCCTTCGCGCCGTGCGCGGCCGCGGTGTTGATGAACGCGCCGATCTCGTCGGCCGTCGGCGTTCCCGGCGCGCCACCTTCGAGGCTGCCGTCGTAGGCCTGGCCGATCGGAAGGACGGGCTTACCGAAAACCGACAGGTAGTCGACGGCCTCGGCCGCGTCCTCGTCCGGAGGCGTGTCGATCCAATACACCATCGGCGCGATCGCGTCGAACGATGCGGTGACGCAGTCGTACGGGTAGTCGGCCTGACGCGCCGCGCTGGGTCGGGGAACCGTGGCGATGAGCGGGTAGCTGGGGCCGACGGCGCTGCGCAGACCGGCGCCGTACCAGAGCGCGTTGGCGGGAGTGAGCGAGACGCCTTCGAAGTGTGTCTCGATGTCGGCGCTGAAGCCGTCCAACCGGTCGCCGGTCGGCGTGATGTACGCGATCGCGGCCACGGCTCTCGAGATGTCGCCGCCGATGTCGTTGAAGGTCGGGAAGTCCCAGCCGATGACCTTGATGCCACCGGCGTGTGCGGCCGGCAGGAGCACGTCGAGGAACGGAGCGGCATAGAAGCCGTCGTGCGACGAGCCGGTGCGCACGTAGAGATGGGTGAGGCCGACGGCATGGGCCTTCGCGACCATCGCGTTCACGTCGCCGCCCTCGACCTGATCGGGCATGTAGAGCCACATGCCTTTGCCGGTCGGTAGCACCGGCGCTGGGGGCGCTGGGGGCGCTGGGGGCGCTGCGGGCGGCGGTGCCGGCGGTGCCGTGGTCGTCGGCTCGGTCGCGGCAGTCGTGGTCGGGTCAGTCGACGTCGGCGCCGCCGTGGTGGGAGCGTCGGTCGTCGGCCCGCCAGCCGCCGGCGCGGCGCTTGTCGGCGCGGCGGTGGACGGCCCGGCACCGGGCGTCGTGGTCGACGCGGCGCCGGGCGCCTGCGGTGAGGGCTTGGCTGCCGCTACGACGGAGATCGGCCAGGGGCGGCTCGCCCGCGGTGGGAGGACCCACGCGAGTAGCAGCGTTGACCAGCAGAACGGCAGGAAGGAGAAAAAGGAGACGAAAGTGTTGAGATTGGGGCATTGCGTGTGTGACGAGAACTCCGGCACAGAACGCTGCCGCGCAGAGGGAATCGCCGAGATACAGATGGATCCGACGTCGTCCGCGGACGTCGGCAGGGGACGAGTGTGACCCGAGGCTCCAGCGCGCGCAAGAGCACCCCCTGACCACGTACCGTGATCGAATTCAGCGGAATTGAGAGGTTATGTCCGCTATCGAGGAGACGAACGCCCCGGTCGGCGGCGGTGTCGCATCTCCCAGCAGGCGTGATGCCAGTGTCGGCGATCGTCCGGACATCTCTCCGGGACGACGACGAGATGGCCGAGCCCGACGGCGATCTCCTGGAGGCAGCCGGGACAGAGATACGGCTTGACCGCCTGGTACGGCTGGACCCGCGACACGGTCACAGGACCGTCGAGCTCCTCGTCGCCGGGGTCGCCGCCCGATCCCGCGCCAGCCACGAACCGCGCCGATCAGAGCGATTGGTTCGCGGCTTCGAACTGCTTGAGGATCCGGTTGTAGTCGTACGGCTCCTCGGTCATCGTCTCGGGGTCCCACTGGCTCCGGGGTTTGGCGACGAAGTCGCCGCCATAGATGTGGATCGCGCCGGTGTGCGATCGCCGCGGGTTGGTGACGGAGTGGATCGCGTCGTCGCCCAGGGACAACACGTCCGTCTCGTGCAGTTCCTTGCCACCCGACGCGGTGAGCGTCGCACCCGCGCGGCGGAAGAACGCGTTGTCCTCCTGGCCGGCGTAGATACCGATGCTGGCCCACATGCGGTGATCGTGGGGCTGCAACGTCATGCCGGGCGCCCACACGACGTTGAGGATCGTCAGCGTGTCCGACCGGTGGAGGAGGTTCAGCCCGGCGCGATCGTGCTCGAGCGCGCTGGCGACCGAGGACGGGTCGGCGATTGCTCGATCGAGCACCTCACGAATGGCGCGTCGAGAATCGTTCTCCGTTTGGGCCTCTTCGCATTCCTTGATGAACTCGTCGAGGTCGAACATCCGCGTACCTCCGGGAGCAGCCTTCGATGCCCGAGCGCAATCGTGTCACGCCCTATGGCGACATCATCGTCGCAGAGGACGAGCGTGGTCGCTTCATGGGCAATCGCGGCTGCCTCCATGTGGGACACGACATCGTGCGTCAGTGGAACGGCAAGCGGTGGATCACCTGCGTGCTCGAGTACAAGGGCTGGCGCGCCCCGCGTTGGGAGGACGGTCGGTACACCGCGCTGTTCTTCCACGACGAGGCGGTCGCGTTCGCGGCGGGCCATCGTCCCTGCGCGCTGTGTCGCCGCGCGGACTACGAGCGCTACTGCGACACCTGGGAGCTCGCGTTCGGTGAACGTTCGTCAGCAGACGACATGGATCGCCGGTTGCATGGCGACCGCGTCGACCACGGCCGCAAGCGCCTGCACGCGGTGCCGTGGCGGGACGTGCCGGACGGTGCATTCGTCGATCTCGACGGCGTTCCCGCGCGCGTCGCACCGGATGGCTTGCAGGTCTGGCGGCCAGGCGTTGGCTACGCACCGCCGACTGAACGTCCCGCGACGGCAGCGACCGTCATCACACCTGCGGCGAACGTCGAGGTGCTCCGCGCCGGCTACGAGCTCGCAGGCTGCTAAGCGTCGCCCAGCGGCCGGTCCATCGCCGGCTCGCGCATCGTGGTGGAGGCGAACACGGCGAGCTCATCCTCCTGGAAGAACCGGGTCGTGACGAAGCGCGTGCGCCCTCGGCTCTTGTCGAGTGAGCTCTCGATCTCGAACTGCGGCCCGGTGATGGGTTCGAAATACTCGACGCGCATGCCCGTGGTGGCAAGCCATCGGCGTTCCTTGGTGAGTCGATCCGGGCCGGCGCGAACGGTGAACAACGCGACGAGATCGACGTACGCAGGGGTGAATCCGCCGAAGAGTTGACCGCGCGGGTTCTTCACCTGGTCGGGTAGGTCGGCGCGGATGTGCAGGTAGCCGGCCTTCTCGTCGAGGACCTCCCACTTCCACGCCTCGAGAAACTCGCCCGCGGGATGACCTCGGCCGACGAGGCGCCCCGGCTCGGGCGTGGCCCATGGGAATCGCGGCATCTCCGACACCGGTCTGCTCGGTCAGCCCTGTGGCATCTGGGACATGAATTGGTTGAGGTCGAAGTAGTCCCGCCACGCGGTGATCTTGTCGCCGGAGACCTCGAACGTGCCCATGACCGGCAGCTCGATCGTCGCGTTCGGAAAGCGGAAGACGTCGACGCGCTCGGTCATCACCACCGAGCCCGCAGCCGCGATGTGCAGGACGCGGAACTCGATCGAGCCGACACCTCCGGTGAAGCCCTCGATGGTCGAGCGGATCGCGTCGCGTCCCGTGACGGGATCGACGGGGATGTTGTGGTACACGGCATCGTCGGCGAAGAAGTCGACGATCGCGTCGAGGTCGAGCTTGTCGCCGCCCCACGTCGCGCAGAATCGTTGGACGAGGTCGAGTGCGTCGGACATGCGGGGCAAGCTACTGCCGGGCGCGACGCTCGAACGAGGACAACGAGAGTGAGGCACGGATGGTCTACGAGGACATCGAGGTGATCCGCGAGGGCGACGTCGAGGTGATCCGGCTCAACCGGCCGGACGTCCGCAACGCATTGCGGTTCCAGACCTACGACGAGCTCGAGCGGGCCGTGCGCTCCGCGAGCGGCCGTTGCCTCGTGATCACCGGTGCGGATCCAGCGTTCTGCTCCGGCGACGACGTCCGTCAGATCATGGGGGGAGGCGACGCCGGCCACGTCGTGGTCGTCGAGCCGCGCCTCACGCCTGCGGCGGACGCGCTGCTGCGGACTGACATCCCCGTGGTCGCCGCGGTCAACGGTGCCGCAGTCGGATGGGGGATGGAGCTGTCGCTGATGGCGGACATCCGCGTCGCGTCTGAGCGCGCGAAGTTCGGCGAGCTGTTCGTGTTGCGTGGGTTGTGCACCGACGTCGCCGGCATCGCGCGCCTCGCGAACGCCGTCGGCCGCGAACGCGCCGCGGAGCTGCTCTTCACCGGCGACATCATCGATGCGGCGACGGCGAAGGACATCGGGCTCGTGAGCCGTGTCGTCCCGCACGACGAGCTGATGACGGCCGCACTCGCCGTCGCGTCACGGATCGCCGCGAACCCGCCGCTGGCGGTGCAGAAGATCAAGGACGGTCTCCGTCGCGCGCTGGATCCGGACTGGACCGCGCTCGGCGCATGGGTGGCGACCTCGCTCACTGAGCTGTTCAAGACCGAGGACCATCGTGAAGGCGTCAAGGCGTTCCTCGAGAAGCGTCAACCCACCTATGTCGGGCGCTGACTCTGGCGTAACCCTGCGTTCCCCGGCAGCCAGGCCGGTCGTGGCGAGCGCTCCGTCGCTCGCAGGGTCGACCGGAGGCTCACTTCTTGGCGTGGCCGTTCGTGGTCGCTCTGACGATGACGACCGAGTCGGAGCCCCCGAACTCGTTGGCCGCGTACGAGTCCGCGTCCCACGCGTTCTCCCACCGACCGTTGCCGAGGTAATAGCGGTACCGGTAGCTACCGGGCGCCATCTCGATCACGGTCTCGAGGGAACCGTCGTCGCCCTTGCTCATGGGGTGGCTGCTCTTCGACCAGTTGTTGAACTCGCCGACGACCCATGCCGCGTCCTCACCGGACTCCGCGGGGAGACGGAACTTCACCTTGACCGCGCCGTTCGCGCAGTGCTGACTCATGCGTGCCTTCCCTACCAGCCGCCCACGGCTCGAAGCCGACCAATTCCTCTAACCGAAGAGGATGCCGCTCAAACGTCAGTAGGTGGGATCGCGCGCGGAGAAGGTTGAGGCGAAGCGTGCGGTGACGTCCTCGCTCCGAGGACGTGCCAGACGGGCATCGGCCCTTTTCCCTTGATCTCCGCGGTGCCCCGGGACTCGCACAGGAACTCGCCGTCGATGCGCTCGAACGTCGAGCGTGTGATCTGGACGGCGCCCGGCGTGCCGTGGGACTCCATGCGGCTCGCGAGGTTCACGGCGTCGCCCCACAGGTCGTAGAGAAACCGCTTCTGCCCGACGATGCCCGCGATCACCGGTCCCGAGTTGATGCCGACGCGGAACTGGAGGTGCTGTCCGGCGAATTCGCGCTCACGCATCAGCTCCTGTAGCCGAAGTCCGAACGCGCACAGCGCGGTCGCGTGATCCGGTCGTGGATCGGGTACACCTGCCGCGACCATGTAGCAGTCACCGATGGTCTTGATCTTCTCGAGGCCGAACTGGTCGACGAGCTCGTCGAACACCGAGAAGACCTCGTTCAACATGGTGACGATCTCGGCTGGGCTGAGCTGGCTCGACAGCTCGGTGAACCCCTGGATGTCCGCGAACAGGATCGATGCTTCGTCGAACTCGTCGGCGACCGACTGGTCGTGTTCGAGGGCGGTCGCCACCGATTGCGGGAAGACGCGCAGCATGAGCTGTTCGATCTGCGCGCGTTGCGCGCGCTCGACCGCCAGCTTCTGGCCGAGGCCGGCGACGCACTCGCCGAGCACCAAGCCGGCGATGGCGATCCCACCACCGACGACGAGTCCGCGTGCGAGCGTGACGTCGCCCGCGATGAACGCCGACACTGCGAAGAGCGCGACGTAGTACGTCACGATCATCCGACCGCTTCGTGGCGAGGCCGTGAGCACGCCGACCGTCACCGCGCTCGTGATGCACATCAACAGGAACCCGGGCCACCAGTGACCGAAGAGCTGTGTCGTCGTCAAGTACGCGACCGGAGCGACGATCGCGCCCAGCCCTGCGCGCACGATCTCGACCCGCACAGGACGCCGCCACCGCATCGGCTGCACGCTGATGACGACATTGCCGACGAGGAGCGCGGCGATGGCCACGACCGCACCGCCGCCGGTCTCGTCGTTGAAATAGGCGCGGAGCGCCACGGCCAGGGACAGCAGGCAGAACGCGACCAGCACCCCGTCGGCGGCGGCGATCACGCGACGCGACGCGGCATCGCCGAAGACGGCGCGCGTGACCTCCGCGTCGGACTCAGGGCGCGCGTCTTGACCGATTCCGAGCCTGCTCAACGCGACGGCGCTCGCCATGCTGGCGGGAGTCTACGGGTGCCTGGGTTTCGGACTCGTGGGGCCGTTGAAGCCTTTTCTCTTGACTGAATGACTCATTCATTTATGATCGGGGTGTGGTGCGGACGCGGCCTCAGCGGCGCTTGGACGACATCGTCGAGGCCGCGACCCGGGTCTTCCTCAGCAAGGGCTACCGCCTGGCGCGCATGGACGAGATCGCCCGCGAGGCCGGCGTGTCACCGGGCCTGCTCTACACGTACGCGGCCGGCAAGGAAGCGCTGTTCCAACTGGCGCAGCTACGCGAGCTCGGGGTCGACATCTCGGACTCGGAGCTGCCGGTCCCCAAGCCCAGCGCCGCGGAGGTGGCCGGTGTGGCGCGGCGGGCGTTCAAGGAGCTCGCAGTGGTACCCGCGCTCGAGGCCGCGTTGAAGACCGACAGGCCCGCGGATGTCCGAACAGAGCTCACGAACATCGTCACCGAGCACTACGAACAGCTGCACCGCTATCGGAGGTTCGTTCGGCTCACCGAGCGGACAGCCCTCGACTGGCCGGAGATGGCCGAGCGTTACTACACCCGGGGACGAGTGCCGCACGTGCGACGCCTCGGTTCGTACATCGCGGCGCGAGTTGCCTCGAGCGACTTCGCGCCCGTTCCCGACGCGGAGGTGGCGGCTCGGTTCGTCATCGAGACCGTCGCGTGGTTCGCGAACCACCGCTACGGCGATCACGACGGTGGTCAGATCCCGGATGACGTGGCGGAAGCCACGGTCGTGCAGCTCGTCACGGCTGGCCTGATCGGAGACACATGACGCGCGTCGCGCTCGCTCGATCGGTTTGGCTCGTTGCCGGCGCAACAGTGCTCTTCCACTTCGCGACCGCGACGATCTACAGCTACCACCGCGACGAGGTCTATTACCTCGCGTCGGGCCGGCGGCTCGCGTGGGGCTACGTCGATCATCCGCCGATCACACCGTTCCTCTATCGCGTGAGCGACTCGCTCTTCGGTTCGTCCCTGTTCGGATTGCGGATCATCCCCGCCTGCTTGCACGGCGGGCTCGTCGTCATCACCGCGCTGCTCGCCCGTGAGCTCGGCGCGAGCGGTCGCGGGCAGATCGCGGCGGCGATCGCGGCTGCCATCGCGCCGATGTTGCTGACCACAGGTCACTTCCTCACGACCGTGACTCCCGAGCTGCTGGCGTGGTCCGGCATCGCCTTGTTCGTCATCCGGTTGTTGAACGGTGGCGATCCGCGGTGGTGGCTCGCGGTCGGCGCGGTGGTCGGGCTCGGCCTGCTCGACAAGTGGACGACGGGCTTCTTGTTGGTGGGGCTCGCGGTCGGACTGCTGCTCGTTCCGGAACGAACCATCTTGTGGACGCCGTGGCTCGTCGGGGGTGTCGCGCTCGCGTTCGTGATCTGGTTGCCGAACCTCTTGTGGCAGGCGCAGCACGGGTGGCCACAGTTGGAGGTCGCTCGCGGCCTGCGCAATCCGACGGAGGCGTTGTTCACCGCGCCCGGGTCGATCGTCTTGTGCGGCGCGGCGGCCATCCTTGCCGTCCCCGGACTGTGGTGGTTGATCCGATCGGCCGACGCGTCGCACTACCGCTCGCTCGCGATCGCGTTCGGCGTCATCGTCCTGCTCGTGACCGTCACGCAGGGCAAGCCGTACTACGCAGGTGTGTTCACGCCCGTGCTGTTCGCCGCCGGTGCCGCCGCTGGGGTGACGATCTCGAACACGTGGATCGCGGCGATGGCGGTGTGGGGCATCGCAAGCATCCCGGTCGCGATCCCGATCCTGCCGACGCAGACGGCCGACGGCATCCGCCACGTGAACAAGGAGATCGGCGAGATGGTCGGGTGGCCGCAGTTCGTCGCCTCCGTCGACGGTGTGTACTCGCAACACCCGGGCGCGACGATCCTGACGAGCAACTACTCGGAGGCGGGCAGCATCGAGTTGCTCGGTGCGTCAGACGGCATGCCGCAACCGATCAGCGGCCACATGACGTACTGGTACTGGGGCCATCCGGCCGGACGCTCGGCCGAGACGATCGTCGTCGGCTACGACAAGTCGGACCTGGACCGATGGTTCGGCGACGTCGAGCTCGCGGCGACCTTCCATTCACCGGACGGCGTCCACAACGAAGAAGACGGCGTGTCGATCTGGGTCTGTCGCGATCAGCTCGCGGACTGGGATCAGATCTGGCCGCAGCTTCGTCACTTCTGAGCCAGGTCTGAGGAGGGGTGCATCCGGGGCGGCGGGTCCGGCGGTCTGTACAACTTCGCGATGACCGCCATGCAGACGCTGCCTTCGATGCGCTCGGAGCAGGTCAAGCAACGACAGCTCACGATCACCAAGCGGCGCGCGACCGCGCTGCTCGGCGCAGTGACGCTCGGGTTCCTGGTCGTGACGCTGTGGGGCGGCGACGGCACGTTCGCGGGGTACGTGCAGGCGACGGCAGAGGCGTCGATGGTGGGCGGGCTCGCCGACTGGTTCGCCGTGACCGCGCTGTTCCGCCATCCGCTCGGCATCCCGATCCCGCACACCGCGATCATCGTGGAGCGCAAGCAGCAGTTCGGTGAGACGCTCGGCGCGTTCATCCAGGACACGTTCCTGACGCGCGATGTCGTCATCGACCGGCTACGCGGTGCCGGCGTCGTCACGCGCGCGGCCGATTGGCTCACTCGGCCGGCGAACGCCGACCGACTTGCCGGCCATGTGCTCGACGGCGCCGTCGTCGTCGCCGACCTCGTACGCGACGAGGACGTGCACACTGCGATCGACGCGATGGTGCGCGATCGCATCGAGTCGACGCCGCTCGCGCCGCTCGCCGGTCGCACGCTTCGTTTCGTCACGCAGGACGGACGCCACGACGAGCTCGTCGACGCCGCGTTGCGCGGTCTCGATTCCTACCTGGACGAGCATCGCGACGAGTTCCGCATGCGTCTGGCCCAGCAGGCGCCGTGGTGGCTGCCGGGCGCGGTCGAGGACCGGATCTTCGAGCGCCTGCTCGACGGCGCACGCTCGTTGTTGGAGGCCATGGCCGAAGACCCCGATCACGAGGTGCGCCAACAGCTCGACGAGCGGCTGCTGCAGCTCGCGAACGACCTCGAGACGTCACCGGATCTGCTGGCGAAGGGCGAGCAGATCAAGCACGACCTGTTGGATCAGCCCGCGTTGCGCGCGTGGACGTCGTCCGTGTGGGGCGATGTCAAAGCGGCGTTGCGCGCGCAGGCGGCGAACCCCGACTCGATGCTGCGTCAACGTCTCGCTGACGCCTTCCGCACCGCGGGGCGCGGCTCCAGGACGACCCGGTGCTGGCGGCCAAGGCGCAGGAGGGAGTCGAATCCGGCGTCGGGTACATCGCCGATCACTTCAACGGCGAGATCGCCACCCTGGTGAGCGGCACCATCGAACGTTGGGACGGCAAAGAGGCGTCCCGCCGCCTCGAGCTCCTCCTCGGACCGGACCTTCAGTACATCCGCATCAACGGCACGGTGGTCGGCGGCCTCGCCGGACTCGTCCTCCACGCCCTCGCCAACACCCTCCACTGACCCCAGAACTGAATGTTGGATGGAAACGGGCGCTATGGCGCCCGTTTCTCCCCGGAGTTCACGCCGGAGCGGTGGCGGGGAAGCGGCCGGCCTTGCTGAGCAGGCCGGGGACGCGCTTGCCGAGCTTGACCTCGATCCACGGGACGATCGACGCGAGCGCGTCGAGGTCGAGCCCCGTGGCGATCCCCATACGCTCGAGCATGTAGGCGAGATCCTCGGTCGGGATGTTGCCCGTCGCGTTCGGCGCGAAAGGACAACCGCCGATGCCACCGAGGCTGGCGTCGAGCGCGGCGACCCCGGCTTCCACCGCGGCGTATGCATTCGCGATACCCGTGTTGCGCGTGTTGTGGAAGTGGGCGCGCAGCGTCGCGCCGTCGCGCACTGCATCCGCAGCCCCGATTCGCTCCGTCACGTCGGTCGGCGCCGCCACGCCGATGGTGTCAGCCAACGCGATCTCCGTTGCGCCCGCGGCAGCGCCCCGTCGCACGATCTCGACGACGCGCTCGACCGGAACCTCGCCCTCGTACGGGCAACCGAATGCGGTCGAGATCGTCAACGTGGCGCGCATGCCTGCGTCTCGCGCGAGCGGCGCGATGTCCTCGAACACCGCGACGGTCTCGTCACTCGTCGCGCCCTGGTTGCGTGTCGCGAACGTGTCGGTCGTGACGGCGACGACATTGATCTCACGCATACCTGCTTCGGCGGCGCGCTCGAACCCGCGGCGGTTGAGGACGAGACCGATGTACCCGACGTCGTCGCGCGCCGGCAGTCCGGCGAGCACTCCCTCGGCGTCGGCCATCTGCGGCACCCGCTTCGGATTCACGAAGCTGCACACCTCGATGCGTCGGACGCCGGCGTCGACCGCTCGAGTGATGAGTTCGACCTTGGTGTCGGTGTCGAGCAGCACGTCCTCGGACTGCAGGCCGTCCCGAGGTGAGACCTCCACGATTTCCACGTCTCAATCTTGCCTTGACGGCGGGCGCAAAGGTTGACGAAGATGCATGAAAATCATCGAGACAACAGGAGTATCAACGATGTCCATGCGCGTGCTCGCCGATCCGGTGGCCAAGGAGCGCATCCTGCAGTTCCGGTCCGTGCTCGACAGCGGCTTCATCGAAGCCATCCAGCGGTTGCTCGCGAGCGGCGACGACCTGACCCAGCCGTGTTACTGGGACGGGCCGAAAGCGAAGGAGTTCCAGGCCATCTGGCCGGGCTTGCGACAATCGCTGCTCGACGCGCATCGCGACCTGTCCGAGCTCGCCGGGTCGATCGATCAGATCACGACCCAGATCATGATCGCGGGTGGCGGCGGTTGAGACGTGTGCGACCGCGCGACTGCTACACCTGCCCGCCGAGGTCCTCGAGGAGGTTGAGCATGTCGTTGGCGTGCTCCTCCTCGACGGCCAGGATCGTCTCGAGCAGGTTGCGCGTCGTCGGATCCTTGTCGTCGAGCCAGTGGATGATCTCGCTGTACGACTCGATGGCGACGCGTTCGGCAACGAGGTCTTCGCGGATCATGTCGCCGAGCGAGTCGCCTTCGACGTACTCGGCATGGCTGCGCGATGTGATGCCGTCGGGGTTGAAGTTCGGCTCGCCCTGCAGCTGTGTGATGCGCAACGCGAGCTGGTCGGCATGACCTTGCTCTTCGGTCGCGTGCTGCAGGAACTCGGCGGCGGCGGCCTGGGCGATGATGCCCTGTGCCATGAAGTAGTGCCGCTTGTAGCGCAGCCAGCAGACGATCTCGGTCGCGAGCGCTTCGTTGAGCACCTCGATCACCCGTGGGCGATCCGCGCCGTACGCCTCGGTGATCGGACCCTCTTCGATCTTGGCCCGGGCCCGTTCGCGCAGTGTCTGGATGTCAGTCAGGAACTCAGCCACCGCGGAACCGTACCCCCCTGTCTCACTGTCACACCCCGTTGCTAGGGTCGAGCGAAATGGCTGATCAGGCGAAGTTCGCGGAGGAGGCGATGCCCTTCATGAGCTCGCTGTACGCGGCCGCCCTGCGCATGACCCGCAACGCCGCCGACGCCGAAGACCTGGTCCAAGAGACGTACCTCAGGGCCTACAGGGGTTTCGGCGGGTTCGAGGCGGGCACGAACCTCAAGGCCTGGCTCTACCGCATCCTGACGAACACGTACATCAACACGTACCGGGCGAAGAAGCGCCGGCCCGAAGAGTCCGACCTCGACGACGTCGAAGACCTGTACCTCTACCGGCGACTCGGCAGCCTCCAGCTCGCGTCGCTCGGCCGCAGCGCCGAGGAAGACCTCCTCGAGACCTACACCGACGACGAGGTGAAGGCCGCCATCGAGTCGCTGCCAGAGCAGTTCCGGATGGCCGTCCTGCTCGCCGACGTCGAGGGCTTCAGCTACAAGGAGATCGCGGAGATCCTCGACATCCCCATCGGGACGGTCATGAGCCGATTGCACCGGGGAAGAAAAGGTCTCCAGAAGAAGTTGTGGGAATTCGCTGTAGAAAGAGGGCTCGTAGCGTGAGCACTCTCGGGCTCGATTGAGGACTTGGTATGGCTGAAGGCAACTGCGACGACGCACTGCACGAGCTCTACGAGTTCCTCGACGGCCAGCTCGACGATTCGCGCCGCCATGCCATCCAGCGTCATCTCGACGACTGCCCGCCTTGCTACGAGGCCTTCGACTTCGAGACCGAGCTGCGGATCGTCATCGCGAAGAAGTGCCACGAGACGGTGCCTGACGCTCTGAAGCAGCGCATCGCCGACGCGATCCACCACGAGCCGCTGCACCCCGGCAGCACCTGAATTCCGCCGCCACCTCACCGTCCCATACGATCCGGCCATGTCCCTCGCGGCGGTCATCTGGCACTACTGGATCGGGCTGGTCTTCTTCGCTCTGTCGATCCTCCTCGTCGTGGGCGTGATCATCGGCTACCTGGTCAAGGTGCAGTCGCTCAAGTACCCGAGGGCGCGCCGGTAGTCTCGTCCGGTGGCCGATCCCGTCGACTGGGCCCTCGCACAGCGGATCGCCGTCCGGGTCAGTGGTCGCGAGCCGTTCGCCGAGTCGTACCACTACGCATCGCTCGAGCCTGATTTCGCCGAGCTGACGCAGGAGGCCGAAGAGCTCGTCTACGAGGCCACCGGTTTGCGCTCGCTCGTCGGCCCCGCTCGTGCGCGCGTCACCGATCGGGCCGGATGGATCGGCGCGAACATCGCGTCGTTCTCGCGCCTGTTGCGTCCCCTCACGGACCGACTCGGTGAACGCGTCGGTGAGGGGCGCCTCGCGCCGCTCGCCCGTCGCGCCACCGGCGCCGAGCTGGGCCTGATGCTCGGTTGGATGAGCACGAGAGTGCTCGGCCAGTACGACCTCCTCGTGATCGAGGAGGAGGATCCCGACGAACAGGACGTCGTGTACTACGTCGGACCGAATGTGATCGCGCTCGAGAAGCGGTTCGCGTTCCCGCCCCGCGAGTTCCGGCTGTGGCTCGCGCTCCACGAGGTCACGCACCGCGCCCAGTTCACGGGTGTTCCGTGGCTGCGCGAGCACTTCCTCTCGCTGGTCGAGCGCAGCATCGACGCGGTCGATCCGGATCCGGCGCGATTCCTGAATGCGCTGCGTCGCTACGTCGAGAGCTCGCGTGAAGGGCACAACCCGTTGGAGGACGGCGGGCTGGTCGCGCTGCTCGCCAGCGAGGAGCAGGGCGAGGTGCTGCGGTCGATCAGCGGGATGATGAGCCTGCTCGAAGGGCACGGCGACGTCACGATGGATCGAGCGGGCAAGGGTCGCATCCCCAGCGCCGAGCGCTTCAGTCGGGTGCTGCACCAGCGGCGTCAGACCGGCAGCCCGATCGCCAGGCTGCTGCAACGGCTGCTCGGCCTCGAGGCGAAGTTCAACCAGTACGAGCAAGGCGAGCGCTTCATCCACACCGTGGAGGCCGCCGGCGGACCCGCGTTGCTGAATCGAGCGTTCGAGGAGCCAGCGAACCTGCCCGACCTCAATGAGATCCGCGACCCCGACTCGTGGATTCGGCGGGTGGGGGTCGATACGTCGATCAGGGTCTGACGATCGTGGCGACGATCCTCGTTGTCGACGACGAACCGGACATCCGGCTCCTCACGAAGCTCAACCTCGAACGCGACGGTCACGAGGTCATCACCGCGACGAACGGGGAAGAGGCGCTCGACGCGGTGTCGCACTTCGCCACCCGACCTGATCGTGCTCGACGTGATGATGCCGAAGGTCGACGGTTGGGGCGTGCTCGAGCAGTTGAAGCACGCGATCGACAAGCCGATCAACGAGATCCCTGTGATCCTCCTCACCGCGCTCGGCGCCCCCTTGGATCGGGTGAAGGGTGGCATCGAAGGCGCGGTGCAGTACCTCACGAAGCCGACGGACCTCGAAGTCCTGCGTGTCGCGGTGGCCGACGCGCTGGCCGGACCCGAGATCGCCCAACGGCGAAAGGCGCAGAACAACGCCCTCGAGATGCTGGCGCGGATCGAGCGCAATGCAGCACCGACAGAGATCGACCTCACGCCCAGACCGAGGCTCAGCGCGCTCGAGCGAGGGCCCGGACCGGTCCGCGTGGAGCCGGAGGTCTCCGTGCAGATCGGCGAGGAGCGGCTCGCCTCCCTGACCGCCAAGCAGCGCCAGCTCCTCCACGTCGTGTCGGCGTCGCCGACGGTCATGGAGGCGGCCGGTGCGCTGGGCATGAGCCGCTCGAACGTGTACGCCAGCCTGCGGCGCATCAATCGCAAGCTCGGCACGCGATCGGTGCGCGAGCTGCTCGAGCTCGTGCGTTCCGGCGATGTGACGATCTGACCTCCGTGGAGCCGGTCGACCTGCTCGTGAGGTGCACGTTCCCCGCAGCCGGCACGCCGGTCACCTGCGCGGTCTCCGGGGGACCGGACTCCATGGCACTGCTCGTCCTGGCGGCGGCCGCCGGTTGTGACGTCACCGCGGTGCACGTCGACCACGCTCTACGACCCGGATCCGACGCCGAAGGCGACGTCGTCGCCGCCGCGGCGCGCCGCTTCGGTGCCGCGTTCGAAGCTCGTCGTGCCGTCGTCGCGCCCGGCGCCGACCTCGAAGCACGGGCTCGCGCCGCTCGGTATTCGGTCCTCCCGACCGGAGTTCTGACCGGCCACACCGCCGATGACCAAGCGGAGACCGTCCTGCTCAATCTCATGCGAGGAGCGGGACTCGACGGTCTGCAGGGCATGGCCATCGCGTCTCGTCCCTTGGTACGGCTCCGTCGCGCCGAGACGCGCGCGTTGTGCGACGCGCTGCACATCGAGGCGGTCGACGATCCGACCAACGGCGACCCGAACATCCGCCGCAATCGCGTCCGGCACGAGTTGTTGCCGTTGCTCGACGCGATCGCGCAGCGAGACGTGGCCGCCGTCATCGCGCGTCAGTCCGACCTCGTGCGTGACGACGTGTCGTTGCTCGACGAGTTGGCGTCGGCGATCGATCCGACCGACGCGGCGTCCGTTGCGAACGCGCCGGTTGCCCTGGCTCGGCGAGCGGTGCGCGCGTGGCTGCGGTGCGGCACCGATGCCGAGCATCATCCCCCTGATGCCGCAACCGTCGAGCGCGTCCTTGCCGTCGCGCGCGGCGATGCGAAGGGCACGGACGTCGGTGGGGGGCGGCGCGTGACACGGTCGCGAGGGCGCCTCTCCGTCACGACCATTTAGAGTCGTCGCCGCATGGACGAGAGCGGGCGCCTCGGTGACGTCGTCGTCGGCGAGGACGAGCTCCGCTCCCGCATCGGCGAGCTGGGCAAGCAGATATCCGACGATTACCAAGGGCGCGCCCCGTTGCTCGTCGGGGTGCTCAAGGGCGCGTTCGTGTTCATGAGCGACCTCGCTCGACAGATTGATCTGCCGGTCGAAGTCGACTTCATGGCGGTGGCCTCGTACGGCAGCTCCACGAAGACGAGCGGCATCGTTCGCATCGTGAAGGACCTCGACATCGACCTCACCGGTCGCCACGTCCTGCTCGTCGAGGACATCGTGGATTCTGGGCTCACGTTGCGATGGCTACGGCGCAACCTGGAGACGCGATCGCCGGCGAGCCTCGAGGTGTGCGCGCTGCTCGTCAAGACGGGCATGCAGCGAGACGATCCCGATCTCAAGTACATCGGCTTCCACATCCCGCCCGACTTCGTCGTCGGCTACGGCCTCGACGTGGGCCAACGCCATCGCAACCTGCCGGAGATCCGGCTGTGGCTACCGCCCGACTGAACAGCTCGTCCGACACCGGTAGCCTCTCGGGGGCGTGAAGAAGCGACTCAGCCGTCCCCTCGTCCTGTACCTCGCGATCGCCGTTGTGGCGCTCATCGCCGGTGTGGTTTGGCTGCACAGCGGTAGCAGTCCGAAGAAGCTCTCGCTCGACGAGTACCAGCGCGAGATCGCCGCGGGCAACGTCGCCGACGCGACGCTGAAGGACCACGATCACGAAGTCTCGGGCAAGCTGCGAGATGGGACGTCCTACACGGTCAACTTCCCCGAGCAGTACAGCGATGAGCTGACCACACAGCTCACGAACGCGAACGTCAAGCTCGACGTCGATCAGCAGAAGGAGTCCGTCTGGATCTCGCTGCTGTTCACGCTGTTGCCGATCCTGTTGCTGTTCGGCTTGTTCCTGTTGTTGATGAACTCGATGCAGGGCGGCAACCGCGTTCTCAACTTCGGCAAGGCGAAGGCCAAACAGCACAGCGACACCAACGTCAGGGTCACGTTCGCGGACGTGGCCGGCTGTGACGAAGCGGTCGAAGAGCTCCAGGAGATCAAGGAGTTCCTCGAGAACCCGACGCGGTTCCAGTCGATGGGAGCGAAGATCCCGAAGGGCGTGCTGCTCTACGGGCCTCCCGGCACAGGCAAGACCTTGTTGGCACGTGCGGTCGCCGGCGAGGCCGGTGTCCCCTTCTTCTCGATCTCCGGGTCGGACTTCGTCGAGATGTTCGTCGGCGTGGGCGCCAGCCGCGTGCGCGACCTGTTCGAGCAGGCGAAGGCAGCTGCGCCCGCGATCGTCTTCGTCGACGAGATCGACGCGGTCGGCCGCCACCGCGGAGCCGGGCTCGGCGGCGGCCACGACGAGCGCGAGCAGACCCTGAACCAGCTGCTGGTCGAGATGGATGGTTTCGATCCCCGCAGCGGCGTCATCCTCATTGCTGCGACGAACCGTCCCGACATCCTCGACCCCGCGCTGCTGCGACCCGGCCGCTTCGATCGTCAGATCGTCGTCGACCGACCCGACATCGCCGGCCGCATGGCGATCCTCGACGTGCACGCGAAGGGCAAGCCGCTGGCGGACGGCATCAACCTCGAGACCTTGGCGAGGCGCACCCCCGGCTTCACCGGCGCAGATCTTGCCAACCTGATGAACGAGGCTGCGCTGCTGTCGGCCCGGCGCAACCTCGACCAGATCGGGATGATGCAGCTCGACGAGGCCATCGACCGGGTAATGGCTGGCCCCGAGCGTCGCAGCCGAGTGATGAGCGAGCACGAGAAGCGCGTGATCGCGTTCCACGAGGCTGGTCACGCGCTCGTCGCGCACGTCCTGCCCGAAGGCGACAACGTCCACAAGGTGTCGATCGTCGCCCGTGGTCGCGCCCTCGGACTCACGTGGTTCCTGCCCGAAGACCGGTACACGCACACGAAGGCGCAACTGCGAGCGCAGATGGCATCGGCGCTCGGTGGCCGGTCCGCCGAGGAGCTGGTGTTCGGCGAGGTCACGACCGGCGCGGCGAACGACATCGAGAAGTGCACCGAGATCGCGAAGGCGATGGTGACTCAGTACGGCATGAGCTCGTCGCTCGGTCCGAGGAAGTTCGGCCAGGAGCAGGGCGAGGTCTTCCTCGGCCGTGACCAGGGCCACCAACGCGACTACTCGGACGACGTGGCCTCGCAGATCGACACCGAGGTGAACGGGTTGATCGACCGCTCCCACGACGAGGCGCTGGCGATTCTCGTCACGCATCGCGCCACGCTCGACGCGCTGGCGAACGCGTTGATCGAGCGCGAGACGGTCGAAGACGTCGAGTTGGCCGAGCTGTTCAAGGACATCGACACGTGGCCGGGCATGGAAGAAGCAGAGCCGGCGGGCGGGCACGACGACTCGCCGGTGACGGTGCCACTGTCGCGGCCGGTGCCCGCGCCCGTCTCCGCCGCGAATGCAGACCGGGTCGACGGCGAGAAGGCGTGGACCCGGCTCGGCCGCGCATGGCGCCGCGCGCCGCGTCCCGGCACGACGACGTGAGCGACGGCTTCGATCAACCGCGCATCGAGCGCGCCGTGCGCGAGATCCTCATCGCCATCGGCGAGGATCCTGATCGCGACGGCTTGCTCGACACGCCGGCACGAGTGGCGCGCATGTACGGAGAGATCTTCGCGGGACTTCACGACGACCCGTCGTCGTACCTCAAGACGACGTTCGAAGCCGACCACGACGAGATGGTCATGGTGCGCGACATCCCGATGTACTCCGCGTGCGAGCACCACTTGCTCCCGTGGGTGGGCAAGGCGCACGTGGCGTACATCCCGAACGACGACGGGCGCATCACCGGCCTGTCGAAGCTCGCTCGTCTCGTCGACGCGTTCGCGAAGCGGCCGCAGGTGCAGGAGCGACTGACGTCCCAGATCGCCGACGAGCTCGATCGCAGCCTCGAGCCCAAGGGGGCGATGGTGGTCATCGAAGCCGAGCACCTGTGCATGACGATGCGCGGCATCCGCAAGCCTGGATCCACCACCGTCACGTCCGCCGTGCGCGGCTTGTTCCGGCGCAACGTGGCCACTCGTGAGGAGGCCATGCGGTTCCTTCAGGGGCGGTGACTGCGAAACGACCGTTGGTCATGGGCGTCGTCAACGTCACGCCCGACTCGTTCTCCGACGGCGGCCTGTACCTCGATCACGGCGCCGCGATCGCGCGCGGTCTCGAGATCGTTGCGGAGGGTGCAGACGTCGTCGACGTGGGCGGTGAGTCCACCCGGCCGGGTGCGGAGCCGGTGTCGGTCGACGAGGAGCTGCGCCGGGTCACCCCGGTCGTCGAGGCGCTCGCGCCGCGCATCCGGGTCAGCATCGACACTCGGAAGGCCGCCGTGGCCGAGGCCGCGATTGCCGTCGGAGCCACGCTGGTCAACGACGTAACGGCCTCGCTCCACGAGGTCGTGGCCGCGGCCGGTCCCGGCGTCGGATGGGTGGCGATGCACATGCTCGGCGATCCCCGGACGATGCAGCGCGACCCTCGGTACGACAACGTGGTCGACGATGTCCGCCGCCTTCTCGTCGATCGCGCCGACCGGGCCAGGGCGGACGGGGTCGAGGAGGTGTGGATCGATCCTGGCATCGGGTTCGGGAAGACGGTTTCGCACAATTGGTCCCTGTTGCGACACGTCGATGCCCTGGTCGGGACCGGCTATCCCGTCCTCCTCGGCACCAGCCGCAAGCGCTTTCTCGGCGCGGTCACGGCCGCATCGGACGGCGCCGCAACCGGGGAGATCACCGCGGCTGCGGACCGGCTCGAGGCTTCCGTCGCCACCGCCGTCTGGGCGATGGTGCAAGGCGTGAGCATGGTCCGGGTGCATGATGTGCGGTCAACGGTGCACGCCGCCACGGTGGTCGCCGGCTGAAGAAGACAGGGAGTGGCACGTGCCGGGCATGAAGGGCAAGTGGGCCCAAGGCATCGAACCCCGCAATTTCGCGTGGGTCGTCAAAGACAAGTTGGCGGTGTGTGAGCGCCCGGGCGGCTACGGCGCCAATCACCGGCGCGTCCGGCGCCAGGAGGAGATCATCTGGATCCGCGAGCAGGGTTTCACCTGTGTGATCTCGCTGATCCCGTCGCCACACAACCTCCACAATTACGACGAGCTGGGTGTCACGTGGCGTCATCGTCCGTTCTCGGCGCACGACGACGAGCAGAAGTTCGTGGCCGGCTTCTTCCCGGAGCTACGGGGGATGCTGGCCGACGCACAGAAGGTGCTCCTGCACCAGGACGAGCTCGGCGACCGGGTGTCGGGCCTCATCGCCGGGTTCCTGCTCTGGTCCGGCATGGTCGATCACGGCCCGCATGCCATCTCGATCACCGAGCAGCTCGTGCATCGGCAGCTCGGCCCGCAGGGGCGCGAGCTCGTCACGATCGCGCAGGAACTGCCGAAACCTGCGTGAGCGATCGGATCGAGCTTCGTGGTCTCGTCGCCTCGGGTTACTGCGGCGCGCTGCCCGAGGAGCAGCAGAGAGCCCAGCCCATCCAGGTCGACCTCGACGTTCATGTCGACCTGACCAGCGCGGCGCGCTCCGACGCACTCGAAGACACGGTCGACTACGGCGCGCTGTGCGCCGCGATCGAACGCGTCATCGTGAGCGAACGATTCGCCCTGCTCGAGCGTCTCGCCGATCGCTTGGCGGAAGTCACGCTGGCGGACGAGCGCGTCCACGCGGTCGGCGTGACGGTGCGCAAGCTTCGTCCGCCGGTGCCACAGGTGCTCGAAACCGCGGGCGTGCATCTCGAGCGGGCGCGATGACCGCGGCGACCGAGGCAACGGCCGCGCCGCGACGGGTGCTGCTCGCGCTCGGTTCGAACCTCGGCGACCGTCGACGAGCCTTGCGCGACGCGATCGACTCATTGCCTGTCGTCGTGTCGGTCTCAGGGGTCTACGAGACCGACCCCGTCGGAGGCCCGCCGGGACAGGACCCGTACTTGAACATGGTCGTCGCCATCGAATCGACCTCATCGCCGCGGCAACTGCTCGGCATGTGTCATCGCATCGAGTCGGCCGCGGGGCGCGTGCGCGGCGAGCGATGGGGTCCTCGCACGCTCGACATCGACATCTTGTGGATCGACGGTGCGACCGTTTCCGAGCCCGACCTGTCGATCCCGCATCCCAGGATGTTCGAGCGGCGCTTCGTCCTGGTCCCGCTCAACGACGTCGCGCCGGACTTGCTTCCTGAAGGCTGGCAGGACGTCGACGGCTGGGTCGCACCTGTCGAACCGCTGTAGAACCGCGCCGGTGCCTTCGGTTCGCATCATCGGACGCGGTCACGCCGGTGGCGCGCTGGCAGGCGCGCTGCGATCGTCCGGTTGGACGGTGGACCTTGTCGCGCACGGCGACGCATCGAGTGCGGCGCAAGGCGTCGACCTCGTGTTGCTCGCGGTACCGGACGCCGCCGTCGTCGATGTCGCGAGCGCGGTCGGACAGGTGGATCGCACCGTCGTCGCGCACGTGGCCGGGTCGCTCGGACTGAAGGTGCTCGAGCCGCACGCGCGGCGGGCGTCGATACATCCGCTCGTGGCGCTGCCGAACGCGGAGGTCGGCTCGCAGCGGCTTCGTGCTGGCGCGTGGTTCGCGGTTGCCGGCGATCCGATCGCGGCGTCGATGGTCGAGTCGCTCGGCGGTCACGCGTTCGAGGTCGACGACGACGATCGCGCCGCGTACCACGCTGCCGCGGTGATCGCGTCGAACCATTTGGTCGCGCTGCTCGCGCAGGCCGAGCGAGTTGGTGCGCTTGCGGGCGTGCCGTTGGACGCGTATCTCGACCTCGTGCGCGCGACCGTCGACAACGTCGCCGAGTTGGGGCCGGCGGCGGCGCTGACCGGACCGGCGGCGCGCGGCGACGAAGCAACGATCGCGCGCCATCTCGCGGCCTTACCACCGGACGAGCGTGCGCTCTACGAGGCGCTCGCCGAGGCGTGCCGGAAGCTGGCGGCATGCAGGTCCTGACGACGATCGCGGCCGCACGCGTCGCGCTCGACGACGCGCGACGCGCTGGTCGGTCCGTCGGACTCGTGCCGACCATGGGTTTCCTGCACGATGGCCATCGCTCGCTGATGCATCGAGCGGTGCAGGACTGCGATCTCACCCTCGTCACCGTGTTCGTGAACCCGTTGCAGTTCGGACTCGGCGAGGACCTCGAGTCGTACCCGCGCGACTTCGACCGCGATGCCGCGATGTGCGAGGACGAGCACATCGATCTCGTCCTCCACCCAACGGTCGACGAGATGTACCCGAGCGGACTGCCGATGCTCACGACCGTGACGGTTGCCGAGATCTCGGCGTCGATGGAGGGAGCGTCGCGTCCGACGCACTTCGCGGGAGTGGCGACGGTCGTCGCGAAGTTGTTCAGCATCGCCGGCCGCTGCCGCGCCTACTTCGGCGAGAAGGATTGGCAGCAGCTCGCAGTGATCCGACGCATGGCGGGGGACCTCAGCCTCCCGGTGGAAGTCGTCGGCTGCCCGACCGTGCGGGAGGCCGACGGCCTGGCCATGTCCAGCCGCAACGCTTACCTGACGCCGGACGAGCGGGCGGCCGCGCCGGTGCTGCACTGGGCGCTTGTCGGGGGCGCCGCCGCCATTGCCGCAGGTGAGCGGGATCCGGCCAAGGTCCAGGGGCTCGTGGCCGATCTGATCAGGGCAGAGCCCCTGACAGCGCTCGACTACGCCGAGGTGGTCGACGCCGCGACGCTCCAGCCGGTTGACCCGCTGCGGGGCGAAGTCCGCCTGCTTGCCGCAACCCGGTTCGGACGTGCCAGACTTATCGACAACGAGGGGGCGACCATCCCGGCGCCCACCTAGCGTCAGGAGATACGTCGTGCGCCGTCGCATGATGAAATCGAAGATCCATCGCGCCACCGTCACGGACGCGAACCTCGACTACATCGGCTCGATCACCATCGATCGGGACCTGATGGACCGGGCAGATCTGCTCGAGTACGAACAGGTCGTCGTGGTCGACATCGACAACGGTGCGCGGCTCGAGACGTACGTGATCGAAGGCGAGCGAGGCTCGGGCGACATCTGCCTCAACGGTGCGGCCGCCCATCTCGTCCACCCCGGCGACAAGATCATCGTCATCAGCTACGGCGAGTACGACGAGCTCGAGCTGGCCGCCGGACACGAGCCGACGATCGTGCACGTCGACACGGCCAACCGCCCGATCTCCGAGGAGCTCGCCCGCCGCCTGGCTGGCGACCGCTTCTACACCGAGATCGACGCCCTCGCCGGCTGACCGTCCCCCAGTCGCTCCGTCCGCCGTCCCGCGTCCGCCGTCCCGCGTCCGCCCTCCCCCGTCCGCCCTCCATCACATTGATGTCTGAGCCACCGATTTCGGTGGGTGGGCCAGCACGGAACGGTGGACGCAGGATTCTGTGACGTCTGAGCCACCGAATCGGTGGCTGAGCCATCACAGAACGAACGCGCACGAACGCGCACGCGCGCGTAGGTTCGAGTCGTGGCGCCGCCCACGCTCGACTTGCTCGTACTCGGTTCCGGGGTCGCCGGACTGTCCGCGGCGGTGCGCGCGGCCGAGACCCACGGGATGCGCGTCGGCGTCCTGACGAAGGCGGAGCTGCACCAGGCGACCACCCGTTGGGCGCAAGGCGGCGTCGCCGCCGTACTCGGTGGCGGTGATCCCGACTCCACCGACCTCCACCTTGCCGACACCCTCGCCGCCGGCGCGGGCCTCTGCGATCCCGATGCCGTGCGCGTGCTCGTCGACGAGGGACCGAGCCGCGTTCACGAGTTGATCGCGCTCGGAGCGACCTTCGACGTCGACGAGCACGGCCGCCTCGAATTGGCGCGCGAAGGCGGACATTCGAAAGCGCGCGTCGTACATGCCGGCGGTGCCGCGACCGGAGCCGAGATCGAACGCGCGCTGGTCGAGGCGGTACGGAGCACTGCGGCGGCGACCTACGAGTCCTGGTTCGCGCTCGACCTCATCGTCGACGGCGGACGGTGCAGCGGTGTCGTCGCGCTCGACGCCAACGGGAACACCGTCGAGGTGCGAGCGACGAACGTACTCATCGCGACGGGCGGCGCGGGCCAACTGTTCGCGGTCACCAC
This sequence comes from uncultured Acidimicrobiia bacterium, assembly GCA_963721305.1. GTDB lineage: Bacteria > Actinomycetota > Acidimicrobiia > Acidimicrobiales > JACDCH01 > DATAES01. The sequence goes on from CAVRIR010000004.1 coordinate 636,631, forward strand.
CAATCCTGCGGAGGCGACCGGCGACGGCATCGCGATGGCGTTACGTGCGGGCGTCGCGTGCGCGGATCTCGAGTTCGTGCAGTTCCATCCGACCGCGTTGCACCATCCCGCGATGCCCCGGCCACTCCTGTCGGAAGCACTGCGCGGTCATGGCGCGCTGTTGCGTGACACGCACGGCAACCAGTTCGTCGACGAGTTGCTCCCGCGCGACAAGGTCTCGCGTGCGATGACCGCGACCATGCTGGACCAGGACGTCGCTCATCTCTGGCTCGACGCCACGAACCTCGAGCACTTCGACGAACGCTTCCCGACGATCGCCGAGGCGCTCCTCGAGGTCGGCCTCGACCCAGCGAGCGACTGGCTACCGATCGCACCTGCGGCCCACTACTTCTGCGGTGGTGTCGTGGCCGACCTCGACGGCGCCACCTCGCTGCCGGGACTGTGGGCCTCGGGCGAGACCGCGTGCAACGGCGTGCACGGCGCCAACCGCTTGGCCTCCAACTCCTTGCTGGACGGGATGGTGTTCGCACCGCGCGTCGTCGAGGCGATCGAGAAGGGAAAGGACAGCGCCGAGCCGACTGGCGCGATGCGGGCGGTGCTGGGCGACGCGGAAGGCGACGACGGCATCGCGGGACGGACGCTGCACGTGTCGATCGTCTGGGAAGACGACGAGCCGGTCAGTCGCACCGAGCTCCAATCGGCGTTGACGCGCTCCGCGGGGGTGTTGCGATCGGCGTCGTCGCTTGCCGACGCCGGCCGTGTGGCGCGCCGCGGCGTCGGCGGCGACGATGTCGCCGGACATGAGCTGCGCAATCTCGCCACGGTCGCGCAGGCCCTGGTGGCTGCCGCGGCGGCGCGCGAGGAGAGCCGCGGCGCCCACACGCGCACCGACTTCCTCGAGACGAGCGACGACTTCCGCGTCCGGTTGGTCCCCGCTACCCCGACCCAACCGAACTCCGGGTCGTTTCCGCCGCCGTAGCGCCGGAAATGCACCAACCTTCGCCTGGCTGCGCCCTCAGCCGAGCGGGCGGGTGTCGTTCTGCGCCGCTTCGGCCTCCTCGACGGGATCGAGCGGGCGGGCGGCGAGATCGACCGCGGCCCAGGTGGCCTTGGCGGTGGGATACATCAACAGCGGTCCGACGATAGCGATCACTGCGCCGCCGAGGAGCCACGGCAGCACCGGCACGTCAGTGTCGCTGTTCAACGAGATCGCGAGGTACACGAAGATCAACCCCGTGAGCAGCACTGCAGTGACCGAGTAGTTGATGAGGTACACGCCCGTGAAGAAGCCCTCTTCGCGCTCGAACCTGTAGCCGCAGCACGGGCACCTCTCGTGCAGTTGGAAGTACGTGCGGAAGATGTCCTTGGCGCCACAACGACCGCATCGCCGGCGGAGCCCGCGCCACACCACCGTGCGTATCGGCGCAGACTCCACGCCGATCAGGCTAGGAGCCGAGGATGCTCGTTTGGCAGGCTGGGGTGGCATGCCTCACCCGCTCGGTCCACCCATCTCGGCTGTACGGGACGCGGTGGCACGCGCGCTCGCGGAGGACCTCACGCCGCTCGGAGACATCACGTCGGCGCTGTTGCCGGGCGATCTCGCGGCCTCGGCCGACTTCGTCGCCCGGTCGCCAGGCGTTCTTGCCGGCGTTGACTGTGCGACCGAGGCGTTCGCGCAGGTGGATCACTCGGTGCACACGACGTGGTGGGCAGCCGACGGCACAGACGTCGACGCGAAGCAGGTGCTCGGGCGAGCGGAGGGTCCGCTGGCGTCGATCCTCACGTCCGAACGCACGGCACTGAACTTCCTGTGCCATCTGTCCGGCGTGGCTACGTTGACGCGACGGTTCGTGGACGCCATCGAAGGCACGAACGTGCGCATCTGGGACACACGCAAGACGACCCCGGGTTTGCGCTCGCTCGAGAAGGCGGCGGTCCGTGCCGGCGGCGGCGTGAACCATCGCGGCAACCTGTCCGACTGGATCCTCCTGAAGGACAACCATCTCGCGCTGCTCGGCATCGAAGATGCGGTGTCGCGGGCGCGAGCGCAGTGGCCGGCGAGGACGGTGCACGTCGAGTGCGACGACCTCTCGCAGGTCGAGCGCGCGCTCGCGGCGGGCGCCGACGCGCTGCTCCTCGACAACATGTCGCCCGAAGAGGTCGCGCAGTGCGTCGCAGCGGCCGACCGTCACGTGGCGACGAACGGCGGTCGGCGGCCGTTGCTCGAAGTGAGCGGCGAGGTGACCATCGAAACCGTGGCGGGCTTCGCGGCGACCGGTGTCGACACGATCTCCGTCGGCGCGCTGACGAAGAGCGCGCCCGTGCTCGACATCGGACTCGACATCGAGGTCGCGTCGTAGTGCTCCTCGCCATCGACGTCGGCAACACACAGACGGTCATCGGCCTCTACGGGCTCGACGACACAGCAGAGCCTCGCGGCACGGGCGCGGAGCGCGATCTCCTGGATCACTGGCGCATCGCAACGTCCGCGGAGCGCACCTCGGACGAGCTGGCCTTGCTCGTACAGGAGTTCCTCGGCTTTCACGGTTTCAACTTCGACGAGGACGTCGACGGCGTCGCGCTGTGCTCGTCGGTGCCGAGCATCACCGCTGCGGTGCGCGAGATGTGTGAGCGTTACTTCGGCTTCCACGCCATCGTCGTCGAACCGGGTGTGAAGACCGGCATGCCGATTCTGTACGACAACCCGCGCCAGGTCGGACCCGACCGCATCGCGGACGCGCTGGCGGCGTACGACCTCTACGGCGGCCCGACGATCGTCGTGGATTTCGGCACCGCGACCACGCTCGAAGCCATCTCCGGCAAAGGTGAGTATCTGGGCGGCTCGATCCTGCCCGGCATCGACATCAGCCTCGACGCGTTGTATGGGCGTGCGGCGGCGCTGTTCCGAGTCGAGTTGATCGAGCCGCGCAGCGTCATCGGCAGGAACACGACCGAGTCGATCCAATCAGGTGCGATCTACGGGTTTGCTGCGCAGGTCGACGGCATCTGCCTTCGGATGGAGAAGGAGCTCGGCGAAGCGACCGTGGTCGCGACGGGGGGTCTCGCCGGACTCATCTCGCCGTTCTCCGAGGCCATCCAGTACCACGAGCCATGGCTCACGCTCCACGGGTTGCGGTTGATCTTCGAGAAGAACCGCCCGTGACCGAGCCCAGCGACGACATCCCGTATCGGTACGAGCCCGACGCGACCGCCGCGACGTTGCACGACGAGTTCGACGCGCTCGCGCCCGGTACCGAGACGGACCGCACGGTCACCGTCGCCGGCCGCATGATGCTGCGCCGCACGCAGGGCAAGCTCGCGTTCGGCACGTTGCAGGACTCGACCGGGCGGGTGCAGCTCTTCGCCACCGCGCAGGCCACTCCGGACTTCGACCGGTTCTGCTCGCTGTCCCTCGGCGACTGGATCGGCGTCCGCGGCATCGTGATGACCACGAAGCGGGGCGAGCTGTCCGTCCGGGTGGACGAGTGGACGCTGCTCGCCAAGGCCGTGCGCCCGTTCCCCGACAAGTGGCACGGCATCACGGATCCGGACACGAAGTATCGCCAGCGCTACGTCGATCTCTGGGTGAGTGATGACGTTCGCCGCACGTTCGAGCTGCGCAGCAAGCTGGTGTCGTTCATGCGCCGGTGGCTCGAGGCCCGCGGCTACATCGAGGTCGAGACCCCGATCCTGCAGCCCTTGCCAGGCGGCGCAACGGCCAAGCCGTTCGTCACTCATCACAACGCCCTCGACATGGACGTCTATCTGCGCGTCGCGCCCGAGCTGTACCTCAAGCGGCTCGTCGCCGGCGGCTTCCCGAAGGTGTACGAGATCGGGCGGGTGTTCCGCAACGAAGGGCTCGGCTACCGGTGGAACCCCGAGTTCACGATGCTCGAGCTGTACGAGGCGTACGCCGACTACGGCGACATCATGCGGCTCACCGAGCAGCTCATCGCCGACGCGGCGACGGAGCTGTGCGGCGGGACGAAGCTGCGTTATCTCGACCGCGATCTCGACCTCACACCGCCGTGGCGGAGAGCGACGATGACCGAGCTCATCAAGGAGCACGCCGGCATCGACGTCGATCTCGACACGCCGATCGACGAGCTGCGCAGGCACTGCGACGAGCGCGACATCCCGTGGAGCGAGAGTGACGGGCCGGGCAAGCTCGTCCTCGAGCTGTACGAGAAGACGACCGAAGCCGAGCTGTGGGGACCCGTGTTCGTGTGCGACTACCCGAAAGAGGTGTCACCGCTCGCGCGTGATCACCGAAGTCGCCCCGGTTATGTCGAGCGGTTCGAGCCGATCATCGCCGGACGCGAGATCGGCAACGCGTTCAGCGAGCTCAACGATCCGGTCGAGCAGCGCGCGCGACTCGAAGAACAGGCGCGGTACCGCGCCGGTGGCGACGACGAAGCGATGTCGCTCGACGAGGACTACGTGCGCGCCCTCGAGTACGGCCTGCCTCCGACGGGCGGGCTCGGCGTCGGCGTCGATCGCGTCACGATGATCCTCGCGGACGTGCCCACGATCCGCGACGTGATCCTGTTTCCGACGCTGAGGCCCGAGCAGGAGCGGTAGCAGTGTGTTGAAGAGTGAGCGACAAGAGGCGGCCGGCGTGGCCGGGGAACGCAGTTAGAACAGTGCGGGTTCTCATCACGGGTATGGGCGGCGAGATCGGTGTGCGCGTCGCGAACCTCCTCGAGCTCGACGATCAGATCGAATCGTTGCTCGGGCTCGACATCGATCCGCCGCGCCGGCGCTTGCGGCGCGCGGAGTTCCGTCGTGTCGATCCGCGCGATCAACGCAAGCTCGTTCGCATGGTGCGCGACTTCGATCCGACGGCCATCGTGCATCTCGGCGCGTACGAGCCGAACGCGCGCGCCGGCCCCGCGCTGGCTCGGTCACTGACCCATGAGTTCACGCTCGGCGTCCTCGGCGCGGTCGCGCACAGCACCCATCTCGACCGTGTGGTGGTGCGATCCGGCATCGAGGTGTACGGCCGCTGCCCGAGGTTCGGCTCGCGTCCAGACGAGTCGGTGGCGCCTGCGCCGACCTCACCGTTCGGGCGGTCGTTGCTGGAAGTGGAGCAGGTGGCGCGCGAGGTGGCGGACGGTGCCGGCGCGCCGCTGACCATCGTGCGCTGCGCGCCGGTGGTCGGGCCGCACATGTCGAGTCCCCTGGGCCGGTTGCTCCGGCTTCCACTCGTCCCGACCGGCGCGCTGTCCGATCCGCCGTTCTCGCTGCTGCATCAGGACGACGCGGCGCGGGCGTTCGTGTCCGCAGTCGCGCAGCGTCATGACGGTCCGTTGAACGTGGTCGCGCCCGGTGCGGTGACGCCTGCACAGGCCGCACGTCTCGGAGGACGGTTCGTGTTCCCGATCGTCGGACCGCAATGGCTCGCAGCTCGCCTCGTCGCCGAGCTGCTCGAGCGCGCCCCTGCCCGAGCACGTGCACGAGTTGTTGGTGCGCGGGCGCACCGCCGACGGCAGCACCGGCTCAGCGGTCCTCGGCCTCGGCGACCTGTTGAGCACGGTCGCGATCGTGCGAGAGCTCTACGAATGGGCGAGCGTCACGGTGTTGCACACAGCATCGGAGCGCGCCGCGTGAACGTACGCGAGGTCGCGAGCGGATCTTTGGTGCGACGACGTCTCGCCGGCACCTACGTCGTCGACGAATGGGGACTCGACCGTGACGTCGTGCGCGTCGTGTCGCCGTTCCTCGCGCTGCGTTGGCGGATCGAGACCGACGGCGCGGACGTGCTGCCGCGGCGAGGACCGGTGCTCCTGGTGGCCAACCGCCGTGTCGGCTGGTCCGAGCCGTTCGTGTTGAGTCGGGGGATCGGCCTCGCGACGGGGCGGCCGCTCCGTGTCACCGGCGTGCCGGACATCGCGCCGATCGGACCGGTGTTGCGCCGCCTCGGTGGCGTGCTCTCCCGTCCCGACGAAGTCGCAGGTCTGCTGCGCGCCGGCCAGGTCGTCGGCGTGTTCCTGGACAGGACGCGCCAGCGTGATCACGCTGGCGACGTGCCCGCTGACCTACTCGCCGCGGCGGTACCAGTCGGTGCCGACATCGTTCCGGTCGCCGTCACCGGCTGCGAGCTCGGCCGCACCTGGCGTGTCGTGGTCGGACCAGCGATCGAGCACACGACCAGTCGCGATCCGCTTGCGTTGAGCGAGCTGTGCGCCCGCACGCGCGCCGGTGTGCAGTCGCTGCTCGACGGATCGCTCGACGTCCCGAGCGCGCCGCGACTGGAGAGGATCGTGTGAGCGTCACCATCGCCGCCGACGGCATTCGCCTCCACTACGACGTCTCCGGACGGCGGGACGGCGAACCGGTCCTGCTGATCCAAGGGCTCGGCGCCGACTCGCGTGGTTGGGCGCTTCAGCGGCTGGCGATCGCTCGCCACCACCGCGCCATCGTGTTCGACAACCGCGGTGTGGGACGCAGCGACAAACCGGCAGGCGACTACGACCTCGAACAGATGGCGAGTGACGCGCTCGCGGTCCTCGACGCCGCGGGGTACGAATCAGCGCACGTCATGGGTGCGTCGATGGGCGGGGTCATCGCGCAGATCCTCGCCGTGCGATATCCCGAGCGGGTGCGCTCTGTGGTGCTCGCCTGCACTGCCTGCCGCCATCTGCAGTGGCGCCGCGAGCTGCTCGAGGATTGGGCTGCACTCGCGGAGTCGCAGGGCATGCGCGCCTTCGCGGCGCGGAACCTTCGTTGGCTCATCGGCTCACGGTCGCTGCGGCGCTTCTGGCCTGCATTCGGCGTGTTGACGCCGATCGCCATCAGCGCGCCCACACATGCATTCGTGTCGCAGGTGCACGCGATCCTCGACATGGACGACGGTCTACGCGTCCTCCTGCCGACCGTCACTGCGCCCACGCTCGTTCTCGTCGGCAGTCAGGACATCCTGACGCCACAGGCCGACGCGGAAGAGCTTGCCGAACTGATTCCGGATGCGGAGCTCGCCATCGTCCAAGGCGGGGCGCACGGCTTCCTCGTCGAGCAGTTCGCCACGTTCAACCGGCTCGTCCTCGACTTCCTGGCCCGGGCTCCGAAGACGTCGCCCGTTCTGGCGTCAGATGCGGCGGTTATCCGCCGATCCTGACGCAAGAACGGCGACGCGGGCGAACAGCGCGTCTGTTCGCGCTCGTCAGCCACGTCGTCGCTTCGTTGCCGCCGAGCGGCACGATCGCCTTCACCGCCTGATCGGCGTACTCGCGCGCCGTGCCGAGCGCAGCGGAGACCGAGCCGTCGGCGCGCACCAAGGACAACGCCTGCTCGAGCTGCTCGCGATCGAGCGGCCGGCCGAGGTGCGGTCGAAGATCGGCGACGCTGTCGAGCGCCCGCAGGACCGGCAGCGTGTACACCCCCTCGACGAGATCGTGACCGGCGGGCTTGCCGAGCTCGTCCTCGGACGCGACGACGTCGAGCACGTCGTCGACGATCTGGAACGCCATGCCGTACGCCTCGCCGTAGTTGGTGAGCGCGTCGACGGACTCGCTGGGCAATCGGCCAACGAGTGCGCCGATGCGGCACGCCGTCGCGAACAAGGCCGCCGTCTTGCCCCTGATCGACTGCAGGTATGCCGCCTCGGTGCGGGAGACGTCGAAGGCGGATCGAAGCTCGCCCACCTCGCCTTCGCACAGGCGGCCGATTGTGGCGGCGAGCAGTCCCGCGATCTCCGCGCCGAGCGAAGCCGCGATCTCGGACGCCTTGGCGAGAAGGAAGTCGCCGGCGAGGATGGCGGTGAGGTTGCCCCATCGGGCGTTGACGCTCTCCACCGTGCGGCGGGTGACCGCCTCGTCGATCACGTCGTCGTGGTAGAGCGAGCCGAGGTGGACGAGCTCGACGGCGACGCCCCCGCGCACGGCAGCGTCGCTGACCTGCCCCGGAGCGTCGGAAGACGCCGATGCGGTCGCAGCGGAGGCGACCGCGAACAGCGGCCGCACCCGCTTGCCCCCCGCCACGATCAGATGGCTGGTGACCTCGGTGAGGAACGCGTCGTCGTTCTGGACGGATGCGAGCAATTCGTTCTCGACCTGCGTGCGGGCCTCGCGAATGAACTCAGGCTCCGCGAACGCCGAGGTCGACCCCACCGCCGACACGCTACGAGGTCTCCTCTCGGGCGGAAACCCGATCGCCCCAGTCCCCGAACCCTCAAGGCACGGTCGTGCGAACCGAAGGGTCAGGGGTAAACTTCAGGCCACTGGACCCCCGCCAGGGGAGGCGATCTTGTTCGAACGGTTTACCGACCGGGCACGCCGTGTTGTTGTTCTTGCCCAAGAAGAAGCACGGCTGCTCAATCACAACTACATCGGCACCGAGCACATCCTGCTCGGGCTGATCCACGAGGGCGAAGGAGTTGCCGCGAAGGCGCTCGAGTCCCTCGGCATCTCGCTCGAGGCTGTCCGCAGTCAGGTCGAGGAGATCATCGGCCAGGGTGGATCCTCACCCAGCGGGCACATTCCCTTCACGCCACGCGCGAAGAAGGTCCTCGAGCTCTCGCTGCGTGAGGCGTTGCAGCTCGGCCACAACTACATCGGCACCGAGCACATCCTGCTCGGTCTCATCCGCGAGGGCGAGGGTGTCGCCGCGCAGGTGCTCGTGAAGTTGGGCGCAGATCTGTCCCGCGTGCGCCAGCAGGTCATCCAACTGCTGTCGGGCTACAGCGGCCCCGGCGGTCAGCAGGAGAAGGCCGGCGCGACGGCCGGTGGCAGTGGCGAGCAGACGCCGTCGGGCTCGCTCGTGCTCGACCAGTTCGGTCGCAACCTCACCCAGCAGGCGCGCGAGAAGAAACTCGACCCGGTCATCGGCCGGCATCGTGAGATCGAGCGCGTGATGCAGGTGCTGTCGCGCCGCACGAAGAACAACCCGGTCCTCGTCGGTGAGCCGGGCGTCGGCAAGACCGCCATCGTCGAAGGCCTCGCGCAGAAGATCGTCGCCAACGACGTTCCCGAGACACTGCGCGGCAAGCAGCTCTACACGCTCGACCTCGGTGCGTTGGTCGCAGGGTCGCGCTATCGCGGCGACTTCGAAGAGCGCCTCAAGAAGGTGCTGAAAGAGATCCGCACCCGCGGCGACATCATCCTGTTCATCGACGAGTTGCACACGCTCGTCGGCGCGGGTGCCGCGGAAGGTGCGATCGACGCGGCCTCGATCCTCAAGCCGATGCTCGCCCGCGGTGAGCTGCAAACGATCGGTGCGACGACGCTCGACGAGTACCGCAAGCATCTCGAGAAGGACGCGGCCCTCGAGCGTCGCTTCCAGAAGATCACGGTGGACGAGCCGACGGTCGCGCACACCATCGAGATCCTGAAGGGTCTACGCGATCGCTACGAGGCGCACCACCGCGTGACGATCACCGATCAGGCGCTCGTCGCCGCGGCGAACCTCGCGGACCGTTACATCTCCGACCGTCACCTTCCCGACAAGGCCATCGACCTCATCGACGAAGCCGGGTCGCGCCTGCGCATCAAGCGCATGGAGACGCCGCCCGACTACAAAGAGCTCGAGAACCAGATCGCACAGGTCCAGCAGCAGAAGAAGGACGCCGTCGAGGCCCAGCGCTTCGAAGAGGCCGGCAACTTGCGCGACCGCGAGAAGGAGCTGCTCGGCGAGAAGGAGACGAAGGAAGCCGAGATCAAGGCCTCCGGCGTCGACCTCTTCGACGAGGTCGACGAGGAAGCGATCGCCGAAGTCCTCTCGGTGTGGACGGGCATTCCCGTCTACAAGCTCACCGAGGAAGAGACGCAGAAGCTGCTGCGCATGGAAGACGAGTTGCACAAGCGAGTCATCGGCCAGGAGCAGGCGATCAGGTCGGTGTCGCAGGCGATCCGCCGCACCCGCGCCGGCTTGAAGGACCCGAAGCGTCCCTCGGGCTCGTTCATCTTCCTCGGCCCGTCCGGCGTCGGCAAGACCGAGCTCGCCAAGACGCTCGCCGAGTTCCTCTTCGGTGACGAGCAGTCGCTGATCGCGCTCGACATGTCCGAGTACATGGAGAAGCACACCGTCTCGCGCCTCGTCGGCTCGCCTCCGGGCTACGTCGGCTACGAGGAAGGCGGCCAGCTCACCGAGGCCGTGCGGCGCAAGCCGTTCTCGGTGGTGCTGTTCGACGAGATCGAGAAGGCCCATCCCGATGTGTTCAACACGCTGTTGCAGATCCTCGAAGAGGGTCGCCTGACCGACGCGCAGGGCCGCTCGGTCGACTTCCGCAACACCGTGCTGATCATGACGTCGAACCTCGGCACCGCGGACCTGCGCAAGGCGAACGTCGGCTTCGGCAAGTCCGACGAAGCCGTCTCCTACGAGCGCATGAAGGAGAAGGTGACGGACGCGCTGAAGCAGCACTTCCGTCCTGAGTTCCTGAACCGCATCGACGAGGTCATCGTCTTCCACGAGCTCTCGAAGGACGAGGTCATCGAGATCGTCGACCTGATGATGCGTCGGGTGGCGGTGCAGCTCGAGGGCCAGGGCATCGGCATCGAGATCACGCAGGCGGCCAAGCATCTGCTGGCCGAGCGTGGTTACGATCCGACGCTCGGTGCTCGCCCGCTGCGGCGTGCCATCCAGCGTCTGGTCGAGGATCCGTTGTCCGAGCGGTTGCTCTACAAGGAGTTCCGCGCCGGCGAGATCGTGATCGTCGACGCTGAGCCCGATCCCGAGTCGGACAAGGGCGAGAACGCGATCGTGTTCCGGTCGGTGGAGGGGTTCGAGCCGCCGTCGATCGAACTCGCAGAAGCCGGCCCCACGGAGTAGCCAGCTACATTCCGCTGCCGTGTACCAGAGGATTCTGGTCGGCACGGACGGTTCCAGCACCGCGGCCAAGGCAGTCGATCGCGCCGTCGACGTCGCGCGTGCCGCGGGCGCCGATCTGACGATCTTCAGCGCGGCGCGCCGCGACAAGGCACAGAAGATCGTCGCCGCGGAAGCCGACCGGCACCGTTCGTCGGGCGTGCTCATCGACACGAGGGTGGCCGAGGGCGAACCGGTCGGCGCACTCATCGAAGCGTGCACGGCCGGCGGTTACGACTTGCTGGTCCTCGGCAACCGAGGCATGACCGGCGTGACGCGGCTCCTCCGTCTCGGATCCGTGCCGAACAAGGTGAGCCACCATCTGCCGTGCAGCGTGCTCATCGTGAAGACCACCTGACGGGCGCGAGTCGTTGATCCGCCGGTTCCGGCTTGCCGCGCTCGTCGTGTTGATCGTGCTCGGAACGGGTGCATGCCGCGTCGACACGCAGGTCGGCATCGTCGTCAACGAGAACGGCAGCGGCACCGTCACGGTTCGCGTCGGGTTCGACGACGACGCGTTGCGGCGGGCGCCGACACTGCTGCAGGACTTGAGGACGGACGACCTCAAGAACGCCGGCTGGATCGTGACGGCGCCGACGAAGGGGTCGGACAACCTCACCTACGTCTCCGCGTCGAAGAACTTCGCCGACCCTGTGGAAGCATCGAAGGTTCTCGCCGAGATCGCGGGTCCGAACGGGCCGTTCCGCGACTTCGCGATCACGCGATCGCGTTCGTTCGCGAAGACGAAGTTCACGTTCAAGGGCACCGTGGATCTCACCGCCGGGCTCGAGTCGTTCAGCGACAGCGAGCTCGCCGCGCAGCTCGACGGCAAACCGCTCGGGGACGACCTGCAGGCGATCCAGGACCGCATCGGTGAGCCGCTCGACACCGCCTTCCAGTTCCACGTCCTGGTCCAGTTGCCTGGCCACGTCACGTCGAACGCGACTATCCAAGCGACGAACGGCGCGATCTGGCAGCCGAAGCTGTCGGACACCCAACCGACCAAGCTCGCCGCGTCGTCGACCGCCATCCGCTGGGTGACGGTCATCGCGACCGGAGTGGCGATCGTCGCCGGCCTCGCCGTCCTCGTCCTCGTCGCCTTGCGGCTCGTCGTCGGCCGCCGCCGTCGTCGTCCGGCCCCCCGGGGCCGCCACACCGCGACCTCCGCACCCGACGCTTCGGGATCGCACGTGCATTGACGTGTCGCCGCCGGCGTCCCCGACAGAACCCGACAACGGCACGGTTGGCGAGGGAAGCGCCAGCGACGAGCCAACAGCACGTACGAGCGACCCCGAACGGGGGAGCGAGTTCGTGTCGGAACGCAGCGCCGCCCGGAGCATGCATCTTCACTGTCACACCCCCTGGGGAGGATGGGGGACATGGCGAAGCAGCGGATGGAGTACCGATGCGAGGAGTGCGCGGCCGTCGCACCGCGATGGTCCGGACGGTGCGCCGCGTGTGAGGCGTGGAACACCATGGTCGAAGTCGCGGTGGCCTCGACGGCTCGCGCCATCGCACCCGTGGCCGACTTCGAGCCGGCGACGCCTATCGCCGAGGTCGAGCTCGGGCACGTGCGTGCGCTACCAACGGGCGTCTCCGAGCTCGACCGTGTGCTCGGCGGCGGGCTCGTTCCCGGCTCGGTCACCCTGATCGGCGGCGAACCGGGCGTGGGCAAGTCGACCCTGCTCACGCAGGTCGCGGCCTCGATGGCGTTCGCCGGCACCGACGTGCTGTACGTGTCGGCAGAGGAGTCCCGAGAGCAGGTGCGGCTGCGCGCCGGACGGCTCGGCGCGCTCGCGCCGCGGCTGTGGCTCGCGTCCGAGACCGATCTCGCGCACGTGCTCGCACAGATCGATCGGGTCCAACCCGGCGTGGTCGTGGTCGACTCGATCCAGACGGTGCACGATCGGACACTCGGCTCGGCTCCTGGTTCCGTCGTGCAGGTCCGCGAGTGCGCCCACCGTTTGGTGCGCGAGGCGAAGCAACGCAACGTCGCCATCGTGCTCGTCGGCCACGTCACGAAGGACGGTGGTCTCGCCGGTCCCCGTGTGCTCGAGCACGTCGTCGACACCGTGCTGAGCTTCGAGGGCGAACGCCATCACGCGTTGCGGCTGCTGCGCGCCGCGAAGCACCGGTTCGGTTCGACTGCCGACCTCGGGCTGTTCGAGATGTCCGACGGCGGGCTCGAGCCCGTGCCCGATGCCAGCGCGCTCTTCCTGACCGATCGCCGCCCCGGTGTTGCCGGGTCATCGGTCGTTCCCACGCTCGAGGGGCACCGGCCGTTGCTGGTCGAGCTGCAAGCACTCGTGGCCAAGACCAACCTGCCGATGGCGAGACGGTCGGCGCAGGGAGTCGACGGCGGACGGCTGGCGTTCCTGCTCGCGGTGCTCGAGAAGCGGGCATCGCTGGACCTCACCGGCGCCGACGTGTTCGCGCTCGCCGTGGGCGGTGTGCGGGTCGTCGAACCCGGCGCCGACCTGGCGCTGGTGTTGGCGGTTACGTCGTCGCTGCGCGACGCGCCGTTGCCTGCGGATCTCGTCGCGTGCGCGGAGATCGGACTGGGGGGCGAGCTCCGCCAAGTCAGCCAGACGCCACGCCGGCTCGCGGAGGCGGCTCGGCTCGGCTTCACCCGCGCCCTGTTGGCTACGTCGGCACCGGATCCGCCGCCCGGCCTCACTGCGCTCCGCGCACCAACGGTCGCCGCTGCGCTCGAATCTGTCGGCCTCCTCGACGGGGTCACGTGATGGCCGCCACCTACACTTGCGGGGGTCATGACCAAGCCAGGGGGCAGTCGACGGTCAGTCGTGCCCGACGCCCTGCTCGGGGTCGGGGGTTACCATCACGGCGTCGCGCCGAGGCGCAGCATCGCGCTGCTCGACGCGCTGGCCGCGGTCGCGCCGGGCCGGCCGCTGCGGGAGGGCCTCGACCGCATCCTACAAGCGGGCATGGGCGCACTCATCGTGGTCGGCGATGGGCCCGAGGTGCTCAACATCTGCTCTGGTGGGTTCTTGCTCGATGCCGCGTTCAGTCCCCAGCGGCTGTCCGAGCTGGCCAAGATGGACGGCGCCATCATCCTTGCCGGCGATGCGAGTCGCATCGCGCGGGCGAACGTGCACCTGGTTCCGAATCCGAACGTGCCGACCTCCGAGACGGGCACGCGGCATCGCACTGCCGAGCGGGTGGCGCGCTCGATCGATGTCCCGGTGATCTCCGTGTCCGAAGACATGCAGGTCATCGCCGTGTACGTCGACGACTCGAAGTACCCGCTCGAGCCGATCCCCCGGCTGCTCAACAAGGCGAACCAAGCGCTGTCCACGCTCGAGCGCTACAAGAGCCGGCTCGACGGCGTGTCGGGCGCGCTGTCCGCACTCGAGGTCGAAGACCTCGTGACGGTCCGCGACGTGGTCACCGTGCTGCAGCGCACCGAGATGGTGCGGCGCATCGCGGAGGAGATCGAGGGGCACATCGTCGAGCTCGGTGTCGACGGCCGGCTGGTCCGGCTCCAGCTCGAGGAGTTGATGGGTGGCGTCGAGGACGACCGCCGGCTCGTGATCCAGGACTACTTCCACGAGGAGGACTCGTGGCGCGTCGGCGACGCACTCGAGGCGCTGGCCGAGCTCGACACCGACGACCTGCTCGACCTGAAGGTCGTCGCCGGGATGCTGCACCTGGCTGGTGGCGTCGATCTCGACCTCAGCCTGCAACCGCGAGGGCATCGCCTGCTCTCCAAGGTCCCTCGCCTGCCCGACACGGTGATCGACAAGATCGTCGAACGCTTCGGCAACCTGCAGAAGATCCTGCGAGCGACGATCGACGACCTCGATGACGTCGAAGGAGTCGGCGAGGCGCGCGCCCGCGCCATCAAGGAGGGACTCGCTCGCCTCGCCGAGACCAGCATTCTCGATCGCTACAACTGACGCGGCCCGTTGCGCGCACCGCAGCTGATCGACGGCATACGACAGCGCGCCGAGCGCAGCACGATCGACTTCCACGTCCGCCGGCTCGAGCTCTTCCAGGAGCAGCCCCGCAGCCGAGCCCGTGTCGAGATCCGTCGCTTCAGTGACACCGTCGTCGCCACCGCGGTGCCTATGTTCCCCGATCTCGACTGGATGCAACACGTCGGCGGCCTCGCCCCTGGCGACGAGACGCTCGTCGGCGAGATCGTCGAGTGGTACCGCGGGCTCGGCCTTCGGCCACGGTTCGAGATCGCGCCGACCGGTGACTTCGAGCCACTCGCTGCCGCACTGGCTGCAGCCGGGGCCTGCCAGACCGGATTCATCGACTTGCTCTGGGCGCCCGCTGGTCGACCGAGCGAGGGGCACACCGCTCCAGGTGTCGACGTGCGAAAGGTCGAGCCGGGATCCGCTGATGCCGTGGTGTTCGCGCGCGTCTACCTCGCGGGCCACGGCGTGCCCGACGACGGCTTCACCGAACGGTGGAAGGCGACCGAGTCGTGGGCGCAGCAGCCGGGATGGTCGTGCTATGTCGCGTCCGTCGACGGCACTCCTGCCGGCGGCGCGGTGCTGGCGATCGCGAACGGAGTCGGCTACTTCGCCGGGGGGTCGACGATGCCGCCGGCGCGCGGACGCGGGTGCCAGCAGGCGTTGATCAGTCGGCGCCTGCAGGAGGCCGAGGCTGCAGGGTGTGACATCGTGGCGTCGCTCGCAGGCCCGGCGACGAGCAGCCATCGCAACCTCGAGCGCGGCGGGCTCGGTGTTGCGTTCACCAACGTGATGTGGACGGTGATGGAGTGATCGAGTGAGCGAACGGATCCAGCGGCTGGTGTTCGGCGAAGTGGCCGAGGACTACGACCGCAACCGGCCCAGCTATCCCGACGCGCTGATCGACGAGCTGGTCGCCATCGCAGGACTGCACGTAGGCGACCCCGTGGTCGAGAGCGGCTCCGGCACCGGCAAGGCGACTCGGCTGCTGGTCGCGCGCGGCTTCGACGTCACTGCGGTCGAACCCGATGCTGCGATGGCGGAGGTTGCGCGGCGCCAGGCGCCCGACGCGAGCTTCATCGTGTCGAGCTTCGAGGAAGCCGAACTGCCGTCCCACCACTTCGCCGCCGTGGTCGCGGCGCAGTCGTGGCACTGGGTCGACGGTGAGATCGGTCCTCGCAAGGCGGCAGAGGTGCTGCGTCCCGGCGGCTGGATCACGTTGATCTGGAACCGTCCTGACCTCGACAGCTGCGCGTGGCACGACGATCTGCAGCCGATCTACGAGCGCATCGTGCCCGGCATGGAGCACGGGGTGCGCAAGTCGTTCTCGAACTCGTTGCCACGCGCCGCCGCGCAGCTCGAGCGTGACGGGTGGTTCGGGACACCCGTCCAGCGGCTCGTGCCATGGGTGGCGCAGTACACGTCCGCGGAGTACATCGAGTTCCTCAACACCCACTCGGACAAGCGGATGCTCCCCGACGACCAGCGCGCCGAGCTGTTCGCTGCGATCCTCGAGTCGCTCGATGCGCGCGGCGGAGTCATCGACCATCCCTATGTCGGGGAGCTGGTGGCGGCGCCGGTGCTCGACCGCTCGAACATCCGTTAGAACAGCGCGGTGCGCACGTCCCTCGAGAACGGAACCCCGGTCGAGCTCGTCCGTCCCGACTCGGGGACGGCGACACGAGGGTTGGTGCTGATTCCCGACATCGGCGGCCTGCGCCCCCTGTTCGACGATCTCGTCGCCACGCTGTCGCGAGACAACGGGTGGGCCGTGGCTGCCGTCGAACCCTTTCCCGGACGTGAACGCATGGCCCTCGACGAGCGCATGAGCGCGATGGCCGGCTTGGACGACGACCGGCAGCTCGCCGACATCACGGCCGCGGCGGAACTGCTCGGCGTCGAGCCGGTCGGCGTGCTCGGGTTCTGCATGGGAGGCATGTACACGCTGAAGGCAGCCGCGACCGGACGGTTCGATCGGGCCGCCGCGTTCTACGGGATGATCAGGCTTCCGGAGTCCTGGGTCGGTCCGTCGCAACGCAACGCGCTCGACATGCTCGTTGCTGCGCCCGGCTCGTCGGCACGCGTGCTGGCCATCGTCGGCACCGCGGATCCGTACACGCCGGCGGATGATGTCGACGCGCTCGAACAAGAAGGCGCGACGGTCGTGCGCTACGAGGGCGCGGAGCATGGTTTCGTGCACGACCCGTCACGCTCGGCACACCGCGCTGACGACGCCGCGGACGCGTGGCAGCGCGTCCGCGCGTGGATGGCGACCGACTAGAAGTCGCGTTACCGCGCGCGCAGTGTCAGTTGCGGTCGATTGGTGATGCGGTAGCGACGCTCGGACTGCTCGATCCAACCGAGGCGCACGAACGCGGCGATGGCTTTGTTGACCCGCTCACGCGACGCTCCGACCATGCCGGCCAGCTCCTCTTGCGTGACCGGCAACACGAACTCGTCGTCGTCGCCTGCCACCTCGAGCAGCCGCTTCGCGGTGCGGCCGGTGACGTCGAGGAACACCGAGTCGGCCAGCGCCGCGTCCATTGAGCGCAGTCGCCCGGAGAGCAGCGCGACGACTCCCCACAGCAGCGTCGGACGGCTCTCGTACACCTCCTGGATGGGCGTGTACGGGATGGCGATCACTTCGGACGGTTCGAGCGCGCGTGCTGCCGTCGATCGCCCCAGCCCGTCGAACAACGGCATCTCCCCGAACACATCGCCCTGCTCCATCAACGCGACGACGGATTCGCGGCCGTCGATCGACTTGTTGGCGAGCGCGATGCGTCCGGACAGCACGACGAAGAGGTCGTCGGGCTCGTCGCCCTCATCGAACAGGACGTCGCCCCGGCGCAGCTCTTTTCGTCGCGCCGCTGAAGAGACGCGCCCCAACTCGTCAGGGTCGAGCTCCGCGAAGAGATCGACCCGAGTCAGCAACTCGGCGTCGGTCATCTCTCGCAATGTAGATGGCCGCAGGCCGCGACGTCGTGACCAACGTGTGAGCGAGTCGCGATCGAGTTGTACGGTCGTAGGGTCCTCCCTACCCTGTGGAGCACCCCCGCTGTCCGATGCGATCCGAGGAGCGACATGACGTTCGACGTCGGCGACAAGGTCGTGTACCCGCACCACGGTGCGGCTGTCATCGAGAAGCGCGAGAAGCGCCCGTCGCCGTCCGGTGAGAATCGCGAGTATCTCGTGCTCCGGCTCGCACACGCGGACCTCACGTTGATGGTTCCAGCGGACAACACCGATTCGGTCGGCTTGCGCGAAGTCATCAACGACGAAGAGGTCGAAGAGGTGTTCGCGGTGCTGCGCAAGAAGGAAGCGCGCATGCCGACGAACTGGTCGCGCCGGTTCAAGAACCATGTCGAGAAGCTGAAGTCCGGCGACGTCTACCAAGTGGCGGAAGTCGTCCGGAACCTGTCGCTGCGTGAGAACGAGAAGGGGCTGTCGGCAGGCGAGAAGCGGATGCTGGCGAACTCTCGGAAGATCCTGGTGTCCGAGCTCACCTTCGCGCTCAACGTCGACGAGGAAGAGGCCTCGAAGAAGCTCGACGAAGCGCTTCGATGAGCCCGGCCTCCGGAGCCTGAGCTGACGATCTGGACGATCGTCGTCGCCGCCGGCGCCGGCGAGCGCTTCGGTCAACGCAAGCAGTACGAGCGCTTGCGGGAGCGGCGCGTGCTCGACTGGTCGCTCGTGACGGCCGCGGAGATGACCGAGGGTGTCGTGGCCGTCGTCCCGCCGGATGCGGCGCACGAGGACGAGCCTCTGGCCGACATCACCGTCGCGGGTGGCGCGACCCGATCGGCGTCCGTGCGTGCGGGGCTCGGGGCGCTGCCGAGCCATGCATCGCATGTCCTCGTGCACGACGCGGCCCGGCCGGTGCCGATCGTCGAGCTGTGGCAGCGCGTCCTCGTCGCGCTGGCCAAGGGCGCCGATGCGGTGGTGCCAGTCGTCGCCGTGACCGACACGCTGCGCGAACGCGACGGCGGGACGGTCGACCGTTCGCGCTTCGTCGCGGTGCAGACCCCGCAGGGATTTCGGGTGGACGTGCTGCGCGACGCCCATGCTCGCGGCGGCGACGCGACCGACGATGCGTCACTGGCCGAGGCGTGGGGCGCGAAGGTGAGCACCGTGGATGGCGACCCCCGCAACATCAAGATCACCGAACCCTGGCATCTCACGCTCGCGGAGCTCCTGCTTCCGTGATGCGGGTCGGGCTCGGGATCGACGTGCACCCGTTCGCCGACAGCACGGAAGAGCGACGCCTCGTGCTCGGAGGCGTCGTCTTCGACGGTGAGCGCGGGCTGCGCGGTCACAGCGATGCCGACGTCGTGGCGCACGCGTGTAGCGACGCGCTGCTCGGTGCCGCGGGACTCGAGGACATCGGTCACCACTTCCCCGACACCGACCCACGGTGGAAGGACGCCGACAGCATCACCCTGCTCACCGAGGTCTCGTCGATGGTGCGGCGCGCCGGCTGGGAGCCGGTCAACGTCGACTGCTCGGTCGTGGCCGAGGCGCCCAAGCTCGCGCCGAGGCGGGCCGCGATGTGCGAGCGTCTGAGCGCCGCAGTGGGCGCCGACGTCACGGTCAAGGCGACGAGGCCCGAGCAGCTCGGCCCACTCGGACAGGGGGAGGGAATCGCATGCCTCGCGGTGGCGCTCGTCGACCGTCGGTGAAGCGCAGTCCGGCCAAGCGTGCGAGTGGGCAACGCACGCCGGCCAAGCGATCGGGCGCACCCCGGCCGACCGCGAAGGGCGACGATCGTCGCGGGCTCGGCGGCGACCAGGTCGAAGGCCGTCAGGCCGTCAGGGAGCTGCTGCTCGCCGGTCGCAGGCGGGTACGAGAGGTCTGGATCAGCGACGGCGATCGTGCTCGCCAGGGTCCGCTGCAGGACCTCGCGGCGCTGGCCGACGAGCTGCGGGTGCCGGTGAAGCACGTGTCGCCCGGCAAGCTCGAGGCTGCGGCCCGCAGCGAGGCGCCCCAAGGGGTGCTCGCCCGGTGCGCGCCGCTGCCGGAGGCGGACCTCGACGATCTCGCAAGGCCGGTTGACGGTGAACCGCCCTTCCTCATCGCCATCGACGGCGTCACCGATCCCGGCAACTTCGGCGCTCTGTTGCGGGCGGCCGAGTGCTGTGGCGCCACCGGCGTGGTCGTACCGAGACATCGTTCCGTGCACGTGACGCCGACCGTGGCCAAAGCAGCCGCCGGAGCGATCGAGCACCTGCCCATCGCGGTGGTGGGAGGCCTGCCCGCCGCCCTCGAGCGGCTGGCCAAGTTGGGTGTGTGGTCGGTCGGGCTCGACGGCGCCGGCCCGGAGCGCATCGACCATCTGACGCTCGCCGACCAGCCGGTCGTGCTCGTGCTCGGCGCCGAGGGCAAAGGGCTGTCGCCGCTCGTCCGCCGGCGGTGCGAAGTCGTTGTCGCCATCCCGTTGCGCGGCAAGGTCGGGTCATTGAACGTCGCGGCTGCAGGTGCGATCGCGTGCTTCGAGGTGGCCCGCCGCCGCCTCGACGCCGTGAACAAACTGCGAGAGCCCGAGGTCGGAGTCGAACCGACGACCTGACGCTCACAAGGCGTGATCCGGCCAGAACGTCACATGTCGCCTCATGACGCCACCTGGTGACTCGGAGTCACACGCTCCGTTACGGTCGTTGTCGATGGGCCGTATGAGTAACGCGGGTGGCCCGGCCGTGCGGCACCTGTTGAGTGTGCTGCTGGCATTGGCTGTCATGGTGTTGGCGGTCGTGTTTCCGACGACGCCGGTGAGCGGCCAGGTGGCGGGGACGGCGTCGTTCGTGATCGACAAGGTCCTCGAGGGGGACTCGGCGTTGCGGGGCCCGGTCACGATTGCTGTGTCGTGTTCCAATGGACGCGAGGAGACGATCAGCTTCGCCCCGGGGATCAGCCCTACTGCAACAGGTCGTGGGCGGCTTGGCGCCGGGCACGACGTGCATGGTGACCGAGCCCGTGGACGGGTCGAACGCAGCGGTGGCGGTGACGACGACGGGCGTGCCGGCGCAGGTGGTCGCCGACGCGTCCGCGACGCCGACGGTTCGGATCGTGAACACGTACGCGGCCGCGGCGGTCGTGTTGACGCCACCGCCGGGTTCGTTGACGATCAACAAGGAACTGCTGGGCGCGTCCAACTTGCGCGGCGACGCCGCGATCCGGGTCCAGTGTGAGCAGGTCAACAGCCAGGGCGGCAGCTTCGACGAGACCCAGACTGTCTCGGCTGGGGTCGACCCGGTGCCACCGCTGTTGTTCGAGCCGATCCCCGCCCCGGCTGATTGCACGGTGACCGAGACGCTCACGGGCGAGAACGACGCGGTCGACGCGATCGTGATCGGTGAGACAACGGTGCGGGTGACGCCGAACTCCAATGTGCAGGTCGGGTTGATCGATCAGTACGTCGCCAAGACGGGGTCGCTACGCGTGCGCAAGTTGATCGACGGGCCCGGTGCCCATTTGCGGGGCGAGGTGCGTCTGGCGGTGTCGTGCACCGACGGGACCACGGCCACGATCGTGATCCCCGTCGCACGGCAGGTGAGCGAGCAGACGGTCGCGCCGATCGTCGCCGGCTCACAGTGCACAGTGGTGGAGACGGAATCGGGTGCGGTGGCGGGTGTGGTCGATGCCGTCGTGTCGCCGCCGGGGCCGCAGACGGTGACGATCGCCGCGAACAGCGAGTCGGTCGTGGAAGTTCGCGACACGTACACCGCGGTGTCGGCCACCCTCGTGGTGACCAAAGTCATCGCTGGCCTGGCAGCGGGAAGCCAGGGCGACGTCGTCATACGGGTCAGCTGTTCGGATGGAACCAGCGACACGCTCACAGTTCCGGCCGGCACACCGGCCGGCGCAACCGCGCTCCCGGCGTTGACGGTGCCGTTCGGGACGAAGTGCGCGGCTGCCGAGACAGCGTCCGGCGCCACGGCCAGCGTGGACGTCGCAACAACCTTCGAGCCTGGTGTCGTCGTCGAGGTCGACGGGCCGACCACGATCGCGGTCACCAACAACTACACCTTCCGGCCCGGGCGGTTGATCGTCCAGAAAGTTGCAGGCGGTGATGGCGCCGGCTTGCGGGGGCCTGTGACGATCGAGGTGTCGTGTGACGGTGCGGTGGTCGGCGCGGCCACGTATCCGCCGGGCGCCGACTTGACGTCGCTGGTCGTCTCGCCGATCCGGGCCGGCGCGTCGTGCACCGTCACCGAGACCGCCGACGGCGCCATTCCGGGCGTCGTGGACGTTGCGACTGTGATCTCGCCGGCCCAGCCGATCATCATTCCGGCCGGCGCCGACGTGAACGCCTTCGTGACGAGCACGTACACCTCGGTACTCAGTTCGCTGACGGTCACGAAGGAGACTGCCGGCGCCGACGAGTTCCGCGGCACCGTCGTCGTGACCGCGGAATGCACACCGCCCGTCGGGCCTCCCGTGACCGTGACCCAGACCTATCCGCCGCGCTCGCCGCTCCCGCCGCTCGTCGTCGGCGGACTCCCGGCGGGAACGATTTGCGTCGTGAGCGAACCGGCGAACGGTGCGACCCCAGCCCTCAACGTGACGACGACACCCGCGCTGCCCCTGACCGTCACGATCGGACCGAGTGAACGCCAATCCAACACCATCGTCAACACCTACATACCGGTCGCAGGCTCGCTCAGCATCGTCAAGGACATCGCCGGCTCGGCCGCCGGCCAGCAGGGCCCCATCGAGATCACCGCCACTTGCGGAGGGTCGACGACGACGTTTTCCATCTCGGCCGGGGCGACAAGCGCCGGGCCGTTCACCGTGACCGGCCTGTCGCCCGGGACCACCTGCGTCGTGGACGAACCCGTCAACGGTGCCACCTCGACCGTTCAGGTCACGACGACACCGACGCTGCCAGCGGTCGTCACGATCCCGGGCGGAGGCTCGGCGACCGCCACCTTGACGAACCGGTACGAGCATGCCCCCGCGTCGATCACCGTCACGAAGACCATCACCGGTCCCGTCGCCGCCCAGCACGGACCCGTCGCGATCGTCGTCGACTGCGGCCCGGAACACACCTCCCTGATCGAAATCCCCGCAGGCGCGGCGCCGCCACCACCCCTCCTGCTCGCCGGCCTCCCGGCGCCGACAACATGCAACCTCAGCGAACTACTCGACGGCGCCACCGACACCGTCGACGTGACGACCACGGGTCTGGGCGAGGTCACGCTCGCCCCCGGCGACGACACCGCCGTCGTCGTGAACGACGACTACCAGCTACGACCAGTTGAGCTCGTACTCACAAAGGTCATCGCTGGTGACGGCGCGGCTCAGCACGGTCCCATACAACTTGCTGTCAACTGCAGCGACGGCACGACCGACACGTTCGACATTCCTGCCGGCGCGACAGCCCCCGTCTCCTTCACCGTCGATGGGCTCGAGCCCGGGTCCACCTGCACCATCACCGAACCCGTCGACGGCAGCACCCCCGACGTCGCCGTCGCAACCGCACCGCTGCTGCCATTCACGACCGATCCGATACCGGCCGGGATCACCGCTTCAGAGGTGATCCTCGACGACTACACCCGCAACACCGGTCGCCTCGTGGTCGTCAAACAGATCACCGGTGCGGCCGCCGCTTCCCGTGGCGACATCACCCTCACCGCCGAGTGCAGCGACGGCACGACCGCCTCCACCACCTACACCCCGACGGACCCGCTAACCGCCCTCGACGTCGGACCCCTCCCGTTCGGCACCACCTGCACCGTCACCGAGCCCAACACCGGCGCCGCCAACGACGTGCTCGTCAACGGGCCCAACTTCAACCCCGGCCCCGTCGTCACGATCAATCAATCCTTGAACGTCGTCACTGTCGGCAACGACTACCAGTTCGCCCCTGGCACCGTTCAACTCGTCAAGAACATCGACGGCCCGGCCGCCGCCGCACGAGGAACCGTCCGCCTCCGCTTGACCTGCGACGACGACGTGCACGAATTCGACATCCCACCGGGCAATCCTGGGCCGGTCACGCTGTTCGATGCTGAACTCCCGGCCGGCACGACATGCCAGGCCATCGAGCTGAACAACGGCGCCGCCTCCGGCGTCAACGTCAGCACCAGCTACGACCCGGAGACCAGAACCGTCAAGGCGATCGCAGGCGAAACCACCACCATCACGGTCAAGAACACCTACACACCGATCCCGACTGGCAGCCTGCTCGACGAGACGATCCTCACCGGTCCCGCCGAACCCCGCCGCGGCACCGTGCAGTTCGTGGTCAGCTGTGACAGCGGCCGCACCCTCACGCAGACCATCGCCACGAGTCAGCCCGCCGATCCGGCCCTCCTCGGTGGACTCCCTGTCGGCACCCGCTGCACCATCACCCAACCCCTCGACGGCGACACCCCCACCATCATCACCACCACCTCCGGGCTGCCCACCGCACCACTCAACATCGGCGTCGGCGACACCGCCACTGTCCAGGTGACCGACCTCTACACCGACCTGCCGCCCTCGACGACTGTCCCACCGGCAACGACAAGTCCGCCGCCCCCGACAACTCCACCGCCCACGACGACTGCACCCTCAACGGTCGAGGCGTCAACACAGGCATCCGGCGTCGGGGGTTTCCTCGCAGCCACCGGTGTCGCGGCAGGCACTGCCGTCACGATCGCGATTGCGTTGTCCGCCATCGCGCTCGGCATCGGGCTTCGCAGGGCAACGCGGCACGCACGGTGACCAGGTCGAGGCGGAGCCCGAGGTCGGAGTCGAACCGACGACCTGACGCTTACAAGGCGCCTGCTCTGACCAGCTGAGCTACTCGGGCGGGGACCTGCGAGCGTAATTGCCGCACCGTCAGGCCGACGACGGGCGCAACGCGAGCCGTCCGTACAGAACGGCCATAACGATGTACACGACGAGGTTCGCGACTGCCACGCTGGCCAAGCCGCACTGCCAGGTCAACAGGGGTACGACGACGGCCGCGAATCCCACCGCCGTCCACGCCGCGGGGACGGCGCGCCCGGGACGTCCTTCGGCGAGGAACAGCGCGGCCGAGACCCGAACGATCTCGTTGAAACCGATAGCCAACGCGATGATCGCCGTGATCGGACCTGCGTCGGATGCATCAGTCCGGGACCCGGAACGGCAAGCGGCGGGCGGGGGGTGCTTGATTCGCGTGGGCGGGCGGGGCAGCCTGACGGGAATGGCTCTGACCGACCGAGATCGCGCGATCCTTGACTTCGAGCGCAGCTGGTGGAGCGAGCCCGGTCCCAAAGAGCTCGCAATTCGCGAACGTTTCGACCTGTCGAGTACGCGGTACTACGAGATCTTGAATGAATTGCTCGACATGCCCGAGGCACTGGACTACGACCCTCTGGTGGTGCGAAGGCTGCGCCGTCTGCGTGATCGCCGTCGCCGCGCCCGATACGAGGGACGTTCCGTCAACCGTGGGGGAAGCTCCTAGTGGCGTCCCGCGGCCAGCGCGCGGCTGCGGGCGCCAAGACGACCTCGCCCGCGCTTCGAGGCGCGCTGCTGATCGGGGTCGCGGTGCTGCTGGGCGCAGTGCTGCTGGGCCAGAGCTTCAAGGATGGCGGCTCTCCCGTCAGCGCCGGTTCGACCACACCGTCGACGGTCAAGCACACCGAGACGAGCACCACCGCCACCACCGTCCCGCAGCCGCACGACCCCGCGTCGGTCAAGGTGCTCGTGCTGAACGGGTCCGGCAAGTCCGGCATCGCCAAGTCCGGCGCTGACCAGCTGAAGGCAGCGAACTACACCACCCTCGATCCGGGCAACGCCGCGTCGGGAACCCCGATCGCGGCGTCGGTCGTGTACTACACCGCCGGGTACGCGGCTGATGCGCAGCAGATCGCGGCGAAGATGGGCCTCGCGCCATCCGCCGCGCAGCCGTTGCCGAGTCCGCCGCCGCCCGAGGTCGGTGACCCGAAGGACGCCAATGTGGTCGTGATCATCGGCACCGACGCACCCGTTGCCGGTGGCGCGGGGGCGGGTACCCCCACCACCGCGGCGAACTGAACCTCACGAAGTCGCCGTTCCCGTTGGGCGACCTGCGAGCACTGCGCGACGACCCGTCACAGAGCGGCATCCTCACCGACTTCGACGGCACGTTGGCGCGCATCGTCGTGGACCCCGCCGAAGCCCGACCCGTCGATGGTGTACCCGAACGTCTCGCCGAGCTCGCGGGTCGATACGCAACCGTCGCGGTCGTGTCGGGGCGGCCGGTCTCGTTCCTGCAGCAGCACTTCCCGAACGCGATCGTGCTGTCCGGTCTGTACGGGCTCGAAGTCGTTCACGACGGCGTGCGGACAGAGCATCCCGAGGCAGCGCAATGGCGCGAGGTCATCGATGACGTGACTGCGGTCGCGCGCGAGCGGACCGGATGGCATGGACGTCGAGTCGAAAGGTCTGTCACTGACCTTGCACTACCGTCGCCGGCCCGAGCTGGAGTCGGCGGTGCACTCGTTCGCCGAACACGAAGCTCAGCGATCTGGGCTCGTGCTGCGCGCCGCGCGCCGCTCGGTCGAACTGCATCCTCCGATCGCGGCGGACAAGGGCACCGCAGCGCGCGCCCTCGCGAGCGGGCTGCGCGGCGTGGTCTTCATGGGCGACGACGCCGGCGACGTCGCCGCCTTTCGCGCGCTCGACGAGCTCGGTGCGGAAGGCGTCGAGACGGTACGCGTTGCCGTTCGGAGCGACGAGGCGCCTCCCGGGCTGCTCGACGCCGCGGACATCGTGGTCGACGGGCCCGACGGCGCGCTCGAACTGCTGACGACGCTGTAGACGAAACGGACGCCTCGGTCAGCCGACGGCGAGCAGTTGCTCGCGGAACCAGTCCCGCGGCGTACGACTGATGGCGACGGCACGGAGCTGTGCATGCCGCCGCTTTCGTTCGGTGTCGTCCATCGTCAGCGCTTCGTGCAGCGCGTCGGCCGTCGCGCCGACATCGAAGGGGTTGATACCGATGGCACCGGCACCGCCGAGCTCTTCGTACGCCCCCGCCTCGGTCGAAAGCACGAGCACGGCGTCGTCACTGACCAGGATCGCCTCTTTCGCCACCAGGTTGAGGCCGTCACGGATCGGGTTCACGAGCACCGCGTCCGCGAGCTGGAGTGCCGCGATCGAACGCGGGAAGTCGTCGGTGTCGTCGTAGAGGATCGGCGTCCACGACGGCGTGCCCCACTTCGTGTTGATCCGGTCGACGAGCCCCTCGACCTCCTGGCGGTACGCCAGGTACTCAGGCAAGCCTTGACGTGACGCGTAGAGGAGCGCGCAGAACACCGCCCGCTCGCGCCATTCGGGATGTGACGTCAGTAGCTCGTCGAAGGCGTGAAAGCCCCGCAGGATGTTCTTCGACAGCTCGATGCGATCGACGCGCACGAGCAACTTGCGGTCGCCGACGAGCTCGGTGAGTTGTGCTCGCTGCTCCTCGCACGCCGGCGAGGTTGCCGTCGCCGCGAGATCATCGGGATCGGACGCAAGGGGCGACACACCGACGCGCGGAGGGACGGCCTCGCCCACGAACGTCCGGTGCGAAGCCGTGAACGCGTCCGCCCATCGATGGGTGTGGAACGTGCACGCGGTGTTCGCGGCGATGCCGCCGACCAGTTCCCGAGAGACGGCGGAGGGCAGAGGCCGGAGGCCGTCGACATCGCACCATGGCGTGTGGGTGAAGTGGACGGTCGCGAGATCGGGGCGCAGCGCTCGCAGTCGCGCGCCGACGAGCGCGAGGTGGTAGTCCTGCACGAGCACCACTGCCCCCTCCGGCGCCGCCTCTGCAGTGGCCGCAGCGAACGCTTCGTTGACCGATCGGTACGCGTCCCAGGCCTCGTGCCAATGGCGGTCGATGCGGGGTCGACGGGGTAGGTCGTACAACCCGTGGAGGCAGAACCACAGGGTTCCGTTGCAGATCACGTCGTAGTACTGCCGGTACACGCCCGGATCGAGCGCCAGCAGGCGGACCCGCAGACCGTCGGCTTCGGCGACCTGCGGCCTGGCGGCGACCTCGCGATCCTCGTCCGACAGAGCTGCCGCCAGCCACAACGCGTCGGTGCCGGCGACCAGCGGCGCGAGGCCCGAGACGAGTCCACCCGACCCGCGCCGAGCCGTCAGCTGGCCGTCTTCGGCCCTGCGGAACGACAGCGGGCCGCGGTTCGACAGGATCACGGCGGGCCGATCGGGCACGAGTGAGCAAACTAATGGGCATGCGAGTGGTCGCCGCCCCGGACAAGTTCCGCGGCACCGCGGGCGCGCCCGAGATCGCGCAGGCGATCGCCGCGGCCGCGGCGTCGGTCGGATGGGCGTGCGACCAGGTCCCGATGGCCGATGGTGGTGAAGGAACGCTCGAAGCGCTCGGGGGCGCCAACCGATCGACGCTGGTGTCCGGCCCGCTCGGCGACCCGATCGAGGCCGGATGGCAGTTCCAGGGTCGGCGGGCCGTGATCGAGATGGCACTCGCCTCCGGCCTGGAGCTCGTCGGCGGGGCCGAGGGGAACGATCCGATTGCCGCGACGACGTACGGCACCGGCGAGCTCATCGCGGCTGCCCTCGACGCGGGCGCTCGCCGCATCATCGTCGGCGTCGGGGGTTCGGCGACGACGGACGGCGGCCTCGGCGCGCTCCGCGCCGTCTATCCGCTGCAGCGCCTCCGCGGCATCGAGCTCCGGGTGGCCTGCGACGTCCGCACCACCTTCATCGATGCCGCCGATCTCTTCGCGGAGCAGAAGGGTGCAACGCCCGCGCAGATCCAGTTGCTCCGTCGCCGGCTCGAGCGGCTCGCTCAGGTGTATCTCGACGAGCACGGTGTCGACGTGCGGTCGCTCGAAGGCTCGGGCGCCGCGGGCGGCCTCGCCGGTGCGCTCGCCGCGGTCGGCGGCACGCTCGTGGACGGGTTCGATCTCGTCGCCGACGAAGTGGAGCTCGACGAGGCGCTCGAAGGGGCGGACCTCGTGGTGACCGGTGAAGGGTTCCTCGACGCGCAGTCGTTCGAGGGCAAGGTCGTCGGCGGGGTAGGCGAACGCGCCGCCGCGGCGGGGGTCCCGATGCTCGTCGTCGCGGGTGAGGTGTTCGACGACGCAGAGTCACGCGTCGACGCGGTGTCGTTGGTCGAGCGCTTCGGCGAGACGCAGGCGCGCCGCGATCCGTCGGCGTGCGTCGAAGACGTGGTGCGCGAGCGGTTGGCGAAGTTCGCCCGTTAGCGGGAGGTCTTCTTACCGACCGCCCAACCGATGACGGCGATCGCGAGGACCACCACGACGACGACCTTGACCAGTCCGAACACGAACCCGATGGCGGCAGAGACCAGCCACAGCGCGGCGAGAACCGCCGCGATCGCAACGAGTCCGTACCACCACAGCGGCGTCGACGGGCGTTCGACCTTGGCCACGCTTGAAGGCTAGTGGGGCGGCTCGCCGTGGACGAGGGCGCGCACGTTGCCTGGCTCGGCACGAGAGCCGGTTCGCGAGATCAGGCGATCGGCGTGCGCTGCGATCGGCGTTCGCCCAGATCGACCGGGTCGTCGCGCAGGTCGACCCGTCGTATGGCGCACATCGCCCGAGCCACGACCTCCAGCGCCGCGTCGGCGTCGGCGTCGCACGTCTGCACGGCCTCGAGTGCCGCGATCGCCTGTTCGGGCGAGCAGTCGATCAGGTGAACCACCAGCTCGGCCAATCGGTCCGAAGACGCGAGCCGTCTGGGCCGGCGGGGGTCCGGCTCAGTGGGTGGGGCTGTACTCATCGATGCTCCCGAGATCCGTTGCCCTTCGCCTGTCTTTGATCGGATCGTGAAGGGGCGAACTTGAGCACTCAGCCGCATTTGCGTGATGGTCGAGGGCTGGCGGTTCCGGCGGATTCACGCGCCCCGCCGTTCATCGGTGCAGCCCGTCACGGTCCGGAGCGGGGGCCGCTCGACCACTTCGACTTCGAGGGGATCGAGGCCGGGCCGGTGCAGCGTCGTGACCGCGGGTACGGGCCGTCCTGCTCTTGCGAGCATCGTCTGCAGGATCGCGGTCGCTTGCGGCGACAACTCGTCGAGGGGGCGGTTGCGATGCACCCGTCGGCCGAGATCGACCTGTGCCATCGCGGCCGTGCCGATGCGGTCGGCGATGTCGATGAGCAGCGCGATGTCGACGCCATAGCCCTCCACGAACGGAAGGCGTTCGAGCACTTCCCGGCGTCCTGCGTATTCACCTGCGAGGGGTTGCACGATCGACGTCAGATGGGGGAACAGCAACGACAGCATCGGACGCGCCACGAGCTCGGTGACGCGTCCGCCCCGGTCGCCGGCGTCGGCGACAGGACGCTCGTAGAAGCCCTTCACGAAACCGATCTCGGGTCGGGTCAGCAGCGGACCGAGCAAGCCGGTGACGAAGTGCGACTCGAAACCGATGACGTCGGCATCGCACCACACGACGATGTCGCCGTCCGCTTCC
Source organism: uncultured Acidimicrobiia bacterium (assembly GCA_963721305.1). Taxonomy (GTDB): domain Bacteria; phylum Actinomycetota; class Acidimicrobiia; order Acidimicrobiales; family JACDCH01; genus DATAES01. The sequence goes on from CAVRIR010000004.1 coordinate 666,790, forward strand.
GCCAGCGACTTCCACATGGCCGCGCCCTTGCCGTGCCCTTCGCCGTGATCGGGGAGCACATCGGCCGCGGCGATCACGCGCGCGCCCGCGTCGGCGGCGACCCGCGCCGTCGCATCGGTCGAGTGATCGTCGACCACGAGGATCTCGTCGACGAGCGAGCAACCGTCGACCAGGTGGGCTCTGATCGTCTCGACGATCGCTCCGACCGTCGTCGCCTCGTTGCGCGCCGGCAGGCAGACCGACACGACGTGTCCGACCTTTGCGGACCGCAGCTCGGCGAGCTCGAAGTCCGCGTGGTGGTACGTCCGAAGCGCCGGAGGGACCGATCGCACGGGGCGCACGATATCGAGGACCTGGAATGACGACCCAGAAGTGGGCGTTATGGTGCGTTCATGAGCGTGAAGGTCCGTGTCCCCACCACTCTGCGCACTCTCACCGGCGGCAAGTCCGAGGTCGAGGTCGAAGGGGCCACAGTCGGCGAGGTGATCGGCAACCTCGAGAGCGCCCACCCGGGCTTCGAGGAGCGCCTGCTCGACGAGAACGGACTGCGCCGCTTCGTCAACGTGTTCGTCGCCGACGACGACGTTCGGTTCCTCGAGGGCCTCGACACCAAGGTCCCCGACGGCGAGACCGTCTCCATCATCCCGGCCGTTGCCGGAGGCCACGCCTGACCGAATGTTGGATGGAAACGGGCGTTCTGGCGCCCGTTTCACCCCGGAATTCGCGGGGAAGCGGGCCGCCGGGTCGCTCACAACTGCGCCAGCAGCTCCTCGCGCGTTGCCGGACCGAGCAACGGTTCGGGTGGACGGTCGTCGCGGTCGTTGTAGGCCGCGAGCACCTTCGTGATGACATCGCCATCGCGCATCACGGCGTCCGGTGTCGTGAGCAAGTTGAACGTGCGGAGGAACGCGCGCAGCACCGCTTGATCCGTTCGCATGGCCGGTGCCAGTCCATCGCGCATGACCGCGCGCATGAATGCCCGCGGGTCGGACTCGTCCGCGTCCGCGGCGTCGATCGGCTCGCGGTTGTCGCGGTCGGACATGACTGAAGCGTGGTACCAGGGCTCGACGTGTTCGGCAGATGCGCGCTCGTACTCAGATGCGATCACGTCGAGGTGCTCGACGGCGCCGGCGTGCGCGTCGATCGCGTCGGCGAGCAAGGTCGCCTGCACCATCGCCAATGAGCAGCCGCGGCCGTACAGCGGGTTGGTGCATGTGTGCGCGTCGCCGACGGCGACGAAGCCGCGCGCCAGTGGCTTGCCTTTGTCGTCGGTGAAGCGACGGAGCCGGTTCAGCAACTTCGCCATGACATGTACAGGCGTGATCGGTTCTGCGCGATCGGTGTCCACCCACGGACGGGTCGCCGGCAGCACGTTGGCCGCCCGCTCGAACGTCGTCGGGTCGAGCAGCCGAGATCGCAACTCGTCGTCGTCGACCGGCGTCGCGAACGTGACCGAGAACGTGCGGTTGTCGCCGATGAACGTGGCGTACTTCAAGTACCCGAGGTCGCCGCCGATCGCGCCCGTCGCCGGTGGAACGTCGGCTCCTTCGCGCAACCGGTAGAAGCGCGACAGGTAGATGATGCCCGTGTCCTCGACCGTCTCGTCGACGGTCACGCCGATCAGGCCGAGCCACGCGGGCACATCGCCCCGTCGACCGTTCGCGGCCACGACGAGATCGGCGTCGAACACGCGTGACTCGCCTTCGACGGTTGCCTCGACCCCACGGACGGCCCCGGCCCCGCCCACGAGGCCGTCGACCACCACGCCGTCGAGCAGCGACACGTGCGGCGCGGCGAGGACGGCGCGGCGAAGCACCCACTCGAAGGTCGTCCGCCGGCAGGCCAGCATCACGAGGTCTTCGTCGCCCGGCTTCGGTGAACGGTCGTCGATGGTCTCGGGAAGGTTGGTCGTGAGCGGCCAGTCCGTCGCCCCCGCGGCGTACAGAGCCTCGAGCACGTCCGGATACCGGTCCCGTACGACGTTGCGCAGGCGGGCCAGCAGCGCGTGGGAGTGCCGCACCTGTGGAGCGCCCCGCCGGTCCCACTCGAAGGCTTCGTCCGGATCGCGGGGCAGGGGCGTCCGGTCCCGTTCGAGGACGACCACCTCGTGGCCGAGCCTCGACAGGGCCAGGGCGGAGCCCAACCCGCCGACCCCGGCGCCGATGACCACGATCCGCATCCTCTGATCCTTTAGCACTCGGCCGGTGCGGTTGCTAAAGCCGTCCGGAGGTGGTTGGATTTAGCAGTCTCGAATCGAGAGTGCCAAGACCCCACGGAGGGATCGATGCCGAAGATCATCGCGTTCGACGAGGAAGCCCGCCGCTCCCTCGAGGCCGGCATGAACAAGCTGGCCGACGCTGTACGCGTCACGCTCGGGCCCAAGGGCCGCAACGTCGTGCTGGAGAAGAAGTGGGGCGCGCCGACCATCACCAAGGACGGTGTGTCGGTCGCCAAGGAGATCGAGCTCGAGGATCCCTACGAGAAGATCGGGGCCGAGCTCGTCAAGGAAGTCGCCAAGAAGACCGACGACGTCGCCGGTGACGGTACGACCACGGCCACGGTTCTCGCGTGGGCCATGGTGCGTGAGGGTCTGCGCAACGTCGCCGCGGGCGCCAATCCGATGTCGCTGAAGAAGGGCATCGAGGCGGCCGTCGAGGCGGCGGTCTCCAACCTGGCGACCCTCTCGAAGGACGTCGAGTCGAAGGATCAGATCGCGCAGGTCGCGGCGATCTCGGCCAACAACGACTACGAGATCGGCGAGCTGATCGCCGACGCCATCGACAAGGTCGGCAAGGACGGTGTGATCACCGTCGAAGAGTCGAACACGATGGGCATGGAGCTCGAGTTCACCGAGGGCATGCGGTTCGACAAGGGCTACATCTCGCCGTACTTCGTCACCGACCCAGATCGCATGGAGGCCGTGCTCGACGATCCGTACGTGCTGCTCGTCGGCTCGAAGATCTCCGCCGTGCGCGATCTGCTGCCGGTGCTCGAAAAGGTCATGCAGGGCGGCAAGCCGCTCGTGATCATCGCCGAGGACGTCGAGGGCGAGGCACTCGCCACGCTCGTCGTGAACAAGATCCGCGGCACGTTCAAGTCGTCCGGCGTGAAGGCGCCCGGCTTCGGTGAGCGCCGCAAGGCGATGCTGCAGGACATGGCGATCCTCACCGGTGGCCAGGTCATCACCGAAGAGGTCGGCCTCAAGCTCGAGAACACGACGCTCGACCTGCTCGGTCGGGCCCGCAAGGTCGTCGTCACCAAGGACGAGACGACCATCGTCGAGGGCGCCGGCAGCGACGAGGAGATCAAGGGCCGCATCCAGCAGATCAAGAACGAGATCGACAACACGGACTCGGACTACGACCGCGAGAAGTTGCAGGAGCGCCTCGCCAAGCTGTCCGGCGGCGTTGCCGTGCTCAAGGTCGGTGCTGCGACCGAGGTCGAGCTGAAGGAGAAGAAGCATCGCATCGAGGACGCGGTCTCGACCACGAAGGCCGCTGTCGAGGAGGGCATCGTCCCCGGTGGTGGTGTGGCGCTGCTGCGTTCGCAGTCGGCGATCCTGACCGCCTCCGAGAAGCTCGACGGTGACGAGTCGACCGGAGCGAAGATCGTCGCCAAGGCGGTCGAGGAGCCGCTCAAGCAGATCGCGGTCAACGCCGGTCTCGAGGGTGGCGTGGTCGTCGAGAAGGTGAAGAACCTCGACGGCTCCAACGGTCTCAATGCCGCGACGGGCGAGTACGAGGACCTGCTGAAGGCCGGCGTGCCCGACGCGACCAAGGTGACCCGCTCGGCGCTGCAGAACGCAGCCTCGATCGCGGCGCTCTTCCTCACCACCGAGGCCGTCATCGCCGACAAGCCCGAGGACAAGGCGCCCGCCATGCCCGGTGGAGGCATGGAGGACTTCTAGCCCGTCTCCGGGTTCGCCCCCGGCCTGCTGTCTTCGGCGTCGCACGTGCGTTGGCCTGTCGTTTGACAGGCGGATGCACGTGCGACGTCCGCGTTTTGCGCCCGTAGCCTGCCGGGATGGGTCGCGGCCGTACCCAGCGGGTGCTCGTTCAGCGGATCGAGGACGAACAGCGGCCGCGACGCGAGCCGGATGAGCTCATCGTCGAGGAACCGCTCGAGATCCGCCTCGACGGTCATGTGGTCACGACCACGATGCGCACACCGGGCGACGACTTCGAGCTCGCCGTCGGGTTCTGCTTCACGGACGGGCTGCTCGACGGCGCACCGGTGTTGCAGTGCCGCTACTGCGCCGACAACCGCACCGGCGCGGACGCCGACTTCAACGTCGTCACCGTCGAGACCGGTGGGCGGGCGCCCGTCCCGCAACCGCGCCTGACGTCGACGACCTCGTCGTGCGGGTTGTGCGGCTCGCTCTCGATCGCCGACCTCCGCGCCCGCCTGCGGCCCCTCCCCGACGCCGCTCCCATCCCCGTGGCCGTGCTCGCCGCGATGCCCGAGCGTGTCCGCGCCGCGCAGAAGCTCTTCGCCACCACGGGCGGGGTCCATGCCGCGGCCGCGTTCGATCGCACGGGCGAGCCCGTGCTCGTCCGCGAGGACATCGGCCGCCACAACGCGGTGGACAAGATCGTCGGTCGACTCCTCCTCGACGGGGCCCTGCCCGCACGCGACCTCGGGCTCTGGGTCAGCGGCCGCGCCAGCTTCGAACTGGTCCAGAAGGCGTGGGCGGCGGGCTTCCCGGCTCTCGTCGCGGTGAGCGCCCCGTCGAGCCTGGCGGTCGAGGCGGCCCACGCCGCCGGCATGACGCTTGCCGGGTTCGCCCGACCGGGCCGCCTCAATCTCTACGCCGAGCGGCCACAACCGTGATGAGAGGGGAGCGAATGGCGATTCGTAGACTCACGCGGTGCAACAACCGCTGACGCCGGCGACCGGGTGGGGCGTTCTTCACCTGTTCTGCAAGCCAGGCCCGCTCGCCGATCCGGAAGCGATCGTCGCGGCCGTGAAGTCGTGCGAGGCCGACGATCACCAGGTCATCACCGTGGCGTTGCTGGGGCACAAGGCCGACCTCGGGTTCATGGCGCTCGGCCCCGACCTCTGGCGCCTGCGCAGGCTGCAGAGCGATCTCGTCGCCGCCGGCCTCGACATGGTCGACTCATACGTCTCGCTCACCGAGGTGTCGGAGTACGCGCAGGGCGTTCCCGAGGAGTTGAAGCAGAGGCGCCTGTATCCGCAGCTGCCGCCCGAGGGCAAGCAGGCGTGGTGCTTCTATCCGATGTCAAAGCGCCGCAACATCGGCCAGAACTGGTACACGCTTCCGTACGACGAGCGCGACCAGTTGATGCGCGGCCACGGCAAGACGGGCCGCACGTTCGCCGGGCGGGTGCTGCAGCTCATCACCGGCTCGACCGGTCTCGACGACTGGGAGTGGGGCGTCACGTTGTTCGCCGAGCGTCCGGACGACCTGAAGGATGTCGTCTACACGATGCGGTTCGACGAGGCGTCGGCGACCTACGCCGAGTTCGGCACCTTCTACACCGGCATGGTCGCGCCGGTGGAAGAGCTGCTGGAGACTCTCGGACTTCGCGCGTGAACGACGACGGGCAGCCGACCGATCTGCTCTTCCTGCGCGATGCCTACCTGACCGAGACCGACGCGTCGGTCGTCGGCGTCGACGGTGTTCGCGTCGCGCTCGATCGAACGATCTTCTACCCGACCGGCGGCGGCCAGCCGCACGACACCGGAACGCTTGGCGACGCGCGGGTCCTCGACGTGCGCAAGGAAGGCGGCACCGTCTGGCACACGATCGAGGGCGCCGCGCCGGCGGTGGGTGACGCCGTCCTTCTGGCGGTCGACTGGGATCGCCGTCATGCACTCATGCGCACGCACACCGCGTTGCACGTGTTGTGCGGCGTCATCTGGAACGAGTGGGGCACCGCGGTCACAGGCGGCAACATGGAGCCGCTTTCGGCGCGGATGGACTTCGAGTTCGATCCGTTGCCCGGGGGCTTCGGTCCACGGGTCGAAGAGCTCGTCAACGACGAACTGACCGCCGCCCGTCCGATCGAGGTCTCGTTCCTTCCGCGCGAGACCGCAGTCGAGGACGAGGACCTGATTCGCACCAAGGTCAACATGATCCCCGAGTCGGTCGCGGAGATCCGTGTCGTCGACATCGTCGGGCTCGACAAGCAGGCCGACGGCGGCACCCACGTGCGCAGCACGGACGAGGTCGGACGCATCCGTGTGGTGAAGACGGAGTCGAAGGGCAAAGGCAACAAGCGCATCCGCATCGAGGTGTTGGATGGGTGACCTCGACGTGCTCCGGTCTCGGCTCCGTGAGCTCGACTCGGTCGTGGTCGCGTTCAGTGGTGGCGCGGACAGCGCGTTCCTCGCATGGATGGCGAACGACACGCTGGGTTCTTCGCGAGTGGTGGCGGCCACCGCGGTGTCGCCGTCGCTGGCCGGCGAAGAACGCGACGACTGCCGTGCACTCGCCAGTGAGTGGTCGCTCCCCTGGCTCGAGGTCGAGACCGACGAGATGGAACAGGCGGCCTACCGCGTCAACGACGGCGACCGTTGTTACTGGTGCAAGGCGTCGTTGATGGACGCGCTCGAGCCGCTGGCCGAGTCGACCGGCGCGACGATCGCGCTCGGGGTCAACGTCGACGATCTCGGAGATCATCGTCCTGGCCAGCGCGCCGCGGGAGAGCGGGGCGCGGTGTTCCCGTTGGTCGACGCCGGCTTCACCAAGGCCGACGTGCGCGCCTGGTCGAAGCAGCTCGGACTTCGGACGTGGGACAAGCCGGCCGCGGCTTGTCTCGCGTCACGCGTGCCCTATGGGACGACGGTGAGCGTCGAGGTGCTGTCGCGCGTCGAACGCGCAGAACGCGGCCTGCACGCCCTCGGCTTCCGTGATGTGCGCGTCCGTCACTACGAGGACTCGGCGCGCATCGAGGTGCCGATCGATGATCTGTCGGCAGCCCTCGCGCGCCGTGCGGATGTCATCGCCGTGGTGAAGGCCGCGGGTTACCGGTACGTCACGCTCGACCTCGAAGGGCTGCGCTCCGGCAACCTCAACGCCGCGCTCGTCAACGAGTCGCCGCAGCGTCACTCATAAGGCGTCCATGTCGGGAACGAGATGTGCTCGACGTCGAGCCGCGTCGTGATGCGACCCCTCGCCACCAGCTCGTGCAGGCAGGGTCGAGCCACCTCGATACCGAGCATGCGGATGTAATCCGCAACGGGCAGCAGGAGCGGTCCGGCTTCGGCATCGGCATCTCCCGGCCGGAGCAGCGCATCGACCTCGAGCGTGGGACGGCAGGGATTCGACAGGTCCAAGGGCAAGCACTGGTACACGATCCCTTCGAACACCGATTGCGCCAGGATCCTCACCATCGAAAGGATGGTCGCGATGCCGTCCGAGGCCAACCCCGACGACCAGCGGCGATTCGAGGAGCTGACGAGCACGCTGGTGCTCGGCATCGACGAGGTGCTCGCGGACTGGGTCGTGCGTTGCGTACGCGATCGTCTCGTCGCGTGGTCGGGAGCCGCGGATCCGAAGCTGCTCGACCAAGCGCACGCGGTCGGTCAACAGGCGCGTGTCGAGGTGGGGTCTGAGCTGCGAGCACTGCTCGCGCTCGACGTCGACGAGCAACGCGCGAACCCCTTGTCCGTGTTGCGCGGCGCGGTGCGCTACCCGACGGCGGTGCTACGCGAGGCGGGGGTGCCGCCCGTGCAGCGCGACGAGTTCGCCGAGCGCGCCTTCCCGGACGATGTCTACGACCTCGCGCCGGCGACGTTCGACGATGTCGATCCGTCCTTGCACGACGCTGGCCTGGAGTGGGGCGCGGCGAAGGCGCACATCCACCTCACCCGCCGTCGCCCCGAGCGTCGGTGAATCGCCAGCCGAGCATCACCTGGTCGCCCTCGTCGAGCGCGCCGGCAGAGGTGTACGTGGCGAGCGCGGCGGTGTTGGTTCGGTCCGTCAGAACCCACATGCCGTAGCAGCCGCGCCCCGCGGCGCGTTCGGCAAGGGCGGCGACGAGTGAGCGTCCGATACCACGACCCCGAAAGCGCTCGTCGACGCCGAGCTCGTAGAGGAACATCTCGGTCCCCTTGTCCGGATGGGTCATCTCGACGCCGGATACGAACCCGGCCGCGACGCCGTCCTCGTACGCGATGCAGAGGTGATGGCCGTCGTGCGCGAGGAACTCGCGCGTCCACTCGATGCTCGCGGCATGGTCGAACAGTGGTGACGCATCCAGCACGAGCTCGGCGTCGCCCGTATCCATCCACCGCAACACGCCGTCGATGATGGCATCGCCCGGGCGATGTGTCATCGAGGGGATGACGGGACGCCCAAGCGGCGCGGCGCGGTTGCGGGACAGTTAGTGCGGCTCCCAGGCGTCGGGATCGTCGGCGAGCGCGTCGACGTCGGGGGGCAGCTTGCCGGAGACGAGGTCCGCCACGGTGACGGCTTCGAGCACGGATCGGAGGCTGGCGCGCACCGACACCCACATCCGTTGCAAGGGGATCGCCTTGCCCTCGAACTCGACTTCTTCGGGACGCAAACCCCGCACGTTGGCGAGCGGTCCCTCGACCGCCCGGATCAGCTCGGCGACCGTGACCTCGTCGGCGGGGCGCGCCAGCCAGTAACCGCCTTCGGCGCCCCGTTGGCTACCGACCAGCCCGGACCGCTTGAGCTCGCCCAGGATGTTCTCGAGGTACTTGATCGGTATGCCCTGCTCGCGGGCGATCCGTTCGCCCTTGATGGGATTGCTGCGGTCGGCCTCGGCCAGTTCGATCGCGGCACGAACCGTGTAGTCGACCTTCGCCGTCACCCGCACTGCTGACTTCTACTCCTCGTCGTCGTCACGCTCGAACCGCTGCCACCCGGCGTCGGCGATCGAACGGCTCTCGAAGAAGATGCAGTGCTCGGGACAGGCGAACGGCGCCGTGTCGTTGGCGTCGACGCGACAACGCTGCACCACTTCGCCCGACCCGACGGTTCGCGTCGAGTAGTGCCGGCAGTCCTCGCGTACGGCCACGGCGCACAGTCTTGCAGTCCGTCCTCGGATGGTTGCGTAGTCTCGGGGCCCGTGGCGACTCGGCTCGCGATCATCGGGGGCGACGCCGGTGGTATGGCGGCCGCCACTCAGGCTCGGCGACTCGACCCGTCACTCGAGATCGTCGCCTTCGAGAAGACGCCGTGGACCAGTTACTCGGCCTGCGGCATCCCCTACGTCGTGAGCGGCGAGGTCGAGTCCATCGACCAACTCGTGGCCCGCTCGCCGCAGGAGCACAGAGATCGCTCGCTGATCGACGTGCGCCTTCGCCACGAGGTCATGGGGATCGATCTCGCCGCAGGCCGGCTCGAGGTCCGGGATCATGGACACGGTCGGACGATCCAGGTCCCCTTCGACGTGCTGGTCCTCGGCATGGGAGCACGTCCGATCCGCCCCGACCTTCCGGGCATCGGCTTGCCCTTCGTGCACGGCGTGCAGACGCTGGCGGATGCGACCGACCTGCTGCACGCCGCGGAGACCCATGCGTGCCGGGACGTGGTCGTCGTCGGCGGCGGCTACATCGGCCTCGAGCTGGCCGAAGCCTTCGTCGAGCGTCGGAGCAACGTGACCCTGGTCGAGGGCCGGCCCCACGTCATGGGAACGCTCGATCCCGACATGGCCGAGCCCATCGAGGAGGCCATGCGCAAGCTCGGCATCGACGTCCGGCTCGGTACGAAGGTGACGGGCTTCGAATCCGGCGCGGTGCACACGGACAACGGAACGATCCGGGCCGATCTCGTGATCCTCGGCATCGGCGTCGAGCCCAACAGCGAGCTCGCGGCCGACGCGGGCATCGAGCTGGGTGTACGCCGCTCGGTGCGGGTCGACCGCCGACAACGCACGAGCGCGCCGGACGTGTGGGCTGCAGGCGATTGCGCGGAGTCCTTCCATATCGTCAGCCGTCGTCCCGTCCACGTCGCGCTCGGCACCGTCGCCAACCGCCAGGCACGCGTCGCGGGGAGCAACATCGGTGGCCGCTACGCCACGTTCCCAGGTGTGCTCGGTACGGCGATCACGCGCGTGTGCGGAACCGAGATCGCGCGCACCGGCCTCAACGAACGAGAAGCGGCGGAGGCCGCGTTCGAATACGTCGTGGCCGCCATCGACAGCACCACGTCGTCGAGGTACATGCCCAATCCGCCGAAGATCACGGTGAAGCTGCTCGCCGAGCGGGGGACCGGACGCCTCATCGGCGCGCAGATCCTCGGGGGACGAGGAGCAGCCAAGCGGATCGACGTGGCGGCGGCGGCGATCACTGCGGAGATGGACGCACAGCAGCTCGTCGATCTCGACTTCGGTTACGCCCCGCCGGTCAGCTCCGTATGGGATCCCCTCGCGACAGCGGCTCGCGTGATTCTGTCCAAGCTCTGATCACGTCGCCGCGCCCTGCGAATGTTGGATGGAAACGGGCGCCAGGGCACCCGTTTCTCCCCTGAATTCGACGTCTTCATCGCCGGGATAGGTTGAGCCCGATGCCCGAAACGGACGGCGACGACGCGCCGCGGCGCGCGACGACACAAGACCTGCATCGCTGGGCGGAAGCGCTGTCCGGCATCGCCCGCACCGGTCTCGGCTTCACCGAGAACCTGTACGAGCGCGAGCGGTTCGAGGAGGTCCTCGCGGTCGCGGCGGACATCGCTCACGCCGCCGGCGGTGGCGACTTCGATCACGAGCACAAGGTCGAGGAGTGGCTCGGCATGGTCGGCGAAGGTGTCCCCGGCTACGTCACGCCCAAGGTCGCGGTTGCCGCGATCGTCGGCAACGACAAGGAGGAGATCCTCCTCGTGCAGCGGTCCGACTCGCTCGTGTGGCTGTACCCGACCGGATGGGCGGACATCGGATACTCACCGGCCGAGGTCGCGGTCAAGGAAGTGCACGAAGAGACGGGCATCGACATCGAAGTCGTCCGCATGATCGGTGTGCTCGACGGCCTACGCCTCGGGTTCACGCGGATCCCGATGTACCTGTTGCTCTTCCACTGCCGTGCCATCGGCGGCGATCTCGCGGCTCACCCGCTGGAGTGCGCCGACGTGGGCTGGTTCGCACAGGACGAGCTGCCGTGGCCGCTCGCCGGATTTCCACGTTGGGGCGACGTCGCCTTCGCCGCCATTCGGGGCGAGAAGATCGAGCCGCTCTTCGACGAACCGCGCGACAAACCCTGGCTCAGTCACTGAGTTGTTCGAAGAGCGCGTCGGCGATCGAGATCGCGCCGCGCGAGCGCTCCCATTCGTCACCTATCGCCTCGTGATCGACCAGGCCGCTGCGATCGGGCTCGATTCCGAGAGCTGCCTCCGCGGCAGCGGCGAGCGGTGCCGGTTCGATCTCTTCATCGTCGTACGCGGCGAACACCTCGAGTCCGTCCCACAATGACTCGAGCGGCGCAGGAAGCTCGGCGCCCGTCTCGATCGCGAGTGCGACGGACGTGAAGACCTCGTACGTGTCGAGCGCGGCAGGCTTCCGGTAGGCCGCGACCGGATGCAGTCGCCATTCGAGCGTGACGCCGCCGGGTCCGTCGTCGCGCAGCCACGTCTGTGATCCGTTGACGTAGGCGTCGACCGGTTCGCCGAACCGTTCGTCGAGCGCGACGATGACCGCGGCCGTGGCGCGCCACACCGAGGTCGAGGAGCGGCGAGGCACGGGCGCACCGTAGCTCTGCCACGATTCCTCGATGCGTCGGTGGGTCGCGCTCCTTGCCGCTGTCGAGGCAGTGGCGCTGTGCGGTTGCCACGACGGCGCGCGCCCCATCGCTGCTGCCTCATCGTCTCCGGCGTCGCTTTCGTCGGCGCCCCCGTCCACCACGACGACACTCCCGGCGACCACGACGACGGTCAGCCCGTTGTCGTCCATCCCCGGTTGCCCCGATCCGGGCCCGCTCGCCGAGCCCGATCCTCATCGCCCTCGGTACGAGGCGACCGTCACCGTCGACCCACCCTCGTCGACGGTGAGCGGCTCGGTGCTCGTGACCTTCACGCCAGACCTGCCGATCAACGAGATGATCTTCCGCTTGTGGCCGAACGCTCCGGTCCCAGCGGCGAGCGGCGCGCACATGACCGTCGATCAGGTCACCGACGGATCGACCGGTGCCGCGCTCGCCACCAACGTGACGGACTCGACGACGGTGCACGTCGCGACGAGCGCCGCAGCGGGTGCGACCGTCGTCGTGCGGCTGGCGTTCACGCTGACGGTCCCCGGCAACGACAACGATCGTGTCGCGCACGGCAGCGACACGATGAGGCTCGGGTCGTTCCTTCCATTGCTCGCGTGGGAGCCGGGCGTCGGTTGGGCGACGGAACCATCGACTGCGATCCATGGCGAGACGGCGACGTCACCGGTTGCGGACTACGACGTCGCGGTGACGGCGCCACCGGGATACGACGTGCTCGGCACCGGCGTGCACGGCGACGACGGACGTTGGCGCGCGTCCGCCGTGCGCGACGTCGCGTTCAGCGTCGGTCACTTCAAGATCGCCGAGCAGGACGTGGCCGGCGTCCACGTCACCGTCGGCGTCGATCGGTCGGTCAACGAGGATCCGCACCACGACCTCGCGCTCATCGCGGATGCGTTGCCGAACTACGAGTCACGGTTCGGCGCGTTCCCGTGGCCCGTCTACACGGTGGCGATGACGCCAGGGCTCACGGGTGGCATCGAGTTCCCCTTGCACGTGATGCAAGGACCAGGGTCCGAGGACCGATCCGTCGTCCACGAGCTCGCGCACCAGTGGTTCTACTCGCTCGTCGGCAATGACCAAGCGCGTGATCCGTGGCTCGACGAGTCGCTCGCGTCCTACGCCGAGTTCGTGCAGGTCGGATCGCTGGCGCGGCACGCCGACGACCTCATCCCGCGGGCGGTGCGCGGGCACGCCGGTGATCCGATGACGTTCTGGGACGACCACGGATCCGACTACTACGAAGGGCTGTACGTGCAGGGCGCCAATGCGGTCGCGTCCCTCGGAACGGTGGATCAGGTCGATTGCGCGCTACGCCAGTACGTCGCGCACAACGCATTTCGCATCGCCACGCCCGCAGATGCCCTTGCCGCGCTCACATCGGTGTTCCCGAACGCGGTGTCCGCACTCGCGCCGGCAGGATTGCATCCTTGATCGAGTCGTAAGGTTCGCGCCATGAGCGATTCCAACGAGCCGACGGTCATCGAGTTGGCCGAGTCCGTGCGCCGAGGCGAGCGCAAGGCGGTCGAGGTGCTCGACGACTACCTCACGAGGATCGAAGCCGGCAACGAGCGGCTGAACGCCTTCGTCCACCTCGACGCCGACCTGGCCCGAGAGGCCGCGACGGCCGTGGACGAAGCGGTGGCGCGCGGCCACGATCCCGGGCCGCTCGCCGGTGTGCCGTTCGGCGTCAAGGACCTCGAGCGATGTAAGGGCATGCCGACCGACTACGGGTCCGTTCCGTTCGCCGGCCGCGGGCCCGAGGCGGAGGACGACATCAACGTGGCTCGGCTCAAGGCGGCCGGCGCGATCGCCGTCGGCAAGACGTCCACGCCAGAGTTCGGCACGCTCAACTTCACGAAGACGAAGGTGCACGGTGTCACCCGCAATCCGTGGGACACGAGCCGCACCCCGGGTGGTTCGAGTGGCGGCACCGCGGCCGCGGTCGCGGCGGGGATCATCCCGTTCGGCACGGCGTCGGACGGCGGCGGCTCGATCCGGATCCCGGCTTCCTTCACCGGCCTGCTCGGCCACAAGTGCAGCCACGGTCGCATCCCGATCCCCGGTCCGACCGGCAACAACACCAGCGTGCGCGGTTCGCTCACCACGACCGTCGCGGATAGCGCGCGCATCCTCGATGTGCTCGCAGGACCGGACGACCGTGACCGCTTCTCGTTGCCGCCAGCGCCGATGAACTACGAGAACGCGATCGAGACCGTCGACGTGCGTGGTCTGCGGGCGCGATGGTCGCTCGACCTCGGTTTCGCGACCGTCGATCCCGAGGTTGCCGAGATCGTGCAAGCCGCGGCGTCCACGCTTGCCGGCGCCGCGGGGTTGATCGTGGACGAACAGCCGATCCAGTTCACCGATCCGGTGCGCGCGTGGTTGACCACCGGCGCGATCACGTTGTGGCTCGAGATCGAACGGGACATGTGGCCGTCGCGTGCCGACGACTTCACATTGTGGACCCGCCGTTCACTCGAGCAGACCGAGAGCGAGACGTTGCAGAAGTACGCGCGCGCCATCAAGGCGCGCGAGCAGCTCGAGCTCGAATGTGCGGCGCTGTTCGCCGACGTGGACGTCGTGCTGTGTCCGACCACGGCGGTACCGGCGTTCGCCGCGGAAGGACCGCCGCCGTCGGTGATCGCCGGCGTCGACACCGGCAACGGCGCGATGTCGACGCCGTTCACGATGCTCGGCAACCTCTGCTGGAACCCGGCGGTGTCGATCCCGTGCGGACTGACGTCCGACGGCCTCCCGGTCGGTCTCCAAGTGACGGCCCGTCGCCATCACGACGAGGTCCCCCTGCGGCTCGCCCGCATCTTCGAAACGGTGCAGCCCTGGCCGAGGTTTGCCCCCGCACCGGCCTGAGCTCGTCAACTCCGGGAGAAACGGCCGAGGTTCGCCCCCGCACCGGCCTGAGCTCGCGAACTCCGGGGAGAAACGGGCGCTCTGGCGCCCGTTTCCATCCAACATTCGCGCTGTGGGTCAGTCGCCGGGGTTGTCGCGCAGGAAGCGTTCGACTTCCTCGATGAGGTCGCCGGATCCGGCGCTCTCAACGAACGCAGAGTTGGCCGCCTCTTCGTCGGCGGTCTCCTCGAGGCGGGCGACGTACGCGGCGGTGTCGTCGTCCTCGGCGACCAGCTCGTCGATCTGGCGCTCATATGCCGCTGACGCGATCTCGAGGTCGGTGGTCGCCACCGGCGCGCGCAGCAACGTCGACAGCCGCTCGATCAACGCGAGTGCCGCCTTCGGCGACGGCGCGCTCGGCACATAGGTCGGGACCGTCGCCCACAACGAGACCGACGGGACGCCCACGCGCCGGAACGCGTCGTGCAACACGCCCACGATGCCCGTCGGCCCTTCGTACGACGACTGCTGCAGCCCGAGCGAGCGGACGAGATCCGGATCCTGCGTCGTGCCGACGACGTTCACGGGCCGGCTGTGCGGTACCTCGGCGAGCAGCGCGCCCAGCGTCACCACGAGCCGTACGTCGTGCTCGCCCGCCACCGCGACGATCTCATCGCAGAACGTGCGCCACCGCAACTGCGGCTCCGTGCCGACGAGGAAGATGACGTCGCGATCACCGCCGGGGATCGACGCGGCCGACAGCTCGGTCGACGGCCACACGATGTCGCGCTGCATCCCTTCGTCGAGTTGCACTTGCGGACGGGTCGAGGTGAAGTCGAAGAAGTCCTCGGGATCGATCTCCGCGAACACGTCCGCTTCCCATCGCTCGGACAGGAACCGCGCCGCGAACGACGCCGCTTCACCCGCGTCGTTCCAGCCCTCGAACCCCGCCACGAGCACGGGACGACGCAATTCTGGGCGGCTCCGGCGGATGAGATGAGCCATCAGGCGTTCGTCGTTTCCGAACCTTCCGCCGACGGCTCGAAATCGAGTGAAACCGAGTTGATGCAGTACCGAAGACCGGTCGGCCCCGGGCCATCGGGGAAGACATGGCCCAGGTGACCGCCGCACCGGGCGCACATCACCTCGATGCGATGCATGCCGTGCGCGTTGTCGTCTTCGGTCTTCACGTGCTCGGCGATGGCCGGTGATGTGAAGCTGGGCCAGCCGGTGCCGGAGTCGAACTTGGTATCGGACGCGAAGAGATCTGCGCCGCATGCCGCGCACCGGTACATGCCGTCGTCGTGGTTGTAGACGTACTTGCCGGAGAACGGTGACTCGGTTCCCTTGCGCCGCAGGACTTCGTACTGCTCAGGTGTCAGCTCGTCCCGCCACTCGTCGTCGGGCTTGGCGACGGACTCGTCGGCCGGGTCGCCGGCTCTGGGGGCTTGATCCATGGCGGCCAGCCTACGATTCGAACGTGCTGACGACGTCGCTCGAGACGGATTCCTCGGCCTTCGAGGCGGCGACCGGCTGGGCCATCAAGCCCGAAGGCGCCTGCCGGGGCGACGTCTGCGTCCCGCTGCCGACGCAAGCGCGTGCGGGCGACGATCGAATCAGGCTCGACGCGGTCGCAGCCCGCCTCGGCGCGCCGCTCGTCCACGACGAGCAACGCGGTGTGTGGGCGCTCGGCCCCTCGACGCTCGGTGGCCGGGCGCTCGCGACGGCTGAAGCACCCGAGCTCGAGTTGCCGGATGTGGACGGCAACGTGTTCAAGCTGTCGTCGCTCCGCGGCCAGAAGGTGCTGCTCGTCGCGTGGGCGTCATGGTGAGGTTGTCGTGCGAGCCTGCCCGGGTGGCAGGCACTGAGGGCGGAACAGCACGACAATGGCCTCGAGGTCGTGACCGTCGCGCTCGACGCGGGTGGCGCCGCGTCGGCCCGTCAGTGGATCGAAGCCGCGCAGCCTGATCATCCGTCGCTGATCGACGAGCGCCACATCAGCGACGAGCTCTTCGGCTTCGTCAACGTTCCGATGGCGGTGTGGATCAACGAGGAAGGAACGATCGTCCGCCCGGCCGAGTCGGCGAGCGTCGAGACCGAGCGCGCTGCGCGACATGCAGGTGCCCGAAGGATTGCCGGAGCGTCTCCATGAGATGCTCGTCGAGGTGACGTGCATCCGCGACGACAGCGCGGCGTATCGCGCTGCGCTGCTCGACTGGATCGACAAGGGTGACGCGAGCACGTACGCGCTCGTGTCTGACGAAGTCGTCGCGCGTTCGCAGCCGCGCGGACATGACGAGGCCGAAGCAGCTGCGTGCTTCGAGCTCGGTCGGGACTGTCATGTCAACGGTGATCAGGCCGGCGCCGAGCGTTGGTGGCGCGAGGCGCACCGACTCGATCCGGCGAACTGGACCTACAAACGGCAGGCGTGGAGCATCGCCACCACGCCGCCCGGCGAGCCGAGCGATCTGATGCAAGGTCCGACCGAGGCCTACGAGGGCAACTGGCTGGACGACGTCAAGGCGATCGGCGGCGGGGAGAACTACTACGCCGCGTTCGAGCCGTGACCGACGACCCCGGCGGCATCCTCAATCCCGGCACCATCGACGCGATGACCGTCGATGGTGCCGGCATCGTCGAGCTGCACGTCGAGCAGACCGCGGACTGGGATGGGTCCGACCATCTCCTCCTCCTCACACAGGAGAAGTTGTACAACTACCTCGCGTTCGTCGCGGACGGTGAGCTCGAGCGCGCGCATCCTGGCGTCGGACGCAACTGGCGCGTCGTTCTGGATCTACGAGACGAGCCCGATCAGCGAATGGCCGAGCTGTTCCATCGGGCCGGCGAGGAGTTCCACCGGCTGGGCGGCACCGTGGTCACGCGGCTGACGCCGGCCGATCGCTGATCGAAGCGACCTCGTCGAGCCGGCCCGAGACCACCGCGACCGTCCATTCCTCCGCGGCGCGCTGGTCGGCGAGCCGGCGTGCGTTCGAGACGGCTCCGTCGTTTCCGAGACTCCGTAGGAACACGATCACCGACATGCCCGAACGATATGAAACCGATGTGTCCGGCGATCGACTCGGGCGTATCCACATCGTCACGATCGCATGAACGATCGCTTTCGCAGCGTGGCTGCATAGGCTCATGCGGACTGCGAAAATCGTCGAGGAGGCAGCATGGCCGAGGGCACACCCACACGCACGGTGGCCGAGGTGATGAGCGCACCCCCGGTCACTGCGGTTCCCTCGGAGACGTTGGCTCACGCTTCGAGTCGCATGCGCGACCGTGGGGTGGGGTCCGTGATCGTCGTGGACGGTGGGCGTCCGATCGGGATCCTGACCGAGCGTGATCTCGTGCGCTTCGCCGCGTCCGGTGCCGACGCGAGCGGCACGAAGGTGAGCGAGTGGATGACCGAAGACCCCGACTGTCTCGGTCCAGATGTGTTCGTGCAAGACGCGTTCGCGTCGCTCGCCTCGCACGGCTATCGCCACATCCCCGTCGTCGACGGCGATCGCCTCGTCGGTGTCGTCTCGATGCGCGACCTCATGAAGTTGGCGCAGATCCAGCCCGTCGTGCACCCATCGACCATCGAGGCACCGCCGGGGCTGGAAGGCGTGATCGTCGCGGAGACATCGGTCGGTGACGTCCGCGGCCTCCAGGGCTTCTACCACTACCGGCAGTACAACGCCGTCGAGCTCGCTGACAAGCGCACGCTCGAAGACGTGTGGTTCCTGTTGTTCGACGGCCACCTGCCGTCGCGCGCCGAGCGCGACGCGTTCCTGCAGCAGATCGCGCCGTATCGCACCATCCCCGAAACGGTTCAGCCTGTGCTTCCTGCGATCGCACAAGCGTCGTCGTCGGTGATGGAAGGGCTGCGCACCGCACTGTCGCTCGTCGCCGCGTCGCAGGGGTTCAAGCCGACCCTCGACATCCCGGCCGACGAGCGCCGCGCCAACGCGCTGCAAATGTGCGCCGTGACGCCGACGCTCATCATGGCGTTGCACCGGCACAAGGAAGGGCTCGAGCCGATCGAGCCGCGCGACGACCTCGGGTACGGCGCCAACTACCTCTGGATGCTCAACGGCGAGGAATCCGATCCCGAGATCGCACGAGCCGTCGAGCAGTACCAGATCACCACCATCGATCACGGTTTCAACGCGTCGACGTTCACCGCGCGGGTGATCGTGTCGACTGGTGCCGACGTCGGTGCCGCGGTCGTCGGCGGCGTCGGTGCGCTGTCGGGACCGTTGCACGGTGGCGCACCGTCGCGCGCGCTCGACCTCCTCGATGCGATCGGCACGCCCGAGAACGCGCGCCCCTACCTCGTCGACGCCGTCAACCGCGGCGAGCGCATCATGGGATTCGGCCACCGCGTGTACAAGACCGACGATCCCCGGTCGCTGTTCCTGCGGGGCGTCGCCGAGCGGATCAACGCGCCGAAGGTCGAGTTCGCCAAGCAGGTCGAGCGCACGGTCGTCGACGTGCTCGCCGAGCTGAAGCCCGGTCGCAACCTCTACGCCAACGTGGAGTTCTACGCCGGTGTGGTGATGGACTGCGCGATGCCGCGTGCACTGTTCACGCCGACCTTCGCCTCGTCCCGGGTGATCGGCTGGGCGGCGAACCTGCTCGAGCAGTCGGCGGACAACCGCATCATCCGTCCATCGGCTCGGTACGTCGGTCCGCCGCCGCCCGAGCCGGTACCCGACGAGTCATGAAGGTCGAGATCTTCGACCGTGATCCCGATGAGCTGACTTCGGCGTTCGAGCTGCTGGTGCCACAGCTGTCGAAGTCGAATGCGCCGCCGGATGTCGACTTCGTGCGCGGCATGCTCGGTTCCGACGCGATCACCCAGTTCGTGGCGCGCGACGACGGCGGCCGGATCGTGGGCGTCGCGACACTGGTGATCTTCCCCATCCCGACCGCATGGCGGGCGTGGGTCGAAGACGTGATCGTCGATGAGGTGAGAGGCGGACAAGGCATCGGCACCGCGCTCACGAACGCGATGATCGACCACGCCCGCGCCGTGGGGTGCAAGACGGTCGATCTCACCTCGCGCCCGAAGCGGGAGGTGGCCAACGCCATGTACCGCAAGATCGGGTTCGTCCAGCGGGACACGAACGTCTACCGCTTCGACCTCAGCTGACTTCGACGCCGAAGAAGACCGCTCGTGTCAGGCCTCGGGGCTGGTGCGGAGCTTGAAGAGGGCGCCGGTGGGATCGACAGCGGTCGCAAGACGTCCGTACGGCGTGTCCTCGCCCGGCGTCACCGTCGAGCCGCCGAGCTCGGCGACCTTCGCGAGCGACGTATCGACGTCTTCGACCTCGAAGTACACCGACCAGTGTGACGGCACACCCTCGGGCAGGAAACCGGACGCGTCCATGATGCCGGCGAGCGAGTCCTGTCCCTCGCCGTACGTCGTGTAACGGAAGGTCGGCTCGTCGCTCATGACGTGTGCGTCCCACTTGAACACGTCTTCATAGAACGGGATCGAGTCGTCGTACGAACGGGTGTGCAGTTCGAACCAGCTCGGCGTACCCGGCTCGTTGAAGAGGCCGAAGCCGCGGTGCTCGCCCGACTGCCAACCACCGATCGCGGCACCGCCGGGGTCGGTCACCACGACCATCGATCCGAGCGACATGACCTCCATCGCGGGGACGATCACGGTGCCGCCGCGAGCGACCGCCGCCTCCTGCACCTTGAGCGCGTCGTCCGTCGCGAGATAGATCGACCACAGATCGGGAGTGCCGGCTTCGCCGTGGTTGCGCATGCATCCGGCGATCCGCACGCCGTCCTTCGAGAAGTTGATGTAGCCGCCGTACTCTTCGCCGGCGTCCTCGGACGTCCAACCGAAGAGCTCGCCATAGAACGAGCGGCCCTTGTCGGTATCGGACGTGAACAGTTCGACCCAGCAGGGAGCTCCCAGCGGGGCTGCATCACGCTTTGGCACGGTGGCCTCCTTCATCGTGTTCGTGCTGACAACGGTTCCGACGACCGGGCGACCGCGGAATCATCGGTCCGGCTCGACCGGCTAGACCGTGTTCACCATGTCGACGACAGAGCCTCGCCGCGTGTGACCGAGATCGCCAGGCTGCTCGAAGCCAACCAGCGCTACGCCGCAGGGGCGACCGATCTCGGCGGTTCCCAGCCGACCCGCCACCTCGCCGTCGTCACGTGCATGGACACCCGCATCGACCCGAGACAGGTGCTCGGTCTCGATCTCGGCGACGCGGTGGTGCTGCGCAACGGTGGCGCCCGCGTCACGGGGGATGTCCTCCGGAGCCTGGCGCTGGCCACCCACGTGCTCGGAGTCGACACCGTCGTCCTCATGCAGCACACGACGTGCGGACTGACCGGTACGACCGACGCGGAGCTACGGACTACGACCGGCGCGGAGCTCGATTTCCTCACCATCGACGACCACGCGTCGACCTTGAAGAGCGACGTGGATCGTCTGGCCACGACGGATTACCTCGAACCGATCACGTCGATCGCGGGGCTTCTGTACGACCTCGAGTCCGGGCTCGTCGACCAACTGGTGACCTGGGAGCGCTCGGGTCCGTCGTGAAGAATCCAGGCGTCGACGCCGATACCCGGCGTGACGCGTGTGTCGCATTCGACTTCGTCGCGGCTGATCGTCCCCGAGGAGCCGCTTCTGCCGTGGCCACCGGCGCGAACGCCCTGGGCTCGCAGATGTTCGTCTCGACTGCTTCCCTCACCGGTAACTCGTCCTTGAGCTTGGAGCCGCACGACGACGGCACCATGCAGCTGGGAGGCGCGAACTCTGCACTGATTCGATGATCGTTCGTTGGTAGCAGTCAGGTAGCCGTGGAGCGACCGATGCCCGCCATGAGATCGATCCACGCGGGTAGGTCGCTGTTCTTGAAGTCGACATGAGCCTTGAGATCGGCAGGAACGTAGAACTCGACGCCGTCGGTCTCGAGAGCGTCGACGATGCCGACAGCGCACTCCTCGGCGGAGATGAACTCCGCGCCGGTCAGTCCCGGCAGCTCACCGGGCTGCGGGATCCAGATCTCGGTGTCGATCGCGCCCGGTTGGATCAGCTTCACCTCGATCGGTGTGTCGGCCAGGTCCATCGCGGCCACCTCGGTCCAGCCCGACATGGCGAACTTCGACGCGCAGTACGCCGACTCGTGCGCGATTCCGAACCGGCCGCCGCCGCTGGCGACGTTCACGATCGTTCCCGAGCCGCGCTGCAACATCTTCGGCAGCACCGCCAGGTTCATCGCGATCGGCGACAGGAAGTTCGTCCGCATGACGGTGTCGACGTCGTCGCGGGTGTGGTCCATGACCAGCTTCCGCTTGCCGATGGCGGCGTTGTTCACGATGCAGTCGAGCGCACCGAACGCGTCCCATGCGTCGTGAACGAGTTGCACCGCTGAGTCGACGTCGGACAGATCGACTGTCCACATGCACGACGCGGGCGAGTGCTCGAGACAGCGTGCCAGCGTCGCTTCGAGCCGGTCGCGACGTCTCGCGGCGATACCGACCGTTGCGCCCCGCCCCGCGAGCATCAGCGCGAGCGCTTCGCCGATTCCCGACGATGCGCCGGTCACGAGGATGGTCGAACCATCGATCTTCATCGCTCGGTGGTCTACACCTCAGGACCCCGGCGTGAATGTTGGATGGAAACGGGCGCCATGGCGCCCGTTTCTCCCCGGAGTTCGGGTCGGCTGTGCCGTCAAGCCCCGCTCGCCCATTCGTCGAGCTCATGGGCCGGGATCGTCACCCGCGCCGCGGGTGCGAGGTGCTCGAGCAGCTTGGCGATGCGCGCGCCGCTGATCAGCAGCGCCGCCTTCGCGTCCGCGGCCCAAACCGTCATCGACACGATCGCCTCATCGTCGAAGCCCGCGACCGAAGGGTCAGACGCTCTCAGGACGGCATTGACCGCCTGATCGAGGCTGGAGATCGGGCAATCCCGTACGGCGAGGTCAACGGTCCATGGCTTCACACCCGCTGACTATCCGCAATCGCGACGAACCAACCCTCTTGCCTGCTACGCGGTGCGGCTGCGGAGGATCTCGAGCGCCTTGTCCGCATGGCGCGACATGCTGATCTCGCTGCTGATCACCGCGAGCACCGTCTGGTCGGTGTCGATGACGAACGTGGTGCGCTTGTTCGGTCCGAACCCGCGCTTCACGCCGAACGTGGTGGCGACGGTCTTGTCGGGATCGGAGAGCAGGGGATAGTCGAAGCTGTGCTTCTCGGAGAACTGGTTCTGCTTGTCGACACTGTCCGCGCTGATACCGACCCGCTGCGCCCCGACCTCTTCGAACTCCGCCTTCAGGTCACGGAAGTGGCAGCTCTCCTTGGTGCAGCCGTACGTCATGGCCGCGGGATAGAAGAAGAGCACCACTGGACCGTTGGCGAGGAGCTCTTTGAGGCTGCGCTTCGTGCCGGTCTCGTCGGGCAGCTCGAAGTCTTCGACCTTCTCGCCTTCTTTCACGCCGGCGACGCTACCCCGTCAAGCCTGCGGATGCGCGGCGATGTAGTCGGCGGCCGGTACCGGGACGGGCGACTCGTACCCCACCGGGAGATGGACATCCCCGGCCGAGGTCACGTAGAACACCTCCCACCGGTAGTAGCCGCCGAACGCCGCCGGGTTCGCCGCGAGCACCGCGGCGATGTCCTTGACCGCGTTCACGTAGTGGTCGCTGCGGTTGTAGTTGAACAGCGCGCCGTCGACGTTGCCCTGTGCGAACCCGTTGTGAGACAGGTAGCGGGCGGCCGCGAGGATCGAGTCGTGCGGTGAGTTGATGTCACCTCCAGCACCGAACGCGTCCCACGTCGACGGCATGAACTGCATGGGACCTTGCGCGCCGGCGGAGCTGAAGCCCTGGATGCGTCCCATGGCCGATTCGATGAGGTTGATGGCGGCGAGGTAGTTCCAACCCACACCGAACTGCGCCTCTGCCGCGTGGTAGGACGAAAGCAGGTCGTCGCTTGCCGCGGGCGCGACGACCCGCCACGCCGGCAGCTTGTCCTGCAGCGGCGCGCTCGATATCGAGGCGAGCTCGTGGCGCGCCGCGAGGTTCGTCGCGATCGCGTCGTGGACGTCGGGTCCGGCCTTGGCGAGGATCATGTCGTCGAGCTCGGGATGTTGGCCGAGCTGGCGATACGCCAGTTGCTGGACGTGCGCGGCCGCGTCGAGCGTCTGCGCCGACGAGGCCGGATCGCGGATGGCGCGCTCGGCCGCAACGAGCTCGTCCGCCGCAGTCGGCGGATCGGCTGCCAGCGTCGACGGTAGTGCCGGTGCTGGGGGCGGGGCCGCGGCCTGCGTGGTCGGCGTGGCGGATGTCGTCGTCGGTGCGGTTGCGTTCGCCGGCGCCGGGTTGGCGAGGTCGATGCGCTCGACGCCGCTCTGCTGGCTCATGACGTACGCCTCGCCGTCAGCGTCTTCGGCGAAGGACGCGATGCCGCCCGCCGCGAGCCGCAGGTCGGTGACCGTGACCGAACCGTCGGGCGCGCGGACGAGTCCGTTGATCTTGCCGTCACAGAAATCGGCGAACAGATACGTCCCCTGCAACGCGGTGATCGCCTTGCCCCGGTACATCACCCCGCCGGCAACCGCGCAGCGACCGCCGGAGTGGTCGTACTCGTAGATGGGCGGCACCGCGCCGGCGGGTGGTCCTGACTTCTGGTACGGATGCGTGCCTTCGACGTCGCTCCAACCGAAGTTCAGCCCACCGTGCGTACCGGCGGCGACGAAGTCGACCTCTTCGATGTGGTCCTGGCCGACGTCGCCGATCCACAGGTCCTTGGTGTCGCGGTCGAACGAGAACCGCCAGGGGTTGCGCAGGCCGTACATCCAGACCTCGGGTGCGCCGTCCTTGCCGTCGGCGAACGGGTTGTCGGGCGGGATCGCGTACGCGCGGCCGTCCGTCCCCGGATGCGTCGGATCGATGCGGAGGATGTCACCCAGCAGGTCCTTCGGGTTCTGCCCCGACTGGTGAGGATCGGCGGCTCCGCCGCCGTCGCCCATCGACCAGTACAGGTAGCCGTCGGGGCCGAAGACGATGTCACCGCCGTTGTGGTTGGGCGCGAAGTCGGGGATGACGAGCACGGTGCGGCGCGATGTCGGATCGACAGTGATGTTGTCGCCGTCGCCCTGCACCCCGATCTCGTCGAGCTGTTGGTTCTGGTCGCGGTTGGTGAAGGTGATGTACATCGTCCGACCGTCGGGCGAGAACACCAGACCGAGGAGGCCCTGCTCGCCGTTGTCGACCACCTCGCTCGAGATGTCGAGCACGGGCGGCGCGTCGAGGGTGAAGGTGTCACCGTTGCGGCTGATGCGGCGAACGCGACCGGCCTGCTCGTCGACGTACAGGCTCGAGTCGCCCGCTCGTACCGCGAGCGACGTCGGGTTCTGGACAGACGCGACCGGCGTCAGTTCGAGCTGAAGCTGCGCCAGGTCCGTGCTGGTCGACGGCACCGACGAGGGTGGGATCGGCCCGCTCACCGGGAACTTGCTCTCGTTCTGCTCGGCCCGTACGACGACGAGGCCGACGACGATCAATAGAAGGGCGAGAAGGATCCCGACCCGGACACGTCTGCTCACGAACCGACCCGGATCAACCCTTCTTGCGTCACGGAGACGACGAGATCGCCGTGCTCGGTGTAGATGAGGCCGCGCGCGAGGCCGCGCGCATCGGACGTCGACGGGGTGTCCTGCACGTACAGGAGCCACTCGTCCGCCCTGAACGGGCGGTGGAACCACATGGCGTGGTCGAGGCTCGCCATCATCAAGCCTTCGTCCTTGACCTTGCCCCCATGGGGCAACAACGTCGTGTCGAGCAGCGTCATGTCGGACGCGTACGTGACGATGCACGTGTGCAGAAGCTGATCGTCCGGCAGCGCGCCGTCGGCCCGGAACCAGACGCGCTGGTACGGCGGCAACGGCTCGTTGCGCTCGGGCGGTGACCAGTCGACGTGCCGGATGTCGATCGGGCGGGGACGGTCGAACCAGTTGCCGAGTCGCTCTTTGAACGGCTCCCACCGTTCGCGGAACGTCGGCAGCTCGTCCGGCTTCGGCACGTCCGGCATCGGGAGCTGGTAGTCGAGGCCGGGCTCGTGCCGGTGGAACGACGCCGACAGGTTGAAGATGGCGCGCCCGTGCTGGATCGCGACCACGCGGCGAGTGGTGAACGACTTGCCGTCGCGGATGCGATCGACCTCGTAGAGGATCGGGATGTTCGGATCGCCGGGGCGCAGGAAGTACGCGTGCAGCGAGTTGACCGATCCGTGCTCGGGGTCGACGGTGCGAGCGGCCGCCACCAGCGCCTGGCCGGCGACCTGTCCTCCGAACACCCGCTGGCGGTCCTCGTCCGGGCTGACGCCCCGGAAGATGTTGACTTCGATGGGCTCGAGGTCGAGCAGCTCGACGAGCTCGTCGACCTCCGCCTGGGGCATCCGTCCAGTCTGGCCGAGACCGCCGACCGCCTATCGTCATTCGGCATGCCGACACCATTCCCCGAAGGGTTCCGCTGGGGCACCGCCACCGCGGCCCACCAGATCGAGGGCGGCAACTGGAACAACGACTGGTGGCAGTGGGAGCACACGCCCGATTCCGGGTGCGTCGACCCGAGTGGCGACTGCTGCGACTCGTGGAATCGCTGGCCGGACGACGTGGCGCTGTCCGCAGACCTCGGCTTCGACAACTTCCGGTTCTCGATCGAGTGGAGCCGCATCGAGCCGGAGGAAGGCGAGTGGTCCATCGCCGCCATCGACCACTACCGGCGTCTGTGCGACGCGCTGCTCGAGGCCGGTGTGGACCCGGTCGTGACGTTCCACCACTTCACGACGCCTCGGTGGCTCGCGGCGAAGGGCAGCTGGACCAAGCCGGCGGCGGCCGACTCGTTCGCCCGGTTCTGCGAGTTCGCCGCGGGACGGCTGGCGGGCTCGATCCGCCGCGCCTGCACGATCAACGAACCGAACATCGTGTCGACGATGGGTTACATGGCGGGGGTGTTCCCGCCGGGGATGCGCAGCGTCGAGTTGCGCCGATCGGTCAACCAGATCTTCATCGACGCGCACCACAAGGCGGTGCAGGCGATCCGTTCTGCCGCGCCCGGTGTTCCAGTGGGCCTCACCGTGGCGATGTCCGACTACCAGGCCGTCGACGGTGGCGAGTCCAAGCGCGACCAGATCCGCAGGCGGATGGAAGATGAATTCCTCCAAGCGCTCGAGGGCGACGACTTCGTCGGCGTGCAGGCGTATTCACGCACGCGCGTCGGTCCGCAGGGTGGGCTCGGCAACGAGGCAGGGCTGCCGGTCCTGCCGATGGGTTACGAGTTCTATCCGCAGTCGTTGGAGGCGACGCTGCGCCGGGCGTGGGAGGTAACGAACGGAAAGCTGCCGTTGATCGTGACCGAGAACGGCGTCGGCACCGACGACGACGAGCAGCGCATCGACTACGTGCAGCAGGCGCTGGAGGGCGTCTTGCGGGCGATCGCCGACGGCATCGACGTGCGCGGCTACACGTACTGGAGCCTGCTCGACAACTTCGAGTGGGCGTTCGGCTACGTCCCCCGTTTCGGACTCGTCTCCGTCGATCGCACCACGTTCGAGCGCACGCCCAAGGCGAGCGCCCACTGGCTCTCGGGCATCGCCAAAGCCAACGCCTTGTAGCTCCGGCTCTTGTTGCGAACTCCGGGTCATCTCGGACGCCAGGGCGCCGGTTTCCACCCCGAGTTCGAGGGGATGGCAGGATCCTCGGCATGGGTGCGACCTTGGATCTGTCCGCTGACGAGCTGTTGACGACCACGAGGGCGGTGCGCAAGCGGCTGGACTTCGATCGTCCGGTGCCGCTCGAGCTCGTGCGGGAGTGCGTCGAGATCGCGACGCAGGCGCCGACCGGATCGAACCAGCAGGGCTGGCACTGGGTGGTCGTGACCGACCCGGACAAGCGCAAGGCCCTCGGCGAGATCTACGGACGGGCCTTCGCCGTCTACCGCAACATGCCGAACTATGCCGGCGCCATCTCGACCGGCGACGCCGGCCGCGACGCGACGCAGGCGCGTGTCGCGAGCTCGGCTGAGTACCTCGCGGAGCGCATGGGCGACGCGCCGGTGCTGGCCATCCCGTGCATCGAGGGGAAGATCGACGGGATGCCCGGCTGGATCAGCGGCAGCTTCTGGGGATCGCTCCTGCCAGCGGCGTGGAGCTTCTGCCTCGCCGCCCGCGCCCGCGGCCTCGGCACGTCGTGGACGACGCTGCACATGATGTTCGAGCAAGAGGCGGCCGACGTCATCGGCATTCCCTCCGACACGGTCAGCCAGGGCGCCTTGATCCCGGTCGCGTTCACCAAGGGAACGGATTTCAAGCCCGCGCCCCGTATCGACCTCGACCCGATCCTCCACGTCGACACCTGGTAGGTCGTCGCAGGTCATGGACGCACAGCTCCTGCCGCGCCGCCGAGGCCGCCCGCGGCTTCATGCCGCCCGACGAGGGACTCGCGCTCCACGACGCGGCCGCGAGCGTCACCGTCGACGGGCCGATGCTCGAGATCGGCAGCTACTGCGGGAAGTCGGCCGTCTATCTCGGTGCCGCCGCCCGCACGCGCGACAGCGTCCTCTTCTCCGTCGACCATCACCGCGGCTCGGAGGAGAACCAGGCGGGGTGGGATTGGCACGAGCCCGATCTCGTCGACAAGGAGATCGGCAAGATGGACACGCTGCCGATCTTCCGCCGCACGATCCACGACGCCGGCCTCGAAGGGACCGTCATCGCGGTCGTCGCGGATTCACCGACGCTCGCCCGCCACTGGACGATCCCGCTGAGCCTCCTCTTCATCGACGGGGGCCACGGCGAGGACTCCGCGCACCGCGACTACGAGTTCTGGACCCCGCACGTGCGAACCGGCGGGATGCTGCTGATTCACGACGTCTTCCCCGATCCCGAGGACGGGGGCCGCCCGCCGTACGAGATCTACTGCCGCGCGCTCGAGTCGAAGCGGTTCGAAGACGTGAGCGCGACCGGTTCGTTGCGTGTGTTGCGAGCAGTCGAGCGAGAGTCAGTCGCGGTCGAAAAGTGATTCGCTGACGTCGAGGAGCGGTGGGAGCACCGCGTCGTGGTCGACGAACAACGCGGACAGCGGGTGAGCCGCCGGCGAGCGCATCGGCGGACAGCACGACCGACGCCGCGGTGTAGGTCGAACGTTCGCCCGCGGGGAAGCGTGCTTCGTCCGGGAACACCGTCCCCGTCCAATAGCGGCCGTCGTCATGACGGAACTGCTGCGCCCAGCCGAACAGCTCCTCGGCACGGTCCCGAGAGCCCACCGACAGGTGCGCGAGCGCGCACTCGCACGTCTCCGCGACCGTGATCCACGGACGATCGCTCACGCAGCGCACGCCCTTGCCCTCCATCGTGAACGTCGCGGCACGATCCTCGAGCCGGGCCTGTCCCTCGGCACCGCCGACCACGCCGGTGAGCACCGGGTAGTACCAGTCCATCGCCCACCGATGCTTCGGCGCGAACGCCTCCGGTTGGTGCGCGATGACGTGGGCCAACCGTCCGGCGGACAGCTCCCAGTCCGGACGCTCGCGTCCGAGGTGCTCGGCCAGTGCGATGGCGCACCGCAGCGAGTGGCAGATGGACGACGAACCGGTCAGCAGCGCGAACGACCACGGTGTGCCGTCGGCGTGACGGGCCCAGATGATCTCGCCGCGCGGCCGTTGGAGCTCGAGCACGAAGTCGACCGCCCCCTCGACGACAGGCCACATCGTCTCCACGAAGCCTTCGTCGCGGGTCAGCAGGAAGTGATGCCACACGCCGGTGGCCACGTAGGCGCACACGTTGGTGTCGAGCTTGTCCTGCTCGACGGAGTCGGCCAGGTAGTACTGGTGCCACGCGCCGTCGGGTCGCTGCATGCGCACCAGCCACTCGTAGGCCCGCTCGGCCGCAGCGCGCTGGTCACCGAGATCGAGCGCCATGGCGGCCTCGACGTGGTTCCACGGATCGGCGTGGCCGCCCGGAAACCACGGGATCATCCCGGTCGGTAGCTGCCACTCCGCGATGCACGCGACGGTCTCGGCCAGCTCGTCGGAGGTCACCACGTCGGTCACGTCACGCAGGAACATCGGACGGCCTTTCCGGCTTGCGGGCGTAGACGACGATGGACTTGCCGATGAACGGGTTCGCGACGCGGTCGGCCGCCTTCGTGAACGTCGCCATCGGCTGCCGCCCGGCGATGTCCCACAGCAGGACCTCGTGATAGGCGCGCACGAGGGGATGGTCGTTGTTCGTCGGTCCGACCGCGCACTTCAACCACCAGTACGGCGCGTGCAGAGCGTGCGCATGATGAGCCGCGCCCGGACGCAGACCTGCGGCACGAAGCTTCGAGCGCAACCCGGGCTCGCTGTAGATGCGGACATGCCCGCCGGGCACGAACGGTGCGTGGTACTCGTCCGACAGCGCCCAGCAAAGGTTCTCGGCCAACCACGCCGGAACGGTGACCGCGATCGTGCCGCCCGGCTTCAACACGCGAGCGAGCTCAGCCATCGCGGCCTCATCGGCCGGGATGTGCTCGAGCACCTCGGCCGCGATCACCCGATCGAACGTGGCATCGGGGAACGGCAGGGCCGTCGCGTCGCCGTTGGTGCAGGTGCCCCACGACGACGCTGGCAGCGTGTCCGCCTCCTCGGCGTCCAGCGCGCCGAGCATCGCCTTCACGTCCTTCAGCTCGGCCGCGTCGTAATCGAAGGCCACGACCCGGGCGCCCCGGCGGAACGCCTCGAAGGCGTGGCGGCCGGCGCCGCAACCGAGATCCAGCAGACGGTCGCCTGCTTGCAGGCCGAGCCGGTCGTACCGGACGGTCAGCACCTCAGTACCGAGCCCGTCGCTCGCGCGTCTCGGCGAGCAGAGCCCGGTACTGCTCGAGCGTGCGCTCGGCCGTGTGTCCCCAGCTCCAGTTGTCGATGACCCGTTGCCGACCGCGAGCGCCGACCGCTGCTCGCAGCTCGGGATCGTCGAGCGCCATGCGGATCTTCGCCGCCAGCGCCTCGCTGTCACCGGGAGGCACGAGCAGCGCGGTGTCGCCGTCGGCACCGACGACCTCGGGCAGCGCGCCGCCGGTCGTCGACACCACCGGGATGCCGCACGACATCGCTTCGATCGCGGGCAGCGAGAACCCTTCGTAGAGCGAGGGCACGATCGCCAGTTCGGCCTCGGAGTACATCTCGTAGATGCGCTCGTCGCTGACGCCCGAGACGAACGACACGACGTCGGTGAGCCCGAGCCGCGCGATGGTCTCGGCCGAGCGGCCACCTTCCTTCGGCCGCCCGATCACGACGAGGCTCACCTCGCGCTCGGTGCGCAGCTTGGCGAGGGCCTCGAGCAGGTAGCGCAATCCCTTCATCGTCACGTCGGCCGACGCCGTGGTGACGAGTCGTCCGGGGATGCGCTCGATGCCGGGAATCGGGCGGAACAGGTCGGGATCGACGCCGACCGGAACGACATGCATGCGTCCGCCGTCGACGCCGTGGTCCTTCACGATGTCGTGACGGCTCGACTCGGAGACCGTGACGATGCGTTCGAGCCGACGGGCGACCCGCGACTGCATCTTCGTGAACGCGTACCACCGTCGAAGCGTCATCCGCTGGTACTGCGTGCGGGCGTGCGACAGCTCGAGGCGTCGATCGACGGTGATCGGATGATGGATGGTGCCGAGCAACGGGAACATGCGCTGGATCGGCAGCAGCCCGTAGCCGAGGCTCTGGTTGTCGTGGACCAGGTCGAAGTCGTACCGGCGCTTGCGCAGGTGATCCCACGCCCGGAACGAGAACGCCATCGGCTCGGGGAACGTGCCGAGCGAGAACGACGTGACCTCCACGAAGTCGGGCCAGTGCTTCAACTCCCAGATCCCCGGCATCCGCATCGGGAAGTAGTCGTTGTAGATGTCGAGGCTGGGGAGCTCGACGAGCGGCACCCGCTCGTCGACGATCGGGAACGGCTGGCCCCCGAGCACCTCGACGTGGTGGCCGAGGTCGACCAGCGCCTTGGTCAGGTGCCGCGTGTAAACGCCCTGGCCGCCGACGTGCGGTTTGCCCCGGTAGGCGAGGAACGCGATGCGCAGGGGCTGGTCATCCGCCGGGTACATGGCCCGAAAGCCTTCATGCCCATTGACCGTTCGGTCAAGTACACCCGGTCACGAGGGCCGAACGGGCTGGTCGGGGGGCCTTTCCCCGGTCGATCCCGCGTGAACCCGGGTCAGCCCCAGCGCCAGGTGGTCCGGGCCCGCAGCGGCCGGTCGGGCTCGACGACGAAGGGGTCGTGGTTGAGCACGTCGGGCGGACCGGTCTGCGGTTCGACGCAGATCGCCTCGGGCAGTTGGTCGAACACCACGAGGTCCGGGCAGTCGGACTCGATGGTCACCGCGATCGTCCTGCCCCACCGCACGACAGCCGGCCCGTTGACCTCGGTGAAGCAGTCGTCCCAGGGGCCGGGCGGCGGGGGCCGCAACAGATCGGGCACGGCGATGCCTTCGTCGTCGCGGCGGTACATGGCACCGGCGTCGAGTTCCAGCCTGGCGACCTCGCCCGTGGGGAGCGTGCGCCGCCACCACGGGTGCCAGCCGCACGCGGCCGGCATGGCGTCGTCCCGCGCGTGGATCGACAGCTCGAGCTCGAGCCGGTCGTCGTGCAACGTGAGCTCGTGCTCGACCCAGCCGGCGAAGGGCCACTGCGGCCCGAGATCGCACGACATGAGGGCGCGGTGCTGCTTCGCCGCCTCGATCGCCCACGGGCGTTCGCGCACCGTGCCGTGGATCGCGTGCGGAGTCGCGTTGACGGGCACCTCGTACGCCTCGCCCCGGAAGCTGAACCGCCCGCGCCGAGTTCGGCCCGCCCACGGCGCCATGACGAAGCAGCCGAAGTGTCCGTTGCCCCCGGCGTCGTCGGCCTCGGTGAGCAACACGTCGATGTCGTCGACCGCGAGCCGGACGATCCTGCCCCCGCCGCCGGGATCGATCACGAGCGTGGCCGGTCCGGCGCGGAGCTCCATCGATCGCGACCCTAAGCTCCGCGGCTCGTGCGCGCGGTGGTCCAACGGGTCGCGCAGGCCCGTGTCTCGGTCGGCGACGACGAGGTCGGAGCCATCGGTCGCGGGCTGTGTGTCCTCCTGGGTGTGACCCACCACGACGATCCGGCGACCGCGCGGATCATGGCGGACAAGATCTGGCACCTGCGGGTCATGGACGACGACGAGGGCGTCATGAACCGCTCGGTGGCGGACACCACTCGCGCCGTGCTCGTGGTCAGTCAGTTCACGCTGTACGGCGACACGTCTCGCGGCCGCCGGCCCTCGTGGATCGCGGCGGCGCGACCGGAGCATGCGCAGCCGCTGGTCGACGCGGTGGTCTCGCGGCTACGTGAGCTCGGCGGAGAGGTCGCCACCGGGCGGTTCCGCGCCGACATGCAGGTCGCGCTCGTCAACGATGGTCCCGTCACCATCCTGCTCGAGGTCTGATCGCCGGGGTCGGCCGCGGAGCTCCACCAGCCAACCGATCGCGACAAGGGCGACGGCTAGAAAGAGCGCGGGCCAATCGCCCAGGCGCGTCGAGATCGTTTGACCACTGCGTCGCTGGACCGTCCCTTGCAGAACCTTGCTCTCGCTGATGCCGGTGCGCTGCTCGACCGTGCCGTCCGACGAGATGATGGCGCTGAAACCTGTGGGCGCCGCCTGCAACACGTTTCGCCCGGTCTCGATCGCAGCCAGGCGGGAGGAAGCGATCTGCTGGCTCTGCACGATCGAACCGTGGAACGACGCCCCGTTCGTGGGATTGAGCAGGATCTCGCCGCCGTCGCGGATCGCGGCCCGCGTGCGATCGGGGAAGAAGATCTCCCACGACTCGGCGACACCGAAGACACCCGCCGGCGTCGTGAGCGTCGCCGGATCGCTGCCGACCAGCGCGTCCCGCTCGATCAACGAACCTCCGGCGAACGGCCTGAGGAGGCTGCGCAGCGGCACGTACTCACCGAACGGGACCCGACGCACCTTCTCGTATCGGTCGATGAAGTTGCCCTCGGGATCGATCGCAACCTGGGCGTTGTGGAACCGATTGCCGTCACCTTCGACGACACCGACGAGCAGGTTGGTGTGCAGCCGGATCGCGATCTCGGACAGCACCTGTCCCTCGGGGCTGTTCTCGACAGGACCCTCGATGTTGACGACGTCCTCCGGCCACAACACGACATCGACTGGTTGCTGCACGAGGTCGGACGCGTCGACGTGACGTTGGAACACGACCGAAGGATCAGTCTCGAAGAACCGCGTGCCCTGAGGTCCCCCACCCTGGACGAGCGCGACGTTCACCGGTCCGATGTCGTGACCCCGCGGCGCGACCGCACCACCGACGATCAGCACGATGAGCGGGACGGCCGCCACGACCGCGAAGCCCCATCGACGGGCGATCGCGGCGGCGATGGTGACGCCCACCGCGACCACGACGAGATCGAGCAGGAGTGTGCCGCCGAGGCGGGCGGCCTGGACGAGGGGGCTGTCCACCTGACCCATCGCGAGCCGGGACACCGGCACGCCCCCGAACGGCCACCGTCCCCTGAACGCCTCGGCCAGCATCCAGGCGCCCGGTAGAGCGATCCATCGTGCCGGCGCGCTCGGCGGCGTCGCCATGCAGGCCAACGCGAAGACGGCGCTGTAGTAGGCGGCGGCGATCACATAGCCGGGTGCGGTGAAATTGATGAGCCAGCTGAGCGTGGGGAAGAGCAGTCCCGCAGCGACGAGCCCTCCGCGCCAGAACCGCGACCACATCGGCCGGTCCGCGATGAGCCGGTCGAGCATGACCAGACCGACGAAGGCCAAGGGCCACCAGCCCCACGGCGGCAGCGACGCGGCGAGGAGCAGCCCGGCGATGAGCGCGCGCAGCGTGACGGCGAGCTTGGCCCGGGTGATCACGCGCCGGTTCGTTCGACGAGCTGGACCGCCGCCTCCCGGCCTTGGCGGATGCATGCGGGCACGCCGAGCCCGCGGAACGCGGCGCCGGTGACGACGACGTTGGGTGCCTCCTCGGCGAGTTGGCGCACGATGCGGTCGACCAGGTCGAGATGCCCGGGCGCGTACTGCGGAAAGGACTGCATCCAGCGCTTGACGCGGATCTCCCGGGGCGAGCCGATGATCGCGCTCGTCGTCGCGAGCTCGTCGAGCAGCGCGGTCACGAGCGTGTCGTCGTCCATCGTGGTGAAGCGCTCGTCGCCGAGGCGGCCGGTCGACGCGCGGACGAGAATGGTGTCGCCGTCGTCGAGGTGACTCCACTTGCTCGAAGCCCACGAGCACGCGCTCAGCAACAAACCGGTGGTCCGGGGGACGAGATACCCGCTGCCGTCGAGCACACGGTGGACCTCGGAGCGACCGAACGCCATGGTGACGAGCGCGACGGATGCGTACTCGATGGTGGCGAGCCGGCTCGCGGTCGATGGCGCGGTCGCAGCGATCGCGTCGGCCGCGGCGTAGGCCGGCAACGCGACGACGACGGCGTCCGCGCCGGCGAGGGCTTCGTCGACCGACGGGGCAGAGTCCTCGCGCAGCTCGACGTCTTGCGCGCGCAACCACGCCACCAGCGCGTCGGTGAGCGCTCCCATGCCTTCGCGCGGCGCGTAGAACACGGGCCCTGGTGCAGCGGGAGGTGCGCCGCGCAGCCCGGTCACGAGGTCGCGGTCGCGTTCGGCGGCCGCCGCGATCTGCGGGGCCGCGGCGCGCACGCTCAACCGATCGCCGTCGCCTGCGTTGATGCCGCCGATCAGCGGATCGACGAGCCGTTCGAACACCGCGTCGCCCAGTTGCGACCGCACGAGCGCGCCGACCGAGATGTCGTCGTCAGGTGCGAGCGCCGCGTCGGCCGGATGGGCGATCACCGGTTCGTCGATGATGCCAGTTGAGGTGACCGCGTCGAGATCGGTCGGGACGCCGAGCACGAGACCGGGAGGCAGCGAGCGCAGCTCGCCGTCCCACCACACGTAGGCCTTCGACGTCGCCGGCGAGACCAGCGTCGTCTCGATGCCGAGCTCGCGGCACAGATCGAGGCCCCACGGAACACGCGCGAGGAAGGCGTCGGCCGCCTCGTCGACGAGCCGTCCCGCGAATGGCGAGGTGACCACCTTGCCGCCGAACCGATCCGAGGCCTCGTGCACGACGATGCTCGCCTCGGGCAGCCGCCCTCGCAGCTCGTACGCCGCGGCCAGTCCCGACACACCACCACCGAGCACCGCGACGCGGTTCATGACGCCAACGCTCGCACGCGCTCGGCCAGCGCGGTGAGCACGCCGGCGTCGTCGTTCACCATCGCAGTGCGGCCGAACTGCAGGCCGACCTTCTCTGCATGTTCACGCGCGACGACGTCGAGGTCGTACAGGACTTCGAGATGGTCGGCGGTGAACCCCTGCGGGCACACGAGCACGCCGTCGACCTCGGGTCCCGCAGCGATCGCGTCGAGCAGCTCGACGATGTCCGGTCCTCGCCACGGCTCGGGCGTGCGGCCGGCGGACTGCCATCCGATGGACCACGTCTCGCGTCCGAGTCCTGCGAGCGACGCGATCCCGCCGGCGGACACCTCGAGCTCGTCCACGTACACGTCCCCTTCGAGCACCCGCTCGGGAAGTGAGTGCGCGGTGAAGAGGATGCAGGTGCGCGACGGCATGTCGCGAAGCGCGCCGGCGATCGCGTTCGCTTGGAACGCGCGCCATGCCGGGAGGTCGTGCCACGAACGGATCGCCTTCGCGCCGTCGCCGAGTCGTTCGACGTACTCGCCGATCGAGCCGCGACTGTCGTGTGGCGCGAGTACCACGCCCACGAGCTCATCGGTGCCCCGTGCGCGCAGGGAGGCGACCGCGTCCTCGATGAACGGTGGCGCATGCTTGTAGCCGAGCGCGACGTCGAAGCCCGCACCGAGCGCCGTCGCGATGCGATCCCGTTGCGCTTCGGTGACGCGACGCAGCGGCGACATGCCGCCGATCGCGTCGTAACGCGACCGCAGTTCGGCGACCTGCTCGTCCGACGGTGGCCGTCCCCGCCGTATGTGCGTGTAGTACTCGACGAGGTCGTCGGCCGACGCCGGCGTGCCGTACGCCATCACCACGACGCCCGCGTTCACGGCGGCCGCACGACTCCCTCGCGATGGACGAGCTCGACGACGCGTTCGAGGATGGTGGGATCAGTGTCGGGAAGCACCCCGTGGCCGAGGTTGAACACATGGCCGGGATGGCCGTCGTTGTCGGCGAGGACCCGTCGCACTTCGTCGGCGACCACCGGCCACGGTGCGAAGCAGATGGCGGGATCGAGGTTGCCCTGCAATGCCTTGGCGCCATTGGGCCGGGTCAGCTCACGCGCAGCAGACAACGTCGTCCGCCAATCGACGCCGACGACGTCAGCGCCTGCCGCCGCGAACGAGCCGAGCAGCGCTGCGGTGTCGACGCCGAAGTGGATGCGCGGCACGTCGAGATCGGCGACCGCGGCGAACACCTTCGACGACGCCGGCAGCACGAAGTGTTCGTAGTCCGCGAGGCTCAACGCGCCGGCCCAGCTGTCGAACAACTGGATCGCACGCGCGCCGTGCTCGATCTGTGAGCGCAGCGACGCGATCGCGAGGTCGGCGAGCCGGTCGAGCAATGCGCGCCACAGATCGGGATCGCCGTGCATCAGCGCCTTGGTCTTCGTGTACGTGCGCGACGGTCGGCCTTCGACGAGATACGACGCGACGGTGAACGGCGCGCCCGCGAAACCGATGAGCGGCACGTCGTCCGGCAGTTCAGCGCACACCTTTGCAACCGCTTCGAGCACGTACGGCGTGTCGCGTTCCGGTTCGAGCGGGCGCAGCCGCGCCAGATCGGCCTTGGATCGGAACGGTTCGGCGACGACCGGTCCCGTGCCCGGCGCGATGTCGACGCCGAATCCGATCGCGGCGACGGGAACGACGATGTCCGAGTACAGGACCGCAGCGTCGACGCCATAGCGATGGACTGGTTGGAGCGTGAGTTGCGTTGCCAGCGCGGGTTGCCGGATGGCGTCCAGGATGCTGCCCTCGCCGCGCAACGCGCGGTACTCGGGCAGCGCACGGCCGGCTTGGCGCATGAACCACACCGGCACGCCGTCGTGTGGCTGTGCGCGACAGGCGGCGAGGAAGTTGTTCAAGCGGCGAGGCGGGCGACGAGATCGGCCGCCGCGGGATGGGTCAACCGCTGGATCGTCGTGAGCCGCGCCTTGCGCGCCACCGCCGTGCGTCGTGCGGGGTTCATCGCGTTGTTCCCCATGACTTCGAGGTCCTCGGCGGTCGGTTCGAGCACCAGCACCGGTGTGCCGCTGGCTCGGATGTTGCGAACCTCGCGCTCGAGCACCCATGACGCGAGCGCGCGGCTGCCGATGTTCGGTGCGGGTCGCAACGTCGTCCACTTGCCGGACATCGGTGACACGACGACGACGAGATCGAGCCCGAGGCCGCACACGACATCGGCGTTGCTCGGTGAATGCGCGCCGCCGTCGACGTAGGTTTCCACGCCGATGCCGACCGGCTGCAGGTAACCCGGAATGGCGGACGAAGCCTCGACAGCGATGCCGACGTCGGGCACGTCCACGTCGTCGCGGCCGAACACGACACGCACGCCGTCGCGAAGGCGCAACGCGCAGATCCACAGCGCGCGTTCGGGCCACGCGCCGTTCATCATCTGGCGGATGCGATCGCCGATGGGCGCAGTCGGCACGCTGCCCGCGGGCAGCAGTCCGGCGAGCGCGGCGAACGGCCGCGCGCTCCACGGCGGAAGCAACGCGGTTGCGGCGAGTTGCGGCGACGCTGGCAGCGGCAGACCGCGATGGAACGGCGGACGCGTCGGCAGCTCGAGCACCGGCGAGAGATGGCCGACCAGCACCTCACCTTCGGGCGACAGCGGCGCGTTCGTCGAGCGGGCGTACTGGTCGGGACCGGAGAGCCCGGCGCGCAGCGCGGCGGCCGCGATCGATCCGGCGGACGTGCCGACGATGACGTCGGCGTCGCGCGCGTCCCATCCGGCGGTTTCGGCGAGGGCCGCCAGCGCGCCAGCGTGGTACGCGCCACCGACCACACCGCCCGCGCCGAGAACGAGCCCGACCGATGTCATCCCGCCATGCTCGCGGCCCAGCCGGTCCCCACGGAAATCGCTGACCCTCCCCGCTCAGGGAATGTTGGATGGAAACGGGCGCTCTGGCGCCCGTTTCTCCCCGGAGTTCGAGGTGGTCAGTAGCGAGGTGGTCAGTAGCGAGGTGGTCAGTAGCGCAGCTCGGCGAGTACGCCGTAGTGGTCGCTGGGCTGACACCCGTCGACCGGCTCGGTGCACACCACCTCCGAGCTGAGGATGTGGCCGGCGCCCTGCGACTTCGGCCAGCCGGCGAAGACGTAGTCGATGCGCCGGCTCGGCTCGAGGTCCTCCTTGGCGAAGACGTTGTCGTTGGACCACGTGAACCCCGGTCCGTCCGCCCGCTCGGTGGCGGCCTCCCACGAGTCGTTGAAGACGAGCTTGTCGACGGGTACCTGCATGCGTCCGGTGATCATGCGGATCTCGTCCGAGTCGGGCACAGCATTGAAGTCGCCGCACAGCACCGGCGGGTAGGTGCGCATGGGCGAGTCGTGGACGAACCTCGCGATGGTGTCGACCTGGTCCTGGCGCACCTGGCTCTGGTCGAACCGCCAGTTCAGATGGGTCGAGAAGACCTGGAGCGCTCCTCGAGGGCCGTCGATGTCGGCCCGGACCACCGTCCGCAGCTCCTCTTTGTCGGGAGGGGCCGGGAGTGGCCGCATCTCGTGGCCGGCGATCGGCCAGCGGGACAGGACGGCGTTGCCCATCTGCACGCCGTCGAGGTCGAGCCGGCTGGCGTAGACGTGCTGGTAGCCGAGGCCTTCGGCCAGCTCGGCCGCCTGGTTGCGCTCGCCGTCGTCCCACACCTCTTGCAAGGCGATGACGTCGGCATCGAGCGCCGCCAGCGTGGCCGCGATCGCCGGCAATCGCTCCTCCCACGGCCCGAATCGCCACCAGAGGTTCCAGGTCATGACCCGCAGCCGCGTCTCGATGGATGTCATCAGAGCCCCCCTTCGCACCCGGTAGCATGGTCTGTTCCCCGGACAAGGACCGCGGAGCTTGGCCCTCCATCCTGATCTCGAAGCCGAGCAGGCGTACATGGACTACGCCTACGAGTGTCTCGAAGCGGCTCGCCGCCGTGCTTCGAGCCTTGGCTCCATGGTGGAAGTGGGCCGCGGCGGCACCGAGCAGGCCCGCTTCGAGCGTGACGTCATCTGGGACACGATCGTGACCCGGCTACGTGAGCTCGAGCTCGGCGACGCCAGCCTGCTGTTCGGCCGCATCGACCGCGAGGCCCACAACGGCGAGGGGGGCGACATCTTCTACATCGGCCGGCTGGCGGTGTCCGACGAGGGCCAGGAGCCTGTCGTGGTGGACTGGCGGGCGCCGGTCGCCGAGCCCTTCTACCGAGCCACGGGCCGGGCTCCCATGGGGCTTGTCCGCCGCCGCCACTTCGCGACGAAGGGTCGACAGCTCCTCGGCATCGAGGACGAGCTGTTCGGCGATGCCCTCGGCAGTGACGGAAACGGCTCGTCGGATGGTCTCGGCGCGCCTGCCGACGGCGCCGATGGGACGAACGGCGCCGATGGGAAGGGCAGCTCGGACATCGTCGGGCGGGGCACCCTGATGACTGCGCTCGAGTCGGCCCGCACCGGGCGGCTCACCGACATCGTCGCCACCATCCAAGGCGAGCAGGACGAGATCATCCGCTCCGAGCTGGCCGGGGTGCTGATCGTCCAGGGCGGTCCCGGTACCGGCAAGACCGTGGTGGCGCTGCACCGCGCCGCCTATCTCCTGTACACGCACCGCTTCCCGCTCGAAGGGCAGGGCGTGCTGGTCGTCGGCCCCAATCGCCTGTTCCTCGGCTACATCGAACAGGTGCTGCCCTCCCTCGGCGAGGCGGGGGTCGAACTGGTCGTCCTCGCCGACCTGTTGACCGAGCCAGTGGGGGTGCGGGGCAACGACCGGCCCGCCACCGGACGCATCAAGGGCGACCTGCGCATGGCCAAGTTGCTCGGCAAGGCGGTGCGCGATCGCCGCCGGCCCCTGCGTGAAGACCTCCGGGTGGGCTACGGGGTCGAGACGCTGCGGATGACCACCAACCAGAGTGCGGTGATCATCGCCGACGCCCGGCGGCGGGCGCGCACCCACAACGCGGGCCGGCGGTTCGTCGAGCAGGGCGTGTTCGACGCGCTGGCTCGTTCGAGTCGGCGGGACGAGATCAATCCGTCCGACATCCGTGACCGCGTGCGGCGCACCGAGGAGGTGCGCGGCGCGCTCGACTGGATGTGGCCGGTGCTCACGCCGGCGCAGTTGCTGCACGACCTGTTCGGATCGCGGGCGCTGCTGCGTTCCGCCGCCGGCAACGACTTGTCGGACGGGGAGCGCGACGCGCTGTACCGCGAGCGCGCCGAGGCAGGCGACGAGGTCGCGTTCACGACCGACGACGTGCCGCTGCTCGACGAAGCCCGCTCGCTGCTGGGCCCGCGGCCTCGTCGTCGGGGCCGCGCGCCGGAGGACGACGAAGTCCGCACCTACGGGCACATCGTCGTGGACGAAGCGCAGGACCTGTCGCCGATGCAGCTGCGCATGCTCGGACGGCGATCGCTCAATGGCTCCATGACAGTCGTCGGTGACATCGCGCAGGCGACGGGCGCGTGGGCGCATGCGGACTGGGACGAGATCGTGGCGCAGCTGCCGGACCGGCGGCCGGCCCGGCGCGCCGAACTGACGATCGGTTACCGCCTCCCAGGACCGAACATGGATCTCGCCGCTCGCGTGTTGCAGGTGGCGGCACCCGATCTCGCGCCGCCGCGTTCGATCCGTCAGGAAGGCACGGCGCCGCGGTTCGTGCGTGTCGATCCTGCGGATGACGTCGGACGCGCCGTCGCCGAGGTGGCGATGCAAGAGCTCGACGCCGTCAGCACCGGCAACGTCGGGGTCATCGTGCCGTCGTCCATGGTCGACGTCGTGACCGACGGGCTCGAGCGCTCGGGTATCTCGTACGGCACCGCGACTCGCAACGGCCTCGACGAGCGCATCACGGTCGTCCCCATCGGCCTCGCCAAAGGACTCGAGCTCGACGCGAGCGTGGTCGTCGAGCCCGCCGACATCGTCGATCAGGAAGCGCAAGGCCTGCGCGCCCTCTATGTCGCGCTGACCCGAGCGACGAAGCGCCTCGCCATCGTCCACGCCCGCCCCCTCCCGGAGGCCCTCCAGGAGTAAGTCGGCGTTCTGGCGTCGAATGCGGCGGATATCCGCCGGATCTGACGCCAGAACGGCAGCGGTGGGCGGTCAGGTCGTGACGAGGATGCGGGCACTGGCGAAGGCGCCGATGCCCACGTGGCGACCGTCGATCTCGACCGTCATGGTCCCGTCGGGAGACGTCGCCGTGATCGTGCCGTGGCG
Source organism: uncultured Acidimicrobiia bacterium (assembly GCA_963721305.1). GTDB lineage: Bacteria > Actinomycetota > Acidimicrobiia > Acidimicrobiales > JACDCH01 > DATAES01. The sequence goes on from CAVRIR010000004.1 coordinate 708,807, forward strand.
TCCGGGCAACACGTCTGCCTCTTCGAGGAACTCGAGGATCCCCGGCGCGAACTCCAGCTCTTCGGGGATGCGCGACACCGTGAAGTCGTGGCCGACGGCGACGTCGACCAACGGGACGGCGTCAGGCGGCGCGTAGCCGGTGCCCGGGATGGGGTTGCCATGCGGGCACGTGGTCGGGTTGTCGAGTACCCGGGAGATGGCTTCGTCGACGCGGTCGGAGATGACGTGCTCCCACTTGCCCGCTTCCTTGTGCGCCTCGGCCCACGACAACCCGAGCATGTCGGTGAGGAAGCGCTCGGCCAGCCGGTGCCGGCGCACGACCCGTTCGGCGAGACGCATACCTGCAGGCGTCAGCTCGATCGAGGTGCCGGACAGGTGCACCAGCTCTGCCGCATCCATCCGCTTGATCATCTCGGAGACGGCTGGGCGGGAGATGGTCAGGCGCTCGGCGATGCGTGCCTGGATGACGTCGACGTCGTCCTCTCGCAGTTCGAAGACCGCCTCGCAGTACTCCTCGAAGGCGGGATGCCATTCGGGGGACTGGTAGTCGGCCACGGGCGGGAGTTTACGGGGACTCATTGTCACACCCCCCCTTTAGGGTTCTCTTGATGAGGGGAGCCGAGTTCGCCGGGTTCTCGCCTGCGGTGCAGGCGTGGTTCGACACCACGTTCCCAGCGCCCACCGATGCGCAGCGCCAAGGGTGGCCCGCGATCGCTGGTGGCGACCACACGTTGATCCTCGCGCCCACCGGATCGGGCAAGACGCTCGCGGCGTTCCTGTGGGGCATCGATCGCCTCATGACTGAGCCGCCACCGCCGGACAACGACAGGCGCACCCGCCTGCTCTACGTGTCGCCGCTGCGGGCGCTGGCGGTCGACGTCGAGAAGAACCTGCGCTCGCCGCTCGCCGGCATCCGTCTCGCGGCCGAACGCCTCGGGCTCACGGCCGGCATGAATCAACCGTCCGTCGGCATGCGCACAGGCGACTCGAGCGCGGATGAGCGCCGACGACTCATCCGCCATCCGCCCGACATCCTCATCACGACCCCCGAGTCGCTGTACCTGATGCTCACATCGCAGGCGCGCGAGACCTTGCGCAACGTCGACGCGGTGATCATCGACGAGATCCACTCGGTCGCGGCGACGAAGCGAGGGGCGCACCTTGCGCTCACGCTCGAACGGCTCGACGCGCTGTGCGACCGGCCGCCGCAACGCATCGGGCTCTCGGCGACGCAACGACCGCTCGACGAGATCGCCCGGTTCCTCGGCGGACGCGACAGCAACGCGCAGCCCCGCAAGGTCGCGATCGTCGACGCGGGCGTGCGCAAGCAGCTCGACGTCGAGGTGATCGTGCCAGTGGACGACATGGGCGCGCTCGGCGAGGTGCTCGACGAGCCCGTTTCCGGACCGGCTGCCGCCGGGCCGCTCCGGCGCAGCATCTGGCCGTCGATGCATCCCCGCCTGCTCGAGCTGGTCGAATCGCACCGGTCGACGCTGATCTTCGTGAACGCACGGCGGCTGGCCGAGCGGCTGGCGACGCGGCTCAACGAGCTCGCCGCGGAACGCGACGACGACTCCTCGATGCACACCGGCGCCGAGGCCGTGGGCGCGCCACCCGCCGACGTCGAGCTCGTGAAGGCGCACCACGGTTCGTTGTCCCGCGAGCGGCGATTGCAGCTCGAAGACGAGCTGAAGTCCGGGCGATTGAAAGGGCTCGTCTGCACGTCGACACTCGAGCTCGGCATCGACATGGGGGCGGTCGATCTCGTCGTCCAGGTGGAATCTCCTCGCTCTGTCGCCGCGGGGCTGCAGCGCATCGGGCGAGCCGGCCATCAGGTCGGTGAGCCGAGCACTGGCAAGCTGTTCCCGAAGCACCGAGCCGATCTCGTCGAGGCGTCCGTCGTCGTCCAGCGGATGCAGAACGGGCTGATCGAGCACACGCGCTACCCGCGCAATCCGCTCGACGTCCTGGCCCAGCAGATCGTGGCGATGTGCGCACTCGACGAGTGGAAGGTCGACGAGCTCGCCGCGCTCGTGCGACGCGCCGCCAACTTCGCGGAGCTGTCCGACGAGGTGTTCACGTCGGTGCTCGATCTGCTCGCCGGCCGGTATCCGAGCGACGAGTTCGCAGAGCTGCGACCGCGCATCGTGTGGGACCGGGTCAACGGCATCGTGCGCGGTCGTTCGGGCGCGCAGCGGCTCGCGGTCACGAGCGGCGGCACGATCCCTGACCGAGGCCTGTTCGGCGTGTTCCTGCCTGACGGAACCCGGGTGGGCGAGCTCGATGAAGAGATGGTGTACGAGTCGCGCCCCGGCGAGACCTTCCTGCTCGGCGCGTCGACATGGCGCATCGAAGACATCACGTTCGAGCGCGTTGTCGTCACGCCCGCGCCGGGGCTGCCGGGGAAGATGCCGTTCTGGCACGGCGACGGACCGGGGCGACCGCTCGAGCTGGGTCGCGCCGTCGGCTCCTTCGTGCGCGAGGTGCGAGGGTGGGGAAGCTCGGCCGCGGACCGGCTGCACGCGGACTACGGCCTCGACGCACGCGCCGCGACGAACCTCGTGCAGTACCTCGACGACCAGGCCGAGGCGACCGGCGTGCTGCCCGACGATCGCACGATCGTCGTCGAGCGGTTCCGCGACGAGATCGGCGACTGGCGCGTGTGCGTGCTGTCGCCGTTCGGCGCGCAGGTGCATGCACCGTGGGCGATGGCGCTCCAGGCGCGGCTGTCCGATCGGTGGGGTCTCGACGTCGAGCTGATGTGGAGCGACGACGGCATCGTGCTCCGCCTGCCCGAGGCGATCGACGAGGTGCCGACGGACGAGTTGCTCATCGATCCGGACGAGATCGACGAGCTGGTCATCGCGCAACTGCCGAACACCGCGCTGTTCGCATCGCGGTTCCGAGAGTGCGCCGCTCGGGCGTTGTTGCTTCCGCGCCGGCGGCCTGATCGCCGCACACCGCTGTGGCAGCAGCGGCAGAAGGCCGCGGACCTCCTGACGGTCGCGGCGCGACATCCGACGTTCCCGATCCTGCTCGAGACGACGCGCGAGTGCGTGAACGACGTCTTCGATCTGCCCGCGCTGCGAACGGTGCTCGCCGAGCTGCGGTCGCGGGCGATCCGAGTCGTCCCCGTCGACACGCCGCGGGCGTCGCCGTTCGCACAGTCGCTGCTGTTCTCGTGGATCTCCGTCTACATGTACGAGGGCGACACGCCGTTGGCTGAACGGCGGGCGGCCGCCCTCGCACTCGATCGCGACCTGTTGCGCGATCTGCTCGGTGCCGAGGAGCTGCGAGAGCTGCTCGATCCCGATGTGCTCGCCGACCTCGAGCTCGAGCTGCAGCATCTGGTCGACGGCCGGCGCGCCCGCGATGCGGACGAGTTGCACGACCTGCTGCGACTGCTCGGTCCTCTCGCGACCGCTGAGCTCGACGCGCGCGCAACCGGTGATCCGTCGCCATGGCTCGAGCTGCTCGTGCAGCAGCGCCGGGCCATCGAGGTGGCGATCGCGGGTGAGTCCCGGTTCGCGGCAGCCGAAGACGCAGCGCGCCTCCGTGACGCGCTCGGCGTGGCCCTTCCCGTCGGCCTGCCGGCGGCCTTCACCGAGCCAGTCGACGATCCGATGCGCGACTTGGTCGCGCGGTACGCGCGCACGCACGGTCCGTTCCTGACGGCGCAGGCCGCTCGCCAGCTCGGTGTCGGCGCGGCGCGTGTCGTGCCGGCGCTCGAGCAGCTCGAGCGCGACGGAAGGATCGTGCGCGGCGAGTTCCGTCCGGATGGCGTCGAACGTGAATGGTGCGACGACGACGTGCTGCGCCAGCTGCGGCGCCGGTCGCTCGCCGCGCTGCGCAAGGAAGTCGAGCCCGTCGACGGTGCCGCGCTCGCGCGCTTTCTGCCCGCATGGCAATCCGTCGGCTCCCGCCGACAGGGCGTCGATGGCGTGGTCGACGTGCTGGGCATGCTCTCGGGCGCGGCGATCGCGGCCTCCGTGCTCGAAGCCGACGTCCTGTCGGCGCGCATCACCGGCTATCGACCGGCCGATCTCGACGCGCTCTGCACGGCGGGTGACGTCGTGTGGATCGGGGCAGGGGCGCTCGGCGCCAACGACGGGCGCGTCCGGGTCGTGTTCCGAGACCAGGCCCCGATGCTCGTGCCGCCGCCGTTCGAGCTCGACCCGTCACCGGCCCATCAGGCGCTGCTCGATCACCTCGAGCAGCGAGGGGCGTCGTTCTGGTCCGAGCTGTTGCAAGCGGTGGCCGCTGCCGGAGTGCCGTACGGCGAAACGGAGGTCCTCACCGCGCTGTGGGATCTCGTGTGGGCCGGTCACGTCACGAACGACTCGTTGGCGCCGGTGCGGGCGATGGTCGGCGGTGGCCGCCCGAGCCGCAAGGCACCGGTGTCGTCGCGCGGGCGACCGCGGCCTGGGCGCATCACTCGGCTCGGGCCGCCCGCGGCCGCTGGCAGGTGGTCGCTCGTCGCACCGTTGCTCGAACCGCCCGCGTCGCCGACCGAGGTCGCACACGCCCGCGCGCTGCAACTGCTCGAGCGTTACGGCGTCCTCACCCGAGAGGCGGCTCTGGCAGAGGGCATCGAGGGCGGGTTCGCCGGCGTGTATCCGGTGCTGAAGGCACTCGAAGAGCGCGGCGCGGTCCGTCGGGGGTACTTCGTGGCGGGGCTCGGTGCTGCGCAGTTCGCGCTGCCGGGTGCGGTCGACCGCCTGCGGTCGTTCCGCGATCCGCCGCCGCCCGTGCCCGGAGGTGGGGGCGGAGCGGGCGGCGAACCGGTGGTCCTCGCCGCCACCGACCCCGCGCAGCCATTCGGTGCCGCGCTGCCGTGGCCCGAGCACGCCGAAGCCGGCCGCCCGGCGCGGACGGCGGGCGCGCACGTCGTGCTGATCGAGGGTGAGCTCGCCGCGCACCTCGAGCGCGGCGGCCACAGCGTCGTGACGTTCGGACGCGACGGCTGGGCGCCGGCGTTGCGCCAGCTCGTCGACAACGGCCGGTACCGGTCGCTCGAGATCCGCAAGATCGACGGCGTCCCGGTGCGCGACGAGAGCGCGCGGCCCGCGGCGGACGAGTTGCGGGCCGCGGGGTTCGTCGAGGGCTACCGCGGGCTCGTGTACCGCGGTCGCCGATAGACGAGGAGGGCACGGGGTAGTGCCCGAGGGTGACACGCTGCATCGCACGGCCAATCGGCTGCGGCCCGCCCTCGCCGGCCAGCCCTTGGTGCGGCTCACCCTGCATCACGCCACCGGCGGGGGACGTCGACCGCGACCGGGCGAGCGCATCGAGTCCGTCGAGGCGGTAGGCAAGCACTTGATGATCCGGTTCGAACGCGGCACGACGCTGCGCACGCACCTGCGGATGACCGGGTCGTGGCACCTGTACCGGTCCGGCGAGCGGTGGCGGAACCGGCGCGAGCTCGCCCGAGCCGTGGTCGAGGTCGACGGTTGGACGGCGGTGTGCTTCGCCGCGCCCGTCGTCGAGCTCACCGACCCCGGCACCGCGGCCGCGAGGGTTGCGCATCTCGGTCCGGACCTCACCCGCACCGACGTCACCGATGCCGAGATCGACCTCGCCGTGGAACGAATGGCGACGATTGTCGACGGGCGCGAAGAGGTGGGCGCGGTGATGCTCGACCAGCGGGTCGCGTGCGGCGTCGGCAACGTGTTCAAGAGCGAGGTGCTCTTCGCGTGTGGCGTCGATCCCTTCGCCGCGGTCGGCTCGCTCGACGAAGCCACGAGACGTCGGCTCTTGGCGACGGCCTCGAAGTTGCTACGACAGAACACGGCGAACGGCGGCCCGCGCACCACGGTCGACGAAGGGCTCGCGGTCTACGGCCGCACCCGCCGGCCTTGCCGCCGCTGCGGCACCCCGATCGAGGCGCGCCGGCAGGGAGAACAAGCGCGCACCACGTACTGGTGCCCGACGTGCCAGCCGTCGGGGATGCGATGAGCCATCGCGTCGTCGTCATCGGCGCCGGCTTCGGCGGGCTCGCGACTGCGAAGCGGCTGGCGCGCTCCCGCGACGACATCGAGGTCACGATCGTCGACCGGCACAACTTCCACACGTTCCAACCGCTGCTGTACCAGGTGGCAACCGCGGGGCTCAACGCCGCCGACGTCGCGTACGCAGTGCGCGGCATCTTCCACGGCGAGGCGAACGTGACGTTCCGGCAGGCGAGCGTGACGGGCGTCGACTGGACGACGCAGACGCTGCAACTCGACCGCGAAGTCGAATCGCCACTGCACTTCGATCATCTCGTCGTCGCCGCGGGATCGACCGCGGCGTACTTCGGCATCCCCGGCGCGGCCGAGCACGCATTCCCGCTGTACGCACTGGCAGACGCGGTCGCGCTGCGCAACCACATCCTCGATCGGTTCGAGGCCGCCGACGCCGATCCCGATCTCATCGATGACGGCGTGCTCACGTTCGTGATCGCCGGCGGCGGTCCGACGGGAGTCGAGGTCGCCGGCGCGATGTCCGAGCTGTTCTCGATGGTGCTGCGCAAGGACTTCGCCACGCTCGATGTCGGCAAGGCCCGCGTGATCCTCGTCGAGATGGCCGACACGTTGTTGCAACCGTTCTCCGGCGCTTCACAACGCCACGCGAGAGATCGTCTGCGCGACATGGGCGTCGACGTCCGCACCGACGAAGCAGTTGCGCGCGTGACGCCGACGCGTGTGTCGCTCGCGTCGGGCGAGGCGATACCAACGCAGACACTCGTGTGGGCCGCAGGCGTGCAGGCCAATCCGGTCGCCGCGGCCCTCAGGGTCACGACGGGACGGGGCGGTCGCATCGTCGTCGGGGCCGACCTGCGCATCGAAGGCCATCCCGACGCGTTCGCAATCGGCGACATCGCCGCGATACCCGACGGCCGTGGCGGCACGCTGCCGATGCTGGCGCCCGTCGCCATGCAGTCCGGGCGCCACGCCGCTGACGAGATCGTCCGATCGATGCACGGCCGCTCGTCGAAGTCGTTCCACTACATCGACAAGGGCACCATGGCGACGGTCGGTCGCCGCGCCGCGGTCGCCGAGCTGCCGTTGCACATCCGCCTGTCGGGCACGCCTGCGTGGCTGGCGTGGCTCGGTCTCCACCTCGTGACGCTCATCGGGTTCCGCAACCGGTTGTCGGTGCTCCTCAACTGGGCGTGGAACTACCTCACGTGGGACCGGGGCCCGCGACTCATCCTGCGTCCTGACCACGCGCCGGAAGCAAAGCCCTGACCGCGTCGATCGTGTCGGCGTCGTCAGGCCCCTTGTCGTCGCGGTAACGGCGCACGCGGGCGAAGCGCAACGCCACGCCACCGGCGTAGCGCGTCGACACTTGCACCCCGTCGAGCGCGATCTCGACCACGACTTCGGGACGAAGGTGCACGACATGGCCGTCGTCCGACGTCGCCAGGGTCGGGAAGTGGTCTGTCTGCCAGCGCAGCAACGCGTCGGTCATTCCCTTGAACGTCTTGCCGACCATGACGAAGTCGCCATCGGGATGGCGCGCACCGAGATGGATGTTGGACAGCCAGCCCTGCCGGCGACCATGCCCCCATTCCGCGGCGAGAACGACGAGGTCGAGCGTGCGTACCGGCTTGACCTTGCGCCACGCCGCGCCGCGCCGTCCCGCTTCGTACGGCGCCCGCACGTCTTTCACCATCACGCCCTCGTGACCGGACGCCAGTGACCTCTCGAGGAACGCCTCTGCCTCCGCGACGTCGTCGGTGACGATCGCCGGGATGCGCCACGGGCCGGCGACCCGTTCGAGCGCGTGGCTGCGGTCGAGCAACGGATGATCGATGAGGTCCTCGCCGTCGAGGTGCAGGCAGTCGAAGAACCGGATCGTCAACGTCGAGCCGGCGTCGACGTCGAAGCGGCTCATCGTGTCCTGGAACAGCTCCGGACGTTCGTCGTCACCGAACCCGACGGCCTCGCCGTCGAGGACGAAGCTGTCGGCCGGGAGCGCGCGGGCGAGGTCGACGAGACCCGGGAGCCGGTCGGTCACGTCGTTGAGGTTGCGGGTGTAGATCCGCACCTCGTCGCCGGCCCGGTGCAGCTGCAGCCGGATGCCGTCGAGCTTCCATTCCACCGACGACGTGCCGCAGGCCTCGATCGCTTCCTCGACCGACGCCGCGGTCGCGGCGAGCATCGGCAGCACCGGTTGGAGCGGTTCGAGCCCGATCGCTTCGAGCCCCGCGACGCCTTCCGTCAGCGCGACCACCGCGGCGCGGGTGAGGTCGCCGCGGAGCATCGCGGCGCGCCGGACCGCGGTTGCGGGAACGTCGGCGGCGCGCGCGACGGCTTCGGCCATCACGCCCGCCAGTGCACCCTGTCGCAGCTCGCCGGTGAACAACCGTCGCAGGAAGTCGGTCTCGTCCGCCGTGGCGCGCTCGAGCGCACCGCGCAGCAAAGACGCGCGCGCCGCGTTCGATCCGGCGCCGCCGGTTGCGGCCAATCGATCCACGAGCTCGTCGACGTCGAGGATCGTGAGGTCCGCCGTGGCGGCGGGCTCGACGTCGATGTTGACGACCGTCCGCCAACCGATGCCGATGCGGCCCTGGCGCGGCGAGCCCGTCAGCATCGCCACCGCGACCGGAACCTCGGCGTCGTCGAGGCGCGCGAGGAGGTCCGCCAGTGCCGCGATCTTGGTCGAGCGCGCCGATGTCGACGTCACCGCCATCGAGGTTGCGACCAGGTCGGCGAGCAACACGGAACAAGTCTGCTGCCTCACCTCTTAGTGTTCCGCCGGATGGAGTTCGCCACGATGATGACGCTCGAGCCGCACGGCCCGGACACGTACGTCGGCATCGGTCCGAAGTACCCGTGGGGCGGGCTGTACGGCGGCCAGATCGTGGCGCAGGCATTGCGGGCCGCGATGCACACCGTCGAGCCGAACTTCCGGGTGCACTCGCTGCACGCCTACTTCATCCGCCTCGGTGATCACGCGGAGCCGATCCGCTTCGAAGTCGACCGCATTCGCAACGGCCGCTCGTTCGTCACCAGGACCGTCGTCGCCCGCCAGCCCGTCGGCGCCATCTTCAACATGTCGGCCAGCTTCCAGGTCGACGAGGACGCGCCGGACGCGCAGACCGCCGAGATGCCGTCCGTCGTTCCGCCGGACGACCTGCAAGGGTCGAGCGCGCTCGGGATGTTCGAGCGCCGCCTCGTGCCAACTGGTGGACAGCGGGGGAAGTCGGTCGGTTGGCTCCGCATGACCGATCCAGTGGACGAGGATCCCGCGATGCACGCGTGCGCGCTCGCGTACATGAGTGACGACCTGCCAACCGACGCCGTCGTCGCGGTCGAGTATCCGGACTTCGAGGGTCAGTGGGCGCACGAGTCGTTGTGGAGCGCCTCACTCGATCATGCGATCTGGTTCCACCGCCCCGTCCGCGCCGACGAGTGGCACCTCCAGGAGTTCACCTGCCACGGCCTCATCAGCTCACGGGGGTTGTCCGTCGGCCACGTCTTCGACCAGCGCGGCACCCATCTCGCGACGATCAGCCAGGAAGTTCTCCTCCGTTCACAACGCCGGTAGCTGCGTTCTGGCGTCACCTGCGGCGGATATCCGCCGGATCTGACGCCAGAACGAGAAGGCGGTCAGCGGGTGCGGCGCTCCTTGCGCCAGACGACCCGCAGGCCGGACCACACGTCGTCGATGGCGCACACCTTGTTGTCGACGAGCCCGAGCGGCAGGAACACCTCGCGCACGGTGTCCTCGGTGATGTCGGTCGGGACCTTGCTCGCCTTCTTCGGCCATGCGATCCACAGGCCGCCATTGATGTCGAGGACGTCGAGCAGCTTCGGCACTCGCGCCTCGAGGTCGGCCCGCTCGGTGTGGAACGAGACGACGACGTCGGCCGAACCGGTGGCGCGGGAACGGATCTGCACGCCGGGCGGGATCCCATCGAGCGTCCCCTCGAAGCCCTTCGGCGCGCCGAGCAACGCGATGGCGCTCCCTTCCTTGATGCCAAGCTTCTTGGCGAGCGGCGTCCCGCTGTACCCGGCGGCCACGACGACCGGCGCCCGCTACTCGGCGGCGATGGCGCGCAGCACGTCGAGCTTCGCGGCGCGACGCGCGGGGCGAATGCCGGCGAGCACGCCCGCCAGTGCACCCAACACCACGAGGACGACCAGCGAGAACACCGGCAGCGCGAACTTCGCGAAGCCGTTGTGGCTCGCGACCGTCACCAGCGCCCACCCGCACACCGCGCCCAGCACGACACCGCCGATCGTGCCGAACAGCGCGACGATCACCGACTCCCATCGCACCATCGACCGCAACTGCGGGCGCGTCTCACCAACGGCCCGCAACAGGCCGAGCTCGCGAGTGCGTTCGAAGATGGACAGCGACAGGGTGTTGGCGATGCCCATGAGCGCGATCACGATGGCGAGGAACAGGAGCACGTACACGAGCGACAGGATCTGGTTGACCTGGCCGAACACCTGGTCCGTGAACTCCTGGCGATCCTGCACCTTGGCGTTGGGGTACGACGCGGTCGTCTGCTCGATGGCGGCCTTGCCGTCGGCCAGCGACACGCCCGAGCTCAGCTTCACGAGGATCAACGAGTCGAGGTTCTCGGTGGCGTGCGGAACCCACTCCTCGGTGCTCAGCAAGTAGTCGGAGCCGAACACGTCACGGTTCTCGAACGTCGCCGCGATCGTGAGCTGTGTCGGGTTGTTCGGATCGCCGTTCGTGTACACGATCGGGATCTTGTCGCCGACCTTCAGGTTGTGGTCGTCCGCGTACCGACTCGACACCGCGATCGTGCCGGAGCCGAGCGCGTCGAGCGAGCCGCTGTTCACGCCGAGATCGAACACCCGCGACAGCGCGACGGGATCGGTCGCCACGAGGTCCGTGTCGGAACCATTGACCTTCGCCAGCCCGGTCTGGAGGCCCGCGGCGGCGCTGACCTGCGGGAGCGCTCGCACCTGTTGCGACAGTTGCGGGTTGAAGCCGCCGGAGCCGCGGGTCTGCGAGTCGACGACGAGGTCACCGGCGAAGGACTTCTTGATCTGTGAGTCGATCGAGGACTTGATCGACGCGGCGAACACCGTGAACAGTGCGACGACGGCGACGCCGATCATCAGCGCTGAAGCGGCACCGCTCGTGCGACGGGGGTTGCGGCGCGCGTTCTCACGAGCGAGCTTGCCGGTCACACCCCGGAACCGGGCCAGCGGCGCACCGATGAACTGGCTGATCGGCCCGGCGAGCGCGGGTCCGAGGACGACGAGGGCGACGATGAGCAACAACGCACCGATGCCGACGCGCGAAAGCCCGGTCGAACCCGTGAGCCCCACCCCACGGACGATGTTCAGCGAGCCCAGCGCGGCGGCGATGCCACCGATGATGATCCGGGCGCGGCTGGCGTGGGTGCGCTCGAGCGCGAGATCGCGCATCGCCGCGAGTGGCGGCACGCGCGACGCCTTCCACGCCGGCACGATCGACGTCAGCACCGACACGCCGATGCCGACGACGAGCGCGGCCTCCACGGTGCTGGCCTTGAGCACCAGACCGGTGGCGGGCAGATCGAGTCCGAAGACGGCGAGCAAGCTCTTCAGCAGCAGTGCGACGCCGAAGCCGGCGAACAGACCGACGACCGCCGCGACGATGCCGATCACGAACGCCTCACCGACGACCGACAAGAGCACCTGCTTGCGTGCCGCGCCGAGCGCCCGCAGCAGCGCCATCTCCCGCGTGCGCTGCGTGACGATGATCGAGAACGTGTTGTAGATGCTGAAGACCGACACGAGGATCGCGACGAACGCGAACGGTCGCAGCAGCAGGTTGAAGAACGTCGTGACGCCCTGCTGGATGGCGTCCTGGTTCTCCTTCGTGATCTGCGCGCCGGTGACCGCCTCCGTCCCCGCGGGCAGCACCTCCTGGATGCGCGACACCAGCTCGGTCTGCGAGACGCCCGGCTGCGCGACGACCGCGATGTTGTCCACCTGGGTCGTGTTGCCGACGACCTTGTTCTGCGCTTCGGCGAGCGTCATGAGCGCGAACGACGCGCCGCCTGGACTGTCTTCGTCACCGAACTTCGCGATGCCCACGACGGTGAACGGGTTTGGCCCTGCGGCCGTGATCACCGTTGTCTTCTCGCCGACGCTCAGGTTGCCGTCGGATGCCGACTTCTTGTCGATGACGATCTCGCCCGCGTTCTGCGGTGCGCGTCCGTCAACGAGACGGAACGGATTGAGTTGCGGCACCTCGGACCAGTTGCCGGCGAACGTCGGCGCCCCGCGGCCGGGATTGCCGAGCGTCTTGCCGTTGCTTCCGACGATCTGCCCGTAGCCCTGTACCTGCGGCTCGGCGGCCTTGACGCCGTCCACCGACTGCACGGTGTCGAGCATGGTGATGGGGATCCGACCGCGGATCGAGTTGCCGAAGCCACTGTCGATCTTCGTCGAGCTCCGCACGACCGCGTCGGTGCCCTTGTTCACGTTGGCGAACAGGTCGTTGAACGTCTTGCTGATCGTGTCGGTCAGGACGAGGTTGCCGGAGAGGAACGCGACGCCGAGAACGACAGCGATGAACGTCGACGCCAGCCGGCGCTTGTGCGCGAGCAGGTTCTTCCACGTGAGCTTCAGCACTGGTGCTCGCTCCTACTCGTCGCCGAGCGCCTTCAGGCGGTCGAGCACCTTTTGCTGCGACGGATCGTCCATCGTGTCGACGATGCGCCCGTCGACGAGGAACAGCGCGGTGTCCGCGTAGCTCGCGGCAACCGGGTCGTGGGTGACCATCACGATCGTCTGGTCGAGCTGGTCGACCGCGTTGCGCATGAACGTGAGGATCTCGGCACCGGCGCGCGAGTCGAGGTTGCCCGTCGGCTCGTCGGCGAAGATGATCTGCGGACGGCTGGCGAGTGCGCGTGCAACGGCGACGCGTTGCTGCTGACCGCCGGACAGCTCGGACGGTCGGTGCTTCAGGCGGTCACGCAAGCTGACCGTGTTCACGATGGTGTCGAGCCACTGTTGATCAGGATCCTTGCCGGCGAGATCCATCGGCAACGTGATGTTCTCGAGCGCGGTCAGCGTCGGGATCAGGTTGAACGACTGGAACACGAAGCCGACGCGCTCGCGGCGGAGCAACGTCAGCTCCTTGTCGGACAACGTCGACAGCGCGACCTCACCGATGTACACGGCACCCGAAGTCAGCGAGTCGAGTCCGGCGACGCAGTGCATCAGCGTCGACTTCCCCGATCCGGATGGACCCATGATGGCGGTGAAGTGCGCGTGCGGGAACTCGACGGTCACGCCGTCCAAGGCGCGAACCGCGGTGTCGCCCGAGCCGTAGACCTTCACTGCATCGACGGCGCGAGCAGCCGGGGTACCGGTGACGACGGAGGGGGGCTCGGTCTCGGCGGTAGCCATGGCCGCCAACCTACGGAGGCACCACGGTCGAGGACAACGGGGAATGACCCCGAGGCGCCTCCGGGACATTCCCGATGGCGCCGCGATCGCTTTCAGGAGAACGGTGTCACTGTGACCCTCGCCCGTAGACTCGGTACGTGATGTGCCCGGCGTGTGGGGCCCCGCTGGTCGAGGGAGCGCGCTTCTGCGCGTCCTGTGGCACCCCGCTCCACCGGCGGGTCGACGAGCGCCGCGTCGTCACGGTTCTCTTCGCTGACCTGGTCGGATTCACCTCAATGGCCGAAACGCGCGACCCCGAGCACGTGAAGAACATCGTCGACGACTCGTTCGAGCGCCTGGTCGCCGACATCGAGGCCTACGGCGGCCAGGTCGACAAGATCGTCGGCGACGCGATCCTCGCCCTGTTCGGCGCCCCGGTCGCGCACGAGGACGACGCCGAACGCGCGGTGCGTGCTGCCCTGACCATGCAGCGCACTCTCACCGACTGCGACGCGGCCGCGGACACGGCCGGACTGCAGATGCGGATCGGCATCAACACCGGTGAGGTGCTCGTCGGTGCGCTGCGGGTGGGCGGCGACTACACCGCCATGGGCGACGTCGTGAACAGCGCGCAGCGCCTGCAGACCACCGCGGAGCCGGGCCAGATCGTGGTCGGCCGCGCGACTCACACCGCCACCCGCCACGTCGTGCGATTCACCGAGATGGGCCCGGTCAACGCCCGGGGCCGTGACGAGCCGATCCACGCCTGGGTCGCCGAAGAGGCGCTGCTGCCGCCCGGCGCTCGTCCCGGCCGGGGCAACACGCCGATGGTGGGTCGCGAGCACGAGCTGGGACTGCTCAGCCGTGCCATCGACACGGCATTCGAGCGTCGGCGGGCGCAGCTGCTGCTGGTGGTCGCCGAGGCCGGCATGGGGAAGACGCGCTTGGCCGAGGAGGTCGCCGCGATCGCGGAGTGCGACCACGGCGTCGCCGTGCTCGAGGGCCGATGCGTCCCGTACGGCGAGGCGAACGTGTGGTGGCCGATCGCCGAGGCGTTGCGATCGACGTGCGAGGTCAACGTCGGCGATCCGATCGACGTCGCGCGGCCGTTGGTCACCGCCCGCACCAGCATCGGCTTGCCGTCCGAGACGGCGGCGGAGATCGAACGCGTCACCGACGGCTTGCTGCACATCATGGGCTACGAGGAATCGCTCGGCCGCATCGATCCCGCACGCGCCCGCGAAGAGGTGCGCCGCTCCGTGCTCACCTTCATCGACGGGTTCGCACGCCAGCATCCCGTGGTCGTGCTGCTGTCCGACCTGCACTGGGCGGACGACGTCGTTCTCGAGTTGATCGACCAGTGGCTCGAACGTCTTGCCGCGTTGCCCGTCGTCCTCATCGCAACGGCGCGCACCGACTTGTTCGAGCGGTGGCGGCCTGCGGTCGGCCGTCACAACCAGCTCGTGCTGAACCTCGATCCGCTCTCGCGTGACGCGGCGGCGACGCTGCTCGACGCGCTCGCGGAAGCACCGGTTCCCGAAGAGCTGCGCACTGTCCTGCTCGATCGCAGTGGCGGCAATCCGTTCTTCCTCGAGGAGCTCGTGTCGCTGCTCGCGGAAACGAACGCGATCGCGGACGACGACATCGGTCTGACCCAGGCGACGGGCCCGCGTGAGCTCCCGCACACGCTTCGCGGGCTGGTGGCGGCACGGCTCGACAGCCTGACCGTCGACGAGCGCTGCACGCTGGAGGACGCCGCGGTGCTCGGGCGCCGGGGCGCGGTGGTCGCGCTGCAGATCATGGGCAGCGAGGCCCACGGCACGAACACGCCTGCGATCGACGCCGCGTTGCTCGGGCTCGAAGCGAAGGACCTCCTCGTCATCGACGACAGTCGATGGTCGTTCCGCTCAGATCTCGTGCGCGAGGTCGCGTACGGGATGCTGACGAAGGCCGACCGTGCTCGACGCCACTACGGCGTGGCGAAGTGGATGGAGAGCCACTCCGTCACGTCACCGGCCGACATCGACCGCATCGCGCACCACTACGCGACCGCTGCGACCCTTGTCGAAGAGCTGGGCTTCGTGGCCGACATGCCCGGCGAGATCCAAGAGCGCGCGCTCACGTGGATCGATCGCGCCGTGCGGCAGGCCGAAGCCGGTGAGCTCTATCCGGTCGTCGTCCATCTCTGCACGCACGGTCTCAAGCTGCGGCGCATCCCGCGCGAACAGCGTGAGCGGTTCCTGCTGGCACGTGGGCGAGCGCGCATCAACATCCGCGAGCTCGAGCAGGCGGCGATCGATGTCGACGCCGCGATGCAGTCAGCCAGTCGACGCGGGTGACGACGAGTCGCGCGCCGCCGCGTTGACGGCGCGCGGCGATCTCGAGCAGAAGGCCGGCGACCTCGAGCGTTCCTTGCTGACATTGCAGGAGGCGATCGACCTCTACCGCGCGGTCGATGACGACCAAGGGGTGGCCGAGTCGTTGCGGGCGTACGGCATGACGCGGCTGTTCGCCGACGACGGCGAGGGCGCGACGGTGTCGTTCCTCGAGGCCCTCGAGCTCTACCGCTCGCTCGGCGACCGTCGCGGCGAGGCGTGGGCACTGCAGAACCTCGCATGGGTTGCCTACACGGCCGGTGACGCCGGCAAGGCCGAGGCGTGGTTGAACGAATCGGTCGAGGCCTTCGCCGAGATCCGCGACTCCGGCGGCCTCGGTTGGGCCACTGGACTGCTCGCCTTCGTGCGTTACCACCAAGGTCGCCACGCCGAGGCCGAGGCAATGGCCGAGCGGCTCTACATCGAGGCGGGTCAGCGCGGCGATCGTTGGGCCGAGGGCATGATGCGCAACCTGCTCGCCATGCTCGGCCTGTGGGGCGGGCGCGCCGCGGAATCGGTGCCGCATGGCGAGGCGGCGTACAAGCTGTTCAAGCAGATGCGCGACTGGTACGGCGAGATGATCTCCGCCGGCGTTCTCGGTCGGGCGCTGCTGGCCGTCGGGCGCATCGACGACGGGTTCGCCGTCCTCGACGAGAGCATCCGCCGCGCATCCGAGTTGCCCCTCAATCAGGCGGCGACAACGTCCGACGCGCAGCTGGCGTGCGCCGCCGCCCAGGCCGGCATGCCCGAGCGCGGCCGGATGGCGCCACCGATCACCGACGACCCGGTGCACGAGATCGGCTGGGTCGATTGGCACGTCGCATCGGCCCTGCTCGACCTGCAGCGCGGCTCGGTCGCCGAGGCGCGAGCGCGGCTCGAACGACTCGTGAGCGGCACCGAGCCGAACGGCTACGTCGCGAGCTCGCTGGCGCTCGTTCTCGCCGCGGCCGGCGACGCGGACGCGTCACGGGCGCTGTCCCTCAAGGTCGCGGGGCTCGAATCCGCCACCTACGCCGATCGCATCATGGCGATGCTCGGCGGCGGGCTTGGTCAGGCGCGCATCGGCGAAGAAGACGTCGCGGAGGCATGGCTCCACACCGCGCGTGAGCTGGCGGATGGCACCGAGGATCTGCTGCTCGCCGCGATCGTCCGAGTTGCACAGGCACGCGCCGGGCAGGCTCTCGGCCGTGCCGACGCCGATGCCGACCTCCAACGCGCCCAACTCGTGCTCGACGCCATGGGCGTGGACGAGTCCGGCTGGGACACCGCTTTCCGCCTCGCCGCCGGCGTGCCCTGACGCGAATGTTGGATGGAAACGGGCGCTATAGCGCCCGTTTCCCCCGGAGTTCGTCGGCGTCGCGGCGGAGCGGATTACTTGTTCGGCTGCGGCGTGACCCGCAGGTAGGGCTTGACCGCCGTCCAGCCCTTCGGGAACTTCGCCTTGGCGTCCTCGTCGGACACGGCGGGGACGATGATCACGTCGTCGCCCTGCTTCCAGTTCACCGGGGTGGCGACGCTGTACTTCGCCGTGAGCTGGAGCGAGTCGATCACGCGGAGGATCTCGTCGAAGTTGCGACCCGTCGACGCCGGGTACGTGATCGTCAGCTTCACCTTGTTGTCCGGACCGATCACGAACACGGAGCGAACAGTGGTCGTCTCGCTCGCGTTCGGATGCACCATGTCGTAGAGGTCGGCGATCTTGCGATCAGCGTCGGCGATCATCGGGAAGTTCGGCGCGTAGCCCTGTGTCTCTTCGATGTCCTGCGACCACTTCTTGTGCGACTCGAGCGGATCGACGGACAGGCCGATCACCTTCACGTTGCGCTTCTCGAACTCCGGCTTGAGCTTCGCCGTGTAGCCGAGCTCGGTCGTGCAGACCGGCGTGAAGTCCTTCGGATGCGAGAACAGCACCGCCCAGCTGTCGCCCTTCCAGTCGTAGAAGTCGATCGTGCCCTCAGTGGTCTCGGCGGTGAAGTTCGGGGCGTCGTCGCCCAAACGCAATGCCATTTCCGTCTCCTTGGAAGGTTTGTTCCGCTCTGTTTCGCGCCGGAGTCTAGGCACGCCACCAGAAAACCCGACCTCGTCAATCGGGTTTGCATCTGCGCCGGTCAAGGACGCCGTCGTTCGGGAATCGCTTGACAAATCATGCGAATGCTTGATTTACTAAGCAGACCCCCAACCTCAGGAGTTGTTCAGAGATGTCGACCATCACCGACACCGTGACGGCGGCGCAGGACCAGGTCCTCGACGCCATCGAGAAGATCCAGGAGCCGGCCGTCGAGGCCGTCCGCACCGTGTTCGAGACCGTCGAGGGCGTGCTGCCCGAGAGCCGTCCGAACGTGCCCTTCGCCGGCTACGTGCCCGACCCGAAGGAGCTCGTCGAGCTGAGCTTCGCCTTCGCCCAGAAGGTCCTCGACAACCAGCACGACTTCGCCAAGGCGATCCTCAAGGCCGTGACCCCCGTCCTCCCGACCCCCAAGGCCACGAAGCCGACCTCGGCCAAGAAGGCCGCCTGACCCCAGCCCGACCGAATGTTGGATGGAAACGGGCGCTATGGCGCCCGTTTCTCCCCGGAGTTCGGAGACGTTCTCTTCTTGGAAGCGCCCCTGGCCTTGGCCGGGGGCGCTTTCGCGCTCGGCCTCACGTCTGCTGCGGGTGCGGGCGGTGCGGCCGGCATCGCCTCCTCGGCCGCGTTCGCCTCGAGGTAGGACTGGTAGACGGCCAGCAGTGCGGTGCGTTGCTCGGGCTTCAGCTTCTCGTCGCGTCCGATCGCCAACGCGGTCGACAGCACCTCGGCGCCGGCGCCGGCGCCTCCAGCCTCGCTGTCGAGCAAACCTGCCTGCATGAGCAACGACTCGGCCGACACGTTCAGCGCAGTCGCGATCGCCTTGAGCACGCGCACCGACGGCTCGTGCAGACCCCGCTCGATCTGGCTCAGGTACGGGTTCGAGACGTTGGTCCGCGCCGCGAGATCGCGGAGTGACATCTCCGCCATCCGCCGTTGATGACGGATGAAGTCGCCCAGCGCCTGTAGCTGCAGCCGGGCGCTCTCGTCGAGCGATGCCACCGTCACACCTTCCGCAACACGTCGGGCTCGAGGTAGATCACCTTGGCCTCGGGCACGTCCTTGCGGACCGCGGCCTCGACCTCGTCGACGACATCCGCGAGCTCACGCACAGACAGGTCGTCGTGGAACTCGAGCTTCGCGGCGACCAACAGCTCCTCCGGGCCGAGATGTTCCGTGCGGATGTGGATCACGCGGCACACGTCTGATGCGTCTTCCATCGCCTTGACGATCCGCTTCTCGACTTCGGGATCGGCGGCCTCGCCGATGAGCAGGCTCCGCATCTCCTTGGCGAGGATGATCGCGATCGTGACGAGCAGCAGCCCGATGGCGAGGCTGCCCAACGCGTCGTACGCGGTGTCGCCGGTGATCTCCGCGGCTGTGATCGCGACGAGCGCGATCGACAATCCGATGAGAGCGGCGAAGTCCTCGAGCAGGACGATCGGGAGCTCCGGTGTCTTGGCCGTGCGGATGAAGCGCCACCAGCCGATGCCGCGCTTCAGCGGCCGGGTCGAGCGGATCGCCGTACGGAACGAGAACAGCTCGAGCACCATCGAACCGAGCAGGATGCCGATCGCCCAACCGACCGATTCGAGCTCGTGCGGATTCAGCAGCTTCTCGATGCCGTCGAAGATCGAGAACAGCCCACCGACGCTGAACAGCAGCACCGACACGACGAACGCCCAGAAGTAGCGCTCGCGCCCGTACCCGAACGGATGCTGCGTGTCGGCCCGGCGCTTCGACTTGCGTCCGCCGAGCAGCAGCAGACCCTCGTTGCCGGTGTCGGCCACCGAGTGGACCGCCTCGGCGAGCATGGCGCCCGACCCGGTGAACGCGAAGCCGATGAACTTGATGATCGCGATGGCAAGGTTGGCGGCGAACGCGGCGATGACTGCAGTCGTCGAGTGCTCTTCAGCCATCGAACGACAGGCTACGTACGAAAGCTGAACACGCGCGGACGAACGCGTCGAAGAGACGTTGTTGCACTGGATCGTCGGCGGCGGTGGCTTCCGGGTGCCACTGCACCGAGACCACCCATCCGTCGGCGAGCTCGAACCCTTCGACCACGCCGTCGTCCGACCACGCGGTGGCGGTCGCCTTCGGTGCGAGATCCGCGATCGCCTGATGGTGGTGTGAACGGACCGTGCACCGAGTCGTCCCGAGCGCGCCGGCCAGCTTCGTGCCGGCCTCGACCGTCACCTCGTGGTCCGCGCCGGCCGCGTTGCCGTCGCTCGGATCACCGTGCAGGAGGATCCCGGGCCGACCGGTGATGTGTTGGTCGAGCGTGCCGCCCAGAGCGACGTCGAGCAGTTGGTGGCCGCGGCAGATGGCGAAGATCGGGATCTCGCGCGCCAGCGCGGCGTCGACCAATGCGAACTCGAATCGGTCGGTGACGGCGTCGATGCCGTACACGGACGGATGTGGGTCTTCGCCGTAGTACGCAGGGTCGATATCCGGCCCACCGGTGAGGAGGAGCCCGGCGAACGGCTCGAGCACATCACCGGCGTCCTTCTCGCCCTCGTCAGCCAGGACGGTCGGTGGCAACAACAGGGGGAGCGCACCGGCGCGGGCGAGCGCGTCGGTGTAACCACGGGGAAGTCCGACGGCTCCTCCCGTCCAGCCCGACACCCGCCCCGGCTTCAGGTTGCGGGCGGTGACGGCGATCAGCGGACGGCGTTCGGTCACGCTTCAGTTCATCACGTCGTAGTGCGCGCCGTTGACGGCCACGAAGCGCTGCACACCGAAGGAGCTGAGGCGCGCCGCGGTCTCGTCGGTCATGGTCACGAGCGCCTCGGTGATCCGCGCGCGCTGCTCGGGATCGAGCGAGCGGCGGGCGACGACCGGCTGCACGGGGTACGGGCCCCAGGTCTCGATCACCCGTAAACCTGGAGCCAACCCATCAGGCCCGAGTGCGAGCAGCGTGTTCGAATCGATGGCAGCCGCGTCGATCTCGCCGCTCGACAGCATCCGCAGCGACTGCTGGTGTCCACCGGTGTGCACCAGGTCGACATCGACCGGCGTCACCCTTAGATGCTCGACGAGCGCGCCGTAACCGCTCAGCGAGGCCTGGTCGTTGAAGCCGACTCGCTTGCCACCGAGGTCACCGATCGAAGTCGCGGCAATGCCGTCCCTCACCACGAGCTCGCTGAAGTACACGGGCTCGCCGTCAGTGCGCGGATCGTCGAACACCGGCGCGGCGAGAAGCGCAACCGAAGCGAGTCGCCGGAACGACGGCGCGCACATGAAACCGACGTCCACTTCGTCGCGCGCAAACGGATCGTCGTCCGGATCCGGACCAGAGGATTCCGTGCGCGATTCGAGCGTGACCTCGACGCCGAGCTTTGAACCGAGTGCGTCGCACGTGACCTCGAACAAGGCCAGCGGAAGTCCCGGCGCCAACCACGTCACACACCGCAGCACCACTCCATTGTGGCCCTCGCGTCGCCCTGAAAATGGTGCGGGACCGGCCCCGGAAGGGCCGGCCCCGCGGTGAGGCGCCCGGGCGGGAGGCGCCTCGAGTGTGACGCCCTTGCACTTCAGCGGCGCGTCTTGTCCTTCGCGCTGTCGACGGCGTCTGCGACCTTGTCCTTCGCCTTCTCTGCGAAATCCTTGACCTTGGCGCCGGCCTGATCCTTCTTGCCCTCTCGCTTGAGATCGTCCCTATCGGTGACGTCACCGACCGCTTCCTTGGCGCGGCCCTTGGCATCGTCGAAGTTGCTGCCCATCAGACGGGCTCCTTCCGTGTTGATTTGCTTGCGTCTTGGGTTCGAGAGTGCCCGTCTTGGGAAAGCGGCAAACATGCGAGCCGCTAACGTCGCACGAGCCGAGGCCGTCTGGAAGGACGCAGTTGTGGATCAGGACCTCAGTGACAGGCGCATCGAGCTCGTCCTCCCTGCGGATACGCGACTCGTGCGCGTGGCACGCATGGTCGCGAGCAGCGTCGGTACGACCGCCGGCTTCGATGTCGAAGAAGTCGAAGACCTACGGATCGCGGTCGACGAACTCTGTACCGCGTTGATCGAGGGCGGCGACGGCGGTGCGCTGCTGCTCGGCTTCGACCTTGGCGACAACGACGTCACCATCCTCGGGACGACGTCGGCGGCAGGTGTCGCGGCGTTCGAGCCGGAGCGACTGGCACTGAGCCGGCAGATCCTGGCCGTCGTCGTCGACGAGCACGAGCTGCACACCGACCATGGGCAGATCACCGTGCAGTTGCACAAGCGCAGGGCGAATCTTGACGCCAATGCCTGACCCGGCGTCCGAGCAGGACGCGGCGCGTCGGCGAGAGGCCGACAAGGAGACCGACAAGCGCTTCCGCCGCTGGCGCGAGACCGGTGACCGATCGTTGCGCAACGACCTGATCGAACAGCACCGGTGGGTGGCGATCCACTGCGCTCGCCGGTTCGCGAATCGCGGTGAACCGCTCGACGACCTGATCCAGGTCGCCCAGGTCGGTCTGCTGAAGGCGGTCGAGCGGTTCGATCCGGACGTCGGCGTGTCGTTCGCCAGCTACGCCATCCCGACTGCCATGGGCGAGCTGCGCAGGCACTTCCGCGATGCGACTTGGGCGTTGAAGGTGCCGCGCCGCGTGAAGGATCTGCACGTCGATCTGGGCAAGGCCGTCGACTACCTGTCCGGCGAGCTGGGACGTCCGCCCTTGCCGGCGGAGATCGCCGAGCATCTCGGTATCCGCGTGGAGGACGTGCTCGAAGCCCTCGAAGCCGGAGGCGCGTATCGCGCCGCGCCGTTGGTCGCGCCCACGGACGACGACGACTCCGGGCGTGAGAGCGCAGCGCTGCGAGACGACGATGTCGTGCTCGCCGGAGCGGACGACCGCATGATGGTCAGGCAGCTCCTGTCGTCGTTGCCCGAGCGCGAGCGCACGATCGTCGAGCTGCGGTTCTACGCAGGATTGAGCCAGAGCGAGATCGCGGACCGGGTCGGCGTGAGCCAGGTGCACGTGTCGCGGCTGTTGCGCGGCAGCCTCGCCGCGCTGCAACGCGCCGCCGGCGACTACACGCCGTGACGCGGACCGCTGATCAGTCGGCGGTGACTCCGAGCATCTCGCTGGTGCCGGTCATCTCGAGCACACGGGCGACGGCGACACTCGGGTCCACCACTCTGAACTGACCGCCCTTTGCGCCGAACCGCTCCCGTCCGGTCAACAACGTCCGCAACCCGGACGAGTCGAGGAACGTGAGCCCGCTGGCGTCGAGCAAGACGGTGTCGACGTCCTGCGCGGCGAGCTCTTCGATCTTGCTCGACACCGAGTCGGTCGCATTGAGATCGAGCTCGCCGTGCAACGAGAGCCGTGCGGTCCTGCTGCCGGGATCGACCGTCGTTCGGATGGTGAGGTGCCCTTCCTCCTCCATCGAGGGGACCATAGCGGTCTCGTCTGCTGCGTCGGTGCCGTCGCTCACGTTGCCGGTTCCTCCCACGGTCCCTCCCCAAGGTCCGTCCCAGGGCTTTCGGCGTGCGTTACCCACACGGAGTGTGGGTGATGCACGCCGAAACGTCCGGGCGCCGCGTTCTCAGGGGATGGGGGTGCCGCTCGACGCGGACGTGAACGCCTGGACGGTCTTGCCGCCCTCGACGAACACGGTGCGGTTGCCGGCCGAGGGGGCGGTGAACCGCGTGACGGCGCCGACGTTGGCGTTGAACACCTCCTTGCCGGTGGCGGCGTCGAGCGCGTGCAGCACGCCACCCTGTACGTCGACCACCCAGACGAGACCGTTCGCGACGATGGGCGGCCCGGGCGACGAGAAGCTGATCGACCAGTTGTCCGTGAACTTGTCGTCGGCGATCGTCAGCGAGCGCAGACGGTTCGAGCACGGCACGTACACCGTCGAGCCTTGGTGCGCGAGCCCGCCGTAGACGGTGTCGCACACCTGCTCCTGGTGCAGCTCGCCGCCGACGCCGCCGAGCTTGGTCGCGTCGAGCACGTAGCCGACGCCTGATTTGCCGGTCTGGAAGATCCGGTTGTTGTCGAGCAACTGCGGCATCACCGTGCCGAGATCGCTGTCGGTGGCGTTGAGCTGGGCCCAGTCACTCGGCGCGAACTCGTCGGTGGGTTGCAGGTTCGCGTTGAGATGGATGACCGCATTGCCGTCGTCGAAGTCGCGGCGCGAGTCGCTGTTGCCGCTGGTGACGTACAGCGATCCGTCGGGCGCGACGATCGGACCCATCGGCCCCCAGAAGCCACCTTGGCGGTCGGCGCGGATCGCGTACTCGACCGGCTGGCCCGTGCCATCCGCCGCCACCGACACGATGCGGCCCTTGTAGTCGCCACAGTCCCCGAAGCGTCCGCCGAACGCGATGTACACCCGTCCGTTCGCGAGTGCGAGCGCGCCGCGCTGGTTGTGCACGTCGGGGTCGGCGCCGCTGGCATCGACCGGCATGCGGAACAGGACCGCGCCCGTCTTCAGGTTCAATGCGATCAGCTCGTGATGGTTCGGCTTCATCATCCCCACGACGTACAAGCGATTGTTCGCCGGGTCGGCCACCGGCGTGCTCGTGATGCCGAGGGGGTTGACGTTGCCGCACGGGAGCGTCGAGCCGTCGACCGGATCGCCGAGCTTCGGCGTCTGCCACTTGGTCTTGCCCGTCGCCGCATCGAGCGCGTACACGGAGTTGTTCTCCGTCGCGACGATCACGGTGTCACCGACGACGAGCGGCTCGCCGTACACGTCACCGTCGAGCGAGTCCGACTTCCACGCCAGTTGCAGACCGTTGCCGTCAGGACCGTCGGCGGTGACGCCGGATCGCGTCGGATCGCCGCCCCACGTGAGCCACTGCCCGCCGCTCGTGGCGCCCGACGACGAAGAGGACGAAGACGACGTGGACGAGCTCGACGCGCTGCTCGTGGGCGGCGGCGACGAATCGCTCGACGGCGACGAGCTCGCCGACTTCGATCCGCTGCTGCAGGCCGCGACGAGCGCGAGTACGAACGCGAGGGCAAGGAATCGTCTCACTGGCTCAACCGTCGTAGAAGAACGGCCGGTGCAACCCGATCAACGTCTGGTCGCGGTACGTGACGGCTCGCGCTGCTGCTTCAGGCGACACCTGGTTGGAAACGCTCGTCGGCCGAACCCGTTGCGCGAGGTCACGTCGTCCGTAGTGGCACTGCAGGAAGAACCGGCCCGGATCGCCGGGCTGTGGCGGGAGGCGCCGGTGCCACACGTCCGACACGAACAGCGCGACGTCGCCAGCGTCCGCGACGAGCGGTACCGCCTTCTCGCCGTTCCATTCGAGATCGTCGTCCTCCATGCGGTCGAGCGGCGGGTGCTGGCCGGACGTGTGGCTCCCACGGAGCACGCCGGTGGGTCCTGCTTCGAGCGGGCAGTCCCAGAGATAGAAGTGTGCCGCGATCACGAAGACGGGATACGGGATGCGCTCGTCCCACGGGACGTCAGCCGGGCGAGGGACGTGCGGGCCGCTGTCGATGTGCCAGCGGCGGCCACCGTGATCCTCGTTGTTGGGTTCCTGCCGCCACGCGGTGTTGGCGATCACGTGGCAGTCCTCGGCGAGCAGCGCTTCGACGACCTCGAGGATCGCGGGATGAGCGATCGCTCGCTGCACCGCTTCGCTTCGGTTGAACATCTCGTAGCGGAAGGGTTCCCAGTGGTCGATCTCGTATGTGTCGCTGCGCTCGTCCGGGGGGTACTCGTCGTAGACGCGCTCGATGTCAGCGGTGAGCTCCTTCAGCTCATCGGGGGTGAACACCTGGCCGAGCATGACGAAGCCGTCCTGCTGCAACTGGTCGGCCTCATCGGGCGATGGCCGGCTGGAGATCCTGAGGTAACCGGTTCGACGGCTGATCACGCCCCCGAGTCTCACATCTGCGACGCTTGGGCGATACGCGGGAAGGTCAAGGTCGGAGGAGGGACGCCGTGAAGTTCGGGATCTTCTACGAGCACCAGTTGCCGAGACCGTGGGTCGAGGACGGGGAGTACCGGCTGCTCCAGAACAGCCTCGACGAGATCGAGCTCGCCGACCGGCTCGGGTACGACTACGCATGGGAGGTCGAGCACCACTTTCTGGAGGAGTACTCGCACAGCTCCGCGCCCGAGGTCTTCCTCGGTGCCGCCAGCCAGCGGACGAAGAACATCCGGCTCGGCCACGGCATCATCCAGCTGACCACGAACCATCCGGCTCGCGTGGCCGAGCGGGTGGCGACCCTCGATCTCCTGTCCCACGGTCGGGTCGAGATGGGCCTCGGTGAGTCCGCGACCACCACCGAGCTGCATCCGTTCGATCGCCGTTTCCGTGACAAGCGCGAGGTGTGGGAAGACGCCGTGCGCGCCTGCCTGCCGATGTTCTGGAACGACGCCTGGGAGTATCACGGGCAGCACTTCGATTTCCCGCTGCGCAACGTCATCCCGAAGCCGCGACAGAAGCCGCATCCGCCGTTGTGGGTCGCGTGCTCGCAGCTCGAGACGATTCGCATGGCAGGCCGGCGCGGCATGGGCGCGCTCGGATTCCAGTTCGTGTCCGCCGAAGCGGCGTACGCGTGGGTGCACGCGTACTACAACGCGTACACGAATCAGCTCGACAAGCTCTGCGAGTACGAGACCAACCCGAACATCGCGGTCGTCTCGCCGTTCATGTGCGCGGCCACCGACGAGGAAGCGCTCGCGAATGCGGAAGGCTCGTCGTTCTTCCAGTTCGCCCTGCTCTTCTACAACACGCACGCGCCGGGGGTGCCGGGTGAGATCAACCTGTGGGAGGAGTACCTCGCCTACAAGGACACCCCGGCCGGCCAGAAGGCGCGACTCGGTGGACTGATCGGCTCGCCGGACACCATTCGCGAGCGGTTGCGCAAATTCGAGGCATCGAACGTCGACCAGGTGATCCTGCTCAACCAGTCCGGCAAGAACCGCCATGAGGACATCAGCTCGTCACTCGAACTGTTCGCCCATGAAGTGATGCCCGAGTTCCACGAGCGCGAGCCGATCCATCAGGAGTGGAAGCAGCAGGTGCTGACCGGTGCGATCGAGCTCGAAGAGATCGACACCGAGCCCTATGCGGTCTCGAGGCGCCGCGCGTGAGCGTTGCGACTTCGAATCGCCGCGGCGGCGCGCTGCGGTCGGTCATGCGGTTCCAACGGTTCGAGCTCGACGGAGCGCGGCGGCGCTTGGCGCGCGTCGCGTCAGTCGACGACCTGCGGCTCATCGCTCGACGCCGGCTTCCACGCGGCGTGTTCGACTACGTCGACGGCGGCGCGGAGGACGAGCGGACGCTCGCCCGCAACTCGGGCGACTTCGCCGCGTTGCAGTTCCGACCGCGCGTGCTGCGCGATGTCGGCGCAGTTGACACGTCGTCGACGTTGTTCGGAGCGCCGCTGCCGCTGCCGCTGGTGCTCGCCCCGACGGGCTTCACGCGGATCGTCGAACCATCGGGAGAGATAGCCGTGTCCCGGGCGGCGGCGCGTGCCGGGTTGCCGTACACGTTGTCGACGATGAGCACGTGTTCGATCGAGGACGTGGCCGCGGCCTCGGACGGCGCGAAGTGGTTCCAGGTCTACGTGTGGCGCGACCGGGGGCTCGTGAAGGACATGCTGCAGCGCGCCGCCGGTTGCGGGTACGAGACGATCATCATCACGGTCGACACCGCATTGCTCGGGCGGCGCGAGCGTGACGTGCGCCGAGGCTTCACGATGCCGCCGACGCTCGGACCGTCCACGCTGATCGATGGCCTGCTCCATCCCGCATGGACGTGGGCGTTTGCACGGTCGCCGGCGATCACGTTCGCCAATGTCTCGTCGCACCGCGGCGACGCCGTGTCCATGTCGCACTACGTCGCCGAGCAGTTCGACCCGTCGTTGTCGTGGTCCGACATCGAGTGGTTCCGCGCCAACTGGGACGGCCGAGTCGTCATCAAGGGCATCCAGACGGTCGACGACGCGGTCATCGCTCGCGACGCAGGCGTCGACGGCGTGGCGCTGTCCAACCACGGTGGCCGCCAACTCGACGGCGCGCCGTCGCCGATCTCGCTCGTCGCGCCGGTGCGTGACCGCGTCGGCGACGCGCTCGCGATCCTCTGCGACGGCGGTGTGCGTCGGGGGAGCGACATCGTGAAGGCGATCGCGCTCGGAGCCGACGCCTGCATGATCGGCCGCGCGTACCTCTACGGGCTCGGTGCCGCCGGCGAGACCGGTGTGGACTGGGTGCTGAACAACCTCCGAGAGGGCGCCCACCGCACCCTCGCCCTGGTGGGCGCGGCGTCGGTGGCCGATCTCACATCCGAGCTGATTGCCCCCTGATTGCCATGCGGCAGTCAGCCGCCGAAGACGCTGCTGAGCCCCAGGCCGTCGGTGCCGTAGGCCGACAGAGGATCGCGGCGGACCGCCTCGTCGAGCCGCTTGGCGTCCTCGCCGACGAGGATGCGCCATTCGCCGGCCTTGACCCCATCGAGGATGATCGTCGCTGCGTCCGCCGCCGACAGAGGGGCCATGTCGCGGAACATGTTGCCCATCCCGCCGACGATCTTGCGCAGGTCGTCGTCGACCATCTCGTCGAGGTCCATCCCCCGCTTCGCCATGTCGCGGCGGACCTCGTCGAGCTCCTCGTGCGTCATGTCCTCGGGCTCGGGCGCGCCGAGGATGCGGCGGCTGTTGTTGACGATGTCGGTGCCGATGTGTCCCGGCATCACGACGGCAACCTTCACGTGCGGCGCGTTCATGCGGAAGTCCTCGAGCAGCGCTTCCGAGAAACCCTTCACCGCGAACTTCGCCGAGCTGTACGCGGTGTGCGGGATGCCGGGACCGAGCGACGCCCAGAACCCGTTCACACTGCTCGTGTTGACGAGGTAGCCGTCGGTGCTCGCCATCAACAGTGGGACGAAGGCGCGGCAACCGTTGTAGACACCGCCCCAGCACACGCCGAACGTCTTGTCCCACTGGTCGCGGGGCCCGGCGACGAAGCTGCCACCACCACCGATGCCGGCGTTGTTGAACACCAGGTTCACGAAGTCGGTCTCGTGCTGGGCCAGCACCTCGTCGCGGAACCGGTTCATCGCCGACGCGTCCGAGACGTCGCAGACGTGCGCGGTGACGCGGGTGCCCGCGGGAGCGCCGTGCTCGGCGCGAAGCTTCGTCTCGTTCACCGCGTCCTGGTTGACGTCGCAGGTGCCGACGTGGCAGCCCTCCGCCGCGAGCTGGATCACCAACTCACGTCCCATTCCGGAGCCCCCGCCGGTGACGACGGCGATCCGACCTTCGAACGTGTCCATGGCGTCTCCCTGCTCGGCTCGCCGCTTCATAGCGCACGCGGTCGGGTGGATGCATCTCGCCGACGATGGGAGTATCTGTCCCCATGTCCCGGGGGGCTGCTGGGGACGAGACGCTCGAATCACGTGAGCCGCACGCGCCGCGCCGCGCGGTGAAGCGCCGCGCGCCAGGTGACGTGGCGCCGCCGCTGCGCCACGTCCGAGCCCTCGACGGCGTCCGCGGCCTTGCCGTGTGCGCCGTGCTGGCGTTCCACGGCGGGTATCTGCACGGCGGCTACCTCGGCGTTGACCTGTTCTTCGTCCTCTCCGGCTTCCTCATCACCCGACTCATCGTCGACGACCTCGTCCGCGACCGTTTCTCCCCGAGAGAGTTCTGGGCGCGGCGCGCCCGCCGCCTGCTGCCGGCGTGCTGGGTGATGCTCGCCGTCGTGCTCGTGGCGGCGACGTCGCTCGTACGCCCGACGGAGCTGGCGGCGCTTCGGGGCGACGCGTTCGCAACGCTCGGATACATCGCGAACTGGTGGCAGATCGCGACCTCGTCGTCGTACTTCGCGCTGTTCAACACTCCGAGTCCGTTGCAACACACGTGGAGCCTCGCCATCGAAGAGCAGCTCTATGTGTTGTGGCCTCTTCTGTTGATCGCGTTGTGGCGGATCGGACGCCGGCGCGTCGGCGTGCTCGCGTTTGCTGCGGCCGCGCTCGCGTCGATGTCGTTGCTCGAAGGCGCGGTGCTGTACACGTCGGCCGACGACGGGGCACGTGTGTACTACGGGACCGATACGCGAGCTGCCTCCGTGTTGATCGGCGCGTTGGCCGCGATGTTGGTGTGGCGCTTCGGTCCTGCGATCGCGCGTTGGCGACGGACGGGCCTGGTGCTGTCGTGTGTCGCGGTCATCGTTGTCACCGGAGCGTGGGTGCACGGCAACAGCGGCAAGTGGCTCTATGACGGAGGATTGGGGGGACTCGCGATCCTCTCCGCCATCGTGCTCGCGGTCGTGACCACGCAACCGTCAGGACTCGTCCACCGCGTGCTTTCGCCGCGACCGTTGGTCGCGATCGGGATCATCAGCTACGGCGTGTACCTGTATCACTGGCCGTTGTTCGTCTGGCTGTCACCGGATCGAACGGGCATGCACGGGCCGAGTCTCTTCGCGCTTCGGCTCGTCGCGACGTTCAGCGCGGCGATCGTGTCGTACGTCCTGATCGAGCGCCCGTACCGGCGCCGGCGGTGGGCTTTCTCGCTGCGCGCCGCGGGCGCCGTCGCGATGGCGGCGGCTATCGTCGTGGCCGCCGTCGCCCTTCCGCTGCCGAAGCGCCTCGGCCAACAGCAAGCCGCCGCGGTCGTCGAGAAGATCTCGTCGAGCGGGCCCCCCGCGTTGGTGTTGCCGGCATCGGTCCTCCCGCCGAAGCTGCCGGCGCCCCACCGGCTGCTCGTCGTCGGCGACTCCGTGAGTCAGAAGCTCGGACCGGGGTTCGCGCACGAATCGCCACCGGGACTGACGGTCACCGATGGCGGCATCACGTTCTGCGAAGGTGGCGAGCAGTTCCCGACGATGAAGCTCGGCTCGAGCGTCTTCAGGGACACTTGTGCGGACTGGCGGACCCGGTGGACCAAGCAGGCCGCGAAGGCGCGGGTCGACGGCGTGATGATCTTGTTCGCTGTCAATACCAACTACCGGATGATCGACGGCCAGTTCAGGACGTCGTGCGATCCCGTCTACGACTCGTGGATGCAGTCGTCGTTCACCGACATGCTGCAGACGATGGGCCAGTTCGGCCCCGTGTGGCTCGTGCTGCCGCCGTATGACCGCGTCTTCAACAGCAGCGAGTCGTTCCAAGAGCGCGACGTGCACACCGATTGCACGGTGCGGGACCTGCGCGCCGCAATCGCGGCCGCGGGACCGAAGGCGGCGGCCATCGATCTCGCAGACTTCATCTGCCCACCCGGCCAGGACTGCATCACGCAGGTCGACGGCGTCACGTTGCGCCCGGACGGGCTCCACTACGTAGGCCCGGGCGCGGATGTCGTCGCCCGCTGGTTGCTGCAACAGATGGGAGTCCAGTTCGACGGCGGCGGCTAAGCCACGCCCGCCGCCCTCTGCCCTCTGCCCTCTGCCCTCTGCCCTCGCCCCTGCTCACATTGATGGCTGACCGACCGAATCCGGGCGTTCAGCCATCACAGAACCGGCGGCCCGGTCATCCGTGAACGCTCAGCCACCGATCCGGTGGGTCAGCGTTCACAGAACGGAGACGCCAGAACGGGAGGCCGCTACTGCATCGCGACACCCGCCGCGCTCTTCGGCCGGCGGGTCGCGGTACTCCTTGCCGTCGGGTTCGATCACGATCTTCTGCAACACGCCGTCGGGAAGCCGGAACGGCGCCTTGTACGTCGGCGACACGGACGTTCCCCGTTGGTAGCCGACCGTGAACCCGATGATCCCGTAGGTCACGGGCGTGGTCTGCCCGACGTGTCCCCTGGCGATGGGGACGTCGTTGCGGGTGATGGCGATGTCGCCTTGGAAGCGTCCGGTCGGCGTGAACGTCAACTCGATGGTGCACCGACCAGTCGGCAGCGGTTCCTCGCTCGAGATGGTCGTGACCTGCGCGCCGAGGAAGTTGTACGTCCAGTGGATGCAGCGGTCCTGCAGGTAGAGCGCGTAACCGCCGGCATGTCCGCCGTGGCTGACGAGCACGCCGTCGCCACCCGACTCGGGGATGTCGAGCTCGGCCGTCATGCGGAAGCCCCGGTTGCGGAGGTTGGGTGCGAGCGTCGGTGGCAGGACGCCGATGCCGGAGTGGTACTCGTAGCGCTGGCGGCGGAAGCGGCGATCGGCGTGCCGGCCCGGCTGGTTGGTGAGC
Source organism: uncultured Acidimicrobiia bacterium (assembly GCA_963721305.1). Taxonomy (GTDB): domain Bacteria; phylum Actinomycetota; class Acidimicrobiia; order Acidimicrobiales; family JACDCH01; genus DATAES01. Next base: position 740,681 of record CAVRIR010000004.1, read on the forward strand.
GGGAAGACCTGGTGGCGTTCGGCTTCCGACCACCACAGATCGATCATCTCCCGCAGCCGCTCGGGCTCTTGCGTGGCGAGGTCCGTCGTTTCCGAGAAGTCCTCGGCGACGTGGTACAGCTCCCACTTGTCCTCGTCGAACGGGAGGCGCGGATCGCTGCCGTCGTACGCGAAGCCCATCATCGGATGGAACGTCACCGCCTTCCATCCATCGTGATAGATGGCGCGGCAGCCGAGCATCTCGTAGTACTGCGTGTCACGCGGCGCCGGTGCTTCGACGTCGGCGAACGTGCCCTTGAAGCTGGCGCCGTCCAGCTCTCGCTGCTCCACCCCTGCGATCTCCGCGGGCGCCTCGATGCCGATGATGTCGAGCAACGTCGGCATGACGTCGATCGCGTGCACGTACTGCTGGCGGACTTGGCCCGGACGTCCGATGCCCTTCGGCCAGGACATGATCAGCGGATCGGTGACACCGCCTTCGTGCGTCTCGCGCTTCCACCGCTTGAGCGGCGTGTTTCCGGCCCACGCCCAACCCCATGAGTAGTGGTTGTGCGAGTCCGGCCCGCCGAGGTCGTCGATGCGGCGCAGGTTCTCCTCGAGACTCTCGGGGACCATGTTGAAGAAGTAGTTCTCGTTGAACGACCCTCGTGGCCCGCCCTCGGCGCTCGCGCCGTTGTCGCTCATGACGAGGACGATCGTGTTGTCGAGCTGGCCGAGCGTTTCGACGAAGTCGAGGACGCGTCCGACCTGCTCGTCGGTGTGCTCGAGGAAGCCGGCGTAGACCTCCATCATCCGTGCGTGCAGACGATGCTCGTCGTCGCTGAGGTCGTCCCACGCCTGGATCCACGGCGGACGCTCGCTCAGCTGCGCACCCTCGGGCAACAAGCCGGAGGCGTGTTGCCGTTCGAAGATCTCTTCGCGCCAGCGATCCCATCCGTGATCGAACTTGCCGGCATATCGATCGCGGTACGGCTTCGGAACTTGATGCGGCGCGTGACATGCGCCCGGTGTGAAGTAGAGGAAGAACGGCTTCTCCGGCGCCGCGGCGCGCAGGTCCTTCAAGTAGTTGATCGCCTGGTCGGCGAGGTCCTCGGTGAGGTGGTACCCCTCGTCGGGCGTGCGGGGCGGATCGATCTGATGGTTGTCGTGGACGAGATCAGGGTGGTACTGGTCCGTCTCGCCGGCGAGAAAGCCGTAGAACCGCTCGAAGCCCCGCCCGAGCGGCCAACGTTCGTGACTCGCGCCCGTCGCCATCTCGTTCGCCGGCGCGAGATGCCACTTGCCGACGGCGAAGCATGCGTAACCGTTCTGTCCGAGGACCTCGGACAGGAACCCGCTCGACTTGGGCATCGTCGCGTCGTAGCCGGGAAAGCCGGACGAGAACTCGACGATGCGACCCATGCCGCTGGCGTGGTGGTTGCGTCCAGTGAGAAGGCAGGCGCGGGTGGGGGAGCACAACGCCGTCGTGTGGAAGTTGCTGTAGCGGAGTCCGCCCGACGCGAGCTGATCGAACGTGGGTGTCGCGATGTCTGACCCGTAGCAGCCGATCTGCGCGTACCCGACGTCGTCGAGCAGCACCATGACGATGTTGGGCGCACCTTCGGGCGCCGAGGGAACGGGTGGCCACCACGGCGTCGAGTCGGCAAGTGTCCGACCGGCGACCCCTTCGAACGTTTCCGGCTCCATCGGTCAACCCTCCGTGACGTGAACGGCCAATGTAATGACGCAGTTCCCGGTGGCAGGGGCGACTGCCTCGTTGTATCTTCCGAGCCAGCCAGGGGGGCGAGATCTGCTGGAAAAGTGAGGCATTTCGTGCCGCTCAGCACCGACAGAGTCGACACGGCCGCGATCGAAGAGATTTGCCAGCTCGAGGACGACGTCTATCGCAACAAGTGGATCACCTTCGTCTACGCGCACCTGTCGGAACGGCTCCGCGAGCGGACCGGTCGCGACAACGCGACGTGGTTCACGTTCGCGCGGTGGTCGTCGTACACGGTGGGCGAGAACCTGCGACTCGACCGACCCAGCGCGGCGTTCGCTGAGTTCCTTTCCAAGCACCCGCCACTCGGCAGCTGGCCCTTTCGGCCGCCGCTGACCCGGCTGCAACTCGACCTGCGCAAGCTCAGTGATGCGTCGATGCCGCGAACACTCGCAATCGGCAACCGGCTCGTCTTCCACGAGATCGGATGGGCGACGAGCTCGTTCCTGGACTGGTACGACGACGCCGGCACCCCGTCCATGGACGACTGGAAGGAGTACCGCGACACGATTGCCATCGAGCCGCCGAGCGACCTGTTTCAGCGATGCGACCCGACCATGTTTCGCAACGGTCTCGAGTCCTACTTCCTCGCGTCTCTGGAGAAGGATCCTGACAAACGGGCGCGACTCGTCCTGCGGGGCAACGTCCTTCTTGCGGCCTACGAGCAGTGGCGCCTCGAGCCCGTCGTCCAGGTCGCGCTCGATCCGATGGCACGTCACATCGTCAAGTTCAAGAACACGAACCCACACACGGACGATGGCCAACCGACGGCGGTGCTTCGACGGCGAGGAACCCCGTGGGCCTTCCGCCATCGCAATCCGATGGCGCAATGGGTGAGTGAGCGGTACGGCGATTTCGTCACGCGGCACGTCATGGCATGGGAAGGCCAGGTCGACGGACAGATGCAGAATCTGTACCTCGGAGCCGGTGTTCCCGAGGTCGCGAAAGGTTCGCAGTCGACCGCGGTCCCAGATGCCAACGACGCCGACATGCTGATCGTGGCGACGTTCGACCGCTCGCATGGTCAGCGCGAGGCCACCGGTGCGAAGAACTGGGCGAGCTACAACGAACGAATGAACTTCATCGTGAACCTGTTCAGGACACGGCAGCACGATGAGTCGCTCTTTCGACCGCCCAAGGCGGTGGACATCCGGCTGCTCGAGCTCGATCTCACCGATGAACACCTCAACCATCTCCGCACGCTCGGCGACGAGCCGGTCGACGCGGCGCTCCAGAAGCACTTTGCGGACGCGTCACTCGATCCACGCGAGTTCGTCCGGCGGCTCATCAACAACGACTATCCGGCCGACGATGGGCTGTACGGCGACATGCAGCTGCCGAGCTGGGTCGATGCCGAGCTCGTATCGAAGGGCCGGGACTTCCTGCGCACACACGGTCTCGAAATCGCGTCGGCACTGTTCTTCGCGTCACTGCCGTACAGCTACACGGCCGCCAACGGTGCGCAAGTGCTCACGCGTACCGCGGAGCTGATGACGGGAAACGCGGCGCGGCGCATCGCGGAGACCGGCCAGATGCTGATGGATTTCATGTACGTCGATCCGGGTCTCGAGCCGTTGCACCCGGGAACGAAGGGGTTCGACGCTGTCCGAGGAGTCCGCCTCTTCCACGCATCGGTTCGCCGTCTGATCTTGTCCGACCCGAGCATGCACTGGGACGAGCACGAGCTCGGCAAGCCGGTCAACCAAGAGGATCTGCTCGGCACCCTGACCGTGTTCAGTCTCGTGGTCGTCGATTCGCTCGAGACGTTGGGCGTCGACGTGACGAGCGCGCGCGGACGCGCCGACCGAGACGCATACATCCATTTCTGGCTCGTCGTCGGCTTCCTGATGGGCATCGACTACGAGCGACTGCGTCATCAGCAGCTCAAGCCGAACCAGCAACCGTTGAACTTCGACGAGCTTCGAGTGCTGGGCGCGGCGATCTTCCGCCGGCAGACCGAACCCAGCCTCGGCGGGCAGACGTTGATGTCCGCGTTGCTCGACACGACCAAGCGAATGATGCCGCCCTTCATGAAGGGCTATCCGGCGGCCGCGACGCGTGGGCTCATCGGGATGGAGCGGGCAGACACACTCGGCGTTCCGCCAGCCGGTCCTGCACGTCTGGCCTTCGACTTGCTTCGAGTCGCGACCCGAGCCTTCACGCCCAGGGGTCCTGGCGTGGGGTTTGCCGCCTTCTCGCGATGGACGACCAAGTCGCTCTATCGCAACTGGATCGACTCGAATACCGGCGAGTACCCGCCCTGGCGACACGAAGCGGTCAAGAACTGGCACTTGTGAGCGGGACGCCGGACTCGGATGCCGGCTCAGGACGGCCCGATGGTGTCGACTTCGCTACAGCGCCGTAGCAGGAACGGTGCCCGGTGGGCGGTGCCGATCTCGCGGACTTCGTCGAGCAACGACGCGACATCCGACGGCGGCGCGCCGGCGAGCAAGCGCACGCGCGCGAGCTCCAACTTGCTCTCGCCGAGGAAGAGCGGTGCGCGCACGCGCTTGTGAGCGGCGACGGCGCGCTCCAGATGCTCGATTCCGAGATCCGGACGCTCGAACGTAGCTGCGAGCATGCCGAGGAAGTGCCACCCGATCGGTTTCGGGATCGTGGTGCTCGAGAACAGCTCTCCGTACGGAATGAGCGCGTCGTAGATGTCGCGCGCGCGGTCCCGATCGTCGAGACAACTCGCGAGATAGGCGATGTTGTAGAGCGTTGTGGCCGCGAGCATGTCGCGTCGCGGGGGTAGCGGCGATGGTTGCATGATCCTCTCGTACGCGGCGCGTGCCACATCGCGTTCACCGCCGTCATAGAGATAGCGGGTCAACGCCCAGCCGACGTCGAGACCAGGCTGTCCAGCCAGGTCCTTGAACTCGACCACGGCGTCGCTGCGATCCTGCCATCGGTGGATCTCCATGGCCTGTTCGCTGAAGAAGATGAAGGCCTCGGCCTTCTGCCCGGCTCGTCGGCCGAGCTCGAGTGTGTGGAGCGCGCCGAGCTCTGCACCGTCGAGATCTCCTTCGAGTACGCGTCGGGCGGTCAGCATGTTGCTGGCCTGCCATTCCAATCGGGGTTGGCGCAGCTCCGCAGCAAGCGCGATTGCGAGTTCCTGCATCTCGTTGATGAGCGCCACGTCGCCCGCTTCCCAGCTGGTGCTTCCGTTCACGAACACGTTGTCGAAGCTGATCGCCGGGTCGCCGAGGTCCTCCGCGATGTCGCGCACCTCCTCGAGGATCTCGAGCCGCTCGGCGAGTGTGTCGGGCGACAGGATCGTCATGCTCCGCATCAGCAGGACGCTGGCAAGCGTGCGGACGTCGCCGATCCTGCGAGCCATCGCGACGGCGCGTTCACTGATCCCGAACCGCGGCGCTGCGTCCTCCGCCCACACGATCTCGGACGCGAGCGTCGCGAGAAGCAACGAGAGCTCGGGGGTCTCCTCCGAGCCTTGGGTCTCGATCGCGCGCCGGAGTGCCTCGACGAATTCGGAATCGGTCTGGCCCACCCTCGGAAAGAATCCGCGATTGATGGCGAGCAGCGATGCCGCCTGTCGGCGACTGTCACCGAGCTGTTCCGCGAGTGCGTTCGCTCGCAGGAGCGTGTCGCGTCCTCGCTGCCCCGAGCGGAGCTCGGCCTTTCCGAGCGCCAGCAGGAGGTCGAACTCTGCTTCGACGGGGACGGGACGGCGCAGCTGCCGTGCCCGCTCGACTGCCGCGACCCCGCGTCGAGCGACGTTCACGGCGTCCTCGAACGCGAGTCGGTCGAGCGCCGCGTCGGCGGCCTGGGTCGCGTACAGGACGGCTTTGTCGGGATCGGCGTCCGCGTAGTGGTAGGCCAGCTCGGACAAGCGTTCCGCGACATCGGCGGTTCCGACCTGCTCGATCGCCTCGGCGACGCGAGAGTGCAACCGGACTCGGCGACTCTCACTGAGCCGGTCGTACAGAGCGCGGCGGATGATGGCGTGCGCGAAGGTGAACCGGTCAGCGGCCGTCTCGTCGATCAGGCCTGCGAGCGTGGCGTCCTCCAAGGCTCGCAGCATGGGCTCGGCGTCGAGCTCGACAATCGCTTGGAGCACAGGAACATCGAACGCAGGACCCATGACCGCGGCGAGCGTGAGCGTGTGCTGCGCGTCGTCGGTCAAGCGCGCGAAGCGGCGGAGCACCACATCGCGCGCCGCCGCGGGAACACGAATGTGGTCGGGCCACGGTGTCGACCGCGTTGCGTTCGAGCCCGCGGCGTCCGTGCGTGAGATCGCGCCCGTCTCGATGAGGCTGCGGATCGTTTCGTTGACGAAGAAGGGATTGCCCCCCGTTTCGGCGTGCAGCGTGCGTGCGAATCGGCGTCCGGCGTCATCGAGGTCGTAGCCGGCGGCGGCTTCGACGAGCGCTTCGACCGAATCTGAGTCCAATCCGTGCAACGAGTAGAGGAGCAGGTCGCGAATCGGAGTGCTCACGCTTGCTTCGGCGAGCATGCGCGCGAGCGGATCCGCGTCACCGACCTCGGAGTCGCGATAGGTCCCAACCACGAAGAGCCGCGCCATGCGGTCGGACCGAAGGACGTGGCGCAACATCAGTACCGTCGGGGTCGCGGCCCAGTGCAGATCGTCGAGCATCATCACAATCGGTGTGCAATCCGCGGCTGCGTCCAGCCACGACACGACCGCTTCGAACAGCCGGTACTGCTCGGTCGCGGGATCGGACAACAGCGGGGGCGCGAGGTCGGCAACGCGATCGGGGAGCTCGGGCAGGAGCCTCACGAGCTCGTTGGGATAGTTCCCGAGCCCAGCGCGCAGCTCGGCGTCGCTGGAGGTCTCGACGTAGAGACGAAGCGCCTCGACGAACGGCTGGTACGGAACCGCGAGATCTTCGTCGCACCGTCCGTACAACACGCGTGCGCCCTCGCCCTGTGAGATCAGCGCGAACTCGGCGGCGAGTCGGGTCTTGCCGATTCCCGGCTCGCCGCGGAGCAGTACGCAAGCCCGACGTCCGGTGGTCGTCGGTTTCCACCTGCGGATCAGCTCGGCGACGTCGGCGTCGCGGCCGATGAAGGTCGGTCCGCTGGTCGTCCAACCGGCCGGTCGGGCGGCCACCGGCGCCGAGGCGCGCACCGGGGTCGAGACTGCCGGGACGAGGAGATCCAACGTCGCTCGGCCCTGGAGAATCGCCGATTCGACGTTCCGCAGCTCGGCGCTGGGCTCGATCCCGAGCTCTTCGACGAGCGCGTCACGGGCCCGTTGGTAGGCACGTAGCGCATCGGCCTGCCGCTGCGACACATACAGAGCCATCATCAGCGAGCTCCAGAGGCGCTCACGTAGTGGATTGCGCGCGACGAGCGTCTCCAGGTCACCGATGACCCCGGAATGGTTGCCGGTCGCGAGCCGGGCGTTGATGTGATCCTCGATCGCACTCAGGCGCAACTCGTCCAGGCGCACTGCGGCGGTGGCGATCGCCTCCGATTCCCGGCGGCAGTCGGCCAGGGCGTCGCCCCGCCACAGCGTGAGCGCGGTACCGAGCGCCTGCTCGGCGGTCGACACATCCCCGGCCGCGAGTGCCCGCCGGCCGGCGGCGGCGCGCCGCTCGAACGTCCTCGCGTCGATGCAATCGGGATCGACCTGGAGGAAATAGCCGGGTTCGCGCGTTCTCAACACCTCGGCCATATCGGCCGATTCGAGAAGCCGGCGGAGTCGAGCGATGTGCCCGTGAACCGTCTTGAGGGCTGTTGGTGGCGGCTGCTCACCCCAAAGACCGTCGATGAGCTGCTCACTCGAAACGACCTCGTTGGCCCGCAGGGCGAGCAGGGCGAGCAGCAACCGCTGCTTGGTGGCGCCGAGGGCGACCGAGCCCGAAGGTCCGCCGACTTCGAACGGGCCGAGGAGCAGCACCTCCACGGCGAGAGCGTACGCCGGGCCAGATTCAGCCATTCCTTCCTTCCACCACTCGACCACAACCGTTCTGCAACCGCGCCGGTGGATCGTGATGCTCATCGGGCACTGCGGAAGGGGTGATGCGAGTGCGCTGGCAACGAACGAATCGACGACTGGATGGTCGACAGCAGGCGGCCGAGCTCGGACGTCTCCCGATGTTCGGGAACTGCGACGACGCCGCGCTGCGACTGCTCGACTCACTCTTGTGTGAATCGTCCGCGGGCGCCGGCCGGGTCCTCATTCGTGAGGACCTACCGGCGACACAGCTGCTGCTGGTCATGAGCGGGCGCGCGCACATCTCTCGCCGGGGCGAGGTCTTCGGTCTGGCGCAGCGGGGCGCGCTGGTCGGAGGTCGAGAGCTTCGCGGCCGGACCCGGTACGGGGTGACGATGACAGCGGAGACGCCGATGCGCTTGCGCGCCGCGACCGCTCGCGGCTTGGCGTCGATGCTCGCCCTCGTGCCGACTCTCGAAGACGCCTTGTGGGGAAACTCGTGCGACGACTCCGGAGTTGCCGACGAGGTCGAGGCGTACCTGCAGGCACGAACGGAAAGCCCCGAACGAGTTGTCGCCGCCTTGGTCTTCACGGACATGGTCCGGTCGAGGCGGGCGGTTTCCGTGAGGGGCGACCGTTCGTGCCGTGGTTCGTTCGAGGTGTTCCGCCGCATCGTCACCCGTCAGGTGGTGCGATACAACGGCACGGTCGCCATCATCACTCGTGACGGTGTGCTTGCCCGGTTCTCGTGTGCGTACAGCGCAGCGCGATGCGCGCGGGCCATCCGTACGGAGCTGCGTGGCCTCGGACTCGACGTGCAAGTCGGACCTCTAACCGGGGCCATCGAACCGCCCGAGACCGAGTTGGCCGGCGTCTCCATGCACATCGTCAACCGGCTCGCGGTCGCCTAGGTCAGGTTTGGTGAGCGGCCTCACCTAGGCGGCCGGATCTGGGCCGTCTCGAGCAACCCCCCTTGTATCTCGCATCGCTCGAGACGGCCCACTCCTTCTCCGACGGCTGCGAAGGTCGGTGCTTGTCCGGCGCTACAGCAGCGTCAGCGCATCGAACGGAACGCGGCGCGGACCTCGTCGGCGAAGAGCTCGGGTTGCTCGAAGGCAGCGAAGTGCCCGCCGCGTGCGGGCTCGCCCCAGTGCCGTAGGTCGAGGAACTGCTTGTCGGCCCACCGACGCGACGGCCGGAAGATCTCCTTCGGGAAGATCGAACACGCGACAGGGATGTCGACCGGCTCGAAGCTGAACTGGTTGAAGCTCTCCCAATACAAACGCGCCGACGAGGCGCCCGAATCGGTGAGCCAGTACGTCATCACGTTGTCGAGCAACTTGTCGCGGGGGATGGCGTTTTCGGGATGACCGTCGCAGTCGGTCCACGCGTAGAACTTCTCGACGATCCACGCGCACTGTGCGGCGGGCGAGTCGGCCAGTCCGTAGCCGAGCGTCTGCGGGCGGGTCGACTGCTGCTTGGAGTAGCCGGAGTCCCACCGGTCGTAGAACGCAGCACCGTCGAGTGCGCTCTTCTCCGCCGGCGTGAGGTCGTTGAGCATCTCGGCGGCGGGCACGGCTACGACGAGATTGATGTGGATGCCGACGTTGTGGTCGCGGTCGATCAGTCCGAGCGCGCTCGTCACCGCCGAACCCCAGTCGCCGCCCTGCGCGCCGTAGCGGTCGTAGCCGAGCCTGGCCATCAACTCGGCCCACATCTCCGCGATCTTCGGCACGCCGCTCCCGGCGCGTGTCGGCTTGCCGCTCCATGCGTAACCGGGCAGCGATGGACACACGACGTGGAACGCGTCGTCCGCCGTTCCTCCGTATGCGGTCGGATCAACGAGACGGTCGATCACGTCGTGGAATTCGACGACAGATCCCGGCCAGCCGTGCGTGACGATGAGCGGCAGCGCGTCCTCGTGACGTGAGCGGACATGGAGGAAGTGGATGTCGAGCCCGTCGATGTTCGTCACGAACTGCGGGAAGGCGTTGAACCGTGCCTCCGCCGCGGCGAAGTCGTAGTCGTTCTTCCAGTACTCGACGAGCTCGCGCGTGTAGGCGAGCGGGATCCCTTGACTCCAGTCGTCGACCGTCTCCGCCTCCGGCCAACGCGTGCGCGCAATCCGGTCACGCAGGTCGGCGATGTCGTCGTCGGTGATACGGACCTCGAAGGGCTTGATGTCGGACATGCCGCAGTCTGTCGCTCACTTCAGCTTCTCGCTGATCGTCACGTTCACCGGGTACTGGCCCTCGACCTAGGCTCAACGCAATGAGCGGCGACCTGTCCGAGCGGCTTGTCGACTCGCTCAACGCGACCTATGGCGTCCATCCGGGGCAGCGGGCTGCTCACGCAAAGGGCATGCTGTGCGCGGCGTCATTCACACCGACGACCGAAGCCGCGCAGCTCAGTTCGGCTCAGCACCTCGCCGCGCCGGTTCGAGCGCATGTCCGGTTCTCGAACGGTAGCGGTGACCCCACCGCGCCGGACACGCAACGAGACGCGCGCGGCATCGCAGTGAAGTTCTATTTGTCCGGCGCGACAACCGACCTGGTCGCCATCTCGTTGCCCGCGTTCTTCGCCCGGACACCGGAGGACCTCCTCGCCTTCAACGAAGCGCGCCGCCCCGATCCGACCACCGGCCAACCCGACCTGAACAAGGTCGGCGAGTATCTCGGCGCGCACCCTGAGGCCATGACCGCGGTGAACGCGGCGATTACGCAACCAATCCCCGCGAGCTTCGCCACGCTCACCTACAACAGCCTCCACGCCTTCGGGTTCGAGACCAGCGCCGGGAACGTCCGCTACGGCCGCTACCACCTTGTTCCTGATGCCGGCGAGCACTTCCTCACCGACGACGAAACAGGGCAGAAGCCGCACGACTACCTGGGCGGCGAACTCAAGGAGCGGCTGGGCGTCGCACCCGTGGGGTTCCGGGTGAACATCGAGATCGCAAGCGACGACGACCCCGTCAACGACTGCACCGCGATCTGGCCTGACGGGCGAGAGACGATCGACGTGGGGCGGCTCGAGATCAACGGCCTCGCCAACGATCGTGAGCACGACGGCGACATCCTCGTGTTCGATCCCACGCGGGTGACGGACGGGATCGTGCTCAGTGACGATCCGATCCTGCTCGCTCGTTCCGGAGCGTACGGCGTATCCGTCGCCCGACGAACAGCGTGACTTCGTGCCCTGGGGATTTCGACGCTCGCTGAAGCTGGCTGGTCCACTTCGCCTCAATCTGTCGAAGAGCGGGCTGGGACTCTCACTCGGCGTCCCGGGACTCCACATCGGATCCGGCCCACGCGGTCGTTACGTGCGCGCCGGCCTACCCGGTACCGGCGTCTACTACCGCAAGTCGTTGAACAAACCCAAGCCCGCGCACGTGCGTGCGCCGACGAAGGCCGAGCAGGAAACGGGATGGATGCGCGCCGTTCACGCGTTGCTGTCCGGCGATCCGAAAGCGTGCCTCTCGATCCTCGATGCAGGACCTCTCGGTGGCGGACCCGCGGTCCACATCGAGGTCGACGCTGACGTCGTGGTCACGCTGCTACCGGACCGGTGCGGCATCGCCGTGCTCCGTGCCGAGGCGCTCGACCGGATCGGTGATCACGACGCCGCGCTCACGCTCGTCGAGCAAGCGGCGAGCGCTGGTTGTCACGTCGCGGAGGTCGTGGCGACGGAGCTGCGCGCCGCGAAGCACTAGCAGGTCGCTAGGTATTGGTCACGCGTCCGCCCACTGGCCGCCCCATGGACCGGCGCCTGTCACTCGCTCGACGGCGATGTGGATGATGTGGCCCGGCGGCGAGTTGTCGACATCGAGGAACTCGACACCGTCGCCGAGGAACCGCGGCGCCAGCGCCTGAAGCAACTGCGGCGCGCCACCGTCGGTGATGTGCGCTCGACCGTGTACGACCGCGTAGCGGTTGAGGTTCGGGCCGGCCTTTCCTTCGACCTCGAAGCTGACCGCGACGCGCGAGTCGCGTCGGAGATTGCGGAGTTTGGCGCCGCCACCGAGATGCGCCACCAGCAACTCGTCACCGTCGCGTCCCACCCAGATCATGCTGACCTGCGGTGCACCATCGGCATCGACGGTCACGAGATGGCCGTGGACACCGTTGTCGATCGCGTTCTTCAGATCGGGATGCAACTCCATGACGAAAGGCTACGGGTGACATCTCGGCGTTCGTGAACTGCGAGAGCGGCGCCGTGACATCGAGGATGCTGCAATCGCGCCACCGTTGGTCGGGCCCGCACTTCACGCGGCAGGCGTGAGCACCTCGGCCAGCCGACGGTAGCGGCGCCGGTTGAGCAGGTACACGATCCGCAAGGGCGGCGCGGATCGGAACCATGTGTTGCGCTGTTTCGACGTCGCATTCTCGGCCATCCACGGGACCATGAAGCCCGCCTGTGCCCGCGGCGTCGCCTTCCTCACCTTCGCCTCGAGCTCCTTGTACTCGTCGCCGGGCACGTTCGACACCATGAGAGGAAGCGCGATCTTCTCCTCGAGGTCGAGATGCGTATTGAGGTGTTCGACCATGGTCGACAGGTCCCGCACCACCTTGGCGCGGTCGGCGGCGAAGTCTCGTCCAGTGTCATCCAGCGCGGCCAGGCCGGTTGCGACCTCCTGCAGGACGCCATCGAGCTGGTGGTGCTGTGCCATCAGCTCATCGGATTGCATCGCGCTCTCGCCCACTCGGGCCGCCAGTGCCGGAAAGAAGATCTGGTCCTCGTGCGTGTGATGGGCGACGAGCTGCTCTCGATACCGGTCGTAGTACTCGCGCGTCCCAGCGAGCCGCGTGCGGTCTTGCGGTTCCAAGGCCGCCGCAGCTTCGACGAGTCGTGCGCCGTCCGCCCTCAACGCCTGATGGATGAGCTCCACAAAGGTGAGGTCAGGCACGGAACGGTCTGTACTCATTCGGCGTGTCTAACAGGATCGGTTTCTTCCAGCTCGAGACGGGTCCGGCCCTGACTCGGGTCGGGCGGCCGCCGCGGTCGGTCTGATCTGCCAGAGTTGCAGCCCGTGGATGCCCTGCCCTCGACGCGGTATGCGAAGAACGGAGACGCTCACCTCGCCTTCCAGGTCTTCGGGCAGGGCCCCGTGGACCTGGTCTTGATCGAGAGCTGGGTGCAGCATGTCGAGGCCTTCTGGGAGATCCCAGAGTTGGCACGCCAGAGACGACGGCTCGCCGCGATCGGGCGCCTGATCATCTTCGACCGGCGGGGTACGGGCCTGTCCGACCCGGTGCCTCTCGATCATCTCCCCGACCTCGAGACGCAGGTAGCGGACGTCTGTGCGGTGATGGACGCCGCGGGCTCGAAGCAAGCGGCCATCCTCGGGATCGCGGAAGGAGGTCCGCCTGCGCTCTTCCTTGCCGCCTCTCGTCCCGAACGATGTCGAGCCCTCGTCCTACTCAACACCGCGGCCCGGATGAGCAGGACGACCGACTACCCGTGGGGAGCGCCGGAGGAGGTGCTGCTCGACATCGTGGAGCGTCAGGCTCGTTCGTGGGCAGCCGCCGACGCGGAGCACGTGGCTCGCATCGCCCCCAGTCGGGTCGACGACGCCCGGCTCCTCGAGCAGCTGGCGCGGCTCGGGAGGAGCGCCGTTTCACCAGGCGCCGTGGCCCACTACTACCGACAGTCGGTCCTGACCGACGTGCGCGAACTGCTGCCCCTCATCCAGGCGCCGACCTTGGTCCTGCAGCGGGCTCGCAACGAGATCGCCCCGCCGGAGTTCGGGCAGTACCTGGCTGGCCACATTCCCCAGGCCAAGTACGTCGAGATCGACGGGACCGATCACATCTGGTTCACGGAGAACCCCGACCAGGTGGTGGGTGAGATCGAGGAGTTCCTCACCGGATCCCGTGCCTCGGCAGATCCGGATCGAAGACTCGCCACCCTTCTCTTCACCGACATCGTCGGCTCCACCGCGCGTGCCGCCGAACTCGGTGACACCGAGTGGCGCGCCCTCCTCGACGCGCACGATGCCATTCTGCGCGAGCAGCTGGTGCGCTTCGGTGGACGCGAGGTCGACTCCGCGGGCGACGGCTTCTTGTCGACCTTCGATGGGCCCGGTCGCGCCATCCGCTGCGCGCACGCCATCCATGATGCGCTGGCGCCGGTCGGGCTCGCGGTCCGCGCCGGCGTGCACACCGGGGAGGTCGAGGTGCGGGGCGACCACATCGGTGGTCTTGCCGTGCACATCGGCGCCCGAGTGGCGGCGACGGGCGGCGGCGGCGACACGGTCGTGTCGGGCACTGTGAAGGATCTCCTCGCCGGCTCGGGACTCGTCTTCGTTGATCGCGGTGAACAGGAACTCAAGGGCGTTCCGGGGACCTGGCACCTCTTCGGTGCGGAGAACTGACCGTGCGCGTCGAAGCAAGCGTGACGACGGTGTCTTGGATTCCGTCCGAGGCAGTGACTGGTATGACCAAGCTGCCGTTCGAGATGGGTGCCCTGCACTACGACGACGTCCCGCCCGATCACATCGACGATCTCGAACCGATGCGTGCGTCCGGACAGTTCCGGTTCGCCAATCGGCTCGCAGCGTGGATCGACGTCGAGGACGGCCGCGTGACAGGGCACGGCTACGCGAGCGGCGGCCTCATGGGTGTGACGTTGGTGAGCATCGGTGGCCCAGTGGCGTTTGCTGCCATTGCCCTTCCCGACATCCAGTTCGAGCCTGTCGTCGAGGATGACCGGGTGCGGTTCCGGCAGACCACCGGTGGGCGGCCGGCGATCCCGGCGCCAAGGCACGTCAATCATCCGCCCTACGTGCAGCTCAAGGGACCGACGGTGTGGACCACCCTCGATCTGATGATCAACGTCGACGGGAGTTCGTCGTTCGAACTCGTCGGGGCCAGCCGGTTTCCGCGCCATTGGATCTACGACAACGACGGCAAGCTGGCGGGTAAGGCGGGGCTCGCTGACTTCAAGGACTGGTACCGCCACGCGTTCGGCAAGCACACGCCATGGGGTGGCGAAGACTCACAGACGATCAGGACGACGGTCGAATCCCAACTCGAACGCGAGCTGTCGACGACGATCATGCGCGGCGGGGCCAAGCCTGAGCTCCGGAAGGTACGCAAGGGCCGCATGCTCGTCGAGCAGGGAGACCCAGGCGACGACGTGTACCTACTTCTCAATGGCGTGCTCGCCGTCGAGGTCGATGGCGAAGTTCTGGCTGAACTCGGCCCCGGCGCGATCGTCGGCGAGCGCGCAAGCTTGGAGCGGGGGCATCGCACGTCAACGCTCCGGGCGCTCACGGCTTGCAAGGTCGCGGTGGTCCGCGCCGACCAACTCGCCCGCGACTCGTTGGCCGAACTGAGCAAAGACCACCGCCGCGAGGAACCCTGACGGCAGTCGAGCGCTGGGCGCTGTCGCCAACTCCGGGGTGAAACGGCCCCTATGGCGCCCATTTCCACCCGGAGTTCGAGCAAGTGACGGGGACGAGGTGCTGGCGCCCCCGGAAGGATTCGAACCTTCGCACACGGTTTAGGAAACCGACGCTCTATCCCCTGAGCTACGGGGGCGGGGACGGATCGGGTCGTGGCGCGAGTGGCCATGATGACCGGTCCGAGCGCGGATGGTAGACGTCAGTTCGGCCTGGTTGATGCTCGGAGGTGGCTGACGGAGCTGGCGGTCGACCGACCGGCGTGTTGCGGCGCGCGACTCGTTGGCGCGGGCGGACTCGGTGTGGGTTAGGCGACGAGCCGTGGCAGTGTGACCGGGGACGGGCCTGGATGGCCTGGATCGGGATCGACGACCTGGTCGACATCTACCTGCGCGCCCTCATGGACCCCGGCTTGGAGGGGCCGGTCAACGCCACGGCCCCGGACCCGGTCCGCAACAGCGAGTTCACTCGCGTCCTCGCGGGAGTGCTGCACCGACCGGCGTTCGTGCCGGTCCCAGCGATGGGTCCGCGCCTGGTGCTCGGACGCGAGGGCGCCGCGGAAGTGGCTCTGGCCAGTCAACGGGTGCATCCCGCGAAGTTGACCGGCGCCGGCCACCGGTTCCGCCACCTCACGCTCGACTCGGCTCTCCGCCACGTGATGGGTGGACTTACCCGGTACGACTGCGGCCTCGAAGTTCCTCGAATGCAGTGGTCGAGTCGAGAGGTTCGACAAACTGGAGCAAGTCGCTCAAGACGGTGATGCCGACGAGGCCGGCGGCAGCTGCAAGCTCAGGAAGACGTGTGCCTTCAGACAGGTGGCGTACGAGCCACGTCGACCGCAATCGTCTGGCGGAGAGCAGCGGAGTGTTCGCGGAATAGGTGATCCGCTTCTGAGGATTGTTGAGCCAGTTGTGCGACTTTCTTGTGTTTCCACCGACAAGCAGCAGGCGCCCCGCCTTGTCGGCGATGGTCAGGCCGTGTCCCTTGGAGTGGTGGGAAATGAGGGCGTCGATGTGATCGTCGACGTTGGTGTGGCTGCTGTGTTATCCGGCGAGCAGCTCGTTGTGTCTCGGTCCCACCTCCTTCGTGGTGTCGTCATCGTTGTCGATCTCGTAGAGCTTCGCCATCGAGCCTTCGGACAGGTAGCGGCGGTCGGTGACTTGCCACTCGTCGTGGACCTCGAGCAGGACCGATCCGGCGAGGCGGAGGACGCCGGCTTCGTTGGGGAAGATGCCCACGACGTTGGTGCGCCGCTTGATCTCTTTGTTGACGCGCTCGAGCGGGTTGGTGCGTCCAGATCTTGCGCCAGTGCGCTTGGGGGAAGGATGCGAACGCGCAGATGTCGACGGCGGCGTCGCGCAACATGGTCTCGACGGCGGGGAACTGGCGGCCCAGCTTCTCGGCGATCGAGTCGAGCTGATCAGCGACGGCGCGGCGTCGGGTTGAGCGAAGATCGTGCGGATCGCGGCGGCGACCATCTCCGCGGATCCCTTCGGCACCTTGGCCAACACGTTGCGCGAGAAGTGCACCGGCGTCGTTGCCACGCGCGCGCCGAGCATGACCTTGTCGATCGAAGCACGCAGGCCTTCGTGGGCGTCGGAGATCACCAGGCGCACACCAGCGAGACCGCGGGCGCGTAGCGACCGCAAGAACGACGTCCAGAACGCTTTGTCTTCGGAGTCGCCGACGGCGAGGCCGAGGACTTCGCGGTTGCCGTCAGCGGCGACACCGGTGGCCACGACGATCGCCTTCGACACCACCCGGGCGCCCTCATGGGCTTTGACATAGGTCGCGTCCAAGAACACGTAGGGGAACTCGATGTGATCCAACCGGCGTTCGCGGAACTCGCTCGACCGCGCCGTCGAGCTCGGCGCAGATGCGACTGACCTGGCTCTTCGAGACACCGGCATCGATGCCCAACGCGTTCACGAGATCATCGACCTTGCGAGTGCTGACACCGTGCACGAACGCTTCCATGATCACCGCCCACAACGCCCGGTCGATCCGCCGCCGCGGCTCCAACAAGCTCGGGTAGAAGCTCCCCTCCCGCAGCTTCGGGATCGACAACTCGACATCACCGGCCTTGGTCGACAACAACCGCGCCCGGCTGCCGTTGCGGTGTGTCGTGCGCGTGTCGGCGCGCTCGTAACGCGACGCGCCGATCACCTGGGTCGCTTCCAAGTCGATCAATGCTTGCAGCACGAGCTGCATCGCCTCGCGCATGAAGTCGAGATCACCGCCGGCACGCAACGCGTCGAGCAGTTCGGTCAGGGCAGACTGATCAAGGGCCATCGTGGCGTTCTCCTTCGTGAACCCGGCTAGGAACACGTCGAAGATCACGCGATGGCCCCCACGCGTGGTGGACCCTCGCCAAACCGGCCCCTCAGATCGTCGTAGAGCTCCTCGAAGAACTCACCCGAGATCGCAGTGCCGAACCTCCGCCCTCAAACCCCACCACTCCAGGGGTCACCAACGATGGTCATCAGTTCGTCCTCTAGTTCGGCGCGCGCCGGTACTACGCGCGGGCATGGCCCCAGGACGGCAAGTGATACTCCGGCTGCGTTCTGAGTGACGTCGGTCCCACGTAGATGTGGCGTCCATCGACCATCAAGTCCGACTGCGAGGCCGACTATGTACACGGCGAGTGCTGCTCGGCAGATGGTTTCGCTCGGTTGCGCCTCGAGGTCGCGTCGAAGCGAAGCAAGCTCCGCGGTCGAATACGGGGGTGACACGACGCGACCCGTGAGCCGGGGCGCGGGAGGCTCCCACGGCGCCAGCCGGGTGAGAGACGGTCCGATGCGGCGCAGGTCCGCGCGGTACGTCGCGCGAGAACGCGGATTTGCAACCAGGCTGCCGATGAACCGCTCGACAGTCTGCGGGTCAAGGGCCACCTCCGGATTGAGCTCGAGACCCTGCTCGACGCACCAGACGGCGTGCTGCACGAGGACCGCCGCGAACCTGCTCGCCGTTCCGCGACCGTGTGGCGCGAGTCGACGGAGCGAGTCAACGACGAAGGACTGGACCGGTCCGTCCCACTGCTCCGGCCGGACGACCCGAGGCCGATATGACCGCAGCCATTGCTCAAAGTCGGGACCGTCGGTCCACCCGTCCCGTCCGCCACTGGCAACGTGAACCTGGGCGGCCGCCCGCCCGCGTATTTGGGGGTGAGCCAAGCGACCCCGGCGGCGTTGAAGTTGTGGATCACTCTCCGCACTCGATCCTCGGACGTGAACGCGATTCCGGCGATCGCGTTCACGTCCATCCGCTGCGCTGACCACAACACGATCTGAGCTCGTCGCCACCGCACCACCGATCCCGACCCGCGCCGCACGATCGACAACAACTTGCCGCCTCGTCGTTGCTCAACTCCCGAACATGCACACGCTCAGCTATGCACCGATCAAAACAGACCCGCACCGCTCAGTGGTGGACGCGACCCTCAAACGTCCCGGTGGGGGCACTAGATGTCGCGAGACCCCCTCGCTCCCTCGACGCTCTTGACCTGGACGGGCGCCGGGCATCCGCGTCGCGCGTTCGTCGCGTCGCCACCGCCGGCACCGGAACATCTACCGGCCGCGAAGGAAGTCCACACTCGCGCTCTGTTCACGGCTCGGACGGCCCGAGACGTGCGGATGTGACGTAGGAGACCACGACGGCGACGATCACGAGCGGCGTCAGGGCGATTGCGTCGGCTTGCAGGAAGACGGCGACGATCAGCACCGACGTCAGCGGAAAGCCCAACATGGCCACGGTCATCGCCCCCATGCCCATCGCAACCCCGGCGATCATCGGCAAACCGGGAAGGTGGGAAAGAGCGATGCCGCCGACCGCGCCGATGTACATGCCGGGGAAGGTCGGGCCGCCTCGGAAGGCGCTGAGCGAAGCGCCGTAGGCCAGGCTCTTGCACACGACGAGCAGCAGGAGCGCGCCCACCGTCCAAGTCCCCGCCTGCTCGACGAGCCCCGGAAGCGCGCTCTGCCCGGAGAAGAGGACCTGCGAGGCGCCCTTGTCGGACCACTGACCGAAGACGATCGCCAAACCGGCGACCGCCAGTCCTGCCACCGGCGTCAGCAACACCATTCTTCGCTCGACGACAGGCCGGAGCAGCAGGGCCAACCGTCGGATGCCGCTTCCGAGGACGGCCGCGGCGATCCCGATCCCGACTGCCCAGAAGAACTCGGCGACGTCCGGCGTCGTGAACGTCGGAACGCCGGGGACCGCAAGCGAGAAGTTCCCGAAGCCGGTCCATGAGTTCAGCCCGATGAAGATGAGCGAACCCACGCCCGCGGCGAGCAGGCCCGGTACGAGGACGACGCCGAGCAGCGCGCCCCCGAGCCCGGACACCTCCATCAGCAGGAAGGCTCCGGTGAGCGGAGAGCCGAGGAGTGTGCTGATCGCGGCGAAACTGCCTGCCGCCGCGATCACCACGCTCGCCTGTTGCGGAGCATTCCGGCGGACCAGATGCACCGCGAGAACGCCCATTCCGCTGCCGATGGCGATGAGCGGAGCTTCCGGTCCGAGCACCGCCCCGCAGGCGAGGGTGGCGAAGGCCGCGATGATGATGCCGGGAAGCTCCACCGGAGGGACTGCACCGGACGGCTTGAATCCCTCCGCGGGAGCGTGCCCGCCGGTTCCGGGCAGGTAGCGGATCGCGAGACCGACCACCAATCCGCCCAGCGCGAGGAGCGGAAGCGGCCACCACACCGGTGCCCCGTCGAACCCGAGATCATCGGGAAGGTTTGTGAAGAGGTACTCCTGCGCCTCGGCCACGCCCTTCAAGAAGAAGTACGCCGCCGTTGCCACCACGATTCCGACGACTGCGCCCAAGACGAGCAGCCCGACGTAGCTCCGACTCTTGAGGAGCTCGAGCGGTCCCGCAGGTGCGGACGGAGGTGATGCCGGCTCGCTCGTCACCGCGTCACCACGACGCTTGTACCGTCGTGCGCATCGACGGACGAAGGAAGCCTTGGCATCGTCTCACGGGCATGTCCGCCGCAACGCTACGTGAACACGTGCATGGACGGGCGGAGGACGACCGAGACCGGCGAGCTCGATGGCCGACTGACGGCCGAGAGCCACGACGGGCGGAGACATGACGCGTGGATGAATCCTCAAGGGATCCTGTTGGGTTGGGGAGTCTGCGCTGACTAGGTTCGGCTTGGCACTCACCGGACCCGGAGAGTTTCGTGCGAAACACTCAAAGTGGCGTTTCGGCTCACGAGCTTGAGCAGCTGGGTTGGAGCGGGGCGAGTCGATGCGCAGCATCGGTCGCCGTCTTGGGCGAGCGCACGGTTCGATCAGAACGTTCGCCGGCAAGCGGCCGAGGACGCGGTCGCGACCGTTGTTGCGGTCGTGGCTCGAGGAGAGCGAGGAGATCTCGCGTGGGCTGGCGGCGGGTGAGTCGTTACGGGTGATCGCGGCACGGGTGGGTCGTGCGCCGTCCACTGTCAGCCGCGAGGTCGCGAACAACGGCGGCCGTCGCCGGTATCGAGCATTGCGGGCGGACCGGGCGGCGCGGCGGCGGGCTCGGCGTGACCTTGACCCGCTTCGGTGGACACCTGATTCTGGTTTGAGCCCAGAGGAAGGAGCCCTTGTTGGGTCGTCCGTCGTATCCGCCGGAGTTCCGACGCGAAGCGGTTGAGCTCGTGGTGACGTCGGACCGTTCGATCAGCGATGTCGCGAAGAGTCTCGACATCTCGTCGACGACGTTGGGGAACTGGGTCAAAGCCGCCCGCGACGCCAAGACGCGTTCGGCTGATCCGAACGCGCTGAGCGAGTCCGAACGCGAGGAGCTGCGCCTGCTGCGCAAGGAGAACGTCGAGTTGCGCACCGACCGCGAGATTCTGCGGAAGGCAACCGCCTATTTCGCCAAGGAGACGATGCGGTGAGCCGCTTCCGCTTCGTCGACGATCACCGAGACACCTACACGCTGAAGCGGCTGTGCGCGCTGGTCGACGTTTCCCGCACCGGCTACTACGCCTGGCGCTCGCGTCCGGCCTCGGCTCGCACGGTCGCCGACGGTGAGCTGCTCGTGAAGATCCGCGGCATCCATCGCGACTCGAGAGGCACCTAGGGCGCGCCACGGGTGCATGGCCAGCTCCGCCGGCGTGGTCACCGGGTCGGCTGCAAACGTGTGGCTCGGCTGATGCGCGCCAACGGGTTGCGGGGTGCGCATCGCCGCAAATGGCGACGCCGCCGACCGGATGTCGCGCCGGCGCCGGATCGGCTTGAGCGGAACTGGATCCGCGGCAGCGGGCCGCGTCGGGGTTGGCGAAGAGCCATGACTGCAACGTCGAGGCGATCCGGACGCTGAGGGTTGCTCGCCGCTCCGCGCGCGACATGCGCATCAAGTCCATCGAATTAGATCCGCCACTCGTCGGTCACCGCTCCCGACGAGCTGCGGGAACGGTTGCGTCCTCTGACCGCGACGATGTTGCCTCGAGCTGCCGCCGCGTGGCGTTGGCGGGTCGGCTTTCCCCGCCTATGTGAGCTCTGCCTCCCGTTCAAGGAGGATGATGCGCGCGGCGGCCTCGATGAGCGCGAGGTGGGAGAAGGCCTGAGGGAAGTTGCCAAGGTGGTGCGCGGTGTCGGTGTCGAACTCTTCTGCGTACAGGCCGAGGGGGGAAGCGACGCGTAAGAGGCGCTCCATCAGGTCGCGGGCGCGTTGTTCCTCGCCAATGATCGCCAAGGCCGAGACGAGCCAGAACGAGCAGATCAGGAACGTCCCCTCTTTGCCGGACATGCCGTCGTCGGTTTTGTCGGTGCGGTATCGGAGCACGAAACCCTGGTCAGTGAGCTCGTCGGCGATGGCCAGCACGCTGCTGCGCAGGCGCTCGTCGTCAGCGTGCAGGAATCCGAAGATCGCGGCCAGGAGGTTGGACGCATCGAGGGCGTCGGTGTCGTAGTGCTGGCGCAGCACACCCCGGCCGTCGACGCCGTGGGCCAGGATGTCGGCTTTGATCGTGTCCGCTGTCGCGGCCCAGGTCGCTACCTGATCGGCGTCGCCTCGGATCGCGGCCAGTTTCGAGGCGCGATCAAGCGCTACCCAGCACATGAGCTTGGAGGAGACGTAGTGCTGGGGCTTGCCACGCGCTTCCCAGATGCCCTGATCGGGATCGCGCCACACCGCAGTGGCGCACGTCGCCTGGGTCTCAACGAGCGGCCACAACCCGCGCGGTAGGCGCTCGCTGCGCCGCGTGTGCAGGAGGATCGAGTCGAGCACCGCTCCGTAGACGTCGTTCTGGCGCTGGTCGAACGCCCCGTTGCCGATACGCACCGGGCGGGCGCCTGCGTAGCCGGACAGGTCGTCTCGAGTCGACTCGGTCAGATCGCGCCGCCCGTCGATCCCGTACATGATCTGCAGTCCGCCATCATCGACCCGCTCGAGCTCCATGGTGAACTGCATGAACTCGTCCGCCTCCCAGTCCAGATCCAGGTAATGCAGTGCCTGGAGGGTGAAGGTCGAGTCGCGCATCCACGTGTAGCGGTAGTCCCAGTTGCGTTCGCCGCCGGGGGTCTCCGGCAACGACGTCGTCAGGGCGGCCACGGTTGCTCCGCTCGGCATGTAAGTAAGGCCCTTGATGGCCAGCGCCGACCGCTCCAGCGCCGGACGGTAAGGGTGGTCGACGGCGTGTGCCCGCCGCAGCCAGGCCCGCCAGAAACGCGTCGTGGCATCCAGACTCGCGTTGGCTTCGCCGATCTCACCCGGTGCTGTCAGGCCCTCGGCCCAGGACAGCGCGCAGTACACCTGCTCGCCCGGCCCGAGGACGTGGCGGGCCCGCACCCGGCCGCCCTCGATGCCCAACGCCATGTTGGTCCGCAGCCTGACGGTCTGACCCGCGCCGGAGCCGTCGGCCGTGTGACGATCTCCGTCCGTCAGCGTCCACGTCGCCGCTGTCCGGCCGTAGTCGAACACCGGCTCGCAGACGAGCTCGACCTCGACCTGACCGTCGATGCACGTCGCCGTCCGCACCAGGACGTGATCGGCGTCGTCGTCGGCCGGGGGTCGGGTGTGCGGCGTGACCGTGTCTTCGCCTTGACGTGGCCCCATCGTGAGCGCGTCGCGCACGACGACCCAGCCGCCGGGCGTGCTCCACGTCGTCGCCACGATGTTCGTCCCTGGCTCGTAGGCGCGCGTCGTCGGGACGTTGATGCCAAACGGACCCAACCGGAAATACCCCGCCTCGCGATCGAGCAGCGTCCCGAACACGCTGGGCGAGTCGAAGCGCGGCAGGCACAACCAAGCGACACCGCCGTCGGGCGCGACCAACGCGCCCGTATGGCAGTTCGAGAGGAACGCATATTCCTCGATCGGAGGAAAAGGCGACGGCAACGCCGCACTCTGCGCGCCCTGTGCCATGGACATGCTGATGACCCTATCTCGCCCGGTTCCCGGAATCAGCGGGCGCGCAGGGTCGCCCACACACTCGCCCAGGGCGTCTGACGGTCGCGTCGAACAAAACAACACGGGGGCGCACTGGCCGCGTCGAGCGCCGGAGAGCACAACGTCAACGAGCGTCTCGATGGTCGCCGCCTCCGGGTCAGAGAGCGAGTCGGATGCACCGTGATTGCGGATGTCGAACACGATCACCCGCGCCACGCGGCACAGCTCGTGCATGAACGACTCGGGCCGAGGCAGCTCCCACATCAAATCAATAGGACGCCAAATCGGTTGCACGAGGACGTCGAATAGTCCGGTGCCCGAAACCGCGTACGCGATCCACTTGCCGTCGCGCGGGGCCCGGCGAACCTCGACATCCCGCACCAGTGCACAGACCCGCCACTGAGCGGTGGGCGCTTCCAGAACGACTTGCCAATCCCGCCGCTTACGATGCGCTCCAAAACAGGCATTCGTCGTGGCTCATCTCGGCACCTACGATCAGCTTCCGCAGCGTCCGGCGCGACGAACGTCGGAGCTGGCCGGGGAGGGCGAGATGTCCGCAGCCATCGGGACTCGCACGGCGATCCGGTCGCCACGGGCCGCTGCCGTTGCCGGGATCGTCTTTTCAGTGCTGCTCACGGTCGCTCTTGCCCTCGTGCGAACCGCGCTTGGGCCGTTCGGGGTGCGCGGTCCGGTGGCTGGTGTGTCGCGCGCTGGCGGTTTCGCGCCGGTGCCGGCGAAGCGATCCGAGCTGCGCTGTCGTTGGCCGAGCGCAAGGAGATCTCTCGCGGGCTCACCGCTGGGGGCCAACCGCGACCACGTCACGCTTGAACTCCGGCGGGAACCTCTTGGCATAGCGACATCCTTCCCGCCTGGCCACGCCGGGCGTAGGAGATGTCAACCAAACCCGCGACAGGCCCGCCGTACTCGGATGGGTTGCGGGCGGTGGCGGTGTACCAATAGCCGAGCGTTACCGTGAGTCTGCGGTGTCTCGTTGTTGGCCCGACCAAGTTGGCGAGCACCGACTCCTTGCTCCCGGAAAGGTCGATCTGCGCGGCCGGATCGAGCAGACCGAACGCCGCCAACGCCGGCCGAGGCCCTCCGGTCGACGACACAAGACACGCCAGAGCGCGCTTCGCCTGGGCTTAAGACTGTGAGGACTACCTTAGGTTGAGATGACAAGAACGAGGGACCGCGCCTCCACGAAGGCAACCCGACGACCGCGCGGCGCGCCCCGCCTCTTGCTTCTCGATGCGGCGCGGACGCTTTTCGCTCGCCAGGATTATCGCGGCACGACCACGAAGGAGATCGCAGACACCGCCGGTGTACTCGAGCACTTGTTGTTCCGCCACTTCGGTTCGAAGGCCGCCCTGTTCAACGAAGCGGTGGTCGTGCCGTTTTTGCAGATCGTGGATGACCTCAACGAAAGGTGGGCGCTGCTCGCGCCCGGACCCGAGAACGCGGAGGCCGTCGCACGAGAGTTCCTTGGCGCGCTGTACGACCTCTTCGTGGAGAACCGTGGGCTGGTGATGACGTTGTGGGCTGCGGATGCTTTGACGGCTGACGAGCTCGCTGAGACCGGCATCACAGAGATCGACCACGCGTTCGCGGTGCTTGGCCAGCTAGGCGGCAAGGGCATCGACCTGCTCGGTATCCGAGCGAACCACGAAGCAGACCTCGCGGCACGGTCGACGGTTGCCATGGTCGCCGGGATGGCAGCGTTCGGCGCGACGTTCTTCGGAGGCACCCGACCACCACGCGACATCGTCGTCGAGGAGCTCGCGCAGGCGACGCTTCACGGGTTCCTCCACCGGAGCTCTTGACGATTGCCGACAACGCATCACCCTGTTTCAGGTGCGCGCATTTGCAACTGCATCGGCGGCCCGTTCGAGGTAGGTCCACGCGATGGCTGGTGGCAGTCCGCCGCACAAAGGTACGAGCGGGAGAATGGTGCCGCTACGTACGAGCTCGATTGCTTCCTCTTTCGTCGCGACTCGGTAGGTGTGATCGGCTCGTAGCTCGTCGACCGTGGTCGCGGTGCTGATGCTTGCGACTGACGTGTCGTCACGGCGGTACGACGCCGCCGTCATCGCGTCATGCAAGAGATGACGCCCCAGCTCATGCCATGCACGGTCGACATCGTCGGCGACGAACAGTGCAGTTGCCTGTCGTTCTGTCGGGACTTGCATCAAACCCGGATCGCGTCCCGCGGCGCGACAGGCGTCTTCGTAGGCTTCCGCGAGGCCCGGCGCCGTGGCTTGAGCGATGAGGCCGAGGCCGAACCGTCCGGCGCGACGGGCGGCCGCGAGGCTTCCGCCACCGATGAAGAAGGTTGGCCCTCCGCTCGTGGGCGTCGGCGTGATGTGCGTCGTCCGGTCTCGAAGGGCGACCTCTTTTCCGCGCACGAGATCCAAGAACAAGGTGAGCCGTTCGTCGGCTCGCGCGCCGCGGCTGCGCATGTCGAGTCCAAAGTGCTCGTACTCCTCGGGTCGATGGCCCAACCCGAGTACGTAGGACACGCGGCCGCGACTGATGATGTCGAGAACCGCGATGTCTTCCGCGAGGCGCACGGGTTCGTAGAACGGCAGCACGAGCGCGGCGATCAGTATCGGCAGCTGCTCGGTGCGCGCTGCCATCGCGGTGGCGAGCAGCAGCGGCGCGGGCAGGTGACGGTCCTCGGTGCGGTGGTGTTCGGACAGGACTGCCACCACCGCACCCCGGTGCTCGGACCAGGCCGCCATGTCGAGCGCCGCTGCGTACAGGTCCTCGATCGGCGCGCCCCATTCAGGTGCGCGCATGTCGAACCGGAGCGTGAACACCTCGATCAGGCGCGAAAGGCGTGGCGGGGCAACGTGAGCGGCATCTCCAAGGAGCGCAGCAGCCCGGGCGCAGCGTCCACCACGTAGGGCACTGCGTTCACGACCCGCATAGCGGTCGCGAGCATCGCGCCTGCGCCGCTGCCCATTTTGGAGATCCCTGCCTCGGCGGGGTCGTCCAAGCTCGGAGTGAACCAACAGTCGAAGCTGGGCTTGCCCTCGAGCAGCACGCGGTAGCACAGGTCGGCATCCCCGATCGGCCAGTCCGTGCCGACGTGGCGGGCGAGGCGGGTGATGTGATCGATGACGATCGCCTCGCGCCCGTCGATGACGGCGATCGCTTGGAAGCGGATCGCGCCGCACGTCCCCGGTTCGACGATGCCGAACGCGGTCTCGATCGGTTGGTCCGTCAGTCGTCGGTCGTACGACTCGCGGACTTCGTGTACCTCGACGCCAAGACCGTCTGCGATGAACCGCAGCTGGCCCTGGAACTCGCCGGCGATCGCGCCGGGCAGCATGATCCACGGCTCGAAGTCGAGGGGCTGGCCAAAGCCGAGCGCGTTGATCATGATCTCCTCGACGCCGTAGTCGTCGTAGAGCGCGATCTCGTAGCAGTGGATCTTCGAGATCGACCGTGTCGCGGTCGACAGCGCGAGCGGGATGTAGTCGCACAGGAAACCGGGTTCGATTCCTGACGCGTAGATGGACGCGCGGCCGTGGCGCGCCGCAGTTTCGAGCCGCTCGCGGTGAGCGGGTACGTAGGCGAGCGGGTTGATCAGGTTCGTCGAGGTCGTCGTGACGACGTTGACTCCGGCGGTGAGGATCCGCTCGTAGTCAGCCACCGCGCCGGCGTCGCGCTCGGGCCCGCTGGCCCCGTAGATAACGCAGTCGGGCTCGAGCGCGAGCAGCGCATCGACGTCATTCGTGGCGGTGATGCCGATCGGGACGCCGTTGGCGAGCTCGCCCGCGTCCTTGCCGACCTTGTCGTCGGAGTGGACCCATACGCCGACGAGTTCGAGGTCGGGTCGCTCGTTGACCGCGACGATCGACAGGGAGCCGATCCCACCGGTCGACCAGACGACGACGCGCTTCGCATCGTCAGCGCTTGCCTTACTCATGATTCCTCCCATGATGAGGTCGGACCGGCAGGTAGCCCCATCCGCGCACGCTCGCGGTGTGCGCCATCTGCCCTCGTTCGATGTCGACGTCCCAGCTCGACCAACGTCGCAGTATCTCCTCCAGCGCGACGCGTCCTTCCAAGCGCGCCAGTGCTGCACCGAGGCAGAAGTGAAGGCCATGACCGAACGACAAGTGGGCGCCTTCGTCACGACGGACGTCGAAGCAGTCAGGGTCGGTCCAATGGCGCTCGTCACGGTTGGCTGCACCGTTGAGCAGCAGCATGGTCGAGCCTTCCGGAACAACCGTTCCGTACACTTCGACGTCGCGCTGCACGTAGCGCGCTTGGACTGGCGACGGTGACTCGAGGCGCAAGATCTCCTCGATCGCGTTCGGTACGAGCGAGGGGTCGTCGGCGAGCAGATGGCATTGATCCGGGTGCTGCGCGAGCAACTGCATCGTGAATCCGATCAAGCGTGTCGCGGTCTCGTTGCCCGCTCCGGCGACCATGCTTGCGTAGGTCACGACCTCGTCTCGCGTCAGCGGACGCCGCGTCCCGTCTGGTTCGTCGACCTCGGCACGCAGCAGTTCTGTCATGAGGTCATCCGACGGGTTGTTGGCTCGCCACTCGACATAGTCGGCGAGCACCGAGAGGACCGCGTCGAGCGACGACTGGTCGAACCTGGTCGGCGTGCCGTCGGTTGCGATCGCCTTGTCGGTGGTGTCTCGGTACGCGTCCTGGTCGGCTTCGGGGATGCCGAACAGGAAGCCGATCGTTCGCAGCGGGATCTCGACACCGAACTCACCGATGATGTCGCACTCATCGCGATCCCTCAGCGAGTCGAGCGCGCGGACGCAATAGCCGCGCACGAGCGGCTCGAGGTCGAGCATGCGCCGCGGCGTGAACACCCGCGACAACAACGCTCGGTGCGCGTCGTGGATCGGCGGGTCCTCGAACAGACAGAATTCCAGGCGGGATCTCGATACCGGCCTTGACGATCTCGAGCACGGTCCCGCGCCCAGACCGGTACGTCTCCCAATCGAGCAGCGCAGGCTTGACGTCATCCCACCTGCTCACCGCGTAGAAGTCGTGCTCATCGTTTCGATAGAGCGGCACCTCGTCCCGCATCTGGCGCCAGGTCGGATACGGATCGTTGTCGATGTCGACGTCGTAAGGGTCGTAGCGGACCGCTGGCGCGGCTGGGCTAACGGTCATGCGCGTGTCCTTCGCTCGCCTGGCTCCACGGCTCAGCCGCCCCCGTGCAGCGGTTGGTTCTCGACGCCCGGGAACAGCTGCACCGTCGGGCCCTCGGTGACGTCACCCCTCAGCTTCGTGATGAGGTGCGGCGTGAAGACCGCCAGGTAGAGGACGTGCCCGACGACGACAACCGCCAACACCGACAGCAGCGCCGACTGGAACGGAGTCTTTGCCTTCGAGTCGGACCACACCTCGACCACGTTGCGGCCCCGTTCGTCGGTCCGGCCGAGCAGGTAGGCGAACACCATCATCTGCACTGCCATCGCCAACGAGTCGTAGAGCGGATACTGGTGCTTCGTGCCTGCCCACAATGCGAGTCCGGGTATCACACGGCCGTAGTGAAAGACGCCGAGTCGAGCACCGAGGAGCGCGTTGAAGCAGAACGCCCAGACGAATCCGACGCCGAATCCGACGGTGAGCAGCGCGATCGGCCTTCGCCATCCGAACCGCCTGCTCGCGCGTTGCCCCAGCGCGGCGCCGATCAGGGCGGGGAGCACGAAGTAGGAGATGTAGCCGATGGGCACCGACGACGGCAGTCCTCCCCACGTCATGTTCAACGGCCACCACGACGGCATACGAGGGATCGCCCCGGGGAACTGCGCGTACATCGCCCAGTCGTACGGCGCTTCGATCCACGAGATCGACAACGCCGAGATCGACACGAGAAGCAGCGGATGCAGGCGTCGCCGCCGCCAGCTCAGATAGACGCCGGCGACCAAGAACCCGATCCCGCCGACGTAGGCGAACGCGATCGATGCCGTGAGGAGCTGGCGTCAGCCCCTGCTTCACCGGTTCGGCCGACGCTTGGCATCCTGCCGCCGAGCTTCCGGGTCGAAGTGCAGCACCAGTCCGACGATCGCGAGGACCACACCGAGCAACCAGCCCAGCATGATGACCTGACCCATGTGCCGTGACCCCCGTTAAGATGGTAACGACTATCTTAGGTCATATCGAGCAACCGAGGCGTGACGTGGCGTGCACGGAGATGGGATCCGCCGCGGTGGTGCGACCACCCGCGCCAGCGCGACTAAGAATGTGAGCACTATCTTGTTGAAATGGACGGGAACGGCGATTGTTCGTGCGGATGACGAGGCCGAATTCGGCGGGGCGTACCGGTCGTGCGCGTCGTTTGGTGGTGATCACGCTCGCGATTGCGTTCGCGGCAGGAGTGTGTGGGTGCAGCGCGGACTCCTCGAGCGCGAACGGCTCGTCCTCAACGGCTGCGAGCGGGGCGGCGACCGCATCGCTGCTCGGCCCCAGCGCGCCGGCAACCGGTTCGCCGGTGAAGATCGGGCTCATTACCGACGGCAGTACGTGCGATGGATGCGCGACGGCGAATGAGACGCCGGTCGCACAGGCAACGGCTCGCTGGCTCAACGAACACCTGAATGGACTCGCTGGTCATCCCATCACACTCGACGTCTGTGTCGACGATCTCGACCCGGGCAAGGCGAGCGACTGCGCCAACCAGATGATCACCGACAACGTCGCCGCCGTCGTCATCGGTTCGAATGGTGTCATCGAAACGTCGTGGAAGATTCTCCATGACGCTCATGTGCCTGTGATCACCAACGCGGTGACGAGCTCCGCGCTGCTCGCCGACTCGTCATCGACTTTCATGGTCAACGACCCGTACGCACAGGTCGTGAACCTGCCTATCGCGGTCGCGCAGGACCATCACGCGAAACAGGTCTCGGTGATCGTCGTCGACATCCCGATCGCGACCGACATCTACGAGACCGCTACGAGCCAGTTCCAACAGAGCGGTATCGACGTGAAGATCGTGCCGGTTGCTTTGGGTACCGCCGACCTCACGCCTCAAGCACAACAGATCCAGCTGGACAACCCAGACGGTCTCGTGAGCATCGTCGGCCCGGACCAGTTCTGCATCGCGGCGCTCAACAGTCTGCGTGCGGTGGGGTTCCAAGGCTCGCGCTTCATGATCTCGCAGTGCCTCACGGACGCCACGCGCAAGGCAATCGCGGGCGCCGATTTGGAGGGCATCGTCACGGCATCGTTGGCGCCGATCGATGACTCCGCCGACCCGTCGATGCAGCAGTACAACGCGGTGCTCGACACCTACGCCACGAGCAAGGTCGACCGCTCGGACCTTGTCGGTCTCATGGTGTTTCAGAGCCTTTCTGCGTTGAGCATCGGAGCGAAGGGTTTGCAGGGTGACGTCACTCCTGCAGCGGTGACCTCGGCGATGAAGTCGATGGACTACGAGGTGCTCCCCGGCTCCGGCGCCCGGCACTTCCGGTGCAACGGCAAAGCCGAAACTGACCGGCCCTCGGTGTGCTCGGTGAGCGCCTTGGCTGCGACCCTCGACTCGCAGGGCAACGCGGCGAAGTACACAGTGGAGAACGACAACCCGATTGGCGGCTGACCGCACCGGTCGCAAAGGGGAAGCAGCGAGATGACCCACGTCAGTTCACTGCTCCTCGGCATCGGGAACGGCGGCGTGTTCGCCGCGCTGGCGGTTGCACTTGTTCTCACCTACCGGAGCTCCGGCGTCGTCAACTTCGCCACCGGAACCATTGCCTTGTACTCCGCGTACACCTACGCGGCGTTGCGCGATGGGAAGCTCCTGGTTCTCGTGCCAGGGCTACCCGTGTCCGTGAGCCTCGGGCGGCCGCTTGGCTTCGTACCTGCCGCGCTGATTGCGCTCGCCATCACCGCCTGCTTCGGTGGGTTGCTGTACCTCGTCGTGTTCCGGCCGCTGCGGAGCTCGCCGCAGCTTGCCCGGGCGGTTGCATCGCTCGGTGTGCTCATTGCGATGCAAGGTCTCATCCTGAATCGGGTCGGCGACGGACCGGTCAGCGTTTCGCCGCTGTTCCCGTCGTCGCGTTGGCAGTGGGGGTCGGTGACGCTGTTGTCAGACCGCTTCTATCTCGCGGTGTCCGTCGTTGGGATCGCGCTCGCGCTCACGGCTGTCTACCGCTGGAGTCGCTTTGGCCTCCTGACCCGCGCCGCGGCTGAGACGCAGACAGGAGCCATCCTCAGCGGCGTCTCGCCGGAACGCATCGCGCTGTTGAACTGGATGGTGAGCGCCGTCGTGGCGGGTGCGGCTGGCATCCTCATCGCGCCGATCAGCCCGTTGACGCCCGCCACGTACACGCTCGCCGTCGTGCCCGCGCTCGGTGCTGCGGCGGTCGGCGGCTTCGAGCTGCTCATCCCGACGGTCGCCGCGGGACTTGTGATCGGCATGCTGCAGTCGGAGTCGTTGACGCTCGCCGCGCAGCATTCGTGGTTCCCGCGCACAGGCTCCGCCGAGCTGGTTCCTCTCATTGTCATCGTCGGCGCATTGCTCGTGACCGGTCGGGCGATGCCGGCCCGCGGCGCGCTCGTGCGTCGGCAGCTGGGCCGGGCGCCACGACCGCGGTCGTTGCTCATCCCGACGCTCGTCGGTCTCGCCGCCGGGATCCTCGCGCTCGCGCTGACGCAGGGCACCTGGCGCAGCGCGGTGATCGGGACGTTCATCGCCGCGATCATTGGGCTTTCGTATGTCGTCATCACTGGCTTCGCCGGCCAGATCTCCCTCGCTCAACTCACGCTTGCCGGCGTCAGTGCATTTGCGCTCTCTGGCGTCACCCAGAGTTGGGGCGTGCCGTTTCCATTTGCACCGTTGCTCGCCGCGCTTGTCGCCACGTGCGTCGGCGTCGTCGTGGGTCTGCCGGCGCTACGCGTCCGTGGACTCACACTCGGAGTCGTGACTCTGGCCTTCGCGTACGCGATCGAAGCCCTCTGGTTCCGGAACACTCAGTTCGTTGCAGCACAGGGAGCGAGCATCCGGTCGCCGAAGCTGTTCGGTCTCGATCTCGGTGTCGGTACGGGCCGCGCCTTCCCGCGCATGGAGTTCGGACTGTTGTGCCTGTTGACGCTCGTCGCTGTCGCGTGGAGCGTCGCACGGCTCCGAACGAGCACGCTCGGCTCGGCCATGCTCGCCGTACGGGCGAACGAGCGCTCGGCAGCGGGGATCGGCGTGAACGTCACACGCGTGAAGATCGCCAGTTTCGCGATCGCTTCGTTCATTGCCGGGATCGGAGGCAGCCTCTTCGCGTACCGCCAGGGCGTCGTCACCTTCGCGTCCTTCACGGCAATCGGCGGACTCGGTCTGCTCGCGACTGCGTACCTCGCCGGCATCACATCAGTGTCAGGCGGGGTGCTGGCCGGTGTGCTGGCGAGCTCGGGGATCGTCTTCCTGGCACTCGATCGCTGGGCGCATCTCGGGTCGTGGTTCACGGTGCTCACCGGTGTGGGCGTGATTGCCGTCCTCATCCGGTTCCCCGAAGGCCTCGCGACGGGAGGCCATGCGCTGGCGAAGCGGCTCCCGGCGCGGCACTTCGCCGAGAAACGCGCAGTGCATCTCCCGTCCGAGGAGCGGCCGCCGGTCACGTCGGCGCACGCCACAGGCTCCGAGCGCGGTCTCGAAGTCGAACACCTCACCGTTCGCTACGGAGGACTGGTCGCAGTCTCGGATGTGTCGTTGCATGTCGACCCCGGTCGGGTCGTCGGGCTCATCGGACCGAACGGCGCGGGCAAGACCAGCGTCCTCGACGCGGTCACCGGGTTCGCCCGCGCGGACGGCACCGTATCGCTGCGAGGAGATCGCATCGATGCACTCCCCGCGCACTCGCGGGTGCGGCGAGGGCTGGCGCGCACGTTCCAGTCCCTCGAGCTCTACGACGATCTCTCGGTCGAAGAGAACGTCAGCGCCGCAGTGTTGAGCACTGCTCACGAAGGGCGCCGTCGCCAAATGGTCGCAGCGCTGGAGCGCGCCGATCTCACCAACCTGCGCGATCGGCTCGCAGGCGAGCTCAGCCAGGGTCAACGTCAACTCGTGTCG
This sequence comes from uncultured Acidimicrobiia bacterium, assembly GCA_963721305.1. Taxonomy (GTDB): domain Bacteria; phylum Actinomycetota; class Acidimicrobiia; order Acidimicrobiales; family JACDCH01; genus DATAES01. The sequence continues at coordinate 774,174 of CAVRIR010000004.1, forward strand.
ATCGCGCGGGCGTGCGCGTCCGATCCGGCCGTACTGCTACTCGACGAGCCCGCCGCCGGGCTCGACACGGTCGAAACGCAGCGGCTCGGCCGCCGCATTCGCGACCTCGCCGCGACCGGGACGGGCGTGCTCCTCATCGATCACGACATCGCGCTCGTGCTGCAGATCTGCGACTACATCTACGTGCTCGACTTCGGAAAGCTGATCCTCGAAGGTGACGCTGCCACGATTCGCGCGGATCGCGGACTTGCCGAGGCCTATCTCGGCACCGTGCACGGCACGCCGGCGCCGTGACCGCGCGACTGGAGTGCACCGGACTCACGGGCGGCCGGGGGTCGCTCACCGCGTTCCGCGATGTCGACCTGTCCGTAGGCGCGGGCACGATCCACGCGATCCTCGGTCCGAACGGCGCGGGCAAGTCCACGCTCCTCTTGACCCTGGCCGGGCTCCTTCCTGCGCACAGCGGCGAGACTGCAGTCGACGGCGTCGCCCTCCGAACCGGTGCCGCAACAGCAGCCAACCGGGCCGGAGTTGTCCTCGTGCCCGACAACCGCGAGCTGTTCACAACGCTCACCGTCGACGAGAACCTTCGCGTGGCCGGACACCACAACGACGGCGAGCTCGGATCCATGTTCGAGCTCTTCCCCGTACTGCAAGAACGCAGGAAGCTCCACGCCGGTGCGCTTTCGGGCGGCGAGCAACAGATGCTCGCCATCGCGCGTGCGCTCATCCAACGACCGAAGGTGCTCCTGATCGACGAGCTGAGCATGGGTCTCGCACCAATGACCGTCGAGCGCCTGTTCACCGCGATCCGGCAGGTTGCGTCCGACACCGACTGCGCCGCAATCGTCGTCGAGCAGTACGCGCACGTCGCACTCGCATTCGCGGACCGAGCGTCGGTTCTCTACCGCGGACGCGTTGCGCTTCAAGGAACCGCCAGCGACATAGCAGCGCAGCCCGAACAATTGGAAGGTGCCTACCTCGGTGGACACCTAGCAGAACAGGAGCACTGACGTGACCGTCGAAGAGTCGACCGAACTCTACTGGGACCCGTACGACGCAAGCATCAACATGGACCCGTACGCGCTGTTCCAGCGACTCCGCGACGACGCGCCCCTCTATTACAACGAACGGTACGACTTCTACCTGTTGAGCCGCGCCGATGACGTCGAGCGCGCGTTAGTCGATCATGAGCATCTCAGCAGTGCCCGCTCCAACATCCTCGAACTCATCCGGTCAGACCTGGAGCTGCCCCCCGGCTTCTTCATCTTCGAGGACCCGCCGCAACACACGATGCACCGAGGAGTGCTTTCACGTGTCTTCACGCCGAAGAAGATGGCCGCGCTCGAAGCCGATGTCCGAGCGTTGTGCGCACGCTGCCTCGACCCGTTGGTTGGGAGCAGCGGCTTCGACTTCGTTTGCGACTTCGGCGGACCCGTGTCGGCGGGAGTCATCGGCATGATGCTCGGCATCCCGGAGCGCGACCAGATGGCCGTCCGGGCCAGGGTGGAGGCGCACATCAAGACGGAATCCGGACAGGGAATCAATACTGATGCATCGGCATTCGACCCCGCCATGTACGCGGAATACATCGACTGGCGTGCGAGACACCCGTCGGACGACCTCATGACGGTGTTGCTCAACGTCGAATTCGAAGATGAGCACGGGAAGACACGGCGCCTCCGACGCGACGAGGTACTGAACGCAACGATGCTTCTCGCCGGTGCCGGAAACGAGACGACGGCGAAGCTGATCGGCTGGATCGGCAAACTGCTCGGCGATTATCCCGATCAGTGTCGCGACATCGTCGAGGATCGGTCACTCGTGCCCGACGCGGTCGAGGAGGTTCTGCGTTTCGAGCCGCCCGGCTTTCAGTTCGCGCGATCCGTCGTCACGGACGTCGAATTCTCCGGCGGGACCGTGCCCGCAGGAAGCGTGGTGGTTTGCAGTCTCGGCGCCGCGAACCGCGATCCGCGGCGATTTACTGATGGCGATCGGTTCGACATCCGTCGCCGACCCGTCGGCATATTGACGTTCTCCTTCGGGATCCATTTCTGCCTCGGAGCCGCTCTGGCGCGGCTTCAAGGACGCGTCGCTTTGGAAGAGGTCCTGACGCGGTTTCCGCAATGGACAGTCGAGGAGGAGGGCGCGGTACTAGTGCCGTCGTCGACGACCCGCGGCTACGACACACTGCCGATTCGGACCTAGTCGTCGACCGGCTTGGGCCAGCGCCTCAGCCGGTCGCGTGCCCCTCGGTTCGGTCGCGGCTCGCCGAGACTGAGCAACGACTACTCGTGGTGGAGGTGATGAGACTGGAGCCCACGACTTCTTCGATGCGACCGAACCGTCCACGTAGGTTTGACCCGGGCCATCGCCCTACGACCCAGGGATCGGGGCCGCACTTGGGCCGCTGCCGTTACCGGCCGATCGATCTCGAAGCCGCAGTGCTCTTACGGCGGTGCGTCTACAGACAGCGCGCGGCCATTCCAAGAATTGGTATTTCGCGTTCGAAGCACAGAGTTCGCCAGGCACACGGCCTGCAGTTATGCGAACTCGCGCCGTCCCCACGGGGGCGGGGACGGGGACGGGTCGGTCTCCACCGATCCGGGTGTCGATCGTAGACGGCCGCTGCCCCGGCTCAGATGTGGTCCAGCGCGGGCCTGACGTCGAGCGCGCCGCTCTCTCGCAGGCTCACCGGAGTGACCCGAACGACGGCGTCCCGGTTCAACGGGCCGTAGATGTGCGGGAACTCCTCACCGCCGTCCTCGATCCCCTCGACCTTCACGGGCGCGCGCAGTCGCGTCGGATCGATCTCCAGTAGCAGCACGTCGTCTCGGCCCTTGTAGACGAGATCGGCGATGCGTTGGACCTGTGATGCGAAGGAGCAGTGGATGAAGCCGACGTCGTCCAGGTCTCGTCCAAGTGTCGAGAACACGTAGTCGCCCCCCGGATCGCGGTTCCAGTCTGCAACGAGCGCCAGATGGAAGATGACCTCTGCAGCCACCGCGTCATCGTCGCCGCGAATCTCAGCCCGCACAAACGACGCGGCCGTGGCAGCCTGGCGCCATGTCCGACCTGACCACGGAGACTGTCGGCCACGTCCGGGTGCTGCGCCTCGATCGCCCAGAGCGGAAGAACGCGCTCACCGCGTCGCTCGGCTGGAGCATCGTGCGCGCCGTCCAGGAAGCAAACGCGGACGACGACGTGCGCGTCATCGCTCTGACCGGCAACGGCGACGCATTCTGCTCAGGGCTCGACCTCGCGGGCGGCGACGAAACTGAACCCGACACCGGACTGTCCGAACAGCAACGCATCGTCGACGAGAAAGGTTGGGTCGGCCGCTTCCTCGTGGCACTCCGGTTCGACACCGACAAGCCTGTGGTCGCCGGCATCAACGGCGCGGCCGTCGGCGCGGGGCTGTCGCTTGCGATGGCGGCCGACATCCGCATCGCCGCCGACACTGCACGCTTGCATCCCGGCTACCTCCGAGCCGGGACTTCGCCGGATGGCGGACTCACCTGGTCGCTGCCAACGCTCGTCGGACATGAGACCGCCATGCGGTTCCTGCTCGAATCTCGGTTCCTCGACGCGCACGAGGCCTCACAACGTGGTCTCGTGTCGGAAGTCGTCCCGGCCGAGGAACTCCAGAACCGACTGCTCGAGTTCTGCGAGGCCATCGCCGCACAAGCGCCGCTCGCGGTGCGGCGAACGAAGCACCTCGTCGCACGAACGCCGCTCGTCACCGACGTCGACGCGAGAGCGGTCGACGAGATCCGCAGTGCGCTCGCCGGACTGGATAGCGAGGACGGGCAGGAGGCAGTGCGCGCGCTCATGGAGAAGCGCGCGCCGGAGTTCCGGGGCCGCTGACGTGACGGACACGACCGAACCGCAACAGCAGCAGCAACAACGACACCGACAACAACAGGCCGCCGACGAGTTCCTCGAACTGCTGCGACTCGAACGACGCGGGGACGAACAGCATGGTCGCACGCCCGACTGGTACGGACCCGTGGTGTTCGGCGGCGTCGGACTCGCGTTGACCGTGAGAGCAGCCTGCAACCAGGCACCGCCGTCCACCCGTCTCAGCGCTGTTCATGCGCACTTCCTGCGACCCGTGCAGGGCGGGCACGACATCGCGTTCCGCACCGACGTGCTCAAGGCGGGTCGGACGATCTCCCTCCACGTCGTCACCGCGATCCAGGATGACAAGCCGGTCATCGCGATGACGTGCTCGTTCACCGCGGATACCGACGGCTACGTCTACGACCTGAGCGGCATCCCCGCTGACGTACCGCCACCGGAGGAACTACCGGTGGACCAGCCCGACGACGAACATGATCCCGACCCGTGGGATACGCGCTGGCTCGGACCGAGCGCGCTCCGGTCCGACGGCACGCGCAAGGCCACGCACCGCCATTGGTTCCGCTTCGCACGCACACTCGACGACGACCCGCATCTCCATGCTGCGCTCCTCGGCTACGCGACCGATTGGACCGGCATCGGCGGGCGACCACTCCACCTCGACGGCGACACCACCGGCATGATCAGCCTCGATCACGCCGCCTGGTTCCATCGGCCGGCACGCGCCGACGAGTGGCTGCTGCAGGACGTCCAGAGTCTCGTCAACGCCGGCGGCCGCGGAACCCTGCGGGGCGTGATCAGAACGACCGACGGCCAGATCGTCGCGTCCATGGCCCAGGAGATGCTCCTGCAGCCTGTGGAATGACAGGCGAACCGCGACCGAGGCGCGCCATCGCCCTGTCGGCCGGGCTCGTAGCGGTGTCGGCATGGGCCGGCGCGGCCGGCCTCGCCTTCGGCTTTCTCGGGCTACCGACCCGGCTCGAGCACCGCCTGCCCTTTGGCAGCCCCGTTGTAGGCGGAGCCGCCCTCGCGCTCGTCGTCGCCGTCCCGTTCACAGCACTGACCGTCATGGCGTGGCGCGGCGACCCTCGCACCGACACCGCGTGCCGAGCGTGCGGCCTCGTCCTGATCGCCTGGATTGCCGTTCAGCTCGTCTTCCTGCGCGAACTGAACTTCCTACATCCCCTCTACGCGGCGGTCGGCCTCGCGTTCGTGCTCATCCCGCGGCCCAGTTCATCGCCGCCTCCCGCTCCGCCAACGAGAAGTGCTTGAGCTCGCCAGGCGACATCCAGCCGAACCAATCCACCATCCCTGTCCGCGCGCCCGTCCACGAACAAAATCGCCGCATGACTACGGATGTCCAGCCGCCCGCGGCTGCACCCGACACGGGCGACGGCGGCCGCAACTTCGGCGTTGGCATCTTCAACCTGTCGACGTCGTGTAAGTGGTCCTGCTGACTCGTGCCTGAAGATCACGGTTCTCAAGCCGGCGACGAGCTCCGCGTCGACGCCGAACGGGTGGCCGCGGCCGCGCAGCGCGAGCTCGTTGCGTTCGAAGTCCCTTCGTGGTTGCGGACCATCGGGATCAGCGCCTGGCTCGTGGTCGGCATCGCCGCGGTCGTGGCTCTGGCGTTGGCCCTTCTCGGACTGCTGGCGTCGGTTGCCATCCCGCTCGCCATCGCCGCCGTGCTCGCCGCGATTCTCGTGCCGATCACCGATCAGCTCGAGCGTTGGCGCGTTCCCCGCTGGTTGGGCGCAACGCTCGTGCTCGTACTCGCGCTGTCGGTCGTCATCGCGACGATCGCGATCGTCATCAATGGCATCACCGGGCAGGCGGATGCGATCTGGCGGCGGATCGAGGAAGGGCTCGGTGCGATCAACAGCGACGGCGGCGGCAGTAGTGCGAACGCGGAGCAGTTGAATCACGCGGCGCGCAGCGCCGTCCATCTCCTCGTGTTCGGTGTGTTGGGCTCGATCGTCAGCACCGCGAGCGGCCTGATCGTCAGCACCGTGCTCGCGTTGTTCATCTTGCTGTTCCTGTTGAAGGACTGGCGCCAGATCACGGACTGGACCGCTGGCCACATCGGCCTGCCTGCACCCGTAGGGCGGCGCATTCTCGACGGCACCGTGAACGCGTTCCGCGGCTACGCGCTCGGACTCACGATCATCGGTGCCGCCAACGCGGTCGTCGTCGGTGTGGGCGCGTTGATCCTCGGCGTGCCGTTGGTCGGCACGATCGCGCTCGTGACGTTCGTGACCAGCTACGTCCCGTACATCGGCGCGTTCGTCGCCGGCGCGCTCGCCGTCTTGATCGCGTATGGATCGGGTGGATTCGGCGTCGCACTGGCGATGCTGGCGATCGTCCTTCTCGCCAACAACACGATCCAGAACCTGCTCGAGCCGATGGCGTTCGGGTCGCGCCTGCGCCTGCATCCGTTGGCGGTGCTGATCACCGTCACCGCGGGAACCCTGCTGTTCGGCGTCGTGGGCGCGGTCCTCGCCGCACCACTCACATCGGCGACCGTGAACGCGTACCACGAGCTGCACGACGCCGACTCTGGGCGATCCTCTTCGACAGGCGATCGACTGTGAGAACATGGACTGCGATGACCGTTCAGCTCCGAGATCGACCGAAGCGCAAGCGCGGACGGCTGGTGTTCGTCGGCCTCGCGCTCATGGGTGTGATGGCGTTGCCTGCGTGCGACACGCACACGGTCCAGACGCAGGACGCGTGTTCAGCGCTCTCGGAGAAGGGTGCACCCGCGCTGCCGAAGGAAGGTGCGACGCCCGGCCGTCTCGAACAGATCCAGGAGCAGTGCGACAAGTAGCCGCACCTTCGAACAGCGGGGAGAAACCGGCGCCATAGCGCCCGTTTCCATCCAACATTCGAGTCTTAGACGGTGATCCTCGCCATCAGCTCTTGCTTGCGCTCTTCGAAGTCCTCGAAGGAGATGCGCTCGGCGGCGTAGGCGTCGTGAAGCTCTTGCACGAGGCGGAGCAGCTCCTCCGGGGAGACGTCGCCCTCGCCCGACACGGTCGGGACGGCGGGCTCGTCTTCAGCATCCGACTCGCGCGACTCACGGCGCTCGCGCTTGAGCGCGGCCTTTGCCTTCTTGGCCCGGTCGCGCTCTTGCTTGGCGAAGGTGGTTCCACGGGCTGCCACTGACTTCTCCTCGGCTGGATGGGGTCGACTCGTGGGGGCAGCTCAACACTCTACGCGCCGCGTGCACGAATCAAGCATCGGGTCGCTGACCAGCCCCAACGCGAGACCACTACCCGGATCCCGCGGCTATACACCCTTTCGTCGACAGTCAGAAAACCTTCAGTAGGCGTACGGCCTCGAGCGCGGCCGGATCGCCGGACCCGCTGCTCGGCGGGCTTTGCGCGTGACGATGGTCACGCACAATCGTGCGTGCGATCCAGCCGAGAACGAGTAGGACTGGTCAGAGTCGATTTGGTGGAAGCAACGTGGACACCGGACAACTGAGAGCGATCGCACATTCGAGCCGGGTCGAGCGGAGCTTCAGCTTCCTCGATCTCTGCGGCTTCACCGACTTCGCCGACTCCGAAGGGGACGAGGCGGCCGTCGAAGAGGCCCGCTGCCTGCGCCAGGTCGTGCGGGAAGTGGCACCGCTGTTCGCGGTGCGTGTGGAGAAGTGGCTCGGTGACGGCGTGATGATCGTCGGAGTCGAGGTCGAGCCGCTCGTTGCCGCGGTCGTGGCGATCGAGCAGCGGTCCGCCGACGCGTGCCGCCTCTCGGTCCGCGCCGGCATCGCCACCGGTCAGGTCCTGCTCGTCGACGGTGACGACTACATCGGTCGCGCCGTCAACACCGCGGCGCGCCTGTGCGATGCCGCCGGCCACGGTCAGGTGCTCGCCGCCACCCAGGGGCTCGTGCTGCCGGGTTGGGTCGAGGCATCGGATCCGCTCGAGGTGCGACTCAGGGGGTTCGCCGAGCCGGTGACGGTTGTCGAGCTCGGCGCGTCAGCCGCGATGCCGGGGCGACTCGGGTCGCTCCTGTAGCTCGCCGTCGACGTAGAGGTCGACGCGCTCGTTCCAGAACGCGAGCAGGCCCTCGACCTTCGGGCACTCGGGGATCGGGAACGGATACGTCCACACGATGTCTTCGTGCACGCGGTCGCCGACCTCGGCCGAGTAGTACGAAGCGACACCCTTGTACGGACACTGTGTGTGCGTGTCCGTCCGCTCGAGCAGGTCCATGCGTACGTCAGCGCGTGGGATGTAATAGCGGGTCGACAGTCCGGTCTCGAACAACAGGCGCGGGCGGGTCGTGTCAGCGATCGTCACGCCGTCGATCTCGACGCGAACGTGCACGCGAGCTGTTGACGACGTCGACCCGGTGGTACGGGCTGCGGGGATGGACGTAGACCTCGTCGTCCTCCTCGTACCAGTTGTCGAGCTTGTTGAAGTAGAACGCGATGTAGCCGGCGATGTCGTCGCGTCCGTCGATCGGTGTGGGGTAGCTCCACACCGCGTTGGGCACTGTGCGATCACCGGCGTGGATGTCCCAGTACGACGCAGTGCCTTTTCGTGGGCACTCCGTGTGCTTGTCGGACTCGACGAAGTGCTCACGATGCACGTCCTCGGGCGGGAAGTACCACACGGGAAGGTGGCCGTCCTCGAACAGCATGAGCGCACGCGTCGAGTCGACGATCAACGTGTGCCCGACGTAGCCACGCACTCGACGGGGATACGGCTCGGTGTGCACCGCGGTACGAGTGTCGTGCGCGTCGCGGGCGAGCGTGTCAGCCATGTTCGGCTCCTCTCGGTTCGGCCTTGATGTCACGAGCACCTACCCATTGGCCGCACTCGGGGCACGCAAGTTCTGGATGCATGACCTCGCCACACTGCTTGTGACGGAGATCGACTGGGGGACCGTCGCCCTCGTCCATCCACCGATCGCCCCACGAGAGCAGTCCGACGATCACTGGGTAGAGGTCGAGTCCCTTCTCGGTGAGCCGGTACTCGAAGCGATCAGGATGATTGCCGTACGGCTCGCGGGACAGAACGCCCTCCTCGACGAGATTGCGCAACCGGTCGGCGAGGATCGGACGGGGCGCGCCCGTCTTGCGCTGGAAGTCATCGAACCTGCGAGTGCGCTGGAAGCACTCGCGGAGCACGATCAACGTCCAGCGGTCGCCGATGACCGAGAGCGCACGAGCAACCGAGCAGTCCTGCTCACCGATCTGGCTCCAACGCATCGGTGTGACGATAGTCCTGTTGCGTTCAGAATCCGAACTGTCATAAGTTCATTTTCAGAACTGAGGGGAGGGATGATGAACGGTCGAGAACCATTTCCCGGGCTGACGCTGCGGGTGGTCGACGAGGGAGACGTCGATGCGGTCGTTGCGGCGTACCGCTCGTTGTCCCCCCAGAACATCTACCGGCGTTTCTTCACGCTGATGCCCGATCCGGCCCCCCTGGTCGAGCGACATCTGTCACTGGTGGACCATCGGGACCACGAAGCGCTCGTCGTGCTCGACGGGACGGAGGTCGTGGGCGTCGCCCATTGGGACCGGGCCAACTGCTGCCCGGGCGAGGCGGAGGTGGCCATCACCGTTACCGAGCCGTGGCAGCACCGGGGCCTCGGCCGCGTCCTGATCCGTGCGCTGGCCGGCGACGCCCGCCGTCACGGCATCGAGACCCTGACGGCCACCGTGCTGTCGGACAACCGGCCGGCCCTCGGGTTGGCAGCTCGCAACCGCCCGTCCGGCGTCACCGTGGACGGCCCGGAAGCACACCTGATCTTCGATACCACGCCGCAGGTCGCGTGAGTTGCTGGGGGCGCCTCACGCCCTCGCCTCGCTCGCGCCGTCCCGTCCGGCTCCCTGGCGGTCGCCCGTCAAGCAATTCGGGCGTGAACATCCCGTGACGTAGGCGGCGCGCCGAAGGTTTTTTGGGCGCATCGCCGCTTCGATGGGGAAGAATCCACGGATGCCTGAGGGGACGGAGCGCGGCCGATGAGCACCACGCGGCAGTGGTGGCACGCACCCGCAAAGGCGAGTCCCCGCCGGTTGGCCACTCGGCTCACGACCAGTCTCGGTCTGACCGGCGGCTCATCCGTGACGATCAATCGCGTCTATCTCGACACGTTCGACTGGCGGCTGTTTCGCCGCGGCGACGCGCTCGTCGAAGAACAACCCACAGGCGGGGAACGCGTGCTCGTGCTGCAGAGCCGTGTGAGCGAACGGCCCGAGCTGCGCGTGCCGTCGCGTGGACACCCGCGCCATCCGACTGAATTGCCCACTGGTCTGCAACGCCGGCTCGGGCCGAAGCTCGCGCCTCGCACCTTGCTCGACGTCGGGCGTGAGCGGGTCGAGGTGTGGCCGCTCAAGCTGCTCGACGAGGACGACAAGACCGTCGCCTACATCGACGTCGAGCGCGCCCCGAGCGCCGTCCGTGTCGCGTTCCGATCGGTGCGGGGTTACGACAAGGCCGCCGACCGTGTTGTCGCCCTGCTCGACAGCCAGGCCGATCTCGTCGCGGGCGTCGATCCCATGGTTGCCGCGGTGCGCGCCAATGGCCGCGAGCCGGGGGAGCTGCCCCAACCGCCGCCGTTGAAGCTGCGCGCGAACGAGGACGGACACGCCGCGCTGGCGACCGTGCTCGAGCATCTGCTCATCACGATGGAGCTGCACGAGGAGGGCGTCCGCGAGCAGCTCGATCCCGAACTGCTGCACGACTTCCGCGTCGCGGTCCGCCGGACGCGTTCGATCGAGCGCCTGGCGCGCCGCTACCTGCCGCCCGAGATGGCACGGTTGTGGGAGAAGGAGTGGCAATGGCTCGCGTCGGTCACAGGTCCACCTCGGGATCTCGATGTGCTGCTGCTCGACCTCACGTGCGAGCGTCCGTCGATCGCGGCCGCGACAGATGCCGGTATCCACGAGCTCGCTTCACGGGTCGACGCTCGACGCGCGACCGAGCAGGCGAAGCTGCGTGACGCGCTCGACGGCGACCGCTACGCGACGTTGAAGCGAGGCTGGCGTTCCGGCATCGCCGATCTGCGCATGAGTGCGAACGGCACTGTCGAAGTCACGGCCGAGAAGCTCGCGAGCGACACGATCGACCGCGCGTCGAAGCACCTGTTGCAGGCGGCTCGCCAGATCGATGACGATTCGCCGGCCGATGCGATCCATCGCGCTCGCAAGCGCGCCAAGCGACTCCGGTACGCGGCCGAGATGCTCGGCGGCGCGCTGCCAGCGAAGGACGTGAAGTCCGTCGTCACCCACATGAAACGGCTGCAGGACGACCTCGGCCAGTTCCAGGACTCGGAAGTGCAGCTCCACCTGATCCGTGACCTGCTCGGCGATGCCTCGCTGGGCGGCGAGCCGTCCCCGCAGGCGGTCGAGGCCGGCGAGCTGCTCATGGAGGATCTCGTCGATCGCCAGCACGCGGCACGCCGCGATCTCGTCAAGGCACTGCGCGGATTCGCCATCCGATGAAGGTCATCGCCACCTACAGCATCAAGGGTGGCGTGGGGAAGACGTCCGCCGCGGTCAACTTGGCATATCTCGCGGCGCGTGACGGCGAGCCCTCGCTGTTGTGGGATCTCGATCCCCAGGGTTCGGCGACGTTCCTGCTGCGCGTCCGGCCGAAGGTCAAGGGTGGCGCGCAGGCGATCGTCCACCGCCGGCGCTCGCTCGACTCGCTCATCAAGGCCACCGATTTCGCCAACTTCGACCTGGTGCCAGCGGACCTGTCGTATCGCCACCTCGATCTCGCCCTCGACCGTACGAAGCGGCCGAGTGAGCAACTGGCCGATCTGCTGGCGCCGCTCGCCGACGACTACAGCTACGTCTTCCTCGACTGCGCGCCCAGCATGTCCCTCGTGTCCGAGAGCATCTTCGGCGCGGCGGACGTGCTGCTCGTGCCGACCGTCCCGACGACGTTGTCGGTGCGCACGCTCGACCAGCTCGAGGACTTCCTCGCATCCAACGGTGCCGACAACGGCAAGGGTGCCGAGCGCGGGACGTCGGCCGCGTCTTCGAAGCGCGCGAAGCGTGGCGATCGCTCGCCGCGCGTGCTGACGTTCTTCTCGCTGGCGGATCGTCGGAAGCGGTTGCATCGCGACGTGATGGAGTCGCTCGGGGACCGATCCGACGTGCTCGAAGCTGCGGTGCCGTCGGCCACCGAGGTCGAACAGATGGGGCTACACCGCTCGCCTGTCGTCGAGTTCGCGCCCCGCAGTCGCGCCGCGCGCAGCTACGAGGACCTGTGGCGCGACATTCAGAAGGCAACGGGATGACATCCCGGCGAAGCCTCGCGATATCCACAGGGTTCACCACTAGTTAGGCACAGGCCGTCCTTCGTAGGGTCTCAAGAGACCTCGGCAGCGAAGACCGGCCGAAGAGGGGGCGTCTTGACGCAAATCGCAGTTGCAGACATCGATCAGCATGTCCTCCGGTTGTTCGACATGGTGAGTGAGGGACTCACCGCCGCCACCACCGCGTTCCTCGACTGCGATCGAGACATGGCGCGGACGCTCATCGCCGGCGATCAGTCGATCGATTCGTTGCAGGACGTGACCGAGGAGCTGTTGTACGCAGAGCTCGACCGGGCGCTCGCCCACAGCGACGGCGAGGTGCGTGCCCTGGTCGCGGCGTTGCAGATCGTGCCCGAGCTCGAGCGCAGCGGCGATCTCGTCGAACACATCGCGCTGCGCACGCAGCAAGGTCTCGCCGCGGAGATCTCACCACTGGCGCGCGCGTTGATCGCACAGATGGGACGCATCGGCGCAGAGATGTGGCGCACGGCGGCCGCCGCCTACGCCGATCGCGACGCCAATGCGGCCGATCTCCTGCGCCAGCGTGACGACGAGCTCGACGATCTGCACGTCCAGCTGTCGGTCGAGCTCGCGGCCAGCGGCACGTCAGTGCCCGTCGCCATCGAGATGGGCCTCGTCGCGCGCTTCTACGAGCGTTTGGGCGATCACGCCGTGAACGTCGCCCGCCGCGTCAGCCGCCTCGTGACGTCGCTCGCCGGCGCCCACCCGTTCTGACTCGCGCCGGCCACGCGCGCTTCGCTCCGCGGCCCCGGGCTCGGGTCCTTTGGCGTCGCACGTCGGCCTGGAACGCCGTTACGTCCTCCAGATGTCGTCGGGGCGGAGGACGGCGTCCGCGCCGCCGTCGACGAACAACACCTGGCCGGTGACCTTCGTGTTGTCCGGACTCGTCAGCCAATCGAGCGCCGCGGCGACCTCGTCCGCCTCCGCATAGCCACCCAACGGCATCGGGACGGCGTCGTCGACGATCTCCTTCCACGTCGGGTCGCCGAGGAGGTCAGCCGTCATCGGCGTCCGCACGACGCCGGGCGCGACCGCGTTGAGGGGGATGCCCGCACCGGCCCATGCCTTCGACGGCGCGCTGCGGCGGACCCAACGGGCCAGTGCCCGCTTCGTCGACGGATACACGAACACGCCCTTGCCCTCGGCCGCGGCGACCGCGGCTTCCTCGTCGCCCTGCATGCACGCGTCGACGATGTCGTCGTCGAGTGACTGCAGCAGCGCGACCGAACTGATCGTCGCGGCACGGGGCGCGTCGCTTCCGGCGAGGAGCGGACGAAGCCCCTCGAGCGTCGCGACCGCACCGAAGAAGTTGATGCTGACCGTCACGGCATCGCCGGATGAGATGCCGGCGCACGCGATCACCGCGTCGAGCCGGCCCTGGGTCACCTGCTGCACGCCGTCGACGACGGCGCGTCGTCCGGCATCGGTCGCGAGATCGGCCGTCACGTCGGCGTCGTGCAGATCGACGCCCACCACGTGATGTCCGGCCGCCTGCAATCGTTTCGACGTTGCCGCGCCGATGCCCGACGCGCTCCCGGTGACGACATAGGTCCGCTCGCTCATGGTGAAGGATTCTGGCCGCCTGCGCCGCGCGGCTGTAGCCGGTTGCTAGTGCACGAAGGCTGCGACCAGTCCGCCGAGCACGAGTCCGGCGCCGAGTCCTGCGGTGGCGTCGAGCGGGTTGTGGGCGCCGACGTAGACCCGTCCGAGCATGACGAGTGCGGTCACCAGGAAGGGGAACCACAGGAACGCGAGGGGCAGGAGCGGGTCGACGACGCACGCCACTGCCGCGACCAGGATCACGTGGCCGGACGGGAAGCTCGGGCCGACGGCCGGGACGTCGCCGCGCAGCACCGCGCCGGGCTGGCTGGTCCCGGGTCGTTCACGAGCGGCGAGGCGGTGGGCGAGCTGGCGGCGGACGAGCCGTTCGGCGACGAGCTTGAGCGTCGCCGCGAGAACGACGCCGACGGCCACGGACACATCGCGCGCGGCGATCGCGATCAGCAGCCCCAGCACCGTGCCGACGACGAGGTTGCCGAGCTGCATCGGCAACCAGAGGATGGGCAGCAGCCAGTGGGGCAGGCCGTTCACCGCATGGAACACCCGCTTCTCCCACTCGGGGATCTCGGGTTGCACGGCCGCGCCGATCGACGCGCCGAGGATCGCCAGGCCCCCGCCTGCGACGGCGAGCCAGACGAGGTTCACGCCGGCGCGAGTCGCTTCCGGAGGTCGTCGAGCAGGCCGGGCCGGCCCTTGAGCGCGGTACGGGTCGCGCCGCTCAACGCCCACGGCTGGAGCCGCTTCGTCGCGAACGCCAAGGTCTCCGGATCGACGACCTTCAACGCATGTGCGGCGGCGCGTTCGGGTCCGACGACCACGCTGGACGACGCGACGAGCTCGGCGACGTCGTTGGCGAGGAGCAGGTCGGACGCGGCGAGCTCGCTGAACCCGAAGTCGATCATCCAGACCTCGCCGTCAACGGCGAGGAAGATGTTGGCGAGACGAAGGTCGCGATGCGCGATGCGGTGCTTGTGCAGCGCGGCGATCTGGTCCCAGATCGCGCTGAGCACGTCGTCGTCGAGCGCTCCTGGCTCGAGGCCGTCGATCGACGTGCCGTCGACAGCGTCGTACGCGAGCACCATCGCGTTGGGCTCCGCGGTCGCGACCGCGCGCAATCGGGGTGTGCGGATGCCGACGTCGCGTGCGGCGAGTGCGAGGAACGCTTCGTGTTCGACGGCGCGTCGCAGCGACGAGAACGGACGCTCGTCGCCGAGGTCGCGGCGCTGCACGTAGCGGAACATCCGGAACAGCAGGTCGGCGCTGCGCTCGTCGTCGCCGAGGGCCTTGACGAAGTACCGCTCGCCGTCGACGCCGACACCGAAGTAGGGCGTCGAGCCGCGCGCGTCGACGCTCGCTCGCTTCAGGCTCTGCATCGGGAGGCCGTTGCGTGCGAGTCCTTCGGAGATCGCCTCGCCGCTCGGACGCCTCGAGGGCGCACCGAGCGCAACGAGTGCCGCCGCGCCGGCCGTCCATCCGACGAGGACCGCCTGCAGCGAGTCGAACGAGAGCGGTGACGAGACGAACCGCGTCGCCGCGAGACCGAGGAGGAGCACCCAACCCCATCGGCGCCAACCGCGGCTCAACCACGGAGCGGCTGCGGTGAGCACCGCCGCCGTCACGCCGACACCGACCGTCGACGGGAACCCCGGGTCGGTCGCCGGCCCGAGACCGGTGCTGAGCTTGGTGACGAGCGCGCCGTTGTGGACGTCGACGATGCCGTCGAGCAACCACGTCAGCACGCCGCCGACGATCCCGGCGAGGACGACCGTCGAGAACATCCGCATCCCGTGGCGCAGGATGGTGAGGACGAGCGCACCGACGAGGAAGACGACGGCGAGGATGCGGATGCCGACCGTGAACACGTCGATGATCCACTTGGGAATCGCGTTGTAGCCGCGCAGGAGGTCGGACGCGAACGTCACGAGCGTGTTGCCGAACAACCACTCGATCAGGAGCAGCAGCAGGACGAGTACGACACCGACGACGAGCCGCAACACGTCCGACGGCGAGCGGGTTGTCGTTTCCTTTGCCTCCGGACCGTCCGCAGCCATCGTCCCCTCCCGACTGTCGGACGGTGAGCGTACGCGACCGCGCGACAACGCCCGCGCGTTGGCTATGGGGAGAAGGCCAGGTCAAGGTGTTCGCGATCACAGGATCCCGCTGCGACGGCCATAGCGGCTGCGACCCAACGCACCGCGACGTCGACCGGCGATGTGGCTGGGTGGTGGGTCAGGTCACCGGTTCGGGGGCCGAGGTGAAGCCGGCGTGGAGGTGGGTCGTGTCGTTGTAGCGGCGAACGATCCATCGTCCTTCGTGCACGATGAGATGCGAGAGCGAGGCGTTGTCGGCCAGGAAGGAGAACCGGCGCGCTCCCGTCGCGTGCGCCAGTAGTTGCGCGATCACGGCGCCGTGCGTGAACACGACGACGAACTGGTCGACGTGTCGTGCCGCGATGCGATCCACGGCGCCGGCGATGCGGTTGACGAAATCGTCACTCGATTCCGCGCCGGGAATGACGTCCCACCGCTGCTCGGTCATCATCTGGAGCGCGATCGGATGACCTTCCGCGACGTGCTTGCGGAACATGCCACCTTCCCATTCCCCGAGCAGCACCTCGCGCAGATCGGGCTCGACGATCGGTTCGATGCCGAGTGTTTGCGCGAGTGGTTCCGCCGTCTGCACCGTCCGTCGCAACGACGTCACGTAGATGGCGGCGATGTTCTCGCCCGCCAGTCGTTGCGCCACGCGTTGCGCTTGCTGGTGACCGACCGGGTCGAGCGGCGGATCGCCGTGCCCGTCGACCAACGGGAAGTCCTCACCGACTCGGAACGGGGCCGACGCGCCGTGGCGCACGAGCAGCAACTCGGTCGCACCCGGCGGCGCGGCGAACGGTCGTTGGGCGTACTCGATCTCGTCGTCAGTGTCGTTGTCCGCCATGGACGGTGAGCGTACGAGACACAATCGCAGAGTGGATCTGCGCGACTTCCAGCAACTGATGGCGGACACCTACGGCGAGCGGGACCGCGCTCGCGGGCTGCCCACGACCATGGCGTGGATCGCCGAGGAGGTCGGCGAGCTCGCGCAGGCCGTCCGCAAGGGTGACGCGCACGCACAGCTCCACGAGATCGGCGACGTCCTTGCGTGGCTCGCCTCGCTCACCGACCAACTCGGACTCTCGCTCGACGCAGCCGCCGCCCGCTACGCGCCGGGATGCCCCCATTGCGGCCACCGTCCCTGCCGGTGCCCCTGACGCTGGAACTCCGGGGAGAAACGGGCGCCATGGCGCCCGTTTCCATCCAACATTCGGTTAGACGCGGGAGAGCTCGTACTTGTAGCCGAGGCCGCGGATGGTGACGATGCGGGCGGGCTTGGACGGCTCGGGCTCGACCTTCGCGCGGAGGCGCTTGATGTGGACGTCGAGCGTCTTCGTGTCGCCGACGTAGTCGGCGCCCCACACCCGGTCGATCAACTGGTCACGGGTCAGCACCCGACCGGCGTTCTGGAGGAGCAGCGAGAGCAGCTCGAACTCCTTCAACGGCAGCGACACCGACTCACCGCGGATCTTGACCTCGTGCCGCTGCGGGTCGAGCAGGACGTCGCCGACCTCGAGCGCCTCACCGGACACCTCGTCGTCCTCTTCGGTCGGCGTGCGCCGCAGGACGGCACGGATGCGGGCAACGAGCTCGCGCAGCCGGTACGGCTTGGTCACGTAGTCGTCCGCGCCGACCTCGAGGCCGACGACGGTGTCGAGCTCGGATCCTTTCGCGGTGACCATGATGACCGGGACCTTGCTCCTCGACCGGAGCTCGCGGCACACGTCGATACCGGAGAGCTTCGGGAGCATCACGTCGAGCAGGACGAGATCCGGACGTACGGCGTCGAACAACGGCAACGCTTCGGCGCCGTCGCGCGCGACGTGCACACGAAACCCCTCACGCTTCAAGCCGACGGTCAATGCGTCGACGAAGGAATCCTCGTCTTCGACGACCAGGATGGTCGCGTTGGGCGAAGTCATTGGTGAGCCAACCTCTCTACAGCCTGGTCAGGTGACGCTGGAGGTGACGTTTCTTCGGCGTCATGGTGCCTCGGCAGCGTCAGGGTAAATGTGGATCCTTCGCCTTGCCGCGATTCGACCCGCACGTCGCCATCGTGGTTGACGGCGACATGGCGGACGATGGCGAGCCCGAGCCCGGTGCCGCCGGTCTCACGGCTGCGGGCGCGATCGACGCGGTAGAACCGCTCGAAGATGCGGTCGAGGTCACGCGGCGGGATGCCGATGCCGTGGTCGTGCACTGCGATCTCCACGAGACCGTCGACCGCGCTCGACGTCGACTGCGACGGACGAGCCCGGCTCGCTGTACTTCGCCGCGTTGTCGAGCAGGTTGAACAGCGCCGACACGAGCTGCCGCCGGTCGCCGATAACGGTCAGCTCGTGATCGGCGTCCTGCGCCTGGAGCGCGATGCCCTGATGCTCGGCCCCGGGACGGATGCGTTGCACCGCCTCGCGCACGACGTCGTCGATGCGCACGACTTGATGCTCGGGGGCTTCGTCGATCTCGATGCGCGACAGCTCGAGCAGGTCGTCGATCGTGCGCCCGACGCGCAGCGCCTCGGCGAGGACGCGTTCGGCGAGCCGGTTCACAGTCTCCGGGTCGTCCTCGTCGAGCAGCGTCTCGGCCAGAAGGCTCAGCGCACCGACGGGCGTCTTGAGCTCGTGGCTGATGTTGGCGACGAAGTCGCGGCGCACCGCTTCCAGCCGTCGCCGCTCGGACACATCGTCGATCAGCACTACCGCGCCGATCGTCGGATCGCTGATGTCCAACGGCCACGCCGAGAGCACCAAGGACCGTTGCGGTGGCCCGAACTGCTCGATCGTCTGCCGGCCCGCGGCGCCCTCGAGCGCGCCGCGTAACAGATCCTCGATCGTTGAGGTCACCACCGCTTCGGTTCGGCGCCCGCTCGTGTACCGGGCGGACGCCGTGTTGCGGTACACCACTTCTCCCCGGCCGTCGTAGGTGAGCACGCCGAGCGGCAACGCGTCGACAGCTCGGCGCATCCGCTCACCCGCGAGCGTGGCGCCGTCGCGGGCCTCGATGGCGTCGTCGCGCGCCCGCGTCACCGCGCGCAGCTCCTCGCCTAGGCGCCGACGCGTCGAGACGAGGAGCACGGAAAGAACGATCGCGATCGCCCCGCCGATGAACGCGAGTGCGGCCATGGTCGTGCTCAGCGCACCTCGGCGACGAGGTGGTTCGGGTCGCCCGTGAGCAGATACCGCAGCCGCGCGCCGATGATGGCGGCGTGGTCGCCGATGCGCTCGAGCGAGCGGCCGGCATGGCACGTCGTCACGGCGATGCGCACCGCGTCCGGACCTTCGAGCTTGAGCACCTCGGCCATCAACCGGTCGAAGTAGAGGTCCATCGGGCGGGACGACGAAGCCAGTTCGGTGGCGCGGGTGAGATCCATCACCGCCCATGCACCGAGGGCTTCGCGATACCGCTCGATGGCGCGATCGGCCATCGTCATCAAGATGTCGAAGGTGGCGTCGCACGACGAGAGCAGTTGGTGGTCCGGTGCGAGCTTGAGAACCCGCAGCGCGAGGTCGCCGACGCGCTCGAGCTCGGACAGCACGCGCAGCACCGACACCACGAAGCGCAGGTCAGCGGCGACGGGGGCCTCGCGGCGCAGCAGGTCGTAGCAGCGCTCGGTCAGCGAAACGTTCATCGCATCGATCTCGTCGTCGGCCACGAACGACGCGGCCACGACGCCGACGTTGCCTTTGCACAACGACTCACGCATGCGCTCGAGGTTCTGGTCCACGCGGATGCCCATGAGCTCGACCTGCAGTCGGAGCTGGTCGAGCTCGGCGGCGAACCCCGCGCGCATGGTTTCGCTCGGTTCGGTCGGCTCGGTCGGTTCGCTCGGTTGTCCCGCGCCCTCTTCGGTCATCCGAACCGCCCAGTGACGTAGTGCTCGGTGCGCTCGTCGGACGGGTTGGAGAAGATCTGTTGGGTCGGTGCGTATTCGACGAGGGTGCCCGTGCGGTCGCCGCCCACCTCGTTCGCGTCGGTCGTGAAGAACGCGGTCATGTCGGAGGCCCGGGCGGCCTGCTGCATGTTGTGGGTCACGATCACGATCGTGAACTCGCTCTTGATCTCCGCCATCAGATCCTCGATGCGCGCCGTCGACACCGGGTCGAGCGCGGAGCAGGGCTCGTCCATGAGGATCACTTCGGGCTCGACGGCGATGGCACGGGCGATGCACAGCCGCTGCTGCTGTCCACCCGATAGTCCGAGTGCCGACTTGTTGAGTCGATCCTTCACCTCGTCCCACAACGCAGCCCGCCGCAGCGCCTTCTCCACGATGCCGTCGAGCTCGCGCTTCGGACAGCCGGCGACCTTCGGCCCGTACGCGACGTTGTGGTAGATCGACTTCGGGAACGGGTTCGGCTTCTGGAACACCATCCCGATGCGGCGGCGGACCTCGGACACGTTGACGCCGTCCTGGTACAGGTCCTGACCGTGGAAGCGGATCGCACCCTCGACCTTGGCCGTTCGGATGAGGTCGTTCATGCGGTTGAAGCAACGCAGGACCGTGGTCTTGCCGCAGCCGGACGGTCCGATGAACGCGGTGACCTCCTGCCGGTGGACGTTGAGCGTCACGTTGTGGACGGCTTGGTGCTCGCCGTAGTGGACCCGGAGATCATCGACCTCGAAGACGACCGCACGAGCGCCGCGCGGTTGCGTTTCGTCGTCGAGCACGGCGCCGAGAGTGACGGTCAGGTGGCCGCCTTCCACGGCTGCTGCCGATTGTTCCGTCGTGGCGGTTTCGGGCATGGGGTCGACCTCTTCGGACATCAGGACTCTTGCAACGCGAACCGGGACGTGATCGCGCGCGCCAGCAACGTGAGGATCAGGACGAACGCGATGAGCGTCAACGCCGCGCCCCAGGCCAGCGGTTCCCCACCCGGTTGCGTGACGTTGGAGTAGATCTGGGCCGACAACGCGGTGTTCACGCCGCTGAGGTGCCAGTTCACGAACCGGATCGAGCCGATGGTGAGGAGCAGGGGCGCGGTCTCGCCTGCGGCGCGAGCGACGGCAAGCATGCAACCACTGGTGATACCCGGCAGGGCGGCCGGGAGCACCACGGTCAGGGTCGTACGCGACGTTCGGCTGCCGAGCGCGAGGCTCGCCTCTCGCAGGCTGTCGGGCACGAGGCGGAGCATCTCCTCCGTCGAGCGGACCACGATCGGCAGCATCAAGCACGCCAGCGCGAGTGCGCCCGCAACCGCCGAGCGACCGTTCGCTCCCTGCGGCACCACCCACACGACATAGATGAACACGCCCATGATCACCGACGGCACCCCGATCATCACGTCGGTGAAGAAGCGAAGGAAGCGAGCGAAGGGTCGCTTGCCGCCGTACTCGTTCAGGTACACCGCGCCCAGGATGCCGAGCGGGACGGCGAGAAGCGTCGCCAGTCCGGTGATGAGAAGCGTGCCGACGATGGCGGGGGCCATTCCGTAGACCACCGGCTCGACGTCGGTGGCGCCGAACTTGCCCGCGAGCGCGGCCGATGCGACGTCGGGGATGTCCTTGGTGAACCAGTCGAGACCGGATACGACCGTCCAACCCTTGGTGATCACGGTCCAGAGCACGAAGAACAGCGGTATCGCGGCGACGGCGAAGGAGCCGACCATGAAGGCGGTCGCAAGGCCGTTGCGCCAGCGCCGTCGGGCCGACATGGTCGTGCCCCGGATGTCCATCTCAGGGATCACAGAGCGGTCGCGTTCGACTGTTGCCATCAGGCGCCTCGCAGCCGTTCGATGCGGCTCACCATCATCCTTGCCGCGATGTTGACCAGCAACGTCAACACCATGAGAACGACACCGAGTCCGATCAGGGCGGCTTGGAAGTCGCCGTTGGACTCAGGGAGGTTGCGCACGATGACGGACGGCATGGCTTCACCGGTGGCGAACAGGTTGGCCACGATCTGCGGACTGCCGCCGATGACGAGCGCGATGGCGATCGTCTCGCCCATCGCCCGGCCGAGGCCGAGCATCACCGCTCCGATGAAGCCGCCGCTCGAGTGTGGCAGCACGACACCGCGGATCATCTCCCACCGTGTCGCTCCGAGCGCCAGCGCACCGTCCTTGTCGTTGCGGGGAACGGTCGCGAACACCTCACGCGTGATCGACGTGATGATCGGGGTGATCATGAGGCCGACGATCAACCCTGCCGTCATGAAGCTGTTGCCGCCCTGAGGCTCACCGAAGATCGTCTTCAGGATCGGGATGTTGTCCACGTGGTCGTGGATCCAGTTGTAGATGTCGTTGAGGTACGGGCGCAGGATGAGGAAACCCCAGAGCCCGAAGACGACGGACGGCACCGCCGCGAGCAGATCCATGATCGTGGTGATCCACCAACGCAACCGCAGTGGCGCCAGTTCGGTCGCGAACAACGCGATGCCGAGGCTGATGGGGACGGCAACCACCACCGCGATGAACGACACGACGATCGTGCCGTAGATGTACGACTTCGAACCGAAGACACCGTTGACCTCGTCGAACCGATCCTCGGTGAAGTACTTCAGGCCCATCTTGGAGAACGCGGGCCACGCCCGCGTCGTCATCGAGATGACGATGCCGGCCAGGATCACGAGGACGAGCACGCCGGCCCCGAGCGCCATCCACCGGAACGCCGTGTCGGCACGCGCAGGACGCCCGCCCCCGAGGATGGGGGCGGGCGCCAGCGGGTCGTCTTGCGGCGGGGTGGATGTGGCGGTTGCCATCAGGTCGTGATCTGGTCCAGTTGTGCGATCGCCTGGTTGGCCAGGTCAGTGGGGAGCTTGGCGTAGCCGACCGATTGCGCGAAGCCCTGGCCGTCGGTCAACAGGAAGTTGATCCAGCCCTTGAGGTTCGAGACCGTTGCTGCGTCCGTCTGCTTCTTCTTCACGATGACCCACGTCGGCGACGTGATCGGGTACGCGGCGTCGCCGCTGGCGTTGATCGGGTCGTACGTGAGGTCGGGCTTGACCTGCGTTCCAGTGAGCGCGGCTTCGGCACCGGCGATCGTCGGTGCGACGAACTTGCCGGCCGAGTTCTTGATCGACGCGTACGTCAGGTCAGCGGTCGCGGCGTCGGCCAGGTCGACGTAGCCGATCGCGCCGTCTGTCGTCTTGACCAGCGTGGCCACGCCGGCGCTCTTGTCGGCGCCCTGTGTCGTGGTCGGCCAGGTCACCGTGTCGCCCGTACCGAGCGTCCAGGCCGAGCCGCCGGCCTTGGTCAGGTAGCGAGTGAAGTTGTTGGTGGTGCCCGAGCCGTCGTTGCGGTGCACGACGATGATCGGCTTGTTCGGGAGCGTGACGCCCGGGTTGTCCGCCGCGATCTTCGGATCGTTCCAGTTGGTGATCGCACTGCCGAAGATGCCACCGAGCGTCTCACCGCTCAGCTGCAAGTTGGTGACACCGCTGAGGTTGTACGAAATCGTGATCGGTGCGGCAACCGTGGGGAAGTACAGCGCCTCGGCGGCGGTCAGGGGCGCGTCTGCCGGACCGATGAGGCTGTCGGTACCGGCGTACTGCACCACGTTGTTGCCGAGGTCCTGCTTGCCGCCCTTCGAGCCGCTCGCGGTGTACGAGACCGTCAGGCTCGGGGCGGCACTCTTGAACTGGGTGATCCCCTTCTGGAGGAAGGAGTTCTGGAAGGTCGAGCCCGAGCCGTCGAGCTTGCCGGTGAGCGACTTGTAGTCGATGTTCGCTCCTTGCGGCGTCCCGCCGGAAGAGGATGACGATCCGGACGTGGAGGTCTTGTTGTCGCTGCTGCTGCAGGCTGCGCCGATGAGGGCCAGCGCCATGATCAGGGCTAGGAACGCAGAGCGCTTGCGCGTGAGCAAGGTGCACATCTCCTTGGAAGACAACGGGGGATTCGCGCGGCAACCTAGAAAGCCGAAGTAGACCGATTGCGCCCCGAAGATGAACGGCAGACGAACTGACAGCTAACTTCCGTTGGCCGGCGGCCGGGCCGCAGAACGCCGCTCGGAACGGCGGCGCAAGGGGGAAAAGGGGAGGAACGGGAGCGTGCCAGAGGCCAGGCGGGGATTTGTCGAAGACATCGAGCGGTTGCAGGTCGACGTCGTGCGGCTGGGCGCACTCGCGCTCGAAGCGATCCATCGGGGCAGCGAAGCGCTGCTCACGTATGACCTGGGGCTGGTCGATGACTCGATCGCCTACGACGCCGAGCTCGACCAGCTGAGCGACGAGATCGAAGCGCGGATCTACCGCGTCCTCGTGACGCAGGCACCGGTCGCGGCGGACCTACGGGGGATGGTCACCATGCTGCGTGTCAACCACGAGTTGGAACGAATAGGTGACTACATGGTGAACGTTGCGAAGGCGACGCGCCGGCTGCAGCCCGAGCCGCTCGACCCCGGCATCCTCGGGATCCTCGATCGCATGCGGAACCAGGCGGCGATGCAGCTCGAGATCGCCATCGACGCCTTCTCGCAACGGGATTCGACTCAGGCGCAGCAGCTCTCGACCATGGACGACGTGATGGACGATCTCACCCGCGAGATGTTCCGCACGATCTTCACGATGGACGCCACCGGCGAGGAGGCAGTGCAGCGCGCCGTCCAACTCGCGCTGGTGGGCCGGTACTACGAGCGGGTCGCCGACCACGCCGTCAACGTCGGCGAGCGCGTGGACTACATGGTCACCGGCACCTTCCACGAACACGCCACCTACCCCGGCGCTCCGCCCCCGTCCGACACCTGAGCGGCGATGTTCTGTGATGGCTGACCCACCGATTCGGTGGCTGCGCCTTCCCAGAACCGGAGGCGCAACGTTCTGTGATCGCTGAACGACCGGATCCGGTCGCTGCGCCATCAATGTGAGGGCTGGGCGAGCCGGAGAGGGAGCTGAGGGAGAGCGAGCTGAGGGAGAGGGAGCGGGGGGGAACACCGGGCCCCCCGGCGGGCGGCGGCCGGGGGACCAGGTGCTTCCCTGGACTTGTGTCAGGCGATCGCTTCGAGGTCCGCGCTGACCATGGCTGCGCCGCGGCACAGCATGTCGGCGATGACCTCGGGGCGGACCCGGGCGATGCCGCAGTCCATGGCCGCGGTCAGATGTCCGGCGAGGGAGTCGCGGATCCGCCCGAGGCGAGCGGCCAGCTCGGGCACCTGCTGCTCGGAGGCGAAGGCGCCGAGCATGTCGTGCACCTCTTCGAGCCGCCAGCGGCCTTCGAGGATGACGTCGTCCGTGCTGGAGCTGCGCAGCAGATCGACCGCCTGGCTCAATTGCCAGCAGGTCGGGCGCAGCGTCGCCCGCAGGCGCACCGTTTCAGCCTCGATCGTGCTCGCGGGGACGGTCAAAGGGTCTTCTCCTGGCGCCGAAGCTTGGCAACCCACCCGTACGGCGCAGGATCAGCGTACGAAGGAAAGCCTGTGGGCAACCAGTGGGTGAACGCTGTGGATTTCCTGGGGAAACGCGCGTCAGCTGACGTCGGTGCGCTCGCCCAGTGCCCCATCGCCGACATCATTCCCCGCGGGAGGCTCGTCATCGAAGTCGAGGTCGGGCAGCTTCAGCACCAGCGCGCCTGACCGCACCGCCAGGATCGCGGCGCCCACCGAGCACCCGACGGCGATCGCAGTTGCCGAGCGATCGATCCAGAACGGCAGGTCCGTCGGCAGGATCGGATGGAACAACGCGGTGATGCGCATGATCGCCCAGCCGGTGAGCGCGGCAAGCGAAGCGAGGATCGCGATCACGCCGAGCGGCTTTCGGTGCAGGACGAGGCCGACGATCGCAGCGAGAAGCGCGAACGTCGGAAGGATGATCTCGAGCGGGTTCGGTCCGGCGGCCGAAGGGATGCTGCGGTACGCGGTGATGCCCGTCTGCAACGCGGCGACCGACGCGATGCCGACCGCGATCGCCGCGACGAACGTCGACTTGCCGTGACCGACCACGAGCGTGATCGCGCCGGCGATCAACACGAGCGCGATCCACGCGATCGGGCTCTCCTGCTTCTCCCAGGTGAGCGTGCCCTGGACTTCGTGTCGCTGTCCGTCGACGACCATGTCCACTTTCCACGGGTCGTACTCCGGCATCACGGCGCCGCGCGTCGCGTTGGGCGGATCGTCCGGAGACATCCAGTGGATGCGATGGTCGTGCCAGGCGTACTCGCCGCCGGTCGCGACCTGCTTGTACTGCGGCGGCTGGTTCGTCTCCGTCTCGTTCGTGACGTTGACCGGGGGCGGGGTGCGCCCGTATCGGTTCTGGTCGAGATACGTCGCCGGCGACAACTGGTTCTCCTCGACCACACCATCGGACCGGATGTGCAGCCAAGGACCGCCCGCGTAACCGTTCACGACGACGTCGTGTCCCGGCTTGACCTTGATCGACAGGAAGCCGTCGCCGCCGACCACCTTCATCGTCACCGCGTCCGTCGGCGGGGTCACCTGCGTGACGGTCGACTTGAAGTCGGTGGGCTTCGCCGGGTCCGCGTGGGCGG
This sequence comes from uncultured Acidimicrobiia bacterium, assembly GCA_963721305.1. Taxonomy (GTDB): domain Bacteria; phylum Actinomycetota; class Acidimicrobiia; order Acidimicrobiales; family JACDCH01; genus DATAES01. Next base: position 800,404 of record CAVRIR010000004.1, read on the forward strand.
GGTTGGCCAATGCCACCAGGGCGATCAGCGCGAGAACGCGCTGCGAACGAGGACGCGCGCGATTCGCATGGACGTCGAAATTAGCGGGACTACGCGGCTCGCAGGTCGCGCCGCAATCCGGGCAGCGTCGGCATGGACGCCCGGGTCAGTGCCCACAGGGCCGTGACACCGATGATGTCGAGGACGTGTTGCGACTCACCGGCGAGCGGCGCGTTCCGGGTGACGATGTCGAACGATGCGGTGATGACCATCGCGCCGGTCAGCGCGACAGCGAAGGGGAGCATGCCGGCCGCCCGTCGGGGCTGCCATGCCGCGACCAGGAGCCCGACCGCGAGCGCCACCTCCCATGAGCCGAGCTCGTGGGCGGCGTGGATGGAGACGCCCCGGCCGTCGCCGGCGAGAGACGGCCCAGCAAGGACGAGCTCGGTCAGCGCCACCCACAACAGGACGTAACGAGGCCAGATGCGAGTCGGCTTCGGCGTCGCCGCCACCAGGATCGGTTTGCTCAGATCGGGCACCGTTTCGGCCGGTCGTACCCGGAGGCGTCGGTCGAAACGCTCGACCGCGCCGGCGAACGACGCGCACGCTTTGCAGCGTTCGACGTGTGCCTGGACCACCGACCGCTCGAGCGGGCTGGCCTCGCCGTCCGCCGCAGCCGAGATCGCCTGCCTGACTTCGTCACACTGCATGCTCTGGTAGTCGCCGCAACAGTCGGAGAGTTCCCGCCACCAAGGGGTGGTGGCGTTCGGCAAGGATGGCGAGGATGGCCGCGGGCTCGGACGACCTCACAGCGCTTGCGCTTGCGGCCCGAGACGGCGACCGCATCGCCCTTGCGGCGTTCGTGCGCGAGAGCCAGGCAGAGGTGTGGCGGCTGTGCGCGCACCTCACGGATCGCGACGCGGCCGACGACGTGACCCAGGACGCCTACATGCGAGCGCTCGGGTCGCTGCGCTCGTTCCGCGGTGACTCGTCTGCTCGCACATGGCTGCTGTCGATCACGCACCGCGCCTGCGCCGATCACATCCGACGCGCACAACGCCGCCGTCGGTTGTTGGGGGCACTCCACGACCGGCGGCCGTCTGCGGTCGCACCCGCGTTGGACGGCATGGTCGATCTGGACCTGTTGCTGGCGCGACTCGACCCCGATCGCCGCACCGCCTTCGTGCTGACGCAGTTGCTCGGCCTCGAGTACGCGGAAGCGGCCGCGGTCGTGGACGTCCCCGTGGGCACGATCCGCTCTCGAGTCGCCCGTGCCCGCGCCGAGCTCATCGACGAGTGGGACGCCTCCGGCGGAAATGACCCGAGGTTCGCGCTGGGGTAGAACGCCCGGCATGCCGCGACTTCGACAAGTGCCCCGCGCCGAGGCGACGCCGTCTGTCATCGCCATGTACGACTACCTCTTTGGACCCGACGCCGACCCGGTTGCGGAACCGGGGACGGCGAGTGGAACTCCGGGCGATTGGTGGACGGTGTTCGCCGTCGTGCCCGAGGTGTTCGACCACGCGGTGGCCGGCCTCGTTCTCTACCGCCAGTCGGTCAGCGTCCTCGACGAACGGCTGCGGGAGCTCGGCCAGTGCCGCGCCGGCTGGGACCGTGGGAGCCAGTTCGTGTTCTCGCAGCACTGTAAGGCGATGCGGTCAGCGGGCTTCACCGAGGAGCAGGTGCAGGCGATCCCGTTCGGCGCCGGCGCGACATGTTGGTCGCCGATCGAAGCGGCAGTGCTCGCGTACACCGACTGCCTCGTCCTCGACGGCGGGCGCGTTCCCGACTCGGTGTTCGAAGCGCTACGGGCCGAGTTGACCGACGAGCAGATCCTCTATCTCACGTACATCACCGCGCTCTATGACATGCACGGTGTCATGAGCAAGGCGCTGCGGATGGAGTTCGACAACCGTGACGAGCCGATTGTCGAAGTCGGCGGCGGCCTGCTGAAGCTGAGCCACGCCGAACGCGACGACGTGAGCTGATCAGCGCTTCCTCGCCAGCGACAGCGCGAAATCGCCGGCGCGGTCGGTCCACCACCGCACCATCTCGAACCCGGCCGCCGCCAGCTCGGCTTCGACTCCCTCGCGCCGGAACTTCGCGCTGATCTCGGTCCGCATCTCTTCGCCGGCTGCGAACGAAACGTTGAGATCGAGCGCGCCGACGCGCACCTCGTGCTTCCGATCGGCGCGCAGGCGCATCTCGATCCATTCCTCGTCGTCGTTCCAGAGTGCGACGTGCTCGAAGGCGTCGGGTGCGAAGTCCGCGTCGAGTGACCGGTTGATCACCGCGAGGACGTTGCGGTTGAACGCAGCGGTCACACCGGCGGCGTCGTCGTAGGCGGCAACGAGCCGATCGCGGTCCTTCACGAGATCCGTACCGAGGAGGAGATGCTCGCCCTCGTACACCGCGCCGGCCAGCTCGCTCAGGAACTTCGCCCGCTCGGACGGCGCGAGGTTGCCGATCGTGCCGCCGAGGAACGCCACGAGACGAGCTCCTTGCTGGTCGCTGGCCGGGAGCAGCGACAGATGGCGTTCGAAGTCGCCGACGACACCGTGGATCGAAACGCCGGGATACGCCTCGGCGATCGCGGCACCGGAGTCACGCAGCGTTGTCTCGCTGCAGTCGAACGGCGCAAACGTCGCCAACGTTCCTGCGTCGCGCAACGCGTCGAGGAGCAGTCGCGTCTTGGTCGACGTTCCGCTGCCGAGCTCGACCAACGCGGTGGCGCCGCTGACCTCGGCGATCTCGCCGGCGCGCGCTTCGAGGACCTCGCGCTCGCGCCTCGTCGGGTAGTACTCCGGCAGCCGAGTGATGTCGTCGAACAGCTGCGAGCCGACGTCGTCGTAGAACCACTTGGGCGGCAACGTCTTCGGTGTCGACGTCAGCCCGTCACGCACGTCCTTGCGCAACGCGCGGTTCATGTCGTCGTCGTCCAAGTGGACGTCGATGGTGATGCGATCGGTCATGCGATGGCTCCGATGTCGAGCGTCGAGGGGGTGGCGACAACGAGTGATCCGGCGGGGACGGCCTGCCAGCCGGATGAATCGTCGAAGGGTTCGGATGCGACGACGACCGATGGATCGGCGTCGCCGTCAGTGGTGCGCGTGAACAGTGAATCGCCGCACGCACTCGCGACGACACGGTCGCCGTCGCTCAAGCACAGGTTGAGGCGCGATCCCGGAGCGATCGTGAGCACCTCGTTGATCACCTCGCGAACTGCGTCGGTCGGACACGCGCCCGCGTCGATGCGGTCGAGCACGAGCCCGAACACCACCTCGCTGTCGGTCGCACCCTGGACGTGCGCCGTCCGTGCATCGCTCAACCGGCGGCGCAACCGGGTGGCCGTGGGACCGGGGAACCCCTCGACGCTGCCGTTGTGTGCGAACAGCCACTGGCCTTGTGTGTAGGGCGCGGTGCACGACTCGTCCACCGGGAGACCGGGCGACGCATTGCGCACGGCGGCAACAATCGCTCCGCTCGACACGACACCCGCGAAACTGGCGAAGCTGCTGTCGGCCCACATCGGCGTGGTGGTGCGATAACGGGCGGGCTCGAGACGCACGTCCGGCGCGTACCAGCCGACACCGAAGCCGTCGGCGTTGATGCGGCCGTGCTGCTGATGACGCGGCGCGTACGACTGGTGCAGCAACGCGTACTCGGGCGCGCACAGCAACGAATCGAGCGTGATCGGCGACCCGACGTACGCGATGAAGCGACACATGTCAGTGGCCCGCGCTCATGACGCGCAGCGGAAGCCGCTGAAGATCTGCCGGCGGATCGGGTAGTCCCAGTTGCGGAAGGTGGGACGGAGCAGGGTTTCGTGCGTCGCCCACGAACCGCCGCGCAGCACCTTGTAGTCAGGTCCGAAGAAGACCTCCGAGTACTCGCGGTACGGGTGCGACACGAAGCCGGGCCAACCGGTCAAGTCGGACTGCGTCCACTCCCACATCTCGCCGACGCCGTCGAGCGCGCCGGCCCGCAGCGCGGCCTCCCACTCCTGCTCCGTCGGCAACCGCTTGCCCGCCCACCGGGCGAACGCGTCGGCTTCGTACCAGCACACGTGCTCGACGGCCTCGTCGGGACGGACCGGCCTGCGCTCGCCGAACCGGAGGACGGACCAGTTGTCGCCGCCCTCGGATCGCCAGAACAGGGGCGCGCTCGCGCTGTCCTGGTGGCGCCACGTCCATCCCTCAGGTGTCCACCAGCGAGGATCGTCGTAGCCGTGGTCTTCCATGAACGCGAGGTACTCGCGATTGCGCACGGGCGTGCGGTCGATGCGGAACGGCGCCAGATCGACCTCGTGCGCGGGACGCTCGTTGTCGTAGGCCCACCGGTCGTCACTCGTCCCGATGATCACCCGACCTCCGTCGATCGCGACATCAGTCGTGTCGGATGCGAACAACGTGCGTGCGCCGGCGTAGGGGTACGGCGCGCTCGACAGCTGGATCGTCGCGAGCATCGTCTCGTCGTGTTGGTGCTCGTGCTGGATCACCATCCGGTGCACGAAGGCGTCTTCGTCGACGAGGTCGAGGGCGCGCGACCGGACCTCGGCGATGTACGTCCGCGCCTCGGACGGCGACAGCAGCGGAAGCATCGGACGTCCGACGCGCGGATGCTGGAACGCGTCGTAGATGTCGTCGAGATCGGGTCGGATGGCGGCGCCGCCGAGCGACCGGACGAGCCATTGTTCTTCGTAGTTGCCGATGTGCGCGAGATCCCACACGAGTGGCGACATGAGCGGCGAGTGCTGCGCGCGCAGGAAGTCGTCGTCGAACGGCTCGAGCATTTCGAGTGTTCGCTGCCGTCCGGCTTCGAGCGCGGAGGCGATGGTCATCGTCAGCTCCATGCCGGAACCTCGCCGTGGCGCAGCAATCTGCGCCGATCCGATCCTTCGAGCAGCAACGCCGCGGTCAGCTCGACCGCGCGCGGCCAGCAGTCGTCGCCCAGCGCGTCGATCGTCCGGATCTCGAACCAGCCGCGCGGCCGCACCGGGGGGAACAACGTCGTGAGGTGTTCGACCAGATCGGCTTCGGTCGGGAACCCGAGCGGATGCCCGCGGTCGATCCAGCTCTCGAACGTCATCCCGTCGAGCACCGGGATGCAATCGTCGCCGTGCGTTCGGATGAACATGACCCGCGCGGCGAGCGCGTACGCCGCCCATGCGCTGGCGACGTCCTCGCCACACACGGGGCGAGCGCGGCTGGCGTCCATGCGCGACCACACGTCCATCCGGTTGGGCGACGGCGCGTTGAAGAACTGCGCGAGCAACGGGGCGGCGTGCGTCGCGGCCTGCCATGCCTCGTTCGGATCACCGTCGACGTCGACGTTGATCTGGATCGACGCGGAGTTGCACATCATCATCCGGCCGTCGGGTCCGAACGCGTCGAAGTAGGTCTCCATGGCGCGGTAGCGGCCCGCGTCGACGACGCGCTCGGGGTGTCGGTCGCGATCGAGTCCGCTCCCCTCCAGCGTGATGTCGGCCGCGTCGAGCGCGTCGCGCAGCACCGCCATGTCGGTGCGCGTCGCGTCGATCGCGTCCGTCGCCGACGGAAGCGGCAGGGAACTGAGCTCGACCTGACCGCCGGGCTCGACGGTGACACGGCTGTCGCACGGCAGCTCGCCGATGGCGGCGAGCACCGGCGCGAGGTCGGCAGTGGTCACGCGGCGACGGCGATCGTGCCGGTGGTGTGTGAGCCATTCCAGCTCGAGCCCGATCCGAGGACAGTCGGTGGGCGCGTGAATGGCCCGATCACGGACGAAAGTCAAAGCGTCGCCCGCGGTCAGGCACCGCGAAGGCGACGGCACGACGGACTACCTGTGCCCGAAGTGTGCCGCCACCCAAGTGAGGTTGCGGACAGGCGCCAGCCACATGTAGTCGCTACCGCCCACTCTCGTGGTACTCAGCATCTCGGCCTCCTTCGCTCTCGCCGCCAGGGGGCGGGCGGCGCCAGGGCGTCAGACATGGTTGTCCGAAGTTGTCCCGGGAACGTATCTCCGCGTTACCCGAATACGGCGCGGATTCTCATACGGATGTTGCCGCGATGAAACTGGCCACCACCGTGGCCAGTTCTGGACCTCGATCTTCCTGGAGGAAGTGGCCGCCGCCCTCGATGGTGGTGTGTGGCTGGCCTTTCGTGCCCGGGATCTGCTCTTTCAGGACGCGATCGGCCCCGCCCGTGATGGGGTCCTGGTCGCTGAACGCGCAGAGGAAGGGCTTCTCGAACCGCTCGAGCACCTCCCATGCCTTGCGGTTCGCGGGAGCGGCCGGATCCTCGGGCGAGGTCGGCACGAGCAGCGGGAACTGGCGAGCGCCTTCCTTGTAGGTGTCGTCAGGGAAGGGCGCGTCGTAGGCGGCGATCGTGGCGTCGTCGAGGTCGGTGCGGCACCCACCCTTGATGATGCCGCCCACGTGGAAATCGGGTGTCTCCTGGCTGTACTGCTGCCAGGCGAGGAATGCCTTGCCCGGATGGCGGTCGCCGGTGGGGAGGAAGGTGTTGGCGGCGACGACCCGATTGAACCGGTCCGGGTGCTCGGCCACCAGGCGCAGGCCGACCAATCCTCCCCAGTCCTGCCCGACGAGCGTGAGCCCGTCGAGGTCGAGACGGTCGAAAAGTGCCTCGCGCATCCAATCGACGTGGCGCGCGTACGTGTACTCGGTGCGTGGTGTCGGCTTGTCGGACCGTCCGAAGCCGACCAGGTCAGGGGCGATGCAGCGGTAGCCGGCGCCGACGAGGACCGGGATCATCGTCCGGTACAGGTAGCTCCACGACGGCTCGCCGTGCATGAGCAGGACGGTCTCGCCGCTTCCGCTGTCGCCCTCATCGAGGTAATGCACGCGGAGCTGAATTCCGGAGCCGTCACCAGCAGCGACGTCCACGTAGCACGGCTCGAACGGGTAGCCGGGCAAGCCGCTGAAGCGGTCGTCGGGGGTGCGCAGGAAGTCCACGTCCCCGACGCTGTCACACCCCCGTCTTACGATCCAACACATGGAGTCCGGAGTTCCGGTTGGGCGAGTCATAGGTACCGAGGATGCGACGCCGCTCGAGTTCTGGGTGGGCGTGCAGGAGGGGTCGTACCTCCAGCTCGACGACGTGGTCGCGCTCGATCGGGTCCTGCCGGGCGGCGAGATCGTGCGGGTGTACGGCGTGGTGTCGCAGGTGCGCGCGCGTCACGACGGCCTGCGCTTCGACAGCGATGTGTTCCTGGTCGCCGACGGCGTGTTGCCCGCCGAGGTGAGCGAGGCCGCGCAGGTGCAGTCGACCCGGTTCGAGCCAGAGGTGTACGTGCCGCCGCGCCCGGGCGACGTGGTGCAGCGGGCGTCGGGGGCGGAGCGTGATCGCGCCCTCGGGTTCGACGAGGTGGCCCGCCGTCTTCCTGCCGGGCTGTCGCGAGACGGCGAGCCGGTGTTCATCGACGTCGACTTCCTCGACGGCACCAAAGGCGCGCACGTCAACATCTCCGGCGTCTCGGGGGTGGCGACGAAGACGAGTTACGCGACGTTCCTCCTCTACGGGTTGTTCCACTCGGGCGTGCTCGGCGCGGAAGCGGTGAACACCAAGGCGTTGGTCTTCAACGTCAAAGGCGAAGACCTGCTCTTCCTCGACCATCCGAATTCCGCGCTCGCGCCCGAGCAGATGGCGCGATATCGGGCCGTCGGGCTTCCTGCCGAACCGTTTGGCAGCGTCGGCGTGTGGGCGCCTCCGCGGCGCGACGGGGTCGGCGACGGTGTCGCCGCGCCTGACGTAGCCAGTCGCTCGCTCGGCGTGCGCAGCTTCTTCTGGACGATCTTCGACTTCTGCGAGCAGGGGTTGCTGCCGTTCCTGTTCGCGGATGCGGAAGACGATCGCCAGCAGTACACGATGGTCGTGCACAACGTCGCCGCGGAGCTGCAGCGCGCCGCCCGTGATCACGGCGACCCGGTGAGCGGCACGGTGACGTTCGACGGCACCGTCGTGCGGGGTTTCGACCAGCTCGTCGACGTCATCAGCGAGCGCGTGCTGACCGACGACGGCGAGCTCGGCCCGTGGGCAGGCCGCGCGATCACCGGTGGCACGGTCAACGCGTTCCTCCGCCGGCTGCACGGCGGTACTCGCCATCTGCGTCATCTCATCCGCGCCGACGTCGCTCGCCCCGATCAGCATTCGGTCGCATTCGACAGCCAGGTCACCGTCGTCGACATCCACAACCTCAACGACCGCGCGCAACGGTTCGTAGTCGGTGTCCTGCTCCGTCGCGCGTTCGAAGCGAAGGAGCGGGCGGGGACGGCGCGGCCGCTGCAGTTGATCGTGCTCGACGAGTTGAACAAGTACGCGCCGCGTGAGGGCTCGAGCCCGATCAAGGAGATCCTCCTCGACGTTGCCGAGCGCGGACGTTCGCTCGGCATCGTGCTCATCGGGTGCCAGCAGACCGCGAGCGAGGTCGAGCGGCGGATCGTCGCGAACTCCGCCGTGCGCGTGGTCGGGCGCCTCGATCCTGCGGAGGCGGGCCGGGGCGAGTACGGGTTCCTGCCACCGGTGCAGCGGCAGCGAGCGACGATCGTGAAGCCCGGCACGATGATCGTGAGCCAGCCGATGCTGCCTGTGCCGATCGTCTTGGAGTTCCCGTTCCCAGCGTGGGCGACCCGTTCGTCCGAGGCCGGTTTCAACCCCGCGGCGGTTGCCGCGTCCGGCGCGCTGCCGGACAACCCGCTGGAAGGTCTGCCGCAATGAGGTTCCTCCACACTGCGGACTGGCACGTCGGTCGCGCCATCCGCGGGCGGTCGCGGGCGGAAGAGCACGAAGCCGTCTTCGCCGAGCTCACGTCCATCGCCCGTGCGCACGACGTCGACGCCGTGCTCGTCTGCGGCGACGTGTTCGACAGCGCGGCCCCGACCCCTGAGTCCGAGCGCGTCGCGTACCGCGCGCTCCTCGATCTCGCAGCCGCGGGACACGACGGTCGTCGTCATCGCCGGCAACCACGACAGCGACCGGCGTTGGGAGGCGGTGCAGCCACTGCTCGAGCTCGGCGCCATCGTCACCCGACCCGTGTTCGCCGACCCCGCCACGTCGGTGGTCGAGGTGCCGAGCCGCGACGGCCGCGAGAAGATGCTCGTCGCCGCGCTGCCGTTCCTCTCCCAACGCTGGGTGGTCAAGGCGTCTCAGTTGATGGGCGGCGAGGCGGCCGAGTCGGTGCAGCTCTACGAGGAGCGCTATCGCCAGCTCACCGAGTGGTTGTGTGCGCGCTTCCGACCCGACACCGTCAACGTCGTCGCCGCGCATGCCTTCGTGCACGGCGCCGACCCGTCGGGCTCCGAGCGTGCAGCGCACTTGAGCGCCGCGTACGGCGTGCCCGCGACTGTGTTCCCCGCGTCCGCGCACTACGTCGCGCTCGGCCACCTGCACCGACCGCAGACGATCGCGGGACCGTGCCCGATCCGGTATTGCGGCTCGCCGTTGCAGCTCGACTTCGGCGAAGCGGGTCAGCAGAAGGTCGCGTTGATCGTCGACGCCGAGCCCGGTGTTCCGGCGCGGGTGACCGAAGTGCCGCTCGCCGCCGGGCGTCCGCTGGCCATCGTCGAAGGAACGGTGGCCGAGTTGCGCAAGGTCGCGGTCGACGCGGACGCGTACCTGCGCGTCCACGTGCGCGAGAAGCTGCGTGTCGGGCTCGCCGACGAGGTGCGCGAGCTGTTCCCCAACGCGGTCGACGTGGTGCTCGAGGGCACAGATCCAGCCGGCGGTGGCTCGCGGTCGAACACGCAGACTCGTGTCGGGCAATCGCCACGAGAGCTGTTCGACGCGTATCTCCACGACAACGACGTCGAGGACGCCGCGCTGACAGCACTGTTCGACGAGCTGCTGGAAGAGGCCTTGGCGGGGGCCCGGACGTGAGACCGGTCCGACTCGAGTTCGACGGTTTCACGGCGTTTCGAGAGCCGACCGTCGTCGACTTCGAAGATGCCGATCTGTTCGTGCTGACTGGGCCGACCGGAAGCGGCAAGACGTCCGTGCTCGACGCCATCGTCTTCGCACTGTACGGAACCGTTCCCCGCCTCGATCGACGCGAGGTCGCGCCCGTCATCTCGCAGGGAATGGCCGAGGCGCGCGTACGGCTGGACTTCACCGTCGGTGCGGACGCGTACGTCGCGTCGCGCGTGGTGCGGCGAACGAAGAGCGGCGCGAACACAGCCGAGGCGAGGCTCGAGCGCGCCGGCGTGGTGGTCGCCGGTACTGCGGACGAGGTCACCGCGAAGGTGACCGAGCTGCTCGGACTGACCTATGACCACTTCACGAAGTGCGTGGTGCTGCCCCAGGGGGAGTTCGCACGGTTCCTGCACGACAAGCCCAAGGACCGCCAGGAGCTGCTCATCTCGCTGCTCGATCTCGGCGTGTACGGGCGCATGGCGGAGCAGGCAGGACGTCGGTCGGCGGTTGCCAAGTCCGAAGCCGCCGTGCTCGAAGGCCGGCTCGGCGATCTCGCCACGGCGACGCCCGAAGCCGTCAGTGCTGCAGCCGCCCACGTCGAACGCCTGACTGCACTGGTCAGCGAGCTCGACGAAGCCGCTCCCGAGCTCGACGCGCTCGCGGCCGAGATCGCGGCCACGTCAGGAGGCGCGGAGCAGCAGGCGGGTGATGCGCGTCGGCTCGGCGCGATCGCGATCCCGGCCGGGCTCACCGAGCTCAATGACCGACTGGCCGGCACGGTGAAAGGGGTCGCGGAAGCTGATACCGCCGTGCAGGTGGCGGAAGCGACGCAGGCGAGATCCGACGCCGAGCTGGCGGCCTTGCCCGACCGAGCAGAGCTCATGCTCGTGCGCGAGCAGTACGAGCGACGCGACGCGTTGCTCGAGCGGGACGACAAGGGCGAGAAGTTCGTGGCAGAGCGCAGCGCCGACGAAGCCGCGGCGGGCACCGCGCTGGCGAGGGCTGACCAAGCCCTGGCCGAGGCGTGCGCCGCCGAAGAGCAAGCCGCGGCCGCGCATCGCGCTCATGCAGTGCGGGCTGATCTGGTCGTCGGCGAGCCGTGTCCGGTTTGCCTCCAGCAGGTCTCCAAGCTCCCGAAGAAGGACACGCCGCCGGCCCTGACGACCGCGAAGCGGCAACGCGAGAAGGCCGAGCGTGAACACAAACGCGCCGCCGACGATCACTCGGCGGCGCAGCAAGCGACCGCGTCCGCGGCGGCGACGCTCGACGGGATCGTGACCGACCTCGCGGCGCTCGAGCAACAGCTCGACGGACGACCGGGTCCCGACGACATCGCCGCGTCACTCGACGCGATCGAACTGGCGCGGCTCGCGGCCGAGCAGAACGCGGCGGCGGCAGATGCCGGGCGTCGAGCGCTGCGAGACGCGATGCGGGCGTGCGATGCGGTCAAGGACGAAGAAGGGCTCGCTCGCCACCAGTACGACACGACACGCGACGAGGTCGCAGCCCTCGGCCCCCCAGCTCGGCTGGGGCGCGACGCGCCGCTCGTGGACGAGTGGCGCGCGCTCGTCGACTGGGCCAGCACCGAGGCCGAGCAACGTCGAGCGGCAGCCGCCGAGCTGACCGAGCAGGCCACAGCCGTCGCGGATCGTCGTGCTGGTCGTGTCTCCGAGCTCGTCGAGCGGTGCCGATCCGAGAACGTCGACGTCGGGCGGGACGAAGACCCGGGCGGCACGGCCCGTCAAGCGCTCGGACAGGCGTCCGCGGACCACGCACGCCTGGTCGAACAGGCAGCTGCGGCCGCGAAGCTCCGAGACGAGCTGTCCTCGGTCGAGTCGCGCCGCGACGTGTCGAAGGGGCTCGCCATGCACCTCGACGCGCGTCACTTCGAGAAGTGGTTGCTCGACGAGGCGCTCACCGCGTTGGCCGAAGGCGCGACCGAGGTCCTCGGCAACCTGTCGAACGGGCAGTACGAGCTGCGCGTCGACAAGCGCAGTGGTGGCTTCGCCGTCGTCGACCATCGCAACGCCGGTGAGCTCCGTACCGCGCGCACGCTGTCGGGCGGTGAGACCTTCCTGGCCTCGCTGGCCCTCGCGCTCGCGCTCGCCGACCGCATCGCGATCCTTGCGGCGAACGGCGCGGCCCGGCTCGAGTCGATCTTCCTCGACGAGGGCTTCGGCACCCTCGACGCTGACTCGCTGGATGTGGTCGCGAGCGCGATCGAAGAGCTCGGCGCGTCCGGTCGCTTGGTCGGTGTCGTGAGCCATGTCGCTGATCTCGCGGAACGCCTTCCGGTCCGGTTCGAGGTGCGTCGTCACGGCAATGCGTCGACCGTCGAGCGGGTCGACCGGTGAGGTCGGCGCCATGAACAGGATCGCGATCGACGCATGGGATCCCGGGTACGGAACCGGCTCGGCGGATCCGAGCGCGCTGGTGCCGAGCGACGTTCCGACCGACACCGACATCGAGGTACCGCTCGCGTCCTGGAAGCCGATCCGTCCGACCGTGGCGCGATGGCACACTGTGGTGTTCGTCGACGGCGTACAACGCATCGACGCTCGCGCCTGGGTCACCGGTGACGACGGCGCGAGCCGCCAGGGGCTGTGCGCCAGCGTCGCCGCGGGCGCGGTGCGGTGTGACGGCGTCGCCGAAGTGCTCGACCTCGTGGTCGATCGCATCCTCGCCGCACCGGGCGACGCCGCCGACCATCTTGTGACGCGGCACGGCACGTGGCGGCACGTGCTGGTGGCAGACGACGAGGTCGAGGTCCTCGAACGAGCCGTTTCCCGCGCGCGCGGACGCAGAAGCGTCGCTGGCCGCGCGCGTCGCCACCGTCGACGAGCAGCTGGTGGTCGACGGGCCACTGAGCCAGCACCGCCATCTCGCCGGCGCGCTCGGCTACGTGAAGACGTTGCAGCGCGGCTACGGACCTCCGGATGTCCTGCGAGTGACGGGCACACTCGAGCCGGGAGAGCGCACGCCCGTGTTCGTCGTGGGCGAGAGCGTGGCGCGTTGGTCGTGGTACGTGCGGCTGCCGGGGCCGCTCGTCCATCCGCTCGCCGGCATCGTCCGCTGCGAGGCTGCGACCGACCTCGCGCTTCCCGCCGCGATCGAGCTCGCTGACCGCTCGGCATGCTCGTTGCCGCGGTTCGCGTCCGCCATGCACAAAGACACGCGTGCTCCCCAGAACCTCTATCCGATCGCCGGTCTCGAACGAGCGCTCCGCAACCGGCTCGGTGATCAGGGCTTGTTGCTGCGCGCGCTGCGGTCAGCGACCGCCGCCGCCGCGTGAGTCAAGCGTCGGTGACGAAGTCGATGAGCTGTTCGACGGCGCCGACGAGCTCGGGCTGCAGATCGGCGTAGGTGCGCACCGAGCCGAGGATTCGGCGCCACAACTCGCCCGGCTCCGTCGCTCCCAGCGCGCGGCATACGCCCTCTTTCCACGGCGTGCCCCGAGGCACCTCGGGCCACTCCTCGATGCCCAGCAACGAAGGCTTGACCGCCTGCCAGACATCGATGAACGGTGTTCCGGTCACGAGAACCGTCGAGGAGGTCATCGCTTGGGACGCGCGCCATTCCTTCGAGCCGTCGACGAGATGGTCCACGAGCACGCCGAGCCGCCGGCCGGGACCGGGTCGGTAGTCGAGGATCACCTCCGGAAGGTTGTCGATGCCGTCGACCGGCTCGACGACGACACCTTCGACGCGAAGATCGTCACCCCACACCTTCTCGACCAGCTCAGCGTCGTGGATGCCTTCGACGAGGATTCGACTTGCCTTCGCAACCTGCGCCGGCGAACGATCGACCGTGGTCGATCCCGACGCGGTTCTCGTCGGAGCGATCGCGTCAGGGGCGGGCGGCGTGAGCGACACGACCTGTCCGTCGACGATGAAGCCACCCCGCAGCAACCGCACCGGGCACTCGCGGCCACGTCGATCGCGCAGGGTGAGGATGTTGCCGCGCAGATGGACGACGAAACCGACGAGTCCGGACGCGCGGTGTTCGATCATCCGTCCTGGCCATGCCTCGACCTGGGGGTAGGTCGTGCGTGTACGGCTCGGCCCTTCGAGGTCGGGCAGGCCGCTGAGGATGCCATGATCCCGGTCCGCCATCGCACGCGCAGCGTAGTGACGCGTGTCGCTGCGACTGCGGATGCAACGTCGTCGACGTTGCTGTAGAAACGCTCATGCCCTCGAACAACTTGGAAGGCCGAGTTGCGCTCGTGACGGGCGGAGGACGCGGCATCGGTCGCGCCATCTCGCTCGCGTTCGCGGCGGACGGTGCTGATGTCGCGGTGAACTACCGCCGCGACAAGGCGGCGGCGGACGAAACGGTCGCCGCGATCGAAGCGATGGGTCAGCGAGCGGTCGCGGTTGCCGGCTCGATCGACGTGCTCGACGAGGTGCAGGCGGGGGCCGCCGCGGCGATCGACGCGCTCGGTCCGATCGACATCCTCGTGAACAACGCCGGCATCGCATCCAAGGGCCGCACGGTTGCCGACACCGATCCGGACGAGGTGCTGCGAGTCGTGCGCACCCACGCGATCGGCCCGCACTGGCTCGCGGCCGCGCTGTTGCCGGGCATGCGCACTCGCCCTCGCGGCGACATCGTGTTCATCTCGTCGAACACCACGCGCCGGTTTCCCGCGAACGGTGCGCCGTACAGCATGGGCAAGGCGGCGATGGACGCGCTCGCGTTCACCCTGGCCAAGGAGGAGCGGGCCAACAACATCCACGTCAATGTCGTCGCCCCCGGGCTCGTCCACACCGAGATGGGCCGCCGGCTCGTGAAGTCGTGGGGCCAGGACATCGACGCCATCGATCCGGCCATGCCGTTCGGACGGGTGTGCCGTCCCGAGGATGTCGCCGATGTGGTGCGGTGGCTGGTCTCCGACAACGCCGGCTACATCAGCGGCGAGCGGATCTTCGTCGACGCCGGCGGTCCTTGAGGCGAGCGGTGGTGGCCGTAGCACTCCGCGGCCCCGGCGGTAGCCTGGACACGATGCCCGACACCATCACCGAGCCCGTCATCACGGTGACCGAACAGGCGCTGGCCAAGATCCTCGAGCTGCGAAAGGCCGAGGACGATCCTGACGGCCTCGGTCTGCGCATTGAGGTCACCGGCACGCGCGGCGCCGACTTCGCCTACGACCTGTCCTTCGAGCCGCTCGACGAGAACGCTGACGACGACGTCGTCCACGAGCAGGACGGGCTGCCCATCGTCGTGCCCGCCGCGAGCGTCGACAGCCTCCTGGGCGCGACGCTCGATCTCCCGTCGAACCAGGATCAGGGCGGTCTCGTGCTGCGCAACCCGAACCGGCCGACGACCCCGCAGCTCGGCGATCCGATCGAGCTGACGGGCACGACCGAAGAGAAGGTGCGCCAACTGCTCGACCAGCAGGTGAACCCGGCCATCGCGGCGCACGGCGGCTACGCCTCGGTCGTGAAGGTCGAAGGGTCGATCGCCTACATCACGATGGGCGGCGGCTGCCAAGGGTGCGCGATGTCGGCCATGACGCTTCGCGAAGGCATCGAGTCAGCGATCCTGGGCTCGGTCCCCGAGATCACCGAGGTGGTCGACAACACCGACCACTCGGTCGGCGAGAACCCGTACTACTAGGCCACCGACGGTCGTTACCGCCGCTGACCTGCGGAAAACCTGCCGGCGCTGGGGAGCCGTGACACGCGGCTCAGGTCGCCGTACGGGCCCCCGCTCAGTTCGCGTAGAGCCACCGAACTGGTCGCGGACGTGCAACATGCCGCCCCGCACGCCGTGCGCGTGAAGGGCACCATCCGGCCGCCGTGCAAACCTGAGGCCGGTCACGCCCCGATACGACCCACAACTCGTCACGCGCCAGCTGTTTCCACCGGGAAGCGCGATTCAGGCTGGGTCGGACCCAGCGGCCGTCAAGATCGTCGAGAGCTGTTCGAACCCGAGCACAGGCACCCCGGTTTGCGCGGCCCACACAGCGCCAAGGAAGCCGACGAGGTGGCGGCCGATTGGCTCGGCGTTGTTGGCGGCGAAGGCCTCGACCACTGGAGGGAGCACTTCGGTGGTCTCGGGCCGCGGACGGCCCTCGACGAAGGCGGAAGGCGGGATCTCATGACTGAACACGCAGCTCTCGACCGGTAGAGAGGGGAACAAGGCCATCACATCCTTGGCCGAAGACAACAAGTCGACGTCCATCCAGATCGCCAGAAGGGGCTCGGCAACGTTCGGGATCGTGTCGGAGAAGAAACCTGGGTGCAACTCGACGACCGAGCTCTGGCCGAAGGTCCGGAGGTTGTCGGTGACCTCGTCGATCGTGCCCCGGAACTCCCCCTCCTTGTACTGCTCGCCGTCGGAGGGAGGAAGCCCGGCGAACGAATCGAAGACGTCGAAGCGGACTCCGAGCCACGCGGCAGGCTTGGCTCAGGCAACACGTGCTGAAACCCTTGAAGCAGCCGCACTCCACGAAGTGCCCGACCACCCCACGACTCCGCAGCACGTAGAGGTGATTCGCGATGCACAGCATCTCGGAGGGTGAGGTCGCAACGGCCAGGATGTCCTGTGCCGACGCCTCAGCTGCTCGATTGATCAGGTCGAAGTGGGAAGCTATGTAGCGGAAGCTGCTTGACATCGTGTGCAGGTATTGCGCGTACCTCAGGACCGGTTTCACGACCGCTCGATGGGTCAGAATGTCGACAATGTCGGCCACTGCACGCTCCACCGTCTCCCCATCCCAGCTCTCGCGTGTGGAGTAGTGGTCGGGCCGGATCTCGGACAATGCGAGCATCACGTCTGCCGGCAGCGGGGAGGAACCGAGCGGACCTCGCGTTGCAGAGACGTCGATATTGGACCGGACAGGCCACACCTTGTGATCAGTACGCCAGACCGCGCCGTCGCGTGCGACGAATTCGACCGTCAGGGTCTCGCGGGTGTGGACGCGCCAATCGGCGACGACAATGGCAAATCCAGAGGCCCCGGCGTCGGGGATCTGCGAGTGAACTGCGGCCACGTCGGGCCGGGCCATGCCCGGAATGGCTCGCCCGATCTGCCGGCCGTTGGTGAGCACCCGGACCTCTTCGATCCCAGCAGGGTGCAATACCCAACCGACCACTCCGTCGGCACTGCAATAGTCAAGGTGGTATGCGAAGTGATGGCCGTCCATCAGTTCGTCCGCTCGCTCGCTGCTGACCTGCGCCGCTCGAGCGCCAGCGCCGGACCGCCAGCCATGCGAGGAAACCTCGAAGTGAGCGCCGCGGCTGCCACGAGCCCGATTGATCTGTCGGCGCGCTGCCCGCAGAGGCTCGAGCATGGCGTAACCGACGCGGTAGCTCGCCGACGCTCTGAAAGCTGCAACTTCGAGCTGGGCGGCTTCCAACTCCTGACGGAGGCTTGCCACCTCGGTCAATGAGGCTTCGCTTGTCGTGTCGTCTTCGGAAGCGCCGGTGGCGGCCACGATGGAGATCCGGCTACGACCGTTGTGGCAGTCCTCGATAAGGACAGGTCGGCCGTTGAGCCGGTGTTCCACCGGCTCCTGACTGTTCAGGTCGACGATCGATTTGAGCTTCAGCTCCCCACACGGAATCTCCGAGTAGAAGGGCGCGTAGTACACACAGTCCTCGAAATAGAAGTGTGTGACCTGTGACCAACGGGTCGATCCATCCACGGTCACGTCGCGGCCTCCGTGGACGATGTTGGAGCTCCAGATGAGAATGTCTCCCTTCTTCGCGTAGAACTCCACTGGTTCTATGCCGAGCTCGTTCATCAGATCGTGTTGGAACGACTCGTAGAGGTTATAGCGAGCGTCGTCGGCTGCCTCTCCCAGATCAAAGAGGTTGATCTCGGCGAGGCGATGGGAGCCTGGGTAGTAGAAGAGGGGCCCGCTACCCGGCTCGACATCCTCCAGGGCGACCCAGACCCCGCACATGTAGCGCGCGGGTAAGCAGGAAAAGTGGATGCAATCTGCGTGCTCCCGTTGCTGAGTACCAAACTTGAAGTCGAGGGTCTGGAACGGCACGGGGCGTCTTTCATAAAGGGTCTGAAGCAGATCCTGCACCGGCTGGAAAAGGGCGAGTTCCCGCACGCTCTCGGCGCCCCGCTGCCAGGCATCCTGAATGCGCCGGTTTTCTAAGGACCACGCCTCATCGAAGAAAGGTTCGGACTCGGCTCGAACCCGGTCACACAGCTCGCCTGGCACCATGCCGGAAACGGCCAGATAACCGTTCTCGTGGTACGACCTTGCTTGCTGCACCTGCTCCGGGCGTAGCCGGTCGAGCCGACGAGCAAGTTCATGCTCAAAAAACGGCGATTCAACCCACGGCAGCGTCAACGTGCTGGTGCCGGGCACGGATCCAGCAGAAGGTCGTTGCATCATGCCCACCTTCTAGCCGCTGAGACCCTGCCTCGGCTGAGGTTGCAACCAGCGGAAGAGTGGGACTTGCTGGGACATCCCACAGCTCCATTCGCTCTCGCAGGAACGGAGCCGCGACAGATGCCAGCGGGGTACGCCCGGCCAAAAGGACCATTGCCCTCCGCAGGCCACCGAGTCGCCCCAAATGGGCCCGTACTACTGAAGGGCGCGCGACCCCCGCCGTTCTAGAACCACTCGAGAGCTTTGGCGGTCACGGTCTTGATCTCGTCGCGGGTGGCGTCGCGCGGTCGTCCCGACCGCCACGTTCCGTCGCGAACGCAGACGGTCAAGTGGTCGGATCCACCCACGCACACCTGATCACCGTCACCGTGCCCGGTTGCTGCCCGCTCGCGTGCAGCTCGTCGGGCGCAGGATCGTCAGAACCAGCGCCTTGTTCACCGTCGCGTCGAGAATCACAGCACTGTAGTTCTGGTCGACGACGGCTCGACGAGCTCAGGAATCGCCGCGAGGAGTTGGCTGCGCGGGAGATGCCATGGCGTCGAGCACCTCGACAAGATGAGCTCTGATCGGCGCGTAGTCGGGATCTCGAACGAGGTTCGTGGTCTCATGCGGGTCGGCGACGACGTCGAACAGCGCTTTGCCGGGCTGGATGGGATGGGCGAGCAGCTTGTGGCGCCCGACGCGAACCATCGGCCATCCCATCGAGACGCCCGAGTACACGGCACGATCTGCCGCTGACGCTGCGGGCTTCCCCTCGAGATGAGGACGGAGCGTCTCACTCTCGAACGTCTCGGCCTCGGGTTGCGGTATTCCGGCATAGTCAAGACAGGTCAGCGCGATGTCGGACGTCTGCACGACCTCGGTGATTCGCCGGTCCCGAACCATCCCCGGTGCCGAGACGATGAGAGCGACCCGCGCGAGGTCGTCGAACGGGATCCACGGGTTCTTGCGCATCAAACCGCGATGACCGGAGTAGTCGCCGTGATCAGACGTGACGATGACGACGCTGTCGTCGAGATCGAGTGCAGTGAGCATGCGGCCGATGGTGTCGTCGATCTGCTTCACGAGCCCGCGCACCAGCGCCAGGAACGTCCGCACCGACGAGACGCTCGCGGCTGCCTCGCGAGTGACGGACTGGGAGATGGCCACGTTGAAGACCATCGGTAGACCCGTGTTCGCCTCTTCGCCGAACGGCGGCAACACCGAGTCCTGAGGGTCGTACATCGATGCGAAGGGTTCCGGCGGGTCATACGGCGCATGCGGGTTCGGAAACGACACGACAAGGAAGAGCGGGCGCGTGCGGTCCCTGTCGGCGAGGAAGGAGAGGGTTTCGCGCTCGATCCACGAGGTGGGATGGGCCGCGGGCTCGTAGCGGAACGGACCACTGACCGGTCCTTCCGAGGTCAGCCGCCAGTCCGGGATCCCGCGCTCCGTGAGCCAGTGGTGGAACTCGTCGACCACGTCTCCCGACGCCAGGCTCATCGGCCCGAGTCCTTGATCGGCGAGGTGCTCGCACAATCTCAGCGTCTCGAAGCCGTGATCGGCATGCACGGGTGCGAAGTGCATCTTGCCGATCGCCGCGGTCTCGTAACCGGCGGCCGCAAGCTCTCGTGCGACTGTCCACGCGCCCTCTCGAAGCGCCATTCCGTTCTCCTGGGTCGGCACTCGGTGCGGCTGTCGACCCGTGAGCATCGACACACGGGCAGGAACACACACGGTCGATGCGCTGTACGCGCTCTCGAACACCGCGCCACGTCCGGCCAAGGCATCCAAGTTCGGCGTCTCGAAGTGACCACCACTCGAGAAGCCGAACTGATCCCAGCGTTGCTGGTCGGTGACGATCAGGACGATGTCAGGCGGCCCGCCGGCCGATGGCGCCATAGCCGACCATTGTGCAACAGACGCCGTCGCTGCGATTCAGTGCACCGAGCACGCGTTGATCGGTGGCCAGCGGCCGGCCCAGGGGTTCGCCGCTTCGAGCTGCGCGGCGAGACGGAACAGCGTCGCCTCGTCGCCGAAGCGGCCGAGGAAGTGCATTCCGCGTCGCACAGCTGCCGAGTCAACGGCTCGAGCTCGTCCCCGTTCGGCTGCCGTCCGATCTCGCGCACCCAGTACGCGAGGATCCAAGCGGCGGCGGACGCGATCATCGTGTCGATCGCCGAGGTGATCGCCGAGCGCGGTCAGGAGCCCGTTCATCGCCGCGGTCGCCTGCGCGCCGACGATGCCGACGAACGCCTCCAGAACTGAGGTATCGACCGCGGTGGGGCTCTCGGTGGTGGTCGTCATCGGAGGTCCTTTCGTCTTCGACTCTGTGTGTCGAAAGGCGCGAGTTCGACGCCAGACGATCGCGAGATCGGATCTCGCGCCTTCGAAACGATGGAAGATGGAGGGATGGCGACCGCTCTCGTGAGCCGGGAGGTGTTGTCGACGGCTGTTGATGCTGCGGTTCGCGGCCGGGGAAGCGTCGTGCTGGTCGCTGGCGAAGCAGGGATCGGCAAGACGGCGATCCTCGGCGCGGCGGCCGATCACGCCGCCGCTCGAGGCGCGATCGCCGTCGCGGGCGGCGGCTGGGACGGTGACGGCGCACCGGGCCTCTGGCCTTGGGTCCAGGTCGTGCGTGGCCTCTGGCGTAACGAGCCGGCCCCGGGCATCGACTGGACGCTCTGACCGCGCCGGCATGAGAGCACGCGACGCGATTCGAGCGAGGCTGGCGCGCCATCGCGGTGATGTTGCCGCGCTCGGACGGCGGACGAGTCAGGTGGTCCTGTTCGCGGCTCTGACCGGATTGCTCACCGGGCTCGGGGTCGCGGGTTTCGAGGGGTTGACCCGCAACGGCCTGTTCGACCACCTGACCGACGCGCCGCTTTGGCTGCAGGTCGTCGCGCCGATGGTCGGGCTGCTCCTCGCCGCCGGCGCGCTGCGCTGGCTTGCCGCCGGGGCCAGCCCTGCGACGTCCGACGAGTACATCAAGAACTTCCACGAGCTGGGGTCGCGTCTCGATCTGCGGCCCGTTCCCGGCCGCATCGGGGCGAGCGTCGCGACGCTCGGACTCGGCGGCGCGATGGGTTACGAGGGACCATCCATGTACCTCGGCGCGGCCATTGGCTCGGGCCTGCAGCGCCGGTTCAGTCGCCAGTTCTCCCGCGAGGACGCCAAGGTGCTCTTGGTCGCCGGCGCGGCTGCGGGCGTCGCGGCCATCTTCAAGGCGCCGGCCACCGGTTTGGTGTTCGCGCTGGAGGTGCCGTTCCAAGAGGACTTCGCACGGCGGATGCTGCTGCCCGCCGGCATCGCCGCCGCGGTCAGCTACATCGCGTTCGTGGCGTTCGCGGGGACGACGCCGTTGCTCGCGGTGAACGGATCGCCTCCGTTCGACTTGCGGGACATCGGCGGCGCCGTGTTGCTCGGCATCCTGTGCGGGATCGGTGCGCGCGTCTTCGCCGATCGCGCTCGTACGAGCGAAGTCGATCGGCCCGCGGGTCCATCCCATTGTCCGCGCGGTCGCCGCCGGTGTCGTGCTCGCGGCGCTGGCCCTCATCGCCAACGCCGCGTTCGGTGCACCGCTGACGCTCGGCGCCGGTTACGACAACCTCACCTGGGCGCTCGACCCGCACCGCGCGGTGCACCTGGTGTTGCTGCTGCTCCTGCTGCGAGCGTTCGCAACCGTTGCCACCGTTGCCGGCGGCGGTGCCGGCGGACTCTTCATCCCACTCGTGATCGAAGGCGGTCTGGTCGGTCGCGCCGTGGGCGGGTTGTTCCGCACTGCCGCATCCGGCAGCAACTTCTTTCCGCTGATCGGCGTGTCCGCGTTCCTCGGCGCGGGCTATCGCGTCCCGCTCGCCGGCGTCGTCTTCGCGGCAGAGGCGACCGGACGGCCCGGCTTCATCGTTCCGGGACTGATCGCCGCGATGGTCGCGCAGCTCTTCATGGGTCGATCGTCGGTCTCGCCGTACCAGATGGCGACGCGCGCCGGACATCTCGAACGGCGGTTCGCGTTGCCGATCACGTCCGCGCTGCGCACCGACATCGCCACCATGCCACCGGATACGACCCTGTCCGAGTTCTTCGACCATCACCTGGTCGGCAACCGTGAGAAGGCGGTGCCGGTGGTCGACGGTGCGCACTACCTCGGACTGATGCGCATCGACGAGCTGCAAGCCGTCCCGCGCGACGCATGGCCGCGTGAACAGGTACACATGCACATGCGTACCGACGTTCCGGTCGTCGCACCGGGCGCCTCGGTGCGCGAGGCGGTCGCAGCGATGGAGGACCATGACATCGATCTGCTGCCCGTGCTCGACGGCGAGGCGTTCGTGGGCATCGTCACGACCGTCGAGATCCTCCGGCTCGACGAGATACTGGACCGGATGACGGACGACGAGCGCGGTACGAGTCCCTAGTGGGGCTCGCCCCTTGGAGTCGGCCGCGCCGCTGACGTACCTTGCCCCTTGACCGTTCGGTCAAGCGAAGGGGGAAGTCGTGACCCGAGGGATCGTGGCATATGGCGCCTACGTGCCGTACTGGCGTTTGCAGCGCGCGACGATCGGCGTCGCGCTGGGGTCGGCTGGCGGCAAGGGCACGCGCGCTGTTGCCTCCTACGACGAGGACTCGACCTCGATGGGTGTCGAGGCCGCGCGTCTCGCGACGCGCGCCGCGCCGGATGGTGTGACGCCGGGCGTGGTGCTGTTCTCGACGACGACACCGCCGTATCTCGACAAGGCGAACGCGAACGCGATCCATGCCGCGCTCGGGCTCGACCCGACGGTGATGACGGGCGACGTCGGCGGATCGGTGCGCTCGGGTCTGATCCCGTTGGCGCTCGGCAACGCCGCGTCGTACTCGGTGCTCGCGGTGTTGGCCGACGTGCGCACCGGTCTGCCCGGTGGGGCCGACGAGCGCGACGGCGGCGACGGTGCTGCCGCGCTGCTGTGGGCTGACCACGACGATGTCATCGCTGAGCTGGTCGGTTTCGCGTGCGCCACCGACGAGTTCCTCGATCGATGGCGCATTCCTGGTGAGCAGGCCTCGCACGTGTGGGAGGAGCGGTTCGGTGAGACCGTCTACGTGCCGCTCGCCGACCAAGCAGTGAACGACGCACTCAAGAGCGCGGGTGTCACCGCTGACGAGCTCGACCATGTCGTCGTGACCGGCGTTCACGCGCGTTCGGCGCGTGTCGTCACCAAACGCATCGGTGCTCGAGCGGAAGCGCACGCGCCGGACCTCGGCGCCGTCATGGGCAACGCCGGCACCGCGCAGCTCGGCATCGGGCTCGCCGACGTGCTCGACCGCGCCCAGCCAGGACAGCTCGTGATGCTGGTCCAACTCGCCGACGGTGCGTCAGCGATCCTCCTCCGCGTCACGGATGCGATCACGGGGTATCGCGAACGGGCGGCGACGACGGTTGCCGCGCAGCTCGAGGCAGGACGCGATGACCTGACGTACGAGTCGTTCCTCACCTGGCGCGGGTTCCTCAACCGCGAACCACCAAGGCGTCCGGATCCAGAGGCGTACTACGGCCCGCCTGCGCATCGAACCGAAGCGTGGAAGTTCGCGTTCGTCGGGAGCAAGTGCACCGAGTGCGGCTTCATCCATCTGCCGCCAGCGCGTGTGTGCAGCAGCTGCGGCTCGGTCGACCAGATGGCGCCGGTGCCCCTGAGCGACACGCAGGCGACGATCGCCACGTACACGATCGACCGGCTGGCCTACTCGCTGTCGCCACCCACCGTCGCGGCGGTCCTCGACTTCGACGGCGGTGGCCGCTACACGTGTGAGTTGACCGACGTCGATCCCGATACGGTCGCCATCGGTCAACGCGTCGAGCTGACGTTCCGGCGAACCGTCACCGCCAAGTCCATTCACAACTACTTCTGGAAGGCCCGCCCGATCCGATCCGCAGGAGGTTCGTGACACATGGGTTCGCACGGCATCAAAGACCGCGTTGCCATCATCGGCATGGGGTGCACCCAGTTCGGTGAACGGTGGGACAAGTCGACCGACGACCTGTTGATCGATTCGACACAGGAGGCCTTCGAGTCCGTCGGTCTGACGAAAGACGACATCGACGCGTACTGGCTCGGCACGATGGGGTCGGGCGCGGCGGGCCTCACGCTGTCGCGCCCCTTGAAGCTCGACTACAAGCCGGTCACTCGCGTCGAGAACATGTGCGCCACCGGGTCGGAAGCGTTCCGCAACGCGTGCTACGCGGTCGCGTCCGGTGCGTACGACATCGTGATGGCGGTCGGGGTCGAGAAGCTGAAGGACTCGGGCTTCTCGGGATTGGTCGGGTCCATCCCGCCGCACGACGGAACCAGTGTGTCGATGACCGCGCCCGCGATGTTCTCCCTGCTGGCGCCCGCGTACCGCGAGAAGTACGGCGTGTCGGAAGAGGAGATGAAGGATGTCCTCACTCGCATCGCGTGGAAGAACCACTTCAACGGTGCACGCAACCCGCGCGCGCAGTTCCGCAACGAGGTGCCGAAAGAAGTGATCTGTTCCTCGCCGCTCATCGCGGGACAGCTCGGCATCTTCGACTGCTCGGGTGTGTCCGACGGGTCCGCCGCGGCCATCGTCGTGCGCGCCGAGGACGCGCCGAAGTACACGGACAAGCCGTTGTACGTGAAGGCGCTGTCGTTCGCTGCGGGACCGGCGGCTGGACCGATCGACCCGAGCTACGACTACACGTCGTTCGAGGAGGTCGTGCGGTGCGCGGAGGACGCGTACCAGCAAGCCGGCGTCACCGACCCGCGGTCGCAGCTCGCGATGGCGGAGGTGCACGACTGCTTCACGCCGACCGAGCTCGTGCTCATGGAAGACCTCGGCTTCTCTGCTCGAGGGCACGGGTGGAAGGACGTCCTCGATGGCGCGTTCGACCTGCAAGGCGATCTACCGGTCAATCCGGACGGCGGCCTCAAGTCGTTCGGCCATCCGATCGGGGCATCCGGTCTTCGCATGCTGTTCGAGTGTTGGCTCCAGCTGCGCAACGAGGCGCCCGACGAGCGGCGGATCAAGACCGTCGACGAGGGCCGCTCGCTCGGTCTGACCCACAACCTCGGCGGCGCCCCCGGGCAATGTGTCAGCTTCGTGTCGATCGTGGGTGCCAGCCCTGGTTGAGGGTCACGCCACGTGACACACGCCACACCCATTGCTACAGTCGTCGAATTCCCCGCTGGGGGCGACGCAAGGGGGGAAGGCCCGGACCACGGTCCGGGCCTCGTCGCGTTCGGGCCGGAAATCGGCCGGAAATCCGGGCGTTCCGACGCCAGGATCACACGTGGGACGCGGCAGGCGCGCCCCGGCGGATCAGGTGTGGCGGATCAGGTCGAGGAGGCGCCGGCACTCGGCGGTGATGCCCTCACCGTCGAGTCCGAGCTCGTGCAAGATCGCGTCGGGGTTGCCCTGGGGGATGAACGCGCACGGCGTCCCGAGCACTCGAACCGGCGGGCCGTTGCGTCCCTCACTGAGGGCGTCGGCCGCGATCGCCTCGGCCATGGCCGAGCCGGCGCCACCGTCCCGGATGCCGTCCTCGATCGTCACGACCAGGGGATGACGGGCGGCGTCGGCGATCATCCGAGGATCGAGCGGCTTCACCGAGCGAACGTCCCACACCGTCACTGACACACCGTTTGCTTCGAGCGCGTCGGCCGCGGCATCGGCGGCGTCGAGCATCTTGCCCACCGACAGCAGGCACAGATCGGATCCGGACCGCACCTTGCGCCCGGAGAGCCCGTGCCCGACCTCGTCCTCGGGCACGTTGCGTGCCGCCGTCTTGGGCCAGCGGATCGCCACCGGCCCGTCGACGATCGCGAGGGCGTCGCGCAGCATCTGACCGAGCTCCTGGTACGACGACGGCGCCAGGATCGTCATGCCCGGCACCTTCGACAGCAACGCCATGTCGAGCACGCCGTGATGCGACGGGCCGTCGTCGCCGGTGATGCCGGCGCGGTCGAGGCAGAAGATCACGGGCTGGCGATGCAGGCCGACGTCGTACATCACCTGGTCGATCGCCCGCGTGAGGAAGGTCGAGTACACCGCGACGACGGGACGCAGCCCGCCCATCGCCATGCCCGCCGCTGAAGTCACGGCGTGCTGCTCCGCGATGCCGACGTCGATGACGCGACCGGGGAACCGCTCGCCGAACGGCAGCAGCCCGGTCGAATCCGGCATTGCTGCGGTGATCGCCACGAGCTCGGGGTGCTCCTCGCCCGCCTTGATCAGGGCCTCGGTGAACGCGGCCGTGTACGACCCCGGCTTCGCCTCGCCCATGTCGTGGAGCCGCTTGATCGGGTCGTTCTCCGCCGGCGCGTAGCCGCGTCCCTTCTGCGTCATCACGTGGACGACGATCGGACCGTCGAACGTCGCGGCGTCGCGCAGCGCGCTCTCGAGCCCGCGCACGTCGTGCCCGTCGAACGGTCCGGTGTAGCGCACGCCGAGGTCCTCGAAGAACACTCGGGGCTCGAAGTACTCGCGCACCGCGGCAACCGCGGCCTGCAGACCGCGCTCCATGCGGTCGCCGACCACTGGCCAGTCGTGCAGCACCCGGTCGAGGCGCGCCCGCTGGCGGACGTAGGTCGGCTTCACCCGCAGCCGGGCGACGCTCTCACCGAGCTTGGAGACCGTCGGCGCGTACGACCGGCCGTTGTCGTTGAGGACGATGATCGCCTTGCGGCCGGAGTGGCCGAGGTTGTTCAGCCCTTCGAACGCCATGCCGCCGGTCATCGATCCGTCGCCGATCACCGCGACGATGCGGCGCTCGCCGTGCTCCTCGGCGCTGGTCTCGACGGCGGTGGCCAGGCCGTGGGCGTAGCTGACGATGGTCGAGGCGTGACTGTTCTCGATCCAGTCGTGCTCGGACTCGCTGCGATTCGGATAACCCGACAACCCGCCCGCTTGGCGCAGGCTGGCAAAGTCCTCGCGCCGGCCGGTCACGATCTTGTGGACGTACGCCTGGTGGCCGGTGTCCCACAGGATGATGTCCTGCGGCGACTCGAACACACGGTGCACCGCCATGGTCAGCTCGACCGCGCCGAGGTTGGACCCGAGGTGCCCGCCTGAGCGATTGACCGCTTCGACGATGAACTCCCGGATCTCGACTGCCAGCTGTTCCAACTCGGGGTATGACAGCCGCCGCAGGTCCGCGGGACTGTTCACGGAGTCGAGGAGCATCTTGCCGAGACGGTAGCCCGTGTCATCGCCTGGGGACCATGCAAGGCACAACAGTGCTGGTCAGCCGAGCTGGCTGTCGAACCAGGCGAGCGTCTTGGCCCAGGCGTCAGCGGCCGCGGCGGGGTTGTAGGACGGCCGCTGGTCGCAGTTGAAGCCGTGCTGGGCGCCGGCGTACCGGACGACGTCGTGCTCGACGGCGGTGCCGGAGTCGAGTGCGGCGCGCAGCCGTTCGACGTCCTCGGTCGGGATGGACTCGTCGGCATCACCGAACAGGCCGAGCCATGGCGTCTGCAACGCGGCGGCGTCGTCCAGGAGCGCCGGAAACTGCGGGAACCGGGCGGTGACGATCCCGCCGCCGTAGAACCCGGCAGCGGCACCGAGCGGCCGCCGAATCGCGGCGAGGAACGTCGTGCGGCCGCCGAAGCAGAAGCCGACGATCCCGATGTGGGCGTCGTCGAAGCCCAGGCCGTGGAGGTGCTCACGCGCCGCGTCGATGTCGTCGAGCGCACCCTCGTCCGTCAGCCCCTCGAACAGCGGCAGCACCTTGGAGAAATCGTCGTACGGCGCGGTGCCGCCACCGGAGCGGTGGAAGACGTCGAGGCCCAGGCCGACGTGACCGGCTTCGGCGATCCGCTCGGCGATGCGCTCGATGTGGTCGTTCAACCCGAACGCCTCGGGGATGACGATGACTGCCGTCGTCGCCGACCCGCTCGCAGGCGTGACCTCGTAGGTGCGCATCGGGCCGTCAGGAGTGGTGAGAGTCACATCGCGTTCGGGCATGAACGCAATCTAGGTTTTCGGCGTGCCCACCGTCAGCGACGGGATCCTGGCATCGCTGCGGTTCCAACGGGACCACACGACGACGAGTCCCATGTATCGCTACCTCTTCGGACTCGTGATCGACGACGTCGACCGAGGCGGGCCGTGCCAGTCGGTCTTGCGGGAAACACCACCCGACGTCGAGCCGTTGCTCGACGCGCTGCCCCTGCGCTTCCTCGGCGGTGTGCATCGCATCGTGCTCGAAGGTCGTGCGCCGGAGCTGGCGACGTGTTACCCGTCCGTCGGCGGGCGCTTCGATCCGAACGCGCCGGATGACGCCGGCGAACGGTTTCTGCAGGCCGTGACCGAACATCTCGACGAATGCATCATCTCGCTGTCGCGCGCGGTCCAGACGAACGAAGTCGGTCGATGCGCGGCGTTGCTCGTCGGCTTCCTCGAGGTCGCGCGCGAGACGGCGCTGCCGCTACGGATACTCGAGGTGGGCGCGAGCGCAGGCCTCAACCTTCGCTGGGACCTGTACCGCTACGAAGGCGGCGCAGCAGGTTCCGGATGGGGCGACGTGCACTCGCCCCTGCGATTCGACGGCGTCTTTGTCGACCCGCTCCCCGATCTGGCGGCGGAAGCGGTGGTGGCCGAACGCCACGGATGCGATCGCAGCCCGATCGACGCCGTGAGCAGCGATGGCGCGCTGACGTTGCGATCGTTCGTGTGGCCCGATCAGCCCGACCGCTTCGCCGCGCTCGACGCCGCCCTGCGGCTTGCCTCGACCGTGCCCATCGCGCTCGAGCAGGCGGATGCGGCTGACTGGGTCGAACGGCAGCTCGCGTCGGCGCACGAAGGCGTCGCGACCGTGCTCTACCACTCGATCGTGTGGCAGTACCTACCGGTCGAGACGCGCCAACGAGTGACGCAGGCGATCGGGCGCGCCGGTGCGTCGGCGTCCGTCGACGCTCCCGTTGCATGGTTGCGGATGGAACCGGGGCACGATCCGACGGCGAGCGCGGAGGTCAGGCTCACGCGATGGCCGGACGGTCACGAGGCCGTCGTCGCCCGGACCGGTTACCACGGCCGTCCCGTCCATCTGGCGCCGTGACCGTGAACCGTTGCGGAGCCGGGCCGTCCAGCGGCAACGCCGGCGCAATCACCTGCTGAACACTGTCACCGAGAACGGATCGCGAACCTTGTCGCGGTGACGTCGGGTTGAGGCCGAGAGCAGCAACTGCTCGACTGGCGGAGGGACGCGTCGTCTACCGACCGCTCGACGTCGGGGAAGTCGATCGCGCTCCTGGCCGTTGCGCCGATCGGCGTTCGGGTCGCCGCTGCCACGAAGGCACCGACGATGCTGTGCGGCTCAGCCGGCTCGTAGGGCCGATTCCGCGGTCGGCACCGCGGGTGCGTGCCGTGCTTCCCACCAGTTCGTGAGGCGAGACGCCAGCACGTAACCGAGCGCGAGCGTCACGACTCCCATCATCGCGTCGAGCCAGTAGTGGTTCGCGGTCACGACGATGCAGAAGAACGTCACGATCGGATCGAGGATGACCAACGCCCGCAGCCACCGGCGGCGCACGAGCGGAAGGAGCACCAGCATGCTCCACACCGCCCACGCGGTGTGGAGGCTCGGCATGGCGGCGTACTGATTCGACAGCTTCTTCAGTCCGCCGGAGTCGAACGACCAGAACGTCGGGTACTTCTGGAGCGTGTCGACGAAGCCGAAATGCTCCGTGACCATCGACGGGGGCGGTCCGTACTCCTCGACCGGCTTGTCGAGCAGTCGCGGCGGCATCAAAGAGAACGATGCGAACCCGACCAGCGCGAGCAACGTGGTGAGCGCGAGCGTGTTGCGCCAGCGCGGGTAGCGCGCCGGATCACGGAAGAACAACAAGGCGAGCGCGCCGCGGTGACGATGAAGTGCGCGGTGCCGTAGAAGATGTTCCAGATCTGGATGAGGCCGTGCGCCGGCAAGCCGAGGTACCACGACTGGAGCGGCTGTTCGAAGAACAACCGGAGGTTGCGCTCGAGGTTGATGACGTCGAGCGCGTGTCCGTACGCGATGCCGTTGGCGTGGCCCGGTGCACCGCCGGCTGATCCGAAGTGGTTCCGGACCGTCGAGTACACGAGGTACACCGCCGCGATGTAGATGAGCTCGCGGTAGATCGGCCGCCGGGCGCGGGCCGCGGTGACGGCCTCCACCGCATCGCGTCCTTCGACCTTGCTCACGCAGCAGCGGCGCGTGAGCCGCGGCCGCCGACGGCGAAGGCCGGTGCGCCGAGCAGGCTGACCGCGACGTTCAGCAGGTACAGGAGCAACCCGAGCGCGATTGCCTGCTGCGTCGGCACACCGAGAGGCGTGAGGAACAGGACGAACGCGCCTTCGCGCACGCCCAGACCTGAGATCGAGATCGGCAGCACCTGTGCAATGAGCACCGCAGGGAAGAACGCCAGCAGCGCCGTGGGACCGACCGCGACGCTCATGCCGACCGCCTTCGCTGCCATCAGCGCCGCCAGTACGAGCACCAGTTGGTACGCGAACCCGACGATGAGCACGTTGAACGCAGCCGCTGGATGGCGACGCAGTCGACCCATTCCGAGATGCACGGCGGCGGCGAAGCTGCGCCAACCGTCGCGACTCATGACCTTGTTGCCGAAGCGGCGGCTCGCTACACCGACCATGACGAGAACGAGTGCGACCAACGTGCCGACCGACAGCGCCACGGCGACGCGGGTCGCGTTGCCGAGGTGGCGCAGACCGGGATTGACGAGCAGGCCGACGAAGGTGATCACCGGGAGGACCAGCCAGCCCGTCAGCCGCTCGAGGACCACCGACGCGAACGATGCGGCTGATTCGCCGTTCTCCTTCGACAGGCGAGACACCCGTAGCACGTCGCCACCGATGGTCGTCGGCAGCACGTTCGACACGAAGAGCCCGGCCAGGTTGTAGGACAGCAGATGGCGCAGCTTCGCGTCCTGTCCGAGTGCGGACAGCACGGTGCGCCAGCGCAACGCGGACAGCACGATGCCGGCGAGGGTCAGGAGCGCTGCTGATGCGAGGAACAGCGCGGTGTCGGAGTTCCACGCCGGCAGCAGCTCGTCGAAGCTGAACCGGGGAACGCGCCAGAACAGCACGCCGAGCATGGCGAAGCTGATGACCAGGCGCAGCGCGAGTATCCACCAGCGGCGCGAGGAAGCGCGACTCGCGGCAACGGCGTCAATGACGGGAACGTCGCCAGTCTCACCGTTGTCGTGGAAGGTCGCTTGCCCCACCACGCCCCTTTCCATCGCCGGGCCACTTTAGGTGACCTGGAGATTCGCAAACCTCTCGTTACCCTGGGTGCCGAACCGCCCGAGTCTACGGGGGGCAAGGCGGATTCTCGGCCACCCTCTGGCCCGGAAATGCCCTACAGCTTTGAGGAGTCATGCGTCACAAGTCGGGTTGGGTGGTTGCCGCGCTGGTATTCGTGCTGGCGGCGTGCAGTAGCGGCGGGAACGGGGCCGAGAAGGTCGCGGTCGTGGCCACGCCGAGTGGTCTGATGGATGCGGCGGCGCACACCGCGGCCGCCAAGACCGGGCACGTCGAGATGAAGGTCGACACGGTCGCGAACGGGGTGCAATCGGAGTTCGACTCGAACGGCGCGTTCGACGCCGACCGCCATCTGTTCTCGATGTCGCTCGATCTGTCTTCGCTGCTGTCCGCCTCGCTGCACATGCCCGCCAACGGCTCGGGCTCGAACGGGACGACTCCGTCGGGTGGCCAGACGTCCTCGCTCGCTTCAACCGCCAACGTCGTCGCGACCGACGACGTCGTGTACCTCGACTTCCCGTTGTTCGCACGGATCGTCGGTGTGAACACGCAATGGATGAGCGTTCCCGCGACCACGGGTGCGTCGACCTTCAACGTCGCGGATCCGTCGGCCTTCCTCGACTTCCTGCACGGCGCGGGCGGCCAGGTGACCGACATGGGACGCGAACAGATACGCGGCGTCGACACGCAGCATCTGCATGCGAGCGTCAAGCTCCAGGACGCGCTCGACAGCGCGTCGGGGCCGGATCGCGACCGGTTGCAGGCCGCCATCGACGAGTTGGGCAAGGACCAGAGCACCTTGCTCGACGCGGAGATGCCGGTCGACGTGTACATCGACGACAGCGGCATGATCCGCGAGCTCGTGTTCGACTTCTCGTCGCCCGACACCACCGCCTCGACCGCGTCGAAGGCGACGCTGACGGTCGATCTGTTCGACTTCGGTACGGATGTCAACATCCAAGTGCCGCCACCGGATCAGGTCACCGACGTGTCGGCGAAGCTCGCGCAAGTTCCCACGTCGCCGCTCTCACCTGAGCAGGCCCCGCTGTCACCTGAGTCGTCCTCAGGCGGCTGAGGTCTCGCCCCGGGAGCGGGCGAAAGGGGAGGCGACTAGAACGGTCGCCATGCAGACGACGGATGTCGAGCTCTCCAACGGCTTGCGCGTCAGCGTCGCCGAGGCGGGTGCGGGCGGGCGGCCGTTCCTCCTGATCCACGGCTTCACCGGCGCCAAGGAGGACTTCACCGACTGGCTCGAGCCGCTGGCCGACCTCGGCTGGCACGCGGTTGCGATCGACAACCGGGGTCACGGAGCGAGCGGCAAGCCGGCCGACAAGTCCGACTACTCGTTCGAGATCCTCGCGGCCGACGCGCTCGCGCTGGCGGACGATCGGTGGGGAGCCGGCTCGCGCTTCGTGCTTCTCGGCCACTCGATGGGCGGCATGGTCGCGCAGGTCATCGCGATGCAGAACCCTGAACGCATCGACGGCCTGATCCTCATGGACACGGGCCACGGCGCGCTGTCCTTCATCGATCGCGACCAGGCGGAGAAGGTCGTCGCGATCGTCGAGGACCGTGGCATCGACGGCCTCGCGGACTTGATGGCAGATCGGGAGCAGCCGCTGTCGACGCCGGCGGACGCGCGTCTGCTGGCGGAGCGAGAGGGTTACGCGGCATTCGGCGATCGCAAGCTCCGGGCCACGGCGACGGCGGCCTACGCCGGGATGTTGCTCACGATGGTCAACGCGACCGACCGGCTCGATGCACTGCGCGACGTTGCCGTACCGACGCTCGTGCTCGTCGGCGAGCAGGACGCGCCGTTGCTTCGCCAGTCGCGGAACATGGCAGAAGCGATCCCGGGCGCGGAGCTCGCGGTCCTTCCGGACGCGGGTCACAGTCCCCAGTTCGAGAACACCGAAGCCTGGTGGAAGGCACTCACCGATTTCTTGAGCACGTTGCCGCGATGACAGAGGTCGATGGTCACGGCGGTGAGCTGGCGCTGGCCGCGCTCGCCAACCACGGCGTACGCGAGCTGTTCACGTTGTCGGGCGGCCACATCTTCCCGTTCTACGACGCGGCGGTGAAGGGAACGACGGGTGACTGGCGCCTCGTCGACGTCCGACACGAGCAAACCGCGACGTTCGCCGCCGAGGCCACCGCGAAGCTCACCCGTCGTCCGGGCGTCGCGCTCCTGACCGCCGGGCCCGGCGTCACGAACGGCATCTCCGCGGTCACGACTGCGCACTTCAACGGGTCGCCGCTCGTCGTTCTCGGCGGGCGCGCCCCGCAAGCGCGATGGGGTTCCGGCTCGCTGCAGGAGTTCGATCACGTGCCGGTGCTCGCGCCGATCACGAAGCGAGCGACGACAGCCACGTCGACCGACGCCATCGGCACGCTCGTCGACGGTCTGGTGCGCGACGCGTTGACCCCGCATCGAGGTCCGGTCTTCTGTGACTTCCCGATGGATGTCCTGTTCGGCCATGCGACGGGTGATGTGCCAGAGCACGCGCCGCTGGTCGGCGTTGAGCCCGACCCGGACGACGTGCAGCGTGCAGCTTCACTGATCGCGGCCGCGCAACGTCCCGCGCTGATCGCCGGGACCGACGTCTACTTCGGCAGCGCGTGGCACGCGCTGCGGGCTGCTGTCGAGCGGTTGCGCGTGCCTGTGTTCGCGAACGGACTCGGGCGCGGGTGCATCCCGGCCGACCACGAGCTCGCGTTCTCGCGCACGCGCGGGATGTTGAGGACCGACGCCGACGTGGTGGTCGTCGTGGGCGCACCGCTCGACTTCCGTCTGTCCTTCGGTCGGTTCGGCGACGCCCAGGTCGTGCACATCGTCGACAGCCCGTCCGGGCGGGCGGCGCACGTGCAAGCCGCCGTCTCCCCTGCGGGCGATCTCGACGCGATCCTGCGGAGGATGGCCGAGTGGTCCGGCACCACGGCCGACCACGAGCCGTGGATCGCGAAGCTGCGCGACGCAGAGTCAGCGGTCGCGGCGACCGAGGTCGACGGACTCGAAGCCACGAGCGATCCGATCAAGCCCACGCGCGTGTACGGCGAGCTCAGGCGCCGGCTCGACCGCGACGCCATCGTCGTGTGCGACGGCGGCGACTTCGTGTCGTACGCGGGCAAGTACGTGGAGTCGTACGAACCGGGTTGCTGGCTCGACCCCGGTCCGTACGGCTGCCTCGGCACCGGCATGGGTTACGCGATCGCCGCTCGGGTGGCGCATCCCGACCGGCAGGTCGTCGTGATGCTCGGCGACGGCGCGGCCGGGTTCTCGCTGATGGACGCCGACTCGCTCGTCCGTCACAACCTGCCCGTGGTGATCGTCGTGGGAAACAACGGCATCTGGGGACTCGAGAAGCATCCGATGCAGGCGATCTACGGCTACGACGTCGCTGCGGAGCTGCAGCCGGGCTGCCGCTACGACGAGGTGGTCGTAGCGCTGGGCGGCGCCGGTGAGGTCGTCGCGTCGCCGGATGAGGTCGGGCCGGCGCTCGACCGCGGGTTCGCGGCGGGCGTTCCGTACGTTGTGAACGTGCTCACGGACCCTGCGGACCAGTACCCGCGGAGCTCGAACCTCGGGTGAGACCGGACGAGCTGGCAGCACACGAGCAGGTCCGTCAGGCGATCGCCGCGTACGCGCATGCGGTCGACCGCGGGCGGTTCGAGGACGCGGCCGCGTGCTTCGCCGACGACGGCGTGCTCGACGTGCAGGGCGGCGACCGCTCCGAAGGACGCCATGCGATCGCGGCGCGGTTCGCACAGGCGGGCGAGAAGCTGGCGGCCGCGTCCACGAAGGCGATCGTCCGCCATCACGTGTCGAGCATTGCCATCGAGGCGGACGTGACCTCGGGGACCGCGACCGCGTCCTCCTACTTCTTCGTCCTCACCGAGATCGGCCCCGACCACTGGGGCACGTACCGCGACACGCTCCGCCGCAACGACACCTCCGGGCGATGGCTGTTCACCGAACGCCGCGTGACCGTCGACGGCCGCACCGGTCCGTCCCGTATGACCTGACGGGCGCTCCTCTGCGTTCTGGCGTCACCTGCGGCGGATATCCGCCGGATCTGACGCCAGAAGGATCTGGGCCGCGTCGGTCAGCGGCACTTCTCGAGGAAGCGCTCGACGTCGACGAGGACGCGCGTGACCTTGCCGACGGCGATGAGGCCGCGCTCGTCCCGCACGGACACCGAGAACGTCAGCCGGCGTCCCTCGACTCGTTCGAGCGTCGCCTCGGCCCGCACCTTGTGGCCCACCGCGGTCGGCGCCACGTGGTCGAGTTGGACGCGCATCCCGACCGTGGTCGTGCCCGGATCGAGGCAGCACTCGAGCGCTTTGACGGTTGCCTCTTCGCACAGCGCGACGACCCGAGGCGTTCCGAGAACGGGGACGTCGCCCGAACCCAGAGCGATCGCCGTGTCGCTCTCCGTGACCGCTGCAACGACTTCCGCGGCCAAGCCGGGTTCCAGGGGCATCGGGTTACGATACGCAGCCGCAGTTGGGCTGCGAAAACCGTCCGGCCGGCACCGAAGGGAGCCCCGTGCTCGAGTCCTCGCTTATACAACGAGTATTGGGTTCCGCCCTTCGCACGGGCGGTGATTTTGCGGAGATCTTCGTCGAAGATCGGCGGTCGTCGTCGGCCCGCCTCGACGACGGGAAGATCGAGGAGCTGAGCTCGGGCCGCGACCGGGGCGCCGGCATCCGAGTGGTGGTCGGTGAGACGACCGGCTACGCGCACACGGCCGACCTTTCCGAGAACGGGCTGCGCGCCGCAGCCGAGGCGGCCGCCGCCGCGGCCCGCGGCGCCACGGAGGGCGAGCGCAAGATCGCATTGACCCGCGTCGACGCGCCGGCGCCGAACGCCGTGGCCGTCCTCCCGGAGGACATCGAGAAGCGGGCGAAGGTCGCGCTCCTCAATCGCGCCGACGAGGCCGCCCGCGCCGAGGGCGGCGCGATCAGGCAGGTGACCGCACGCGTCGGCGACAGCCGCCGTCGCATCCTCGTCGCCAACAGCGACGGGCTCCTCGCCGAGGACGATCAGGTCAAGACGCTGTTCGCGGTGCAGTGCGTCGCCGTCGGCGATACCGGCATGCAGACCGGGTACGAGTCCATCGGCCGGACCATCGGTTGGGAGCTGTTCGACCAAGTCGACGTCGAGGAGCACGCCCGCAAGGTGGCCCGCCAGGCGTTGACGAAGCTCAACGCCCGTCCCGCCCCGTCCGGCACGATGCCGGTCGTCATGGCTTCGGGCGGCGGTGGTGTCCTGTTCCACGAGGCCTGTGGTCACGGCCTCGAGGCCGACGCGATCGCGAAGGGCGCCTCGGTGTTCAAGGGCCGGCGCGGCGAGCAGGTCGCGTCGCCGCTCGTCACACTCGTCGACGACGGCACGATGGGTGAGGAGTGGGGCTGCTACGCCATCGACGACGAGGGCACACCGGCGCAGCGCAACGTGCTCATCGAGGACGGCGTCCTCACCGACTACATGTACGACTTCCTGCGCTGCCGCAAGGAAGGGCGCCAGCGGTCCGGCAACGGGCGGCGCGAGAGCTACCAGCACCTCCCGATGGTGCGGATGACGAACACGTACGTCCTCGCCGGCAATGACGACCCTGACGGCATCGTCAGCTCCACCGAGCGCGGCGTGTACGTCAAAGCGCTCGGCGGCGGGCAGGTCAACCCCGCCACAGGAGATTTCGTGTTCGGGATGACCGAGGCGTACCTGATCGAGAACGGCGAGATCACCGATCCGCTGAGGGAGGGCAACCTCATCGGCAACGGGCCGCAGGTCCTGACGCTGATCGACGCGGTCGGCAACGACTTCGCCATGGGTCCTCCGGGCATGTGCGGCAAGGACGGCCAAGGCGTGCCGGTCGGCGACGGTGTCCCGACGCTGCGGGTCACCGCGTTGACCATCGGCGGCACCGCCGCGTGACCGGCGGTACGAGCTGATGGCCGAACTCGAGGAGTTGTTGGCCATCGGCGATCGCATCGTCGGTTGGGCCAAGGACGCCGAACAGGTCGAAGCGGTGGTCGTGCATTCGCGCGACACCGAGATACGTGCATACGAGGGCGACGTCGAGCAGCTCTCGTCCGCCGAGACCCAGGGCGTCGGCATCCGGATCATCACCGACCACCGTGTCGGCTTCGCTTACGCCGGGTCGCTCGACGACGACGTCCTCGAGGACACCCTGGCCGAGGCACGCGACAACGCAGGTTTCGGTACCCCCGACGAGTTCGTCGGCCTCGCCACACCCGATGGCGTGGCCATGGCCGACCTCGACCTGTATCGCGCCGCGTTGGCCGACGTACCGACGGATCGCAAGGTCGAGCTCGCCATCGAGCTCGAGCGCATCTCGCGCGACGCCGATCCCCGCATCAGCGTGGTCGAGTCGGCGGACTACGCGGACTCGATCAGCGCGGCCGCAGTCGTCACCACGACGGGCATCCGTGCCGCGGCGCGCGAGACCGGCTCGTACGTCTCGGCGTCGGTGATCGCGTCGGAGGGCGACGAGACGCAGACGGGTTTCGGCTTCTCGGTCGGACGGCATCCCGACGACCTCGACCTCAGCGTCGCCGCGCACGACGCAGCCAAACGAGCGACGCGCATGCTCGGCGCCACCAAGCCGCCGACCGAACGTCTCACCGTCGTGCTCGACCCGTTCGTCGCCGCGCAGTTCCTCGGCATCATCGGTTCGACGCTGTCGGCCGACGCGGTGTTGAAGGGTCGTTCGCCGTTCGCTGATCGCGTCGGCGACGAGATCGGCAGTGCGCTCATCACCTTCGTCGACGATCCGACGAACCCCGACGCGTTCTCTGCGACGCAGACCGACGGTGAAGGCCTCGCGACACGGCGCAACTCGTTGATCGCCAACGGCGTGTTGCAGGGGTTCCTGCACAACGCGTACACGGCGCGCCGGCTCGGAACCGTCTCGACCGGATCCGCGGTGCGCGGCGGGTTCAAGAGCACGCCATCGGCTGGCGCGCGTGCGCTCGCGCTCGCTCCGGGCGACCGGCCGCAGGACGAACTGGTCGCGACGATCGACAACGGCATCCTCGTGCAGTCGGTGTCCGGTCTGCACTCCGGGGTGAACCCGGTGTCCGGTGATTTCTCGACCGGCGCGGAGGGCCTTCGCATCACCAACGGCCAGGTGGGCGCACCACTGCGTGAGTTCACGATCGCGTCGACGTTGCAACGGATGCTGCAGGATGTCATCGCCGTCGGCAACGACGTCGAGTGGCTACCGATGCGTGCTGCGGGCGTCACCATCGTCGTCGGCGACGTCACCGTTTCCGGTTCGTAAACGGTGACCGAGCGGCGGCCGAGCGCGGAGGCGATCGCCCGCCATCCCCATCTGGCCTCACCGCGCGTTGCCGGCCACGTGCGCGTGGATTGCCACAGCCACACGATGTGGTCCGGCGACTCGACCACGACCCACGACGAGCTGGTCGAAGCGGTCACCGCGTCGGCCATCGACGTGCTGTGCATCACGGATCACCACGCCATCGACGGCGCACGCCGGTTGCGGGACGAGCTGCCGTGCCGAGTGATCGTGGGCGAGGAGATCCGCTCGACCCGTGGCGAGATCATCGGGCTGTTCCTGGAGGAACGAATTCCGTTCGGGCTCACGCCACACGAGACGGCGTCGCGCATCAGAGAGCAAGGCGGCGTGGTGTACGTCCCTCATCCGTTCGATCCGATGCGTCGCAACCTCGTCGAGCCGGCGCTCGATGCGCTGGTGGCGGACGGGCTGGTCGACGCGCTCGAGGTCCGCAATGCGAAGACCTCGCTCGAGTCGTTGAACCGCCGTGCAGCCGACTACGCAGCCGCGCATGGGCTCGCGGCGGGCGCGGGCAGTGACGCGCACGTTCCCGACGCGCTCGGATCCGCCTACGCCGAGATCCCCGACTTCGACGGCCCGGCCGAGTTCCTCGCCGCCCTGCGCGCCGGTTGCCTCACCGGCCACCACTCCGATCCTCCACGCGAGTGGCGTCCGCGCATCGTCCCCTCGGTCTCGCCTCCCGCCTGAAGCGAATGTTGGATGGAAACGGGCGCTGGAGCACCCGTTTCCATCCAACATTGGGGTGGGTTCAGCTGGACCGGAGGGCGGGTACGACCGAGCCGGTGGCGATGCCGAGCGCGACGCGGGGCGCGTCGTCGGCGGGGACGGCGACCGTCACCGAGCGATCGTCGACCGCCACCACCAGGGCGTTGGCGGCGACGACGAATGCGGGCGAGATCGAGGATGAAGACGTTGACGACGATGGTCCCGCGATCGCGTCCGCGACCGCGGCATCGAGGTCGACCCGATCGCCGACCGACAACGTGAGTGGCGCCGACCCGGCCGGTACCGCGAGTGCCCGCCAACCCGCGGGGATGAGCGCGGCGACGCCGCGCAGACCGTCGGGCGCGAGCCGCTCCGTCCGCACGGCCTCGTCGGCCTGGATGGCGTCGACGACCGTGCGTCCTTCGATCGCATCGACGTCGTCGACCGCGCCCCGCGGCACCAGCGCGCTCGGCCAGGACGCGGTCGTCACATCGCCGGCGCGCACCACCGCACCGACGTCGAGACGACGGCGCGCCACGACCACCGTGCGCGACGTCCCCCACTGCGCGCGTGCGTCTTCCGCGCGAGCCAGCGCGGTTGCGAGCGTGTGCGCCGACAGTCCGGCGACGCCGAGCGCCACGACCCAGTACAAGCCGCGATGTCGCCGCAACCACAGCGGCGTCCATCGACGCCGGAGTCTGCGACGAACGACGGCGGAATTGCGGTTGGCGCGCACGAGCGCGGTCCTCCTCGACGAGTGACATCGAGGGGAAGTGGCAGCGACGCTACAGCGCGGGAATGGCGGCGAGGAGCAGATCGCGGATTCGGTGGACGTTGTCCTCGAAGAAGCCGAAGACCTGCTCTTGCGTGACGGGTTCGACGCCTGGCATCCCTTCGAGGCCCGTGTCGTAGTCGGTGACGAGCGCGACTGCGACATACGGGATGCCGGCCTCGCGGGCGAGCGCGGCTTCGGGATACTGCGTCATGTTGACCACATCCCAACCGGCGCTGCGGTACCAGGTCGACTCGGCCCGCGTCGAGAACCGCGGTCCCTGCACGACGACCACCGTGCCGCGGTCGTGGACCGTGATGCCGATCTGCCGAGCAGTCTCGATCAGGACCTGGCGCGCGTCCTCGTCGTAGGGGTCGGCCAGCGACACGTGGTGCGGTCCGTCCTCGAACGAATCGAAGAACGTGTCGGCGCGTCCGGACGTGCGATCGACGAGTTGGTCGACCACCACGAAGTCGCCGGGATGGATCGTCGGCTGCAGCGAGCCGGCCGCGAACGGCGCGACGAGCAGCCGCACGCCGAGGTCGCGCATCGCGGCCACGTTGGCCCGGTAGTTGACGCGATGTGGTGGCAGGTGATGCCGGCGCCCGTGCCGGGCAAGGAACGCCACGCGGTGCGGGCCGATCGTGCCGATGGTCACCGGTCCCGACGGATCGCCGTAGTCCGTGGTGACGGCGCGCTCTTCGAGGTCGTCGACGAACGAATAGAACCCCGAGCCGCCGAAGACGCCGATGTCGGCGTCTGCCATCGGGAGCTACGCCGTCTTGGCGGGAGTCGAGCCCGACGAATCGGACCCGGACGAACTGGAGTCCGACGAGGAGCCTGAGCTCGACGCGCCAGAGCCCGAGTCCGAGGAGGAGTCAGAGCTCGAGCCCGAACCCGAGTCCGACGAGGACGACCCGGACTCGGACTCGGACTTGGACGAGTCCGACTTCGACGAGCTCGACGAGGAGGACGACTTCCGGTTGTCCGTCTTGTAGAAGCCGGAGCCCTTGAAGGTGATGCCGATGTTGCCGAACACCTTGCGCAAGGGGCCTCCGCACGTAGGGCACTCGGTCAGTGCGTCGTCCGTGAACGACTGCAGGACTTCGAGATGCTCACCGCAGTCCTTGCAGCGGTATTCGTAGGTGGGCATGGATCGGCTCCGTGGCGGCTGGCACTCGGCAGGGTCGAGTGCCAAGGATACCGATACTCGCCCATTCCGTACAGGAAGGCGTCGCGTGGCAACCTGACGCCCGATGAAGGTTCGCAAAGCCGTGATCCCCGCGGCCGGTCTCGGCACGCGTTTCCTGCCGGTCACCAAGGCTCAGCCCAAAGAGATGCTGCCGGTCGTCGACAAGCCGGCGATCCAGTACGTCGTCGAAGAGGCTGTGCGGGCCGGGATCGACGACATCCTCATCATCAGCGGTCGCGGTAAGCGCAGCCTCGAGGACCACTTCGATCGCAACATCGAGCTCGAGCTCGAGCTCGAGGAGCGGGGCAAGACGGAGGCCTTGAACGAGATCAAGGCGCTCAGTGAGCTGGCGGCGATCCACTTCATCCGCCAAGGTGAGGCGCTCGGCCTCGGCCACGCGGTGTCGATGGCGCGCAAGCACGTCGGCGAAGCGCCGTTCGTCGTGATGCTCGGCGACGACCTCATCGACGAGCGCGTGCTGTTGCTCGAGGCGATGATCGCCGAAGCGGAGCGGGTCGAGCGCAGCGTGATCGCCCTGATGGAGGTCGAGGATCCGTCGCTCTACGGCTGCGCGCGCATCGGCGAGAGGGATGGCGACATCGTTCGCATCCACGAGCTCGTCGAGAAGCCGTCACGCGACCTCGCTCCGTCGAACCTCGCGGTGATGGGCCGCTACGTGTTCACGTCGGACATCTTCGACCGCGCTCGAACGGGTGCAACCCGGTGTGGGCGGCGAGATCCAGCTGACCGACGCGATGGCGATGCTCCTCGACGGCGTCGGTGTGTACGGCTACCCGTTCAGTGAAGGTCGCTTCGACACGGGCAACAAGCTCGACTACCTGCGGGCCAACATCGAGCTCGCCGCCCGCCGCGACGATCTCGGTCCGGGCCTGCGTGAGTTCATCGCCGAGTTCGCCAAGCGCGAAGGCCTGCTCGACGGATAGATCGCGCGAGCCGGGCCGTAGGTTGGCGACGTGATCTCGCTCGACGAGGCCCGCGGCCACGTGCTCGACCGCGTGACCCCGCTCGCGGCGGCGTCTGTCCCCTTGGACGCGGCACGCGGGCTCGTGCTCGCCGGCGCAGTGGTGTCCGGTGAGGACGTCCCGCCCTTCGACAACACGGCCATGGACGGATACGCGGTCCGAGCGGCCGACACCGCCGGCGCGCCCGTCGAGCTCGACGTCGTCACGACGCTCGCCGCCGGCGCCGATCCCGCGGGCGTCGAAGTAGGCGAAGGCCAAGCGGTGCGGATCATGACGGGGGCGGTGATGCCGGCCGGTGCCGACGCGATCGTGATGGTCGAGGCGACGGAGCCGGTCGACGGCGGAGCTCGAGTGCGCATCCAAGCCGCACCGTCGGTCGGTGAACACGTCCGCACCGCGGGCGACGACGTCCGAAAGGGCGATGTCGTGGCGGAGGTCGGAACGGTCCTGCGCGCCGCGCACCTGGGCGTGTTGGCCAGCGTCGGCGTGACTGACGTGGTCGTGACCCGCAGGCCGCGCGTCGGCATCCTGTCCACCGGCGACGAGCTCGTGTCCGGCGGTACCGCGCTGCGGCCGGGCCAGCTGCGTGACTCGAACCGGCACGCCCTGCGCGCGTTGGTCGTGGCCGACGGGTTCGAGGCGATCGATCTCGGCGTGGTGCGCGACGACAAGCACCTGCTCACCGAGGCGATCGAGTCGGCGGCAACGACGTGCGACGCGCTGTTGACGAGCGGCGGCGTGAGCATGGGTGACTTCGACGAGGTGAAAGCTGTGCTCGCACAACTCGCCGACGACATGCGCTGGATGCAGATCGCCATCCGTCCCGCGAAGCCGTTCGCGTTCGGCACGGTCGGGTCGATGTCGGTGTTCGGGCTGCCCGGCAATCCGGTGTCATCACTCGTGTCGTACGAGCTGCTGGCGCGGCCGGCGTTGCGCAAGATGATGGGATTCGGGCCGCACGAGCTCGATCGTCCGCAGTTGGCGGCGGCTGCCGCAGAGTCGTTGCGCCGGCGGCCCGACGGCAAGATCCACTTCGCGCGGGTCGTCGTCTCCGCCGAAGACGGCTCGCTCGTCGCCCGATCGGCGGGTGGGCAGGGATCACATCAGCTGGCGGCGATGGGTGCGGCCAACGCGCTCGCCGTGCTTCCGGACGGTGACGGCGTCGCCGCCGGCGAGACGGTGCAGGTGATCGTCACCGGTGACCTCGTGCAACCTCCCCGGTAGCCTGGACCATCGTTATGCAGCCGCTCACCGACTCGTTTCGGGCGCGTGCATCGAGACCTGCGGATCTCGGTGACCGATCGCTGCAACCTGCGCTGCACGTACTGCATGCCGGCCGAAGGGATGCAGTGGCTGCCCAGATCCGAGCTGCTGTCCTTCGAGGAGATCGAGCGCGTCGCCCGGCTCATGGTCGAGCGGTTCGGGTTCACATCGATCCGCCTCACCGGAGGCGAGCCGACCGTACGGGCCCGGCTGCCGGTGCTGGTCGAGCGCCTGGCCGCCCTGGACGTCGATCTGTCCCTGACGACGAATGCCACGAGCCTCGGGCTGATCGCGCACGACCTCGCCGCGGCGGGGCTGCGGCGCGTGAACATCTCCCTCGATTCGTTGCGCCGCGACCGGGTGATCGAGCTGACTCGGCGGGACTGCCTCGACCAGGTGCTCGACGGCGTCGACGCCGCGCTCGACGCCGGGCTCGCACCGGTGAAGGTCAACGCCGTGCTGGTGCGTGGAGTCAACGACGACGAGGTCATCGACTTCGCGGCCTTCGGGCGCGAGCGGGGCGTCAGCGTGCGATTCATCGAGTTCATGCCGCTCGACGCGTCGGGCGAATGGACGGCCGACAAGGTCGTTTCCCGTGACGAGATCGTGGCCGCCATCGACGCGGTGTTCCCGCTCGAGCCCCACGCCGGTGTCAGCACTGACCAGGCGGAGCACGATGCCGAGCCGGCCGAGGTCTGGCGCTACCGGGACGGTCGGGGAGAGGTCGGGGTCATCGCCAGCGTGACGAACGCGTTCTGCGATTCGTGCGACCGGGTGCGGCTGACCGCCGACGGCCAGTTGCGCTCGTGCCTCTTCGCGCTCGACGAGACCGATCTGCGGGCGTTGCTGCGGGGCGGCGGATCCGACGACGACCTCGCCGCGGCGGTGACGCGGTGCGTTCGGTCGAAGTGGGCCGGCCACATGGTGAACCAGGTGCAGTTCATCCGTCCCCGCCGCTCGATGAGCCAGATCGGCGGCTGACCTGCTCGGCGCCTAGACTGCCCGCCCGTGAGTGACCGCGGGTTGACCCACCTCGATCCACTCGGGCGAGCCCGCATGGTCGATGTGACCCCCAAGGAAGCCACGCATCGGCGGGCGATCGCCAGGGGCCGCGTGATCATGCAGCCCGACACGACGTCGCTCGTTGCACGTGGGGCGGTAACCAAGGGTGATGTG
Organism: uncultured Acidimicrobiia bacterium; assembly: GCA_963721305.1. GTDB lineage: Bacteria > Actinomycetota > Acidimicrobiia > Acidimicrobiales > JACDCH01 > DATAES01. The sequence continues at coordinate 845,317 of CAVRIR010000004.1, forward strand.
CTCGCCGTGGCCCGGGTGGCGGGCATCCAGGCGGCCAAGCGCACGCCGGACCTGATTCCGTTGTGCCACCCGCTGCTCGTCGGCTCCGTCCTCGTCAACTTCCGCATCGAGGACACCTACATCGAGGTGGAGGCGCAGGTCGACACCGTCGACCGCACCGGCGTCGAGATGGAGGCCATGACCGCGTGCTCGGTCGCCTGCCTCACGATCTACGACATGTGCAAGTCCGCGGACCGGTCGATGGTGATCAGCGAGATCACCCTGTGGGAGAAGACCGGCGGGCGATCGGGTTCCTACCGTCGAGCGCTTGACCTCGACGACGAGCTCGGCCTGTAATTGGTACGAACACCCAAAAGTTCGCGCACGCGCAATGCAAGCAGCCGCTGGACTACCGTCGCGCGTTCGTAGTACAACCGTAACAACCGCGATCGGCCCGTAACCGGTCGGCTTTTCCCCGTTCACCCGGACCACACGTACCCATCCACCACTGCTTCGCCGCGGAGGGTTACGGTCCCCTGAGTCATAAAGGTAGGCACGGAGCGTGACACTGTTGGTGCTCTTCATCCTTGCCGTGATCTGGGCGGCAGTGCTGTTGCCCCCGTATCTGCACAACCGCAGCGAGAGCCGCCCTGCAGACTCGATCTCGTCGTTCCAGCACCAGCTTTCCGTCCTCGAGCGCCGCGCCGGCACCGCCAACTCGGGCGCCGCGCCATCGTCAGGCCGCTCGCCCGTCGCCGCAGCCACCTCTGCCGTTCACCCGGCCCGGGGTCCGATGGTGACATCCGTGCGCATGAGCCGGGCCACCGCCCGCAGGCGTCGCCGTGACGTGCTCTTCACCCTGCTCGCCGCCGCCGTCCTGACCTTCCCGCTGGCAGTGATCATGGGCGGCCCCGTGTGGGGCTTGCAGATGGTGTGCGACCTGATGCTGGTCGGCTACGTCGTGCTGCTCGTCCAGTCGCAGCAGCGCTCCGCCGAGCGCGAGACCAAGGTGAGCTACCTGCCCGGCCGCCAGACCAGGGCGCCCGAGCCCGCGCTGGCGCTGCGCCGATCCGGTAGCTGATCCCGAGCCGCGGGCGGGCGGGGTGACGCGGCGGGAAGAGCTGCGCGCCGACGTCGAGCGCCTCGCGTCGTCGCTCGCTGACGCCCATCGGGCTCGGGAGATCGGCCTCGCCGCCTGCCGCCGGGTGATCCGTGCGTGCGGAAGCTCCATCCGCGCCGTCCACCGCCACGAGCCGGCCGAAGCCGCCGCCCTCGCGTCCGAAGCGGAGCACGCGTTGCGGGAAGCACAGGACGCGCTGACCCGCTTCCCGGCTGTCGCGTATGCAGGCTTCCTCGCCGACGCCGAGAAGGAGTACGCCGAGGCGCGGCTCACGGCCGCGTTGGTGGCGGACGAACGATTGCCCACCGCGGAGGACCTGGGCGTCTTCCCGACGTCGTGGATGAAGGGACTCGCCGAGGCGGCGAGCGAGCTCCGCCGGCATCTGCTCGACCTTCTCCGGGCCGGCCAGCTGTCCCGCGGTGAGGAGCTGTTGGGCGTGATGGACGACGTCTACGACGCGCTCGTCACTGTCGACTTCCCGGACGCGATCACGGGCGGCCTCCGACGCACGTTGGACGCCTTGCGGGCCGTACTCGAACGCACCCGGGGCGACGTCACGACCACCGTGTTGCAGACCCGTCTGCGAGAGTCGATCGACCGGACCCTGCCCGACCCTTGACGCTCCGAGATCCGCGCCGCCTGGGCGTTGTGGCATCGACTCGCTGACAGGACGCCCAGCCGTCCGGGCGGACTATCCTCGTCTCTCCACCCCGGGGGTGTAGCTCAGCTGGCTAGAGCGCTTCGGTCGCATCGAAGAGGCCGTGGGTTCGAATCCCATCACCTCCACCACTGTTGTGTCGCGAGACATCCCGGACGGGTGTCGCGTGACATCCCGGACAATTTAGGCATGGTGTCCGGGCCTGATTTGGGTTTGGTATTGCTTCGACGGGTCGATCCTGAACTGGGCTAGTAGTTCGCCGTCGAGGTTGATGACGCGCACGTGGCGGTCGGCGACGAGCAGTAGCACGCGGATGCCGCGGTAGCGGCGGCCGATGCCGAGGTGCACCAGCTTGGAGTGGTAGCGCAGCGTGACCTTGCCGGTGGTGTCGATGCGGTCTCGGCGGACGCGATGTTCGGTGGACACGACGATGCCGGCTCGGCGTGGTGTGGCCTTGGTGCGGGCGGCGAACGCCTGGACGGGGGTGCGCCGGTCGAGCGCGCGGTGCGGTCGGATGGTGTTGTAGTAGGTGCGGAACCGGTCGAGTTGGGTCTGCAGCGCGGCGACGGTCCGGGCGCGGCGTTGTTTGGCGAGCCACTTCTTCAATGTCTGGTGGAAGCGTTCGACTTTGCCGCAGGTCTGGGGGTGGTAGGGGCGGGAGTGTTTGTAGTCGACGCCGAGTGCGAGCAGCTCGAGCTCGATGGCGCAGGCGCCGTTGCGGCTCTCGGCGGTGAAGATGGCGCCGTTGTCGGTGAGCATCGAGGCGGGCAGGCCCAGCTCTGACACGCCTAGGTGGAAGGTCTCGACCACGTCGGCGGCTTTGGCCGTCACGAAGGCGCGGGACGCGACGAGCAGGCGGGAGTGGTCGTCGATCACGTTGAGGATTTCCACGTCGGTGCCGTCGGCGAGGGCCCAGTGGGTGGTGTCGGCCTGCCAGCACTCGTTGGGCAGCTCGGCTTGGAACCGCCGCCAGGAGCTCTTGGGTCGCTTCTGGGGCTGTGGGGTGACGAAACCCCGCCGGGACAGCACCCGCCAGATCGTCGCCACCGACGGCACCGCTCGACGACGGCGCCGGTGACGTCGCTGCAGGTGGTAGTGGATCGTGTGCGCGCCGGCGTCGACGCCGAGGTCGGTGAGCTGTTTGCGCAGCGCGACGATCTCGTCCTCGATCCCCGGCGCGGCCCGTGTCGGTGACGAGCGGGGCCGCTTGGACTGCGGCCGAAGCCCGTCGTCGCCGAGCTCGCGGTAGCGAGCGATCAGCTCATACAGCCAGCTACGCGAGATGTCATGGCTCTCGCACACCTCCTTGACACTGCGTCCCTCGACCAGCACCGCGTTGATGACATAGCCAGCCAGATCCATGCGCACGGTCCTTCATGCTCATGTCCGCTATGTCTCGCGACAGGCATCCGGGATCTCCTGAAACCGGACACCATCACCT